>NZ_CP032416.1 GCF_003600355.1 Clostridium fermenticellae | reverse complement strand
TTTTTATCCTCCAGTCTTTAATAAAGAAATTATAAACATATTTATAAACATTATTATATTTTCTTGACAAATGTTTATAAATTTATTCACTTGTTAATTTAATTGTTGATATTATTTATTATTTAGCTGTTATCAACAGAAAACAAAAAATAAATTTTAACAACCTCTAAATTGAATAAAATTAGGGGTTTAGTGAAAAATAGAATATAAATATAACATAAATAGAACAAGTTATACACATTTTTATCCACAACTGTGGATAAAAATAAAAAAATGAAAGTTATTCACAGTTCTCTATTAATAATATCAGAACATAGAAAGCTATTCAAGAAGTTATCCACAAAAATCAACATAAAATATTAACAGCTATGCTTTCATATTGAATATATTGCAAAATAAGAATTATCCATAAAATACAATTTATGAATGACATAATAATATTGACAATATATCTAGGTAAATATATAATTTAATAGTGAAATTGCAGGGATAAAAATAAATTTACAATTAATTGAATTCAATCCTACTAAAATTCTTAGTAGGATGATATATTTATAACTACTTGTAGAAGAAAGGGGTGTAGTTTAAGATGTGGATGACTTATCAACCTAAGAAAAAACAAAGAAAAGTTGAACATGGATTTAGAAAAAGAATGAGAACTTTATCTGGTAGAAATGTTATAAAAAGAAGACGACAAAAAGGTAGAAAAAAATTAACAGCATAAGGGCCGCTTTCGTGGCCTTTTTCTGCAACTGCAGAAAAAAAGGAGCAAAGTAAATGAACAATAGTAAATTAAGAAAGAATTCAGAATTTAGGGTTGTATATAGAAGAGGAAAATCGTTTTCCAATCATTTACTAGTTCTATACGTTTATAGAAATAAAAAGAATATTAATAGACTTGGAATATCTGTAAGTAAAAAAGTAGGTAAAAGTGTAGTTAGAAATAGGACTAAAAGATTAATTAAGGAAAGTTACAGGCTTAATAAAGATTGTTTATCACAAAATAATGATTTAGTTTTTATAGCACGAATTGCTGCAAGAGGAAAAAGCTATAGAGATATTGATGATGCCCTTAAAAATCTTTTAAAAAAGGCAGGTCTGTATAATTAGATGAAAGAATTTTTAGTTTTTTTAATAAAATTCTACAGAAAATATATATCACCTTTAAAAAGGCAATGTTGTAGATTTTATCCGACTTGTTCTCAATATGCCATACAAGCTATAGAGAAATATGGTGCATTGAAAGGTGGCTTTATGTCTATAAAAAGAATACTGAGATGCAATCCTTTTAATAAAGGAGGATATGATCCGGTTAAATAAATTATCAGGAGGTTTATATTTTGCGATATCTAAGCAATGCATTTGTTCAATTTTTTAATTTTATACACCAAGGGGTAATGTCATTAATTCCCAATCAAAATATTTCGTATGGTATAACAATTATTTTAGTGACAGTTATAATAAGGCTTATAATACTTCCTTTAAATTTAAAACAAATGAAATCGTCGATAATTATGAATGAGGTACAACCAGAGTTACAAAAAATTCAGAATAAATATAAAAATGATCCTCAAAAAGCCCAAGAAAAGATGATGAAGTTATATAAAGAGAATGGTGTTAACCCACTTGGTGGATGTTTACCGATGTTGATTCAATGGCCTATATTTATAGCTCTTTATTATGTTTTTAACAATTTGCAGGGTATAAATGGAGTTCATTTTCTTTGGATACAAGACTTAGCGAAAAGAGATATAATTCTTGCGCTTCTTTCAGGTATTACTACATATTATTCAGGAATTCTAATGATGCCGGCTGGAGATAGTGCTCAGGCTAAGAATACTACTACTATGAACATAGCTATGTCAGGATTTATGGTATTTATTAGTTGGTCGTTAAAATCAGCTTTGGTTCTATATTGGGTTGTGAATAATCTTATACAAATAGCTCAAACTTTAGTTATAAAAAGATTTAGCGGTAATAAAAATCACCAGTAAAGCCTAGGGGGTGACTTAAAAGTGAAAGTTATTGAAATGACAGGCAGAACTGTAGATGATGCGTTAAAAAATGCGTTAAATGAATTAAAAACAACAGAAGATAAAGTTGAAGTTGAAGTTTTAGATCATGGTAAGAAGGGTTTTTTTAACATAGGAACTAGGCCAGCAAAAATAAAAGTTAAGGTTAAAAGAGACTATATATATGAAGCTAAGACTTTTTTAAGAGATATGTTAAATTGCATGGGTATTAAGGCAGAAATAAGAATAAAAGAAGAAAATAATGTTCTAAGTATAATATTAACAGGTCCCAATATGGGAATACTTATAGGATATAGGGGTGAAACTTTAGATTCAATTCAGTATCTTATAAGTCTTGTAGTGAATAAGAAACATGATAATGAATATAAAAGAGTTATTTTAGATACGGAAAATTATAGGGCTAAAAGAGAAGAAACACTAAGGAGACTGGCTAGAAAAATATCGGATAAAGTAAGAAAAACAAGAAGAGCTGTAAAGCTTGAACCTATGAATCCGTATGAAAGAAGGATAATCCATTCTGCACTTCAGAATGACAATTATGTAAATACTTATAGTGAAGGTGAAGAGCCTTTTAGAAGAGTTGTTGTGGATTTAAAGAAAGCCTAATATCATGGCTTTCTTTTTGCTTTATATATAGTGGAAAGGAGTTTTTATTAATTATGAAGGAATTTGATACTATAGCAGCTATAAGTACTGGTTTAAGTGAAAGTGGAATTTCTATAGTAAGAGTATCAGGAGATAATGCTTTAAAAATTGTAGGTAGTATTTTTAGAACTAGAAATAATAAAGATTTGAATGATATCAAACCATATACAATGAGACATGGATTTATAGTCGAAAGAGAAACTGGCGATATATTGGATGAGGTTCTTGTAAGCTATATGAAAGCCCCTAAAAGTTTTACTGCTGAGGACACAGTTGAAATAAATTGTCATGGAGGTATTATTTCAACTAAAAGAATACTTGAGGAGGTTATAAGACAAGGTGCAAGAATTGCAGAACCTGGAGAGTTCACAAAGAGAGCATTTTTGAATGGAAGAATTGATTTAAGTCAGGCAGAATCCGTAATGGATATAATATCTGCTAAAACAGAATTATCCATGAAATCTGCGGTTAAGCAGTCGAGAGGTGCTCTTTCAGAAAAAATAAATGAGATAAGGGAAGAATTACTTGAAACAATTGCACATATAGAAGCAACTGTAGATTATCCTGAAGATGATTTAGAAGAAATTACTGCTTCTGATGTCTCATTAAAATTAAAATCTATAATTGAAAAAATGAGTGAAATTTTAAGCACGGCTGAAGAAGGAAAAATAATCAGAGAGGGCTTAAATGTTGTTATAGTTGGAAAACCAAACGTTGGTAAGTCTTCATTACTTAATTATTTATTACACGAAAAAAGAGCTATAGTGACAGAAGTGCCTGGAACGACCAGAGATATTATCGAGGAATATATAAATATAAGTGGTATTCCAGTTAAGATAATAGATACTGCTGGAATAAGAGAGACGAATGATCTTGTAGAAAAAATAGGAGTAAACAAATCAAAAGAAAAGATAAATCAGGCAGATTTAGTAATACTGTTATTAGATTTAAGTAGAGAACTAGATAATGAGGACAGAAAAATCATTGAATTTATAAAGGATAAAAAATATATAGTTTTACTAAATAAAAGTGACTTAGAAGTTAAAATGGATATAACGGAACTAAATAAGCTTAATCAAGATTATGTAATGAAAACATCTATTAAAACAGGTAAAGGTGTGGAATTATTAAAAGATATTATAAAAAATTTATTTTTTAATGGCGAAATAAATTCAAAAGGTTTTATTTTAACAAATACAAGACATAAGGAAGCTTTAATTAGAGGAAAGGAAAGTTGCATGCAAGCAATTCAGGCATTAAATGATACATCTGCTATTGATTTAGCTTCTATAGATATAAGAGATGCTTGGAGTAGTTTAGGAGAAATATTAGGAGAAACATTACAGGAAGATATAATAAATAAAATATTTTCTCAATTTTGTTTAGGAAAGTAGGTAGATATTTATGGATTATTTTGGCGGTGAATTTGATGTAGTTGTAATTGGTGCCGGACATGCCGGTTGTGAAGCAGCTCTTGCATCAGCTAGAATTGGATGTAAAACTTTAATATGTACGATGAATTTGGATAGTATAGCATTAATGCCATGTAATCCAAGTGTAGGAGGTACTGCTAAGGGACATTTAGTTAGAGAGTTAGATGCGCTAGGTGGTGAAATGGGTGTTAATATAGACAATACATATATACAATCTAGAATGTTAAATACATCTAAAGGACCTGCAGTTCATTCACTTAGAGCTCAAGCTGATAAAAAGAGATATTCTGAGAGAATGAAACATGTTATAGAAAGACAATCTAATCTTTGGTTAAAACAAATTGAGGTTGTTAAAATAGATATTAAGGATGATAAGGTTTGTGGTATTCTAACTAAAAATGGAGCGTATTTTAAAACTAAGACTGTAATTCTGGCAACAGGTACATATTTAAAAGGTAAGATAATAATAGGAGAAGTTAGTTATAGTGGTGGCCCTAGTGGATTATTTCCAGCCAATGATCTTTCTCAGAGTTTGTTAGATATAGGTGTAGAACTTAGAAGATTTAAAACAGGTACTCCTGCCAGAATAAATAGAAGAAGTGTAAATTTTTCTAAAATGATAATTCAAAAAGGAGACAAGGAAGTAATTCCATTCTCTTTTATGAGCGATGATA
Organism: Clostridium fermenticellae; assembly: GCF_003600355.1. NCBI lineage: Bacteria > Bacillati > Bacillota > Clostridia > Eubacteriales > Clostridiaceae > Clostridium > Clostridium fermenticellae. The sequence goes on along the minus strand of NZ_CP032416.1, from coordinate 2,815,178 downwards.
TAGATAGAGAACAGGTTAATTGTTACTTAACTTATACAACTGATGAAACTTTAAAAGTTATAAGGGATAATATAGAAAGATCACCATTATATAATGGAAGTATAAAATCTGTTGGTCCAAGATATTGTCCTTCGCTTGAAGATAAAGTCATGAGATTTCCAGACAAAGAAAAACATCAGCTATTCATAGAACCAGAAGGAGAAAATACAGATGAATTATATGTTGGTGGAGCATCAAGTTCACTTCCAGAAGAAATACAGCTTGCTATGTATAAAACTATAATAGGACTTGAAAATGTAGAGATAATGAGAACAGCATATGCTATAGAATATGATTGTATAAATCCACAACAATTAAAATTATCATTAGAATTTAAAAATATAGGTGGATTATTTGGAGCGGGTCAAGTAAACGGGAGTTCTGGATATGAAGAAGCGGCAGCACAAGGTATCATTGCCGGCATAAATGCAGCCCTTAAAGTTAAAAATAAAGAACCTTTAATTTTAAAAAGATCTGATGCATATATAGGAGTACTCATAGATGATTTAGTTACTAAAGGTACTGAAGAGCCATATAGAATGATGACCTCTCGATCTGAATATAGATTAATTTTGAGACAGGATAATGCTGATTTAAGATTAACGGAGATTGGAAATAGAGTTGGTCTTGTTACAGATGAAAGATATCAAAGGTTTTTACATAGAAAAGAAGCCATTTACAAGGAAATAGAAAGGATAAAATGTGTTAATATTAATCCTAAAAAAGAGGTAGAAAATTTTCTTAAATCTCTTGAATCATCTGAATTAAAAAAGACTACCAGTCTGTATGAACTAATAAAAAGGCCTGAACTTAATTATTTTAAATTAGAGCCTTTAGATAAGGATAGACCAATTTTAAATGATAATATTAAAGAAGAGGTAAATATAATTTCAAAGTATGAGGGGTACATAAATAAACAATTGGAGCAGATAAAGCAGTTTAAAAAATTTGAAGATAAGATTATACCTGCAGATATTAATTATGATTCTGTAAGGGGGTTAAGAATTGAAGCAGTGCAAAAATTAAATAAAATTAAACCAACTAATATAGGTCAGGCTTCAAGAATCTCTGGTGTTTCACCTGCAGATATATCTGTACTTTTGATATATCTTGAGAAGGAGTATAGAAGTAGAAACATTAAATAGATGGAATAGTATTTATTACAATTTAATTTAAAAGTTGTATATTTCTATAAAATAGTAGTAGAATGGAGAAGAAGGTATGGATTATTTTGATTTAATGAAGGAGTATTGTGATGAAGTAAATTTTGAATTTAATGATGAAAAATATAATAAGTTTATTAGATATAAAGATTTGATATGTGAATGGAATAAGAAAATAAATATAACAGCAATTACGGATGAATATGAAATAATAAAGAAACATTTTATTGATTGTATTGGAATATTTAATTTTGTACCTTTAAGAGAAGCTAAAAATATTATTGATATAGGTACTGGTGGTGGATTCCCTGGCATACCTATGAAAATTATTAAAGATGATTTTAATATTACATTATTAGATTCTTTAAATAAAAGAGTAAATTTTTTAAATGAAGTTGTAAATAATCTTGGATTCAAAAATATAATTGCTATTCATGGCAGGGCAGAAGATTATGCTAAAAAAGATGAATATAGAGAAAGCTTTGATATTGCTGTTTCACGTGCTGTAGCTAATCTCACGGTTTTAAGTGAGCTATGTATACCTTATGTTAAGGTTGGTGGATATTTTATTGCAATGAAAGGACCATCTGTATTGGATGAAGTTAAAGAAGCTAGAAGTGCTATTTCTATTCTTGGAGGTAAATTAGAAGACATAATAAATATTAATATAAAAGGTATTAATCTTAATCATAACCTTGTAATAATAAGAAAATCAAGTCATACTAATAGGTTATATCCAAGAAAAGCTGGAATAGTTTCTAAGAAGCCTTTGAAATAAATGTTGCAATTTGTAATACGAAAATCCAATTAGTCTAGAAGGAATTTATAATACAGTGAAGAAATTTTAACAATAGGAAATTACAAAAAGGATGATTTAAGGATGCAAAAAAATATTAATTATATACCTGTGGATCTAATTTTGCCTAATGTATATCAGCCAAGAAAATATTTTGATGAAGAGAGTTTGGATGAGCTAGCTCAATCTATAAAAATTTATGGAATAATTCAGCCCCTATCTGTCAGAAAATTAGGAGAAGATAAATATGAATTAGTGTCTGGTGAAAGAAGGCTAAGAGCAGCTAAAAAAGCGGGACTTAAGGAAGTTCCATCTATAATAGTAGATATAAGTGATAAAGATTCGGCTGCTATTGCACTTCTAGAAAATTTGCAAAGGGAAAATTTAAATTTTATAGAGGAAGCAGAAGCTTATTATAATCTTATAAAAGAACATTCATATACACAGGAACAACTTGCACAGATAATAGGCAAAAAGCAATCAACCATTGCGAATAAAATAAGAATATTGAGATTAACTCAAGATATAAGATATATGCTTTTAATGAACAATTTGACAGAAAGGCATGCAAGAGCTTTATTAAAAATTCCTACTGTTGAACTTCAAAAAAAAGTTCTTAATATAGTCATAAAAAAATCTTTAAATGTAAAGAAAACAGAGGAATTAATTAATAAGGAACTTGAAAAGCTCAATAAAGATGAAGGGAAAAAATCCATCAAAAAGATAAAAGGTATATTTTCTCCTAGAGTATATATAAATACTGTAAAACAAGTATTTGATAAATATGGACTTAATGCAGAGTATAATTCTAAAGATTTAAATGATAAAATAGAAATAACTATTACAATACATAAAAAATAAAATATTTGTTTCACGTGAAACATATTAAGATAGAGTTAAAGTAACTCTATCTTTTTAAATTAATAGTAATTTTACATTACATTTTATTAAAAATGCTTTTAATATATTATATAAAAATATATAATTAAATATATAGTAAGTTTAGTTATAGATCTCTATAATAGAGCAGTTATTTTAAATTTTCACAGATATTGTATTTGTATCTGTTACTTTTTGTATGAAAGGTGTAAGTGTTTATGAAAGTAATATCTATATTTAACCAAAAAGGTGGAGTTGGGAAAACTACAACTAGTATTAACTTAAGTTCATATTTAGCTATTCAAGGTTATAAAGTACTTGATATAGATATTGATCCACAAGGAAATACTACTAGTGGACTTGGTTTTGATAAGGCTGTTATAGATGAATCTATCTATGACGTATTAGCATCTGATGTAGAACTAGATGATGTTATAAAAAAATGTGAATTGATAGAAAATTTTTACTTAGCACCTTCTAATATGGAACTTGCCGGTGCAGAAGTTGAACTTATAAATAGAAATGATAGAGAATCTATATTAAAGAAAAAAATAGATAATTTGAGCCAAAAATTCGATTTCGTGTTCATAGATTGTCCACCTTCATTAGGATTGTTAACTGTAAATGCACTCACATGTTCCAATAGTGTTCTTATACCTATACAATGTGAATTTTATGCATTAGAAGGAGTTGGACAATTGGTTAACACAATACAACTTATAAGAAAGTCTTTAAATCGTAATATAGAAGTTGAAGGTGTAGTAATTAGTATGTATGATGGAAGGACAAAGCTATCAAATGATGTTCTTGCAGAAGTTAAAAAGTATTTTAAAAATAAGGTATATGAGACTTTAATTCCTAGAAATGTAAGATTAGCAGAGGCACCTAGTTTTGGATTACCTATAGTTTTATATGATGATAAATGTAGAGGCGCTAAAGCATATGACAATTTAACAAAAGAGTTTTTAAGACGTCAGGATATGTAAAAAGGAAGTGAGAAATTAATTGAGTAGAAAATTTGGACTAGGTAAAGGATTAGGGGCACTTATACCTGAAGAGAAGATTGAGCAGCAGACTAATAATGATAAAAATGATAGTATAAAAATGATAGATATAAATATAGTACAAGCTAACAGATGTCAACCGAGAAGAAATTTTGATAAAGAAAAAATTGTTCAACTTTCGGAGTCTATAAAAGAGCATGGTATTATACAGCCCATAATATTAAAAAAAGAAGGACAAATGTATAGCATTATAGCTGGAGAAAGAAGATGGAGAGCTGCAAAGTTAATAAATTTAAAAAAAATACCTGCAATTATAATGAATTTGACTGAAAAAGATGTTTTGGAAGTTTCTTTAATTGAAAATATACAAAGGCAAGATTTAAATCCTATAGAGGAAGCATTGGCATACAAGAGATTAATTAATGATTTTGAGCTAACTCAAGAACAATTAAGTAATAGAATAGGAAAATCACGTAGTGCTATTACAAATTGTTTGAGGCTTCTTAATTTAGATAAGCGTGTTCAAAATTACTTAAATGATGGTTTAATATCTGAAGGACATGGAAGAGCTTTATTGGCGATACAAAATAATGATTTTCAATATAAATTGGCTAAGATGATAATTGATAAAGGGCTTAGTGTGAGGAAAGTCGAGGAACTTATAAAAAATCTAAATAAAGGTGAAGATGCTGACACTAAGCGCTTACCCAAGGAATATGATTTAAATCCATATTATTTAGATATAAAGAATAAACTTGAAAATTTATTTAGTACTAAAGTTTCTTTATTAAATAAAAAAAATAAGGGAAAAATACAAATAGAATATTATTCAGAGCAAGATCTTCAAAGAATACTTGATATACTAAAATTGGATTAATAATATACTAAAATAAAATAGATTTAAATATGTTTCACGTGAAACGTATCTGACGGAGGGAGAAAAACATGCAAAATATTGTACAATTGATAAATAACTTTCAGGTATACATATTACTTGGATTTTTGGTGTTGATTTTAATATTATTTATTTTGCTTATAACTACTAATAGATCTTTGAATAGGTTGGAAAAGAAGTATAAAAGGCTTATGAGAGGTGTAAACAGTACAGATTTAGAAGAATTAATAAATTCTTATCTTAATAAAATAGATAAGACACAAGAAAATTATAAATATATGAAAGATTTATATGAAAACTTGAATAAAAAATTCAAAAAATGTATACAAAAATATTCTATTATAAGATATAGAGCATTTGAAGATGTTGGAAGTGATTTGAGCTTTTCTATAGCATTACTTGATGAAAATAATGATGGGATTATTATAACAGGGATATATGGTAGAAATCAAAGTACAACTTACGCAAAACCAATAGATAAAGGTATGTCCAGATATGAATTATCTGATGAAGAAAAACATGTATTAAATAATTGTATAAATAATTAATTTTAAGCTGTCAAAATTAAAATAGTTTTGACAGCTTATTTTATGTGTGAGAGATTGATGAATGAAATAATCATTCACCTCCTACTCGATATGAATAAAATGTATTAATAGGGAAACACTATCATGCAAAGAGGTGTGATTATGAAGGTATATGTTTCTGATGATTTGGAATATGTAAAACAAAAACTTCTGAAAAAGGGATATACTGTAGTAAAGGATAATGAGAGTTCTACAGTTGATGCAATAATATGCAATTTAAAAAGTGGTGCATTGTCAAAATTAAGTTTTGACAATAACATAAAAAAAGAAGGAGCATTAATTATAGATTGTGGTAATAAATCTATAGATGATATTGAGTATATACTAAATAATAGAGCTTATAATAACTTATATTGATTCTTAGATTATGCATTAATATGTGTCAATGATTTGTTTTCTAATTCAATACTTGTATTTTTTCCACCTATAGTTTTTAATATACAGTGATATATTCCTCTTGATATTACTTCTGCAATTTGCATTACTATAGAAAGTCTTGTGTTTTGTAATACCATAAATTCCATTGCACCAGAAATATTTACAATTCCAGTTATACTTAAATCCCCTACTTTTGGAAGTGCTTTATTTACGGCTGATCCAGGAGTTAATGGTTTATTTTCAATTATTATTTTGCCGACATTTTGTATACTTCCTAAACAAGCATCAACTGCAATTATATATGGATTTCTAAATTTATCTTTAATTTCTTTAAGTGTTTTCTCTAAATTTTTTGCATGAATTGGGTTGTCTAAATTACCATATAAATATACCTTATTTCTTATTAAAAATTTTAATTTATGTCCTACAAGTGGGCCTAAACTATCACCAGTAGATCTGTCTGTCCCTATACAAAGTATTATTAATGTTCTACCTGATTTTATAATTGGGTAAATTTCCTCACTTAGGGCATCTCTTAAAATTATAACCGAGTTTTTTGATAAGGGATCTACAATTAATTTATTCATTATACTAAAACCTCCTGATACTATGAATTTTATCCAACAGGAGGTTTTTTATACATAAAATATACCTTTATAGTATATTTACTTTCCTTAGAATATTATAGAATACTACTAAGAATATACAAAATATCATTCCAAGCAATCCATAAGCTTTTAAGCCTATAAATAATGCTGCTAGAACTGCCACTGGATGTAAACCTAAAGATGAGGAAACGATTTTTGGTTCTACAATTTGTCGAATTATAGATACTAATGCGTATGATATTAGTAATCCAATTGCAACTATATAATTTTTCATTAAAAAGTATATTATAGCCAGAGGTATGTATATTGTCCCTATTCCAAGTATAGGTAAAATGTCAGCTATTGCACATATAATACTTAACATTAATGCATACTTTATTTTGAATATGAAGAAAACAATTAGTGTTTCTATAAAAGTCAATCCTATTATAAACATATAAGAAAGAAAATAGTTAACTAGCATATGTTTAGTTTCTGAATAAATGTTAGATAGTTTGTTTACTCTATTCTCTGGTAGTCTATTTAAAAATTTATTCTTTGATACAACTATGTCTTTTGTGAAAAAATAAGTTGCAAGCAATGTAAAAAGGACAACCATTATAACATATGGTATTGATGCTATAAAGTTTATTAACATAGATACTATTTTTCCAGTTATACTAACAGTTAAATTTGAAATTTTAGTAATATAACTTGAAAAATTATTTTCTACAGCACTTACAATCGATGGATCCAAGTTATTATAATAAGTCTGAAGTTTATCTAAATAAGAATATAAATTCGAGGAATTATTTGATATATAAGATTGAACATTTTTCCCAAGTTGTATTGATTCTTGAGCTATATTAGTTATTCCAAAATAAAAGATAAATATTATTATGGCGAAAAATAAAAAAGTGCTTATAAGTGAAGCTATTGAGTTTTTTAATTTAAATTTTCTTATCAAGAAAATTGTTGGTCTCTTTAGTATAAGAGCAAATATTAATGCCAATACAAATGGTAATGTATAATTTAATGTGCTAAAAAATATAAAGAACACCAATAAATATATTAAAAAAAATATTAAAGTTTTATCTATCATATTAAAAAAATCTTCCATTGATCCTCACTTCCTTTGTATTATTTCTGGGGTTGATTATTATATTTACTATAATTTATAAATTAGGATTTGTCCATTTTATATTTTTTTACTATTAGATAGTTTGTAAATACTTTTATTTATATTATTTCTGATATAATAGTATATAAACATAAAATTTATTATTTTAAATATTTTTCAGTGATATTTATAAAAAAGGGGGGAATAGTTCAATTTTGAACTATAGTTGTATGAATGATAATTATTATATTTTAACTTTTAAAAATACAATCGGAGCCATAAGTGGAGAAAGTACTTTAAAGGAAAATAACATAGAATTAGAAGTTATGCCAACACCGACAGTTATTACTAAGAGTTGTGGGCTTAGCATAAGAGTAGAAGAAAAATATATAACCAAAGTTAAAAAACTTGTCAAGAGCGAAAAAGTTATGGTAAAAAGAATATACGTAAAAAAAGATAATAAATATGAAGCTGTAGATGATTAATACTGGAGGAAACATATATATGGTAAGTGGTATTTCTATTCCGACTTTGAGTATTAAGATTACTAAAGGGGATCTGGAGTTTGGTAAATTTAATATTAATAAAGAGGGTTTATATAACTTGGGAAGTAAAGTGGTAAAAATTATAATTATATTTGTATTTATGTATCTTGCTATAAAGATAGGAAATGCAATTATCAAAAGATATGTATCTAGACAAAAAGATTTTAAATTTTCACTAGATGAAAAAAAGGCGAAAACAATTGGTGCAATTTTAAAGAGTGTGTTAAAATACTCTGTTTATTTCATTGGACTTATGGGTATTATAGAAACATTATTTGGCGGTATTGGAATAACTTTTGCAGGTATAGGTGGTGTGGCTGTAGGCTTAGGTGCACAGAGTTTAATAAAAGACATTATAAATGGCTTCTTTATATTGTTTGAAAATCAATTTAATGTGGGTGACTATATTACTATAGATGACAAGAGTGGTATAGTTGATAGTATAGAATTAAGGGTTACAAAAATAAGAGATTTTAATGGTGATACTTACATATTGCCAAATGGGCTTATAACTAAAATCACAAATCATTCACGAGGAAGCAGCAGGATACAGGTTAGTTTAGATGTTCCTTGTGAGGAAGATTTAGACAGAATTATAGATTTAATATCAGATTTATGCAATAGATTTAAAATAGAGAATGAGTGTGTAATCGACGGACCCAGTGTTTTGGGAATCAGTGATATTAAAGATGGAAATATAACAATAAAGGTAGCCGGTAAGGTTAAACCGATGACTCAGTGGGATACTGAGATGAAACTTAGAAAAGAAATTTTTAATGAATTAAATAAAGCTAATATAAAAAGGCCTTGTTCAACAATTAAAATAATAAAAGAGGGTGACTGATGTGATAAAAAATTTTGATCTTGGAGATGTTGTTGAAATGAAAAAACAACATCCTTGTGGAGGAAAGGAATGGAAGATAATAAGAATGGGTGCTGATATTAAAATTAAATGTTGTACTTGCCAGAGGATAGTTATGATTCCTAGGAGCAAATTTGAAAGAGATGCAAAAAAAGTTGTAAGTCAAGGCTAAAAATATATTGATATGTATATAATAAAGTGGTAAAATATTAAATTGTAAGTCCCTGCTGTAATATACAGCCGTTAGTCCAAGGGGAGGAGGTGAATATCTGATGAGAAAATATGAAACTATATTTATATTAGATCCATCATTAGACGAAGAGAACGTTAAAGCCAATGTTGAAAAGTTTAAAGATGTTATTCAAAATGGTGGTGGAGAAATAGAAAATGTTGATCTATGGGGCAAGAGAAAACTTGCTTATGAAATAAATAAGGTTAACGAAGGTTTTTATACTTTGATAAATTTCAGTGCAGATACTGATTTACCAAAAGAATTAGATAGAGTATTTAGAATTACAGATGGTGTTATAAGACACATCATAGTAAAAGATGAACAGTAGGTGGTGTTTTAGTTGAATAGAGTTGTTTTGATTGGAAGATTAACTAAAGATCCTGAGTTGAAGTTTACTCCAGGGACTGGAGCAGCTGTTACTACTTTCACTATAGCTATTGATAGAAGATTTTCTAGAGATGGTCAAAGGGAAGCTGATTTCATACCGATAGTTGTATGGGGTAAGCAAGCAGAATCAACTGCAAATTACATGAGTAAAGGTAAACTCATAGGAATTTCCGGAAGAATTCAAACGAGAAGTTATGAAGCTAAAGATGGCAGTCGAAGGTATGTTACTGAGGTTGTTGCTGATGAAGTTCAATTTCTTGAATGGGGAAATAAGGCAGTATCATCTAACAATACAAATTCACCTGAACAATCTCAAAATACTCAAGGTTTTAATGATTCAATTTATGGAGAGGATATTACTCCTGTAGATGATGGAGATATACCTTTCTAATTAATAATTTTTGGTAAGGAGGTATTTGAAATGGCAAATAGAGAAGGTGCCAGAAGAGGCAACGGAAAAATGAGAAGAGCTAAAAGAAAAGTCTGCGCTTTTTGTTTAGATAAAGCCGAAGGAATTGATTACAAAGATGTAAATAAATTAAGAAAATATATCACAGAAAGAGGAAAAATTCTTCCGAGAAGAATTTCTGGAAACTGTGCTAAACATCAAAGACAACTTACAGAAGCTATCAAAAGAGCAAGAAATATAGCTTTGTTACCATTTACAACAGAATAGTTATATGATGCGGATACATAAAGGTCGTTGAAATTATTTATTTCAATGACCTTTATTTTATATAATTTATAGTAATATCTTTACTCAATATAAATTGGTTAAAATTCAAATCATATGTTAGAATTATGATTGTATAATAAATTCAATTGATTTAGGGGTGCAAATTGGCTTTATTGCATAAATGAATTAAAATAACTAAAATGGTGTTAAAGCTTAAGGGGGATAATTATGAAAAAAGATGATTTCAATATAATGTATAGTGTAAAAATTATAGAAGAATTAAAAGCTGATCTTTTATGCATAATTGGTGATTTATTTAAGCTACTTACGAGGGGGAGCAATGTTGCACATCAGGCTATATTAGATTGTATATCTGGTGGAATAATAATTTTTTATTTACTGGCAGATAGGCTTGGATATTCTCATGATGTAATTGATGATAATGTTCTTAAAAAGCTTAAGGTGGGTATAATAGAGAAAGATGAAGTAGAAAAAGATGGCAGGAGTTTGAGTAAATTATATAATCATTTGAAAGAAAAGAAATAAGTGGAGGATATAATGCAGAATAGAAATTATAGTACAAATTCAATAGTAGAAGCGGGATTAATTACATCTATTGTGGTAATATTAATGCTTATGAATGTTTATATACCTATTTTCTCATTATTTGGGGAATTTATTTTGCCTATTCCTATTACAGTACTTTTTTTAAGGCATGATTTTAAAATTACAATAATATCCGTGATTGTTAGCGGAATAATTATAGCTGCGGTATATAATCCTATCTCAGCTGTTTCTTCTTCAGTATTATTTGGAATTATAGGTATTACTCTTGGATATTTAATTAAAAAAAATAAAAGTACAGGTACTATTTTAATATTTTTATCACTTGCGTTTGCTGCTGTAACAATAATTGATTTTGGAATATATGTTACTCTCATTGACAAGGGAGGGGTAACAGGATTTATAAATTATACTTTGTCACAATTTAAAGATTCAGTTAGTATGGCAAAACAGATGTATTCAAAAATGGGAGTGAGCAATGAACAGCTTCAGTTGATAGATCAAATTGCAAATATGTTTAATAAGGATTATATTATAAGCGTTATTCCTGCTGTTATAACAATAATCTCAATTACATTCTCATATTTGAATTATGCGGTAACTGAAAGAGTGCTTAGAAGATTAAATTATAATGTAAAACCTTTAAAGTCTTTTGTTGAATTCCATGTTGATGCTAAAGCAGGAAGTTTAATTGGAATTGCACTTGTAATAGGACTGCTTTTAAAAAATAACAATATACTGTATGGAAATTCTATAGCGGTATCTTCTCAATACATACTTCAAATAGCACTTTTATTGGATGGTTTTGCTCTTGCAGCATATTATCTTAGAAGTCGATTTAAAATGTCTAAGTTATTTACTGTTATAATAATATTATTTACTGGTTTCTCACAGCTTTCAATTTTATATGTGACTGCTGGATTTATAGACATATTTTTTGATTTTAGAAAACTTAATCCCTGCAAAAGAGAAAAAAATTAATTATAATGGGGGATTTGTTATATGGATAAAAAATATAATAATTTTGTATCAACTAATAAAATTTATATGATTGTAATAGCTTTTCTTACCATTCTATTATTATATTATAGTAGTTTTTATATAAAAATTTTAAGTGTAATTATATATATATCACTTGTAGTATATAATTATAAAATTTCAAAATCAAAAAGACATGAATGGAAAAAGTTTATAGAGAACTTTTCCTTTAAACTTGATAATGCGACAAGAAATTCTCTTATAAAATTACCATTTCCATTAACTATTTTGGATAATAGGGGAGAAATATTATGGTATAATCAAAAATTCTCTTCTATAATGAAAAATGAAGATATATTGGGGGCAAACATTAATAATTTTATAAAAAAATTTAGTGTAAGGCAGATATTAGAAAAAAGAAAAAGTATATTTAGATTCATACAATTGAATGATAAATATTATGATATATATGGCAATGTTATAGATTCATCCGAAAATAAGGATGAAAAAATAGTCATATTATATTTTTACGATGCTACAGAATTATTTAAAACTCAAAGTTATATAAATAAAAATAAATATGATGTCATGCTTATTGAAGTAGATAATTTTGATGATGTATTAAAAACTGTTGAAGAAGGTAAAAGACCACTTATTATAGCAGAAATTGAAAGGAGTATAAATGCATATTCTCAAAAACTTAAAGCAATGTTCAGAAAGTATGATGTGAATAAATATGTTCTATGTACGCAGGATAAATATATTAAAGAAGAGATGAAAAAAAAATTTGACATATTGGATACTATAAGGAAAATAGACATGGGAAATAAATTAGAAGTAACCTTAAGTATAGGGGTTGGTCGTGGGGCAGAAACTCCAATGGAGAATGAAAAATATGCATCATCTGCTAAGGAACTTGCTTTGGGCAGAGGTGGAGATCAGGCCGTTGTGAAAAATAAAGAAAAATTATTATTTTATGGCGGTAAAACTAAAGAAGTAGAGAAAAGAACTAAGGTTAGAGCCAGAGTTATATCCCGAGTTTTAGTAGATTTAATAAATGAAAGTAGTAAAATATTTGTAATGGGTCATATAAATGCAGATATAGATTGTTTAGGGTCTGCTGTTGGATTGCATAGAACTGTGAAATCACTTGGAAAACAGTGTTATATAATAGGTGATTCTATTAATAGCAGTATAAATATAATTTTAGATAAAATAAAACAGGAAGAGGATTATAATGGTGTATTTATAAGTAGTAATGATTGTATTGATAATTTAGATGTAAATAGTCTTTTGATACTTGTAGATGTCCATAATAAAGGCAATGTAAGCAACATTGATGTAGTTAAAAATTCAAAGAGGATAGTTATAATAGATCATCATAGGAAATCAACGGATTTTATAGAAGGATCCCTTTTAAATTATATAGAGCCATATGCATCATCTACATCTGAATTGGTAACTGAAATGCTTCAGTATATGACTGAAAATCCTGTGCTTAAACCAATAGAAGCAGAAGCATTACTTGCCGGGATATGTGTTGATACTAAAAATTTTGTATTTAAAACTGGTGTAAGGACTTTTGAAGCAGCTTCTTTTTTAAGAAGACTTGGAGCAGATACAATTAATGTAAAAAAATTTTTTACCGATAATTTAGATATGTATCTAAAGAGAGCTGAAATTATTAAATCAGCAGAGGTTTATGAAGGTATTGCCATAGCAGTATGTCCAAATAATATAGAAGATATTGTATTATCTGCTCAAGCTGCGGATGAACTACTAAATATTACAGGTATTCAAGCTTCATTCGTTTTTGTTAGAATAAAAGATGAGATATACATTAGTGGAAGATCTCTAGGTGATGTGAATGTTCAGCTTATACTCGAAACCTTAGGAGGAGGAGGTCATATGACTATGGCAGGTGCAAAACTTAAATCTATTACCATAGATGAGGCATTACAAGAATTAAAAAATGCTATAAAAAAATACATTAGGGAAGGTGAAGAGTAATGAAAGTTATACTTTTGAAAAATGTGAAGTCTTTGGGGAAACAAGGAGATATAGTTAATACTTCTGACGGGTATGCAAGGAATTACCTTTTTCCGAGAAAACTTGCAGAACAAGCCACAGATACTAATGTCCATATATTAAATAATAAAAAAGAATCAGAAAGAAGACAGAAGTTGGCAGAAATAGAGGCAGCTCAAAAATTGGCTGCTTCGTTAAAGGGAAAAGAACTTAAACTTCAAGTTAAAACTGGTGAAAATGGCAAGTTATTTGGATCTATAACTAATAAGGATATAGCAGACCAGATTGAAAAGAGTTTTAATGTGAAGATAGATAAGAAAAAGGTAGAAATTCCAAATGCTATAAAACAGACTGGAAAGTATGATGTTGAATTAAAATTATATGCAGAAGTTTCAACTAGAATAAAAGTAATTATATCAGGACAATAAGGGGGAAAATATGTGAAGTCACAACTTATAAAAGAAATTGAGCAGCAATTTTTGGACAATATAACGGTAGATACACAAATAAACATATTGTATGAAATGATAAATAGAATCTTTGATAAAGGAACTATTAGAGCTAGAATTGTAAAGTATAAATTAGATAAGTATATCAGCAGTCCAAATGTATATGAAAGATTGTATGCTTTAAATAAAATAGTCAGCAGTGGAAAGGGAATTGAATTAGTACCTACTGAAGAAAATATATATAAAGTATTAGAAGATACAAATAACTTAATTTCTGAACAGATGGCAAGAAAAGTTATCGCTAATAAAATAGAAAAAGGCGTTGAAAAAGACATAGTTGAAAAACAGGATAAATATATAGATGAAATAAGATTAGGTATTATAAAAAAACAGAAGGGTCCTGAAAACGCAAAGACATTGAAGAAATATGCACAACTTGAAGTATTGGATTCCAGAAAATTGAGTAAAAATATACAGGAACTTTTAAGACCAGAATCTTTTGATGAAATTATAGGCCAGGAAATGGCAGTGAAATCAATTATATCTAAATTAGCATCCCCGTATCCACAACACATTATATTATATGGCCCTCCGGGAGTTGGAAAAACTACTGCAGCTAGAATTGCTCTTGAAGAAGCTAAGAAACTTAAGTTTACCCCGTTTGAGGAGAGTGCAAAATTTATTGAGGTTGATGGAAGTACTCTAAGATGGGATCCAAGGGAGATAACTAATCCACTTTTAGGTTCTGTACATGATCCAATATATCAAGGTTCTAAAAGAGATCTTGCAGAAATTGGTGTTCCAGAACCAAAACCAGGTTTAGTAACAGATGCCCATGGGGGAGTTTTATTTATAGATGAAATTGGAGAACTTGATGATATCCTTCAAAATAAATTACTTAAAGTGCTTGAGGATAAAAGGGTTGAATTTTCGTCTTCTTATTATGATCCCGATGACGAGAATACTCCTAAATATATAAAATATTTATTTGAAAATGGTGCACCTGCTGACTTTATTTTAATTGGTGCAACTACAAGAGAACCAAGCGAGATAAATCCGGCTCTAAGATCAAGGTGTACAGAAGTATATTTTGAACCACTTACAGCCAAAAATATAGAGCAAATAGTATTAAATGCGGCTCGTAAATTAAATATAGGCCTAGAAAAAGAGGCAGCAAGCCTTATAAGCAGGTATACTATAGAAGGAAGAAAAGCAATTAATATACTTGCTGATGCTTATGGATATGTACTTTATAATAAGGATAATCACACAGATAGTGTAAATATAAAAGCAAAGGATATAGAAAAAGTTATATCAATAAGCAGACTTATACCTTTTGATAATATAAAGAATGAGAATAAATATGAAGTCGGACATATATATGGATTAGGTGTGAGTGGCTTTATTGGTTCAACTATAGAGATAGAAGCTGCTGTATTTAAGGCTAAAGAAGAAGGTAAAGGTAGTGTAAGATTTAATGATACTGCGGGTAGTATGGCAAAGGATTCAGTGTTTAATGCTGCATCTGTTATAAGAAAATTAACAGATAAAGATATAAATGATTATGATATACATGTAAATGTTATAGGTGGAGGGAAAATAGATGGCCCGTCTGCTGGTGCTGCAATAACAATGTGTATTATAAGTGCATTATTAGATAAGCCTATAAGACAGGATGTAGCAGTAACAGGTGAAATATCTCTTAGAGGTAATGTAAAGCCAGTAGGTGGAATATTTGAGAAGATCTATGGTGCTAGAAGAAAGGGTATAAAACTTGTTGTTGTACCAAATGATAATTTAAGGGAGATTCCATTATCACTTGATGATATAGAGGTTAAAACTGTAAGAAATATTAATGAACTAATGGAATTGGTATTTTAACTTAAATTAATATTCTAGGGAGGAATAAATAATGGATTCACCTCTAAGAAGTATGCCTCATAATATAGAAGCTGAACAAAGTGTAATAGGAGCAATGCTCATAGATAAAACTTCCATAGCAGAAGCTATGGAAGTTTTAAAACCAGAGGATTTTTATAAAGATTCCCATAAAATCATATTTGAATCTATAATAAGTCTATATCAAAAAGATATAGCTATAGATATTATAACTCTTTCTGAAAATCTAAAATCGAGAGATAAGTTAGATACAGTTGGAGGTATAACATATATAAGTGAATTAGGTGGATCAGTTATATCAACTGCTAATATTCAATCCTATATAAAAATAGTAAAAGAAAAATCGACTCTTAGAAATTTGATTAAAGCGTCTACTAAGATTATAGAGGAAAGCTATAGTAATCAGAATGATGTTCTTAAGGTTATTGATTTAGCGGAAAAACAAATATTTAATATAGCAGAAAATAATATAGGATCTGACTTTGAACCTATTAGCGATATTCTTGAAAGAGGATTTGTTCAGATAGAGAATTTGTTTAATAATAAAGGAGAAACGACAGGAATACCATCTGGATTTAGAGAACTTGATTCTAAGACCTCAGGATTTCAAAAGGGTGATATGGTTTTAATAGCGGCAAGACCGTCTATGGGAAAGACAACTTTCGCTTTGAACATAGCTGAATATGCAGCTCTTAGAGAAGGTAAGAATGTTGCAATATTTTCACTTGAAATGTCAAAAGAACAGCTTGCATATAAATTATTATGTTCAGAGGCACATGTAGATATGCTCAAGCTTAGAACCGGAGATTTAGAGGATAAGGATTGGGAAAATATTGCAAGAGTGTCTGGCCCTCTTGGAAGCGCAAAGTTATTTATTGATGATTCAGCTGGTATATCTATAATGGAAATGCGCTCTAAATGTAGGCGATTAAAAATTGAAAGCGGAATTGATCTTATAATTATAGATTATTTACAGCTTATGGCGGGAAGTGGTAGTTCTGAGAGTAGACAGCAAGAGGTATCTGAAATATCTAGATCAATAAAGGCTTTAGCTAAAGAAATGGAATGTCCAATCGTTGCACTTTCACAGCTATCTCGTGCACCTGAAGCTAGAACTGACCATAGACCTATGCTTTCTGATTTGAGAGAATCTGGTTCAATAGAACAGGATGCAGATTTAGTTCTATTTTTATATAGAGATGAATATTATAATAAAGAAACAGAAGATAGAAATATAGCTGAATGTATAATTTCAAAGCAAAGAAATGGTCCTACTGGAACCATAAAATTAGCATGGCTTGGTCAATTTAGTAAGTTTGGAAATTTAGATATTATACATCAAGAGTAAAAATCCTGTTGGATATGACCAACAGGATTTTTCTAATGTATATCTATTTTTGTTTTTGTTTCTTTTCCCTTTTCTAATTTAGGTAAAATAACTTTTAATACACCATTTTTAAATTCTGCATTTATATTATTTTTATCAACATTATCAACATAAAAGCTTCTTTTAAATTCACCATAGGTTCTTTCACGTCTTACATAATTATCTTGTTTATCCTCTACTGAATTATCCCTTTTTGCACTTATAGTTAAATAATTATCGTCATAGTTTATTTCTATAGCTTCTTTATTTATCCCAGGAAGATCTGCCTCTATTTGATAATTATTTTCTGTTTCTTTTAAATCAACCTTGAATCCTTTTCCAAATCCGGATATATTCATTGGCGCAAAGAATGAATCATTAAAGAAATTATCAAATAATTTTTCGAAATCATCACCTCTTTTTGAAAGACCATTATTTCTTCTGAAAGGAACCATATCAAACATATTAAAACCTCCTCTAAAAATTTATATTAAATATTATTTATATGGTACTAAATGTTCTTTATCCTTAGTACATTTATATAATAATACAAAGGTCAAAGAAAGTCAAAGTTCAAAATGTAAGTAAAATGAATAATTTTATAGATATACACATAAATATAAATATAATTTAATTTTATCAGGATAAACTATATATTATAAGTATATATTGATAAAAATAGTAAAATTGGTGTATATTAAAAAGGTTTTATTAAAAAATTTTTGAAAAATCTTTTTAATATGTAGAGGAATCATATATAGTATTCCTTATTTAATTGTTTTTATTAATTTTATTTATGTACATAGATTAAGTACTTGTAGACAAGCTTGCGAAATTTATTGGAGTCGGTGTTATAGTATAATAGAATTATGAATTGAAATATGATGTTGCTTACATAGTTGATAAACTTATACTTGTAGTGTATCATCTAATTATATAAAAAATAACTTTAAAGGGGGAAGGGTTACTATGTCTAATAGTTTTAGTATTGCTGAAATGCTTAAAATTGCAATTCTAATGGAAGAGGAAGGATATAAATTTTATACTAATGGTGCCAAGTTTACTGATGGTAAGACTAAGCAGTTTTTAGTAACTGCAGCAGGACAGGAATTTGTTCATAAAGAGAAATTTTCAAAGCTTTTTGATAAAATTACTGAGAATAAGGAATCTGAATCTGATTATTTATTAGATGACGAAGTAAGTGAATACCTAAGAAAGTTAATTGAAAATAAAGTTTTTGATCAAAAGGAAGAACCAGAGAACGCTTTTGCTGATTTAAAAACAGCTGTAGAACATGCAGTTAAGACAGAACAATTAACGGTACAAGTTTATTCAAAAATGTATGAGGGAATTTCGAATAAAGAAGCTAAGAATATGATGGCTGCTATAATAGATGAGGAAAAATCTCACGTAGCATATTTCTCTAAACTACTTAAAGAAATAGTATAAATTATCGATTTTGCTGTATTAATATAAAGGTATTAATACAGCATTTTTTTATGTATTATTTATTAATTTTAAGTATATAATAGTGATTATTATCAATTTTCTGTTATAATAATATTAAATAGTATAGCATTAATATTAAATATAGTAGTCTTAATATTGATAAAGATATTAATAATTATAGTATATAACTTCTTAATGCAGATATGAATATTAAAAATAATGTCTATGGGGGCAATATTAAAATGAAAAGTAAAAAGTATACTTACATATTTAATGAAGGGAATGCATTTATGAGCAATCTTCTTGGTGGAAAGGGAGCTAATCTTGCTGAGATGACAAATTTAGGAATACCTGTTCCACCTGGATTTACTATAACAACAGAAGCTTGTAATAATTATTATGAAAATGATATGAGGTTTTCTAGAGATATTATAGAACAAGTTGATGAGATGATGATTAAATTAGAACGTAAAACAGGAAAGAAATTTGGGAGCATGGATAACCCATTATTTGTGTCAGTAAGATCTGGTGCTAGAGTTTCAATGCCAGGAATTATGGACACTATACTAAATTTAGGATTAAATGATGAAACAGTAGAGGGATTACATAGGTTAAGTAATGATGAAAAATTTGCCTATGATTCATATAGAAGGTTTATTCAGACATACTCTGAAGTAGTTATGGGGATGGAAAAAGAAAGATTTGAAAGTATTTTTAACGAAGTTAAAGATGATAAGAAAGTCAAATACGACGATCAATTAACTGCAGAAGATTTAAAAGGAATAGTTAATAAATATAAAGATCTATACAGGATAGAAACAAAAAATGATTTTCCACAGAATCCTAGAGAACAACTATTTAAAGCTATATCAGCTATATTTAAATCATGGAATAACGAAAGAACTGTAAGTTATAGAAGATTAAATAATATTCCAGAAAAATGGGGAACCGCTGTCAATATACAGCTAATGGTATTTGGCAATATGGGAAAGGATTCTGGCACTGGGGTTGCATTTACCAGAAACCCTATTACAGGAGAAAATTCATTATTTGGTGAGTATCTTGTAAATGCTCAAGGAGAGGATGTTGTTTCAGGTATAAGAACGCCAAGTGCTATATCTAAGTTAAAGGAGCAGCTGCCGGAATGTTATAATCAGTTTATTAGAATTTCTAGAAAGTTAGAGGAACATTATGGGGATATGCAGGATTTGGAATTTACTATTGAACAGGGAAAACTATATTTTCTGCAAACAAGGGATGGTAAAAGAACCTCTCAAGCGGCTTTAAAAATTGCTGCTGACTTGATAAATGAAGCTATCATAACAAAAGAAGAAGCCTTAACGAGAGTTGACAAAGATAAATTAGAATCACTCTTATGTTTGGGTACTAGATATAAAAGATTAAATGGAATAGATTTTAAATTGAAAGAGTTAACAATATAATTATTTCACTATTAGTAAATTGCACCCAATGTCATATTTCATGTAAAAATAGAAACTATAGGATTTGTAATTCCAAACTTAAGTTATACTCCAGTTGACATTTCCAAAATACGTCACGTAAAAAATTTCTAGTAAGTCTAAGTTCGTATTTATAAAAATCTAAGCAGATTTTATAAACTCGCAGGCTCAAACATATAAAATCTACTAAGGTTTTCAAAAATACTTCACTAAGACTTACTAAAAAATTTTTTAATGTGCCTACATTTTGGAAATGTCAGCTTACGTATAACTTGAGCCTGGAATTACAAACCCTATACATACGGTGTTTCTAATCTGTATAAACAAATAAAATGATATTGAAAATGCTCCCTTCTAAGTAAACAAATTTTATTATTCCACTCGTTATACTACCTAGAAGAGAGTATATCAATTTTTTAAGTGACTATCTTGTTATCATCTCTAAATCTTTTGAATCCAATAGTCCTTGTTTTTTATTTCCCGGTAAGTTCGACGCCCCGGAAAAACTCCATGGCTAGATGCAGGGAATGGCCGTATACAATTTCATCTGGTGTATGTTCCGGCCAGTAGACAGCAGTCTTTGCTTCAAATCCATCTGTTATAGGTTTAAATTGGTGATAGGGACTGTTGACTTCAGTCACGCCATCTGCCAGAAAAGTTCTGCCAGCCATTGACATAGGGAAGCTAGGATCTTTATCTGCTTGAATTTGTTTGCCTAGAGCAGAAACATCAACTACATTTACATTGACCAAAGTAGGTGTTCCGTACATACCGAAAGGTTCTATGCCAAGGAGCTTGCCGTCATCGAACGAAACATGGCAAATGAAATGTTCTGGGTTTAGGCTGTGGCTGCGCCGTGATAAAGATTTGTCCACAGAGGATATGTTCTCTTTGGTTGCAACCTTATATCAGGATGGAATGTCAGCGTTTGATAAAAGTCAGCAGCAGTGAATTATTAATGCCTATCCATACTTATTTGCATAAAAAACAGACCGTCTATACACTACTTTTTAAAAACAATAATAGACGATCTGGTCTGTTTTACTTTTTAACCTTTGGTGCTCCCAAGAGGATTCGAACCTCCGACCTACTGATTACGAATCAGTTGCTCTACCAGCTGAGCCATGGGAGCACATTCTTAGTATATCTTATTTAAAGTCGCTTAACTATTTAATTTTAATACAATTTACGGTTAATATCAATACGTAAATATATTTTTATTTCATACTTTCTTTATTGATATTTTATTTATTTAGAATTATTATAATTATAAATAAATAGTTAATGGGGGAAAATTAGATATGATACAGGAACTTGTTAAAAAAAATAGGTCATATAGAAGGTTCTATCAGAATGAAAGCATTTCAGGAGAAACTTTAAAAGGATTAGTGAATATTACAAGGTCAACTGCATCAGGTGCAAATCTTCAGCCTCTAAAGTATATTATCTCAAACATAGAAGATAGAAATGAAAAAATATTTAAAACTTTAGGATGGGCAGGGTATTTAAAAGATTGGAATGGTCCTGAAGAGGGAGAGAAGCCAAGTGCATATATTTTGATACTTAATGATACATCAATAAGCAAGAATCCATCATTTGATCCTGGAATAGCAGCGCAAACTATACTTCTTGCTGCTGTTGAAAAACATTTAGGTGGATGTATGCTTGCAAACATAAATAGGGAAGAATTAAAGGCAAGCTTAAATATTGATGATAAGTATGAAATTATATTAGCATTGGCGATTGGAAAACCAAAGGAAGAGGTTGTACTTGAGCTTGCAAATTCAAATGGTGATATAAAATATTGGAGAGATGAAAATAAAGTGCATCATGTTCCAAAAAGAAGTTTGGATGAAATAATTTTAAATATATAATGTTGTTATATATGTCCCGGGTAATAATACCGGGTGAAGTTAAAATGTGTTAGTAATTTAGACTTAATTACTAACACATTTTTAGTATATTATCTGGCAAGGGTTAATATATTTATTATATCCTCTTTACCTAATTTTATAAATTGACCAACAGTTTTTGTATTATTCTCCGTACATTTATTTGCCATTTCTTCAAATCTATTATCATCTATATTAGCATCAGACAATTTAGTAGGAAGACCTATTTTCTTAAAAAATTGCTCAAGTCTTGAAATACCTTCTAATGCAATATTTTCATATGAACTAAATGATAGATCCACATCCCATACTCTAACAGCAAATTGAACAAATAAGTTTACATTGTGTTTGTAAACATATTTCATCCATGCAGGAAATACAATTGAAAGACCTGCTCCATGAGCTATATCATAAATTGCACTCAATTCATGTTCAATTTTGTGTGAACCCCAATCACCTATCCTGCCAGTGTTTAAAAGACCATTATGAGCTATTGTACCAGACCACATAATTTCAGCTCTTGCGTCATAATTTTTGGGATGTTTTATTAAAATTTTAGCATTGTTTATGACAGTTTTTAAGGTTGCTTCACACAATCTATCAGTAAGATCTACATGATCAACATTTGTAAAATATCTCTCCATTGTATGAGCCATGATATCAGATATTCCGCATGATGTTTGATAAGCGGGAAGGGTATATGTAAGTTCAGGGTTCATTATTGAAAAAGTAGGTCTTATAAGTTCAGAATTTAGTCCCTTTTTATATAAACCATCTTCATTTGTAATTACAGAACTATTGCTTGATTCGGTTCCGGTAGCAGGCAGAGTTAAAATTACAGCTATAGGTAATGCCTCTTTAACTTTGACTTTTCCAATATAAAAGTCCCATACGTCTCCATTATAAGGAACTCCAACAGCAATTGCTTTAGCCGTATCAGCTGCACTTCCTCCTCCAACAGACATGACGAAATTTATATCATTTTGACGACATAAATCTATTCCTTTCTTTACAAGATTTAATCTTGGGTTTGGTTTTATACCTGAAAGCTCAATAAATTCAATATTGTTTTCTTTTAGAGACGTAACTACTCTGCTATATAAACCAGATTTTTTTATGCTTCCACCACCATAGCATAATAGTATTCTGTTAGTATATTTTTTTATTTCTCTGCCAATATTATTTTCAGTGCCTTTCCCAAATATGATTCTAGTAGGATTTCTAAATTCAAAATTGTTCATTAATATCACCCCTTTTTTATTATTAAAATATAATGATTTTTGGCACAAAATTATATTTAAGTAATATTCATATATAGTATATATAATATTTATGAATAATTAAAGAATATTGCATGTGAAATTATAATAGAATTATAGAATTGAGTGGCGTTAGAGGGCATTAAACTTGCAATTAATAGGTTGTGTTTTAATTTGACAGAAAATAAACTTAAATAGTATAATGTATTGACAGCTTGTTTAAGGCTTATATTATATTATTTCAGGAGGTGAAAATTCGCAATATTTAACCAAAGCGCCAGAACTTAAGTTTATATTTAAAATGTAAATTTTACTTGAGTTGACGAGGATGGGGAGTATCGAATCTTCGGCGGGTGCCCCACGGTATCGCACTACCGTTAACGATTGATAAAAGCAGAAAGTAATTTCTGTAACAACATCAATCTGGTGTTAAAACCTTAGTTGCCTTTATTATTACTCTCTTCAAATTTTAAATTTAGGAGAGAATAGTTATTTATTGCCAAAATAAGGAGCTGTAAAAATAATTTTAGGTAAAAATAAAACAATAAATAGTAATGGAAGATAAAGAAAGGGAGATTTTTATGTGCGGAATAGTTGGTTATGTCGGAAAAAATCAGGCTCAGTCAGTCTTGATTGAAGGATTGAGTAAACTTGAATATAGAGGATATGATTCTGCAGGTGTTGCTATACTTGATGGTGAACGAATAAATGTTATGAAATGCAAAGGCAGACTTGCAAAACTTGAGGAAAAGCTTAATAAGGAACCTTTAGAAGGAAGAGTAGGAATAGGGCATACAAGATGGGCAACTCATGGTGAGCCTTCAGATATGAATTCACATCCTCATAGTAATTATGAAGGAACTATAAGTGTTGTGCATAATGGAATAATAGAAAATTATGTACACTTAAGAGAATGGTTGGTATCAAAAGGATATAGATTTGTTTCGGATACAGATACAGAAGTTATACCTCATTTAGTTGATTATTATTATGATGGAGATTTATTAGATGCAGTTATGAAAGCTACGGCTAAACTTGAAGGAAGTTATGCAATAGGAGTTATATGTTCAAAAGAACCAGATAAAGTTGTGGCAGTAAGAAAAGACAGCCCGCTTATTGCAGGAGTTGGAGATGGTGAGGCATTTGTAGCATCTGATGTTCCGGCAATATTAAATCATACAAGAGATGTATACTATTTAGATGATAAAGAGTTTGTAGTATTATCTAAAGATGGAGTAGAGATATACTCGGCTGAGGGAGAAAAAATAGAGAAAAAACTTAATCATGTAACCTGGGATGCTAATGCAGCAGAAAAAGATGGATTTGAACATTTTATGATGAAGGAAATCTATGAACAACCTAAGGCTATAAGAGATACTATGATTTCAAGAGTTATGCCTAATGAACCTATAAAATTAGATGATATAAAGATTACTAAAGAACAACTAGAGAGCATCCAAAAAATTTATATAGTGGCTTGTGGAACAGCATATCACGCTGGAATAGTAGGAAAATATGTGATAGAAAGACTGGCAAGAATACCTGTAGAGGTTGATATTGCCTCAGAATTTAGATATAGAAATCCTATTATAGATAATAAAACTTTGATGATTGTTATAAGTCAATCTGGGGAAACTGCAGATACCTTAGCAGCTTTAAGAGAAGCAAAAGTTCATGGTGCGAGAGTAATAGCAATTACGAATGTTGTTGGAAGTACTGTATCAAGGGAAGCCGATGATGTTTTATATACTTGGGCAGGACCTGAAATTGCAGTTGCATCGACTAAGGCTTATACAACTCAGCTTATTACTATGTATATGCTGGCATTATTCTTTGCACAAAATAGAAATACTATAACTAAAGAAGAGGCAGAATCAATAAAAAATGATATGCTTGAACTTCCTGAAAGAGCAAAGAAAATGCTTGAGCAAAAAGAAGTCCTCCAGAAATTTGCTTCAAAAACTTATATGTACAAGGATATGTTTTTCCTTGGGAGGGGTCTTGACTATGCAGTAGCAATGGAAGGTTCACTTAAACTGAAGGAAATATCATATATACACTCGGAGGCTTATGCTGGTGGAGAATTAAAACACGGAACTATAGCATTAATTGAAGATGGAACTATAGTAGTGGCGCTTGCAACTCAGACTGATCTGTATGAGAAAATGATAAGTAATATAAGAGAGGTTACAACAAGAGGAGCAAAAGTCCTGGGATTCACAGTGGAAGGCAATACTGATATGGAAAAAGCTGTTGATTCGGTATTATACGTGCCAAAGATCAATAATATACTTTTGCCGGTTCTTACAGTAATTCCACTTCAACTTTTGGCATATTATATGTCGGTTCAAAAAGGATGCGATGTTGATAAACCGCGTAATCTTGCGAAGTCAGTTACTGTTGAATAATTATTATTAACTAATATAAATTTTAGCAGTGAGGCTATACATTCTTATTCGAAAGAATGTATAGCCTTTACTTTTAGGTGATGTAAGTTTAATGTAAAAAAAACATTAAGGAATATAATCAGTTAAAACGCTAAATCCAATTGAAGCTATACATCCAAGTCCTAATCCAGTAAAAAGTTGAAAAATAAAGAGTTGAGTATAACTGCTGCAGCGTGAAGTTAAGTATACTGATACTGACAAAAAAATAGTACCTATCATAATAAGACCTTTTCTATTAAATTTTCCCGCAAGGCAACCCCAGAAAATTGACGAAAGAGATGTAATTAAAATATTAATAGCTGAAACAATTCCTAATGAATACACGTGTATATTCAAATCATTTGCAATAGATGAAAAAAGTGGAGGGAATAATCCTATAATTATATTATCAAAAGCTGTTAGATATACAGGATTTAATGATATCTTCTGATATAGCATTTACGAGAGGAAGTCCAAATGTTATGATGGAAGTTATAGCATGCAATGTCCCATTAATAATAACAGGTGCCCTACCAGGGCAGGAAGAGGAAAATCCGAAATTTATTGAAAAATACAATCTTGGAGTAGTATGCAGTGATATTAATAACATACAAAGCATTATCAATAGTCTGATTACAGATGGTGGAATTAGACTAAACAAAATTAAACATGCTCAAAAAGTCTTTAGTAATCCATATACTGCAGAAAATATTGTGAATTTTATTTTAAGCATAGGTAACGATTTTAGTAAAGTTGAAATACAAAATGCAGTTCCATTAGTTGGTAAAAATTTGGATAAACATATTATATATAAATAAGTATTTATGAGAACTAAATAGTTATATTTTCAATAACATGAGCTAAAACCTTTAGGCTCATATTATTATAATATTAAAAGTAATTTTTCTAAATTTAAATAGTAAATAGTTTCCTTTCAGAAATGAGGAAGGTTTATACGGTTTGCTATGCATAGTAGTAATAAAATTTTCACTACGTAAACAGGAAGAAGGAAATTTTAATGTGGATATTATTTGCATTTGGCTCAGCATTTTTTGCTGGAATTACAGCTATTTTAGCTAAGATTGGAATAAAAAAAACAGATTCTAATCTGGCAACTGCAATCAGAACTATTGTTATATTAATTTTTTCATGGCTAATGGTTATTATTGTTGGATCCCAAAATATGATTTGTCAAATAAGCAGACAAAACCTGCTTTTTTTGATATTGTCAGGACTGGCAACAGGAGCTTCCTGGCTTTGTTATTTTAAAGCCCTTCAGCTTGGAGATGTAAATAAAGTAACACCAATTGATAAATCAAGTACAGTATTAACTATGATTTTAGCTTTTATCTTATTAGGTGAAAAGATTACTTGGATAAAATTTATTGGCATGTGTGCTATAGGAATAGGAACATACATGATGATAACTAAAAGGAAAGTGGAAAACAAAGAAATCATAGATAGCAGATGGTTATTTTATGCGGTCTTTTCAGCAATATTTGCAAGTTTGACTTCAATTCTTGGAAAAGTAGGAATCAGTGGAGTTGAATCAAATTTAGGAACTGCAATTAGAACAATTGTTGTATTACTTATGGCGTGGGTATTAGTTTTGGTTTCAAAAAAACAAAATGAAATTAAAAACATTGATAAAAGAAGCTGTCTATTTATTTGCCTTTCAGGAATTACAACAGGAGCTTCCTGGCTTTGCTATTATAGGGCCCTACAAAATGGACTTGCAAGTGTAGTTGTACCTATAGATAAATTGAGCATTGTTATTTCAATTGTATTTTCATATTTTATTTTAAAAGAAAAACTTACGAAAAAGTCATTTTGTGGATTAATAATAATCGTCATAGGTACTTTATTACTTTTAGTGAAATAGTTTTGGAAATCCCGACTGGAGGATGAATCAAACTTTTATTTATAAACCCTATATGAAATATACTTCTATTTGCATTAAATTTTTTTGAATTTGATATAATAACAAACACCTGCTCTTGCAGCTTAAACTAATTTTCTCATAGTTAATATATTTCTCCTGAATTTTTATAAAATTTTGTTTTATTTAGTAATAACTTTTCAATCTTCATATAAATTTCTTCAATTATATTTTTTAATAATAAGTTATATAAGTAGTTTGTAATAAACACCATAATATATGCACTAATGACATCTAAAGGATAGTGATTTCCAACATATACTCTTGAGAATCCCACCATTATTGATAATATTGTCAGTATAATTTTAATTATCCTATTGTACCTTCCTAAACCTAAGGCTATACTCATTGTTCCTGTGGCATGATCACTTGGAAGGGATGCATCTTTAACATGTGGAACTAATAAATTAACCTTATTATGTACAAAAGGTCTATCCATATAATATATACTTCCAATTATAAAACTCAGCATTAAATTAATTACTGTAACAATAAATGTATTTACAGATGCTTTTCTATAATTATCATTTCTTTTGATAATTCCCCAAATAAATACTAATGCAACAATACCCATAAAGATATACGGCACATCCTTTGAAAAGAAAATCATTATCTTGTCCAGAACTATATTTTTATTTGCTAGGTTGTTTATTAATCTAAAAAACTCCATATTCATATTAAAATATCCTTTCTGTTTTATGTTTTTGTATACAACTGTGAAAATTTATTATTATATTACCTTTGGAACATTAAAATTACATTAAAGTTTCTTGGTATATTTTAAAGATGAGGAACGGAGTTTATTTCACCTTATTATTTTTTCGAAATTTAATAACATAACAAATTTTATAGAAGCTTAAGGTTATCTTAATGTAATTTTAATTTTAAGTGTAGATAATGTATAACATAACGAATCATAATAATTTAATAAGGATGGGAGAAAAAATGAGATTTATAGAAACTTTGATTAGTATGCTGCTGCACCTTGATAAATATTTAAATGTGATAGTACAAAATTATGGTATATGGACTTATGGGATAATATTTTTAATTATATTTTGTGAAACTGGATTAGTTGTCACCCCGTTTTTACCGGGAGATTCAATTCTGTTTGCGGTAGGAGCACTTGCGTCTATTGGATTACTTAAAATTTTTCCGCTGTTTGTAATATTTTATTTAGCTGCTGTACTTGGAGATACTGTAAATTATCACATAGGACATAGAATAGGAAACAGTATTTTTCAAAAAGAAAATATTAAATATATAAATAAAGAATATCTTAGAAAAGCACATGATTTTTATAAGAAACATGGATCAATGACTATAGTACTAGGAAGATTTATACCTATCATAAGAACATTTGTGCCATTTGTTGCTGGAATTGGAGAAATGAGTTATTTAAGGTTTATAATTTATAACATGGTAGGTGGTTTTTTATGGGTCACACTATTTTTAGGAGGAGGTTACTTCTTTGGGGGATTACCTTTAGTAAAACAACACTTTTCTTATATAGTAATTGCTATTGTAATAATATCTATTATTCCCGCAGTAGTTACAGTAATTAAAGAAAAGAGAAATAAGGATGATATTACTAATATGGAATTTTAATAACTATATTTTTTATAATACATCTGAATTAAAATAACAGTTACTATGAAGATGGGGTGAACTGTATCTTCATTTGCTATTGCAGAAACGCTCTATGTATGTTTTAGCCAGTATAAGTTGATTTTTATAATTTTGCACGTGGGTTATTTATCAAATCTGCCTGTTTTTATTAATAAAGTAATGTATACTTAAATGAATTTATGGTTTGATATATTAGGTATGGAGATGATAATTTGAGGAAGTTTAAAATTCTTTTAGTAGAAGATGAAAAACAGATGTCAATGTTTATAGAAATGGAGCTTATCCATGAAGGATATGAGGTTGATACTGCCTATGATGGAAGAAAAGCTTTAGAGAAAGTAGAAAAAAGGGATTATAATTTGATACTTCTTGATATTATGATACCAGGTTTAAATGGTTATGAAAGTACTATTTGGTGTTATGGCTGCTGCTGATTTTATTGGAATTATTGCTTCGATTTTGCTAGGATATTTAGTAAGTAAAAGAATGCTTAAACCTATTGATTATATAACTAAAACAGCTGAAAATATAAGCATTAATAACCTAAATGATAGGCTTGAAATAAAAGGCCCTGATGATGAGCTTAAAAGGCTTGCAAGTACCTTTAATAAAATGATAGAGAGACTTCAGGAAGCCTTTGATAGGCAGACTCAATTTGTGTCTGATGCATCCCATGAACTTAGAACTCCGATTGCTGTTATACAGGGATATGCTAATTTGCTTGATAGATGGGGAAAGGACGATAGAGACGCACTAGAAAAATCAATTTCAGCAATTAAACTTGAAGCTTCTAATATGGGAGATTTAATTGAAGGTCTTCTTTTTTTAGCAAGAGGGGATAATGATACACAATTGATTGAAAAGGAAGAATTTTATCTTAATGAATTAATTGATGAGGTTGTTAGGGAAAGTAGAATCATAGAAAAAAATCGCATAATAGAGAGCAGTAAAAATGATAATATAATGATTTTTGCAGATTATAAGATGATAAAACAGATGCTTAGAATATTTATTGATAATAGCATTAAGTTTACTCCAGCTGGTGGTGAAATAGACGTAAGTTCGATGGTTTATAATGATACTGTTCAAATAATAGTTTCGGATAATGGTATTGGAATTCCCCAGGATGAAATCAAAAAAATATTTAATAGATTTTATATTGTTGATAAATCACGATCAAAGGAAAAAGGTGGTTCTGGACTTGGACTTTCTATTGCTAAGTGGATTGTTGATGTACATGCTGGAATTATAGATGTAAAAAGTAATGAAGATAAGGGAACGAAGATAATTGTATCATTAAAATTAGACTGAGATTTAAATGCTCTCATAGTGATATTTGTAATACTGATAGGATATAATATTTTTAAGCATTTGCTCATTTTTGTGTTAAAATAAGTTTGGATTAAGGAATATTTGTAAATTTTTTGTAAAAGTTGAGGTATGGAAGATATTATGAAAATAGATTCAATTATTTTTGATTTAGATGGAACGTTGTGGGATTCAACAGAAGCTTTTGAGGTGTTTTTTAATAAGGCGCTTATTGGAAAGGTGAATTTACAGAAAACAGTGACAGGAGAAGATATAAAAAGAGCATTTGGGCTTCAGATAGACGAATTTATTTTCTGTATATTACCTTATTTAGATAGTGAATCTCATAAAAAGGTGGTAGGCATATTTGATAAAACCTATTGTAATTACGTAAATAAATATGGGGGCAAGCCATATAAAAATATGAAAGAAACTATAAAATCACTTTCTAAAAAGTATTCATTGTTTATTGTAAGCAATTGTCAGCGTGGGTATATAGAAACTTTTTTAGAGGAAACTGAACTTGAAGCATACTTTAAAGGCAGAGAATGTTCTGGAAATACAGGTCTTTTAAAGAAGGATAATATAAAACTTATAGTTGACAGATATGCTTTAAAAAATCCTGTATATATTGGAGATACACAACTTGACTGTGATTCTGCAGAAGGAGCAGGTGTTCCATTCATATTTGCAAGTTATGGATTTGGAAGTGTTAGAAATTATAATTATATATTAGATGATATATCAGATTTAAATGAAATAGAAAAAATGTAATGTTTTAAACTAAAGAAAACTCGAGACTTTCAACAGTACCGGGTTTTCTTTAGTTTAATATAGAGGTGTATTTAATGAATATAATAAAGACTATTTTAAATGATTTTCCTGTAATTATTTTGGATGGTGCATTAGCAACAGAACTTGAGAAAAGAGGTTTTAATATAAATGACTCTTTATGGTCAGCTAAAATACTTGCAGAGAATCCTAAGGCAATAGAAGATGTACATTATGATTACTTTGTATCTGGAGCCGACTGTGCTATAACTTCGAGTTACCAAGCTACAATTGATGGTTTCATGAATAAAGGTTATACTAAATCCCAATCAGAAAGTTTTATAAAAAGGTCTGTTGAGATCGCAAGAAACGCCAGGGATAGGTTTTGGGCAGAAACATCAAATAGAAAGAATAGGCATAAACCTTTTATTGCAGGTTCAGTAGGTCCTTATGGTGCTTATCTTGCAGATGGGTCTGAGTATAGTGGTAATTATGAGGTAAGTGAAAAAAAACTAATTGATTTTCATAGAACAAGAATAAAGTTTCTAGTTGAAGCTGGTATCGATATTTTAGCTTGCGAGACAATTCCGGGTCTGACTGAGGCAAAGGTCATTGTCAAGTTACTTGAGGAATTTCCGAAGATTTATGCATGGATAAGCTTTAGCTGCAAAAATGATCATGAAATAAGTGAAGGTACTACTATTAAGGAATGCGCTAATTTCTTAAATTCATGTGAACAAGTAGCTGCAGTCGGAGTAAATTGTACAGCACCTAAATATATAAATTCACTTATAGGGGAAATAAAAAAAGTATCTAATAAACCAATAGTTGTTTATCCGAATTCAGGTGAAAAATATGACGTTTGTTCTAAAACGTGGTATGGTGATTCTTCAAGTGAAGCTTTTAGTATTGCTGCACGGGAGTGGTTTAAAAATGGGGCTAAACTTATAGGGGGCTGCTGCAGAACCACTCCGGATTATATAAAGGCAGTTTTTAAAATTTTAAAGAAATAATAGTAAAAAATGTAGGGAAAATTAATTCTCTACATTTTTTGCTATATTTTACTGTCTAATTAATGTAATAAATATATAAATTAATTAATAAATATCAAAAAAAGGAGAATAATAAATTTATTAATAGAAGGAGGTGAAAATATGAAGAACAGTCAATCAACAATAAATAATAATATACAAAATTTAAAAAACATGATTGGAAATAAGTCTGAATTAATAATAAAGAATATATTTATCGGAAATAAAAATTCATTAGATGCTGCGGTAATCTACATGAATGGTTTAGTTGACAGAAACATAATAGATAGAGATATATTAAAGCCATTGATGCTCTATATAAACGAAGACATATCAAATGTAGAAAATGTAAGTGATTATTTAAATAAAAAGTATATTGCAGCAAGTAATACTAGCATGGAAAATGATATGGGTAAACTTGTTGATGATATAAATAATGGTAAGACTGCGATTATAATTGACAATGCTACAGAATTTATAATTGTAGATACGTCAGGAGGCAGTTATAGACAGATATCAGAACCAACCACTGACATATCTTTGAGAGGGCCAAGAGAAGGATTTGTTGAAAATTTGGATACAAATATAAGTATAATGAGACGAAGAATAAAGGATAAAAATTTGAAGATACATAAGTTTAATATAGGGAGAAGAAGCCATTCAAATCTTGTGATAATGTTTATTGATGATATAGCAGATAAAGAACTTTTAAAAAACATGGAAGAAAAAATAAATAAAATAGATAAGGATTATGTATTTGGCACTAGTGTTATTGAACAAATTATAGAAGAGCATGGTTATAGTGTATTTCCACAAACAATAGGAAGTGAGAGACCTGATGTTATAGAGGCATCACTTATGGAAGGAAGATTGGCTTTTTTGCTTGAAGGCACCCCATATGTTACAACATACCCGACGGCATTTATAGAATTTTTTCAAACTATAGAAGACTATTATGGAAGGGTGACGCAAGCTGTATTTCAAAGATTTTTAAGATTTATTGCAGCGATTATTGTAATTCTACTGCCAGCTATATATATAACTTTTATTAAATTTAATGCAGGACTTATACCTGTTCAGTTTGTTGAAGCCCTAATTGAAGCAAGAAGAGGAATAATACTTACTCCCTTTATGTCACTTATAGGAATACAGATTATAATAGAGTTTTTGAGAGAAGGTGGATTAAGACTCCCAACCAAAATTGGGCAAACTTTAAGCGTGGTTGGAGGTATCATAATTGGAGATGCAGCACTTCAAGCCAAAATTATAAGTTCGACAACTTTATTAGTTGCAGGTGTTTCAACAGTTGCTTCATTTGTAATATCAAATTATCAAATGTCAATTTCAATAAGGTATTTATCATTTCCAATGATTATACTGGCTAACTGGCTTGGTGTACTTGGAATAATAATTGGATGTTTTTTTATACTTGCATATCTTTGTTCACTTGAAAACTTTGGGGTTCCATATTTTGAATTTAAATGGAGCGATATGAAAGATACATTTGTAAGAGCACCTATAAAGGATATGATTAAAAGACCTGAAATAGTACCAAATACTAATCCCATAAGGCAAAGAAGACCTGGGAGGAAGAGCAATGAATAACATTCAGAATACATTCTTAACTTCAAGTCAGTTAACAATATTTTCTATAGGTATATTCCTTGGAGTTGGTTTACTGTACTCTCCTAATGTAGTCATAAAGGATGTTGGGCAATGTGGATGGATTAGTTGTATAGTAGGTGCACTGTATCCTATAATTATAAGTACAATTGCAAATCATGTTTACAAGAGGTATCCAGATGACGATATTATGGCGCTTAGTACAAGGTTCCTTGGGAAAATAATAGGTAATATATGTAACATTATATTTGTTACTTTCTTTATATTTATAGAATCAGCTGAACTTACTGCAATGAGTAATGTATTCAAAGTTTATACAACAACATTTTTAAAGGATTATCAAATATTTTTTACTACTATGACTGTTGTAGTTTATGTGGCATATAAGGGCATGAAACCACTTGCCAGATTGAACGAGGTACTCTTTTATATGACAACGGTTTTAGTCCTTATACCGGTAATAGCACTAAAGTATGGAAGTATTTTAAATATTATGCCCGTATTTGATTGTGGAATAAAAAATCTGCTTAAATCAGGGTGGGATATGAGTTTCTTGTACACGGGTGCAGAATCATTATTTCTAATTTACCCTTTTTACAAAGAAAAGGATAAATTTATGAAATGTAATCTATTAGCTATAGGTTTCACCACGTTTGTTTATGTATTGATTACTTTTTGTACCATATTTTATCTGGGAATAGATATTTCACCGAAGTATCTGTGGCCAGTTTTAACATTATCAGATAGTGTAGATATACCGGTAATAACCAGTTTTAGATATATATTCATGTCACTTTGGGCATTAACGATATTTAGATGTTTATCAATCTACCACTTTTTCTCTTCCTATGGACTTAGCAGAATACTACCAAAGGTTTCTTCACAGAAATTTTCAATAATTTTATATCCCGTAATTATAATTTTATCTAGTTTATATGGAACCACAACTATGAGGCGGCACTATACCGATAAAATAATGCCTTATTATGTTATATTTAATTTTATTTATATTATAGTAGTAACAATTCTATTACATTTAAAAAAAGGTGATAATGTTGAAAAAGCATAAAATATTGCTGATTATTATGATAATACTAATTTTTGTTTCGTGTTCTATTAATGCAAAAGGTGAGGTAATTGAAAATTTGCAAATACCTATTGCATTTGGTGTAGATGTGGATACAAATTGCTCAACTGAAACATATGTTATCTCAACACTGATACAGACATTTGGAGATGGGGGTAAGGCATCAAGCGATATAATTACATCCAGTGGTAAGACTATAGGTGAAGCAAGACAGAGCAGACAATTGAAATCGGATAAGAGATTTGCATTCGGGTTAGATAGAGTATTTTTTTTAGGAGATAGTGCATGTAGATATGGTTTAAGAACTCTTATGGATATAAACTTAAATGATCCAGACTTAAATGATAGAGCCACATGTGTTGTTTGCAAAGGTAATGCAAAGGATATGCTGAAGCATAAAATGAAGGGCCAGGAGAACCAGGCTGAATATATTGAGGGAATGGTAAAAAATTTAAAAGAGTATAATTTTTTTCCGCAACAATATACTATTATGGATGCTTTAGTTAGGATAGACTCAGAAGGAAGAAATTTGCTTTTGCCATATATAGAATTTAAAGATGGAGATATTCAAACCACAGGACTTGCAGTGTTTAATAGAGATAAAATGATTGGAAAAGCCAATTTGGAAGAGTCAAAAACGATAAATCTACTGAGGGAAAATAATGTGAAAGGAATAATTACACTTGAGAAAAATCAGAAAAAATACATGAATTTTTATGCCACATCTAAAAGAAAAGTTAAATGTTACAGAGAAAATGATAAATATAAATTTGTAATAGATTTAAAGCTTGAAGGATTTATATTAGATAATGAATTATTTAAGAATCTTTATAATGATCCAGCTAAAATCAGAGAGCTTGAGAGTGATATCGCCAGTATGGCGCAAAAAATATGCAATGAAACTATATACAAAATAAGAGATAAGTATAAAACTGATATTTTAGAGCTTGGAAGAGTTGCCGCAGCTAAGTACGGAAGAAAAAAAGGCATAGATTGGAATAATGTTATAACAAATTCTAACATTAAGGTTAATGTAAGTGTTAAGGTTAATAATCAGGGAAGAGGTGATTATTGATATATTTAATTTACTATATTTAAGGATATTTTGGTATGAAAATTATTTTACCAGAATATCTTTTATTTTTTAGCTAATTGTTTGACTATAGATTTTTTAGTGTGATAACTGAAAATAGTAGTATATAATATTAAATAGTATTTGAAAGGGGATGGATCAAGTGATATTTTTTGGGCATTTGGGACTTACAACTGGTGCTGTAAAAATTGGAGAGAAGATAGGTAAATATACTGATATTGATTATAGATTTGTGCTTATAGGTGCGATATTACCGGATCTTATAGATAAACCAGTGGGAGCAGTATTATTTAGAAGTACATTTCACAATAGCCGAATATTTGGACATACAGTATTATTTTCTACTATAATTATTTTACTTGGAATATATCAGTTTAAAAGGAATAAAAATAACAGTATTTTATTTTTAGGAGTAGGCAGTGCCATACATTTAATACTTGATAGCATGTGGATTTATCCACATACGCTTTTTTGGCCGTATTTTGGTTTGAGGTTTCCTACAAGACCAGAGGGTCAATGGGTTAGAAGTGATTTAGTGCGGCTTGTGTCTGATCCTAAGTACTATCTTTCAGAGTTTACAGGATTTATAATAATTGCGCATTATTTTATCAGGCTTATTAAAAATAAAAATTTAAAGGCATTCTTAAAGGATGGCAGATTATAAGAGCTTATAAGAGCTCTTTTAATTTGTAAAAGTGAATACAATTTTTACAAATTAATGTAATATAATAGAAAAAATGGACAAAGTATGATAAAATTATAAGAGATGTAAGAAATAAATATAAGATTAGGATTTAATTTCAACTTTGTTTATATTCAAGTAATAAAATTTAGAGTATATCGAAATTTTTTCTGTTTGGGAGGGGTTGAATTGTATAGTTATAGGGAAGAAAATAGTAATTGTATTTTGAATATCGACGGATTTTTAGACAGCGTAAATCACGATGTTAGAAGTTCAATAAATAGTATGATGGATGCTATAGATTTAATTCTTATGGATAATATAAATACTGCTCAAAAGCAAAATCTTAACTTGATAAAATCAAATACTCGCAATTTACTTAATTTATTAAATAAGACAATAGACTTTTTTAAAATACAGTTTTTCAATATAAATATTGAAAATATTACATTCGATTTCAAAGATTTCGTAAATGATATAATAAAATTGTCCGATAAAGAAATTAGTGATAATGATATCAAGTTTAAAACGTATGTAGATCAAAACATACCAGGTCAATTAATCGGAGATGTTTATAGATTGAAACAAATAGTAAGATCTATAATAGTAAATGTAATAAAGTTTTCAAAACATGGGATAATATCATTTACAGTAGAGATTATATCAAGTAATCAAAAACAAATAAATTTAAGATTTAAAATTAAAAGTACCAGTATATATTTGTGTGAAAATGATATATATAATCTATGCAGGAAGTTTTCTAATAGTAATTCTATTATTGAGACTTACATAGTAAAGGAAATTATAGAATTAATGGGTGGTAGAATTCAAATAATTGATGGAGATAAGATCGGTACATCATTTCAATTTGATCTTACATTTGAAGTTGGCAAGGAATCACATCTTGTTGACAGTGGTAATGAAAACTTATGTAAAGTGGGAAATGACTCGAAATTTGCGTTAAAAAATAGTGACATATATGAAGATATATTTTTTTTAACTCCGCTATAGACTATCAGATTTTAAGGGAGGGATAATTTTGTATGCAATAATAGATAGATTTGAAGGAAAATATGCTGTCTTAAATCTCAAAGATGGCAGTACTATGAATATATGTAAAAAAAAATTCCTGATGGTGCTAAGGAAGGTGATGTATTATCTATAAATGAAAAAATAGAAATAAATATTAAAAAAACAGATGAAAGAAATGTTAAGATTAAAAAGTTAACAAATGATATCTGGAATGATTAAAATGAAAATGGTTGTATAGTTATACTATATGCCCATTTTATTTTTATTATATAATAAGTATAAATTTATTAATATTTTGACACTTAATATAACGAATTTTACATGACAAAAATTTAAAAATATTCGTATTTTATATTGATTTATTTATTTGGTTTTGATACCATAAGGTAGGAGGGATAAACCTTGAAAAAAAGTTATGATATTATTATAGTTGGGGCAGGACCAGCAGGGATATTTACAGCTTTGGAGACTGCAAAACTTAACCCTGATTTCAGTATTCTTATAATAGATAAGGGCAGAAATATAGAGGACAGAAAATGTCCAGCTAGAGCTACTGGAAGGTGTGTTAACTGTAAACCTTGTGGTATAACATTTGGTTGGTCTGGTGCAGGAGCATTTTCGGATGGAAAATTGTCCTTAAGCCCTGAAGTAGGCGGAAGAATACTTGAATATATGTCAGAAGATAAAGCAAAAAGCCTAATTAAGTACTGTGATGATATATACTTGAAATTTGGAGCAAATAAGACTGTATATGGTTTGAATAATGAAAATATAGATAATATAAAATATGAAGCAAGCAAACATAATATAAGATTAATAGAATGTCCGGTAAGGCATCTGGGGACAGAGCTTGCTTACAATGTTTTGAGAAAGATGTATTATCATCTAATTAATGAAACTAATACTGATTTTATTGAACTGACAGAGGTAGAAGATATAATTATATCAAATGGAAAAGTTAGTGGAGTTGTACTCATAAATTCAGATGGCAAGGTTACCGTGAATTGTAGGTATTTGGTTGCTGCACCTGGAAGAGGCGGAGCTGAATGGCTTGCAAATGAAGCAAAAAAGTTGAATGTTAAAACTACAAATAATGCGGTGGATATAGGTGTCAGGGTCGAGGTGCCAAACTCCATAATGGATCACCTTACTAAATATCTATATGAAGCTAAGTTAATATATTATTCAGATACATTTGATAATAAAGTTAGAACTTTCTGCATGAATCCAGGAGGAGTAGTGTCAGAAGAGCATTATGATGGCTCGATAGCAGTGGTAAACGGTCATAGCTATTCGGAAAAAGAATTGCGGACAGAAAATACTAATTTTGCTATGCTTGTATCAACTACATTTACAGAACCCTTTAATAAGCCGATTACTTATGGAAAGTATATTGCAGAACTTGGAAATATGCTTACGGGTGGCGGAATAATGGTTCAAAGACTTGGTGACCTTTTAAATGGAAGAAGAACTGACTATTCAAGACTTAAAAAGTCCACAACAATACCAACCCTTAAATCAGCTGTACCAGGTGATTTGAGTTTTGTATTACCGCAGAGACATTTGACTTCAATAGTAGAGGCATTAAAAGCATTTGATAAAGTAGCACCAGGGCTTTACAGTAAAAATACACTGTTATATGGAGTTGAGGTCAAGTTTTATTCAAGCAAATTTGAAACAAATAAAAATTTCAGAACATCAATAGAAAATTTATATACCATAGGGGATGGAGCTGGTATAACAAGAGGACTTATGCAGGCATCTGTAACGGGTGTGGTTGTTGCCAGAGACATTATGAATAGATAGATAATTTTATAC
The DNA here is from genome assembly GCF_003600355.1 of Clostridium fermenticellae. NCBI lineage: Bacteria > Bacillati > Bacillota > Clostridia > Eubacteriales > Clostridiaceae > Clostridium > Clostridium fermenticellae. The sequence goes on along the minus strand of NZ_CP032416.1, from coordinate 2,775,245 downwards.
CTATGTGAAATGAGGAGGAACTTTTATGTCAGCATTTATTGTATTAGGAGCACAGTGGGGAGACGAAGGAAAAGGTAAGATGACAGATTACCTTGCTGAAAGTGCAGAGGTAGTTGTTAGATTTCAAGGTGGAAACAATGCAGGTCATACTGTTGAAGTTGAAGATAAACAATATAAACTCCATTTGATACCATCAGGCATACTTTATGGAGATAAGTTAAATATAATAGGAAACGGTGTAGTACTTGATCCTAAATCTCTTTTTGAGGAAATAGATTATCTCGAAGATCTTGGTGTTAAAGTTACTCCAGATAATTTAATGATAAGTGACAGAGCACAAGTTGTAATGCCGTATCATAGAATATTAGATGGTGTAAAAGAAAAATCAAGAGGCAAAAATGATATTGGTACAACTGGAAAAGGAATAGGACCTTGTTATACTGATAAAGCCGAAAGAAGTGGTATAAGAGTTTGTGATCTAATGCACACGGATGTTTTTAAAGAGAAGCTTCAAAAAAATATAGAGATTAAAAATGATATAATAACTAAGGTTTATGGAGGAAATACTTTAGATTTTAATGCTGTATACAATGAATATCTTGGGTATTCTAAGAAATTGAAACCTTTTGTAAAAGATATATCAGTAGAAGTGTTCAACGATATAAAAAGTGGTAAAAAAGTATTATTTGAAGGTGCACAGGGAACTTTTCTTGATATAGATTATGGAACTTATCCATATGTAACTTCGTCAAATACAATTGCAGGAGGAGTATGTACTGGAGCCGGAGTAGGTCCTACAATGATAACAAATATAGTTGGGATAGCTAAAGCATATACTACAAGAGTAGGCAAAGGACCATTTCCTACTGAATTATTTGATAAAACTGGTGACTGGATAAGAGAAAAAGGTCATGAATATGGAGTCACAACTGGTAGGGCAAGAAGGTGTGGATGGCTTGATCTTGTTATATTAAAAACGTCAGCTAGGGTTTCTGGCCTTACAAGCTTTGCGGTAACTAAAATAGATACTTTGGCTGGACTTGAAAAGGTAAAAATATGTGTAGGGTATAAAATGGGTTCAAAGGTAATAGATTATGTACCTGCAAGTCTAGAAGATCTTGCTGAATGTGAACCCATATATGAAGAACTTGATGGATGGGATGAAAGTATAGAAAATTCAAGAAGTTATGATGAACTTCCTGAGAATGCGAAGTTATATTTAAAGAGGATAGAAGAGCTTACCCATACAAAAGTATCAATAGTTTCTGTTGGTCCAAAGAGAGATCAAACGATTAGAGTTAGTGAAATATAGCAGAGATATAATATAAATATTGAACCGTCTGATATACATTAAAATCAGACGGTTATTTTAATATATGTTTTAAAATCAATTGATATGTTTTATTAAATTGTAGTATAGTATATTTATTATTACTATAGAAATGGAGGTTGATCTTATATGGAAAATAAAAAAGTCGTTAGTAATGATACTAAAAAGATGCAAGTAATTACTGAGAAAGAATACAATGTACATTACTATGAAGTGGATTATAAAAAGAAACTTTTAATAACGGGCCTTATGAACTTTTTTAGTGATGTTGCAGTACAGCAGTCTGAAAATTTGGGAATAGGGCTTGAATATCTAAAGGAAAATAATGTGGCGTGGGTAATCTATAAATGGGATATATATTTAAAAAGATATCCTATGTTTAATGAAAAGGTGAGAGTTAGAACAATGCCATATTCCCTTAGGAAATTTTATGCGTATAGGACTTTTGAAATGATAGATGAAAAGGGGGATGTCATTGCAGAGGCTAACTCTCTATGGTTTTTTATAGACATTAAAAATAGGAAAAGTATAAGAATTTTAGATAAAATGTATGATGCATATGGCATAGATAGAAGTAACAATAAGGCCTTAAATATGGAAAAAATAAAATCGCCTGAACGAATAGATTATGAGGAGAATTTTAATATAAGATATACAGACATAGATACTAATCGTCATGTGAATAATGTAAAATATGTTGACTGGGCAATAGAAACGATTCCAGTTGACATTGTGGATAATTATGAATTGAAAAGTATAAGCATAATCTACGAAAAGGAAATAACTTATGGAGAACATATAAAGGTTGTAACTCAAATAGAAGAAAATAATAATGATATTACATGCATACATGAAGTTAGAAACTCTGATAAAAAGGGAGTTGCAAAACTAAAAACTGTATGGATTAAAAATTAAAATGCTGCTTTATTATTTTGCAGCACTTTTTCCAGCAGTAAAGCCTGAACTCCATGCCCATTGAAGGTTAAACCCGCCGCAGTCGCCATCTACGTCCATCACTTCCCCCGCAAAAAATAAATTTTTAATTATTTTAGATTCAAGTGTTACTGGATTTATTTCACTTGTGTTTACGCCGCCTGCAGTGACTTGCGAATTTTTAAATGCATTTGTTCCAGAAACCGTAAATTGCCAGTTTTTAAGTAGTTCGATTATTTTTTGTTTTTCCATCCAGCCAAGTTCAAAACAGGGTTTATGTATATCTTTTATGGATGCTTCTTTTAATAAAATTGGTATTATCTTTTTGTTTATTATTCCTATAAAAGAATCAAAGACGCTTCTGTAACTGAAAATACCCCAGTGATTTTCTAAGGATTCTTTTAATACTGAACTGTGTGTGTTAGGCATCATATCTATACATAATTTTACGGATTTATTTTTATAAAGTGCACAGGAAGCTGTTCGGCTTAATTGTAATATAGGTGGTCCGGAAATTCCATAGTCAGTGAAAAGTATCTCTCCAAAATCTTTTTTAAGAGGTTCTCCATTGACAAATATCTGCGCATTACCATTGAATTTTACACCAGATAGGGCTTTTAAATTTTTATATGCCAATTTTAGCTGCACTAGGGCCGGCAGAGGATGAATTATACTATGACCTAACTTCTGTGCCAAGGTAAATCCGGATCCATCAGAACCAGTGTTTGAAGCTGATTTTCCACCACAGCATAAAATTATTTTATTGCATGAAAATAATTTATTACTATTCGTCTCAATTTTAAATCCATTTAAAGTTGTGGCTATATTTTTTACCTTATTATTTAAGTATACAGGTATACTTCGGTCTTCTAAAGCCATTCTCAGTATATCAAGAACAGAAGAAGCCTGGAGTGATAATGGGTACATTTTCTTATTGTCTGCTAGCGATATAGGAAGTCCTAAGTTCATAAAGAAATCCTCAGTATCAGACAAAGAAAAATTTTCAAGGGAGTATTTAGGAAAATTTTTGCTTTCACAGTGATATCTGTCAAGAGATATATCACTGTTTGTTATATTGCATCTGCCATTGCCAGTCATTAGTATTTTATTACCTATTCTCTGTGATCCCTCAATTATAGCCACATCTTTTCCCATATCCTTTGAGATGATTGCTGACATTATACCAGAAGCTCCACCACCTAGTATTAATATGTCATGAAACATGTTAACACGACCTCTACTTAGAATTACTATAAAAATTTTGTCTAAATTTAAATAGTGACATTTTATATTATATCACATTTGTGTAATACTATATTTATAAGTAGAGGAAATCAGCTATAGTCATTGAATTATAAGGTAATAACTGGGGTGAATTAAATTTGTATTGAAAAAAATTTAAAAAAAGTGTTGACACTTTAGATAATATTTTGTATTATAGTGTATGTCAGGTCGCTGAGAGAAACACCTGATTAGAGAGATAAGGCCCCTTGGTCAAGCGGTTAAGACACCACCCTTTCACGGTGGTATCATGGGTTCAAATCCCGTAGGGGTCACCATTAATGCATGGGCGCATAGCTCAGCTGGGAGAGCATCTGCCTTACAAGCAGAGGGTCACAGGTTCGAGCCCTGTTGTGCCCACCATGCATCAAAAAAAGTGTGGCCTAGTGGCTCAGCTGGTTAGAGTGCCGGCCTGTCACGCCGGAGGTCGAGGGTTCGATCCCCTTCTAGGTCGCCATATTTTTGCTGGCATAGCTCAGTTGGTAGAGCAACTGACTTGTAATCAGTAGGTCGAGGGTTCGAGGCCTTCTGCCAGCACCATTTAATATTTTAAACAAGGCCCCTTGGTCAAGCGGTTAAGACACCACCCTTTCACGGTGGTATCATGGGTTCAAATCCCGTAGGGGTCACCATTAATGTGTGGGCGCATAGCTCAGCTGGGAGAGCATCTGCCTTACAAGCAGAGGGTCACAGGTTCGAGCCCTGTTGTGCCCACCATGCATCAAAAAAAGTGTGGCCTAGTGGCTCAGCTGGTTAGAGTGCCGGCCTGTCACGCCGGAGGTCGAGGGTTCGATCCCCTTCTAGGTCGCCATATTTTTTTGCTGGCATAGCTCAGTTGGTAGAGCAACTGACTTGTAATCAGTAGGTCGAGGGTTCGAGGCCTTCTGCCAGCACCAAAAAAAGACGTTGTATTTTGTACAATGTCTTTTTTATTGATTTCTTTTATTATGGATATTCTTTTTTATCCGTATATCTTCTCCATAAAATTTATGTAGTGTAAATTCTCCTAAAAGTCTTGAAGATATTCTTTCTGAATAATTTTTTAATAGAGTTTCCAAACTACAATTGGTTGATATAAGCATTTTTTTCTGTTTTAACAATTTTGTATTTAAAAAATTAAATAGTTCTGTTTTTGAAAAATCGGTTATTTGCTCTGAACCTAGATCATCAACAATAAGTAAATCGCAATTTAATATTAAATCTTCAAGTTCTTTATCATTGTTGAATCGTATAGATTTTAGATCCTGAAGCAAAATTTCTGAGGTTCTATAAACTACCAAATATCCTTTATCTAATAGTTCTTTTGCTATACAGATTGATAAGAACGTTTTTCCAGTACCTGAATTTCCAAAAAACATTATATTTTCATTTGAATCTCGAAAATTTTCTATATATGACCAGCAATTTGATACTATTTCCTGCATGTTTTTTCTGGGACTTTTATATTCATTATCATTTCTTTGGGCAGAAAACAGTTCAAAGCTAAATTTATCAAAATTATTTTTAGTGAGCAAATTTTTCAGGTCTGAGTTTTCATAGTATAATTTTACGAGTTTTTGTTTATAGCAGTCACATTTTTTTATACCTATAAAGCCAGTATCATTACATTTTGAACATTTGTAATGCATATCTAAAAAATCTATTGGATAACCATTACTCACTAAAAGCTCAGATTTTTTTATTCTTAAATTTGTTGTTTTTTCTCTCAGTAACTTTAAGTAATCTTTATTATCCACTGTATTGTTTAAAGCACTCATAGAGAGATTTAAACACAGTTTGCTTATCTGCTTTTCAATATCAAATATTTGAGGAATCTTTTGTTTTATAAGGTCTCTTCTTTCATGAAGAGATTTTTTTTCAAAGTTACGTATATCCTCATATATTTTAGATACCTCTAATTGATATTTTTTAATCATTATTTATCCCACCCTAGTAGTTTTTTCTCTAAGTCGTTAAAATTATAATTTCTTTGTTCAAAATTATTAAAGGTTCCTGAACTATTTTTTATATGCTTGAACTTTGGATTATTTTTGCTAAAATTTTTTCTTCTGTCTTTTTTATCAACATCTTCTAATGTTTTAATTCCTTCATTATACCAGTTTACAAGTATTGCATCTATATATTTAAAATCAGCCTTATTTATTCTTTCAAAGCATATTTCGCAGGCTTTAAATATGATATCTAAAGAGAAATTAAAGGATTCTATCCACTTATTTAGCATATTCTCTTGGGGTTTCATTATATTTGTATCCTTTATTCCAAGGTAGTTTAATACCTTTTTTATTTTAATCCATTTATCTTCATTTTTCTTTATAAAATTTTGCGCATCAGCTACACTTTTTATTTTGGAATCGTACCATGAGATTGCTATTTTTTCTATGTACCTATAATCATTTTTGCCTTTTGAGACACAATATTGAATAAGCAATAATATGATTTCTGGTGAAAAGTTAAAATCTTTTAACCAACTTATATACATAGTCATTTCTTTAGAAGAAAGTGGTCTTGATAATAATTTTTCTATATCTTGAAGCATGTCTTTTGTAGAATTTTTATTTAATTCTTCTAAAAGATTTATATTATCATCTTCTTTTGGAGTTTCATCTAAATCAAGAAATTCAACATTATAGTTTCCCATATTGTCTATTGGAATAAGTTTAACTACATTTTCATCATTCCAATAATTCCATGCATTTATTACGTCCGTCTCTAAGAGATGAAGATTAGTAGCAATAATTTCAGCACTCACACCAAGTTCACCTGAGATACAATATTTTAAACCTAATATATATACTTTTACAAATTCCCCACGAGCTTTTGGCATAAATTTGTCTATAAATATATTGCTTAGAGGAGTATAATGTGATTTTTTAGTTTTAAATACGAAAGTACTCATATATTATTCCACCTTTGAAATCATTAATAATTGAAATCTTCCTAATAAGTAATTATAACAAATTAAAAAATTTATAACAATCAAAATGAAATTGGATAATTTGCCATTTGTGTTATTTATCAAGTATAATTATTATATATCTTTTTATGAAATATATTGCTAAACTTCATAAAAATGTTATACTTGTTTCAATTTAAGTAATAATAATGTGTATATAGATTTATTGCAAATTGGCTATTAGAGATGCTGTATTTCTGGTATAATTAATATGTGGATTTTTGCACTTTAAGTATTCGTTGACACTAATTTGTTTTTAATATATACTTTGACTATCAAACTATTTGATAGTCAAAAATTACATAAAGGGGACGATTAAATGAAATTACCTTCATTAGTTATAGGAGATATTACAGCTAAGGTACCTATTATTCAAGGAGGCATGGGAGTAGGAATATCCGGATGGAAACTATCTTCTGCCGTATCAAATGAAGGAGGCATAGGTGTAATATCTGGAGTTCAGATAGGATATAGAGAACCGGATTTTGAAACTAATACTGTAGAAGCTAATAAAAGGGCTTTAAGAAAAGAAATAAGGAAAGCAAGAGAATTGAGTCCAAATGGTATACTTGGTGTAAATTTGATGGTTGCCGTAAGTGATTATAAGGAATTAATAGAAGTTTGTATAGAAGAAAAAGTAGATATAATAATATCTGGAGCTGGGCTTCCGCTTAGACTTCCTGAGTTTACCGAGAATAGTTCTATAAAAATAGCGCCAATAGTTTCATCGGGAAAAGCAGCAAGAATTATTACTAAACAATGGATAAGGAAACATTTAAGGTTACCTGATTTAGTTGTTGTTGAAGGACCTGAAGCTGGTGGACATTTGGGTTTTAGTAAAGAAGAGTTACTTGAAGGTAAAATTGTGCTTGAAGATATAGTAAAAGATGTTATAGATGTTATGAAGCCATTTGAAAAGGAATATAATAAAAAAATTCCTGTTGTAGCCGCAGGTGGAATTTATACAGGCGAAGATATTGCACGATTTTTAAAGCTTGGAGCTTCTGGAGTACAGATGGCTACAAGGTTTGTAGCAACAGAAGAGTGCGATGCAAATATAAATTTTAAAAAAGCTTATGTGAATTCTACAAAAAAAGGAATATCAATAATACAAAGTCCTGTAGGTATGCCTGGAAGGGCAATAAGAAATGACTTTATAGATAAGATGGAATCGAAAAGATTGGCACCTATTAAGTGTTATAATTGTCTTAAGAAGTGTGACCCTAAAACAGCTCCTTATTGTATTACAAAAGCTTTAATAAATGCAGTTAATGGAGAAATTGAGGATGCACTTATATTTACTGGAAGTTCCTCATATAGAATAGATAGGATTGTTACTGTTAAAGAACTTATGCAAGAACTAATACTACAAGCTGAAAAGAGCTTAGAAGATCTTAACTAGGCTTTAAATTCAGGAGTGATCAATGAATTGAGCAAATCTATACATATTTTAAACGAACTTTTAGTTAATACTTTTAATGATATATTGGGAATAGAACAAAAAACTCTTAAATCGGGATTATTTAAGGATTTATCTGTTAATGAAATTCATACAATTGAGGCTATAGGTATGGATAAGCCAAAAAGTATGAGTCAGGTAGCATCCCAATTATATATAACACTTGGAACCTTGACAACAGCTATAAACCATCTCGAGAAAAAAGGATATGCAGAAAGAAACAGGAGTCAAAAAGATAGAAGAGTAGTTTATATAAAGTTAACTCAGAAGGGTATGCTTGCTTATAAGATTCATCAAGAGTTTCACTCTGATATGATTAATGCTACCATAGAAGGTATAACGGAAGAAGAAGAGAAGGTATTAATTAAGTCTTTGGAAAAATTAAACCGATTTTTTAAGTTGAAGCATGATCTAAGAAATAATTCAAAGGAGAATGGTGATGAATAGTGTTAGAATAATAGGTACAGGTAGTTATGTACCTCCTAAAATTGTTAGTAATGATGATTTATCGTGTGTTGTGGAAACTAATGATGAATGGATAAAGAGTAGAACAGGTATAAGGGAAAGAAGGATATCAGAGGGAGAAAACACATCCAGTATGGCATCCAAAGCTGCTTTAAATGCTTTAAAAGCTGCTAATGTAAAACCAGAGGAAATAGATATCATTATAGTTGCTACAGCTACACCTGATAATTTTATTCCATCGACAGCATGTGTTGTACAGGATAAAATAGGTGCAGTTAATGCAACTTGTTTTGATATATCTGCAGCTTGTTCTGGATTCGTATATGGATTAAATATTGCCTCTCAATTTATAAGAACAGGATATTCAAAGACTATATTGGTTATAGGAGCTGAGACTTTATCCAAAATATTAGATTGGTCGGATAGAAGTACATGTATATTATTTGGAGATGGAGCTGGAGCTGCTGTAGTTACTGTTTCAGATCGAAATAAGATATTATCTTTATATAGTGGGTCTGTTGGTAGTAAAGGCCGTTTTTTAGTGTCTAAGGCGGTACCTGTAGAAAACCTATATGTTGAATCTAACACGAATGATAATCATAAGACTACTATGGATGGAAGAGAAATATTTAAGTTTGGAGTAAAAACAATAATAAATGGAGTTAAAAAATTACTTGAGGATGCTGGATGCACTGAAAAAGATATAAAATATATAGTTCCACATCAGGCTAATTGTAGAATAATAGAATTCGCAGCCAGGGAACTTGGAATAGATAAAAATAAGTTTTATTTGAACCTGGATAGATATGGTAATACTTCCGCTGCCAGTATAGGAATAGCATTAGATGAAATTGTAAGAAAGCATTTAATAGAGCAAGGAGATAAAATACTCTTAATAGGCTTTGGCGGCGGACTTACATATGGTGGTATGGTAATTGAGTGGTAAACTTCTTATGAATAAAAATGAATATAAGAAGATCTATAAAGTAGGAAGATTAGTGGAATATAGAGTGCACTATCAAAAGGAATATAGGAGGAATGACTATGATTAATTCTAAATTTGCCGAGATGCTTGGTATAAAGTATCCTATTATCCAAGGAGGAATGGCATGGATTGCAGACAGTTCTTTAGCAGCTGCTGTATCTAATGCAGGAGGTCTTGGAATCATTACGGGTAATGCACCTGTAGATTGGGTAAGACAAGAAATAAGAAAAGCAAAAAAACTTACGGATAAACCATTTGGAGTAAATATAATGCTTCTTTCTGAAACAGCAGAAACCATTGCTAAGATGGCATGTGAAGAAGGAGTAAAGGTAGTGACAACAGGTGCAGGGAATCCAGGAAAGTATATAGATATGTGGAAGAAACATTCCATAAGGGTTATACCGGTTGTTGCATCGGTTGCACTTGCTAAGAGAATGCAGAGATCAGGTGTGGATGCAGTAATTGCTGAAGGATGTGAATCAGGAGGACATATAGGTGAACTTACAACGATGACTTTAGTACCCCAGGTAGTAGATGCTGTAGATATACCAGTAGTTGCTGCAGGTGGTATTGGAGATGGAAGAGGAGCAGCAGCAGCATTTATGCTTGGGGCTCAAGGAATACAGCTAGGTACAAGATTTCTTGTTGCAAATGAATGTACAGTTCATGGAAAATATAAAGAAAGAGTTTTAAAAGCCAAGGATATAGATACAGTAGTCACTGGAACGGGAACAGGTCATCCTGTACGTGTGCTTAGAAATAGACTTACTAGACAGTTTAAGCTTTTAGAAAAAGATGGGGCATCTATAGAAAAGCTAGAGGAACTGGGAAGAGGTGCACTTTCAAGGGCTGCCCGTGACGGAGACATTGACAATGGATCTGTTATGGCTGGACAGATAGCAGGACTTGTACATAAAGAACAAAGTTGTGATGAAATAGTAAGAGAAATATTTTCAGAAGTTGAGGATGATTTAAATAGAATGGAAAGTATGATAAAAAAGTAATAATATATAAATACAAGATATAGGTGGGATGTTTATGGGTAAGATAGCTTTTTTATTTCCTGGTCAGGGAGCACAATATGTTGGAATGGGCAAAGAATTATATGATAATATTGATGTTTGTAAAAATATATTTGATAAGGCAGATGAGGCTTTAAATTTTTCCATAAGTAAGATGTGCTTTGATGGACCTAAAAGTGCATTGGATATTACTGAAAATACCCAACCGGCAGTTTTAACTATGAGTATAGCGGTTCTAAAAGCACTTTTACAAAAGGGGATCAAGGCTGATATTACAGCTGGACTAAGTTTAGGTGAATATTCGGCACTTGTTGCAAGTGGGGTGTTAGATTTTAAAGAGGCAGTACAGCTTGTCAAAAAAAGAGGTAAGTACATGCAAGAGGCTGTACCAGTTGGAATTGGTGCTATGGCTGCAATTATAGGACTAGATGAAGAGACATTAAGAATGGTATGTGAAAAATGCAGCTCTTACGGTATAGTTGAAATAGCAAATCTAAATTGTCCTGGTCAGATAGCAATTGCTGGAGAAGAAAAAGCAGTTGAGCTTGCATGTGAAAAGGCAAAGGAAAATGGAGCACGTAAAACAGTAAAACTTTCAGTAAGTGGCCCTTTTCATACTTCAATGCTAAGACCTGCTGCAGATAAACTTGAAAAAGAGCTTCAAAATATACAACTTCAAAAATTTAATATTCCGGTTATTACAAACGTAACTGGTGAAATTATAAATAGTATTGATGATGTAAAACCATATCTTAAAAAGCAGGTTATGAGTACTGTATTGTTTGAAAAGACTATAAGAAATATGATAGATATGGGTATTGATACATTTGTTGAAGTAGGGCCAGGAAAGGCATTGAGTGGATTTGTAAAAAGAGTAGATAGAAAGCTTACGATTTTGAATATACAAGACTTGAGTACACTCGAAGGTGCAATAGAAAAACTCAAATAGAATGGGGAGATACAATGGAACTATTAAAAGGAAAGGTAGCAGTTGTAACAGGAGGAGCAAGAGGGATAGGAAGAGCTATATGTCTTAGATTAGCTGAGATGGGAGCAGATGTTGCAGTTAATTACAGAAAAGATAGTGAGGAATTAGAGGCTCTTATTAAAGAAATTGAAGGAAAAGGTGTAAGAGCATTTAAAGCTCAGGGTGATGTAAGTATATTTGAAGATGCAAAAAACATGATAAATAAAGTTAATGAATTTTTTGGATCGGTCGATATACTTGTAAATAATGCTGGTATAACAAAAGATGGATTACTCCTCAGAATGAAGGAGGAGGATTTTGATAAGGTAATACAAGTAAATTTAAAAGGTGTATTTAACTGCACAAGGCATGTGAGCCCTATAATGATCAAACAGAGGAGTGGTAAAATTGTAAATATATCTTCTGTAGTTGGAATATCAGGAAATGCTGGCCAGGTTAATTATTCTGCAGCAAAAGCAGGAATAATAGGAGTTACGAAATCTGTAGCAAAAGAACTTGCATCGAGGGGAATAACAGTAAATGCAGTTGCACCTGGATTTATTAAGACTAGTATGACAGAAGTTTTACCAGAGAAATCTAAAAATGCTACTTTAAGTACAATTCCACTTAAGAGGTTTGGAATGCCGGAGGATGTAGCAAATGTAGTATGCTTTTTAGCATCGCCTCAAGCCGACTATGTTACAGGTCAGGTTATAAATGTAGATGGTGGAATGTTAATGTAATTTGGATAAGGTGGGTGAAAATATGAACAGAAGAGTTGTTATTACTGGACTAGGAGCAGTAACTCCAGTTGGAAATGACGCTGATACATTTTGGAATAATATAAAGAATGGTGTATGTGGTATAGATTTTATTAAGTCCTTTGATACAGAAGGCTTTAAGGCAAAATTAGCCGCCGAGGTTAAGGATTTTAATCCGGAAGATTATATGGAAAAAAAAGAAGCAAGAAGGCTAGATAGATTCTGTCAATTTGCTATAGCTGCGGCAGCTCAAGCAGTGTCAGATGCTGATCTTGATGTAGAAAAAGTCGATAAGGAAAGGTTTGGAGTCATAGTTGGATCCGGTATAGGTGGAATAGGAAATATAGAAAGTGAAAAAATCAAACTTATTGAAAGAGGACCTAATAGAGTACATCCATTATTTATACCTATGGTCATAAGTAATATGGCCGCAGGGAATATATCAATAAAATTTGGAGCTAAAGGACCCTGCACTAATATAGTTACTGCTTGTGCTACAGGAACTAACTGCATAGGTGAAGCTTTCAGGATGATTAAAGATGGCATTTCAGATATTATGATAGCTGGTGGAACAGAAGCAGCGATAACTCCGTTAACAATTGCGGGTTTTACTTCTTTAACAGCTTTAAGCAAGAGTTCAGATCCTTTAAGGGCGTCAATACCTTTTGATAAGGAAAGAAATGGTTTTGTAATGGGTGAAGGTTCTGGAATACTTATACTTGAGTCTTTGGAGCATGCTAAGGCACGAGGAGCTAAAATATATGGTGAACTAGTTGGATATGGTTCTACTTGTGATGCATATCATATAACCTCACCATCTCCAGATGGTGAAGGTGCAGCGAGGGCTATTGAAATTGCTATTAAAGAAGCCAATATAGATCCTGGCGAAGTTTCATACATAAATGCACATGGAACAGGCACATCAGTTAATGACAAATTTGAAACTGCTGCAATTAAAAGGGCATTTGGAGAGGACATAGCAAAAAAAATTCCTATAAGTTCATCTAAGTCAATGATAGGACATTTACTTGGAGCAGGAGGTGCTGTTGAAGGTGTTATAGCTTTAAAGGCATTATATGATGGATTTATACCTCCAACAATAGGTTATAAAGTTCCAGATGAAGAATGTGACTTGGATTATGTTCCTAATAAGGGCAGAAAAGCTAACCTAGAATATGTTATGTCTGACTCGTTAGGTTTCGGAGGACATAATGCAGTAATTTTATTAAAAAAGTGGAGTGAGTAATGTTGAGTAATGTTGATTTTAAATCAGTTGAAGAATTGATAAATGCTGTTGATAATTCAAAGATTGGATATTTACAGGTAAATTGGAAAGATGTTTCTATAACAATGAGAAAAGAGGGAGAAAGTGGACCAGAAGAAACCAATTTTGCTCCTTCTAAAGTAGTACAATGTGATTCAAGTGAGGAAAGTAATGAAATGTCTTCTTATGAGAAGGAAAGAGAAACTGCAAAGGAAGATACAAATATAAAGGCTGAAATTAAAAGTCACGAAGAAGTAGATGAAAAAAATATAAAAGAGATAACTGCACCAATAGTTGGAACATTTTATAGTTCAGCTGGTCCAGACAAGGATCCATTTGTAAGCATGGGCTCCAGCGTTAAGAAGGGAGATACTCTTTGCATTGTAGAAGCAATGAAACTTATGAATGAGATACAAAGCGATGTAGATGGTGAAGTAGTAGATATATTAGTTGAAAATGCTCAAATGGTTGAGTATGGTCAGCCTATGTTTAAAATAAAGACTTTATAGGACGGCATGTTTAAACTATAACAACAAAATTTATAAGGGGGGCAGAATAATGGATAATTCGGAATTCTATGTTGATTTTGGAGTAAACGAAATAAAGGAAATATTACCTCATAGATATCCTTTTTTGCTTATTGATAAAGTAAAGTACATGGAGCCAGGTAAAAAAGTTGTAGCATATAAGAATGTAACTATAAATGAAAATTTCTTTCAGGGACACTTTCCTGAAAAGCCTGTGATGCCTGGAGTACTTATAATTGAATCAATGGCACAAGCAGGTGCAGTAGCTATTTTAAGCCAGGAAAAGTTTAAAGGTAAAATACCTCTATTTGCTGGAATAAATAAGGCAAGATTCAGAAAACAAGTAGAACCTGGAGATACTTTGAGATTAGAGGTGGAAATTACTAAAGTAAAAGGACCGATGGGGTTTGGTAAGGGAACAGCTTATGTTGGGGATAAGAAGGCAGCAGAAGCTGAAATAATGTTTGCAATAATAGGTGATGAGAGTGTTTAATAAGATATTAATAGCCAACAGAGGAGAAATAGCAGTTAGAATAATAAGAGCATGTAGAGAAATGGGTATTGAAACAGTAGCAGTATATTCTGAAGCAGATAAGGAGGCATTACATACACAAATGGCAGATGAAGCAATTTGTATAGGACCCGCAGCTTCAAAGGATAGTTATCTTAATATAAAAAATATAATAAGTGCTACTGTTTTGTCAGGGGCCGGGGCAATACATCCTGGATTCGGATTCCTGTCCGAAAATAGCAAGTTTGCTAGTATGTGTAAAGAGTGTAATATTACATTTATAGGACCATCTCCTGAATGTATTGATAATATGGGTAATAAGTCAAATGCAAGAGATATAATGAAGAAAGCTAATGTGCCGGTAGTTCCAGGATCAGATGGTGCCATAAAGAATGAGGATGAGCTTTTAGAGATTGTTGAAAAAATAGGTTATCCGGTTATGATAAAAGCTTCTGCTGGAGGCGGAGGGAAAGGTATAAGAATAGTATATGAGAAAAATGAACTTTTAAAATCATATCAAAATGCTAAGGCAGAGGCAAAGGCTTCATTTGATGATGAAAGTATATATGTTGAGAAATTTATACAAAATCCAAGGCATGTAGAAATACAAATACTTGGAGATAACTACGGTAATATTGTATATCTTGGTGATAGAGATTGCTCCATGCAGAGAAGAAATCAAAAAGTACTTGAAGAAGCACCATCCCCAGTTATGACGGACAGTTTAAGACAAAAAATGGGGGATACAGCGGTAAAAGCGGCTAAGGCTGTAAGTTATAATAATGCTGGAACAATAGAGTTTTTATTAGATAAAAACAATGACTTCTATTTTATGGAAATGAACACCAGAATTCAAGTTGAACATCCTATAACTGAAATGATTACTGGTATAGATTTAATAAAGGAACAGATAAAGATTGCAGCTGGAGAAAAGCTTGATTTTTCACAGGAAGATGTAAGAATTCACGGACATGCAATTGAATGCAGAATAAATGCAGAAGATCCAGAACGTAACTTTATGCCATGTCCTGGTAAGGTAACAGATTTATATGTTCCAGGTGGATTTAATGTTAGGGTGGATAGTGCAGTATATTCTGGATATATTATTCCACCTTACTATGATTCCATGATAGCGAAATTAGTTGTTTATGGTAAGGATAGAGATGAAGCTATTTGCAAAATGAGAAGAGCATTAGGTGAATTTATAATAGAAGGCGTAAAAACTAATATAGATTTTCAATTTCAATTAATAAATAATAAGAATTTTATAGATGGAGATTATAATACTAGGTTTATTGAGAATATGTTTAAGGTTGATAAATAAAGCTCGTTTATTTATTCAAATTAGGAGGCGAACTACTCTTGATAGGTAATTTGTTTAAAAAAACAAAATATATTACTGTAAGTCAACAAAATTTACAAGGTAAATCTGATGCTTCAGATATTAATTTAGAAAATAAACCCAGCATACCAGATGGTATGTGGGTTAAGTGTAAGAAATGTGGCAGTGTTTTATATAATCATGATTTAAAAGAAAACTATAAGGTATGCAGCTGCGGATATCATTTTAGACTGACACCAGAGGAAAGAATTAAGCTCATAATAGATAAAGATACTTTTGAAGAATTTGATACTAATATAAATACTGTAAATCCACTTGATTTTAAGGACTATGAAAAGAAAATACAAAATATGAAAGATAGTACCGGGTTAAAGGAAGCAGTTGTTACAGGAAAAGGTAAGATAGATGGAATACAGATTGTAGTTTGCATAATGGACAGTTTTTTTATGATGGGAAGTATGGGATCTGTAGTTGGAGAAAAAATTACGAGAGCGATTGAGAAAGCAACCAATCTTAGATTACCTTTAATTATATTTACTACTTCAGGTGGTGCTAGAATGCAGGAAGGCATGTTTTCTCTTATGCAAATGGCCAAGGTTAGTGCGGCTTTAAAAAGATTTAGTGATGAAGGTCTTTTATATATAACTGTACTTACAGATCCTACAACAGGTGGAGTGACCGCAAGCTTTGCTATGCTTGGTGATATAATTATTTCTGAACCGGGAGCGTTAATCGGTTTTGCCGGGAAGAGGGTTATAGAACAGACTACGAAACAGAAACTTCCAGAAGGGTTTCAAAGAGCAGAGTTCTTACTAGAACATGGTTTTATAGATAAGATAGTGCCTAGAAAGGAACTAAAAATCACATTAAAAAATATATTATTTATGCATGTTGTTAATAATTAGTATATTTTTTAGAAAAGGAGCTATGTTATGGAAAAGTTAGAAAAAGTGCATCGTATAATAAGCAAATTTGATGGGAAGTCTGCATGGGATAGAGTAACTTTGGCCAGAATGTTAGAAAGACCGACCACACTAGATTATGTTGACAAAATTTTTGACTCATTTATAGAATTTCATGGTGATAGATATTTTGCAGATGATCCGGCAGTAGTAGGAGGTATAGCACTTCTTGAAGGAAAACCTGTTACCATAATTGGAAATCAGAAAGGAAGAAATACAAAAGAAAACATCAAGAGAAATTTTGGTTCATCTCATCCTGAAGGTTATAGAAAAAGCCTGAGGCTTATGAAACAGGCAGAAAAGTTTAAAAGACCTATAATATGTTTTGTAGATACACAGGGAGCATTTTGTGGTACTGGTGCGGAAAAACGAGGTGAAGGTGAAGCAATAGCTAGAAACTTGTTAGAAATGTCTTCACTCAGGACACCTATAATATCTATTGTAATTGGTGAAGGTGGAAGTGGTGGTGCACTTGCATTTGCAGTAGCAGATAAGGTTTGGATGCTTGAAAATGCCATATATTCAGTATTATCACCGGAAGGCTTTGCAAGTATACTTTGGAGGGATGCTTCAAAAGCAAAGGAAGCTGCTGAAGTTATGAAAATAACAGCAGCAGATTTAAAGAGTTATGGAATAATAGATGAAGTACTAAAGGAACCTTTTGGTGGTGCACATAAGGATTTAAACAAGATGTCACTTTCCATTAAGCAACATTTAGTTAAGAATATAGATATTCTCCAAAAACAGCCAATAGAAGAAGTACTTGAAGAAAGATATAATAAGTTTAGAATTATTGGTGAGTATTCAGAATAATATTATTTTAAGTACTAGTTTAATATTATTTTATTATATTGATGATCTTTTATTTGATTTAAAGATTGTCAATATACTTATATATAAAATTTTATGCGGATTATTAGAGGATGTGATTTTTATGTCAACTCAGATTTTATTTACATATAATTATGGCAGAAAAAATTTTGAAACAATAGAGAATATGGGTTATGATATTAAGCTAATAAATGAAAATGAAGGTATAACTTATACTAATGATCTAAAAGATGTTAAAATTTTGGTGTGCTATAATCCATTTCAAACTTTAGATATAAGAAAAATGAGTAATTTAAAATGGGTGCAATTATCCAGTGCGGGAATAGACCAACTTCCTGTGGATTTTATAAGGGATAAAAATATAATAGTTACAAATAACAGAGGTGGCTATAGTGTACCAATAGGCGAATGGATAGTTTTGAAAATATTAGAGTTATTAAAACATAGTCCAAAATTTTACGAAAACCAGCGGAGTAAAATGTGGAAAATGGATGCTTCCGTATTAGAATTGTACGGGAAAACTGTTGGATTCATTGGTACAGGAAGTATAGCTTCTGAGGCGGCCAAGAGATTAAAGGGATTTGGCGTAAATATATTAGGTATCAATACAAATGGCAGAAATATAGAATATTTCGATAAATGTTTTAAATTGGATGACATTGATTATATGTTAAGTTTAAGTGATGTTGTAGCAGTGACTATACCTTATACAGAAAAAACACATAAACTTGTGAATGAACAAAGATTTAAAAGTATGAAGCAGGGTGCATATATAGTAAATATAGCTAGAGGTTTAATAATAGATGAAAAATCTTTAATAAGTAATATTGAAAGTGGTAAAATTGCAGGTGCAGCTTTGGATGTAGTTGAAAATGAACCTCTAGATAAAGATAGTAAGCTTTGGAATATGTCTAATGTAATAATAACTCCTCATAATTCGTGGGTATCTGAGATGAGAAACATAAGAAGGTTTAATCTTATACTGGATAATTTAAAAAGGTATAAGAATAAAGATAATCTTATAAATGTAGTAAATTTAATAAAGAAATATTAATTAGTGAGGAGTTTATTTATATCTAAAACTCCAGTACCTTGTTTATACTTTGGTAAATTTATAGTATTACATGATATTTTTATAAGTGATTCGATATCATTAAAAGAAAGATCGGGTTTTTTTTCAAGCAAAAGTGCACATACTCCTGATATATATGCGGCAGCACATGAAGTACCACTGTAGCATGTATATGGGTTTTTTAATTTGGGAGGATAGATTTTTAGACCATTTCTTTCAGATATATATTTAACATCTGAATTTAAAGAGTATATATTTACAGCAGCAGCAACTAAGTCGGGTTTTATAATTTTTTTAACAGGACCACATGAAGAATATTCATATATCTTAGGCGAAAACCCTGTTGTATCTATACCTCCTACAGTCAAACAATTTTCTAATGGGGCGATACCGGATATGCTTCCATCATATCCACCATTATTTCCAGATGGTACAATTGGAATTATGTTATATTTAACTGCAATTTCAAATATTTTTTCAAATAAGGACATAATAAAATAATTATTGTATGGAAGTTCAAATGTAAGGCATAATATTTTTATATTAAAATCTATTCGTTCCTTTATAATCAAACATAATGCATTTAGAATGTCAGATACATAACCCCTTCCTAAACTATTAAATGCTTTTACCATATATATATTGCTGCCCCCGGCTATACCAGAATATTTGCCATGAGATATATATCCACTTCCGCATAATATGCCAGTTATAAATGTCCCATGCCCATTATCATCATATGGATGGGTACAGCCATTTATTAGGTCAATAAATTTTTTTATTTTATTATTTGGATTTAATAAATCTGGATGAGGATAAACACCACTATCTATAATACCTATTCCAATATTTTTTCCGTTAAGTTTTATTTCTGTATTATTATGAAATATTCCATTTACTGAAGTAACATTGGATCCAGCTAGGATGGCATAATTATCTAAACCTATATAGACAATATCCGGATATTCTATAAGTTTTTCTATGGCATCCTTTGATAATATAGCAATTATACAGTTTATGATATATAGAGAATAAACTATCTTTCCATGATATGATTTTATTTTTTTTTCAATACCTTCTGGCATGTATTTACATTGTATAATTACTTTATATTTTTTATAACAATTATTGATTAATGATATTCTTAAGTTTTGATCCAATTTCTTTTTTGAAAAGAACATATAATACTCCTCTTAACATTAATACAATTACATGGTATATTATATGTTCCAGCTATATGTTCGTGAATGTAATGATTAAATTTGTGTCATAGTTAATATTATAAAGTCATCTCTTTATCGTTTATATTTAAATATCACAATTCCTACAATCATCATTAAAACTCCTATTATTTTTGGAGCATCAAATCTAGTTCTTTGAGTATCAAAAAGTCCAAAAGCATCTATTAAACTTGCAGATACAAGCTGTGCTATAAGTATAAGTTCGGTTGAAAATGTTGGGCCAAGACTGCCTATTCCATGTATTACGGTGTATATTATAATAACACCGAGAATACCACCTGAAAGATATAGTTTATTGCAGTTTTTTATATTTTTTATATTTCCGGATCCAAATGTGGATACAATTATTATAGTTAAAATAAGACCTATAATCTGAACAATAAGGTTTGTTTCCCATATTCCAATTTTTTCATTTAATCTAGTATTAAATACACCTTGAAAAGCCATACAAATACCGGCTATTAATGATGATATAATAGCAAACATTTACGACACCACCTTTTCTACGATTATTTTAACCATAATAATCTTTATTATAAGCTAATAATTTTATACAAATATAAAATTTTTTTGGACTAAGATATTTTTTTTTATGTAACCGTTTGCTATTGTTTTAATATTTATTAAATTTCGTTAAAATATATATAGGGTACTTATATTAAAAAATATAGATTCATATGAAGAATTATTTATATTTAATTATAAGGATGGAAAGGTGGCTTTTTTATATGAATTTACCAAGATTGTTCGAGGTGCAAAAGAATTTAGATGAGCATATTAGGATGAATCATAATTTAGAGAATGAGAGTCTACTATCTAAAAAAGTGCTTGCTCTTCAAGTTGAACTTGCCGAACTTGCGAATGAGACTAGATGTTTTAAGTTCTGGAGTAATAAAAGGACCTCTAATAGAGCTGCTATATTAAAGGAATTTGTAGATTGCCTTCACTTTATATTGACACTAGGTATTGAAAAGAAATTTGCAGATATTAAGGATCTTGAATCTAAAAATCCACAATATGATATTGTAGGACAGTTTTCAAATCTGTATGTGGATATAAATGATTTTATAGTATGCAGTTCAAAAGACCACTACATAACTCTATTTGAAGATTTTTTAACTCTTGGGGAAAGCCTGGGTTTTTCAAAAGAAGAAATAGAGGAAGCATATTATGATAAGAATCACATAAATAATCAAAAACAAACAGTTGGATATTAATTAAAAACCCCAGTACGATTAAACGTACTGGGATTTTATATGTTAGAATATTATTTTTTAGTCATAGCAGATTTTACATTTACATTTTCCAACTTTCCGAGTTTACCAGTCATTGTGTTAACCTCGTCAATAGTTCCGTCAACGATCACAGATATAATAGAAATACCTTTTTCTCTATAAGGTATTCCAAGTCTTCCGACTATTACATTTGAAAAATCATGAAGTATACTATTTACTTTAGGAGCAGCATCCAGGTTTTCAACGACTATTCCTATTACACCTATTCTTTTTTCCATTAAAATTCCTCCATAATATTTGAATTAGAGTTATACATTAAAATTCTGCAGAACCAGGTGTTCTTGGGAATGGTATTACATCTCTTATATTTTGCATTCCAGTTAAGTACATAAGTATTCTTTCGAAACCTAACCCGAAGCCTGAATGTTTAGTTTCACCGTATTTTCTAAGTTCAAGATACCACCAATAATCCTTCTTATTTAATCCCAATTCTTCAATTCTTTTTTCAAGTACATCATATCTTTCTTCTCTTTGACTTCCACCAACTATTTCACCTACTCCAGGAACTAGAAGATCAGCAGCAGCGACTGTTTTGCCATCTTCATTCATTCTCATATAGAATGCTTTTATATCTTTAGGATAATCAGTTACAAATATCGGTTTCTTAAATACTTTTTCAGTTAAGTATCTTTCATGCTCCGTTTGAAGATCTATGCCCCATTCCACAGGATACTCGAATTTATAACCTGACTTTTTTAATATTTGAACGGCTTCTGTATATGTAATTCTCCCAAAGTCTGAATTAACTACATTTTGTAATCTCTCAAATAATCCTTTATCAATAAATGAATTGAAAAATTGCATTTCTTCAGGAGCATTTTCTAATACATAATTTATTACGTATTTAACTAAACCTTCAGCTGTATTCATGTAATCCTCAAGCTCGGCAAAGGCCATTTCTGGTTCTATCATCCAGAATTCAGCTGCATGTCTACCGGTATTTGAGTTTTCAGCTCTAAATGTAGGACCAAAGGTATATACATTTCTAAATGCAAGAGCAAGAGCTTCATCGGGTAGCTGACCACTTACAGTTAGATTTGTTTCCTTTCCGAAGAAATCCTTAGAAAAGTCTATTTTACCATCTTTTGTTTTTGGTATATTGTTTAGATCAAGAGTTGATATTCTAAACATTTCACCTGCACCTTCGCAATCACTACCTGTTATTATTGGAGTATTTACATATACAAAATCTTGCTCCTGAAAGAATTTATGAACAGCGTAAGCTGCAAGAGAACGTACTCTAAATACTGCTGAAAACGTATTACTCCTTGGTCTTAGGTGAGCGATTGTTCTCAAATATTCAAGAGAGTGTCTTTTCTTTTGCAGTGGATAGTCTGAGGAAGAATTACCTTCTACTGTTATACATTTTGCTTTTATTTCAAAAGGTTGTTTTGAATTTGGGGTGATATTAACAGTACCTACTACTTTAAGTGAAGTACTTATAGGTAATTTACATATTTCTTTAAAATTATCTAAAGTATCATCTAAAACAATTTGTACGTTTTTAAAAAATGTTCCATCGTTTAACTCAATGAATCCAAATGATTTAGAGTCACGTATTGTCCTAACCCATCCAGTTAGTTCTACTTCTTTATTATTGAAGCTTTCATATTCTCTGTAAAGTTGTTTTACTAAGGTTGTTTTCATATGTTTTCCTCCTGAAAATTATAATGATTATAGGATTATATATTGATATATTTAGTTTTTAACATATAATCCTAAAGTATTCTATTTGTATTAAAAATTAATTTTTTACTTCTATTTCGTCTATAAAAGTATAGTTATTTGGTTTAGTGACGGAAAATATTTTCACAAATCTGCCTTTTACAGTAGATTTAGGAGTAAGATATATTTTATATTTTGTACCGTTACGTTCTGAAAAAGGAACAATAGGAAAATCAAGCATACCAACTGGTGTAAAATTTTCCCCATCTTCTGATATTGATATAGAAGCCTTTTCTGGAAGCTCAGCCCATGAAGTAGGATTATATAGATAGTCAACTGAAAACTGCTTTATATCATAGATTTTGCCTAAATCAAGGGTTATCTCTATAGGATCATTATACCACCCAATAAAATAATTGTCTTTAACTTTGTTGTCTGGTGCATATGAGGAATCTGTTAGTTTAAACCCGTTATCAGCATATATAGATTGCGGATTAGGGGATAATGTGTATGTGCGCTTGTTAGAAATTAAATTTGAGCTTGGAAGTTTTGGCGCAGGAACTGTGTTAACTGTTACAGGTTTTGAGGGTTTAGATACATTTCCACTAAAATCAAAACTTCTAACTTCATATGTGCATTTTTTTGTATCTGTCCCTAGATAAGGTTTATCTAAAAACTTAATGGAATTATAAGCTTTGTTTCCACCATAACTTCTCTGAACAATACTTTGATATATCAAAGTGCCATTTCTGTATAATCTATACCCACATATGCCTTTAGTATCGTCTGGTTTTACCCAAGATATTAAAAATTGATTATTGGTACCAGAGAATACATAGACATCCTTTGGAGGAGAAACTCTTAAATTAGGCAGACTATTTTTACTTAAATATTTTACATAAGAATTGTGGAAACCAGAATTTATATTGTTTGGACTATAGTAATGACTATAGGAAAAACATATTATATTATCAACGCATGGAGATTCTAGTTTAAGTTGCTTTGTAAAGCGGTCAAGAGTTGTACTGGAATTATTCTTATAATCAAATGTTTCTGCATTTGCCCAAAGCAGTAAGCCATTCTTTGATTTTACAGCCTTTCTTAAGGCAGTAAACCATTCGTTGACCTCATTTATATTGAGTTTACCGCTGCCTATGGAGTCTTGAGGACAGAATATATCACCTGGTTTTAAGTTTGTATTCTTAAAAAACACTTTCCAATTATCAGCATACTCCTGAGGTGTGCTGCATGATGAATTCATAAATGGTGACATCAAAAAGTGCAGTCTTTCATTTTTATCTTCTAAATGTTTTAAATAATCATTCGCAGCATTAGAAAGCACGAGGAACTGATCAGTATTTGAGAACTTGGCATTATCAACTTCGTACGGAAAGTACCATCCATAAAATGAGCCTGGATATTTTTTGTGATATTTTGAGTAAAGTTCATCAGCTACTGAATTCATTCTAATAACTTGTGTATTTAACCACTCAGAATCATATCCTGATCTATTCCACCAGTCGCTGTTAAAATTTGTGTCTAAAAAGACTTTAATATTTAAACTTTCAGCATTTTTTAAACACAAGTCAATAGGGTCAGAATTCCCATATATTTTTTGAAAGCCGGGAAGTGAGCTCTTATATACAGATTGGGTCGAATTACCATTAGTTGTTGATACACCAGATAAAACTATGTAATCCATTTTAGCTTCTTTTAAATAGCTTAATTCTTTTTTCCACCTCGTATCATTCCAATTTTGAGTAAGGTCAAGTTGAATAAATGTTCCATCGGCTTTTGGAGCATTAATATTCTTTTTTAAAGGACTGTTAAAATATATGCATACGAATATCAAACCAGCAAAAATACATATAAGTATTTTGTAAGTGATGTTTTTAAATTTCATATTTAAACAAACTCCTTTCATTTATGATAAGGTTCATTATTAATTATTTTATAACTTCTATACAATTGTTCTAAGAGGATCACTCTCATAAGCTGATGAGGAAAAGTCATTTTTGAAAAACAGATTGAAAAATTAGCTCTAGATAGAATTTTATTTGATAAACCAAGAGAACCACCTATTATAAAGTTTAAGTTACTGTGTCCTCTTAAACCACAATCTTTAATAAGATATGACATTTCCTCTGATGAAAGCATCTTTCCTTTAAGATCAAGTGTTAGTATGAAGCTATTTTCTTTTATATGCTTTATAATTGAAGCTGCCTCTTTACTTTTTATTATTTCTTTTTCTTTATTGGAGTAGTTTTCCGGAGCTTTTTCATCTGGGATCTCAATTATTTGCAATTTACAGTATCTACTAAGTCTCTTAGAGTATTCTTTTATGGCATCATTCAAATAGTTTTCTTTTATTTTCCCAACACATATTATATTAATCTTCATTGTAATATACTCCTATATCAAATTAAAAAAACCCTTACTATATGTAAGGATTTTTAAGCTATGAAACACTGCAGTTTAATTTTTACCACAACAATTTTTGTATTTTTTTCCACTTCCACAAGGACAAGGATCATTCCTACCAATCTTATTTTTGTTTATGATGGTTTTAGAAGCAGCCCATGTCTGATGAATCTCTTTTCTTTTTTCCTTCGAGAAAATAGAGTCCCATTGAGGAAGATGATATAAATAGTCAGCTTTTGCATCTAACATATTGTAGTATAATTTTTCAAAATTTATCTTGATGCTAATAGAAGAATTAGTATCAAGTTTTTCTAATTCTAGACGATCCTTTAAACTATCATTTATTCCATCTAAAAATCCCATAAAATATACTGGTTCTACTTGAAATTTCTCAGCTAAATTTTCGATAGTACCGTCAATAGATTCGCTGTGGTCAGCTAAAACCTTTGTGTAAATATGTTTTTCAATAGCACCATATTCTCTCCAAAAGGCAGCTTCTCCGTTTGCCTTTACAAAATTTACAACAGTATCTGTCCAATTTTTATATAAATTCATAATCTTTCTCCTTTGAAAATACGTATTACTTACAACATTATAATAAAAAAAGCTTATTTTTTCAATAATGTTTTAATGTAAAAACGTGTAATAATATAATAAAATCATACAGGTCACTATATTTTAGAATTATCAATATTATTTTCTGTTACTGGTTTGGATAGGTCTATATGATTTCCCCACATATTATTGTCTTTGCCTTCAATGTAAAATTTAACTTTCTTTATTGAGGAAACTGGTCTTAAAGATAAAATTATGCTCTTTATACAGGCTTTTTCCATTTGATAAGACATTGATACATTAGTTTCTTTACTAAAATTTATATATGCAATGCCATCTTTTATCGAAAAGCTCACAAGTCTAGATTTTTTTGGCAGCAAAGGTGTCAATTTACTTTTAATAGAAGGTCCTTTAATCAATTCATTTATGATAGCTTCGCCTAATAATTCATCTCTTTTTATTATTCGTTCTTCTGTAGAAATTTTAAAGTTATCTGGTGAAGAAGAAGAATTAAAATATAAATCTAAATCTAAAGTATTTCCTTTTTCATTAGATAAAGCTATCTGTTTCTCTTTTTCCTTGCTGTTTGAACTTGATAAGTCTTTGTTAGTACATCCCGAAAGTAGGGATAAAACTAATACAGTAAATAAAATTCTGAAACAGAAAGTTTTTTTCATACTTATCACCTTTTTATCAAAATTTTATGTAGTTACTAGGCATATCTCTTTTAGCCACTGATAAATTTAAATCCGAATTAATCTTGATTCCTGCATTAGTTAGTATATTTAGAACAGTTTGATAAGCAAGCTCAGGGTAATTATTCGTTTTACTCAAATGTCCCAAAATTATATTTTTAAAGGAACCATTTGCAATACTAACTATTGCTTTTCCGCAGTCATCATTTGACAAATGACCTATATTACTTAAAATTCTCCTTTTTAAGGTATATGGATATGGCCCGAATTTAAGCATTTCAGTATCATGATTGCTTTCTAGTAAAACTACATTAGCATCTTTTAATATATTATTCAATTCCTTTGGAAAAAAACCAAGATCTGTTGCAATACATGCTTTTTTATTTCTACAATTTATAGAATATCCAAAAGGTGATGCAGCATCATGGGAAATTTTATAACTTAATACATCCATATCATTTATTGAGGTGTATTTATTATTGAGGATTTTTATATTACTATCCCTTATTTTACCAATTGATTTAGACATAACTTTCCATGTAAGTTCATTTGCATATATTGGTATATCATATTTTCGAGATAGAACACCAACACCTTTTATATGGTCAATATGTTCATGAGTTACAAATATTGCATCTATATCTTGAGGTTTTTCGCCAATTTGTGAAAGAGCATTTTCTATTTTTTTACCAGCGAGGCCAGCATCTACTAATATCCTAGCATTAGGTGTAGCAACAAAGATACTGTTACCACTGCTGCCGCTATATAAAGGACAAAAAATCATTGTCAATCTCCTATAAAAAACTATTTTGAGTATGAAACTCTTTTAATATCAGCACCTAAAGCTTTAAATTTATCTTCAATATTAGGGTATCCCCTATCTATATGTTCAATACTTAGTACTTCAGTAGCACCTTCTGCAATAAGTCCTGCTATAACCATTGCTGCACCAGCCCTTAAATCTGTTGCTTTTACAACAGCACCAGATAGGTTTTTAACTCCATCTATAATTGCAGTTCTTCCTTCGACCTTTATATTAGCACCCATTTTTTTTAGTTCGTCTACATGCTTAAATCTACTTTCCCATATACTTTCATTAATTATGCTTCTACCACTAGATACAGTTAACAGAGCACTCATCGGTTGCTGTACATCTGTTGGAAAGCCAGGATAGGGTTGGGTTTTAATATTTACACCCTTTAATTTTCCACTTGATTTTATTGTAATAGAATCACCATCTTCTTTGATTTCAGCACCCATTTCTATAAGCTTCGCCGAAATTGATTCAAGGTGTTTAGGAATTATATTCTGTAATACAACTTCACCACCACATGCAGCAGCAGCAATCATGTAAGTGCCCGCTTCTATTTGATCAGGTATAACACTATAGGAGCAACCCTTAAGTTCCTTTACTCCAGTTATTCTTATAATATCTGTACCAGCACCTTTTATACTAGCACCCATACTATTTAAGAAGTTAGCAACATCTACAATATGCGGCTCTTTTGCAACATTTTCAAGGGTAGTAACACCCTCAGCCAAAGACGCAGCTAACATTACATTTATTGTAGCTCCAACACTGACTACATCAAAAAATATATTTGTTCCAATCAATCTATCAGCTGATATTACCACTGAACCATGTTTTATTTCTACTTGAGCACCAAGAGCTTCAAAGCCTTTGATATGTTGATCTATAGGCCTAACCCCTATAGGGCAGCCTCCCGGGAGTTCAACTCTAGCTTTTTTGAATCTGCCAAGAAGTGCTCCTATTAAATAATAAGAAGCTCTCATTTTTCTGACATCCTCAGTATTAGCATTTAAATTATCTATACATGTACTATCTATTTCAACAGAATTTTTGTTTATTTTTAGTTTGCAACCTAAACTTGTTAGAATTCTTTCAAGGCAATGAACATCCTCTATATTAGGAATATTATCTATTGAGCATGTGTTTTTACTTGCCATTATAGCAGCAGGTAATATTGCAACAGCAGCGTTCTTAGCACCATTTATTTCTATAGAACCAAAAAGGGATTTTCCCCCGTTAATAACTAATTTATCCATTATGTACCCATCCTTATCATACATTAAAATTAATATTTATAATAAAACTAATAAGTTAAAATTCAAATTATTACACAAATTATTACACAAATTTTATTATATCATAATTCCATGATATTTTAACAATAAATTTTAAAATATAAATAATATATCGAGTATATATCAATACGAAGGATGTCATAAATAAGTAAGGTCTATCTTAAAATGGGGTTAATTCCATTTTGAGATAGACCTTTTGTAATTTATAAATCAATCTTATTTTCTAGAATATATGAAGTCGTGATAAAGAATAATATGAATGTTATTATATCGAATACAATTGAAGATATATTTACAGGGATATTTATTCCGGCACTTGCCATTAAAGGAATACTAAAATTTTGAGGAAATATAAACATAATAATTTCAAGGCATTTAGCTAATATAACAGATATTATTATAAATAATATAAAACTGCCTAGTTTGCCTAGTTTTTTGTTTCTCACAGCCATCTTGCTAAAAGAGATACAAAAATATATTAATGTGAATAAATATATATATTGGAATGCAGCTGCAAAAATGGTGAATAAAGAACCATTTATATTAATTAAATGTATCATCTCTAGAAGTTGAGTTGCTTCTGTCTTTGAAGCTAAATAAAAAGTCAGATAGTTAAATACAAGAGATAATAATCCAATAAAAATGCTCTGTAATAATGCTGTTAATAGTTTAGAGGTTAAAATAGTATATCCTTTTTGAGGAATACTGAATAAAAGATAACTGCTATCCTGATATATATCTTTGGAGAATAATTTTATATTCCAGATAAATACTACAATCATAGCAGCAAAGCTTACGAGAGATGAACATGCAATTATAGGGCCGCCGCCCCATGAATTAAATCTTGTATACATCAGCAGATTTATAATAATAATGGAAACCGTCATTATTATTATATCTTTATATAGACCTTTCAGTTCATACTTAATTAATTTTAACATTATTTAAAAACCTCCCTGTATAGCCCATCAATTGACATATGTCTTTCATTTCTGAGTTCTTCAGCATCGCCATTTAAAATTATTTTACCATTCGATATAAAAATAACACTATCAAAAAGTCGTTCAATGTCACTTATAAGATGAGTGGTGATTATCATAGAACTTTCTTTGCTGTAATTTTCTAAAATAGCGTTTAATATTTTTTCCCGAGTTGTAGGATCAACTCCTCCTAAAGGTTCATCTAATATATAAAGTTTTGCTTTTCTTGAAAGGGTTAAAGTTAAGGACAGTTTTTCTGACATTCCTTTAGAAAGCGATTTTATATTACTGTTTTCATCTAATTCCATAAATTTAAGAAATTCATAAGCTTTATCTCTATCAAAGTCTTTATAAAAATCATTAAAGAAGTTTATAGCATCCTTAATCTTCATCCATTTAAATAAATAATCTTTATCTGGTAAATATGAAACTATTGATTTCGTATAAATTCCAGGTTTTACTCCATCTATAGAAATTTGTCCATTGCTTTGCCTTGATATACCGGCGATTATTTTTAAAAGTGTTGTTTTTCCGCTTCCATTCGGACCTAAAAGTCCAATTATTTTTCCACTGTCGATCTCGAGATTTATTTTATCAAGAGCTTTTTTATTAAAGTATCTTTTTTCAAGATCGGATATTTTAATTAATGAACTCATATTATTCTTCCTCCTCCAATTCTTCTTTTACTATATTTAGTATATCCTCTGCAATAAAACCTAAATCTTTCATTTGTTTTAAAAATGTATCTATAGATTCTCTTGCCATCTCTTCTTTTAATTTATCCACGATTAAATCCTCCTCATTTACAAAACTTCCAGTACCTCTTTGAGTGTAAGTTATATTCTCCCTCTCCAGCTCTTGATATGATCTTTGGATAGTATTTGGATTAACTTTAAATTTTGAGGACATCTCTCTTATTGAAGGAAGTTTATTTCCCGGTTTTAATTTGCCTGATACTATATCTCTTTTTATTAAATTAGTTATTTGTATATAAATTGGGATTTTATCATTAAAGATTATATTCATAGGCACCTCCATATTGTTTTAGTGAACTATATAGATAGTACACTAAAACAATAGAAATGTCAATATTAATTTTATATGGCATGATTAAAATTTTATGTGTAGAATTATTAGTTTTGCAGACATTATAATATAATGATATAATTAACTATAAGTATAGTTACATTTTAAGAGGAAGTAATTTGGAGGATTAGATAAATATGAAGTATTATTTGGTGGCACTATTCGATAAGGATTCATGTTCTAATATGGAAAAGGTGCAAAGGAACATATGCAGAAAATACAAACTTTATAAAAATATACATATGCCACATATAGTTATGGAAGTATTGGAAGATCCTGATATAGATAAAGTTTCCGGGATTATTGCAGATATTCTTCAACCTTATAAAAAATTCAAGGTCGAAATAAATAATGATTTGAGTTTTAATGCAAATTTTAAGATTGTCGATATAAAGGTTGAGAGTAAAGGATATATTATAAGATTGGCAAGGCAGATAAATGAAATGCTTAGATTGTATAAATTTAATATTAAAGAAAATAATTTTGATAATTGTAATTTATATATACCCCTAGTAAGAGCTAATTTTGGACTTAGAGAATGGAACAATAAAGAGTATATAGCAGCATGTGAAAATGTAAAGAGAAATGAAATAAAACATGTTATAAAAATAGATAAGATGGAATTATGGAAAAATGTGAATAATAAAAAATCTACAGTTGTTAAAACATTTAAGTTGCGAGATTTTTAAATATACAAAAAATACAGGCTGGATTAATTTTATTTAGGATTATATAATAAGGAGAAATATTTAAAAATACACTGTCAAATGACAGTGTATTTTTAATATATTATATATCAAGTAAATTTTTCTTATAAGTTGAATAAGATTCCCTTAATTCATCAATTTTTTCATCAAGCTCTATTTGAAGGTCTGAGACTTCAGCATAGTCATTTTTTTCAGTAGCATTTTTTATTTTTGTAAATAGACTTTGATTTGAATAAGAATCCTTTAACAGGTAATGTCTTAAGCCGTTAACTTTCATCCAGTTAGCAACATCTAAATCCAGTGCATTATCAGCAGAATGGAGCATTTTACATGATCTTATTTCTTCAATATAGTTTGGAATAATTCTATTATTTATTTCTACAATCCATTTTGTAATCATTCCAAGTATGAAACTATTTATAATTTTGTCATTGAATACATCACCTTGAAGAAGAACTTCTTTTTTATCACTATATTTATTTAAGGCACTTAAATTTTCATACACAGTATTAGGAGCCTTACCAAAATATTCTTGCCTTTCTTGATCAGTAAAATCTTCAAATACATCATCTTCACTTCTGTAAGCTCTAGAAGTCTCTAAATAATCAGCTTTTTCTCCAGGTTTTTTGGAAAGTTCAGCTAGAAGATCATCTTCTGTTTTGCCACTTGTAACTGCATACTTTATTCCGTCTAACATTGCCTGGAATAAGGCAGAAACAATAATGTAGGTATTTGTATGAGGATTTGGTGATCTTAATTCAAATCTTGTGGACAAAGGATTTTTATTATCTCTTATTACTCCAATTAATACAGTTCTATTTCTCGATGGTATGTCAACAGAGTTTCCTATTGATGTGACTATACATATAGGAGCCTCAAATCCTGGTTTAAGTCTTCTTAAAGAATCATTTGTTGAAGAAACGAATGGATTTATTATTTCATAATTTTTAAGAATTCCCATTACTGAAGCATATCCGAAAATACTTAAGAAATGTTTTATTGGAGGAGCAAACAAGTTTATTCTTTCTCCATTCTTAAGTTTTAATGCAATGCTAAGATGAGTATGTTCTCCACTTCCAGCAACACCATCTATTGGTTTAGCAAGGAAAATTACATCTAACCCATTGTTCCTGAAAACTTCTTTAACTATACTTTTAGCTAATAATTCATTGTCAGCAGCCTGTAATGCAGTGGAATATTTCCAGTCTATTTCAAGTTGTTCCATTATATGAGTTAAGTCACCTGATTCATTTAATTTAGCTTTTACACCGCCAACTTCTTTATGTCCCATTTCCGGCTCCAATCCATATGTCTCCATTAATGAGAGTGATTGTTCAAGTGACGTTTTAACACAACCATGTATCTTTGACCAGTATTGTTCTTGTAAAACTTGTGAGGTAGAAAGCTCTTCAACTCTAGCTTTATCGTTAGGAGTCTTTACCCAAAATTCTAGTTCTGTAGCACAAGTAGCTGTGATACTTTCTATATCATCATATTTGATTCCGAAATTTGATAGTGATTCTGGATATTTTTTAAATAAATCAGCGAGAGTTGTCTTTAAATACTGAACTGAGCTTTTTAAAAGGTGTCTTGAGTCTACCGGTAGATTTTGGTGGTATAAGAAACAAGGGATTCTTAATGTCCCTATAGGTTTTTCGGTGAGGGGGTCTAAGTTCTCATTATTATATTCAATGAACCAGTTAACATCTAAATCAGCTAACATGTCTACTTTTGCATTATTTAAAGTAGCAATTCCAGGTAATACAACAGAAGAACCATCTGTTTGAATTGTTCCTTTTAAGAAACCGGTTATATCGTCTAAAAATAAGCTGATGGGAATTTTTTCATCTGTTGCATTACCAGCCATATCAATTGCTATTAGGGATACGAATTTTATTTCTGGATGAGCGGTTAAAATTTCGTTTAGGTTTTTTTCTGAATGTTTTTCCTTTGGGATAACATAAATTAGATCTTTTAACATAGAATTACCTCCTAAAAAACAATAAAAGAGTTTTTTTTTAATCTTCAATATTGTCTTAAAAATTGAAGAATTTTTACTCTTTTACATATATAGATTATTAATATTAACATTTTATCATTTTTATATACTCATGATTTTATAATTAATATTTATATATGTCAATAGAAAAACTAAAAGTTTAATAAATAAGATTTTAATATAATGCATTTCTTTTTTGTAATTACATGAAGGTAAGATATTATAACAGTGATATGGTGTACACCTTAGAGTATAATTTTAGTAGGCAAAGGTAGTAATAATTACTGGTTAAAATAATAAAGGAGATACAAAAAGTATCTCCCATGTACATAAAAATCCATTATAATATAAGTTGATAAGACTATATAGAAATGGGTGAGATTATGTACAATTTAAACGATACTTTAAGTTTAAATGATAATGAAATAACTTTCAATAGTTTAGAGAAAAAAATATATAAATATGCGTGTGATACAGCATGTGAAATTCTAAGAGAGGTGCTTTCGCACCTGGACCGGAGGTTAATGGATGAAAGAGATGCCGAAATATATAGAAATAAAGGATTAAGGCATACGTGTATAAAAACTATTATGGGAGATGTAGAATTTGACAGACGTATATATGAATACAAAACTGATCAAGGGAAAAAGGCATATAAATTCTTACTGGATGAATACTTAAAAATGGATACAATAGGCCATATTTCAAGCACTTTAGTAGAAAAAATAGTAGACAATGTAACCAATGTGTCTTATAGGAACACTTCAAATAATATTAAAGAACTGGCAAACCAGGAAATCAGCCATACGGCAGTATGGAATGTAGTACAAAAATTAGGTTCTAAAATAGAAGAAAAGGAAGAGAGGAAGATACTGCTGAATAAAATGGGAAAATTAAAGGGCTCAAGGGAAGTTAAGGCCTTATTTCAGGAGATGGACGGCATCTGGTTAAGCATTCAGGGGAAAGATAAACCTAAAGGAAGGAAGTCTAAAAAGAAAGAACTTAAGCTGGGAGTAACTTATGAGGGCTGGAAAAAGAGAGGTGGCAGAAAAGACGGCTATGTAGTTCATAATAAAACAGCATGCGCCAGCTTTGGAACAAGTAAAAAATTCAAGGAACTTAGTGATGCCGCCATTGCAGAAGTATATAACACAGATGAAATAGAAGTAAGAATTTTGAATGGGGATGGTGCCCCATGGATAAAACAGAGCATGGGTGGAGAAGGCGTATATTTTCAGTTAGATCCATTCCATAAAAGTCAGGCAGTACTGAGAAATATGGAGGATAAAAAGGAAGCATATAAACTCATGAAAATGCTGCATGACGGAAAAATAGATAAGAGTTTTGAATACTTAACAGGTCTTATGGTTAAGTATACTAATAACGAAAAAAAGTTTAAGAAATTAGAAAAACTGTATACATATCTCTTTGAAAATAAGGCAGGATTAGTGCCATATCACTTAAGAGAAGAGATAAAGATGCCGGAGGCACCTGAAGGACTGGAATATAGGAATTTAGGCACAATGGAGCATAATATTTGTGACATACTGGCCCAGAGGATGAAAGGGAGAAAAATGAGCTGGTCTATAAAGGGTGCAAATAATCTGGCAAAAATACTGGCAGAAAAAGCTGGTAAAAGAATATACCAAACAATCGATGAGATATGTTCAGGTTCTATTTCAGATGATAAACTGGAGAAAATAAAAGAGGTTATAACATTAACGGCAGCTGATGTTAACAAGAAACCTAAGAAGAGCAGGTATTACCATATACATAAAGCAGGGATACCATTTACAGGCTGCGCCGTAACCAATGGCAGAAAAGCGATACAGAGCTTTTTTCAGGAAAGAAATCTCAGTGAACTGGTTTATAGATAATTTAAAAACTCGGGATAAAAAGTTAACAGGATAAGTGCGCCCTTCCGGGCTGTGGACGGGGCCATACGGGAAGAAAAATATCAACTGAATTTACAATGGAAATTTTAAAAAATAAAATTGCCCACTTTAACTTGACACAAACGGTGTACACATATACATTTTAGTTTTATATATTTTTATTTTATTATATAATTAGTGTATTACTATATTTCTTAAGTGTTATGAGGTGATAAAGTGAAAGTGGAAGATAAACCGATAGGTTTTTTTGATTCAGGAGTAGGTGGAATAAGTGTTCTAAAAGAAGCAGTAAAAGTTCTTCCAAACGAAAACTTTATTTATTTTGGAGATTCTGCTAATGCACCATATGGAGTTAAGACTGTTAACGAAGTAAAAAAATTAACTTTTAATGCAGCTGAGTTTTTAATAAAAAAAAATGTAAAGGCGATCGTGATCGCTTGTAATACAGCTACAAGTGCTGCAATAACAGATTTAAGGGATAAATATGAAGATTCTATGCCGGTTATTGGAATAGAACCAGCTTTAAAACCGGCTGTTGAGTTAAAAAGAAAAGGTAAAATAATTATAATGGCAACTCCAATGACGCTGTCAGAGGTCAAATTTAAAAATCTGATGGATAACTATGCTGATGTTTCAGATATAATGCCGCTTCCCTGCCCGGGTCTTGTCGAACTAATAGAGAGTGGAAATACAGATGGAGATGAAGTTAGAGAATATTTAAATAGAATGGTAAAGCCTTATGAGGAAGAAGGCATAGCTGCAATAGTTCTCGGATGTACGCATTATCCATTCATTAAGGAATCCATGAGGAAAGTGTTAGACTCAAGAACTCCTATTATAGATGGCAGCATTGGGACTGCAAGACAGCTTGAAAGACAGCTTACAGAACATAAAATCAAGAATAATTCAGATTCAAAAGGGAGTGTTGAAATATTCAATTCACTTGATGATGAAGGAATAATGAAACTTAGTTATCACCTGTTTGAATATTGAAGATAAGGGGGAGATTGGTTATGTTAGAAAATAAAGAAACTATACTAGTATATGGATTTGAAAAGAATGATAGCATACTTTATGATATTGTAAAAAAAATAGGATGTAAATGCATAGAAGTAAATAAATCTATGGGAAAAATGACTATAGGTAATATATTGAAGGCTTCCAATTCTAATAAAGATAATCTCAATTTAACTATGAGAGAAGAAAAAATAATATTATTCAATGGATTTAGTGATAAGAGACTAAATAGTACTATAGATATAATAAGAAATAGTTTTGATAAAAATCCTATTCTGGCTGTTGTAACAGAGACATCCATAAATTGGGCCTTTAAGGATTTATTAGATCATCTTATAGAAGAAAGAGAATGGTTTAGAAAACATCAAAAATAAAGGAGGAATTTTTTCTATGAGTAGAGTTGGTGAAAAGATAAAAAACGTAAGAGAAAGTAATTCTATGTCACAAAAGCAACTGGCAAAGAAACTAGGCGTTAGTGAAGGTTTTATAAATGAAGTAGAAAGTGGTAAAAAGATAATAAATCAAAATTTGATTGATAGAATATCAAAGATTTTAGGAAAAGATATAAATGATATAACTATGTCATTTGAAGAGGAAGTTTTTAAGGAAAGTAAAAATGAAAGCAGTAACTATACTAAGAAATCTAAATCTAGAGATACAAATGATGTATGGAATGATGCATTTGGATCGGTATTGAAAAATGTACCGATATATGGCTATGATCTTAAAAGTAAAATAGGAACTAAAAAAATGCCAATTATAAATAATAAAATAGAAGGATATTCTCAAGATAGGGTAGTTTACATAGAAATTGCAGATGATGATATGATAGGCTTTAGAATGGCTAAGGGAGATATAGCTTTTGGAGTGACAACTCATGAAGTTGAGAACAATTCTATATGTCTTGTGGAATGTAAAGGTGAAAGATGTATAAGACAGATAAAGAAGCTTGACAGTAATAAAGTTCTGCTTATAAGTAATAGACAGAGTTTAAGAACAGAAACAGTCGAGATTAGAAATTTAAGTGTCCTGGTTAAATTTAATAGAGTAGAAATAAAATTATAATTATTCAGGTAAATAATTTAATATGGGCAGTTAATCCCATATTAAATTCCTCTTAAATCAAATTGAGGTATAAAACTTTCAGAACATGTGCCTTCTTCTTGTATGAAGGCATTTTTTATTCCAATAGATATACAATAATCTATTAATGCATCATAGTGTTTGGAATTTAATTTCTTATTTATTTCCGGGAAATTTTTAGTATTGTATGTTGGTGTAAATTGGTTCATTATGCTTATGTATATAGAATCACCATAGGTTTTATATAGATAATCAATTATCTTTTTTGAATCAAATAGTAGGCCGGGCATCATAAGATGTCTTACTATAATTCCCTTTTTTATGATCCCCTTTTCGTTAAATACTGTCTCTCCTACTTGTGAGAACATTTCTTTTATGGCATTAGATGCATAGTAAAAATAGTTGTCAGCATTTGAATATTTTAACGAGTATCTATTGCTAAAGTATTTTAGATCCGGTAAATATATATCTATATAACCATTTAAAGCTCTAATAGTTTCTAAATTTTCATAACTATTTGTATTATATACTATCGGAATACTGAGTCCTTTAGATTTTGCAATATCGAGTGCTTTTATTATCTGGGGAACATAATGAGTAGGACTTACTAAGTTTATGTTTAAGGCGCCTCTTTTTTGCTGTTCAAGAAATATTTCACTTAATCTTTTAACAGAGATTTCTTTTCCTATTCCATTAGAACTTATCTCATAATTTTGACAGAAAACACATTTTAAGTTACAGTTTGAAAAAAACACGGTTCCTGAACCATTTTCCCCGGAGATACAAGGCTCTTCCCAATAATGCAGTGATACTCTTGCAACCCTTACACTATTTAGAGATTTGCAAAAGCCGATTTCACCGTTTATTCTATTTACTCCACAATTTCTAGGACATAAGTTACAATTACTTAAGTCTGGCATATATAACCCACCTTTTATTAAAAAATATATAGTAATTTAAATTATAGAATATGTATTCACGGTTGTTAATAAAAATTATAAATTTTAAACTATAATTTATAAATTAAAAATTTTTTAAGGGAAATATAAAGACAAACTAATATTTAAAGGAAAGGATATGAAGGAGATTATGGTAATTTCACATAAAAAAATAATAAGAATTTTATTTATAAGTATGATATTTCCTTTAATATTTTCAGGTTGCATGTCTAGTCAAAAAACAGATGAAAACAGATCAAGTGATTTTGATATAAAAATAGCTGCTAATGTAACTGAATCATATATGAATGCTCTTGTAAAAGGGGATGAAAGTAATATAAAGCAGTTTTGTAGCAGCAAACTTTTAAAAAGTCCAATAATTTCCGAGAATGAGGATTTAAAAATTTTTGGATATAATATAGCAGAAAGCAATGAAGTTGGTTCAGCAGGTCTGTTTAAAATAAAGGTAAGCAGATCAGATATAAATAAAGTATTTGCTAGTTTAGATCAATATGATGTGAGAACTTCAAAGGAAGGTAATGAATATAAGGTTGTTGAAACTAATGATTTGACTGAGAAAGAGGCATTTAGAAAGGGAAATAGTATAAGAATGAGGAGTAAAAATAATGCTGCTACTAATCTTGTTTTAAATGCTCAGGGACTTCCTGGTTATACTTTTTCCAAAGATGATGCAGCGAATATAGATAAACTTGCAGTACCCAAAAACTTTTCATTAATCAATTTTTCATACGGAGGAGATTCACTAGCGGTTTCTACCTATGATAAGAATTCCTTTATAGGTATTATAAAGATTGATGAGAGTTTAGCAGTTCAATCTTCATCAAATACAGGTGGAAGTGATAATGGAGGAAATGGTCAAGGTAGTGGAGGAGAAGATACTCAGTCTCAAGATCAGACTGGAGCCAAGGAAAAACCAATAGGCAGGGAAATAGTTGCGCTAGATATATTAAGGGACTCGAAGGTGGAGCTTATGTCATTTTCTCCAACTGAGAAGTTTATAGCGGTACAATATTCTGCATCAAATGGAAACAAGGGACTTAGGGTTTATAAGATTGATGGAGGAGATATTATACCTTTTAAATTCGAAGATAAATATCCTATAGATAAAGTAGATGTTATTTTTTCATCATATGATAAAGAAAATTTAAATTTTGATGTTGTGCCAAAGTCATCAGGAGATAAGTCTGTAACTGATTATGTAGGGAAATGGCAGCTTAACTTAAAGAGCTTCAAAGAAAATAAAATGTGATATAATATAAATATTGAAATTACAAATAAATTTTTATGGAGAAAATATGTATTGGAATAATAAAAGATATTATAGTTTAAATTACTTTTTAAGGAAAAAGTTTGGATGTAAAGTTTTTAAGATATCATTAGATGGTGGATTTTTATGTCCTAATAGGGACGGGAGCATAAGTAGTGGAGGATGTATATTTTGTAGTGGAAGAGGATCAGGAGATTTTGCCGGGAATAGAGAATTTGATATTACACATCAATTTGAACAAATCAAAAAAATTATGCATAAAAAGTGGAAAAGTGGAAAATATATAGCTTATTTTCAGGCATATACAAATACTTATGCCCCTGTTGATGTGCTTAAAGAGAAGTATAATGAAGCAATTACCCAGAAGAATGTAGTGGGATTAGCTATTGCTACAAGGCCGGATTGTCTTGGTGATGACGTTGTTAATTTAATTTCTAGGTTTAATAATAAACTATATACGTGGGTGGAATTAGGACTTCAAACTTCAAAGGAAGATACAGCTTTAAGGATAAATAGAGGGTATAAGCTAAATGTATTTGAAAAAGCAGTAAACTCACTTAGAAAAAATAATATAGATGTAGTTGTTCATATAATATTTGGACTCCCAGGTGAAACTAAAGAAGATATGCTAAATACTGTAAAATATGTTACGAGTCGAGATATTCAGGGGGTAAAGTTTCACCTTTTACATCTTATGAAGAATACCCCGATGGAAAGAATGTATAATAGCGGGGAATTAAGGTTTTTATCCCAAAGTGAGTATCTGGATATAATTTGTTCAGCTATATCCATAACTCCGCGTGATATAGTTATTCACAGACTTACTGGTGATGCCCCGAGAGATCTTCTTATAGGTCCTCAATGGAGTTTGAAAAAATGGGAAATTTTAAATTCAATTGATAGAGAACTAGAAAATAGAAATATCTATCAAGGTATATTTTGTACTAAAAATAGTTAGTGGATTGTATTTGCAGTTTATATAGATAAAGTTATTCATGGAATATCATATAACCTGGAATATGTAAAATTTCAAATAGTATGATTCATTGAAATTAGGCAAAATAGGAAAATCAGGGGACTGAGTTCTAAAGTCAACTTGTCTTAATAACCTTTTGTTATCTTTTGCAGCGTCATATACTATGCTCTCAAATAGGCTTTTGTCCATATAATGGGCGCAGGAACATGTTACTAAAAAACCGCCGGATTTAACCATTTTTATTCCTCTTAGATTGATTTCCTTGTATCCTCTTACTGCACTTGAAATATTTGATTTTGATTTTGCAAGAGACGGAGGATCTAATATTACAACATCAAATTTTTTACCTTCTTTGGCCCAAGTGTGAAGTGCATCAAAGGCATTATGACATTCGAATTTAGCTATATGCGAAAGGTTGTTTAATTCAGCATTTTTTCTGGCATCATTTATTGACTGGCAAGATATATCAATTCCAAGGACACTTTTAGCACCTGCAGCTGCCGCATTAAGTGCAAATGATCCAGTATGGGTAAAGCAATCGAGCACAGTTGAATCTTTACATATTCTATGTATTGCCTGTCTGTTTTCTTTATGAT
Organism: Clostridium fermenticellae; assembly: GCF_003600355.1. Taxonomy (NCBI): domain Bacteria; kingdom Bacillati; phylum Bacillota; class Clostridia; order Eubacteriales; family Clostridiaceae; genus Clostridium; species Clostridium fermenticellae. Next base: position 2,734,037 of record NZ_CP032416.1, on the reverse strand, counting down.
CTAAGAAAAATCCAGTTTTTTGATCATTTTCTATATCTATTAAGTATTTTATACCATATTCACTGATCTGTATTTTAGTATCAAAAGGTTGTGTTAAAAATCCCTTTACCTGGTCAAGCCCTTCAAGTTTTCTTATTTTTATATCATTTCTTTCATAGATTCCATTTGCATTGAAATCATTAATAAGTATTTTCACTATTATATCCTTATATTTATCAATTCCTAAAGATAGGCATTGTATTACATAATAATCCTCATATTTATCTATTATAAGTCCGGGGATAAAGTCGGATTCTCCAAACATAAATCTGCAGCAAGAAGTATCACTGATCATCCTTTTTCTATAATCCCATGCTTGATGTAATCTTTTTTTGAAAAAACTTTCATCTATATTTTCATTTATATCGTGAGTAAGCAGTCTTATGAGAATTTTCGATAGATTATTTATATAGCCTTTAGCAATAAAGTTATTTTTAAAATTATATACTTCAACAATGTCACCATTTTGATACTCACCATCATAACTTGCGACTTCATTAAGATAAATCCATGGATAACCATTTTCAGATTTTCTTCCCATGCCTTTTTTAAGATAAAATTTGCATGTCATAAAGAATCCCCCCTATATATTTAAGTAATACGTGTATACTCATACTACTTAAGTATATACTATTCATTTAAATATAAAAAGACAGGTAAAAACAGCAAGTATTCTATATATTGCTTGCCTTTACATTACTTTCAGGGATCCAACCTTTATTATTAGTTTCTGATTCACTGTTAAAATATACTCTAAACCATTTAATATTATCTATGATGGCGCTGTCCTGTATTAGGACTCGAGTATTTTGCTTAAGTGAATTTATTATGTTTGAATTCGTATCTATCGGGGCAAGGTATACATTGCATTGCCTTATTGTTATCCCGCTATTATATATTGGTGCAGTATATTTTATAATAATTGATTTTGGATTTTTATGATTAAAGTTTTTTAGTTTATATCTTAAATTATCATTTTCATGCTGCAGCATTAATATTTGTTTTTTTTGGTCATATAGTTTGTTATTTAATGTACTGTAAAAATAAAGACCTACTGCTATTAAAATTAAAAATAAAATTGCTATTACTATCACAAAACTTCCTCCTGTAAATTGTATATATATTATATATATGCGCTATTTATAAAAAGTTACGTTTGTGATATAAAATATTATTTAAAAAAATTTGTTAACTCATTGTATGAATATATATATTTATCTGCATTGTGTATTATAGATGTTTTTTCATATTCGGAGTAATTATCATGAACACCGACAGCTATCATACCACAGGATTTTGCACTTTTTATTGCAGATAGAATATCTTCAAATACTATACAGTTTTTTGGTGGCACTTTTAATTTTTTTGCAGCAAAAAGATATATATCAGGGAAGTTTTTATTGCGGGCAACATCATCTGATGTTACTATTGCATTAAAAAAATTATATATATTATTTTTTTTAAGCGCAGTTTCAACTAATATAGAATAATTACTTGTAGCTAAAGCAATTCTTATACCATTCATTTTCAATAAAGATAAAAACTCCTTTACGCCTGGTTTTAATGATACATTGTTAGAATATTCATAACAGGCAGTATCAAACCATTCTTGTTCAATTTCTTTTAGTGTTTCTTTTAGATTAAAGGTATCTTTAAAATATTTTGAGGTTTTATCAGGATCTAACTTGTCCAGGTTTTCTTTTAAATCTTGTGGTACAGGTAAATTTCTTTTCTTTAAAAAGTTTTTATCGATTTTGTCCCATACCCACATTGAGTCTATTAAAGTTCCATCCATATCAAAGATAGCAGCCTTTATATTTTTAAACATAAAATTATTTTCCCCACCCTCCATTCTATACTGGATAAATTTAAAATTCTCTTTCAAATAATTTTGTTGCTTTGCTGCGGTTTTTGAAGTCATCTATTGATTCTACTCCTATTTTGCCTAATATTTCTGCCATACATGTGCTGTCAATAGCTACCTTTATAGATGAATTGTTTGCGAATTCATCTACCTTTTCTTTTCCAAGTTCTTTTGAAACTAATGCTTTAGGACCTCCTACACAACCGCCGATACATCCCATACCTTCAATAAAATTAGCATTTATATCTCCGTTTTGAGCCTTTGAAAGCATTTCTTTACAGCCTTTAATTCCATCAGCATGTTCTATTTTAAGTAATTTGTATTTTTGAGGAAATAATTTTTCTATAGCTTCACTTATAGCGATTGATACTCCTCCTGTACGTGCGTATAATCTTCCACCTTTAGATGCATATTCTGAGGATATGTCCTCTTCTAAAGTTTCTGGGTTTATATTAAAGGTATCAAATATATCTTTTAATTCTGAAAAGGTAAGTACAAAATCTATTGCTCCTTTAATATCTTTGTCTTTTGCTTCTGCTTTCTTTGCGATACATGGGCCTACAAAAACAACTTTACAGTTAGAGTTCAATTTTTTAAGGACTCTTCCAGCAGCTATCATTGGTGAAATTGATGGTGACACATATTTAACTAAATCACTGTAAACCCTTTTTAACATGCCAACCCACATAGGACAGCAGCATGAAGTTATCATTAAGTCTTTTTCATTTTTCACATGAGAATCAAATTCGGCAGCTTCTTTTAAAGTCAGCATATCGGCAAAAAAAGCAACTTCTATCATGTCAGAAAATCCTATTTTTTTGAAAGCACTTCTTAGTTGGTTTATATTTGCACTGCCAAATTGACCAGAAATTGCGGGAGCTACTGCAGCAATCACAGGGGTGTTACTTTTTAAAATATCAATAAGTGGTATGAATTCAACCTTGTCGAGTATTCCGCCACTAGGACAAGCTTCAATACAGAAACCACAGTCTGTGCACTTTGATTCATCTATGTAGGCATTATGAGTACTTTTATTAATAAAGATTGCATCAAATGGGCAGGATTTTTGGCATAGTGTTTTATGATTAGAATCTTCACATTCGGCTTTGCAGAATTTAACTTTATTAACTATTTTTTGGTCAGGGCTATAATTTGATATTGCTTTCTTTAAATCATCCATAAAATCTTTAGTGAAATCAATTTCTATACCGCATAGTGATGATATGACATTACTTAAACACTTTTTATCAATATCATCTTTAGATAAAAGCTGATTTACATAGTTTTCAAAATTATCTTGTGAATAAGCTTTCAATAATGATCTAAATAGAGATCTGTAATTTTTCTTCATATAAAAACACATCCTTACAAATTTTTTTAAAGCAGAACGATTAAAAGTCTTATATTGTTCATAAGATTATTATTTATAATTAATAGCTTTTTATTCTATACTGTATGTAATTCTATATCTGTCTGAATATATCACATGTTTCTTGAGCAACACTGCCTTTTAGGATACATAACTGATTGTAGCTTATCAGATTTACTGCTTATAGGCAAGTATTACTCATTTTTCACCCTTAGAAGATGAAGACAATTCCGTACATTTTTAGAGAACCTATTGGTAGTATAATTTTGAATTTGATCATGTCTTCTGTGATTTTACAAGTAAATTGTAATAACTTTCAGAAATCATCTCATATAGCAACGAAACCAATTCCTGTTAGGAATCTTACAGACTGAATAAAAAATGAAAGCCGATTGCAGGTTAAACTACAATTGGCTTTCATTTGTTTACTGCTCTTTTATTTTTTTCTTTTGGATGCCAAGAATCAAGTATCTCAAAATCGGGATACGCTTTAGCAACTCATATAAAACGGGAGAAATGACAAGGACTGAGAAAATGGCAATCAAATAAATTGCAAAAGCAGGCAAGACCGTATGGAACTTCAGAAAATAACAAGAGGCAAGAACGACAAGATAATGAACGATGTAAATGCCAAAGCTTGATTTTGTCATATAAGCTGCAAATTTTGATATTTTGTTGAACCATGCCTTCCCGCAGCCCAGAATCGCGAGAATCGCAATCCATAGGTAGGCATTAGTGAAAATACTTTTCAGGCAGGCATTGGCAGTATAATTCTGACCGAAATAATATACCGTATAAGCGATGCCCATCACGACAGCGATCATTAGCATTGGCAGGTGAATTTTCTGCACTTTGTTTTGAATTCGATCGTGAGAGAATATAAAATAACCGATCAAAAATGCAGCAAAGTAAATACCGAAGCGATAAGTCGTAATAACCGGCATATTGAGAATCTGTGACGCTCCCCAGAGGGGAAGGAAAAGAAGCAGAATCACGAAAAGATTACACTTTCCGCAGAGCATATAAAAATTATCATTAGAATCGATTTCCCGAATCAGCACAAGCAGCAATGCAAACACCCACAGCATCTGGATAAACCATAACGGGCCAATACCGGAAATGGCCATGATTGGGTAGCGGATGAATGCTGGAATCGTATTCCATGCACCACCGATCTTTATATTGAAGTAACCAACCATCCATTGAAACACGAAGAGTCCGAGGGTGGATGGAACAAGCAGCTTCACGGTTCTGTCTTTCATAAACTGTTTATGACTCCGATGCTCCAATGCATACCGGGAGCTGATTCCGGCAATCAGAAACAATAGTACCATGAACCACGGGTATACGAAATACAGCATGGCGTCCTGATACTGTACTTTCGAAAAGCTGCCGATGCCGCCGAGCACACCTACACCGTTGAACAGATAAAAAACGTGATAAACCAGAACCAGCAAAACAGTAACCCAGCGGATATTGTCTAAGTAATGCTTTCTCATTGTCAATTCTCCGACTTATCTGCAAAGATTTTTGCAGCAAGCTCGGTAAAGCTTTCTTTAGGCGGAATAGCAATGCCTTTTTTATTGTCGGCAAGTATGATTAGTGTATCGCCTGACTTGATGTTGAATATGTCTCTTGCCTGTTTTGGAATCACAATTTGCCCCTTTTCACCAACCGTAACTGTCCAAGCATATTTTTCTTTTTTTGTATTCATATCTATCCTCCAAATTCAATAAGTATGATTTGTATAACATATTATACTTATTAAACATAGAAGTCAATAAATCAGAAAAATTCTGACACTCAATTTTGTTTTCAAGTATCATTATAGTATTTGATCTTTACCATTTATTAAAATTGGATCAGAGCTTTTACTGTGTCAGAACATTGTTCAAGTATCCAGAAAACGGATGTACGATTAAAAATGAAAAAGGGAATAACACTAAGTTATTCCCAATAAAAGCCAGGTAAAAACGGAGAGTCCTTTAAGAACACTCCGCATGGTCGGAGTGACAGGGCTTGAACCTGCGACCTCTTGCTCCCGAAGCAAGCGCGCTCCCATCTGCGCCACACCCCGTTAAATTATGATATTAAATTGTTACAATTATAATCTAGCAATTATAGATGAATATGTCAAGTGGAATTGATAAAAAAAAGAAGCAAACTTTAGTTTACTTCTTTTATAAATAGTACATGGTCGGGGTGACAGGGCTTGAACCTGCGACCTCATGGTCCCAAACCACGCGCGCTCCCATCTGCGCCACACCCCGAAATACTATTCTATTTTATACCATAGCTATTAAAAAATCAATACTTAATGTTAAAAATAATTATAAAATATAGGGTTTGTAAATGAAAGCTTAACTTATGCTCCAGCCGGGATTCCCAAAATACGTTACGTAAAAAATTTCTAGTAAGTGTAAGCTTGCGTTCATAAAAGTCTAAGCAGATTTTATAAACTCGCTGCGCTCAGACATATAAAATCTACTAAAACTTTCAAGAACGCCTCGCTAATACTTACTACAAAATTTTTTAATGTGCCTGAATTTTAGAAATCCCGGCTAGAAGCTAAGTTAAGCTTAGAATCACAAACCCTATAAATTAATAAGGTTTTGAATAATTTATTTAAATTAGATTTTATCTTTTTCATCATCCACACCTCTAGTTGGTACCAATGATATGAGAAAACCAACTAATATTGATACGAGTGCAGATGCTATTATGTTTATATATGTTAGATATCTTGTTTTATAAAGAATATATGCTGCAGCAGAGGTTATTATTATAGACAGTAAAAAAATAGTAATAATAAATTTAGCAAATGAGCTAAAGAGTTTTTCGTACATCTTATGGCGTATCGGACCCCTGATTATTTCTCTAAATAGAAAATATGATACAAAAATAAATACGATATCTATACCAGCAGACATTAGAAAATTTTTCATGAAAAACACCTCCAATAAGGTAATTAATAATATTATTACCATACTAGAGGTATTTTACGCACTTAAATGTTGTTAATTATATTATTTTAAATACATTTCACCCACTTTAAATATATCACCTGCACCAACGGTGAGAAGTAAGTCTCCGTCTTTTAAATTCTTGTTTAAATATGATAAAATGTCTTCGAAATTATGAAAGTTAGAACATTTTATATTTCGTTTTCTTATCTCATCTCCTAGAGAATTTGAGCTAACGACACCAGTGTCTTTTTCTCTTGCAGCATATATATCAGCTAGTATAAGTTCGTCGACATTATCGAATGCTTTTGTAAACTCTTCAAATAGATTTAGAGTTCTTGAATAGGTATGTGGTTGAAAGACACAGAAAATTCTCTTATGCGGATAATTGTTTGCTGCACTTAAAGTGGCTTTAATTTCTGTTGGATGATGTGCATAATCATCTATTACAGTGACACCGGATTTAATACCCTTAATTTCAAATCTTCTGTGGGTACCTTTAAAATTTGCAATACCCCTAACTATACTTTCATTAGATATGTTAAGGCAAAATGCAACACAAATGCTTGCCAATGTATTTAGTATATTGTGTTTACCTGGAATATTTAATTTAACATGCATAAGTTGATTCCCATTTTTATATACATCGAATGAAGCACATGCTTTTTTATTGAATTCCACGTTTTTACATGTGATATCACCTTTATTTATACCATATGTTATTACATTGCAATTTGATTCAGATATTACTTTATTCATTCTTTGGTCTTCAGCCAAACATACTAGATAACCATTTTTAGGGATAAGTTTTGCAAATTTAATAAAAGCATTTTGGATATCATCTATATCCTTATAAAAATCAAGATGATCTGCATCTATATTCAGTATTACGCCAATGTATGGAAAAAATTTTAAGAAGGAAGCTTTATATTCACATGCTTCAGTTATAAAATATTGACTGTTGCTTGAACGTACATTGCCGTTTATTGCATCGAGCTGCCCTCCGACTAATATAGTTGGATCCAGATTAGCTTGAAGGCATATATGCGAAATTATAGAAGTGGTAGTAGTTTTACCATGTGTTCCAGCTACAGCTACATTATATTTATGACCTTTCATTATATAACCTAATAATTCAGCTCTGCTCATAACTGGAATATTTAAAGATAGTGCTTTAACATATTCAGGATTATCATTGGATATAGCTGCTGTATATACTACCAAATCTATATTACTTTTTATATTACTTTCAGACTGACCAATATAAATTTTTGCACCAAGTGATGATAGATTATCGGTAATTGGTGAAGTCTTAATATCTGATCCAGAAACTTTAAAACCTCTGTTTAGTAGAATTTGAGCTAAGCCGCTCATACTTATACCACCAATTCCTATAAAATGTATTGTTTTATCCTTATCTTTAATAAAATCAAACGACACCTAAAATCAGCTCCTTTTATATACTCTATCTATTAATTATATACAAAAATTTTTCAAAAAAACATCATTAATAAATTTTATATTGTAAATATTTTTATATGTATGTTTTGTACTGTAAGATATTTAGATAATAAGTTTAGTGGATAAATTTTTATATGCTGCATTTACATATATTAAAAAATATCTGGTTGTAAGTGTTAAATAGTATTGATATTATGAATGTTTTAGAATAGAATATGAATAATAGATTGAATTTGTTTTACATTATTCGTAAAAAACTTGTGTAGATAGGTGGTATAATGGAAAAATTTACTAGAAATCAAAGGGTAGCTGCAATAACTAAAACTTTAATAGAAAATCCAAATAAAATTATAAATTTAAATAAATTTACTAATGTGTTTAATGCGGCAAAATCGACAATAAGTGAAGATTTGGTGGTTATTAAAGATACTTTGAATAAACTTGATATAGGAAGAATTGATACTATATCTGGAGCTGCAGGTGGTATTAAATATGTTTGTAATATATCAAAAGAGGATAGTAGAAAATTTGCAGAAAAATTATGTATTATTTTGAAAAATAGGGATAGAATAATACCAGGGAACTTTTTATATGTAACAGATATAGTTTTTGATCCACAGATAATTCATACAGCTGGTAAAATACTTGCTTCAGCTTTTATAACTAAAGATATAGATTATGTAATAACTGTTGAAACAAAAGGTATACCTCTTGCATATGAGGTGGCTAGAATGTTAGGAGTACAGTTGGTTCTTGCTAGGCGTGAAACTAAAATTACAGAAGGATCTACTTTAAGCATAAATTATGTGTCTGGTTCAAGTGGAAGAATACAGAACATGTCTCTGTCAAAAAAATCATTGAATAGAAATAGCAATTGCATATTCATAGATGATTTTATGAAAGCAGGCGGGACGGCTATGGGCATAATTGACTTATTGAAAGAATTTGAAAGTCAGCTTATAGGAATAGGTGTCTTGATAGATAATTTAGAAACTCCTAGAAAATTAATACATGATTATGTATCTATAGTGGATTTTAAAGGTGTTGATGAAAATGGTGAATCTTTATTATTTCCTTCTAAATTGTTTAAATAAGAAATTTTCAAAAATTTATTGATTTTTTCAAAAATAAGGAGGATAATTATAAGCTATAGAGAATAATATATACATAAGCATCTTGGAGGTGGTTTATATGCAAATTACGGATGTTAGAGTTAGAAAAATAGCGGCTGAGGGAAAGATGAAAGCTATAGTATCAGTAACCTTTGATAATGAATTCGTAGTCCATGATATAAAGGTTATAGAAGGCCAGAACGGGCTTTTCATAGCAATGCCAAGTAGAAAAACTCCTGATGGAGAATTTAAGGACATTGCGCACCCAATTAATACTCAGACTAGAGAAAAAATTCAAAAGTCAATTTTGGAAGAATATGAAAAAGTAAAGAATGAAGAAAATGTTTCTGATGGAAAATCAGAGGAATAATAAAAAGGAGTGGATTCACTCCTTTTTATTATTCCATAATATTGTATTAAGTATTTAATCCATAATGAGGTTGAAAATATGCTGTATATAAAATATAATGTTAGGGGATGTTTTTTATACCATTTAATAAAAAAGTGTAATTTTATGACCATAAAGAGGTGTTATAATGTATAAATGTGCTATAATATTGGCAGCGGGAGAGGGAAAAAGGATGAAATCTTCTATCCCCAAGGTATTACATAAAGTTTGCGGAAAAGAAATGGTAAATATTGTTATAGATGTTGTAGAGGAATCCCGTGTTGAAAATATAGATGTTGTAATTGGTAGAGAAGCGGAAAAGGTAAAGGATGCCACATTTAAAAAAAATGTAGCTTATTCTTTTCAACAAAAACAGTTAGGTACAGGCCATGCTGTTATGTGTGCTAAGGATTTTTTAAGAGGGAAAAAAGGATCAGTTGCAATATTTACCGGGGATGCACCACTAATTACAAGTGAGACTATAGCCAAACTTTTTGATTTTCATGAAAACGGAAGGTATAAGGCAACTATAGTTACATCTATTGTTGATAATCCAGAAGGTTATGGAAGAATAATCAGACAAAAAGATGGTCAGGTATGCAAGATTGTAGAGCATAAAGACTGTAATGAAGAAGAACTTAAAGTCAATGAAATAAACTCTGGTATGTATTGTTTCGACATAGAGAGTTTGATGTCAAGTATTGATAGATTGAATAATAATAATGCACAAGGAGAATATTATTTAACAGATGTAATTGAAATTTTGAAATCACATGAGGGAAAAGTTGGTGGATTCTCAATACCTTTCGAAGAAACTATGGGAGTAAATTCTAGGATTCAGCTTTCTCAGGCAGAAAAAGTTATGAGAAGCAGAATAAATAGGAAGCATATGGAGAATGGTGTTACATTAATAGATCCAGATAATACATATATAGGATTGGATGTACAAATAGAAAATGATACCATAATATACCCAGGTAATGTTCTTCAGGGTAATACTATTATAAAACGTGAATGTATATTATACCCTAATTCTAGAATTGATAATAGTGTAATAAATGAGAATGTGACGATACAAAGTTCTGTAATTTTAGATAGTAAAATAGGCTGCAATACAACAGTAGGTCCATACGCTTATATAAGACCACAAACGACTATAGGAAAATCAGCGAGAATTGGTGATTTTGTTGAGGTGAAGAAATCGACAATAGGTGATAACACAAAAGTATCACATCTTACATATATAGGAGATGCTGAAATTGGAAGCGGATGTAATTTTGGATGTGGCACTGTTGTTGTAAACTACGATGGAAAAGTAAAAAATAAGACTATAATTGGAGACAATTCTTTTATAGGTTGTAATACTAACTTGGTTTCTCCAGTTACTGTTAAGTCAAATACATATATAGCTGCAGGTTCGACGATAACAAAAGAGGTTCCTGAAGGGGCATTAGCAATTGCAAGAGCTAGACAAAAGAACATTGAAGGCTGGGTAGAAAAAAAAGGATTAAAGAAATAAATTTTAGGAGGATTATGTAATGATAACCCATGGTAAAAATATTAAAATTTTTTCAGGTAACTCCAGTAAAGATTTGGCTAAAGAAATAGCAGATCTATTGGGACTGGAAGTTGGAGATGCAAAGGTTTCAACTTTTAGTGATGGAGAAATATCTGTTGATATCAATGAAACAGTAAGGGGAAGAGATGTATTTGTAATTCAGTCTACAGATTATCCAGTAAATGATAATTTGATGGAACTGCTTATAATGATTGATGCTTTTAAAAGAGCATCAGCAGGAAGAATTACAGCTGTTATCCCGTATTATGGTTATGCTAGACAGGATAGAAAAGCCAAGGCAAGAGATCCAATTACAGCTAAATTAGTGGCAGATATTTTGACTGCAGCTGGAGCTGACAGAGTACTTACAATGGACTTACATGCATCTCAGATTCAAGGATATTTTAATATACCATTAGATCATTTATTGGGGGCACCTATACTCGCAAAATATTTTAATCAAAGCGGATTTGGTGAAAGAAATGATGTAGTTGTTGTTTCTCCTGACCTAGGAAGTGTAACAAGAGCTAGAAATTTTGCAGATAAACTTCAGGCTCCAATTGCTATAATAGATAAGAGAAGACCTAAAGCTAATGTATCAGAAGTAATGAATATAATTGGAGATGTAAAAGATAAAACTGTAATATTGGTTGATGATATGATAGATACAGCAGGAACTATAACAAATGGAGCTAATGCATTAATTAACATGGGTGCTAAAGAAGTGTATGCATGTTGCACACATGCTGTTTTGTCTGGTCCTGCAATTGAGAGGATAAAAGAATCAAACTTAAAAGAATTAGTTATGTTAAACACTATAAGTTTACCAGAACATAAGATGCTTGATAAGTTTAAAATCTTATCAGTTGCACCTATATTTGCAGAAGCGATAAAAAGGATATATGAAGACAGTTCAGTTAGTAAGTTATTTGAAGAGTAATCTTAAAGGCATGCAGAGATATCTGCATGCTAATATTTTATTTAAAATTCAAACATAGTTTTAGTGAAATAAGTGTAAATTTTTGTTCGTACTATTTAGAATATATACAATATGTGATAAATTATAAGTATATATATTAATTTTCAATATAAATTTGTGATTTTTAATGGCACAATTTTACGTTGAAAAATTAAATATATTCTAATAATTGAGGGGAGTAAATTTAAATGGAAGGATCTATAGGAAAGATACTTATAGTTGATGATGATGAAAATATATGTGAAGTTATAAAAATGTATGTTGAGAGTGCAGGATATGACACCAGGGTTTCACACGACGGTAAAGATGCACAGGATGTATTTATAGAATATAAGCCGGATTTGGTACTTCTTGACATAATGCTTCCTCATATTGACGGTATAGATGTTCTTAAGTGGATTAGAAAGGATTATGAAACACCTGTAATTATGTTGACAGCAAAAGGTGAAACCTTCGATAAAGTTTTAGGACTAGAACTTGGAGCTGATGATTATATGGTTAAGCCTTTTGAACCAAAAGAGATGCTTGCGAGGATAAAAGCAGTTTTGAGAAGATATAATATAGATAATGAGAATAAGGAAGTTCTTAAATTTGAAAAACTGACAATAGATATAAATTCTTATACTGTTATCTATGATGAAAATGAAATAAAAATGCCACCTAAGGAGTTTGAACTCTTGTATTACCTTGCTAATAATAAAAATAGGGTATTTACGAGGGAACAGCTTTTATGTGAAGTTTGGGGGTATGATTATCCTGGAGATTCGAGAACAGTGGATGTTCATGTGAAAAGGCTTAGAGAAAAACTTCAGGGTGGACCTAATTGGCAAATAGAAACAGTTTGGGGGGTTGGATATAAATTTGAGGTGAAGTAATATGAGAAAGGGTTTATTTTCTAAACTTCTTGCAACATTTACAGTAATAATATCTATAACTTTTGTAATGACAGCATCATATTTGTCGTATTGGTTTGAGGAATATTATTTTGATCAAAGAAAAGGCCAACTTTCAACAGAATCTCAATTTATAAGTGAGGCGGCGATTCAGTATTTGCAGGGAAATATTTTGACAGATAAAATGAATGAAACGTTGAAAAATATAAGTGATTATTTATCTGCAGATATATGGCTTGCGGATAGTTATGGATATATATATGCTGTTTCAAATAACAGTTATAAAAATATTATAGGGACACAGATACTTACGGATGAATTGGAAAAATTAAGATCTGGTCAAACTATTGAGCAAAAAGGTGTACATGGCAACATATTTAAGACTCCAGTACATACCTATGAGATACCTATATTTACAGATGAAGGCAGCTTCAAAGGCGCAATACTTATGAATACATCAATAAATGAATTACGAGAACCTCTTAATAAGGTATATCATATAATTTGGCTTTCTGTTATATTTGCGATTATGATATCGTGTATCATAATATATTATTTTTCTCAAAGAATAATAATAAAACCTCTGGAACAAATTAATCATGTAGCAGATAAAATATCAAAGGGAGATGTTGACAAAAGGGTAGATATAAACTCTAATGATGAGATAGGAGAACTCGCGAAATCATTTAATTCTATGGCGGATTCTTTGGAAGCGGTTGAGAAAAACAGGAGAGAATTTATATCAAATGTATCACATGAAATAAGGTCACCTATAACTTCAATAAAAGGGTTTATAGGAGGTATACTTGACGGTGTGATATCGAATGATAAACAGAACTATTATTTATCAATTACGTATGAAGAGATACAAAGACTAACTAGACTAGTGAATGATTTACTTGATTTGTCGGCCATAGAATCAGGACAATTTAGACTCAGGATAGAAGAAGTTGATATAAACGAAATAATTAGATTATGTGTAATAAAATTTGAAACCAAAATTAAGGAAAAGAAATTAAATGTAGATGTTTTTATGGAGGATGACAGGTTACTTGTTGCGGCAGACCGTGATAGAATAAATCAAGTTGTAACAAATCTTGTAGATAATGCTATAAAGTATATAGGCAATGGTTCTAATATAAAAATAATCAGTAAGGCAAAGGGCGAAAAAGCATTTATATCTGTATATGATGATGGACCTAATATAGCAAAGGAGGATTTAAATCATATATGGGATAGATTTTATAAGGTTGATAAATCCAGGACATCTAAAATAAGTACTGGATTGGGACTTCCAATAGTTAGGTGCATATTAACCCAACTTGGTGAGGATATATGGGTTGATAATAAGGAGCCCCAGGGGGTTATGTTTACATTTACTTTGAGGAGGATTTAAAGAATAATTACACTTTGTTCATATGTATTTAAAAGTATTTTATTATTATATATTGTAATGAATGTAAATATAATATTTTATGGGGTGCAGTCTGATATGAATGATAATAAATTCAAAGAGGTTAAAGATGCAAAGTGGGAGAGTGCAGATATCAATAATGTCGGTATAAAATTTATTAATAATAGGAAAAAATTCAAGATAAGAATTATTATCTATAGCATAATATTTGTATTGATTGCTGCAATTTCGGGAGGAGTTTCAGGTGCATATATAGTAAAAGAATATTATAGTAAAACAAATGATTCTGCGGATCAGTCTTTAATCGGTGCTAAAAATGAGAATGTTCAGACCGGGCATGCATCGGGTGTATCTGAAAATTCTATAAATAGAATTTCTAAAATTGTTGGACCCACTGTTGTTGGAATAAGTGGTGATGGTAAAAAATTACTTGATCAAAAAATAGATGAAAGTGGTTCAGGAATAATATTTGATTCTAATGGTTATATAGTTACAAATTACCATGTTATTGAAGGAGATTCTAAAGTCAAAATAAGATTATCTGGTGGGAAAATTTTGGACTCTAATGTAGTTGGCACAGATCAAAAATCGGATTTGGCTGTTTTAAAAATAAATGCTAAAAATCTACCTGCAGCTACGTTTGGAGATTCATCAAAAGTTAAAGTAGGAGATTTAGCAGTTGCTATTGGAAACCCATTTGGACAGGAATTTGAAGGATCTGTTACTGCAGGAATAATAAGTGCCTTAAATAGAAAGATACAATATGGAGGGTCAACTTACAAGGTTATACAAACTGATGCTGCTATAAATCCAGGCAATAGCGGAGGACCTCTTTGTAATGAAAAAGGAGAAATAATAGGAATAAATAGTTTAAAACTTGGTTCAGATCAGAATGCCCAAGGTATGGGTTTTGCTATATCGATAAATGAAGTTAAAGATATAATTAGGTCATTAATGAGTACTGGAAAAGTATCAAGACCTTCACTTGGAATATATGGTCAAAGTGTTGTTTCGGAAAAAAACAAAATTACTGGTGTATATATAAAAGAAGTAGTTCCAGGAAGTGGAGCTGCAGCTGCAGGTATTAAACCAACAGATATAATAATAGAACTTGACAAGAAGAAAATAATTAAATTTGAAGATATATCTGATATATTGGATAAACATAAAATCGGTGACTCTATAAGTTGTAAAATATTAAGGAATAAAAAAGTAATACAAACAAAGATTATCCTTTCAGATATTACCGCCAAGAATAAATAACTAAATTAGAATTTATGTATGTTGATGGCTCTTTATTTAAGCAGCTATCAACATATTCTGTTGTGCAAATTTTATGGTTTATAAGATTGGAGTAGTAAAATGTTTTTGATAGTAGGATTAGGAAATATAGGAAGTAGATATACTCATACAAGGCATAATGTTGGTTTTGATGTTGTAGATTTGATGAGTAATAGGTATAATATATCAATTAATAGGGAAAAATTTAAAGGAATGTATGGTGAAGGAAAAATAAATAATGAAAAGGTTGTTTTACTCAAGCCTGGTACTTATATGAATTTAAGTGGAGAAAGTGTCATAGAGGTAGTTAATTTTTACAAGATTCCAAGTAAAAATGTAATAGTGATACATGATGATATAGATTTAAGTATAGGTAGAATGAGAATAAGAAATCATGGAAGTGCAGGTGGACATAATGGCATAAAAAATGTGATATACAATTTAAATACTGAGATGTTTTCTAGAATTAGAATAGGGATAGGACAGCCTGAACAAGATTTAATATCTCATGTTTTAGGAAAATTTTCAAAAGAAGATAGGCAGAAATTAGAAAAGGTATTTGAGCTGGCAGCTGATGCAGTTGAATGTTTGATTAAGTCTGGAGTAAATGAGGCTATGAATGAATTTAATGGTGTTACAATATAAGCTGCTTTAGCTTTTATAATTTTATAGGGTGGTTATTACAATGAGACTACAAGGAATGTTGAATCCTTTGATAAATAATAAGGATTTTAAAGGATTATTAAATAATATAGAAGATAAAAGATTTCCAATAGGTGTGTATGGGGTATCTGAATCTGGCAGAAACTATATAGTGGATGGAGTGTATGAGGAAATAGACAAGCCTGTTCTGATACTTACCCATAGCGATGTGGAAGCTAGAAAGTTATATGAAGATATGTCTATTTATGTACCGAATGTATATTACTTTCCCACTAAAGAAGTAGTTTTTTATAATATAGATGCAATATCCGGAGATTTGAGATGGGAAAGATTGAAGATAATTAAGCATATACTTGAACCTCCTAAAAAGAAGATAATAATAACGTGTATAGATGCACTAGCTTCAGTGTATATTCCGGTTGAACTTTATAAAAAGTATATGTTTGATATTAAAACTAATGATACAGTTGATTTTGAGAAACTTAGCCAGAAACTCATACAATGTGGATATGAAAGAGTTGAATTAGTTGATAATAAAGGACAGTTTTCCATAAGAGGAGGAATTCTGGATATTTATTGTCCAACTTCTAGTGAAGCATATAGAATAGAGTTATTTGGAGATGAAGTTGACTCTATAAGAAGTATAAATCTAGAGTCACAAAGAAGTATTGAAAAGATTGATAGTATAAAAGTATTTCCGGCAAAAGAAATAATACTAAGTGAAGATATAATAAAAAAAGGATATTCAGCAATAAAAGATGATTTGAAACAGATTGTTGACAAGTTAAGGTCAAATAAGAAAAAAGAAGCTGCTGAAAATATAAGTAAGATTATAAATAGAAATTTAGAAGTATTAAATGAAAGTTGGAGTTTTGAAACGATAGATAGTTTTCTTCCTTATTTTTATGAGACTACTTCGTCCTTTTTTGATTATGTAAAAGATTACCTTATTATAATAGATGATGTTCAGAGATGCTTTGGAAAATTGGATAGTGTATACTATGAATTTCAGGAAAATTATAAACGCTTCTTAGAACAAGGCAGTATTCTTCCAAAGCAAAGTATGCTTTTGTTAAGTAGAAATTATATTCCACAAGTATTGGAAAAGAAGCCTGTTATCACGCTGGATTCTATATCAAAATCTAGAAAAGTATTAAAGCCAAAGGTAGTAATGGATGTATCTCAAATAACCTTGAGCAGTTATCATGGCAGAATAGGGTTACTTATACAGGATATAAAGGAAAAGAAAGATAAAAGCTATAAAATAGTCATACTTTCAGGTACACGACCGCGAGGAGAGAGACTTGTTGACAGCTTGAGGGAAAATGACATAGAAAGTACTTATAAAGATGTAATACATAGTATTGAACCTGGAGAAGTTGTGATAACATTTGGAAGTCAATTGAATGGATTTGAATACCCTGAATTAAAGCTTTCTGTAATATCGGATAAGGAGGTATTTGGAGAAGCTAAGAGAAAGACTCACAGCAAAACTCCTAAAAAGGGTGTAAGTAAGATAAAAAGTTTTACTGAACTTAAGCCAGGTGACTATGTAGTTCATGCTAATCATGGTATAGGGATTTATAAAGGGATTCATCAACTTGATGTACAAGGACATAAGAAGGATTATCTTGAACTTATGTATGATTCAAATGATAAATTATATGTGCCTGTCGAGCAGCTTGATTTAGTTCAAAAATATATAGGTTCTGAGGGAAAGATACCAAAGATAAATAAATTGGGTGGATCCGAGTGGGCAAAGGCAAAAAGGAAGGTTAAAAGATCTATAGAGGAAATAGCAGAGGATCTTGTTAAATTATATGCTGTTAGATCCACAGTTAAAGGATATAAGTTTTCAAAAGATACTATATGGCAAAAACAATTTGAAGATGAATTTCCGTATGATGAAACACCGGATCAACTTACTGCTATAAGTGAGATAAAATCAGACATGGAGTCAGATAAACCAATGGACAGACTTTTATGTGGAGATGTGGGATATGGTAAAACTGAGGTTGCTGTAAGGGCTGCTTTCAAAGCAGTTATGGAAGGAAAACAAGTAGCATTTCTAGTTCCGACTACGATACTTGCACAGCAGCATTATAACAATTTTGTGAAAAGATTTTCAGATTTTCCTATAAGAATAGATATGATAAGTAGATTCAGAACAGTATCTCAACAGAAAAATAGTATAAAAGCACTTAAAGAAGGGGATATAGATATAATTATAGGAACACATAGAATACTTCAGAAGGATGTTGAATTTAAAGATTTAGGGCTCTTAATAGTTGATGAAGAACAAAGATTTGGTGTAACGCATAAGGAAAAAATAAAGAAACTTAGAAAGAATATAGATGTTTTGACATTGAGTGCGACACCTATACCACGAACACTTCATATGTCTCTGGTTGGAGTTAGGGATATAAGTATTATAGAAACCCCTCCAGAGGAAAGATATCCAATTCAGACTTATGTTGTTGAATATAATGATCAATTGATAAGAGATGCAATTTTAAGAGAAATTGGAAGAGGCGGACAGGTTTACTTTGTTTATAATAGGGTTGAAAGTATAAAAGATATTGCATCTTATGTAAGCAAATTAGTTCCAGAGGCTAGTGTAGCTGTAGCACATGGTCAAATGCAGGAAAGAGAGCTAGAAAATATTGTATCTCAATTTATGAAAAATGACTATAATGTACTTGTAACTACGACCATAATTGAGACAGGTATGGATATACAGAATGTAAATACTATGGTAATATATGATGCAGATAAAATGGGATTATCCCAGTTGTATCAATTAAGAGGAAGAGTTGGCAGAACAAATAGAATGGCATATTGCTACCTTACGTATCGAAAGGATAAAGTACTAACTGAGGTTGCTGAGAAAAGGCTTAAAGCTATAAAAGACTTTACAGAACTTGGGTCAGGTTTTAAAATTGCATTAAAAGATCTTGAAATAAGAGGAGCCGGTAATATGATGGGAGCTTCACAGCATGGACATATGGCTTCTATTGGTTATGATTTATATTGCAGAATGCTTGAGGATACTATAAAGGTTATAAAGGGAGAACTAGATGAGGAACCTGTAGAAACTACTGTGGATTTAAAGGTTGATGCTTATATACCATCTGATTATATAAAAGATGAGGTGCAAAAGATAGAAATCTATAAGAAGATTGCAGCAATTGGTTCTTATGATGATATGATGGACATTGAACAAGAATTAGAGGATAGATTTTCAATAATTCCTGATTCAATAAATAACCTTATAAATATATCTTATGTTAGGAGTATTAGTAAGAATCTTGGCGTAAAGGAAATTAAGGAAAAGGGTGGTGAAATACTATTTTTATTTGAAAATCAAAATAGAATAGACAGCAAAGTTATGAGTGCCTTATTAAAAGAATACTCTAAAAAAATAAGTATAAAATTCATGGATACTCCCGGCTTTGGATATAAGATTAAGGACATGAAGAGGGATAGTTTAGTCTTAAAAGTCAGAGAGATTGTTGAATATATGGCTAGTATTTATGAACAAAAATAATTTTGTAGTAAAATAAGTTTTATGTTAAAATTAGTTTGTGTTTTTAAAAAAACATAAAATTAGAGTGGAGGAATAAATTGTGATGAACATAAAAAAATTGATAAGCATAGTTGCTATATCAATATTTTCATTTTCTACTGTTGGATGTAATATGATAGCAAAAACGCCAGAGGCCATAAATAAAAGTGTTGTTGCAAAAGTAAATGATGAAAAGATTACCAGGGGTGATTTAGATAAAAGTGCTGCTATGCTTCAAGTTATAGAGCAGGTAAAGCAACAATATGGAGAAAATTATGCTAAGAATGAAGAAGCTCAAAGTGCACTTAAAACTCAAAGGGATCAAGTGCTTGATACAATGATAACTGAAAAAGTTATGGAACAAAAAGCAAAAGAGTTAAATATTATGCCTAGTGATTCTAAGATAAAGTCAGAGGTAAAAACTCAAATAGATACCTTGAAAAAGCAGCAGTTTTCTGGAGATCAGACTAAATTTGATGAGGCACTTAAACAACAGAATCTTACTCAGGAAACATTAAATAATTTATTCTATCAACAGGTAAAGGCTCAGGATGTATACAACAACTTGAGCAATAATGTAACTAAAAATTTAAAAATAACAGATAAGCAAGTAGAGGATTATTACAATAAAAATAAATATAAATATGCGGAAAGCACTGATAAAACACATCTTGAACATATTTTAGTTAAAACAGAAGATGAGGCTAAAAAAGTGAAGACCAGACTTGATAAGGGTGAAGACTTTGCAAAGGTTGCAAAAGATGTATCACAGGATACAGCAACTAAAAGTAAAGGTGGAGACTTGGGATATGTGAATTATGTTGATTCAGGAATGGATGCTGATTTTATGGCAGCTGCTATAAAGTTAAAAGAAGGTCAGGTATCAGATCCTGTTAAAACTCAATTTGGATATCATATAATAAAATGTGTAGATAAAAAAGAATACCCTGTTAAAAAACTTAGTGCTGTAAAAGATCAGATAAGAAAAGAACTAGAAGATGAGCAGAAACAAACTACAATCAAGCAAAAATTAACTGAATGGCAAAAAGCAGCAAAGATAACTAAATATGAAAAGAATTTGGCATAGCAAGATAATTTAGAAGAATCCACAATGTTTTGTGCATTGTGGATTCTTTTATTAATTTAAATAGCAATTGTGTATAAAATTTCATATTTAGAAAAATAATATTAACATTAAGAATTTATTATAATATAGATATTTGTTTAGAGGAGGTTTGAATTAATGAAAGCAACAGGAATTGTTAGACGTATAGACGATCTAGGAAGAGTAGTAATACCAAAAGAAATAAGGAGGACTCTAAGAATAAGGGAAGGTGACCCACTTGAAATTTTTACCGATAGAGAAGGAGGAGTTATTTTAAAGAAGTATTCTCCAATTGGTGAATTAAGTGATTTTTCAAAAGGATATACGGATTCACTACAGCAAACTATAGGTAATATGGTTATGATATGTGATAAGGATAGTATAATATCACTAAGTGGAGCACCTAAAAAGGAATACATGGAAAAGAAGATAAGCAGTGATATTGAAAAAGTTATAGAGGATAGAAAAAGTGTAAATTTAGATAGGTCAAAAACAATACCTTTGTATGATGATGAGGAAGCACAGGATAAATATACAGCTCAAGTAATATCACCTATAATTGCAGAAGGTGATGCTATTGGAGCTGTAATAATAGCTAGCACAGAAGAGAATGTAAAATTTAGTGATGTAGAAATTAAATTATCCGAAACTGCAGCATCATTTTTAGGAAAACAGATGGAATAGTTACAAGTCCTGTACTTTACTGTACAGGACTTGTAACTATTACTAAAGTTTTACCATAAAGATTGAAAATATTCAAATATAACAGTAATAATACCTCCAGAATTAAAATATTTATTAAAATAGATAAGTTTAGGTACTTTTTGTATTAAAACTTTTAATATAAATATCTAGTTTGAGTTAGAATAATTGGAGGTAATTTTATGAAAAAACAGTCACTTATAGAGGGCACTTTTATTCTGGGGGCAGCAGGAATTATAGCCAAGCTACTTGGTTTATTATTTAGATGGCCACTGCAAATGCTGATAGGGGATGAAGGTGTAGGGTATTATCAAATGTCATTCCCATTATATATGTTCTTTATTGCGGCTGCATCTGGAATACCAGTTTCAGTGTCTAAAATGGTATCCGAAAGGAAAGCTATAGGTGATGATGAAGGTGCAGTTATAGTGCTTAGAAAAGCTCTTATCTTGATGTTTATATTAGGAGCTGGATTTACTGGACTGTTACTTGCTTTTTCTAAACCAATAATAAGTTTTTTAAAATGGGATAGTAAGTCTTACTATTCATTAATATCAATAGCTATTGCACCTGTATTTATATCTGTAATGAGTGCCTTTAGAGGATTTTTTCAGGGACTTCAGAATATGACATGTACGGCAGTATCACAGATAATCGAACAAATAGGGAGAGTAATTGTCGGAGTTGGCCTTGCTTATTTGCTGCTGCCAAAGGGAATTGAATATTCAGCTGGAGGAGCAGCATTAGGAGCAGCTGCTGGAGGTATATTTGGGGGAGCATATCTCATAATAAAGTATTTTAAGGTAAAGAGAGAATTTCATGTTGGCAAAATAAAGGATGATATTGAAATTCTAAGTAAACTCCTATATATAGCTGTTCCAGTGTCATTAGGGGCAGCAGTTAGCAGCATAATGAGTGTTATAGATTCGGTGCTTGTACCACAAAAGCTTTTGGAGGCGGGATTTACATATAAGCAGGCTGCGATACTATATGGTCAACTTACAGGAAAGGCATTTATAATGATAAATGTACCATTAACTTTATCAGCTGCACTATGCTCATCATTAATTCCTATAATTGCAGAGGCATACATACTAAATAGAAGAAATGAAGTTATAAATAAGGTTGATATATCAATTAAAATCTCAATGGTTATAGCAATACCATCATTTTTAGGTTTATATAATTTGGCATATCCAATTCTAAATTTAATATTTCCCGGACAATCAGATGGATATAGCATATTACAATATTCAGCTATTTCAATTCCATTTATAATTTTGGCACAGACTTCTACAGCGGTTCTCCAGGGAATAGGGAGATATACTGAACCTGTTTTGAACTTAGCGGTTGGATGTGTAGTGAAAAGCCTTATTACAATGTTTATGGTTGCAATACCAAGAATAAATATATATGGCGCTGTTATTGGAAGCTTAGGAGGATATGTAATAGCATCTATGCTTAACATGAGACTTCTAAAAAAGAAATTGAATATATCGATAAAATGGATGGATGATTTTATAAAACCACTGTTTGCGTCAATTTTAATGACAATAGCTGTTGTAATTATTTATATGAATGTCTATAATTATACCATGAGCAGTAGAGTGGCATGTCTTTTAGCGATACTATTGGGTATGATTATATATCTTATATTAGTAGTGGCCTTTGGAATATTTAAGTATGATTATATAAAAAATAGAATTGTAAGACATAGTAGATAAAAGGAGAGAATATCGATGATAAAGGTGGTCGGACTAGGTCCAGGTTCCAAGGAATCAATAACATTAGGAGTATTAGAGGTTTTGAAGAACTCATCAAAAATATATTTGAGAACTAGCAAACATCCTACGATAAAATATTTAAAAGAATATGGTATAGAATTTGAGACTTATGACGATATTTATGAAAGAGAAGAAAAGTTTGAAGGAGTTTATAAATCTATAGCTGAGGATTTGGTAAAAAGGGAATCCGATTTTACAAATATAGTCTATGCGGTACCGGGACATCCTTTAATAGCTGAAAAGTCAGTAAATATGCTAATCGAACTATGTAATGAGAGATCTATAGATATAGATATACTTCCAGCAGTTAGTTTTATAGATGCATTAGTTGAAAGATTAAAAATAGATCCCATAGATGGACTTAAGATTATAGATGCATTTGATATAAAAAATCAGATACTTGATAAAAGGGTTGCAACTGTAGTAACACAGGTATATGATAAGCTCATAGCATCAGAAGTTAAATTATATCTAATGAAGTATTATGATGATGATACAGAAATATACTTTGTAAGGGCAGCAGGAGTTAAAGGTGAGGAAGTTATAAGAAAAATTCCTTTATATGAATTGGATAGACAGGATGATATAGATTACCTAACCTCTATATATATACCACGTGAGTTAGATAGGGTTAAGGACTTTTATGACTTACTTGATATAACTGAAATTTTAAGATCTGAGAAGGGGTGTCCTTGGGATAGAGAACAGACACATGAGAGCTTAAAAAGGTATTTGATAGAAGAGAGTTATGAAGTTTTAGAAGCAATTGATGATAAGAATATTGAAGAATTAGTCGAGGAATTAGGTGATGTTCTATTTCAGGTAGTTTTTCATGCTCAAATTGGAAGTGAAGATGGATTATTCGATATTGGTGATGTATTAAAAAATTTGTGTACTAAGATGATAAATAGACATCCACATGTTTTTGGAAATACTCATGCTGATACGTCAGATGAGGTTATTGAAAATTGGGACGAAATAAAGAGAAAAGAACAGGAACTTAAAAGTTATACTGATGAATTAAAGCATGTACCTAAAAATCTTCCAGCTTTAATGAGAGCTGAAAAAGTTCAGAGAAAGGCATCTAAGGTTGGATTTGACTGGGATAAGGTTGATGATGTGTTTGATAAAGTTATGGAAGAATATTATGAAGTAAAAGATGCATATAAAGGTAAAGAAAGGGCAAAAATACTAGAGGAAATAGGTGATTTAATATTTGCTTCAGTAAATGTTTCTAGATTCCTTGACATAGACCCTGAATTTGCATTAAATTATACTATAGAGAAATTTATCAATCGTTTTGCATACATAGAAGCGAATTCCAGATCTAGAAATATTGACATGAAAGATATGACATTAGATGAAATGGATCAACTTTGGGAGAAGTCTAAGAATAAATGATAATAATTTAGCTTTTTATGCAAAAATATTATGAAAAAGAAGGATTTTTTAAATCAGTGCAGAATATGCTAGTATGTTAAACATAGTATGTTCAATATTAAGGAGGTAGAAAAGGTGAATAAATCAGAATTAATTGCAAGTATGGCAGAAAAGTCAAAGATAACAAAGAAGGATGCAGAAGCAGCTTTGAAAGCTTTAATAGAGAGTGTTGAAGAAACACTTGAAAAAGGTGAAAAAGTCCAATTAGTTGGATTTGGAACATTTGAAACAAGAAAAAGAGCAGCAAGAGTAGGCAGAAACCCTAGAACTAAAGAGGAAATA
Organism: Clostridium fermenticellae; assembly: GCF_003600355.1. Taxonomy (NCBI): domain Bacteria; kingdom Bacillati; phylum Bacillota; class Clostridia; order Eubacteriales; family Clostridiaceae; genus Clostridium; species Clostridium fermenticellae. The sequence goes on along the minus strand of NZ_CP032416.1, from coordinate 2,709,175 downwards.
CAGATACCTGAATCTACAGTACCTGTATTTAAAGCTGGCAAAGAGTTTAAAGATAAAGTAAATAAATAATATTTAAGATATTATTGCTGAAAACCTAGGTGTAAATCTGGGTTTTTTGTTTTAAAATATGGAGGTAAATCAATGCGACTTGATAAGTATCTTAAAGTATCTAGAATAATAAAGAGAAGGACTATAGCAAAGGAAGTATGTGAGGGTGGAAGAGTCAGTATTAATGGCAAAGTTGCTAAACCAAGCACAGAAATATGTGAGGGAGATATAATAGAAATTCAATATGCCAATAAGTCATTAAAGGCAAGGGTGTTAAAAGTAGCAGAACATGTTACAAAAGAAAATGTTTCAAGTATGTATGAAGTTATAAATCACTAACTATTTTTGTAAAGCCAGGTGATATTTTCTCCAGTAAAGGCATATATTGATTATAGGTGGAGGGGATATTATGGAAAAGAAGGAAGCTAAGATAGTAGAAGATAAAAAGAGTACAATGAATATTGAAAATAGAAAAAGATTAACATTAAGTGGAGTTTTAGAAGTTGTAAGCTTTAATGATGAACAAATAATCTTAAATACCAATTTAGGTACTTTGAGTATTAAAGGTAATAATCTTAAAATGAACAAGTTGGATGTCCAAAATGGAGATGTTATAATAATGGGCATGATAAATTCCTGTGTATACATGAGTAAAGAAGCTAAAAAAAATAAGGAAAGTATAATATCGAAATTATTTAAATAGGAGAAATAGATGATAATTTCTATAGCAAAACAATTACAATGTTTTATTTTTAGTATTACTGCAGGAATTATAACTGGAGTTTTATTTGACATATATAAAGTAATTAGGGGTTATGGTAAGATAAATAAATTTGTATCTTTTTTTGAAGACTTACTATTTTGGATACTGGCAGCTATAATAGTTTTTATATTTTTAATTATTACTGATTACATATATATAGGATTTTATGTGTATATGCTTATAGTTATTGGTATATATATATATATTAAATTGTTCAGTAAATGGTTTGTAAGAATATGGACAAATATATTAAAAGCTATTACCAAGGGGTTTAGAATTTTTAAGAATGTCATTGTATATCCTTTTGCACTATTAGCCTATAATATTAAGATAAAAATTAAGAAAAATTATAAAAAATAACTTGAACAAAACGTAAAAGCCAATTAGAATATAAGTATAATGTTTCAGTTGACTTTCTGGAGATAATGGTGAATGATATGAAAAAATTTTTTAAACCTAAAAAAATTTTGTATGTCTTGCTGATTGGCTATATATGTTATATATTTGCGAATCAACAAATTACTATGAACAGAATAAAAAAGCAAGTTGCAGATAAACAATTGCAAGAACAGAAAATAAAAGAAAAAAATGAAAAATTACAGGATGAAGTTAAAATGTCTAAGACAGATAATTATGTTGAAAAACTAGCCAGAGAGAGGTTAGGTCTTATTAAAGAAGGTGAGACTCCTGTAATAAACACAAAGAACTGATATAATGTTAGTCTATAAATTAATTTTTATATAATATTATTTTAAGGAGGAATCTTTTTAATATGACCTTAAAGGCAGGATGCATACTAGAAGGTACAGTGGTTAACATCACGAATTTTGGAGCTTTTGTTGAAATTGAAGGGAAAACGGGTTTGGTTCATATATCCGAGGTTTCCGATGCTTATGTTAAAAACATAAGAGACTATTTAAAAGAAAAAGATAAAGTAAAGGTTAAAGTTATTTCAATTGATGAAAAGGGAAAAATAAGTTTGTCAATAAAGCAGGCTTTACCAGAAAAAAAGAGTTTAAGACCGGTTGAAATTGATTGGCAGAAAGAGAACAGTAAGGGCTATCAGGGAGATTTTGAGGATAGAATATCCAAATTTCTAAAAGATAGTGAAGAGAGATTTCAGGATCTAAAAAAGCATCAGGACTCAAGAGCAAGAGGTTATAAAAAAACTTCTAATTATTAAATTAGCTAATTCAGAGGGTTAAATTTTGACCCTCTATATTATTTAATAAAAATAATTTAATATAAAATAGTTGACAATACTATTCTCATCACTTATAATAATATATGTTGTCGGTTAATGACTGCGTTAAGTTGCTGGAGTGGCGGAACTGGCAGACGCACAGGACTTAAAATCCTGCGGGCTTTAAAACCCGTACCGGTTCGATTCCGGTCTTCAGCACCAAATTAAAATATCGCGGGATGGAGCAGTTGGTAGCTCGTCGGGCTCATAACCCGAAGGTCGTAGGTTCAAGTCCTGCTCCCGCAACCAAAAAGAATATATGGCGGAATAGCTCAGCTGGCTAGAGCATTCGGTTCATACCCGAAATGTCGTAGGTTCAAGTCCTATTTCCGCTACCAATATTGTGCTGGAGTGGCGGAACTGGCAGACGCACAGGACTTAAAATCCTGCGGGCTTTAAAACCCGTACCGGTTCGATTCCGGTCTTCAGCACCAAATTAAAATATCGCGGGATGGAGCAGTTGGTAGCTCGTCGGGCTCATAACCCGAAGGTCGTAGGTTCAAGTCCTGCTCCCGCAACCAAAAAGAATATATGGCGGAATAGCTCAGCTGGCTAGAGCGTTCGGTTCATACCCGGAGTGTCGTAGGTTCAAGTCCTATTTCCGCTACCAGATAAAGTCTATAACATTTGTTATAGACCTTTTTAGTATATATTTATATATATAAATAATATTTACTTATTAAATTAGTCTTAAAAGTAACAAATTTCTACTCCTATATACCTAAAGCATATAATTACACAAATCATAGAATTATCTGTCCTAAAAAAAAATATGCGATTTCATGTTATGACATTTATTTCCAGTAAGCTTTGTTATAATATAGATAATAATTTGATAGGTAGGTGTTAAGTTGTGCAATATGGAGTAGAGATTTTTCCATACCAAAGAATAAAAAAAATAAAGGATAAACAAAAACAAAGGTTAATAAGATTCCCTATTATGAAAGTTACACTAGTACTTTTATCGGCACTTTTGGCAAGTAGGGTGGTTATGGTAAACCTCATGGCACCATTTGGGCTGGCATTTTTAATAGCAATTATAGTTTACGAAGATAAAAAAATGTCTTTGGCAGCAGGAATTGGTACATTAATTGGATATTTAACAGTAATACATAGTATGAATGATTTACCAATGTATATATTAGCCTCACTAATGCTTATAATATCTAAGTATATATTAGATAATATGAAACAAAAGAGTAAATTATTAATATTATTTTCAGGAATATTTGTAGAATTTATAGCTTACAAACTGCTTATTGGAAAGATAGTATTTGGTATGTCAGTTTTGACCTCATTCTTTGAGATATGCTGTATATTCCCAATATATTTTATTATAAATTATTCAATGGAATGTTTTAAATTACTTAGGACAAGACATCTTTATACAAGTGAAGAGATAATAAGTATGTCTATAGTAATGTCATTAATAGTTGCTGGTACCTGGGGTGTTGATATAAAGGGTATAACTATAAGAAATGTTGTAGCATTAACTTTTGTACTTATATTAGGATATGTAAAGGGAAGTTCAGCTGGATCAGCAGTAGGGGTTGCGATGGGAACAATAATTGGCATGACATCAAGTAATATGATAATTTATGTTGGAGTATATGGATTATGTGGTCTTGTTTCAGGAGTATTTAGAGAAACTGGAAAATGGATGAGTGGAATATCATATTTGGTAGCTTTCTCTGTATTAAAAATGTATTCTAATATAGCGGTTCAATTTAATATAATTGAGGTTATTATAAGTTGCTGCATATTTTTAGCTATACCAGTAAGTATTTTAAATAAAATAGAAGTGGAGCTTGAATGGGAAAAGAAGCAGGAATATTTTAAGGAAAGTTATGCAGAGAGAATTAAGGGAATTTTAATGGTAAAGCTAGAAAGTTTTTCTGATATACTTCATAATATATCGGAAGCATTGGAAAAATTGGTAAATAACGATAAACTCATTATGAAAAATAAAAGTAGTGCAATGATTGAAAATCTTGCAGGAAGAGTGTGCAGTGACTGCAGTATGAAATCAATGTGTTGGAATAGAGAAAATTTTTATACTTATAATGCTTTTGGAGAGTTAATACAAAATTTTCAGGATAATAATAAAGATATACCTTATGAATTAGAAAGAAAATGTACAAAACGATCTGTGCTTCTAAAAGAAACTGAGAATATAGTAAATAATTATATAATAAGTGAGATGTGGAGAAACAGATTGAGTGAATGTAGAGAATTACTCGGTGGACAAATAGATAATATGGCAAGCTCCGTATCTGAAATAGTTAAAGAATTTGATATGAATATAAGATTTAATCCAGATATTGAAAATAGATTGAGAAGGATACTTACTAAGAACAAGATAAAATACGTGGATATGTTTTGCTATAATGACAAAAATGAAAGGATTATAATAAAGATATCCATGGAGGCCTGTGGAGGTAAACAGTTATGTGCAAAAAAAATATTGCCTCTGGTAAATCAGGCAGCTGATAAAATTATGTGTATAAATGATGATGGATGTAAAATAAATAATTCTTTAAAGACGTGTGATATTACTTTTGAGGAGATGCCTAAATATTATGTATCGACTTATGCAGGTAAAATGTGCAAAGATGGAGAAGAATTTAGTGGAGATAGTTATACGTTTGGGAAATCATCAGATGGTGCATATATAAGTATGATAAGTGATGGCATGGGATCAGGACCGGAAGCTGGACAAGAAAGCAGTGCTGTTGTGAATATTGTTCAAAAATTCTTAAAACAAGGATTTGATAAAATAACTGCTATAAATACTGTTAATTCTATAATGAGTATTAAATTTTCTGAAGATGAAAAATTTTCGACTATAGATTTAAGCAGTATAGACCTTTATAGTGGGAAGATAGATTTTGTAAAAATAGGAGCAGCAGCAAGTTTTATAAAGAGAGGGGAAGATGTTAGCGTTATTGATTCAAAGAGTCTGCCAATAGGTGTATTAGATAAGCCTGATATTGATAGTGCTCAAAAGAAGGTTAAAAATGGAGATTTAATTATAATGGTAAGTGATGGTATTTTGGATCATGAAAATAAATCAGTTGGAAGTGTAGATTGGTTCATAGAATTTTTAAAGGGAAATAACTGTAATGATCCGAAACAACTGGGTCACGAAATTATAGACAAGTCCAAGGAAATAAGTAATGGGAAAATAAGGGATGATATGACAGTCATTGTGGGAAAAGTGTACAGCTTATATTAATATAATTTTTGAAGGATTTATAAGTTATGCAAAGTAATATGCCGTATTACGACATATTAAAATGTATAACTTATTTTGTTATGTTATAATATACTACATACTATAAAATAATCAGGAGTGTTAAAATTGATAGATGAAATCTTTAATAATATAGTAAAATACTCAATGTTTAATAGAGGAGACAAGGTAATAGTGGCTGTCTCAGGTGGACCTGATTCCATATGTCTTTTACATAGTTTGTATAGATTGAGGGAAAAGTTACAAATAACTATTTATGCAGCACACTTAAATCATTGTCTTCGAGGGGAAGCTGCCGATATGGATGAGAATTTTGTAAAGGAATTTTGTAATAGATTGGATATAAAATTCAGATCCAAAAAGGTAGATGTAAATAAATTATCTAGGGATAAGAATATATCATGTGAAAGTGCAGGCAGGGAAGCCAGGTATGATTTCTTTTATGAACTCAAGAAGGAATTTAGTGCCCAAAAAATAGCAATTGCGCATAATGCAAATGATCAGGCTGAAACTATACTTATGAGAATAATGAGAGGAACAGGACTTGACGGATTAGCTGGAATAAGACCTGTGCGAGATAATATATTTGTTAGACCTCTTATAAATATAGCTAGAAATCAAATTGAGGAGTATTGTAGTTTGAATAATTTAGATCCTAGAATAGATAAGACTAATCTAGAAACCATTTATTCCAGAAATAAAATAAGATTGGAGTTAATACCATATATACGAAAAAACTTTAATGATGATATCGTAAAAACTTTAAACAGACTATCTGATACTATAAAAGTGGATAATGATTATTTAGAGATGATTTCTAAAGAAAAGTTTAAAAAATATTGTGATATAAATAAAGAAAAGGTTATAATATCTAAAGAAGCCTTTACTGAACACAATGCAATTGTAACTAGAATTGTGCGGCTTTCAATCTATGCTCTGTGTGGAAATTTGTATAATATTGATAAATTACATATATATAATATTATAGATATTCAAAAAACTTCAACAGGAAAAATTCTAAATTTGCCAGGGCATATAAATGTCATAAATAGTTATGGTAATATTTATATATATAAGGTAAAAGAACATATATATGAAAACCAAAATAGAGAATACAAACTTGAGATGGGGATGAATAATTTAACCTGTGAGAACTTAAAAATATACTTAACTGTGTTAGAAAGTGATTCAGTGCAAAATTTAGAGAGTAATAAATTAACTAAATACTTTGACTATGATAAAATAAAAGATGGAATAATATTAAGATACAAGAGAGATGGAGATAGATTTATTCCACTTGGGATGAATGGCAGTAAGAAGTTAAAGAAATTCTTTATTGATGAGAAGATATCACGAAATGAAAGAAACGAGATACCTTTAATATGTTTTAATGGTGAAATTTCATGGATCATTGGTTATAGGATTAGTGAAGTTTTTAAAGTAACGAAAGATACAAAAAATGTTTTACAAATAAAAGTCGAAGGGGAGAGAATAAAGGAATGTACCAAATGAAGGATGACATAAAAGAAGTATTATTTACAGAGAAACAATTGAGGGATAAAGAGAAAGAAATAGGTGAAAAGATTAGCAAAGATTATAGAGGAAAGGATTTGATGCTTGTTGGAATACTTAAAGGATCTGTTCCGTTTATGGCAGATCTGCTAAAAGAAATTAATATTCCATGCACCATGGATTTTATGGCAGTTTCAAGTTATGGCAAGTCTACTAAGACATCGGGAGTAGTTAGAATTTTAAAGGATTTAGATTTCGAAATAGAAGGAAAAGATGTTTTAATTGTAGAAGATATTATAGATTCAGGAGTTACATTAGCTTATTTGCTTGATTGTTTAAAGGGAAGAAAACCATCAAGTATACAAATAGCTTGCCTTTTAGATAAACCTGACAGAAGGAAGAAGGTACTGAATGTAAAATATAGAGGATTTGTAGTGCCAGACTATTTTCTAGTAGGATATGGACTGGACTATTCAGAAAAATATAGAAATTTACCATACATAGGAGTGCTAAAAGAGGATGTTTATAAATAATTATTTTTAATTTATTGTAAACGAATATTCCTTATGATACAATTTTACAGAATAAAACTAGAAAGAGAGGGGGGCCTGTGATGAAAAAATTTTCAAGTGCAACGGCCTGGGTCATAGTATTTGTGTTAGTGATTCTTGCAGCTATGATGCTTGTGAGAACTAATGAAACGTCAACGACCATAAATTTTGATCAATTTCAGAAAGATTGGTTAGGTAATAATATAAGAAGTTTTCAGGTAAAAGAGGATAAAATGACTGTAGTAGGTACATTAAAAGATGGTACACAATATGAGACAATAGTTCCATCAGAGAGACTATTCCAATTTATAGGTGAAAATCCTAAGAATGGAACCGTGAAAGAAATTTATGCAAAACCTGCAACAATACCTATGTGGGTGCAATACTTACCAACTATACTTTTAATACTTATACTTGTAGCTTTTTGGTTTATGTTTATGCAGCAGTCGCAAGGCGGCGGAGGAAACAGAGGCGTAATGAATTTTGGAAAGAGCCGGGCCAAGATGGCAACACCAGAAAACAAGAAGAAAGTTACATTTGCAGATGTTGCTGGAGCTGATGAAGAAAAAGCAGAACTTGCAGAAATAGTAGATTTCCTGAAACAACCAAAGAAATATATTGAAATGGGTGCCAGGATACCTAAAGGTGTTCTTCTTGTTGGGCCACCGGGAACAGGTAAAACTCTATTAGCAAAAGCTATAGCAGGTGAGGCTGGAGTACCATTTTTTAGTATATCGGGTTCAGACTTTGTTGAAATGTTTGTAGGTGTTGGTGCATCTAGAGTAAGAGATCTTTTTGATCAAGCAAAGAAAAACTCGCCATGTATAGTTTTCATAGATGAAATAGATGCCGTTGGAAGGCAAAGAGGTGCTGGACTTGGTGGAGGACATGATGAAAGAGAACAAACATTAAATCAACTTCTAGTAGAAATGGATGGATTTGGTGCAAATGAAGGTATAATAATGATAGCGGCAACCAATAGACCAGATATATTGGATCCAGCATTATTAAGGCCTGGAAGATTTGATAGGCAGATATTAGTTGGGGCACCGGATGTAAAAGGAAGAGAAGAGATTTTAAAAGTGCACTCAAGGAATAAACCACTTTCCGATGAAGTGAAATTAGATGTGCTTGCCAAGAGAACACCCGGGTTTACAGGAGCTGATCTTGAAAACTTGATGAATGAGTCAGCATTACTTGCTGTTAGAAAAGATAGAGATAAGATAAGTATGGATGAGCTTGAAGAGGCTGTTACTAGAGTTATAGCTGGACCAGAAAAGAAAAGTAGGGTTATAGATGAAGAAGATAGGAGACTTACAGCATATCATGAGGCAGGGCATGCAGTAGTAATGCAGCTTTTGCCTACTGCGGATCCTGTACATCAGGTAAGCATAATTCCAAGAGGAATGGCTGGAGGTTATACAATGCATCTTCCTGAGAAAGATAGTTCTTATATGTCAAAAACTAAACTAGAGGATGAAATAGTAGGTTTACTTGGAGGAAGAGTTTCTGAAAAACTGATTATAGGAGACATAAGTACTGGAGCTAAAAATGATATTGAAAGAGCAACTACTATAGCCAAGAAAATGGTAATGGATTATGGAATGAGTGATCTTGGCCCTATAGCATTTGGTTCTGGACATGAAGAAGTATTCTTAGGCAGAGACTTAGGAAAGGGAAGAAACTTTAGTGAAGAAGTTGCATTTGAGATAGATAGAGAAATAAAGAAACTCATAGATGATGGATATAAAGAAGCAGAAAAACTTCTTACTGAAAATAAACCTAAACTTCATGCTGTTGCAAAAGCTCTTCTTGAAAAGGAAAAGCTTGAAGCTGATGAATTTCAAGAAATATTTTCAAATGCTGATTTGCAAAATGCATAGATTGATAAAAATCAATACAAATATTTTGAGCAGTCCGGAATCTTCCGGGTTGCTTTTTTATAAATAAAACTTAGAATTGAGAATTGCTTATGTTATAATTATTATATATTTTATAACTTTTAAAATTTTAGTAAAGTGAGATGATATAATGGAGTTCAATTTAAAAGAGGGAATGACATCAGCTAAAGAAATGCAGGTTACAGAAAATGATCTTGCTAGTAAAATGGGATCTGGAGTTTTGGATGTATTTGCCACACCAGCAATGATAACGTTAATGGAGGAAACTTCGAGAAGTTGTGTTGATCTTCATCTTCCATGTGGATATACGACGGTCGGAATAGAGCTTAATGTAAAGCACTTAAAATCAACTCCACTTGGCATGAAGGTAAGATGTGAAGCTGTTTTAACAAAGATAGACAGAAAGGCATTAACCTTTAAGGTTGAAGTTTGGGATGAAAGTGAAAAAGTTGGAGAAGGAATGCATTCAAGATACATAGTAAATAGTGATAAATTTATGGAAAAAACCAGTAACAAAAAGAATCTATAAGCAAGCTTGACAAATAGAATTCAGCTGATAGAATTAAGTTAATAAACTATGGTAAAGAATTAACAACTTTGGGGCAGCTTTAAGAGCTGCTCTTTAATTATGTATATAATAGAAAGTTTTTGTTTTTATGTATAAAAGGTGGTGTATTTGGTGATTTTAGTTTTAGACGTAGGTAATACAAATATTGTTCTTGGAGTTTATAAAGAGGATAAACTAATTGCAGATTGGAGATTATCAACTGCTTCGAAGATGACTGCAGATGAGTATGGAACGCAAATAATACAGTTATTTTTACATAATAAACTTGATATTTCAGATGTAGAGGGTGTTATAATATCATCTGTAGTTCCTGATATCATGTATTCACTTGAACATGCAATAATAAAGTATTTTGAGATATACCCTATAGTAGTAGGTCCTGGAATTAAAACTGGAATAAATATAAAATATGATAATCCAAAAGAAGTTGGAGCTGACAGAATAGTTAATGCTGTAGCAGTCCATGAAATTTACAAGAAGCCAGCTATAATAATAGATTTTGGAACTGCTACTACGTTTTGTGCTCTTACTGAAAATGGAGATTACTTAGGTGGAACTATTTGTCCTGGAGTACAGATAGCTTCTGATGCATTGTTTGAAAGAGCGGCCAAACTTCCTAAAGTAGAATTGATAAAACCGAAAAGGGTCATATGTAAAAATACTATATCAAGTATACAAGCTGGAATTGTATATGGATATATTGGCCAGGTAGACTACATTGTGTGCAGAATGAAAAAAGAGATGATGGAATTCGGTGAAAACCCTCTTGTAGTTGCAACGGGCGGTCTTGCTAAATTAATAAATGAGGAATCTAGAAGTATTGATTTAATAGATCCAATATTAACTTTAAAAGGGCTTAGAATAATATATGATAAAAATAAAGAGCAGGGAATATAATGAAAATACAGAATTTAGAATTTAAAAATAATATTTTTTTGGCACCTATGGCAGGAGTAACAGATATGCCTTTTAGAGAAATATGTATAGAAATGGGGGCTGGACTTGTTTATTCAGAGATGGTAAGTGCAAAGGCACTTATAGAAAACAATAAAAAAACATTTAAGATGCTGAAGGTTTCAGAAAAAGAAGCTCCTATTGCTGTGCAATTATTTGGAAATGACCCATTAGTAATGGCTGAATGCTGTGAGTTGTTTAATGATAATGAGGAAGTATGCATTTTAGATGTAAACATGGGATGTCCTGCACCTAAAATTGTTAAGAATGGTGAAGGTTCTGCTCTTATGAAGAATCCAGGATTAGCAATTAAAATAGTAAAAGAGATGAAAAAGGCATCTATTAAGCCCATAACTGTAAAGATTAGAAAAGGATTTGATCGTAATGATGTTAATGCTGTTGAATTTGCAAAAGCTCTTGAAGAAGCGGGTATAGATGCTATTGCTGTTCATGGTAGAACAAGGGAGCAGATGTATGAAGGAAAATCTGATTTGAGTATAATAAGAAAGGTTAAAATGGCCGTATCTGTTCCTGTTATAGGTAATGGGGATGTAGTGGACTTCGATAGCGCAAAAAACTTGTTTACAATAACTGGCTGTGATGCCATAATGGTCGGGCGTGGATCTATGGGGAATCCATGGATATTTAAAGAGATAAATGCCGGACTAAGTAATAAAAAGGTTTTTCACCCTGGATTTAGTGAAAAAATTGATATTTGTATAAAACACTATGAAAGTGCTATAAAATATAATGGTGAGGATAAAGCTGTAAGAGAGATGAGAAAGCATATAGGATGGTATTTAAAGGGATTTAAAGACAATAAAAAGGTTAAGGATATGATTAATTCGGAGAAGAGTAGTAAAAATGTAATAAAGATATTGACCGAATATAAAAACTCAATTTGAATTAAAAAATAATAAGTGTATTTTTGAGATTAATGCAGAATAGATTAATAATAAGATTAAATTCTGGAATAATAAACTTTCAGTAGAATAGATATTATAAATTGTCTGATTTAAATTTCAAAGATTGACATTATAAGAAAGCTTGTTTTATAATTACCTAAATGTGATTGATGAGATGTGTTTAATTAAAGTATGCCTAATGTAGTTATTGTGATTATGCCATATTTAAATTGAAGGGGAGATAAATATGAATCAGGTAAAAGAATATATGATGACTTATGAGGGTGTAAGGAAACTTGAAGGAGAATTAGAATATCTAAAGACAACTAAAAGAAAAGAGATAACTGAAAAAATTAAGGTAGCACTTTCTTTTGGGGATATAAGTGAGAATTCGGAATATGATGAAGCCAAAAATGAACAAGCATTTGTAGAGGGGAAAATTGCTCAACTTCAAAAGATGTTAAAAAATGCGACTGTAATAGATGAAAATGAGGTACCACTGGATGTTGTAAATATTGGATCTAAAGTTAAGGTTAAAGATTATGAATTTGATGAAGAAGTTGAATATACAATGGTTGGTTCAGCCGAAGCAGATCCTATGAACAATAAAATATCGAATGAATCACCAGTTGGAGGGAGTCTCATTGGAAAAAAAGTTGGAGATATAGTTGAAGTTCAGGTACCAGACGGGGTTAGTAGGTATAAAATACTTGACATAAGAAGATAATAATGGAGGTTTTAAGAAATGTCAAAAGAGGAAAAAAATTTAAATAAATTAGAAAAAAACTTTAATGCACTTATAAATGAGAGGAGAGAAAAGTTCTTTAATCTTCAAAAAGATGGGAAGGATCCTTTTGATATATATAAAGTTGAAAGAACTCATACATCTAAACAAATAAAAGATAATTATGATGAATTAGAGCAAAAAACTGTTACAGTGGCAGGCAGACTTATCTCTAAAAGAGTTCATGGTAAGGCTGGGTTTTCAGATTTGTATGACAGATACGGAAAAATTCAGCTTTACATAAGAATAGATGATGTAGGAGAAGAAAGGCTAAAAGAATACAAGAGTTTTGATATAGGGGATATTTTATCAGTAACTGGAAGAGTATTTAAAACTAAAACGGGAGAAATATCAATACACATAACTGATTTTGAGCTTGTAGCTAAATCTCTTAGACCATTACCAGAAAAGTGGCATGGACTTAAAGATCCAGATTTAAGATACAGACAGAGGTATGTTGATCTTATAACGAATCAAGATGTTAGAGATACCTTTATGAAAAGGACAGAAATTATAAAGTCGATAAGAGAATATCTTGACAAAAAAGATTATATAGAAGTTGAGACTCCTATATTATCACCTATAGCTGGTGGAGCTGCAGCAAAGCCTTTTACAACTCATCATAATTCACTTAATATGGATATGTATCTTAGAATAGCTACTGAACTTTACTTAAAAAGACTTATAGTAGGTGGATTTGAAAAAGTGTATGAAATAGGAAAGTGCTTTAGAAATGAAGGAATGGATATAAGACATAATCCGGAATATACATCAATTGAATTATATGAAGCTTTTGCTGATTATAATGATATGATGGAACTCACTGAGAACATGGTGGCATATGTATGTGACAAGGTTCTTGGAACAACCAAGGTTGTTTATGAAGATACAGAAATAGACTTTAAGCCACCTTGGAGAAGAATTACAATGGTAGATGCTGTCAAAGAATATGCTGATATTAATTTTGATCAGGTTAAGGATGATGAAGAAGCTAGACAAATCGCTAAAGAGAAGCATCTTGAATTAAAAAAGGAATTAAAAGATTGTTCTAAAGGCGATATATTAGATGCTATGTTTGAAGAATTTTGTGAGGATAAATTTATTCAGCCTACATTTGTAATGGATTATCCTGTTGAAATTTCGCCTTTGACTAAAAAGAAAAGAGGAAATGACAAATTTACTGAAAGATTTGAGGGTTTTGTATTTGGAAGAGAAATATGTAATGCATATTCAGAATTAAATGATCCTTTAGTACAGAGAGAAAGGTTTGAACAACAGTTAAAGGAAAGAGAATTAGGGGATGATGAAGCGTATATGATGGATGAAGATTTCTTAAATGCTCTTGAAATTGGTATGCCTCCAACTGGTGGACTTGGTATAGGAATAGACAGATTGATCATGTTCTTGACTAATTCATCTTCAATAAGAGATGTTATACTATTCCCGACAATGAAACCGGCTCAACAATAATTGTTTATATATGGTTCCTGATAGATATAATTTGTAGAATAATTGTTAATTGATATAAAATTCCTTGTAATTTGTATTTAACAGTATTAGAATATAATTAACAAAAGTAAAAATCATAATAATTTAAATTTACTGACATATTTTAAATTCTGAAAGGGGCTGGAAATATGGAAATAAAAGTAACTGGCAAAAATATTGAGGTGACTGAAGCTTTAAGGAACATAGTGGTAAAAAAGATATCGAAATTAGATAAGTATTTCAACCCTGACGTAAAGGCTAATATTACATTAAGTGTGCAGAAGAATTCACAGATAGTAGAAGTTATAATTCCTTTTAATGGTGTTATATTAAGAGGAGAAGAGAAAAATTCCGATATGTATGCTTCTATAGACTTGGTTATTGATAAGCTTGAAGGCCAGATAAGGAAGCAGAAGACAAAACTTCAGAGAAGAAATCATGGTACTTCTTTAAGATTTCAATTTATACCTGATATAGAAGAGGAGCATGATGAAGAGCCTAAAATAGTTAAAACCAAAAAGTTTGCAATAAAACCAATGTCAGCTGAAGAGGCTGTGTTACAAATGGAACTTTTGGGACACAATTTTTTCGTATTTGAAAATGCTGAGGATGAAGAAGTAAACGTAGTTTATAAAAGAAAAGATGGAAACTACGGTTTAATTGAACCTGAATTTTAAAGCAAAGAGAGAAGCCATAAGCTCCTCTCTTTTTAATTCTGATCTGGAATTAGTATATATTGCAGAAGTTTAGCACTTAAAAAATTTTTAGGACGATAGTCCTTTGAATTATAAAGTCTTATGAATATTTACAGTAGAATTAATAGATTCCGATTTTCACTGGAAATTATACGGAAAAAATTTGCATAATAAAAGCATCCTTTTTATAATGGTTTTGCTAAAAACTAAAAATAAAAGGATGCTGATAAAATGAGTAAAAGTTATTTGAAACAGCTACTCACTTATATTAACAGGGTATATGATATAGGTGAAGAAATCAATAGTTTAAAAAATAAAATAATAAAATCTCCAGCAAAAGTTTCAACAATAGCTTTCGTAGTATTATTTGGATTCATGCTTCAAATAAGAAGTTTCAATAGATTAGAACATTGGATTGAAAAGAATAAATTTAAAAAGGTATTACCTAAAAATACTAAAATGCTACGCATTGACGCCGTTAGGCGTTTCTTGAATGATTTTGATCTTGATGGCTTAAAAAATATCAACAAGCACATAATAAAAACTACTGCGAAGAATAAAGTATTTAGAAATGGTACTATAGATGGTTTAAAGGTAGCTGCCATAGATGGTGTAGAACTATTTGACAGTATTAAAAAATCTTGTAACAACTGCCTTACAAGGGTTGATAAAAATGGTATAACGCATCATTTTCACAGATCAGTAGTTTGTGCAATGGTTGGTTGTGATCCACATATTGTTTTAGATCAGGAAATGCTTGAATCCCAAAAAGATAGTTCAGGTAAAGATGAAGGAGAAATTACTGCCGGCAAACGTTTAATTAAAAAACTATATAAAAAATATCATCACTTTGCGGATATCATTGTAGCTGATGCTTTGTATTGTAATGCTACATGGATAAAAGAAGTACTCTCTATAGGAATGAATGCTGTAGTTAGAGTAAAAGATGAACGTCTTCACATTGTAAAAGACGCATTAGCTTTATTTAAATGCCGTGAGGCAGATAAGAACTGGATTGTAAGAAAAAACACAAATATCTACACAAAGATTAAGGCATGGGAAGATGATAATTTTGAAATGTCTGATAAGGATATAAAAGTAAGGTTCTTGAGGTTTGTGGAAGAAATTCATACTGGAGACAGAATAGAGATTAAAGAAGGATGGATCATAACAACAGATAAATTTACATCAGTAGAAAGCCTGTGGAAGATAATGCATAAAAGATGGGACATTGAAAATAATATATTTCATCAACTGAAGACGGAATGGCATTTAGATCACTGTTTTCTTCATAGCCCTACGGGCGTAGAAACAGTTTTAATGTTTATAATAATAGCATTTAATTTAATGCAGTTATACTTTTTAGGTGTATAAGGGGTTTTAGAGAAAAGAATATGCTTCAAATGGATATTATTGAAGATATAAAAGATGAAAGATTTACTATAGAAGATAATTGGAATAACCCTATATTTGGAAAGACATAATTCAAAATTAAAACTGGAAATTGATTATATAAATTTATCGGGGTAAAGAGGTATTATAATTATTTTTTCGACCTAACGGTCTCCGGGCTTACCAGCCCTTTAAATAAATGTAATTGGATACAATTCCAGTAAAAATAAAATTTTTACTGGAATTTAGGTGCTAAATCTCTGTATATATTGCCTCTAAGTTGAATACGTACTAATTAGATGATATAATCTATAAAGTGTATACTTATAAAAAATTTAATTTGGTGAGGATGAAAAGGATGAACATTTTTCAAAAAATATTCGGTACATATAGTGAAAAAGAAGTTAAGAGAATATTACCTATTGTCAATAAAATAGATTCTTTAGATTCTAAAATGCAATCCATGACTGATGAACAGTTAAGATCTAAAACTGATGAATTTAAAGAGAGATTATCAAAAGATGAAACATTAAATTCTATATTAGTTGAGGCTTTTGCAGTAGTTAGGGAGGTAGCTGCACGAACAGTTAAATTGAAGCCATTTAGAGAACAGCTTATGGGTGGAGTAGTACTTCATCAAGGAAGAATATCAGAAATGAAAACTGGTGAGGGAAAAACTTTGGTTGCAACGCTTCCAGCTTATTTAAATGCACTTACAGGTAAGGGCGTTCATATAGTTACAGTAAATGATTATTTGGCTAAAAGAGATAGAGATACTATGGCCCCTATATATGAAGCATTAGGACTAAAGGTTGGTGTTATACTTCATGATTTGGATCAGAATCAAAGGCAGGAAGCTTATAAATGCGATATAACTTATGGAACCAATAGTGAATTTGGTTTTGATTACCTTAGAGATAATATGGTTATATATAAGGAAGAAAGAGTTCAAAGAGGGCTTAATTTTGCTATAGTCGATGAGGTTGACTCAATACTTATAGATGAGGCGAGAACTCCGCTTATAATTTCTGGTGAAGGAGAAAAATCAACAGAGTTTTATAAGATAGCAGACCACTTTGCAAAAACATTAACTGAAGAGGACGATTTTACAGTAGATGAAAAGGCTAATGCTGTAATGCTAACGGATGCAGGAATTAAAAAGGCAGAAGAGTTTTTTAAACTTGACAATTATGCTGATGCAAAAAATATGGAATTACAGCATCATGTAGTTCAAGCGCTAAAAGCCAATTATATAATGAAAAGAGATAAGGACTATATGGTAAAGAATGGTGAAGTCCTTATAGTTGATGAATTTACAGGAAGAATGATGGAAGGTAGAAGGTACAGTGACGGCCTCCATCAAGCAATAGAAGCAAAAGAGGGAGTCAAGGTAGAAAAGGAATCTAAAACACTTGCGACTATTACATATCAAAATTATTTTAGAATGTTTAATAAACTTTCAGGTATGACAGGTACTGCATTAACAGAGGAAAATGAATTTAGAGAAATATATGGGTTAGATGTAATTGTTATTCCTACTCATGAGCCTGTAATAAGACAGGATTTATCAGATATTGTATATAAAACGGCAAAGGGAAAATTTAATGCCATAGTTGAAGATATAGTTGAGACACATAAGAAAGGTCAACCAATGTTGGTTGGTACTGTAAGTATAGAAAAATCTGAATTACTTTCTGATATGTTAAAGAGAAAAGGAATTTCTCATCAAGTATTAAATGCTAAATTCCATGAGAAGGAAGCAGAAATAATATCCCATGCAGGAGAATTTGGTATGGTCACCATTGCAACAAATATGGCAGGACGTGGTACTGATATTAAGATTACTGATGATGTAGTAAAAGTAGGTGGCCTAAAAATCATAGGTACTGAAAGGCATGAATCAAGGAGAATCGATAATCAGTTAAGAGGACGTTCGGGACGTCAGGGAGATCCCGGTTCATCAAGATTCTATGTTTCTCTTGATGATGATCTTATGAGGATATTTGGTTCTGATAAGTTAAAGGATATAGTGCAAAAACTCGGACTTGGCGATGATGAGGCTATAGAGAGTAAAATGGTAAGCAGCGCTATAGAAAATGCACAGAAGAAAGTTGAAGGAAATAACTTTGATATAAGAAAAACAGTAGTGCAATATGATGATGTAATAAATAAACAAAGAGAAATAATATATAAACAGAGATCAGAAGTATTAGAAGGAATAGATTTAAAAGATCAGATACAGGAGATGATTAAAGGTTTAGTTTCCGATATAGTTAATTCTCATATATCTGGAGTCGAAGAAGAATTTGAAGATGAAATAAAAGATTTAGTAAAATATATGGAAGAAGTTTTCGTTGAAAAAGATAGTGTATCTGCTGATGAACTTATGAATTTGTCCAATGAGGAGATAATTGATAAATACGTTGAAATTGGTGAGAAGATATATGCACAAAAAGAAGAAGAATTTACTTCTGAACAAATGAGGGAAATTGAGAGGGTTATCCTTCTAAGAGTTGTTGATACAAGATGGATGGATCACATAGATGATATGGAACATCTAAAGAGATCTATAGGCCTTGCTGCATATAAACAACAGGATCCGACTCAGGCTTATCAATTTGAAGGCAGCCAGATGTTTGATGAGATGATATATAATATAAGGCTTGATACTATAAAATATTTACTTCATGTTCAAATGCAGAAGGTACCTGAGAGAGAAAGAATTGTTAAAGAAACTTATACAAACCAAAGTGATGGAGATACCACAAAAAAGCAGCCTATAAGAAAAAAGAAGACAGTAGGAAGAAATGATCCTTGTCCATGTGGAAGTGGAAAGAAATATAAAAATTGCTGCGGAAGATTTGAGTAAGGAAGTGTTTGTATGGTAATACAGCTTGAAGAGATTTTGAATTCGCTGTCGGATATGGGTGAAATCATGAATGAAATAAGGGATTCACTTTGACATAGAATCCCTTGAAATCAAAATAGAAGAGCTTCAAGAAAGGATGCAGGAGGTAGATTTTTGGCAGGATGCGGATAATGCGCAGAAGATTTCCTCTGAAGAGAAGCTCTTTGAAGATAGAATAGAGAAATATAATTCTTTGAAAGATAGAATAGAAGATGCTAAAGATTTGGCTGAGATGGCATTTGGAGAAGACGATGTATCGGCTCAAAAAGATATATTAAAGGAAGTTAATGATATAAAATCTGAAATGGAGAAATTCCAAATTGAAATTTTATTATCCGGAAAATATGACAAAAATAATGCAATTATGAATCTCCATGTTGGTGTAGGAGGTACAGACGCACAGGATTGGACTCAAATGTTATTTAGAATGTATACAAAATGGATTGAAAAGAAAGGCTATGGGGCAGAAATAGTAGATAGTTTGCCCGCAGACGATGCTGGGATAAAAAGTGTAACGCTTAAGGTTACTGGAGAATTTGCATATGGATATTTAAAAGCTGAAAAAGGAATACACAGACTAGTTAGAATTTCTCCATTCAATGCAAATGGAAAAAGACAAACCTCATTTGCCTCGGTGGAAGTGCTGCCTGAACTTACGAAAAATCAAGATATTTTTATAAGACCTGAGGATATAAAGGTGGATACTTATAGATCAAGTGGTGCAGGTGGTCAGCATGTTAATAAAACTGAATCTGCAATCAGAATAACTCATATACCCACAGGTATAATAGTACAGTGCCAAAATGAAAGAAGCCAGCACCATAATAAGGAACAGGCGCTTAGAATGCTTAAGGCAAAACTTGTAGAATTAAAAGAAAGACTTCATAAAGAAAAGATAGAAGATTTGGCAGGAGAGCTTAAAGACATGGGATGGGGAAGCCAGATAAGATCTTATGTATTTCATCCTTATAATCTTGTTAAAGATCATAGGACAGGAATGGAAACAAGCAATATAAATTCTGTTATGGATGGAGAAATTGATGAGTTTATAAATGCTTATCTAAAACAAGAGGCAAAATAGAATATATGAATTAAATATAGGGCTTAACTTAAGCTCTATATTTAGTTTAGTTTGATTTAAAAAGTAATTTTAAAAATATTATTGAGGTTAATATAGAAACACATAATATCTGCTTGTAGTATACGAGCATAATATTATTAGGAAATGCATAATGTATGATCTCCGGATTCATTACTTTAAAGCATCTATCAATTGATTTTATATCTATTAAATTGGACTTATCATATAATGTGTGAATTCTTGAAGCATCACTGTCACTTAGAGTTACCGCGGATATATTATTTTTTCTAAAAAATTCATGATCACTTGAATCTTCAAATAAATAACTAAAATTTATATTATATTTTTGACAGATAGATGAAATCTCGTGTATTAGCCTTGTTTTATTTGAATCCTTTTTACCGCCCATTATATAGATTGGTTTTGAAAAATTGCCGCCTATCATATCGAAGTTAAATACAGTACTGTCTTTTATATTGTTAAGATTTTTTAAGACAAATGCTTTAGAACCAAGGCAGCCAAATTCTTCTGCATTGAAACCGACTAATATTATATTTCTATCAGGCGTGCCTAAAGAAGTAATATATTTGCCAAGTTCCAGCATAAATGATATTCCAGAAGCGTTATCAAGGGCTCCATTATATATATTATTACTAAGATCACTGCCCACATGATCAAAGTGTGCACACAGTATAAGAGGAGGTTTATTTGGATGAATACCTCTTATAGTGCCAATTACATTATTTAAAGAAGTTTGTTTTGATTCAAAGGGTATATAACAATCTATATTAAAACCATTATTCAAGTATTTTCTCATATCTATTAATGTATTTTTGGTAACCATTATATACATGCTTACTGCAGTATTGCTTACAAAAGAACTTCTAAATGTAAGTTTATTATCTTCTGGTGTATAAAATAAGAAATGGTCATCTCCATTAAATACATTCAAATATGAACCTAATATACTTGATGCATTTTTTTTGCTGAAGTTTATCCTGTTACATCTGAAATTTATTAGATCTTCTTTAAAGTCGATGGAATATCTATAATTTTTTACAATGAATCCATTACTGTCTGTAACCCTTAGGTATGGATTTCCGTCCAGTCTATGAGGATACATAGTATTAAATGCTTCAAAGTAACTTCCACTGTAAGGCATTATATTGTTTTTTTTAAAATAGTCTCTTATATAAAGAGAAACTTCTGCATTTTCTAGTGTTCCACCCAGTCTTCCTTTAAAATTATCACTAGAAAGGTAATTTATGTTTTGCTTTACTGAACCAGAATTAAATTGATGTACTGATAAACATAGACTTAAACTTAAGTTTAATATTAGTAGAGACAAAACTGTAGAAAATAAAATTAAGTTTTTTTTCATATCTAAAATTTCCTTTTTTCATTTATTGAATTATACTTTTATATATATTAGATGTGAAAAACTTATATAACCTATAAAATTTAGGAGGTAAATATGAATAACATAATTGATAAACTCTCAGAGGAATTTAAACTTAATAAAAAATACACGAAAAATATAGTTGAATTATTAGATAGCGGAAATACTGTTCCATTCATTGCTAGATACAGAAAGGAAATGACAGGTTCCATAAGTGATATCGTACTTCGAAATTTATTTGAAAGGCTTACTTATCTTAGAAATTTAGAATCTAGAAAAGAAGATGTTATAAGATTAATAGATGAACAAGAAAAATTAACGCAGGATTTAGAAAATGATATACTTAAATGTGATACTTTAACTGAAGTTGAAGATATATATAGACCATATAAACCAAAGAAGAGAACAAGAGCCACTATTGCTGAAGGAAAAGGACTTAAACCTTTATCTGATATAATATGGTGTGGAAATTTTAAAGATGACATAAGAAAATATGCATTACAGTTTGTAGATGAAGAAAAGAAAGTAAGATCTGCAGAAGAAGCAATTTACGGGGCCGTGGATATAATAAGTGAAAAAATATCTGATAATGCGGAATATAGAAAATGGATAAGAAGGTTTGTTAATCAAAATGGAATAATTGAGACCAGGGGTGATAGTAAAGAATCTACAACTTATGAGGTCTATTACGATTATAAAGAGGCAGTAAAAAATATTCCAGCGCATAGAATTTTAGCTATAAATAGAGGAGAAAGAGAAAAAATTCTATCTGTAAAAATAACTTGTAATCTAGATAGTATAATAGAATATTTGAAATCAAGGTGTATGAAGGACAATAAAATTACAGATACTTATATAGAAGAAAGTATAAAGGATTCACTCAAAAGGCTTATATATCCATCTATAGAGAGGGAAATAAGATCAGAGCTTACAGAAAAGGGTGAAGAAGGAGCTATAAGAATATTTAGTGAAAATCTAAAAGCTCTTTTGATGCAGCCACCTATAAAAGATAAGGTTGTGCTTGGATATGACCCTGGATTTAGAACAGGCTGTAAAATAGCAGTACTTGATGATACAGGTAAACTATTAGATACTGCTACTGTTTATGCAACAGCACCACAGAATGATGTCGAGGGCTCAATAAAGAAATTAAAAGAGCTTATTTATAAATATAATGTGGATGTAATATCGCTCGGAAATGGTACGGCAAGTAGGGAATCGGAAGAAGTTATAATGAGATTAATAGAGGAAGTTAAAAAAGAAAAGGGAAGAGAGTTATACTATGTTATAGTGTCTGAAGCTGGAGCATCTGTATATTCAGCATCTGAACTTGCAACTGAAGAGTATCCTGATATAAACGTATCCTTAAGGGGGGCTATATCAATAGCTAGAAGACTACAGGATCCATTGTCTGAACTTGTTAAAATAGATCCTAAATCTATAGGAGTAGGACAATATCAGCATGATGTATCCGAGAAAAACTTGGATGAATCGTTAAAAGGTGTTGTAGAAGATTGTGTTAACAGTGTGGGTGTTGATTTAAATATAGCGACGCCATCTCTCTTATCATATATTTCTGGTATAAATGCAGCAATAGCTAAGAATATAGTCGCATATAGGGAAGAAAATGGTAAGTTTAAAAACAGAAAAGAACTTTTAAAGGTTAAGAGATTAGGTCAAAAGGCATTTGAGCAATGTGCAGGATTTTTAAGAGTCATGGAAAGCATTGATCCCCTTGATAATACATCTGTACATCCAGAATCTTATGAAGCAACTAAAAAGCTGCTAAAAATATTAGATTACAGTATTGAGAGTTTAAAAAACAATAATCTTAAAGATATAGATGATAAGGTTAGAGATATGGGTATAGAAAGCTTATCTAAGGATCTGGGTATAGGAATTCCTACTCTTAGGGATATAATAAGAGAAATAAAAAAACCTGGAAGAGATCCAAGAGATGAAATGCCTAAACCAATATTTAAGACTGGAATTATTGATATAAATCAACTCAAACCGGGTATGTCATTAATGGGCACAGTTAGAAATGTTGCGGATTTTGGGGCATTTGTAGATATAGGAGTTCACCAGGATGGATTAGTTCATATAAGCCAACTTTCAGACAAATTTGTTAAACATCCGCTTGATGTAGTCAAAGTTGGAGATATAGTTAATGTAACTATAATTGATGTTGATATTAAGAGGAAAAGAATATCTTTAAGTATGAAAAATTAATAATTATAGACTATTGTCTATTATACCATATTGAATTTTTAGAAAGCTTGTATTATAATAGATTCATAAAAGTTAATAGTTTTTGATCTTCGGGGCGGGGTGAAAGTCCCCACCGGCGGTAAAGCCCGCGAGCCTTAAATGAGGTATGATTTGGTGAAATTCCAAAGCCGACAGTAAAGTCTGGATGGAAGAAGGATGAGTATATATATGTTTGTTTGCCCTGACTTAAATTCTAGTCAGGGCATTATTTATACTGCCACCTTCTAGTAGTATTAAAATTTTTTTATTTATAATACGCAGAATAAAAGATCAAATTTATTGCAAAATTATATTTATTGGAGGGTGTAAAATGAAAAGAGATAAGTTAAACAGGCTTGTAAAAATATCGCTGCTTAGTGTAATTGGTTTTATATTAATGTTTATAGAAGTGGCTATACCGATCTTCCCATCATTTCTTCAGATGGATATAAGTGATTTGCCAGCTTTGATTGGTTCCTTTGCTCTTGGTCCTTCAGCTGGTGTGGCAATAGAACTAGTTAAGAATATTCTTCATGGAGTCTTTGATGGCAAAACGGCATTCATTGGAGAACTTGCTAATTTTTTAGTCGGTTCTGTGTTAGTATTTACAGCGGGATATATATATAAAATGAAAAAGAGTAAAAAAACAGCAGTATATGGTTTGATTTCAGGTTCACTTCTTATGACAATTGCAGCGAGTATACTTAATTATGTAATATTTTTGCCTTTGTATGAAAAGGTACTTAATTTTCCTATAAGTGCGATAATAGCTATGACGAGCAAGATAAATCCAGCTGTAACAGATTTAAACGGTGTTATAGTATGGGCAATAGCTCCATTTAACTTGATAAAGGGTGTAATACTGTTAGTACTTACTATGGTTGTCTATAAGAGTGTGTCACCTATATTACATGATGAAAGCACAAAGGAACTTGTTAAGAATAACTAATTTTTAAAAAACACTAATTAGGATGTTTTCAGATTTTCTTAGTAAGAGTAATTTGAAAATATCCTATTTTTATTAGAAAATAATATGTATAATATATGAATTCAATATATCCATAAACGATAATATATAGAGTTATAAGTGAAATTGTAAGGTTGGAGTTGATAGATATGTCCGGAATATGGAACGTAAGTGGAGCCTATGACATAAATACCAGAAGGCTTTTTAAGAATTTGACATTTGAAGTTGGACAGAATTTTTTGGCACGGGTAGTAGATGTAAAAAGGTTAGAGGGAGATGTACTTTTAAAACTTCTTGATGGATGGAAGTTTTCTGCGAAACTTGAAAATAATTTAGATAAGCTCCCGGATGGTTTAATAAAATTTCAGGTTGAGGGTTATGAAGATGGACAAATTAAATTAAAAATAGTTGCTGATTCTAAGGATTCCTCAAGTGAAAGCAGCATAAATGAATCCCTTGATTTTATATTTTCAAAATCTGATATGAATATTACAAAAGATGATTATAAGGTATTTTATAAAATGGTAAAACATGATATACCTCTTACTAAGGATAATATATCATATATGAAAACATTTACGGATTTTATTGATAAATTAAATGACAGTCCGAAGCAGGCTGATAATTTTATAAATAACTATATAAGGAGTAAAAATGTACCGGAAAATAGTAATGGGGCGAAAGTAATAGAAACTGAACTTAAAAGCTTTTTTAGTGAGCTTAAGAATTTATCGGCAGATGAAATTCTAACTTTTATGGAAAATAAGATAGATTTAACTAAGGAAAATATAAAAAGCTTTAATGAAGTTTTTAAAGGGTCACTTAAGATATATAATAATGCTGAGGATATAAATAATTCTATAAATCATGAAAGCATTAATGTTAATAATGCAAAAGAAACTTCTTTTTTAGGAAAAAATATAAACATAATATCAGGCAAGGAAGAAGAAAAATATTATCAAGAAGGAGAAGATATTAGTAAGACGGAATTATTAGGACGAAATTCCGGTAAGGAAAATGTACAAACTAATATTTTTAAAAATACACTAAAAGAAGGGGAGCAAGATATCATTTCTGAAAGTAATAAAAATGTCCAAAGCGAAGTGTCTGCTTCTATTGATGATACTAAATTGGAAGAAAAGACTCAGGACATTAGTTTTAAAGATAAATCAGAAATTGTAGAGAATGAATCTTCAGTTATATTTAAGAATATTAATTCTAGTGGGCAGAAAAGTGTAAAGCCTAGCATTACTAATATAGATATATTGGCTGATAAAGTAAAACAGCAGATAAATGAAAAAACTGAGAATATAAAGGATATAATAAAAACTGTTATAGATCAAAACAATGATGGAGATTTGGGGAATTATAATAATATAACTAATGTTTTGAATAAGAATATCAATGACTTTAAAGTGTTTAATACAGTTTCAAACCAATATTATTATATGGATCTTCCATTGAATATAGATAATCATGAATATAATTTTAAACTTATGATAAAAGATAACAGAAGAGATAGTAAAAAGCTAGACTCTACCGATTTGAAGATAGCAGCATCAGTAAATACTCAAAATATCGGGATTGTAGATGCTTATATTATCGTAAATGGATTAAACATGAAGGTTGATATAAAATGTGATTCTGACTGGGTCAGGTTCCTAAATAAGGACAAGAGTACGATTAATAGTCAACTTCAGGATATGGGGTATAATATATATATGTCTGTTGATAAGAGGAAGGAAGAAATGAACTTAGTAAATTGCAGGGATTTTTTTGATGATAAACATATTGGTATAATAAATATAAGAGCATGATATTTACAATCACATTATAACAATTTATAATTAAAATTAGTTCAAGATAGGAGTGTTTTCCGTGGATAAAAGAAAAAAGGCTGCGGCTCTAAGGTATGAAGACGGATATGAGGCACCAATGGTTACAGCTGCCGGCATGGGGTGTATTGCAGATAAAATAATAGAAAATGCGAAAAATAGTAATGTACCTATAGTATACAATAAGGAGCTAACAGATCTTTTGACAAATGTCGATGTTGGAAATGCTATTCCTATGGATTTATATGATGCGGTTGCAAAGGTAATAGCGTATGTTATGAGTATGGATAAAAAGGCGAGTAAATAGAGGGTGATTTAGTGGCGTTATTTGCTATATCAGATTTGCATCTGGATTTAAAAGGTAACAAACCAATGGATGTGTTCGGAAGTAACTGGTATAAACATGATGAAAAATTAAAAAGTAATTGGGAAGATAGGGTTAAGTGTGAAGATACTGTGTTAATTGCTGGAGATATATCGTGGTCTATAAATATGGAGGATGGAATGCAGGATCTAGAATGGATTCATAATCTTCCAGGTAAAAAAATTATGATTAGAGGAAATCATGATTATTGGTGGAGCAGTATTACAAAATTAAATGGTTTGTACGATGATATGAAATTTATACAGAATAATTTTTTTTTATATGATGATTATGCTATCTGTGGAACAAGGGGTTGGGTACTTCCCGGAACAGATAATTTTTCAGAACATGACCAAAAGATATATAATAGAGAGATAATAAGGCTGAAGCTTTCGCTTGAATCTGCTAAAAAGCAGGGGATTAATAAATTTATCTGTATGATTCATTATCCGCCTGTAAATGAAAAACTTATAGAATCCGGCTTTACACAGATATTTAAGGAGTACGAAGTAGAAAAAGTAATATATGGGCATCTGCATGGAAGCCTGTCGACTTCAAAGGCATTTAATGGTGAATTAAATAATATAGAGTACATATTAACCTCAAGTGACTTTTTAGAATTTGATCCTATAAAAATTTTATAAAACTAGGTTGTGAGAGTTAACATTTTTTCACAACCTAGTTTTGTTTAATAGTTTTAAATAAGTGTAAATATCGTAACAGATAGAAACCTATTATTTAAAAAGATTTGAAAGAAAGCCTTTATTATTTGAGTTGTGATTTTTTTGTGTATCAGTAGAGATGTTATCTTTCTTAGGATTAAGCATTTTATTTATAATATCTTTTTGACTGATAGCCATATCCTTAATTTTATAAGGTGTTCCTATACCTGTAATGACATTTCCAAACCATTTTAGGGCTTCATCAGTATTCTTAAGTTTCATATTGAGTTCACCTAGTAAATACTCAAATGTGTATTGATCCATGCCGCATATTGGAAAATTCTCATTGGAATAAGAATAATTAAAATTTTCAAGAGTCTGTTTTAAGAAATTCGACTCGTTTTTCTTATCGTCTAAAATTCTATACATCCATGCTAGTTTCAAGGTGTTCATAGCCTTTTGACTAGCTTTTGCATCCATTGCATGATAATTTATTAAAGAAAGCTTATACCTTTCAATTGCAGTATCTACATTGTATACATCTGGATATGTTCTGCTGTGCCACTTAGGTGTGATTTTTTCTTTTATTGCATCTATTTGATATTTTCTTATTTTTGGAAAGTCGCTTTTTATTAGCGAGTATCCACAATCATTACATACCCATACGTCATAGAAATAAGGGTTAATACGTAAATATCTTATGAAAAAATCAGGATCCTTTTTTTGCACTCTATAGGCTGAAGTTTTTACTGCCTTTGCCTTAAAGGTATTTTGACAGATAGGGCATGTAACTGTTTTATCATATATTAACTTTTTTTGAGCTTCAATTTTTGATTGTTGGGTTTCTTTTTCTTCATTATCATATTCTTTAGTGTTTTGTATATTAATTTCACTCATATCGTTAAATTCTAAATCTCCTCCATTTTAAATTCAATTTTAAACAGTCTAAAAAACATATTTAACTATATTATACCAAAAAAATCATTAAAGGCATAATCTTCTATAGATCTAAATTTATATTTTTAATTGTTATATAATAATTATACTAATTAAAAAGTAGTAGTATAATTATATATAAGTGGATTCAATATTATTAATGTTAGGTGTCGGGAGGGCATAATGGCTATAAACGAATGGAATGATTTTTTGATACCATATGAACAGGCTGTGGATGAGCTGAAGGTTAAATTTAAGAGCATAAGGAGAGAGTATAGAAAAAGAAATGAATATTCACCGATAGAATTTGTTACAGGAAGAGTTAAAGAAATATCCAGTATAATAGATAAGGCTAATAAATTGGATATACCACTTGATAGAGTTGGTTATGAAATGGAAGATGTAGCTGGGGTTAGGGTTATGTGTCAGTTTGTTGATGATATCGAAACAGTTGTTGAAATAATGAGAAAAAGAAAAGATATGCAGATTATGTATGAAAAAAATTATATAACAAATGTTAAAGCAAGTGGATATAGAAGCCATCATGTAATTATAAAATATCCAGTTAATATGTCATTTGGAGAGAAAGATATCTTAGCAGAGTTCCAGATAAGAACACTTGCAATGAATTTTTGGGCAACTATAGAACACTCCTTAAATTATAAATATAAACATGAAATACCTAATAATATAAAGTTAAAGCTTAAGATGGCAGCTGATGCTGCATTTCAATTAGATGAACAGATGCTTGAGATAAAAGATGAGATAAAAGACGCCCAGAGGTTGTTTGAAGTGAAATCTAGCCTTGTCTCACACATAATAAATAATATTTTAACTCTCTCATCTATGGGTAAATTTGCAGAAGCTACAAGATATCAGACTCAAATAAATAAATTGATAGAAGAAGGAGAGGTATTTGAATTATCAAGTCTTTTGAGAGATACAGAAAGGACACTACAAATGTATAAATAAAAGGGAGCCAAAAGCTCCCGTTTATTTAGCTACTATGTTTACAAGTCGTCCCTTGACAACAATAATTTTTTTAATCTCTTTATTTTCAAGATCTTTATTTATGATCTCATTTTTTATAGAAATTTTCCTTATATCATCTTCAGATAAATCAGTTGGTATATTCATTTTTGCTCTTATTTTACCATTGATTTGAATAGCAATTTCAACTTCATCCTTTATTAATGCATTAGCATCGAATTCTGGCCATTTTTGATTAAAAATTGAATATGGCATATCTTGAATTTCCCATTGTTCCTCGGCAAAATGAGGCGCAAATGGAGCTAAAAGTTTTAAGAAATCTATAATACAATCCTTTAAAAATTTAGCATTTTTAATATCTTCCGATAGATATTTTGAAATTGCATTTGTATATTCCATAAGTCTGGCTATAGAAGTATTAAACTGGAATTTTGCCGCATCATGTGAAATAGAATGAATTGAGAAATTTCTTACATAATTCAAGTCCTTTTCTGCACTGCCAAAGCTTGTAGTATTGTTTTTAGGATTTTTTATCTCATCTTTGCAGGAACTTAACAATCTCCCTATTTTATCTATATATCTTGACATAGAGTTTATGCCATCATCACTCCAGGCACCGCCTTCACTATAATCAAAACCGAACATTAAATACATTCTGAATACATCTGCACCAAATTTTTGTATATAATCGTCCGGTGAAATTGTATTTCCCTTAGATTTACTCATTTTTTGTCCATCGGGACCTAATATTAATCCCTGATGTCTTAGTGATGAAAATGGTTCATCAAAATTGATATAGCCCATATCTCTTAAAGCCTTAGTTATGAATCTGGCATATAAGAGATGCATACAAGCATGCTCAGGGCCGCCAACATACATGTCTACTGGAAGCATTCTATTTACTTTTTCGGTATCAAAAGGTTTTTCACTGTTTTTGTTGTCAACATATCTTAAGTAATACCATGAGGAACATACAAAAGTATCTAGTGTATCCGCTTCTCTTCTAGCAGGTTTTCCACATATAGGACAAGTAGTATTCATAAACTTTTCTGACTTTGAAAGTGGAGATTTACCATCAGGAGAAAATTCTACATCATATGGTAATTCAACAGGAAGCTCATCTTCCGGTACAGGGACAATTCCGCAGTCATCACAATAAATTATAGGAATAGGAGTTCCCCAATATCTCTGCCTTGAGATTAACCAATCTCTCAACCTGTAATTTATTTTCCATCCTCCTAAATCATCTTTTGAAAGTTTTGTAACGATAGCTTCTTTGCCTTCATCTGTAAACAATCCGGTAAATTCACCGCTGTTTATCATTTTACCGTGTTTTACATATGGAAGATCTCCTCCCTCAATTACTCTTTCTATAGGAAGTTTGTATTTTGTAGCAAAATCAAAATCTCTTTCATCATGAGCGGGAACTGCCATTACAGCACCTGTTCCATATGTACTTAATACATAGTCTGCAACCCAGATAGGAACTTTTCTATTATTTATAGGATTTATAGCATATGAACCTGTAAATACACCAGTTTTTTCTCTTGATAAGGATTGTCTTTCAATTTCAGATTGAGCTTTTGCTTGTTTTTTATATTCTTCAACAGCATCTTTATATTCTGGAGTTGTTATTTGATCAACTAACTTGTTTTCAGGAGCTAAAACAGCATATGTAACTCCAAATAGTGTATCAACCCTGGTTGTAAATACTTTGAAATTCAAATTTGAATCGGCAATTTTAAATGTTACTTCTGCACCCTTTGATTTTCCGATCCAATGTCTTTGCATAGCTTTTGTTTTTTGCGGCCAATCAAGATCATCTAATTTTTCAAGTAGTTCATCTGCATAGTTTGTAATTTTTAAGAACCATTGAGTCAAATCTTTTCTAACTACCTCTGTACTGCATCTTTCACATTTGCCGTCAATTACTTGTTCATTAGCAAGAACAGTGTTGCAGCTAGGGCACCAATTTACTGGAGCTTTACTTCTGTATGCCAATCCATGTTTATATAATTGTAGGAATAACCATTGATTCCATTTGTAGTATTCGGGAAGACATGTTATTACTTCATTTTCCCAGTTAAACATGGCACCCATGGATTTTAATTGCTTTTCCATAGTATCTATATTCTTCATTGTTGAATCTTTAGGATGAATTCCTGTTTTTATAGCGTAGTTTTCTGCAGGAAGTCCAAATGCATCAAAACCCATTGGCTGAAATACATTGTATCCCTGCATTTTTTTCATCCTTGCCCATGAATCTACTGGACCATAATTAAACCAGTGTCCTGCATGAAGTTTACTTCCAGAAGGATAGGAGAACATCTCTAAAGTATAAAGTTTCTCTCCAGGATTTTTTTCATCAAATTTATATAATTCAGATTCTTCCCATTTTTTTTGCCATTTTTTATCAATATTAGTACTGTAGTTTCCCATAATACCTCTCCTTTGATTTATCGTTTATATATAACATTTTAACTAAAAAGAATTATCTATATAGGTAATAAAAACATTGTAAAATAAAAAAGCTCATACATCTCATTTAAGAGACGAAAAGCTTTATTCCGCGGTACCACTCTAATTAAATCTTAAAAAGATTTCACTTTAAAATATAACGGTTTTGTCCGTATCTGTTTTTACAGATAAACTCTGAGGTAAGTTCATATTACATCAACGCTGCTTCCCAGCAAGTAACAGCTCTCTTTGGATGATGTACAAATTACTGCTCCTCTTCAAAGCACAATATAGAAATCTATTATAATTATATAATAATGATTTTATATTAATGAAAATCTTTTGTCAAGCAAGAAAACAGAATATTTAACAAGGTTTTTGGATAAAAAAAAAGAACTTCTAAAAAGCTCTTTTATGGCTGCCCATGCTGGATTCGAACCAACAGATGCCTGCTCCAGAGGCAGGTGCCTTACCATTTGGCGAATGGGCAACATATAATGTCTTAACATCTCAACACTAGATATTATACCAAAATCAAATAATATGTCAATACTTTTTTTTATAAAATCTATTGTTTATATAATTTATAAACAAGGTTACAGCATAATCGTAAATTAAAAATGCAAATTGTACAACTATTAAAACAATGTATATAGATAAGTTTAAGTTAATTAAATTTGCTATAAATAATTTAAAAGTAAAATACATAAAAGCCAAACAGATATTAAAAAATATGAGTTTAAGTATTATTTCCACATAAAGTTTGCTTATTTTTTCTATATAGTATTTTATTATTCCATATGATCCGAAAAAGACCACATAGAAAATAGTTGTAGCTCTAATACCGCCTATGAGTAATGATAAAAGCGAAGTTGATAAATAAATTGTGAGAGCATTTTTAAGTCCTAAATCTATTACACACATTGGTATTATACAGGAGGCAATCATGAGTAAAAATAGTCTATTTACCGGGAATATAGTACTTAAATAAACAAGTATAACTCCAACAGCGGTAAATAGACCGCCTTTTGCTATGTATGATGATTTATTTTTAATACTGTTCATAAAAAATATCCTTCCTTTTTTAACAACAACCTATAAAATCTCCACCATTGCATTCACAACATGCATCCATACAATAAAGAGTTGCACACATATCACACATATCAGAATTTCCTCTTCTGTTATTGTAGTAAGGTTCTCTGTAAGATCTATTTGAATTATTCAGTTGATTTAAAGCTTCTCTGTATTTCATATTATAGGGTTCAAGTCTGCAGGCATTATTTAAGTTGTTTAAAGCATCGTTATACCATCCGCGTTTAAGATTGACTAATCCCATAAGATAGTTCCATTCGGCATTCCGTGTGGTTATTTTATTTAATTTCTGTTCGGCAAAAGCAAAATTGCCATTTCTGATATCCATTTCTATTTCAGAATATGTATTTGAGCCATTGTAAGAATTAGAACTATTACCACTGCCTGAATAACTGCTACTTTGTGGTGAATTTTTCATAAGGTAGTCATAAGCTTCATTTATTTCTCTCATTTTTTCCTCAGCAAGATCTTTAAGTGGATTGTTGCCATATTGATCAGGATGAAATTTTTTGGCTAGCTTTCTATAAGCACTCTTTATTTCATCCTTTGATGCATTTTCATTTACTCCAAGTGTTTCATATGGATTTTTCATTGTTGTAAACACTCCTTTTAAATACTTTATCCATTTTTTCCATTAATCCAAGTTGTAGTATATTGTATAGTAAGTCTTCATTTCTTTTTAAAGGTAATTTATTTAAGGTGGCTAAGCACTCAGAGGCACAAGAAACCAATGTAAAGTCAATCTGTCTTTCTATACTTTTAGAAAAGGTTTTATAATCATCGTTGGATTTATTAAAACAAGCATTTATTGCATTAAATTTTTTGCCCTTAATGTCATTTTCTAAATCGTCCCAGGCATCTATTATATAGATCCATTTTCCGAGGTTATAACCGAGCCAATATAAATTGGGTTTATTTTCGTCATTTTTATATGATGATAAAATAAAACCTATAAGTTTGGCAAATGGATGGGAAACCTTATCTATTGATTCACAACTTTTATTTAAGGATTCAATTGTATTTAAGTTATTTAACTCTTCTTTTATATAGTCTAAATGTCCATTTA
The DNA here is from genome assembly GCF_003600355.1 of Clostridium fermenticellae. Lineage (NCBI taxonomy): Bacteria > Bacillati > Bacillota > Clostridia > Eubacteriales > Clostridiaceae > Clostridium > Clostridium fermenticellae. Next base: position 2,675,108 of record NZ_CP032416.1, on the reverse strand, counting down.
AGTATGGTGGAACATTTTGTACATATTTTTTTAAGAATATGGAAAAGACTCTACTTTTAAATGATGAATCATCGTTAATATTATCCAGAAGTTTGTAATAACTCAGGATTATATTACAAAATGCCGCATATTTTAAACAGTTATTTTCATTAACTATGATTTTTTTCTTTAAAACATGAATAGAACATGTTATTTTACTATATGATGTTTTTTCACCATAAATAGAATCAAGCAGTATAGCTAAGAATGTCATGTCATAATTAAGTGAAAATCTTGGGATATTGCCAATATTAGTTTTTATTGATTTGCATAGTCCGCAGTAATAAGCTTTAAACTTTTCATAATCTTTAATTTTAAGCTCCATTTTACATGGAGTAACATAGCCAAACATGAATCATTCTCCATTCCTAAATCCAATACCTCTTGATGTATTAAAATAAAAAGTATTTGTTGCAATACAAATTAATATTATTATATCATATATATAAGGGGATTTGTGTGCTGAAAAACTTAACAATTTATTATAAATGAAAGGTTTGAAAAGAGGATAGATAAACTTTAGGCTGTATTACTAATGTTGTAATACAGCCTAAAGTTTAAATAAGAATATTATTGATTACAGTTTGTTACTTGAACCTAAAACATTTTTAATCTTATATTGAACTAATTTTTGTATATTATCTCTTGCAGGACCTAAGTATTTTCTAGGATCAAATTCCTTTGGGTTTTCACCAAACACTTTTCTTACAGAAGCAGTCATTGCAAGTCTTATATCAGTATCCATATTTATTTTACATACTGCCATTGAAGAAGCTTTTCTAAGCATTTCATTTGGAACGCCTTTGGCACCTGCTATATTTCCACCAAATTTATTGCAGGTTTCAACAGACTCTGGATCTACTGAAGATGCACCGTGAAGAACTATTGGGAAACCGGGTAATTTATTTTGTATTTCTTCGAGTATATCAAATCTTAATTTTGCTTCTCCAGTAAATTTGTATGCGCCATGGCTTGTTCCTATGGCTATAGCGAGTGAATCCACACCAGTTTTTTCTACAAAATCCTTTGCCTGATCTGGGTCTGTGTATATATGAACATCGCTCTTAACATCATCCTCTACACCAGCCAGAACTCCAAGTTCAGCTTCAACAACAACACTATGATCATGAGCATATTCTACGATTTCTTTAGTTTTAGCTATGTTTTCTTCATATGGCAGATGAGAACCGTCGAACATTACAGAAGTAAAACCAGTTTCTATAGCAAGTTTTACAGTCTCAAAATCAGGGCCATGGTCCAGGTGAAGTGCGATATCTAATCCGGTATCTGCAATTGCAGCATCAACCATAGCTTTCAAATATTTTGGACCTGCATATTTTAATGCACCAGACGAAACTTGAAGGATTACAGGAGAATTTTCAGCTTTTGCTCCATTAACAACACCCTGTATAATTTCCATGTTGTTTATATTAAAAGCTCCTATTGCATAATTTCCTTCATACGCTTTTTTAAACATATCTCTAGTAGTAACCAATGCCATTTTATATTCCACCTTCCGAATAAAATTTATTGTTTATATAAATTATTCTAATATTAAGCAGATATTTTCCACTTCTTTCTTAATTATAAATCAATTTATTTGTGTTTTAAAATATATTTTGTATATTTATCTTTTCGTTATCTGATATATTTTCTAGAAATACTTTAATTGTATGTGTTGAGGCAAGCGCTTCACTTTTATTTTTGCATTTTATGTACTGAGTTAATTTTGAAACTTCATTATCTATATTATCTATTTCAGCGTGATTTGTAAACATATATAGTATACTAGAATGTTTATTCCAATCATTTAAAAAATGAATGGAGGTTTTGTATGCAGTATCAAATGAATTGTGATCAATTTGATTTTCAATAATTGTATTCAGGTATTCAAAGTTATTGCATATTTTATTAATGTGAATAACTGAAAATACGCTTATTGCTATAATGCATACAAAAATACTAAACGATATAATGACATTTCTCATAATTTAACACCTCATTTCTTTATTTATAATTAGTAGTTAATTTGGCTGGTCGTTTTTAGCCTGACAATAAAATTTACCTTTTGAATCAATGATGGCTATGAATACCTCTTCATAAGATTTTATTTTATGTAATTTTAGTTGAGACTTAAGCCATTTTTTATTCTTATTTGCGATTTTTAGATTGTTTGTATTTAATTTACCATCTAAAATTAAAGTAATAGGTAAGGTTTCCTGTGAGACTTTTATTTTTAAATCTTCCTTTGTTACATTTGAAAGTTCGGTTTTTGGAATAATAGAAAGCTGTCCGCTTGTTTCGAGTATTGCATACTCTATATCATCCAGATTATAGATATCTTTTAATCGAAGTTCTTCCATTAAATCATTTATATTTAGCTGCTGATAGTACAATTCATTTATATCTATTTTGCCATCTTTTATAAGAATACTTGGTTTTCCATTGAACCAAATTCGCATCTTTTCACTTTTTAGTTCAAGTATAGATACTGTGATTTGAAGTATTAATAATGTGATTATAGGTATAATACCGTCCATAAGTGGTACTCGATTATCCTGCATCGGTAAAGCAGCAAGTTCTGAAATCATTATGGCTACAGCAAGTTCAAATGGCTGTAATTGACCTATTTGCTTTTTACCCATAAGGCGCATGGATGAAACTACAACGAGATATAGAATTATTGTTCTAATAAGCATTATAAACAAACAAAACACCTGCCTTTAAAATTTAAGTTACTTTTTATGAATTTATATAATAATAAAGATTTGTTTATTGTTTATATTTTCTGCAAAAAATCACAAATTATATATTAACTTTTAACATTTTGTTAGAAATAACGTATAATGATAATACAGCATAGAATTTAAGGGGATGGATTATGTGGATCACATGGATAAAATTGAGATAAGTATAAGTGATAAAAAATTGCTTGTAGAAAAAGGAACAGACGCTTATAGTATAATAAATAAAAGTGTTAAAAATGGTGATATACCTGTAATTCTTTCAAAAATAAATGGAGAATATAAAGAATTAACGACTTCTGTTTATGAAGATTCTATTGTAGAACCTGTATATATGACGAATAGATTAGCTATAAAGGCATATATAAGAACACTACAATTTATACTTATAAAATCCGTAAGCGATTTGTTTAAAGATGCGAAAGTTATAATAGAACATTCCATTGAAAAAGCATTGTTTGGGAAGGTCTATAAGGCCACTTCACTTGATGCTTCTGATGTGGAAAAGATAAAGAATAGAATGCAGCAGATAATAGACAGTAATATACCTATAAGAAAATTGTCATTTGATAAAAAGGATGCCTTGAAAATTTTTGAAGGTTATAAAATGGACGATAAATTAAGGCTTTTAAAACATGTTTCATCAGACAAACTTAAACTATATGAATTAGATGGAAGATATGATTATTTTTATGGGTCTATGGCGTATTCCACAGGTGCCATAAAAACCTTTGATTTGAAGTACTATAAACCTGGTTTCATATTAAGATATCCTTCGGCAGAAGATCCTTTTAGACTTCCAGGATTTGTTGATCAGAAAAAGCTTAGTAATATATTTTATGAAACTGAACAGTGGGGTAATATATTAGGCGTTGGAGATGTTGGATCTTTAAATGATAAGGTCGCAAATGGGAAAATTGGATATATGATTAGAGTTGCCGAAGCACTTCATGAGAAGAAGATTGCATATATAGCGGATGAAATAACCAAAAAAAAGGATGTAAAAATAGTATTAATAGCGGGACCATCTTCTTCAGGTAAAACAACCTTTGCGAGAAGGCTGGGAATTCAACTCAGAGTTAATGGACTAGCACCAATTCCAATTTCTTTAGATGATTATTTTGTAGACAGGGAGCATACCCCTAAAGATGAAAATGGAGAGTATGATTTTGAATCTATATATGCCCTTGATCTTAAATTATTTAATTCTAATTTAAGTGATATTCTTCACGGAAAAGAAGTGGAATTACCATTTTTTAATTTTAAAACTGGAATGAGAGAATGGGTTGGAAAAAAGATAAAGCTTCCATCAAATGGATTAATAATAATAGAAGGAATTCACGGATTAAATGAGATGCTAACTTCATCTATACCATATAAAAATAAATTCAAAATATATATAAGTGCACTTACTCAACTTAACATAGATAATCATAACAGGATCGCAACTACGGATGTGAGAATTGTAAGGAGAATTGTCAGAGATTCCTTATACAGAGGATACAGTGCGGAGGATACTTTAAAAATGTGGCCTTCCATAAAAAGAGGAGAAGAAAAAAATATATTTATATTTCAGGAAAATGCCGATGTAATGTTTAATTCAACCTTAGTTTATGAATTATGTGTATTGAAGAAGTATGCACTCAAGGAGCTTGAAAAAATAAATTCTACAAGCCCTGTTTATTATGAAATGCTTAGGCTTAAAAGTTTTCTTCACTTCTTTAGAGATGTTGATGTAGATCTTGTGCCAGATAATTCAATACTCAGAGAATTTGTAGGAGGAAGCTGCTTTTACAAATATTAGAAATGCAAGGTTAATGCCTTGCATTTCTAATATTTGTAGACCCTTAGATTTATTTTACTTTGAATTAAATTTTAATATTAGTAGTATATTAGTATTGATATTAAATTTAATAAAGGTGATAATAATGCACAATAAGAAATTTATGGAGGATTATTGTACTGATATATGTAATTTAGTGGATATATTAAATAAGCTAGTGAGTTCGTATAGATTATTAATAGGCGGTGCTGCAGAACTGAATACTGTGGGATTGTCACGTAAAAATGATATAAAGGATGCTATCGATAGGGCGGTTGATCTTGGAAATTTAATAGATGGTTTGATGAGATCTTTAGATAGAACGAGTTGTACTTACTTTAATTATTGTGAATTGAGATCAAAGCTTTTGAGTAATGATGTACTGGAAGCCTATGTTCTTACAGAGATAAATGAAGAACTTCAGCTTAATAATAATATCAAGGATAGAAATGATGATAAAAAATAATGAGTTCCTACAAAAACTATGTAAGAACTCATATTTAAACTTATCAATTAAAATTTCTTAAATCTATGTTTTGAAACCATTAAATAAGATAAAATTAGCATTATTAAAACTGTAATTATACCTATTCCTGATGGTACAGCATAATTCATTGTTGGATAAAATGCTGATATCAAACAATATATAGCCATAAACATACCTGCAAATGTTATTGGAATACCAAAGAATTGACCATCAAACTCTGTAACATTAAATCTTGCAAGTCTGTAAGCACCTGATATAGGTAATAATAATGCTATTAAATATCCAACTAGACCTAAGTTTGAGAAACTAAAAATATTAAATGCAAGTATTGAGGGAGCTACGCCAAAGGAAACTAGATCAGCAAGTGAATCTAATTCTTTTCCAATAGGACTCGCAACTTTCAAAAATCTTGCTACCCTGCCATCATATCTGTCTGCTAAACATGCAAGTATTATAAAAACTGCCGCTAATTTAAAGTTTTCTTGAAAAGTCATCATCAGTGATAAAACACCGCATCCTAAATTAGTAAATGTAAATATATTAGGTACAGCACTCTTTTCCATCTTAACCATTATAATCACTCCTAAAATATTGTAGTAAAAGCCAAATATAAACAACTGATCATGTTATGATTATTATAACTCATTTTATAGAAATATTTAAGGGTGAATTACACGTTTTTTATAGAAAAATTATAAATTTTTTGTTAAAATAATATTTATTTATTTGATAAAAACAGTATACTTATAATAATAAAATAATATATTTAGAGAGTTGAGTGTCATATGAAGAAAAATAAAGGTTTTATAAAACGTACTATAGTAGTTCTTTTTTTAATTCCAATTATATATTTTATTGTAGTACATAGGCATATGCTTGCACATTTAAGTATAAATGGTATGAAAGGATATATTCTAAGTTATGGAGAATTATCCTCACTTATATTTATTGCAGTATACGCATTAAAGCCAGTAGTTTTAATTTTACCATCATCTATTATGTCGATACTTGCAGGAAATATATTCGGACCATATAAGGCACTTTTTCTAAATTTATTAGGCTGCTTTGGAGCTGGAAGTGTTGCGTTTTTTATATCAAGAATTCTCGGCAAATCTTTTGTTGATAAATTATTAAAAGGTAGGGCATTAACTCTGGGTTCTAATATTGAAAAACATGGATTTAAAATTATGCTGATAATGAGACTGTCTTTTATATTTCCATATGATCCATTAAGCTTTGCGGCTGGATTATCCAAAATGAAGTATAGAGATTTTATATTTGGAACTTTAATTGGAATACTTCCTGAAATGATTTCTTATTCATTTATTGGTAAAAATCTTGAGAACTTATTTTCTATAAGTGTATTATTACCTATATTTATGGTTATTGTAATTGCTGTAGTTTCATTTTACATATATAAATCTAGTAATATTAAGGAAAATAATAGTTAGAATGAATCAATATTAAATAGTTGGGAACACTAGATTCAAGTAATGAAGAATAGAGGTGTTGTTTTTATGAAAGTCAATGATATAATGTCTAAAGAAGTTATTAGTCTTAATGCCAATGATACTGTTGAAAAAGCTGCACATATAATGAAAAATAATAATATCGGTTCCGTTCCAGTATGTGATTCTGGAAGAATAGTAGGAGTTATCACAGATAGAGATATAAGTATAAGATCTGTAGCTTATGGAAGAGATATGAGTGAACAAAAAGTTAGGGACATAATGTCTTCAAATCCAGCAGTAGGTACTCCCGAAATGGATGTAAAAGAGGCTGCAAAGATAATGAGTCAAAGACAAATAAGAAGGCTTCCTATAATAGAAAATAGAGACCTTGTCGGGATTGTTTCACTTGGAGATATGGCACTGGATCCGAACCTTCAAAATATTACGGAAGGTACTTTAGGGGATATCTCTGAACCAAGCACTCCAGAGGTATAGGTAGAATTTAATAATTTGTAAATAAATCCGCAAGACTATAAATAAATTCTTGTGGATTTATTATATAAAATGATATAATGGAGTAGCTAAATTTACAATATGGTAAATTTTATAAAAAACAGGGGAGTTTTATATGAAGAAAGTTAAATTTATATATAATCCATATTCTGGCGAAAGCACTATAATTTCTAATATAGATAAAGTTATAAAAATAAACCAAAAGTATGGGTATGAGGTTGTACCTTACAGAATAAGTCATGGATATGGAATGGATAAAGCGTTTGATAATATAGATGATACATATAGCTATGTGTTGGTTGCGGGTGGAGATGGAACTGTAGATAATGCTGTAAATTGTATGAAGAAATTAAATATAAATTTACCTATAGCCATACTTCCTGTTGGAACTGCAAATGATTTTGCAAAATTTATTGGTATGCCAGGAGATATTGAAACTGCTTGTGAGAGGATATTAAACAGTAAGCCTAAAAAATTAGATTTAGGGAAGATAAATGATAAATATTTTATAAATGTAGCGAGTACAGGATTGTTTACGGATGTATCTCAAAAGACCGATATAAATCTTAAGAATACGATAGGAAAACTTGCTTATTATTTAAAAGGGATAGAACAGCTTCCAAATTTAAGAAAACTCAAAATAAAGGTTTCATCTGAAGAACATATATTTGATGATCATATGTATTTAATGTTAGTGTTCAATGGGCAGACCGCTGGGAATTTAAAGTTTGCATATAAAGCTAAAGTAGATGACGGCATGCTTGATGTCCTTATAGTAAAAGCTGGTATGATAAAAGATATGATAAGTTTGTTTATAAAGATGCTAAAGGGTGAGCATCTCGAAGATGCAGCAGGGCTTGTTTATTTTAAGACGAATAGACTTCAAGTTGAATGCCATGAAGATATTGTAACGGATATAGATGGAGAAAAAGGACCGGATTTTCCGCTCGTTATAGAATGTGTCAAAGAAGGATTTGAAGTTCTGGGCTTAAATGTAAAGTAAAAGTAATTTATCTGTTATTTTTCTCATATAAATATGAATATAGTAATATTTGGTGGAGGAAAGTGTGATAGAAATATATATATACGCTGCTTTATTAGTGATTGGGATATTAATATTGTTTAGAATATGTGACTTAAGTTTATACTGTCCTAAGAAAATAAGAACTATGTCTATTATTATCATTATAATTATGTTTTTGAGATATATTAGTATGTCTATAATGTTTTTTTCAAGTAAAATACAGTATTTGTATTTACTGAAGTATACATTTTTTATTGATTTTATTGCAATACCTATTATAGCGATTACTGTTTTATATATTTTTTCAAGGAAAGACAGTGTTAATTTCTCGTATTCTTTTATAGTTACAATTGCTCTTGCAATTGTATATGGATTAATAATGTATAAATGTACATGCTATGTCACTAGTTTAGATTACTGTGGTTATACTATAACCTTTACAGATGATTTAATATATTGGATATACATATTAATAAATACATTTATAATGTTTCTGGCAATATGTTTATTAAACAGGAGTAGTATAGATAAAGTGGGTATTTATATTGTAATATTTTCATCATTACTATCTGTAATTGAAATGCTAACTTATGTTATAGGATTTAGTTTTATGCCCGATAATATAGTTGGTGATAGTATGTGGATTATATGTTTAATGTATGGATTGAAAAAGATATCTAAAGTAAATATAAAATAAGGAAAGATGACTTTCTTAAGGCTGTTGATAAATATATTTTGTCAGCAGCCTTTCAATTTTTTTCAGGTAGGATCTTTTAAAATTTTATACGTAAAAATTTCGGTGAGACTATAATATAAAGTTTTTTTTTAGAATTACACAAAAAAGTTCAAAATAATGTATAATAAAAATGTAGTATCTGAAATTATTGCACATCTTTTAACAAAGATGTTGGCACATGTTTTCTATAACTTTAAATGAGCAAATCTGACAATAAATTATGGCTTAAAAATAACTTGCACAACTTAAGCAAGAATTAATTACTTTGTTTTATATGGCTAAAAAGGGATTAATTTGTATGCAATTTTAAAATTTCTTAAATTTTTAAAAAGTAAGTATATATAGTCAGCGTAAACGTTTCACTCATTTAAAGTCAACTACACATAATATTTAATTTTTATAGGAGGGATAAAAAATGGAAAATTCACAGAAAAAACCATTTGGCTTTTATGTATGCTCATTTGCTTTCACATTAGAAAGATTTGCATTCTACTCAGCAAAATGGTTACTCACAGTATTCGTGGCTACTGCCATAGTAAGTGGAGGGCTTGGTCTTACCGCTGCCGATGCAGCAAAAATGTCTGCAAATTTAGTTGCATTTACTTATCTTGCACCATTAATTGGCGGATACATATCTGACCGTATTGTAGGAGCCAGATATCTTGTCCCTATTGGAATGATTTTAATGGGGGTAGGTTACCTGATAGGATGGCAGGCTTCAAGTGCTGCTATGCTTAATTTGATGATTGCTTTGGTTTCAATTGGAACAGGTTTATTCAAATGCCAGACAAATGCTATTACAGGCAGACTATTTGATGACCCAAAACAATTGGACGATGCATTCTCTATTCAATACTCTTTTGTCAACGTAGGTTCTTTCATAGGTACAACAATTATCGGTGTACTTGCAGGAACTAAGGGATACACTTTCTGTTTTTTAATTTGCGCCATAATGATGTTCATTGATGCTGTTTGGTTCATCTTTGGATGGAGATTTTTAGGAGAAACAGGTAAGAAACCATTTAAAATTAATGAACATAAGGAAATAAAAAAAGAAAAAGAAGAAAAGAAGCCTCTTACAACAATAGAAAAGAAAAGAATTGCTGCTATAATTCTAGTATCTTTCTTTTCCGTAGTATTCTGGGAATTCTGGTATTTGGCATATATGCCTGTATACTTATACTGGGGTGGAGACCATGCGGCTGCCAACTGGATGATAGGTAGTTTTAAAGTTCCAACAGTATGGTTTGATTCATTAAATGCATTAATGTGTATTGCATTAGGACCAATACTTGGAAGACTGTGGACAAGATTATCTAAAAGGCCTCAAGGTGATTTGAGTATGTTCAAGAAAACTGCCTTAGGCATGTTATTATTAGGTTTATCATATGTGATTTTTGCATTAGCAGATGTTACAAGAGGCGGGCATCTTGCATCACTTGGCTGGATTATTGCATTCGGCATAGTGTTATCTTTGGGTGAAATGGTATTCTCACCTCTTGGAAATTCATTTATTAGTAAATTTGCTCCACCTAGATTATTAACAACAATGATGAGTATTTGGACACTTGCTGTTTTCCTTGCAGGAAAATCATATGGATGGGTATATGAATTTACACTAAAATTCAAATTTGCACCTACGTACTTTGTAATTGCAGCTATTACTATTGCAGCAGGTATTATTCTTTGGATATTAGATAAAAAATTAAATAGTTTAGTTATACCGGATAAAGAATTGCAGAATAGTTAAAACTTATAAGTGTAATTATTAGGGAAGTCATTGTCTATAATGACTAAAAATATATAACATTGACTAGTAATTTAAATTAGAGGAGGAATAACTTATGGATACAAAAAAATTAAACAGAATATTAAAATCAATGGAAGAGCATGAAATTCCGCAAATGATTATTTCGGATCCAACATCTATCTTCTATTTGACAGGAAAATGGATTATTCCAGGGGAGAGATTATTGGCATTATACTTGAATGTTAATGGTAATCATAAAATGGTTATTAATGAATTGTTTCCACAAGAAAAAGATCTTGGTGTAGAAATTGTATGGTATAACGACATTCAAGATGGAGTTGAAATTTTATCTAAATTTGTAGAAAAGGATAAAGTTATAGGTATCGATAAGACTTGGCCATCAAAATTCTTATTAAGATTACAAGAACTTGGAGGAGGAAGCAAATTTGTAAATGGTTCTTTAATTGTTGACTATGTAAGAATGGTTAAAGATGAGGAGGAAATTGCTATTCTAAAAGAATCTTCAAGGTTGAATGATCTTGTAGTGGGTGAATTAATTCCATGGGTAGGAAAAGGTTTATCTGAAAAAGAATTAAATGCTAAGACTCGTGAAATTTACAAAAAACATGGTATTAATGAGGTATCCTTTGATCCAATTACAGCATATGCTAAGGGAGCAGCAGATCCGCACCATATGACAGATGATTCAAAAGGAAAATATGGAGATTGTGTTGTTCTTGATATAGGAGGAATGTACAAGAATTACGCATCTGATTTAACAAGAACTGTATTTATAGGTGAAGTTTCCAAAAGGCAGAAAGAAATCTATGACATTGTTCTAGAGGCAAACTTAAGAGGTATTGCGGCTGCAAAACCTGGAAACAGAATGTGTGATGTAGATTTAGCTGCAAGAAACTACATTGAAGAAAAGGGATATGGAAAGTATTTTACACACAGAACTGGACATTCCTGCGGTCTAGAAGACCATGAATTTGGTGATGTTTCTTCAGTAAATGAGGATATTATCAAACCAGGACAATGTTTCTCTGTTGAACCAGGAATTTATCTTCCAGAAGAAGGAATAGGTATTCGTATTGAAGACTTAGTTATTACAACTGAAGATGGCTGCGAGGTGCTGAACAAGTATCCAAAGGATATAATTGTTGTTCCTGAATCTAAATAGAGAAGGGGAGATTATCCATGAAGATTACTGAAGGCTATATGCCATATTTAGAATATAAAACTTATTATCGTATAGTGGGTGAATGTACAGGAAATAAAAAACCATTGGTTTTATTACATGGAGGACCAGGCTCCACACATAATTACTTTGAAGTGCTTGACAAAGTTGCAGAAGATGGCCGTGCAGTTATTATGTATGATCAGTTAGGATGTGGACTGTCTATGACACCTTCCCGTCCTGATTTATGGTGTGCGAAGACATGGATTGAAGAACTAATTAAACTTCGCAAACACTTAGGTTTAGATGAGATCCACTTATTAGGGCAGTCCTGGGGAGGAATGCAGGCAATTGAGTATGCTTGTGAATATAAGCCTGAAGGAATAAAAAGCTATATTTTGTCCAGTACCTTACCATCTTCTAAACTATGGGAAAAGGAACAGCGTCGAAGGGTTGCATATCTTCCACAAGAAATGCAGGATGCTATTAAGAAAGCAGAAGAGACTAATGACTATTCTTCAAAAGAATATAAAGAAGCAGAAGCAGAATTTATGCGTCGTTACTGTGCAGATGAAGTAGGACCAGATTCACCAGAATGTTTGAGACGTCCAAAGGTTTCTGGGGCAGAAGCCTATATAACTGCATGGGGCCAAAATGAGTTTACCCCAACTGGTACCTTAAAAAATTTTAATTTTATAAAAGAAATTGAAGATATTAAGGAGCCTTGCCTAATTATCAGCAGTTTGCGTGATTTGTGCTCGCCGCTTATTGCAAAGACAATGTATGACAAAATTCCAAATTCAGAATGGGAACTATTTGAATACAGTCGTCATATGCCATTTGTAGAAGAAAATGAGAAATATATAAAAGTGCTTAATAAATGGTTAAATAAAAACGACTAAGCTTTATTACAATAAAATAGCTGTCATTGTGATAAAACTTCTTAACAGCAAAAACTTTTTTAGTTTTTGCTGTTAATGTTAAGTAATCTAAAGTGGATTAATCCACTTAAGCAATAAATTATGAAAGAGAGGAATTAACATGAGTAAAAGAGCAAAAGAAACAGTTTCAAAACTAAGAGAGCTTATGGATAAAAACGGATTAGATGCCTATATTATTCCTTCTTCAGATAATCATCAAAGTGAGTATGTGGGAGAATTCTTTAAGGCGAGAGCTTATGTATCTGGATTTACAGGTGATGCAGGAACAGTTGTAATTACGAAGGATGAAGCAGGACTCTGGACTGATGGAAGATTTTTTTTGCAGGCTAATTTGCAGCTTAAAGACAGCGGCATCAAGCTTTTTAAAATGGGTAATCCAGGTGTACCAACTATATTAGAATACTTGGAAGATGAAATTCCGGGTAATGGCAAACTTGGATTTGATGGACGCCTTATTGCTATGCAGGAAGGAGAAGAGTTTGTTCAGGGACTTGCAAGTAAGAATGTGAAAGTTGAGTATGATTGTGATCTTGTTGATAAAGTATGGGAAAATCGACCTAAGCTTGCAAATGAACCTGTTTTTCTTCTTGAAGAAAAATATTCTGGTGAAAGTACAGCATCAAAATTATGCAGGGTAAGAAATGTAATGCAAGAAGAAGGTGCAAATTATCATGTTATGGCAACCCTGGATGATATTGCATGGCTTTTAAATATCCGTGGAAATGACGTTATGTACTCACCACTAATTCTTTGCTATGCAGTTGTTTCAATGGAAAAAGTATATTTGTTTATTGAAGAAAGCAGGCTTGATACTAAAGTAAAGGAAACTTTATCAAAGGATGGGGTAGTCTTAAGACCTTATAATGACATTTATGAATATGTTAAGAGCTTTAAAACTGAAGACACCGTACTTATGGATCCGGATCGTATCAATTATGCATTATACAAGGACATCCCGATTAATACAAAAAAAATAAAAAAAGAAAATCCTACTGTATTATTCAAAGCTATTAAAAATCATGTAGAGCTGGCTAATATTGAAAAGGCTCATGTTAAAGACGGAGTTGCTTTCACAAAGTTTATGCATTGGTTAAAAACAAATGTGGGAAAAATAAAGATTACAGAAATGAGTGCCTGTGAAAAACTAGAAGAGTTCAGAAAAATGCAGGATAATTACTTATGGCAAAGTTTTGACCCAATTTGTGCTTTTAAAGAACATGCAGCTATGATGCACTATACTTCTACACCAGAAACAGACGTTGAACTCAAAGAAGGGAGCTTCTTATTAACAGATACTGGTGGAAATTATTTTGAAGGCTCAACGGATATTACGAGAACAACGGCTCTTGGAGAAGTTAGTGAAGAACTTAAACATCATTTCACAACTGTAGCCAGATCCATGATGAATTTAGCACGTGCCAAATTCTTGTATGGATGCAAAGGTTATAATCTGGATATATTAGCAAGGGAGCCTATGTGGAATATTGAAACAGACTTTAAATGTGGAACTGGTCATGGCGTTGGCTATTTGCTAAATATTCATGAAGCACCTACTGGTTTTAGATGGTATATTGTGCCATCCAAACATGAAACACATCAGTTTGAAGAAGGAATGGTCATAACGGATGAACCTGGAATTTATATAGACGGGTCTCATGGTATTCGTACAGAAAATGAGCTTATTGTTAGAAAAGGTGTGGAAAATGAATTCGGACAATTCATGTACTTTGATACTGTAACATATGCTCCAATTGACCTGGATGCTATAGATCCAGAAGATCTTAATCGTGATGAAAAGCTGTATTTAAACAATTATCATAAACTTGTATATAAGAAAATATCTCCTTATTTAACTGATGAAGAACGTGATTGGTTAAAGATATATACAAGAGAAGTTTAAATGATGTTTCAATAGCTTTATCAGGTGGCAGTAACATATCTATAGGCGGGACCATAGACTATTTATTGGAGATACTAAAGTTTATATGATATCCAATAACTAAGACTTCCCGCTACACGGATTCTTCATATGCATTTTATTTGAGATATATAGTGAGACAATTCTAGGAAATAAAAATAATTAACTGATATAGATAGTAAAACCTCTAAAACTTTCAATAAAATAGATAGACAAGTGAATTTAGATAGATTTAAAGTTTATAGTTGCAATTTCAGAGATTTGTACTATAATTAGTAATGTAAAATAAATATGTTTAATGTTAGGTGAGGCTCCTATATAGATATACGCTACTGCCCGGAAACATCGAGAGATGCCAATGGGTCAACAGGTATTACCGAATCAAGGTTTTACTTAATGTAGCTTGACTTTTACGTCTAAAGCTATATAGTGCTAAAACTCGTACAATTGAGTTCTAGTTTTTAAAGAGTCTTTTAAAAGACTCTTTTTTATTTTTAAGTACCAATATTAAATTAATATTTAACTAATAGGTGGTGTTATAAATGGACGTTGGTCCTTATAGCGGTCGGTTGATTTGTAAAGTAAAATTTAATAGCAGTGCAGAAGAATATTTTAATTGAAACATATCTTTAAACACATTTCAGAGGTGTTTTATATCACAGGTATTCTTCTGCATGTAAAAGGAGGAATATTTGTGAATAAACTATCTAGTTTTTTCTTAAGTAGGGTTCTCTACAGGAAAATTTATGATGAATTTAATGAGTATATAGGGAAACTCTGTGATATTTATGTTACTACGGAGGATGGATATCCTAGAGCTATTGCCTATCAGGTAAAGAGAGGCGGAGAAATAATTAATTGTGAGTTTAAAAATATTACGTTCTATTCTGAAGATGACAAAATTTCTATAAGAGTTGAAGGTGGAAGAGAGATAATTTTACAGAAATACTCATATCTTTTATCTAAGCATTTACTTGACAGACAAATTGTTGATATAAATGGGAAAAAACTCGTAAGAGTAAATGATTTAAGGATTGCACAGATGGCAGGAGAATATAGGGTTGTAGCTGTAGATACTGGTGTCCTTGCACTTGGCAGAAGACTAGGAATAGAAGGAATGGTTAAAAATTTATATAAAATATTTGGGAAGATTCCATCAGATAGTTTAATAATATGGGATAATGTAGAATCTCTTGAGATGGTAAATAATAATTTAAAACTTACAGTTCCATATCAAAAATTGTCTAAATTGCACCCTGCGGATTTGGCAGATATATTGGAGGATATGGATATAAATTATAGAAAGAAAGTTATTGAGAGTTTGGATCAAAATCTGGCTGCAGACATACTTGAAGAAATAGAACCTGATATTCAGGCTGATATTTTAGAGAATATGAATCAAACTAAAAGAGAAGAAATATTACGTGAAATGCCTAATGATGAGATAGCAGATATATTAGATGAAGTTGATGCAGATACGATGGAAAAAATCTTGATAAATATGAAAAAGGAAAATGCAGATCAAGTAAGGACACTAATGAATTATGCGAATGAAACAGTTGGAAGTATAATGAATCAGGATTTTATATCATTCAATATCAGCATAAGTATTGGAGAAATGGTGGATATTTTAAAGGAGACAAATCCAGATGATGAAGTAATTCATTATATATATATAACTGATGATCAACAGAAACTAAAAGGAGTAGTTTCATTAAAGGATATATTGTTGTCGGATTCTGAAACAAAACTTAAAAATATAATGATAGATGATCCAGTTAAGATAACAGATAATGAGGATGTTGACGAAGCGATTGAATTGTGCTCAAAGTACAATCTTTTGTCCATACCTGTAATTGATGAAAAAGGAAAGTTATGTGGTATTGTTATATTAAATGATTTGGTTGAAGATATACTAATACCTATGTGGAAGAAAAGGGTTAAAAGGGTAGGATAGAAGGAAGGCGAGACATAATGAAAAATAAAAATAAATTTCTTATTATGCTTAGTATATTAGGGCCGGGAATTATAACGGCAAATGCCGGAAATGACGCAGGAGGTATTACAACCTATTCTGTAGTTGGTGCACATTATGGATATTCGATGCTTTGGGGAATGTTTGTTATAGCTATAGGGCTTGCTGTTGTTCAGGAAATGAATGCTAGAATGGCAGTAGTAACTGGAAAGGGATTATCGGATCTAATAAGGGAAAGATTTGGAGTAAAATGGGCATTTTTCGCAATGATAGTATTGTTAATTGCCAACTTAGGGGTTTGCATAGGAGACTTTGCTGGTGTTGCAGCAAGTCTCGAACTTTTTCATGTAAGTAAATATATATCTATTCCAGTACTTACCGTTTTAATATGGGTAATAGTAACTCAGGGGAATTATTCAAAAGCTGAAAAGATATTTTTACTGCTTACGGTTACATTTTTCAGTTATATAATAACGGCTTTTTTGATTAAACCTGATTGGAGCCATGTGTTTACAAGTATAGTAAGACCTCATGCAAATTTTGACAGAGGATATTTTTTAGTTTTAATAGGACTCATAGGAACAACTATCACCCCTTATATGCAATTCTATCTTCAATCGTCTATAGTGGATAAGGGAATATCCCTAAAAGAATATGGTTATGAAAAAATTGATGTCTATTTTGGAACCTTCTGGGGTATTTTGACTGCATTATTTATAACTGTTTGTACTGCTGAAACTTTATTTAAGTCTGGAATAAGAATAAATACTGCACAGGATGCAGCTTCAGCATTAGTACCACTCGCTGGAAATTATTCATTTATATTATTTGCAATAGGACTCCTCGGAGCATCATTTTTGGCATGTTGTATAATACCACTTTGTACCGCATATGCTGTATGTGAGGCTTTTGGATTTGAAAGTGGTATAGATAATAGAATTAAAGAAGCGCCAGTATTCTTTGGATTATTTTTTATAATGATTGCAGTAAGTGCTTTAATAGTGATGCTGCCTAATATATCTCTTGTAAATATTATTCTCATTACACAACAGCTGGCTGGTATACTTTGTCCTATAGTTTTAATTTTTATGATAATTCTTATAAATGACAGAGAAGTAATGGGCAAATATGTAAATACATTTTTCCAGAACGTAATAGCAAAATCTACAGTAATACTTATAATAGTCTTAACTATATTAGCACTGTTTGGAAGTTTTATTCCATAGATTTTTTGACCATATATGTATTCATTTTCTAAAGATGTTTATAGTATTTTTTCATATAGTTACGTATACACTATGATTATAAAATAGCAAATATTTAAATTTTCAAATCTATGTAGGTACTATGCTTTAAATTACCATATTAAAGTTGAATCTATACTGAATTGAGAAGTGGAGTGATTATATGAAAAAATTACTTTCAAGGTTTAAAAAGGAAATAATATGTACACTTGTAATAATATTTACATATATTGCTACTAGTATTTGGATTTTGCCGTATGGAAATGCTATAAAAGCAGTATCATATTATTATGGTTCTAAAGGAGATATTGTATATACGATCCAAAGTAAATTAAAGTCGTGGTATTATTATGATGGTGATATAGATGGTATATATGGATATAAGACATTCACTGCTGTTAAAAAATTTCAAGGTAAAAATGGTTTAAAAGTAGACGGAGTTGTTGGAAATAGTACTCTTAATGCTCTTGGAATAAATGCGGGAAGTAAAGTGTATGCTTCTTCGAAGAATACATCTACTAATCAGGATGTTACTTTACTTGCAAGGCTTATAAATGGAGAAGCAAGAGGTGAGCCGTATGAAGGCCAGGTAGCGGTTGGAGCTGTAGTCCTTAATAGAACTAGAGATCCTAAATTCCCATCAACTGTAGCGGGTGTAATATATCAACCAGGAGCATTCACAGCAATAGTAGATGGTCAGATACATGCAAATCTAGAACAAAGTTCAATAAACGCAGCGAGAGATGCTTTAAATGGATGGGATCCATCCGGGGGAGCGATTTATTATTTTAATCCAGCTACAGCAACGAGTAAGTGGATATGGTCAAGACCGCTCATAAAGATTATAGGCAAACATAGATTCTGTAAATAATTATATTTTATATAAAAATTTTAAAAAGCATGTTGACAAAATTTAATTTAATTATATAATAATAGTATAGAAGAAATTCATAGTAAAACACTCTGAAATACTTTGAAAAAGGAAAGTAACTTAAATGGAATTTGAAAGAGAGAAGATCATTGGTGAAAGATTTTTATTGAAAATTTAAGTGAAGTGCCCTTTGGAGTAATAGGCCGAAAGTTAAGTAGGTTTTATCGGATTCACCCGTTACAGTGATAGAGTATAGCGCGTACTTGAAAAGTGAGATTTTTTAAATCTAATGGGAGTGGAACCGCGGAGTTTGTAACTTCGTCTCTAAATTATAGAGACGGAGTTTTTTTGACGTCAAAAACCGTAAAAATCATTCTATGAACTTATATAGTCTTTAAGCAAAATTATTTGAATAATGCTTATTTTATGAAAATTTATTATTTGGAGGTATGTAAAATGATTTATAATAATGCAATCGAATTAATAGGGGGTACACCTTTATTTAAATTAAATAATATTGTACCCGAAGGTTCAGGAGAAGTATATGTTAAACTGGAAAAATACAATCCAGGTGGAAGTATAAAAGATAGAGCAGCACTTGGTATGATAGAAAAGGCTGAAAAAAAGAATTTATTGAAAAAGGGTGATACTATTGTAGAACCAACAAGTGGGAATATGGGCATAGCACTTGCTATGATTGGAAAACTTAAAGGTTATAAAGTTATAATAGTGATGCCGGAAACAATGAGTGAGGAAAGAAGAAGCCTTATGAAGGCATATGGGGCAGAACTAGTTTTGACTGAAGGCTCAAAGGGTATGAAGGGAGCTATAGAAAAAGCAGTTGAAGTAGCAGATGGTAAAGAAGGATATTATATACCACAGCAATTTATAAATGAGGCCAATCCTTTTAAACATTATGAAACTACAGCAGAGGAAATAATTAATGATGTAAAAGATTTATCAGCCTTTGTGGCCGGTGTTGGAACAGGTGGAACAGTATCTGGAGTTGGAGAGAAACTTAAGGAATTTAATAAGAATATAAAAGTGATAGCAGTTGAACCAGCAAATTCTCCGGTACTTTCTGGAGGAAAAGCATCTTCACATAAAATACAGGGCATAGGTGCAGGATTTGTTCCTGATATATATAAAAAGGAGTTAATAGATGAAATTATAACTATAACCGATGAAGAGGCTTTTGAATATGCTAGAAGAATGGCAAAGGAAGAAGGTATATTAGTTGGAATATCTTCTGGCGCAAATATACTTGCAGCAATAAGAGTAGCTCAAAAACTTGGAAAAAATTCAAAAGTTATAACTGTTGCTCCGGATGGCGGAGAAAAGTATCTTTCAATGGGTCTCTATGAATAAAATCTTATAGCGTACATTTAATTTCAAAGGTGGGAATAAAAATGATTAAATTTTTTAAATCTCTAAGATATGATTTAAGAAATGCTGTTGAAAATGATCCTGCGGCTAGAAACTCATTAGAGGTTTTTATTTTATATCCATTCATACATGCAGTTATAAATCATAGGATAGCATACTTTTTCTATAAGAGAAAAATGTTTTTTATTGCACGATTTATATCTCAATTTGGAAGACTTCTTACCGGTATAGAAATTCATCCCGGTGCCAAGATTGGTAAAGGATTATTTATAGATCATGGCATGGGAGTTGTTATTGGAGAAACTGCTGAGGTTGGTGATAATGTAACCTTGTACCATGGTGTAACACTTGGCGGAACAGGAAAAGACACTGGAAAAAGGCATCCAACAATAGGTGATAATGTTATAATTGGTTGTGGGGCAAAGGTTCTTGGACCGATTAATATTGGCAATAATGTAAAGATAGGTGCAAATGCTGTAGTTGTAAATGATGTGCCTAATAATACAACTGCTGTTGGAATACCTGCTAAAATTATATATAAAAAACCCAAATCCATAATAGAAATAAGTGATTATATGGGGAAAACAAAGAATATATATAATGATATGGTTATATGAGTTCTCCATAGTGATTATATCTATAATAATATTAATATAGATGAGATAGCCCGTTAAATACAGTATTTTCGGGCTATTCTTTGTTTTATATTATAGGTTTTGTAATTCCAAGCTTAAGTTATACTTCAGTTGACATTTCCAAAATTCGTCACGTAAAAAATTTCTAGTAAGTCTAGGTTCGTATTTATAAAAATCTAAGCAGATTTTATAAACTCGCAGGCTCAAACATATGAAATCTACTAAGATCTTCAAAAATACTT
This sequence comes from Clostridium fermenticellae, assembly GCF_003600355.1. Taxonomy (NCBI): domain Bacteria; kingdom Bacillati; phylum Bacillota; class Clostridia; order Eubacteriales; family Clostridiaceae; genus Clostridium; species Clostridium fermenticellae. The sequence goes on along the minus strand of NZ_CP032416.1, from coordinate 2,654,150 downwards.
CACTAAGACTTACTAAAAAGTTTTTTAATGTGCCTACATTTTGGAAGTGTCAGCTTACATATAACTTAATCTTGGAATTACAAACCCCATGAGCGTAAAGTTAAGTCAAAATTTAACACCAGGTAATTAAATTTTGGCTTAACTTTACGCTCATGTTACAAACCCTATAATAATTTGATTTATCCATAATATGATATATAATAAAACTATCTTATATAAAATTTATAATATTTATACGTTACACTTTATAAAATATAGTATAATACATATAGGAAAGGTGGGCTTTATATGATATCTCCTATAATTGTGAAAGCTATAGGTTGTCTTCCTGACAGTTTTTTACGATATACATCAAGAAAAATTTTAGATAGATATATGAATAAATATGCTGATATAAATGTACAAGGGATGGAAAATTTAAAGGGTGTACATAGGCCGATTTTATTTATATGCAATCATTTAAGTAATTCAGATGCACTTGTCATAGACAGAGTACTTAAAGATGAAGATATAACCTTTGTTGCAGGGGTAAAGCTTTCTAGTAATTCATTAACTAATCTTGGTATGAAAATAACTAAGACGATTGGTATAAAGCCTAATACGGCAGATAAAGATGCAATTTCAAAGGTTATCAGAACACTAAAGGAGAATAATAATATACTTATCTTCCCGGAAGGGACCAGAAGCAGATCTGGAGGTATGATAAACGGCAGAAGAGGTGTCGTGTTAATGCAGAAATTAAGTAAGGCAAGTATAATACCATTGGGTATATATGGAAGCGAAAAACTCCTTCCGATAGATGATAGAGATATGGCGCTTGAGAAATTTCATCATGCAAAGGTAATGCTTAATATTGGCAAGCAGATAGAAGTACCATCTAAAATGAAAGGTGAAACGAAACGTGATTATGAGGGCAGAGTACTTGATTTGCTTATGAGAAGCATTTCAGGTTTACTTCCGGAGGAATATAGAGGAGTATACAGATAGTTTTTAAGGTAAACATATATTAAGTTTAATTTTTAAACACTAAGTTTTTGACTTAGTGTTTTTTACAAAGGAGGTGATAGCATGGATAAAAAAACTATTAATGATATAATAGAGATTTTAAAGAAGACCTATCCAGGAGCTAAATGTGCACTGAAATTTAATTCTCCATATGAATTACTTGTGTCAACTATTTTGTCGGCACAATGTACAGACGTGAGAGTAAATCAGGTTACAAAGGAATTGTTTAAAGATTATAATTCACCAGATAAAATGATTACTTTGACACAAGAAGAATTGAGTGAAAAAATAAAAAGCTGTGGTTTATATAAAAATAAAAGTAAAAATATTTTAAACACGAGTAGGTTTATACTGGAAAACTACGGAGGAAAGGTTCCAGGTACTATGGAAGAATTATTAAAACTTCCGGGGGTTGGTAGAAAAACAGCTGATGTTGTATTGTCAAATGCATTTGGCGTTCCTGCTATAGCTGTTGATACACATGTATTTAGAGTATCAAATAGGCTTGGTATAGCAAAGGGAAAAACTCCAGAGCAGGTTGAAAAAGGGCTTATGAAAAATATACCAAAGGATATGTGGAGTGAGTCACACCATTATTTAATTTGGCATGGAAGGCTTGTATGCAAATCACAAAAACCAAAATGCTCGGAGTGCCCGCTTTCACCGTATTGTGAGTATACATTATAGAAAGGAGTGAGCTTTAGTGAGGGTATTGTATAGGGTTTATAAATGAAAGCTTAACTTATGCTCCGGCCGGAATTTCCAAAATACATCACGTAAAAAATTTCTAGAAAGTCTAAGCTTGCGCATAAGTTAAGCTTTCATTTATAAACCCTATATATGCTCTCATTAAAGATAATTTATGAAAGATAGTTTAGACGTTATTAAGAATTTGATGGAACAATATGAGAAACCTTTTTACATATATAATGAAGGTGTTATTGATAAACAAATTAAAATACTTACAGAGGAACTCTCACAATTTGAGTTTCTATATTCAATAAAGACTAATCCATATGCCCCTATAGTAGATTTTATAGTGTCAAAGGGCTTTGGTGCAGATGCAGCTTCCGCAAATGAAGTAATCATAGCACAAAAAGCTGGATTACCTTGTGAAAAAATTATATATTCATCTCCGGGAAAAACACGTCAGGACATTGAAAAAACTTTAGATAAATCAATAATAGTAGCAGATAGTTATAATGAACTGGACCTAATTAACAATATTGCAAAGCAGAGAGGATTAAATGTAAAGATAGGGTTAAGAATAAATCCTGACTACAATATGAATATGGGACAAGGAATAAGTAGTAAATTTGGTGTTGACGAAGAAACATTAGTTAATCGGAAAGAATTATTTAAAAATTTAACTAATATAAAAATTGTTGGTATTCATGTTCATCTGCGTTCACAGATACTTGATTATAGTGCACTATATAAATACTATGAAAGGGTGTTTAAGCTAGCAGTATTTTGCAAAGAGAGTATGGGATGGGAATTGGAATTTATAAATTTTGGCGGAGGAATTGGTATAGCATATTCAGCATCAAATGATACACCTTTAAATGTTAAGTTACTAGGCGAAAAATGTAAAGTATTAATTGAGAGACTTAAAAATAAAATTAATGCAAGACTTATTATAGAAACAGGCAGATTTTTAGTGTGTCAAGCTGGTAAATATATTACTCGAATCGTAGATATAAAAGAATCCAGAGGTAAAAAGTATTTAATTGTAACTAGTAGTCTTAATGGTTTTTTAAGACCTTCTATTGCAGAACTTCTAAGTTCTTATATGCCTAAAACAAGTAAATTGCAGGGATGTGAACCTTTATTTACAGCTAAGGATGCTTTTGAATTTACTATACTTAAAAATGGGAAATCATCATTTGAAAAAGTAAGTGTTGCAGGTGATTTATGTACTTCAGCAGATTTAATGGCAAAGGATATAATGCTGCCTAAGGCTGATATTGGAGATATTTTAATGGTTTCAAATGCAGGAAGTTATGCCTATACTTTGACACCAGTACTATTTGCAAGTCATACGCCTCCACTACAGATTTATATAAAGTCAAACGGTGAAATAGTCCTATAGAGAAGTTAAGTATAGGGTTTGTAATTTCACGCTTAACCTATGCTCCGGCCGGGATTTCTAAAATACATCACGTAAAAAATTTTAGAAATCCCGGCCTGCGCATAAGTTAAGTTTAGACTTGTAAACCATATATATGATTTAAGTTTTGAGGAGAATGAACAGTGGATTATGTATATATTTTAGAGTGTAAAGATGGAACTTTTTACACAGGTTATACTAATGATTTAGAAAAAAGAATAAAAACTCATAACAGCGGCAGGGGAGCAAAATATACTAGATGCAGACTGCCTGTAAGGATTGTTTACTCTGAAGCTTATGAATCCAGGAGCGAGGCTATGAAAAGAGAATATTTTATAAAGCAATTAAGTAGACAGGCTAAAATAAAACTTATGTCAAACGTGTCTGTTTCATTACCTAAATAAGGAGGATTTATTATAATAAACTTTGTGTTGTAAGTATATTGCGTATTAAGCATTGATCATAGATATATGGGGGCTATAAGGACAAACTGGACTTATAAGTTATATACTTAAATCAATAAATGCTTGATATACTAATAAAAGTATATAAATAATTATATAACTTATGTAAACTTGATAAATATTATTTCTCCTTTAAGTGTTTATGGCGATAGCCATATTGATTTATACTATAATTGCAGTTTTAGACATCTGTTAAGATAACTAAAAAAGTCTGAATAACCTGTAATTCAGATAGTATATTCAGAACCTTAAGATCTTTTTGGGCATAAAAGATATTTAACTTAAATTTTAGATAAATGAAATGATTCCAGGACGGTTAGTCCTATTGAATTATTTAAATTTAAATGTGAGTTTTACTATATACCCGGGAAGTTAATGTCCTAATAATTAAATTAGTACAGTCATTACTATAAACTTAAAGAAGGAAGGCTGTAAGCCTTCAAACCCGTTAGGGTGCTCTGTCCTTCTTATGAAGGGCAGATTATTTTAGTTTTAAATATATTTAATCTTTTACCGGGAAAGATTTCGTTATTTATTATAATTTCTGTAGTTTTAAAATATCCCTCCGGGATTAATACTATGTATACAAGGACTACGTCCGTAAAACCTTTATAAAGAGAATACAATCATGGGAATTATAATGTAAATTGGCAAATACTATACAAGAAAATGAGTGAGATTATATATGATTTAGGTTTAAATGGAGTAAAGGACTTTTAAATCAATATGGCTATCGCCATAAACCCTTAAAGGCAAAATTATATTCAGAAAGTTTATCAAATTTACATAAAGTTATAAAATCACTTATATACTTTTATTGGTATGTTAAGTATTTGATGTAAACATAAGTAGAATTCTTACGTAGCAGGATACTGTAAGGCCGAAGACACATCTAAAACTTTTCTATAAATTTTGACGAAGTGCTGTGAAAGACCTTAAAGTCCCGGATACCATTTAGAATATGATCTTATTCAGGCTTTTTTAATTACTTCAATATATGTTTAAAATTGTAATTATAGTATAAATCACAAGGGCTAATCGCCCTAGAACCCTTGAAGATGATATTTCACTTATTAAGCATATAACCTGGTTTAAATATATAGCTTATAAGGACAAACTTAACTCACACCGCAGAGGTATACCTGGAAACTGAAGGCACATCTAAAAAGTTTTTTACATCTCTTGGCGAAGCCTTTTAGAAAAATTTTAGTAGATTATATATGTCTGAGCTTCACGAGTTTGAGTTTATATAATCTGCTTAAATTTTTAAAAGGCGAGCTTAGAGATGTTAAAACTTTTTTAGGGTGCCAGGGTTTGTGAGTATACCTCTGCAATGTGAGTTGAGTTTGTCCTTATAACCATATATCTAGGATCAATGCTTAATACGCAATATATGCATTTATAGAAACTATTCTAGTTTTAGTAATTCTCTTCTTAGTAAGTCAAGAGCATACATTGTAGCTCTGTTTCGTATTTTGTCTCTAGTTCCGGAACTCTCAAGTTTTTTCACTATAACTTTGCCATTTATGTAAAGACCAATATAAACCAATCCTACAGGTTTTTGAGGAGTTCCACCACCAGGACCTGCAACGCCTGTGGTTGATAATCCTATATTTGTACCAGAAGTTTTTGCTATTCCTTCTGCCATTTCGTGGGCAGTTTCTTTACTCACTGCGCCAAATTTGTCTAAAGTTTCAGGTTTCACACCTAGTCGTCTCATTTTTGCCGCATTACTATATGTTACAGCACCTTCTATGAATACTGAAGATACTCCGGGATAATTTATCAATTTGGACGCTATAAGTCCACCGGTACATGATTCCGCGGTGGCAATAGTTAAATCTTTTTTTATAAGTAGATTTGCAATTACTGCCTCAATACTTGTATCATCTTCACCATATATATTATCTCCAAATCTTTTGTAAAGTTCATTTTTCATTGGCTTTATTAATTTTAATGCAGCTTCCTTTGTATCAGATTTTGCTGTAATCCTTAAAGTTACTTCCCATTCTTTTGCATAGGTTGCTATAGTTGGATTTGTATTGCTGTCTATGAGATCTTTTATTTCTTCAGCCAGAACCCCTTCTCCTATACCCGTAACACGTAATACTTTTGATTCCAGTACACTATGTGAGTATTTCTTTAAGAAAGGGACAACTGAGTTTTCGAACATAAACTTCATTTCACTAGGAGGACCAGGAAGTATAATAAGAATTTTGCCATTTACATCAAGCCCGCAGCCAGGAGCAGTACCATGATCATTCGCGAATATTACAGCATCCTCAGGGAAATATGCCTGTTTTATATTATTTCCTTTTAATTTTTCTTTTCCATTTTTTAAAAAGTAGCTATTTAATTTTTCAAGAGATTCCTCATCCAATAACATCTTTTTATTAAAAAACTCTGCACCAGTCTCTTTTGTAAGGTCATCAGGAGTTGGTCCGAGTCCGCCTGTTGTTATTACTATATCAGCTCTATTAAAAGACTCTTTAAGTTCTTCTTTAAGTCTTTTAGTATTGTCACCTACGACAGATTGATGATATACATCAATTCCTAAATTAGCGAGTCTTTTCGCTAAATATTGCGCATTTGTATTTATAATATCTCCAAGTAGCAGCTCAGTTCCAACACACAAAATTTCTGCTTTCATATAAAAACACCTTCTTATAATTATTTTTGGTTGGTTAAAAGTCTATTACTAATTTTATTTTAAATGTTTAAATATTTCAATAAAATATATAAAATAGTTGTATAGAATTTGAGGCAGTAAGTGAAATGAATTATATTTGAAAATAATTCAAAAGGTTATTTTTTTGTAGTATAATTATCTAGGTAATTATCAAAGAGGTGGTGCCTATGATTAATGTCAAAAGAACTCTTGAGAATAGACTTAAATTACCGTTTCGGGGAGTTGTGGCTTTAATTAGTATAATTGTAGTCTTAGCAGTGTTTTTTATTTATCAATATAATGTGGTTAAAAGTTGGTCAAACCGGATATATCCAGGAGTTAAAGTTGAAAAGCAGGATTTAGCCGGGAAAAGTAAGGAACAAGCCAAAGAAATCTTACGCGAAAAATACATTGGAGAAGTTTACAAAAGTAGTGTAAATGTAAAAACGGATGATAGAAATTATATATTAGATTATAATAAAATTAATATCAAGTATAATATTGATGAAACAGTAAATCAAGCTTTCAACTATGGCAAGAATGTCAATATGCTTGAAAAATTTAAGCTTATAAAATTTCCAACTGGTGCAGTAATTAGATTAAAATTTACATATGATAAAAAAACACTGGATAATTTTTTAAGTGATATACAAAAATCCGTTGATAAAGAACCTTTAGATGCACAATTAATAGTTAATGGAGATAATTTAAAGGTTGTTAAAGAGAAAAATGGTAGAAAGCTGCAAAAAGATAAACTTCAGAAAGATGTCTTAACTGCACTTGGTGAAAATATTGGTGTAAATACAAATATAAAAACATCAGTAAAATTATTGAATGCAAGGATAACAGCTAAAAAAATTTCATCTATAAATACTAAAATATCAGCTTATACTACAGACTATGGAAGTATATCTTCATATGAAAGGGCAAATAATATAGAACTTGCCACCAGTAGTATAAATGGGAAAATATTGCTTCCGGGTGATGAATTTAGTTTTAATAAAGTAGTTGGAGAAAGGACTGCTGAGCGTGGGTATATGTCAGCACCAGTTATAATTGGTAATCAAGTTGATTCAGGACTTGGTGGGGGGATATGTCAGGTATCTACAACCCTATATAATGCTGTTTTGAGGGCAAATATAAAATCTACACAACGATCACATCATACTATGCCGTCACATTATGTACCGGTCGGAATGGATGCTACAGTCGATTATGGAAATATTGATTATAAATTTAAAAATACTTTAAAATACCCAATATATATATTTGCAGATTCGTCTGGCGGAGCTATAACATTTGAAATATATTCTAATTCAGAGCTCAGCAATATTGTGACTGATATATCCTCAAAGGTGTATCAGAAGGTGGATGCAAAATTAGAATATCAAAATGATTCATCTTTGCCTGAAGGACAAACAGAAGTAATGCAGGCACCATCTACCGGATATAGAGTTAAGGTTATAAAGACTGTTACTAAAGATGGCAAGGTTATAAGCAGTGAATTGATTTCTGACGATTACTATGAACCAATAAATGGCATTGTAAAGCGGGGAACTCAGAAACAAGGAACTCAAAAACAAGAACCTCAAAGTCCAGAAACTAATAATCCTAATCAAGAGCCTGATGATTCAATTTCAACTGATTCAAAGGATTCAGAAACTACAGTAGAGACGAATGTGGATAATTCTACGGATCCAGAAAAACAGGACAACTAATATTTAAATTGCTGCATATAGGGTTCATAAATAAAAAGTTAATCCATCCCCCGGGAGATACTGTCAAAATCCGGTACTATAAATGCTTTTAGTAATTCTAAAGCCCGGTATTTTGAAAATCTAATAAAGATTGATAAACTCATAAACTCAAACATATCAATCTTTATATATTTTCTAAAATACCGGGCCAAGAATTACAATAAAAGTATTTAATGTACCTATATTTCGACAGTATCTCCCTCAGGTATAAATTAACTTTAAAATTATAAGCCCCATATTGCGGTAACTTTTTTTACACATGTTTTGCAATATTGATATAAAGTATGATATAATTAAGACGTTATGCGGATATGGCGGAATTGGCAGACGCGCTAGATTCAGGTTCTAGTGAGGGAAACTTCATGCAGGTTCAAGTCCTGTTATCCGCACCAGATCAATGTTTTGAAAGATATTACAAGATATTAAACATAAACTTTATATACATTAGACCTCAAGGAAAACTTTGGGTGTCTGGTGTATATTTTTTTTACAATAGAACTCCAAGAGGAGTGAAAAAATGAAAAGAAAAACTATTGAATTATTTGAAGGTCAAAAAACTTTAGACAAATGTTTTGATGAATTTATCTTAAATAGTTTGTAGTTTAGCTGGAAACTTGTTATATAGCCATATATAAAAGTTAAAGAAAGGACTAAAAAACTATGGATACAAAGATATTCTACTTTACCTGATAATGTTTCCAGTGTCTTCTGAAAGCTTAACTTATGCGCAGGCCTGGATTTCCAAAATACGTCACGTAAAAAATTTCTAGTAAGTCTAAGCTTGCGTTCATATTTTATGGATTTTAATGATGTCAGCAGCCGTCATAGTCGTCATACTTGCAAATCCTATATGTTATAAAATAAATTAAATAATGTACACAATAATAATTGATTATTAAGTGGTTTGATATTATAATAAATATACAGATATTTACTTAAATGTAAATTATATTAAGATTGATGAATTTAACTGTATATTAAAAATTGGGTAACATCGTAGGATTAGGAGGATTAAAATGAGGATCGCAAATAGAAAGAGATTCATGTTTTCTTGTATATTTTTCACCTTAATACTACTGTTGTTTGGTAAAAATCAAATGTTTTATAGTAGATACTCTGCTGTAAGAGGACAAGCTGTTGTAGAGGCTGCTAAGGGGAAAGATGGATTTTCTAAAGTCAAACAGAATAATAGTAGGTATACGATAATTTTAGATGCAGGTCATGGAGGTATAGACAAGGGTACAAGCTATGGAAATATGTATGAGAAGAATTTAACTCTAAAAATAGTTAAATATGAACAGGAATATCTACAAAATAAAGGATACAATGTTGTTTTAACAAGAGATAGTGATGTACTTGTACCATTAAAAGAGATAGGAAATAGGGTAAATGCAGCAAATGGGAATGTGTTTGTTTCAGTTCATGTCAATTCAATTAGTGATCCAAACTTCAATGGAATTACGACACTATATTATGATCCAAAAGGTTATCAGTCAGATGAGAGAACAAAACTTGCAAAAATACTTGAGAATGAATCTGTAAAATCAGATGATTGGTATAATAGGGGCATAAAAAAACAAAATATAGCAATATTAAGATATAGTAAAATACCGTGTGCTTTGGTTGAATGTGGTTTTATAACTAATAAAAGTGACAGAGATAAATTATCTAAGGATAATGTTCTTAGAAATTTAGCGGAAAATATTTGTGATGGAATAATAAAATATATAAATAATAGGGAATGATAAGTTAATTGCTCTAAATAATACTATTTGGTACTCCCTCTTTACTCTTTAAGCTTTATAGAGTAATATATTAAGAAGAGTTTTATGAGAATAAGTTATTTGTTAATTGTTAGATAAGGAGGATTTGATTTGAGTTTAAATATAGTATTGTTTCAACCGGAGATACCGCAAAATACTGGTAATATAGCAAGAACTTGCGTACTTACCGGCAGCAAACTTCATCTTATAAAACCACTGGGTTTTAGTCTGGATGAAAAACATTTAAGAAGAGCTGGTCTTGATTATTGGCCTTATTTGGATTTAAGTATATATGATTCCTATGAAGAGCTGAGAGAAAAATATAAGGGCTCAACATTTTATTTTTCAACAACACATGGCAAGAATTTTTATCACGAAGCTAAGTTTAAAGATGATGACTTCATTGTTTTTGGCAGAGAATCATGTGGATTACCAGATTACATAAGAGAAAGTGATCCTGAAAAATGTATTAGAGTGCCAATGATAAATACAACAACACGTTCGTTAAATTTATCAAATACAGTTGCTATAGTGGCATATGAAGCATTGAGGCAGATGAACTTTCCGGTTATGAAATAGGAGGGAAGTTGGTCTATGGAAAAAATAAAGATAATTACAGATAGTACTTCAGATTTACCAGTTGATATATTAAAAAGATATGATATAGAAGTCCTTCCACTGCTTGTTAATATTGATGGACATAATTATAGGGATGGAATAGATATAAATTTACCTGAACTTTTAGAAAAAATGGAACATAGTAAGGAATTCCCGACTACAGCTCAAGTTAACCCTCAGAGGTTTATCGAATGCTATAAGGAATATCTTGATAATGGATATAAAGTTTTGTCAATACATATATCATCGAATATGAGCGGCACATATCAATCGGCGTGTATAGCAAAAGAAATGCTTAAAAGTGATGACATAACTATAATAGATAGTTTAAATGTTACATCAGGGTTAGGGCTTTTAGTATTAAAGGCGGCAAAGCTTAAGGAAGATGGATTTGGAATTAAGGAGATAGAGAGTTCTATAATTGAAACAATACCACATGTAAGAAGTGTTTTGGCATTTGACACTTTAGAGAATCTTGTAAAGGGTGGTAGATTGTCTAGGACTGCTGGAATTATAGGTAATATACTGGATATTAAATTAATAATAGAAATAAAAGATGGTAAACTTGCTGTTATGGATAAAGTCAGGGGAAGCAGGAAGGCTGTAAGGTATATACTGGAATATCTAAGTAAAAGAGGTTCAAAAGAAAATGAAGATACAATACTTTTGAGCGTTAAAAGTAAAGATATTGTTGAAATACTTAGAGAAGAACTAAAACTTAGTATTAATGATTTTATAGAATGTGAAGTAGGGTGTGTAGTAGGAGTACATGCAGGACCTGGAGCATGTGGAGTATTTTTTGTAGAAAATTATTAATTATTATTCTAAAATGTATGGAAATATTTAAAAATTTATCATATAATATAACTGAGTGTGAATATTAAATACTTTGGATGAATTTTTCGGGAGATTAGGCATAGTCCTTTAATTTAAAAATATTTAGAAGATGACTGCTTAGCTATAGTTTTATAGTATTCTTAAATGAATAGCCGAAGGAATAAGTATTATTTCCTTAATAATATGAATCTCTCAGGCAAAAGTACCGAAAAAGGACATGACTCTGGAAAGCTTTAAGCACCGAAGGAGTAAATCTCTCAGGTAAAAAGGACAGAGGTAAAAGGAAAGGGATTTCTTTTACTTTTGTCCTTAATTTTATTTTAATATTCAACTTAAGACTATTAAGGAATAGGAGGAGGTATTATAGGAGAAGTTATAATTGTAACTAATAATCCATTAAGCAAAGACAAACTTCGGGCTAAACATGAAATACACTTTGTGGAAGGAGGTGTTATGAAAGTACTGGAGACAGCAAGAGATTATATACATTGTGGACATAATCTTTTAACCCATCCGCTTATGGGGAGTGTTAAACCAAATGAAACACCATATAAAACTATTGTATTGAGCAAGAACAGCAGGAAAAGTGTGGATTTTAAATCTTTACAATATATTGAAGACAGTATAAATACAACCCAAAAATTTACAAGAAATTACAATACTCCGCATTGGAATGACAAAATTTTAACAGATTTTTCACTAATAGACTACGATCTGATAAGAAACGCGTTTGAGTAGTCTTAGAGCTTAAAAAGTTATACTTTAATAAATAGGAGGAAGCATTATGGTGCATTTATATGATTGTATAATAATTGGAGGGGGACCAGCAGGACTTTCTGCAGCTATTTATGCATCTAGATCTAGAATGGATACTCTGCTTATAGAGAGAGCAAAGTACGGTGGTCAGGCAACTACCACAGATGAATTAGAAAATTATCCAGGATCTATTGAAAATTGTACTGGAACAAGTTTATCTCAGAGAATGAAAAAACAAGCTGAGGATTTTGGAACGATATTTGTGAAGGATGAAATAACTGAGGTTGACCTGGACAGTAAGATAAAAGTTTTAAAAGGTAAGGACAGTGAATACAGGGCAAAAACTATTATAATTGCAACTGGAGCAAATCCTAGGCTCTCAGGATTTAAGAATGAAAAAGAGTTAAGAGGACGCGGAATTTCATATTGTGCAACCTGTGATGCTGATTTTTTCACTGATCTGGATATAGCAGTAGTAGGAGGAGGAGATTCGGCTATTACTGAAGCTATTTATCTAACTAAATTTGCTGAACATGTTACCGTTATACACAGAAGAGATGAATTAAGAGCTGTCAAATCACTTCAGGAAAAAGCATTTGCAAATAAAAAAATAAGTTTTATATGGAATTCGACTGTAGAAGAAGCTGTAGGTGATGAAATACTTGAAGGGTTAATTATAAAAAATAAACTTACAGGTGAAAAAAGCAGACTTGATGTCAATGGATGCTTTGTATTCGTAGGATATACTCCTATTTCCGAATTATTTGAAAATAAGGTGTCTATGGATAAAGGGTATATTGTAACAGACGAGGATATGAAAACGAGTACACCGGGTGTGTTTGCAGCAGGTGATATAAGGAAGAAATCTTTAAGACAGGTTATAACTGCAGCGGCAGATGGTGCAATAGCGGCAACTACTGCTGAAAAGTATATATCAGAAAATGAATTTTAGATTAAGGAGGATGAATAATATGGTTGAATTAACAAAACAAAATTTTGATGATGAGGTTTTAAATTATACTGAGAAACCGGTATTTGTAGATTTTTGGGGTGACAAATGTGAGATTTGTAAAGAATTAATGCCTGGTGTGCATGGACTGGAAGAAAAATATGGAGACAAAATCAAATTTTCAAGTCTTAATATAAGTAAAGCTAGAAGACTTGCAATAGGACAAAAAGTATTAGGCCTGCCAACAATGATAATTTATAACAAAGGTGAAAAGGTTAACACAATTACTGCAGATAAAATAACATCATTAAAAGATGTTGAAGATTTTATTAAATCGTATTGTGAAACTATATAAAAAAGTTAGGAGGTGAACGTATTGCGTTTAGAGTTAGGAAAAATACACATTGATGATCTTAAATTTGGCAGTGAGACGAAAGTTGAAAATGGGATCTTATATGTAAATAAAGATGAGCTGTTAAATGAAATTAGTAATGACGATAGGATTGAAAGTATTGAATTAAATATTGTAAAACCTGGAGAAGAAACTAGAATAATACCTGTAAAAGATGTAATAGAGCCTAGAGTAAAAGTTGATGGTGAAGGTGGTATATTCCCCGGTTTTATAAGTAAAGTTGATACCGTCGGCTCTGGAAGAACGCATGTTTTAAGTGGTGCAGCAGTAGTTACTACAGGAAATATTGTGGGTTTTCAAGAGGGCATTATAGATATGAGTGGAGAAGGTGCAAAATATACTCCATTTTCAAAGACAAATAATTTGGTTATAACTTGTGAAGTTAAAGACGGAGTAAACCAGTATGAGCATGAGGAAACTTTAAGAATGATGGGTTTTAAGGCAGCAGTTTATCTTGGCAAAGCTGGAGCCGATGTTGAACCGGATGAACTTAAGGTATATGAGACATTACCATTACTGGAGCAGGTTAAACAATATCCGGATTTGCCTAAAGTTCTATATGTATATATGCTTCAAAGTCAAGGACTTCTTCATGACACTTATGTATATGGAGTGGATGCTAAAAAAATTATACCAACTTTCTTGTATCCGACAGAAGTATTTGATGGTGCAGTAGTCAGCGGAAATTGTGTATCAGCTTGTGACAAAAATCCAACTTATGTTCATCTGAATCATCCAGTTATTGAGGATTTGTATGAAAGACATGGTAAGGATATAAATTTCTTGGGTTGTGTTATAACCAATGAAACCGTTTATCTTGCAGACAAAGAAAGGTCTTCCAGTTATACTGCTAAATTGGTAGAGTTACTTGGTGCAGATGCTGTAATAATATCTGAAGAAGGCTTTGGAAATCCGGATGCTGATCTTGTTATGAATTGTAATAAGATAAGTGCTAAAGGAATTAAAACAGTTCTTATAACTGATGAGTATGCAGGACAGGATGGAAGTTCGCAGTCTCTTGCCGATTCAACAATAAAAGGAGATGCAGTTGTTACGGGAGGAAATGCCAATGAAGTCATAAGACTACCTAAAATGAAAAAGGTTATAGGACATCCTGAAGCTGTAAATGTAATTGCCGGAGGACATAATGGAAGTTTAGCAGAAGATGGTTCCATTGAGGCTGAACTACAGGTAATAACCGGAGCTACGAGTGAGGTTGGATTTAATAACCTCAGTGCTAAAGGATTTTAAATTTTAAGGAGGATGATATTTATGTTAAAAGGTAAAAAAGTAATTGCAATAGGGGATAGAGATGGAATACCGGGACCAGCTATTGAAGCTTGTGTAAAATCAGCTGGAGCAGAAGTGATTTTTGCATCTACAGAATGCTTTGTTTGAACAGCCGCAGGTGCTATGGATCTGGAGATCCAACAAAGAGTAAAAGACTTGACAGAAAAGTATGGTGCAGAAAATATAGTTGTAATATTGGGAGGTGCTGAAGCAGAGGCATCAGGACTTTCAGCTGAAACTGTAAGTGCAGGAGACCCAACATTTGCAGGACCACTTGCAGGAATTGAGCTTGGTCTTTCCGTATATCATATGGTTGAACCAGAAGTAAAACAGGAATGTGATGATGCTGTATATGATGAACAGTGCGGTATGATGGAAATGGTACTGGATGTTGACGAAATAATTAGTGAAGTTAAAACAGTAAGAGATGAATATTCAAAATATTGATATGCAAAGGAGGTTGTAATTGTATGATTAAGGTTGTGCATTATATAAATCAGTTTTATGCAGGAATAGGCGGAGAAGAAAAGGCAAATGTAAAACCTGAAATTAGGGAAGGCTTTGTAGGACCCGGCATGCAGCTTAATAAATTAATAGAAAAAAGTGATGCTAAAATAGTTGCAACAGTTATATGTGGAGATTCATACTTTAATGAAAATATGGATGAGGCCAAAGAAAAAATAATAGATATGATAAAGGGATATGATCCAGACTTGTTTATGGCAGGACCTGCTTTTAATGCAGGAAGATATGGTATGGCCTGCGGTTCAATATCTAAAGAAGTAGAAGATAAACTTGGTATCCCGGTTGTAACTGCAATGTATCCTGAAAATCCAGGGGCTGATTTATATAAAAAGTATTTATATATAATTGAGACCAGAAATAGTGCAGTTGGAATGAGAAAAGCACTTCCAAAGCTCGCTGGTTTTGGACTTAAACTTGTTAAAAATGAAGAAATAGGGTCACCTGAAGAAGAAGGATATATAGAAAGAGGAATAAGAAAAAATTGTCTAAGAGGAGATAGAGGATCTAAGAGAGCAGTTGATATGCTGGTAAAGAAACTTAAAGGCGAGGAATTTAAAACTGAATTTAAGATGCCAGTATTTGATAGAGTCGATCCTAATCCGGCAGTAAAAGATATAACAAAGGCCAAAATTGCATTGGTTACATCAGGAGGAATAGTTCCAAAGGGTAATCCAGATCATATAGAATCTTCCAGTGCTTCAAAATTTGGAAAGTATAAAATAGAAGATGTGAGTGATTTGACTCCTGAAACTTATGAAACGGCACATGGCGGATATGATCCTAGTTATGCCAACAATGATGCTGATAGGGTATTACCGGTAGATGTATTAAGACAGATGGAGAAGGAAGGCAAGATAGGATCACTTTATGAATATTATTATTCGACAGTTGGAAATGGTACAGCAGTTGCTTCTGCTAAAAAGTATGGTGAATCAATAGTGAAAGAACTTATAGCCGACGGAGTTCAGGCAGTTATATTAACGTCCACCTGAGGAACTTGTACTCGTTGCGGTGCAACAATGGTAAAAGAAATAGAAAGAGGAGGACTGCCAGTAGTTCATATGTGTACAGTAGTACCTATATCATTAACAGTTGGAGCTAATAGGATAGTTCCTACAATTGCTATCCCTCATCCGCTTGGAGATCCTAGTCTCAGTAAGCAGGATGAATTTAAATTAAGGTATAAGTTAGTTGAAAAGGCATTAAATGCTCTTTCGACTGAGGTTGATGGACAGAAGGTATTTGAAGAGTAAGTATATAGTTGGAGTTGGGAATTAAAAATTGAAGAATATTTAATTTTTAATTCCTGAATTTTTTAATATGTATGAATGGAGGGTTAAAAATGAATTTTCCTGTTATAAAAAATGCTTCTTATGTCTTAGTTGATGTTCCAGATATGGTGGTCAACAATGGAACTACTCAGACATTAGAAAAAAAGACAAATTCAGAATCCGAATATCTAAATGAAATAAAAAAACATTTGAGAACTTTTGATGAGGTTGTGGCATATCCGCCAAATCAAACCTACATAGGGAATTTGCCGCCAGAGGAATTATCTAATATAAAGAGACCATGGCATTTGAATAAGGTTGAAGGTGCAGACAGATTTGGAAAATTTGGTGAAATAATGACTCAGAGCGAATTCTATGGACTTCTTAAGCTCTCTGATGTATTTGATTTGGTTATCCTTGAGGATTCCTTTACAGAGTCTGTACGAGAAATGTTTAAAAAACATCCGCTTTTAAATACACGTGCTGAAGAGCTTAAACCTGGCGAAAAAATAGAGGATATAGAAAAATTAGTTCATGAAAATATAGCAGCTCCTATTTATCAGGATGGTAAATTAGTTGGATGCGTAAAAAGAGCACATGAATTTGATGAAAATTTATCTTCACATGTAATGCTTGAAAATTTATCAGTTAAGGCATCTGGAGTCTTGGCATTAATGCATCTTATGAAAAATTCAAAAATGGATGGAAAGGATATAGATTACCTTATAGAATGTTCGGAAGAGGCTGTAGGAGATATGAATCAGAGAGGAGGAGGAAACTTAGCAAAGGCATGTGGTGAAATAGCAGGCATAAGTGGTGCTACAGGAATTGATATGAGAGGATTCTGCGCCGGACCTGCACATGCACTTATAACTGCTTCTGCACTTGTAAAATCAGGAATATATAAGAATGTTGTTGTATTTGCAGGAGGCTGCACAGCTAAGCTTGGAATGAATGGAAAAGACCATGTTAAGAAGGATTTGCCAATACTTGAAGACTGTCTTGGCGGATTTGCAATACTTGTATCCGAGAATGATGGAGTAAATCCTGTTGTTAGAACAGATATAATTGGCAGACATACTATAGCTGATGGAGCTGCACCACAGGCTGTAATAAAAGCTTTGGTACTTGATCCACTTGCTAGAAATGACATGAAGATTACTGATGTAAATAAATTTGCACCGGAAATGCAGATACCGGATATAACTGAGCCGGCAGGAGCTGGTGACGTACCAACCCAGAATTATAAAATGATAGGGGCCCTGGCTGTTAAAAGCGGTCAGCTTGAAAGAAAGCAATTACCGGAATTCGTAAAGAAACATGGGTATCCTGGATTTGCTCCTACTCAGGGACATATACCATCTGGAGTACCTATAGTTGGATATGGTATAGAACATATATTGAATGGGAAATTAGATAATTTTATGATAATAGGAAAAGGAAGCTTGTTCCTTGGAAGAATGACTAATCTGTTTGATGGTGTATCGGTACTTATTGAAAAAAATAAAGGATTAAAAGAAGAAGCTCCTGGAATTTCTAAGGATGAAATAAAGGAATTAATAGCGGATGAAATGAAAAAATTTGCACAGCAGATAACTGAATAGTTACAGAGTTTCTGATCTTGAACCCTATAGAAATTTATTTGAAGGGGAGGTATGAATATGGATAATATAAAAAAGATGATAGCGGAATCATTTGATGAAATAGCAGATGGAATAAAAAGTGGAAGCTTTAAGAAGAAACTTAGGATAGGACTTACATTGTATGGTTCAGAACATGGCACAGAGGAAATGGTAAGGGCTGCAGAACTTGCTAAAAGAAAGTACGGAGATTTTGATATAGTTTTAATAGGTCCAAAACTTAATTGCGATTTTGAACTTGTAGAGGCTGCAAATGCCAAAGAAGGGCATGATAAGATGGTAGAGCTTCTTGACAAAGGAGAAATAGACGGGTGCGTAACACAGCATTTTGACTTTCCAATAGGAGTTTCTACTGTAGGAAGATTAATTACCCCTGCAAATGGCAGAGATGTTATAATTGCAACTACGACCGGAACCTCGTCTACAGACAGAGTTGAGGGAATGGTAAAAAACTGTATATCGGGAATTGCTGTCGCAAAGGCACTTGGATTAGAAAATCCTACAGTTGGAATATTAAATATAGATGGTGCAAGAAAAGTTGAAAGAACACTAAAAAAGCTTGAGAAAAGTGGTTATCATGTGCAGTTTGCTGAATCACTTAGAGAAGATGGTGGGGCAGTTATGAGGGGAAATGATATTCTGGCTGGTACGCCGGACGTCATGATAACTGATTCACTTACGGGAAACTTACTGATAAAAATTTTTTCAGCATATACGACTGGAGGAAATTATGAAACTCTTGGATATGGATATGGGCCAGGAATTGGAGAAGACTACAATAGGCTCATAAATATAGTTTCTCGTTCTTCAGGAGCACCACTAATATGCGAAGCTCTTAAATATTGCTCAATATGTGCAGAAAAAGAAGTATTAAAAATTGCAAAACATGAATTCGAGGAAGCAAAGAAAGCAGGACTTGATGATATATTGAAGAGTACACTTAAGGCAGAAAAGCAGGCATCGGATGACAAGGAAAATATAGAAATACCTCCAAAAACTGTTGTAACCTATGCAATACCTGGCATAGATATACTAGAATTGGAGGATGCATGTAGTGCATTGTGGAAGGAAAACATATACTGTGAAAGTGGTATGGGCTGTACTGGACCTGTGATTTTAGTGGAGGATTCTAAGGCAAATGATGCAGTAAGGATATTAGAGAGTAAAGGATATAAATAAATTTGATAAGTAGAGCCTTTATACCATGTTTCAAAATTTAGTTTATATTTTGATTGGTTTTATTGACTTCAGTGCAATAAATGATTTTGATAAGTTTTTATTGTGCTGAAGTCTTTATAGGGTTTGTAATTCCAAGCCTAAGTTATACTTCAGTTGACATTTCCAAAATTCGTCACCTAAAAAATTTCTAGTAAGTCTAAGTTCGTATTTATAAAAACCTAAGCAGATTTTATAAACTCGCAGGCTCAAACATATAAAATCTGCTTAGGTTTTTAAAAATACTTCACTAAGACTTACTAAAAAATTTTTTAATGTGCCTATATTTTGGAAATGTCAGCTTACGTATAACTTAAGCTTGGAATTACAAACCCTATATATTTATTTGAATTGTAGATTAAATAACAAATTAGAATTATTAATATGATTTTCATGATATAATTGATTTAACAAATACTTTTTAGTTTTATTATGGAAATGAGGTGTTACTGTGAATTTAGATTTTAGTCTAAACTTAACACAGGAACAAAAACTGGTTATGACACAGCAGATGCAATTATCTATAAAATTGCTCCAAATGTCAAGTTTTGAACTTGAACAATATATTGAAAAAGAGGTTCAGGAGAATCCTGTGCTTGATGCAAAAGATGCTTATGATAATGTGAAATCAAAAAATGATGATATTGATTATAAGCAATTAATTAAATATTTAGAATTTGATAACTATAGTCACCACAATTATACAAGGAATAATGAAGAAGAAGTATCACCGTTTATATTTATTTCTGAGAAAAAGTCATTGAAGGAATATCTAAAAGAACAGATAAGAGACATAGAAGAAAACGATTATATAAAGTCAATTTGTTTTTATCTTATTGAAAATATAAATGCTAAAGGGTATCTTGATATGGATGATGAGGAGATTATGGACGAGATAAATATATCAAGGGATATTGAGAATCATGCTGTTAAGATTCTGCAAAGTCTTGAACCATATGGCGTGGGAGCGAGAGACCTTAAGGAGTGTCTGAGAATACAAGTGATAAAAAAAGGAATAGATGATACTAATATTTTTATTATAATAGATAAATATCTGGAACTTATAGCTGAAAATAAATATAATATTATAGCTAAGGAACTTAAAATAGATGTTAAAGAAGCACAAAAGTACGGGGATACAATAAAGTCACTTGAACCAAAGCCGTCTAGAGGCTTTTATACAGGTGAAGAAA
This sequence comes from Clostridium fermenticellae, assembly GCF_003600355.1. Lineage (NCBI taxonomy): Bacteria > Bacillati > Bacillota > Clostridia > Eubacteriales > Clostridiaceae > Clostridium > Clostridium fermenticellae. The sequence goes on along the minus strand of NZ_CP032416.1, from coordinate 2,633,677 downwards.
CAAAGTATATAATTCCCGATGCATATATAAAGAAAATAGATGACAAATATTATATAATTATGAATGATGATTTGCTGCCAAAGCTTAGTATAAATAATATGTATAAAGATATAATAAATGAAGATCAAGACAAAAATGCAGTTGATTATGTAAAGGAGAAGCTTAATAGTGCAATATTTTTGATTAAAAGTATACAACACAGAAAAAGTACAATCTATAGGGTTCTGGAGAAAATACTTGAGATTCAGAGAGATTATTTTGATTATGGGGAAAAGCATTTAAAACCCATGACCTTAAAAAATATAGCAGATAGTTTGGAAATGCATGAATCAACAATAAGCAGAGCTATTAGGGATAAGTATATATATACAAATTCGGGAACTATAAGAATCAAAGATCTTTTTACACTGGGTATATCATCAACTATTAATGGAGAAGATGTATCTGTAAATTTAATTAAAAGATACATACAGGATTTGATTGACAATGAGGATAGAAAAAAGCCATTATCTGATCAGAGAATATGTGATATACTAATTCAAAAAAATATGAATATTTCTAGGAGAACTGTGGCAAAATACAGAGAGGAATTAGGAATAAAGTCATCTAAAGGGAGAAAGAGATTTTAGTTCTCCCTTTGTTATTCATAATTTATTCATACTTTTTTAAAGGGAATACTATTTAAAAAAATTAGTTTTTGATTTATAATATAAACGGGACAAAAAAGTTATCAGTGGGACATTTTTAGACCAGAGGGGTGTTTGAATGGAACAGTTATTGAAATTACAGCAAAAAATAGTTCCCGAATTGTTAGAATTACTGGAGAAAAGGTATAACATACTTAGAACTATATATTATAATCAGCCCATAGGCAGAAGGGTTTTAGCAAATAATTTAGGTATAGGTGAAAGAATAGTTCGCACGGAAATAAATTTCTTAAAAAGCCAGAACTTCATTGAAATAAATACTCAGGGTATGACAATAACAAGAGAAGGAGAAATTATAAATGATAAACTTAAAGATTTTATACATGAAATGAAAGGTTTGTCAGATATAGAAAGTCAGATAAAAGAAAAATTAAAATTAAGAGATATAATAGTTGTCCCGGGGAGTTTGGATGAAGATCATACAGTTATGAATGAACTTGGAAGAACGGCAGCATCTTATTTAAGGGGAATTATTAAGGACAATAGTATAATTTCGTTAACAGGTGGATCTACGATTAAAGAAGTAGTTGATAATATGCCTGGAATATCTGGACTTGAAAATATATTTGTAGTTCCGGCGAGAGGTGGTATGGGTAAAAATATACAGACTCAAGCAAATACTCTGGTTTCTAATTTAGCAAGTAAGTTATCCGCAAACTATAGATTACTTCATGTTCCTGATAATCTAAGCGATAAGGCTTTAGGAACTATTGTTGAGGAAAAAGATATTAGAGAAATTTTGGACATAATACATAGCTCAAATATTTTAATATATGGTATTGGAAGAGCAGATCAAATGGCTAGAAAAAGAGGTCTTAGTGAAGATAAGGTTAAAAAGATTTATAAGGCCGGTGGAGTTGGAGAAGCATTTGGGTACTATTTTAATAGGCTTGGAGAGGTTGTATATTCAACCCCAACTATAGGAATTAAAAATGATGACATCAATAAAATAGATTTTCTTGTTGCAGTCGCAGGTGGAAAGGAAAAGGCAGAAGCTATAATTTCTACTGAAATTAACAATTCAAATAGTGTACTTGTTACGGATGAGGGAGCGGCATGTGAAATCTTGAATATTATAAATAGTCAAAAATAATTATTAATATAAATTATGCCTTTTTATTAGTTTTACATTCTTGGATAATACAATACTAATTTAAAAGCAAATTATTTGATTTGGGAGGAATTTTTAATGATTAAAGTTGGAATTAACGGTTTTGGAAGAATAGGAAGAAATGTATTTAAGGCATTAGTAAAAAATTACGCAGATGAATTACAAGTTGTTGGTATAAATGACTTGACTGATGCTGCTACATTAGCTCATTTATTAAAATATGATTCGTTGTATGGAAGATTTGATGGAACAGTTGAAGCTAGAGAAAATTCAATAGTTGTAAACGAAAAGGAAATAAGGATTTTTTCAGAAAGGAATCCTAAAGACATAGATTGGAATGGTGTTGGAGCTGAAATAGTTATAGAATCTACTGGATTATTTAGAGATGAAAAGGCTAAGGCTCATCTTGGTGGAACAGTTAAAAAGGTTCTTATTTCAGCACCGGCAAAGAATGAAGATATTACAATAGTTATGGGTGTTAATGAAGAAAAGTATGATCCAAATAAGCATAATATTATTTCGAATGCTTCCTGTACTACAAACTGCTTAGCTCCATTTGCCAAGGTACTTGACAGAGAATTTGGAATAGTAAAAGGATTAATGACAACAGTCCATTCATATACTGGGGATCAAAGATTACTTGATGCCCCACACAAAGATTTGAGGAGAGCTAGAGCCGCTTGTGAATCCATGATTCCAACAACTACAGGAGCTGCAAAGGCAGTGGCCCTTGTATTACCTCAATTGAAAGGAAAATTAAATGGATTCTCACTTAGGGTTCCTACTCCTACAGTATCCTGCACAGATTTAGTTGCAGAACTTAAAAAGGATGTAACAGTTGAGGAGGTAAACGCTGCATTCAAAAAGGCTGCCGAGACTGATATGAAGGGCATACTTGGTTATAATGATGAACCATTGGTATCTGTAGACTACAGAGGGGATAAAAGATCTTCAATAGTAGATGGATTGTCAACTATGGTTGTTGAGGGAAATATGGTTAAAGTTGTTTCATGGTATGATAATGAATTTGGATATTCAAACAGATTAGCAGACTTAACTAAGTATGTTGCTGATAGATTATAGTGGATAGGATATAATATAAGGTCTGGTTTTGTAGTTTCTGGCTATAAGGCCGGGCCTTTTTAAGACAGTCATATAGTGATTTTATTTGTCAATAATAAAATATATGGTAATATAATGTTATCTAGAGATTTTAATTAAAAGGGGTGTAATTTAAATGGCTGTTTATAATAAAAAGACTATAGAAGATATAGATGTAAAGGGAAAAAAGGTTTTAGTAAGATGTGATTTTAATGTGCCGCTGGTTGATGGAAAAATAACAGATGAAAATAGATTAGTCGGTGCACTTCCAACAATTAAATATTTAGTAGAGCATGATGCAAAAGTTATACTTTGTTCACATCTTGGGAAACCTAAGGGAGAACCGAAACCTGACTTATCTTTAGCTCCAGTTGCTAAAAGACTTTCAGAGCTTTTAAAAAAGGAAGTTGTATTTGCTGCAGATGATAATGTAGTCGGTGAAAATGCTAAAAAAGCAGTTAGTGAAATGAAAGATAGAGATGTTGTTCTTCTTCAAAATACAAGGTATAGAAAAGAAGAAACTAAAAATGAGGAAAATTTCTCAAAAGAATTAGCTTCGCTTGCCGGGGTGTTTGTTAATGATGCCTTTGGTACAGCTCATAGAGCTCACTGTTCAACAGTTGGAGTTACCAAGTTTATGAAAGTTGCAGTATGTGGGTATTTAATACAAAAGGAATTAAAATTTTTAGGAAATGCTGTTGAAAATCCTCAAAGACCATTTGTAGCAATATTGGGTGGAGCAAAGGTATCAGATAAGCTTGGAGTTATAAATAATCTTTTAGACAAAGTTGATACGCTTATAATAGGAGGAGGAATGGCCTACACATTCTTAAAAGCACTTGGAAATGAAATAGGCAAATCATTATTGGAAGCTGATAAGGTTGATTATACCAAAGATATGATAAAAAAGGCAGAAGAAAAGGGAGTAAAATTATTATTGCCTATAGATGTAACATATACTAAAGAGTTTGGAAAAGATGAGACTCCATTTATATCAGAAGGAAGAAGTATTCCAAAGGATTATATGGGGCTTGATATAGGTCCTAAAACATCAAAGCTTTTTGCAGATTCATTAAAGACTGCAAAGACAGTTGTTTGGAATGGTCCAATGGGAGTATTTGAATTCCCTGAATTTGCAAGGGGAACTCTTGCTGTAGCTGAAGCAATGGCCGCTTCTGATGCTATAACAATAATAGGAGGAGGAGATAGTGCATCTGCTGTTAATAACTTTGGACTTGGTGATAAAATGACACACATATCCACAGGTGGTGGGGCCTCACTTGAGTTCCTGGAAGGAAAGGTTCTTCCTGGTATAGCAGCTTTAAACGATAAATAATAATATTTTAAATATAAATTATCAAAAGTAAATGATCGGGGGATTTTAAAATTATGAGAAAAGCAATAATAGCAGGAAACTGGAAGATGAATAACACAGTTGATGAAGCTAAAAAGCTAGTTAAAGAATTAATACCTTTAGTAAGTGATGCAAAATGTGACGTGGTTGTATGTCCAACATTTGTATGTCTGGATGCTGTGTTAAAAGCTGTTAGTGGTACAAATATAAAAGTTGGCGCACAAAATATGTATTTTGAAGAAAAAGGTGCATTTACCGGTGAGATTTCACCATCTATGTTAGAAAAAATGGGTGTTGACTATGTGATAATAGGACATAGTGAGAGAAGACAATACTTTAATGAAACAGATGAAACTGTAAATAAGAAAGTAAAGAAAACTTTTGAACATAATATGATTCCTATAATATGCTGTGGTGAAACATTAGAAGAAAGAGAAGCAAATGTAACAAACGAAGTTTTAGGAAGACAGATAAAATTAGATCTAGCAGGACTTACGAATGAACAAATTCAACAATTAGTAGTTGCTTATGAACCAATATGGGCTATTGGTACTGGAAAGACGGCAACAGATGAACAGGCAAATAAAACTATAGGATATATAAGAAGTGTCATAGCTTCAATATATGGAAAAGAAACTGCAGAAAAAACTAGAATTCAATATGGTGGATCTGTTAAACCTGCTACAATAAAGGCTCAGATGGCTAAACCAGAAATAGATGGAGCATTGGTTGGTGGAGCAAGTTTAAAAGCTGCTGATTTTTCAGCAATAGTAAATTATTAAAAATCACAATATAGTTTTAAAAGGTTTGGAGGTAAATATGAGTAAAAAACCAGTTTTATTAATGATACTCGATGGATTTGGATTAACAGATAAGAAAGATGGAAATGCAGTAACAGCAGCATATAAACCAAATATAGATAAGTTATGGCAGAACTATCCACATACACAGATTAGTGCAAGTGGAAAGAGTGTTGGACTTCCAGAAGGTCAGATGGGAAATTCGGAAGTTGGACATTTAAATATAGGTGCAGGAAGAGTTGTTTATCAATCACTCACAAGAATAACTAAGTCAATAGAAAATGGTGACTTTTTTAAAAACCCGGAAATAAACAAGGCTATGGATAATGCCTCTAGAAATAACTCTACACTTCACTTATTGGGACTTTTGTCACCAGGTGGAGTACATTCTCATATTAATCATTTAAAAGGTCTTTTAAAACTTACAAAGCAAAAGGGACTTCAGAAGGTTTATGTTCATGCATTTTTAGATGGAAGGGATGTTCCACCGGCCTCTGCCAAAACTTATATAGAAGATATTGAAGATTTTATGAAAGAAACTGGTGTAGGTAAAATAGCTACCGTATCTGGAAGGTATTATGCTATGGATAGAGACAAAAGGTGGGAAAGAATACAACTTGCTTATAATGCTTTGGTACTTGGAAAAGGTGAAACAGCAGAAAGTGCAATAGAAGCAGTGGAAAAATCATATAAGGATAATAAAACAGATGAGTTTGTACTTCCTACTGTTGTAGTAAAAGATAAAGATACGGTTATAAAAAATAATGATTCTGTAATTTTCTTTAACTTTAGACCAGATAGAGCAAGAGAACTTACGAGAGCTATAAATGACAGGGTATTTGATGGATTTTCAAGAGAGAGGTTGAAACTTACATTTGTAACCATGACAGAGTATGATTCAACTATAGAAGGTGTAGATGTAGCTTTCAAAAATGAAACTTATGTGAATACATTAGGTGAGTATATAAGCAGCATTGGTAAAAAACAACTCAGGATAGCAGAGACAGAAAAATATGCTCATGTTACATTTTTCTTTAATGGAGGAGTAGAAAAACCAAATCCAGGGGAAGACAGAGTACTTATACCATCACCGAAGGTGGCTACTTACGATATGCAGCCAGAAATGAGTGCTTATACAGTGACAGAGAAGCTTTTAGGAAAATTAGATGAAGATAAATATGATTTAATAATACTAAATTTTGCAAATCCAGATATGGTAGGACATACTGGTGTATTTGATGCCGCTAAAAAGGCTATAGAGGCTGTTGATGTATGCGTAGGGAAAATTATGGATAAGATATTAGGAAAAGATGGAGTAGCATTTGTAACAGCAGATCATGGAAATGCAGAGCAAATGATTGACTATTCTACAGGAAAACCTATGACTGCACATACAACAGACCCGGTACCGTTCATATATGTTGCAAAGGACGCTAAACCATTAAGAGATAGTGGTATATTGGCTGATATAGCACCGACTATTTTACAGGTAATGGGAGTAGAAATCCCTAAAGAGATGACAGGGAAAAGTCTCCTAAGATAGGTTTACAATTATAAATTATTAGTTTAATTAATGAGAGAGGTGTTTTTATGAAAAATTATGTTGAAATTGTTGATGTTGCTGCCAGACAAATATTAGATTCAAGATGCAATCCTACAATTGAAGTTGAGGTTGTACTTGAGGATGGAACAATTGGCAGAGCATCTGTACCATCGGGAGCATCTACAGGTGCTTTTGAAGCTGTAGAATTAAGAGATGAAGATAAATCCAAATACTTTGGTAAGGGAGTTCTTAAAGCTATTGATAATGTAAATAATATAATAGCTGAAGAGTTGATTGGAGTAAATGTATTTGATCAGGTGTATATTGACAAGGCAATAATAAATTTGGATGGTACCCCTAATAAAGCAAACCTGGGGGCTAATGCAATGCTTGGAGTGTCACTTGCCTGTTCGAAGGCTGCAGCAAATTATCTTGGATTAAGTTTGTATAATTATATAGGAGGGGTAAATGCAAAAGTTTTACCTATACCTATGATGAATATAATAAACGGAGGAAAGCATGCAGATAATAATGTTGACCTTCAAGAATTTATGATTATGCCGGCTGGAGCTCCAAGTTTTAGTGAGGCTCTTAGAATGAGTGCTGAGGTATATCATACACTTAAATCACTTTTAAAGTCAAAAGGTTATGATACAGGAGTTGGAGATGAGGGCGGATTTGCTCCAAATTTGAAGTCAAATGAAGAGGCAATCAAGATAATAGTTGAGGCAATAGAAAAAGCAGGATACGAGCCAGGAAAACAAATTTTTATAGCCTTAGATCCAGCTTCATCTGAATTATATGAAAATGGGAAATATAATTTAAAAGGCGAAGGAAGGGTTTTAACTGCAGAGCAAATGGTAGATTACTATGTAGAGCTAGTGAATAAATATCCTATAATATCTCTTGAAGATGGTATGGCAGAAGAGGATTGGGATGGCTGGAAGATACTTACTCAAAAGCTTGGTGATAGAATACAACTTGTAGGAGATGATTTGTTTGTCACAAATACAAGTAGACTTAAGAACGGCATAGAAAAAGGTGTGGCAAATTCTATACTAATAAAATTAAATCAAATAGGTACGTTAACTGAAACACTTAATGCTATAGAGATGGCTGAAAGAGCAGGATATACGGCAGTTGTTTCCCACAGATCCGGAGAAACAGAAGATACAACAATATCAGATTTGGTTGTTGCAGTTAATGCTGGTCAGATAAAGACAGGAGCTCCAGCTAGAACAGAAAGAGTTGCAAAATATAATCAGCTTCTAAGAATAGAGGAAGAATTAGAAGAAGTAGCAGAGTATAGAGGATTAGATGCTTTTTATAATGTTAAAAATATAAAGAAGCAACATTCTTAAATAATATATTGATTTAAAGCAGCTGAAAATAGAGCCCTTTTAAAATGAGGCTCTATTTTTTATCCTTGACTATTGGTGTTATTCTAGTACTATGATTGTAGGTATAATTTAAATTGGGGGAGTATAATGTGAAGAATATAATTTCGGAAGAAAATAAAGATAATATTTTACTTCACTGGTATAGTTCTAGATTGAAGTTAGTATTAGAAGGAATTCTTGTTGGAATAATTACAGGATTTGTAATTGTACTTTTTAGGGTTAGTATAGAAAAGTTAACAGACGCTGTAAATAAGATATACCAGATGATTAAAGTTAATCTATGGGCTATGCCATTATGGATTATATTACTTATAGCAGTAGGCTATCTACTAGGTAAAATAGTTAAGAGTGATCCTATGACAGGAGGAAGTGGGATTCCACAAGTTGAAGGAGTCTTGCTTAGAAAACTTGACATGAAGTGGTATAGAGTTATTATTGGAAAGTTTATTGGTGGCACTCTTGGGATTGGATTAGGACTTTCGCTTGGAAGAGAAGGCCCATCAGTTCAACTTGGAGCAGCTGTTGGTCAGGGAGTAAGCAGGATGCTAAAGAAGATAAAAATAGAAGAAAAGTACTTGATTACAAGTGGTGCAAGTGCTGGACTTGCTGCTGCCTTTAATGCACCTTTAGCTGGAACTATATTTGCTTTAGAAGAAGTACACAAGAATTTTTCACCTTTAATTTTGATTTCTGCTTTTTCTGCAGCATTATCATCAGACTTTATTACAAGTGAATTTTTTGGATTTAAACCTATATTTGATTTTAAAAATATATCGCCAATACCATTAAGATACTATGCATTTATATTCATATTTGCCATTATAATAGGAATTATGGGAGTTGTTTTTAATATAGCACTTTTAAAAAGTCAAACATTATATTCAAAACTAAAATGGATTCCCGATGAATTTAATGCAGTAATTCCTCTTTTGATTTCTGTGATATTTGCATTTTGGCTTCCTTATGTATTGGGTGGTGGAAATAAGCTCATAATGCAGCTTACATATATACATTTTTCAATAGGTTTTATTCTGCTTTTACTTATCGTTAAGTTTTTATTTACTATGGTATGTTATGGATCTGGTGCACCGGGTGGAATATTTTTACCACTTCTTGCTATAGGTGCAATAATTGGATGTGCATATGGAAATGTAATTACAAATATGTTCGGAATAAATACAATGTATATAAATAATTTTATAATACTTGGTATGACAGGATATTTTACAGCTGTTGTAAAGTCACCCATAACAGGAATTATATTAATTACCGAAATGACAGGAACATTTAATAATTTTCTTTCGTTAAGTATTGTAGCTATAATAGCATATTTAACTTCAGATGCATTAGGGTCAGATCCTATTTATGAGTCACTGCTCGAGAAATTTTTAGCAAATAACTCAAAGAATGAAAAGGTGAGGATAGGTAATAGTAAACAAAAATTTATACTTCAAATATCTGTTTGTATGGGTTCATACTTAGATGGTAAAAAAGTTAGAGAAGTAGATTGGCCAGAGTATTGTCTGGTAACTGAAATAAAAAGAGGATCTCAAAAGATAATACCAAATGGAAATACTGGTATAAGTGCTGGTGATTACATTACAATTCTTACAAATGAGGATATGGCGGGTAAAGTGAATGATAAATTGATGTATATGTCACAAGATAAGTTGTATTTTGATGAAAATAAAAGTTGATATATGTTACAATATATATAAAAGTATATTTTAACATCAGATTAAGGGGTGATTGCAATAAGACAACGTGTTTTGGCTATGGATGTAATGAGAGCACTTGCTATTATTACGGTTATTTTTATACATGTAACTGCATTAATGCTTTCTTACAGTACAGTTAATACAAAAATTTATATGCAGTCACTTTTGGTAAATCAGTTAGCAAGATTTTCGGTTCCGGCTTTTATAACTCTATCTGGAATAGGTCTTTCAATTAGTTACAAAGAAGGTCAAGGATATTTCAAGTTTTTGGCTCACAGATTGTATAAAGTGATTCCGAGGTATATTATATGGTGTGTTATATATATTTATATTATAAAGAAAACACTTAATATATCTTTAATTGCTAATAATATTTTGTATGGAAGTGCTTTTTATCATTTATATTTTGTTCCATTAATAATTCAGTTTTATATTATATTTCCACTTGTACATAAAATTATAGGATCTAAATTATCATTGATTATAAATTTTATAATTACTATGCTTATTTTAGTTGGGGTACATAATTATATATTTCCAGGTATTATCCAAAATTTTTTTGACAGGAAAAATATGTTAGATTGGCTGTTCTATTTTTCATTTGGAGCATTTATAGGAAATAATTTAACTGCATTTTTAAATTTACTTAAGAAATTTAGAAAAATAGTGTTTGTATCATTTATTTTAGTTATATTTGGATTTATATATGAGATTGTATTAAATGCCAGATTTAATAGGAATATTGATTATTCAACTACATTTTTAAGACCAAGTATTCTGATATACAGTACAGTGGTTATACTACTAATTTTCAGTATAAATTGGAAAGAAAATTTCTTCATGAGAATAGTACAATATATATCAAAATCATCTTATGGTGTTTTTTTATCGCATGCATTGGTATTATATTATTTTTCGAAGTATTATACTGATAATATGATAAATATAAATAGTATAGGATTTTTGATAAAAGGCTTTTTTATTACATTTTTTGGTGGAATTATTATAAACCAGATAAGAAAATTTCCATAAAGATCAGCGATTTTAAAAATCGTTGATCTAATTTTCTTTATAAATTATAATGTAAGTAATTTTTTTTAAAATTATATGTGAAAAAAATAATAATTAATAGCACTAAAATGCGAAAATAATCTAATATAATATTAAGATAAAGTTTATTAAAGTATTATTTTAATAATCACAATTATTTAGTTATATATCAAATTTATAATTATATATGTTTAATATAGTTAAAAGTATCAAATTTATTTCTAAAATATCTTAGATTATTCTTGAATTACAAATTAAATTAAGTATATTTTGAAAAATTCGAAAATAAGTGTTAAAAATTTATTTTTATATTGCTTTTTTCTTAAAGCTGATATATAATTAAATCATAAGATATTGATATTTTTTTAACAATATTAAAAGGGGTGATTGTAATGAGTAAATACAAAGTTGGAGACGAATTATTAATAATACAAAATCCTTCAGAGGATGCTAAAAAACTAGAAAAATTAACAAAGTTAGAAGTTAAAGAGGATTTCGCTCAAATATCTTGGGGATTAAAAATAGTAGACATAGAATATGATAAACCTAATGTGACTTTGACTTATCAAAATCTAATGGGTGATATAAATAAAGTATTTGCAGTATGTACAGATGTAGCTAATTTTAACCATCAAAAGGTTTTGGAAAAAGCACTGCTTAAGGCATTTCAAGCTGAAATTATAGATATAACAACAATTAAGAATGAAAAAAGGGAAATATGTAATATCTAACCTGAATAAGCTTCTTATAATCAGTTTGAATGTATAGTAAAAAAGTTATTAAATTGAAATGCTCTCTTTTAGGTAAACAAGTTAAATAATAAGACTTGATTGCCTTAAGGGGGCATTTTTATGTTAAAAAATAAGATAAATTTAGACGAAAAAATGCAGTATACTTGAATTATAAATTATACTGCTAGAATTAGAATAGAGAAAAATTTAATTTAAAAATCAGAAGTTTAGCACTTAAAAAATTTTTAGGACGGTAGTCCTTTGAATTATAAAGTCTTATGAATATTTACAGTAGAATTAATAGATTCCGATTTTTACTGGAAATTATACGGAAAAAATTTGCATAATAAAAGCATCCTTTTTATAATGGTTTTGCTAAAAACTAAAAATAAAAGGATGCTGATAAAATGAGTAAAAGTTATTTGAAACAGCTACTCACTTATATTAACAGGGTATATGATATAGGTGAAAAAATCAATAGTTTAAAAAATAAAATAATAAAATCTCCAGCAAAAGTTTCAACAATAGCTTTCGTAGTATTATTTGGATTCATGCTTCAAATAAGAAGTTTCAATAGATTAGAACATTGGATTGAAAAGAATAAATTTAAAAAGGTATTACCTAAAAATACTAAAATGCTACGCATTGACGCCGTTAGGCGTTTCTTGAATGATTTTGATCTTGATGGCTTAAAAAATATCAACAAGCACATAATAAAAACTACTGCGAAGAATAAAGTATTTAGAAATGGTACTATAGATGGTTTAAAGGTAGCTGCCATAGATGGTGTAGAACTATTTGACAGTATTAAAAAATCTTGTAACAACTGCCTTACAAGGGTTGATAAAAAAGGTATAACGCATCATTTTCACAGATCAGTAGTTTGTGCAATGGTTGGTTGTGATCCACATATTGTTTTAGATCAGGAAATGCTTGAATCCCAAAAAGATAGTTCAGGTAAAGATGAAGGAGAAATTACTGCCGGCAAACGTTTAATTAAAAAGCTATATAAAAAATATCATCACTTTGCGGATATCATTGTAGCTGATGCTTTGTATTGTAATGCTACATGGATAAAAGAAGTACTCTCTATAGGAATGAATGCTGTAGTTAGAGTAAAAGATGAACGTCTTCACATTGTAAAAGACGCATTAGCTTTATTTAAATGCCGTGAGGCAGATAAGAACTGGATTGTAAGAAAAAATACAAATATCTACACAAAGATTAAGGCATGGGAAGATGATAATTTTGAAATGTCTGATAAGGATATAAAAGTAAGGTTCTTGAGGTTTGTGGAAGAAATTCATACTGGAGACAGAATAGAGATTAAAGAAGGATGGATCATAACAACAGATAAATTTACATCAGTAGAAAGCCTGTGGAAGATAATGCATAAAAGATGGGACATTGAAAATAATATATTTCATCAACTGAAGACGGAATGGCATTTAGATCACTGTTTTCTTCATAGCCCTACGGGCGTAGAAACAGTTTTAATGTTTATAATAATAGCATTTAATTTAATGCAGTTATACTTTTTTAGGTGTATAAGGGGTTTTAGAGAAAAGAATATGCTTCAAATGGATATTATTGAAGATATAAAAGATGAAAGATTTACTATAGAAGATAATTGGAATAACCCTATATTTGGAAAGACATAATTCAAAATTAAAACTGGAAATTGATTATATAAATTTATCGGGGTAAAGAGGTATTATAATTATTTTTTCGACCTAACGGTCTCCGGGCTTACCAGCCCTTTAAATAAATGTAATTGGATACAATTCCAGTAAAAATAAAATTTTTACTGGAATTTAGGTGCTAAATCTCTGTTTAAAAATACTTTTTATTGTACTTTATTTTTTAGTATGCTAAAATATACTTTGTGTACACATGGAGGTGAATTAGCTTGAAAACCTTGCTTATAATTTTTGAAACTATAATAGCAATTGCAATAATAGCAGTTATTTTAGTTCAGCCTGGTAAAACAAATGGATTAAGTGGTTTTATTTCAGGAGGGGTCAGTGAAACATTTTATTCTAAAAACAAATCGAGAACTTCCGAGGCTATGCTTATTAGAACAACAGTTGTGCTTTCAGTAATATTTGCAGCTCTTTGTATTATTCAGAATTTGATAAAATAAAATGTATTTATTATGTAATTTATGCTAATAATATGAATATGTTAGTGATTATCATGCCTTTAGGTAGGGACGGCTCTGCTTAAGGGCATAGTTTATATTATAGGAATTTTGAAATGAAAGGAGTGCTTTGTATTGAATATAAGAGAAGTAATATTGAGTTTTATGAAAGAGCAGGCATATAAGCCTATGAATATATTTGAACTTCAAAGGATATTTGAGATATCAAAAGAGGATAGAAAAGAATTTTCAAAGGTATTGAAGTCAATGGAGAAAGATGGGGAAATAGTTAAGACACGTACAGATTATTATGGAATACCTGATAGGATGGGACTTGTAGTTGGAAAAGTTCAAGGTCATCAGAAGGGGTTTGCATTTATAATACCGGAGAAGGAGGATGTACCGGATGTATTTATACCATCATCTTATTTAAACGGAGCAATGAATGGTGATAAGGTAGTTGCCAAAGTAAATAAACAGAGCGGTAATGGCAAGAAATGTGAAGGCGAGATTATAAGAATACTTGAAAGAGCGAATAAAACAATAATAGGAACATATGAGGATAGTAAGAATTTTGGTTTTGTAGTTCCAGAAGAAATTAGAATATATCAGGATATCTTTATATCTAAACATTGTAAAGGTAGTGCCAGAACCGGGGATATTGTCATAGCAGAAATAACTACATGGCCTGAGAAAAGAAGAAACCCGGAAGGAAAAATAGTGGAGGTCATTGGTAAAAAGGGCGATAAAGGAATAGATATACTCACTATAATAAAGAAAAATAATCTCCCTGAAAAGTTTCCAGAAAAAGTTCAGGCATATGCTGATTCGATACCTGATGATATACCTGATAAGGAATATAGAAGAAGAAAAGATTTAAGAAATTTGACAGTTGTAACTATAGATGGAGAAGATGCAAAAGACTTAGATGATGCAGTTTCATTAGAAAAGCTTCCAAATGGTAATTATCATCTGGGAGTACACATTGCGGATGTATCAAATTATGTAACAGAAAAAAATCCTATAGATAAGGAAGCTTTAAAAAGGGGAAATTCCGTCTATTTAATAGATAGAGTAATACCTATGCTTCCTAAAAAATTATCGAACGGAGTCTGCAGTTTAAATCCTAAAGTTGATAGGATGACTTTAAGCTGTTTTATGGAAATAGATAAAACAGGTAAGGTTGTTGAGTACAATATAACTGAAAGTATTATAAATAGTAATGAGAGGATGACTTATACTGATGTTACAAAAATACTCAGGGACCATGATGAGGAAACTATAAAGAAGTATGATTATTTGGTAGACAAATTTAAACTTATGGAGGAACTGTGCAAGGTACTTTATAAAAAGAGAATTTTAAGAGGGGCTATTGATTTCGATTTTGAAGAATGTAAGATAATATTGGATGAAAAAGGTAAGCCTGTTGAAATAAAACCTTATGAGAGAGCAATAGCAAATAGAATAATAGAAGAATTTATGCTTGTTTGCAATGAAACAATAGCAGAGCATATGTTTTGGAATAATACACCTTTTGTATATAGGATCCATGAAGACCCGGATGATGAAAAACTTATGAGGTTTAATGAGTTTGTTCATAATTTAGGATATGTTGTGAAAATGAACAAAGAAAAGGTACATCCCAAATCTCTTCAGGAGGTAGTTGAAAAGGTAAGAGGGAAAGCTGAAGAAATAGTTGTAAATACTCTTCTCCTTCGTTCAATGAAGCAGGCGAGATACTCACCAGAATGTGTCGGACATTTTGGACTGGCAGCAAGATATTATTGTCATTTTACTTCGCCTATAAGAAGATATCCTGATCTTATAATTCACAGGATAATAAAAGAATTTATAAATGGTGGATTAGATCAAAAGAGATGTTCTAAACTTATGCCGCAGGTTGAATATGCATCAAAACATTCTTCTGAGATGGAAAGGATTGCTCAGGATGCCGAAAGGGAAGTTGATGATCTTAAGAAGGCTGAGTATATGAGTGAAAGAATCGGCCAGGAATTTGAAGGTATAATATCGTCTGTAACAAATTTTGGAATGTTTGTAGAACTTCCCAATACTATTGAGGGACTTGTACATATGAGTACTCTGGAGGATGATTATTATATTTATGATGAAAAGCATTTGAGTCTTATAGGAGAGAGAACTAAAAAGATATTTAGACTTGGTGACAAGGTTAAAATAAAAGTTTCACGGGTTGACATGTTTGCACATGAAATTTATTTTGATCTCTTAAGAGAGGATAAGGAAGAGGAAGGCATTTCAAAAGCATAAATAATATCATTGAGTTTGCCATAGAGTTATACTATTATATTATTAATAGGATGTTATAAATCAGGAGTAGGTGTTTATATGAAAAAGAACAGCGGAAATAAAACTCTTGCCGAGAATAGAAAGGCAAGACACGATTATTTTATAGAGGAATCAATGGAAGCTGGTATAGCTTTGGTTGGTACAGAGGTTAAATCAATAAGGGCAGGAAGGGCAAATTTGAAAGATAGTTATGCAGAGGTAAGAAATGGAGAAATATTTATCTGTAATATGCATGTTAGCCCTTATGAAAAAGGGAACGTATTTAACAGAGATCCTTTGAGAATCAGAAGACTGCTCCTTCATAAGAGAGAAATAAGCAGACTTGTCGGTTTTACAGCACAGCAGGGATATACACTTGTACCACTTGCTTTATATTTAAAGAATGGTAAGGTAAAAGTTAATTTAGCAGTAGCTAAAGGTAAAAAGAATTATGATAAGAGAGATGCAATGCTTGAAAAGGCCGCTAAAAGAGATATAGATAGACAGATGAAACAGAGATTCAGGTAGTTATAGGGTTTGTAATTTCAAGCTTAAGTTATACTCCAGCTGACATTTCCAAAGTTCGTCACGTAAAAATTTCTAGTAAGTCTAAGTTCGTATTTATAAAAATCTAAGCAGATTTTCAAAAATACTTAACTAAGACTTACTAAAAAATTTTTTAATGTGCCTACCATTTTGGAAATGTCAGCTTACGCATAAGTTAAATTTGGAATTATAAATCCTATATATAAATAAATGCCCTATATAAATATACTGGAACCATTATTGTATGTCAGCATAATTTATTAGTAAACAATATTTATATAGGGTAAAAAAATGAGTGCAACGTTAACTTCAATACATTATATTTATTTAATTTTTATAGTTATAATTATATTCGCGATGATAAAAAAGAAAGACATATCGTTGATTTGTATAATTGGAATATTCTTTCTTGGCATTGCAAGCACTGGTTCTATATATAGATCCACAATGGGTGTATTTAACAGTTTCGTATATGCGGCAAAGGAGCTTATGCCGACTATATTTATTATATCCGTTATAGTTGCGATGAGCAATGTCTTAATAGATGCAGGTATAAATGAAGAAATAGTGTCACCATTTAAGGGAGTTATAAAGAATTATTCTATAGCTTACTGGGTTATAGGTATAGTTATGATGATCTTATCGTGGTTTTTTTGGCCATCGCCTGCTGTAGCACTTATTGGTGCATTATTTCTTCCCATAGCTAAAAAAGTTGGACTTCCAGCTATGGGAGTGGCTATATCTATGAATTTATTTGGACATGGAATAGCCTTATCGAGTGATTTTGTAATTCAAGCAGCCCCTAAACTTACAGCAGATGCCGCAGGAATAGCGGTTTCAAAGGTAGTCCATGCAAGTATACCACTTACCATTATTATGGGTGTGGTCACAACTTTTGCAGCATTTTACTACATTTCTAAAGATATAAAATCTAAAAAACTCTTTGATAAAGCTGAACTTGAGGAAAAAGATGAATCCAAAAAATTACTTATTTCTTCAAGGCCTATTAGGATATTTTTGGCGGTATTGATTCTTATTGCATTTTTGGTAGATATTATTGTAATGTATTTTGCAAAATTGCAAGGTGGTGACGCGACTGCATTAATAGGTGGTACGGCTTTATTTGTTTTGAGTCTGATATCAATAGTTACTTATAAAAATAAATCCTTAGAGCAAATAACTAATAATATTGTAAAAGGACTCCAGTTTGGCTTTAAGATATTTGGTGTCGTTATACCAATAGCTGCATTTTTTTATCTTGGAGATTCTGCATTTAATGATATATTTGGCAATGTATTGCCGCATGGTTCTCAGGGTATTGTAAATGATCTTGGCATTTATTTGGCAAATGCTGTTCCTATAAATTCAATAGTAGCATCTATAACACTAACAGTTGTAGGAGCTATAACAGGTCTTGATGGATCTGGATTCTCAGGAATATCGCTCGCCGGTTCAATAGCCCATCTATTTTCCACGGCATTAGGCGGCGGTACAGCAACACTTACTGCACTTGGACAGATAGCAGGAATATGGGTAGGCGGTGGAACTATAATACCTTGGGCAGTAATACCTGTTGCAGCAATATGTGGTGTAGATCCTTTTGAACTTGCTAAAAGAAACTTGAAACCTGTTATAATAGGACTTATTGTAACCACTATTGCAGCAATGTTTTTAATATAGTTTGTGTTTCAATGAAAGCTTATAAAAGTACCTCATAGAATAGCTTTTTGGCGCTACTTTATGAGGTACTTGTTTTTATTATGTTTTTTGCCATTACTGGCTTTGCATTCAGCTATTTGCTAAAGGTATGTTTGATCTAAAAAATCATCTTCCCTGGTTTGTAACAGTCAGGCAATTCTTCTTCACTTAAAAATTTAAAGTTATCATCACGTAATATTGGTAAAAATATTTCGTATGGTATTCTAGAAAACTCACAGGCGTAATCATTGCATCCGAACCATTTACCTTCTTTGCTGCTCAAATTCAAGCCTCTTGCAAATTTTGTATAGTTAGAACAATCGTGAACTACTAGATCCCAGTTCTCTTCATCAGCTATCTTCATGAATTTCAAAGTTAATTCCCTGCTCCAAATTGGAGAAATATAGCCTAATCTTGAAATATACATATTTTCTCCATCATAATTGTATATGTTATTCTCATTTAAATGCAATTCTGCACAATTTATAAAATCGAGCTTTGTTTCTAAAATTGCATGCTTTTTCTTAAAAAATGTTTTAAAAAATTCGGGGGTCATTGGAGTTTCAATACCTACGGCTTTAATGTATTTTTTTGCTGTTTTAATATTTTCAATAACTTTGTTTGAACAGTTAGAGGCACCCAGGTTGAAACGTATCTCATCAAGACCGGCTTCACCTAATGCTTTTAATGTTTCCTCCGTAGCTGAAATACCATTTGTGTATAAATGTTGATAAACCTTAGCGTCACTAAATTTCTTTATAATTGAATAGTATTTTTCAATTTCCATAAATGGCTCTAAGTAAACATAGGCAATACCAGTGGGCTTCTGTTGAATGGAAAGAAGTAAATCAATATCTTTCTCATAAAATTTTGTGTCTCCTATTTCCCACATACCTTCCCCTATTGGAGGAATATTATCTAGTTCTCCGTAATTATAACAGAACTTACATTCTGCATTACACTTGTTCGTTTTTCTAATTGCACTCAGACCAGTCCCTAATAGACAAGAGCGACACCCTTTTGGAAATTTGCTTTCATTTCCAACAAAAAAGGTTCTGTTCTTTAGAGTTTTAAGATCTTTAATTGCTGACATCAGTATATTGTTTCTATGATCGATTGCTGCCTCAATCTGTGCAAAGGTAGCATAAATGATCTCTTGCTGCTTTGTCATAACCTCTTCATTTTCTGGTAGTATTGAAAAAAACTCAAACCATTTTAATGCATCTTTCTTTGAAATTTTCATAGTGTATCTTTATATCCTCCTCTAATTAGTGTTCCTAAAAATTTAATTCAAATCTTCCTACAATGTTTTTTAATATAATATGTCTACTTTTTCGAAAGTGACGAAATAAAATCATCTATCATAGATTGAAAGCTCTCTTCTAAATCTACTTCACCACTATGGAAATATCCAAAAGAATATAAAGAGACAAATCCATGTAGAAGACTTCTTAAAGTACGACTCTTGTGAACCAAAAGGGTTTTATCCTCAATATAAAATTCTAAAAGTTGATGAATAATATGGGTAGTTTCCTTTGCTAAACTTAATAATTCAGCATTTTCTGTGTTTGGAATACTCATAAAAAGTCCATAAGAAGTTTTGTTTTCAAAAGCAAAGTCTTTATAAACATAGGCAAATTCCTTTATTGCATCTTCGCCACTCTTACCAATTAATCTCTTCATTAATTTCAAATTCAACTTATTTAAAAGGGACACTGTCATTTCTATTTTAAGATTATCCATATTAGTGAAATGATTATATAAAGATGGATATTTTATACCTAATTTTCCAGCAATTTTTGGGAAAGTAACTTGATTAAGACCAATTTCATCGGCTAAAGAAAAGGCAACTTGAATAATTTTTTCTTTAGTTAAGTTTCGTTTCTGCATTTGTTTATCACTCCCTATAATCCAACTTTATAAGAATAGTTTAACATTATAAAATACATTTATCAAACTACAAATAATATTTTTAAAATATTTATATATTTTACAAACTATAAAATATAGTTTATAATTAAATTTGAATAATGGATATTAATTGTATTGGTAATGACATATATTATTAAGCTATACAAAGAGAAGGAGCATATTTATGAAAATGTGGAAGAAGAATTTGATAGTGTGTTGGTTTGGAATATTTGTGGCAAGTATAGGAATGAGTCAAATAGCTCCAGTCTTACCACTTTACATACAGCATCTTGGAGTTCAAGATACAGCTTCAATTACAAAACTTTCAGGAATTGCCTTTGGCATAACTTTCATAGTCTCAGCTATTTTCTCACCAATTTGGGGCAGTGCTGCTGATAAATATGGAAGAAAACCAATGATACTTAGGGCAAGCCTTGGAATGGCTATAACTATAGGTTGTATGGGATTTGCACCAAATGTATATGTACTAATAGGATTAAGATTACTTCAGGGGGCAATAACAGGTTACACTACAGCTTGTACTGCCTTAATTGCAACACAAACAGATAAGGAAAATGCAGGATATGCCTTAGGTACACTTTCAACAGCCAATATTGCAGGGTCACTTCTTGGACCAACAATTGGTGGTTTTATAGATGAAATATTTGGTTTACAAAGCGTATTTTTTATAACAGGAACATTACTTTTGATTTCATTTATTACAACTGTTTTATTTGTAAAGGAAGATTTTACTCGCAAGAATAAAAAGGTACTCAGTATAAAAGAAATATGGGATTCAGTACCAGAAAAGAACTTGACTATTACAATGTTTATAACCTTTTTTGTATTATCTATTGCATTATATTCAGTTGAGCCGATCATAACAGTATATGTCAGACAATTATCCAATAATAGTAGACATGTTGCACTTCTAGCCGGAGTTACATTTTCAGCTTCAGGACTTGCAAATATAGTTGCTGCCCCGAAACTTGGAAAGCTTTCAGATAAAATAGGTGCACATAAAGTTATATTGGTATGTCTTATAGGTGCAGGAATTATTTTTATACCACAAGCTTTTGTACGAAGTATATGGCAATTAATGGGACTTAGGTTTTTATTAGGAATAGCATCTGCGGGACTTAATCCATCTGTTAATATTATATTAAAAAAAATCACACCAGCCTCTCTCACCGGTAGAGTATTTGGTTTTAACATGACAGCAGGATATTTAGGAATATTCGGAGGTTCGCTTTTAGGTGGGCAGGTAGCAGGATATTTTGGAATGAGATATGTATTTTTTATCACAAGCGCGTTCTTACTTATTAATGCAATATGGGTTTATTTTAATGTGTATAGGAAACTATAAAGTGTATGGGTTAACTTTACTATTGATTATTACTCTGATTTGATGTATTATAGTATTCGTTAAGGATTAAGTATTTACTCAAATCAACTTACATTTGCGTTGATAACCACTGTTGAATTAAAAATTTCGAGTTGGTTATAATGTTATAGACATGGGGGCGTATTTGGCTTCGACGGGGGTAAGTTGGACTTGAGCAGCGAGTCGAAGGTTTCCGGGCCTGCGTTAAAAAACTGGGAATTAAATATAAACGCAAATAACGAAGATAATTTAGCTTTAGCAGCTTAGTCTGCTAGCCGTCCTTCCTTTGAGTCCCGCGGCTTAGGATAGGGCGTCGATAGCGGGGAAACGAGCCTCACAAAGCTTTGAGTGAGGAACGGAATTTATGAAGCTACTGAAACTGAAAGCCTGTTTGTAGGCGTTCAGCAGAGGGAAATTTAAAATACAAACTGCACTCGGAGATACTCAGGTGTTTCTACTTTCGGACAGGGGTTCGACACCCCTCGCCTCCACCATAAAACCCACGAAAATCTAAAATATTGATTTTCGTGGGTTTTCTTAGCTTATAGGAATTTAGGCATAGTGTTTATAAGAAGTCACTAGTTTTTAGGAGAGAAGATAAAAATGTAGCAGAAATTAATAGTAACAATATACTAACTGCTGACATAACATAATGTACTGGAGCGTAATTAAGGACAATTCCATATACTAATTCTCCAAATGGCATTCCACTTTTTGTAATCATTCCAACAATTGAAAACATTAGAGACATGTATTCGTCAGGAGTATTTTTTTGAATAAAGGTTTGTACTGGAACGTTGATTAACATGATAGCAACGCTTAACAAAAAAAGAATTCCTGAAAAAAATACAAAGTATAATAGTGTGCCTGTTCCAAGGGAGTATAAAATGTGTGGAAATAGTAAACTTGAAAATGCTAGCATTGTAAACATGATCAGACTGCAGCCTATCATTAGAGGTTTAGAGACTTTCTTTTCTTTCCCAAACAACAATGCAACTAAAATACTTCCAAATAGTGCTCCTAATATAAGTATCATTTGCAAATAGCCATATTTGTTCATCAGAATACGTAAGCTGAGTTTTGAAAAATAGAGGTAATACCTACAGTAAATATAGGTTGAACTATGTCATAGATAAGCAGAAAAAACGTACATAACTTACTGATTATTTTATTATCCAAAACAAATTTTATTCCTAGGGACAAATCGGATATGTAGCCTTGAACACCAGCAGCTGATTCGCGTTTAACATGCTTATACTTAATTAACATGGAGCAGCCTCCTGATAGTAAAAAAGAGGTTTCATTAATGAGAAATATATAAGTAATACCAAGCTTTTCATATAATATAACACCAAGAATAGGACTTAGCAAACCAGATAATGTTCTTAAAGAGGTAAGAGTGGAATTGGCTTGTGTAAGTTTTTTGGGAGCCACAAGTTGTGGAAGCATACCTTTTGTCGCCGGGTCAAACAGACCGTTGAGTAAAGAAACAATTACCTGCACAGTTAGCAATAAAATTAAGTTGATTTTATCAGTATATGCAGCAAAAGTAAGTCCAAGTATTGCTGCAGCGCTAGCAATATCGGTTGCCACCATTATAGTCTTCCTATTTAGCCTGTCTCCGATTACTCCAGCAAAGAGATAAGATATAAGAAGAGGCACTAAAGACAAGAAGGAGAACAATCCCACGGTAGCTGCTGAACCGCCTACATCAATTATATATAATGGGATAATTATCATTTGAATTCCTGATCCAGTATCGGATATCATCCCTCCAAGTAATAACAATATGAGATTTGTATTAGCAATTTTCTTTTCTCTTTTCATGAGTATAGTACCTCCGTTTTTGGTTTAAAAAAAGCAGCTCAAATTGGGCCGCTTATATAGTTGTACTTTAATTTTTATTGAATAATAAAATATACCATTAGGTTATAATATTTCTATATAGCCTTCAGTTCCATTTATTCTAATTCTTTGGCCATCCTTAATAAGTTTAGTAGCGTCATCTACACCTGCTACTGCAGGAAGACCATATTCTCTTGCAACAACAGCGCCGTGAGTCATCATTCCACCTATTTCTGTTACCAAGCCTTTAACAAGAACAAAGATTGGTGTCCAGCTTGGATCGGTGAATTTTGTAATTAAAATATCGCCTTCCTCTATTTTTGCTTCATCCATATTTAAAATAACTCTAGCTCGCCCTTCAACAATACCAGAAGAAACAGGTGTCCCAGCTATTGCTCCTTTTGGCATATTACCTGTATCGTATTCGCCTGAAATTATTTCTCCATCAGAAGTCATTATACGAGGTGGTGTAAATTTCCTATAAATTTTGTATTCTTCTCTTCTCTTAGTTATGATGCTGTAGTCAACATGTTTTGTTTTAACTGCTTCTTCAAGTTCATCAAAGGTTAGATAATATATATCATCTATGTCTTTGATTACATCATCTTGTTTTAAGGTTTCGGCTTCTTTGAGTAATGCCTGTTTTACGATCCAGAAATAACATATTAAAAGATATTTATTGTACTCTCTATAGCCACCAAAATTACGTAAAACACTTATGACTTTCTTTGTCTTTTTTAACTTCCTATTACCACCAGGCAGCAGCTTCAAGCGGCTTAATATTTCAGCTTCTTTTTGCCTGGCTTCAACAAGTCCTTGTTCAAATTTATCACTGTGGGCATTAGGTTCAAAATTCTTTATATTGCTTAGTATTAGTGGAACAAGAAGCATTGGGTCTTCGTTCCATCTTGTTCTGGTAATATCAATTTCTCCAGAGCAGCGCATACCATATTTTTTAAGATAATTGTGAATAGAATCGCTGACAATATTACCTCCATCTATTTTACTTAAGTCTTCAAAGAAAGTTTCTCTTTTTGCATTCTCAAGATATTCAATTACAGCTGGATACTGTCTTATTACATCTGCTACATCAAGGAGCTCTAATCCCATTTCGGAAGTAACGTTATTTGATACAGATTGAGCTAGGATATCTGCTACACTTTTTTCACCAAGCCATTTCTTCATATTTTTGTTTATCCAGTCAGAGGCATAAGATCCTGCAAAATAAGCTCCATAGACTTTAAACATAGCAGCCTTTATATCTTTCATGCCCTTTACAATGAGATCAAAGAGCTCTTCTCCAGAAATAGAAGAAAATATCTTTTCTTTATTCTTAAGCAGTAATTGATTTTCAGCTACAGATTTTTCAACAAAAGATGGATCATTTCTGAGATATTCTTTTATCATCTGAATTCCAAAAGATAGGATACCTCCTTCTACATTCAAAGATGTCTTTCCTTTAGGAAGCGATTTAAGGTATTCTTTTCGTTTTTGAAGATTTATAAGTGAACTCTTCATCAAAACATCTACCTTGTCTAAACCACTGATAAAAAGCTTTCTTGCTATTGGTGAAGCAAGATCATGGGATATATCCATATACAATCTTCCGCCTATCACAGGCATATTTGTTTGTATTCCAAATTGTTTAAAGAATATTTGGAAGAAACTTAAACCTAATGGTTTCATGGCTTCTGTCATCATTTGTCTATGAGCAAAGGATAAATAAACATGGTTTTCATTATCATTAACTTGTGGTGAAGGATATAAAGTAGTAATTGGACGACTTTGAACAACATAGAACTTATCATCATAAAGGCACCATTCAATATCCTGTGGACGACCAAAATAGGACTCAATCTTTCTAGCCATCTGCTCAAGCTGCAAAATTTGATCATCTGTCAGTGTCTGAATATTTTGGCGCTCGCCTTCAATTTCTCTTTCTTCAGTACCGCCTTCTTTTAATGCATAAATTGCAAGTTTTTTAGAAGATATTTTTTTATCAATAATTTTATTTTCCTGCACTTTATAAATATCAGAATTCACAAGTCCGGAAACCAAAGCTTCACCAAGCCCAAAGCTGGCATCAATAGATACTATCTTTCTATTAGATGTAATAGGATCAGCTGTAAACATAATTCCTGCAGCTTGAGGAAACACCATTTTTTGAATAACTACAGATAACTGAACCTTGCTATGGTCAAAGTCATTTTGCATACGGTAGATTACAGCTCTATCTGTAAATAGTGATGCCCAGCACTTACTTATATGCTTAAGAATAGAAGGTTTTCCCATAATATTTAAATACGTATCTTGTTGCCCTGCAAATGAAGCTGTTGGTAAATCCTCTGCTGTAGCACTAGAACGTACAGCATAAGCATTTCTTTCGCCAAGCTTTGAAAGATGAAAGGTTATTTCATCATCTATGTCTTTAGGAATTGTTATATCTTCAATAACTTTACGAATCTTTCCACTGATTTCACTGATTTTTTCTATATCACTAGTATTTAAAAGAGATAATTCATTTAGTAATGAATTAAATTCACTACTATTTCTAATTATCTTTTTATAGGCTTCAGTGGTAACACAAAAACCTTCTGGTACAATTATTCCATCAATTCTAGATAACTCACCAAGGTTAGCGCCCTTACCTCCAACAATTGCAAGTTTTGTTTTATCAATATATTGAAAATCAAGTACATATGGATTCATAGTTATTTTCCTCCTTAATTCAATGCATAAAGCAATTAGATAATTTTATTATTAGTCCTTATTTATTTTGATTCCTTCTTTGATTATATTAATGGCATCGATAACCTTTTTTAAATACTCATTTTCATCAAAGCCACTTTTAAAATATTCCTCCAAGGTATATGAGAAAAGCATATCCAAAACTATATCAGTATTAACTTCCTGCCTTATAAGCCCGCATTCCTTATTATGTTTTAGTTGTTTTCTATACTTTTCAATGGAAGCAGTACGAAATTTAGCAATAAATTCAGAGTTATCCATTTGCATAAGCATGCCTATCTTGGTGTATTCAGGTTTAGCTTTACCTAATTCAAGTGAATCTTTAGTTTTTTGTATAAAAGTTTCAAAAAAATCATCATCTGGATTTGAAACTCTTTCAGGGATAAGCTTTTTCTTTTGATTTGAAATTTCTTCTATCATATATAAGTAGAGGTCTTCTTTATCATTAAAGTATTGATAAAAACTTCCACGGGGTATTCCTGCTGTTTTAATAATCTGATTAATAGATGCATCACTGAAAGAACAAGTAGAAAATTCCTGTACAGCTGCATCAAAAATTCTTTGCTTTTTATCTGCATTTAAATTTTTAAAAGTATCTTTTGGCACAATATCATCTCCTCTTGAAGACATCATATCATAAGTTTTTTTACATGACAAGTATGTCACATGACATACTTGTCATGTAAAAAGTGGAATTGTTAAGGATGGATAAGAGAAGGTGAAGAATTACATCCATAAATACAGTCTAAAGATCTAGATTAGAGTTTAGAATTATTAATAACCATTCTTTTCTTAGATGGGAACAAGAGAATGGAAATTTTATCAATAATGGTGTTTCTATATATAAATAGAATAAAACTAGTCTGTAGTGATGAAGATATTATAGATCCTGGATTAGAAGTTAGATCAGGAAAATATGATACTGAATATGTAAAGGAATGTATTATTACTTTAGTAATAATACATAGATAAATTTAATTGGTGGATTTTAAAGGCCACGCTTCGCCTCCACCAATTATGTCCACACCAAAAAAATAGTAGCCCCCTGCAAAATGGATACTACTATTTTTAAAATCAAATTTAGTGATACCAGTTACCTAAGCAACTAGAACTGTATACTACAAGGTGTTAATACGCCCTATTTTTATTATGTCTATTCTTAACTTAAAATTATACAATACATATTATTAAAGTCAATATGGTTGTATATTAATAATATACAAAAGTTATATTATAATATATACATGGTAGTTACCTTTTTTAAATAATAATATTCTCAAATTTATATAAGTCAATATTCTTGTGGAGTCAAGAAATCTAAATATAGATATACGCTTTATTTTATCTTCCTATACACTCTCATATATTTTACCAATTCCATTTCCAATTTTCAAAGCGGCAGCTTCAATTCCACAAAGATCTCTATAAGCTGCTATTATATACTTCTGACCTTTTCCCATAAATTTTCTACTACATTTTATGTCAACTAACTATGATTGCTACATAGTTTGAAACGCACAGTGGATTACAACGAGATATGTGCTTAAAGATGAAAACCTCGCTTTACTTAATATACCTTTTATTGTAAACTATAGGAATAGGAAACGTATGTTATGCCAAAGGGGGAAAATCAAATGAGAAGCATAACCGTTTGGACGAAGCAAAATGAAAACGTTATTAAAGAACTTGAAGAAACCGGCAGATATGTTGTAAAAAAGGAATACATTCTCCAGGATTTAGGCGAATGTGCACCTTTGGTACTTGAAGCATATGATTGGTTGGTAGAAAATACTTTAAATGTCACTAAAAAGCCTGACGATGCGGAATATCCTGTATGGGTGTCTTTCATGAGACAAACCACTATGCTTCCTAGTACGGGAACGATTATATTGGAGCTTGCAGTGGAGCCTTCTATTATTACATCAGTTAATATCAATAAGTGGGGAGCAATTCTCAATTATTCCTATATACCCAAGGACAAGCAAGATGCAAAACGTCACCATCAGGTTCTGGAGCAATATGGCGTAAGTGATGCCAAAGCCTATATGTCTCAGTTTTATCCGCAAATTAAACGTGAGATCATTGCAAGTTGGAAACGGTTATTTGACAATTCTATTCTTCTTGGCAATAGCGAAAGCTATGGGAATATATGGGAGGTTAAAAAGGAATGGGTGACTCGAATCATACAGTAACATTTTATTCATCTCAATCAGAGATTGTAATGAATGTTCTTGAACGGGATGGTGTTTGCTTTTCCAGGCAGAAATATGTAGTGAAAAAATATGAAGAAAGTGCTCCGATTTTTGTAGCGGCGTACAGCTGGTTTATTAAGGAGGCGGGAAAGTATATTCCGAAGCCTATAGGTGCCGAATATCCTTATTGGGCTTTTATGGATTTACAAAGTATCGAAAAATCATTCGACAGCAGGATTTTGAAGTTGAGTATTCCTGTAAATGAAGCAGTATTTTTTGATATGTATGACTGGAACAAGATATTACGTCTTCAGTATATAGGTGAAACAAAAGCGGATGAGATACAGTTCCGTAAGATGATTGCTGATTATGGAGTGCGGCAGGAGAGTGATATAATTCTTACAAATTTTTATCCCGATTTAAAACGTTATATACAGGAGAGCTGGAAAAGATTGTTTCGCCATCAAGAGAAGATAAAGGCAGGAAATACTAGTGGCGTGGGAAGTGTGCAGGCTGGGTTGTGGCAGCTAAAAAAGGAATGGATATATATATGATTGTTTAGATAACTAGTATAATCAAACTTATTTATATAAAATTATTGACAAATAGAATTAAATTATATAAAATTTAATTAAGCACAATTTAGTGTGCAAGAAAGGGTAGGATAAATTATGAATATTTATGATTATACTGTGAAAGACGGAATAGGTAATGATGTCTCATTGGATAAATATAGAGGAAAAGTATTATTGATTGTAAATACAGCTACGAGATGTGGATTTACACCACAATATAAAGGACTTCAGGGTTTGTACCAGAAGTATCAATCGCGAGGATTTGAGATACTTGATTTTCCATGTAATCAGTTTGCCAGTCAGGCACCTGGAACTAATGAAGAAATTGCAAATTTTTGTGATTCTAAGTATAGAATTACTTTTAGTCAGTTTTCAAAAATTGATGTCAATGGAGAAAATGAAAATCCACTTTATACGTATTTGAAATCTCAGCAAGGTGGGGTTGCAGGAAACAAGATAAAATGGAATTTTACCAAGTTTCTTATAGATCGAAATGGTAATGTTGTTGAAAGATTTGCACCTACAACAACGCCTGAGAAAATAGATAAAAAAGTAAAAGCCCTATTATAATAATTTAGATCAGGAGGAAAATATGATGAAGATAGCAGTAAGATATTATACAAAGACAGGAAATACAAAAAAACTGGCAGATGAGATAGCAAGGACAGCAGGTGTAGAGGCAAAAACAGTAGATGAAAAACTATCAGAAGATGTAGATATACTGTTTCTTGGAAGTTCTGTATATGCTGCTGGTATAGATTATAAGGTTAAAAAGTTTATTGAAGATATAGATGTCCATGTTGGTAAAATTGTAAATTTTAGTACTGCAGCAATTGTTAAATCAACCTATTCTCAGGTAAAGAAGGTTGCAGACCAAAAGAAAATAAATGTAAGTGATAAGGAATATCACTGTAAAGGTTCATTTGGTCCTCTGCATAGGGGAAGGCCTAATACTGATGATCTAAAGAAAGTAAGTCAGTTTGCAAAATCATTCTTATAAGAAGATCAAAACAACAAAAATATTATTTGATGTATATTTATTTTTAATACTGTCAATAATAATAATATTAAAGTTGATATATATATATTCGCACAAAGAAATTAAAATGAGGAAACGTAATAAATATATTTTTAGAAACCAAGGCAAGTTCATAATTTTTTGGGTAAATCTTTAAAATATAAGAAGCGTAGTTTGGTGTTGAAATATGATATATAGCAACGGATTATAGAATATTAAGTTATAAGTGGAATAATTATAGTATCATAGTTTGAATAGATAGCATAGAATAATTAAAATCAATAACTTAAAAAAGTATTAAAGCGAGAACGTACCTATATTTGTGTAAATCAAATCTAGGTACGTTCTTTTATGTATGTAGAACTGGTAATAGTGGTAATAATAAGTATAAATAATTTTTGAGAGGAGATCTAAATATGAATGTATTAGAAATACCTGATATTGATTTTTTAATAAATTTATCTTTTGGAAAACATGTCAATATTTTATTCCCAGAAAACATTCGTATTAAGTTTTTGAAAGAAGCAAAATTTATTGTGAACAATAATTTAGATTGAAATATGACACTAAAATCTACAGTAATAGAATTTAGAATTTGCCCCCTGCCTTATGTGCATTTTTCATTATTAATGGAAAATTTTCATAATATTTAAATTCAGTTAATTAATATAACACCTGATTGTAACAATGGAATTGTATAATGAACAAACAAGATACAAGGAATGGGGTTTTATTATGAATACTGTATTAAACGAAAATTTGGAGAAGAATAGAAGTTATTATTTTGATAATTTAAAATTTGTTTTAATTGTATTTGTAGTAGTTGGACATGTAATTGAACCATTGATTGGTTCATATTCAAATATAAAGCTAATATATAGTTTTATATATTCTTTTCATATGCCTCTTTTTGTTTTTATTTCTGGTTACTTTTCTAAAGACATTATTAATAATAAAAAAATTTATTTTAAAACAAGCGGTCTTTTAATAACATATATTATATTTCAGACAATATACTCTTTATTTGATGTTTATATACTTAATGGTGCTAGTATAAAAATGTAGACACAAAAATTCGAACAATATAAAATAAAAGAAAAGGAGTGTCTACACAGTGTCAAATAGATCTAAGAGATATACAGAGGATTTCAAAAATACAATAGTTGAACTTTATAATTCGGGTAAAACCCTGAGTGAATTAAACAGCGAATATGGCGCATCTAAATCAACAATAAAATTATGGATTAAAAAGGCAGCACCAATACAGATAGATAAAAATAAAACTATTACAACAGCTGAGTATCAAAACTTAATCAAGAAAATGGCAAAGTTAGAAGAGGAGAATGAGATATTAAAAAAAGCTATGGCCATATTTGCAAAGAAAAATTAGATACAGTATACAATTTTATTAAATACAATAAAGATAACTATAGTATTAAATTAATGTGCAATATCTTCAATATTCCAAGAAGTTCTTTCTATAAAAGTTTAATAAGAAAGCAGAGTATGCGAAGCATTGAGAATAAACAGATTCAAGCTTGTATTATGAAGATTTATAACGATAGTAAAAAACGCTATGGGGCAATAAAAATAAACTATAAATTAAAACGGATCAATATAAATATAAGTCTTAAAAGAACCCAGAGGCTTATGAAAAAGTTAGGTATAAAGTCTATTGTCTGTAAAAGATTTAGACCTTTTCCTTCAAAATATAAGGTTGAAGAAAAGGAAAATATCCTTAAAAGAGATTTTAATACCAGTAGAATAAATCAAAAATGGTGTACCGATATAACATATATACACACTATAAAAGACGGCTGGTGTTATCTTGCATCCGTCATGGATCTCTACAGCAGAAAAATAATCGGTTATAGTTTCTCAAAATCTATGGATTCTAAACTTGCTGTAAATGCAGTTGACAATGCTCTTAATCTACAGAAACCGGTTGAACCACTGGTTCTCCACAGTGATCTTGGAACTCAATATACAAGCTGTGAATTTGAAAATTATCTTCTAGATACTCATTTAATAACTCACTCTTTCAGTGCCAAGGGTTGCCCTTATGACAATGCCTGCATTGAGTCATTCCATGCTTCATTAAAGAAAGAAGAGGTAAATCTTGTTAAATACTGCGATTATAATTCTGCAAAATTAGCTGTATTTCAATACATAGAATCATGGTATAACAGGATTAGAATCCATGGCTCTATAGGATATATTACCCCTCAACAATGTGAGGATAATTGCAAAAAATCTGCTTAAATATTCGATATTTTGTGTCTACTTTATTGACTTAGATCCATAAGACACCAAATTCTAAAGTTACTTTGGTATATCCATATTGGGCCATGTGGTATCTTCTTTCACTTTTTATCTGGGATATTATGTCACCTTATTTTTTGCGAATTAAACATCCCATTTTAATAGCATTATTTATTTCACTGTTATGTGGATATGATAATAATGTTGGATATTATTTAAGTTTATCAAGAACCATAGTATTTTTTCCGTATTTTTTAATGGGATATTTTTGTAAAAAATCTTATATATCCACTATAAAGAAGTATGTAAGAAAAAAATATGCTATTGTAGGTGTGTTAAGTGTTTTACTAATTTTATATATGATGAATAGTGTAATTGACTATAGATGGTTTTATGGCAGTTATTCGTATTCACAATTAAGCAGCCTTAGTTACCCAAAATATTTTATGCGTATGGCTACATATATTATGGCTGTAACAATATCTATATTTATATTAACATTGATACCAGGTAAAAAATTGTTTTTCACAAAATTAGGTTCCAGAACCATGGCTGTATATGTATTTCATGGTTTTATAGTTAAAGAATTGGTCAAATATAATTTTTTTGATCATGTAGGTTCATTACCAAGTAAGGTATTTATCATCATTTTTTCATTGCTTATTGTAATAGTACTTTCTTCTAAATTTATGAATAAAATTACTAAAATGATAAGTAACCCACCATTTTTTAATCAGATAAACCCGACTAAGATTTAATTATAATTATTTAATATATATAATATAGAATTATAATTTAATGTACAATTCTTTATAAATATTGAATATTACCTTTTATTATGTTAATATTATTAAAAATAATTATAGCTTATAATTCCGGTTGAACAAATTTTTATTTGATTTCAAGAGATTATGACTTTTAGGGTGGAAAGTCCTTATGGGCTTTCTTTTTTTGTTTTTATTTATATGATCAAATGTTTTTGAAATTATATTTGTCTTAAGGTTAGGAGGACATATATGGAGAGTGTGTTGTTAAACATATCATTGATTCTTATATTTACTAAAATAGGAGGTATAATCAGTAAAAAATTTAAAATGCCTGAAGTTCTGGGAGCATTAATTGCTGGAGTAATACTTGGTCCAGTTATGTTAAATATCATGCAATATGATGACAATATGAAATTATTATCAAATATTGGAGTTATTATGCTTATGTTTCTTGCGGGACTTGAAACAAATGTAGAAGAATTTAAAAAGGCGGGGGTTTCTTCATTTATGATTGCAGTAGCAGGTATAATTTTACCCTTTATTTTAGGAACTATAGGTGCCTATTTGTTTTTTGACAATTTATTAGAAAATGTATTTGTAGGTGTTATTTTAACTGCAACCAGTGTAAGCATTACAGTAGAAACCCTTAAAGAACTTGGAAAACTTAATACGAAGTCAGGTATAAATATTTTAGGTGCAGCAGTTATAGATGATATTTTGGGACTCGTACTTATATCTGTAGTTCTTGCAGTATTTGAGACACAAAATATAAGTAAAGGAAGTAATGGATTTACTTCAATTATATATGTACTTGTAAAAATAACTTTATTTTGCCTTGTTTCTGCAGCGGGAGTATTATATATGCCTAAACTTTCTAAAAGGTTCAAGAGATATCTAAAGCCGGGAAAGGAATTACTTACTTTTTCAATAGCTTTTACCATGTTAATGGCTTATATAGCTGAAATATCAGGAATAGCAGCTGTCACCGGTGCATATATGTGTGGACTCATGCTTACGTCACTTGATTATAAGGAATATTTAGAAAGAAACATTAAGGCAATTTCATCTGGTTTTTTGTCCCCCATATTTTTTGCTAGTGTGGGAATTGAAGCAAATTTAAGTGGAATAAATTTGAAGGTTATATTTATTACTTTAGTTATGTTTGTTATAGCTGTAATAGGAAAATTAATAGGCTGTGGTGCTGCTGCAAGATTATTAAAGATGAGCAAAAGCGAAGCATTTCAAATTGGAGCAGGTATGATCTCAAGAGGTGAAGTTGCAATAATTACAGCTAACATAGGATTGCAAAAAGGAATAATTTCAGAAGAAGTATTTCTTCCAACTATTATAGTTGTTATACTTACAACTATGCTCACACCTATTTTGCTAAAGGTATCATTTTCGCACAAGGTTGAAAAGGAAATATGAGTGTATATGGTTGTCACATCGAAGGTTAATTTCCCTTCCTGACATAACAAATAAATTTTCACTTTTAGTCATTAAATAACTTTATGATGAATAAATTATTAGCATAAGAATTATAAGGAGGAGATAAAGTGAAAAAAAGTTTAAATGTTATGCCTAAAGACGAGTTAGACGTAGCTTATGTCAGACAGGGAAAGGAAGAAAGAAAAATCTTAGGTGAAGTTGAGGAAAAGAGGGACAAGTACACAAAACATTTTCTAAAAGAGGATCTAACGTTTGAATCAGCTATCTATGGTGAGCCGATTCATTAGTTGAGTTCCCTTATGTATATCCAGATATAGATTTACGGTACAAGCTTAAATCCAATATTCTTAAAGAAAATATTATAGTAAGAGAAGAGATCAAAAACTTTCAATTTAAATTCAATTTAGGGACAAAAAATCTGGTTCCGCATGTTCAAGATGACAATTCAATTATATTTTGTGACAAACAAGATATTTCTAAAATTATTTTCAAAATAAATCCACCTTCTATGTATGATAAAAACAAGAAATTAAGTAAGAAAATCAAATTAATATTAGATGGGGAAAATGACTCCTACATTTTAACTTTAATACCGGATTCTAATTGGTTGGAGGATGAAGAAAGAGAATATCCTATAGTCATTGATCCAACGGTAATAACAGAACAGAATAAAGAAAGTATTTTTGACAGTTATGTATCTTCGGCAGCACCAACTACAAATTATACAGGTGATGTTATTCTGAAAGTAGGAAATGATACTTATTCCGGAGTTACAAGGAGCTATATTAGATTTAAGCTTCCAACGGACAAGCTAACGACTGGAGATATGGTGATTGCAGGATATTTAGATCTATGGTTGGCCGGGCAAAACGATAATGCCTGCCAGATTAATGTGCACAAGGTTTTAAACGACTGGAGTGATTTAAGTATAACTTGGAATAATGTACCTTCCATAGATGACAGTAAGATTCAGGATTATAATTTGGTTAAAGGCGACTGGGGAGAACCTATGACCTGGGACGTGACAAGGGTAGTAAAAGAATGGCTTTCTTCTGGTGTAAACTATGGAATAATGCTCAAAAACAGTGATGAAACTGTGGGATACAATCAATTTTTATCCTCAAATGTAAGTGAATATGATGAATATGGAAACCATCTTGCGGAAGCAAGACCTAGAATAAGGATAGATTATATAAATAATTCGGGACTTGAAGATTACTGGACATTTCACAATCAAACTGCAGGAAGGGCAGGAACAGGATATGTTAATGACTATAATGGAAATTTAATATTTGTGCATAATGATTTAGCTATGGATGGAAATAAAATGCCCCTGACCTTAAACCATATATTCAACAGCAATGATAGAAACAGCAGCAGGGGGTACGGTCTTGGGTGGAGATTAAATTTAAATCAGAAGGTTGATTTTGTAACAATAGGTGAAGGCGAGTTTTATGTGTATACAGATGAAGATGGAACTAAACACTATTTTTATTATGATGCATCCACAGCGACGTATAAAGAGCAGCTTGGATCGGATTTGACTTTTACCAAAAATTCAGATAACAGTTATATTATAAAGGATAAGAACGGGGGAACTTTAGAATTTGTCCCGGGAGGATATTTGTATAAAATAAAAGATAAAAATGATAATACCATAACACTTAGTTATGATGGAGTCATATTAAAGAAAATTACAGACGGCGCAGGTAGGGTAACCACCCTGGATGTATTAAGCAATGGATATCTTGTTGGAATTATAGATCCAGGCGGGAGAAGGACCAGTTTTGCCTACAATGGAATACAGCTGTCTAAAATAACTTACCCCGACGGGAAATACTCTGTTTTTTACTATGACAATAATAATAATTTAATTGAGGCAGTAAATTATGATAATTACATGCTGAATTATTCATATTATACTGAAGCCCCATACAGAATATCGGGAATAGAAGAATTCGGTACAGATGGAATAGCAGGGAGAAGACTTGGAATTGAATATAATTACAATACAACCACATTCACAGATGCAAAAGGCAGGAAGAATATATATCAATTTACTGATTACGGAACTACGGCAAGTATACAAGATAATAGTGGAAGCGCGGAGGTATATAAGTATTATAACAGCAATAAATATGATAAAACAGCCCCAAATCTATATAATAAATTAAACTTGACATCGAAGATGCAGAAATTTACTAAAAATTATTTAAAAAATCACGGGGCAGAAAAAGAAAATTCTGACTGGACACCGGGAAATTTTGAAGGAAAAGAAATAAATGCATCTTTTACTACAGAAGAAGCTTATATAGGACAGAGAAGTTTAAAAATAGTAAAGAATGATATAAGCAGCAGGGATTTTTATAGGCAGTATGTAACTAGCTTGAGCAGGGGAAAAGACTATGTTTTCTCAGCCTATATTAAGACAATGGATATTACGAAGGTGAATAATAAGGGTGCCGGTTTATTTGTAGTATATCAGGATACTTCAGGAAATTATAATACAATAGAGGGCAATATGTATATCCAGGGAAGTAATGACTGGGTAAGGCAGGAATTGAAGTTTGTACTTCCATATGATACAGATCTTTCTACTGTAAGTATTTCAGCCGGAATAATAGAAGAAACAGGTACTGTGTATTTAGATTGTTTGCAGCTTGAGGACGGAGATATCCCAAGCAGATATAACCTCATAGAAAATGCGGATTTTTCATATGATGAGGTAACTCCTCCAGGGTGGACAAAGGATTCTCAATCAGATAACAATGACAGGGTAGTTAATACCGATAATGGAAAGGCATATGAGATAATTGGCGGGAGTGGAAAGCAAAAATATTTACTGCAGGAATTTACTATGTCAGGCAAAACAGGTGACAGTTTTATAGCATCAGCATGGGCAAAGGGAGATTCGGTACCTTTAAATGATCCTAACTTAGACATAGACAAAGTAAGAAGATTTTCTCTTGAGGTAGGACTTAAGAAAACAGATGATACAGGGACTGACTGGTTTTTAGTATCCTTTAATGAAGATTTAAATACCTGGCAGTATGTATCAAATATTATAGTGGCTAAAAATGACTATAAAAAGGTCTCTCTGTATATGGAATATTACAATAACTTAAATGCGGCATACTTTACAAATGTTCAGTTCTATAAAGAAGAATATGGAGAGAGCTATAGTTATGATGACAGGGGAAATATAGTTTCTGCCGCAAGTTTAGCAAAACAGAAGAGCAGCTTTGAATACAATGATGACAATGACCTTATAAAAGCCACCATGCCGACGAGCGGAACTTTTAAATATGAATATGACAGCAAACGTAATGTAACAAAAGCAATTTCGGCAATGCAGATACCATATACTTTTACCTATGACAGTAGTGGAAATGTCCTTACATCTACAGCAGGCAAAACGGATGGAGACAATTCGCTTTTTATGCAGTCTACCGCAAGTTACAGTATAAGTGGGAACTATACCAAGTCTGTTACAGATGGAAAAGATAGTTCGGTAATAAATCATTATGATGAAAAGAAAGATTTGCTACTTGGGGTTACAGATCCTAAGGGAAACAAAATCACTTATAATCATGATGATATGGATAGGCTTGTTAGTACATCAAAGTTTTTGCTGGATCCCGGGAGCAGAAACTTAGAGAAATTTCCATTAAACACGAATACTGAAGGCAGCAAGGGAACAAAGACTTTAGAGGAAAATGCAGTATTTGATAAGGACGACAGTGGAAAAACAGCATTTGCATCCTTTGACGCGGGAATAAATTTGCTTACAAATTCCTCTTTTGAAGATGGAACTAACTTGTGGCAGTTGTCAGATTGGGATAACTCCACAGGAAAATGGAGGATTGTTTCAGATGGTGTTAACGGGAGCAGCTGCCTTGAATGTTATGATTCAGATGGTCTTACGAATGGAAGTGCAACTAATTCAGTTGCCTATCAGGTAATCACCTTTGAAACAGCGCTAACCAGCCCGAAAACTTATACCTTAAGTGCATATGCAAAAAGGATTGGTACTGACAATCCTAGACTCGGTGTAATGTGTCTGGATAGTAATGGCCTTGAAATTACAGGTGGATATCAAAACTATGAAAAACCAATAGATCCAAATGAGTGGATAAGAATAAATAATTTCTTAACTCTCCCGGCAGGGACAAAGAGTTTCTATGTTATATTAAGGAGTGCCGTAAGGGACAGCAATAAAATTAGATTTGATTCAGTACAGCTGGAGGAAAATAATATATGCACACCGTACAGCCCGGGGACACGTACAAGTTCAAAACTGTACTATGATTTAGGACTGGATAAAAAATCGGGAACTATGGCAGTATGGTTTAATACAAAAGGCAGTGGCACGAGAATAATCTTTTCTAATGAAAATGCCACAGTTTTATTTAACCTTTATATAAATGATGATAATAAAATGGTACTGAATTCTTTAAAAGGTGACGGTAGCACCCAGAATATTATTACTGCAGATGATTTGACAATTTCAACTGATACCTGGTATTTTACAGCTTTAAAATGGCAGTGGACAGTGAACCAGTCAAATTATACCGGTACTTTAAACTGCACTTTGTATATAAATGACAAAATTTATACCGGTTCGTCAGGTGACTTTAGAGATTTTACAGGTGTAATAACGGCAGCTGGTAGTAACGTATATAGCAAATATGAATTGAACGGATTTATAGAAAGCTTTGCTTACAGCAGAAATGCACTTTCAGACGGGGATATAAAACTGCTTTATAATAGATCCATGCCGGAGGATACGGGAAATATCGTAACAAATAGTTACAGTTATAAAGATGACAGGATAGAAACCATAACTCATAATGGTTTTAACTATAAATTTGAATATGACGCCCTTGGAAACAACAGCAAAGTTTATGTGGGAGATCAAAATTTGGTAGCCAACAATTTTGACAGATCCACAGGAAATCTCCTCGATTCAACATATGGCAACAACCAAAGTGTATCTCTGGAGTATGACAATTTAGACAGGATAATTGCAAGGAGATTCATGGGTGAAACAAGGTATATCTATAAATATGATGGAAATGAGAACCTTGCCTATCACGAAGATAAAGTCAATAACAAAAATTACAGATATATCTATGATTTATCGGACAGATTAGTGAGAATAGAAGAACTGGACCCGGAAAATCCAAATAATATAAACTATACTAAATTTTCAAGGGACAAAGAGGACAATGAAACGGGAATATATCAGAAAATCAATGGGAAACTGTATGAAACCAGGTATGAATATGACGGGGATGACAAACCAACACAGGTACTATATGGTGACGGCATAGATGACAATGAGGATGCAGAATACTTCCCGTTTATGGGAGATGCCACGGGAAGTAAAGGGACACTGCCAGTAGAGCAAAATGCCGTGTATGGAATAGATGAAGATGGAAAATCCGTACTTTATGCTTATCCGGGGACAAAGGTTGTATATGACCTTGGAATAAGCAGAAATAATGGAACTATGACAGCCTGGGCAAATATAAGCTCGGGGGGAAGAGGTTCGAGGCTAATAATTGCAAATGAAGGAACAGATAGAAACCTTTTAAATGTGTATGTAGACGATAATAACAAGCTCAACTTAGGTATAATGGACAGTTCAAGCAATTTTAAAAGTGTAATAACAACTGAGGAGGAATTAATACCAAATCAGTGGTATTTTACGGCGGTAGTATGGGCATTTGATGAAGTAAACTTACACTGCAGCTTATATTTAAATGGAAAGGCCTACAAAAAAGATGTGGCTGCGGCAGACTTTAGAGATTTTACGGGAGTTAAGACGGCAGTCGGGAGCAATATAAGCGGGGACTATATATTAAAGGGGCTTGTAAAGAGATTTAGTTTTACCCCAAAAGAACTAACAGATCCGGAAGTACTCAAAATGTATCACGGGAGCAGGGTAAAATATGAATATGATACGAGGCTCGGGAGTCTGTCAAAAAAGATAACCAGCATAGGGCTTAAAAATTTTGATGTTTACTACAGTCATGAATCCGGGAGTAAACTGCATTCGACAACAGACAGGATAACCACCATACAAAATAAAGACCACCCTATAAACTATAAGTATGATGAGAATGGAAATATAGTAAACATTTCAGAAGTATCTGTTTTCTCGGGAGAGAGGGAAAATATATCATATTACTATAACGAATTAAATGAATTAGTTGAGGAAGACAACGATGCACTAAACAAAAAAATAACTTACACCTATGATGAGGGCGGAAATATAAAGAGTAAGGTGGAAATACCCCGCGGATCAGGTGGAAATGGAACAACTATAACTTATAGCTATGATAGTGTCTGGAAAGATAAGATGATAAATTATAATGGAAAACAGATAACGTATGATGAAATAGGGAACCTCAAGACCTATAATGGCTGCAGCTGTGAATGGGAAGAGGGAAGACAGCTGAAATCAATATCTGGAAATGGAAAAGATATAGTATATAAATATAATGATTCGGGAATAAGGACAGAGAAAAGTGTAAATGGAGTTACCACAAAGTATTATCTTGCACAGGATAAAATTACCTTTGAAGATAATGGTTCAGATAGGATATACTATACTTATGATAGCCAGGACAACTTAATAAGCATGAATTTAAATGGAGAAGAATACTACTATATAAGAAACGTCCAGGGGGATATAATAGGGCTGTTTGATAATACTACCGCACAGGTAGTAAGTTATGTTTATGATACCTGGGGCAGGCTTATAAGTATTAAGGATGCAGACGGAGTTGATATAACAGGTGATACGGCACATGCCGGATATAAAAATCCTTATAGATACAGGGGATATAGATATGATAATGAAACCGGGCTTTATTACTTAAACTCCAGATACTATAACCCTGAGTGGGGAAGGTATATAAATGCAGATGCTGCGGCAGGGGGTACAGGAGTATTATTATCCCATAACGTATTTGCATATTCGATGAATAACCCTGTCAATATGACAGACCCGAGTGGCTGCTTACCTCGATGGCTCAGCAGGGCGGCAGCTGCAGTGAAAAGACATGTGACGGCAGTTTACAGGAAAGTTGTAAATGTTGTGACCAAGGCAAAAGCATATGTGTCAAAGAAAGTGGCACAGGTAAAGATTACCGTGAGGAAGATAGTAGCAAATGTTAAATCAGCATATCATAGTTTGACAAGTAGTCAGGTAAGAAATGTTGGAAAAAGTACTGCGGCTACATGGGCAGAAGGTAAAGCTAGTTCAGCATTAAAGGGAGTTCGTGATTATATACCAATAGTAACTAATAGATCCTTAAGACGTGCCGGACAGGAAATTTTGGCACCAGTGAAAGGTGCATCATTTTTGAGAGGCATTGGTCAAATTGAAAGAATTGGTGTAATTGGTGGAGCTATGACTGTTGATTCTGTATGGGAAGATTTTCATAGCGGATATACTTCTACTGAAGCAATTGGACGAGGTGCTTTGGATATATCAGCTGCTGCAGTGACAATTGCTATTGGATGGTCTAATCCAGTAGGAGTGGCTGTTGGAAGTGCAATGATTTTTGGGACAGCTGCAGAAATTGCAAAAAATTTAATCTGGAAAAATGATTAATTAAAATACAAATGCAGTGGAGGCATATATGCGAAAAGATAATAGTAGACCGATTGCGATAGGTCTTTTGGTACTTTATATCATAAGGTCTACATTTGCAGGTGAGATACTTGTCGACTTTAAGACAGAATTTTTTATTATTGTTGGTATATTAATATTTGTTTATGTATATAGGTTTAAAGGAAATAAAATAGAACGTAAGTATTTAATTGTACAGGTGGTGATAGTAGCATTATTAATGATTTCTGTAATGGTGTTATGCATTATACCAGATGATCATTCTCAGCGTTCACAACAGTATAAAATAGTAATATTGATTATAATAATAATTCTTAATATAAGTTTCACAGTAGTAACTATTGCTGATGGAATTTATAAGCATAAAAATAATAAATGAAAAACAAATGAATATATATTTTAAATAGAGATTGTAAAGATAAAAGGTAATAGTATCAATATATGCCTTTCATCATCATTATTTTAAATAATAAGGTAATGGTAAAGGTAAGAAAAAACTATAGAAATTTATATATGGGTTTCTATAGTTTCTTCTTTCTATTTATAAAAATTAATATATGAATGATAATGAAACCGGGCTTTATTACTTAAACTCAAGATACTATAACCCTGAGTGGGGAAGGTATATAAATGCAGATGCTGCGGCAGGAGGTACAGGAGTATTGTTATCCCATAATGTATTTGCATATTCGATGAATAACCCTGTTAATATGACAGATCCGAGTGGATGTTTACCTGGATGGCTGAGCAGGGCGGCAGCTGCAGTGAAAAGACATGTGACGGCAGTTTACAGGAAAGTTGTAAATGTTGTGACCAAGGCAAAAGCATATGTGTCAAAGAAAGTGGCACAGGTAAAGGTTACCGTGAGAAAGGTTGCATCGAGTATACACAATAGAATAACAAAACTTTCATCATGGGCTTCAAATACTGCTTCGGGATTAATTGACGGAGGATCAGGATATATAGCAAATAGAGCCATAAAAAGGACTATTACAGGATGGACACCAAGTGAACATGGCGTGACTATGGCAATAAAAAAACCAGCAACACTATCACGCAGTATTATAAGTCATGCGTCTCAATATACGGGGACTGCAATCTTTACGACTGATGATGTAATTGGAGATTTGAGTGGAAAAGAGTATTTCAGTGCATTTGCAGATTCATTGTCAGGTGCAGGAGGTGCAATAGCAGGAAATTTAATGACTAAAGCTATTGGAGCATCTATTATAGCCTCATTTCTTCCAGAAGCTGCTGTTGAAGCTGGAGGTTTTGTATTAAGTATTTTTATTGGAGAGCAAATTGACAAGTATAAAGATAAAATAGAGAAACGCCACTACGGGAGGTAGTAATTTTGAAAGACAAATTGAAATTAATATGTATAAATGGAGTATTATTTGGAACTATGTTAAACAGATGGGCAACTAATAAGTATGGAGAAAATGGAACTTTAATAGTTATGGTATGTGCATTTATTATTATGATTCTAATTTTTATTTTATCAGCTTATAAGACTAAAAAATACTTGGGAACATTTATGCTGTTTCTTATATTATCTCCACTTCTAATTTCAATTTTAGGAGCATACAAGGATAATTTCTATATGATGTTTGGAGGAACAATATCAGTTTTTATTTTGGCTGAAATAATGAATAAAAAAATATTTCCATGGATGATTAAAAATGGTAAGTTCAAAGATTAGTGTCAGTAATTTTTAAGAGGATTTAGAAAGAACATAAGATTAAAAAATGTTGGAGCCAATTGGAAAAACTAATTGGCTCCTTTTTATAAGCATAGATCAATAAACTAAATATATAGTTTCAGCGGCAGAAAGAAATGCTTCTAATGTATAGTATGCAAAGTAGTACAATGCCGAAAGAATCTATTGTCAACATTTATGGGTATTCAAGCTTCATTAGAGCATTATGCTGAAATGTTTAATAATAAGTATTTACCATTCTTTCAAAGCAAAATAATGTCTACTATAGGATGTATAAATATAATAATGTTGGTTCTAATGGCATTTATAGTGCTATATAAAGAATCTAATGAAAGAAATGACTATTATATTTTTTATAAGATTTAAAGATTGGAATAATAGGAGTTGTAATACTACTAATTATGTATTTTGTACTACCAGCACTTTAAGCTATAAGTAATAAAAAGTGAGAACAGTAAGTGTAAGAGAAACTACAAGACTTTATATAAGTTTCTGTAGTTTCTCTTTTTGCTAAATTAGGAATATACTGCCACAGGTATTATGATTGGAATTTTTACAGATAGGATGGTGGATATTATAAAACATTTTCACTTTGGAGGGGAATAATTGTAAAAGACACAGTATTGATTGTATTGTTATTCGGATTAACTGGAGCGATATTAATAATTATTGGTGAATATGGAATGGGTGGAATTAATTTCATTTTTTATCATAGGTGAGATAATGATTAAAAAAGTATTTCCATGGATGAAGAAAAGGTAAACTTTACAGGGTTTGTAATTCTAAGCTTAACTTAGCTTCTAGCCGGGATTTCTAAAATTTTTATGTGACATATTTTGGAAATCCCGGCTAGAGGTTAACTTAAGCTTTCATTTATAAATCCATAAAAATTAGTGTATAGCTTTTTTCTTGTATTTTTTGCCGGATACGTCAACGGGACCTATAGTTATTAAGGCATCTTCATCAAATCCGTGTACTATATTTTTAACTTTAGATATCTCGAGACGGGATACAATGACATATATCACACTGGTGTCAACTCCTTTATAAGCACCTTTACCATCTAACAAAGTCAATCCTCTTCCGAGTCTATTCATTATTGCCTCTGATATGTCCTGATATTGTTCAGAAATTATAATTACAGCTTTTGATTCGTCTAGTCCGTCAACAATAATGTCTATAACTTTTACGGCTATGAAATATGCTATAAGAGAATA
This sequence comes from Clostridium fermenticellae, assembly GCF_003600355.1. Taxonomy (NCBI): domain Bacteria; kingdom Bacillati; phylum Bacillota; class Clostridia; order Eubacteriales; family Clostridiaceae; genus Clostridium; species Clostridium fermenticellae. The sequence goes on along the minus strand of NZ_CP032416.1, from coordinate 2,588,744 downwards.
CATAGCCCTGTCCCATCCAAAAACAAAACCGGCCGATGTCAATATAAAGAAGTTAAAAAACATTACAATTTGTCCAACAGAGAAACTTGATTTTTTGTCGAGAATTATTGCAATAACTTCCGAACCATCAGTTGAACCGCCATTTCTTATTATAAGACCTACTCCAAAACCAATTAAAATACCTCCGAATATTGATGCTAATAACACATCCTGGGTTATGCTGGAGATTGGAGTGAATAAACTTACACCTATTGAATAACAGAACACAGAGAATAGAGTTGATATTGTAAACGTTTTTCCTATTTGCTTATATCCAAATATAAAGAATGGAACATTAAGAATAAAGGTAAGTACTCCTAATGGTAATTTTGTGAAATGGGTTGTTATTATAGAAATTCCAACGATTCCACCATCAATTACATTATTTGGTATAAGAAAAATCTCGAGCCCAATTGAGTAGATCATTGCCCCTATAAATAAAAGTATATATCTACCAATAAGTTGATAAAATTTAGTCTTTTTCCCTTTCATAAAACTCTCCTTTAACTTAAGAATTGAATTACATATAATAATCATTGCCACATTGATTATTATTGTGTAAATAGTATGTAATAATATTATAACATAAATAGAAGACTTTTTTAAGTGTATTTGAGCATATTTTTATATTGCAAAATAAAATTTATACTATCTTTATATTATTCATAAATTTGTAACATAATGAAGACCATTTTAATGTAATATTTTAGTTAAAGTTAATTTTATAAATTGTACCATTATAATGATATTTTATAATGTCAAGGAGGAGATTATGAATTTAAAAAATTTACCCAAAATAGAACTTCACTGTCATCTGGATGGCAGTCTTAGACCAGAAACGATAGTTGATATAGCAAAAAAGGATAAAATTAACATTCTATCTTATAACGTAAATGACATTAGAAATAAAATTACAATTCCATTGGACTGTAAATCTCTTGATGAGTATTTAAAGGCATTTGAAATTCCGAATTTGGTTATGCAGTCTAAAGAAAATTTGAAAAGAATTACTTTTGAAGTATTTGAAGACTCGGCAAGAGAAAATGTTAAATATATGGAAATAAGATTTGCACCTCAACTTCATACATTGAAAGGATTAACTTTAGAGGAGATTATACAAAGTGTTATAGAAGGAATTAGATTAGCTGAGTCTATGTATGATATTAAAGGAAATGTTATACTTTGCTGCATGAGAAATATGGATGAAGATAAAGCTTTTCAGGTAATTGAAGATGGAAAAAAGTTCATTGGACGAGGCGTTGCCGGAATAGATCTTTGTTCTTCTGAAGATGATGGTTTTTGCGAAAGATTTTTAGAGCCAATTAAATTGGCAAGGGAGTATGGGTATGGAATAACTATACATGCAGGTGAAACAGGAATATCAAGAAATGTAATAGATGCGGTAAGGCTTTTAGGGGCAGAAAGAATTGGGCACGGAGTTGCAATAAAAAATTCCAAAGAAGCATATAAACTTGTTAAGGCACAAAAAATTGCCCTTGAGATGTGCCCGACTAGTAATGTGCAGACAAAAGCAGTTAATAGTTTTTATGAACATCCTATATATAAATTCCTAAAAGATGGTATAAGAGTTACTTTGAATACTGATAACAGAACTGTATCAAATACGACTATGACAAATGAATGTCAAGTAATGGTTAATGAGTTTGATATGAGTTATGAAGACTATAGACAGATTTATTTTAATAGTGTTGACGCATGCTTTACTGATAGTAAAACCAAAGAAAAGCTTAAAGAATATATTAAGTAATAATTTATATAAAATGATTATAGGATTATGGATTGTAGCCTCTGTGATATAATGAAAATATAAATTATGTTATGGAGGTGAAGCTATTGCTTAAAAATGCACTTGAAGTTCTCCATAAGTATTATGGATACAGTAGTTTTAGAAAAGACCAGGAAAAGGTGATTTCAAGTATACTGGATGGAAAAGATACTTTAGCTGTAATGCCGACAGGAGGAGGAAAATCAATATGTTACCAGGTGCCTGCGGTATTATTTGATGGGGTAACGATAGTTATATCACCACTTATTTCACTTATGAAAGATCAGGTGGATAATATAAAGGATTTAGGTATAGGGGCGGCCTATATAAATAGTTCTATTTCGCATAAGGATATTTTAGATATATGTGAAAACTTAACTGAAGGGCATGTGAAGATACTATATGTAGCACCAGAGAGGCTGGAGTCTCAGGAATTTTGTCAGATTGTGAAAGATATAAGTATATCTCAGATAGCAGTAGATGAAGCACACTGTGTTTCTCAATGGGGACATGATTTTAGAAGCAGTTATACATATATATGGAGGTTTATAGAAAACTTTAAAAAGAGACCTGTTGTAACAGCTTTTACAGCTACAGCAACTAAAGAGGTCAGAGATGACATCATAAAACAAATAAAACTTAGAGATCCTGCTGTTTTTATATCGGGCTTTGATAGAGATAATCTTAAAATAGGATGTTTAAAGATTGGAAACAGGATGGAGTATCTTCTTAATTATATCAAAACCAATAAGGAACAGTCCGGAATAGTATATGCTGCCACCAGAAAAGAGGTTGATAGTATATACGGTAAACTCAAGGAAAATGGCATATCTGTAACAGAATATCATGCAGGTCTTTCTGATAAGGATAGAAAAAGCAATCAGGAGGATTTTGTATATGATAGGGTAAATGTAGTAGTTGCAACAAATGCTTTTGGAATGGGTATCGATAAGTCTAATGTTCGGTATGTCATCCATTACAATATGCCAAAGAATATAGAGAGTTACTATCAGGAAATAGGCAGAGCGGGTCGTGACGGAGAAAAAAGTGAATGCATACTTATGTTTGCACCTAAAGATGTTAGTACACAGAAATATCTTATTGAAGCAAGTGTACAATCACCAAATAGAAGGCTTAACGAATATAAAAAACTCCAGCAGATGATAGATTTTGTTCACTATAATGGGTGTCTCAGAAAATATATACTTAACTATTTTGGAGAACAAGTTGACTATGATGAATGTGGTAATTGCAGTAATTGTATAAGTGAAGGAGAATATGTAGATAAAACTGTAGATTGTCAAAAAGTGCTGTCATGTATCTATAGAATGAAGAGAGAGTTTGGGATAAATATGATAGTTGATGTGCTCAGAGGTTCTACTCAAAAAAAGGTGCTCCAATATGGTTTTGATAAATTGTCTACCTATGGAATAATAAAAAATTACTCAAAGGAAAAGCTTGCAAGTTTTATAAATACACTTATAGCACATGGATATATATCACTAAAAGAAGGGGAATATCCCAAGGTAGTGTTGAATTCCAATTCTGTAAAGATATTAAGAGGAGAAGAAAAAGTAGTATTAAAGGAGAATGTCTCTACTAAAAAGATAGAAGTAAACGATGATTTATTCGAAGTTTTAAGAACTCTCAGGAGAGAAATAGCATCTGGAGAGGCTGTACCACCATATTTGGTATTTTCTGATGCTACACTAAAAGAACTCAGCAGTAAGAGGCCGGCAAATCTTGATCAAATGCTGGATGTATCCGGTGTAGGTCAATTTAAGTTAAAGAAATATGGTGAAAGATTCCTTGAAGCTATAAAAGATTATTTAAACCGTGATGAAAATTAAGATTCAGTAAATAATAATGCATCATTTTGAATAGAAAAATTTATAGGGTTTGTAATTCCAAGCTTAATTTATGCTCCGGCCGGGATTTCCAAAATACGTCACGTAAAAAATTTTAGAAATCCCGGCCTACACATAAGTTAAGCTTCCATTATAAAACCTATTTTAAGATGTATCAATATAATTTACCTTATATATGGTATGATTAATTTGACCATTGATTCTATCAATGTTAATTCCTTTTGAGAACATTTATTTAGCAGTGCATATAATGTGCTGTTATTTTTGTTGTATAAAGGTTCATTTGAATGTTCTTTCATCAAACTTTCATGAGTAGATTTGCCATGTATCAAATAATCGGTCGAAATATTAAGTATGTTTGATATTTTTATTAAGGTTGAGAGACTCATTAGCCTTTCCCCTCTTTCTAGTTGTCCAATATAAAGAGGAGATAGGTCAAGTACTTCAGCAAATTTTTCTCGTGTTAATCCTAAAGTTTCTCTTTCTTTACGTATTCTAGTTCCAATCAGTTCAGCATCTATAGCATTTATTGTGTTTTTCAATTACACTCACTCCCTAAAATAACTTTATACACATTCTGCTATTACATAAATATGCTATTAGCAATAAAGTTTTATTTGCAAATAGCATATTTATATGCGAATATATCTATAGATATTAAAATTTTGACATTACGAGTGATTGCAAGATAGAAAAAACATATATAAAAACTGACAATTTGTCAACAAAATTATTAAATTGTTTTTTATTTATAACTAATAGTGAGGTAATAATTATGGATGAAGAAATATGTAAGTTAAGAGATATTTTAAATTCTTTGATTGCCAATAATGCCGAATACGATAAAATATTAGAAAAAAGTCGTGAATTAGATGTACTTATAATAAGGTTTATGAATGGACAAAGTACTTATAAAAATTCCAAATAAGATTAAAACATATAATTAATGTGGATTTACAAAATTACAATAAAAGATTGTTGACATGAAACTTCTAATTACATATAATGAATATATGAACAGATAATCATATGTTCACCAAAGTATCTATATTTGCTACTATAAAGGGATATTATTATTGGGAGGATAGGTAATGGATGATGAAATCAAAAATCTTAATAAAAGTAATCTAAAAGTTCTAACTAAAAATATAAATATTAAAGATATAAATATGAAAACATATAGGGACATTAATGATTCTGAAAATAGGAATTTTAGAAAAGAATTTATTATCGAGGGATTGGATTGTGCTAATTGTGCGGCTAAGATAGAAAGAGAAGTAAATAAAATTGACGGGGTTAAGTCAGCTGTTGTTGATTTTGTATCTGCAAGACTTATTATTAATATAAATAAGCCGTCTAAGAAGAATGAGATTATTGAGGAAGCCAAAAAGATTTCCAAGAGAATAGAGCCAGATGTCAAATTTATTGAGACCTATGAAAAACGAAAAAAATCTGATAATCTGGAAGCTGAGGAAAGTAATAAGGGTGAAATAATAAGGCTTATTATAGGAGCTCTGGGATTTTTAGTAGCAGGTATTTTTAAGTTTAAACCTCCAATTGAATTGGGAATTTATTTGATAAGTTATATGATTGTAGGTGGAGAGGTATTTCTAACAGCTCTAAAGAATATGTCTAAAGGTCAAGTATTTGACGAAAATTTCTTGATGAGTATAGCGACTGTTGGAGCTTTTGCTATTGGACAATATCCAGAAGGTGTTGCAGTTATGCTTTTTTATCAATTCGGAGAAATGCTGCAGGGACTAGCAGTTAGACGTTCAAGAAAATCAATTACAGAGCTTATGGATATAAGACCTGATTATGCTAATTTGAAGGTTAACGATGATGTGAAAAAGGTTTTCCCGGAGGAAGTTAGTGTGGGTGACATTATAATAATAAAACCAGGTGAAAAAGTCCCTTTAGATGGTAAGGTCATTAATGGAGATTCAATGCTTGATACATCTGCACTAACTGGTGAATCAGTTCCTAGAGAAGTTCATACAGGAGACAGCGTCCTTGGTGGAACCATCAATAAAAATGGTCTCCTGACAATTGAAGTGGAAAAAGAATTTAGTGATTCCACAATTGCGAAGATATTAGACTTGGTTCAAAATGCGAATAGTAAAAAAGCTCCAACTGAAAGCTTTGTGACAAAATTTGCAAGATATTATACACCAATTGTTGTTTTTTCTGCATTGGCTCTTGCTGTATTACCACCATTATTTATTAAAGGCGCTGTTTTTTCGGACTGGATATACAGAGCATTGGCATTTTTAGTAGTATCATGTCCATGCGCTTTGGTAGTTTCTATACCTCTTGGCTTCTTTGGAGGAATAGGTGGAGCTTCAAAAAATGGAATACTTGTTAAGGGCGGAAATTATTTAGAAGCTTTGAACAATGCAGAGATTGTTGTATTTGATAAAACAGGAACGCTTACTAAAGGTGTATTTAAGGTAACAGAAGTGAAGGCACAGAATGGTGTGTCAAATGATGAACTTATGACTTATGCAGCTTTTGCAGAAGCCTATTCTAATCATCCAATAGCATCTTCTATATTAAATGCATATGGAAAAGAAATAGTTAAAGATTCAATACACAATTATGAAGAGATATCAGGATATGGAATAAAGGCTGTTATTAATGGAAAAGAAGTGTTAGCGGGCAATTACAAACTTATGAATAAAGAAGGTATAGGGTATACTGAAGCTGATACTATAGGAACGGCGGTTCATATTGCTGTTGATAAAGAATATGCAGGATATATACTAATATCTGATGAAATTAAAGAAGATTCAGTAAAGGTGGTAAAGGCGTTAAAATCTGTTGGCATCAAGAAAACAGTTATGTTGACAGGTGATAATAAAGCAGCAGCAAACAAGGTTGGAGAAAGAGTAGGAATAGATGAGGTTCATGCTGAATTACTTCCAGACCAAAAGGTTGATAGAATAGAAATGTTATATAAAGAGAAGGCACCAAAAGGTAAGCTTATATTTGTAGGTGATGGTGTGAACGATGCACCAGTTTTAGCCAGGGCTGATATAGGAGTGGCAATGGGTGGAGTTGGTTCTGATGCTGCAATTGAAGCAGCAGATGTAGTTATAATGACGGATGAACCTTCAAAAATCGCTTCAGCTATAAAAATAGCTAAACATACAAGAAGTATAGTAATGCAGAATATATTCTTTGCACTTGGAGTAAAATTTCTCTTGTTAATTTTAATAGCTATCGGTATTGGGACCATGTGGGAAGCAGTATTTGGAGATGTTGGTGTTACATTAATTGCAGTTTTGAATTCTATGAGGACACTTAAAACTGAAAATATATAAAGTGTTTATGTTGAGTGCGTCAAGGAAGTTCTGACCGCACTCTTTAAAATTTAATTAAGTTTATCCAGGATATCAGATATAAATTTTTCTTGGCCGATTCTATCCATAACTGTTGAAATTCGTTCATCCTTATTACCTACTTTTCTATAGTAGTCCATTATTGTGTCAACAACAGGTATAATTTGATCTTCCTTGAATATCTTTCCTAATGAATTTCCAATTCTTATTTCTCTTCCAAATCTTCCGCCAATGAATATTTCTGCACCCTTTTCTTTGGCAGTAATGGCATTTGGCTTGCATGTCCTTACACATTCACCACAATTTACACATAAATTTTTGTTATATATTATTTTTTTATTTTCTATTTTAAGTGCATTTTGTCTGCAGTTTTTTGAGCAGAGTCCACATCCAATACATTTTTCTGAATTTAATTGAGGAACACACCTACCCATAACGCCAATATCATTTATATTGGCTTTAGCACAGTTATTGGCACATCCAACTATCCCTATTTTACATTTGTGGGGGGTATTAGTTCCAAAATATTTTTTATCCAGCTGTCTGCAAATCTCCTGTGTATCTATATTGCCATGGAGACAGACACTACCTTTGCATGCAACTAGGGGTCTTACCTTTTGACCTGTACCTCCATGTTTAAGTCCCAATGCTTTAGATTCTTCAATTACTTTTTCGACATCTTCATCTTTAATCCATGGTACTTCAATTTGTAGTCTTGTTGTAAGTCCAGAATAACCTCTTCCATATTTTTTTGATATTTTATTTATGTTTTCTAATTCCTCTACTGTAAAGTTTCCTGCTTTGCTTAAAAATCTTACCGAAAAGTGTTCTCTATCATTTTGTAATAAAAATCCCAGTAGTTTTAATTCTTTTTGCCTTTTTAGATTAACCATAATAATAACATCTCCTTATATAATGTATCTTTGATAAGTTTGAATACAATATAAGTATACTAGATATAAAATGATTTGTTTATATTATGGTGTAATAAATCATACAGTATTTATAGTTTAACAGATATTGTTGTACATATTCTGTCAGGAGCTTGTTGATAATTAAATTATTTAGTAATCTTGAGAATAAGAGAGTATTAAATGTATAAAGTAACAATCCTCTATATCTAATCATAAGATAAGATTAAGTAAGCAAAAAGTGAGGAGGAAACAATAATTTATGACAAAGGGTGTAAAACTAGAAAATCAGAATGTAAGGTCATCACAGGATAAATGTATCCCACAAGAGACAACAATAAGAAATGTAAGATTAGCAGCTGCATATGTACCTTACCAAAAATTATGTACAATTCTATGCCCGATTGAGGCTCTCAAACATGGAACTGCATTTCTAGAACTTTATAGTCCTTATGAAGGAAAAGACAAACAAATGAATAAAGCTGAAAAAGATAAATGGGGTGATTGCTGTGAGTGATAAAGTAAATAAAAAAGAGCTTTTAAAACAAATTAGTGCTGTGGATTTTGTGCTTGTAGATCTCCATTTGTATTTAAATACTCATCCGAGTGATTGTGATGCCATTTCAAAATACAATTCAATTTCAGTTGAGGCAAACAGACTAAAACAAAATTACGAAAAGTACTTTGGGCCTTTAGCGTACGGGGCTTATAGCGAGTGCCCATGGCAGTGGATGGATGAACCCTGGCCTTGGGAATATGAAGCCAACTTTAGGCTTTAAAGGGGGAATAGAATTATATGTGGTCATATGAAAAAAGGTTACAATATTCAGTTAAAATAAAAAATCCTGATCCTAAAATGGCAAAAATAATTATTACTCAATATGGCGGACCTGATGGAGAACTTGGAGCGTCACTAAGATATCTCAGTCAGAGATTTTCGATGCTGACACCTCAGGCTATTGCAACCTTAAATGATATAGGAACAGAGGAACTTGCACATCTTGAGATGATTGGAGCAATGTTTCATCAGCTTGTAGACGGAGCAAGCCTTGAGGAGATTAGAAAAGCAGGTCTTGATGCTTATTATGCAGATCATGGAAAGGGAGTTTATCCTTCAAGTGCTTCTGGAGATCCATTTACTGCGGCTTGTATTCAATCAGAAGGAGATCCAATAATAGACTTAACTGAAGATTTGGCTGCAGAACAAAAAGCCAGAGGAACGTATGAATATCTTCTTAATTTTGCTGAAGATCCAGATGTAATAGAACCATTGAAATTCTTGAGGGAAAGAGAAATTGTTCATTACCAGAGATTTGGAGAGGCTCTTAGAATAGTTCAGGAGTATTTACAGGAACCTAAGTTATTTATTATGCCTAAAACGAAATTTACTAAATAAATATTCATTTTTATTTGCTTATATATTTTATTGAATTAAGAGCCTATACTGCTAATTAGTTAGCATAAAGGCTCTTTTTGTATTTATTTTTATAATTATTTATGGATAAATATTGACAAATAATCAGCAAAAGAGATTATAATATTAAGTATATGAACTAAAAGGGGGTTAATTTTATGATTTCAAAAGAAATGTATGAATTAGGCAGTAAAAAATCGACTATAAGAGCCATTGCTGAATATGCAGAAAAACAGGCTAAAGTAGTTGGAAAAGAGAATATATATGACTTTAGTTTGGGAAATCCTAACGTTCCAGCACCTGAGTATATTAAAGAAACTATAATTGATATTTTAAATAATGAGGATTCGTGTAGTGTACATGGGTATACAGCAGCCTATGGAGATCCGGAATCGAGAGAGTTAGTAGCCAAGAGTTTGAATAAGAGATTTGGTACAAACTTTTCGGGAAAAAATTTATTTATGACGGCCGGAGCAGCTGCATCAATAAGTATATGTTTTAAAGCATTAGGTGAAAGAGATGATGAATTTATAGCTTTTGCTCCCTACTTTCCTGAGTATAAATGTTTTGTTGAATCCACAGGGTCAAAGTTTGTAGCTGTTAAAGCGAATGTTTCTGATTTTCAGATTAATTTTTCAGAATTTGATAAGAGAATCAACGAACATACTAAAGCTGTTATTGTAAATTCTCCCAATAATCCAAGTGGTGCAGTTTATTCAGAGAAAACAATTATCAAGTTGGCAGATATATTAAAACAAAAAGAGAAAGAATATAATCATCCAATATTTTTGATATCTGATGAGCCTTATCGTGAGATAGCGTATGATAATGTTGAGGTACCATATCTACCCAAATATTATGATAATACTTTGGTATGTTATTCATACAGTAAATCTTTTTCATTGCCTGGTGAAAGAATTGGATATATAGTGGTTCCCAATGAAATCATTGATTTTGATGTAATATTTGCAGCTATTGCCGGTGCAGCCAGAGTTTTAACACATGTAAATGCTCCATCATTGTTTCAGAAAGTAGTTGCGAGATGTGCGGGCCTGCCTTCAGATATAAGTACATATGAAAATAACAAAGATATATTATATAATGGTTTGATTGAAGCTGGATTTTCATGTGTAAAACCAGATGGGGCATTTTACTTATTTCCCAAATCATTAGAAGCTGACGATGAGGCTTTTTGTGAAAAGGCAAAAAAATATAATTTATTGCTTGTTCCGGGAAAGGATTTTGGTTGCCCAGGACATTTTAGAGCTGCTTATTGTATTAAAACTTCAACAATTGAAAAATCAATTCCTTTGTTTAAAAAATTAGCAGAGGAATATAAATAACATTCTAATAATGATAGACAAACAGTATTGAATAAATCAATGTGAACTGTTTGTCTATATTTTGAACTGGAATTATTCTTTTCCTACTTAGGTTATTGTGTTAATTCTTATTTTGCTGCATGCAATTTTTCTATTAATTGTTTAGCAGCTTTCTGACCTGAAAGAAGCATACCTCCAAAAACCGGACCCATTCTCTGTCCGCCTAAAGTGGCATTAGCAGCCATACCGGATACATATAGTCCTGGATATACTTCACCAGTGTTTTTAACGACCTGATCTTCACCACGATCTGCCCACATTGTTTTTTCTCCCACAAAACTTCCGTTTTCGGTATTTAAAACGTTTCCTTGTTTAGCTACAAGTTTATTCACTATTGATGCATCATGACCTGTGGCATCAAGTATATATTTTGATTCTATCATTATTGGATCAATAGGCATTTTTGTTTTTTCAACGGCAGCCCAGTTAATTACAAGTCCTGCAATGCAATTATCCTTTTCTATTACGTCTTCTACGGATATTAAGTTTAATATTTTAGCTCCAGCTTTAACTGCTTTTAGAGTTAGCGCAGAAACACATTCTATAGAATCAACTGTATAATAGTTTTCTTCATATTTTTTATAATTAACGTTAAAGTCGTCCAGAATGCTTCGGGCACTTTCCTGAATTACAATTTGATTCATCATCATGCCACCTCCCCACATGCCGCCTCCAATACTGAGACTACGCTCTATAATGGTTGTCTTAACTCCGGCTTCAGCAAGGTAAGCTGCAGCTACCAAACCTGATGGACCTCCTCCGACGATGATTACATCTGAATATAATATGTCTTCAAGTTTATCCTTGTAAGTATCAATAATAGCTTTTGAAATTTTGGTGTCTTCTAAGTACATTTTTTTAACTCCTTTCATTTATAGATAAATTAAAAGCACACCCTTAGGAAAAGGTGTGCGAAATATTTTAAACCTTCCCTACGCGGACATTACTCCGATCAAGTTATAAGGGTCAGGTGCTTAATAGTCCTTTCTCAGTCCAAAACATGGACTCCCCGCTAAAATATATTTAATATTCATTTTTTAATAATTGTTAAACGTTAAGAATTCCTAACATATTTTATAGTAACACAAAAATACTAATCTTACAATATATTTATTTATAAAATTAATTTACAAAAAAAGTCCTATAAGTACATAAATTCAATAATATTACAGAAATATATTGTATGTTCTTTCAAGTGGTAATTTATACTACTCCTATATTTGGTTTGTAAAAAATACTTTTTAATAATATAATTTTGAATAAGTATTGAAATATTTAAACAATTATATATTATTTAATTTTTAGAGGAGATGGTAGGTGTATGAAAACAGTAAAGTTAGGTAAAACAGGATTAATTGTAAGTAAAAATGGATTTGGAGCACTTCCGATACAACGTATTTCAAAAAAGAACGCTGTTTATTTATTACAAAAGGCATTTTATAATGGAATCAATTATTTTGATACTGCAAGAGCATATTCAGATAGTGAAGAAAAAATAGGAGCTGCGTTTTCTTACATAAGAGATAAGATTATTATAAGCACTAAAACAGCGGCACAAAATGCTGATGAATTCTGGAAAGATTTAGAACAAAGCTTGAAGAATTTACAGACGAATTATATTGATATTTATCAGTTTCATAATCCATCATTTTGTCCAAAGCCTGGAGATAAATCTGGACTTTATGATGCAATGCTTGAGGCAAAGAAACAGGGTAAAATACGATTTATAGGAATTACGAATCATAGGATGACTGTCGCAAAAGAAGCTATATCATCAAAACTATATGATACACTCCAATTTCCTTTTTCGTATCTTGGAGGGGAATCAGATATAGAAATAGTTAATTTGTGTAAGGAAAATAATATGGGATTTATCGCAATGAAGGCACTATCCGGTGGGTTAATTACAGATTCAGCTGCTGCATATGCATATCTTTCACAGTTTAATCATGTTGCGCCTATTTGGGGAATTCAACGTGAAAATGAACTTGATGAATTTTTATCTTATAATGACAATCCACCAATTTTTACGGATAATATGAAAAAACAGATTGAACATGATAGAAAAGAATTATCCGGAGACTTTTGCCGTGGATGTGGATACTGTATGCCATGTCCGGCTGGAATTCAAATTAATGATTGCGCAAGAATGAGTCTTCTTCTCCGTCGTGCACCGAAGGATGATTACCTTACTAAGGAGTGGCAGGAAGAAATGAAAAAGATTGAAGGGTGTCTTCATTGTAATAACTGTATGAGCAAGTGCCCGTATAAATTAAATACTCCAGAGCTTTTAAAAAAGAATTATGAAGATTACAAAACCTTTTTATAGGGTTTGTAACTGAAAGCTTAACTTATGCTCCGATCGGGATTTCCAAAATACGTAACGTAAAAAATTTCTAGTAAGTCTAAGCTTGCGTTTAAAAAAATCTAAGCAGATTTTATAAACTCACTTTGTTCAAACATATAAAATCCACTAAGATTTTTAAGAACACTTCGCTAAGACTTACTACAAAATTTTTTAATGTGCCTTAATTTTAGAAATCCCGGTCTGCGCATAAGTTAATTAATTTTAAATTGATTTATCTCATCTTTAAGTTCCTCTGCTAAAGTTTTAAGCTTTTCTGAATGTCTTGTAAATTCCTGCATAGTTGCAGATATTTCTTCGCTGGATGCAGTAACTTCTTCGGAAGCCGAGGCTGTTTCTTCAGATATGGATGAGATATCTTCAATTTCAGCTAATGTAGATTGTTTCTTATCATTCATATCAATAATGGATTTCTTTACCTCATCAACTCTGCCTATCATTATTTCAATTGATTTAAGTATTTTATTAAATATCTCCTGGGTTTTATTTACTGCCTTATACTGTTCATTTACTGCTACTTCAGTTGAATTAATAGCATCTACAGCTGTTTCAGATTTTTTCTGTATAGTTGCTATAATGCCTTTTATTTCTTTTGCAGAATTTTGAGACTGCTCGGCAAGAACTCTTATTTCCTCTGCTACTACAGCAAATCCTTTTCCTGCTTCACCGGCACGTGCAGATTCTATGCTCGCATTCAGTGATAATAGATTGGTTTGTTCCGTTATATCAGATATGGCTTCTGATATGACATTTATTTGTTTAGCACTTTCGTTCATATCAAAAATTACTTTATTGACTGAAGTAGTGGAGTCTTTAGTTTTGTTGGATTTTTCTATCAAAGTGTCTATCATAGAAAGACCTGTTGATCCAAGTTCTTTGGTATCCCTCGAAATTTTATCGATTTCGTTTGAATTATTACTTATTTCATCCAGTTTATTTGACAGTGAATTCATTTCAGCTGCACCTGTCTGGGCATTCTCCGCCTGCTTAGTTGCACCCATAGAAACTTCTTCTATAGCTTTTGATACTTCAGTTACAGATGAGGTTACTTCGCCGGACATATTTGCCAGGCTTAAGGAAGTTTGCAATACTGTTTCTGAAGATTTTGTGACATTGTTCATAAGATCAGATACATTTTTAAGCATAGTATTAAATGATTCAGACAGATCTTTGAATTCATCTTTTGTTGAAGCAGCTATTGATACTGTCAGATCCCCCTTTGAAGCTTTGGAGAATGCTTTTTTAAAGTTATTTATATTATCAGATATACCTTTACTTAATGTAAAAGACAAAGCTGCTGCAGCCAGCGCCATTATCAATATCATTAATAAAGTTATATGCAATATGGGCTTTGTATCTTTGGAAAGTTCACTATCATTTAAGGTGGCGATTACTTTCCACCCGGTTAATTTATTTGTTGTAAATGCTCCAAACTTTTTTACGCCATTATAAGTATAATTGACAAATCCGCTGTCCTCTGATTTTGCCTTACTCCAGAAAGTAAATTTTGAGGATATATCAGTATTAATAAGATTTTTTTCTGGACTGGCTATTGCCTTGCCCGTAGGATCAACAAGAAAAACAGATCCTGAATTGCCAACCTTTTTTGATGAAATTTCTTGTGATAACGTTTTTAGAGAGCAATCCAATGCTACAACACCTACAACCTGTCCATCTTTTTCTACTGTCTGTGAAAATGTGATTACATTGTCTTTTGTTGCCGCATCTATGTATGGCTGACTTATAGTAATTTTACCTTTATTTCTTAATGCAGTTTTGTACCAGTCCCGTTCAGGTGGGTCATACCCGGTCGGCATTTTTGAATAAGGGTATATTGTAAATTTGTGAGAGGCAGTTCCGTAATAAGCTTGAAAAATATCTTTGTCGTTTTCTTTCATATTTTTTAATGCATAAGACAAGGCATCATTGTCATTACTAGTATCATAATTTATAATACCGGGATTTGCAGCCGATATGGAAACTAATTTTGAAAAAACATTTAAATAATTGGACAAACCATCATCTATTTCATCAATTGTTTGGGTGGTTGTAAGTATTAATTTTTGATTAAGTATTGATTTTGACTTAGAGTATGATATAAATCCGGATATTAGTAATGGGATTACACAAATTAGTATTAAACTTGTGACTAATTTGATACGAATGTTATTTAATTTTGAATTTTTAGAATTCATTTTAATTCACTCCCCCTATTATTTCTTAATATACAATTATAATAGATCATAAATTTACATAAATCAACATATTTTAGTAATTTTATAAAAACACCTAATATTAAATAATAAAACATATTAAATACTTGAAAATTATAAATAAATTTGCTGAAGTTATTCTTTAGAGTATGTAAAATATATTTATTATTTACCGTAAAATCCTTGGAAGTTGGCGGGCATAATTTGAGATATATTGTATTTAAATTTTGAAAAATCGTACAACGAGTATAATAAAGTATAAATAACACTAATCGAGTCATAAAGATCAATGTAATCGTATTCACATGGAAATTTGAAGCTTTATGGCATATAAATATAAAAATTATAATATTGCACCAAAAGGTTATATTACTATAAAATATTTTGCAGAATATTAATCTAGGGGGACAACTTATGCTTAAAAATGTTTTGGATATTTTGTTAGGAGAGCCTCTGGCAAATGAACAGGGAAGCAGTGAAAAATATAATATACCGTTTGGACTTGCAATAATGGCAAGTGATGCCATATCATCTGTCGCATATGGTGCCCAGGAGATTCTTTTTGTTTTAATAGTTTTAGGAGCGTCGGCTTACAAATGGCTAACATGGACTTCATTTATGATCATAGGGCTTTTAATAATACTTACTATTTCATATATTCAAATTATAAGAGCATATCCTCAAGGTGGAGGAGCATATAAGGTAGCAAAGGAAAATATAGGAGCTAAGGCAGGTCTTTCTGCTGGTGCAGGATTAATAATAAGCTATATACTTACAGTTGCTGTTAGTGCCAGTGCTGGTGCAGATGCTATTGTTTCAGCATTTAGCAGTCTTGCGCAGTACAAGGTTGTTTTTGTTGTGTCCATAATTATCATATTAACTATTTTAAATTTGAGGGGTATAAGCGAATCATCAAAGATTTTTGCAATACCTACTTATATATTTATTTTTAGTATGGTTTCTATGATTTTGTACGGGTTATTTAAATATTTTATACTTAATATCCATCCACAACCAATATTTAAAGTGCCGGAGGCTACGGGTGATCTGTCATTATTTTTGATATTAAAGGCATTTTCATCAGGATGTTCGGCATTGACTGGAGTTGAGGCAGTGAGTAATTCTGTGCCGAATTTTAAAGAACCCGGTCAGAGAAATGCGAAAATTGTAATGATACTCTTAGCGGCACTAATATTTTTTATATTTGGAGGTACATCTGTACTTGCAATATTCTACACAGCTGTACCAATAACAAATGGGCCCACAGTTGTATCACAGATAGCATCAGCTATTTTTGGAAGTGGACCAATGTATTATATAATTCAATTTAGTACTGCTGTGATACTTTTAATGGCATGTAATACAGCTTATACTGGTTTTCCAATGCTTATGTATATAGTCGGAAAGGATGGTTTTGCGCCAAGACAATTTACAATAAGAGGAAAGAGATTGAGCTTTTCATTTGGAATTACGGCTTTGTCATGTATAGCATGTATTTTGGTTATCATATTTAAGGCAGATACGCACAGACTTATTCCATTATATGCAGTAGGTGTATTTATATCATTTACCTTGGGGCAGTTTGGAATGGTAAATCACTGGAGAAGAAATAAAGATAACGGGTGGAGGAAGCGAGCTGCCATTAATGGTTTTGGTGCGTTTATAACACTTCTTACAACTGTAATAATTTTAGTTGAAAAGTTTAGAGAAGGAGCATTTATAGTTGTAATACTCATTCCAATAATAATTTTAATTCAGCTTAAAATTAAGGGACATTATAACAAGGTAGCTGATGGACTCAGCATAAGCAGAATAAATTTAAATAAAGTGGATTTTAAGATAAAGTACAAGCATATAGTAATAGTTCCAATAGCAAGCCTGACTAAGGCAACAATAGGAGCACTTCAATATGCACAAAGTATAAGTGATAATGTAATTGCACTTAATATCTCTACGGATAAGGAAGCAATGGAAAAGTTGAAAAAAAGATGGAGTAAGCTTGATACCGATATATCACTTGTTACAAAGTATTCACCATTTAGGGCAGTTGTTACACCACTGTTAAATTATATAGAAGTTGTTGCAAATATGGCAAATGAAAATGAAAAGATAACAGTTGTGGTCCCACAATTTGTTACACATGAGAAATTTGGAGAAATATTACATAACCATACTAGTTTCTTAATTAGGGAAACACTGCTCAGGAATGATAATATAATGGTATCAACTTTTCCGTATCATTTATCAGATGAAAATGTCGATAATAGTTAATTTAAAAGCTTAAATATTATAAATAGGCTCTGTTACAATTATTATATTATGGCAGAACCTATGTTTTTTTGTATAAATAAAGAAAAATAACTAATAATAGAGTATATAAATGATTATAAGATATAGGGGGATAGCTATGCCTAAAAAATTTTTAGATGTTTTATTGGGTGAACCTTTAGCAAATGAACAGGGAAGCAGTGAAAAATATAATGTTCCTTTTGGACTTGCAATAATGGCAAGTGATGCCATATCGTCTGTTGCATATGGTGCCCAGGAAATTCTTTTTGTTTTAATAGTTTTAGGAGCATCGGCTTACAAGTGGCTTACATTAACTTCATTTATGATTATAGGATTACTTGTGATACTTACTATTTCTTATGTTCAGATTATAAGGGCATATCCACAGGGTGGAGGATCATATAAGGTTGCAAAAGAAAATATAGGAGACAAAGCGGGACTTTCTGCTGGTTCAGGACTAATAATAAGTTATATACTTACGGTTGCAGTTAGTGCCAGTGCCGGTGCAGATGCCATTGTTTCGGCATTTAATGGATTGACTCAATATAGGGTGATATTTGTTGTATCAATAATTATTGTCTTAATGATTTTAAACTTAAGGGGGATACGTGATTCATCTAAGATATTTGCGATACCTACTTATATATTCATTTTTAGTATGCTTTTTATGATTCTGTATGGATTGTTTAAATATTTTATACTTAATATTCACCCGCAGCCAATTTATGCTGTGCCGGAGGCCACAGAGGATTTGTCGATATTTCTTATTTTAAAGGCATTTTCTTCTGGATGTTCGGCTTTGACAGGAGTTGAAGCAGTAAGTAATTCTGTGCCGAATTTTAAAGAACCCGGTCAGAGAAATGCGAAAACTGTAATGATACTTTTGGCAATATTAATACTTTGTATATTCGGAGGTACATCTGTACTTGCAATATTTTACACAGCTGTACCAATAACAAATGGACCTACAGTTATATCACAGATAGCATCAGCCATTTTTGGAAGTGGAGTGATGTATTATGTAATTCAGTTCAGTACTGCGGTGATACTTTTAATGGCATGCAATACAGCATATACCGGATTTCCTATGCTTATGTATATAATGGGAAAGGACGGATTTGCACCGAGACAATTTACAATAAGGGGGAAAAGGCTGAGCTTTTCATTTGGAATTGGAGCACTATCGTTGATAGCATGTCTTTTGGTTATCATATTTAAGGCAGATACGCACAGACTTATTCCATTATATGCAGTAGGTGTGTTTATATCATTTACACTGGGGCAGTTTGGAATGGTAAATCACTGGAGAAGGGTTAAAGAAAAAGGCTGGAGGAAACGGGCTGTTATTAATGGCTTTGGCGCATTTGTCACACTCTTTACGACTGTGATAATTTTAGTTGAAAAGTTTAGTGACGGAGCATTTATAGTTGCAATACTTATACCTATGATAATTTATCTTCAGTTAAAGATTAAATCTCATTATAGTAAGGTTGCAGAAGGACTCAGTGTCAGCAATATAAAATTAGAAAAAGTCAACTTTAAGATTAAATACACACACATTGTGATAGTTCCAATAGCGAGTTTAACCAAAGCGACAATAGGAGCGCTCCAATACGCACAAAGCATGAGTGATAATGTAATTGCACTCAATATTTCGACAGATAAAGAAGCAATGGAAAAGTTGAAAAAGAGATGGAGTAAATTAGATACAGATATACTTCTTGTAGCAAGATATTCACCATATAGGACAGTTGTAAATCCCCTGTTAAGAAGTATAGAACTTATTGCAAATTCAGCAGGAGAAAATGAAAAAGTAACAGTTATAGTTCCTCAATTTGTTACGCATGAGAAATTCGGAAATGTTTTGCATAATCATACGGGTTTCCTTATTAGAGAAACATTACTTAGGAATAATAATATTATAGTATGCACTTTTCCATATCATCTACCGAATGATTATCAAAAATAAATACTGAAATTTAATTACTATTAAAATTTTAACAAAAATATATGTAAAAATACTTGATTTATAATGCAAACTGTGATATTATTTAAATGATCTTAAATTAGTGGTAAATAATGTAACACAAATATATTTCAATTGGTACCTAGTATTATAGTATACTGAATCGAGATTTTATTGGTGGGTTATTACAATGAATTTAAGAATAATAAAATTTTGGAGGTATACACTCATGAACGGAACAGTAAAATGGTTTAATTCACAAAAAGGATTTGGATTCATCACAGGAGAAGATGGAAAAGATGTTTTCGTACATTTTTCCCAAATACAAACAGATGGATATAAGACTCTTGAAGAAGGTCAGAAGGTTTCTTTCGAAGTAGTTGAAGGACCAAAAGGACCTCAAGCTGAGAATGTTACAATTCTTTAATTAGTGAAGCTTAACCCCTTGGATATTTTTATTCAAGGGGTTTTGATATTTTCTTAAAAATTTGTCTGTCATTTATATAGGGTTTGTAAATGAAAAGTTAATCCATCCACCGGGAGATGCTGACAAAATATAGGTACAATAAAAGCATTTAATGTACCTATATTTTGTCAGCATCTCCCTTAAGTATAAATTAACTTTAAAATTTCAAACCTTATTAGAGTTTACAAGTAGAAGCTTAGACTTACTAGAAATTTTTTACGTGACGTATTTTGGAAATCCCGGCCTACGCATAAGTTAAGCTTTTATTATGGTGTGACTTTAATAGTAAATTTTTATGAGTCACCTCTTTTAAGGGTGCTTATAATTGGAATATAAGAAGTGTTTAATCTTAATTAAGAAAAGATTTTAAGCTTGGGAACTTTCAGGAGATTCATCCTCTAATGAATCTATATATTTGAGGATTAATTCCTTTAAATTTAGAACATCTCTCATTTCATAATAGCCGGATTTTTTATAAATGAAGTTTACGGCACTAATTGCTCCAACCGTAAAAGCTTTTCTAGAAAAAGATTCATGGCTTATCTCTATTTTATCATGTTCACCGACTATGAGAACTTCATGCTTTCCTACTATGTCTCCTGCACGTATAGAGCTTATAGGGATGACCTTATCTTGAATTCCTGATGAGTTAAGACCAAGTTCTATTTCAGAGGATAATTTTAGAGCTGTACCTGAAGGTGAGTCTTTTTTTGTTTTATGATGCATCTCTATAATTTCAAAATCGTAGTTATTGAGTATAGAAGCTGCAATATTACTTAGCATCATTATCACATTTACACCTAAAGTGATATTTGGGGCATAGACTATGCCATTTTTAAATTCACGAGATATGTTTTTGAGTTTTTCAATATCTTTATCTGTAAAACCAGTAGTACCTATTACTATATTTACTTTCATATTTGATAATGTAACTGCATTCTTTATAGCTGCTTTTGAGCTTGAAAAGTCGAGCATGATATCTGGTTTTGTTTTAAAGATTGTAGCTTCAAGTTCATCAGAAGTGGTTATTTTAATCTCTGCTTTTTTATTACCAAGAAACTCCGATAAATCCATTCCTTTTTTTTGACTATTTGGACTACAAACTGCGGCAACCAAAGTCATATTATCTTGCTGTAAAATACTCTCCGCAATATACTTTCCTGTTTTACCTAAACCTATTAACCCTACTTTAATCAAATAAAATTACCTCCCTTTTATGATTTTTTTGTTACTAACAACTTTATTATATCACTAAAGTTGTTATATGTCATTATTAGTTAATGTACATCAGAGATTTAGCACCTAAATTCCAGTAAAAATTTTATTTTTACTGGAATTGTATCCAATTACATTTATTTAAAGAGCTGGTAAGCACGGAGACCGTTAGGTCAAAAAAATAATTATAATACCTCTTTACCCCGATAAATTTATATAATCAATTTCCAGTTTTAATTTTGAATTATGTCTTTCCAAATATAGGGTTATTCCAATTATCTTCTATAGTAAATCTTTCATCTTTTATATCTTCAATAATATCCATTTGAAGCATATTCTTTTCTCTAAAACCCCTTATACACCTAAAAAAGTATAACTGCATTAAATTAAATGCTATTATTATAAACATTAAAACTGTTTCTACGCCCGTAGGGCTATGAAGAAAACAGTGATCTAAATGCCATTCCGTCTTCAGTTGATGAAATATATTATTTTCAATGTCCCATCTTTTATGCATTATCTTCCACAGGCTTTCTACTGATGTAAATTTATCTGTTGTTATGATCCATCCTTCTTTAATCTCTATTCTGTCTCCAGTATGAATTTCTTCCACAAACCTCAAGAACCTTACTTTTATATCCTTATCAGACATTTCAAAATTATCATCTTCCCATGCCTTAATCTTTGTGTAGATATTTGTATTTTTTCTTACAATCCAGTTCTTATCTGCCTCACGGCATTTAAATAAAGCTAATGCGTCTTTTACAATGTGAAGACGTTCATCTTTTACTCTAACTACAGCATTCATTCCTATAGAGAGTACTTCTTTTATCCATGTAGCATTACAATACAAAGCATCAGCTACAATGATATCCGCAAAGTGATGATATTTTTTATACAGCTTTTTAATTAAACGTTTGCCGGCAGTAATTTCTCCTTCATCTTTACCTGAACTATCTTTTTGGGGTTCAAGCATTTCCTGATCTAAAACAATATGTGGATCACAACCAACCATTGCACAAACTACTGATCTGTGAAAATGATGCGTTATACCATTTTTATCAACCCTTGTAAGGCAGTTGTTACAAGATTTTTTAATACTGTCAAATAGTTCTACACCATCTATGGCAGCTACCTTTAAACCATCTATAGTACCATTTCTAAATACTTTATTCTTCGCAGTAGTTTTTATTATGTGCTTGTTGATATTTTTTAAGCCATCAAGATCAAAATCATTCAAGAAACGCCTAACGGCGTCAATGCGTAGCATTTTAGTATTTTTAGGTAATACCTTTTTAAATTTATTCTTTTCAATCCAATGTTCTAATCTATTGAAACTTCTTATTTGAAGCATGAATCCAAATAATACTACGAAAGCTATTGTTGAAACTTTTGCTGGAGATTTTATTATTTTATTTTTTAAACTATTGATTTTTCACCTATATCATATACCCTGTTAATATAAGTGAGTAGCTGTTTCAAATAACTTTTACTCATTTTATCAGCATCCTTTTATTTTTAGTTTTTAGCAAAACCATTATAAAAAGGATGCTTTTATTATGCAAATTTTTTCCGTATAATTTCCAGTAAAAATCGGAATCTGTTAATTCTACTGTAAATATTCATAAGACTTTATAATTCAAAGGACTACCATCCTAAAAATTTTTTAAGTGCTAAACTTCTGAATGTACATAATTTTCAAGTATCCATAAAATTTCGACTTTTAAGTATTATAGGATTTATGAATGAAAGCTTACGTATAACTTAAGCTTGGAATTACAAACCTTATAATGAATAGACAAAATACATACTGTTATCATTAAATATTATTTAATAAATTTAGGTTTACATGTAATAAATAATATTTTATACTTTCTCTAGGATCTTATGTTAAAGGAAGTACTAGAAAAATAATAAAAAACAATAGGTGATATTATATGGATTATAAAAAATTAGTTTATAAAGCT
Organism: Clostridium fermenticellae; assembly: GCF_003600355.1. Classification (NCBI taxonomy): domain Bacteria; kingdom Bacillati; phylum Bacillota; class Clostridia; order Eubacteriales; family Clostridiaceae; genus Clostridium; species Clostridium fermenticellae. Next base: position 2,565,522 of record NZ_CP032416.1, on the reverse strand, counting down.
TTTGAGGGAAGAAAAAATGCTTACGCTCCATATTCAAATTTTAAGGTAGGAGCAGCTGTGTTAGCTGAAGATGATAAGATTTATACAGGTTGTAATATTGAAAATGCTTCCTATGGTGCAACAAATTGTGCAGAAAGGACAGCGATATTTAAAGCTGTATCAGAGGGTAATAGGACTATAAAAGCTATTGCAATTGTTGGCGTAGAAAATAATTATACTTTTCCATGTGGGATTTGCAGGCAGGTTATAGCTGAATTTGCTTTAAAGGATGCAGAGATAATAATTGGAAAAGGTGAGGATGAGTATTTAATTAAAACTTTGGAAGAATTATTACCAGGAGCCTTTACAAAAGAAGACTTGGATAGATAGTATAGAGCTTACAAGTCTAAACTTATATAAAAAAGTAATATATTATTAATTAGTATTTGGAGGGAAATTGATCATGAATATAGCTGGGATGATTGATCATACATTATTAAAAGCGGATGCAACTAAGAGAGAAATTTTAAAATTGATTGGGGAAGCAAAAAAGTATAATTTTGCTTCAGTATGCGTAAATCCTACATGGGTTAAGCTGGCAAGTGAGAATTTGGCAGAAAGTAAAGTTAAAGTATGTACGGTTATAGGATTTCCTTTGGGATCAAATACGACTGAAACAAAAGTTTTCGAAGCTAAAGATGCAATAAAAAATGGTGCACAGGAAATTGATATGGTTATAAACATCGGAGAGTTAAAGGATAAGAATTATGCATATGTAGAAAATGATATAAAGTCTGTTGCTAAAGCTGCGAATGGAAAGGCAATTGTAAAAGTTATTATAGAAACTTGTCTTTTGAGCGATGATGAGGAGATTAAAGTGTGTAGGATATCAAAGAAAGCAGGAGCAGATTTTGTCAAAACATCTACAGGATTTTCAACATATGGTGCAAAAGTTAATGATGTCAGGCTTATGCGTGAGGCGGTAGGAAATGATATGGGAGTTAAAGCATCTGGTGGAATTCATACTAGGAAGGAAGCTTTAGATATGATAGAAGCTGGGGCAAATCGCATAGGTACAAGTGCAGGAATGTCGATTATGTCTGAGTAAATTTTATAGTTTTTACAGCAGCCACCATTAATCTAATTATATAATTTAGGAGGAATTTTGATGGAGAAATTTAAAAGAATACATGTTATAGTTATGGATTCTGTCGGAATAGGAGAGGCACCAGACTCAAGGAAATTTGGTGATCTTGGAGTCAATACTTTGGCACATATTGCAGAAAAAAGGAATGGACTTAACATACCTAACATGGAATCTATGGGATTGTCAAATATATATAAAATAAAAGGTGTAAAAAAAGCAAAGCATCCAAAGGCTTACTTTACAAAAATGCAGGAAGCTTCTCACGGTAAGGATACTATGACAGGGCACTGGGAAATGATGGGACTATATATTGATAAACCATTTAAGGTTTTTCCAAATGGATTTCCAGAAGAACTTATAAAAAAGATTGAAGATTTTTCGGGAAGAAAGGTTATAGCAAACAGGCCGGCTAGTGGAACAGAAATAATAAAGGAACTTGGAGAAAGGCAGCTTAAAACTGGTGAACTTATAGTATATACTTCTGCAGACTCTGTTCTTCAGATTGCTGCACATGAAGAAATTATAACACTTGATGAACTTTATAGGATATGTAAGTATTGCCGCAGTATAACGCTTGATGAACCATATAAATTAGGAAGAATAATTGCAAGACCGTTTGTTGGAAAAACCAAGGATACGTTTAAGAGAACTTCGAATAGACATGATTATGCACTAAAACCCTTTGCTGAAACGGTGTTGAATTATCTAAAAGATGCAGGATTTGGTTCTATTGCTATTGGAAAGATCAGAGATATATTTGATGGTGAAGGAATTACAAAAGCCATTAGGATTAAATCAAATATGGATGGTATGGATAAGTTTATCAAGCTTCTAGATGATGATTTTCATGGACTAAGTTTTACTAATTTGGTTGATTTTGATGCGGCTTATGGTCATAGGCGTGATCCAATCGGATACGGTAATGCAATAGAAGAATTCGATGAAAGACTTACTGAGGTCATGGAAAAAATGAGGGAAGATGATTTACTTATAATTACAGCAGATCATGGTAATGATCCAACATATACCGGGACAGATCATACACGTGAATATGTGCCTCTACTTGTTTATTCAAAGAAATTTAAAGAAGGTAAAGACATAGGAATACGTAAAACTTTTTCCGATATAGGAGCAACGATATCAGATAATTTTGATATTAAGATGCCTGAGCATGGTCAAAGCTTTTTACGAGAATTGATATAAAGGTGGGATGCCAGAATGAGAATGGTAGATATAATTGATAAGAAAAGGGAAGGTCATGAATTGACCACCGAGGAAATTAGATTTTTTATAAAAGGTTATACCGACGGAGAGATTCCTGATTATCAGGCAAGCGCCCTTGCAATGGCAATTTATTTTAGAGATATGACTGATCGTGAAATGGCGGATATTACTATGGCTATGGTTAAATCAGGAGAAGCTATTGATCTTTCAGCAATTGATGGTATAAAAGTAGATAAACATTCAACAGGAGGAGTTGGTGACACAACAACACTCGTACTTGCACCAATGGTTGCATCTGTAGGAGTACCTGTAGCTAAAATGTCAGGCCGTGGGCTTGGCCATACAGGTGGAACTATTGATAAACTTGAATCAATAAATGGATTTCATGTTGAACTCACAAAAAAACAATTTATTGACCTTGTAAATAAAAGCAAGGTGGCTGTTATGGGGCAGACTGGCAATTTGACACCAGCAGATAAAAAATTATATGCGCTTCGGGATGTAACTGGAACTGTAAATTCAATTCCATTGATTGCAAGTTCGATAATGAGTAAGAAAATTGCAGCAGGAGCCAATGCAATAGTACTTGATGTTAAAAAGGGTGCAGGTGCATTTATGAAGACAGAAGAGGATTCAGAAAGACTTGCACATGCCATGGTTAAAATAGGCAATAATGTTGGAAGAAAAACTATGGCAATAATATCAGATATGTCGCAGCCTTTAGGATTTGCTATAGGAAATGCTCTAGAGGTAAAGGAAGCTATTGATACATTGAGGGGAGAAGGACCGGAGGATTTAACGGAGCTTGTTTTAACTCTTGGCAGTCAAATGGTTGTACTTGGGAAAAAAGCAAAAACATTAGAGGAAGCAAGAATAAAATTATGTGAAGCAATAAAAAGTGGCAGGGCATTAGAGAAATTCAAGGAATTTCTTAAAAATCAGGGAGGAGATCCATCAGTTGTGGACAATCCTGAAAAATTACCACAGGCAAAATATAAAATTGATGTTCCTGCAAAGATAAGTGGTTATGTTTCAAATATGGTAGCTGATCAGATTGGTATAGCAGCAATGCTTTTGGGCGCAGGAAGATCCACTAAAGAAGACAAGATTGATTTGGCTGTAGGAATAGTTTTAAATAAAAAAGTTGGAGATAAGGTAAAGAAAGACGAGTTACTTGTGACTATTTACTCAGATCGTGAAAATGTAGAAGATGTAAAGAATAAGGTTTATGAGAATATAACTATAAGTGATTATGCAGAAAAACCAGTTTTGATCCATAAAATTATTACGGAATAAACAGCTTCAAGCTTGTATTTAGAAAATTTAAGCAGATTATATATACCCCCAAGGTTAGACATATATAACCTGCTAAAATTTTCTAGAATACTTTATTAAGACTATGGAAAACTCTTTAAATGTACTACAGTAATGCTTCCATACATCTATAAGTTGAATACTAAAATATAATTGAAGGAAATTTTTAGAGATTTATTCTACTTTTCTCCGCATCTAATTAATAGGTCATTCCACTTTTTATCAACATTTGCTTGTATATCCGCAATCAAAGGTTCATTTCCTTTTTTGAATAGATGTTTAAATCTTTTTTGTGGTTTTAGAAACTCTTCAATTGGAAGTTTTGTCTTTGGCTTATAGGAAAGTTTCCATTCTCCATTAATAACCTCAAATAAAGGCCAATAACAAGTTTCAACAGCCAATCTGCAAATTTCCATAATATCTTCTGTTTTATAACGCCATCCACGAGGACATGGTGCTAACACATTAAGAAATGCTGCTCCCTTTGTGTAAATAGCTTTCTCAGCCTTTTCATGAAGATCTTTAAAATTTCCTATAAATGTTGTTTGAGCAACATAAGGAATTTCGTGAGCAGCTATAACTTGTGTTAAATCTTTTCTAAACTGTTTTTTTCCTGAACTTTCTGAGCCTACTGGTGTTGTTGTAGTATCAGCATATTTTGGCGTAGCTGAGGATCTCTGAATACCTGTATTCATATAAGCTTCATTGTCATAACAAACATAAACCATGTCATGACCTCTTTCCATTGCAGCAGAAAGAGATTGAAAACCGATATCATAAGTACCACCATCTCCACCAAATGCAATGAATTTATGATCCTCATCAATTTTTCCTTTTCTTTTTAAAGCAATATAAGCTGCCTCCGCACCACTTATAGTTGCACCTGCATTTTCAAATGCACTGTGAATAAAAGAATCTTTCCATGCTGTATAAGGATATAAGTTAGTTGAAACTTCAAGACATCCTGTTGCACTTGCAATAATGGCATGATCTTCTGCTTTAAGTGCTCTAAGTACTCCTCTTACGGCAATAGGAGCACCACATCCGGCACACATTCTATGACCACCAGTTAATCTTTCTGGTTTATTCATTTCTTCCTTAAAATTATAACTCATTATATTACACCTCCTATTCCCTAACTCCTAAATATCTATATACTTCTCCAGTTTGTCCATTTTGACATATTTGAGCTAAATCATTATATACACTCTCGATATCATTTGTTCTTACGTCTCTTCCACCAAGACCGTAAATATAGTTTACAATCATAGGCTTTTCTTTAGCATCATAAAGAGCAGATCTTACTTCGGCAAATAGTGGACCACCTGCTGCTGAGAAACCTTCAGCTTTATCCATTACAGCAATAGCCTTAACATGTTGAAGTGCTTTTGCTATTTCTTCCATTGGAAATGGCCTGAAAATCCTTATTTTTAATAATCCTACTTTTTTGCCTTTAGCTCTCATTGAATCTATAGCAGCTTTTGCAGTTCCTGCAGTAGAATTTATAACTACAATTGCGAGCTCTGCGTCTTCCAGTTTATATGTATCGAATAAACCATATTTTCTACCCGTCAATTTTTCAAATTCTTCTGCTACTTGAAGGATTACATTTTTAGCATTCTTCATAGCTTCTGCCTGATTTCTTTTATGCTCTATATAATAAGCAACTGTATCATACGGTCCGATAGAAATAGGTCTCTTAGTATTAAGCATATAATCTTCTGGTGTATATTGACCCACGAAAGCTTTAACTTTTTCATCTTCAATAAGCTCTATATTTTCAACTGCATGACTTGTTATAAATCCATCTTGACATACCATTACTGGCAGTTGAACATCTTTGTGCTCACCTACTCTAACTGCTTGTATAAAATTATCATAAGCTTCTTGATTACTTTCACTGTAAATTTGAATCCAACCAGTATCTCTAGCTCCCATTGAGTCACTATGATCATTATTTATATTAATAGGTCCTGTAAGTGCACGGTTAACACAGGATAAAGTAATTGGTAATCTGGCAGATGCTGCTACGTACAGCATTTCCCACATTAATGCTAAACCACAAGAAGATGTTGCTGTCATAGTTCTTGCTCCTGCTGCTTCTGAACCGATACATGCAGACATTGCACTATGTTCTGATTCAACAGGTACAAATTCTGTTCCTACTTTTCCATTTGCAACATATTGTGAAAAATATTGTGGTATTTCCGTTGAAGGTGTTATAGGAAAAGCTGCTACAACGTCTGGATTAATTTGCTTCATAGCAATAGCAACAGCCTCATTACCGGATAATCTTTCTCTAATAGCCATTATATCACTCCTCTACTTTTCATCTTTAACAAAGTCAATTGCATCAAAAGGACATGCTTTTACGCAAATACCACAGCCTTTACAATGCTCAAAATCAAATTCTGCGCGTTTACCATCTTTAACTGGAATTGAAGCGTCAGGACATACTGGAACACAGAGCAAACATTGTTTACAATTTTCAGCTTTAAAAACAGGTTTCATTGTTCTCCAATCACCAGTATTAAAATGCTGTGCACTTCCACTTTCATATATTACACCACCTGGAGTTATGTCCTTCCACGTAATGTTCTCATCAATTATTTTGCCTTCTTTTGTTCTCATATTCCTTTCACCTCCTTCATAGATCTTTTTAATGCCTCCATATTTCCATTGAGGACTTCTGGTTTCGTCGCAAACTTATGGGCAAAGGATGCTTCCATATCTTTAATAAAAGCTTCTTCATCCATAATTCCACTTACTTTTACAACTGCACCCAGCATTGGTGTGTTAGGAAAGTTTTTCCCTAAGGCTTCTTCAGAAATCTTTCCTGCAGCTATTGTGCAAACCTTTCCTTTATAACCTCTTAAGTGCTTTTTTATCTCTTCCGGTGATTTCTTTGTATTAATAACAATTGCACCGTTTTCTTTAAGTCCTGCTGTAACATCAACAGATTCTAACAGTGATTCATCAACTACAACTACATAATCTGGTTCATAGATATTAGAGTGCACTGTTAATTTTTCAGTACTTATTCTGTTATAAGCAGTAATTGGTGCACCCATTCTTTCAGGACCATATTCAGGAAATCCCTGAACGTAGCAGCCTGTATTAAATGCAGCATCTGCCAGCAGCAATGATGCAGTCTTAGCTCCTTGCCCACCACGGCCATGCCAGCGAATTTCAATTAATTTAGACATTTTAAATCCTCCTTTTATCATTTTACTAAATATTATAGCAATTGCCATGCCAAAGGATAAATCCTTCGTTTTTTCTAATATTTTATTGTTTTTCATGTAAATTTGTTATAAAAAATGTTATAATCATTGTTATAATTAAAAATAATGTTGTAAAAGTGGTGGCGCAATGGAATTTAAAGATTTATTGACTAATGATGTTATAAAAGATATATTAGACAACTGTAATGATGGAGTTAACATTGTGAATACTAATGGACAGCTTATTTTTTCTAATAATATATCTGCTTCTTATGTTAATACACAGCCAGAGTCCATGATTGGTAGAATGATAACTGACTTTTATCCTAAAGCTGTATTGCTTCCTGTACTAAAACATAAACATTCAATTCATGATAAAAAAATTCATCAAGTTGGCGATAGAAAATATATGGTTAATTCTTTTCCCATATTCATTAAAGGTGAATTTGCTGGTGCTTATTCAATTTTTAAAAGTGTTAATGATATTGATGCTCTTAATAAAAAAATAAAATCATTAGAATTACAACTTGAGCTAAATTCAATTGAATCAGATCCTATGTCCATTATTGGTAAGGATGGTTCTTTGGAAAAGGTACTGAGATCTGCCAAGAGAACAGTTGGATCACTTGCAGGTCCAAGACATTCTATTATAATTGGTGAGTCCGGAACAGGAAAAACCATGCTGGCAAAAATGATTTACAGCTATGCTGTCAAATTAGGAGTCCTAGATAAAAATGCTCCATTTGTAGAAATTAATTGCGCTCAATATACAAATTCAGATATAGCAGCAGTTGAAATTTTTGGATCCGAGCAGGGTGCTTATACTGGATCTAAGCAGAAAAGAGGACTTTTTGAGCAAGCCAATGGAGGTATATTATTTTTAGATGAAGCTCATGCATTAGAGCAGTATCAAAACATTCTATTAAAAGCTATAGAATCTGGTAAAATAAGACGAATCGGTGGATCGAAAGAAATTAATGTTGATGTAATTATTATTGCTGCATCAACCAAAAACCTTAAAGATGAACTATTACCAGAATTATACCAAAGACTTGCACAATATGAGCTGATTTTACCTTCACTCGCAGATCGAAGCCTGGATGAGAAAATAGATTTACTTAATCACTTTGTAAAAAAATACGAAGATGCTGTAATGCTTCATAATAATATTAAATATAAAGTTGTTTTAAATCCTTCATGCCGGGATATACTACTCAAAGCACATTATCCTCGAAACATAAGACAAATGAGAGATGTTATAAACTTAAGTATTGATGCAGCGTCTCCTCTTATTTCAGAAATTCACGATGGTAAAGAAATAGTAACTAAAGTGGAATTAGAACATTTACCCTTTGAGCTTTTTGATGATAACAATCTTAATAAACAAGATAGCATTGAAAATAACACAATTAATAGTTATATTGGCAGTATAATTGATGAACTTAGCTGCCAGGGTTTAGGTCCTAGAAAGATTTCAAAATGTCTTGAAGAAAAGGGGTACAATATTGAATATTATAAAGTTGCCTACTATATGAAAAGAAAAAAAGGCCAATGTTGAAGTATGCCTGTCAATGGATATAAAGATAAACTATGCATATATTGCGTATTAAGCATTGTTGCTATAAGGACAAACTTAACTCACACCGCAGAGGTATACTCACAAACTTCGGCACCCTAAAAAAGTTTTAACATCTCTAGGCTCTCCTTTTAAAAATTTAAGCAGATTATATAAACTCGCTTTGCTCAAACATATATAATCTACTAAAATTTTTCTAAAAGACTTCGCCAGGAGATGTAAAAAACTTTTTAGATGTGCCTTCAGTTTCCAGGTATACCCCTGCGGTGTGAGTTAAGTTTGTCCTTATAAGCTAATATTTAAACCAGGTTATATGCTTAATAAGCGAAATATCACCTTCAAGGGTTCTAGGGCGATTAGCCCTTGTAATTTATACTATAATTACAATTTTAAACATATATTGAAGTAATTAAAAAATCTGAATAAGATCATATTTTAAATGATATCCGGGACTTTAAGGTTTTTCACAGCACTTCGTCAAAATTTATAGAAAAAGTTTTAAATGTGTCTTCAGTTTTACAGTACTCCACTACGTAAAAATTTTACTTATGTTTGCAATAAATTGTTTAATGCGATATTCTATATTTTTAATTGATTTGGAATTTTATGAATGGTAATCCCCCGAATAATATAATCCCGGAGGGATATTTTAAACTTATGGGAGTTACAAAAAATAGCATATCTATTTTCATAACAGATTTAAATTTAAATGTGAGTTTTACTATATACCCGGGAAGTTAATATCCTAATAATTAAATTAGTACAGTCATTACTATAACTTAAAGAAGGAAGACTGTAAGCCTTCAAACCCGTTAGGGTGCTCTGTTATTCTTGTGAAGGGCAGGTTATTTTAATTTTAGATATATTTAATCTTTTACCGGGAAAAATTTCGTTATTTATTATAACTTCTGTAATTTTGAAATATCCCTCCGGGATTAATGTTATATATACAAGGACTACGTCCGTAAAACCTTTATAAAGAGAATACAATCATGGAGATTATAATATAAGTTGACAAATACTATTGCAAGAAAATGAGTGAGATTATATATGATTTATATTTAAATGGAGTAGAGGACTTTTAAATCAATATGGCTATCGCCATAAACCCTTAAAGGCGAAATTATTTTATTGAGCATTTGATTTATAATTTATAAGGACAAACTTAACTCACACCGCAGGGGTATACTTGGAAACTGAAGGCACATCTAAAAAGTTTTTTACATCTCTTGGCGAAGTCTTTTAGAAAAATTTTAGTAGATTATATATGTTTGAGCAAAGCGAGTTTATATAATCTGCTTAAATTTTTAAAAGACAAGCTTAGAGATGTTAAAACTTTTTTAGGGTGCCGAAGTTTGTGAGTATACCTCTGCGGTGTGAGTTGAGTTTGTCCTTATAACCATATATCTATGATCAATGCTTAATACGCAATATATGCATATTATAAACTAATTAGCTGTTGAGCAAATAATTTAGAGTGTTCAATTTTATCATCTGTTATGAATGTAGATTTATAGCCAGGATCTCTTTCAGCAAGCATTCCAATATATTTTAATTGAGAGTGCTTACAGTATCTTTTGATGCCTTCTTCAAATAAATCGGCTCCTTTTTCTGGCCTGTATCCACAGGTTGTTATAATAGCTAACTTTTTGCCTTTCCAGAGAGAAGGACCTTTCTCATCACCATAATACTTGTTCATTCCATATACTAAACGGTCTAACATTGATTTCATAGGTGGTGTACAGTACCAGGAGTAAATGGGTGTAGCTAAAATAATGACATCACAATCACATATTTTATCAAAAATTTCCTGCATATCATCTGAATATCTGCATCCAAAAATTGTCCAGTCTTTTTGGCAGTTCCGGCAGGCAATACAAGGCTCAATATGTTTATCATAAAGCCAAATTAAATCATATTTAATTTTATGAAGTTCAAGTTCTTCAGTAAATGGTTTTAATAATTTAGATGTATTTCCACTTTTACGTGGGCTTCCCATAAGAATACAATATTTCATTTTATGCCTCCTGTTTATAAACATTCATGTAAAATATACATTAAAAATTAATGTTTGCAGTGGAGTATAGTGCTGCTTTTCCACTTATTTTTACTCTTTCTCCTTGATAATTACAATATAATATTCCACCTCTTGGAGATGATTGATAGGCAACTAATTTATTCTTCTTCAATCTTTTAGCCCAAAATGGAATAATGTGACAGTGACCTGAACCACATACTGGATCTTCTGGTACATTACATTTTGGTGCAAATGATCTGGATACACAATCAAATTCCTTACCTCTGGCTGTAACATGTAAAAGCAATCCATCTAATGAATTGATCTTTTCTTGATTTGGATTTAAATTTCTAACTTCTTCTTCGGATTTAAGAATGCAGAGCAAATCTCTTCCTATATAAACTTCTAGAGGTCTGACTCCTATGGCTTCAACGATTGTATTTGTTATATCTACTTTTTTTAAATCATATGCTGGAAAGTCCATTTCAAGAAGATCACCTTTTTTTACAACTGCTAAAAGTCCACTAAGTGTCTTAAAATGAACTTCAGTTGTGTGAGATTCAATGAATTTAGTTATAACGTATGCTGTTGCTAGAGTGGCATGTCCGCATAAATCAATTTCGCCACCAGGAGTGAACCATCTTAATTTATAAGCTGATCCTTCTTTTACAGCAAAAGCTGTTTCCGATAGACAGTTCTCTATTGTTATCTTCATCATAATTTCATCAGGAAGCCATTTATCCATAACACACACTGCTGCAGGATTTCCTTCAAACACTTTATCCGAAAAAGCATCTACTACATACTGCCTCATTTTAATCTCCCCCTTAATCAATATAAATTCTATTTTTTACCTACAATATATATTAAGAAAATTATAGCATTTGAATTATATGAGTTCAATGCTATAGGGTTTGTAATTCCAAGCTTAATTTATGCTCCGGCCGGGATTTCCAAAATACGTCACGTAAAAAATTTCTAGTAAGTCTAAGCTTGCATTCATAAAAATCTAGGCGGATTATATAAACTCGCTTTGCTCAGACATATATAATCCACTAAGATTTTTAAGAACGCTTCGCTAAGACTTACTACAAAATTTTTTAATGTTCCTAAATTTTAGAAACCCCGGCCGGAGCATAAGTTAAGATTTCGTTTATAAACCCTAAAAGTTTGTAGTTAAATTTATGGTATAATATTTACAAACTAGATTGAGGAGAATTATTTGTATATGAGAAGAGAATATATAAGTTATCCACAGGATATACCAGTTTTAATATCATGTGTAAATGTAACCGAGTATCCAATTCATTGGCACAATTCTATAGAAATACTATATGTACTCAAGGGAAATTTTTATATAACAATAGATTCGGATAAGTATGAACTTGTTGAACGTGATATAGAAATAGTAAATATAGATGAAGCACACAGTGTATTTGCAAGAGAAAAAGATAATTTGTTACTTATATTTCACATAGATCCTAATTTTTTTGAAAAGTACTATAGTGATATTCAAAATATGTTTTTCTATACTAATATGACTGATGACAATGGCCAAGTTGGAGAAGAATATGATGAGCTCAGAATACTTCTTTCTATGATAATATGTGAAGCTGTGCAAAAGCAGGATAATTATGATGAAGAAATTGAAGATATACTTGTAAAAATACTATACCATCTTATAAATAATTTTCACTACCTTACAAATAGTATGGAGGACATTGGTGAAAATGAAGAGATACTTGAGAGATATCACAGAATTATAAAGTATATTTTTAATAACTATAATGATAATATAACACTTCAGAAAATAGCTGAAAAAGAATTTTTGAGTACGCATTATTTATCACATGGTATTAAGGATACAACAGGTTACAGTTTTACGGATCTGCTTAATTTAACGAGAGCAGATGAAGCAATAAAACTTTTACTTGATACAGATAAGACAATATCTGAAATATCAGAGGAGGTTGGTTTTTCACATACAAGATATTTTAATAAGCATTTTAAGATACATTTTAAATCATCGCCATCACAATTTAGAAAAAAGTATAAAGTTGATCAGGATACTTTTGAAGATCAAAAGAAAATAAGATTCATTGAACTTTCAAAGGCATTTGAATTTATAAGTTATTATCTTGAGGATTACGACAGATTTAATTATGAAGACAAAATCACAAAGATATATTTAAATATGGAAAATACTATTGGAGAATTTTATAAAGGGTTCAAAAAAATAATAAATGTCGGAGATGCTTTTGATCTTTTAATTGAAGACAACAAAGACATACTTAGGAATATACAGGTGGAAATTGGATTTAAATGTGCAAGAGTACTAAATGTATTTAGTCATGATATGGGGGTATTTAAGGAATCAAAATTTTATAATTGGAATCGTGTTTGCGATGTATTTGAATTTCTAGATAGTATTGGATTAAATATACTTATAGTAATTGATCAAGAATTTACAGCTAACGAGTTTAAAATTGTATTGAACTCTTTTTTAAGTTATTTTAATGAAATTGAAGGTATAGATTTTGATTCTTTTAAGTTTCAATTTTCGTCGAGGGTTGATGATGAATATGAAAGTGAGATAAGTGAATTTTTGCTTGATTATTATAAATTTGATTTTATAAAAGATAAATTCGTATTGGAGGATAATATAAATTTTATATATGATACGGCATATATGCTGCCTTTTACAATTGATAGTACAATAAATAAAAACAGAAATATGGATGTATTAAGAGCATTTGATGTTTTAGATAATCAGGTCAATCTGACAAATGAGGTGTTTTTTGGATATCCGGGGTTTATAAATGATAAGAAGATAAAAAAACCATTGTATTATGCATATTTTTTAATGAATAAACTTGGAGATACTCTAGTTGATAAAAACGATAACTATATAGTGACTAAGAGTAATAAGGAATATCAAATTTTGCTTTTTAGCTATCATGAAGATATAGATAATTTTAATCTTCCTGAAAATTTTTCTAAATTTAGAGGCAGTAAAAATATAACTGAAAAGAAGTTTTCGCTCAACATTGTTGGTGTGCATTCTGATGTTAGGGTAATAACTTATGAGATAAATGAAAAGGTTGGATCATCATATAATTACTGGATAGATATGGGTAAACCTAAAAGATTAAGTAAAGAAGAAAAGGAAATACTCCATAAAGCATCTTTTCCACGAATACATTTTAGAAGCATAAAGAAAAGTACAGTGCTTAATATAAGAACTAGGATTCAAGGTTATGGAGCCGTACTGATAGTAATAAAAGAGGTATAAATAAGTAAAAAAACTGTTTTTTTCTGCTCTTTTTATAAAAAACAAGAAATACCAGTATAGCATATTGGTACTTTTTTATCGGCATTTTAGTTAATGAAATTCACTCTCAATAAATATTATAATTAATTATAAGTTAAATGTTGCTTCTAAGATTAAGAAATTGAGGTGAATTTATGGGAGCAGATGAAAATACTTTTACAAATCAGCGGATAGGTAACCTGCTTTTTAAATTTGCTGTTCCAGCTATACTTTCACTTCTGGCAAATGAATTGTATAATATGGTGAGTACAGTGTTTGCTGGAAGATATATAGGAGCAAATGCTATAGGAGCTCTTACAGTTGAATTTCCTATACAGAGATTTTTTATAGCTCTGGGTCTGCTTATAGCTATTGGAACATCAACATATACAGCGAGGATGATAGGTCAGAAAAATATTATTGAGTTAAAAAAGATAATAGTGAATTCTTTTACTTTAACCTTAATTTCTCTGATATTTATTTCAGGTTTAGTTTTTATATTTAGGAATCCTATTCTTTTTGCGCTTGGTGCAAGTCAAGAGACATATTATATGGCAAACACTTATGTATCAATTGTACTTTTTGGAACTGTATTTCAAGCTTTATCTGTTGTTGCATGTTATATAATGGTGTCATTTGGTCAAACTAAAATGATGCTTTATACAGATTTGATAAGTGTATCAATCAACATTGTAATTAACTATATTCTAGTAACTGTTATGGGAATGGGAATAGAAGGCAGTGCGATCGCGGTAGTAATTACCCAGGTAGTTTCTCTTATATTTGTATCATCAAAATTTATAAATATAAATAGAAAACTTAAAATAAGAATTTCGGATAAGTTTATTTTGGAATCTATAGACATTGATACTTTAAATGAAATAATTATTGGTGGATTTTCTACATTTGTGGTTGAAATTTCAGATGCAGTTGTATCGGCAGTACTTAATAATCTTCTGTACGCAACAGGTGGAGATTCAGCAATAATAATTGTCGGAATAGTAGCAAAAATTTCAATGTTCTTATATATTACGATGATAGGTATAAGTTATGGTATGCAGCCTATAGTTGGTTACAATTTTGGTGCAGGAAATTATAAGAAGGTCAAAGAAACTTTAAAAGTATCACTTAAATATGTTGTTATAATATCTTCTATATTCTGGGCAGTATTTGTATATTTTTCAAATGACATAATAGGATTTTTCTTAAAAGATAATGTTCTTTTAGGTCAAACCGTGAGTGCATTTAAGATATGTGCTTTGATGTTTCCTCTGCTTGGAATTTACTATATAATAATGTATTATTATCAGGCAATAGGTGAGGCAAAGAAAAGTTTTCTTTTGTCAATATATAGAGAAATGTTAGTTTTTATACCTTTAGCAATATTTCTCACTAAAGTTTTTGGAGTAAAAGGTGCAGTGATAGCATATCCGATAACGGATGTACTTGTCATAATAACTTCTGTGCACTTTATAAGGAAAGCACTAAAGGAAAGATTTGAAGAAAATAATATTGTACGTGATTTTAAACGTGACGCATATAACAATATTTAAATTAAAGTTTCCCGAATCAATCATATTCAAATTAAATGGATGAACCGGGAAATTTTTATTATTTAATTTTCAACATATGATTGAAAATTAAAATTATACTTGTCATAATATATCATAACATATATGGGATTTATAAATGAAAGCTTAAGTTATACTCCAGTTGACATTTTCAAAATTCGCCACCTAAAAAATTTTTTAATGTGCCTACATTTTGGAAATGTCAGCTTACGTATAACTTAAGCTTGGAATTACAAACCCTATAGTCAAAAGATATCAATTAAAAGTTCAGGAGATGAAATTATGAAAAATGTGGTTAAGGTTAGGAAGGTAATACTGGGAGATGGTATTCCTAAAATCGCAGTACCGTTTATGGGAAAAACTGATGAGGAATTAATAGGTGATATTAATATTTTAAAGACAGTTAAACTTGATATTGTTGAATGGAGAATGGATTATTACGAGGATGTAGAGAATATTGAAAAGGTAAAAAACATTTTATCTAAAATTAGAATTAAGTTAGAAGATATACCATTATTAGTGACTTTTAGAACAGCTAAAGAGGGAGGAGAAAGGGAAATTACTCCAGAGTATTATTCTGAACTAAATAAGGCTATAGTGGCAACTAAAAATGCAGATTTGATTGATATTGAATTGTTTACAGTCAATTTTGAAGTGATAAAAGATATAGTTTGTGAAGCACATAAAAATGGAGTGAAGGTTATTATGTCAAATCATGATTTCGGTAAAACTCCATCTAAAGATGAGATTGTAAGTAGATTATCTAAAATGCAGGATCTTGGGGCAGATATTCCTAAAATCGCAGTTATGCCATCTAATCCTGATGATGTAATTGAACTTTTAAGTGCTACTAATGAGATGAGACGTGATCATGATAGAACACCAGTTATAACTATGTCAATGGGAGGTTTAGGTGTAATAAGCCGTGTGGCAGGGGAAGTTTTTGGGTCTGCGCTTACTTTTGGATCAGCTAAGAAAGCATCTGCTCCAGGACAATTACAGGCAGATGAATTATATAAAATACTTAAACTTATAACAATGACCAAATAATAAAATACAAATATAAAAAATGCAGAACACCTTTTTATTATAAAGTGGTGTTTTGTTGATTAACTGATTTAAAGCATTTATAATGATTACAAACAGTGTAAAATTTTATCTTAGGAGGATATCTTATAATATGATAGATATAAAAATAGATGACAGGTTTAAAGATATGTGTAAAGAAGTAAGTCTCGGGTATATATATGCAAAAGTTAAGGTTTCTGATAGCCCTGATGAATTATTAAAAGAACTTCAAAATGCATGTGATGAATTAAATAATAATTTTTCAATTACGGATGTCTCGAAGATACCACAGATTAAATATGGAAGAAATGTTTATAAGACAACTGGAAAGGATCCGAGTAGATATAGGCTGGCAGCTGAGGCACTTGTGAGAAGGGTGCTTAAGGGAAAGGGTATATATAATGTAAACAATATTGTGGATATTAACAATTTGATATCATTAAAATATTTTTATTCTATTGGAACTTATGATTTAGATAAACTTAAAGAACCAGTTTTATTTACGGTGGGAGATGAAGGTGATAGTTATAATGGTATTGGAAGAGGAAGCATAAATTTATCTAATTTGCCTGTTATGTCGGATTCTATTGGAAAATTTGGAAGCCCAACAATTGATTCCGAAAGAACAATGGTAACGAAAGATACGAGGAATATGCTTATGTGCCTATTCTTTTTCAAATATACTGACGATGATGCTAAATATTTGGAGTATATATCAGAACTATTAAAAAAATATGCATCTGCTGAGATAATTGAAACCAAAATAATAAAGTGAAAATATAAATATTCTTTTTACATATACTATGTTTAAAGTTTATTTAACTGGAGGAATATATGATTATGATGGGAAAACATGATAATAAAAAAGAAATCTTTTTAAACGATATAAAAGATGGCGAAAATATGACGATATCTTTGATGGTACAAAAGGTAATATTTAGGGATAATTGCAAGATAGCTTGTGTACTATCAGATAAAAGCGGAGATATAAAGGCAGATATTCCGAATAAAAATGATGATATTTCTGAAGGAACTGTTATAAAGGTTGAATGTGTTAAAAATAGGATACTTAATGTAGAAGAGTATGAATTGATATCTGACTATGAAATTTCAGATTATCTTCCAACAGTAGATAGGCCTATTGAAGAAATTATGAATGATATTGAATTCTATACAGATAAATACATTGTATCAACTCAAGCCAAGGCCTTGAATGATTATTTTTTTAAGGATGTCGTATTTCTAGATAAGTTCAAAAGAGGAATAGGTGGAGTATCTATGCATCATAGCTATATTGGAGGACTTGCAGAGCATACACTTAATGTTATGTATCTTACAATAATGCTGTGCGAGAGATACAATTGCAGGAGAACAGAAATAGCTGTACTTTCGGCTAAGCTTCATGATATAGGTAAAATATATGAGCTATATTATGATGGACCTTTTAGATACACATTAAGAGGAGAGATGGAAGGACATATTGTAATTGGTACAGAACTTATAGATGAGGCGATAAAAGAAAACCCGGAAATTTACAGTGAAGATTTTGTTACAAGAGTTAAAGGATGTGTTGTTCAGCATCATGGAAAACTTGAGTATGGTTCACCAAGAGAAACGAATATGGAAGAGTCTTTTATATTAAATTATGCCGATTCCATAGACGCGTCTATGAATAAAATAGCTCAAATGAAGGCTAAAACGGAGAGTGGCAGCTGGTCGGCTTTTGATAAAAAAATAGGAACTAGATTATATTTATAACATACACCAACTGTAGCTGCCATTATTTTAAGATGAAATCTTTATAGTTTGATTTTGCAAAAAACGTATGGCTAAGTTTATAGATAGTATTTGTCTAATTGTTTTAAATGTATATATTGTATCAAGATTAAATGGCTTAAATTTATCTTCTTTTATGTTAAGTTCATTAAAATCTACACTTATAATTTGGCCGTATATTTTTTCTATTTCATTATAACTTTCAGTAAAAATTTGCTCGTCATTTTTCTTACTATATGCTTTTACATTATTTTTGTAGTTTTTATTAATTGCTTTAGGTGGGGTTATATATTTTATATCTGTAGTACAGTTAAATGGTGTATCCAGGGTAATATTTTTCATTTGACCTTCTATAATGTTATTATTAGATGACATTGTTTCTGAGTACTCTATAACTTTTTTAACAGAGCCATTTATAAACATTTTGTTGATCTCTGGGATAAGATTGCAGCTTTCTATAAATATTTTTCTTTTGATACATTTTATATATATGGCTGGTTTTGGCAGATTTATTATGCTTTCAATATTTATGTGGATTAAGGGTTCTGCTATAATAACTGGCACTCTTATATAGAATGTGCCCGAATTGGGTATTGGTATAATAGGATCACTTTTACAATTTTTACTTATATCCAAAATTACATAACACTCCCAACCTTATTCTTATGTATTATATGATGATTTATTTTTTTGGTAACTTAAAAGATATCAAAATAAAAGGGCTAGCTTAAAAACTAGCTCTTTTGTAAATAGTAATTATTTATTTCTTGTTACATTGGTTATTTCTTGTCAAATCAGTTATTGGAAAATTCCAACCTGAATTTATTACGGATGAACATTTATTTGAATTTCCTTTAGAATAGCCTTGAGAATTTCCATTAGAAGAACTCTTTGAACCTCCATTAGAATCAATTGAAGAAACCTGCTGTTTTTGTAATAATTTCATACATAAATATACAACAGACTTATCAGTAAACTCCTGAAATTCTTCTTCATTAATAAAGCCATCTATAGGAACACCTTTATCATCTATACCTGCATTAACAATTCCTGACCACTCAAGCTCACAGTAAACAGGCTCGTTGAATACTTCTACATTTAATCTATCAGCTTCTCTAAAGTTTTTACCCATTCGTTTTGCATCAAAATATCTAGCCACTGCTGGTGGAACATTTGGAATAACTTGAGGTAAAGAATTAAAATTAACTTGAGTGTAAGCTTTTATTGGAATGTGGACAGTTATATCTTTAATAGATCCTCCTATTCCAGAATCAGTTACACAGTTTTTAACTGCATATTCTATATTTGCTCTTATATATCCAGCAAGAAAGATTTTATCAGTTGGTGGTATATATCTGCATTGAGTTAAAAATATCTGTTTTTCTATTCTTTTTATTTCATAAGCTGGCTCATTAAGCCTGATTTTTGATTCGGAGTCCAACTGAATAACGAATTCAGCAAGAACTTTTGGAACTTTGAAATTTCCTCCAGTCCAACGATAATTATTTGCAGGTGTAAGTGTTTCTGAACTCACAACTCTAGCATTACAATTAGAACATGAAGAATAATCTTGGTTATCCATTTTTTTATCTCTCCTTCTAAGTTATAAATGTTATAAGTTTTTGTATCATACTACATAATATTAAAGTTTCAATGGAATGTTACTTAATTATAGGAACTATAATTAAGTTTCAAAATGATTTTGAGTACTATTGGTCGCTATTGAGTTATATAAATATATAAAGGTTATTATGATTAATGAAAGGAGAGGTTAAATGGGAAATATACTTTTAGATAAGATATCAAGAGCTTTAGATAAATGTTGTGATTCACGTAATATAACAAAATTAGATAAGATTATTATAGTCGTAAATGAAAATAGTAGGTTAGATTCATCCGAACTTTATAATTACTTAAGAAGTCACAATGATAGTATAACTCATAAGTTAACAGAGGTTAAAATTGAATTTGATGATTTACCGGACCAAGTTGTAATAATTAAAAGTATAGAAGGTGAAGATATAGAGGGAATGACAGAAAATTAGATGGTTTAAACAAACATGATAAAACTCTAGGTGATTCTAAAACTGGAATGCCTGGAGTTTGTTTTTAGATGATCATATCTAAGATTAAAATTGAAAGGGAAAGTATACTTATAATAATTCCAGGGATTAAACCCGGAGTTATAAATTTAAGTTCTATATTGTGTTTGCCAGGTGTGAGCATAAGACCCGAAAGTATTCCATTTACTTTTATTAATTTTTGATGTTTTCCATCTACTTTTGCAGACCAACCTCTGTTAAATGGTATATTAAGTGCCAGAATACCTTGTTCTTTATTTTCTATATTTCCTTTAACTATCCCACCATTTATATATAGATTTTTAAGATTGTACTTGTTCAAATCACTTACCCATTCCTGATAATAATCATATGAATTAAACCATAAATGTGTATTGCTTAAGATGTAGTCTCCTTGAGAAATATTTATATTTAATGTTTTAGTATCACCAGGCAATTTAACGGTGAATTGATTAATGGGATACACATAAGGATACTCTTCTTCCATTTTACTAGTAGATTTGTCATTTACATTTAGTACAATTTTTTGACCATTTACCGGTTTTAGATTCAATGAAAATAGTAATTCACCTCGAATATTTTGTCTATTATTATATATTGGAATAGTTATTGAGGCATTGTTATGTGCATGTATGACTCCATTTTTAAAACTTAAGTTTTTAGTAACTGCATTTTTAAAGTCAAGTGGAAACTCGGTTGTAACATCATAAGTACTTGGCATAGCATCGTTTGATTGAACCATATTTTGATCAACTGCAGCAGCTTGTAAGAGTAATGTATCTTTTTGTGCAATATTCATTTTATTGTAAACTTGTGTGTCAATTATTTTTGAATACCATAGATCAAAACCAGGATTACTTGTATTTTCGTAAACGACATAATTTTTAGTTTTATTAATAAGTTTATATCCATATGGTGGCGTATAATTATCATGGTTATATCCAACGATGTATTTGCATCCCAAAAAAGTCTCAATGAAAATGCGATCATCAAAATTTGCATATATGCTTGGTGTAACGGTACGATTTAGTATATTTAAGTCATTTTTAAGCCATCTGTGCAAATCCCCATCTATCATACTATTGTATGTGCTTGTGCCATAATATCCATAACTCATTGGAGTATTTTCTTCATCCGGATTTCTAAAGATAACTCTGAAAAAATCACCTGATGATGGAGTCAGCTTTTTAAATATTTCTCTTTCCTCTTTATTATCCATACCTGATTTTTGTAATATGGAGTAATTCATATCAGGTTTGCAAATATATAGATAGGCATTTGAATTTATTATTAATGTAAAAGCTGCACATAAAATTATTGTAAAATTAAAAATTATATTTAAAGAATGTTTTTTTATGTAGTACTTTAAAGATATACAGAAAAATGATAATAGACCTAAAATTAATGTTATTATATGTATAAGGTAAGTTTTTTCCTGTGATATTTTAGAAAAACTTATACCATTAGGAATTCTTGATAGAGATAGTATAAAAATGATTATACTTATAATCAGGAATTTAGACAAAGATATATGTTTTAATCTATCATTTTCGTCTAGCCAATCAGGTACTGTGTAGGCTATGGAGAATATGAACAAATAGAACCATCTGTCTGAGGAATATGAAAAACCATTAAAAAAGCTTCCAGACAGTGGAGTCAAATATAGAATAAAAAATATAAAACATAATATACTTTTTTTCTTTGTGATAATGTGAAGTTTTCTCCATGGTAAAATAAATATGATAAGAACAATCAAAGGGAAGCCTAAAATACTATAGTAGGAAAATAATTTACTTGGTTGTTCAAGCATACTGCCTATACTATAAAAAAATGGAACATGAAATTTTGTTGAAAACCTATCTATATTTAAAAAAGCCATAACAGTAGGAATAAATGAAACTGCTGCAATACTTAATGATAACAATGCAAATAAAGTGTATTTAAATATGAGTTTAAAAAAGGATAAAATTTTCTGATTTATAGTATTACCCTTAAATTTAGTAAATAAAATTATAAAAATAGCATAAAATACAAAGTTTACAAATCCGAAGTAGAAATTATTGGCAATGGTCAAACTTGCACTTAGAATAAACAAAAAATAATTTTTCGTTTTTAAATATATTCTCCATCCAAGTATAGTTAAAGGGAGCAATATATATGCATCTGACATAAAGTCAAAAAAAAGGGAAAAATGTATAAAACTTATACATCCTCCATATATAAGTGAACCTATTATAGAAGAGTAAGTTTTTCTGCCTTCATATTTGAGTAAACTGTATAAGATTAACATTGACACAATCTGTTTTAAAATACTAAATAATAATTTTAATTTTAGTGTATTTGCAAGAGTTAAACTTATGGATCCTAATTTTACTATTAAAAGCATTAAATAAAAGGATAGACTTGTAGTATAATAGTAACTAAATCCACCGAATACATCTCCTCCGAGGCCATAACTCCAAGACCATAGATGTTGCCCTGCAGTCAAGGATTTTTGAATAAATGGAATGAAATACATAAACTGCATTGTGTTATCTGTACCTGATACGCCAAATAAATTGCCAGTGTAGAATATATACATATGGCATGCTATTGAGAAAAGTGATAAAAGGATCAATACAAGAAAATTTTTTAAAAACCCCGAATAGTTTTTTTTATCGCCTGAAACAGTAGGTGATTTGAGTAAATAGCGTGTGACTGTAAAAGTTACTGGTATAGGGAGTACTGAAGCTAATAGCGCAGCAAATTTAGGATTTATATGTATTATGTTTACAAGTAGTATAAGTGAAATAGTGGAAATAATATAGTTTGCAAGGGTAGTTAATGGAAACTTTATGAATTTAACAAGTGTAGGTTTTGTTTTAAAGGTAAAATAGCAATTTAAAAAATATGAGCCTATCATGCTAAAAGTGAAAGCTATTGTATGGCTTACTATATAAGGAATTTTGAAATGAAGCAATATCATATACCATATATAGTAGTGTAAGGTATTTACAGCTCCAATGGTACCAAATCGCAGAAAATTAAATAGGCTGCTTTCATCTTTTAAGAAATTATTAAGAAATTTTTTGGCTATTATATTAAGGTTTTTTGTCATTTCCTGCTCCTTGATTAATGTATTTCTGTGAAATAATATTTGTTTCTTTGATGATAAAATGAGGTCTCATCTTAATTTCAGAATAAATTCTTCCAATATATTGTCCTATTATGCCTATTGATATAAGCTGAATTCCACCTATAATTAAAATTGCAGTTATTAATGTAAAATATCCGGGTGTATCAATTCCAATAATTAGTATTCGTATTAATGAATATATTACATAGAGTATTCCACACATGGCTGTTACAAAACCTAAATATAAGGTTGTGGTAAGAGGTTTATTGTTAAATGACAGTATACCGTCAATTCCATAGTGAAAAAGTTTTCTCAAGTTCCATTTGCTATCCCCATTTACTCTAGTTTGATTTTTATATTCTATTATTTTAGAATCAAACCCTATCCATGAAAATATCCCTTTTGAGAATCTATTGTATTCATGCATTGATAAAATTGCATTTATTGCTCGCCTACTCAGCAGGCGAAAATCTCCTATTCCATCTGTCAACTTTATATCAATTAAATAATTTACTATCTTATAGTATAATTTACTCAAAATAGTTTTAGTCTTGGAATCACCAGTTCTGTTCCGCTTTCCGATAACCTGATCATATCCGTCTATATAGTATTTTATCATTTCCGGGATTAATCTAGGCGGATGCTGCAGGTCTGCATCAATTATAACAACTGCATCTCCTATTGAATAAGAGAAACCAGCTAACATTGCAGCCTCTTTTCCGAAATTTCTAGATAGAGATATGTATTTAACATGATTGTCATGTTGTTGAAACTCTTTTATTATGTCAAGTGTGGTATCGTAACTTCCATCATCAATAAAAATCAGTTCATAATTATAGGAACATTTAGAGGAATCCTCTGAAATTACAAGTTTTAACTCATTGTACATCGATCTTATTGATTCAGCTTCATTATAACATGGGATAAGTACTGTTAAATTCACAATGCAACACCTTTCTACCATAGAAGTCTCTGACTTTGAAATCAATGTATATTCTATGATTTAAATTATATATAATTATTTATAAGCACTTATAATTATAATATTTTATCATGATACTAATATCTTAACATAATTCTAATATATAGTAAATATACATTGCATCGTTGTGATGATATGTGTAGTACTTTTACTATAAATGGTTTTTTAAAGCAGAAATGCTATATTACTATATTTTATGATATACTTTCAATAAGGATTTTTTTAGTTAATGGAAAGTTCAGGATTTTAAACTTGCGAAAGGAGCTAGAAATTATGAGTATAAATAGTATATCTGCTATAGGTTTAGGGGCAATAGGATGTACCTACTACAGTAAATTGTATGATTATAACTCCAATATTATAAAAATCATAGCTGGCGGTGAAAGAGGCTTGAGGTATAAGAAGAATGGATTCGTAATTAATGGTAAAAGGTATGACTTTACATATGTAAATCCAGAAGAAAAGTGCTCTCCAGCTGATTTAGTTATTATTTCTGTTAAATCAACTCAATTGGCTCAGGCTCTTTGTGATATAAAGAATCATATTGGAAAGAATACAATTATTATTTCACTTTTGAATGGTATTACAAGTGAGAAAATAATAGGTGAGTATTTTAAAACTGATAATATTATATATTCTTTATGTATAGGAGATTCTAACCGTGATGGAAATAGAGTTGATTTTTCAGATATGTGCCATATAAATTTTGGTGAAGAGAAAAATGATGTATACTCTGAAAATGTAAAAGCTGTCAAGGAGCTCTTTGACAGGAGCAAAATTAATTATAATATTCCATTGGATATGATACATGAACTTTGGTGGAAGTTTATGGTTAATGTAGGAATAAATCAAGTATCTGCCATATTAAAGAGTAATTATGGTGATTTTAAGAAATCTGGTTATGCGAAGGAACTTATGAATAAAGCAATGTTTGAGGTAATAGAGCTTTCTAAAAAAGCAGGTGTTAATTTAAATGAAGATGATTTGAATAAATGGTATAAAAGACTTGATAGTATAAATCCTAATAGTAGGACATCAATGTGTCAGGATATAATATATGGCAGAAAAACAGAAGTCGATATATTTGCTGGTACTGTTTGCAAACTTGGGGAAAATTATGATTTAGATACACCTATAAATAGAGTTTTTTTAGATATAATAAAGGCAATGGAGGAAGTCAGTAATTAAATACTATAAGAAAGGTAGTGGGTATGATTTATTTTATGAATTTTATTATTGTCATTTTACTTATATTTATGAATGGATTTTTTGTTGCAACAGAATTTTCAATGGTAAAGGTCAGAAAATCTAGAATAGAAACCTTGGTATTAGAGGGTAGTAAAGGTGCGAAACATACCTTAAAAGTTATAAATGATTTGAATTCATATCTATCGGCATGTCAGCTTGGTATAACTTTAGCATCACTTGGTTTAGGTTGGATTGGTGAACCAGCTGTTTCTGATGCGGTGATGCCGTTCTTTAAATTTTTAGGTATCAACGGGGTTTCTGCGTATTCAATTTCTTTTGTTTTGGGATTTGCAATTATAACAACTTTTCATATTGTTCTTGGAGAATTGTCTCCTAAGTCGATTGCAATAATAAATACAGAAAAGATAGCTATTTATACAGCATTACCGTTAATTATATTTTATAGAATAACATATCCAATAATGTGGTTATTTAATTGTAGTACAAATATAGTAGTAAAGATTTTTGGAATATCTCAGACTAATGAAGGCGAAGATTTTTACACAGATGATGAGATAAAATTATTAGTTGAAGAAAGTTATAAACATGGATTAATAGATAAGACTGAACTAACATTAGTTGATAATATATTTGATTTTTCGGATAAAACAGTTAAAGAAGTTATGATACCTAGAACTGATATGGCATGTATTTTTATGGAGGATTCATTTGACAAAATTATAGAAAAGACTTTACATGAGCAGCTTACAAGATATCCAGTATGTAAGGGGAATAAAGATAATATAGTTGGTTTTATACATATAAAAGATCTTTACAGGCAGAAAATAGAAGGAAATAGTACAAATATTGAAAAGATTATTCGTGATATAAAGTTTGTACCTGAGTCACTTTCAATAAGCGAGCTATTTAAAATGTTTCAAAAGGATAGATCACAACTTGCCATAGTAATTGATGAATATGGAGGTACCTATGGACTTGTGACTATAGAAGATATTTTGGAAGAGATAGTTGGTGATATACAGGATGAGTTTGATGAAGAAACCAGCGAAATTGTGAGAACTGATGACAACGGATATATTGTAGATGGAAAACTCAGTATAGACGATATAAATGAACTTTTAAATATAGATATTGATTCTGATAATATAGATACAGTAGGAGGTTGGGTATATTCTAATTTAAAATTGTATCCGCAGGTTAATGATGAAGTAATATATAAAAATTATAAGTTTACTGTGCTTAAATGCAATAGGAAGAGAGTAAGTAGAATACTTATAGAAAATAAAATAAATGTTAATAAAAACCAGTCTAAATGATATAATATATATGTGTTTTAAATTAATAAAATGGGGTGATAGTATGATGGATTTTAACTATTCAAATCCAACTAAGATATTTTTTGGAAAGAATAAATTAAAGGTGCTTCCGGAGCAGATAAAAAGATATGGTTCAAAGGTTCTTCTTGTATATGGTGGTGGAAGTATAAAAAGAAATGGTATATATGATAACATTGTCAAATTGTTGAAGGATAATTCTATTGATTTTTGGGAACTTTCCGGAGTAGAACCCAATCCTAGAATAACAACCGTTAGAAAAGGTATAGATATATGCAGGAAAAATAACATAGAACTTGTTCTTGCTGTTGGTGGAGGAAGTACTATAGATTGTTCCAAAGTTGTTGCAGCAGGTTTTTATTATGAAAAGGATCCATGGAATATAGTAAAGGCTCCATATAGAATAAAAAAGGTGCTTCCTGTTGCAAGTGTTTTAACTATTGCGGCAACTGGATCTGAGATGGATACATTTGCAGTTATAACTAATATGGACACTAATGAAAAACTTGGCACAGGACATCCAGATATGGCACCAGTTTTTTCAATATTAGATCCTACATATACATTTACTGTACCTAAAAATCAAACAGCAGCTGGAACCGCAGATATAATGAGCCATACATTTGAGGATTATTTCAGTAAACCTGACTCTGCCTTCTTGCAAAATAAAATATCAGAAGCTATATTAAAAACATGCATAAATTATGGTAAAAAGGCTTTAGATAAACCAGATGATTATGAAGCTAGAGCAAATTTAATGTGGGCATCTAGTCTGGCTATAGATGGTTTAGCAAGTTACGGCAAGGACGCAAATTGGTGTGTTCATCCTATGGAACATGAATTAAGTGCATTTTATGATATAACCCATGGTGTAGGGCTTGCAATCTTAACACCTGTGTGGATGAAATACATACTTGATGAGAGTACAGTGGATAAGTTTGTGGAGTATGGAATTAATGTCTGGGAAATTGACGCTAGCAAAGATAAATATGATATAGCGAATATGGCCATAGATAAAACTAGGGAATTCTTTAATTTACTGGGTATACCTTCTAAATTAACTGAGGTTGGAATAGGAGAAGATAGATTAGAGATAATGGCTCAAGGTGCAGTTAGATACGGAAAAATCGGAGGAATAAGGAAATTAGATAAAGATGATGTATTGAATATTTATAAAGCAGCTCTTTAAGATTATAGGGTTTATAATGAAAACTTAAGTTATACTCCAGCTGACATTTCCAAAATTCGTCACCTAAAAAATTTCCAGTAAGTCTAAGTTCGTATTTATAAAAATCTAAGCAGATTTTATAAACTCGCAGGCTCAAACATATAAAATTTACTAAGATTTTCAAAAGTGCTTCACTAAGACTTACCAAAAAATTTTTCAATGCGCCCGTATTTTGGAAATGTCAGCTTACGTATAACTTAAACTTGGAATTACAAATCCTATACAATATATCCATATAATAAAGTATTGGTATATTATTGAAAAATAATTGCAAATTAAAATAGAAATAAAATATTTTTAAATATATATATAATATTATTAATCAAACTATAGTAAATTCTGAGCCAGTACAAATAACTAGTAAAAATGGTGATGTTATAATGATTAGTCTAGAGGATTGGAAATCTATACAAGAAACATTGAATATAGTTTCTATACCTGGTATGAAAAAAAAGTATACTTGAAGGTAAAGGGGAACCTATTAAAGATTGTAAAACGTTAGAGGATATAGGATGGAATTTAGAATAGTTTTCACTAAAAGAGCAGTAAAAGATGCTAAAAAATTGGAGGCTTGTGGTTTAGATAAAAAGGCTAAGGATTTAATAAAAATTATAATTAAAAATCCTTATCAAAATTCACCTATTTATTAATTATAATTTCAAAGTAATTTTATTTACTATTAATATATAGTTTGATAAAACAGTAAATTGCCTACTATAACTTGATACAAACTAAATATTTAATGATATTGAAAATTTATACAAAATACACTATAATTATTTAAATATAATCGGTGTAAGCTAAGTGTTTTCAAGGCATACACATTACTTTGGTTTGTTTGATACACGCATACGTATTACATTGATATTTAATTTAAAGGGGGCAAAAATATGGATTTTGAAGACTTAAGAAAAACGGACAAAGAAATTTTTGATATTGTGGAAAAGGAGCATATGAGACAAGAAAATGGAATAGAACTTATAGCTTCGGAAAATTTCACAAGTAAATCCGTTATGGAAGCAATGGGGTCATTTTTAACTAACAAGTATGCAGAAGGACTACCGGGAAAGAGATATTACGGAGGATGTCATATAGTTGACATTGCTGAAAATTTAGCAAGGGATAGAGTAAAAAAACTATTTGGGGCAGAACATGCTAATGTACAACCTCATTCTGGAGCTCAGGCAAATATGTCAGTTTATGCAGCAGTACTAGAACCAGGAGATACAGTACTTGGTATGAATTTGACACACGGAGGGCATTTAACACACGGAAGTCCTGTTAATTTTTCAGGAAAACTATATAATTTTATAGACTATGGCGTAAATAAGAATACTGAGACTATAGATTATGATGAGATGAAAAATCTGGCAGTTAAGCATAGACCTAAAATGATAGTGTCTGGAGCGAGTGCATACCCGCGTGAAATAGATTTTAAAAGAATAAGACAAATTTGTGATGAAGTAGGTGCCTACATGATGGTTGACATGGCTCACATAGCAGGGATAGTAGCTGCAGGTAAACATATGTCACCAGTTCCATATGCAGATTTTGTGACTACTACTACGCATAAAACTTTAAGAGGGCCAAGAGGTGGAGTTATCTTATGTAAAAAAGAGTATGCCAAAGTAATAGATAAATCAGTATTTCCCGGAATTCAAGGTGGGCCACTTATGCATGTAATTGCTGGAAAGGCAGTGTGCTTTGGTGAAGCTCTTAAAGATGAATATAAAGATTATATAGATCAAGTTCTCAAAAATGCTAAGGTCTTGGCAGAGGAATTGATTAATTATGGATTTAAATTAGTAAGTGGCGGAACTGATAATCATCTTATATTGATTAATTTGACTAATAAAAATATAACTGGAAAAGATGCAGAAAAACTTTTGGATTCCGTTGGAATTACAGTAAATAAAAATACCGTACCATTTGAAACATTAAGTCCATTTATAACAAGTGGATTGAGAATTGGGACTCCAGCTGTTACTACAAGGGGATTTAAAGAGGAGGAAATGAAGAAAATCGCTTATTTCATAAATTATGTTATAGAGAACAGGGATAAAGATTTATCCATCATAAAACAACAGGTGAATGAATTGTGTAAAAAATACCCAATATATGATTAATCATATGCATATATTGCGTATTAAGCATTGTTGTTAAATATATAGGCTATAAGGACAAACTCAACTCATACACAGAGGTATACTCACAAACTTTGGCACCCTAAAAAAGTTTTAACATCTCTTAGTGAAGCCTTTTGAAAAAATTTTAGTAGATTATATAAACTCGCTTTGCTCAAACATATATAATCTACTAAAATTTTTTCAAAAGGCTTCACTAAGAGATGTAAAAAACTTTTTAGATGTGCCTTCAGTTTCTAAGTATACCTCTGCGTATGAGTTAAGCTTGTCACTACGTAAAAATTTTAATTATATTTACAATAAATTGTTTGATACGATAACAGAACCCAGCATGTTAAAAAGTTATATCAATGATGTCCTTTCCTTTTATCCCTCTTCAAAAATTATATCATAAAATAAAAACTGGATTCCTTAACTTGACGGGCATGGACGATACTCCTCCGGATTATTTAAAAAGACTAGAAAAAAGAAATTATCTGGAAGGATATTGGAATGATAATGAAAATAGTGGTGGCGGGAGAAGACGTTATTATAAGATTACACAGGAAGGTTTGGATTTTTTCAAAAAAAGGGTTCAGGAATGGTTGCTTTTTAAGGAATTATTAGATCATTTTTTAGGGGGTAGCGTTGATGAATAAGATCGACCTGTATGTAGATCACATTTGCAGTAAGTTCAATTAAAAATTTTATCAGATCTTAAGAATGAAAAATCAGGAGTTAAAAAAATGGGTGTTATGGATGGAGTAATTGCCATGATTTCCTATTCGCTTATATTTAATGTAGTACTATTAACTGTTGGTGGACTTTTGATAATGTATTTTGGTATAAGGAAGTTTATATCAAATGTTAAGAAGGTTAGCTTATAACACAAATTTTAAGTTATAACGGTTAATGGAATTATCCCATTTGAATATATACACTTTTCTAATATACAGGTTGTTAACTTTTATTGTAGAAAATTAACAGGCAGTTTTGTAATAATCAAAACTGCCGTTTACATAGGATATACTGATTTCTATAATCACGTTTTTTTCAATGGTTTCAGCGACTAATGCTATCCTTAATTATTATTGCTCTCTGCATATTTGTCTGCGGCAATGTAGAGATAATAACTTAATCCTACTTGTTGCTGTTCCAGCATACTGCGGTGGAAATTGTCGGTAAGAAAGAAGTGTGATTGTTTGGCAAAGCCCTTTGCATTAATGTTCAAAAACTCAATGTGTTTATGAATTGCCGTAATTACTGTTCTATCATTGACGCTTACATTTTCTTTGAGCGACTTCGCCATAAAAGACATAAATTGAATAGCTTCCTGTGCATTTTCATTCATTGTGTCTGCACTGATAGCGGCGGTATCAAGAGAAAACCCATATTCTTTCTGCAAGTGTTCATTTTGATCTTTAAGGGCATCTCCCCATTCTGCTTTGTTCAAACCTGTAAACATTTTCTCCGTATTCATAGGAACTCCTTTCTGAGCATGAGAAATTGCTTCATCTAAAGTGTTTAAAATAGCAGATAATCTTTCTTTACGCGTACTAAGTAGAGATTTTTGCTTTTTTAAACATTTTAGTTGATTTGGTTCATTTTCTAAGGCCATTTTAATTTGTTCCAAAGAAAAGTCCAATTCACGGTAAAACAATATTTGTTGTAATCGTATTAACTCCTTATCTGTATAATAGCGATAGCCATTTTCTCCTATCATATGTGGAAAAAGCAAACCCACTTTCTGATAATGATAGAGTGTTTTAACCGTTGTGCCAGATAAATTAGCAACTTCTTGAACTGTATAAGTCATATTCTCACCTCGTTATTTAGTTTAAGGTCTTACCTAAGGTTGGAGTCAAGTGTTTTTTCCTATGTTGAGAAAATATATAACTTCCATATCGGTGGTGCAAAAGACCTGAACCAATTAGGTGTTCCTACAAAAATATATTCATATTTGTTTATTGGTTCATTCCCAAGCAATAGTTTAGGGCAGTATCCTCCGCTAAACTTTTTATCTAAAATTTTAAACCTACCTAAAATTAAAATAACCTGCCCTTTACAAGAAGAACAGAGCACCCTAACGGGTTTGAAGGCTTACAGTCTTCCTTCTTTAAGTCATAGTAATGACTGTACTAATTTAATTATTATGACATTAACTTCCCGGGTATATAGTAAAATTCACATTTAAATTTAAATAATTCAATAGGACTAACCGTCCTGGAATCATTTCATTTATCTAAAATTTAAGTTAAATATCTTTTATGCCCAAAAAGATCTTAAGGTTCTGAATATACTATCTGAATTACAGGTTATTCAGACTTTTTTAGTTATCTTAACAGATGTCTAAAACTGCAATTATAGTATAAATCAATATGGCTATCGCCATAAAACCTTAAAGGAGAAATCATATTTATCAAGTTTACATAAGTTATATAATTATTTATATACTTTTATTAGTATATAAAGCATTTATTGATTTAAGTATATAACTTATAAGGACAAACTCAACTCATACCACAGAGGTATACTTGGAAACTGAAGGCACATCTAAAAAGTTTTTTACATCTCTTAGCGAAGCCTTTTAGAAAAATTTTAGTAGATTATATATGTTTGAGCAAAGCGAGTTTATATAATCTGCTTAAATTTTTAAAAGGCGAGCTTAGAGATGTTAAAACTTTTTTAGGGTGCCAAAGTTTGTGAGTATACCTCTGCGATGTGAGTTGAGTTTGTCCTTATAACCATATATCTATGATCAATGCTTAATACGCAATATATGCAGCTTACGCATTAAAATGCCGTTAATTTGAAGAAGAAATATAATTTATAAATTGTTTGGCAGTTCTTCCGGAACGTCCATGAGTTTTAAGTTCCCATCTTGAAGCCTCAAGGTTTAATGTATCTTCATCCATTTTTATATTCTGTTTTTTTGCAAGCGATTTTACTATTGCTAAATAATGTTCTTTATCTGGATTAGTATATGTTAAAACAATTCCAAAGCGTTCGGATAATGACAGTTTTTCATTCACAGAATCTGATATATGTATTTCCTCATCAGCAGTTCTGTCATTCCAGGTTTCCTTTATTAAGTGCCGTCTGTTTGAGGTAGCATATATTAGAATATTGTCAGGTATTTCTTCAATTCCACCGTCTAGAACAGATTTCATTTCTTTATAATCTGTTTCAAATTCTTCAAAAGATAAATCATCGATGAATATTATAAAGTATTTACCTCTGTTTTTTAATTCATTTAGCAAGCTTGATAAACACAATAACTGTTCTTTTGATATTTGTACTAATCTAAGGCCTTTATCATAAAATTTGTTCAATAGTGCTTTAACCGAGGAAGATTTCCCGGTACCGGCAGAACCAATTAAAAGTACATTATTAGCGGTATTACCAGATATAAAGTCGAATGTATTTTTTACTAATATTTTTTTTTGATATTCATAACCAACTATATCATCTAGTGTTATTTTATTAAAGTTTTTTACCCCAATCAAACCTTTAGGATTATCCCACTTGAATGCAATACAATCTGAAAGTTCTCCGCATCCTACATGAAAGTAATATTCTATTAATGAATCTAAAAATTTTTTACTGGAATCAGCATTTAAAATATTATCTTTATAAGCCTCAAAGTGTTTTATTTTATTGATTTTATTACTTGGAGAGTAATTGTTAAAGAAATTACAAGGATAATTTATTAATGAACCTATAGAATCTAGGTTGAAATTTATTAAAAAATATATGATTTTAATATCATTCAAGGCGATATTGTATAGATTTTCTTTTATACTCGAACCTATTTTTTCACATGTTAATGTGAAAAAGTTTTTGTCCTTTATAAGAAAGTCTATTACATAAGATTTTAATAGGTTGCCACTAAAACCAAAGGCTTCTGAATCTTCCAGCAATTTATTTTGTAGTGTGAAATATAATTTAAATATTTCATCTATGTTGGGATTAGTTTTTGAAAGTTCTTTAAAAAGAAGATTTAAATTGCTAATAACAGGATCTTTCAAAAGTTCTCTGTATATAGTAAGCCCCTCTAAATTTAAATATAATTCTTTGTAGTATTTTTTTTCTGTCATAAAATAGCCCCCATTTCTTAGTATAAAATTATTTTTCATTATATCACATGTTATAGGATTTGTAACTGAAAGCTTAACTTATGTGCAGGCCGGGATTTCCAAAATACGTCACGTAAAAAATTTCTAGTAAGTGTAAGCTTGCGCTTAAAAAAATCTAAGCAGATTTTATAAACTCGCTTTGCTCAGACATATAAAATCTGCTTAGATTTTTAAGGACACATCGCTAACACTTACTACAAAATTTTTTAATGTGCCTAAATTTTAGAAATCCCGGCCTGCGCATAAGTTAAGCTTAGAATTACAAACCCTATATAGAAGTAATCACTATAGATTCGAGATATGGTGACATTTATTAAAATTATAAAACATATTCTTTACTATGAGGAGGTATAGGATATGTATCCATTGAAGTTTGAAAATATATATCACAATAAAATATGGGGAGGAAGGAATTTTAAAATATTTAGAAATAATCTTCCTGATGGTAAAATAGGCGAAAGCTGGGATGTATGCTGCCGTGAAAATGATATGAGTGTGGTTTTAAATGGAGATTTTAAGGGATATAGATTAGATAAGTTGATAGAGGAGCAGGGGAGCATGCTGATTGGGAGTAAAATCAGAAAGGATAAATTTCCGCTTCTTGTAAAATTAATAGATGCATCTGATAAGTTATCAGTTCAGGTTCATCCAAATGATGAATATGCTAATAGGGTTGAAAGTGAATCTGGAAAAAGCGAAGCGTGGTATATAGTAGAAGCATTTGATGGAGCAAGTTTAGTTGTTGGAACTAAGAATATAAACACTAAATGTGAATTTAAAAAAGCTGTAAAAGATGCAGATGTTGAGATGTATTTAAATAAATTTCCTGTAAAAAAAGGCGATGTATACTTTATAAAAAGTGGAACAGTTCATTCGATATGTGGTGGAGTTATAATAGCTGAGATACAGCAAAATAGTGACATCACCTATAGAGTATATGATTATGACAGAGGAAGAAAACTTGATATAGATAAATCAATTGATGTTATAGATTTTAAGTTAAATGGGCAAAGAAAAATTGGAATAAATATAGAAATGGATGGATATATAAAAACATATCTTTGCTTATCAAAAGAATTTTCGCTTGAATTATATGATATAAATAATTTCTGCTCAGAAAATAGTGATTTTCAAAGGTTTTATATATTTACTTGTGTAGATGGAAATGGGAAAATTGTATATTTTAATGGAGAAGAAAAAATTTTAAAGGGCGAAAGTATTCTTATACCAGCATCACTTGGAAAATACGGATTTTATGGAAGGATGAAATTACTAAAAAGTTATGTTCCGGATATTGATAAAGTTGAAAAAGATATATTGAGTAAAATAGAAGAATAATGTTAATTTATATGCTAAATTATAGGGTTTATAAATGAAAGCTTAAGTTATACTCCAGCTGACATTCCCAAAATTCGTCACTTAAAAAATTTCTAGTAAGTCTAAGTTCGTATTTATAAAAATCTAAGCAGATTTTATAAACTCGCAGGCTCAAACATATAAAATCCACTAAGATTTTCGAAAATACTTCGCTAAAACTTACTAAAAAATTTTTTAATGTGCCTACATTTTAGAAATGTCAGCTTACGTATAACTTAAGCTTGGAATTACAAACCCTATATTAAATTTAAATTCTTCGAAATACATATTAAAAATATACTTGGTCATACTATAAATAAATTATTAACCTTTAAAAGGAAGTTTATAATGATACGATTGAGTGGCCATCAACTTTTTACATTAATGTTGATATTTGAAATAGGAAGCACAACACTTTTTGCACTCGGAATAGAAGTAGAGCAGGATGCATGGATTGTTACATTAATTGCATTGCTGATTGGATTATGTTTTGTTTGGATTTATACTAAATTACAAAACGCATTTTCAGGTAAAAATCTTGTCGAAATAATTATGGTGCTATTTGGAAAAATATTAGGGATACCACTAGTAATATTTTATGTATGTGATTGTTTGTGGTCAGTAGCGAGAAGTCTTAGGGAATTCGGGGAACTTTTAATAATAACATCACTTCCTAAAACTCCATTTTATATAATTCTCATCTTATTTTTGCTTACATCTACATATGCTTTATTTAAGGGAACTGAGGTATTGGCGCGAGCATCTGAAATAGTGGTTCCTATTATGATATTTTTTATTTTAATAAGTTATATTTTATTAATTTTATCTAAAAAGCTGGATTTTAGAAATTTATTACCAGTAGCATCTAGCGGGATTTTACCGATGCTTAAAGCAGTACCGGGTATAGTTATGTTTCCATTTGGAGAAATATTTATATTTTTCATGTATTGGTGCTATGTTGATAAAAAGGAGGATATAAGAAAAATTTCAATGAAGGCAGTTCTTATATCCGGTATTTTAATCATAATATCATCCATTGTAAATATAAGTGCTCTGGGATGTAAGTATACGTACGTTTCAACTATACCTTTTATAGAAAGTATAAAGCTTATAAATATAGGAGGTATAATAACAAATATCGATATTATAGCAATATTAGTTATTCTATTTGGTGGTTTTTTTAAAATGTCAATTTATTTAAATGCAATTATCTTAATTTTAAAGAGTCTTTTTAAGACTCAGAAATACAAATCTATACTTATTATATTTGATATATTTTTAATTATATTTTCTTTGAATTTCGAAAAAAATTATATTTATCACAAATGGATGGTACCATTTGACGCTTTATATTTTGAAATTATATATACTAATATAATTCCGATAATCATGCTTATATTGTATTATGTAAAAAAGAAAAGGATAAGACTATAAAACTTATTTGAAAAAGAGGCTTTTTTGTGGAAATTTTTCAGGTTTTAAGGAATATTTTTAAGGGAAGAGGAGTTTTCCCAACAGTTTTTAGTATAGTTTCATGGATATACTTGATTATAATAGTATCATTTACATTTACTCAATTTTTATTATTTGTTTTTAGAATAAAATATATCGATAGAAATTTTTCAGATATTTTTAAAAAAAAGCTGATGAAACTGATAAAGCTGGTAAAACATAATTTATAAATTGATAAGAGGAAAAAAGTATGTTTAGTTATATATACAAAAAATTAAAATATTTTGGTTTTAAGGATTCGGGAATAATTGATGATGAAAAAGAGGATAATACTAGCGAAACTAAACTTTTAGATGATATGGATAAAAATGTAAATATTATAAAGAATATACTCGGCAGTAGTGATGATGTAGTATATCGTCAAATATCATTTGATAAAGACAATAAAATAAATGCTGTTATGATATTTTTAGGGGATATAATCAAAAAATCTGAAATAATAAATATTGTTTCAGAATTACTTGAATATAGGAACTTTAAATGTGAAGAAATGAAATTGGATAATATAGATGTAATAAAAAATTGTATTATTTCTGCAGCAGAAATTAAAAAAACACATTCTATAAATGAAATAATAGATTCTTGCCTTTGTGGCAATACGGTACTTATTATTGATGGATTTAATGAAGGACTTATAATTGATTCCAAAGATTACAAAGGCAGAAAAGTTGAAGAAGCAAAAACGGAGGCAACTGTTAGAGGACCAAGAGATGGATTTTCTGAAAGTATATCAATAAATATATCACTTTTAAGAAGTAGAATACGAAATCCAAATTTAATTTTTAAAACAATGAATATAGGAAAACAGACTAGAACCAGCATATGTATTGTTTATTTGAAAAATATTGCAAATCCAAAGCTTGTAGAGGAAGTATGCAAAAGATTAAAGAGAATAAATACTGATGCTATTTTGGAATCTGGATATATTGAACAGTTTATAGAAGATGCTCCATACTCAGTATTTCCGACCGTTGGTAATTCTGAAAAACCAGATACTGCAGCAGCTAAGATATTAGAAGGTAGAGTTGGAATTTTAGTTAATGGAACTCCATTTATTTTAACAGTACCAATGTTATTTATTGAAGGATTTCAAAGTGCGGAAGATTATTATTCAAGACCATATTATTCAAATGTTATAAGAACGCTTAGGTTTATATGCTTTATGATAACCATTTTATTACCTGCAGTATATGTCATGTTATCAACCTTTCATCAGGAACTTATACCTACAACTTTATTGTTTACTATAGCCTCCGGACGTGAGGGAGTCCCATTTCCGGCGATATTAGAGGTCGGTCTGATGTTAATAACATTTGAAATTTTAAGAGAAGCCGGAGTAAGGTTACCACGTCCTGTAGGTCAGGCTGTTAGTATAGTTGGTGCACTTGTAATAGGGCAGTCAGCAGTATCAGCAGGATTAGTAGGAGGAATATTAGTTATAATTGTCGCACTTACTGGTGTATCAAGTTTTGCCGTACCAGTTTTTACTGATGCAGAATCTATTCTTAGAATTCTATTACTTATACTGGCAGGTACTCTGGGGGTATTTGGTGTCGGAATAGGATTACTTGTTACACTTATTCATATTGTATCATTAAGATCATTTGGAACACCCTATTTTTCACCATTTGCACCGATTGAAAAAGATGATATTAAGGATTCATTTGTTAGAACGTTTATATGGAAAATGAAAAAAAGGCCGCATAATATGGGGGTGAAAAATATTGTACGACAGGGTGAAAATTTAAAACCACAGCCATCAAAAGTTAATGATGAGGATGATAATTAAGATAAGTGGAGGTAAATTTAATGAAAAAATATGTGAAAATTATTATATTAATAATGATTTCATTAAGTTTAACCTCATGTTGGGATGCTAGAGAATTAAATAAATTGGCTATTGTCATGGGAGTTGGAATTGATAAGGGAAATAAATTTAAAAGTATTGATACAACAGTTCAAATAGCCAAAGTTATTGGAATAAATATGCCTTCAGATATGTCAGGAGTTACATATCAGAATAATAGGTTTTTAAACCTTAAGGGGGAAGGAAATACTATTTCGGAAACTATCAAATATATAAATAGGGAATTGAATAGAACACTTTTTTTCCCACATAATCAAATTATAATATTTGGTAAAGATGTAGCTGAAGATGGAATAGGTAAATATGTTGATTTTTTTATGAGGAATAGAGAAACACGTCTTTCAGAGTGGATTGTTATTTCAGATAGAAGTGCATCTGAGATACTTAATGTAAATCCAAATATTGAGTCTACTACAGGAAGAAATATAGGAGAACTTATTAGAAATCAGAAAAATATATCAGAGGTACCTTATGTGGATTTGAAAGAGTTTTCACAAAAAATAATGAGTAAAACAACATCGCCAGTAGCACCTATAATTAAAATTACTAAAAAAAATGTTAAGCCAGAACTTGGATTATCTGGTATAGCTGTGTTTGATAAGAATAATAAAATGATAGGCACTTTAAATAGCAGGGAGACTGCAGGATTTTTATGGGGAACAGGAAGAATTAGTGGTACAGTTAGTGTTATATCTATTCCAAATAAAAGTGGAAAACTAAGTATAGAATTGAAGCATGTAAAAAGTAAAATAGTATCAAAAGTTAATGGAGATGATGTATATATAGATATGAAAATAGATGAAACAGGGGATATAGTGGAAAATACATCTTCTGAAGATACATCTGACCCCGAAAATATCAAAAATTTTGAAAATATGCAGGAGGACTTAATAAAAAAAGAGATTATGTCAGCAATAAATAAAGGAAAGGAGATTGGTGCAGATATATTTGGATTCGGAGACAATATATATATGTATCATCCCAAATCATGGAATAAAATAGAAAATAATTGGAAGCAAAGGTTTAGAAATATCGAAGTCAATGTGGAGGTAAAGTCAAATATAGAGAGGAGTGGAAGAATAACAAAATCAATCATTTAGAAGGAATGTTCATAGAGAGGATTAATCATGTTTATATGTATAATATTAATTGTAATATTGATAGTTGTAGATACAATTAAAGTCATTAAAAAAGGATGCTTACGTGAAATAATTGTCTTTTTTCTAATACTGTTTTTTGCATTGATTTTGTTAATAGCATGTATTTTTGATATTCAGATTTTAAATCCATCATTTATTATTAATTATTTTGTGAAAAATTTATTACATTTGAATTATAAGTGAAATAAATATTAGTATTTTTATAGGAGAACACTGACCATGAAAGTAAAAAACAGTACTATATCAAATTTACAATTAATGTTTATAATTATAGGATTATTTCAAGGATCAGCACTCACGGTGTCATTTGCGGCTGAAACTGCTAAACAAGATATGTGGATTATTGTGATAATAAGTGCTGTTTTGATGGTACCATTGTTTTTAGAATACACATATATGGAAGTTAAATTTTATGGAAATACTATTATTGAAATAAATGATATTATATATGGTAAATATATTGGTAAAATTGTTTCATTACTTTATATTAATTTTTTTGGGTTTATAACATTTGCAAATTTTGGATATATGGCTGATTTTTTTAAAACATATATGTTTGATAAGACGAATATAATGATTTTTATATGTGGAATTGCATTTGTAGCTATTTATGCAATTAAAAAGGGCATAGAAGTTATAGCAAGAATTACACCGATTATAGTAATTTTAACTCTTGTTGAAGTTCCACTTTTAATAGTATTTACAATAAAAGATACCAGCATTAGAAATTTTTTGCCGATATTTCAAATTAATTTTCATGATCTCGTTAAAAGTATAAATTTAATGATAGCTATACCTTTTGGAGAATTGATTTCTTGCATGACAATTTTTCCATATGTAAAAAATGCTGATAAAATTAAAAAATATAGTTTCATAGGATATACTATAGGTGTTATTTTTCTTGTTGCTGTTGTTGTAAGGAATACAGCTGTCCTTGGAAATATTGGTCAGATACAAAAGTTTCAGAGTTATCAGGTGGCTAAAGATTTAGAAATAGGTGAAGTTATGACAAGAAATGAAATTTTAGTTGCACTGATTTTATTCTTTGATGTGTTTGTAAAGATATGTGTAACATACCATGCTACAGTTCTAAGCATAGCTCAAGTATTTAAGTTAAAATCATATAAGGGAATAGTTGTTCCAGTTGGAATAGTTTCTATAATACAGGCTTTCTTTATGATTTCGTCTACAAAGGATTTTGGATATTATACGTTAAATATATACCCTGTGTTTAGTTTGCTTTTTATAGTTGTAATTCCTATTATATCTTTAATTATATTGTATTTTAGAAGATTATCGGTATAGAAGTAAAATTATTATGGAATATATATTTAATCCACTTGTTATATTGGAAGTATATACAAATATGATATAATATTAGTAAAATGCGCGGAAGGAGGGATATTTTGAGTATTATTATGATTAGGGATATGAATTCAGACCAATTAAAGAAATATATAGTAAATACTAAAAAAACAATAGAAGAGCTTTTAAATGAATATATAAAATTAAATACTAAAAAAATTGAAGATAATAAAAAAATTCATAATTTAAAGAAAAGAGCATATGATTTAAAAGAGATATATGAATATGCACATTGGGCAAATGATAAGATACATATTAGTGATAATTCTTCAAAAAGTATTTTTAGGATTCCTAAAAGGGGAGAAATTTGGACATGTCAATTAGGAAAAAATATTGGATCTGAAGAAAATAAAATAAGACCAGTTATAGTAGTTCAAAATGATACTGGAAATGAAAAGGGTCCAACTACAATAGTAGTACCAATATCAAATAGACCTAAAAAGATAGCTACACATATTGAACTTAGAGATAGCGACTATACTTTAGTAGAAGGTGAAAAAAGTAAAGTTACTGGTACAGTGCTATGTGAACAAATTAAAGTTGTATCAAAAGTACGGCTTGGCAGGCATGTAGCTACTTTAAAAAGTGACTTTGTGGAAAATATTCTGAATTCAAAATTAAAAGTGTCCCTAAAATTATAAATTTATATTGATTAAATAGTGAATTAGTGGTATCATAAATAAGT
The DNA here is from genome assembly GCF_003600355.1 of Clostridium fermenticellae. Lineage (NCBI taxonomy): Bacteria > Bacillati > Bacillota > Clostridia > Eubacteriales > Clostridiaceae > Clostridium > Clostridium fermenticellae. The sequence goes on along the minus strand of NZ_CP032416.1, from coordinate 2,523,163 downwards.
GTGTTTACATACCTAGTGATGATTAGGAGATTCTATCACATATTAGTTTGATTTCATACTTGGCATAGGCCAGGAGATTATATAACATACTTAAAGGATTGGTATATTACCAGTCTTTTTATTTTGCATATAGTTAGATATTGCCAGGGGTTAATACTTTGACCTTAAACATCTATTGTAGTAAAATGTTTATAGCAAATTTGAAAAGAGAGGTATTTAGTTATGAGACGAGCATTAAAAAAGTTAGTGTTGTTTTTTGTTACAGCAGCTATGCTTGCTTCTTTAGCAGGATGTTCTTTTGGTAAGAGCAGTCAGGTTCAGCCTAATAAAGATCCTAAGAAGGTAGTCCAGGATGCTAAATTAACACAAAGTTTGAAGAAGGAAAAAGGTGTTTCCAATGGACAAGTCTATGTACAAAATAAGACAGCAGTGGCTGCTATAGTTCTAAAGAAGGACGTTAGCAAAAAGGATGCAGAGGCACTTGCTAATAAGTATGCTGATGATCTAAAGAAATACTATAAAGACTTGAAGATAAATGTTCAGGCTGTCCAAAACAATAAAAATGTTGTGAATATAAGTAAATAAAAAAATGTCTGTATAAGAATATATAAATATTCTGGTACAGACATTTTTTTATATTCTTATATAATTTGCTTAAACATAGCGATAAAAATTGATTAACTCATTGACATAATGTGAAAAAAGTTGTTTAATAAAACTGACCAGTCAGTATTATTAATATTTTTCATAAATTTAAATTTTATCAATTTCAGGAGAGATTAGGTAATGAACTTTTTTAAGGTATTAAGAGATGATATAAGAAATATAATTCATAATAAATTTATAATGTTAGCCATTATAGTTATGACTGCTATGCCGCTTGTATATGGTGGACTTTATTTAGCTGCATTTTGGGATCCTTATAGCAAAACGGACACACTTCCAGTTGCTGTAGTAAATTTGGATAAAGGAGGATTTGTAAGTGATGAAAATGATAGTAGCATAAAGAGTAAGGTTAATTATGGAGATGATGTGATTGAAAAACTTAAAAACAATCATGATCTTGGCTGGAAGTTTATAAAGAGTGAGAGGGAAGCAAATGCAGGACTTAAAAGTGGTAAATATTATGCAATAGTTGTTGTCCCAAATGACTTTTCAAAAAGACTTACAGATGCCGAAAAGGGTAAGTTAGAAAAACCAAAGCTTATATTCACATGTAACAAGAAAAAAAATTATATTGTAGGAATAATAATGGACAAGGCATCTACAGCATTAAAAGACGAAATAACCGAAGGAATAATACAGAGATCTACTGGTAAAACATTTGATAGTTTATTTACAGTAAGAGATGGCATGGAATCAGCGGCTGATGGAACATCACAATTAAGAGATGGTGTATCTGATTTAAAAGATAAAGTGCCAACTATGACAAATGGAATAAACAAATTATACGATGGGTCTTCTACATTAAGTGATAAATTAGATGATGCTTCGGATGGAGCCAATAAATTGCATGAGAGTATGGGTACTTTAAACAGTAAAATGCCTGATCTTCAAGATGGAGCAAATAAACTTTATGATGGGTCTTCTACTTTGACTAAGAAAATAGGAGATGCTTCAGATGGGAGTAAAACTTTAAGAGATGGAGTTCTAGCTTTGAATGACCAAATACCAGATTTAACCGATGGAGTAAATAGTCTTTATGATGGTTCAACAGTACTTAAAGAAGGTCTTGAGGAAGTTAATGACAATATGCCTGATATGGTTGACGGAGTCGAAAAACTAAGGGATGGTTCTTCAGATCTTGAAAATGGTCTTCAGAGTGCAATAGATGGAGCAAGTAAGCTTTATACAGAAGATGCTCAAGGTAATGTAAAGCAAGATAGTGGACTCCCTGCAATAAAAAATGGAAGTGACAAGTTAAATGCACAAATACTTAATTCACTTATGCCAAAACTTACTGAACTATCTAATGGTATTGATAGTAGTATGGATAACTCTTCATTTGATGTTTCAAAGTTACCGCAGCAGGATGGTCAAGCTTTAAGTCAGTTAGTTAGTTTGTCACAAGAAATCAAGGATATTAAAAATACTGATGATAAGTCTCAGATGAATAGTAAGCTTTCAAAAGTTTACTCTATATTAAGTAATCTTAATGTAGGTAATTCTAATTCACAACTTACTAAATTAGCATCAGATTTGAATGCCATGGCAGCTGCAAGTTCGGATTCTCAAACAAAGACCCAGCTGCAGCAAATGGCTGCAGTAATGTCAAACTTAGATCAACAATTGGCTACACTTGAACAGACACTTGCATTATATCAGGGGACATCATCTTTATCAAATGCATTAGGACAAGCTACTGGTGGTATTGGTACATTAGTAAATGGGCTTAATACTTTATATGATGGTTCTAAAAAATTACATAGTGGATTAAATGACTTATATAATAATACAGAAGATCTTCAAGATGGTATAGATACTTTATATGATGGTTCTAGAAATTTAAATGTCGGTATAGATCAATTTAAAGATACAATTCCGGAATTAAGTAATGGCATTGATACACTTTCAGGCGGAGCAAGAGACTTATCTGATGGCTTATTTAAAATTTGTCAAGGATCAGGTACACTGACAGATAAGCTTAAAGAATTAAATGATAAAATACCTGATTTAGTGGAAGGAATTCAAGAGTTATATGATGGATCTAATGATTTATCAGATGGTGTTCTTAAATTACATGATGGATCCATAACATTAAGAGATGGACTTAAATCTTTGAATGATAAAATGCCAGATTTATCTGATGGCGCAAATAAACTTTACGAGGGAGTATCTCAATTGAATACGTCGCTTAAAGATGGTGCATCAAAGCTTTCTGATAATTTAGCTGCTAGTGGAAAAGATATGGGAAAATTTATGTCAGATCCTATAAACTTAAGAGATAAACCACTATATAATGTGTCTACATATGGAGAAGGACTTGAACCATACTTTGTTTCGTTAGCACTTTGGGTAGGAGCATTACTTTTATTCTTTGTAGTAAATGATAAAACTAATAAGGGAAGGATATTTAAAATCCCGAATTTAGTTGTTGGTAAATATCTAGTATATTGTATGGTTGGTATAATTCAGGCTGTTCTTATAAGTATAGCGGTTTTGAAGCTTGGACTTAAACCTTCAAATATACATATGTATTTTGGTTATAACATATTCTTGTCATTTGTATTTATAGCAATAATAGAGTGTTTTGTGTTCTTACTTGAGGATGCTGGAAGGATAGGAGCGATAGTGTTATTATTATTACAACTTACCTCATGTAATGGTACCTTTCCTACGGGACTTGAACCTGAATTTTTTGATATGCTTGAGCCATTCTTGCCATTTACATATTCTATATCAGCTTTAAGAGAAATAAACTCTGGTATAGATAAAAGCGTCCTAATATATGATACAGTAGTTCTTTTATCAATGACCGCTGGTGCATTAATTTTAACTATGATTTTAAAGCCATACGCAGATAAGATAAAATTTAGTGCGAGTGCACAGATGGTTAAAATGCAATCAACGGAAATAGTTAAAAATAATATAGATAAGGTAGATGGAGCTGAGGAAGTAGCGGCTCAAGGATTAAAAATTCAGATGAAGATGATAATAAAGAAAATAAAATAAATCTTAAGAAGAGAGGTGAAATGCTGAATTTTAATCAGCAGAATAGAATGAATAAAAAAAGACTTTCTTTTGTTTTGGCATTGGCTATGGTTTCTTCTAATGTATTTTATCCTACACCTGGCAAAGTATGTGCAAAACAGATAACTAATACTTCTGAAGTGGAATACTCAAGTAATAATACTAACGAGAAGGAGATTACATTTAGTGATAGAAATTTGGAACAGGCTGTAAGGGAGAAGATAAACAAACCGAGTGCTCCAATATATAAAACTGATGTGGAGAGTATAATTAACCTTGATCTTACAAATAAAAATATAAATAATTTAGAAGGAATACAGAAATTGACTTCACTTGAGAACTTAGATGCTGGTTTTAATAATATAGAAGATTTAAGCCCTCTTGAAGGGTGTACGAACTTAAGAAAAATAAATTTTTATAAGAATAAAATTTCAAATATATCAGTGCTTTCTAGTTTGACATCTTTACGGAAGGTATCTTTATCGGATAATAAAATTAATGATATAAGTTCTTTATCTAGTTTATATAACCTTAAAGAACTTGATTTAGGAAATAATGAGGTTACGGATTTAAGACCTATCAGTAATCTCCGTAATTTAAAAACATTGACTCTTACTAACAATGGTATAGAGAATATACAAGATATTGGCAGCATAGAGAGTTTACAAAGTTTATATTTGAGCAAAAATAAGATATCAGATATAGGATGGCTGGTATTTTTGGATAATTTAAAAAAGGTTTATCTAGATGACAATAAAATAACTAATATAAGACCATTACTTAGAATGGGACAACTTGAAAGGATAAATCTTGATAAAAATAATGTGGAAGATATCAAGGATTTAAAGAATATGATAAATTTGAAATGGATAAAATATCAGGGACAGGCAACTACAGATATTGGCAAATTGAATTACGTTGTCCAGCATGCCAATACTCCTGTAGTGTTTAAAGATAAAAATTTGGAAAATGCTATAAGGCAGAAAATAGATAAACTATCTGGTGATCTAATGTATGCTGATGTTGAATATATAGACGATCTTGATTTATTTAATAAAAATATAACTGATATTTCTGGAATAGAAAATTTAACGGATTTGAAATCGCTTAATTTAGGAGGAAATAAACTAAAAGATTTAACACCTTTAAGTAATCTTACAAATTTAGAAAAATTATATATTTATAAAGCTGATTTAGATAATATAGATCCACTTGAAGATCTTACAAATTTGAATAGCCTCCAAATATCGAGTTCAAAGCTATCAGATATTTCTGCACTTAAAGATTTGACTAAACTTCAAACCTTAAACTTAAATGACAATAATATTACAGATGTTGATGATTTATCAGATATGACTGACCTTGAAAGTTTAGACTTAGGAAAAAATCATATAAAGGATGTATCATCACTTGAAAGTCTTCAAAAGATAAAGACACTGACCTTTAATGAAAATAATATTTCAACAATAGATGTGGTTAAAAATATGCCTGATCTTGAGAGACTATCTATTAATAAAAATAATATAACTACACTTAAGCCACTTGAAAATGCCTCAAATTTGGTATGGCTTACTGCAGATCAGAATGATCTTACAGATTTGGATGGTCTGGAAAACTTAGTTAAGCTCAAAGAAATCCATGCAGATCAAAATAAGATAGATAATATTGCTGCACTTAAAAACTTGACAGATATTGAGACTTTAAGCCTTATGGAAAATAATATAAGCAAGATAGACGACATAAATGCAGTAACATCACTTGAAAATTTATATTTGTATCAAAATAATATAAGAGATATAAGTAAACTTAATGACATGAAGAACATGAAGAAGCTTTATCTTGACAAAAATAACATAACTAATATCGATGCAGTTAAAAATATGCCCGAACTTGAGGTATTATATCTTGGAAATAATAATATCTCAGATATATCACCTGTAAAAGACCTTCAGAATTTGAACACATTAGATATAGGAGATAATAGTGTATCTGATATAAGTGTTATAAATTCCTTACCTAATCTTAAGGATTTGACACTTACAAATACAGATGTACCAAAATATATTATAAATTCGCTTCCTAAGGAAATAGATGTTACAAAATAATTTATAACATCTACTCTATAATAATAACTTTATTTAATAAGGGGGTAAATTAATTATATGGGTAAAGAAAAGGTAAGGATTGTAGTATGCCTTGCAGGAATACTTGTATGTATTTATACTACATCGGTAATGGCGGCATATATTCCAGATAAAACTCAAAATAAAAGTAATGCTTTAAGTAAAATTCTTGCTCCAAATATACAAAGTAATTTAAACATACAATTTAAAGATAAAAACTTTGAGCTTGCAGTTAGAGAAGCTATAAATAAAATGCATGGTTCAATTACAAAAGATGACATGCTTAAAGTTACAGTTCTAAACTTAAGAGGTAAGAACATAACTGATGTTTCGGGGATAGAATATATGCAAAATCTTCAAAAGCTTGACCTGAGCAATAATGTTATAAGTGATATGACACCTTTTCAATATCTGCCATATCTTAAAAGTCTAAATCTTTATAAGAATAATATATATGATATTGAACCGCTCAAGGGGTTAGGCAAGCTTGAAAAATTAAATTTAAGTGATAATAAGATAAGTTATATAGACAGCCTTGGAAAATTAAAATCATTAAAGGAGCTTGATTTGAGTAAAAATCAAATAAGTAATCCTAGATATTTAAGTGATTTAACAAAGCTTAGGAAACTTGTATTATCTGATAATACCGTTGATGATGCTGATAATTTGAAGGATATCAAAAATCTTGATACTCTTATATTGAGTAGAAATAATATAGATGATGTAGAACCTTTATCGAATTTAAAGAATTTAAAAAAACTTTATATAGATGAAAATCAGGTAACAGAGATAGCACCTCTTAAAGGTTTAACTAAATTAAACAGATTAAATTTGGATAAGGATAAAATAGATGATATAAAAGAACTTAAAAATTTTAAAAATTTACACTGGGTCAGGTATAGAAATAAAGAGATATATGATATGTCATCACTAGATGATTTAATAAATGATCCGTATGTAATTGTCAGATTTAAAGATAAAAATTTAGAAGATGCAATTAGAAATAAAATAGAAAAACCTGCTGGAGATATAAGAAAATCAGAACTTGATGGATTAACTGAGCTTAATTTGTGGGAAAAGAATGTTACTGATTTATCTGGAATTGAAAATGTAACAGATTTAAAGGTATTAAATCTTGGAAAGAATAATATAAAAAGTTTAACTCCAATTGAAGGATTAACAGGACTTGAGGATCTATATATGTATAAAGTGAGTATATCAAGCTTAGATTCACTAAAATATTTAACAAACTTAAAGAGTTTAACGGCTACAGATAGTGAACTGACTAGCATTACTCCATTGGAGAATTTAGTAAACTTAAAAAATCTAACCTTATCAGACAATAAGATATCCTCACTTGAACCACTAAGGAATTTAGTTGATTTGGAAACATTAAGCTTAGATACAAATAGTATTTCAAATATAGAACCTATAGAGGGTCTAACAGGAATAAAAACATTAAATTTAAATGAAAACTCAATATCGGATATCTCTCCAATCTCAAATTTACATAAGATCGAGAGATTATCTATAAATAAGAATCAGATATCAAGTTTTAAGGCACTTGCTGATTTAACTGATATGAAATGGATTACTGCATATCAGAATAAATTGAGTAGTACTCAAGGCTTACAGAATATGAGTGATCTTCAGGAATTATGCCTTGATAACAATAATATAAGTGATATAAATTCAATATCAAAATTAAATAATCTTGAAATACTAAGCTTAAACACAAATAATTTAAGTAGCATTAGTCCTTTAAATGGTCTTAGTAAGCTTGTAAGATTATATTTTGATAAGAACAATATAGGGGATATAAGTGTGATCTCTAATATGCCTAACATTCAAGTACTTAGTTTTTCAAAGAACTCTGTTTCTAATTTAAGTGCGCTTAAAGGGTTGAATGTACTTAAAACTTTGGATGTTAGTGATAACAATATAACTGATATTACTCCAATTAAGAATCTTCCTAAATTGAAGGATTTAACGTTAACTGGTGACAATGTATCTGATTCACAGATAAATTCACTGCCTTCTTCAATAGATGTAACAAAATAAATATCAAGCATTGCTTATAGATATATGCATTATAAGGACAAACTTAACTCATACTCCGGGGTATGAGTCAAGTTTGTCCTTATTACGTATATAACTGTCAACGATGCTTGATATATCAGCTTCCCTTTTATGTTTTTGGAGCGATAGCTCCTTTAAAATGTATATTTTTGTAAGTCCCTAATTGATTGTAATAAATTAATCTAAAACTAGCCGGTGAAGGCTGTAAGTTTAAAGCTTTGCTGCTATGCATCTGAATATTGTAAATTATATTGAAGTATATATAAATGAAAATGACTAGCCCTCATTAGTTATAAATAATGTAAAGAACATACAGACACACTGTAGAACATGGTAAACTTAGTGTGATTTCACTATTTGGAAGTTATGTTATTGAGTTTAGAAATTCTTTGATATAATATTATGTAGGTTATTTACATTAATATGAAATAAATTAAAAAGTAGAATCGATTGAGATTATTTATAGAAGGGTAGAGAAGGATGAATAAGATATTAATTGTAGAGGATGATCCTAAAATTAATAAAATGGTACAAACTTTATTAAGAAAAAATGGATATGAAGTAGTAGCTGCGTTTTCTGGTACAGAAGCGCTTTTATTATTAGAAAAAGAGTCTTTTGATTTGATTTTATTGGACCTAATGTTGCCAGGATTAAGTGGGGAAGAAATTCTAACGAAAGTTAACGAACAATTCCAAATTCCTATTATATGTGTATCAGCAAAAGATGATTTAGACACTAAACTTGAATTGATTCGAGATGGGGCAGATGATTATATAACAAAGCCATTTAATAATGAAGAATTAATTGTGCGGATAGGTGCAGTATTAAGAAGAACAAATAAGGGTACAACCATGGATAAAGCCAACATATTCCAATTTAAAGATTTGGCTTTAGATAGTGAAAATCATATTGTAACTATTAATGATGAGTCTATTGAACTTACTGTAAAAGAATATAGTATATTAGAATTATTAATTAGTAACCCTAAGAAAGTATTTACCAAGCAGAATATATTTGAGAGTGTTTGGTCTGAAGAATATATTCTGGATGAAAGAGTGGTAACGGTACATGTTAGTAATTTGCGTAATAAGTTGAAACATGGAGAAGAATACATAAAAACAGTTTGGGGAATAGGATACAAAATGCAAGATAATTAATTCATAAAACTTGATACTTTCTTGATAAATTCTAAATTCTATTTTAATACCTTTCATTTATTATTTAAATATAGCATTAAATAATATTTTAACGATGGAAAGTAGGAGGTAAAATATATGAGTTTAGTATTACAAACTAATGATCTAACTAAAAAATATGGAAAACAAATAGCTGCAAATAAGGTTAATCTTAATATTGAAAAGGGCGATATTTATGGCTTGATAGGGAAAAATGGTGCAGGTAAAACAACAATTATGAAAATTGCCTGTGGACTCATTTATCATGATAAGGGTGATATTCAACTGTTTGAAAGTAGCAATTTAGAAAAGGCCAGGAAAAGAATGGGATGTATTATTGAACAGCCAGCACTTTATCCTGATATGACAGCAAGGCAAAACTTGATTTATTATGATAAGCTGCTTGGTATTACAGACTATGGTAATGTAGATGAAGTTCTAAGCTTGATTGGTTTACAAAATACAGGCAAAAAGAAAACTAAAGCTTTTTCTCTTGGTATGAAACAGCGTTTATCCATTGCAATTTCCTTATTAGGTAATCCTGATTTTCTTATACTAGACGAACCTATTAATGGATTAGATCCCTCTGGTATCAAAGAAGTTAGAGAATTACTATTAAAACTAAATAGTGAAAATGAAATTACTATTTTAATTTCATCTCATATTTTAGGAGAACTTACTAAGATTGCGACAAAATATGGAGTCATACATGAAGGAGTACTTATTGATGAATTTCAAGCAGTAGAATTGGAAGAACGTTGCAAAAAGTGTCTTACCATTGTAGTGAATAATTCTGAAAAAGCAGCCTATATTTTAAAAAATAACATCAACAGCTCAGATTTCAAAGTATTTGATGAAGGAAAGATTTGCATTTATGATTACTTGGATATACCAGAACAAATTAATAAAGAATTGGTTGAGAATGGTATTTTAGTATCAAGGATTTGCTTAGAAGGCAATGATATAGAAGGATATTTTGTAAAGTTGATGGATGGTGATAAATAATGATGAATGTAATTTCCAGTGAATTTTATAAAATATTTAGAAGCAGGATTTTTTATGCTGTTTCAATTATATTGTTAGGAATGAATATTATTACATTTATTTCAATTTCTACTGCGACAAAATCCAGGATGTTAGGAACAGGAATTTCTAGTTATCAAGAATCTTATAGCGTAGATTTTATTTTCTATATCATTCTCATATTTGTGGCTTGTATGATTACTGCTGAATACGCCAATGGCAATATACGACAAATGACTTGCCATGGAATAGCCAGATGGAAATTAGTTCTTGGACAGTATATAGCTATGTCTTCTGTTATTACAATAGTTTTATTAGGTTTTGGCATTTTAAATTTATTATCAACTATAATGCTATTTCAACTAGGACAAGTTGATGCGGCTGCATTTATTCGAATGAATATTGGGATAATTTGCATGTTTTGGGGCACCGCAGGAATTGGTACTTTTTTGGCTTATTTATTAAAAAATGAAGGCGTTACAATTATAGTTTCTATTTTGCTAGTGGCAAGTAGCAGCTTCATAGTAAATTTGCTTACTTTGATAACAAAGAATGATATTTTTAAAAGATACTCTCTTACAAATATGCGTAATACCATAGTTGATTTTAATTCAAAACCAGAGGATGTTGTGAATTATTCAATTGTATTTTTGTTAATTGGAATAATTACAGTTTTTGGATCTAGTTTGTTATTTTCAAAGAGGGACGTAGATTGATTGACAAGAAGGAACAAAAGTATATAAGGAGTCAATATGAAAAATATTTGGGTAGTTACAACTTTTTTGTTCATATTTATGTTTATTATACTTATTTTTTATCATCTGTATTATCGGATGAATATTAAGCATATTACTAAACAGTTAGAGGAAATTATGAATCTAAAAGATACCAATCAGCTGCTGACAGTAGTAGCAAAGCAAAGAGATATTACTAATCTGGTTAATCAGCTCAATAAGTTAATACGAGATATTAGACTATCTCGTATACATATTAAAAGATTAAACAAGAATTTTAGACAGAGTATAACTAATATTTCGCATGATTTACGAACTCCACTCACAACTGCTAGTGGATACGTTCAAATGCTCCAGACAAGTGTTACAGAAGAAGAATACAAAGAGTATTTAGCAATAATATTAGAACGGCAAAATATGGTTAAGATACTACTGGAACAATTATTTGAGTATGTACGTATTGAATCAGGTGAGATTACTTATGAACATGTGCCTATAGATGCAAAAAAAGTTTTGGTAGATACACTTACCATGTACTATGATGATTTTTATAAAAAGGGACAAGAACCAACTGTTCATTTGCCAGAAAAACCATGTATAATACAGGGAGATGAACAGGCAGTAAAAAGGATATTTTCAAATATTTTATTTAATGCAATTGTACATGGTAATGGGGGATATTGGTTTGAAATCCATGAAGCAGATAGTAGTTATATATTTACTTTTTCTAATCTTAGTGAACCCATGGCTAGGGATGATTTAGATTATATTTTTGAGCGTTCTTATACGAAAGATAAATCTAGAAATAAAAAAACTACAGGATTGGGGCTTACAATAGCCAAAGAAATTACCGGACGGTTAAATGGAACAATAGAGGCGTTTTATAATAATGGCAAATTCTCAATATATATTTCATTTCCTAAAGTTTAATAAAATATATCATCACTTTACAAGTAATTTAAAACTACCACAAAATGCAATGTACCAAATACCTCATATTAATACTAATATTGATAGTAAGTAATCCATAAATTATTTAAGGTCTTATTTTTTAAAAAATTTGAAATGTTATTAAAAATAAATGTGAATTACAAATTATAGGCTGTTATTATTTTTATTGTTAGTTAGTACTTAATATGCTATATTAAGTATATATAAAATAAGGTTGGTGAGTTTTATGGAACATGTTAAAACAATAATAAAATATACTGAAAACAAGGATTCAAATGTGTTTAGATTTTTAGTTGTTTCAATGTTTTTTACTTTATTTTTACTAATGCCTAAAACAGTTTTAGCAGATAGTTTATCCTATAAGGTGTTTCCAACTCAGCAAAACATATCTGTGGACAAGTCATGGAAAATATTATTTTCAGATAATATAGATTCGAGTTCAGTAAATAGCAATAATATTAAAGTTATTGATGAAAATGGGAATAATATTGATGTTGATATGACATTAGGAAAGAATTATATTACTGTAAGCCCAAAAGAAAATTATAGTTCTGGAGAGAATTATACTCTATATGTAAGCAATATAAGATCAACAAGTGGAAATGTTTTGAAAACACCTGGCATGATGAAATTTTCAACTTTGAATAATGTTTATGAACTTGAGGACACTCATAGCTATAAAATTACGGATACTTTTACAGTTACATCTAAAAAAGCTACAAATGTTGACTTGACATTTAATGTTGGGGCTCAAGGTGATTCTCCTTATCAAAAGGATTTGAGCACTGAGGTTTCAGGTGGAAATGCAAAAATAACAGATGATGATTTTTCTCATAAGAAGATGACTGCATCGGCATATGTTAAACCCGGAGAAGGTGTAGAATATCAACTTACAAGAACAGTTGAAAATAGTGGAATAAAGTATACAGAAGATTTATCGAAAACATCTAATGACTATAGCAAGTTTAGTGATTACAACGAATATACTTCACCAGAGCAAAATGTAGAAAGCACTTCAAAACAAATAAAAGATAAGGCATCGGAACTTTTTTCTGGAATAGATAATCCATATTATAAGGCAAAAAAGGCATATGAGTTCGTAAATATGTATATGACTTATGATTCAAATAATGCTAATAAAGGCGCTTTAAACGCTCTTCTGACTGGAAAGGGCGTTTGTGAGGATTATGCAGAATTGTTTACAGCACTTTTAAGAGCATCAGGGGTTCCTGCAAGGATTGTGACCGGGTATTGGGTTAATTCTGGAGAATTTAGTAGTAGAACAAGTATAGATCCATCAAATGATGCTCATGCATGGGCAGAATACTATCTTCCAAGTTATGGGTGGATAGTAGTGGAGCCAACTAATGAATATTTTTATAATAATAATAGGGTAATAGATTACAGCTATTTTTCAAATTTAAGTGATTCCGGTCATTTCATAGAGGGCTATACACCTCAAGGTGATAACAAGGATTCTACCTTGTATTATTCATATACTGAGGGCAGTGGAGTAAAAGTAGATAGAAAAACAACCATAGAAATATTGGACAAGTAGGTTATATGACTGATTTAAATTTAATAATTATATAGCAGGACTTTAAAAATACGATTTGGGAGGATGCCATATGGGGTTAAAAAAATATTTTAAATTCATGATAATTTTTTCTATTCTATGTTCCACATTATTTTTGGCAGGTAGTTTAAACACTGTATTTGCGGATGATTCAATTACAAGTATTAATATACCAAAGGATAATTCATTTAATAATATTTCAAGTTTTAAATATGGACTGCTTAAGATAGAGAAGGATGGACTTTATGGATTAGCTGATAGTAAAGGGAGAGTTATATTGAAGCCTCAATTTATATCTATTGACAGCTTTAATAATGGAATTGCAAGAGTTAAAAAAGGATCAAAATATGGTTTTATAGATAAAACGGGAAAAGTTATTGTAAATCCTCAATTTGATAACTTATATGATTTCAAGAATGGATTTGCCGGGATTTCTATTAATTCAAAATGGGGATTTATAGATTATACAGGCAAAGTTATAGTTTCACCACAGTTTGATAATGTCTATAGTTTTGAAGATGACAGGGCCAGAGTAATGATAAATGGTAAGTATGGCTTTGTAGATGAAAATGGTAATCTTATCATTTCACCTCAATTTGATGATGAATGTGATTTTGATAATGGTATAGCACCTGTAAAAAAGAATGGAACATGGGGAGTTATTGATGAGACTGGAAATTTTAAAGCTATGCAGTTTGATAGAATGAAAGCATTTAAAGATGGAATTGCACCTGTACAAGAAGATAAAAAATGGGGAATTGCAGATAAAACGGGAAAAATCATAGTACAACCTCAGTTTAATAATGTATATTTCTTAAATAAAAATCTTATAGCTGTTTCAAATAATGATAAATATGGAATTATAGATAGAACTGGCAAAACTGTTTTGGACGTAGAGTATACTAATATAACTCAGAATAATGATGGAAATTTTGTAGTTGTTAAGGATGGACTAAAAGGTATTGTTGACCGGGATGGAAAATTTTTGATATCACCTAAATTTAATGATATCTCTGATTATCATGAAGGAAAAGCTATTGTAAAATACAGTGAAAGAAAATATTTTATAAATGAAGATGGAAAGATAAATTATAAACCCAGGTATGAAGATATATATTCATTTAAAGATGGATTGTCTAGAGTATTTGATGGATCAAAGTATGGATTTATAAATAGAAAAGGGCAGACTGTAATTGATCCAAGATTTGATTATGCTTCTGATTTTAATGAAGGAACTGCAGTAGTGAAAATAAACGATAAATGGGGTATTGTGGATAGACTTGGTAATACCGTGATCGAACGCAAATATGATTATGTTTCTAATTTTGCAGGCGGAGTTGCTGTGGCTGAAAAGGATGATGTCTATACTATATTTATTAATAAAGATATTAGTTATTTAGCTAATAGTCAAGATGTCAATCGATATAAAGAATGGAAGATAAAATTTAATAGACCTATAGATATTGGAAAGAGTAACAATACGGATGATGATGATAATTATGGTGATGATATAGTTGATAATATTAGTGTTAAAGACAGCAGTGGAAATGAACTTAATTCGAAGTTGGTTTATCAAGATTCAAGGAGTGTTATTATAGAACCTCCGTACTCCGGGTATGATATTGGTAAAGACTATACTATTACAATATTAAATGGCATAAAATCTAAAGATGGGAAGACATTAAATCAAAAACTTATAGAAAAAAATTTCACTGTAGACTATAAGTAGAATACATGTAATATAAATACAATTAATACAAGAATAAGTATGTTGAGTTTATGCGAATAAACGCTCTATTTATTACGAAAATACAGCATTTACATTAATATTTCGTTGAATAAATTCTAACCAAATTAATTTGATTTTACAACTCTATTATGATATATTAAATTAGAAAATGAAAACTTATTTATATTTAACTATAATTTAATAATATATTATAGTTGATTTGAAATTGATATTTAAGCGTTTGTAGTAATTATAGAAGCTTGGAGGTATATAATGGTAAAAAAAGTACAAAAAACAAAAACAAGCAATGTTAGCAAAGATGCTAAAGCAGATGTTCCAACAGTCCTTTCACTTGTTGATCATGATCAACTTATAATGTCTGATGTTCAGAAGGAAATATTGAAAGATGAAATAGATGAGCTTCCCCCAATAAAAGAAGGAGAGTTAAATGTATCTGGTATTTATGCTTATGATTTAGAGGACAAATTGGAAGTTAAAGCTTACATAAGAAATGGTTATTCAAAAAGTATTGCTTTAAAATACATACCATTTATTTTATTGAATTCTAAAGGTGATAAATTGGCTTATCAGATGTTTAATTTAGAGGAACTTGGCGAGATTCCATCTGGTGCGGCAAGACCAGTAAAGCTTTATTTTGAAAAAAAGAACGTATATGTAGATAAAATTCCTTTGAATGGTTGGAAAATAGCTTTTGATGCAAGGCTTAAAGCTCTCAAAAAAGTTAAGGTGTCATATCAGGATTTACCAGTAATGGATACGAATAATAGGATGGTATTGGAGAGCTTCTTGGACGAACTTCCTGACTTAAATGAAGGTGAGTTTAGTATATCTAAATTTAGTATAGGACTTGATACAGGTGGACATATATTAGCTACAATTATAATGAGGAATGCTACTTCTAAACCTATCAAATTGGAAAAGATGCCAGTGAGTATAAAAGATCAGAATGGAAATGTTGTAAAATCTAATATATTTGAACTTAATAATTTTGTAGTAAATCCGCTTAAGGCAAAGATGTGTAATTTTGTATTTCCTACAAATATAAGAGTACAGGAGAATATATCATTAGATGACTGGGAGATTTTATTTAAATCAGAGCCTTTAGCCAAGGTACCGAAAAATGCACAAAATTAAAAAAAGACACTTTAAGCTATCTTAAAGTGTCTTTTTTATATATAAAAATTTTACAAAAGTACTTGTAATTTTATCAGATAATGTAGTAAGCTTTAATTACAAATATAGAATATATTAGCTTTTAAGGATGAAATATAAAAGAAGGTGGATATGTGAAAAAATTTAGGTTTGGATTTAGGTGTATATTAGCAATTTTTGTAGTAGTATTCATTGTAACCTTCCAAAATAGTGTACAGGCTGATTCAGTTATTGATGAAGCTAGATATTATATTGAAAACTATTATGTGGAACCAGTCTCAGATAATGTTTTAAATGCAGCTACTATACAGGAAATGATTAAGCAATTAAATGATCCGTATTCTGAATATTTTTCAAAGCAGGAACAGCAGGATTTTGTGGATTCCATAGATAATAAAATGTGTGGAATAGGCGTATACATACAAGTTGTTAAGGATGGAGTGTTAGTCAATAATGTAATATCTTTATCCCCGGCAGAGAAGGCTGGTATTAAATCAGGAGATATAATATTATCTGCTGATGGAAAGTCACTTGTCGGACTTGACTCTACAGAAGCATCTTCCTATATAAAAGGCAGTGAAGGGACATCTGTTAAACTTGTGATAAAAAGAAATGATAAAGAGTTTGATTTTACTGTTGAAAGAAAAGAAATAAGTGTACCTACTGTAACTGGAAAAGTACTAAATGGACATACTGCTTATATTGATATAACTTCTTTTGGTGAAGATACTTCTAAGCTATTTACAGAGGAGTTACAAAATTTAAGGATGCAAAATCCGGACAGTTACATAATAGATTTAAGAAATAATGGTGGAGGTTATATGTCAACTGCATTAGATATAGCTGGTAATTTTGTAGGAAAACAGCCAGCAATAACTGTAGAGGATAGATCGGGAAGCAGGGTTAGATATCTTGCATCTGACAAGGGAAGCATAATTGATAAACCTGTAATATTTTTAACTAATAAGAATACTGCAAGTGCATCGGAGATTTTATCGGCTGCAGTGAAGGATTATAAGAAGGCGTTTTTTGTTGGAAGTACGACCTATGGTAAGGGAGTAGCTCAACAGATATTTGGATTAACAGATGGAAGTTATTTGAAACTTACTGTTGAAAAATTCTTTTCACCTATGGGTAATACTATACAAAAGGTTGGAATATCTCCAGATTTCAAAGTAGATGATGATAATTTGTCTTTAAAGGTGGCTGAATTATTGTCCGGGAAATGTGTAAAAACATATGATAAATCAGGGTATATTAAGGCAAACATAAATGGAACAGATTTTGAAATTAATTTAAATACTGCAAAGGATGATTCACATTGGACTGCATTTAAGTATATAATCGAAAATGTGGATAAAAGTAAGATTTATATAGGAACTGATAAAGGATGGATTAAGGCACCAGAAGAATATTTTAATAATGTATATCAGTTTTTATATTCAGATTATAAGATTTTAACTGCATCGAACAATAATGAAAAAAATAAAGTGTTTACTGTAACTTTTAATAAAAATTTAGATTCAGATAGTTTAAAAGATAATTCAAAATTTGAAATTATAGATGCTAACACTGGTGAAAGAGTAGCTTTTGATATTAAAAAAATTGCTGGAAATAAGATAAATTTGGTACCAAAGAATAACTTACAAAGTGGTGAAACTTATCTAGTAAGAATTTTTGGTACTTTGAGACCTTTTTCAGTTAAATAATATGTAATATTTTAAAGGTGTTTAATTAAAAATAGTATAAAAAATTCTTTATAAAACTCGCTGTATGAACATAATAATATATAAGAAGGTAATCACACATTTTAAGGAGAATATAACTAAATGAATTTTCAATCATTATTTTTAATTGCATTGGCTCTTTCATTAGATGCTTTTGGAGTAGCATTGGCTATAGGTTTTAGCCATGATATAGATATAAAATATAAAATTAAATTTATACTTTCCTTCGGAATTTTTCAATTTTTATTTTCATTTATTGGATCATACATAGGAATATTGTTCAATAAATACGTAACATCTATCCCCCAGATAATAGGAGGAATGTTAATAGTCATCGTTGGAATTATGATGCTTAAGGAAGGACATGAGAAGAGAAATAAATCTATTTTGGTAAAACCAGAGATGTTTGTAATACTCGGAATATCAGTGAGTATAGATGCAGCCGTTATAGGATTTACAATGTTTAATAATATATCAAATAATTTTATCATACTGAAATATACAATGTTTATAGGGATTGTGACTCTAATTATGTCTAGTATAGCATTTTTAATTGCAAGATTTTTAAAACGCATTGAGATATTGAGTAAGTATGCAGATTATGTGGGAGGGGCAATACTTATTCTATTTGGACTTAAAATGATACTCTTGTAGAAACTTGAGGTGATATTGTTTTGAATACAAGTAGGTATTTGAAAGAACAAGGATTAAAGGTTACTAAAGCTAGAGTAAGTATATTTAATACTTTACTTGAGAGTGAAAAAGCAATTAGTGCCGAATGTATATTTGAAGAGTGTAAAAATAAAAATGAAAATATAGATTTGTCTACTGTCTATAGAACTCTTGAATTATTTGAAGATAAAAATATAATAATAAGATTTAATCTGGATAAACAAAGGTATGTTTATGCAATTAGAAGGGAACATCACAAACATATATTAAGATGTATAATGTGCAACAAAAAAATAGAAATAGATTGTCCTATGCAGGAGGTAAAGCAGATTATTAAAAATAATACTGGTTTTGATT
Source organism: Clostridium fermenticellae (assembly GCF_003600355.1). NCBI lineage: Bacteria > Bacillati > Bacillota > Clostridia > Eubacteriales > Clostridiaceae > Clostridium > Clostridium fermenticellae. The sequence continues at coordinate 2,504,153 of NZ_CP032416.1, read as the reverse complement.
TATTTGATGAAGGATTAAAAACAAATATAAAAGGTATTTGTGAAGAGTGTCAAAAAAAAATAAAAAGACAGAATAGATAGGTACAACTATTCTGTCTAGTTATTTGAATACGATTTATCGGGGTATATTTTTTTCATTCTCCATGTACCACTATTGTTTTTCTCTAAGAATATATCATATGTTAATCTCCTATGTGGAGATTTATATGCCAGACCATCTACTTTCACTACAGCCATTTGTCCGTTTGAAAATGATAGTTTTGTACTATTAACATTTGATAACTTATAACGATTAAATATTCCTGTGGTAATATAATATTGAGCGGCATATTCGATGTTTTTGCATTTGCTGCCATGATAAATATGACTTGCAAGTACAAAAGATGAAAGTGTTAGTATAATTAATATCAGTGTAAAGATTTTTTTCATATTATCCTCCTAAAATAAGTTTCATTAACAATATAATAACCAAAAAATGTAAATAAGTAAATGTTTTTTAATTTAACAAAGGACTATATGTCTAGAAAAACACGGTATGATGAGGTGAAAAAATGAGGATTGAATCTATAAATAGAGTAAAAACGGATGAAATATTAGCAAAAAATATACTTACAAATGAAGGACAGGTTCTTTTAAGGTCAGGAGTTAGATTAAATCAATTATATATAGATAAATTAAAAAAATTGGGTGTATTTTATGTGTACATATATGATGACAGACTTGATGACATAGGAGTTGAAGATGAAAAACTCATGGAATTAAAACAAAGTGCAATAAAAAGCATGAATGGTATAATAAAAAATATTCATTCTTGTAATGGAAAAGAATTTAAAAAGTCTTTGTATAATGTTGAAAATTTAATAGATTATATAATAGATAACGCTGATGTGAATAGTAGCTTATATGACATACAGACCTATGATAATTATACATTTGTACACTGTTTAGATACTTGTATAATGTCAACATTTTTGGGTATAACTTGTAAGTATAATCAATTTGATATAAAAAAGCTTGGTATGGCTGGAATATTACATGATATAGGTAAAATTGAAATACCTATAGAGATTCTCAATAAAAATGGTAAATTAACTAATGATGAATTTGCCGAAATGAAAAAGCATCCAACCTATGGGGTAAAATTGCTTAAAAAGATTGTTTTAATACCTGACTCAGTGATCAAGGCTGTTGGGCAGCACCATGAAAGAGTAGATGGGAAAGGATACCCTTGTGGACTTGTTAGTCACCAGATAAGTAATTTTGCAAAAATAATATGTATATGTGACGTATATGACGCAGTTAGTAATGATAGGTGCTATAGAAAAAAATTTAGTCCTAATGATGCTTATGAGTTAATACTTGCAGGTAGTGGTACGAGCTTTGATGAAGATACAGTTGAAAATTTTAAAAATACGTTTTCAGTATATCCGCTTGGATGCTGTGTCAGGCTTTCAGATGGAGTAGAAGGATATGTAGTAAGACAGAATAAAGGATTTCCTGACAGGCCGGTTGTAAGGGTCCTATATGATATAAATACTCATAACCCGGTACCTTTTTATGAAGTGAATTTAATGAAAAATACCAATATTGTAATAACCAAAGTAGCTAATTAATATTTTTTAATGAACCTAAATTTTGGAAATCCTGGTTTACGCATAAGCTAAGCTTAGAATTACAAACCCTATATATGAGATTTATGTATGCTTATAAGTAATTATATTTGGAGAAGAAGATATGGAGAAGATTATAAAAGGTCTAATAAAAAATTTATCTAATCTTTATAATTATAACATTATTGAGTTTGATTATGGGATAGATTTAATCGGAAATTTTGGCGTTTTTAAAAATAATGGCGATAGTTCTGTTGTTATATTTTTTTCAGAGTTTAATTCTAGAGATAAATTGGATAAAGCCGTATTTAAGAATCTATTGGAACGTAAATTAGATTGTAATAATTTAAATTTAATCGAGGTTTCACTCGTAAGTAAGTTAGATCTTGAGCATTACAGAAAAATCAATTCACAATGTGGATTAATTTTAATTGATATTGTGCAAAAAAATATAATGTGTTCAGATCCATCACTTAACGAAATAGCGAATCAACTTGGAACTTGCATGAATAATATGATAAGGATTAACAATCGTAACCCTTCGAAAAAAATACCTATAATTACATATATAATTATAGTGTTAAATATAATAGCATATATATTTACGGCGTATTTATCTAAAAATATTGCAGACAGTAATATAAATGTACTTGTACTTCTTGGTGCAAAAGTTAATAGTCTCATATCACAAGGACAGTATTATAGATTGATTACATGTATGTTTTTACATGGGGGGATTATACATATTGCTTTAAATATGTATGCTTTAGTTGCAATAGGAACTCTTGTTGAGGACATATATGGAAAGACAAAATACACAATTATATATTTTATATCGGGCTTAATATCATCAATTTTTAGTTTTGAATTTTCACAGAGTATATCGATTGGAGCTTCAGGAGCTATCTTTGGATTACTTGGAGCATCTCTAGTATTTGGAATTAAAATGAAGGATAGGATACATAAAGACTATATAATTAATGTTTTATCTGTTGTAGTTGTAAATTTAATAATAGGATTTTCTATGCCTAATGTTGATAATTTTGGACATATAGGTGGTTTAATTGGCGGGATTATAATTTCATATGTGTTATTTCCTAGATTGTAAAGTATAGGGTTTGTAATCTAAGCTTAACTTATGCTCCGGCCGGGATTTCCAAAATACGTCACGTAAAAAATTTCTAGTAAGTGTAAGCTTGCGCTTAAAAAAATCTAAGCAGATTTTATAAACTCGCTTCACTCAAACATATAAAATTCACTAAGATTTTTAAGAACGCTTTACTAACACTTACTACAAAATTTTTTAATGTGCCTTAATTTTAGAAATCCCGGCCGGAGCATAAGTTAAGCTTAGACTTGTAAATCCTATGTAAGGTTTGTAATTTGAAAGTTAATTTAACCTTCGGGGGATGAACTAACTTTTTAACTATAAATCATATGTACTTGTTTCTTTAACTTTTTTTCTTGAAGATATTCTTAATAGAAGATAGCAGACTGCTGACATTTTGCTTGCCAATTATTTTAGACATATTAGTTACAGCTTGTTTGCTCAAAAGGAGTATATTTTCCCTACCCTCCCAGTTTTCCAGTATGATTTTTTGTGGTATTTCATTTATTATACAATTCAATATGAAAAATACTATAACCACATCATCAATTTGTCCTATAAAAGGTATAAAATCTGGTAGTATATCAATTGGGCTTGCAAGGTAGGCCACTGCACCTGCTATCATTATTTTGATCTTACCTTCAACTCTTTTATCTTTTAGTAATCTCCATAACAATATTGTTATGTCGGGAATAAACATTGCATATTGTATTATATCTTCATATTTATTAGGTATTTTGTTTGAAATTTTGTCCCTTTTCTGTTTGTACTTATCTGTTATGATAGATTTTTTGATTTTTTTTTAAAATCGATAGTAGACTTATTTGGATCATATATTATATTATTAGTGTATATTTCTAAGACATTCTTTACTACAGTTATTTTTTTGATTTTAAGATTAAAATATGGTATAAGTTTATATATTAAATTTAAATCTATAGTTAAAGTATCCTTATTTAATTCTATTCCATATTTGGAATAATCATTTAATAATTTCTTCAAAAAAACGTTTTTTACACTACTCAGCATACCTATCTTTGAAACATGTAAACTAAATATTTTTAGGTTTATTATATCATTGTAAATATTTCCAATTCCGATTTTAGCTTGAAATGGAACTACAAGCTTTACTTTATAAGTTCCCCTAACAGTAAATATATCATCTATATCTACGCTGTCTATTTTTAGATCATTTATTTTTACGTAATCATTTATAATTTCGAGTATATCTTGCCCGGTTAAAGTAAATTTAGCGGCCGAAACCTTCATATAAATTCTCCCTTCTTGATACTTATAAGTAAAGTATACAATAAAAATTAATCATCTTCTACTGTGAAAATTATGAAGTGTTAATTCATAATACGCAATATATGCATATTACAAATTTAATATTCCATAAATTACTTTAGCAAATTTTATGATTTTTATTAGACTAAAAAGCAAAAATACTATAATATTTTTAAGTAAAGGGAAGAGTATATAAATATTATTGCTTTGGAAAGGTGAAATTTAATGAAGAAATATAAAAATAAACTATGGATAATTCCAATAGTTACAGCTATCTTATTTGGGGCGACTTTAATATTTACCAACTTCTCAAGTAGAACCACAAATTATAAACCTTATGTATCGTTTTTAGAGGATACATCAAATAAAAAAATAGCTAATGTATATATTGGTGACTCATCAAAAATAACAATAAAACTTAAAGACGGAAAAACATATCAGACAGATAATCCAAGAACAGATAATTTTAAAGAAGACTTGTTAAAACAAAATATAAATGTTTCCGAAGATTTGCCAGTAAATCTAGTAACCTTAATACCATCTTTGGGACTTATAGCTTCAATAGCTGTTCTTATATTTATGGGAGTAAAAACTTCAGCTAAGAAATCAAAAAAAGCTATGTCAGTTGAATCAATGGAAGCTTTAGTGGCAGAAGATAGTGATTATACATTTGAAGATATAGCAGGCAATGAAGAGGCAAAAGAAAGTGTACAGGATATAGTTGATTTCTTAAAAAACCCAGAAAAGTATTCATCATATGGTGCTCGAATGCCAAGAGGTGTGATATTGTACGGGGAACCAGGAACTGGTAAGACCCTTCTTGCCAAAGCAGTTGCCAGTGAGGCAAATGTCCCATTTTATGCTGTCTCCGGTTCAGATTTTATACAGGTTTATGTCGGAGTAGGGGCAAGCCGTATAAGACAACTATTTAAAAAAGCAAGGGAAAGTAGCAATGGAAAAGCAGTTATATTCATAGATGAAATTGATGCCATAGGTAAAAGGCGAGATGGTGCAAAATCAACAGGTGGATCTGATGAAAGAGATCAGACCTTAAATGCACTTTTGACGGAGATGTCAGGATTTAAAGATAGCCAGGGTATTGTTGTTATGGCAGCAACAAATAGACTTGATATGCTGGATCCGGCTCTTTTAAGACCGGGAAGATTTGATAGGCACATAGAGATTATGCTTCCTGACAGGTGTGCTAGAGAAAAAATTATAAAACTGCATTTAGCCAATAAACCTGTTGGTAATATAGATATATGTGAATTGGCACAAAAAACTTCCTATTTTTCGGGAGCCAAGATAGAAAATTTGATGAATGAAGCAGCAATACTGGCTTGCAAAGCAGATAGTAAACTTATAGAAAAAGAGCATGTAGATAAGGCTTTTTCAATAATTCTTGCCGGGTATGAGAAAAAGAACAGAAGCTATATAGAAGATATAGATAAAAAAATAACGGCTTATCATGAAGCTGGACATGCAATTGTTTCAATGAAAGTTCTTCCAAATGAAAAGATATCAAAGATAACTATTATACCAAGTACAAAGGGTGCTGGCGGATATACATTGAGCATTCCAGAGGATAGAATGTATCAAAATAAAAGATATTTAAAAAATAGAATAATGGTATTGCTTGGTGGAAGAGCAGCTGAAGAAATTATATTTGGAGAAGAATTTATTACTACAGGTGCACACAGTGATTTGAAACAAAGTACTAAAATAGCAATTAATATGATTACACAATATGGAATGGGAGATACTCTGGGGCTTTTAAACGTGGATGAAATTTCAAACTTGAATTTAAATCAGGATGATGTTTTAGGAGAATGCAAGGAATTTGTAGATTCCATTTATAGTGATGTAAAGAAACTACTTATATTAAATAAGGACAAGCTTGAAAAATTATCGAATATGTTATTAGAAAAAGAAACTTTGAATTCAGAAGATATAGTATTATAATTCTAGAATTTTCATAGGGTAATAAATATAAAAATGCGTAAGCTATATATAAAGTCATATTGACTAATTAATGAGTATTGAGAGGAGCTGATAGAGGAATGTGTCATCTGCATAGAAGAATTTTTATAACAACAATGACAGCTGGAGCAATACTTGGTGCTACTGCAATGAGAATGATGTTTATGCCCGAATTTGATGGATCAACTAAAAGAAGAATGAGACGAACTGCAAGAAGTGTGAGAAATGCTGCTGAAGATGTATTTGATGATATGAGAAATATTATGAGGTAACTAAAAAAATTCAATAAATTGTATACCCTTGCGGCATTATGCTGTAGGGGTATATAGCTTTTTTGATCTATTTATCAAAAATATTCGATAATTCTACATATATAAAATAAAAAAGAGTGTTTTTATAAAATTTTCTATATTATTGCCGTAAATATGGTATAATTAATTGAGTACATTACGAAATCTTTAAAAGATACAATTTCATTGTAAGCAATATTGTAGTAAGGGAAGATGGATTTATGGAGATATTATCTTTGGGAGAAAAGATAAAAAGAAGAAGAAAATGCCTTAATATGACATTAAAAGACTTAGCTGGCGATAGAATAACACCCGGGCAAATAAGTCTTGTTGAATCTGGAAAATCAAATCCAAGTATGGATTTACTGGAATATCTGGCAGATGCTTTAAATACTTCAATAGAGTATCTTATGGAATCAGAGGAAACTCAGGCTGAAAAGATATGTGTATATTTTGAAAATATAGCTGAGTCATATATTGTAAATGGCGATTTAAATGAAGGAGAAAGGTATATAGAAAAGGCTTTATATTATGCAGAAAAGTATAACCTCGAATATAGAAAAGCAAAGAACCTATATCTGAGAGGTATAATGTACGTAAAGAAAAGTGAATTTGCCCTGGCACAACAGTTTTTTCTATCTGCTAATGTACTGTTTATAAAACATAATAATTATGAGGAAATAATTAAAACGTTTGTAAATCTAGGTAAAATTACTATGAAGCTGAAGGCGTATCAATCTTCGTGCAGTTATTTACAGCAAGCAGAAAATGTATACAATGAAAATGTCATAGGAAATGATTTTTTACGTGGAGAAATATATTATTGTCTGGCTAGTGTGTATTTTAAATTACAAGATCTGGAGAAATCTATAAACTATTCATACCTTGCAAAAGAAAAATTTAGACAACTCAATAATAAAGATGAATATGCAAAAACTCTTTTACTTTTGGCTGAGGATTACAATAAAAAGGGTGATGTTAACAATGCCATAAAATATTCTGAAAAGACTCTAAATGTATACAAACAGATGAGAGATATTAGTCGTATAGCTTGTATAGAAAATAATTTAGGAAAATTATTTTATGAGTTTGATAATATTGAGGAGTCATTTTTACATTTAAAAAATGCTAAAGAGTTAAAACTTAGGACAAAGGATAAAAGTGTAGTTAATACTCTGGTAGATATATGTGAAAATTATATAAAATTGAAGGATATTGAAAATGCGAAACTTACTATAAATGAAATAATGGATAATATCGACGATGGAAGTGACATTGCTCTGGTAAGTTATTACCTGCTTAAATATAGAATAGACATAATGGAATCAAATTTAAAGGAAGCAGAAAACACTCTGATTATGGCGCTGAATTTTGTAAAAAAAATGAATTATGCCAATGAAACTGCAAAAATATGTATAATGATAGGAAAATTTTATATAGATAATAATAGAGATAAAGAAGCTGCTAAATATTTAAATGAAGGCGTGGAAACTTTTAAAAAAATTGGTGTATTAAAACAGTCTTAATTTGGATAGGTGAGGAATATGGAAATACTTTCTACTGGTGAAAAAATAAAAATGGCTAGAGTCTATAAAGGATACACGTTAAAAAAATTATGTGGTGATAAAATATCTGTATCTAAGATGAGCTGTATTGAAAATGATAAAGTGGTCCCTGAGAAATGGATATTGGATTTTATTGCAAAACAGCTTGATATTGATAGTGATTATCTTAAGCAGGATGTTAAAGATCAGATAATAAAAAATGTAAAGTATATAACAAGTTGTGGATATTCAAAACATTATGAAAAGGAACTGAAATATAATCTTAAGTTCGCAGAAAAGTATCATTATAATGATGTTTCGTTTAATATAATGCATTTTCTATTTAATTATTATTTAAAAAACCTTAAAACTGAAAAAATACAACTGATTATATCTAAATATTATGACTGTTGGCATAATTGTTTTAATGATGAAAATAAGATTGTATATTACATGGATATAGCTATGTTTTTTTTTGCTACAAAAGAATTTTCTCAAGCTTCAAATTATTATAATAGTGTAAAAATGATGGCTCAAAATATGGAAAATTATGAACTGCTTGCGAGAGCTACATATAATGAAGCTGCTTGTTATATTATGCTTGAAGACTATGAAAAATCGTATGATATAGCGTTAAAAATGGTTGAACTTATTAAATACATGAAGGATTCTGATAAAAAGGCAGAAGCTTATCATATGCTTGCTATGTTGTCACTTAGAAAGAATATGAGTAAATTTGAAGAATATGAAAAAATGTCTTACGAATTATATAAAGATGATATGGTGCATAAAGCTCAGGCTATGTATAATTACAGTGTTGTTATGTTTGAAATTGGTCTCAGAGAAAAGGCTATAAAGTATATAAGTGATGCTGTAGTTTATTATCCAACAGAAAATAAGAATTGTTTTGTTAAGTTCTTGCTCACAAGTGTAAAAAAATTAATTGAGAATGAGGTTTTGGATGAAGCACAGGAAATATGCGACAAGGCACTGAATTATGCTATAAACTTAAACAATATAATTTTAATAGAAAAATCATACCATTATAAGTCATTAATATTGCAAAAACAGGGTAAAATGGATTTGGCGGAAATGTATATGAATTTATCATTAGATGCATTACTTAAGTTTGCTAATAATAGAGAGATTTACAAGAGATATATTGAGATGGGCGATATGTATTATAAGATTGGCAATGTAAGGGAATCAATAAAGTATTTTAATTTTGGTATAAAACTTGAAAAGAAGATATGATTTTAATATTATAAATATGAATTGAATTATATCATAGTAATAATAAATTACTATGATTTTTTGCTATGTATTTAACTTAGAGTTGAATATGATCTATTTTTGGCTATAATATACTTATTGGAGGTGTTGTTGCTGTGAATATTGAAAAATTAACTACAAAAGTACAGGAGTCTTTGAATGAAGCCCAGCTTATAGCTGTAAAACACAATCATCAACAAATAGATACAATTCATCTTTTTGATGCATTGATATCGCAAAAGGATGGACTGATCCCTAATATATTTGAGAAAATGGGAGTTAATATAAAGGGTATAAATAACGAGACAGAAAAGGTTCTTGAAGGAATGCCTAAAGTTCTTGGTGAGGGAGCTCAAAATTCATCAATATATGCCACAAGAAGATTTGAAGAAATATTTGTGAAAGCTGAAGAAGTTGCAGATAAATTCAAGGATACTTATATTAGTGTTGAACATGTTATGATTGGAATCATGGAAGTTAAATCTCCTGAAACTGATAAGATTTTAAGAGAATTTAATATAAATAAAAAAGATTTCCTAAGTACATTGTCCAAAATAAGAGGCAATCAGAGAGTGGATACTCAGGACCCAGAAGGTACTTATGAGGCTTTGGTGAAGTATGGAAGGAATTTAGTTGAAGAAGCTAAAAAACATGGGTTAGATCCTGTAATAGGCAGGGATGATGAAATAAGACGGGTGATAAGAATATTATCTAGAAGAACCAAAAATAATCCGGTTTTAATAGGCGAACCTGGTGTTGGTAAAACTGCTATAGTAGAAGGATTAGCAGAAAGAATTGTAAAGGGAGATATACCGGAGGGGCTCAAAAATAAGATTATTTTTTCACTTGATATGGGTGCACTTATTGCGGGAGCTAAATTCAGGGGCGAATTTGAGGAAAGGCTAAAGGCTGTTTTAAAAGAAGTTGAAGAAAGTGAAGGAAAAATAATACTCTTTATAGATGAGATTCATACAATAGTTGGAGCAGGAAAGACCGAAGGATCAATGGATGCTGGTAATTTAATAAAACCACTTCTTGCAAGGGGAGAACTTCATTGTATTGGAGCTACAACTTTTGATGAGTATAGAAAATATATAGAAAAAGATAAAGCGCTTGAAAGGAGATTTCAACCGGTAATAGTTGATGAACCTACAGTGGAGGATTCTATATCAATCTTGAGAGGACTTAAGGAAAAATTTGAAATATATCATGGAATAAGAATACACGATTCGGCGATAGTTGCCGCTGCAAAGTTGTCAGATAGATATATAATGGATAGATTTTTACCTGATAAAGCTATAGATCTTATTGATGAAGCGTGTGCAATGATAAGAACTGATATAGATAGTATGCCAACTGAAATGGATACAATAAAAAGGAAGATATTTCAACTTAAAATTGAAAAAGAAGCTCTATCTAAAGAGAAGGATACAGCATCTCAGGAAAGACTTAAAACAATTCAAAAAGAACTTAGTAATTTAAAGGAAAAAGATAATGAGCTTACTTTGAAATACGATAAAGAAAAATCACAAATTACAGAGGTAAGAAATTTAAAGGAACAATTGGATAATGCAAGAGGTCAAATAGAAAAAGCTGAAAGAGAATATAATTTAAATAAAGTTGCTGAGTTAAAATATGGAGTTATACCTAAAATTGAAAAACAGATTAAGGATAAGGAAGCATTACTAAAGGAAAATAATGAGGGTGCAATGCTAAAAGAGGAAGTCACAGAGAAAGAGATATCCAGTATAGTATCTAAATGGACAGGAATACCGGTATCAAAATTAGTTGAAGGTGAAAGACAAAAATTATTGAGACTTGAGGATGAACTTTCAAAAAGAGTTATAGGACAAAAAGAAGCAGTTGTTGCAGTATCGAATGCTGTTATGAGAGCCAGAGCTGGTATGAAGGATCCAAGAAGACCAATAGGATCATTTATATTTTTAGGACCTACTGGAGTTGGAAAGACAGAACTTGCAAAGACACTAGCAAGAAATCTGTTTGACAGTGAAGAAAACATGATAAGAATAGATATGTCTGAATATATGGAAAAGTATTCTGTATCAAGGCTTATAGGAGCACCTCCGGGATATGTTGGATATGATGAGGGTGGTCAGCTTACAGAAGCAGTTAGAAGAAAGCCTTATAGCGTAATATTATTTGATGAGGTGGAAAAGGCTCACGATGATGTGTTTAATATATTCTTGCAGATATTAGATGATGGAAGACTTACCGACAATCAAGGGAAAACAGTTGATTTTAAGAATTGTATCATAATAATGACATCAAATATAGGAAGCAGCTACCTTCTTGAGAACAAAGATGAAAATGGTATAGAGAAAAGTATTAGAGACAGGGTAATGCAAGATATGAAGCTTAAGTTTAAACCTGAATTTTTAAATAGGATTGATGATATAATACTTTTCAAACCTTTATCTACGGATGAAATAAAGGACATAATAGATATTTTTGTAGAAGACATACAAAAAAGGCTAAAGGATAAAAATATAATACTAAGAATAACTGAAACTGCTAAAAGGCTTATGGCACGTGAAGGCTATGATCCAATATATGGTGCAAGACCCCTTAAAAGATATATAGAAAATACTCTTGAAACTGAAATTGCAAAACAAATAATAGCAGGTAAAATATTCAATGGATCTACTGTAAGTGTTGATGATATTGATGATAAAATTGTAATTAAAAATGTAAATACTGGCTTAACCGAATAATTATTTAAAATACAACTGCAATCTTAATCTTGCAGTTGTATAGGGTTTATAAATGAAAGCTTAAGTTATACTCCAGCTGACGTTTCCAAAATTCGTCACCTAAAAAGTTTTTTAATGTGCCTACACTTTGGAAATGTCAGCTTATGTATAATTTAAGCTTGGAATTATAAACCCTATATTTTTGTTGCATATATGCAATAAGATGCATAATAGCAACATACTTTTATGTAAAGCTATACAATTGTATTTTAAAACTGTTGCTATTATGCACCAATTAATTTATGTAGAGAATTATATAAAAGTAAAAAAGTATTGATTTTAGTGACTTTACCGATAAGAATGTATAATGGCATGATAATTGCTTTTTATATAAATAAATTCCTAAGGGGGGATAGAATTATGAATGATAAAGAAAAATTTGAAAAAATAATTTCCGGGACTTTAAATATAAAAGATATGAGTAAGTTAAAGGATGAGATGGGTCCGGATGAAATAGAAAGCTGGGATTCGTTAGCTCATGTTGAACTTGTGTCAGGGTTTGAAGATAATTTTGATATAAGTATAGATGTTATAGATGTATCAAGAATGTACACTATTGGTGATATTAAAAAAATATTGAAAAAATACGGAATAGAAGTATGACATTTACAGACTATATTTTTGAATCTTCGTCTAAATTAGATAAAACAGCAGTTATAGATAAAACCGAGATAAGTTATCATGAAATATATCAGGGTATAAATTATGTTACAAATTTATTAGTAAATAAAGCTTGTGGTAAAAACGATAGTGTGCTTATAATATCAGAAAACTCTTTATTTTTCATAAAAACTTACTTTGGAGTTATTAAAAGTGGTAGTATTTGTGTTCCAGTGAATCCTGCTATTTCAATTAACGATATGGAGTATATAATTAAATCATTAAATATAAAAATGATATTTGTTCAGGAAAGATACAAGGAAAAGATAAATAGCTTAATTGAAGAAGATATTGAAATCTATACTGAAAATGAGCTCTTTAACTTAAAATATATTGGAGAACCTGAAGTGAGAAATGATGTAGACTTAAAAGATGATACGGCACTTATAATGTTTACTTCCGGTTCGACTGACAAACCCAAAGGGGTCATGCTAACTCACTATAATTTAATATATAATACGTCTTCTATAATAAAATATCTAAAATTAACGAAGGGTGATAGAATAGAAGTTGTTTTGCCATTTTACTATTGTTATGGTACATCGCTTTTAAATACGCATTTTAGATGTGGAGGAAGTATTGTAATAAATAATAGATTCATGTTCCCACAGACAGTTTTAGAACATATAAATAAATACAATTGTACAGGTTTTGCAGGAGTCCCAAGTACTTATCAAATACTGCTTAGAATGACTAACATAAAAGATATTAAATTCCCTTCTTTAAGATATATAACTCAAGCAGGTGGAAGACTTCCGGAAATTTTTATATCAGAATTAGCTTCTATACTGGGGAAAACTGATATATATATAATGTATGGACAGACTGAGGCCACTGCCAGGCTTTCATATCTTCCTCCAGATAAATTAAAGAGTAAATTAGGTTCAATTGGTAAGGGAATTCCCGGCACAAAACTTATGGTTTTAAATAAAGATGGTATAGAAACAGGAGTAGATGAAGTCGGAGAAATAGTAGCTGAAGGTGGCAATATAATGACAGGATATTTTAATGACAAGACTTCAACTGATAAGGTATTAAAAAATGGGTTATTATATACTGGTGATATTGGGAAAAAGGATGAAGATGGCTTTATATATATAGTATCAAGAGAGAAGAACATAATAAAGAGTGCTGGAAATAGAATAAGTCCTAAAGAGATAGAAAATGTGATAGTTGGAATTAAGGAAGTCGTTGAATGTGCTGTTATCGGTGTGCAGGATGATATATTAGGTGAGGCAATTAAAGCATTCATTGTGTTAAAAAGTAATAGAATGAATATAAATTCAAAATATATAATTGACTACTGTAAGGAGAAATTACCGAATTTTAAAGTACCAAAGTATATTGAGTTCTTAACAGAACTGCCCAAGAATTCATCTGGAAAAGTACTTCTTAAAGCTCTAAAGGACAGAGAAAAAATGAAATGAAACAGGTGATATGTGTATGGAAAATCATCAATTGCTGGAAGATATTATATTAGGCACCCAGTTTAAAATCAATCAGAATGAAAAGGAAAAGATTTTACTTAAAGTGTTAAGGGATGAATTAGAACACAATATGGTAAACCAAAATATAAGGAGTATGTATAGAAAAAGCGACATCGATATTCCTAAGATATCCTCATTAGAGGAAATACCATTTATACCTGTAAATATGTTTAAAGAATTTGATTTACTGCTGTGTAATGAAAAAAATATTGTTAGGGTTCTTAATTCAAGTGCTACTACAACGGGTAAACCAAGTAAAATATATTTGGACAGGATGACATCAATTAGGCAGTCACAGGCTTTAATTTCAACACTTATAAGTTTTATTGGAGGCAATAGAAGGCCTCTGCTTGTAATAGATAATGGTGATGTGAACAGCAGAAAAAATACTTTAAGTGCCAGAGGAGCAGCAATCAGAGGGGTAAGTAATTTTGCAAGTGAAATAACATACGTAATGGATAAAGATGGCGAGGATCTTAAAATAGATATGGATAAACTTCAAACCTTTCAGAGAAAATATGCTGATTCGGAGATATTAGTTTACGGATTTACATATATGATTTGGACGAAATTTGTGAAGGTATTAAAGGAAAAAAATATAAGATTGTCATTTCCGAAAATGAAATTATTACACAGTGGAGGATGGAAAAAGTTAAAATCTCAAAGTGTGTCAAAGGATGAATTTATAAGGACTACTTCAGAGGTTTTTGGAACTGATCCTAAAAATATAATAGATTTTTATGGTATGGTTGAACAAGTTGGAGTGGTGTTTTTAGACTGTGAATGTGGTTATAAACATATTCCAGATTTTGCAGATGTTATAATTAGGGACTTTAACACCCTGAAAGAAGTTGATATTGGACAAACCGGTATTATAGAGGTTATAAGTACACTTGGTTCAAGTTATCCATCTCAAGCCATTCTAACAGAAGACATTGGTGAATTAATTGGAATAGATACATGTAAGTGTGGTAGAAAAGGTAAGTATTTTAAATTTAAGTCACGTATTGAGAGAGCTGAGATACGAGGATGTGGAGACACATTTGCAGAGAGGGTGAATAAGATTTGATAGATTGCTATTCATTAAATGGGAAGATATATAAAAATGCATTAAAATTAAGGGATTTTACTAATATAAAGAGGAATTTAGAAAAAAATTTTAACAACCTTAGAAATCTCCCTCATGAGGTTATTGTTTTAATATTTGATGCTTATAGTAAAAAATTAAGTCTGAATAGAGAAATTTTAAAAATAGAGGGAGTACCTTTTTTATCATTTTATTTAAAAAAAGCAAATATCAATAATTTAATAAAAAGTAGTATTAATAACGCAGAGTGCCTAGATAAATTTGTGGATATTGGGAATGGAAGATTTATAAAGGCACAAGCCAGAGGAATTGTATGTCATTGGATAGCAGGTAACATACCGACTCTTGCAATTTATTCACTACTTCAGTCTCTAATATCTAAAAATTTAAACATTATAAGAGTTTCCAAAGAAACTATAGATATAGTAGTAAAATTATTTGAGTTTTTGGATGATATAAATGTTGAATATAATGGGAAAATATACTCGTCAGATATACTGATAAAAAGCGTTTCTATTGTTTACTTTGAAAGCAGTGATAAAACTTTAAATAAAAGTATGTCATTAACTGCAGATGCAAGAGTAATTTGGGGTGGAGAAAATGCTGTAAATTCATTGACAGTAACTCCTAAAAAAACTACTTGTAAAGATCTTATTTTTGGACCAAAATATTCTTTTGCCGTTTTTGATAAAAGTGCTGCTGAAGGAGATAAACTTGAAGAATATTTGTCACAGTTTGTAATGGATATGGTTTTATTTTCACAAAAAGCTTGCTCATCTCCGCATGTATTATTTGTAGAAAAAAGTAAAATTAAATTAGAACAAATTGTATATATTTTGTCACAGTGTCTTGCCAGGATAAATAATAGATATCCTAATATTATTGACCAGAGTACGGCAGCAAAAATAATAAATAAGAGAGGGATATATTTATTAAGTATTGATAAAAATTTAAAATCCTCTAAAGGTCTTGAATATACTATTTTAATAGATGATAATTTTGTGCTGGAAGAACCGATAGGTGGGAGGTGTATATTTGTAAAGCAAGTAGACAGTATATTTGATATAAAAAGTTTAATTACGCGAAGGATTCAAACGATAGGAATAGCAAGTGATGATAAAGATAAAATATTTAAATTTGCGGATGAAGTAAGTGCCCGCGGAGTTAATAGAGTAGTTAGTGTTGGAACAATGAATAGTTATGGTTACCCCTGGGATGGATATTATATGATAAATGAACTTTTGAGATGGTGTTTAGTAAATATTGAATAACTTATAACTAATATCAACTATAATTTTACATAATTAGATTAATAATTGTTATGATTTTATTGATAATTGATGTATAATAAAATAAAGATTGTTAAAAAAATATTTATTAATGATTGTTAGGAGGATTACTTATGGGAAAAGTAGTTATAGCAAGTGCTGTTAGAACAGCAATAGGAAAATTTGGAGGAACATTAAAAGATGTTTCAGCAGTTGATATGGGAGCAGCAGTTATAAAAGAAGCATTAAAGAGGGCAAATGTAAATTCTGAGAATGTAGATGAAGTTATAATGGGAAATGTACTGCAGGCAGGACTTGGACAAAATCCAGCAAGACAGGCACTTATAAAAGCAGGAATTCCAGAAGAAGTACCGGGATTCACAATAAATAAGGTTTGTGGATCAGGACTCAGGGCAGTCAGCCTGGCAGCACAGTTAATAAAAACCGGAGACGAAGATATTATAGTTGCTGGCGGAATGGAAAATATGTCGAGGGCCCCTTATATATTGAATAAAGTAAGATGGGGCGAGAGAATGGGAGAAGGAAAATTAGTTGATGAAATGATACAGGACGGATTATGGGATGCATTCAACCAGTATCATATGGGAATAACAGCAGAAAATATAGCAGAGCAGTGGGGAATTACAAGAGAAATGCAGGATGAGTTTTCATTATCTTCACAACAAAAGGCAGAAGCTGCAATAAAGGGTGGAAAGTTTAAGGATGAAATAGTTCCAATTACAATAAAGACTAGAAAAGGTGAAAAGGTATTCGATACAGATGAATTTCCTAGATTTGGTTCCACAATTGAGGGATTGGCAAAATTGAAACCATCATTTAAGAAAGATGGGACAGTTACAGCAGGAAATGCATCAGGTATAAATGATGCAGCGTCAGCTTTAGTAATAATGAGTGAAGAGAAGGCAAAGGAACTTGGTATAAAACCTATGGCAACCATACTTTCATATGGAACAAGAGGACTGGATCCAAAAATAATGGGATATGGACCATTTTATGCAACAAAAAAAGCTCTGGAAAAAGCTAATTTAACTATTGATGATATGGATTTGATAGAAGCAAACGAGGCATTTGCAGCTCAAAGTTTGGCAGTTGCCAGGGATTTGAAATTTGATATGAGCAAGGTTAATGTAAATGGAGGGGCGGTAGCACTTGGACATCCTATTGGAGCATCAGGAGCTAGAATACTCACTACATTACTTTATGAAATGAAGAAAAGAAACTCTAAGAAAGGTTTAGCAACACTTTGTATAGGTGGTGGAATGGGAACAGCTCTAATTGTTGAGATGGAGTAGTTTAAAAGGTTAAAAACTAAAAATTTAACTGTGCTGTGCACCATTTTGGGCTGCAGACCTAGATTTTATTTTTAGTATAATATAATTTAATATGGTTGGGGCTATAAAAAGTCTCAGCCATATTATTTGGTAATGAAAAGTTTACAAATCTTTTAAGAATAGATAGGAGGTTAATATAATGAATTTTGGTTTGACAAAGGAACAAGAATTAATAAAACAGATGGCAGCTGAATTTGTAAAAAATGAGGTAGAGCCACTTGCAAAAGAAGTTGACGCAGAAGAAAAATACCCGATAGAAACAATGAGAAAAATGGCAAAATATGAGATGCTGGGTATGCCTTATCCTGAAGAATTAGGCGGAGCCGGTGCCGATTATTTAAGTTATATACTGATAGTAGAGGAACTTGCAAAAGCATGCACAACTACTTCAACAGCGTTTTCAGCACATACATCACTATGCTGCTGGCCAATATATAACTTTGGAACAGAGGAGCAGAAGAAAAAATTCCTCCCGGATCTATTAAGCGGAAAGAAAATAGGCGCATTTGCATTAACTGAACCTAATGCAGGAACAGATTCTGCAGCACAGCAGACAACGGCAAGAAAAGAAGGAGACAGTTACATATTAAATGGCTCCAAGATATTTATAACAAATGGAGGATATGCAGACACTTTTGTAACTTTTGCAATGACAGACAGGAGCAAGGGCACAAGGGGAATATCAGCATTTGTAATTGAAAGGGGAATGCCCGGCTTCACAATAGGAAAAGTAGAAGACAAGATGGGAATCAGGGGATCTTCAACAACAGAACTTATATTTGAAGATTTAAAAGTACCGGAAGAAAACCTTTTAGGAAAAGAAGGAAAAGGTTTTAAAGTTGCGATGACAACACTTGACGGCGGCAGAATAGGAATAGCCGCACAGGCTCTTGGAATAGCAGAAGGGGCACTTGAATATGCTATAAACTATATGAAGGAAAGAAAACAATTCGGGAGACCTATAGCAGCATTCCAGGGACTGCAGTGGTATGTAGCTGAAATGGACACTAAAGTAGAGGCAGCAAAATATCTTGTATACAAAGCAGCATGGAGAAAGCAGGAAGGACTTCCATTTACAGTAGATGCAGCACAGGCAAAATTGTTTGCGGCAGAAACTGCAATGGCTGTAACAACTAAGGCAGTGCAGATTCTTGGTGGCTATGGATACACCAAGGATTATCCGCTCGAGAGAATGATGAGAGATGCCAAGATAACAGAAATATATGAAGGAACATCAGAAGTTCAAAAGATGGTTATCTCGGGCAATTTGTTAAAGAAATAGGAGGGTTAAACATATGAATATAGTAGTTTGCTTAAAACAGGTACCTGATACCAACGAAGTTAAGATAGATCCAAAGACCGGGACACTTATAAGAGAAGGAGTTCCATCTATAATAAACCCCGATGATAAAAATGCACTTGAAGGTGCTATTGAGTTAAAAGAAAGTCAGGGGGCAAAAGTAACAGTAATAAGCATGGGACCTCCACAGGCCGACAGGGCTTTAAGAGAGGCTCTCGCAATGGGTGCAGATGAGGCAATATTGATCTCCGACAGGGCATTTGCAGGAGCAGATACTTTAGCAACATCAAATGCACTTGCAGGTGCACTCAGAAAACTTGACTATGACATAGTATTTGCAGGCAGACAGGCTATAGATGGAGATACCGCACAGGTAGGACCTGAAATAGCAGAACACCTCGGAATTCCTCAGGTAACATATGTAGAGGATGTAAAGGTAGACGGGAACGAACTTACTGTAAAGAAATCACTTGAAGATGGATATGAGATGATAAAAGTAAAGACACCGGTTCTTTTGACTGCAATAAAAGAATTGAATGAACCGAGATATATGTATATGTCAAAGATATTTGATGCTTACAAGAGGGAAGTAAAATTATGGACGGCAGATGATATTGATGTAGATAAATCCCTTCTTGGACTGAAAGGTTCACCTACAAAGGTTAAGAAATCCTGGCCAAAAGCAGCAAAAGGAAAGGGAGAAATTGTAGATAAACCATTCAAAGAAGCAGCTGCATATGGAGTTGCAAAACTTAAAGAAAAACATTTCATCTAAATTTATAGGAGGGATTTAAACATGAGTATAGCAGATTATAAAGGTGTATGGGTATTTGCTGAACAAAGGGACGGCAAGCTTCAGAAAGTAGCCCTTGAATTAGCAGGAAAAGGAAGGGAACTGGCAGATAAATTAGGAGAGGAAGTGACTGCCATTCTTCTTGGAAGCGGAGTGGAACATCTGGCAGAAGAACTGGTATCTTACGGTGCAGACAATGTTATATGTGTAGACAATCCAAACTTGAAACAGTATACGACAGACGCATATGCAAATGTTATACATGAACTTGTTAATGCAAGAAAACCGGAGATACTTTTAGTTGGTGCAACATTTATAGGAAGGGATCTCGGACCCAGGGTATCTGCAAGACTTTCAACAGGACTTACAGCAGATTGTACGGGACTTGATATAGACGGAGAAGGAAAGAACCTTCTTATGACAAGACCTGCATTTGGAGGAAACCTGATGGCAACAATAGCCTGCACGGACAACAGACCCCAGATGTCAACAGTAAGACCCGGTGTATTTGAAAAACTTGATAAGGATACATCAAGAAAAGGAAAAATAGAGAAAGTAGATATAGATGTTAAAGAAGAAGATATAAGAACAAAAATACAGGAAGTAGTAAAATCGGCT
Organism: Clostridium fermenticellae; assembly: GCF_003600355.1. Lineage (NCBI taxonomy): Bacteria > Bacillati > Bacillota > Clostridia > Eubacteriales > Clostridiaceae > Clostridium > Clostridium fermenticellae. The sequence continues at coordinate 2,483,727 of NZ_CP032416.1, read as the reverse complement.
AAAAATATTGCAGATATAGGAGATGCAAAGGTTCTTGTATCGGGCGGAAGAGGACTTGGCGGACCTGAAGGCTTTGATATGCTTAAAGAACTTGCAGACGTACTGGGCGGAACAATATCAGCCTCACGTGCGGCAGTAGATAATGGCTGGATAGATAAGGCATATCAGGTAGGACAAACAGGAAAAACTGTAAGACCTGATCTATATATAGCCTGCGGAATATCCGGAGCAATACAGCATCTTGCAGGGATGCAGGACAGTGATTATATAGTTGCCATAAACAAGGATGATTCAGCTGCAATAATGCAGGCTGCAGACCTTGCTATAGTTGGTGATTACACTAAAGTAATACCTGAGATGATAGCACAGATAAAGGCTATGAATTAATTTTTAATTTATTTTGATCGTAAATATCAAAAATAGCTGTTGAAATAAAAATATATTTCAGCGGCTGTTTTTTTTTGTGGATATGAATAATTTACCACAAAATATTTTTATCATTAATCAATTTTGAATAGAGTAAAAATTATGATATAATTTTACTTAAACAGATTTCAAGTGTTTATAGGCATAATTGTATATTTTTTAACAATTTTTTTATTAGATAAGGGGGTAAATTTAATATGCAAACCATACATCAGTTTGATTTGTGCGACTTGGATAATGCTGACACTGATACTTTAAAGGCTACAATCAGGAGACTTTATGATATCATTGAATGTTCTTATGATGGGATATATATAACTGATGGAGATGCTAATACTATATTCTTAAATAGATCATATGAAAAAATAACTGGCATGAAGAAAAAGGAAATGATTGGAAAGAATATGGAATACCTCGAAAAAAATAAATTCATATCTAAATCGGGTACACTTATGGTCTTAAGATCTAAGAGGAGCATAACAATACAGCAGAGTTTTAAGACTGGAAAGAAAGTTTTAGTATCAAGCAGCCCTATTTTTGATGATGATAAGAATATAATTATGGTTGTTACAAATGTTAGAGATGTTACTGAGTTATATGAGTTAAAGGAACAGTTGGAAAAAAATAAAGAACTAACGCAAAAATACTACTCACAAGTTGCAGCGATGAGAAATCAACTTTTAAATTTTTCTGATATCATAGTAGAAGATGAAAAAATGCTTGCCACTTTAAAAGCTTCTGAAAAGGTTGCTAGAGTTGATACAACTGTACTTTTATTAGGGGAAACAGGAGTAGGAAAAGAAGTCATAGCGAAATATGTACATAAAAATAGTAAAAGAAAAGACAAAAGTTTTATAAAAATAAATTGTGGAGCTATACCCGAAAATCTTATTGAGTCAGAATTATTTGGATATGAAAAGGGTGCTTTTACAGGTGCTAATAAAGAGGGTAAAATTGGTCTATTTGAGCTGGCAGATACCGGAACGATATTTTTAGATGAGGTTGGAGAACTTCCACTTGATATGCAAGTGAAGCTGCTTAGAGTTCTTCAGGAGGGTGAGATAAAAAGAGTAGGTGGAATTAAAAATATTAAAGTTGATGTCAGGGTTATTGCTGCAACAAACAGGAACCTGGAGGATATGGTGAGGAAAAAAGCCTTTAGAGAAGATTTATACTATCGACTAAATGTGATTCCAATAACAATATTACCACTTAGAAAGAGGAGGGCAGATATAGAACCACTTGCTAAATATTTTTTGCAAATGTTTAATAAAAAGTATGATTTTAATAAGAAAATAAGTTCTGGAGCAATGGAATCTTTAAAAAGATATGAATGGCCAGGAAATGTTAGAGAATTAAAGAATATAATAGAGAGAGTTGTTATTATGAGCACTGGTAACAACATATTAAGAAGTGATCTGCCTATTAAAGAAATATGGAGTAATAATGGAGTACATCAGATAAATTCGGTTAATATGAATATTACACTAAAGCAGGCGGTTGAGAATTTAGAGAAAAATCTTATAGAAAGTGCATTTGAAGAGTGTGGAAATGTTAGATCAGCGGCAAAAAAACTTGGTATAGATGCATCTACATTAGTCAGAAAGAGAAAAAAATATAATAATAGAACTATGTTGCAAAAATAACATTTGTTGCAGTTATGCATGTTCAGTTACTGTAAGCTTATAAGTCCATAAATTTCTAACTGTCATAAAATTATATATAACTATTGTTGTGACAATGCAACAGTAATTAAGATTAAGCTAAAATTGATTAAAAACTCCTGGTATTAATTAAATATATTTATCGTAAGTAAATTTAAAGGTTAAACACCTTTAAATTTACTAGCTTTAGGACGTTAAGCAGGTTAATATATTTAATTTATCAAGGGTTAATTTTTTTAAAATTTTAACGATACTGGCATGACACTTGCTTAATATATAAGTATAAATAATATATTTTATTATGAAAGGAATGGTTTTAAATGGCTTTAATGACAGGAGAGGAATATGTAGAAAGTTTACGTAAATTAAATTTAAACGTTTACCTATTAGGAGAGAAGATAGATAATCCAGTGGACAATCCAATACTTCGTCCATCACTTAATTCTGTAAAGATGACTTATGATTTAGCTCAAATGCCTGAGTATGAGGATTTAATGACTGTAAAATCAAGTATTACAGGAGAAAAAATAAATAGATTTGTTCATTTACATCAAAGTGCGGAAGATCTAGTTAAAAAAGTTAAGATGCAGAGATTATGTGGACAAAAGACTGCAGCATGTTTTCAAAGATGTGTTGGTATGGACGCTTTTAATGCAACATTTAGTACTACGTATGAAATAGATAAGGAATACAATACAAATTATCATGAAAATTTTAAGAGATTTTTGAAGTATGTTCAAGAAAACGATTTGACTGTTGATGGAGCTATGACCGACCCAAAAGGAGACAGAGGTTTATCACCAAGTAAACAAGCTGATCCAGATCTATATTTAAGAGTTGTTGAAAGAAGACCTGACGGTATTGTTGTAAGAGGGGCAAAGGCACACCAGACAGGTATTTGTAATTCTCATGAAGTGTTAGTTATGCCAACAATTGCAATGAAACCGGAGGATAAGGATTATGCAGTTGCATTTGCAGTACCAACTGATGCAAAAGGAATAACAATGATAATTGGAAGACAATCATGCGACACTAGAAAAATGGAAAAAGATACTGATATAGATGTAGGCAACAAGGAATTTGGTGGAGTAGAAGCTCTAACTGTATTTGATGATGTATTTATACCAAATGACAGAATCTTTTTAAATGGAGAAACTGAATTTGCAGGAATGTTAGTTGAGAGATTTGCAGGCTATCATAGACAAAGTTATGGTGGATGTAAAGTCGGAGTTGGAGATGTACTTATAGGAGCTGCTGCACTTGCTGCTGATTATAATGGTGCTGCAAAAGCATCACATATAAAAGATAAATTAATAGAAATGATGCATTTAAATGAAACATTGTATGCTTGCGGAATAGCATGTTCTGCTGAGGGATATCCAACAAAAGCAGGAAATTATCAAATAGACTTATTACTAGCTAATGTCTGTAAGCAGAATGTAACAAGATTCCCGTATGAAATAGTAAGACTGGCAGAGGATATAGCTGGAGGTCTTATGGTTACTATGCCATCTGAAAAAGATTATCATAATCCTGTTGTTGGAAAATATGTTGAGAAATATTTAGTAGGAGTGGCATCTGTTCCGGTAGAAGATAGAATGAAGGTATTAAGATTACTTGAAAATCTATGCCTTGGAACTGCAGCAGTAGGGTACAGAACTGAGTCAATGCATGGTGCAGGATCACCACAGGCTCAAAGAATAATGATATCAAGACAAGGAAATTTAGGACAAAAGAAGCGTCTGGCAAAGGCCATAGCTAGAATAAAATAAAACATAGGGGTGTTTTTCACCCCACCTCCTAAAAAAATGAGGTGATGTAATAATTATGTATGAAAAAATTTCTAAGGTTATTGATGAAAAAGTAAGGCCGTATTTAAGTGGACATAACGGGGATATTGAAGTTCTGGATTTTGAAAATGGTATATTAAAAATTAAACTTCTTGGTAAATGTAGCGGGTGCTTATCTGCAAAATATACTGTTGAGGAGATTGTTGAAACTTCTTTAAAAGCTGAAATACCGGAAATCAAAAAAGTTGAATTAGTTGATTATTTGAGTGATGAGACACTTGATATGGCAAGAAAGATACTGTCAAAAAATAAATAAGTACAGGGTGAAAAGTTTGAATGTAGGGGTTAAATATTGTGGAGGATGTAATTCCAAATACGATAGAAAGCAATTTTTATATTCATTGGAAAGAGATTTTAAACGCAAATTTGAAGTTGTAGATTCTAGTAAAACTTATGATATAATTATAGTTTTATGTGGATGTACAAGTTGTTGTGCAGATCATTTAGATCTTAAATTTAACTATGAAAAAATATTAGTTACATGCAAAGATGACTATTACATGGTCAAAAGAATTTTAAATAAATATTTAATATAAAAACTAGCTTTTATATTTATCCATGTTATGAAAGGAATGATTTTATGAATTGGAAAGAGATATATAAAAGTAAGCTTGTAAGTGCAGAAGAAGCAGTATCTAAGATAAAATCAAATGACAGGGTTGTCCTTAGTCATGCAGTTGGAGAACCTTCAGTACTTATAGATGCAATGGTTAAAAATAAGGACAATTATGAAAATGTTGAGATAGTTCATATGGTAGCTATGGGAAAAGGTGAATATACAAATGAAGGAATGGAAAAACACTTTATCCATAATTCACTATTTGTAGGTGCTAGTACGAGGAAAGCTGTTAATTCTGCTAGAGCAGACTACACACCTTGTTTCTTTTATGAAGTCCCAAGGTTGTTTAAAGAGGGCTATATGCCGGTAGATGTTGCTTTGGTTCAGTTAAGCAGACCAGATGCACATGGCTTTTGCAGTTTTGGAGTATCAAATGATTACAGTAAACCTGCTGCAGATTGTGCAAAACTTATAATTGCAGAAGTAAATGAAAATATGCCAAGAACAATGGGAGATTCATTTATACATGTGTCAGATATTGACTATATAGTTGAAACATCTCATCCAATAATAGAGTTAAAGCCACCTAAAATAGGAGATGTTGAAAAATCTATTGGAAGATATTGTGCATCCCTTATCGAAGATGGATCTACTTTGCAACTTGGAATAGGTGCTATTCCGGATGCTGTATTGTTGTTTTTAAAGGATAAAAAAGATCTTGGAATCCATTCAGAAATGATATCGGATGGAGTTGTTGATCTTGTGGATGCAGGAGTAATCACAAATAAGAAGAAGACTTTGCATCCAGGGAAAATAGTTGTTACATTCCTTATGGGTACAAAGAAATTATATGATTTTGTAAATGACAATCCTATGGTGGAAGCTTATCCAGTAAGCTATGTAAATGATCCTACAGTTATAATGAAAAATTACAAGATGGTATCTATAAATTCTTGTGTACAAGTTGATTTAATGGGTCAGATATGCTCTGAAAGTATTGGCTTGAAGCAGATAAGTGGTGTAGGTGGACAAATAGACTTCATAAGGGGAGCTAGTATGGCTAAGGATGGTAAATCAATTATTGCAATACCATCAACAGCTGCTAAAGGCAAGGTGTCAAGAATAGTTCCATTACTAGATGAAGGTGCAGCAGTTACAACTTCAAGGAATGATGTAGATTATGTTATTACAGAATATGGAATTGCAAGACTTAAAGGAAAAACATTAAAACAGAGAGCATGTGAATTAATAAATATTGCCCATCCAGATTTTAGAGAAGAATTGATAAAAGAATATGAAATAAGGTTTAATTGTAAGTTTTTATAATAAAGATTACTAAAGTATTTGTTTATATAAGTAAAGGTTAATATAATAAGATTTGTCCTAACCTTTGCTTATAATAAACACTATAACTATATGATAAGTTAAATTAGTTTATTAGTTATTATAGTAATTATACAATATATACTTAAAACATAATGATAACGATTTCATAAAGAAACACGAAAAATAAATTGATTGAGGAGAGTGTTATATGAGTTTACGAAGAGAAGAAGGAAAAGAACAGCCATTTATACCTGCGGGCCCTTTTAAAATACGTATTCCGGGAATTCATTATAGATTTGAGATATCGGACTACATTCAAGGACTTTTGATGTGTGCAGTTTGTCTTGCAGCTATACCTATGCTGCAGCAGTATCTTGGAATGCCGTTTAATGTTGCATTAGCAATTGTAACACTCAATGGAGTGCTTTATTGTGCACATGTATTCTTGGGAGATCCTGTTGTACCAGGATGGGTTACACCGGCTATACCACTTTTAATGTTATATGTTAGTACTTATCCTATGGGACCGGAAAGGGTTCAAGCATTGATCGCATTTGAGATGTCACTTGGTATATTAGCTGCTTTTTTAGGAATTACTGGACTTGGGAAAAAGGTAATTTTACTTGTTCCAAATGCAATGCAGGCTGGAATAATAATGGGAGCAGGATTGGCAGCTGTAAATACTGTATTTGGAAAAGGTGGGAAATTTGAAAGTTATCCATGGACTATTACTATATGTATAGGTTTAGGATTTTATCTTCTATTTTCAAATCAATTTAAGAGTATAAGAAATAAAAATAAATTACTTCAGATGATTTCTAATTTAGGAATTTTACCTGTAATGATATTAGCTGTAATTGTAGGTCCTATTGTTGGTGAAACTGTAATTCCGGCCATTAAATGGGGCTTTTCACAACCGGCATATGGTGAACTTTGGAGTAATTGGACATTTTGGAGCATAGGATTTCCACCACTCAAGATGTTTATAAATGCAATTCCGATGGTATTTTCAGCATACATAATACTATTTGGTGAAATGATTCAGGCGCAAGCTTTACTGGAGGATGCAGGTAAGGTACGAAAGGATGAAGTAATAGATTATAATCCTAATAGAACTCACTTGATATTTGGACTGCGTAATATAATAATGTCTGTTATAGGACCAGATATAACCATGTGTGGACCTCTTTGGGCAGCAATGCAGGTTGTTGTATGCGACAGATATAAACATGGAAGAAAAGCAATGGACTCTATAAATGGGGGTGCCGGTTCTTTTAGATTTGGTACCTTGACTGGATATTTTCTATTGCCTATAGTTACTCTTGTTACTCCTATACTAAATATAGCTATGGCATTAACAATGTTAATACAGGGATATGTTTCAGTCAGGATAGGTGTCCTGAAGGCTAAAACTATAAATGATCTTGGAATTGCAGGTATTATGGCAGCTGTAATTATAGCAAAAGGGGCTGCTTGGGGACTTGCAGTAGGTATAGTACTCTGTCTTCTGATATTGCTTGGTAATAAAAAAGAATATGATGTTAATATTTTTAATAATGAGGAAAAAAGTGCTTAATTGATTTATAAAAAATTGTACTAAAGAATCTAAACATGATACTTGTCTGATAAGTTGAAGAATCATCATAATATGTGGCTATAACTACATTTTAAATAATATATGTTAATACGGCTGCCGAACTAAAAGCAGCCGCTATATTATTTTAATCTTTTATTAATTTAATGATAGTCATGTATATATTTTTTAATTTTCCTTACTGCTGTAGCCTGGCTAATTCCCAAGGCTTTACCAACTCCAACAGTTGTTTTATATTTTTTGAAGGCGTTTAATACAATATGCTTTTCATAATTATCAAGTCTTTCATGAAGGGTATTATTTTTTTCTAAGTTTAATTTGTTATTTTCACGTATATTTTTTGGCAGAGAATCTTCAGAAATAATATTGTTTTCAGATATTAGTAAAGATCTTTCAATTACATTTTCTAATTCTCTTATATTGCCGACCCAATTATATTTTACTAGATCATTTACTGCAGATTCTGAAAATTTTCTGCTTAAATGATATTTCTTATTAAACTTATCTACAAAATGTAGTATGAGGTATGATATATCTTCTTTCCTTTCTCTTAGAGGAGGAATATTAATACTAACTACATTTAATCTATAAAACAGGTCTTCTCGAAATTTCTTTTGCTTAATCAATTCTTTTAAATTTCTATTAGTGGCTGTTATTAGACGAAAGTTTATTTTTATGGATTTTGTACCTCCGATTCTGTTAAAAGTCTTATCCTGAATAACTTTGAGTAATTTAACCTGTAGATTTAACGGTAATTCTCCTATTTCGTCTAAAAAAAGTGTACCATTTTGAGCTAATTCTATTAAACCAGTTTTCCCATGTTTTTTTGCACCCGTAAATGAACCACTTTCATATCCAAAAAGTTCTGATTCAAGTAGATTTTCTGGTATAGCACCACAGTTCAATTCTATAAAAGGAGATTTACATCTTTTGCTAATATTATGAATTAATTTAGCAAGATAATTTTTTCCAACCCCAGATTCTCCAGTTATAAGAATATTAACATCAAAATCTGCTACTTTAGTGATGAGCTTAAATATTTCCTGCATTTCAGTTCCAGTTCCAATTACATTAGAAAAATTTATTTTTTTATTTTCTATATGTTTTAAATTTTTTATATATAATTTGGCGTTCTTTTCTAAAATTTTAACTTGTTCTTCAATTTTAAATAAATCAGTTATGTCATAAGAAAAACAAATAACTCTAGAAATATTTTTATTGCTATCCTTAATTGGAAGTGCCGTTACTAAAATTTTACGCCCCATTTTGTTTTTTTGCAGCATAGTAATTATTTGAGATGTTTTTAACACTTTAGATGCAGCCGAAGGATAAAATACGCCCATATTTTCTAATTCAAAAACGCTTTTACCTAGTAATTCTTTACTAGTTACATTATAGAATTTTTCAAAGAAAGGGCTAATATTCAATATAATACCATCTTTGTCTGTTGTAATAATATCTATATTATTATTTCTTATAAAATCTAATAGCATATAAGTGCTCTGATTTTTTATTATGTTTACCAATGACATACTTATATCCTGTATAATTATGATTTTAAATTCTGAACAATTGTCAAATTGTAAGCAATACAAAAAAATAAGATTTTCATTTTCCCCAATTATATAGATATTATCCATATATTCCATAAAGTTTTCTTTTGAGAAGTACTTAAGTGTATTTTCCAAACTTTTTTTAATAGAAAGATTATTCTTTAATATTTTATCTGCGCTTTCATTAGGAATTATGAGTTGTTCTGTAGTTTTATAAAGTATTGCCGGAATATTTATCGATTTCATTAAATCATCCAATTTAAATGCCCCCTCAGCAATATTTTTTAAATAAACTAATAATATTAGTCCATTCATTGGATGGTAAGCAGTAGGGTTTAATTAAATATTGTGAGATAGATTTGTTTAAATACAAACATGCAAATATGTACTATTACATATAATATATTCAACATAAAGAAATTTTTTCCTTTATTTTTTTATCTAATAAGTGTAATTAGTTACCAAAAAATTAAATACTAGGATTTGAAGTATTAAAATGATAAACTTATATTGGCAATGAATTTGCTTATTATAATATAAAATTATAAAAAGATAGGAGAGTGTTGTAACGTGAAATTGCTTGAGATAAAACCACAAATTCATAAGTTTGATACTTGCAGGGAATTTGCCGAATTTTTCAATATAGGTGAAGGGGATTTTATATTAACGAATGAGTATATATATAAACCATCTATGGGTAATCTTAATTTAAAGGCAGATGTTGTATTTCAGGAAAGGTATGGTTCGGGAGAACCATCAAATGTTATGATCAATTCGATTATGAGTGCTATGCACGGCAAGAGTTATAAAAGAATTATTGCAATAGGAGGAGGCACTGTTATAGACATATGTAAGCTTCTTTCGTTAAAGTGTACAGATGATGCTTTAGATTTATTTGAGAAAAGAGTTCCAATAGTTAAGGACAAAGAACTTATAATTGTTCCGACTACATGTGGTACCGGCTCAGAAGTTACTAATGTATCTATAGCCGAAATAAAAGAGAAACATACTAAAATGGGGCTTGCGGTAGATGAATTGTATGCAAATTACGCAGTACTAATTCCTGAACTGGTAAAGGGACTTCCATTTAAATTCTTTGTAACAAGTTCTATAGATGCATTAATTCATGCTATTGAATCATATGTATCACCTAAGGCTAATGTTTACACTGAACTATACAGTGTCAGGGCAATTGAATTAATTTTAAAAGGATATATGCAGATACTTAAAAAAGGTGAGGATTACAGAACTCAAATCATTGAAGACTTTGTTATAGGAAGTAATTATGCTGGCATAGCTTTTGGAAATGCGGGAGTAGGAGCTGTACATGCACTGTCATATCCTCTCGGAGGAAGCTATCATGTTCCGCATGGAGAAGCAAATTACCAAATGTTTATTGAAGTGTTTAAAACATATTATAAAAAGAAACCTGAAGGTAAGATTAAAAATATAAATAGAATATTAGCAAATATATTGAATTGTGATATTTCAAATGTGTATGAATCATTATCAAATATATTAGATAAATTACTTGCTAGAAAACCATTAAGAGAATATGGAATGAAAAAAGAAGAAATTCAGAGTTTTACAGATAGTGTAATATCCGGACAGCAAAGGCTATTAGTAAATAATTATGTTCCACTTTCTCGAGAAGAGATTGTATCAATATATAAAAATCTGTTTTAAAAGTTTTACTATAACATAATAAAACCTTATATATATTTTGTGTGCCCCTTTTATAGGGGCATTTTTTTATATTATGAATAAGTATTCATTTTTGAAAAATTCTATTCACGAATGAATACTTTGCTATAATACTTAATTTGATATTTAGGAGATAAGGTATGGAATCTTTTTATTATTCAAAAGTGAATTAAAATACAATGTATATAGATCTAAAACATTATAAAATCATAAATGTCTAACTTTTTATTTTTGGCATTATTTTTGCTGATTTATATATTTGAATGCATTCACAGCTTTAATGATGTTTAGGATTTCAGAGAGAAAGCAATAAGGAACTGACTAAGAGATCAATATTTATACGGATTTAGAGGTGGACAAAACATATAAGATTTAAGGGGGTTTAAAAATGAAATTAGGAAATGAGTTACCGAAAATTATAACTGGAACAGTTCCAGGACCTAAAGGTCAGGCTATTATAGATAGGAGATCAGAAGCATGTCCAGTAGCAATTAATTGTAATTATCCAGCTGTTATTGATACAGCAGAAGGTGCTATGTTTAAAGACCCTGATGGAAATATATTTCTTGATTGGGTTGGAGGAGTAGGAGTAACTAATCTTGGGTATAGCAATCCTGAAGTGCTTGAAGCTATTAGAGAACAGTCTAATAGATTCTGTCACGCAATGTTTAATATTACTACACATGAAGGATATGTAAAACTTGCAGAAAAACTGAATGAAATTGTTCCGGTAAAAGGTAATGTAAAAAATACGATGTTTATAAACAGTGGTTCAGAGGCAAATGAAAATGCTGTAAAAATTGCTAAAGCTTTTACTAAGAGACCTAACATAATTGTTTTTTCAGGTGCTTTTCATGGAAGAACAAATTATACGATGGCTATGACTGGTAAAAAGGGTTATGCAATTGGACAGGGACCTTTCCCGGACGGTGTTTACAGGGCTGATTTTCCATACTTGTATAGAAGGCCGGATGGAATGACAGAATCAGAAGCTATTGACTATTATACAGCTAAATTAGAAAACACATTTATAGAAGCAACTCCGGCTGAATATTGTGCAGCCATAGTTTTTGAACCGATTCAGGGAGAAGGAGGATTCGTACCGGCACCTATAGAGTGGGTAAAGGCGGTTAGAAAGATATGTGATGAAAAAGGAATAATGATTATAGCTGATGAGGTTCAAACAGGTTTTTCTAGATCTGGAAGAATGTTTGCTACAGAATATTGGGCAGAAGCAGGGTGCAGGCCAGATATTATTACAATGGCTAAATCAATAGCTTGTGGAATACCATTTAGTGCAGTTACAGCCAGAAAAGAAATATTTGATGGAGTTCCAGTTGGAACAATAGGCGGTACTTATGGAGGAAATCCACTCGGCTGCGCAGCTGCATTAAAGGTTATTGAAATTATGGAAAGAGAGGATTTTCCGGCAAAAGCACGTAAAATTGGATCAACAATATCTAAGAGATATAAAGAATGGGAGAATAAATATGATGTTGTTGGTGATGTAAGAGGTATTGGTTCTATGCTTGGTATAGAATTTGTAACTGATAAGAAATCAAAAACACCAAATCCAGCAATAGTAAGTGCAATAATTAAAGATGCAGCTAAAATGGGTTTGATAATTGAAAGCTGTGGAACTTATGGTAATGCTATAAGATTATTGGCTCCACTATGTATGACTGATAAACAAACTGAGGCTGGTCTTCAAATATTTGAAAAGGCTATTGTAAATAATTTGTCAGTTAAGTAGAAAATTATATACCTGAATTTACTATTAAGAGTCCACATTCCTAAAAAGAGATATTAGCTAAAATTTTGCGGGATTAAATAAATATTTTGTTTAGTGAATATGGGCTCTAATTATATATAGATATAGGAAAGTATAAATATAGTTTAAATATTCACAAAATTCGCATGATTAAGATTAAATATATTGAAAGGGGAAATATAAAATGGGTGTTGAAAATGAACATACAGAAGAACCTAAACTAAAACGTGTGTTAACATTGAATTCTTTGGTTTTTTATGGATTAGCTTTTATGATACCTCTTACAATTTTTACAACCTATGGCCTTGCGACTAAAACAACTCATGGTATGATCTCATTAACATATACGGTTGCGACTATAGCAATGGGGTTTACAGCTTTTAGCTATTCAAGAATGGTTAAGGCATATCCTGTGGCAGGAGCAGCCTATTCTTATGTTACAAAATCTATGAATCCTTATATTGGTTTCCTAACAGGATGGGCTGTTTTACTTGGATATATAGTTTTACCAATGTTAAATTATGTTGTAATAGGAATTTATCTTTCAGCTCTAATACCAGCTATTCCATCCTGGGTATTTATTGTAGTGGCAATAATGTTTGTCACATTAATAAATCATCTTGGCATTGAACTAGCATCTATTGTAAATAACACTATTGTTTGGCTTCAAATATTATTCCTGGTAGTATTCCTGGGATTTGTGTTTAAATATGTTTTAGGAGGCGGTGGAGCTGGTACATTATTTGATTTCCATGCTTATTTTAACCCGGTAGAGTTTAATAAGCCTGGAGTTGGTATATCTGCTATATTGGCAGGTGGATCAATTTTAGCACTTTCTTTTCTCGGATTTGATGCAATATCGACATTAAGTGAGGAAGCCATTAATCCTGAAAGGAATGTAGGAAGAGCTATTTTAATTTCTTGTATTTCTGCAGGTACAGGATTTGTGATTATAACTTATTTTCTGCAATTGGCATGGCCTCAGGCTTTTAATCAAATACTTAACGAAGAGTCAGCCTCTGTTGAATTAATAAGAAGAATTTACAATTCCGGGTTGCTTCAAGCATTTTTTACTATTGTTTTCAGTGCAGGACTTCTAGCATCATCACTTGCAGGTGTCACATCTGCATCCAGAGTCCTTTATGGTATGGGGAGGGATGGAATTTTACCACCTAAAATATTTGGAAGATTACATCCTAAATATAAGACTCCGACTTACAGTATTTTAATCATAGGAGCAATAAGTTTGCTTGCGATAGTTGTTCCACTTGCGATTGCTACAGGAATATTAAATTTTGGAGCATTACTTACATTTGCTATGGTAAACTTCTCGGTTATTGCACATTATTTTGTAAGGAGCAAAAAAAGGAAGGGCATGGATATTGTTAGATATTTAATTATGCCGATTATAGGGGCTGCAGTATGCCTTGCAATTTGGTCACAACTTGGATTTATACAGATGACATGCGGTATAATTTGGCTGATATTTGGATTTATCTATCTTGCACATAAAACTAAAATCTTTAGAGAATTACCACCTCAAATAGGAGTATAAGGCATGGTGTGATTATTATTTATGACTCTAGAAATGCATTTATTAAGCATTCTAGAGTTATTTTTAGATATGTTTATATATTTGACAAGTATTTGATTTTAACAGTATAATTTAGGTAAATAAAATTTAAAACCAATTTTGAATAAATAGAAAAATAGTAATACAATTTAATTAAATAGGTGATGGTTATACTAGAGTAATTATGTGCTTTTTACTTATCACCTATAATTGTAGTTTTTTTAACAATTTTATAGATTATTACTTTTGGTTTTATATGTCAATTATATAATTTATGGAAGGATGATAAATGATATGAATTGGGAAGAATTGTGCAAAGATAAAATTGTAAGTGTAAAGGAAGCTGTTTCTAAAATAAAATCTGGTGATAGGGTTGTACTAGCTCCGGGTGCTGGAGAAGCAGTAGAACTTATGAAGGCTTTAGTAGAAAATAAGGAAAATTATAAGGATGTGGAAATAGACCATATGCTTCCTATTGGAAAATGTGAATATGCACAGCCTGGAATGGAGAAGTATTTTAAATATAATTCACTGTTTGTTGGCGGCGGTTCAAGAGATGCAGTGAATTCTGGAAGAGCAGATTATACACCGTGTTTTTTTTATGAAATACCTAGAATGTTTAAAGAGGGTTATCTGCCAGTCGATGTAGCTCTTGTGCAACTTAGTGTTCCGGATGAACATGGATTCTGCAGCCTTGGAGTTTCAAATACTTACATCAAAGGAGCACTTGAATGTGCTAAGATTGTAATTGCAGAAATAAATGAAAATACACCTAGAGTACTTGGAGATTGTTCTATACATGTATCGGATATAGATTATATGGTGAAAACATCATATCCAATACCAGAGATGAAAAAACCTAATATAGGAGAAATTGAGAAAGCTATAGGAAAGTATTGTGCATCATTAGTTGAAGATGGGTCAACGCTTCAACTCGGAATAGGCGCTATTCCCGATGCTGTTTTATTATTCTTAAAAGATAAAAAGGATTTGGGAATACATTCGGAACTTATATCCGATGGGGTAGTTGAACTTGCAAAAGCAGGTGTAATTACAAATAAAAGAAAGACAATTCATAAAGGTAAATCAGTTGTAGCATTCTTTATGGGAACTAAAAAGTTATACGATTACATAGATGATAATCCTATGGTTGAGTCATATCCAGTAGATTATGTAAACGATCCTAGAGTTATAATGCAAAATTATAAAATGGTATCTATAAATTCATGTGTAGAAATAGATTTAATGGGACAAGTTTGTGCAGAAAGTATAGGAAGAAAGCAAATAAGCGGTGTTGGTGGACAAATTGATTTCATAAGAGGTACTAGTATGGCAAAAGATGGTAAATCAATTATTGCTATGCCGTCTACTGCAGCTAAAGGAAAGGTTTCTAGAATAGTACCACTTTTACAAACTGGTACCCCTGTAACAACATCTAGAAATGATATAAATTATGTTGTAACCGAATACGGTATTGCACAGCTCAAAGGAAAAACTTTAAAACAAAGGGCTGAAGCTTTGATAAATATAGCTCATCCCAAGTTTAGAGAAGAACTAATTGCAGCATATGAAGAAACTTTCAAATGCAGTTATAAAAAATAAAATTTAGAAATCTGTATAATAAAGAGTGCTTGATAAATTGTAATTTATTAAGCACTCTTTATTTATTAAAAAACTGTTTAATATTTATTAATTTTGTTTTTCATTTGTTAATCTAATGATTGAATCAGCTGTGATATAATTGTAAATAATAAATAACATTTTAAAGGAAGTGTTTTGTATGTCAATCTTAGTGTGTGGAGGAGCAGGATATATAGGAAGTCATATGACGGCTTATTTGATAGAAAATAATAAAGATGTAATTATATTGGATAACCTTGAAAAAGGGCATAAAGAAGCCGTAGATAAGGAAAATTCAAAGTTCTATTTCGGTGATTTGAGAGACAAGGAAATACTTAAAAAAGTTTTTTTTGAAAACAATATAGATTCCGTAATAGATTTTGCAGCATATTCTTTAGTTAGTGAAAGTATTAAAAATCCGCTTAAGTATTTTGAAAATAATATAATTTCAGTAATAAATCTTTTGGAGGCAATGAAAAATTATGATGTTAAGTACATAGTTTTCTCATCTACAGCCGCAACTTATGGTGAACCGGAAAATACTCCTATAGTTGAAACAGATAAAACATCTCCGGTAAATCCATATGGAGAATCAAAACTAGCTGTTGAAAAAATACTTAAGTGGGCGGATAGAGCCTATGGAATCAAATATACTGCTCTTAGATATTTTAATGCAGCTGGAGCTCATGAAAGTGGAAGAATAGGTGAAGATCATAATCCAGAATCTCATTTGATCCCTATTATTCTTGAAACAGCATCTGGAAAGAGGGAAAAGATAAAGATATTTGGTGATGATTATGATACACCTGATGGCAGTTGTATTAGGGATTATGTTCATGTTACGGATTTGGCATCAGCTCATCTTCTTGCACTTGAGAGACTGAAAAGAGGAGGAGAGAGTTCTGAATATAATCTTGGAAATGGAAAAGGTTTTTCTGTAAAAGAGGTAATTGAAATGGCTAGAAAAGTTACTGGAAAAAATATAAAGGCTGAGATTGCAAAAAGAAGACCTGGCGATCCAGCAATTTTAATAGCATCATCTGAAAAGGCAAAAAAGGAATTAGGGTGGAAACCACAATATGATTCCCTTAATAGTATAATAAATACTGCATGGAATTGGCATGAAAAGCATCCTAAAGGATACAAAGACTAAAATGGAATATAATAACATATAATGAAAGTAATCACTATAATTATTTAATGGATAAAGGTTAATATATATATGTATAGATTAAATAAAGGAAGGTGTTTTTATGAAAAAAATTATCTATTCATTTACATATACTGCCTTTATTCTTTTGTTATTGTCTGCATTTATTATGCCTAAAGAAAAGCGTAATTTACCTACAGCAGGAGAAGTAGATAATAAGCAACAGAATATACAGAAGAGTAATGAAATGCCAATATGCTCAAAAAAGGTATATTTGACTTTTGACGATGGCCCTTCGGTAAATAATACTAGAAAAATACTTAAAATTTTAAATGATAATAATGTAAAGGCTACATTTTTTGTTGTTGGAATTAAGTCCGAAGAAAATCCGGACATATTAAAGGATATAAGTAACAGTGGAATGAGCATAGGCATACATACTTATTCGCATGATTACAAAAAGATATATAAGCAGGTTGACTCTTATTTAAAAGACTATGAAAATTGTAAAATTAGTATAAACAAAATAACTGGTAAAGATCCAATAGATTGTGTGAGATTACCTGGAGGATCTACCAATACAATTGTTAGCAAAGACAATTTGAGATACATTACAAGATCATTAAATAAATTAGGAATAGACTATATTGATTGGAATGTTTGTTCTGGTGATGCGGACAGTCATGTAGTTGCTGTGGAGAAAATCAAAAAAAATATTATTACGCAGTGCAGGGATAAAAATCTTGCGGTTATTCTGATGCATGATACTTATTATAAATATTTTACTGTAGAAGCACTTCCAGATGTAATAAAATATTTAAAGAATCAAGGCTTTGAATTTAGGACACTTGGAGATCTAACAAAGGAAGAAAAAGATGAGATGATAAAAGAGGGAATAATGAATAGAAATTTATAGATAGAGGTCAGTTTACTGGATATTAATATCAAGCCTTAATTCTATCTATAAATAAAAGTTTATTTTTTATTTCTTTCCCTGTTTATAATGAATTCTTTAGCTTTTATCTCAAGTTTGTCATCAATAGGATCTAAAGTGATTTGTTCACTATATTTATTTGATAGTGCAGTTGATATAAATCTATCTGCGAGTTCTGGATTTTTGGATAATAAAGAACCGTGAAAGTATGTGCAAAAACAATTTTTATATATACAACCTTCATAACCGTCTTCACCGTTATTACCGTATCCGGCAATTATTTTGCCAAGTGGTTTCAAATCACCTATATATGTTCTTCCAGAATGATTTTCAAAGCCAACATAGTATTCACCAAATTCTTCATTGAATATAACAGTGTTTCCTATAAATCTGGTATTGCCGCCTTTTGTGTGTATATTAAGTATATTCAACCCTTCAAGTTGTTCACCTTCAGGTGTAGTATAATATTTCCCTAAAAGTTGATATCCACCGCATATGGCCAAAAATACTTTATTTTTGTTTATATACTCAAGTAATTCTGATTTTTTAGTTTGATTTAGGTCATCAGAAACTATTGACTGCTCATAATCCTGTCCTCCACCGAAAAATGTTATGTCATACTTCTCAGGGTCAAATGTATCACCTATAGAAATATTAAATATGTTTACTTTTATGTTTCTTTTTTCAGCTCTATATTTTAATATGAGTATATTGCCAATGTCTCCGTATACATTTAGTAAGTCAGGATATAAATGACATATATTAAGTTCCATTATATAGCACTCCTTTATTAACTATTTACCAAAGTTTTTTTATGTATCCTTTAGAATTTAGAAATTTTCTAAAGCTTATCATAGCGGTGTAAGTAGCAAATACATATATTATATTATTATTACAAGTTTTTATTTCATTAAATAAGTTTTCATAGTTTTCACACATAACGAATTTATCATCAGGAACTCCCGCTATTTTTAATCTTACTGCCATATCATAAAGTCTTACACCTGAAACCATTATTTTATTGATATTGAGTGATGCTAACTTTTCAAATTTGACATCCCATATCCATGATACATCTCTGCCATCAGCATAGTTATCATTTAGGAGAACTGACAGGTTGAATTCGCCTTTGTTTAAAGCTACCGTATTTATAGCTTGATCATAACCAGCTGGGTTTTTAACTAGAATTATTTTTAAATTTTTATCATCTATCTGTATACTTTCCTGTCTTCCAAAACTGCTTTGTTGATTCTTCAATGAGTGAAATATAACAGGGTCTTCTATTCCACATACTTTTGCTACTGAATAAGCACATAAGCCATTGTATATATTGTAAGTACCTGGTTGATTTATATAATATTCTTTTCCATTTATCAATACTAGCGAACCTTGCGATGTTTGTTCTCTTATTTCCTCAACGGCATAATCTAAATCAGGTCGTCTATAACCACAATTTTCACAATAAAAATCTCCAAGATGATTATAAGTCAAATAATTATACTTATATGGACTTTTACATTTTTTACAAAACTTTGCATCTGCATTTATATCGATAGTTTTTGCATTGTTTGTTGAACATTTAAATCCATAATATAATGTTCTGTTAGGAAGATCTAAATCTCCTAGTAAAGATTCATCTCCGTTTAAAACTAAATTTGTCATCGGAACATTTTTAATTCCACTTACTATCTTTTGTAAAGTTGTGTATACTTCACCGTATCTATCCAATTGATCTCTAAATAAATTTGTTATAGTTATAACTTCAGGGGTTACAAATTTAGTAAATAATCTTACATTTGCTTCATCACATTCTATAACTGCATATTTAGTTTCACAGCATCTTGAAAAAGAAAAATGCTCCACGAAACAGGAAACTATCCCTGGAAGCATATTTGCACCTGTATTATTTGTTATGACATATTTTTCATTTCCCTTTATTATATTATATATCATACTAGTGGTAGTTGTTTTTCCATTTGTTCCGGTTACAAGTATAACTTTAAAATCTTTACATATACATTTTAATATATTCCTATCTAATTTTAGAGCTACCTTTCCCGGAAAATTTGTTCCGCCTTTAAATAGTGCCCTTGATAACTTTATTATAATCTTAGAAATAACTATACTGAAAAAAGATTTTATATTAATTTTCCACACCACCCTTTTATATAAATAAAAGTATTAATTAAGTTTTATATACAACTCTTAAATATTATAATACAATATTGTTTTTTTTACATCACTAAAATTTGACTTATATATAGTCAGATTGAAAATAAATAAATATTTGTTATGTATTATAGATAAAAGTGGCAATATTTTTACCTTAAATAAATAAAAGTGATATTTAATTAAAATAAGGCTATGCAAAAACGAATAAATAGTGTATTATTTATAATAAATAGTATAGCATTAATAAGTTAAAATAATATTTGTGATATATTATTTTAAAATACAGCATATAGTATAAAATTATAGTTAATAATAATCAAGGAGGAATAATATATGCGTATGGATCTAAAATATTTAAATATAACTGGATATAAAAATTTGTACAATAATTTAACTGAAAGTGAACTTATTGAATTTGCAATAAAAAACGGTGAAGGAAAACTAGCTAATAATGGTGCCCTGGTATTAAATACCGGAAAATATACTGGAAGATCACCTAAAGATAGATTTATAGTTAAACAAAAAAGTGTTGCTAATGATATCAACTGGGGAGATGTAAACTTACCAATTAGCGAGGAAATATTTGATGATTTATATAAAAGGGTAACTCAGTATTTAAATGATAAGGATTTATTTGTATTTAACGGACATGTAGGTGCAATAAGGGAATATTCACTTCCTATAAAGGTCGTGTGTGAATATGCTTCTCAGGCTTTATTCTCAAATAATTTGTTTAGGAAGTCCTCTGATACTGATATGGATTGTTCAGAAAATGAGTTTAATATAATATCTGCGCCTGGTTTTAAAGCTAATGGCAAAGATGATGGTATAAATTCAGAAGCATTCGTAATAATAAATTTTGATAAAAGAATAATACTCATAGGAGGAACAAGCTATTCTGGAGAAATAAAGAAATCTGTATTTTCAGTTATGAATTTCTTGTTGCCTAAAAAACATGTAATGCCAATGCATTGTTCTGCTAATGTTGATCAATCTCAAAATACAACTATATTTTTTGGATTATCAGGTACAGGTAAAACTACTTTATCTACAGATTCAACTAAAAAATTAATAGGTGATGATGAACATGGATGGAGTGATAAAGGAGTATTTAATTTTGAAGGTGGATGTTATGCAAAAACTATAAGACTGGACAAGAACAAAGAAAAGGAAATATATAATGCTATAAAATTTGGGACTGTTCTTGAAAATGTAGTACTTAATTCTAATAGAGAACCCGATTATAATGACAGTCGATATACTGAAAACACAAGGGCAGCTTATCCTTTGGAATATATAGAAAATCTTAAAGAGAACGGTGTAGGTAATAACCCTAAGACTATAATATTTTTGACTGCAGATGCTTTCGGAGTAATACCACCTATATCAAGACTAACTAAAGAAGCAGCCATGTATCATTTTATGTCAGGATATACAAGCAAGGTCGCAGGAACTGAAAGAGGAATTAAAGAACCTAAGGCGACTTTTTCGTCATGCTTTGGTGAACCGTTTATGATACTTAATCCATATATATATGCAAAACTTTTAGGAGAGAATATAGATAAGTATAAAACAAGAGTATATCTTATTAATACAGGATGGTTATATGGCGGTTTTAAAAATGGAAATAGAATAAACTTAAAATATACAAGAGCTATGGTGAATTGTGCAATAAGTGGAGAGATTGAAAAGTATAAATTTGTAGAACACCCAATATTTAAAGTGATGATTCCGGAAAAATGTCCAGGGGTTCCATCAGATATATTGGATCCTATTAATACTTGGGATGATAAAGAGAAATATATGGATAAAGCCAGGGTTCTAGCCAATAAGTTTGAGGAAAACTTTAAGAAATTTAAAGGTGTTCCAAATTCAATTGCAAAAGCAGGTCCCTCAATAGAGAGCTTGCAATATGAAGAAGCTATGAATTTTTAATTATTAATACTAAATTAACTCATTCTCTTGTGTATGCTTGTATAAATACAAATAAAGATAGTATAATATAGAAAGTTATTGATAAATAAAATGTATTAGAGAGTGAGTGTGAGGAATGGATTTTATACTTATATTTAAAGCTGTAATAATAGGTATAGTTGAAGGTATAACAGAGTTTTTACCAATTTCATCAACGGGGCATATGATTATTGTAGAGAATTTAATAAAATTTAAAGCTCCTATGTATCCTAAAGCGTACATGGATATGTTCGATGTGGTAATTCAGCTTGGAGCAATACTTGCAATTGTTGTTTTATACTGGAATAAGATAAGAGGATCACTTGAAAATCTTAAACCCGGAAAATGGGGATTTAAGCTTTGGCTAAATATGCTAGTGGCCTTTATACCTGCTGCGATAGTTGGACTTCTGTTTAATGATATTATAAAAGCAAAATTATTTAATGCTGTTACAGTATCCTTAGCATTGATTGTTGGTGGGTTTCTGATGATATTCATGGAAAACAGATATAGAAGAGGAAATAAAATAAGAGATATAGATGATGTGAATATTATACAGGCTTTTAAGATAGGATGCTTTCAGTGTCTGTCATTGTGGCCCGGTATGTCTCGATCTGCATCCACAATAATGGGAGGATGGGTAAGCGGACTTAATAATTCTGCTGCTGCTGAATTTTCATTTTTCTTAGCTATACCAACGATGGTAGCAGCGAGTCTGTTCTCAATAATTAAGATAAAAATTGTGATGACTTCCTCACAAATTGTAGCGCTTATAGTTGCATTTATAGTTGCATTTATAGTTGCATTGGTTGTTGTTGATGGTTTTATAAGCTTTTTGAAAAGAAAACCTATGAGAGTGTTTGCTATTTACAGAATAATTATTGGAGCTTTGATATTAGGACTTGTATTTACCAAAGTACTAACTGTTTAATTTTGAAATAGAATATACAGAAAAAAGATGAGGCAAAAAATGCTTCATTTTTTTTATATTTCAAATTAAAACCTGTGCATTTATCAGCTTTATAGGGTTTATAAATGAAAAGTTAATCCATCCCCCGGGAGATGCTGACAAAATCCGGTACTATAAATGCTTTTAGCAATTCTAAAGCCCGGTATTTTGAAAATCTAATAAAGATTGATAAACTCGTAAACTCAAACATATAAAATCTACTAAGACTTTTAAGAACGCTTCACTAAGACTTACTACAAAATTTTTTAATGTGCCTAAATTTTAGAAATCTTGGCCTGCACATAGGTTAAGCTTAGATTTGACCCTATGGGTTTGTAACTCTTCCTATAAGCAATAGTATAGATATACGTTTCCTAGTGTGTCCCTATATGCAAATATTAGAATTAAATAGTAATAACGAAATTGAAGATTATAAAATAATATAACAGCGTTAAATCATTTTTGAGTTTAATGTATTTATGGTAGAATAATTTCTGTTGTCAAAACATATCATATTTGGAATTGTAAAAAAATATTAGTGATTATGTTGACAACTGTTCTTGGATGTGATATTCTAAGAAAGCCATGTTGATGGTATTGAACATTGAAAATCAAACAGAGAAGAATAAAAATAAACCAGCAATTCTTTTGGAAGCTGCTTTGGCAGCTTAAAAGTAAAGTAAATGAGCTTAAGTTGAACTCAAAACTCTGAATAAGAGTTTTATATAAGAAATTAAATTGAGAGTTTGATCCTGGCTCAGGACGAACGCTGGCGGCGTGCTTAACACATGCAAGTCGAGCGAGAGAAATCCCTTCGGGGATGGATCTAGCGGCGGACGGGTGAGTAACACGTGGGCAACCTGCCTCAAAGAGGGGGATAGCCTCCCGAAAGGGAGATTAATACCGCATAATGTTGTTTTACTGCATAGTAAAGCAACCAAAGGAGTAATCCACTTTGAGATGGGCCCGCGTCGCATTAGTTAGTTGGTGGGGTAACGGCTCACCAAGGCGACGATGCGTAGCCGACCTGAGAGGGTGATCGGCCACATTGGAACTGAGAGACGGTCCAGACTCCTACGGGAGGCAGCAGTGGGGAATATTGCACAATGGGCGGAAGCCTGATGCAGCAACGCCGCGTGGGTGATGAAGGTTTTCGGATTGTAAAGCCCTGTCTTTTGGGACGATAATGACGGTACCAAAGGAGGAAGCCACGGCTAACTACGTGCCAGCAGCCGCGGTAATACGTAGGTGGCGAGCGTTGTCCGGATTTACTGGGCGTAAAGGGTGCGTAGGCGGATATTTAAGTGGGATGTGAAAACCCCGGGCTTAACCCGGGGACTGCATTTCAAACTGGATATCTGGAGTGCAGGAGAGGAAAGCGGAATTCCTAGTGTAGCGGTGAAATGCGTAGAGATTAGGAAGAACACCAGTGGCGAAGGCGGCTTTCTGGACTGTAACTGACGCTGAGGCACGAAAGCGTGGGTAGCAAACAGGATTAGATACCCTGGTAGTCCACGCCGTAAACGATGAGTACTAGGTGTAGGAGGTATCGACCCCTTCTGTGCCGCAGTAAACGCAATAAGTACTCCGCCTGGGAAGTACGATCGCAAGATTAAAACTCAAAGGAATTGACGGGGGCCCGCACAAGCAGCGGAGCATGTGGTTTAATTCGAAGCAACGCGAAGAACCTTACCTAGACTTGACATCCCCTGAATTACCTGTAATTAGGGAAGCCCTCCGGGGCAGGGAGACAGGTGGTGCATGGTTGTCGTCAGCTCGTGTCGTGAGATGTTAGGTTAAGTCCTGCAACGAGCGCAACCCCTATCATTAGTTGCTACCATTAAGTTGAGCACTCTAGTGAGACTGCCCGGGTCAACCGGGAGGAAGGTGGGGATGACGTCAAATCATCATGCCCCTTATGTCTAGGGCTACACACGTGCTACAATGGTGAATACAGAGAGATGCAAACCCGCAAGGGTGAGCCAAACTTTAAAATTCACCTCAGTTCGGATTGCAGGCTGAAACCCGCCTGCATGAAGCTGGAGTTGCTAGTAATCGCGAATCAGAATGTCGCGGTGAATGCGTTCCCGGGCCTTGTACACACCGCCCGTCACACCATGAGAGTTGGCAACACCCGAAGTCCGTGGGGTAACCGTAAGGAACCAGCGGCCGAAGGTGGGGTTAATAATTGGGGTGAAGTCGTAACAAGGTAGCCGTAGGAGAACCTGCGGCTGGATCACCTCCTTTCTAAGGAGTCGTAAGATAGGTAACTCTATCTTAAAGACTGGTTTATATTTATCTGTTTGATTTATATTGTTCACAATTCTAATATATGGGGGTATAGCTCAGTTGGGAGAGCATCTGCCTTGCACGCAGAGGGTCAAGAGTTCGAGTCTCTTTATCTCCACCATATGGGCTTATAGCTCAGCTGGTTAGAGCGCACGCCTGATAAGCGTGAGGTCGATGGTTCGAGTCCATTTAAGCCCACCATTTGTTCTTTGAAAACTGCACAGAGAAGAAAGTTAAAGTAAAGTTATTACTTTGTAAAATTGATTAAAGATTCTTAATTATTTGATATATATTAACATATATTATTATTAATTAACCGGTAAAAATTGATAGAAACGGGTAGCTTGCGGAAAATGTCGGGCGAAGAGCGGAGCTTACTTAGGTAAGTGAGTGTCTGAGCGAAACATTTGACAGAAAGATACGGAGTTTATAGCAATTTTTACTTAAAAGGTCAAGCTACAAAGGGCGCATGGTGAATGCCATGGCACCAGGAGTCGAAGAAGGACGCGATAAGCTGCGATAAGCTTCGGGTAGGCGCAAATAGCCTGTGATCCGTAGATTTCCGAATGGGGCAACCCACATGACTAACGTCATGTACTGTAAACTGAATTCATAGGTTTATAGAGACACACCCGGGGAACTGAAACATCTAAGTACCCGGAGGAAGAGAAAGAAATATCGATTTCTTTAGTAGCGGCGAGCGAAAGAGAATGAGTCCAAACCAGGAACTTGTTCCTGGGGTTGCGGGTAGATCACAATTACTTTTATTCTTTAATTGAAGAGAGCTGGAAGGCTCCGCCACAGAAGGTAAAAGCCCTGTAAGTAAAAAAGAATTTTAGTTAGATCTATTCCAGAGTACCACGAGACACGTGAAACCTTGTGGGAAGCTGGGAGGACCACCTCCCAAGGCTAAATACTACCTGGTGACCGATAGTGAAGCAGTACCGTGAGGGAAAGGTGAAAAGAACCCCGGAAGGGGAGTGAAATAGAACCTGAAACCGTGTGTCCACAACCGGTCGAAGCACATTTAAGTGCGACGACGTGCTTTTTGTAGAACGAGCCAGCGAGTTACGGTATGTAGCAAGGTTAAGTACTTATGGTACGGAGCCGGAGGGAAACCGAGTCTGAATAGGGCGACCAGTTGCATGCTGTAGACCCGAAACCGGGTGACCTATCCATGGACAGGATGAAGCGGAAGTAAAATTCCGTGGAGGTCCGAACCGCGTTGGTGTTGAAAAACCATGGGATGAGCTGTGGATAGCGGAGAAATTCCAATCGAACCCGGAGATAGCTGGTTCTCCTCGAAATAGCTTTAGGGCTAGCGTCGGGACTGAGTAATGGAGGTAGAGCACTGAATAGGCTAGGGGCTTTAAAAAGTTACTGAACCTTATCAAACTCCGAATGCCATTTACTTGTATCCCGGCAGTCAGACTGCGAATGATAAGATCCGTGGTCAAAAGGGAAACAGCCCAGATCATCAGCTAAGGTCCCAAAGTGTAAGTTAAGTGGTAAAGGATGTGGGATTTCTAAGACAACTAGGATGTTGGCTTAGAAGCAGCCACTCATTTAAAGAGTGCGTAATAGCTCACTAGTCGAGAGATCCTGCGCCGAAAATGTCCGGGGCTAAAACTTACCACCGAAGCTATGGACTCGTAAGAGTGGTAGAGGAGCTTCCTGTATGGATTGAAGCCGTACCGTAAGGAGCGGTGGACCGTACAGGAGTGAGTATGCTGGCATAAGTAGCGAGAAATAAGTGAGAATCTTATTGGTCGAAAACCTGAGGTTTCCTGGGGAAGGCTCGTCCTCCCAGGGTTAGTCGGGACCTAAGCCGAGGCCGAAAGGCGTAGGTGATGGACAATTGGTTGATATTCCAATACCGCCAGTTTGCGTTTGACAGATGGGATGACGCAGGAGGATAGGATGTGCACACTATTGGATGTGTGTCTAAGCACTTAGACGTGCCCGGAAGGTAAATCCACCGGGATTAGTTAAGGTGTTACAGGGATCTCTTTTTAAGAGAGAAGTATCCGGTTCCACGCTGCCAAGAAAAGTCTCTATGGAGTAAACCGGTGCCCGTACCGCAAACCGACACAGGTAGGTGAGGAGAAAATCCTAAGACCATCGGAAGAATTGCTGTTAAGGAACTAGGCAAATTGACCCCGTAACTTAGGGATAAGGGGTGCCATCTTTATTGATGGCCGCAGAGAATAGGCTCAAGCAACTGTTTAGCAAAAACACAGGTCTCTGCTAAAGCGTAAGCTGATGTATAGGGGCTGACGCCTGCCCGGTGCTGGAAGGTTAAGGGGAATACTAAGCCGTATGGCGAAGGTATGAACTTAAGCCCCAGTAAACGGCGGCCGTAACTATAACGGTCCTAAGGTAGCGAAATTCCTTGTCGGGTAAGTTCCGACCCGCACGAATGGCGTAATGATTTGAGCACTGTCTCAACAGCAAATCCGGCGAAATTGTAGTGCAAGTGAAGATGCTTGCTACCCGCAGTTGGACGGAAAGACCCCGTAGAGCTTTACTGCAGCTTAACATTGAGTTTCGGTATTGTCTGTACAGGATAGGTGGGAGACTTAGATACCCGGGCGTCAGCCCTGGTGGAGTCACCCTTGGGATACCACCCTGACAGTACTGGAATTCTAACCGGAGGCCATTTATCTGGTCACGGGACATTGTTAGGCGGGCAGTTTGACTGGGGCGGTCGCCTCCTAAAATGTAACGGAGGCGCCCAAAGGTTCCCTCAGAACGGTTAGAAATCGTTCGCAGAGTGCAAAGGCAGAAGGGAGCCTGACTGCGACACATACAGGTGGAGCAGGGACGAAAGTCGGGCTTAGTGATCCGGTGGTACCTCGTGGGAGGGCCATCGCTCAACGGATAAAAGCTACCTCGGGGATAACAGGCTGATCTCCCCCAAGAGTCCACATCGACGGGGAGGTTTGGCACCTCGATGTCGGCTCGTCGCATCCTGGGGCTGAAGTAGGTCCCAAGGGTTGGGCCGTTCGCCCATTAAAGCGGCACGCGAGCTGGGTTCAGAACGTCGTGAGACAGTTCGGTCCCTATCCGCTGCGGGCGCAGGAAATTTGAGAGGAGCTGTCCTTAGTACGAGAGGACCGGGATGGACTGACCTCTGGTGTACCAGTTGTTCCGCCAGGAGCACGGCTGGGTAGCTATGTCGGGACGGGATAAACGCTGAAAGCATCTAAGCGTGAAGCCCACCTCAAGATTAGATTTCCCATAGCGTAAGCTAGTAAGACCCCTTGAAGAACACAAGGTTGATAGGTCAGAGGTGTAAGCATAGCGATATGTTCAGCTGACTGATACTAATAGGTCGAGGGCTTGACCAGTTACTTTTCTTAATCAATTTCTTCTATCTTTACTGTGCAGTTTTGAGAGAACAATCTCAATTAGCCGGGATTTATTTATAAACCTCCGGTTAGTATAAATTTTATTAGAGTTTTAGTCAATGCATATTTATCTAAATCAAAGATTTAGAAGCAATCAGCAATCTGGTGGTTATTACATAAAGGTAACACTCCTTCCCATACCGAACAGGTAGGTTAAGCTTTATTGTGCCGATGGTACTTCAGGGGCAGCCCTGCGGGAGAGTAGGTCACCGCCAGGTATAAAACTTATATTGTTCCGCGATAGCTCAACGGTGGAGCATTCGGCTGTTAACCGAAGGGTTGAAGGTTCGAATCCTTTTCGCGGAGCCATTTTTATTTTTTGCATATATTATTTAATATTTAAATATACTATTTCCATTGCTCGTCAATATTATATTACCCTCTAAATCCGTTCTATATATTTTAATATTGTGCCTCTTTAGCTTTTCTAAAGTTGTTTTATTTGGATGACCATAATCATTATCTTTGCCGCAACTTATAACTGCTATATTTGCTCTTGTTTTATCGAGAAATTCGTCAGATGAAGATGTTTTACTTCCGTGATGTCCGATTTTTAATACATTACATGAAATATCATAATTATTATTAAGTATCTCTTCTTCACTTAAATTTTCGGCATCTCCTGTAAATAAAAATTTGCAGTTTTTATAAGATATTACTAGTACTATAGAATAATCATTTAAGTTTTCATATTTATTATTATTTGGAGCTATTATATTACATTTCGTATTTTTACCCAGATCTATACTCATCCCGGATTTAGCCGGATATATCTTCATGTCTTTATCTTTTAATGCAGTTACCATGTTTTCAAAAAATTGAGTATTTGCAATAACTTTTGGAGCATAAAACTTATCTATTGGATATTTTTTTATTATAGCAGGCATACCTCCTATGTGGTCTTCATGAGGATGAGTGGCTATCACATAATCCAATTTACGTATTTTTTGACTTTTTAAAAATGAAATTAGCTTATCTGTATTTTGAGAAGGACCGGCATCAATAAGTAAATTCTTATTGTTAACTTGAATTAATTCACTATCGCCTTGACCGACATCTATATAACTTATTTTTATTCTCTCATTTTCAACATTTGCGAATGTTTTATATGAACTACATCCAGTTATAGTAAAAACTATAACTAATAATACTACTAAAAATCTAAAATATTTTTTATGAAAATCTATAATAACAATTCCTCCTAGTAACAAGTATGTATTAATAATATTTACAACTATTATTCTTTTAAACAGTTTTGTGAACAGAACATTTGAATTTTAACATTAAATAATGGTGCCAATCTTAATTAAAAAAAATCCTTTTAAGCATTTTAAAAAGCAAAAATGATAACAATATAAATTTTCATACAAAAATATGAAAATTTTTATTTGCTTATATTAAATAAAAATGTTACAATATAAGCATAATTATACTTTAATTATTACGAAACAACGTAATTTACGAATAAATATTCACCAAAAATGAATAAATATAAATTTACAAGAAATTTCGTATAGCTCTGCAAAGTAGCTAATCTTGCATTTTTATGGCATAATTATTGCAAAATAGGTCTTTAAAAGAACAGGCCAATAATTTATAAATATAATTTTGGAGGGTATTATGAATATTATAAAAAAATCTTCGTATGAGCATGTTTTACAAGATGTGGAGACTCCTAATCTTTATAAAGATATATTTCCCTATTCAGAAATTCCTAAGGTTACTTTTAATCAAATTCAGGTGCCTATGGATTTACCTAAGAATATATGGATTACAGATACTACCTTTAGAGATGGACAACAATCAATGCCACCTTATTCAGCCGAACAGATAATTAGAATTTTTGATTATCTTCATGAACTTGATAATAATTCAGGAATTATAAAGCAGACAGAATTTTTTCTATATACTGAAAAGGATAGAGAAGCTGCTTCAGTGTGTATGGAAAGGGGATATAAATTTCCTGAAGTTACTTCGTGGATAAGAGCTAATAAACAGGACTTTAAATTGGTAAAAGATATGGGAATAAAAGAGACAGGAATGCTTATGTCTTGTTCAGATTACCATATATTTAAAAAACTAGGTAAAACAAGACAACAGGCTATGGATATGTATTTAGAAATAGTTGAAGAAGCTTTAAGCAATGGAATACGTCCAAGATGTCATCTGGAGGATATAACAAGAGCTGATTTCTATGGATTTGTAGTGCCGTTTGTTAATAAACTTATGAAACTTTCTAAGGAATCTGGAATTCCGATAAAAATAAGAGTTTGTGATACCTTAGGACTAGGTGTTTCGTATGCAGGCGCATCACTTCCAAGAAGTGTTCAGGGATTGATACATGGTCTTAAAGTGAACTGTGGAGTTCCTTCAGAAATGATAGAATGGCATGGCCATAATGACTTTAATGCAGTTGTTACTAATTCTACTACAGCTTGGCTGTATGGCGCATCTGCTATAAATACATCACTTTTGGGAATTGGTGAAAGAACTGGCAATTGTCCACTAGAATCTATGATATTTGAATATGGGCAATTAAAAGGAATAACGAAAAACATGAATTTACATGTTATAACTGAAATAGCTCAATATTTTAAAAATGAGATAAAATATGATATACCTCCTAGAACTCCTTTTGTTGGCAGGCAGTTTAATGTGACAAGAGCTGGTATACATGCAGACGGCATATTAAAGGATGAGGAAATTTACAATATATTTGATACGGATAAGATACTTGGCAGGCCTGTAGTTGTGGCTGTAAATCAATATTCAGGACTTGCTGGAATAGCTGCATGGATAGACACATATTACAGATTAAAAGGTGAGGAAAAGATTGATAAGAAGGATCCTAGGATTGAAGTTATAAAGGAATGGGTTGATCAGCAGTATGTTGATGGCAGGACGACAATAATAGGAAATAATGAGTTAGAGTTGTTAGTGGAAAAGCTTATGCCCGAGATTATAGAAAAAAATAACACTAGAGCGAGTTAAATATATTTAAATGGAGGTAGTACTATAATGGGACTTAATATTGCACAAAAGATAATAAAAAAACACCTTGTGAAAGGAAAGATGGTCAAGGGGAGTGAAATTGCTATAAGAATAGATAGAACTTTGACACAGGATTCAACTGGTACCATGGCATATCTTCAATTTGAAGCACTTGGAATAGATAAAGTTAAGACTAAAAAATCAGTTGCTTATGTAGATCATAATATACTCCAATCAGGACCAGAAAATGCAGATGACCACCTTTACATTCAAACTGTTGCAAAAAAGCATGGCATATATTTTTCAAGACCGGGAAATGGTATATGCCATCAGGTAAATCTTGAAAGATTCGGAATACCAGGTGATACATTACTTGGCTCTGACAGCCATACACCTACAGGCGGCGGAATAGGAATGCTTGCAATTGGAGCAGGTGGACTTGATGTTGCTGTGGCAATGGGAGGCGGAGAGTATTATATAAATATGCCTGAAATTGTAAAAGTAAATTTAAAAGGAGGTCTTGTACCTTGGGTTGCAGCAAAAGATATAATCCTTGAAATTTTAAGGAGATTGACAGTAAAAGGTGGAGTTGGAAAGATATTTGAATATACAGGAGATGGCCTTAAAACTTTAACTGTGCCTCAGAGAGCAACTATTGCTAATATGGGGGCAGAACTTGGAGCAACGACATCAATATTTCCAAGCGATGAGGTTACTCATGCATTTTTAAAGGCTCAAGGGAGAGAAAAAGATTTTGTTGAAATAAAAGCAGATTGTGATGCAACTTATGATGAAGAAATAGAAATAGACTTGTCTGAGCTTGAACCTTTAGCAGCATGCCCTCATAGCCCTGATAATGTTGTACCTGTATCTGAGCTTAAAAATATTAAGGTAAATCAGGTTTGCATAGGAAGCTGTACCAATTCATCATATGTTGATATGATGAAGGTATCTAAAATACTTGAAGGTAAGACTGTAGCTGAAAATGTATCTTTGGTCATCTCACCTGGTTCAAGGCAGGTTCTGAACATGATGGCTCAAAATGGTGCACTTTCAAGTATGGTAGCAGCTGGAGCCAGAGTACTTGAATGTGCATGCGGACCATGTATTGGAATGGGACAATCGCCTTCAACTGATGCGGTATCTCTTAGGACATTTAATAGAAATTTTGAGGGAAGATCAGGAACGGTTTCGGCACAGGTGTATATAGTGAGCCCTGAAGTTGCGGCAGCTTCTGCACTGACAGGTCATATAACAGATCCTAGAGAACTTGGATGTGATGCTCAAATAAAAGTTCCGGAGGAATTCTTATTAAATGATAATATGATAGTTGCACCTTCAGATGATCCAGATAAAGTTAAGGTTGTTAGAGGGCCTAATATAAAGTCATTTCCAAAGGCAAAACCTTTATCTGAGATTGTAGTAGGCAAGGTTTTAACCAAGGTTTTAGATAATATAACTACTGATCATATAATGCCATCTAATGCTAAGCTTTTGCCATATAGGTCCAATATCCCGTATTTATCTGAATATTGTTTGACACCATGTGATAAGGATTTTCCTAAAA
This sequence comes from Clostridium fermenticellae, assembly GCF_003600355.1. Classification (NCBI taxonomy): domain Bacteria; kingdom Bacillati; phylum Bacillota; class Clostridia; order Eubacteriales; family Clostridiaceae; genus Clostridium; species Clostridium fermenticellae. The sequence goes on along the minus strand of NZ_CP032416.1, from coordinate 2,450,672 downwards.
AGGCAAAAGAAAATAATGGCGGTTTTATAGTTGCAGGGAGTAATTATGGACAGGGTTCGAGCAGAGAACATGCAGCGTTAGCACCATTATACCTGGGTATAAAAGCTGTATTTGCTAAATCATTCGCCAGAATTCATAAAGCAAACTTGATAAATAACGGAATAATACCTTTGGTATTTAAGGATTTAAAGGATTATGATAAAATTGATGAGATGGATGAGCTTGTTATAGAGAATGCTTTAGATCAGGTTAATAATTCCGGGGTTATAGTAAAGAATAAAACTAAGAATGAAGAATACAGTATGCTTTTAGAAATTACAGACAGGCAAAAAAACATGATAAAATTAGGCGGACTTTTAAATTTAGTAAAAAGTAATAAATAGTGTATAAGCTGAAATCTTATTATTAATGGATGCATATTACTTTTTAAACTTTGGAGGTGTAGGATTTGACACATAATATTACTCTCATTTTAGGAGATGGAATTGGTCCAGAAGTGACTATGGCGGCAAAGAAAGTTTTAGATGAAAGCGGAGTAAATATCAAATGGGATATTGTAAAAGCCGGATTTGAGGTTATTGAAGAGTATGGTACTCCCCTTCCTGATTATATTATAGATAGTATAAAGAAAAATAAAATAGCGCTTAAAGGGCCGGTTACTACTCCGATCGGAAAGGGATTTAGAAGTGTAAATGTCACCCTTAGAAAAACTTTGAATTTATATGCAAATGTAAGACCTATAAAGACTTACAAAGGTGTGAAATCAAGGTATAAGAATGTTGATATTGTTGTATTCAGGGAAAATACAGAAGATTTATATGCTGGAATAGAGCATATGGTAAGTGAAGATATAGCAGAAAGTATTAAGATAATATCTAAAAAGGCCAGTGATAGGATTGTGAAATTTGCATTTGAATATGCAAAGGATAATAATAGAAGGAAGGTAACAGCAGTCCATAAGGCAAATATAATGAAGTTATCGGATGGACTTTTTCTGAAGTGTGCGAGAAATATAGCTAAAGAATATAAAGAAATTGAATTTGAAGGTGTCATAGTTGACGCTATGAGCATGAAGCTTGTATTAAACCCGGAAAATTATGATTTACTCGTAATGCCTAATCTTTATGGTGATATCTTATCAGATATGGCATCTGGACTTGTGGGTGGACTCGGTTTAGTTCCTGGAGCAAACATAGGAGAAGATTATGCTATTTTTGAACCTGCGCATGGATCAGCACCAGACATAGCTGGAACAGGGAAAGCTAATCCTACTGCTGCTATTTTATCAGGAGTTATGATGCTTAAACACATAAAAGAATTTGATTCAGCAGATAAAATAGAAAAAGCTGTTCAGAAGGTACTTGCCGATGGAAGGTGTGTTACATGTGATTTAGGTGGAAGTGCTTCTACTTCAGAATTTACAAGTGCTATAATAGAAGAGATGAATAATTAATAATGAAGTATTAAGGTAATATTTAAGGCTGCTTTCTTATAGAAGTGGCTTTTTTATTTAAGGTTTGTAACTGAAAGTTTAACTTAGCCTCTAGCCGGGATTCCCAAAATTCGTCACGTAAAAAATTTCTAGTAAGTCTAAGCTTGCGTTTATAAAAGTCTAAGCAGATTTTATAAACTCGCTTTGCTCAAACATATAAAATCCACTAAGACTTTTAAGAATTCCCCGCTAATACTTACTACAAAATTTTTTAATGTGCCTAAATTTTAGAAATCCCGGCTAGAGGCTAAGTTAAGCTTGGAATTACAAACCCTATATAGAGTTTATAGTTGAAAAGTAAGTTTATCTCCCCTAAGTATAAATATGCAGATATGACAGGAGCAGATTTTTATGTTAAAGGTGCCAGGAAATCTGTAAAAATGGCAAAAAGATTCTTTGTAATAAATTAACTTTATGATGTTAGCATAAAATTACTGGTTAGTTTAGAAAAATTGTAATAAAATATTATATAAAGAAATGATATGGAGGTAGAGCTCATGGCAAAAAATACTAAATACGTACCAACTATAAAGGGAATTCTTAGAAGTCATATGATAAATATGCCCGAGGTAATAAGAGAAGCGAGCGGCATTAAAGTATTTGGAAAGAGGATAAAATCATTCATATTTACTACGGATGTGGCTGTTATTAAAAATAATAATGCGGATGCAATATTTGCGGTTTATCCTTTTACACCTCAGCCACTCATAACTCATGTACTCATAACTGCATCAGATGTACCGGTTTTTTGTGGAGTTGGTGGAGGACTTACTACTGGAAAAAGGGTTATAAATTTGGCATTGGATGCTGAATTTCAAGGGGCAATGGGAATTGTTGTAAACAGTCCCACTCCAAATGATATTATAAGAGGAGTAAGAGATACAATAGATAGTCCAATAGTTGTAACTGTTGTGTCGGAAAAGGAAGACCTGGATAAAAGAATTGAGGCTGGGACTACAATTTTTAATGTATCTGCCGGTAAAAATACTGCTAGTGTTGTTAGAAGTATTAGAAGTAGATACAACGAATTTCCAATAATTGCAAGTGGAGGAAAAACTGAAGAAAGTATAAGGGAAACTATAGAAGCCGGTGCTAACTCTATTGTGTACACACCAGCTTCTACGGGCCAGATATTTAAAGGAACTATGGAGAAATATAGAGCAGATTATATGTAGATATTACATAATTCTGAATAAATTCATTGATTTGATATATTATAATAAGTAGAAAATTTTAATTTGACATTAAAATATTTCTACTTATTTTTTGATGACTTTTATCTATAAATATAATATAATAATTAAGTTGAATACTTTACAACATTACAGTGATATTTATGCACTATATAGAAAATATATTATAAAAGAATATATACTTTTACCTATAATACATAAAAATGTCACTTGACTATATAAAATACATTGATTAATTTATATAATATGTATAAAAATTTAAGTAAATTAATATTTATGTGATTATATGTACAATACATATACGAAAGTAGAATAAACTATTGCATATTTATAAAAATCGATGTATAATTATTATACTATCTAAGGAAAGAATAAGTAATTTTGAAAAGGGGAGAAAATCATGAAAAAATTTAAAAAACTAATGGCTTTGATGTTTATATTTATATTTTCAGCTGCACTGTTTGCAGGATGTGGTAGTTCCAGCAATTCCAGTAATTCTGGACAAAGTAAGTCAAGCAGTGATAGTTCATTAGATAATATAAAAAAAGCAGGGGTAATAAAAATAGGTCTGGAGGATTCATTTCCACCTATGGAGTTTAGAAATAATAAAAATGAATTAAAAGGTTTTGACATAGATATGGCAAATGCTATTGGTAAAAAATTAGGAGTAAAAACAGAATTTGTACCTACTGATTTTAATGGAATAATTTTAGCACTTAAAACTGGAAAATTTGATGCTATAATATCAGGACTGAGTATAACTGATGAAAGAAAGAAGGAAATAGCCTTTTCAGAACCATATTTAATGGATTCTCAAATTATAATTGTTAAAAATGGCAATACGGCTATAAAAAAAGCAGATGACTTAAAAGGTAAGACTGTTGGTGTAGGACTTGGAACTACGAGTGAAAATGTTGCCGCTAAAATGAAGGGATTAAAGGAAGTAAAAAAATATGACAAGACAACAGAAGAACTCCAGGATTTATTAATAGGTAGAATAGATGCAGTTGTAGTGGATGAACCGGTTGGAAGATATTATTTGTCAGCTTCTGATAAAAAAGGCAAGTATTTGGTGTTGAATGATAATCTTACGAAAGAACCAATGGGAATAGGATTTAAAAAGGAAAATAAAGATCTTCAGAGTGCAGTTCAAAAAGCCGTAAATGAATTGAAAAAAGAAGGAGAACTTTCTAAGCTTTCAATAAAATGGTTTGGAACTGATATATACAAATAATGAGATGATATAAATTAAAATTTGAATTGGAGTGAATATATTGGACACAGGAACTGTCATAAATACATTGCCTATACTGCTAAAAGGGAGTGCTATGACTGTAGAATTAACAGTTATTACTTTGGTTGTTGGAACAATACTTGGTATACTTTTAGCTCTTTTAAAGCTTTCTAAGAATGTTATATTGAGATTTATATCAAGTTTCTATACATGGATATTTAGAGGAACACCTTTACTTTTACAATTATTTTTCTTTTATTATGGTTTACCGTTTATAGGATTGAAGTTAACACCGTTTGAGGCAGCTGTAATAGGTCTTTCACTTAATTGCAGTGCATATATGGCTGAAATAATAAGAGGTGGAATTCAATCAGTGGATAAAGGACAGTTTGAAGCAGCTAAAGCTTTGGGATTTAATTATTCAGAGACAATGAGGAAGATAATATTGCCCCAGACATTTAAATTGATAATCCCACCTGTAGGAAATGAATTTATAGCTATGCTTAAAGATACATCATTAGTTTCAACGATAGCTATGGTTGAACTTATGAGGTCAGCTCAACAGATGTATGCAACTACTTTTAAGCCTATAGAAGTTTTTCTTACTGCAGGAGTGTTGTATTTGCTTATGACTACTATATTTACAGGTATTTTTTCTACATTTGAAAAAAAGCTTTCTGTTTATGATTAATTAAAAAAGTATAGGAGGAAATATTATGGAGAATACAGCAGTAAATAACTGTGTGGATTTTAGCCCCAAGCAGTTTATGATAGAGGCTAAAAATTTAACAAAAAAATTTAATGACCTAACTGTTTTTGAAAATTTAAATGTTGATATAAAAAAAGGTGAAGTATTAGTTGTTATTGGACCATCAGGATCCGGGAAAAGTACATTTTTAAGATGTTTAAACCATTTAGAGGAAATAAATGGTGGAAAAGTAATTATCGAAGGGGAAGAACTTAATTCTAAAGATAAGAAATTACTCAGAAGAATTACGACTAAAATGGGTATGGTTTTTCAAAACTTCAATTTATTTCCGCATATGACTGCCCTTGAAAATGTAATGATAGCGCCTTCAATTGTAAAGAAGGAAAATAAATCAGATGTTTTAGATAAGGCTAAAAAACTTTTAGCTAAGGTTGGATTATCGGATAAGGAAGATTTTTATCCAACTAAACTCTCCGGTGGACAACAGCAGAGGGTAGCTATAGCCAGAGCTCTGGCTATGAATCCCGATATAATGCTTTTTGATGAACCTACATCTGCGCTTGATCCTGAACTTGTTGGAGAAGTTTTAAATGTAATGAAGGATCTTGCAAAAGACGGAATGACAATGGTTGTTGTAACTCATGAAATGGGATTTGCAAGAGAAGTGGCAGACAGAGTTATATTTATGGATGGTGGAAAGATAGTAGAACAGGGTGTACCTGATGATATATTTTCCCATCCGAAAGAAGAAAGAACAAAAGAATTTTTGAAAAAAGTACTTAAATAATGATGTGTGAATAATGTTTATTTGTAATAAGTACTTGCTTTTACTTATTACAAATAAGCATCATTATAAGATAGACTTTAAATAGTTTGAATCTTAAGAATATAAAATTAATTATGATTATTTATATAAAATATTGGCTTTTAATTAAAGTCAGAATGTTGGAGGGAGAATGTTATGAAAGATAAAGTTGTATTAGCATATTCAGGAGGATTAGATACTTCTATAATAATTCAATGGCTTAAAGAAAATTATGATTTAGATGTTATAGCAGCCTGCATAAATGTTGGCCAGGATGATGATATGGATAAAGTCAGGGAAAAGGCTTTAAAAACTGGTGCCATAAAAGTTTATATAGAAGATGTAAAAGAGGAATTTGTAACTCAATATTTATTCAAAGCTGTAAAAGCTAATGCTCTTTATGAAGGAAAATATATGCTTGGTACATCACTTGCAAGACCTTTGATGGCAAAAAGACTTACTGAAATAGCACATGCCGAGGGTGCAAAATATATAGCTCATGGATGCACTGGAAAAGGCAATGATCAGGTACGTTTTGAAGTTGGAATAGCAGCATTTGATCCTTCAATAAAGATAATTGCCCCTTGGAGAATATGGGATATAAAATCAAGAGAAGATGCTATAGATTATGCAAATGCTAAGGGAATAGAGATTTCAGTAACTAAGAAAAAGATATATTCAGTTGATAAAAATTTATGGCATACAAGTCATGAAGGCGGAGATTTGGAAGATCCAAAAAATGAACCTAAACAGGATTTATATATGACTATTACGCCACCAGAACTTGCAAAGGACGAAGCTACATATATTGATTTGTACTTTGAACATGGTATACCTAAAAAATTAAATGGTAAAGATATAAAGCCGGTTGAACTTATTGAAACATTAAATAAATTAGGTGGTCAAAATGGAATAGGAATCGTGGATATGGTCGAGAATAGACTTGTTGGGATGAAATCAAGAGGAGTTTATGAGACACCTGGTGGAACAATTCTTTATGCAGCACATAAGGAACTTGAAGAATTAACTGTAGATAAAGATGCATTTCATTTTAAACAAATTATATCTCAAAAATATGGTGAGCTTGTATATGATGGACTTTGGTTTACTACGCTTAAAGAGGCACTTGATGCATTCATCGATACAACGCAGAAAAATGTCACAGGTACAGTTAAACTTAAACTATATAAAGGAAATGTTATTGTTGCAAGTATAGATGCACCACATGCATTATTTGATCAAGATGTTTCTTCATTTGGAGCAAGTGATCTTTATAACCACAAGGATGCTGAAGGATTTATAAATATATTCTCTCTTCCAAGTAAAATTAAAGCTATTGTAGATAAAAGGGAAGGTTAAATATGAAACTTTGGGGTGGAAGATTTAAAAAAGCAGAAAACAAACTTATGGAGGATTTTAATAGTTCTCTAAGTTTTGATAAAACCTTGTACTTTGAGGATATACAAGGTAGTATTGCTCACGTTAAGATGCTTGCAAAATCATGTATATTAACTCAGGAAGAATGCAGTATTATTCAGAATGGACTGAAATCAATACTTTCTGATATTGAAAGTGGCAAGCTCAAAATAGATGGAGATTATGAAGATATTCACAGTTTTGTTGAAACTAATTTGATAGAGCGGGTAGGTGAAGTTGGCAAAAAACTTCATACTGCAAGAAGCAGGAATGACCAGGTAGCAGTAGATTTAAGATTATATGCAAAGAAGAAAGCATATGAGGTTATAGATAATATTGAAATGCTGCAGGCTGCAATAAAGGAATTAGCTTATAAAAATGATTCTATAATGCCTGGCTACACACATCTTCAGAGGGCTCAGGTAATTACTTTTAAGCATCATATATTAGCATATTATAATATGCTTTTAAGAGACAAGAAGAGAGTTAGAAATGCAATTGAGATAATGAATGAAAATCCATTAGGCTGCTGTGCATTAGCTGGAACTACGTATAATATAGATAGAAATTTTACAACCAGGGAGCTGGGTTTTAATAAGCCAGTAGACAATTTTTTAGATGGAGTAAGTGATAGAGATTATGTTATTGAACTATTGTCTTGTTTTTCAATAATTATGATGCACCTTAGCAGGTTAAGCGAAGAACTTATTCTATGGAGTACAAAAGAGTTTGACTTTGTTCAGATAGATGATGAGTTTTCAACAGGAAGTAGTATTATGCCTCAAAAGAAAAATCCCGATGCTGCAGAACTCATAAGAGGCAAAACTGGGAGAGTATATGGTTCATTAATTGCACTGCTTACCATTATGAAAGGCATTCCCCTTGCCTATAATAAAGATATGCAGGAAGATAAGGAGCAGTTTTTTAATTCCTTAGATACTGTATTAAGCTGCTTGAAAATTATGAGTGGTATGCTCTCCACATTAAAAATAAAAGAAAAGAATACATTTAAATCGGTAAAGCAGGGATTTCTAAATGCAACAGAGGCAGCAGATTATCTTGCTAATAAAGGAATGCCATTTAGAGATGCACATAAGGTAATAGGGGAGATTGTACTTTATTGTGAACAAAATATAAAAGCCATAGAGGATTTATCGTTAGAAGAACTTAAAAAATTTAGTGAATTATTTGAAGAAGATGTATATAGTTTCATCGACTATCAGAATACATTAAATAGAGGAATAAAAAGAGAATTGAAATAAAAATATAAAAAGTCAAATAGTCTTTTCTATTCTTAAAGAAAAGACTATTTGACTTTTTATCTAGTTTCCCTGTTTTCCATATTTTCATTAGTGTCTCTTTCTCTACCTAAAAATGAAAGAGAGTATAATCCAGATATTCCGACAAGAGCATATATTATTCTGCTTAATGTGGACATTGTACCAAACAAGGAAGCAATTAAATCAAATTTAAAAAATCCAATTAAGCCCCAGTTTATAGCACCTATGATTATAAAAATTAATGCGGTAGTATCTAATGATTTCATAATTACATCTCCTTTTATGATTTGTACAGAATTATTATTTGCATAATTAAGAAAATTATAAGCAAAATAAAAAAACAGGGAAAATTTTCCCTGTAAAGTTGTAATAATACCACAACTTATAAATGTTTGTAGAATAGAGGATGTGTATTTGTATGCTTTGTAATATATATATTATATTAAATATAATTTATTACAAATAAAATAATTTATTCATCAGGATGATTTCTTATGTTTAATTCTATATTTCTGTCAATTGGCTGGAACAAAGAAACAAATGTATCCGTTCTTTGAACACCATCAATAGCTTGAATTCTATTCATCAGTAAGTTTTGCAAATCATTTATATTTTTGCATATAATTTTTAAAAACAAGGCATATTCACCGGTTGTGTAATGTAGTTCAACAATCTCTTTTATTAAGCTCAGCTGTTCTACAACTGTTTTAAAATCTTTTGCTTTATCTAAATATACTCCTATAAAGCAGCATACATCATATCCAAGTTTTACAGGATCTATTAAAAGTTTTGTACCTTTTATTATATTCATATCTTCCATCTTTTTCATTCTAACATGAATTGTACCTCCGCTAACGTGGCACTGTCTTGATATTTCAAGAAATGGAGTTCTTGAATCGTTTATTAGTATATCTAGTATTTGAAGATCTAAATCATCTAATCCATTTACTTTTAAGCCCATAGTACTCACTCCCTACCTCAAATAATAAACTAATTATTACACTAATTAATTTATTATAAAAAAACGTTTATAATTAATTATAGCCTATTTTTTATAATTATAGCATATTTAATGGGATAATTTAATTATATTTTCAAAATGAGCATATATATTTTTATTAAAGTAAAAAAGTATTGATATATAATTGAATTTATATAATAATATAATTAGTGACATACAAAAAGGAGGACTTAATATGCCTTTGTGGTTAAAAGTAAGTTTACAGATAATATTTTTTGTGATTGTTTTTATGGTCGTCTATAATCAACTAAAAATTCATGTACTTTCAAAACTTCATCCCAATAAATGGATTATCTTAGTTGCAGCAGTGGTTTCGTTCTTTTTGCCACCAATGGTGGCTGCATACTTTAGATATAATCTAGCGAACACGGTATGGCAATATGTGCAATCAGTTGTGTTTATAGTGTTTTTCCTGTGGTTTGTAGATTTGAATACAGGTGCGATATATGATACAACATCTAAGAATAAAAGAAAAAAAGATGTGACTATAAAACCTAAACCTAAGCCAAATAGAGCTAAAAACTATAAAAAAAATAAAAAATAGTACATATTGTTAGCATTTTAGAGACCTTTTAAATAAATAATTCCTAAAAGTTACATGCTCCCTCTTGTAGACTTTTGTTTATCTATGCTATAATTATATTATTATTTGAAACTTTAATAAAAAGATATAGTAAGTTTTTATATATTGTTATATAATATATATTGTAGATATATTATTAACTGAGATTTAAGTGAATTTTATGCCTATAATCCCACCTTTTTAAGGTGGGATTATTTATTGGATTATTTATAAATAAGGAGAGGATACTTATGGTTCGTATCGGTGAATTTAACACTTTGAAAATTGTAAGAAAAGCAAGTTTTGGATATTATTTGGATGCAGATACAGGAAATACTAGTGATGATATACTGTTGCCAAATGGAAATGTAACTATAGATGATATTAGAGTTGGAATTGAAGTTGAAGTTTTTATATATAGAGATTCTAAAGATAGACCAATAGCTACTATGAAAAAGCCATTTGCAGAGGTTAATCAAATAGCATATTTAAAAGTTGTGTCCAAAACAAGTATTGGCGCATTTGTTGATTTTGGACTTGAAAGAGATGTTTTTGTACCAATGCGAGAACAGAAGTATGAAATAGAAAAAAATAATTATTACCTTTTCTACATATATCTTGATAAAACAAATAGAATAGCAGCTACTACTGATATTGATAAGCATTTGGAAAATGCTCCAGATGGATTATACAAGATTGAAAGCGAGGTTAATTGTGTAGTATACGGATTTCAAACAAACAATACTATAATGGCTGCATTAGATAATAAATATAGAGGAATAATATTGAAAAATGAGATATTTGTAAATGTGAAAGAAGGGTATGAGTTAAAAGTTAGAGTTAAGAAGGTATATGAAGATGGTAAACTTGGATTGACACCTAGAAAAAAAGCGTCAGATGAGAGAAAATCACTTGAAGATGATATACTAAATTACTTAAAGAAACATGATGGCTATATGCCGTATAATGATAAAAGTTCCCCTGAAGATATAAGAAAAGTTTTTAAAGAGAGCAAAAACTATTTTAAGAATGCACTTGGTGGTCTTATGAAAAGAAATTTGGTAACACAGGATAGTAGAGGAACTTTTTTGAAAAATTAGAAATCGAATTTTAATTACTATCTGAATATAAAAAACTATACTACAGAAAATAAATATAAGTTTTATTAAATATACTATTAAATATTTAATAGAGTTATATTTGGAGGTAGTATGGTGAAAAAGAAGATATTTATATTCCTTATGCTATTTATACTCATTGGAGATACTGTTTATGCAAAACATGGTGAGTATGGAGTTCATTTTTTAGACACTGGACAGAGTGATTGTATATTAATTAAAGCTGATGATAAGAATTATATTATAGATACAGGGGCATCATATTATACCAATAAGATAATTAGATATTTAAAAGAATTGAAAATTGATAATATAGATGGCGTAATACTCACCCATTACCACGACGATCACTATGGCGGACTAATTAAAATAGTTGATAATATAAAAGTTAACAATGTATTTTTACCAAAACATTATAATGAGGTTAAAGATGATATTTGTAAAGAGCTCAATCAAAGAAATATAAATATAAAATATATAGATAAAAATTCTGCTTTTAAGTATAAAAGAATGAAATTGAAATTTTTATTGCCTGATAAAGTGAATCGTAGAAATGAAAACAATAATTCTGTTATGATATGCGGAGAAATAGATAATATAAATTATTTATTTGCAGCTGATTGTGAAAAAGAAGAGGAAAGGTTTATGACAAAAAAGAATAAATTAGAGAAATGTGATGTGCTTAAAGTCCCACATCATGCACTAAATACAAGTTCTACTAATGAGTTTTTAGAAAAGATAGATCCTAAAATTGCAATCGTAACGTCAAATGGCGTTGAAACTCCGGATATGAGAGTTATAAATAGGATATCACGTAGAGGAATCATGGTTGTTAGGACTGATATATATGGTAATATAGTTATAAGTAAGCATAATTTAACTACAGGAAATGGAAGAGTTAATATACAATTTTAAACTCGAAATTGTATACAGAGTTTGTAATTCCAGGCTTAACTTATGCTCTGGCCGGGATTTCCAAAATACGTCACGTAAAAAATTTCTAGTAAGTCTAAGCTTGCATTCATAAAAATCTTAGTGGATTATATAAACTCGCTTTGCTCAGACATATATAATCCACTAAGATTTTTAAGAACGCTTCGCGAGCATTACTACAGAATTTTTTAATGTGCCTTAATTTCAGAAATCCCGGCCTGCGCATAAGTTAAGCTTTCATACATTAACCATACATAGTTTTTGTAATTTAAAGGTTAATTTAACCTTTGGCAGCATCTCCCGGTGGATAGATTAGCTTTTCATTTATAAACCCTATAATAGTTATATGAGCTTTTCTTCTAGAAGGTGTTTTGCTTGACCTATAGTTAATGGAAGCGTGTTTGTATCTAAATAACCGTCTTTTTGAAGGATTTCAATCAAATGAGCTATTCTCGGTAAGCGTAAGTTTATTTTTCTCAGTATATCTTTTTTTGAGAAAACTTCGGATGCAGATCCACTTAGTATGGTTTTTCCACTGTTTAGGACATATATACGATCGGCTAGCAGCGGAACAATATCTACATCATGAGTTGCAAAAATTAGAGTTATACCAAGTTCTTTATTTATTTTATTAAGCAATTTTATAAGTTTATTTACTCCACGTGGATCCAAAGCAACAGTTGGCTCATCTAAAACTAAAATTTTAGGTTTCATTGCGAGTACGCTTGCAAGTGCAATTTTTTTCTTCTGACCTCCACTTAAATTATGTGGACTCTTATCAATAAAATCTTTCATATCAACAAGATCTAATGCCCAATATATTTCTTTGTCTAATTTTGCACCTGATAATCCCATGTTTATTAGACCATAAGCAATCTCCTGACGTACAGTTGAATTAAAAAGCTGATCATCTGAATCTTGAAAAACCATACCTACAGTACTTCTTATCTTAGATAGATTTTTTTTACGGATTTCCATTCCGTCAATTGTAACACTGCCGGATGTTGCCTTTAAAAGTCCATTAAAGAGCTGGAATAAGGTGGATTTACCAGCTCCATTCGGGCCTATTACAGCTATTCTTTCTCCAGCTTTAATTGACATACTTACATTATCTAAAGCACGGCTTCCATCACTATATGTGTAACTAACTTTATTTATATTTATAAGTTCCATAGCTAACCCTTTCTTTATAATACAATATTTATAACAACTAAAATAAGTAATAAAATTAAAGCCAGTATACTAATTAAAAGATCAAATTTTGGTATATGTTTATTAAAATAGTTCAAGTTTTCGACACTATCTTCAGAATAACCTCTGGACAGCATTGCATTATATATAGATATACTTTTATCGATAGATTTAATTAAAACATAGCATGCTATTTTACCAGTATCTGCGATTCGCCTTGACCAAGAACCGACATAACCCATTCGGCTCATTTGAGCCATATGCATTCTGCGGGAGGTTTCTTCAATTATAAACACATATCTATACATCATATCAGCCAGATCAATAATTATACCGGGTATTTTACATATCCTTAGTGTTTCTAGGATTTCAATCATAGATGTACTAAAAGATAGGAGACATGCTATTGTTACTGCAGTTACAATTCTTAAAAAAAGTAAACACCCAAGCATAATTCCTTCGACATAAATATTCAAGTGATGTTTTCCAAATGGTATATAGGTTAAAACTGTATGGCCATTAGTAAAAAGCATGCTCAAAAATACTATCCATGCTATTCCAAATGGAATAATTAATCTTTTAAAAAGCTTTTTCCATGGTATATTTAATGTATAGTATCCTATCAGTGAAAGTATCCATAGTAAAGTTATTAAATACCAATGAGAAAGAAAAGTAGTAATTACTATACTAGTTAAGAATAAAATAGTTTTTACTCTTCCATCCAGGTTATTCAAGAAACTGTTTCTATTAGAAATATTTTTAAATGGAGATATTTCCATGATCAGTTTTCCTTTAAAGATTTTTTACTTGATTTTGATTTGCCAAATAACTTTTCCCAATGATGTCCTACTATAAGACCTGCACAAAAATTAGTTACGGAAAAGGCACCAACTTCTGCATCTCCAGGCAGTTCTATAAATGGATGATTATCTGCCTTTATTTTATCAGAGGCCATTGTGTTTACCTTATCATCAGTTCCGCCAGCCTCCATTTTATGACTGCTCATATATTTCCCAGAAATAAATATAAGAATTAATAGTATTAAGCCAACTATTAAAATATTTTTGGTAAAATTATCTATAAATTTTACATTCTTATTATCTGTTTTAGAATTTGCTTCCATAATTATTTTACCTCCTCATATTTTTTCCCGAGTACATTTGGCATTAGATCAGGGCGCCTATTTACCATAACTTGTAAGACTACAGCAGTAAATATTGCTTCACCAATAGCAAGGGGAATTTGAGTAGGACCATAACCTGCAAAAAATATCATCCATTCCTTTAGTATTGGTATGTTTCCATGCAGACTTATTGCTAATTCCAGTGCTGCAATTAGATATGTGACTATATCACCAACAAATCCAGCAACTGCCGCGGCCAACCAAATTGGACTTTTAAAATATCTAAGAAGCTTCCAACAGACATAACCGGAGATTCCACCTGCTATACCCATAGAAAAGTCATTTGCACCAATTGTGGTTATTCCACCATGACCTAAAAATATTGCTTGAAAGAACAAGCATATGGCTGAAATTACAGCGGTTGCAAGTGGACCGACAACAATAGCAGCAAGAGGGGTGCCACATGGATGAGAACATGAACCTGTTACAGGTACGGGAAAATGCATACATGAAATAACAAATACTGCAACCCCCATCATAGCCAGGAAGGGTTTGTAGTATAAGTTAGCCTTAATCCTATTTTTTATTTCTTTTATTCCGGGAACAATAAAAAAGGCACTTACTACGTACCATGTACCCCATGCCTGAGGTGATAAAATTCCATCTTCAATATGCATAAATAAAGACCTCCAATATTATAAAATTATTAATAATGTAAATGGTCAGGTAATAGCTTGTACATCAAATTACTTATATAAATTATGTAATTGATTATAGAGCATACCTGAAAATAAGTACAAAAAAAATCCTTATATAAAAAACGATTATAAGGAACTATAATTTCTGCAATTAATCACCTCCCCATCGTTCGTAGAGTTAATGGTGTGATTATAGGCTGGTATTCTGACTTAAGAATTAACATTTTTATAACCTTCCCGGAGAGATAAGAAATACTCCAGTGGTATTTTATAAAAACTCCTCTTTCACAGCGGCGGGACCGTACAAGAATTACACTTGACTTCCCATTTAAACCCATATATTATTTAATATGAGTACCTATAAGCATAATATTAAATTCGTATTAATTATATGATTAAATGGGAGAAAAGTAAAGTTATTGATGAAATAAGCATAATTTTGAATTTAAATCGTAAGTTATTTTGAAATAATAAATTAATTCATTTATACTGTTAATATATAATAAATATATTAAGTGAATTAGTCGTAATTTATGGAGATGGAGGTAGTTTTATGGAGATATCTAGAATTGGTAAAACCTCAGTTATGCCTTCTGAGAAAAAAAAGATCTCGGTAAAAAAAGATTTTTCTCAAAGTTTTAATTCGCAAATGGAAAAAAAATCGGAAGAACAATTAAAAGAGATGTTTGATGATATAAAGAAAAAAGGCAATAGACTTTCAATAACTAAATGTTATAGTGATGTAAAACAATATAAAAGTATGATAAAAGAATATCTTAAATCTGTTTTAAATCATATGTATAAGGTTAAGAAGGATATAAGTTTTTGGCAGACTCAGTATTTTATAACGGTCGATACTATAGACAGTAAACTGGAGGAACTTACAAATATGCTTATGAATGAGCAAAAAGACAATCTTAATGTTGCATCAACTATTGATGAAATAACTGGTTTATTAGTGGATATATACAAATAGGATAATTATTAATATTATAAAATTTGTATTATTCATAAAATATTCCTCTGAGATTTAATGTTATATATACAAGAACTGCGTCCGTAAAATGCATAATATTACGTATTAAGCATTGATCGTAGATATATGGCTATAAGGACAAACTTAACTCACACCGCAGAGGTATACTCACAAACTCCGGCACCCTAAAAAAGTTTTAACATCTCTAAGCTTGTCTTTTAAAAATTTAAGCAGATTATATAAACTCGCTTTGCTCAAACATATATAATCTACTAAAATTTTTCTAAAAGACTTCGCCAAGAGATGTAAAAAACTTTTTAGATGTGTCTTCAGTTTCTAAGTATACCTCTGCAGCATGAGTTAAGTTTGTCCTTATAAATTATAAATCAAATGCTCAATAAAATAATTTCGCCTTTAAGGGTTTATGGCGATAACCATATTGATTTAAAAGTCCTCTACTCCATTTAAATATAAATCATATATAATCTCACTCATTTTCTTGCAATAGTATTTGTCAACTTACATTATAATTTCCATGATTGTATTCTCTTTATAAAGGTTTTACGGATGTAGTCCTTGTATATATAACATTAATCCGGAGGGATATTTTAAAATTACAGAAGTTATAATAAATAACGAAATTTTTCCCGGTAAAAGATTAAATATATCTAAAATTAAAATAACCTGCCCTTCACAAGAAGAACAGAGCACCCTAACGGGTTTGAAGGCTTACAGTCTTCCTTCTTTAAGTTATAGTAATGACTGTACTAATTTAATTATTATGACATTAACTTCCCGGGTATATAGTAAAACTCACATTTAAATTTAAATCTGTTATGAAAATAGATATGCTATTTTTTATAACTCCCATAAGTTTAAAATATCCCTCCGGGATTATATTATTCAGGGGATTACCATTCATAAAATTCCAAATCAATTAAAAATATAGAATATCGCATTAAACAATTTATTGCAAACATAAGTAAAATTCTTACGTAGTGGAGTACTGTGAAAAACCTTAAAATCCCGAATACCATTTAAAATATGATCTTATTCATACTTTTTTAATTACTTTAATATATGTTTAAAATTGTAATTATAGTATGAATCACTAGGGCCGATCGTCCTAGAACCCTTGAAGGTGATATTTCACTTATTAAGCATATAACTTATAAGGACAAACTAGGCTTATACGTAGGGGTGCAATGACAAAATGAAAGCACATTTAAAAAGTTTTCTACAGTTCTTAGCGAAGTATTTTAAGAAATTTTAGTAGATTATATATGTCTGAGCTTTGCGAGTTTATATAATCTGCTTAAATTTCCAAAATACAAGCTTAGAACTGTTAAAACTTTTTAACGTGCTGAGTTTTGTTATTGCATCCCTACGTATAAGCCTAGTTTGTCCTTATAGCACCATATATCTATGATCAATGTTTAATACGCAATATATGCATTTAATAATCCATATTTTCTTGTTCCGCAGTAGGAAGAAAAAAGGCTGCAACAATTCCAATTAATGCAATAACAACCATTAAAATAAATCCCCAATGATAACCAGTTTCTAATGCAATCGTTTTGTTAGCTCCTACAGTACTCTTAAAATTAGAACCTAATGCAACAACCAACATTGCCAGTGCGGTACCTAACGATCCGCCTATTTGTCGAATAGTTGATGAAACTGCATTAGCATGAGTAGTATAATTAGAATCTATAAAATTAATACCTGCCGTAAAAGTCGTCATCATTGTAAATGAAATTCCTATCATTCTTAGAGCATAACAAAAAGCAATTATAATTAAACCTGTTTGATTATTAAATAAAAGCATAGGAAATGTACCTAATAGTAGAATAAAAAAACCAAATAATGATAAACGCTTGATACCGAATTTATCAAAAAGTATGCCGGAAATAGGATTACAAATACCCATTATAATTGCACCAGGCATCATAATTAAACCAGAGACAAGTGCTGTTTCACTACAAGTTGTTTGCAGATAAAGAGGCAATACTAACTCAATTCCAACCATTGCAATATTACTTAGCATGCTTAAAAAAGTACATAAGTTAAACTTATTATTTGAAAAAATACGAATGTCAAGCAATGGTGAAGCTAACTGCAATTGTCTTTTACCAAACAAAAACAATATAAAAATACCTAATAAGAATATAACAACAAGTGATAGTGTCAAATGTCCAGAATTTCCAAGTTCTGATAAAGCATAAAGGATAAAGCCAAATCCTAAGAGTGATTCAATAAAAGATAAACCATCAATTGTTGTGCGATGAGGTTTGGTAATATTTTTCAAAGTAAAGAAAGCTAAAATGGCAGTTACTATACTTATCACACTCAAAATAATAAAAAGCATCCGCCAATTTGCATATTTTAAAATTAAGCCTGAAATCGTTGGACCAACTGCGGGACCGAATCCAATAACAAGGCCAGTAATTCCCATAGCAAATCCTCGCTTTTCTGGTGGAAATAGTAACAAAATAACATTTTGAATAAATGGCATTAAAGCTCCAGCTGCAACAGCTTCAATAATTCGACCAATCAGCAATACATAAAAATTTGGTGAAAACAAGCAAATTAGCGAGCCCGCTAAAAAAATTCCCAACATCATTAAATAATTTGTTTTTAAACTAAAAGAATTGAAAATCCAGGCAGATAAAGGAATTATCAATCCAACAACCAAAAGATAGGCAGTTGTCAACCATTGTGCAGTGGATTGATTGACACCAAAAGTGTTCATAATTGTCGGCAGTGCATTATTCAAAAAAGTTTCTGCCAATAAAGAAACAAATGCTCCTAGTAACAATACCGACATCATATAATTTCTTTTTTTAATTGAAATATTTATTGATTCAAATGACATTTGATTATTTCTCCTCTCAACATGTAGTATGCTATATATTAAAATTTTTAATGATTTTATTCAGAGAATTAGAAAAATACTTCTGATCATCTTCACTCATGTTTTTGACAATCTTTTGATTTACATTTTTCATAACTTTATAAATTTGATTAATATGATTTTTAATTACGTTGTATCCTTTACCAGACAAAGACAATACAATTTGCCTTTTATCACTTTTTAAATGTGCCACATCAATCAACTGCATTTTTTCTAAACGTTTGACAATACTGCGAATCGTCGAATGGTTCAAAACAAATTTATCTGCTAATTCTTTCTGTGTAACTGTTCTGCCTTTGGCTTCAAAAATATAGATCATTAAGGCAACCTGTGGCCCCGTCAAATTATATTCAGTTAAAATTTCTGCAATTCGGTTATTTAATTCTTTTTCAATCAATGTATTTGCAATTTTTATTTGTGGACCAATTGAGTTTAGAATTGATGTTTCCATTTTATCACCTCACAAATATGTAGTTTACTACATATTTTGTTTTTATACAATAGATTTTAGCTATATTATTGCTAACAAAAAATCATCCAGCAAAAAATCTAAAAAGCTGCTGATAAAATATATTTGTCAGCAGCCTAATATCTATTTTAGTAATAAATAGTGCTATTTTATTTCTTCTTGTTTAAGTGAATAAGCTATTTTCATGGAATTTGTCAATTCTAGTGCAAAATGAATTTTGTGTCCGTCAGCAATCGCTTTTGGTGCTCTTCCCGGACAGAAAAAAGTTGATTTCATACTAAATCCGCCTTGCTCTGGACGAAATTGGTGAAATGCACCTATATGAATATTTGTGCCGTCACTTTTAAGCAATGTTTCACCAAACATACTCTTTGGATAAGATGGATCTTTTTCAATTGGCAAACCTTCTGGAATATCCTTACTAGCAGTTCCTGTTATAAATGTTGGTTCTCCAAACATTCCAAATGCCTCCATACCGCGTTGTTGTTCACCAGCAACAATGTTTCCTTTGACAATATAGTGTTCCGGCATAATTTCTAAGGCAAATCGTTCACCTTTTCCGCCGCCTACAACCGGTAGTACCTCAGGAATAGTTATGCCCGTAACATGAATTTCAGTTACACCAATATGCGATTGGGTTGGATCATAATCTTTAATGTATTCTTTCCAGCGGCATTCCGCATCTGCTTCAGCATCTTTAAAAAGATTCAATGTGCCTTGTTCACCTAAACTATTACGAATATCAAGTGAAATTTGTTTCACTTTTTCTGGTTCCAGCCAATTGATATCCTCATGTGACAATTTACGGCCACTATCACGCACGTCTGCACCTAAAGCTTTCAATTCATGTAATACATGTAGTGCACGTTGGTATTCGTATTGTGCCAATTGTGCATCTGTATAAATTTCACCATCAATTTTCACTTCAATGTTTAAATTAGACATATGAATTCCTCCTTATCTTAATTATCTACATTATAAACAAATTGTTCAATACGTAAACAATAAAATAAATTGCTTTGTTGCTCTATTTAATAATTTTTACTATTATATAAAGTAAATTTACACCATGTAAATAAGAGGAGTGAAAAAGTAAATGCTGTACTTTATTAAGGTTAGATAAAATAACAAAAATAAATAGCCTAATAGCTTTTATCAATAATTAGTATCTATTAATGTTACCAATTAAATAAGATAAAACATCATTCATATTTAGAAAACTTTATACGCCTTAGCTTGATGGACATGGGCTGTAAGCCTTCAAATCCGTTAGGGTGTCCTGTTCTTCTTGTGAAGGGCAGGTTATTTTAATTTTAGATATATTTAATCTTTTACCGGGAAAAATTTCGTTATTTATTATAATTTCTGTAGTTTTGAAATATCCCTCCGGGATTAATGTTATATATACAAGGACTACGTCCGTAAAACCTTTATAAAGAGAATACAATCATGAAAATTATAATGTAAGATGGCAAATACTATACAAGAAAATGAGTGAGATTATATATGATTTGGGTTTAAATGGAGTAGAGGACTTTTAAATCAATTTATTTATAGATAGGTTTAAAATTTTAGATAAAAAGTTAAGGTAATAAAATACGCCCTTTTAGGTGCGGGCGAACCCTTTGTGGATAAAAGTTTCAACTGAATTTGTAATAAAAAGATTCAAAAAATAAACCACACACTTTAACTTAATACAAACCTTTATTATTTAACAGATATCTAAAACCACAATTATAGTATAAATCAATATGGTTATCGCCATAAACCCTTAAAGGAGAAATAATATTTATCAAGTTTACATAAGTTATATAATTATTTATATACTTTTATTAGTATATAAAGCATTTATTGATTTAAGTATATAACTTATAAGGACAAACTGGACTTATACGCAGGGGTGCAATAACAAAATGAAAGCACATTTAAAAAGTTTTTTTACAGTTCTTAGCGGAGTATTTTAGAAAATTTTAGTAGATTATATATGTTTGAGCTTCGCGAGTTTATATAATCTGCTTAAATTTCCAAAATACAAGCTTAGAACTGTTAAAACTTTTTAACGTGCTGAGTTTTGTTATTGCACTCCTACTACGTATAAGGCTAGTTTGTCCTTATAGCCCCATATATCTATGATCAATGCTTAATACGTAATATATGCAATTTATGAATTCTGAATCCATAAGTTGTAGCTTGCATCTGAAGGCATTCTCCAATCGCCTCTTGGTGAAAGACTTACGCTTCCAACTTTTGGCCCATCAGGAATTGCAGAACGTTTAAATTGTTGTGTGAAAAATCTCTTTATGAACTTGTCAAACCATTTATTTATAGTATCTTTATCATAATCATCTTTAAATGCATGATAAGCCAGAAATAATATTTTTCCAGGTTTAGTCGAATTTCTTATAAAGTGATATAAGAAGAAATCGTGAAGCTCATATGGACCAACTATATCCTCTGTTTTTTGAGCAATTTTTCCATCCTTATCCTTAGGAAGGAGTTCAGGACTAACCGGTGTATCTAAAATATCCATTAATATATCGGATATCTCCTTGCTCACTTCTTTTTGTGCTACATAGGATACTAGATATCTAACAAGTGTCTTAGGTACTGAACAGTTTACCCCATACATTGACATATGGTCACCATTATATGTAGACCAGCCAAGGGCCACTTCAGATAGGTCACCAGTTCCTATAACAAGACCACCTTCCTTATTAGCTATATCCATTAAAATTTGTGTTCTTTCTCGCGCCTGAACATTTTCATAGGTTACATCAAACTTTTCAGCAGGGTGATTTATGTCTTTAAAATGCTGCAGACATGCAGGCACTATATTTATTTCTCTAAATTTTGTACCAAGCATCTTACATAAATTTACTGCATTGTTATAAGTTCTATCTGTAGTTCCAAAACCAGGCATTGTAACTGTTATTATATTTTCTTTTGGAAGCTTTAAGATATCGAAGGTTTTAACTATAACTAAAAGGGCTAAGGTAGAGTCAAGTCCTCCTGATATACCAATAACTGCTGTGTTTAAATGTGTATGTGATATTCTTTTTGCAAGTCCTGAAGTTTGAATATTGAAAATTTCTCTGCAGTGCAGTTCTCTTTTAGTTTCATTTGAAGGTACAAAAGGATGTTTGTCAACGAATCTATCAAAGGTTTTGCAGTCAGTATTTTTAAATGAAAATTTAATCTCATGTGTTTCAAAGGGTATGAATTTAGAATTGTCTCTGAAACTTACATTCTTTAATCTTTCATTATTTAATCTGTCTATATCTAGTATAGAAGTTTGAATTTGGTTTTCCCTTTGAAATCTGGTATTTTCATTGAGTATAGTTCCATTCTCACAAGTAATTAAATGGCCACTAAAGACTAAATCTGTACTTGATTCAAAGACACCTGTAGATGAATATATGTAAGCAGCCATACAGCGTGCACTTTGATTTTTAATGAGTTCTTTTCTATATTCAGCTTTGCTGACAAGTTCATTTGAAGCTGATAAATTTGATATTATATTTGCTCCCATGAGGCTTAGATATGAACTTGGAGGTATAGTTACCCATACATCCTCACATACTTCAAATCCAAATTTAAAATCATTGTATGTAAATATTAGATTTGTTCCAAATGGTATGTTTCCTTGGAATGTAAAGTGCACTTCTTTATTTATCAACCCTAAGCCTTCTGTAAACCATCTCTTTTCATAGAATTCAGTGTAATTTGGAATATAACTTTTAGGAATTATACCAAGAATCTTCCCTTCAAATATTATATATGCACAATTGTATAAACAGGAATTATATTTCAATGGGGCTCCTACAGCTATAAGTATATCCTTATTTATTGAAAAATCGCATAATGATTTGACAGCATCAATGGATTTATCCAGTAGTAACTGAGAGCAGAATAAGTCGGCACAGGTATATGAAGTTATACTTAACTCCGGGAATACTATGAGTTTACATCCCTTTTCAACTGATGAGTTTATACATTTTTTAATATTATTTATATTGAATTCTATATCAGTAACATTTGTTAAAGGAGAAGCCGAGGCTACTTTTATAAAATTGTAATTGTTCATTTGTATCATTCCTTCCATAATAAACTTAACTTAAAAATCATTAATTATAATTATTGATTACAATATATCAATTGTCAATTAAATCTATGAAAATATTGACTTTACCAAAATTTAATATTAGAATTACTTTATTGAATGTTTAATGAATGAAATGAGGGGAATAAATGGATAATAAAAAACGAATAACTAGTAGGAAGCTTCAAGCAATTGAAAGAAGACAACAATTACTTGATTCTGCTAAAAAGTTATTTGCCAAAAATGGTTATTATAATACTTCTGTGCATTCAATTACAAACAAAATAGGTATGGCTGATGGATTGATTTATCATTATTTTCCTAAAGGGAAATTAGAAATTTTACATACTATATTGAGAGATGGATGTAATTACTTAGTCAATCATGTGAATGATACATTACAAGGCGTAACTGATGACATGACTTTAGATGATGTTATGCTTTATTTTTGTAATGAATTAAGAAATACAGTTATGCTTGACAGTGAACTCATTATAATTATGCTCCAAGAAAGAGATTTACTTAGAAGAGAAACTAGAGAAATTATATTCAAAATGTTTTCAAATATATGGATTCAAATAAATAATTTCATTAAGGATAGATATCAAAAAGGGGAAATTAAAGAAATGGATTTCAGAATGGTTACGCATCAATTTATGTCTATAATTGGGAGTACAGTTATGATGAAATTTTTATTTCCGGATTTAAAATCGGAAGACACCAGCAAGTATATAGAAGAATTAGTGAAATTTACTACAGATTCTTGGAAAAATTAGACTAACATATAGTCTAATTTTTATTGAATAAAAAATTAAATGTACGTTCAATGAATCAAATGAGCATTTACATGATTAGAGGAGGTTTAATATGAACAAAGTAAAAAATTTAATTCGTAAAGTAATTAAATTTATGAAGGAACGTAAAATACTTTCCATAGTTGTGGTAATTATCATAATTGCAGCCATAGGAGGTGGTATTTTTTTAGGTGAGAAAAAAACATCCAACCTTTCTAAAAAGACAAATAAAGTTTCTGTAAAAGTAATTGAAGCAGATATGGATACAGTGTCAGAGAAAGCATCTTTTAAGGCTTCTCTTGAAGCGTCAGAGGAAGGAGTTATAAGTGCCAAGGTTCCCGGAAAGGTAACGCAGGTTTCATTCCAAGATGGACAAACCGTATCTGAAGGAGAGACTTTAGCAAAGGTTGATGATACAGATATAAAAAATAATATAAAAACGGCTGAGGCTCAACTTGCAGCAGCAAAAGCTCAATTACAGGCAGCACAGAGTTCATCGGATTCTGCGCAGTTGTCAGTGAATAAGCCACAAATAGATTTACAAACAGCTCAAAATAATTATAACAGAGTAAAGGCACTTCATGATCAGGGTGCTGCTTCAGATGTTGAATTTGAAAATGCGGGGTCTCAGTTAAAAACTGCTGAAAGTGCGCTTGAGTCTGCAAGGGCCAGTGCTCAAGCTTCTAGTATGTCAATTCAAACTCAGGAGGCCAATATACAAACTGCTCAAACAAATTTGGATAATCTAAATGATTCACTGCAAAACACAACCATTAAGTCTCCAACTAGTGGTGTCATAACTGGTAAAAATGTTAGTATAGGTCAGTATTTAGGTGCTGGAACAGCTCTTGGGAAGGTTGACATTATATCACCGATATATGCAGATATAGATATTAGAGAAAGTGATTTAAATTATATTAAATTAGGAACAGATGCTAAATTAAAGCTGAATGACGATGATAAAACTAGCTATAATGGTGTTGTGAAAACTATTGATACTGCTGCAGATCCAGTTTCAAGAGCATTTAAGTGTAAAGTGCAAATTGATAATAAGGACGGAAAACTTAAACCGGGTATTTTTGGAAAGATACAAATTGCTACTGATCAAAATAAAAAAGTGATTACAGTACCGGTAAAAGCAATAGGAGGAACTCAAGGGAATTATTATGTATTAATAGATAACAATGGCAGGGTAAGAAAAAAGACTGTAACCATAGGTGATTTTGATAAAAGTAATGTGGAAATAAAATCTGGAATACAAGTAGGTGATAGTGTTATTTGTACTAATGTAAGTAGTCTGCAGGACGGTGATTCTGTAAAAATAGTATTTGACTAGGAGGTGATATTCAATTATGTTTTTAGCAGATGTTAGTTTAAAAAGACCAGTATTTATAACAGTAATAATTATTGCTTTGTTGGCTTTGGGTATAGTTAGTTATAAAAGTCTGTCTGTGGACCAGTTTCCAGATGTTGATACTCCAGTTGTATCTGTTACAGTAGTTGAAGCTGGGGCGGCTCCGGATCAGATTGAGTCTAAAGTAACAAAAAAGATAGAAGATTCTATAGGACAAATATCTGGTGTTTCACATATTAGTTCAACTGTAACAGAGGGAGTTTCAAGTACAGCAATTATATTTGAATTAAATAAACCTTCAGCTGAAGCACTTCAAGATGTAAAAGATAAAGTATCCAATATTAGAGGAACTCTTCCAACAGATATCACAGAACCTGTAATTGCAAAGTTTGATGCTACTGCACAGCCTATAGTATCCCTTACGGTTAGTGGAGAAATGTCAAGTAAAGATATATCGGAGGTAGCAGATGATGATGTTGTTAAGAAGCTGCAGACAATAAACGGTGTTGGAGCTGTCAATACATATGGAGAAGAACAAAGAGAAATTCATATAAATCTTGATAAAGAAAAAATGAACTCATATAATATTACAATTGCAGAAGTTAGTAATAGTTTAAAAAGTGATAATATAGATGTATCTAGTGGCAAGATTGATGATGGTGATACAGAAATAAGTTTAAAAACTAATGCAGCTATAAAGAATGTAGATGATTTCCTAAATATATTAGTCACTACACGTGATAATAGTGAAATTAGACTTAAGGATATTGCAACAGTTAAGGACAGTAGTAAAGAAAAGGATAGTTTATCTTTTTATAATGGGAAACCGGCAATTGGTATAGATGTTTTAAAACAGTCAAATTCAAATACTGTTGAAGTAGCTGACTCTATAAAAGAACAAATTGCTAATATCCAAAAAGGACTTCCATCTGGTGTAACAATTAAAGTTGTACGTGACAATTCAACATCTATACGTGATTCAGTTAATGATGTTCAGAAAACACTCATAGAAGGATGTATACTTGCAGTAGTAGTTGTTTTTATGTTCTTAAAGAATGCGGCAAGTACTGCAATCTCTGGAATTGCAATACCAATATCTATAATTACTACATTTGCAGTTATGAAGGTTATGAACTTTTCGCTGAATATAGTATCTTTAATGGCATTGTCTATTGCGGTTGGATTGCTTATCGATGATGCAATAGTTGTTATTGAAAATATTGTAAGGCATCTTAATATGGGGAAAAGTCCGGTTAAGGCAGCTAAGGAAGCAACTTCTGAAATAGGACTTGCAGTTATGTC
Organism: Clostridium fermenticellae; assembly: GCF_003600355.1. Classification (NCBI taxonomy): domain Bacteria; kingdom Bacillati; phylum Bacillota; class Clostridia; order Eubacteriales; family Clostridiaceae; genus Clostridium; species Clostridium fermenticellae. The sequence continues at coordinate 2,423,989 of NZ_CP032416.1, read as the reverse complement.
TACTACTTTTGCGCTCGTAGCAGTTTTTCTCCCTATAGCAATGATTAATGGATTGGTAGGAAAGTTTCTTGTGCAATTTGGATTGACGGTAGCTGCCAGTGTTTTAGTTTCGTTATTTGTGGCATTTACACTGGTTCCAATGCTGTCATCCAAGTATTTAAGCAGCAAAGAAAAGCCAATACCTGTAGTAGGAAAGTTTTTAGATAAGTTTGGTGAGTTTTTTGATAAGCTGGCAGATTCTTATGCTAATGCTTTAAGAACTGTTTTGAAACATAAGATCTGGGTAATAATAATACCTATTATGATGCTGGTAGGAAGTTTGTTTATTGCTACAAAATTAAATATGGGATTTATTGCGACTTCTGATAAGGGAGAGTTAGATATAGAAGCAGATTTGGATTCCAGTTCTACACTAAATAATGCTTCTGATATCACTAATGAAATGGAAAATATAATAAAAAAAGATCACAATGTAAAATATATATATTCAACAGTAAAATCAAGTAAAGTAAGCATGCTCGTAAAGCTCTCAGATAAACAGGATAGAAAAGAAAGCGCTGATGAAATAGGGGATAAAATGAGGCAAAACTTGAACAATATTCCGGGAATAGATTTGTCTGTTGTTAATAGTGGAGGTTTTCTTCCAGGAAAGATGGCACAGTATCATATTAAAGGTGATGACTTTACAAAACTTCAAGCATATGCTTTAAAGGCTAAAAGGGTAATGGAAAATACTCCGGGTGCTGTAGATGTAGGTTTGACCTATAAGGCAGGTAAACCTGAGGTGGATTTTGATGTAGATCGTGATAAAGCTGCAGACCTAGGAGTAAGTCCTGCTACAATTGCAAGTACACTAGGAACACTTTTTAACGGTACTGTTGTAAGCCAATACGAAACAGATAAGGATAGATATGATGTTCGTGTACAGGTTCAGGATTCCGATAAGAAAAATCTTGATAGTTTAGATGGAATTTATGTACCGGGAAAGAATAATACTATGATTCCAATAAGTCAGGTAACTAAAAAGGTGTTTACAACATCTTCTTCAACTATAAATAGATATGATAAGCAGAGAGAAATACAACTTACAGCAAATTATGCCGGAGTGTCACAGAGCAAGTTTAATAATGCATTTAATAAAAAACTAAAAACTGAAGCTGCATTACCGGATGGAATAGAAGTGACGTCTGGTGGAGCTGATGAGCAAATGAATGAAGGAATGTCAGGACTAGTAACAGCACTTGGTATGGGAGTTCTATTTGTTTTCTTAGTAATTGCAGCCCAATTTGAAAGCTTTTTAGATCCCCTTGCCATTCTTCTTTCACTGCCTCTTGCCATTATTGGTGCAATTTTAGGATTGTTTATTGGCAATAAAGAACTTGATATGATGTCAATGATAGGTGTTATCATGTTAATGGGTTTAGTTACAAAAAATGCAATTCTGCTTATAGACTTTGCAAGGCAGAATATGAGTCGTGGTATGAGTATCGAAGAATCCTTAGTTGAGGCGGGCCGTACACGTTTGAGACCTATTATTATGACTACTTTGGCTATGATTTTTGGTATGCTTCCTACAGCTTTAGCTACTGGTTCAGGTTCAGAGCTTCGTGCCCCTATGGCCTTTGCAATTATTGGAGGATTGATTACATCAACATTATTGACATTATTATTTGTTCCAGCTGTTTACGTATATTTGAATAGTTTTAAGAATAGATTCAAAATGAAGAATAAAAAACATTCTTCTCAAAGTGTGCAACTTTAAAATAATGAAAAGACTGTGTTATTAATTATTTAATAACACAGTCTTTTTGTTATTTATTTCCCTTTAACATCTCACCTATAGCTGCGATTGAACCGAGTGAAGATAGGGTTTCATTTGGAAGTATTAGTTTATTAGCAGGATTTTTAGCCATTTCTTGAAGAGCCTCAACCTGTTTTAATGCAATAACTGTTTCGTTGGTACCTGAATCTATTATTGCAGTGTTAACTTTTCTTATTGCTTTTGATTGGGCCTCTGCTATTGCTTCAATAGCTTTTGCCTTACCCTCTGCTTCAAGAAGCTGTGACTGTTTTAAACCTTCAGCTCTTCTTATATTTGCTTCCTTCTCAGCTTCAGCCTGAAGTATTTTTGCCTGTTTTTCACCTTCAGCTTTTGCGATATCACTTTGCTTTTCACCTTCAGCTTGAAGTATAACTGCCCTTTTATCTCTTTCAGCTCTCATCTGCTTTTCCATGGCCTGCTGTATTTCGGATGGTGGAAGAATATTTTTTATCTCAACTGATAAAATTTTTATTCCGTAGGCATCTGTTATATCATCTACAACCTTTAAAAGTTCAGAATTTATTTTATCTCTTCCAGATAAAACTTCATCTAAGGTCATATTACCAACTATATTCCTCATGTTCGTTATAGTACTATAGATTATACCGGATGTATAATCTTCAATATTATATACTGCATCTTTAGGATTAAGAATTCTGTAAAAAATTACGTTGTCTATTGATATTTTTACGTTATCCTGTGTTATAACACTTTGGGGTTCTATATCTAGTATTTGCTGTTTTGTGGAAACCTTTCGCCTGACAAAATCTGCAAATGGAATTATAAGGTGCCAGCCCGGGTTTAATATTCTGTGAAATTGACCAAATCTTTCTATTATGCTTACGTATCCTGTATTTACAATTTTGATACATGATACAAATACTAAGAATAAAACAACTAAAATTATAAGTAAAATTAATATTGACATTTATATTCCCTCCTCATTTATTTTTTCTATTAATATTTTATTGCCTTCTAATTTTACAATTTTTACTTTATCTCCTTTTGAGATATTATCTCCTATATTATATATTTGCCAAAGAACTCCATCTATTTTTACCACGTTGTTGTTTAACATATCATCGTCTACTGTAATTTTTCTCCCTATATAGGTTTGTTCTCTGAGTAATGTAGGTTTTATTGTAGCTTTTATATTCTTTCTGACTAATGGATATCCAATTGCTATTGATAAAATACTTATTATCAAAAATATAATACTTTGAATGATTATTGAATATCCGAGAATCTGAGTGAAAATAGCAGCTATAGCACCTATAGTAAACCATACGAAGAAGAAATTGCTTGTAAATATATCAATTATGAGTGCTACAGCTGCGATGAAAATCCAAAGTATTAAAAAATGATTCATAAGCTCCCCCCTAATTGTTTAGTTATTAATATTATATTTTACATATATTGATTATGATTTAATGATACATTAATTTCTTAGGAATGTAAATTTCTAAGTAACCTTAAATATAGTATAAAATAACTCTTAAAACGATTTTACGCATTATAGTATATGATTTCTTGCATTTTGCTCGAATTATCGTGAGGAATAAATTTACCTATTTGCTTGACGTATAAATATGTAAATGTTAAGATACAATTGAAATTTATAGGAGGTAAAATATAATGGATAAAATTGCAAGCTTTACAGTTAATCATTTGAAGCTACAAAGAGGAGTTTATGTTTCAAGAAAAGATAAATTTAAAGATGTAGTTTTAACTACATTTGATATAAGAATGACCAGGCCTAATCTTGAGCCAGTTATGAATACAGCTGAAATACATACAATTGAGCATTTAGGTGCAACATTTCTAAGAAATCATAAGGATTATGCAGATAAAACTATGTATTTTGGACCGATGGGATGTAGGACAGGTTTTTATCTTATTTTATGTGGAAATTATGAATCTAAAGATATTGTTGAGTTACTTAAGGAAATGTATAAATTTATTGCCGGATTTGAAGGAGATGTACCGGGGGCAGCTGCAAAGGACTGTGGCAACTACCTCGATATGAATTTACCTATGGCAAAGTACCTTGCGGATAAGTTTTTAAATGAGGTTTTGATGAATATTTCTGATAAAAATTTAAATTATCCACAATAATATTTTCATAAAATAAAGTAGAATAAATTTATTCCGATCATAAATTATGTTCGGAATAAATTTTTTGTCAGAAGTTTAGCACTTAAAAAATTTTTAGGATGGTAGTCCTTTGAATTATAAAGTCTTATGAATATTTACAGTAGAATTAACAGATTCCGATTTTTACTGGAAATTATACGGAAAAAATTTGCATAATAAAAGCATCCTTTTTATAATGGTTTTGCTAAAAACTAAAAATAAAAGGATGCTGATAAAATGAGTAAAAGTTATTTGAAACAGCTACTCACTTATATTAACAGGGTATATGATATAGGTGAAAAAATCAATAGTTTAAAAAATAAAATAATAAAATCTCCAGCAAAAGTTTCAACAATAGCTTTCGTAGTATTATTTGGATTCATGCTTCAAATAAGAAGTTTCAATAGATTAGAACATTGGATTGAAAAGAATAAATTTAAAAAGGTATTACCTAAAAATACTAAAATGCTACGCATTGACGCCGTTAGGCGTTTCTTGAATGATTTTGATCTTGATGGCTTAAAAAATATCAACAAGCACATAATAAAAACTACTGCGAAGAATAAAGTATTTAGAAATGGTACTATAGATGGTTTAAAGGTAGCTGCCATAGATGGTGTAGAACTATTTGACAGTATTAAAAAATCTTGTAACAACTGCCTTACAAGGGTTGATAAAAATGGTATAACGCATCATTTTCACAGATCAGTAGTTTGTGCAATGGTTGGTTGTGATCCACATATTGTTTTAGATCAGGAAATGCTTGAACCCCAAAAAGATAGTTCAGGTAAAGATGAAGGAGAAATTACTGCCGGCAAACGTTTAATTAAAAAGCTGTATAAAAAATATCATCACTTTGCGGATATCATTGTAGCTGATGCTTTGTATTGTAATGCTACATGGATAAAAGAAGTACTCTCTATAGGAATGAATGCTGTAGTTAGAGTAAAAGATGAACGTCTTCACATTGTAAAAGACGCATTAGCTTTATTTAAATGCCGTGAGGCAGATAAGAACTGGATTGTAAGAAAAAATACAAATATCTACACAAAGATTAAGGCATGGGAAGATGATAATTTTGAAATGTCTGATAAGGATATAAAAGTAAGGTTCTTGAGGTTTGTGGAAGAAATTCATACTGGAGACAGAATAGAGATTAAAGAAGGATGGATCATAACAACAGATAAATTTACATCAGTAGAAAGCCTGTGGAAGATAATGCATAAAAGATGGGACATTGAAAATAATATATTTCATCAACTGAAGACGGAATGGCATTTAGATCACTGTTTTCTTCATAGCCCTACGGGCGTAGAAACAGTTTTAATGTTTATAATAATAGCATTTAATTTAATGCAGTTATACTTTTTTAGGTGTATAAGGGGTTTTAGAGAAAAGAATATGCTTCAAATGGATATTATTGAAGATATAAAAGATGAAAGATTTACTATAGAAGATAATTGGAATAACCCTATATTTGGAAAGACATAATTCAAAATTAAAACTGGAAATTGATTATATAAATTTATCGGGGTAAAGAGGTATTATAATTATTTTTTTGACCTAACGGTCTCCGTGCTTACCAGCTCTTTAAATAAATGTAATTGGATACAATTCCAGTAAAAATAAAATTTTTACTGGAATTTAGGTGCTAAATCTCTGATTTTTTGTATGCTAACTTTTAAATATATTTTATTAATGTTATAATGAATTTTATGTTAGTTTTAATAGGAAGAAGGACGAAGTTTATAATGAGACGACTAAAACAGATGAAACTTTGGGAAATAAATTTATACATTGTCTGGTTTTCACAGGTTTTGTCTTTGATGAGTTTTAATTTTGGAATGCCTTTTTTGCCTTTTTATATTCAGCAGCTTGGAATAACAAGTACAAACAGTGTTAAACTCTACTCGGGAATTTTAAACGCTGCACCTGCTATAACTATGGCAATAATGTCACCTATTTGGGGAATTGTATCAGATAAATATGGTAGAAAATTAATGCTTATAAGAGCTATGCTGTGTGCTTCATTTATAATTGGAGCAATGGGTATAGTTATGAATATAAATCAACTGATTATTTTAAGACTTGTGCAAGGGGTATTTACAGGAACTGTTACAGCAGCTCAAATTTTAATAGCAGCTAATACACCTAAAAATAAAATATCTTATGCACTTGGTTTCTTATCATCGTCAACTTTTATCGGGCAATGTATTGGGCCAGTAATTGGTGGTGCCTTAGCGGAATGGGTTGGATATCGTGTAAGCTTTATAATAGGTGGTATATTGATGTTTATTGACTTCTTATTGGTTCTATTTTTTGTTAAAGAAGAGAAGAATGTAGATGTCAAGGATGATGAAATTCGTAATAGGGATAAAAATAAGTCACTTCGTACTGTTTTCACTACAACAGCTCTATCTATGCTTGTTGTAATTTTTTTTATAAGAGTTGGCCGTAGTGTATTTAATCCGTATATTCCTATATTTGTACAGGAGGTTAGGTCAACAGCTAGTGGCGCTGCAGGTATAACAGGGGTAATGAATGGAGTTCTTGCTTTAATGACGGCAATGGCTGGATTAACCTTAAGTAAACTTGGTGATAAATATGACAAAATGAAACTGCTGATAATATATCTGACTTTAGGTGCAGTTATATCGGTACCACTTATTTGGATAACTAAACTGTGGTTATTTACATTTGTATTTGGAATAATGTTCTTTGTAACAGGAGGAGTTGAGCCAGTTATAATGTCTATTACAGCGGAAAATACACCTGTTGACAAGAGAGGAGTATTATTTGGAGTTCAAGGGACTATCGGGAGTATTGGATTTGCAGTAGCACCTCTACTTGGAGGAGCTATTTCCATAAAATATTATACACGAGCTATTCTTGTATGTATACCGATATTTTTAATTATATCTAGTATCTGTGTGTTAGTTGTTATGATTCATAAAATTAAAACCGATCCTAATTCAAAGTTGGATTTAAGGAGTATATTTAAATTGTAGTATCTAAAACTCTGGTATTGTATTTATAACATTAATAGATATTTTATAGAAAATAGATTTAACTTTAAGTCTTAATTTGCATACTATGTAGAGTATAAGTAATTAAATTTAAAGGTGGTATTAATGTTTTATTGTCCATATGTTAATTATTTCAGACAAACTCAGGTACATGGGCATTTAAGATTGCTTCATGCTTCACCAAATTTATCGGCAGTTGATGTATATGCCAATGGATCACTTATTGCTAGAAATTTTAGATTTAAAAATTTTACTGAGTATATACCAGTTTCCCCAGGAAATTATAGAATTACAGTTTATCCATCTGGTAATTCAAGAGATATGATTTTGGATACAAATATAAGTGTTGGAGCGGGTAATATAATTACAGCAGCGATAATTGGAAGATCTCCAAGGATATCGATAAAAGTGATTATGGATCCGAGACTTCCTGTTGAAAGAAACAGATTAATGCTGAGATTTGTAAATTTATCTCCAGATCTTTCACCAACAAATTTAACATTTAGGAGGAATGACAGAACTATTTTTAACAATGTTAAATATCCTAATGCGACTGAATACACTGTACTTAGTCCTGGTGTATATAATTTTGAACTTAGAAATTCAAATGATAATAAGAGTATTTTATTAGTTCCAAATGTTAGACTTACTAGAAATAGATTTTATACCATGTATGCTGTTGGTTTGGCTAAAGGTGGACCACCACTGCAGGTATTGATAGCTTTAGACGGAAACAGTTATATTAGGTGATATGAATTCTCTGGCTTGCCGATTAACGTATACTCCGGTAAATATATACAACCCATTTTGAAATTCAAGACACCCAAATAAATTCGCAGATTCAGGGAAAATTTGGGTGTCTAGATTTTTTCTATTGGGGTTATGATTTATAATAGTATTGAAAGGAGAGATGCAGTAGTATGAGCTTACGATTTATATATGGAAGAGCTGGAAGTGGAAAAAGTTATTACTGCTTAAAAGATATAAAGAGAAGGATTGATGAAGGAAGCACTAATTCATTAATTTTGCTTGTGCCTGAACAGTTCTCATTCCAGGCAGAAAAAAATCTAATAGATACTATAGGAGAAAAGGGGATGTTTAAAGCTCAGATAATGAGTTTCAGAAGTATGGCATATAAGGTTTTAAATGAAGTTGGAGGAATTACACTTGAACATGTAAATTCATCAGGTAAGGATATGCTAATATATAAAATAATGAATGAAAATTCGTCTGAACTTAAAACATTCTCAAGATCAATTAAAAGACCCGGGTTTATAAGTATGATTTCTAATATAATAACAGAATTAAAAAGATATGATATAAATTCCGAAATACTTCAGAGTAAAGTTGATAGGATTGAAAATGAAAATTTGAAAGACAAACTTTATGATATAAGTCTTATTTTTTCAAAATTTGAGGAGAAACTCCATGAAAAATACATAGATGCAGAGGATGATTTATCGATACTTACAGGAAATCTATCTAAGTCTCACATGTTTGATCAAACTGAGATTTGGGTGGATGAATTTATAAGTTTTACACCTCAAGAGTATAATATTTTAGAAAAGCTTATGCTTAGTACTAAAAGGTTAAATGTAACTATATGCAGTGACTCTTTGAATGAAACAGGAATTTTAGAGGATACTGATCTGTTTTTGCCTACTAAATTTACTGAAGCAAAACTTTTACAGCTAGCTAAAGATAACAATATAAAATATGATAGACCTATAGCTTTAAAGTGTTCTCCATGTTATAGATTTAAAGATAGTTCAGAGATGCAGCACCTTGAAAAATATTTATTTTCATTTCCTTATAAAAAATATGATAGAGAGAATTTTAATATAGGGGTATTGAGAGCTTTAAACAAATACTCGGAGATAAAAGAAATAGCAAAGGATATAATAAGGATCTGCAGGGATTGTGATTTTAGATTTAAAGATATTGCAGTTGTAAGTGGAGATCTTGATGGATATGAGAATTTGATTAGAGCAATTTTTTCAGAATATGAAATACCATTTTTTATAGATAAAAAAAGAAAGATTTCTAATAATCCAATGGTTATCTTTATAATATCGGCAATTGAAATTATAGCAAAAAATTGGTCTTATGAATCTGTATTTAAATATTTAAAAACTGGATTTTTCGATATAACAAAAGATGAGGTAGATATAATTGAAAATTACGTTTTATCCAATGGTATAAGTGGTTCTAAATGGATAAAAGATGAATATTGGAAATTTAATATAAATTATAGTATAAATGATAAAGGAAAGAATTCATATGAAGGTGATATGCTTTCTAAAATAAATGATATTAGAAATAGAATAATAACGCCGCTTTTAAAATTATCAGACAGCATTAAGGGAAAAAAGACTGCAAGGCAAATCTGTATCGGAATCTATGATTTTATTTGTAATATACAATTTGCGGATAAAATTCAGTCGTCAATGGATAGATTTAGGAGTATAGGAGAACTTGATAAGGTAAATGAATATAATCAAATATGGGATATAATAGTAGAACTTTTAGATCAAATAGTTGAAGCTATAGGTGATGAAATTATATCCGTAGCAGAATTTTATAAGATATTTGCTACTGGTTTTGAAAAATATGAGATAGGAGTTATTCCTCCAGCACTGGATCAGGTCCTGGTTGGAAGTGTAACTAGAATAAAAAGTCATGATATAAATGCTCTTTATATAGTAGGTGTGAATGATGGTACATTTCCATCTCCCCTGCCAGATGAAGGAATATTATCAGATAATGACAGGGAAAATCTAAATAATTATGGTATAGAAATAGCTAAAAGTAGTAGAAATAGGGTATTTGAAGAGCAATTTTTGATTTATAGTACCTTAACTATTGTAAGTAAGTACTTGAAATTAAGCTATGTTGTTTCTGATGAAGATGGAAAAGGTAAAAGACCATCTGTTGTTATTTCTAGAATAAAGAAGCTGTTTCCAAATTTAAAAGAAGAAGATGCTGTAATTCATAGAGAAGATGATATCTCAAGTATTTATAGTATTGCCGGTCCAAATGCTGTGTTTAATGATCTTATAAGTAATATAAGGGAACATTCAAATGGAGAATATATGAATGGACTGTGGCTGGATGTGTATAGATGGTATAAGTTGAATGAGGATTGGAGTCAGAAATTAGACAGGGTATTAAGAGGCTTTCAATATACAAATGAAGTTTATATAAATGATACGGCAAAAGTTAGAAAATTATATGGAAGACACTTGAATATGAGTATTTCGAGACTTGAAAAATTTGTGCAGTGTCCATTTGCTTATTTTATACAATATGGATTAAAAGCAAAAGAGCGAAAAGTATATAAACTCACACCTCCGGATTTTGGAAGCTTCATTCATAGTATGCTGAAAATATTTTCAGATAGAATTAGCAAAGAAAAGCTTTCCTGGAGTGATCTTAATGAAAGTTGGTGTAAAGAACAGATAACAGATATAGTCGATCAAACCTTGAATGATATTCCGGGATCAATATTCAATAGTTCGAAGAGATATAATTATGCAGTCCATGAAGTGAAAAAGATATTAATAACATCTGTATGGCTTATAGCAAGACATATGAAAAAGAGTGATTTTAAACCTTTAGGCTATGAAGTCAGTTTCCAAAACGAAGGTGAATTTCCTCCCATATCAGTAGAACTTCATTCAGGAGAAACTGTTTCATTAATAGGAAAAATAGATAGATTAGATGGTATGGAGAATAAAGAAGAAACATATCTAAGAGTGGTAGATTATAAGTCTGGAACCAAAGAGTTTAAACTATCAGATGTGTATTATGGTCTTCAAATGCAGCTGTTAATATACCTTGATGTTATATTAACAGAATTTGAGGAAAAATATAATGATACATGTATACCGGGTGGAGTATTATATTTTAAGCTGGATGATCCAATTATAAAGGTTGAATCAGATATAGATGATCAGGATATAGAAAAAAGAATAGCAAGGGCTTTAAGGATGAATGGACTTATATTGAATGATCCGGGTGTAGTAAAGCGAATGGATAAAAGTATAGATAAGGTATCTGACATGATACCTGTAACTATGAAAAAAGATGGAAATATATCGGAAGCTAAATCATCAGTTGCTACATTAGAACAATTTAGTAACCTGAGAAGATATATAAGAGATATGATAGCTAAACTTTGTGAACAGATTCTAGAGGGAAATATAGATATAAGTCCATGCAGGAATAATAGAAATATAGCTTGCGATTATTGCATTTATTCATTTATATGTCAGTTTGATACTGGTATGAAAGGTAACAGATACAGAAATATGAAAGAAAAATCTGATAAGGAAGTGTGGGAGGAATTAAAACGCAGGTATGGTAAAGAGGAGTAGTATTATTTACTGCTCCCCTTTATTATATTGGAGGTGATAGGGAAAATTAAAAACTAACTAGAATATTTATGTGATTTGAAAAATTCTTATCTCTTATATATTTATTATATGGAGTATTTAAATATATGTGCATAATTTATAAAATATTAATTGGTAATCCTCCTGGCAGAGGTATAATTTCCAAGAGCACATATTTTTACAACATCACCTGTATGGGGAGCTTCAATAAATTTATTATCACCTATATACATCCCAACATGGTAGGCAGGTCTGCCAAAAAAAACTAGATCTCCTGGTTTAAGTAATGATCTGTCAGTAATATCTGTACCATAATTTTGTTGATTTTGTGATAATCTTGGTATGCTTACACCAAAATGGGCATAGACATATTGAACAAAACCCGAGCAATCAAATCCAGGGTCAGGCGATGTACCTCCCCATACATATTTTACACCTAAAAATTTAAATGCATAATTGACTATGGCATTATCAGTATTTGTAGTGTCTAAACTTTTTGAATCATCATCCTTTAATTGAGCTAAGAGAGCCTTTTCAGAATTTTTTTGCTCATTTAATAACTGTATCTTTTTATTTACATCATTCTTTAATTCTTCGAGATTTTTTTTATCAGAATCTAATTTATCACTTTCAAGTTTAATATTTTGTTTGTTTTGGCTTAGAGTTCTAAGAGTATCCTTATCAAAAGAGATAATTTTTTGGGCAGCTATTGCCTTATCTGCAAAATCAATTATATTTTTAGATGATAGCAGTAACTCTATGTAACCCTCAGACATACCATTGATATACATAGCACGTATTTGTTGTTTAGAGGCATCATTTAATTTCTGAATTTGGGTTGTTAGGTTTTTGATATTTGTTTCATTTTTTACTATATTTTTTTCAAGAGACTTTATTTTATTGTTATATGTATTTAAATTATCAATATTTTTTTCTATTTCATTATCGGCAATTTGTATTTTATTTTCAAGGTCATCTTCTTTATTTGTATTTGTTATTGAAATTTGGGTAGAAGATGGGCTTGCCAGCACATTTTTAGCATAAGCTGCATTTATTAATAAAGTAATTATCATAAAGCTTGTTATAAGTTTTTTATTGAACATATTAAAAATTAGGCAGTAGTGTAAGCTATGCCCATTCACATCCTTCCATATTGAAGATATATTACTAGTAAACACGTATTCTATTATACATTATTTTCATTGGATAATTTTTTAAACTTTTTTTAAACTTTTAAATGATTGTAATATATGAGTATATTGTCATAATTCGATTATTCTATGTAAAAAATGTATATTTTTATACTAAAAATATGATAATATAGATAGTATATGATACCGTATAATTTACCGTATATGTTTTTGTACAGAAGAATTTGTGTAATATTTACGATAATCCTTTATTATGCCATAAATAATAAGTATAATGTATATTAATTAAATTTAATATATTGTGGGTTGTTTATGGTATGAGAGGAGATTATGTAAAATGAAACAAATTTTTTATAAGAGCACAAGAGGGGACAGGAGATTATTTACTTCATCACAGGCTATACTTCAGGGGATAAGTGAAGATGGAGGATTATTTGTACCTGACAGTATACCTGATTTAACTCATGAAATAAATAGTATCGTGGATATGAACTATAAAGAATTGTCGTATCTAGTAATGAGTGAATTTTTTACTGACTTTGATGAATCAGAATTAAGAGAATGCGTAGGCAGAGCATATGATTCAAAATTTGATACTGAAAATATAGTAGAATTAAAAAAAGTGAGTAATGTATATTTTATGGAATTGTATCATGGACCTACACTGGCATTCAAGGATATGGCATTGTCAATACTTCCATATTTGATGAAAGTATCCGCTAAAAAGAATGATTTTAATAAAGATATTTTGATACTTACTGCCACATCTGGGGATACTGGGAAAGCAGCTTTAGAGAGTTTTTCAGGGGTAGATAGAATAAAAATAATAGTTTTATTCCCTAAAAATGGTGTGAGTAAGATACAGGAAATGCAAATGGTTACACAAGAAGGAGACAATACTTGCGTAATAGGATTGAATGGTAATTTTGATGATGCACAAACAGGTGTAAAGAATATATTTAAGGATAGTTTCTTTAATAAAAAATTATTTGATATGGGTTATGTATTGTCGTCAGCAAATTCTATAAATATAGGAAGGCTAATACCACAGATAGTATATTATTTTTATGGATATGCCAGTATGGTTAAGAACGGGCAAATAGATAAGAATGAAAAGATAAATGTAGTTGTTCCAACTGGGAATTTTGGGAATATACTTGCAGCATATTATGCTAAAAGTATGGGATTGCCCATAAAAAAATTGATATGTGCATCCAATGATAATAATGTACTTACTGACTTTATAAATAAGGGGATTTATGATAAAAACAGAGATTTTTTTGTGACTATATCGCCTTCAATGGATATACTTATATCTAGTAATTTAGAAAGGCTGTTATATTTAATAAGTGATTGTGATTGTAGTGAGGTTAAACAATTAATGAATTCATTAAATACTAATGGGGAGTATAGTATATCTCAGAATATGAAGGATGGCCTTAGGGATTTCTATGGAAACTTTGCAACTCAAAAAGAGACTTTGGATTCAATAAAAGAGATTTTTGATTCAGATAAATATCTTATTGACACGCATACTGCTGTTGCATATTCTGTATATAAAAAATATTTAGAGGAAACAAATGATAATACAAAGGTATTGATTGCATCTACTGCTAGTCCTTATAAATTTACAAAATTTGTGATGAAGGCTTTGGACAGCAAGTATTCTTATATGGATGATTTTTCTTTGATAAAAGAAATGAATAAAATAGGTTTTGTAAATATTCCTGATTCAATAAATGATTTAGAAAATAAGGAGATATTACATAAAATTGTATGTGATAAGAATCAAATTAGGACTAAGATTTTGGATTTTTTAAATAATTATAAATAGAAATATTAAAGATTAATTTTTATATATTAAGTTATATCTTCTTAAGCGAGGTTAAAAAATTAAACATGCATATTACATATGTTTACATTAAAATAGAATTGTATAATACTCATTATGGTACAATATTTATCATATAATTATTAATGTTAAATTTTAGAATAAATGGTGAATAGTAATATTTTATACTAGTCTAGTTTTAGGTAAATATGTTAAGGAGATATATATGTCGTCATTAGAGGATAAATATAATAAATTAAAGAAGGATTATGAAAGCTATCAAAGAGTAGCTGAAGAAACTATGCAAAAGCAAAGTTCTAAGATAATAGAATTGGATGAAAAGGTCAATATGTTATCTTTAATAATGAAAATAAGTGAGTATATAAATAAATTTTTAGGAAGTGATCAATTAGTATTTACTATAAACGATATAATGATAGGAATACTAGGTGTTACATATTCTAGTGTTTATTTATTAAAAGACGATAAATTAGAATTAATGGTTTCCAATCTTGACAAGACTAAACATCATTTTATGATTAAAGAATTTAATGAAAATCAGGACAAATTGGAGGTATTATTAATTAACTCGCAAGATGATATCTCTAGAGACGAGAATATGCAAATACATTCATGTATTTGCATGCCAATATATTTAAATGATGTTATTCTAGGAGCTATAGTGGTGGAGCATAATATGTATAATTATTTGACAGAAGAACATATCAGGCTTTTAAAAGCATTAAGTAATCATTTAGCCATCTGTCTTGAAAATAATAAACTATATAATCAGACTAAGAGAAGTTCAGAAAGAGATTTTTTAACAATGCTTTATAACAGAAACTATTTTTTTTCTGTTATAAATAAAAAAATTTCAGATGGTGAAAGAAATTTTTCAATCATTATGATAGATGTAGATGATTTTAAAAAGTGTAATGATACCTATGGTCATCAGTTTGGTGATTTGGTTTTAAAGAATATATGCGAAATTATAAGCAATAATATTAGAAAAGATGATATAATTGCAAGATATGGCGGAGAAGAAATAATAATATATATGAATAATGTTAAAAATATGGAAAGCGTTTATAACAGAATGGAGTCTATACGAAAAGATATAGAGAATACAGTAGTAAACTTTAAAGGTATAAGTTATAAAATAACGATATCTATAGGTATAGCTGTTGTCAAGGATGATGATAAGAATTTACACCAAATAATAGAAAGAGCAGACATGAATTTGTACAAAGCTAAGAATTTAGGTAAAAATGTAGTAGTATATTAAATGAATTGAGGAGTTTATATTATAGTAGTAAAATTAGATTGGGTGATTTTATGAGTACGAATTGGACGTATGAGCAAAAACAAGCTATTTATACTAAAAACTGCAATTTATTAGTTGCTGCAGGAGCGGGTGCGGGTAAAACTGCGGTGCTTGTCAAAAGAATAATAGAAAAAATAACCGATTCTGATAATGGAATTGATATAGATAAATTATTAGTTGTTACATTTACAAATGCAGCTGCATCGGAAATGAAAGAAAGGATAGGAGATGCAATATCAAAAGAACTCGAGGAAAAACCAGAATCTAAAAATCTTCAGAAACAACTCATACTTTTGAATAAAGCAAATATAATGACTATACATTCGTTTTGCCTAAAAATTATAAGGGAAAACTTTCATGTAGTAGATTTAGATCCTAATTTTAGAGTATGTGATGATACAGAGGCTGTCCTTCTTAAACAAGAGGCGTTGGATGATGTTATGGAAGATATGTATGATAGTGACGATCCAGAACTTTTGAAGCTTTTAGAATGTTATGGAAGAAAAAATGATTTTAATGTTCAAAACCTAATTTTAGACCTGCACAGATTTTCTACAAGTAATCCATATCCTAAAAAATGGCTTGTAGAAATGGCAGAAGAGTTTAATGTAGACCCAAACTTTGATTTTGGTAAATCCAAATGGGCAGAGATGCTTGTTAAATATGTAAATGTTGAAATAACAGCATGTCTTCATAACCTGGAAAAGGCTTTAACCATAGTTAAGAATGCAAGTGGGATCAGTTACTATATAGACCCTCTTGAACATGACATTTATAATATGAAGCTTATATTGTCCTGTGAAAATTGGGATTCTATGAACAGTGTATTTAAAACTGTTAACTTTGATAAGCTCCCCGCTAAAAAAAATAAGGATGCTGATAAAGAGGCAAAGGAAAAAGCAAAGGGAATAAGGGATAATGTCAAGAAAAAGGTTTTAGCTATAATATCTGATATATTTGTAGAGAATAAGAATATATCGAAGGATATAAAACATGTGTATTTTGTATTAAAATCGTTAGTTGATGTTGTTATAGCATTTGATGATAGATTTAGCATTAAAAAGAGGGAAAGAGGAGTCATAGACTTTAATGATATAGAACATTTTTGCCTTGAAATACTCACAGAGACTCACGATAACAAAATACTTCCATCTAAAGTGGCACTTGGATATAGGGATGATTTTGACGAGATACTTATAGATGAGTATCAGGACAGCAATGAAGTTCAGGAAGTTATAATGAATTCAATATCAAAAAAGGACCCTTTTCCCAATATGTTTATGGTTGGCGATGTAAAGCAGAGTATATATAAATTTAGAAAGGCAAAACCAGAATTATTTCTTCATAAATATAATACATATTCTGAAGAAAAAAATAGTTTGAACAGAAAAATAAAACTCTTTAAAAACTTTAGAAGCAGGAAGGAAATAATAGATGGTGTTAACTATGTGTTTAATCAAATAATGTCTAGAAGGGTTGGAGAAATTGATTATGATGAATCTGAATTTTTAGAATGTGCTGCTAGCTTTGAAAAGACAGATAATGACATGCCAATAGAGTTAGATCTGATAGATAAAAGTGAATCAAAAAATGATGCTGACCTTATTATAGATGACGGTGATGAAGAGAATCCAGATAATATACAGATAGAAGCAAGATTGGTAGCAAAAAAAATAAATGAACTTGTAAATGGAGACAGCAGCTTTTTAATTTATGATAAAACTATAGATGCTTATAGAAAGGTAGAATATAGGGATATTGTTATACTTTTAAGAGCAACTTCAAATTGGGCTTCGGTTTATGTTCAAGAGTTAATGGAAAAAGGAATACCCGTATTTGCAGATACAGCTATTGGATATTTTGATTCCTCGGAGATAAAAACTATCATGTGTATGCTTAAAATAGTAGATAATCCGATGCAGGATATACCTCTTTTAGCTGTATTAAGGTCTCCAATAGAGTCATTTGAACCAGAAGAATTAATAGATATAAGGATGGTAAATAAAGATATAAATTTCTACAGTGCAATGAAACTAATAGATCAGTATTTTGAGGATGATGCATGCGAAGAAGATAAGATTGTAGATTATACCCTGGATCATATAAGTTTAAAATTAAAAAACAAAGTGTCTGCATTTTTAAATAGACTTGATGTTTGGAGAGATAAATCCATGAATATGGATTTGAATAACTTTATATGGTATTTGTACACTGATACAGGTTACTATGGTTTTGTAGGTGCTATGCCGGGCGGAAGCCAAAGGCAGGCTAACTTAAGAATGTTGTTTGACAAAGCTGTTCAATATGAGAACACTAGTTATAAGGGTCTGTTTAATTTTATAAATTTTATAGATAAAGTTAAAAATAGCAGTGGAGATATGGGAAGTGCAAAGATTCTTGGAGAAAATGAGAATGTGGTAAAGATCATGAGTATACATAAGAGTAAAGGACTTGAATTTCCTATTGTAATACTCTCTGGAACAGGTAAAAACTTTAATTTAATGGATGCTAATAAGAGTATATTATTTCACAGTGATCTTGGATTTGGAGCAGATTTTATTGATGCAGAGAGAAGAATAAGTTATCCTACACTTCAAAAACAGATAATAAAGAGAAAAATAAAATTAGAGACATTATCTGAAGAGATGAGAATACTTTATGTGGCATTAACTAGAGCAAAGGAAAAGCTTATTTTAACGGGCATGGTAAATAATATAGAAAAAACTTGTCACAGATGGTGCGAGTGTACAGAAGTTAAAGAGGAAAAAATACCTGAATATTATACAATAAGTGCAAGAAGTTATCTTGACTGGATAGGAGGAGCACTTTCAAGGCATAAAGATGGAAAGCTTATAAGACGACTCGGACAAATTAATGTATCAAAGTATGTTATAGAAGATAATTCTAAGTGGACGATAAATTTGTATGACAAATCTATTTTTAGAAAGAAGATTTATGATGATTCTGAAAATGATGTACTAAAATATATAAATGATATAAACTTAGATTCCAATATTAGCGAGTTTGGAGACGAGGTATCAAGAAGACTTAATTGGAAATATAAATATAGAGATGCACAAAATATAAGTGCCAAAATGTCAATATCAGAACTTAAAAGAAAATTTTTATTATCACAGGATGGTGATAGTGAAGTTATATTTAAAAATACTTCATTAAATACTCCAAAGTTTTTAAAGGAGACTAAGAATATATCAGGTGCAGAAAGAGGTACAATTGTGCACCTAGTTCTTCAGAAACTTGACTTAAAAAATGTACTTAGATCGCAGGACATAGCTCATCAGATTGAGGGCCTAATAACAAAAAATTTTATAACACAAGAAGAAGCTAAATGTGTTGATGTACAGAAGATATTAAGGCTTTTTACATCTAAGCTTGGCAAGAGAATGCTTAATTCAAATAATGTCTATAGAGAGAAACAATTTATCATAAATTTAAGTAGTAGTGAGATATATGAAGATTTGCCAAAGAAATTATATGAAGATGAAAAAATATTAGTTCAAGGTATAATAGATTGTTATTTTGAAGAGGATGATGAACTTGTTGTAATTGATTATAAAACAGACTATATAGAGGATATAGGGGATATTAAGCGAAAATATGAGTTCCAACTTAAGTATTATGCGAAGGCTTTAGAATTAATTACAGGTAAGAAGGTTAAGAATAAGTATTTATATTTGCTTTATAATAATACGGCTGTTGAAATTTAGGATATATATGTATATAATAATAGTATATTAATAATAACGTTTGTGGGGGTGCCGCTTGAGGCTGAGAGGAGTTTCCAACCCTTTGAACCTGATCCAGTTAATATTGGCGTAGGGAAGCAAAAATTAAGAATTTTATGCATTGCTTTTCAGCAGTGCATTTTTATTTTGAGGCAAAACTTTGTAAAAGGGGTGTATAAATTGAAAAAAGTACTAACGATTGCTGGCTCTGATAGCTGTGGTGGTGCTGGAATACAGGCAGATTTAAAAACAATGAGTGCACTTGGTGTTTATGGAATGAGTGTTATAACAGCAATAACTGCACAAAATACAGTTGGAGTTAAAAAATCAATGGATGTAGATAGTGATATGATTGAAGCACAGATTAAGGCTATATTTGATGATATAAAGGTTGATGCAGTAAAAATAGGTATGGTGTCAAACAGTAACAGTATAGAAGTTATAAAAAAATTACTGATAAAATACAAAGCATCAAATATAGTGCTTGACCCTGTCATGGTATCTAAAAGCGGATATCACTTGCTTAAAGTAAAGGCAGAGGAGTCTTTGAAACAACTTGTTGAAATTGCAGATTTAGTCACACCTAATATACCTGAAGCAGAGGTTTTAGCAAAGATGAAGATAAAGAATGAAGACGATATGAAAGAAGCAGCCAAAAGAATAGAGGCCTTAGGGGCAAAAAATGTGCTGGTTAAAGGTGGACACAGGCTTAATGATGCAAATGATATATTGCTGACCGGGAATTATTTTATAAAGGTAAAAGGAAAGAGAATAGATACAAAAAATACACATGGAACCGGCTGTACGTTGTCATCTGCAATAGCTTCATTTTTAAGTCGTGGTTTAAGTATATCGGAGGCAGTTAGGTTTTCTAAAGAGTACATAACTAAAGCAATTGAAAATTCTTTTTCAATCGGAAATGGAGTTGGTCCTGTTGGACATTTTGTAGAATTATATAAATCTGCAGGTATAAAATTTTAATTACAAAATTTATAGGGTTTATAAATGAAAAGTTAATCCATCCCCCGGGAGATACTGTCAAAATCCGGTACTATAAATGCTTTTAGTAATTCTAAAGCCCGGTATTTTGAAAATCCCGGCCTATGCATAAGTTAAGCTTGAACTTGTAAATTCTATATATAAATTAGGGGGTAATAAGATGTATAATGATGAGATTATGAATAAAGTTTCAAGGGTGTTAACTGAAATAAGAAAGAAGGTTCCTCTTGTTGATTGTATTACTAATGGTGTAACGATAAATGACTGTGCAAATATATTGCTTGCATTTGGAGGATCACCGGCAATGTGTGAAGCGTATGATGAGGTTTTTGATTTTGTAAAGATATCATCGGCACTATATATAAATCTTGGAACACTCAGTAAAGAGCAGGAGACAGCTGATGTCCTTGCAAGTATTTCTGCAAAAATAAATGATGTACCAGTTGTACTAGATCCAGTAGCATGTGGAGCAATACCTAGAAGATTTTCAGTTATAAATAGAATTTCTGAAGTTGGACGTATAGATGTTATAAAGGGAAATGTTGGAGAAATAAAATTCTTAGCAGGAGTGGATTCAAATGTAAGAGGAGTTGATTCGCTGGATGATGGGGAAGGTGTACTAGAAGCCTGCATTAATGTTGCCAATAAATATAAGTGTGTGGTTGCTGCTACCGGAAAGAAGGATTATATTACAGATGGAGTGAAAATTGCTATTATAAAAAATGGTGTTGAAATGTTTACTAAAATAACTGGAGCAGGATGCATGCTTGGAGCGCTTTGTGGTGCTGCAGCTGGAGCTTATGAAGATAAATTTTTATCTACTACTGCAGCAATACTGTCAATGAATCTGGCAGGTGAAGCGGCTTATGAGGAAGCTAAACTTCCTGGAAGTTTTAGAGTTAAATTGATGGATTGTATTTACAGTTTAACCGAAAAAAGATTGAAAGAAGAAGGGAAAATTGAATGGAAGTAGATTATAGATTATATCTTGTAACAGACAGGGACTATTTAGATGATGTTGAATTAAAAGATGCAGTTGAGCAGGCTATTCTAGGTGGTACAACATTGGTACAGGTAAGGGAAAAGCATGCATCTACTAGAGAATTTTATAAGATAGCACTTCAGGTGAAATCAATTACTGACTATTATAATGTACCTATAATAATAAATGATAGAATAGATGTTGCAAAAGCTGTTGATGCAGATGGTGTACACATAGGTCAAAGTGATATGCCACTTAAAATAGCAAGGAAAATGCTTGGACATGATAAGATTATAGGAGTTTCAGCGGGTAATATAAAGGAAGCTTTAGAAGCGCAAAAAGGTGGAGCAGATTATGTTGGACTTGGGGCCGCATTTTATACGGGAACTAAAAAAGATATAGATAAACCTATAGGGATAGATGGTTTAAAAAAGATATGTGATGAAATAACTATTCCTTCTGTTGCAATTGGTGGTGTAAATGAAACAAATTATAAAGATGTATTAAAATCAGGAGTTACAGGTATATCTGTAGTATCAGCAATACTTGGCAAAAAGGATTTCAAGAGAGCTGCCCAAAACTTATTATAAAAATATAAAAAGTTTATGTTAAAATTCACCTTTCTAATCTACATAAGGTTTATAAATCCCGGTCTGCGCATAAGTTAAGCTTGGAATTTTACAAACCCTATATAGGTTAAAAAAGTGAATTTTTATATTTAATAAATTATCTCATACTACTTTACAAATTTAGTATGCTAAAGTATAATAGTATCTATAATAAATCTGTAATTTAGGGGGATAAAAAATGAAAAAAAAATTTATACTTGTAACGTTGACTTTATTTATTTTTAGTATATTATTTGCAGGTTGTACTACGACTAATCAATCTAAAGATGCTTCATGGGATGATATTAAACAAAAAGGACAATTTGTAGTAGGATTGGATGATAGTTTTCCTCCAATGGGATTTAAGGATGACAAAGGTCAGATTGTGGGATTTGATATAGATCTTGCGAAAGAAGCTGCAAAGAGAATGGGCGTAAAGGTTGTATTTAAACCAGTTCAGTGGGATGGAGTATTATTAAGTTTGAAAAATAAAGATATAGATGTTATATGGAATGGGCTTACAATTACTGACAAGAGAAAACAGCAGATAGCTTTTTCCAAACCATATCTTCAAAATAAGCAAATAATAGTTGTGAAAAATGATTCAACTATTAAAAACAAGAAGGATCTAGCTCAAAAAAAGGTAGGCCTTCAGCTTGGAAGTAGCAGTGAAACTGCATTAAAAGCAGATAATACTACACTTAAATCATTAAAAGAGGTTAAAAAATACTCTGATAATACAGAGGCACTTATGGATTTAAAAGATGGACGTGTTGATGCTGTAGTTGCAGATGAAGTAGTTGCAAGGTATTATATAAATAAAACTAAGGGAGTATATAAAGTTTTAAATGATGATTTTAAAAAGGAAGAGTATGGTGTTGGAATAAGAAAAACTGATATTAGTTTCAAGGAAAAACTTGATAAAGCTTTGGATGATATGAAAAAAGACGGCACTGTTAATAAAATATCACAAAAGTGGTTTGGAGAGTCCGTTACGGAAAAATAAAGATGTTAGGAAGTGTTTTTAGGTGTCTAATTTTACAGATATGATGACGAGTATGTTAAGCGGAGGTATATTGACATTAAAGTTATTTTTGATAGTAGCCGTATTATCAGTAGCAATAGGTATTGTAGTTGCTATTGGCAAGATTTCGAAAATAACTCCATTAAGAGTTATTCTAAGCTTTTATACGTGGATTTTTAGAGGTACTCCTCTGCTATTACAACTTTTTTTCATTTATTTTGGATTGCCTGCAGTTGGTATAAAATTAGAACCTATGACAGCTTCCGTTATAGCTTTTACCATAAATTATGCTGCATATCTAGCTGAAATATTTAGGGCCGGTATAGATTCTATAGATAAAGGACAGTTTGAGGCAGCAAAGGTTCTTGGAATGAATTATAGGCAGACTATGATGAAAATAATAATACCACAAGCCCTTAGAAATGTTATTCCACCTATTTGCAATGAATCGACAAATCTGATAAAGGATACGGCAATGGTTGCAGCTATTGGTGTTGGTGATTTACTTAGAGGAGCAAAAGAGGTTGTAATGAATGATTTTACAATAACTCCTTTTATAGCGGCAGGCATTGTATACTTGGCAGTTATATCTGTATTGGTTTTGATATTTAGAAAGCTTGAAAATAAGTATGTAATATCTTAGCAACTATAATACGCAATTTGCATATATTGCGTATTAAGCATTGTTGTAAGATTATATGCACATAAGGACAAACTCAACTCACACCGCAGAGGTATACTCACAAACTTCGGCACCCTAAAAAAGTTTTAACATCTCTAGGCTTGCCTTTTAAAAATTTTAGTAGATTATATAAACTCGCTTTGCTCAAACATATATAATCTACTAAAATTTTTCTAAAAGGCTTCGCTAAGAGATGTAAAAAACTTTTTAGATGTGCCTTCAGTTTCCAGGTATACCTCTGTGGTATGAGTTGAGTTTGTCCTTATAAGTTATATACTTAAATCAATAAATGCTTTATATACTAATAAAAGTATATAAATAATTATATAACTTATGTAAACTTGATAAATATGATTTCTCCTTTAATGTTTTATGGCGATAGCCATATTGATTTATACTATAATTGCAGTTTTAGACATCTGTTAAGATAACTAAAAAAGTCTGAATAACCTGTAATTCAGATAGTATATTCAGAACTTTAAGATCTTTTTGGGCATAAAAGATATTTAACTAAAATTTTAGATAAATGAAATGATAGGACGATTAGTCCTATTGAATTATTTAAATTTAAATGTGAGTTTTACTATATACCCGGGAAGTTAATGTCCTAATAATTAAATTAGTACAGTCATTACTATAAACTTAAAGAAGGAAGGCTGTAAGCCTTCAAGCCCGTTAGGGCGTTCTGTTCTTCTTATGAAAGGCAGGTTATTTTAGTTTTAAATATATTTAATCTTTTACCGGGAAAAATTTCGTTATTTATTATAATTTCTGTAGTTTTAAAATATCCCTCGGGGATTAATACTATGTATACAAGGACTACGTCCGTAAAACCTTTATAAAGAGAATACAATCATGGAAATTATAATGTAAATTGCAAATACTGTTACAAGAAAATGAGTGAGATTATATATGATTTAGGTTTAATGGAGTAAAGAACTTTTAAATTAATATGGCTATCGCCATAAACCCTTAAAGGCGAAATTATATTCAGAAAGTTTATCAAATTTACGTAAAGTTATAAAATCACTTATATACTTTTATTGATATGTTAAGTATTTGATGTAAACATAAGTAGAATTCTTACGTAGCAGGATACTGTAAGGCCGAAGACACATCTAAAACTTTTCTATAAATTTTGACGAAGTGCTGTGAAAAACCTTAAAGTCCCGGATATCATTTAAAATATGATCCTATTCAGATTTTTTTAATTACTTCAATATATGTTTAAAATTGTAATTATAGTATAAATTATAAGGGCTAATCGCCCTAGAACCCTTGAAGGTAATATTTCACTTATTAAGCATATAACCTGGTTTAAATATATAACTTATAAGGACAAACTTAACTCACACCACAGAGGTATACCTGGAAACTGAAGGCACATCTAAAAAGTTTTTTACATCTCTTAGCGAAGTCTTTTAGAAAAATTTTAGTAGACGGCACACGCCTAAAACAGATATAAATACTGTAAATCAATTAAAAATATAGAATATCGCATTAAACAATTTATTGCAAACATAAGTAGAATTCTTACGTAGTGGAGTACTGTAAGGCTGAAGACACATTTAAAACTTTTTCTATAAATCCTGGTGAAGTGCTGTTAAAAATCTTAAAGTTCTGGATACTGTCTGAGGTACGAGTTTATCCAGGTTTTTTAGATTTTTAACAGCACAAGTTTTAGATTTATAAAAGGTTTTAACGTGTCAAAGCCTTACAGTATTTCACGGGAGTAAGAATTCTACTTATGTGTCTACAACAATGCTTAATACGCAATATAAAGATTTTATGATAATTCAAAAGCACCTGTGTATAATTGATAGTATTTGCCTCTCTGTGCAACTAAATCATCATGATTTCCTCTTTCAATTATCCTTCCATTGTCAAGTACCATAATGACATCAGAATTTTTAATTGTAGAAAGTCTATGGGCAATTACAAACACGGTTCTTCCCTTCATAAGTTTATCCATACCATCTTGAACAATAATCTCAGTTCTAGTGTCTATACTTGATGTAGCTTCATCCAGTATCAAAACTGGTGGATCTGCAATTGCAGCTCTTGCTATTGTAAGCAGTTGTCTCTGACCTTGAGATAGATTGCCGCCATCACCCGAAATCATCGTATTATATCCATCCGATAAATGTCTTATAAAACCATCTGCATTTGCAAGTTTTGCAGCTCTTATTACCTCTTTATCTGAAGCATCCAATTTTCCATATCTTATATTATCTGCAATTGTTCCAGTAAAAAGATGGGGATCTTGAAGGACAATTCCAAGTGATTTTCTTAAATCTGCCTTCTTTATCTTATTTACATTTATTCCATCATACCTTATTTTTCCGTCCTGAATATCATAAAATCTATTTATCAGATTAGTAATTGTAGTTTTTCCAGCACCAGTAGCACCTACAAATGCTATCTTCTGTCCAGGTTTAGCATAGAGTTTTATATTATGAAGTATAATTTTTTTATCATTATACCCAAAGTCAACATCGTCAAATACAATATCACCTAAAAGTTTTTTATAAGTTAGAGTCCCATCTGAATGAGGATGTTTCCATGCCCATACGCCTGTATGTTCTTTAGTTTCCTCTATTTTACCATTTTCGTTTTCCTTTGCATTAACTAATGAAACATACCCATTATCTGTTTCACTATTTTCATCTACGAGTCTAAATATACGTTCTGCTCCTGCTAGTGCCATAACTACAAAATTTATCTGTTGTGACATCTGATTTATTGTCGTGCTAAAGGTTCTTGTTAACTGTAAAAATGCTGCAATTCCACCTAAAGTAAATCCATTAAATCCGCCTATAGCTAAGATAGAACCAAAAATAGCAACAAATACATAATTTAAGTACCCGATATTCCCCATTATAGGCATTAATACATTAGCATATTTATTTGCATTATCTGAACTTTTATAAAGCATATCATTTAATTTATCAAAGTTTTTCTTTGCCTCTTCTTCATGACAAAAAACTTTCACAACCTTTTGCCCATTTATCATTTCTTCTATATAGCCATTTACCATAGCTAAATCCTTTTGCTGAAGTCCAAAGTATTTTGCACTTTTACCACCAATAAATTTTGTAACACGTATTATTATAAATATCATCAGAATTTCAATTATTGATAAAAGCGGACTTAAATATACCATTGATATGAATGCACCTAAGACAGTTATAGTAGCTGACAAAATTTGAGGTATTCCTTGACTTATCATTTGCCTTAGCGTATCTGTATCATTTGTATAAAGACTCATTAAATTGCCATGTGAGTGTGTATCAAAAAAACTTATAGGTAGAGTTTCCATATGTTTAAACATGTTATCTCTTATTTTTTTAAGTGATCCCTGAGAAATTAAGATCATTACACGACTATACAAATATGTCGATAAAACTCCAATGTAATATATAACAGCCATAGTTATTATCATCTTTAAAAGAGGCCCAAAATCGTGGTGTGACTGTCTCAAAAGTGGAGTTATATAACCATCAATTAATTTTTTCAAAAATAATGTACCAATTACATTTGCAAGTGAACTTATAATAATTGCTATCATTACAATGAAAAACAAGAATTTATATTCTTTTATGACATACGAAAATAGCCTTTTAAGTGTTTTTAAAGAATTTTTATTTAATTTTGCATATCCTTTTCGCCTTCCTACCGTTCTAGGATTATTAGTATTATCTTGACTCATTTTCGTCATCTCCCTTCATTTGTGATTCATATACTTCACGATATATTTCATTAGAATTTATCAATTCAGCATGAGTTCCAAATCCATTTATACTGCCATTATCAAGTACAATTATTTTATCAGCATCTTCAACAGATGATATACGCTGGGCAATAATAATTTTTGTTGTATCTGGTATAGTTTCCTTAAATGCTTTTCTAATTAAAGCATCAGTTTTTGTATCAACAGCACTTGTAGAATCATCTAATATTAATATTTTAGGCTTTTTTAGTAAAGCTCTTGCTATACAAAGTCTCTGCTTTTGTCCTCCTGACACATTAGTACCACCTTGTTCAATGAAAGTATCATACTTATCCGGGAATTGCTCTATAAATTCCTCAGCCTGTGCCTGCTTGCATGCTTCAATTATTTCTTCATCTGTTGCGTTTTTGCTGCCCCATCTCAAATTTTCCTTGATAGTTCCGGAAAACAGAACATTTTTTTGAAGTACCATGGAAACTTCATTTCTAAGAGATTCTATATCATAATCTTTAACATCAATACCTCCAACTTTTACTCTTCCAAAGGTTGCATCATACAATCTTGGTATAAGCTGAACAAGTGTTGATTTTGCACTTCCTGTTCCACCAATAATTCCTATCGTTTCACCGGAGTTAATTTTTAAATTTATATTTTCTATAATAAGGTTTCCCCCCTTATTCTTCGTGTAACTAAATCCCACATTATCAAATTCTATAGATCCATTTTTTACATCATAGATTGAATTTTCCTTATTTGTTAAATCACTTCGTTCATCTAATACCTCTAAAATCCTTTCGGCGGAGGATTTTGCCATAACGACCATAACAAAAACCATTGATATAATCATAAGACTCATAAGTATATTTGTTGTATAGGTGAATAAACTCATAAGTTCTCCTGTTGTCATGGAATTAGAAACTATCATCTTAGCACCAAGCCATGATAGAAGTAAAATACATGTATATACTGTAAACTGCATTGCAGGTGCATTTATTATTAATAATTTTTCAGCTCTTACAAAATATTTATATAAGGTTTTAGAAGCTTTGTAAAATTTACTTACTTCATAATCTTCCCTAACATAGGCTTTTACAGTTCTTATTGCAGTTAAATTTTCTTGAACACTTGCATTTAGATCATCATACTTTTTAAAAACCTCAACAAAATACGGATGCACCCTTGTCATAATAAAGAATAAGACGATGCCCAAAAATATTAGTGCTCCTAAAAATATTAGTGCTAATCTTGAATTAATATAAAACGCCATTGCCATAGCAAATATAAGCATAAAAGGAGCTCTTACAAACATTCTTATAATCATTTGAAATGCATTTTGAACATTTGTAACATCTGTTGTGAGTCTAGTTATAAGACCGGCTGTCGAATATTTATCTATATTTGAGAAGGAGAAATTTTGTATGTTATAATACATTGCTTTTCTCAAATTTCTGGCAAAACCAGTTGATGCACTAGCTGAAAATTTTCCAGATAATGCACCGCAGCTTAATGATATAAATGACACAAACACCATTATTATTCCAACAATGCACACATATTTTATATTTCCCTTTCCAACACCATTATCAATGATCATGGACATTAATAATGGAAGAATTGTTTCCATTATTGCCTCTAAGGCGACAAATATAGGAGTAATAATAGTATCCCTTTTAAACTCCTTTATATAACCTAGTAATTTTTTTATCATATCTTGTCCTCCTTTGTTAGAATTCTAACTAATATATTAAAATTATATTTATTCCTCTACTTTTTTACATAATCTATCAAGTAAATTAATTAATATACTGATCTCCTCATCATTTAGCTCACTGCGTAAAAAGTTCTCCATTTCAATTATATGGTCATAAACTTTTTTTTGAATTTCCAATCCCTTTTCTGTAATTATTATTTTTTTGAGTCTTGCATCTTCAGATACATTTACCCGTCTTATATATCCATTTTTCTCCATAAGCTGAAGCACACTAGTTACTGATGAGCGTCTTATATCTAATTCTTCTTCTATATCTTTTTGAAATATATCTCTTTTATTTGACTTATAGTATATAAATCCAAGTATTCGAGATTGAACAGCAGTTATACCATACTGAGAAACCTCTTTATCTATTCTTCTATGTACTCTTTTAGCAAGTATATTAATTTTTCTTCCAATCTGCATTTCTATTCTATCATCCATAAACCATACTCCTAATACTTACAGGCTATTAATTGTAGATATCCTAACTAATTATAATTTTAACTTTTTTAATTGTCAATTTGGTAATTACTTGAATCGTTAAATTATGAGCTAAAACATCGCTTTTTTATTATGATCTTATTATTTATATTAAATAAACTTAAAAATATACAATTTAATATAAAAAGTTTGATAAAATATTTTAAAGAACGAGTATAACGTGGTATACTTAATATATGAGTGAAGCCTTTCACTTGATATTTCAATGTAATCCTTTAATCAGGAACGATGATGAATATTTTACATTCATTATAAACTATATTTTTAGGAGGTATTTGTTAATGAGTAAACCAGTATTATCAGAACATTTCAAAAAAAGGGCACCATCAGATGTAAGGCTTGGTCAAATGAAATTTGCTGAGCGTAAGGAAAAACCTGCACTTATAAATGTGGCAATTGGAAATGTTTCACTTCCAACTAACCCTGCAATGCAGAAAAGGATGTTCGCATTAGATTCACCTGAAAGTCCATTTTCAAAAGGAGTTATAAGATATTCTGGAACAGCTGGTACAGATGAAGCTCAGGATGCATTTAAAAACATTCTTAAATGCCAGGGTTTCGATACAGAAAAAATATTTGTTCAAGTAACTGATGGTGGTTCCAGTGCTATGGAAATGTTATTACTTGGCGTTTGTGGACCTGCAGGCACTGATGAAAAACCACTTTTAATGATTGACCCAGCATATACAAACTATATCTCTTTTGCAGAAAGAATAGGACGTAAAACAGTAACAGTAAAACGTAGTCTAGCTGAAGATGGAAACTTCAGTCTACCAAAAATAGATGAAATAGAAGAAACAATTAAAAAATATAATCCTGGAGCACTTCTTATTATACCTTACGATAATCCTACAGGACAGCTTTATGATTATGAGACTCTCAAAGATCTTGCAGGCTTATGTGTAAAATATAATATGTGGATGGTAAGTGATGAAGCTTATCGTGAACTATATTATTCTAAAAGCGAAAAACTTGTAAGCATATGGGGACTTTCCGACAAAGACGTTCCTGGAATAGAAGGCAGAAGAATAAGCCTGGAAACTGCTTCAAAAGTATGGAATGCATGTGGCTTAAGAATAGGAGCTTTAATTACTGATAGTAAAGAATTCCACACTCAGGCAGTTGCTGAATATACTGCTAACCTTTGCAGTAATGTAATTGGACAATATATATTTGGAGCATTAGCTCATGAAAGTAAGGAAAGTATAAATAACTGGTGCAAAGGACTTCGTGATTATTACAAAGAAATTATGTTCAAACTTCATAAAGGTTTGAAGGAAGCTGATCCTAATTTAATAGTTTCAAATCCTGCTGCATCTATATATACAGTAGTAGATGTTAAAAATATTGTAAAACCAGGTTTTGATGCAATCGATTTTGTTATGTATTGTGCACAAAAAGGATCAGTTGACTACAATGGAGTTGAGACAACTCTTTTAGTTGCACCTTTAGAGGGTTTCTATGATATAAAAGGTGAACCTAATCCAGGAGATACCCAGATGCGTCTTGCATTAATAGAATCCCCTGAAAATATGGAAAAGGTTCCTGAATTATTTATAAAACTTCTAAGAGCTTATGAAAAAACTAGATAATTTATATACTTAAATTAGACCTACATGAATTTTTTAGGATTCATGTAGGTTTTTTTACTTAAAATCACTAAATGTATTGACAAAATTAAAATAATTGCTAAAATAAAGTTAGCACTCAATGATAGTGAGTGCTAATAAGATTTCTAAAAACATTTTTATTATGATGTTTAAGGTAAGATGTCTTTATTATCTTGCTATGGCTGCGTTACTTATATAATAATTATGACGTGGTTTTATTGAGATTGATTTAATATATGAATTATTTAAATAAAAGATTTTGCTATCTCTTATTTTGAATTTATGATGAAAGGAAATGATAAAATGGCTACAAAACAATTTAAAGCTGAATCAAAGAGGCTCCTTGATTTGATGATTAATTCTATTTATACAAACAAGGAAATATTTTTAAGAGAACTTATATCAAATGCAAGTGATGCAATTGATAAAAGTTATTATCGTTCGCTTGTAGATGAAAATGTTAGCTTTAACAAGGATGATTTTTATATAAGAATAACTTCAAATAAGGAAGATAGAACTCTTACTATAACTGATACGGGTATAGGAATGACAAAAGATGAGTTAGAGAACAATCTAGGTACTATTGCTAAAAGTGGTTCATTAGCTTTTAAAAATGAAAATGAAATTAAAGATGGAGTTGATATTATAGGACAATTTGGAGTTGGTTTTTACTCAGCATTCATGGTATCAGATGACGTTGTTGTAAAAAGTCGTTCAATAAACTCCGATAAAGCTTATAAGTGGGAATCAAAGGGAATTGAAGGCTATGACATTGAAGAATGTGAAAAACCTGAAGTTGGAACTGAAATAATTCTTAAGATAAAGGCAGACACTGAAGATGAAAGCTATGACAAATATTTGGAAGAACATTCACTTAAAGAATTAATTAAAAAGTATTCTGATTTTATAAAATATCCAATAAAAATGCTGGTTAAAAAGAGCAAGAAAAAAGAAGGAACAGATAAAGAAGGAAAAGAACCAGAGTATGAGGATTATTTTGAAGATGAAACTTTAAATAGTATGGTTCCAATTTGGAGAAAGAATAAAAATGAATTAAAACAAGAAGATTATGATAAATTTTATATGGATAAGCATTTTGGATGGGAAAAGCCTTTAAAAACAATACATTCGAGTGTTGAAGGTGCAGTAAGTTATACAACTCTTTTATTTATACCAGCTAAAGCTCCTTATGATTTTTATACAAAGGAATTTAAAAAGGGTTTGGAACTTTATTCAAACGGTGTACTTATAATGGAAAAATGTGAAGATTTACTTCCAGATTACTTTGCATTTGTCCAGGGTTTAGTTGATTCTGCTGATTTTTCCCTGAATATTTCAAGAGAGCTTTTACAGCATGATAGACAACTTAAATTTATAGCAAAAAAGATAAAGGAAAAAATAAAAAACGAACTTTTGTTAATGATAAAAAAAGATCGAGAAAAGTATGTTGAATTTTATAACAATTTTGGAAAACAGCTTAAATATGGTGTATATTCTGATTTCGGAGCTAATAAAGATGTACTTCAGGATTTACTTATGTTTTATTCATCAACTGAAAAGAGACTTGTAACTTTAGATGAATATGTATCAAGGATGAAGGAAGATCAAAAATATATATATTATGCAGCAGGTGAAACTATAGATAAAATCGAAAAACTACCTCAAACTGAACTTGTAAAGGATAAGGAATATGAAATACTTTATTTTACAGATGATGTTGATGAATTTGCAATAAAAATGCTTATGAAATATAAAGAGAAGGAATTTAAATCAGTTTCAAGTAATGATTTAGGGTTCGAAGCAGATGAAAAGGAAAGTAAAAAAGAGACAGAGGAGAATAAGGAATTATTTGATTTCATGAAAGAAACATTAAAAGATAAGGTTAAGGAAGTAAGAGCTTCACAGAGGTTAAAAAGTCATCCAGTTTGCCTCGCAAATGATGGTGAATTGTCAATTGAAATGGAAAAGATACTTAAAACAATGCCTAATAACCCAAATATAAAGGCAGATAAAATTTTAGAGATAAATACAAACCATCCTATGTTTGTTGCCATTAAAAACGCATTTGCTGAGGATAAGGATAAAGTTAAAATGTATTCTAACTTGCTGTACAATGAAGCTTTATTGATTGAGGGGCTTCCAATAGAGGATCCAGTTAAATTTGCAAATGATGTATGTAAACTTATTAAATAGAATACACCTTTTAGTTAGAAACACTATATGTAAAAATTACTACAGAAGTATCTGTAGTAATTTTTTTGGTTGATCTAGAAAGTGCATATAGGATTTATAAATAAAAGCTTAACTTATGCTCCGGCCGGGATTTCCAAAATACGTCACGTAAAAAATTTCTAGTAAGTGTAAGTTTGCGTTCCTAAAAATCTAAGCAGATTTTATAAACTCACTTTGTTCAAACATATAAAATCCACTAAGATTTTTAAGAACGCCTCGCGAGCATTACTACAAAATTTTTTAATGTGCCTTAATTTCGGAAATCCCGGTCTGCGCATAAGTTAAGCTTTCATACATTAACCATACATAGTGTTTGTAATGTAAAAGTTAATTTATACCTGCGGGAGATGGATTAACTTTTCATTTATAAACCTTATAAATTTCATCAAAATATAGTAGAATTCTGCATATAAAGTTTGTATGTTTTTTATGAACCACTCCATAGGGAAAAAACTGTAGAATTGGTACTGTTTTTATTTTGGCAATTGTATAAAATATATTATAGATACAAAGTTATTAAGAGTTATTATAAGTGAGGTATTATTTATGTTTATAAAAGTCAATGATATGAATATATTTTATAAAAAGTCTGGAAGTGGTAAAAAAATAGTATTATTACATGGGTGGGGTGGAAAAGCAGATAGTTTTCTCCCGGTTTATAATTATCTGTCTTCAACGTATGAGGTCTACGCTATAGATTTTCCCGGATTTGGAAGATCGGATGAACCGCCAGAACCTTGGAATGTTACAGATTATGCAAATATGCTTCTCGGTTTTTTTGAAGCTTTAAATATTGATAAGGCAATTTTGATAGGGCATTCCTTTGGAGGAAGAGTATCTATATTATTTTCATCTATGTATGGTGACAGAGTTGAGAAGGTTGTTTTAACTGATAGTGCAGGACTTATTCCAAAGAGGAGTCTAAAATATTATTTAAGTGTATATAAATTTAAAGCCCTTAAAAAATTGTATCTTACTTTCACACCGGGAAAGGATAAGGATGAAAAATTAGAAAGATTTTATAGAACTCATGGATCAGATGATTATAGGGAGGCTAGAGCTATGAGAGGAACTTTTGTTAAAGTTATAAATCAGGATTTACGCCCCTGTCTTCCTAAAATAAATGTTCCTACACTATTGATATGGGGTGATCAGGATGAAGAGACTCCTTTGAGTTTTGGACAGATAATGGAAAAGGAGATACCAGATGCTGCACTCATAGTGTTTAAAGGAGCAGGCCATTTTGCATATCTTGACAAAATAAATGATTTTAATAAAATTGTTTCAAAATTTCTTGGAGGTAATTAAATATGGAGTTAGCGTTATATGCAATTATTGTCTTATATTTCATTTACATGTGTTATTCAGAAGTAAAAAAACAGCTTCATATGGCACAGCTTGAAGGTTACAAACCTATCCAGTATTGGTGGTGGGTTAAAACTAATATGAGATCCATAATCATTTCAAATGTATTTCAGTTAATATTTTGTTTTATAATGTTTATAGTATCCTTTTATAATTATAATATAGCAATTGTGTGTACTGCTATAATAGGATGGATTGTGCTGGATACAATAATTTCTATTATGAGAAAGAGTAATGTCAAGGCTAAGAAACCACTTGTATTTACACCAAGGGCTTCAAGATTATTTACTACTAATTGTATTCTTATTGTAATATTTATGCTTATTGGATTTTTTATAAGTGATGATTTAATACAATTTTTACTTTGTCTTGCGGTAATACAATTTTTTATATGGCTCGTAATGCTTATTTCTTCCAGGATAAATTATCCTATAGAAATGCATATACAAATGGGATTTAAAAAGGATGCTGCAAAGAAAATATCATCAATGGATAATTTGAAGGTTATAGGTATTACAGGGAGTTATGGTAAGACTAGTACTAAGTATTTTGTGAAGACAATATTATCTGAAAAGTATAATACCCTTATGACACCTTCTAGTTTTAATACACCTATGGGTATAACAAAGGTAATAAGGGAAGATCTTACAAGGCAGCATGAGGTATTTGTGTGTGAAATGGGTGCAAGAAATATAGGAGATATAAAAGAGCTGTGTGATATAGCACATCCATCTATAGGAATAATAACTACTATTGGGCCACAGCATCTTGCAACGTTTAAAACCATGGAAAACATTGCAAATACAAAATATGAGTTAATAGAAGCATTACCTGAAGATGGTATGGCAGTATTAAATATGGACAATGAGTACTGCAAAAAAATGTGGGATAAAACTAAAATTCAGAAGTATGGTTATAGTATAGAAAATACTGAAAATGCCGGGGGAGTATTTTTAAGGGCAGAAAATATAAAAGTTTCTAAGAAGGGTCTTATGTTTACTATAAAAGGTTCAGATGGACTTGAAATTGAATGTAATACGAAGCTTTTAGGTAAAGTTAATGTAAGTAACATTCTTGCGGGTGCTTGTATAGCACTAAAACTCGGACTTACGCCTGAACAAATAAAAAGGGGCATAAAGAGAATAGAACCTGTGCCGCACAGACTTCAAATACTTGATACCAATAATGGATTAACAGTGATAGATGACGCTTTTAATTCAAATCCAAGTGGGTCTAAGGAGGCTCTTGAAACAATAAAAGAATTAACAGGTGGAAGAAAAATAGTTATAACACCTGGAATGGTTGAACTTGGAGATATAGAATATGAGGAGAATAAAAAGTTTGGAAAGATTATGGCTAAATGTTGTGATTATGCTATCTTGGTTGGAATAAAGAGAACAAAACCAATATTGGAAGGACTTAAGGAAGAAAATTTCCCGCATGACAGGATAATAGTTACAGCGACACTTGATGAAGCAACACAGAAATTTAGCAAGATTTCAAAAATTGGTGATATTGTTTTATTTGAGAATGACCTGACTGATAATTACAATGAATAAGCGTTCACTATATTATAAAAATAAATAATTAGATTGATTTTAGGAGGAAATATTATGTCAAAAATAAATGTAGCAGTTATGTTTGGAGGACGTTCAGTTGAACATGAAATCTCAATCATAACAGGACTTCAAGTTGTTGAAAATATAGATAAGTCAAAGTATAATGCAATACCCGTATATGTAGATAAAAAAGGTGATTGGTATACAGGAGAGGCATTATGTGATGTAAAGAATTATAAGGATATGCCATCTCTTATATCAAAGTGTCAGAAAGTATTTATGCCGCCTATACCATCAATGAGCAGGTTGTATATATATCCTATGAAAACAAGTTTGTTTAAAAAAGAACCAGAATCAATAGATGTAGATGTAGTTTTCCCTGCATTCCATGGTATGCACGGTGAGGATGGAACTATACAGGGATTTTTTCACCTAGCAAATATACCATATGTGGGAAGTGGTGTTACTGGTTCTGCTGTAGGCATGGATAAAATTATAATGAAAGATATATTTAAAGCAAATGATATTCCAATTGTTAATTACACGTGGTTCTTAAGAAGTCAATATGAGGAAAATAGTGAAGCTGTAGTTGATAAGATAGAGGAAAAATTAAAGTATCCTA
This sequence comes from Clostridium fermenticellae, assembly GCF_003600355.1. Lineage (NCBI taxonomy): Bacteria > Bacillati > Bacillota > Clostridia > Eubacteriales > Clostridiaceae > Clostridium > Clostridium fermenticellae. The sequence continues at coordinate 2,386,895 of NZ_CP032416.1, read as the reverse complement.
TGTTTGTAAAACCTGCAAATCTTGGCTCAAGTATTGGAATAAGTAAAGCAAAGAATAGAGAAGGTCTGATAGATGCAATAGATATTGCTATTAATTATGATAGAAAGATAATAGTTGAAGAAGGTGTTGACAATTTAATAGAAATAAACTGTTCGACTATAGGTAATGAGCAAGTTATATCTTCAGTTTGCGAGCAGCCTGTATCATGGGAAGATTTTTTAAGTTATGATGATAAATATCTGAGACAGGGAAGTTCAAAAGGTATGCAGAGTACTGTCAGAAGAATACCGGCACCTATTCCTGATGAACAAACAAAAGAAATTCAAGAACTATCCAAAAAAGTATTCAAGGTTTTGGATTGCTCCGGAGTTTCCAGAATAGATTTCATGATAGATAAGTCCACAGGTAAAGTTTTTGTAAATGAGATAAATACAATGCCGGGTTCAGTGGCTTTTTATCTGTGGGAACCTGTTGGAATCAAATTTACAGAACTCATAGATAAATTGATACAGTATGGAATAGAAGCGCATAAAGAACGTAACAAAAATATATATACATTTGATTCGCAGGTTTTAGTAAAGGCAAGTTCAGGCAAAGCAGGTGGAGCAAAGATTTCTAAGTAGATTTTATTAATGTAATATTTTAGATATTGGGCAGTATACTTTCAGAAAAATGAAGGTATGCTGTTTTTATTGTAAAAATCATGAGAATAATAGTAATAATGATAATATTAATGATATATTTCAATATAATGAAAAAATTTATCGAAATCAAAATTTTACAATATATTTATATAGGTGTATATTTATCTTATCATCAATATATTGAAGAGGGGTGAATTATGGTGTTAAAAGTTTTTGACGGACATTCTGATATATTTACAGATGTTACTATTAAAAGATCAGCAGGAGATAAAGATATAATAAAAAAATACCATTTGGATAGATTAAAAAAGGGAGGAGTTCAGGCTTCTATACTTGGTATATGGATAGATCCACCATATACTGATCAAGATCCAACATCTAGGATGCTTCAAATAATGGGTTATGTAGCTGAGGAAATAGAAGATTTAAAAGAATATGGTGGAATTGTATACAGCTATGATGATTTTTCAAAATTGAAGGATCAGAATAAACTTGCAATATTGATAGGAATGGAAGGCATAAGCGGTTTTAAAGATAATGCAAACTTTATAAATGCAATGTATAAGTTTGGTGTAAGGCATGCAATGTTAACCTGGAATGAGGAAAATGAGTTTGCAACGGGAGTACTCAGTCCTAACAAGAACAGAGGGCTTACGAAATTAGGTGTAGAGGTTGTAAATAGAATGGAAAGCCTTGGAATGATAGTTGATGTATCACATGCAAATGAGAAGACTTTCTGGGATATATATGAGAATACTACTAAACCATTTATAGCATCTCATTCCAATGCTTATTCAGTATGTAATGCGGCTAGAAATTTAAAGGATGATCAAATTAAGGCAATTGGTGAACGTGGTGGAGTAATAGGAATGAATGCTTGGCCTGATTTTATTGATAAAGATAAACCATCTGCCGAAAAATTAGCAGATCATATTGATTATATAGCAAATCTTATAGGAATAGACCACATAGGATTTGGATTTGACTTCTGTGACTTCCTTGAATCAAGTACAACATCCTCATTTGAAGAAAGTGGCACAGTATTAACTCCGGGATTGGAGGATGCATCTAGAATACCTAACCTTCTGGATATCTTATCTAAAAGAGGATATAAAGACTGTGATTTAGAAAAAATAGCTTATAAAAATATGGAAAGAATAATTAAAGAGATAGTAAAATAATCTAATATTTAGTTTTAAGATAAAAACACTTGTTTGAAAACAGGTGTTTTTTATTATAATGTGATATACTTTAGCTATTATATAATATTTAGAGGTGAAGTATGTGTTTAACGATATTAAGCTGAATAGAAAAACGCCTGTATACATACAGATAAAAGATTATATAAAAAGTATGATTTTAAAGGGAATGATAAGAAAAGATGAAAAGCTTCCCTCTACTAGAGAACTTTCTTCTCTTTTAAGTGTAAGCAGAAATACTATAGTATGTGCTTATGAAACACTAAGAGATGAAGGGTTTATATATATGAAGATAGGTAAAGGAGCTTTTGTTTCAGATGTTCAGATAAAGCATCAGAGTATGTGGAAGGTTGATTGGACAAAAATGATTAATTCGTATGCTAAAAATGCTGAAAAGTTTGATACAGTGAAACATGAGGCAAAGTGGAAGAAGGGAATGATTTCTTTTAAAAGTATAGCGCCAGACGAAAACTTATTTGAAGTTGGGGAATTTAAAAAAGCTTTTTTAAATCGTATGTCAATAGAGGGGGAGAAAATACTTAATTATGGGTATGCTAAAGGATATAGTCCGCTTATAAAGTATCTGTTAAAATACATGGAGAATAAAGGAGTTAATATAAAAAATAAGGATATACTCATTACTAATGGATTTACTGAAGGTTTCGATATAATCCTGTCAAGTATCTTAAATGATGGTGATAACATTATATGTGAAAATCCAACACATGATACGGCAATAAAGATAATGAAACTTCATAATCTTAATATACATGGTGTAAAACTTGATAATGATGGAGTTAATTTAGATGAACTTAAGAATACACTATCTCAAAATAAGTTTAAAATTGCATACCTGATACCTTCATATCATAATCCTACGGGAATTGTAATGTCGGCAGATAAACGAATCAAGGTCTATAATTTACTTAAGGAGTATAATGTACCAATAATAGAAGATGGCTTTAATGAGGAATTAAGATATATGGGATCTCACATAGCTCCAATAATGGCACTTAGTGATAATGGCAATAGTGTATTGTATGTTGGGAGTCTTTCAAAAATATTATTTCCCGGGATAAGAATAGGATGGATAATGGCTGATCAAGAGTTTATAGGTTATCTTGAAAGTGTTAAGAGGAGCAGAAATATTCATACATCATTTTTAGATCAAGCGGTGCTGTATGAATATCTTGAGAGTGGTAATTTTGAGAAATACATAAGAAAAGCAAGAAAGGTTTACAAAGAAAAATATGAATTTGTACTAAAATGTGCGGATAAATATATACCGGATGCAAAGGTATATGGTGAGGGAGGACTTCATATTTTTATTAAGCTTGAAGGTGTGAATGCAAGAAACGTTCTAAAAATATGCTGTGAAAGAGGAGTTATCTTTACCCCTGGAGATATATTTTACACAGACCATTCTAGAAATGATACTTTCAGATTAGGATTTTCACGAGTAAGTATTAATGAAATAGAGCGTGGATTTAAAATAATAGGTGATGTAGTAAAAGAATTAAAGGTATAATTTAGAATGAAGGAGAGATTTTATGAAGCATGTAGATAATACTATATTATATAATGGAAAATGGTTGTCCTTAAAACAGACTGCATATACGAATAAAAATGGAAAAGAGGTAAAATGGGAGAGCATAGAGAGAACAAATACAACTAAAACAGTAGTTATAATACCGAAGCTTATACCTTCAAATACATATATATTTATAAAGCAGTATAGGCCTGCAATAAATAATTTTGTAATAGGTTTTCCGGCAGGTCTTGTGGAGAATGATGATCTGGAAAAAGAGGCTATTAGAGAATTATCAGAGGAAACCGGTTATCATGGAAAAGTGAAAAAAATAAGCCCAACTCTTTATTCAAATCCGGCGCTTTTAACTGATACTGTAAATTTAGTGTCTGTTGAGATTGATGAAAAAATGGAAGAAAATAAGAATCCGGTACAATGTTTAGAGGAAGAAGAAGAGATTGAAGTGATTCGTGTTAAGAGAAATGATGTAGTAAATTTTTTGAGACAAGAACAGAAAATAGGTACTGCCATAGGAATTGGACCATGGTATGTGTTTGGAGATACTGTATGTTAAAAGCTTTTTAAATAGAATAATTACACTGTAAATGGGGGAACTTTCATGAGTAAAATTATGATTCAAGGTACTGGATCATCTGTTGGAAAAAGTATACTTGTTGCGGCACTCTGCAGAATATTTAAACAAGATGGATATTCTGTTTGTCCTTTTAAGTCTCAAAATATGGCACTCAATTCATATATAACATTGGATGGAAAAGAAATGGGAAGGGCACAAGTGCTTCAAGCGTACGCAGCTGGACTTGAACCGGAAGTTTATATGAATCCAATACTTTTGAAACCAACATCTGATAAAAGGTGCCAGATAATAGTTAATGGTAAGGTTTATGGAAACAGTACTGCTATGCAGTATCATAACATGAAGCTTGAATTTAAAGATATGCTCAAAGAGCATTTTTCAGATATAGAGAGCAGATTTGATATAGTAGTTATGGAGGGAGCAGGAAGTCCGGCAGAAATAAACTTAAGAGACAGAGATATAGTTAACATGGGAATGGCCGAAATTTGTGATGCTCCCGTAGTTTTGGCAGGTGACATAGATAAGGGAGGTGTATTTGCATCTCTTGCAGGTACTATGCTCTTACTTAGTGATGATGAAAAACGCAGAGTAAAAGGCACTATAATAAATAAATTCAGGGGAGATGTAGAAATTTTAAAGCCGGGGCTTGACATGCTTGAAGATATAATTAAAATTCCCTGTCTTGGAGTTGTTCCATATTTTTATTTAGACTTAGAGGAGGAAGATGGTGCGGTAGAATTTAATAAAAAGATAACAGCACCTATTGATATTGCTGTTATAAAACTTCCACACATATCTAATTTTACAGATTTTGATGCACTTAAAAGTGAAGATGATGTATCTGTTAGATTTGTAGAAACTCCTGAAGAATTTGGAGATCCGGATTTGCTTATAATACCTGGCAGTAAGAATACCATAGAAGATTTACTTGAAATCAGAAAAAATGGTATTGAAGAGTACATAAAAAGATATGCAGGGCACGGTATTATTCTTGGAATATGCGGGGGGTACCAAATGCTTGGAAGATCTTTAAAAGATGAGTACAAGACTGAAACAAATATTGAAATGATTAAAGGTATAGGTCTTTTAGATATTGATACCATATTTGAGAAGGAGAAGGTTACAACAAGAGTAAATGCACAAAGTATACATGAATTAAATACATTAGATGGGTTAAGAAAAATTGATATTCATGGATATGAAATTCATATGGGCACATGTGCATATGGTGAAGATGTAGAACCCATGTTTAAGATATTAAGTAAAAATGATAAAAAAGTTGATTTAGAAGAAGGAGCAATGAATAAAAATGGCAGTATTATGGGGACGTATATACATGGAATATTTGATGCCGCTGAATTTAGAGAATATATTTTAAATAACATAAGATCTTTAAAAAATATTAAATTAAAGAGATCCAATGTGTATGAAGATTTAAGAGAATCTAATTTAAATAAATTGGCAGATATAATTAGAAATAGTATAGATATGAATAAAATATATGATATTGTTAAAATTAAATAAGTGTATTTTGCGCGAGGTGGTACAGATTGTATTTGTCATTTTTGTTGAATAACTTTTTAGATATACTGGCAGCAGTGATTATAGATTGGATGATTGGAGATCCGTTATGGTTTCCACACCCGGTTATATATATAGGAAGATTAATATCTATATTAGAAAAAGTAGGAAGAAAGAAATGTAAAAGTAATCTGGCTTTAAAATTGTTTGGCGGGATAATTGTAGTCATAGTGGCTTTTTGCAGTTTCATAATTCCTTTTGTGATACTGAAAGTATCAATGCGCATTCCAGTTTTGTATCATATAATTAATATAAGTTTAATGTGGACAACAATAGCAGCTAAATGTTTAAAAGATGAAGCACGAAAAGTTTATTTTGCATTGAAAAATGGTGATATAGATGATGCACGAAAGAAACTTTCGTATATAGTTGGGAGAGATACTCAAAATTTAAGTTATCAAGAAGTAATAAGGGCGGATATTGAAACTGTGGCAGAGAATACGTCAGATGGCGTAATAGCTCCTCTTTTATATGGAATATTATTTGGCACACCCTGTGCTATGATGTATAAAGGGATAAATACAATGGATTCCATGCTTGGATATATGAATGAAAAATATAAATATATAGGATTTTTTCCTGCCAAGGTTGATGATATAGCTAATTTTTTCCCGTCTAGAATAACTGGAATTTTGATTTGTATAGCTTCTATATTTGTAAAGGGAAATCCGGTCTACAGTTTAAAGATTATGGTGAGAGACAGAAGAAATCATAAGAGCCCGAATTGTGCCTATCCGGAGGCTGCGGCGGCTGGTGCAATGGGAATACAAATAGGCGGAACTAACATATATTTTGGAGAAATAGTTAAAAAGCCAACAATCGGTAATAAGGTAAAAGAACTTAATCCTGAACATATAAGTTCATGTATAAAATTGATGTATTTATCTGAAGTATTAGTAATAATACTTTATACATCAATATTTTTCGTTTTAAAGGAGTGGTAGATTTGGAACATGGTGGGGACATATATACTGAAGGCATATTAAAAGGGAAAAAAATACTTGATTTTAGTTCGAACATAAATCCACTCGGAGTGCCTCTTAAGTTTAAGAATAATATAAATGAGGCATTAAAGTCAGTACAGGTATATCCAGATATCAAATACAGGTTTTTAAAAAAATATATTGTGAACTACGTTAAAAATGGCATTTGCAATGAAAATATTGTTCTTGGTAATGGTGCTTCGGAAATTATAGATCAGGTAATAGGTAGAATTAAAAGTATTTGTATACCAGTACCTTCATTTATTGAATATGAGAAAAATGCTGTTAAGTGGAATTGCAAAATAAGCTTTTCTGAGTTAAAAGATGATATGAGTTATAATTATGAAGATATATATTCAAAAATGGAGTTTTTAGATGCACTTATTATAGGCAATCCCAATAATCCTAGTGGTGGTATTATAGATGTCAGTAAATTTGTGCCTATTTTAGATTTCTGTGAATCAAATAATAAAAAAATAATTATAGATGAGGCATTTATCGAATTTACCGCAGAAAACGGATTTGATTTTACAAGACTTGTTAAAAAGTATAAATGTATATTTGTAATAAGAGCTATTACAAAATTTTTTGCTATGCCAGGTATACGATTTGGATACGGAATAAGCGGCGATATTGATTTTATAAATAGTATAAAAAAAAGCCAAAACCCCTGGAATGTGAATTGCTTTGCAGAGATTGCAGTAAAGTACTCCCTAAGTGATAAGGATTATATAACAAAATCACTTAAATGGATATCTGAAGAGAGAAATTTTATGATTACTTCTTTAAATAATTTAGATATCATAGAAAAAGCTTATGAAACCTATAGTAATTTTATACTGTGTAAGCTAAAGTACATAGATTGTAACAAATTATACGATATTTGCATGAAAAATTATATTGCTGTAAGGAAATGTGATAATTTCAGGGGGCTTGATAATAGTTTTGTACGTTTTGCAATAAAGGATAGAGAGAGTAATTCAAGGCTTATAAATGTTCTTAAGGGAGGAACGGTTAAAGGGGTGTGCTAAAAATTATGGAGAAATATTTTATGATTTCTCTGTTACCGAAAAGAGTTAATATAATAATAGTTGGCGGGGGCAGAGCTGCATTAATAAAAACCAGGACCATTATTGAAAAGAAATGTAAGGTTTATTTATTATCTGTTGATTTTTGTATAGAACTTATTGAATTGAAACATAAAAATCCAGAACAATTGATATTTATAAGAGATAAATATAAAAAAAAGTATATAAGAGATAAACACTTAGTTATAATTGCTACAAGTTCTAAAGAAGTCAATGAGAAAATAAAAAGAGACTGCAATACGGATTTTAAGATGTATATAGATTGCGCAGATGCTAAAAATGGAAATGCTGTAGTTCCATGTCAGAGAAATACAGAACAAATGGAAATAGGAATACATATGGTATCTCCAAATCCCAGAGCATCTGTATATATGGCAGACAAAGTAAAAGAAAATTTCAGTTGTTATGATGATTTCTTAAAATATACTTCATCTCTTAGGGCAGAGCTTAAGGATTGTAGTATGAAAGGAAAAATTATGGAATTTGTATGTTCTGATGATTTTTACTTCTTTTATAAAAAGAAAAAGCATCATATTATTTTAAGATTATTTTATAGTGATTTATTTAGTTAAAGGTGATGATTTATATGAGATTGAAAATTGCATCTAGAAAAAGTAAGTTGGCCCAGATACAAACAGAGATAGTAATGAAAATGTTAAAGGAAAAATATAATATTTTATCTGAAAAGGTCCTTATGAATACTATGGGAGATAAACTGCGTGATGTTTCATTAAGTGAAATTGGAGGCAAGGGGCTTTTTATAAAAGAAATCGAGGATGCTCTTATCAAAGATGAGACTGATGCAGCAGTGCACAGTATGAAGGATATTCCATTTGATGTACCACCATCGTTTGAAATAATAGCAGTTCTTAAAAGGGAAGATCCAAGAGATGCCTTTATTTCTTCAACTGATATTAGTTTTAATAACTTAAAAAAGGGAGCTGTAGTTGGTACAAGTAGTAACAGGCGATCGGCTCAATTAAAGTGTTTGAGACCTGATATTAGAATAGTTCCTTTAAGGGGAAATGTTCAAACGAGAATCAGAAAAATGAAGGATCAGAATCTGGATGGCATTATTTTAGCGGTGTCAGGACTTAAGAGGATGAATATGGATTATATGATAACGGATTATTTTAAATTAGATGAGATGATACCAGCTGTTGGACAGGGAGCACTTGGGATAGAGATAAAAAAAGGTAATAAAAATGAAAAAATACTAAAATCTCTAAGTGATTATGAATCAGAAATTTGTGTTGAAGCTGAAAGAAGTTTTATGAGAAGACTTAATGGTGATTGTAAATCAACTATAGGTGCAAATGCGCTAATCCAAGGAAATATTATGCATATAACTGGTATATTTTATATAAATAATAGGCTAATTAAAAAGGATATAAGCGGTAACAAAGAAGATTATATATATTTGGGAAGAAAACTTGCAGAAAAGATAATAGAAGCGTAGGAGGAAATATGAGATGGGAAAGGTATATCTTATTGGTTCAGGACCAGGTGATGCTGAACTTATAACAGTTAAAGCTATAAGAAAATTAAAAGAGTGTACAGCTGTTATGTATGACAGGTTAGCAGGGTGTGGAATTCTAAGATATGTAAATAGGAATTGTGAGATATATTATTGTGGAAAAGAGCCTGGATGTCATTATAAAACACAGGATGAAATAAATGATATGCTTGTAAAACTAGCAAAGAGCGGCCATACAGTTGGAAGGATAAAAGGAGGAGATCCCTATATTTTCGGGAGAGGAGGAGAAGAAGCATTAAGACTTACAGAAGAAGGGTTAGAATTCGAAGTTATTCCAGGAATATCTTCTTCTATATCAGTTTTAAATTATGCGGGTATACCAGTAACTTATAGGAAAATAGCCAGAGGTTTCCATGTATTTACAGGAAAGACTGCCGGCAAACTTGATATAAATTGGGAGTCAGTATCTAAGATTGGTGGAACACTTATATTTTTAATGGGATTCAACAATCTACATACTATATGTACAAAATTGATTGAAAATGATATGAATATAAAGACTAATTGCGCTGTTATCATGAGAGGAACAACATCGAAACAAAAAAAGGTAGTTGGCAATTTAGGAAACATTGAAAAACTCGCAATGGAAAATGGAATAAATTCACCGTGTATAATTGTTATTGGGGAAGTTGTTAAGTTTAATGATAAGCTTGATTGGTATGAAAATAAACCACTGTTTGGTAAAAACATATGTATAACCCGAGCTAAACCTCAGGCAAAGAAATTAAGAGAACAGTTAAGTGATTTGGGAGCAGAGGTTACTGAAATAAATTCTATAGTAATAAATAGCACAAACTATAATCTAAAAAAATATATAGAAAAACTTTCGGATTATGATTACATAGTATTAACTAGTGTCAATGGAGTTAAGGCATTTTTCAATTTTTTAATCAGTATAAAATATGATATAAGAAAAATAAAGGCAGAATTTGCAGCGATAGGTCCTGCAACTGGAAATGAAATAATGAAGAGAGGTATAGTACCTAAAATTACTTCGGAAAAATTTGTTGCGGAAAGTTTATTTGAAAAGATGAAGAGTGTAGTAAGTCAAAGTGATAAAATATTTTTACCAAGATCATCAAATTCAAGACCTTATTTAGCTGAGGCACTAAAAGACATAGGATGCATCGTAGATGAGTGTTTTACATACGAAGTTTCATTAGGACAGATGCCGGATAATATTTGTATTGATGATGTAGATATAATAGTCTTCACAAGTCCAAGTACTGTAAAAAATTCAGTTAAGTTAATTGGACTTGAAAGTATAAAGAAGAAAAAGGTAATATCTATAGGCCCTATAACTGGCAGAACCTTGAAAAGTTTTGATATTGATTATGTTACCTGTGAAAAGTATAATGTGGATGGCATCTTAGATAAACTTAAAGAATTAAAATAATTTTAGATTAAAATAACTACTGTGAAGAGAGGTAAATTCGATTATGTTTAAGAGACACAGAAGATTAAGAGCTAATTCTACTATAAGAGATATGGTAAGAGAGACAGTTTTAAACCCAAATGATTTTATATATCCTATATTTGTGGTTGAAGGACACAATATAAAAAGTGAAATATCATCACTTAAAGGCAATTATCATTATTCAATAGATATGCTCGACGATATAATAGAAAAAGTTAAACAATTAGGAGTAAAGGGTGTTATTTTATTTGGTATTCCCGATCATAAAGATGAAGTAGCAACCCCGGCATTTGAGGAAAATGGTATAGTGCAGAGGGCAGTTAAAAAAATTAAAGCTTTAGCACCAGAGCTTTATGTTATAACAGATGTGTGCATGTGTGAGTATACAAGCCATGGCCACTGCGGAATAATTCATGGACATGAAGTCGATAATGACGATACATTAGAATATATAGCAAAAATTGCATTATCACATGCAAAATCGGGTGCGGATATGGTTGCACCTTCAGATATGATGGATGGAAGGGTGCTTTTAATAAGAAATATTTTAGATGAAAATGGATTTAAGAATGTACCTATAATGTCGTATAGTGCAAAATATTGTTCTGCATTTTACGGTCCATTTAGAGAGGCTGCGAATTCGGCACCTAAGTTTGGTAATAGAAAGAGCTATCAGATGGATCCGGCTAATGTAAGAGAGGCTATGCTTGAAATAGAGGATGATATAAATGAAGGAGCAGATATAATAATGGTTAAACCGGCTATGTCATATCTTGATGTGGTGAGATTAGCAAGAGATAGATATGATCTTCCGATTGCAGCTTACAACGTAAGTGGTGAATATGCAATGGTTAAAGCTGCGGCAGAAATGGGATATATAGATGAAAAAGCAGTTGCAATGGAGATGCTCACTTCAATTAAAAGGGCTGGTGCTAATATGATAATAACATATTTTGCACTTGATGCCTGTAAATGGCTTAGAGAAGAATAGTTATTGAGGTGGAAAACTATGAAAAGTATAATTATATCCTCCGATAGAAGTGGGGGAGGAAAGACTACAGTAACTTTGGGAATTATGCGGGCTCTTATGAAAAAAGGATTTAGTGTACAAGGATATAAGGTGGGACCGGATTATATAGATCCTGCCTTCCACACATTTATAACAAACAGACCATCCAGAAATCTTGATTTATATTTTATGGGAGAAGATGGTGTAAAAGCTTCATTTAGCAGGGGAAATGGTGACCTTGGAATTGTAGAGGGAGTTATGGGGTTATATGATGGGCTTTTAATAGATTCAAAATATTCTACAGCCCATGTTGCAAAAACTCTGGGTCTTCCGGTAATACTTGTTATATCACCTAAAGCTCAAAGCACAACATTATGTGCAGAGATAAATGGAATTGTAAATTTCGAAGATATAAATATAGCAGGAATAATATTTAATAATATAACCCAAAGCTATTATGAGCTTGTAAATGCGGTTGTTAATAAGAACTGTAGTGTAGATGTGCTGGGATTTATACCTAAAAATGATAAGCTTGTTTTAAAAAGCAGGCATCTGGGACTTGTGCAAAGCAGTGAAATAGAGGATTTAAATGAAAAAATAGATGTATGCAGTGAACTTGTGCTTAAATATGTTGATGTGGATAAATTAGTCAGGTGTTTTAAAAAATCAGGTGATTTTAAAAACAATGATAATTACCACATGAAAAATAAAAGATTGAGGATAGCTGTACCGTATGACAGGGCATTCAGCTTTTATTATACTGAAAATATTGAATTGCTAAAAGAAATAGGAGAGGTTGAGTTTTTCAGTCCTCTTAAGGATAAAAAACTTCCGGAAAATACTAATTTTATGTATATTGGCGGAGGGTATCCAGAGGTATTTGCGAGTGAGTTAAGTTACAATAAAGATATGCTTTTAAGTGTAAAAGGTAAACTTGAGAATGGTTTAAGATGTTATGCAGAATGTGGAGGCCTCATGTATTTGACACAGGGTATACAAAATATAGATGGAGATAAAACCTTTGAAATGGTTGGCTTCTTTAATGGGGAGACTCACATGACAAAGAAACTGCAGAATTTTGGATATGCGTCCATAAAGGTTCGTGAAAGTAATAATATACTGCCATGCAGTATGACTATAAATTGCCATGAATTTCACAAATCTTATGTAAATTTAAAGGAAAATACAATTTATGATGTTACAAAACGGAAGTACGATAATTCACTTAAGGTGTGGAAATGTGGATATTTAAAACGTAATACATTAGCTAGTTATGCACATGTCCACTTTTTTGGAAATTTAGATATGTTAGATCATCTTACTGATGTGTAGAGGGGAAATAAAGATTATGGGTTTATTAGAAGAAACAATTAAGTCAATTAAACCACAGGACGCGGAAGCAGTAAAAAAAGCATGGGTTAGGATAGATAATTTAACAAAACCTATAGGCAGTCTGGGTGAACTTGAAGAAATAGCCGCCAAAATAGCCGGGATTACAGGTAAGGTCTATAATGAAATACACAAAAAAGATACAATTATAATGTGTGCAGATAATGGAGTGTGGGAAGAGGGAGTAAGCAATTGTGAACAAAAGTCAACTATGACAGTTACAAATAATTTTACAAGAGGAATAACGGGAATATGTACTCTGTCTAAGGTCAATAATGCAGATATTACTGTAGTTGATATTGGGGTGAAGGGCGATTTTGATAATTCTAAAATTATAGACAAAAAAATAGCTTATGGAACTAAAAATATGGCAAAGGGGCCAGCAATGACACGTGAAGAAGCTGTTAGAGCTATAGAAGCTGGAATTGAAGTTACAGATGAACTGGTTAAAAAGGGATATGATCTCTTTGGAACAGGAGAAATGGGCATATGTAACACAAGTACCAGTTCGGCAGTATTAAGTGTTCTTTCTAAAATATCAGTAGAAACTGTCGTTGGAAAGGGAGCTGGTCTTACAGAAGAACAGCTTGTAAATAAAAAAAATGTAATTAAGAGAGCCATATATATAAACAATCCTGATAGAAATGATCCGATTGATGTTATTTCAAAGGTTGGTGGGTTTGATATAGCAGGACTCTGTGGATGTTTTTTATCGGCTGCTAAAAATAGAGTACCAATTGTAATAGATGGATTTATATCTTCAGCAGCGGCAATTTGTGCATACAGATTGTGCGAGTACGTGAGAGACTTTATGTTTCCATCACATTGTTCTTTAGAACCGGGTTCTATTTATATGATGAAAGAACTTAAATTAAGTCCAATGCTTAATTTAAGAATGAGACTTGGTGAGGGAACTGGTTGTCCACTTGCCTTTAATATAATAGAATCTGCAATTTATACAATCAATAATATGGCTACATTTGAGGAGGCAACTATAAATAAGGATTTTTATATAGATATAAGATAGATTGGAGAATAGTTTTATGAAAGATTATATTAAGAGCCCGATGGAAATTGAAAAGAAAAGTTTTGATATAATAGGAAAAGAAATGGGAGCACACAATTTTTCAGATACAGAACTTAAAATAGTGAAAAGAGTCATACATACAACAGCTGATTTTGAATATAAAGATTTAATTTATATAAGAGAAAGATCAATTGAGAAGGCAATTGAACTTTTAAAAAGTGGAGTTACAATATATACTGATACTAATATGGCAGCATCCGGTATAAATAAAAATGCGATTAAAAGACTAAACTGTAGTGTAGAATGTTTTGTATCGCGGGAAGATGTTTTTAAAGAAGCCAAAGAAAAGGGGATAACACGTTCTATGGCGGCAGTTGAAAAAGCGTGCAGTGAGGGGGTTAAGTTTTTTGTGTTTGGAAATGCACCTACTGCACTTTTCAAATTAAAGGAGCTTACACTTAAAGGGCAGGCTTCACCGGAATTTATAATTGGGGCTCCAATTGGATTTGTGGGAGCAGCAGAATCAAAAATTGAGATAGAAAAGCTAAATACTCCGATGATAACAGTGAGGGGAAGAAAGGGAGGCAGCGGTGTTGCTGCAGCTATTGTAAATGCTCTTATGTATATTATATTGAGATAGGAATCTAGGTGTGTAGTTATGTTTGATATGTATGTAAATTGCGATGGCAAAAAATTGAGATGTGGTTATACCACAGGATCTTGTGCAGCAGCTGCCGCAAAAGCTGCGACTAAGATGTTGTACTTTGAACCAGAAATTAGAGAGATAAATATAGATACTCCAAGTGGAATTGAGCTTTTAATTAATATAGACCAAATAGTAAAAGATGATGGCTTTGTTGAATGTTCTGTGATAAAGGATGCAGGAGATGATCCGGATGTTACAGATGGTATAGATATATGGGCCCGGGCCAGAAGGATAAGAAATGGATATGTTTTAAAAGGTGGAAGAGGAATTGGAATAGTGAACGGTGACGGGCTATATGTAAAAAAAGGAGAATATGCTATAAATCCAGTTCCAAGAAAAATGATAGAGAAGGAAGTTAAAGAAGTACTTCCAAAATGGGCGGGAGTGGAGATAACTATTTTTGTTCCTAAAGGCCGTGAAATAGCAAGGAAAACATTTAATCCACGTTTAAACATACTTGGCGGTATTTCTATTCTGGGAACTACAGGAATAGTTGTTCCTATGTCGGAAGAGGCATTGAAACAGTCGATAGAACTTGAAATAAACCAAAAGTTTGCGAATGGAAAAAAGGATCTTATACTTTTATTTGGAAGTATGGGAGAAAATATGGCATGTAAGCTTAGATTAGATAAGGATAAAATGGTAATATGCTCAAATTATATAGGATTTGCTTTGAATGTATGCTCCGAAAAGAAAATATCTAAGATACTGGTAGTAGGACATATAGGCAAGTTGTGTAAACTGGCATCTGGATGTTTTAATACTCACAGCAGGGTATGTGATGTCAGATTGGAGACAATTGCCCTTGAACTTGCACTTATGGGTGCAGATACTAATATAGTGAGAAAAGTATATAATGAAAAAACTACAGAGGGAGCTGTTGAACTTCTTGGAGGAGGATACGATAAACTTTACGAAAATATTGGAGAAAAAATAAAAAATAGGATAGAACAATATACTTATAATACCATAAAAGCAGATGTGATAATGTATTCAATGGGAAAAGGTGTGCTTTATAGCAGTATTCGTGCTAAAGATTAGATTATTTTGAGTAGGTGGGATTAATGTGGGAATATATATAATTGGTATAGGGCCGGGAAGTGAGGAGTATGTGCTCCCGAAAGCCGTAGATATAATGAAAAAATCAGATGTTATACTTGGATTCCACAGGGCAATTGATAGTTTGCATTTTTTATGTGGCAAAAAAATCATTGTAAGAAGGTTGTCCGAAATAATTGATTATATAAATGAGTATAAAGATAAAACTGTATCTATAGCAGCATCTGGAGACCCACTTTTTTACGGAATTACAAATTATATTAAAAATAATTATGATGGAGAAATTCATGTTATTCCGGGGATTAGTTCGTTTCAATATATGATGGCAAAACTTTGCATGAGTTGGCAGGGAAGTTTTCTTGGAAGTCTTCATGGAAGAGAAGATGAATTTTTGGAGGCAGTCGAAAAAAATAAAATATCAATATGGCTTACTGATGCCAGGCACTCACCTGGATATATAATTGATAAATTAAATCGAGGTAACATAAATGCAAAGATGTGTATAGGTGAGAATTTGTCTTATGAAGATGAAAAGATAACAGAGGTTTATATAAAAGGTCTAAACGGTATAAGCTGCAGTGATTTATGTGTTGTAGTTATTGAAAACCTTGATTTAGATTAAATTTTAAGTATGAGAGGAAAAGATATGTTTTACATAAAAGATTCTGAATTTATAAGGGAAAATGGTATCCCTATGACAAAGGAAGAAGTTAGAATGCTCAGTATATCTAAAATGGAACTTGAGGAAGCTTCCAGAGTTCTCGATGTGGGGGCAGGAACTGGGTCAATTAGCATTCAAGCCGCCAGAGAATGTGTTTCTGGAGAAGTTGTGGCAATTGAAAAAGAGAAGGATGCAGTAGAACTTATAGAAATGAACATGAAAAAATTCAATGTAAAAAATCTTAACATAATAGAAGGAGAGGCAATTAAAGTAAAGGATAGTGTAAAAGGTGAATTTGATGCTGTATTCATAGGTGGAAGTGGTGGAAATATAGAAGATATAATAAGAGAATATTCTTTAAAGCTTAAATGCAATGGAAAAATAGTTTTGAATTTTATTACACTTGACAATCTATATAAAGCTATGAGTATTCTTAGGAAACTTTGCTATGATGTAGAATGTATACAAGTCGGAATAAGCAGAGTAAGGCAGGATACTTATATGATGACGGCAAATAATAGTGTATTTATTTTGTCAGGTAGAAAAACCGGGGGGAATAAACATGAGTAATGAATCTGTAAAATCTGGGATCTTGTATGGTATAGGCGTTGGACCCGGGGATGCAGAACTGCTCACTTTAAAGGCAGTTAATACTATAAAAAAGGCTGATGTAATTGTTGCACCATCTGCACATGAAAATGGCAAAAGTATAGCTTTAAATACGGTTAAGGATTTTATAGGTGAGGGAAAAGAGGTTATTATAAAACATTTTCCTATGGGGAGTAAGGACCAGGAGGATAAGGTATATCTTGCATTTAAATCAATAGAAGAGAAGCTAATGGAAGGAAAGGATGTGGCATTTCTTACGATAGGAGATCCATTTATTTACAGTACATATATATATCTATTAAGGTATATAAAGGAAAAAGGATATAAAACAGAAACAATACCTGGAATAACTTCTTTCTGTGCAGCAGCAAGTGCTGCAGGGGAAACTATAGTCATAGGTGATGAAGGACTTTTAGTGATACCAGCATCGAAGGTTGATACTATACGTGATGAAAAATTTGTAGTTATTATGAAATTATATAAGTCAGAAGAAAAAGTACTGGATATTTTAGATAAGAAGGGTTTTAAATATGTGTGCGTAAAAAGGGCTTATAGGTATGGACAGCAAATTTTAAGAGTTAGAGAAGAAATACTGAAAAATAAAGATTATATGTCTTTGATTTTGGCAAAAAGATAGGAGGCATAATATGAAAAATTTGGTTTACTTTATAGGAGCGGGTCCGGGAGATCCTGATTTGATTACTGTAAAAGGCAGAAATTTAATATCGGATGCAGATATTATAATATATGCTGGTTCACTTGTGAGCAGTGATCATTTTAAATACTGCAAGGATAAGGTTCAAATATTTAATTCTGCATCAATGACATTAAAGGAAGTTATAGGTACAATAAAAAACTATTTTTTTCAGGGTAAAAAGATAGTCAGGCTTCAGACTGGAGATCCTTCGATATATGGGGCAATAAAAGAGCAGATGGATGAACTCCAAAAATTAAATATACCATATGAGGTAGTTCCGGGTGTTAGTTCATTTACAGCAGCAGCTGCGGCAATAAACAGGGAATTTACTCTTCCAAATGTAAGCCAGACGGTTATACTCACACGTGCGGAAGGCAGGACACCTGTTCCACAAAATGAGGATCTTGAAAGACTTGCATCAATAGGAGCCTCTATGGCATTATTCCTTTCAGTTGGAATGATAGATAAGGTAGTATCAAAACTAAGGAAAGGTTACGGAAGAAATGTACCTGTTGCAGTTATTCAAAGGGCAACATGGGGAGATCAGAAGTGTGTTGTGGGAACTCTTGATGATATATCTAAAAAAGTCAAGGATGCAAATATAACAAGAACGGCGCAAATATTAGTTGGTGATTTTATAGACTGCAGATACGATAATAGTCTCCTTTACGATGAAAACTTTTCCCACATGTTTAGAGGAAGTAAAAATGAAGATAGCGGTAATTAGCGTTACAAATAGCGGAGATACTATTTCTCAAAAAATTAAAAGTAAATTTGATGCAGTTCTGTTTAAAAAATCTGATGTAAAAAATAAGGGGATTAACAATATAATCAAGGATATCATTAGTCTATACGATGCAGTAATATTTGTAAGTTCTACAGGTATAGCGGTAAGGGCATGTGCACCTTATATTATAAGTAAAGATAAAGATCCTGCAATTTTGGTCGTAGATAGTGCTGCCAAGTTTGTTATAAGTCTTTTAAGCGGGCATTTAGGCGGTGCAAATGAATTGACACTTGAAGTCTCTAAGCTACTTTCAGCAGTGCCTGTTATAACAACTGCAACAGATAATATGGGAGTAGAGGCGCCGGATACTATTGCTAAAAAAAATAAACTCGTAATTGATAATCTTAAAAATGTTAAAGATATTTCATCACTTTTAGTTGATAAAAAAAGGGTTGCTTTTATGGATCTTAGGAATCTGATAGCTTTGCCAAAAGGATATGAGGAAAGTTTAAATGATGCTGATGGATTAGTATATGTAACACATAACTTAAAGGACGATTTTAGTGAATTTAAAGGACAGTCAATTTTGAAGCTGATAAGAAAGGATATTGTTCTTGGAATAGGCTGCAGAAAGAACTTTGAATTTATGGATATGAAAAATAGAGTTTTAGAGTTTTTAAGACAGTACAATATAGATACCCGATCAGTTAAGATTATTTCTACAGTTGAGATAAAAAAAGATGAACAGGCAATAATTAATCTTGCAGATTATTTTGATGCTGAATTCAGAATTTGTAGTCTTCATGATATAAAAAAAATCCAATATAAATATGAAGGCAGTGACTTTGTAGAAAAGACTATAGGTGTAAGATCTGTATGTGAACCTTGTGTTGAAATTGTAGGAGCAAAACCTGTAACAGTTAAGATAAAATTACAGGGTATGACTGTGTGTATGGGTGTACTTTGAAGCCAAATTTATTAGAAAGGAGGTTTAAAGTTTATGGGAAAACTGTATGTAGTCAGCATAGGACCTGGAGGGCTTGAATATATGACAATAAAGGCCCTTGATGTAATAAAAAAAAGTGATGTTATAGTTGGATATACTAAATATATTGAACTTATAGGTGATTTAATTAAGGATAAGATTGTATTTTCAACAGGAATGCATGGAGAAATTGAAAGATGCAAAAAGGCACTTGAGCTTTCAAAAGACAATACTGTATCAATAATAAGTACTGGAGATGCTGGAATATATGGAATGGCAGGACTTATATTAGAACTTAAAAAAGATGAGGATGTAGAAATAATACCGGGAGTTACTGCTTCATCATCGGCGGCATCTATATTGGGAGCACCACTTATGCATGACAACTGTAATATAAGTTTAAGCGATCTTATGACTCCATATGAAATCATAAAGAAGAGAGTTGAATTTGCCGCAAAAGGTGATTTTGTAATATCACTTTATAATCCGCGAAGCAAGGGAAGACCGAATTATTTAATGGAATGTATCAATATAATAAAAAATTATAGAAAAGGAGATACACCTGCGGCAGTTGTAAAAAATGCGTTGAGAAATGAACAAAAATATAAAATATTTACACTTGATACATTTGATGATTTCGGTGTTGATATGCTCTCAATAGTTATAATCGGGAATAGTTTAAGTTTTGTTAAAAATGGAGAATTCATAACACCCAGAGGATACAATATTAATAGAAAAGGATGATTTATATGAATAAAAAAGCCATATTAGTTGTAAGCTTTGGAACTAGTATAAAGACAGCATTTGAATCATGTATAGAAAGTACTGAAAATGCTATAAGAGAGAGTTTTAAGGACTATGAGGTAAGAAGGGCGTTTACATCATATATTATAATAAAAAAATTAAAGGCAGAAAAAAATATTGTTATAGATACACCACAGGAAGCACTTAAAAAGTTGAAAGATGATGGTTTTGATGAGGTTTATATTCAACCGCTTCATATAATGCCTGGAGATGAGTACAATAAAATTGTTGATAAAGTGCGAATTTATAAAGATGATTTTGAAAAATTTGTTCTTGGAAGGCCGATGCTATATAGAACTGAAGATTATTTCAAAACAGTGGAGGCATTAAAGAAACAGATTCCTAAATTAGAAAAAAACAATTGTGTAATATTAATGGGACATGGTTCAGAACATCCGATAAATGCAGCTTATGCATTACTTCAATATATATTGGATGAGGCAAAACCTGGTAATGTATATGTAGCTACAGTAGAAGGATACCCTATGCTTAAGCAAGTAATATCGAAGCTTGAAGAAAGAAACATAAAAGAAGTTATGCTTATGCCATTCATGTTGGTGGCTGGCGATCATGCTATTAATGATATGGCAGGAAATCGTGATGATTCATGGAAGAATATACTTGAAAAGCATGGATTTAAAGTAAGTCTTTATATGCATGGGCTAGGAGAAAATAAGGCATTTCAACAAATATATATACATCACATTTTAGATTCTATAGATGGGAATCCAATGCTTGAAAAATAGTCATGGATTTTTCAAATGGGGAGATTATTATTTATGATAGGATTAATTTTAGGTACGTCAGAGGGAAAAAAGATATTGTCGCTTTTAAATGGATTTACCAATGATATATTTGTATCTACTGCGACAAATTATGGAGGACAACTTCTTGAAAATTATAAATATAAGGTCTTAAATACAGAACCTTTAAAATTCGAAGATTTAATATATACTTTTAGAAAAAATAAGGTGAACATACTTTTAGATGCATCCCACCCATATGCCATAGAAATCACACAAAATGCAATTAAAGCGTGTGAAATTCTGAAGATAAAATATTTAAGGTATGAGAGACCTTCTTGTCTAAATAAATTTGGAAGTAATTCACATATACTTAAAATAAATGGTTATGAGGAACTTAAAAGTGTGTTAAAAGATATAGATGGGAATGTATTAAATACAAGTGGAAGCAGAAATATAAAAAAAATATTATCTTTAAACATAAAAAATAGAATGATACATAGAGTTCTGCCTTCGGCTAAGGCTATATCTGAATGTTACCAGAATGGAATAAGTGTAGATGACATAATAGCAATCAAAGGACCTATAAGCTATGATTTAAATTGCAGTTTTATAAGAGAGTATGATGTAAGGGCTATGATAATGAAGGACAGTGGAATTCAAGGAGGCACCTTTGAAAAGATAAAATCGTGTATTGATAATGACATATATGCAATAGTAATAGGGAGAAAAAAAGGTAATTACAAAAATGTATTTTATAGTGAAGAAGAGGCTGTAAATTTTATAAAAAAAGAAGTGAAGGGTGTATTTTATGGAGGCTAAAGTCAGATATCCCGGAAGCTTTGGAGAAGTGATTCAGGGCAAAGTAAGTGGACATGATATGCTGCTGTCCTGTCCTGTTAATGTTTATACTAATGTTAAAATATACGAGACAAACAATCCTACAAACAAGAACAAGTATGAAAAATCATCTATATTTCTATACAATGTATTGAAGGAGTGGAATCTTGAAGGTCTTTATAAGAATATGGATATAGAAATAAATTCTGATATACCATGTGGTAAGGGAATGGCAAGCAGTACAGCCGATCTTTGTGCACTTTATTATTGTTTGATAAAAATGTTTGACAGACAATTTAATGAAGATGAATTAAAAAATGAATGCATAAGAATTGAACCGACAGACAGCATAATTTATGACAAAATGACTTTATTTGATTATAAATTTGGCAATACAGTCTATAAGATAGGCAGTTACTTTAAATATAATATTCTTGCATTTGAAGGAAGGAATATAGTGAATACTGTAGAATTTAATAATAGAGTTCTTCCAAGTTTAAGTGATGTAGATGATTTAATACCATATTTAAAACAGGCTGTTCAAGAGAAAAATTCAGAGAAACTTTCTTTTGTGTCAACGGAGAGCATACTTAGAAATCAAAAAAGGCTTAAGTATGATTGGATTGAAGAAATTATTAGGATAAAAAATAACACAGGAGGACTTGGAATCATTGGTGCACACAGTGGCAGCGTCCTTGGAATTATATATGATGACAAGCAAAAAACAGAATTTGCTTTAAAAACTTTAAAAAACTATTCTAATTTGTTCAGTATATACTCATTAAAGACTTTAATGGGAATAAGAATTATATAAACAGGGTTTTAAAATTGCTATATGAAAGGAAGATTTTAAAAATGGAAAAAGGTTATATTCAAGTTTATACAGGCAATGGTAAAGGGAAAACTACAGCTGCACTTGGCCTTAGTCTGAGAGCAGTATGTGCAGGTAAGAAAGTATTCTTTGGACAATTTATAAAAGGTATGGATTACAGTGAATTGAATGCATACAAATATTTACCCGGATTTAAAATGGAGCAATTTGGTTTAGATCATTTTATAAATGATGAAACACGTGAAGAGGATGTAGTCAATGCTGAAAAAGGTCTTCGCAGAGCTAATGAGATTTTAAAGAGCGGGATGTATGATATTGTAGTTCTTGATGAAATAAATATTGCACTTTACTATAATTTGATTTCTGTAGATGCTGTAAAAGAACTGCTTAACAATAAGCCTGAGAATGTTGAGATGATACTTACAGGCAGATATGCAAAAGATGATATAATAAATATGGCGGATTTAGTAACTGAAATGAAAGAAGTTAAACACTATTTTGAAAAAGGTGTTATGGCAAGAAAAGGAATAGAGAATTAGATATACTATTTTGTCGATTTTAAAAAAATATTATTGACTTATTTAATATAGTATAGTACAATTACCAAGTAAGTTAATTATATGGCCTCTTGGTCAAGCGGTTAAGACGCCACCCTCTCAAGGTGGAATCAGGGGTTCGATTCCCCTAGTGGCTACCATACGTTGAAACAAGTGAGTTTTCAATAGAAAGTTCACTTGTTTTTTGTATTTTAACACATTAGTTTTAGATAGGTATATAAATTTAACTAAATTTGAAAGTTTATATTAAGGCCGTTCTTTATACCATTTAAATATTCATTTTTCTTTTCTTCAACATTTGATTTGTTTCTATCATAAAATTGTCTTCTTAAAATTTTTCTATTATAAACCCTATAACAAACACATGTTTGGATGTTAAAAAGCTAAATTATTGTAGAAAATTGAAAATAGAGTTAAAATATTATATAATTTGGCTGTAATATAATGTCAAAGGGGGGACGAAATTATGGACTTTAAAAATAATGTAAATAAGTACCTATTAGGACTTATTACAGCTATTTTCTTATTTGTTGGTGTAGGTTGTTCTGATACAAGCAGTTCAAATAATTCTGCTGTTCAAAAGAATACCACATTAACAGCACAATCACAAAAGCAAACTAAAGAGACTGCGGTTAAATCGCCTATAAAAACAGAAAAGGCAATGGTAACCAGGCATGTGGATGGAGATACTGTCTATGTAAAATTGGAAAATGGCACTGAAACAAAAATTAGATTGATAGGTGTAAACACTCCAGAAAGTACAACAAAACATGAAGAGTATGGAGAAGAGGCTTCTAATTATACAAAATCACAGTTGCTTGGCAAAACTGTATATCTTGAGAAAGACACAAGCGATACTGATAAGTATGGAAGATTATTAAGATATGTATGGCTAGAGCAACCAACAGAAATAAATGAAGACCAGATTAAAACTAAGATGTTTAATGCTATTTTAGCGATAAACGGCTATGCGGAACAATCAACCTACCCACCAGATGTAAAATATGCTGATTACTTTAAAGAGTTTGCTGCATATGCTAGAGAGAATAATAAAGGCCTTTGGGCAATAAACCATAATGGGACAACCAAAGGTGATGGTATAGAAGCACCATCAACATCAAGCAGTAATTCTTCAAGTAGTAGATCTTCATCTTCTAACAATGACAATGCTACGGTTCAGCAAAATCAAACACAACAAGTATCACAAAGTAATAATCAAACTGCTACTGTTTATGTAACTAATACAGGTAAAAAATATCATTCCGCAGGTTGTAAGTATTTGAGAAAGAGTCAAATATCAATTAGTTTAAGTGATGCCAAGGCACAAGGATATGAACCTTGCAGTGTTTGCAATCCGCCACAATAATAAGAGGCTATTTTTATAACTTTTTTCAGACTAACTTAAACTTTCATTTGTAAATCCTATATGATGTAGCATATATTGTGTCGATAAATAATATTTATTAACAACATATATTACTATTAGAAAATTTTATATATTTTTTGATGAATTAATGTTATAATTGTATTAAAATATTTTTATTGGAGGGGATTAAAATGACTAAATTACATCAAATTTATAAATGTGAATTATGTGGAAATATTGTTGAGGTAGTTGATCCGAAAGGTGGACAACTAGTATGCTGTGGTCAGCCTATGACTTTACAAACTGAAAACACAGTTGATGCCGCACAAGAAAAACATATTCCTGTAATAGAAAAATCAGGTAATGAAGTAGTAGTCAAAGTTGGAAGTGTAGAACACCCTATGTTGGAAAATCATTATATACAGTGGATTGAGCTTCAAACTCCTAAAAATATATATAGAAGATATTTGAAACCAGGTGAAAAACCAGAAGCAATTTTCAAAATCAATGAAGATACTGTATGTGCAAGAGCATATTGTAATTTACATGGTTTATGGAAAGCAGAATAAGTTTTGTATTTGGAGGTAATAAAATGGAATTAAAAGGAAGCAAGACAGAAAAAAATTTATTAGAAGCATTTTCAGGTGAATCTCAGGCGAGAAATAAGTATACTTATTTTGCCTCGACTGCAAAAAAGGAAGGCTATGAGCAAATTTCTGAGATATTTAAATTGACAGCAGATAATGAAAAAGAACATGCAAAGATATGGTTTAAACTTTTAAGTGGTATAGGTGAGACACCGGAAAATTTAAAATCTGCAGCCGGTGGTGAACATTATGAGTGGACTGAAATGTATAAAAACTTTGCAAAAGAAGCTGAACAAGAGGGTTTTGATGATATAGCCAGATTATTTACTATGGTAGCAGGAATTGAAAAACACCATGAAGAGAGATATAATGAGCTTCTGAAAAATATAAAAGAGAATAAGGTTTTTATCAAGAATGAAAAAAAGACATGGGTATGTAGAAATTGTGGGTTTGTGTATATTGGGGAAAGTGCACCTGAAAAGTGTCCTGTATGTTCACACCCTAAAGCATATTTTGAGTTGCAATCCCAAAACTGGTAATATTTTTAATTGATTATGTAAATTTGAATATTTTATTATATAAGGCTCAGTTGTGTATACTGAGTCTTATATTTTTTGGCCTTTTATTTAATTCTAAAATCATATAACTCCGCGGACTGAGTCATAAAATTATAATAAAAAAATATATATATATAAAGTTAAGGTGCAAAAAACGTAGATGCAAATGTGTAAAATTAGGAGGACGATTGATATATGGGAAGGTATAATTCACAATATGAAGATTACTATAGCTTACTTAGAAAAAAAAACAATATAAGACATCCAGTTAAGTATAATAGTAATGGATTTAATAACAATTCAAAAAATAGGAATTCCCAAAGTAACTATTTTATGAAAAGAATAATAAGAGATCTTTCAGGTGTTTTAATACTTTTCTTGATAATTATAAGTTGTAAGGTTATGGTTAATCCAAAAACACAAGCAGTTTATAGTTATTCTAAACAGTTAATAAATAAAACATATGATTATAAAACTATTGTTGCTCAGATTGAAAATATAAAGTTCAATGATCTTCAAAATTGGTTTCAAAATTTTATTGAAAATTTAAAATCCAAAGTTTCGGGAATGAATAATGTAGACTACAAGATAAAAGAAAATTTCATATCACCTGTAAATGGAATTCAAACATCAACATTTGGATATAGAACAGATCCCATAACAAATGAAAGAAGTTTTCATGATGGCATAGATATAGCAGTTAGTGAAAATTCAGGTGTAAAGTCAGTTTATTATGGTAAGGTAAAAGATTGTGGAAATAATAGCAGTGGATATGGAAATTATATATTAATTGACCATGGAAGTGGTATAGAAAGTAAATATGCTCATTTGAAAAAAATACTTGTGAAAAAAAATGGAGCAGTAAAAAAAGGACAAATTATAGCTGAGAGTGGAGATACTGGTAAATCTACAGGTCCGCACCTTCACTTTGAAATTTTATGCAATGGGCAAAAAGAGAATCCAAATAAATACTTCAAGATAGTCAAAAAATAATGAATAGGAGTTAAACCATTGTGATTAAATTTAATAGATATTTTATTCCATACATTATTTTTTTATTTATCATAGGTTATAAAGGACATATAATATATGCTGTATTAATTGTAATGTCACATGAGATTGTACATTATATATTTGCCAGAATTTATGGATTTTATGGATTGGGAATAGAATTCAAACCTGTTGGTACTTCATTAAATTTTAAAGCACTTGATGATGCTGAGCCAAAACAGGATTTGATAATATCTTTGTCAGGGCCTGTATTTAATCTTATAATGGCTTTGATTTTTTATTTTTTTAGTAAAAGATATCACTTTGATCAATTGAATATACTTTTTTTAGGAAATTTAGCGATAGGAATATTTAATTTGATACCAGGATTTCCTTTAGACGGCGGGAGGATTTTAAGAGATCTGCTCTGCTGCAGATATAATTATAGAAAATCCAATAAAATAATGATAAATATAAGTATTATAATTGGAATTTTACTTATGTTTTTTTATGTACTTTTATTTTTTAAAGGTTTTAATAATTTTAGTATTGGTATAGTCGGAATTTTTATAATAATAACATCATTAAAAGAAAATGAAAGGATACCATATATAATCATGGGAGATATAATTAAAAAAAGATATAAATTTATGAAAAAAGGATATATTGAAAACAAGCTTGTTTCAGTATATTATAAAAAGGATCTTTTAAGTTTGATGAGTATTTTTGATAAAAATAAATATAATGTTTTTATCATACTGGATGACCAGATGAAAGTGCTTGATATAGTATATGAAAATGATATAGTAGAAGGGCTTAAAATCTATGGTAATATTACAATTGAAGAATTCTTAAATAAGTCAGATGGAAACTTATAATATATGGTTTGTAATTCCAAGCTTACGTATAACTTAAGCTTGGAATTACAAACCATATATATAAAGTTATTATTGTTGTGATAAAATATAGAGATATAAGAAATACTTACGGAGGATAATAAATGAATAAAATTTCGGATGATATATTGTTTAAAGTTGAAAAACCAGCACGTTATATAGGAGGAGAATTTAATTCCTATAATAAAGATATAGAAAAGATGGATATCAGATATGCTTTTTGTTTTCCTGATGTCTATGAAGTTGGAATGTCACATCTAGGTATGAAAATACTTTATTACATTCTAAATGAAAGAAAAGACACGTTTTGTGAAAGAGTTTTTGCACCATGGCCCGATATGGAAGACCTCATGAGGAAAAATAATATACCGCTTTATGCACTTGAGAGTAAGGATCCATTAAAAAAGTTTGACTTTTTAGGGTTTACACTTCAGTATGAGATGAGTTACTCAAACATATTAAATATGCTTGATTTATCGGGAATACCTGTAAGGGCATCAGAAAGATCAGAAGACGATCCTATAATAATGTGTGGAGGGCCATGTGCGTATAATCCCGAGCCACTTTATGATATAGCTGATTTTTTTGCTATGGGTGAGGGGGAAGAACAGATGAGCGAGATAATGGATCTCTATAGAGAGTATAAAAACAGGAAGAGCAAAAAACAATTTTTAAGAGAACTATCTCATATAGATGGTATTTATGTACCATCACTTTATACAGTCGATTATAATAAAGATGGTACAATAAAAGAATTTAAGCCGATATACGATGATGTCCCTAAAAGGATAAAAAAGAGAATAATAAATAATTTTAATGATGTTTCATATCCTGATAAACTTGTTGTACCGTATATTGATATAGTACATGATAGAATAGTTCTTGAAACTTTTAGAGGATGTACTAGAGGATGTAGATTTTGTCAGGCAGGAATGATATATAGACCTGTTAGAGAAAAGAAGACAGATAGGCTTTTAGAGTTGGCGGAAAAATTAATACATAGTACTGGATATCCGGAGATATCTTTGACATCATTGAGTATATGTGATTATTCGGATATACAGAATTTGATACATAGTTTGGTTAGAAAACATGAAAAAGATAAGGTCGGAGTGTCTCTTCCATCACTCAGAATTGATTCGTTTTTTGTTGATCTCATAAATGAAATTCAGAAGATCAGAAAGACAGGACTGACATTTGCCCCTGAGGCAGGTACTCAGAGGATGAGAGATGTGATAAATAAAGGAGTAACAGAGCAGGATTTAATGAATTCTGTAAGAAGTGCATTTGAATCGGGATGGTCTACTATAAAACTTTATTTTATGATAGGACTTCCATATGAAACCATGGATGATGTTAGTGGAATAGCGGAACTTGCCTATAAGGTCACTAAGGAATATTATGAAGTTCCTAAACAAGTAAGAAGAAAGGGACTTAAGGTTACAGTGAGTACGTCTACATTTGTGCCTAAACCATTTACACCTTTTCAATGGTCACCTCAAGCGAGAATGGGTGACATAAAAGAAAAAATAAGTAATCTGAGAGGACTCATAAAGAACAGGAATGTGGTTTATAACTGGCATGATACACCTTTAAGTTATCTTGAAGCAATATTTGCAAGGGGAGATAGAAAACTTTGTGATGTTCTTGTTAAAGCTTTTGAAAATGGAGTCAAATTTGATGGCTGGGCAGAGTATTTTAATTTTGATGCGTGGATGAAAGCATTTAGAGAATGTAATATAGATGGTGACTTTTATGCATATAGACAAAGGGAATATGATGAAATATTGCCCTGGGATTTTGTAGATGTGGGAGTTGATAAGAATTTTTTGATACGTGAAAATGAAAAAGCTAAAAAGGCTGAAGTGACTCCTGATTGCAGAAAAGGTTGCAAGGGATGCGGAGTGAATAATAATTTGGATGGGAAGTGTTTTGAAGGTGCGCTATTTAGTGAAGTTTAGTAAAGAGGATATTATAAAATTTGTTGGACATCTTGATCTTATGAGGACTATTCAGAGAATGCTCAGAAGGTCAGGTCTCCCTTTGGAATTTTCTAAAGGTTTTAATCCACATGTTAATATATCACTTGCACAACCTTTAGCTGTTGGAGTTTATTCATCTGGAGATTATATGGATCTAGAACTCAGAGAAGATGTAGATCCGCAAATTATATTGGATAAATTGAATGAGGTTGCTCCGCCAGGAATAAAAATATTTAAAGCAGTTAAGGTAAATAAAGCTAAAAATATAAAAGTATTTAAAGCCATGGCAGCGGTGGATGCTGCAAAATATTTAATAAATATTAAGTATTTAGACAAAATTTCAATAAAAACTAGTATTGAGAACTTATTAAAAATGGAGAAATGGGAAACTTTAAAAAAGAGTAAAACTAAAGAAGCGAGGGTTGATATAAAACCAATGATAAAAAGATTTAACTACAAGATAGAAGAAAATGTTTTGATTGTAGAAGTTTTGGTTCTATGTGGCAGCAGACAAAATCTTTCTCCGGTACTCATTGCAAAATTTATACAGGATAATACGTATGGGGCAAATTTGGATGCTTTTATTGATATAAAGAGAGAAGAAATGTATGCAAATTCAGAAAAAGGTTTAGTTCCTCTTTATGAAGCAGCAGAAAATTGTAATCAATAATATTATAAGAGAAGGTGATCTGATTGAAGGAAATGTTTGTAGAAAGGCATGAGGATCTTTTGAGAATAGTTATAAGGAATGATGGAGTAATTGAGGAATATTTTATGGAAGAGGATTCTTGTGTACCATGTTATGGAGAAATATATTTAGGAATTGTGAAGAATGTTGTGCCTTCTATTGGATGCGCTTTTATAGATATAGGATATGAGAAAAATGCATATATTTATGTTGATGAAAAATTTAATAATGGTAATTTAAAAAAGGGAGACAGTATAATAGTTCAAATAGTTAAAGAAGGTTCTTATGATAAAGGACCAAGAGTTACGGGTGATATAAGTATACCTGGAGTCTATTCAGCCTTAATTACATCAAACACCATGGTTAATTTTTCTAAAAAAATAACTGACAGAGATTTTAAAGAATATATTATACATAATATAAAAAAACCAAAAGATACAGGAGTAATGCTCAGAACTGCTGCTGGGAATGCAAAAATAGAAGATATAAATAATGAAATGAAAAAACTGTATATTTTATATAATGATGTCATTATGAAAGCTAATTATAATACTAAGTCAGGAATTTTATTTAATAATGGCGGCATTATAGGGAAAATACTTAGGGATAGAGTTAGCTTTTATAATCTTAGTGTATATTTGAATGACGAAAAGGATTATATTTCTATAAAAAACTTTTTGGAAGATTCATTGTATAACGAAATGGAATCTAAAATTTTTATAGGAAAGCCTAATTTATTTGAACATTACGGTATAGAAAATGAACTTCTAAAGCTTTTAAATGATCGAATTTATCTTAAATGTGGGGGATATATAGTTATTAATAAAACTGAGGCTATGTATGTCATAGATGTTAATTCAGGTAAAAATATTAAGAACTATACCAAGGAAAGAACAGCTTATAATACCAATTATGAGGCTGCAGAGGAAATAGCAAGGCAAATAAGACTTAGAAATTTGAGTGGTATAATAGTTGTGGATTTTATAGATATGAAAGATGAATTAAACAAATGTAAAGTAATAGATAAACTTAAAAATGGTTTCTGTGATGATAAAAACAAGACTGCAGTTTATCCTTTTACGGAACTTAATCTGGTGCAGATAGCTCGCAAAAGGGTAAATAGATCATTGTATGAATATATATATGAAAATTGTGATGTGTGCAGTGGAAAAGGAAAAAGGTTAAAATTTTCTTATTTATGTATGTTAATAAGAAATAAAATAGAAGAAAGAGTATGTGGAAATAATATAAAGAATATACATATAACATTAAATACTATATATGAGCGAAGTGTTGAGAGTAATATGTTACAGTTTATAAGAAATATTAATGCATTATGCTTAAATATATATTTAACATATGACTCAAAGCTTTATTATAAGGTTGAGCCACTTATATTTTCAAGCCAAATAAATGCATTAAGTGACTTTAATGTCTATACATCCAATCATAGTATATAATATAGATAATTGTGAGGAATACAGCATAAAAATGCTTTACAAATAATATACCATATGTTAAAATGACTGATGTAGGCCGCACAGATTAGGTTTTTAAACATATACATATGTACCTTAATGGCGAGACTGGATAGAGGAGGTGTTTTATATGTATGCAGTTTTAGTTACTGGAGGAAAACAGTACCAGGTTTCAGAAGGAGACGTTATATACGTTGAAAAATTAGAAGCTGAAGTAGATAGTACAGTTGAAATAGATAACGTTCTTGCAGTTTCAAAAGACAATGGAGAGTTCGTAGTAGGAACCCCTGCAGTTGAAGGAGCAAAAGTTACAGCTAAAGTAGTTGCTCAGGGAAAAAGCAAAAAAATTGTTGTATTCAAGTACAAGAGAAAGAAAGACTACAGAAAAAAACAAGGTCACAGACAGCCGTACACTAAATTACAAATAGAAAAAATAGATGCATAATTATGGTTAATGTAGAGTTTGTTAAAAAATCTGGCAATTTTGTTTCGGCAAGACTAAAAGGTCATGCTGAGTCAACTAATCAAGAATTTGATATGGTATGTAGTGCTGTTTCGGTTATATCACAGACTATTCTAATTGGCATGTTAGAGGTTTTGAAGGTTAATGCTGAATATACTATAGATAATGGTTTTTTGGATTTTTCTATTGAAAGGTTATCAGACGAGAATATAGAGGAATGCCAGGTACTTATAAAGACAATGTTGTTAGGTTTGAAAAATCTTGAAATAAGTTACGGAGATTATATAAAAATTGGTGTAAAGGAGGTGTGGTAGATATGTTACTAATAAACCTTCAGTTATTTGCTCATAAAAAAGGAATGGGTAGCACAAGAAATGGCAGAGATAGTGAATCAAAAAGACTTGGTACTAAATGTGCTGATGGACAATTTGTTTTAGCTGGAAATATATTAGTTAGACAAAGAGGAACAAAGATTCATCCAGGAGATAATGTTGGAAAAGGTGGAGACGATACTTTGTTCGCAAAAATAGATGGAGTAGTTAAATACGAAAGAGTAGGAAAGAGTAAAAAGAAAGCTAGTGTTTATCCTGTAGATATTGAAAAGGTAGCAGCAGAAATGGCAGAATAGCTTATGATAAGGCACCCTGACGTAGGGTGCTTTTTTTGAAACCTTATTAGCTTAATTTTTTAATTATTGGTGGTGATGTTATATGAATAATATTGAAGAATATATTAATCTTATGAGAAAGCAGCGTCATGATTTTATGAACGATATTCAAATTGTATATGGCTATCTGCAGATGAGCGACGTTGATAAGGCAACCAATTATTTGGAAAAGTTAGGTAAACGAAATGCAATTATAAGTTCTATATATGCGTTAGAAGATAATTATTTTGGACTATGTCTTGAGGAAAATATAACAGCTATTTCACGAAAAGGCTATTTTATTGAAGCCAATGTGGAAATAGACAAATTTTATATAAGGTTTTTTGAAAAAGATTATATTAAAAAAAGTAATTTAGTAAAAAATATATTTAATAGGTTTGAAAATAATAATTGTAAAAATATTTATATATACATTTTTGAAGATAAGATAGGTCAAAGCTTTCTTATATCAAATAATGAAAATCTTGGTGACGAATTGAATTGGATGGAAAATTGGGACTCTATGGATTTAGATATTGAAGGATTTAAATTACACAAATATAGCTATGGAGATGATTTGGGATATAGAGTTACATTTCTATTATAAAAAGAGGAGTTGGAAATAGTGTTTGTTGATACAGCAAGAATATTTGTAAAATCCGGAGATGGTGGTGATGGATCTGTTTCTTTTAGAAGAGAGAAATATGTTCCATTTGGAGGTCCTGATGGAGGAGATGGCGGCAGAGGTGGTGATGTCATATTAATAGCTAATTCTAATATAACAACACTTCTGGACTTTGCTTATAAAAAAAAGTACAAAGCTGAGAACGGAGGAAATGGTTCCGGATCAAAATGCTTTGGAAGGGATGGAAATACTTTATGTATAACTGTTCCAGTTGGAACAGTTATAAGAGATATAAATAGTGATAGGATAATGGCTGATTTGTCACATGAGGGAGATAAATGTATAGTAGCCAAAGGTGGCAAAGGTGGAAGAGGAAATGTTAGATTTGCTACATCCACAAGGCAGGCGCCTGATTTTGCTGAACCAGGAATGCCAGGAGAAGAAAGATACATATCACTTGAATTAAAGGTGCTTGCTGATGTTGGATTAGTTGGATTTCCAAATGTAGGTAAGTCAACGATTTTATCTGTAGTAACTAAGGCTAGACCCAAAATAGCAAATTATCATTTCACAACATTGAATCCTAATTTAGGTGTGGTTGACATACCTAAAATAACAAGTTTTGTAATAGCTGATATTCCGGGAATAATTGAAGGAGCATCAGAAGGTGTCGGATTGGGCATTCAATTTTTAAGACATATTGAAAGAACCAGATTATTAATACATGTAGTAGATATTTCTGGTATTGAAGGAAGAGATCCTTTTGATGATTTTATAAAAATAAATGAAGAGCTGAAAAAGTATGATGTGAAACTATGGGATAGACCTCAAATAATTGCTGCAAATAAAGCTGATATGTTGTATGATGAACAAGTTTTTGAAGACTTTAAACAAAAGGTATCAAAACTCGGATATGATAAGGTATTTAAAATATCTGCTGCAACAAAGCAGGGAATTGATGAACTTATGAAAGAAGCCGCTAGAATGCTAAGTACGATTCCTATTGTAGACAGTCATATATCAGATGATGAAAAGTTTGTACCAGAAGAAAAGAAATTTACATATAAAATAAGAAAAGAAGAGGATACTTACATAGTAGAGGGCAGCTTTGTTGATAGGCTGCTTGCAAGTGTAAATGTAAATGATCCAGATGAACTGAGGTATTTTCATAAAGTACTTAAAAATAAGGGAGTACTTGATGAACTTAAGAGTATGGGAATAAAAGACGGAGACACTGTGGTTTTGAATGATTTCCAATTTGAATATATGCTGTAATAAGATTTTTATTTAAGTTGTCTGCATGGGAGAGATATTATATGATAAAAAAGGCTATTTTTGGTGGGACCTTTGATCCTATTCATAATGGACATTTGCATATAGCTTACGAAGCCCTATATAAATTCAATTTAGAAAAGGTTATATTTGTTCCATCCGGCAATCCGCCTCATAAATTAAATGAAAATATAACTGATGCAAACTTGAGATATACAATGGTTAAAAAAGCTATAAAACAGGAGAACAGTTTTTGCTTAAGTGATTATGAAATAAAAAATCATAATTTAAGCTATACATATAAAACTCTTAAATATTTTAATAGTTTGGAAAAGCATACTGAATGGTACTTTATAACAGGTGTTGATTGTCTTATGGATATAGAAAGTTGGAAGAATTATGAACAGATTCTTAAGTTATGTAATTTTGTGGTTTTTAATAGACCGGGTTATTCAATAAAAGATATAGAATCTAAGAAAAACAAGTTGGAAAATAAGTATAATAGTAATATAATATTATTGGATATACCTCTTTTGGATATATCGTCGACTAATATAAGAAAATCGATAAAAATGGGTAGAAATGTAAGCTATTTATTGCCGTATGATGTCTATAACATGATAAAAAGATTGAAATTGTATGAAAAATAAATAAATGTTATTATTTTGGAGTGATTTATGGTATGTGGAATGAAAATGATATAATAGATTATTTAAAGAACCATCTTAAACCTGAAAGATATGAACATAGCTTAAGTGTCAGAGATACTGCTGTAAAGCTTGCTCAAATTTATGGGGCAGATATCTATAAGGCAAGGATTGCTGGCTTAGCGCATGATTGCGCTAAAAATATGAGTGATAATGATTTACTTGATATGGCACTTTCTCATAATATAAAAGTAGATAATGTATGTATGGAAAATCCTAAATTATTGCATGGAATTATAGGTGCGATAGTTGCAAAAGAAAAATTTGGTATAGAGGATGATGAAATTTTAAGTTCGATTGCATATCATACAACTGGAAAAAAGGATATGAGTCTTCTCCAAAAGGTTATATACATAGCAGATTATGTAGAACCACTTAGAGACTTCCCTGGTGTTCAGGAATTGAGGGAAGAGGTTACACGTGATTTAAATAAATCGATACTTATGGCTTTTAACAATACCATTAAATGTGTTATTGATAAAGGACAGCTTTTACATGTTGATACTATAAAAGGAAGAAATTATATACTGCGTTTTGCCCAATAATTTATCAAAGGTGAAAATTTTATTATTAGTTTTGAGAAAGTACTATATAATTAGTGTTTAATAAAGTTAGTATTTGCATGTCTTAATATAAATAGTATATAGATTATATTTATTGGCATGTAACTTGCTAAACTTATTAATATAATATAATTTTTTAGGAGGTTTTTAATTATGGAAAAAGTAATAATAAGCACAACTAAAGCACCAGGAGCTGTTGGCCCATATTCACAAGCTGTCAAGGTAGGAAATTTATTATTTACATCAGGTCAAATACCACTAGATCCATCAACTGGTTCATTGGTATCTGATGATATAAAGAAAGCTACAGAGAGATCTTTAGAAAATATAAAAGCTTTATTAGAAGAAGCAGGAACATCTTTTGATAAGGTTGTAAAAACAACTGTTTATGTAAAAAACATGAGTGATTTTGGTGATGTAAATGAAGTTTATGCAAAATATTTTAATAAAGATATGCCAGCAAGATCTTGTGTAGAAGTAAAACTTCCAAAGGATGCATTGGTTGAAGTCGAAGTAATTGCACTTATAGATTAAATTTAAGTACATAGGTGTAATTTAATAATTCTGATAGGTTTTATTTTGGACGACTGATATATGAATAAAGAAGTAGGAACTTTTTTAAAGCATATATCAGTCTTTCTATGCTCATGATTATATTTATAAAAGGAGTTTTTTATGAAGGAAAATAGTCTTATATTTGAAGTTGATGGTATTAATGATGGTATGAAATTAAGACAATATTTAAAAACTATATGTAAGCTATCAAGCAGACTCATAAAAAGTGCAGCTTTAAATAAGAGGATAAAAATCAACAATAAAGTTGAAAAGTTAAACTATATAATAGAGAAAAATGATAGAATAACTGTAGATCTGCCAGAAAATGAAGATCAAGATATAGTTCCTGAAAAAATGGATATAGATGTTGTATATGAGGATATGGATATATTAGTTGTGAATAAAAAACCTAATATGGTTGTTCATCCAACTAAAAGTTACCAAAGCGGGACGCTCGCAAATGGTATCTTGTACTATTTTAGAGAAAATGGAGAACAGTGTATAGTTAGGCTTGTTAATAGATTGGATATGAATACATCCGGTCTTATAATAGTTGCTAAAAATCAGTTTTCACATATGGCATTGTCAAGAGATATGCATGGTGATAATTTTGAAAAAAGCTATCTTGCAGTAGTACATGGAAATCTTACAGAAAAAAGCGGAATAATTGATTTGCCTATTTATAGACAGGGAGAGGGAAATATAAAAAGGATTGTAGATGAAAGGGGACAGAGAAGTGTAACTTGTTATGAAGTAATTGAAAGTTTTAATCATGGTGATTTAGTAAAACTATCATTAAAAACCGGGAGAACACATCAAATAAGAGTACATATGTCTCATATAGGATATCCAATTTATGGTGATGACTTGTATTGTGATATGGATGATACAAAATGTATAAAAAGACAGGCACTTCATGCATATAAATTAAGATTTCCACACCCCCGAACAGGAAAAAAATTAAATTTTGAAATAGATCTTCCTATGGATATAAAGAATTTGATACAAAAAATAAAATTTTGATAAATTAATTATCAAAATTTTATTTTTTGTGTTCTACTGGTTATTTTTGAGCAGGCTTTAATTTCTTAAAAATAAATATAGACGAACCTAATATTACTAAAACTGCTGGAAAAATTATATAAGGAGTTAGTCTAGAGTTGAAGGTTAACTTGAATGCTTGCTCGAATTTATGGTCTGTTCCACTTTTTAGTTCAAGTTTTCCTATCATTTTATTGTTCACAAAAATATCAGCTGTTGCAATTGTGTCACCTTTTTTAAAAAGTTTCAGATTAAGGTTTTTATTTTCAAGTCTAAAAGTTGGTTTTCTAATATCTGTTTTTGGTCTTATATAATAAAAGTCAGAGGAAGCTAAAAGTGGAATCTTTAGCCCATTTTTATTATAAGTTGTTACAAGATCACCCTTCGAATATATTTTTGTCCAATCGAAGTTATTAAAAGCATAGTTAAACAATGCTATAGAATCCGGGAAAAATGTTTTTTTCTTATCATGTAATAAAGCAACTATAAGAGTTCTGCCATTTTGCGTTGCACATGCTACATAAGAATGAAAAGATTGAATAGTGTACCCGGTTTTACCTCCGATACACCCAGGATAATAAAAACTTGACGATTTTTGTATTAATTTATTTTCATTCCAAAGAGGTCTAGCATGGGTAGATTTATTTGTTGAAGGAATTGAATAAAAACTAGTGGTTGCAATTTTAATGTATTCCGGATTTTTCGAAAGTGCTCTCATTATAAGAGATAAATCTTTAGCTGAAGTTTTGTGATTTATGTTATATAAACCACTTGGATTAACAAAGTTTGTATTTTTGCACCCTAGTTCAAGAGCTCTCTTATTCATTGCCTGTGCAAATTTATTACATGAGCCGCTTATATATTCTGCAAGAGCTTGAGCACAGTCATTACCTGAAACAAGTATAAGACCGTATAGAAGATCTCTTACCTTTATTTCTTCGCCTTCATATAGATAAATTTTACTTCCGTCAGCATTTGGTGGATTTTTACCAATTGTAACGATGTCATCTAAATTACAGCTTTCAAGTGTTAATAATGCTGTCATTAATTTTGTAGTAGAGGCAGGAGGATAAGCAGCATTTTCGTTTTTACCATATAAAAGTGTTCCTGTTGTTGCATCCATAACAACACAGCTGTCTGCTGATACAGATGGTGGATCATTACTTGCTTGAACTGTTAAAGGAAATAATGTAAGTACTATAAAAAAGCATGTCAAAAAAGTTAAAAATTTTTTCATTTTCGCCTCCTAAAATGTTGCTATTCATAATTATATCAAAAAACTTAATTTTATGCGACAGAATTTCAAAGAATTGTCAATAATATAAATAATAAAGATATAAATAATTAATTTATTTATGGAGGGATTATCATAGATAGAAGAAAAAAAATAATAGGCTCAATACTTATTTTATGTATATTTTTGATTTTTTTAGGTGCAGGTTATTATATATCAAGACCACCAAAAGATTATAACGATAAGGAAGTTTTTAATGAAACTCAAAGTAGTACTGAGAATAATAATAATTCAGAAAGTAAGATCATAACTGCTTATATAAATGGTGAGATTAAAAATCCAGGAGTTTATAAAATGAAACAGAACAGCAGAATTCAAGATTTAATAAAGAAAGCTGGAGGTATAACTGATGGTGCTAATGTATTAAAATTAAATCTGGCTAAAAAATTAAAAGATGAGGATTATATATATGTCGAAAAGAAAACAAATGGGCAAACGGATATTCCAAATCAATCTTCAGAAAGTAGTATGGATAGTGAAAAAGTAAATATAAATACTGCATCAAAAGAAGAATTAAAAAAAGTTCCAGGAATAGGAGATACCACTGCCCAGAAAATAATTGACTATAGAGAAAAGAACGGAGAATTTAAGACTATTCAGGATTTGAAAAAAATTGGAAGGATAGGGGATAAGACAATTGAAAAAATGAAGGATAAAATAGATGTCAATTAAATATTTTAATACTTAAGCAGAAGTTTAGCACTTAAAAAATTTTTAGGATGGTAGTCCTTTGAATTATAAAGTCTTATGAATATTTACAGTAGAATTAACAGATTCCGATTTTTACTGGAAATTATACGGAAAAAATTTGCATAATAAAAGCATCCTTTTTATAATGGTTTTGCTAAAAACTAAAAATAAAAGGATGCTGATAAAATGAGTAAAAGTTATTTGAAACAGCTACTCACTTATATTAACAGGGTATATGATATAGGTGAAAAAATCAATAGTTTAAAAAATAAAATAATAAAATCTCCAGCAAAAGTTTCAACAATAGCTTTCGTAGTATTATTTGGATTCATGCTTCAAATAAGAAGTTTCAATAGATTAGAACATTGGATTGAAAAGAATAAATTTAAAAAGGTATTACCTAAAAATACTAAAATGCTACGCATTGACGCCGTTAGGCGTTTCTTGAATGATTTTGATCTTGATGGCTTAAAAAATATCAACAAGCACATAATAAAAACTACTGCGAAGAATAAAGTATTTAGAAATGGTACTATAGATGGTTTAAAGGTAGCTGCCATAGATGGTGTAGAACTATTTGACAGTATTAAAAAATCTTGTAACAACTGCCTTACAAGGGTTGATAAAAATGGTATAACGCATCATTTTCACAGATCAGTAGTTTGTGCAATGGTTGGTTGTGATCCACATATTGTTTTAGATCAGGAAATGCTTGAACCCCAAAAAGATAGTTCAGGTAAAGATGAAGGAGAAATTACTGCCGGCAAACGTTTAATTAAAAAGCTGTATAAAAAATATCATCACTTTGCGGATATCATTGTAGCTGATGCTTTGTATTGTAATGCTACATGGATAAAAGAAGTACTCTCTATAGGAATGAATGCTGTAGTTAGAGTAAAAGATGAACGTCTTCACATTGTAAAAGACGCATTAGCTTTATTTAAATGCCGTGAGGCAGATAAGAACTGGATTGTAAGAAAAAATACAAATATCTACACAAAGATTAAGGCATGGGAAGATGATAATTTTGAAATGTCTGATAAGGATATAAAAGTAAGGTTCTTGAGGTTTGTGGAAGAAATTCATACTGGAGACAGAATAGAGATTAAAGAAGGATGGATCATAACAACAGATAAATTTACATCAGTAGAAAGCCTGTGGAAGATAATGCATAAAAGATGGGACATTGAAAATAATATATTTCATCAACTGAAGACGGAATGGCATTTAGATCACTGTTTTCTTCATAGCCCTACGGGCGTAGAAACAGTTTTAATGTTTATAATAATAGCATTTAATTTAATGCAGTTATACTTTTTTAGGTGTATAAGGGGTTTTAGAGAAAAGAATATGCTTCAAATGGATATTATTGAAGATATAAAAGATGAAAGATTTACTATAGAAGATAATTGGAATAACCCTATATTTGGAAAGACATAATTCAAAATTAAAACTGGAAATTGATTATATAAATTTATCGGGGTAAAGAGGTATTATAATTATTTTTTTGACCTAACGGTCTCCGTGCTTACCAGCTCTTTAAATAAATGTAATTGGATACAATTCCAGTAAAAATAAAATTTTTACTGGAATTTAGGTGCTAAATCTCTGATACTTAAGTGCTAAAATTGAAAATATATAGGAAATTGTTTATAATGGTGCTGTAGACTTTAAATGAGAGGTGAGTATGATGGTCGAAAATGTAAAACTTACGGAATATACAAAGACATCTGGGTGAGCAGCAAAAATAGGACCGGGTGTTCTTTCAAATATACTGAGCAAAATACCAAAAATGGATGATGAAAACCTGATGGTTGGTATAGAAACATCTGATGATGCAGCTGTTTATAGGTTAAATAATGATATTGCTATAATACAAACGCTGGATTTTTTTACACCAATTGTTGATGATCCATATACTTTTGGTCAAATAGCAGCTGTTAACGCATTAAGCGATGTGTATGCCATGGGTGGA
The DNA here is from genome assembly GCF_003600355.1 of Clostridium fermenticellae. NCBI lineage: Bacteria > Bacillati > Bacillota > Clostridia > Eubacteriales > Clostridiaceae > Clostridium > Clostridium fermenticellae. The sequence continues at coordinate 2,345,303 of NZ_CP032416.1, read as the reverse complement.
GTTCCAAAGACAGCGTTAAATATTGTTTGTTTTCCATCATGTTTGCCTGTAGATGTTCTGGGAGAAATTTTAAGAGGCGGTGCAGATAAAGTATCAGAAACTGGAGCAGTAATTATAGGTGGACATACGGTATCTGATGATGAACCCAAATATGGTTTGTCCGTTATGGGAATGGTAAATCCTAATAGTATAATGAGGAATTATGGATCAAGAGCTGGAGATATTGTAATAATTACAAAACCGATTGGAATAGGTATAATGGGTACTGCGATAAAGGGTAAAGTTATTTCTGAAAGCGCATATAAAAAAGCTGTTAGAGTTATGACGACCTTAAATAAGTATGCTGCTGAAATAATAGTTAAACATAATATAACAGCATGTACAGATGTAACAGGTTTCGGACTTCTTGGACATTTATATGAAATGGCATCTGCATCTAATGTAACACTCAGAATTCATTCAAAAAATGTACCATATATAAAAGAGGCAGAGGAATATGTAAAGATTGGACTTGTCCCTGAAGGGTGCTATAATAACAGACAATACTTAGATGGAAAATTTGAATTTAAAAATGTTCAGGAGTGGATGCAGGATATAATGTTTGATCCACAGACATCTGGAGGATTGATTTTTACTTGCCCGGAAAAAGATAGTGCTGAAATTATGAATGAATTGTCAAGCTTGGAATTGAAATCGGGTATTATAGGAGAGGTTTTACCAAAGCAACATGACAAGTTTTTGATTATAGATTAAGGTATTGTTTCTTGAGGAGGATATTGTTCATGCTAAAAAATGATTTGTTTAGGAAATTGCCAAAAGTTGATCAGATATTAGATGAATCTGTTGTGAAGGATGAATTAAAAAATTTACCAAGAAAGATGGTTATGACTGCTGTAAGAAGAGCGATTGATAATTATAGAAATCTTATAATAGATGGCAAAGTGTTTGAGGTTAAATATAATGATATACTGCGTGAAGTTATATATATTATAGAAGGTTTTAAAATTAGAGGACTAAAAAAGGTGATAAATGCCTCTGGAGTGGTAATACACACAAATTTAGGAAGATCGGTTTTACCAAAGAAGGCAATAGATAATATAATGAATGTAGCTCAAAACTATACTAATTTAGAATATGATTTAGAAACTGGTAAAAGAGGCTTAAGATACAGTCATGTAGAAGAATTAATAAAAAAATTAACCGGTGCACAGTCAGCTTTAGTTGTTAATAATAACGCAGCTGCGGTTATGCTTGCTTTAAATACAATTTGTAAGGATAAAGAAGCAGTAGTATCGCGGGGGCAACTTGTTGAAATAGGTGGATCGTTTAGAATACCGGATGTTATGACTTTTAGCGGAGCTTCTTTAGTTGAGGTAGGTACAACGAATAGAACTCACTTATACGACTATGAAAGAGCTATAAATGAAAATACAGGAGTTTTATTAAAAGTGCATACGTCCAATTTTAAAATTTTAGGTTTTACAGAAGATGTAGCTTTGGATGAATTAGTTAAATTGAGTAGAAAAAATTTAATTCCGATCATGGAGGATATAGGAAGTGGAACCTTAGTTGATTTTTCAAAATATGGATTTACATATGAACCGACAGTTCAAAGGAGCATAGAGAGCGGTGTAGATGTAGTTACATTTAGTGGAGATAAAATGTTAGGAGGACCCCAAGCAGGCATAATAGTTGGAAAGAGCAAATATGTAGATAAAATGAAGCAGAATCAATTGACAAGGGCACTTAGAGTTGATAAAATGACACTCTCAGCATTGGAAGGTACTTTAATGTATTACATGAATGAGAGTAAGGCTATAGACAATATACCAACGCTAAATATGATATTGAGCAGTAGTGAGAAACAGAAAAAAAGAGCTCAGGTGTTAATGAAAAAGATAAAAGACAGCACATGTAAGTTTGAGTGCAGAATAGACAATGATTATTCTTTAGTTGGTGGAGGATCAATGCCAACTGAAAAAATACCTACATATGTTGTAAGAGTTAAAAATAATCAAATAGAACCTGAGACTTTAGAAACTAAGTTAAGAAAAAGTGAAGTACCTATAATAGTAAGGATATCGAATGATGAGATTACAATGGATTTAAGAACAATTTTTGATAAGGATTTTGATATAATAGCAAAATCCTTTAAGACTATTGGGGATTTATTAAAAATATGATTTATAAAGTTGGAGGTGCATTCTAATTGAAGCATGTTATAATAGGAACGGCTGGCCATATAGATCATGGAAAGACCACACTTATAAAAATGCTAACGGGTAGAGATACAGATACATTAAAAGAAGAAAAAGATAGAGGAATATCGATTAATCTTGGGTTTACTTTTTTTGACCTTCCGTCTGGAAAAAGAGCCGGGATAATAGATGTTCCAGGACATGAAAAGTTTATAAAAAACATGCTTGCCGGTGTATGCGGTATAGATGCAGTACTGTTTGTAATAGCAGCAGATGAAGGAATAATGCCTCAGACGCAGGAACATTTATATATACTTCAGCTTTTAAATGTTAAAAATGGAATAATAGTTATTACAAAAACGGATTTGGTTGATGATGAATGGCTTTCTATGCTTTGCGAGGATATAAGAGAGGAATTTAAAGGGACTTTTTTGGAGAATGCTCCAATACATGCTGTTTCATCCAAGAGTAAAAAAGGAATAAAGGAACTTGTTACGGATATAGATGAAATTACAGATGAATTAAGAGAGAAAGATACAGAAGGACATTTTCGCCTTCCCATAGATAGAGTATTTTCTGTAACTGGATTTGGAACCGTGGTAACTGGAACTGTTATAAGTGGAAGTATAAAGGAAGGGGATAATGTAGAAATATATCCTTCTAAAATTGTATCAAAAGTGAGAGAAATTCAAGTACATGATGAAAAGGTAAAAGAGGTTGAAGCAGGGCAGAGATGCGCTTTAAATTTATCTAAAGTAAGAGTAAAGGATATAAAAAGAGGAGATGTTGTTTCATTAGAAAATCTAATGGAACCATCTATGATAGTAGACTGTAAATTTTATTATTTGAAAAATGCAGATAAGGTGCTAAGAAATAGGCAGAGGGTTAAATTATATCATGGAACGGATGAGATAATTTGTAGAATAATTATACTGGATAAGGAGGAACTTTATCCAGGAGACACTGCATATATACAGTTGAGGCTTGAAAAGCCACTTACAGCTCAAAGAAATGATAGATATGTAATTAGAACCTATTCTCCAATGTATACCATAGGAGGAGGATATATAATTGAACCGAAGGCCTCTAAGGCAAAGAGATTTCACGATGACTATTTGGAAGGACTTAAAATAAAGGAGAGTGGAAAAACTCAAAATATATTAGAAGATACTATAAAAAAATTAAGTCCTAAATATCCGTCCTTTACTGATATATTAAAATCTATTGGGAAGAATGAACAGAATGTTAAGAAATCCCTTTTCACTTTAATAGATGAGAAGAAGGTTATAAAGTTAGGAGACGGAAATAGAGCAGCATATATTTCTTCAGATTTTTTAAACAAAAAGAGTGAGGAATTAAATAGACTGGTTGATAGTTTTCATAATGAAAACCCGCTTAAATTTGGTATATCTAAAGAAGAAGTAAAAAGCAGGCTATTTGGAAATAATATAAATCAAAAGATATATGATGAGATGGTATCCTTATTTATAAGTAAAGGTTATGTGAAGATCAGTCAAAATTTTATATCACGAATAGATTTTAAAGTATTTTATACTGAAAAACAGGATATAATAAAACAGAGTATACTGGATGAATTTGGAGAGCATGGAGCTTTAATTTCGAATTTTAATGAAGTTAAAGAAAAACTTGGAAATGAAATAGATGTAGAAATGGTTTTCGATTCATTAATAGACAATGAAATAATAATTAAGACCGGGAATAATTGCTTTTTTCTGAAGGAATATTACGATAAAGCAATGAAAATAGCCTATGAATTAATAAAGTCGAAGGGATCTATTACATTGTCTGAATTTAGAGATGAATTAAAAACAAGTAGAAAATATGCTGTTGCCCTTCTTGAAAAATTTGATAGTATAAAACTGACTAAGAGAGTCGGAGATAAGAGAGTTTTAAATAATTCTATCGATAATTATTTAAATTAGTAAATTAATGTGATATAATGTTATAGTATTATTTATATGGGGATAGATAGGTGCTGGTGTGCCTGCCGGTCTTCAAAACCGAGCTGCCGTGCTAAGACCATGACGGGTGGGTTCGATTCCCACATATTCCCGCCAAAGTAGAATTTAAAACGTTGGTTTAACTATATATTTAAAAGGATTTTTATGGTTTTTGTACTTACTGTAAGGATCCTTTTTTATTACTTAAAACTGGTAGGCTACTTTTAAAATTTTCAAGAGAAGAATAGTAGTAATCTGCCAGAGAAAAAAGGGTTGTAGTTATTAAAGTCTTTTTAATGAAATACGAGAATTAAAAAGTAATGAATGATTATGATATTATAAAATATGACAGAAATTATTATTAACTAATGAAGATTTTGTGGAAAGGTGAGACTTAATGTATGTTTGAGTGGTATGGCAAACCGTGGAATGATATTGTAAAAAAACTTGGTAGTAATATAAACTTTGGCTTAAACGATATACAGGTGAAATATTGTAGAGATAAATATGGTGATAATAAGATAATTATACCGGATATTAGAGGGGTAATTATCTTATTTATAAAACAGATAAGACAGCTTTGGATGTTACTCATGCTTATTTCTGATATTATGTTTTTTTATATTGGACAATATGCAAACGGTATTATAGCACTTTGTGTAATTATAATAAATACATTATGTGTGGTTATAGAAGAGCATAATAGTGATAAGAATTTGAAAGAACTAAAAAAATTTAATACTGGTTATGCAAAAGTTATGCGAAATGGTTCTTTTTTTAATATTCCAATAGATGAATTAGTAGTAGGCGATATAGTTGTATTTGAAAAAGGACAAGTTGTACCTGCCGATTTAAGAATTGTAGAGAGTAACAATTTAAGGACAAATGAAGTGTATGTTACAGGTGAAAAATTTATATGTGAAAAATATGAAACTAAAATAGAAGATAAGTATCTAAAATTATCAGATATGAAAAATATTATGTTTAAGGGTTCAAAGATTATAACAGGAAATGGCACAGGTATTGTAATATTTACGGGGAATAATACTCAAATTGGAAAGGTTATAAAACTTTTTTTAGATGAAACAACTGAAGAAAAGTCATTTGAGCAAAGAATCAATGAAATCTTAAATTTTTTTGGTATATTTGTTTTAGGTGGTGTATTAATTAATATAATAATAGGTATATTTAATAAGCGAAACTTAAATGATAGTATAAATTCAATAGCAATAATTTTTTTAAATTCACTACCACAGAGTATGATGATTGTTTTAACTATCTTATCTTTTGTGATTCTAAATCAAATGAGAAAAAAAGGTATGATTTTCAAAAGTTTATTTACTATAGAGAAGTTTTCATCTGTCAATGCTTTTTGCACTGATAAGGTTGGTGCTTTTTCTGATGAGAAAATGTATGTCAGTAAAGTGTATGTTGATAATACTATAATAGATAGATATGATGAACGCCTGATGAAAATAAAGTACGAAGATGAGGATAGATCCTTAAAAAGGATTTTGGATATAGCACTACTCTGTAATGATACTATAGTATCATCAAATGGCGAGTTTGTTAATCCTAGAGATGATCTGATGGAAATTTCACTTTATGACCTTGGAATTAAGCTTGGTATAGACACTATAAAATTAGAAGATGAGAAGGTTAGATCAGATGTTATACCATTTGATACGGATAGGAGTATAATGACAAGCATAAATAAGGTTGATAAAAATTTTAGAGCTCATATGAAGGGTTCAGTTGATTCAATTTTGAACAGGTGTACACGTATATTAAAAAATGGAGTAGAGGTTGAAATAACAGAAGATGATATTAATTCAATAAGAAATGCAGATATGAAAATGTCTAATGATACTCTAAGTGTTATGGGACTTGCGTATAGAAATTTCAATTATGAACCTAGTTTAGAAGAAAATATTGAGAGTAATATGGTGTTTGTTGGGTTGATAGGATTTGAAAGTGTTATAAAAAGTGATGCCTACTATGCAGTTGAACAGGGTAACTTTTTAAATGTAAAGCCTATAATTGTAACAGAAGATGGTAAACTTACGGCATATGCTTTTGGCAAAAAGCTTGGTGTGATATCTAGAATACAGCAGATATTGTCTGGAATTGAAATAGATAATATGAAAAAGGATGAGTTTGAACGCATAGTTAACAAGATGGGGATATTTTCAAAAATAAGTGCAAAACATAAAATTAGTATAGTTAAAAATTTAAAGCACTATGGATATACAGTGGCAGTTACAGGCTCTAAAATTATAGATTTGCCGTGTTTAAAAGCTGCAAATTTAGGAATAACAAATTCTAATATTGGTGTTATTAAAAAGCTTTCAGATGTGTTTGCAACTAATATAAATTATAAAAACTTGCTTGATATACTTGAGGATTCAAGAAAAGTAGTAAATTCAGTAAGTAAAATAATTGTTTATATAATGAGTTGTAGTTTAAGCATGTTGCTTTTCAGTACTATAACTGGAATATATGGTTATAATATGCCATTTATAGTTGAAGAAGGTATTTGGTTCAATAATATAATAATGATGATATCAGCTGTTTCTATTATACTTAATTATCAAAGTGAAAACAATTTATTATCATATTCAATTATTAATAGAGATATTCTTTCTAATAGAATGAGTTTTATTATCTTAAACTCAATTTTAACATGCGTGTCAGCTTTAATTATATTTAGAGTCTCATATAGTCATGGAAATGAAGTAGCTCAAATGTTATCATTTTTCATACTAAATATATATTCTGTGCTGTTTTCAATGAGCTTTTCAAATAGAGCATTTTTTAGCAATAAATTTTCAAATTTATTACTTTTAATAAATATACTACTTCAGATAATTATTATGATTCCAGTTGGAATCTTTATTGTGAATGATAAAACTAATATAAGAAATGTCATAATATTGTCACTTATATGGTTTGTGGTGATGTTGTTTTATAAATTTGAAAAAAATGGTGATTATGAATATGACTAATTTCAATAGAATTGGATAATATTCTAAGGGGAGGTTTTGATTATGAAAAGACCTTTAGTCTATTATGCAATCTCTGTTTTTACAGGATGTCTGTCAGTATTATTATCATTTGAAAATATATTCTTAGGTGCAGTTTTGGCTGCATCTTTTTTTACAATATTATTTTTTACAATTGATAAAGAATTTTTTATTATATGCAGTGCATTTATGCTTATTGGAAGTATTAGCTTTATTATATATTTTAATTTAAGGGTACCTCAAAATGCAGTTATGCGCGTGATCGATAAAAAAGGATATTATTATATTGGAAATTATAGGGAAAGAAAGATTATCTTAAAAGGTATAAATAAAATTCAAATAGGAGATAAAGTTTTTGCAAGTGGTGACTTTGAAAGCAAAGGTGCTTATACTAAGGGTATAGTTGGAATTTATAATGTAAAGAACTACAAGGTTCTAGAACATGATTTTGTATATAATATGTATGATTTAAAACGGAAGCTTTATTATAAACTTACTAAAAGTATTGGAGAGGAAAAATCCGCTCTTTTAATGTCACTTTGTTATGGAGATACCACGTACCTGTCAAAAGCACAGAAATCTGATTTTAAAAAACTCGGTGTATTTCATGCAATAAGTGTATCTGGATTTCATATGGCTATTATATATAAGCTTTTAGAGAATATAATTGGACTTAAATTAGCAGTATTTTTTTCTGCACTGTATGTATTGTTTACAGGAGCTCAAGCAGCAACTTTAAGAGCTTTTATAATGATATTTATATTTAAATTTTCAAAGGTAGTGTTCAAGAACTATGACAATGTATCGTCATTAAGTTTATCTGCACTGATTATTCTCATATTAAAACCTTATTATGTATCTGATATAGGTTTTATGTTGTCAGTTACGGCTACACTCGGTATACTTTTATTTTATAAGGATTTTTTAAAGATATTTATAAAGTTACCGGAGAAATTAAACGAATCTTTAAGTGTGACTCTAAGTTCACAGATTTTTTCAATTCCGTATATTGCATTTACAATTAAAAACTTCAGCAGCGGTTTTATACTGGGAAACATATTTTTACTTCCAATATATTCAGTTATAGTTGTACTCGGAAATGCAGCAATATTTGTGTATAGAGTGGATATTGTTTTTAAGATATTATGTTTATGTATAAATGTAGTAATGACTGCATTATATGGAGCCAATCATATACTTCTAAATTATTGTCCGGATATGAGTTATTTGACATATGTAGATGGAATAGCACTAACTGTTATGTTTGTAAGTTATATGCTTTTTAAACACGGACATATAGCTTTTAAATATATTCCTTTCTTTATGATTGTTGCTATGTTAATTCAAAATTACAGCCTTTTCCCGCAAATATACAGTTTTAGATTTGAAGAAGGTCAGAGTGTAATTATAAAGTATAAAAATAAAGATGTAATGCTGTGTGGTGATACGTATGGAAAAGTAAGAAATTTTATAAATGTTAAGGACCATATAAAAGTAGATAGGGTGGTAACAAATATTAAACCCCTGGATAGAATAAAAATAGATAAAAAATTTTATTTGAAAGTTGTTTCAAATTCACCGGATAATATAAGTCTTGAAATAAATAAGGATGGATCTAAATGTTATTTTAAAGATTTAAAGAAAAGAAAAATTAAAAACCAAGATGAATATATGGGGTATGATTATGAGGAAGATTATAATTTATATGTTATAATATTCGATAGAATATTTGCTTTTGATTAAGCCAATAAGGAGTGTAAATTTTGATAGATATATTTACATTAAATGAAAATTTAAAAAATGGTAAAGCTGAAAATTGTTATCTCTTATGCGGAAGTGATGAAAAGCTTATAAAAGATACTGTAAATTACATAGTTGATATGAACGTTGATAAAAACTTTAGAGACTTAAATTATGAGGAGTTTGATGGAACATTTATTGATAGTTTTGAGCCTGTTATAAATGCATGTGAAACGATGCCACTTATGTCGAGTAAAAAAGTTGTGCTTGTCTATAGGGCATCTTTCTTAAATGATGATAAGTCAGGGAATCCAAAGCTTCATGGAGAAAATGCATTTAAATGCATTTATAATTATCTTAGTGATGTTCCAGATCACTGTATACTTATATTTTATGATATTTTTAAAAGCAAAAGAGACAAACCTGGTAAGAGAATTTATAAATTGGATAAAAAAATATGTGTGGTTAGGGCAGATAAGATAAAGGGATATCAGCTGGAGTCTAGAGTAAAAGAGATGTTTGAATTAAGAGGAAAGCAGATCGGAAGAGTCGAACTTCGTATATTTTGCAGTCTTCTTAAAGAAAATGATTTGAATATTTTAGAAAATGAAGTTGAGAAGTTATGCTGCTATGTTTTAGATGAGCCAATAACAAAAGATGATATAAAGGTTCTTTTTTTCAAAAATAATTATGATGATATATTTGATTTGACAAACCCTATAGCAAATAAAAAGATAAAAGAATCAATACAGGTTTTAAATGAACTTATATATAAGGGAGAGAAGATACCATATATTTTGAATATGATAGAAAAACAGTTTTATAAGTTACTTGAACTTAAAATTATGCTTCATTATAAAGAGAAAAAGCAAAATATAATGCGAGAACTTAATATGAGATCTGATTATGCTTATGAAATTAATGTTGCACAAAGTAAAAAATTCACATTCAAACAATTGAAAAATGCTATAAATTTATGCCTTACTGCAGAGGAGAGAATAAAAAGTTCAACAATAGATCCTAAAACTGAAATGGAATTGCTCATAATAAATTCTATCGTCTATGAAAAATAAATAACCGGTCAAAAACCGGTTTATTTATTAAGCACCTAAGCTGTTTAATTTTGATGCTAATCTTGATTTGTTTCTTGCAGCCTTATTTTTATGTATTACTCCTTTTGATGCAGCCATATCTAAAGATTTAGCAGCAGTTACAAAAGTAGTCTTAGCTTCTTCAACATTTTTAGCGTCAACTGCAACTAAGAACTTCTTTATAGCAGTTTTTAGTGCTGATTTTATTATTTTGTTTTGAAGAGTTTTTTTGTTTATAACTTTAATTCTCTTTTTAGCTGATTTTATATTTGCCATAATTTCACCCCCTTATATTTTAATAAGGTCTCAACAGCCTTGGGGAAATGCTAGTGAGTTTCGTCTATTTAACAAATGATATTATAACATTAAAATTTTATTACTTCAAGTATTTATATAAAAACCCAGAGATTTAGCACCTAAATTCCAGTAAAAATTTTATTTTTACTGGAATTGTATCCAATTACATTTATTTAAAGGGCTGGTAAGCCCGGAGACCGTTAGGTCGAAAAAATAATTATAATACCTCTTTACCCCGATAAATTTATATAATCAATTTCCAGTTTTAATTTTGAATTATGTCTTTCCAAATATAGGGTTATTCCAATTATCTTCTATAGTAAATCTTTCATCTTTTATATCTTCAATAATATCCATTTGAAGCATATTCTTTTCTCTAAAACCCCTTATACACCTAAAAAAGTATAACTGCATTAAATTAAATGCTATTATTATAAACATTAAAACTGTTTCTACGCCCGTAGGGCTATGAAGAAAACAGTGATCTAAATGCCATTCCGTCTTCAGTTGATGAAATATATTATTTTCAATGTCCCATCTTTTATGCATTATCTTCCACAGGCTTTCTACTGATGTAAATTTATCTGTTGTTATGATCCATCCTTCTTTAATCTCTATTCTGTCTCCAGTATGAATTTCTTCCACAAACCTCAAGAACCTTACTTTTATATCCTTATCAGACATTTCAAAATTATCATCTTCCCATGCCTTAATCTTTGTGTAGATATTTGTGTTTTTTCTTACAATCCAGTTCTTATCTGCCTCACGGCATTTAAATAAAGCTAATGCGTCTTTTACAATGTGAAGACGTTCATCTTTTACTCTAACTACAGCATTCATTCCTATAGAGAGTACTTCTTTTATCCATGTAGCATTACAATACAAAGCATCAGCTACAATGATATCCGCAAAGTGATGATATTTTTTATATAGTTTTTTAATTAAACGTTTGCCGGCAGTAATTTCTCCTTCATCTTTACCTGAACTATCTTTTTGGGATTCAAGCATTTCCTGATCTAAAACAATATGTGGATCACAACCAACCATTGCACAAACTACTGATCTGTGAAAATGATGCGTTATACCATTTTTATCAACCCTTGTAAGGCAGTTGTTACAAGATTTTTTAATACTGTCAAATAGTTCTACACCATCTATGGCAGCTACCTTTAAACCATCTATAGTACCATTTCTAAATACTTTATTCTTCGCAGTAGTTTTTATTATGTGCTTGTTGATATTTTTTAAGCCATCAAGATCAAAATCATTCAAGAAACGCCTAACGGCGTCAATGCGTAGCATTTTAGTATTTTTAGGTAATACCTTTTTAAATTTATTCTTTTCAATCCAATGTTCTAATCTATTGAAACTTCTTATTTGAAGCATGAATCCAAATAATACTACGAAAGCTATTGTTGAAACTTTTGCTGGAGATTTTATTATTTTATTTTTTAAACTATTGATTTTTTCACCTATATCATATACCCTGTTAATATAAGTGAGTAGCTGTTTCAAATAACTTTTACTCATTTTATCAGCATCCTTTTATTTTTAGTTTTTAGCAAAACCATTATAAAAAGGATGCTTTTATTATGCAAATTTTTTCCGTATAATTTCCAGTGAAAATCGGAATCTATTAATTCTACTGTAAATATTCATAAGACTTTATAATTCAAAGGACTATCGTCCTAAAAATTTTTTAAGTGCTAAACTTCTGATAAAAACCCTATATGTATTTATTGTGAAATATTATATAAAAATTATATTATTTATGGATAGTAAAAATAAAAAAAGGGAAAATAATATTAAATGATTACTAAAATTGGAGTGATAGATATGTTTAGTGTTAGAACTGATCTTGCAGTAGAAGCAAAAGAATTTTATGAAGAGAAGAATAAAGGTAAACTCTCAGGAGTTGAAGTTAAAGAAACCAATGATGGGGATATAAAAATAACAAGTGTGAAAATATTAAATGATGTTGGAGAAAGAATTATGAGTAAACCGGTTGGAACATATGTAACAATAGATGTTCCTAAATTAACTTATTATGATGGAGAAGCTATGGATAGATTAAGTGCGGTGCTTGGTAAAACCTTGATGAAAATGATAAAATTTGATGATAGTATGACAGCACTTGTTGTTGGTCTTGGAAATTGGAATATAACACCAGATTCACTTGGCCCCAAGGTTATTTCAAAACTTATGATAACAAGGCATTTAAAACAACTTGTTCCAGATAAAATTGATGAGAGAATAAGACCAGTATGTGCAATAGCACCTGGAGTTCTTGGAATTACTGGAATTGAGACCAGTGAAATAATAAAAGGTGTTGTAAATAAAGTAAAACCTAATTTGATAATTTGCATAGATGCATTGGCATCAAGGAAACTTGATAGAGTCAATTCTACAATTCAAATAGGTGATACTGGGATATCGCCTGGATCCGGGATAGGAAATAGGAGAATGGAGATTAGTCAAAAAACTCTTAATGTGCCTGTGATAGCACTTGGGGTACCAACAGTAGTGGATGCAGCTACAATGGCAAGCGATACTATAGATATGGTTCTTTCATCTATGATAAAACAGTCAAAAACGGGAGGACAATTTTACAACATGCTTAAATCTGTTGATAGAAATGAAAAATTTGAGATGATTAGAGAAATATTGGAACCATATGGTGCTAATCTTATGGTAACACCGAAAGAGGTCGATATGGTAATGGATTCAATATCAAAAATAGTAGCATGTGGAATAAATATAGCACTTCAGCCGAGACTTGATCTTGAAGATATAAATAAATTTTTAAATTAGTGTTTCATCTGGTCATATAACCTTGATCTCCTTCATATAGATTATTATGAATTTATTTAAAATAATCACATAAGAGGGGGAGATGTTATTATTGAATTACAGAAGAGTAAATAATAATAATTCTAGATTAAGGATATTCGTCTTGATGATGAGTGTACTATTAGTAATAATTTTACCTTGTGTTGCAAGAGCCAATACATATAGTAATAGCGTAAATAGAAATTTATCTTATGTTGAAATATTAAATTATACTATGCCAATTATCAAGGTTACATCATTTAATGAAGAAGATATGGCTGAAAATAAATTTTCAATATCTTCCACTATATTGTCAATGCTCGGATTTAAAATTAATGATCCAATATCAATTATTGAGAGGGAAGCATCATTTATTAGTCTTGCTAAAGATATGTCTAATTCAAGTCAGTTTAAATTAGATGATAAGGATATTGCAAAGAAGGGATCTGATGATTCAAGTTCAAAAAATAAAAATGCTGCTCTATATGATCCTACACTTAAAAAGCAATTAAACACTCAAAAACCAGAGGTATTAATATATCACACTCATACAACAGAAAGTTACAAGCCAGGCAATGCTAATAATTTTGACAATTCACAAAATGTGTGTGCAGTTGGAGATGAATTGATATCACAGCTTGAAACTAATTATGGAATATCAGGAATAAACGATAGAACGGTACATGATGCTGAAGCTTATACTAAAAGTTACGAACGTTCAGCTGTCACAGTGGATAAATATTTAAAGCAATATGGTGATTTCAAGCTTATAATAGATCTGCATAGGGATTCTGTTGAAGATAAAAATTCAATGACTATGAAAATAAATGGAGAAAATGTTGCCAAATTCATGATAGTTATGGCAAGAAAAAATCCGCATTTTGATAAAAATATGGAACTTGCAAATAAGATAATCCAAAATTCAAACAAATCATTTCCAGGGTTTTGCAAAGGAATTTGTTATTATAATTATGGCACAAGGTATTTTAATCAGGATAAAAGCAATAATGCAATATTAATTGAAATTGGAGCAGATATAAATACAACTACTGAGGCTAAGGCATCAGCTAAATATTTAGCCAAAATAATTGCAGAATGTTTAAATAGATAATAATTAAAAAGTGAATAAAATTATAAAATATGTACATCCTTAAATAATAGATTATTGTGTATGTTAAAAAATTTTTAAATCTATAATTTAGGGGTGTATTTTTATTGAAAAGAAAAATTAAAGGGGTAGCACTTATAATATTTGTATGTATTTTTATAATAATATATGGTTTTATAGTAGTAAATGGACGACTACCTAAATTTATAAAGGACAGATCATATGTACAGATCAACTATAATTTTAGACCTTTTAATTTTACTGTAAGTGTTGGTGAATATTCTTTCTATATAAATAGAAAGATTATTACTAATTTAAAATATGGGTCAGAAAAAGTTATGAAGGGTATACATGAAGGTGCAGATAGTATAACTGAAAAAGCATCTGAAAAAACTAAGGAAGTATTTAATAAGCTTGGTATCAAATAGATTCAGATATTAACTTCTTTTATATTGAGTTTTAGTGTGATATAATTTACTTTGATTGTTTATACAGTTAATGGAGGATAAAGAAAAATGCAGAGCCAGAGACAAAAATATATAAGAAATTTTTCAATTGTTGCTCATATAGATCATGGTAAATCTACACTTGCCGACAGATTAATAGAAAGAACTGGTACGCTTACAAAGCGAGAAATGGATCAACAAGTACTGGATAATATGGAACTTGAAAAAGAAAGAGGGATAACAATAAAATCTCAGGCTGTAAGACTTATATATAAAAGAAATAATAATGAAGAATATATATTAAACCTTATAGATACTCCAGGACATGTGGATTTTAATTATGAGGTGTCAAGAAGCTTAAAAGCGTGCGAAGGGGCAATACTTGTAGTAGATGCAACACAGGGCATACAGGCACAGACGTTAGCT
This sequence comes from Clostridium fermenticellae, assembly GCF_003600355.1. Classification (NCBI taxonomy): domain Bacteria; kingdom Bacillati; phylum Bacillota; class Clostridia; order Eubacteriales; family Clostridiaceae; genus Clostridium; species Clostridium fermenticellae. The sequence continues at coordinate 2,330,184 of NZ_CP032416.1, read as the reverse complement.
AACTGCTATTTGGCATTAGATAATGATCTGGAAATAGTTCCTGTTATAAATAAGATAGATTTAGCGAGTGCGAGACCAGAGGAAGTTAAGAATGAAATAGAAGATGTAATAGGAATTGAATCATCAGATGCACCACTTGTATCAGCTAAAACAGGACTTAATATTGATGATGTACTTGAAGCTATAGTAGATAAGATTCCAGCTCCATATGGCAATGAAGGGGCGCCTCTTAAAGCACTTATATTTGATTCATATTATGACAGTTATAGAGGGGTTGTTTGTCATATAAGAGTTAAAGAAGGAACTATAAAGCATGGAATGCAAATAAAACTTATGAACACAAATAAGGTCTACGAGGTAGTTGAGACGGGAGTTTTTGTACCTAATTATATGCCGGTTGATTCACTAAAAGCTGGAGATGTTGGGTATTTTACAGCTTCAATAAAAAATGTAAGAGACGCAAGAGTTGGAGATACAGTTACAGAAAGTGATAGGGAAACAGAAGAACCACTGGAAGGTTACAGACCGGCTGTACCTATGGTCTTCAGTGGTATATATCCTGTAGATGGAGCAAAGTATGGGGAACTAAAAGATGCCCTTGAAAAGCTTCAGGTAAATGATGCGGCATTATCTTTTGAACCGGAGACATCAGTTGCTCTTGGTTTTGGATTTAGGTGTGGATTTTTAGGATTGCTTCATATGGATATAATTCAGGAGAGGATTGAGAGGGAATTTAATCTCGATATTATAACTACAGCACCTTCAGTTATATATAAAGTATGCAAAAGTGATGATACAGTTATAGAACTTACAAATCCTACTAATTTACCCGATCCATCTGAAATAAAGTATATGGAGGAACCTATGGTTAAGGCATCGATAATAACTCCGTCTGAGTATGTTGGTGCTGTTATGGAGTTATCTCAAAACAGGAGAGGAGTATTTAAGGATATGCAGTATATAGAAACAACAAGAGTATCCTTGAATTACGAAATCCCACTAAATGAAATAGTATATGATTTTTTTGATGTTTTAAAATCAAGAACTAGAGGATATGCTTCTTTGGATTATGACTTATCTGGGTATAAAGAGTCAAAGCTGGTGAAACTTGATATACTTTTAAATGGTGATATGGTAGATGCTCTCTCTATGATAGTACCGGAACAAAAGGCTTATCCTAAAGGAAGGGCAATAGCTGAGAAGTTAAAAGAAATAATACCAAGGCAGTTATTTGAGATACCAATTCAAGCAGCTGTCGGTGGTAAGGTAATAGCGAGAGAAACTGTTAAAGCTATGAGAAAAGATGTACTTGCGAAGTGTTATGGAGGAGATATAAGCAGAAAGAGAAAGCTTCTCGAAAAGCAAAAAGAGGGTAAAAAGAAGATGAGACAGATTGGAACAGTAGAAGTTCCTCAAGAGGCATTTATGGCTGTGCTTAAAACTGAAGAATAATATTTTATTGGTGGTGGATTTACAATGACATGTGTGTCGCTATATATTCATATTCCATTTTGCAAACAGAAATGTTTATACTGTGATTTTCCATCTTATAGTGGTAAAGAAAATATTATGACTGATTATGCCGAAGCTCTGGCACAGGATATAGAAGAGTCTTTGGTCAAAAGAAGAGTGAATACTATATTTATAGGTGGGGGAACTCCCACCTATTTATCTTTGGAAGCATGGAAGATTATATCAAAGGCTATATCAAAATTAGATAAGTCTGATGATTTGGAGTTTACAGTTGAATGTAATCCTGGAACAATTACTCATGAAAAGCTTGAACTTTTTAAGAATATTGGTGTTAATAGACTGAGCATAGGACTTCAGTCATGGCAGGATAATCTGCTCAAAAAGATTGGAAGAATACATACTTTAGAGGATTTTAAAAATTCATTTAAATTATCAAGAAATTTTGAATTTAATAATATAAATGTGGATTTGATGTTTGCTCTTCCGGAGCAGACTCTTAATGACTGGATTGAAACGTTAAATAATGTTATAAAACTTAAACCTGAGCATATATCGTGTTATAGTCTTATAATTGAAGAAGGTACATGTTTTTATCAAATGTATAATAACAACAAATTGAAGATTCCAGATGAAGATGTTGAGAGAAAAATGTATAACTATACATTAAATTTTTTAAGGGAAAATGGTTATTTTCAATATGAAATATCTAATTTTGCAAAGCCTGGGTTAGAATGTAAGCACAACTTAGTATATTGGGATGATAAGGAGTATATTGGATGTGGTGCAGCAGCACATTCTTATATAGATAAAATGAGATATCACAGAACTAAAAATGTAGAGAAATATATTGAACAAGCTAATACAGGTAATCTTATAAAAGAAGAGCTTCATAATAATTCATTGAAGGATGATATTGAAGAGTTCATGTTTATGGGACTTAGAAAAGTTGAGGGAGTTTCCATGGAAGATTTTTATAATAGATTTGGTATTGATATATATTCTGTATATAATAATATAATAAATAAATATAGAAAACAAAATTTATTAATAATAAAAAATGAAAGACTATTTTTAAGTAAAAGAGGCATGGAGGTATCTAATAGTATAATGTGTGATTTTATAATGGATTGATAGTATCAAATTTTTAAATATTAATTGCATATAGATATACTGAGAAATATTGAGAAAATGCGAGGAAAGTTATAGTTACATTAAAGATATAATGATTTGAATTAATTTAAAAGTATATGCAAGGTTGACAAAAAAAAATATGAGTGATATTTTTTAATCATAGCAATTAGCACTCGACTTAAATGAGTGCTAATAAAGAGGTGGTAATATGGGCATCGACGAAAGAAAAGTAAAGATACTCCAGGCTATTATAGATTATTATGTAGATACAGCTGAACCAATAGGATCAAGAACAATAGCAAAAAAATATAATTTGGGTATAAGTTCTGCTACAATAAGAAATGAAATGGCAGATCTTGAAGATATGGGATATCTTGAACAACCTCATAGTTCATCAGGGAGAAAGCCTTCAAATAAAGGTTATAGACTTTACGTCGATAAGTTAATGCAGCTTTCTGGATTAACACAAGAAGAAGAGTTGTTTATAAGAAATAAAATATTAAGTATTACTTTGCAGGAAATTAACACGATATTAAAACAGGTTACAGGAGTTCTATCTGATTTAACTAAATTAACCTGTATCGTTAAATCACCATCTGTACAGAAAAGTAGTATAAAGTATGTACAATTGGTAAGTATTGACAAAAATAGTATTCTTCTTGTTATAATAACTGACAATGGTATAATTAAAAATAATGTTATAAGAATAAATAAAAATGTTAATCAGGATGTTTTGATAAAATTAAGTAATATTTTAAATACAAGACTTAAGAATTTAAATTGTGATCAGATAAACTTGGAAGTTATAAATAATTTAAAAAGTGATTTAAAAGGATATGATGACATCTTTAATGCAATTATTCCAGTTTTATATGATAGCTTGAGTTCAACAGATAAATCTGAGATATATATGGAAGGTACTACAAATATATTTAGTTATCCTGAATACAATGACATACAGAGGGCACGTGAGTTTTTATCTCTGCTTGATAACAAAGAAAAGGTAAGCAATTTACTGGATAGTGGTTCGGGTATTTCAGTTAAAATAGGAAATGAAAATTATATAGAAGGTGCCGAGGATTGCAGTGTGGTTTCTACTATTTATAGTATAAATGGAAAACCAGTAGGAGAAATAGGTGTAATAGGGCCTACAAGGATGCACTATTCCAAGATAATATCTGTCATGGCGAATGTTGTTAAGGAATTGAATTCAATCTTAAATATTATATATCCCGAAGATGGATAAAGATATTGCCTTTAAAACATTATTAAAATTCAACAAGGGGAGGAAATATTTTAAATGAAAGAAAAGAAGAATGATATGGAAGATGTAACTAAAGAAGATATTAATAGTACAGATCAGAAATGTGATTCTGACGGCATTAATGAGAAAGATGATTGTAAAGACAAAGTTCTTGAAAATGAGACTGATGAAAATCAAATTTCTGGAGAACCTAAAGATGAAGCTGAAGAACTAATCAAATCGTATGAAAAAACGATTGATGATTTAAAAGATGAAAACTTAAAACTTAAAAACGAGAGTGAAGCACTAAAAGACAGATTGACTAGAAATATGGCAGAATATGACAACTATAGAAAGAGAACGGCAAAAGAAAAAGAGGGTATATATACAGATGCATGTGAGGATATATTAAAAAATATTCTCCCTGTATTAGACAATCTTGAAAGAGCAATAAGTGTAGAGGGAAATGTTGAAGATTTAAAAAAGGGTGTTGAAATGACTATGAAGCAATTTAGCAGTGCCCTCGAAAAGTTAAATGTAGAAGAAATTAATACAGATGATGGATTTGATCCTAATTTTCATAATGCTGTTATGCATATTGATGATGATAGTTATGATAAAAATCAAGTTGTAGAGGTATTCCAAAAAGGATATAAAAGAGGAGAAAAAGTACTGAGATACAGTATGGTTAAGGTTGCAAATTAATTTAGTTCATAATTGGTGATTTTTAGATTTTAAATTTTGATATAAACTAAAATGATTTGATTATAGTTATAAATTTAGGAGGTAAATAATATGTCAAAAGTTATTGGTATTGATTTAGGAACAACAAACTCCTGCGTTGCGGTAATGGAGGGTGGAGAACCAGTAGTTATAGCAAGTTCAGAAGGAGCAAGGACTACTCCGTCAGTAGTATCATTTCAAGCTAATGGTGAGAGGCTTGTAGGTCAGGTTGCAAAAAGACAATCAATTACAAATCCTGATAAAACAATAATGTCAATTAAAAGACATATGGGAACAAGTTATAAAGTTAATATAGATGGAAAAGATTATACACCACAAGAGATTTCTGCAATTGTATTACAGAAAATAAAGGCTGATGCTGAAGCATATCTTGGAGAAAAAGTTACTCAGGCAGTTATAACCGTTCCAGCTTACTTTAATGATAGTCAGAGACAGGCAACAAAGGATGCCGGTAAAATTGCAGGACTTGAAGTATTAAGAATAATAAATGAGCCAACAGCAGCATCACTTGCTTATGGACTTGACAAAATGGATAAAAGTCAAAAAATATTAGTATATGATCTTGGTGGAGGTACTTTTGATGTATCATTACTTGAATTGGGTGATGGTGTATTTGAAGTTAAATCTACAAATGGAGATACACATCTTGGTGGAGATGATTTCGACCAAAAAGTTATGGATTATATTGCTGAAACATTTAAATCAGAAAATGGTATAGATTTAAGAAATGATAAAATGGCATTACAAAGATTAAAAGAGGCTGCAGAAAAAGCTAAGATAGAATTATCTTCATCAATGCAGACTAATATAAATCTTCCATTTATAACAGCAGATGCATCAGGCCCAAAACATATAGATATGAATTTGACGAGATCTAAGTTCAATGAATTAACTCAAGATCTTGTTGATAGGACTATAGAGCCAATGAGAAAATCATTAGATGATGCAGGACTTTCAATGAATGAAGTTGACAAAATAATACTTGTAGGTGGTTCAACAAGGATACCAGCAGTTCAAGAAGCAGTTAAAAAGTTTACCGGCAAAGATCCTTCAAAGGGAGTAAATCCTGATGAATGTGTTGCTGTAGGTGCTGCAATTCAAGCAGGTGTTTTAACTGGTGATGTCAAAGATGTATTGCTTCTTGATGTTACACCACTTACGTTAGGTATAGAAACTTTAGGAGGAGTGGCAACTCCATTAATCGAAAAAAATACTACTATACCAACTAAGAAGAGTCAAGTATTTTCAACTGCAGCAGATGGTCAGACTTCAGTTGAAATTCATGTAGTTCAGGGTGAAAGACAGATGGCTGCGGATAATAAGACACTTGGAAGATTTACACTTTCAGGAATAGCTCCAGCTCCAAGAGGAGTTCCTCAAATTGAAGTTACATTTGATATAGATGCTAATGGAATAGTTAATGTATCTGCAAAAGATAAAGGAACTGGAAAAGAAGCAAATATTACAATCACAGCTTCAACTAACTTAACTGATGAAGAAATTGATAAAGCAGTTAAGGAAGCAGAACAACACGCAGAAGAAGATAAAAATAGAAAAGAATCAATTGAAGTAAAAAATAATGCTGATCAAACAATATATCAGACAGAGAAGACATTAAAAGATCTTGGAGATAAAGTGTCAGCAGATGACAAGAAATCAATAGAAGATAAAGTTAGTGCTGTCAAAGCTGTTAAAGATGGTGATGACCTGGAAGCAATTAAAAAAGCTACAGAAGATTTAACTCAAACATTCTATGCAATTTCATCTAAGATTTATCAAGCAGCCAATCCACAGGGTGGAGCTCAAGGCGGAGCCGGTTTTGATCCAAGTGGTGCTGCAGGGAATGCTCAAGGTGGAAAAAATGGAGCGAATGCAAATACTTCAAATGATGGTGATAATGTAGTAGATGCAGATTACAAAGTTGATGATGATAAATAAATATTTTAGTGATATTCACTAATTAGTTAGAGATAACGTATAATATATAAGATTAAGGGATGAGTAGACCTCTTCCCTTAATTTAGTGATTATATATATTCCTAATGTGTAAATTATTATTAGGTGGTGATCGATAGGATGGCAAATAAAGATTATTATGAAGTTCTTGGGTTGCAAAAAGGTGCAAGTGATGATGAGATAAAGAAAGCATTTAGAAAACTAGCTCTAAAGTACCATCCAGATAGAAATCAAGGAAATAAAGAGGCTGAAGAAAGATTTAAAGAGATCAATGAGGCTTACCAAGTACTTTCGGATCCTCAGAAAAAATCCCAGTATGATCAGTTTGGAACGACTGATTTTGGCGGATCTCAGGGATTTAGTGGTGCGCAAGGATTTGATTTTTCGGATCTTGGTGGATTTGGTGATATATTTGACTCATTTTTTGGAGGCGGCTTTGGTGGCAGCAGCAGAAAAAGAAAGAATGCCCCACAAAAAGGAAATGATCTTGAATATAGCATAAGTTTAACCTTTGAAGAGGCGGTTTTTGGTGCTGAAAAACAGATAAGTATAACTAGAAGTGAAAAATGTGAAAAATGTAATGGTACTGGTGCAAAACATGGAACTAAGCCTCATACTTGTGACAAATGTGGTGGAACTGGTCAGGTTAGAATTCAAAGAAATACTCCGCTTGGAAGTTTTGTAAGTATGAGTACATGTGATAAATGTGGTGGTAAAGGTACTATAATAAAAGATCCTTGCCCGGAGTGCAAAGGGAGAGGAAGTGTAAGAAAACAGAGAAGGATAAAGGTAAACATACCAGCCGGTGTAGATACAGGAAATGTAATCCCAATTAGAGGACAAGGTGAACATGGAGTAAATGGGGGCCCTGCTGGAGATTTATATATAAATATAAGGGTTGGCAATCATCCTAAATTTAAGAGAAAACAGTTTGATATATATATAGATGAGCATATAAGCTTTGGCAGTGCAGTATTAGGTACTGAACTTAAAGTAGCAACCATTGATGGTGATGTCAAATATCAAATACCTTCAGGAACACAATCTGGAACTGTATTTAGATTAAAGGGAAAAGGAGTTCCTAGGGTAAATAGTCATGGAAGGGGAGATCAATATGTAAATATAATTGTTGATATTCCCAAGAATTTAAATAAAAAGCAGAAAGATGCTTTATACGCATTTATGGTTGCTAGTGGTGAATTACCAGATTCAGAGGGTAATAAAAAGTCTTTTATGGATAAAATTAAAGATAACTTTAAGTAATAAAACTTTGTTTCTCTTGTCCGAGAAACAAAGTTTTATTTTTGTAATTTATATATAGTTTAAGTCATTTGATATTGTGGTACAATAATTATATTACGTTTAGGGATAACAACATTTATTGAAAAGTTTAAAATAGGAAAGGGGATATGATTTTATATGTTAATACTTAATAAAAATGATATAAAAAAAGTTTTTAATATGAAGGATGCTATAGATGCTGCAAAAGAAGCACTATTGATATTTTCACGGGGGAAAAGTGTTGTTCCCTTGAGAACTAATATAGACATACCAAAATATGAAGGACAAAGTCTATTTATGCCTGCATATGTTGAAGGGTTAAATAGCGTGGGTATTAAAATTGTCTCGGTTTTCCCTGAAAATGCTAAAAAAGGTATACCTTCAGTACCGGCTAAAATGATACTACTTGATGGTAAAACGGGTGATGTAATCTGTATTATGGATGGTACCTTTCTAACTCAATTAAGGACAGGTGCAACATCAGGTGCAGCTACTGATATACTTGCAAATAAGGATTCTAGGCAAGGTGCTTTGTTTGGAACAGGAGGTCAGGCACCGTCGCAGCTTGAGGCAATGCTTACAGTTAGAAATCTTGATGTGGTAAAGGTATTTGCTACTAATAGGGAAAAGACTCAGGGCTTTGTAGAAAAAATGAATAATGAATTAAAGCGTTTTTCTACAAAAATTATAGCAGCTGAAAGTGCAGATGATGCAGTTAAAGATGCTGACATTATCACAACTGCAACCACTTCTAAAAATCCTGTTTTTAATGGAAAGCTTATTAAAAAGGGTGCGCACATAAATGCAGTTGGATCATATACTCCTGTTATGCAGGAACTTGATGAATATACAATACAAAATGCTGATAAAATTTATATGGATTCTAAAGATGCTGTACTTTCAGAAAGTGGTGATTTTATAATTCCTATTGAAAAGGGACTTATCGATGATAGCAGAATAAATGGAGAACTTGGAGAAGTTATTTCTAAAAAAATTGAAGGAAGAACTTTTGGCGATGAAATAACTTTGTATAAAACAGTTGGAATTGCCGTAATGGATGTAGTTACAGCATATAAAATTTATGAAAAAGCACTTGAAACTAAAACTGGAACATTTATAGATCTATAATCTAAGTTGTAATCCTTATATAGGGTTTATGAACGCAAGCTTAGACTTACTAGAAATTTTTTACGTGACGTATTTTGGAAATCCCGGTCGGAGCATAAGTTAAGCTTTCAGTTATAAACCCTGTGTTATTTGAAGGCTTAAATATTTATTATATGTATATGTTGATAAAATTGGTGTAGAATTATGGTGTAAATGGTATTGAACATAAATAAATTTGGAGGTATGACTTATGGATAAAGATTGGATAGAGGTTAGCATATTTACATCCAGTGAAGCAGTAGAGGCGGTTTCTGGAATATTATATAATACAGGTGTTAAGGGAGTATCTATAGAAGATTCACAGGATATAGAATTTAAAAAAAAGCATCCGGGAGATTGGGATTATTTTGATGAGTCATTATTAGATGTAAGGGATGGTGCTTTAATAAAAGGGTACTATAAAAGAGATAGTAAGTTAGATGAGTACCTGAGTTACATCAAAAATGCTGTGAATGATTTGGAGAAGTTTGGAATAGATAAAGGAAAGGGTTTAATTACTGTAGCTAATGTGAATGAGGAAGATTGGGAGAATAACTGGAAAAAATATTATAAGCCAACTAAGGTTGGAGAAAAAATAGTGGTTAAACCGATATGGGAAGAGTACAAACCTAAGAATAATGAACTCACAGTAGAACTTGACCCTGGCATGGCGTTTGGTACAGGAACGCATGAAACAACACGAATGTGTATAAAAGCCCTGGAGAAATATGTTGAAAATGATTCAACTATATTCGATATAGGAACTGGCTCTGGAATTTTATCTATATCTGCGGCAAAGCTTGGAGCAAAGAAAGTCATTGGAGTTGATTTGGATCCTGTTGCTGTTAAATCTGCATCCGAAAATGTCAGATTTAATAATATAAATAATGTTAACATACTTGAAGGTGACCTTATGAAGGTCGTAGAAGGTAAGGCTGATATAGTAGTTGCCAATATAATTGCGGATGTTATAATATCACTAGCAGATGGAGTAGCGGATTTTATTGTTAAGCATGGTCTTTTCATATCTTCAGGAATAATTAAAGATAGAAAAGATGATGTTATAAATGAACTTGAAAAGAATAATTTTAAAATAGAGGAAGTTAATATAGATGGTGAATGGGTATGTATAGTAGCCAGAGTTAAATAGTTTTTAGAACATTAATTGTAATATATAAAGGAGTTTTACTATGCACAAGTTTTTTGTACATAAAGATAATATTATAGGAGATAAAGCATATATTAAGGATGATGATGTAAAGCATATATATAAAGTTTTAAGGCTCAAGGTTGGAGATACTGTTAATATAAATAATTGTAATGGCGAAGAATTTTTAGGGAAAATAGAGGAAATAAATAAGCAGGCAGTGATTGTAAGTATAATTAAACAGCTTGAAATAAATAATGAAAGTAATATAGAGATTAGTTTGTTTCAGGGAATGCCGAAGTCAACAAAGATGGATTTGATTGTACAAAAGTCAACCGAACTTGGCACAAGAGAAATCACACCAGTTATCACAGAGAGAGTTGATTTTAAAAATGATTTTAGTGAAATAAAAAAAGTTGACAGGTGGAATAGAATTGCACTTGAGGCATCTAAACAAAGCAAAAGGAGTCTCATAACTAAAATTAATACTTCTATAAAATTTGATGAAATGCTTGCTCGCTTAAGAGATATGGACTTAATAGTTGTACCATACGAAAATAAAGAGGATTATGGTATAAAAAGAATGATTAATGCAATAGATAAATCAACTATACATAAAGTTGGAATAGTTATAGGACCTGAAGGTGGATTTGAAATAAAAGAAATTGATAGATTGAGTAGTATTGGAGCACATATAGTAACACTAGGGCCTAGAATACTTAGAACAGAAACTGCAGGATTTGTTTGTATCTCATTACTTATGTATGAACTTGCGGATTTAGGAGGAGTATTTTAATGAAAGTTGGATTTGCCACATTAGGGTGCAGAGTGAATCAGTATGAAACGGAAGCTATGGCGGAAAAATTTATAAAGCAGAATTATAATATAGTTAAATTTGAGGATTTTGCAGATGTATATGTAATAAATACATGTACAGTTACCAATATGGGAGATAAAAAATCACGACAAATGATACATAGAGCAAAAAGGCGAAATCCAAATGCTATAATAGCGGTTGTTGGATGTTATTCTCAAATAAAGCCCGAAGAAATTTCTAAGATAGATGGTGTGGATATTGTATTAGGAACGAGAAATAAGGGAGATATAATTAGTTCAGTAAATAAAGTACTTACTTATAATAATAAAGTTGTAGAGGTTAAAGGAGTTTTAAAGAACAAGGTATTTGAAGATTTAAAAATAGAAGAATATCAAGACAGAATAAGAGCTTTTTTAAAAATCCAAGATGGGTGTAATAGATTTTGTTCATATTGCCTTATACCATTTGCAAGGGGCGGTGTTTGCAGCAGAAGTCCACAAAATGTAATAGACGAAGTAAAAAGACTTGCGAATAATGGATTTAAGGAAATAGTGTTATCTGGAATACATATAGCATCTTATGGAGTAGATTTGGATGGAAATTGGGATTTGCTTAAAATGCTTGAAATTTTAGATACCGTCGAAGGAATAGAGAGAATTAGAATTGGTTCAATAGATCCACAATTCTTTTCAAATGGTGTGGTTCATAGAATTTCATCACTAAAGAAATTGTGCCATCATTTTCATTTATCTCTTCAAAGTGGATGTGATGAAACTTTAAGAAGAATGAATAGAAAATACACTACTTTGGAATATTCTAGTATAGTGAATGATTTAAGAAAACATATGAGAGATGTCTCAATAACTACTGATGTTATAGTTGGATTTCCAGGAGAAACAGAAGAGGAATTTAATAAGACGTATAATTTTCTTAAACGTATTAAGTTATCCAAAATGCATATATTTAAATATAGTCAAAGAGAAGGAACTAAAGCTGCTAATATGGATAATCAGATTGACGGAAAAATTAAAGATATAAGAAGCAAGAGACTCATAAAATTAAATGATATTAATGAAGAGGAATTTATATCACGATTTAAAGGAAAGTCTTTAGATGTACTATATGAACAGAAATTGAACAATACGGAAGATGAATATGAGGGATATACTTCAAATTATATAAAGGTTATATCTAAGAGCAGCATAAATCTGCAGGGAAGGATAATATCTACCGAAATATTGAGATCAAACAGTGATCATGCTAATGGAATTGTATGAAATTAGTGAAATTTAAGGATACTAGAAGGAAATTGGATTATTATATTGAATATTATACATCTAAGGGAGGTGAAATGATGCAAGATTGTATTTTTTGTAAGATAGTCAATGGTGAAATACCATCAGAAAAAATATATGAGGATGATATGGTATTAAGCTTTAAAGACATAGAGCCTGCAGCTCCAGCACATGTTTTGATAATACCTAAAAAACATATATCGAGTTTAAATGCTGTTACTGAAGAAGATTCAAAGATAATAGCTCATGTCTTTATTATAGCTAAAAAAATAGCCAAAGAACTTGGAATAGATAAGGATGGATACAGAGTAGTTAGTAATTGCGGAGAAAATGGAGGACAGTCAGTTCCTCATGTCCATTTTCATTTACTTGGCGGAAGATTACTTAAATGGCCACCAGGCTAATATTTAAGGAGATCAACTTATTGACATTATACAAAAATATGTTGTATAATATCTAGTGTGTTATATGACCCACATTGGCTGCATTTAATTTTTGAAAAATTAAATTGGCTAGCGGAGGGAGGGATAAGTATGTCAGAAATAAGAGTTGGAGAAAATGAAACAATAGAAAGTGCATTAAGAAGATTTAAAAGAAAATGTGCTAGAGCTGGTGTTCTTTCAGAAGTTAGAAAAAGAGAACACTATGAAAAACCAAGTGTAAAGAGAAAAAAGAAATCTGAAGCTGCAAGAAAGAGAAAGTTTAAATAGAGTTCTTGTGAAAGAAGGTACTAGATAATGTCTCTTAAAGAAAGACTGCAGGAAGATTGGAAGCAAGCTTTAAAAGCAAAGAACAAATTTAAAGCTAATACGATAAGTATGGCAAGGTCAGCTATATTAATAGCTGAAAAAAGTGGCGAAGGAACTTTAGATGATGAAAAAGTTATTGAAATATTATCTAAAGAAGTAAAACAAAGACGTGAGTCTATATTGGAGTTTGAAAAAGGAAATAGACAGGATTTAGTTGATACAGCAAAGGCTGAAATAGAAATCTTGTTAGATTACCTTCCTCAGCAGTTAAGTGAAGAGGAAATTTCCGGAATTGTTCGTCAAGCAGTTGATGAAGTGGGTGCTAATGACATAAAATCAATGGGAAAAGTTATGGCAGTTGTTGTACCAAAGACAAAGGGTAGAGCAGATGGCAAACTTGTAAGTCAAATTGTAAAACAATATTTGAATAAATAAAAGACTGAGATATCTCAGTCTTTTTTAATTTGTCATTTATTAAATTTATTCTTCATAAATTAATATGAAAGTGTTTTTGGGGGGATTGTGGAATGAAGAGTAGTTTGAATATGGCAAAGGAAATTATCTCAAGTAAATTAGATTTGCCAAGAGATGTTATCATGGATATTCCTAAAATAATAATTACAGGAAATAGTGAAATAACAATTGAAAATCATAAGGGTATTGTTATTTTTTCAGAAAATCAGGTTAAAGTAAATTCAGGTATTGGATTGGTATCTATATATGGAAACAATTTTGAAATAATATTTATGGGAGGTACCACCATAGTCATTGGTGGAAAATTTAAATCCGTAATTTATGAGTCCGGGAGATAAATATAATTCTATGGAATTTAAAAATGGAACTATAATTATAGAAATTCAATCTTTAAAACCTGAAAAGTTTATAAATGCTATGTGGAAAAATAATGTTTGCGTTAGAAATATTACTAGAAAAAATCTAACTACGATTGTTATAACTGTTAACTTAAAGGATTATTATAAGATAAAATCTATATGTGATAGAAGCAATAGTAAAATGAAAATAATTGGAAGAAAAGGATTTGCTTTTTTGATTATAAGAATGAAGAGAAGAATTGCTCTAATAGTTGGAATAATATCATTTGTATGTATAATTTATTATTTATCAACATTTATATGGGGAATACAGATAAATGTTGATAAAAATTTGACACCGTATGAAATAAGGCAGGAGCTTGTAAGTTATGGTATAAAACCTGGAATAAGAAAAATAAATATAAATGTATATGATATAGAAAATAAGCTTATAAAAGACAATGATAATATAATGTGGGCCAGAGTTAGAATAGAAGGGTCTAATTTAAAGGTATCAGCAATGGAGAGACAATCACCTCCTAAAGTTATAAACGATGATACACCATGCAATTTGGTCGCTAAAAAGGATGGAGAGGTTTTGCGTGTATATACAAAGTCCGGTACTCCAGTAGTCAAAGAAGGTGATATCGTAAAAAAAGGGCAGTTGCTTGTAAAGGGCGAACAAGGTGCTGAAAATTCTACTTATCAAGTACATTCTGCTGGTGATGTAATATGCAAAACATTTTATGAGGACAGTAAAAGCGTAAAGATTGACAGTGTAGATAGAAAGAGAACTGGTAATAAAGATGAAGATGTATATTTCTATCTAGGTAAAAAGAAGATATATATAAAAAAATCTAAGAACAAATTTGCGAAATATGATAGAATAGAATGTAATAAATTATTTGTACACTTTGAAACCTATTATGAAGTGAAAGAGACTATTGTTCATAATGATATTAAAAAATTAGTAGATACTACAGCTGATGAGCTTTATAATAAGATATGTTTAAATTTTGATAAAACAATTCAGGTTAAAAATAAAGTGGTCAATTATAAAGCACAAGATACTACATATAAAGTAAGTGTATTGGTTATAGCAGAAGAAAATATAGCAATTTCGGATGCAGCTAATTGAAGTAGAATAGGATTTTAATGTTTGTACATTAAAAGGTGGTTGAAATGATTAATTTATCACTTAAGAAAATCTTTGGTAAACAGAAGATAAATAGAATTTTAATTTTCTTTATCACTTTTTTATTTATTTATTCTGTGCTTGCAACGTCTATTGTTATTAAAAAATATAACTTGAAAGAAGGAGATATTGCAAAATTAGATATAAAGGCACCTAGAGAAGTTAAGGATGAATTTTCAACTGAAAGTAAGATACAGCAAGCTCTTAATTCTGTTCCACTGCAGTATAATAAAAAAATTGAAGTTAAAAATGAAGTCCTGGATAAAATTTCAGTATTTTTTTCAGAGATAAATCAACTGCAAAGTGATCAGGGAAATGATAATGATAAGGTTAAAAAGTTAAAGAGTAATGCAGATATAAGTTTGTCTGATGAGGATTATTCTACACTTATAAAGAGCAATAAAGATGATTTAAAAACGGTTCAGGATTTTTTGAGTGAGGTTATGGCTGATATTTATGATAATAATAATATAAGTGATAGTAGTCAAAAAGACAATCAGGAAGACATAAAGAAGGTTCAGGAATCTATACTATTAAAAGTAAATGAGTCAAAATTACCTAAAAATTTGAAAAATGTATCATTAAATCTGGGATATTCACTTATAACACCTAACTTTTTTTATGATAAGGATAAAACTGAGAATTTAAAAAGGGATGCAGCACATAAGGTTCAGCCGGTTATGATAAAAAAGGATCAGATAATTGTAAAGGAAGGAGAACCTATTACAAAATACCAGATAGAGACTTTACAGAATTTGGGCCTGCTAAATGATAATTCACATTCCGAATTAAATATATACATCTTTTTGTGTATTTTCACTGCATTAATTATGTTTATTGAATGGATGTATATTTATAAATATTATAATAAAATTTATAATAATACAAATACACTCATAATGATGAGTGTATTGAGTTGTATATCAATATTATTAGCTAGAAGTGTATCTGTCGTATCACCGTTTTTAATACCGCTTGCATGCATACCGATGGTGTTTTCTCTTTTAGTAAATGACAGAGTTTCTCTTATTATAAATATATTAAATTCAATGTTAATAAGTTGTGTTGTTGATTTTAATGTTGAAATAACACTGCTGGCAGTGTTAAATGCAATAGTTGGTTCTGTAGTATTAAAAAAAATGCAGCAGAGAAATGATATATTATATTCTTCAATGTATATAGCAATAATAAATAGTGTATTTACTTTTTCAACGGGATTTCTTTTGAGTAATAATAGCTCAGATATATTTCAAAAGACGCTGTTTGCGGCAGTGGCCAGTATATTATCAGGAATACTTACGATAGGTCTTTTGCCGTTTTTTGAAAATATATTCGATGTTGTAACTACGATAAAGCTGTTAGAATTATCTAATCCTAATAATCCACTGCTTAAGAGACTGCTTATGGAAGCACCTGGTACGTATCATCACAGTATTTTGGTTGGAAATCTTGCAGAGATTGCAGCGGAAGAGATAGGAGGGAATCCTGTACTTGCTAGAGTTTCAGCCTACTATCATGATGTGGGAAAGGTAAAGAGACCATATTTCTTTAAAGAAAATCAACATGGAAAGGAAAATCCACATAATAAGATAACACCTAACTTAAGTGCACTTATAATTATATCACATGTAAAAGATGGTGATGAACTGGCTAAAGAGTATAATGTCCCTGGAATTATACGTGATATTATAAGACAACATCATGGTACATCGCTTGTTAAATATTTTTATATAACTGCAAAGAATTCAAGTGAACGACCTGATTGCGTAAATGAAGAAAATTTCAGGTATGAAGGGCCTATACCTCAAACTAAGGAAGCCGGTATAATAATGCTTGCTGACGAAGTTGAGGCGGCAGTAAGGTCAATTAATGAACCTACAAAGTGCAAGATAGAAGAAATGGTAAACAACATTATAAAGAATACTTTAAATGAAGGAGAACTTGATGAATGTGATTTAACTCTTAAGGATATTGCTAAAATAAGAAAAGCATTTTTAAGAGTTCTTGATGGCATATATCACCATAGAATTGAGTATCCAGTAGATAAGTGGAAAAAGGCCAAAAATAAAAAAATTGAGCCCTATGATAAAATTAAAAATTATTGAGGAGAATACTTATGATTTTTATAGATAATAGACAAAATAAGATAGAGGTTGCAGATAAACTGAAAGGATATATGAAAGACATTATAGAATATGCACTTAAAGCTGAAGGTGTTAAAGTGCCATGTGAAGTAAGTGTTTTGTTTGTTGACAACGAGAGTATACGTGAAATAAATAAGGAGAATAGAGATATAGATTCAGCTACAGATGTACTTTCATTTCCAATGCTTGATTATGGTACCAGTAATATATTCAAAGATGTGTATAATGATAATCAATTTGAGGCTTCAGATCTGGATGATGGGAATCTTATACTTGGAGATATAGTAATATCACTTGAAAAAGCAAAAGAGCAAAGTATAGAGTTTGATCACACTTTTGAAAGAGAAGTACTATATTTAACGGTACATTCAGTACTTCATCTACTTGGATACGATCATATGGAGAAAAATGAAAAGATTATTATGAGAAAAAGAGAAGAAGAGATACTTGAAGAATTTAAAATAATCAGATAATTGAATTTCTATATTTTCAAATTGGAGAATAATATGAAGGTTAAAAAATTATGGGATAGTTTTAATTATGCCATTGAAGGCATAATATATTCAGTTAGAACGCAGAGAAATATGAAGATACATATGATTGCGGCACTTGTTGTTTTAACTCTTTGTTTTTTTTATGATTTGAGTAAAATGGAACTATTAATTATAACAATTTCAATAAGCATGGTAATAATGGCAGAGCTTATGAATACAGCTATTGAATTTGTGGCTGATGCTACGGCAAATTTTTATCATCCACTTGTTAAACTTGCTAAAAATGTTGCAGCTGGGGGAGTACTTATTACTGCTATAAATTCAGTACTGGTAGGTTACGTTATATTTTGGGATAAATTAAAATATATAAATTTTTTAATGATAAAAAAGGTTAAAAATACAAATCCATATGCAATTTTTATAATGCTGGTAATTGTTTGTATTGCGACTATAGTTATAAAAGCTATATTTGGTGAAGGAACTCCACTAAAGGGTGGTATGCCAAGCGGACACAGTACAATAGCTTTTTCAATAGCTACAATGATATCTCTTATTACAGGAGATCCTGCAATTGTCACACTAAGTTATATTTTAGCATTTATAGTTGCACAAAGTAGGGTCGATTCAAAAGTTCACTCGATATTTGAAGTTTTTGTTGGAGCTGTGTTTGGAATTTTGATTACTGTTTTTTTATTTATAGTATTTTATATCAAATAGGTGCAAAAATATAATTGTTGCAATATATTAAATTAATGCTATAATTTACTTACAATAAGCAGGAATATAAGTTTTATCATCTTAAGATAATGATATATTTCTTAAATAGATTTGCGAATATAAGGAGAAATTGCATGTTTAAATCTGGATTTATAACAATAATAGGAAGACCTAATGTCGGAAAATCGACATTGATGAATGCTATATTAGGTGAAAAATTATCTATAGTTTCTTGTAGACCTCAAACAACTAGAAACAACATACAGACTATTTTGACAGAGAATGATTATCAAATAGTGTTTGTTGATACTCCTGGTATCCATAAACCAAAACATAAACTTGGAGAATATATGATAAAGGTTGCTGAAGATTCGATAAAAGAAGTTGACATTGTACTATTTCTGACTACACCTGACAGAGAGATAGGAAAGGGAGATATGTTCATTCTAGAACAACTCAAAAATTGTAAAGTACCTGTTTTTTTAGTTATAAATAAAATAGATGAAAATACTAGAGAAAATGTTGCAAAATCTTTGTCGAATTATGCCAATCAATTTAATTTTACTGAATATATACCCATATCAGCTATTAAGGGGAAAAATGTGGATGAACTAAAAAAGCTTATTGTGAAGTATTTGCCGGAAGGTCCTAAATATTATCCAGAGGATATGATAACAGATAAACAGGAAAGGTTTATAGTATCAGAGATTATAAGGGAAAAAGCATTGAGGCTTCTTTCACAGGAAGTTCCTCATGGTATAGCGGTTGATATAATATCTATGAAAAAAGATAAGCAGGGTGTGTATAATATAGAAGCAACTTTAATGTGTGAAAAGGATTCACATAAGGGAATAATAATAGGTAAAGGTGCGTCTATGCTAAAGAAGATAACATCATATTCTAAATATGATATAGAAAAATTTTTAAATGAAAAAGTTTATCTTAAACTATGGGTAAAGGTAAAGAAAGAATGGAGAGATAATCCTAGTATTTTAAAGGAACTAGGCTACAAACAATAGCATGAATATTTATCAAAAAGTGGGGTGTTTTTCTGTCTGTAATAAAAACGAGAGCATTGGTAATTAAAACCCAGGATATAAAAGAGAAGGATAAACTTGTGTGGTTATTTAGTGAAAAGCTAGGGAAAATTTCTACAATAGCAAAAGGGTCAAAAAAGTCTAAAAGTAAACTTTTTTCAA
Organism: Clostridium fermenticellae; assembly: GCF_003600355.1. Taxonomy (NCBI): domain Bacteria; kingdom Bacillati; phylum Bacillota; class Clostridia; order Eubacteriales; family Clostridiaceae; genus Clostridium; species Clostridium fermenticellae. Next base: position 2,310,641 of record NZ_CP032416.1, on the reverse strand, counting down.
CTACATTACAATTTTGTTATGGAGATTATATAGTTCACAAGGGTAGAAATTTTTATGTAATAAATGATAGTTTTATTATAGACTCATTTCAAGATTTGTTACAAGATCTGGATTTGATTACATATGCATCTTATTTTTGTGAACTCATAGATATATCAATGAGTGATGAGGAAAGTAACTACCAATTATTTAGATATCTTGTTACAGCATTTTATTTACTCAGAAATAAAGCAGTTGATGTAGAAATTCTGGCAAGGACTTTCGAGATAAAGATTCTAAAGCATACGGGATATGCTCTTAATCTGGAAAATTGTTGTATTTGCAGGAAAAAAATTAATTCGTCAAATTATATAAATTTCCAGTATTTTGGAGGAGTGTGCAAAGATTGTAGCAAATATAATGGCGCTTATGTTGACTTTGCAACATATAATACTATTAAGTATTTGTATAGAGTACAATTAGAAAACATATACAAATTAAATTTATCGAGAAACATAAAAAATGAAGTTTATAAGGTTTTAAAAATTTTTATTGAACAGAGTTATTTTAGAAAGCCTAGAAGTTTGGATACATTGAATAGTTTGACGAATTTCTTAAAATAATAGATTAATAACAAATAAAAAATATTAAAAATTCGTAAATAAGGAGTGAAGTAAATGAGCGAAATCACATTAGAAAAAATTGATATTATAAGAGAGAGAACAAATGTAAGTTATGCAGAAGCAAAAAAAGCTTTAGAAACCTGCGATGGTAATGTTGTAGATGCATTGATCTATATAGAAGAAAATGAGAAATCTACAATGGATAATATATATACGACTAAGGATGAGTTCTTAAGCTGGATAAAAGATATAGTTGATAAAGGAAATGTAAATAGGATAAGAATAAAGAAAGATGACAAAGTTGTTGTTGATATACCTGTTAATGCTGGAATAGCTGCTAGTTTAACAGCACTAGTTTGGCCTCCACTTATTGCTATTGGTATATTAACTGCAGTTGTTACAAGGATAACTATAGAAATTACTAAAAGCGATGGATCTGTTGAAGTTATAAACAAAACTATAAGTTCAAATGTCAAGGATGTAAAAGATAAAGTCATGGATGCAGCTAATTCCGTTAAAGAAAATGTAAAGGATAAATTTCACCATGATGACGAAAATCATACTGGAGATGGAAATACTTATAAATATACAGTTAAATTCGATGATATAGACGAAAAAGATAACGAAAAAAAGGAAGATTAACAATATATTTTGAAATAAAAGTCAGTAGAATAGTTTTTATACTGACTTTTGTTTTTTCTCCATTTAGAAGCATTTATTAATTAGTCTTAATAATGTATTAAGTAAGATTATATGCATTTTTTAAAATTATATTAAAAATGGAAAGCCTTATACTATTTATTACTATATAGTGATATAATAACTTTAAGTGACATAAAAATTATGTATTCAGAATTAATAAATGCTGTTAATTTACTTAGGAAAGAGGGTGAATACTATTAAATTAACATCTAGGCAGGAACAGATAATAGAATTAGTAAAAGACCATGAGCCTATAACAAGTGAAAAACTAGCATCTAAGTTGAGCGTTACAAGAGCAGCCTTGAGACCTGATCTGGCTATACTGACTATGACGGGTATTCTGGATGCAAAACCTAAGGTTGGATATATATATTCGCGTAAACCCTCTTATAGTTTGGTATATGATTATATAAGGAACATAAAGGTTAATGATATAATGTCAAAGCCTGTAATTGTAGACGAAAATACCACAGTATATGATGCAATAGTACATTTATTTTTAAACGATGTAGGTACACTGTTTGTTGAGAATGATGGCTCACTTACTGGTGCTGTTTCTAGAAAAGATTTCTTAAAGATGGCTATGGGTGGTACCGATATGCATAAGGTGCCTGTGGGAATAATTATGACGAGAATGCCCAATATAGTCTTTGTTGAAAAGGATGATGTAGCATATTCCGCAGCACAGAAAATAATAGAGCATGAAGTTGATAGTTTGCCAGTAATTGAAAGAGTATCAGATAATGGTAAAGAATTTTTAAAGATTGTTGGGAAGATTTCCAAAACTAATGTAACGAGATTATTTGTAAAAATGGGAAGTAATAAGTAAGGTAAATGATATAATATCTTTTACCTTACTTTAACTTATAAAAAAATAATCAAAGGGGATGTTTTCTTATGAATGGCAACAAATATGTTTATCTTTTTCGTGAGGGAAATGCAAGTATGCGGAACTTACTTGGGGGTAAAGGTGCCAACCTTGCAGAAATGACTAATTTGGGGATAACAGTTCCACAGGGATTTACTGTAACGACTGAAGTTTGTACTAGATATTACGAAGATGGAGAAAAATTAGGGGAAGATATACTTTTACAAATTTATAATGCAATGGATGAATTAGAAGATTTAACTAATAAAAAGTTTGGAAGTATGGAAAATCCGTTATTGGTTTCAGTAAGATCTGGAGCAAGAGTTTCAATGCCTGGAATGATGGATACAATATTAAATTTGGGACTAAATGATGATACAGTTCAAACTTTAGCAAAATTAACTAATAATGAAAGATTCGCATATGATTCTTATAGAAGATTCATACAGATGTTTGCAGATGTCGTTATGGGAATTGAAAAGAGAAAATTTGAAGATATACTTGATGGTTTTAAAAAGGTAAAAGGGGTTAAGTTTGATACAGAACTTAATGCATCGGATTTGAAGGATGTTGTAAAAAAATTTAAAACACTTTATAAAAATGAAATTCATAAAGATTTTCCACAGGATCCTAAAAAGCAATTAATTGAGGCTGTTACAGCTGTATTTAGGTCATGGGATAATCCAAGGGCAATAGTGTATAGAAGATTGAATGATATACCTGGAGACTGGGGAACTGCTGTTAATGTCCAATCAATGGTATTTGGAAATATGGGAGACACATCTGGTACAGGAGTTGCTTTTACAAGAAATCCTGCTAACGGTGAAAATGCTATATTTGGAGAATACTTGATAAATGCTCAGGGAGAAGATGTCGTAGCCGGTATTAGAACTCCTCAAGTGATAACTAAATTGAAACAAGATTTGCCAGAATGTTATGAACAATTTGTCAGTATAGCTAAAAAGTTGGAGACACATTATAAAGATATGCAGGATATGGAGTTTACTATAGAACAGGGAAAATTATATTTTCTTCAGACTAGAAATGGTAAAAGGACGGCTCAGGCTGCGTTAAAGGTAGCTGTTGATATGGTAAATGAAGGACTTATAACAAGAGAGGAAGCAATACTTAAGGTTGATCCTAAACAATTGGATGCACTTCTTCACCCAAATTTTGATGAAGAAGAACTTAGAAAAGCTAAAATAATAGCAAAAGGGCTTCCAGCTTCTCCCGGTGCTGCATATGGTAAAATTTATTTTACTGCGGAGTCAGCAAAACTTCATCATGATAAAGGTGAAAAAGTAATACTTGTAAGATTGGAAACTTCACCTGAAGACATAGAAGGAATGGTGGCATCAGAAGGTATACTGACTGTAAGAGGTGGAATGACTTCTCATGCAGCAGTTGTTGCAAGAGGTATGGGAACTTGCTGCGTAGCAGGTTGTGGCGATATAAATATAAATGAAGAATTGAAAACTTTTGAAGTAGCAGGAGACAAGTACAAAGAGGGGGATTATATATCGCTTGATGGAAGTACGGGAAATATTTATGGGAAAGCTATAAAAACTGTAGAACCTAAAACCAGCGGATATTTTGGTATATTTATGAAGTGGGCTGACGAAATAAAAGTTTTAGATGTAAGAACAAATGCAGATACTCCCAAAGATGCATCTCAGGCCGTTAAATTCGGGGCACAGGGAATAGGTCTTTGCCGAACAGAGCATATGTTTTTTGATGAGGACAGAATACCGGCAGTTAGGGAAATGATAGTATCGAAGACAGAAAAGCAGCGAAGAAAAGCCCTTTTAAAAATACTTCCAATGCAAAGGGAAGATTTCATAGGAATTTATGAGGCAATGGAGGAAAAACCAGTAACTATAAGGTTTTTGGATCCACCATTACATGAATTTTTACCTTCAGATGATGAAGATGTAAAGAATCTTGCAAAAGAAATGGGAATAACCTTTGAGGAGTTAAAGTCAACGGTGGCATCTCTTCATGAATTTAATCCAATGATGGGGCATAGAGGTTGTAGACTTACAGTATCATATCCTGAAATAGCAGAAATGCAGACAAGAGCTATAATAGAAGCCGCAATAGATGTTAAGAAGAGAAAAGGTTATGATATAAAACCTGAAATTATGATTCCATTAGTTGGAGAAGTAAAAGAATTAAAGTTTGTAAAGGATATAGTTGTAAGGGTTGCAGATAAAATAATAAAAGAATCAGATATAGGCCTGGAATATGAAGTAGGTACTATGATAGAAGTACCTAGGGCAGCTCTTATAGCAGATAGTATAGCAGAAGAAGCAGAATTCTTCTCATTTGGGACAAATGATTTGACGCAAATGACATTTGGGTTTTCAAGAGATGATGCTGGTAAGTTTTTAAAGGACTATTATGATAAAAAAATATATGAATTTGATCCATTCCAGAGAATTGATCAAGTTGGAGTTGGAAAATTGGTAAGAATGGCTGTTGAATTGGGTAGGAAAACCAGACCTGATATTGATCTTGGGATTTGTGGGGAACATGGCGGAGATCCTTCGTCTGTTGAATTTTGCCACAATATTGGTCTTAAATATGTATCTTGTTCACCATTTAGAGTTCCAGTTGCAAGACTTGCAGCTGCTCAGGCACAGGTGAAAAATCCAAGATAGTCTATAAATGGCATAAGCACAATTAAAAAAGTTTTATATATTAAGTATTCTAGAATATAGGGTTTGTAAATGAAAGTTTAACTTATGCTCCGGCCGGGATTTCCAAAATACGTCACGTAAAAAGTTTCTAGTAAGTCTAAGCTTGCATTCATAAAAATCTAAGCGGATTATATAAACTCGCTTTGCTCAGACATATATAATCCACTAAGATTTTCAAGAACGCCTCGCTAAAACTTACTACAAAATTTTTTTATGTGCCTAAATTTTAGAAATTCCGACCTGCGCATAAGTTAAGCTTAGAATTACAAACCCTATATAAGTTTTATAGAAATAAAAAGGTATCATATTTAAAATAAGAAAATTATTTTAAATATGATACCTTTTGTTTATTAAAGTAATATATCATTTAAATTATTTTTGTATTAAATCTGCCCTCAATATATTTAGTAAATTTTAATGAGAATTCTAATTGTTTAGTGTCATTTTCAACAGCATTCTTTAGTAAGTAAAGAAAAGAGTTGTGATTACATTTTTTCATATTATTATAATAATCCCTCGATAATTTCCAAAATTTTTGTGGAAAAGATAAATAACATAAGATATACTTAAATTCATCTAGATTTAATTTTTGAATATGTTCATATGATTCAAGTGAATCTATAGCTAGATTTATGTCCCAACCAGTGTTGTCTCTTTTGAGGCATCGTCTTAAAGCATATGATATATCATGAGTACAGTAGTCGATTGAGCATTTGTCAAAGTCAATTGTCCAAATATTGTTGTTTTTGTCGAAAATAATATTTTTATTTACGTAATCCAAATGACACAAAGAAGTGCTTAGATTCTGGTTATGGATAGAAGCTGCAGTTAAAAGTGATACTTTAGCTAAACTTAAATTTGTATCAAAATGTTCTAAAAATTCTTTTGAGAATCTATCCTTATATTTAAATGCCAAATTTGAACAATTTAGAATTTGTTCAAAATGTTTTTTTATTGATGAGTATATATCATTAAAATTTTTGCGCGTATAACTTCCACTAATCGGAATAAAATTTTTACATTTGCTGTGGATAAGAGACAGGTTGTACATAGAGGATAGAATTTGTTCTTTATTATCGTAGTCGCATTTTTCACCATCTATCCATGGTGTTAATATAAATAACATATTGTTATAGTTTACAAATCTGCTGCTTGTGTTTGTAGATAATATTCTTGGAACGTTTATGTCATATCTAAATATCCATTCCACAGCAGAATATACAAAGAGTAAATCTTCTTTTGAAAAATAAACTTTTTTTAAACAATAATTTTGATTTGTATCACTTATCTTATAAACAGCTCTTTGTTTATCTGTATCTTTAAATTTAACCCTTTTTATATCAGCATATTCAAGATTATAGTGGGGGAGTACATAGTTCTTTACATTTTCTTCGGATAATAGATCATGATTGTTGTGTTTCTTAACTGAATAGGGCATTAATTAACACTCCTTAAAAGCTATTTTATTATAATAATATTAAAAAACTTTTTACAATATACATTGATATTAAAAAAGGAATTTTTATTGTTAGTATAGAATTACATAAAATATAGATGGATCTATTCATTAAGTTATTATAATTAATATCTAAATATTAGAATATTTTTTATTGATAAATGGGAAAAATAACAATTGTATTTAAATAAATAGGTATATTTTAAAAAAATATATTTATTTAGAAGGAATATAGTAACTTATGTCGAATATATTAAATCTCGTACAATAAATTATGATAGGTGGGAATGTTTATTGATATCGGAAGATGTCATTGAAAAAGTAAAGTACTCAAATGATATAGTTGATGTTATATCTGAAACTGTAAAATTAAAAAGATCTGGAAGAAATTATACTGGATTGTGTCCATTTCATAATGAGAAGACACCGTCCTTTAGTGTGTCTGTAGATAGGCAAATATATAAATGTTTTGGCTGTGGAGAGGCAGGGAATGTTATAACTTTTATTATGAAAACTAGAAATTTAACATTTCCAGAAGCAGTAGAATTTCTAGCGGATAGAGCCAATATAGATATACAATTTGAAAATAAGGGCAATACTTCATTAAAAGAGTCATTTCAAAAGTTATATAAAATAAATGTAGAAACTGCTCGATATTTTTTTAATTGTCTCCAAAAAAATAAAATTGCTAAGAAATATTTTATTGATCGAGGAATAACTGAAACTACAATTAGAAAGTTTGGACTTGGTTATTCGCCTCCAGGTTGGAATAATATAATTAAATATTTAAGCAATAAAGGGTTTACTGAATTGGATATGCTTAAAGCTGGAATTATAATTAAAAGCCAAAAAGGATCCTATTATGATAGATTTAGAAATAGAGTTATGTTTCCTGTTTTTGATTATAGAGGAAGAGTTATAGGATTTGGCGGAAGAGTTATGGATGACTCAAAGCCGAAGTATTTAAATTCTCCTGAGACTACTTTATTCAAGAAAGGTATAAATCTTTACGGATTAAATTTTGCTATAAAAGGTAAAATAAGCAGAGAACTTATAATTGTGGAAGGATATATGGATTGTATATCATTGCATCAATATGGAATTAATAATGCAGTTGCATCTTTAGGTACAGCACTTACGCAAGATCAGGCTAGACTTATAAAGAAGTATGCGGATAAGGTTATAATCTCATATGACGCAGATACGGCAGGGCAGATGGCTACTATGAGAGGCATTGAAATTCTTAAAGAAATTGGACTCGATGTAAGAGTTTTAACTATTCCACAGGGCAAGGATCCAGATGAATTTGTAAGGAATAATGGTAAGGAAAGTTTTTTAAAACTTGTAGATACATCGTTTCCTTTAATAGATTATAAGATAAGTAAAATAAAAGGTGAATTTGATTTTAAAAAGTCTCAAGATATCGTGTTGTATTCTGAGAAGGTTTTGGAAGTTCTTAAAGGATTGGATCCTATAGAAAAGGGTGTATATATTAAACAATTATCAGAACAAACGAATATACGCGAACAGGCGCTATATGATATTTTGAACAGTAAGCTTCAAAAAAATGTAAAAAAACAAGAAAAGATGAATATTGACAATAATTTTGGACAAAAATTATATTTAGAGCCCGCTTACGTAAAAGCTGAGAGATGGATTTTAAGATTTATGCTCGAAGATGATGAATTATTAAAATATATAGTTAAAAACTTCAATGATAATGAGTTTATAATCGAAAGTCATAAAAAAATATATAATTATATCATTCAAAATACAAATTATGAAGAAGGAAACAGAAAACAACGTGTAGAATCTGAATGTAAAGAAGTTGATACAGAAAAAGAGTGGATAAATATATCAGATTTGAAAATAGAATATGATAAGAATGAGTATAAGGATATTATAGAGGATTATATAAATGTTATTAAAAGGTTTAAGCTGCAAGCACAAAAACAGGATATTATGAATGAAATAAAAAAATGTGAAAGTGATGGAAGAACTCAAGAATCTATTAAATTGGCACAAAAACTTATAGAAATACAAAAAAAGATTGGTGGTATACAGTAGTGGCTGAAGGAGGAAAAAAAATGAAAGATAAAAGTGCAAAAATGCAAATAGTTAAAAAACTCATAGAAAAAGGCAAAAAGAATGGCACTTTGACTTATAAAGAAATAATAGATGAATTAGAAGAAGTAGATTTAAATCCTGAACAAATTGAAAAGATATATGAAGTGTTGGAATCTATGAATATAGAAGTCATTGGTGATATACATGAAGCTGAAGTTAACGAGAAGGATTTAGATTTATCTGTACCTGAGGGCATTGCGATAGATGATCCAGTTAGAATGTACTTGAAAGAGATAGGTAAGGTACCACTACTTTATCCTGAGCAAGAAGTTGAATTGGCACAAAAAATTGAAAATGGAGACTTGGTTGCAAAGAAAAAATTGGCTGAGGCAAATTTAAGACTTGTTGTAAGTATAGCAAAGAGATATGTAGGAAGAGGAATGTTATTTTTAGACTTAATTCAGGAAGGAAATTTGGGACTCATAAAGGCTGTTGAAAAGTTTGATTACAGAAAAGGATATAAGTTTAGTACTTATGCTACATGGTGGATAAGGCAGGCAATAACTAGAGCAATAGCAGATCAGGCTAGAACTATAAGAATACCTGTTCATATGGTTGAAACTATAAATAAATTAGTTAGAGTTTCAAGACAGCTTCTTCAAGAACTCGGAAGAGAACCTCAACCAGAGGAAATTGCTAAAATTATGGAAATGCCGGTGGATAAGGTAAGAGAAATAATGAAGATAGCTCAAGAGCCTGTTTCATTAGAAACTCCTATAGGAGAAGAGGAAGACAGTCATCTTGGAGATTTTATACCGGATGATGAAGCACCAGCACCAGCAGAAGCAGCAGCATTTACGATGCTTAAAGAACAACTTATAAATGTTCTTGATACACTTACACCAAGAGAAGAAAAAGTGTTAAGACTTAGATTTGGATTAGATGATGGAAGAGCAAGAACTCTTGAAGAAGTTGGAAAAGAATTTAATGTAACTAGAGAGAGGATAAGACAAATAGAAGCAAAAGCCCTTAGAAAGCTTAGACATCCAAGCAGAAGTAAAAAATTAAAGGATTACTTAGATTAATCAAAGAGAAACAACCTAAATGTTTCTCTTTTTTATATTCATAATTTGTGAGTAGCATAATATTATTTTCACAAATATAAGTATGGTATAATTAAAAAGGGGGCGGTGTTGTGAAAAATTATAAATCAGTAAAAAGTCCTGGAATATTATTTATGCTTGGAACTGCTATAGTATATAATTTACTATTTATAATACTGCTTTTTATAGTAAATTCGTATGAAGTATCTGTTTTATTAAAATTGATAATAGCGGCTTTTAATTTATATCAGTTATATTATATAGTTATTTATACTTCTCTTGTATATTCTATTGATGATAGTAATATTTATATTAAAAGTGCTCTGAGGCTTAAAAAGTTGATTATACCTCTTAAGGATGTAAAAGGATATAAAGAACAACTTGGGCATATTAACGGAAGTAAGATATCTGGATATGGAAAAAATTATTTTGCTATAGGAAGAGCTTTAGTAAAAAAAATAGGATTTACATATATGTTTGTCACATCTACCAGGAATATTATCTATATTAAAACTAATGATACAATTTATGGGCTGTCACCTGAAAATTTCTATGATTTTAAATCTAAGTTGAATGAAAAAAATATATATGAAACTGATTGGGAGTATAATATTAACAGTAACATTAATATATATAAAGACAAAAAGATATTTATACCATTTTTAATAATAGCTGTAGTTATAGTTGTAATAACTTTTATGCCAATAATCATGTATTTGAATGGTTCTTTAAAAAATATAATGCCATTATGCTTTAATTCAAAGTTTGTAGCAGTAAAGTTTGGAACCGGAAAACAATTTGCGTTTAAGCAGATGTTTTATGGATTATTAAATATGGCTGTATTATTTTGTATGTATCATGCTGCGTACCTATATGCAAGGTATGATAAAAAGTCTGTGTATAAATATATATATATTCCTTTTGTACTAGCTATAACCTTTCTTGTAATTCAAATTAGAATATTATTGATATTTGGATAATATAAATTGATTGAAATGGAGAATAATTAATTATGAATTTAAGTACTAGGCTGAAATCTGTAGCAATGATGGTAGATAAATGCCATTGTGTCGCAGATATAGGAACTGATCATGGATATATACCTATATATCTTGTAAATAACAAATTATGTGATAATGTAATAGCTTGTGATATAAATAAGAAACCGCTTAAAAAGGCACTTGCTAATATAAATTCACATAATTTAGATAATAAGATAGAATGTAGGTTAAGTAATGGTTTGAAAAAACTTAAAATAGGCGAGGTTCAAGGAATTATAATTGCTGGTATGGGTGGAAACCTTATAAGAGATATTTTAGAAGATGGAATAGATGTTTTTAAAAAAGTTGATTTTGCTATATTTCAACCTATGCAAAATACAGATGTTTTAAGAGAATATATTTATAAAAAAGGTTATAATATAATAAATGAAAACTTATGTATTGACGAAAACAAATTTTATGAGATAATAAAAGTAAAGTATGATAATAATCCTAGAAAGGTTGATGAAATATTTTATGAGATCAGTGAAAAACTAATTGATACTAATCACCCTGATATAAAAAAGTTTATTTTGGCAAAACTTAATAAGTATAGGGAAATACTTGAAAATATAAAAGAAACTACTGATTTAGCTTTAGAAAGAAAGTTTGAATTAAAGAATAAAATTCAGAAATTGGAGGAAATATTAATATGTCTTTAAAGGTGATAGATGTAGGTAATATAATGGAAGAGCATGTACCTTCAAAATTCAAGGAGAGCTATGATAATGTTGGTTTGATGCTTGGTGATAATAATTGTGAGGTTTCTTCAATACTTGTAGCTTTAGATTGTACTTTATCTGTTATCGATGAAGCCATACGGAAAAATTGTAATCTTATACTAACACATCATCCTTTATTATTTAAAAGACCATCGAATATAACAACAGATACTCTTTTAGGGAAAAAAATAATACGTTTGATACAAAATGAAATAAATGTATATTCAAGCCATACGAATCTTGACTCTGCAAAAGGTGGAATTAATGATATTGTAGCTGGTCTTTTGGATTTAATGAATTGTGAAACTATTGAACCATCTAAAGTTAGAGAAGATAATGATAAAATATCTGGAATAGGAAGAATAGGATATGTAAGTGAGCCTCTCACGTTAATTGAACTATGTGATAAAGTTAAAATGTGTTTGAATGTGCCATACTTAAGGTTTTGTGGAAATGAAGCTAAACTTATAAAAAAATTGGCAGTTATAAATGGAAGTGGGCAGAGCTATTTTGAAAGTGCTAAAAATATGGGTGCTGACTGTATAATAACTGGTGATACTTCATATCATTATGTAAGCGATTTTTCAGAGGAAGGTATAGCTGTGATAGATGCAGGACATTTTGGAACTGAGTGGGCAGGTATAGAAGTATTTTCTAGATGGCTTAAAAATGCAATAGAATTTAAAGGATTTAAAAATTCTGTTTTATTGTCAGAAACAAATAAAGATCCTTATAAATATAAATAGGAATGAGTATGTATAAATTCTCATTTCTATTTTTTTATATATTTTCTGTTTAAATTATTTGTAGTTTTGCAGATATAAAATTTTAGCTTAGGAGGAAAAGTATATGGATTCGTTGAAGCTTCTTTTAGAGATTCAAAAAGGTAGAAAAGAAATAAAAAATTATAATAATATAGTAAAGGATACTTCTTATATAGGAAAGTTAAAAGAGTTAAAATTAGAATTTGAAAAAAGTAAGGAAAATTTTAAGGAAAAAATTCATGAAATAGAAAAAGTAAAGGCAGATTATAATGAGGCAAGTGAGAAATCATCAATTATAAAGAAGGAATTAGATGATCTTAAAAATAAATTGTATAATTATACTGGATGTGATTTAAAATCTATAAATGCCACTCAAAAGGAAATTTCATCTAAGGAAGATAATTTAAAAGCTTTAGATGATAAACTTTTTAGATTACTTGAAATAGAAGAAGAGTTGGATTCAAGCCTTGAAAAGTATAAAAATAAGTTATATGAGATAAAAAATAATTTTTATAATTATAAAAATGAAGCAAATAAAAGAATAGCACATGCCAAGGATACTATTTTAAAAAATACGAAGTCTATAGGTCAAATGGAGAATGCTCTGCCTAAAGGGTTATTAGAGGAATTTAATAAGATATTCAGTTTAACTGGAAGTGGTGCAGGTGAATTGGATAAACAAATTTGTTCAGCCTGTAGGATGAAGATTTCATCACTTACGTTAGACTCTATAAAAAAGGGTGAAAAAATAGTTTATTGTGATAATTGTGGAAGAATAATTTATTATAATGATGAAAAATGATTGATTTATTATAAACAGTTCTTAAGTAAAATTATTTGTAATTATATTAAACATATGATATTATAATAAATGCGAGTAAATTGAACAATCGCTGCCACCTTCTGTGGGAGAGGAAAGTCCGAGCTCCATAGGGCAGGGTGCTGGGTAATACCCAGTCAAGGTAACTTGAAGGAAAGTGCAACAGAGATATACCGCCTAAGGTATTTTATAAATATACTGGCAAGGGTGGAAAGGTGAGGTAAGAGCTCACCAGCGCAATGGCGACTTTGCGGCTATGTAAACCCCATCTGGAGCAAGATCGAATAGAGAGGTGTCTTACGGCTTTTGGTCAGTAAGAGGGGGCGGCCCGTCCTTCCTCTGGGTAGTATCGCTTGAATTTACTGGTAACAGTAAATCTAGATAGATGATTGTTTAAACAGAACTCGGCTTATAGATTTAGTCGCATATATATCGTGAAGAGCATTAGGTTATAAGCCTAATGCTCTTTATTATAAGGTTAAATTTGTAATCTGCATTTATCTGTTTTTATTATGCAGTTTTTTAAGGCTGTATTATTTAGTTATTATAGAATGAGAGGAGTAACAATGATGGATTTATTTAGCAAACTAACTGTTAGGCTCAAAATTATTATAGCATTTTCTATAATAATATTATCAAATATTATTATAGACACTGTAGTGATATTTTCTCTTAGAAAAATTAGTAGTGAGTCTGGTACAATTACAACAATTTTATTTTTAGCAGTAATTCAAGTAATAATAGCATTATTAATTGAGGTAGCAATATCGAGAAATATAACTAATTCATTATCAAAGATAACTAAAATGGTAGAGAGTATGACTAAATTTGATTTTACAAAAAAATATGAGGTATCTGGGAATGACGAATTTGCTAATATTCAGAAAAAAATTCAACAAGCTCAAAGCAGCATAAAAGAACTTATAAAAGTGATTATTGAGAATTCAGAGAATATGAATGCTTCAAGTCAAGAACTTTCAGCTACAATTGAAGAATTATCTGAGAAATCTGAGGAAATAGATAGTAGGATAACAAGTATAGCTTCTGGTATACAGGAAACTAATGCTGCATCGCAAGAGATAACAGCTTCAATAGAAGAATTTGATTCAAATATCAATGAATTGTCCACAAAAGCTGAAGAAGGAAATAATAATTCTATTAAATCAAAAGAAAGGGTAACTGTTGTAAAAACCAAGGGAGCAGAAATAATTTCTAAGATTGAAAAATTGTATGATAATAAGAAACAGAAAATGTTAAGTGCAATAGAAGACAGTAAAGTAGTTGAAAACATAAAAGTTATGGCTGATACAATCGCAGGTATAGCAGAAAAAACTAATTTGCTTGCACTTAACGCAAATATAGAAGCTGCAAGAGCTGGTGAGCAAGGAAAAGGATTTGCAGTAGTTGCAGAAGAAGTTAGAAAACTTGCAGAACAATCTGGACAGGCAGTTTCAGAAATTCAAAATACTATTTTAATGGTTCAGAATTCATTTGAGAATCTTTCGTCCACAAGCAGTGAAATATTAGAGTTTATGAATTCAAGTATAATTCCTGAACTTATGTTTTTTGAAAAAGCTGGAGAAGGTTACCTTGAGGACTCGAATTTTGTAGGCAATATGTCAGAAGAAATAGCATCTATGTCAGAGGAACTTTCTAATGCGATAGATCAGATTAGTAATGCAACACAAAGTGTATCAAGTGCGTTTGAAAAATCATCGGAGCACTCGGAAATTATAAAGCTTAGTATTGATAAAAATACCAGGGCAATAGAACGGGTTTCTGAAACCTTTAAAGAACAAGCTAGATTTGCGGAAAAACTTAACAGTTTAGTCGAAAAATTTAAAGTGTGATAATAAAAAGAGAATTAAACTGAATTTAGTTCAATTCTCTTTTTATATTATTCACTTAATTTTAAGGTCAGAGTTTTAGCAGAATTATCTCTTAAAATTTTAATTTTGACAGTATCACCTGCATTGTGTTTAGATTTCATTTCATTTATGTCTTCTACAGATTTTACAGTTTTACCATCAAATTTTGTTATTATATCTCCAGCTTCAAGCCCACATTTTTCAGCTGAACTGAATTCTTCCACTTGTACGACATATACACCTTCAGGTTTATTGTAAGCTTTTGCTATATCAGAAGTTATATCTCTTCCAGCAAAACCTATTTTTAAAATTGGTTTTAGCAGACTATTTATCTTAGGTTTTACTGTATCTATAGGTATTGCAAAACCTAAACCTTCAACACCATTTCCACTCACTTTAGCAGAATTAATTCCTATTACTTGACCCAGAGAATTTACTAGGGCACCACCACTATTTCCTGGATTTATAGCTGCATCTGTTTGAAGTAATGTTTGTGTAGAATCTCCAACTTGTATCTGTCTGCTAGTTGAGCTTATTATTCCCGAAGTTACGGAACCTAACAATTCTTTGCCGAGAGGATTGCCTATTGCAACTACTGAGTCTCCAACTTGCATATTTTTTGATGAACCTAATTCAGCAACTGCTGGCATTTTTTCACTTTTAGTTACTTTTATTACTGCTAAGTCTAAAGATGAATCATAATTTATAATTTTTGCAGAAACTTCCGATTTATTATTGAAAATTACAGTTACTTGTTCGGCATTACTTATTACATGGTAATTAGTAAGTATGTATCCATCACTACTTATGATGATACCTGATCCCATTCCTTCTTCTTCTGTAGTACCACTGCTTCCATCATCAAATAAACCAGTATTATTACTGCTTACGGACTTGACTGATATACCAACTACCGCGGGCCCTACTTTTTTAGCTATTTCTGCAACAGTTAAACCAGTACCTTTAGTTGAAACTGTAGATGCAGATACAGATGATGTATTTACGTTAGCATTTTTTATTATATTTTGATACAGTGGAGTATTTGTGAAAGCATTTGATTTAGGAATTATATATAAACAAGCTAAAGTAGAAATACCACCACCTAGAATACTGCATATTAATCCAACTAATACGTAAGAAATAGTTTTATTAAACTTTCTTTTTAATCTTTTACTCATCTTTAAGTTAGGTGAATTTTTACTATTACTTAAGTTATCCATACAAATTTACCTCCTAGAATGATATAAATATATTAATTATATTGAAATATATGACGATTATATAAACAAATTTTATATAATTATATTAGTTTAATATTGTGACATTTCTATGACAAAAGTGTTAAATGAATATAACAATTATGTATAAAAAGTCTTAAAAATAAAAAAATATTTGATTTGACAACATATATTTTATAGTATATAATATTTTATTAGCACTTAAAATATTGAAGTTTATATCAAATATTAAAATACTAAAGTTGAATAATAGTATGATTTAGATCGGTCTAAAAATTTTAATATCTATTCGTAAGAATAGAGTTTTTTTATTGCTGTAAACAAGGATAATTTTATATAATGGGAGGTTATGTATATGGATAGATCAGAAAGATTAGGAAAAGAATCAATTGGAAATTTACTAATTCAATTTTCTATTCCGGCAGTCATAGGAATGCTTGTGAATTCTCTATACATCATTATAGATAGAATCTTTATAGGCAGAGTGGTTGGCGCACTGGCTATATCTGGAGTAAGCCTTACTTTTCCTATAGGTATTATAATAATGGGATTTGCAATGTTGATTGGTGTAGGTGGTTCTGCATGTATATCTATAAGACTCGGGCAAAACAGAAAAGATGAAGCAGAAAAAATATTGGGAAATTCATTTATTCTTCTCATAGTTATATCTATATGTGTCACAATTTTAGCATCTATATTTATCAATCCTATATTGACGTCTTTTGGGGCGAGTGAAAATACAATAGAGTATGCAAGACAATTTATAAGTATAATAGTATATGGTTCTGTAATTCAAAGTGTTGGTTTTGGTCTTAATAATATTATAAGAGCAGAGGGAGCACCCAAAAAGGCAATGATGACAGCACTTATAGGAGCACCAGTAAATATACTATTGGACTATTTATTTATATGTGTTTTAGGATTTAAAATAAGAGGGGCAGCAGTTGCAACGGTAATATCTCAGACTATTACATGTATATGGGTTCTTTCTTATTTTTTGGGAAATCATAGTCTCTTAAAATTAAAGAAAGAGAACTTTAAACTTGAGAAAAACATTGTTCTAAGTATAGTTTCTATAGGTATGTCTCCTTTTGCAATGCAGGTTGCAGCAAGTGCAGTAAATATAGTACTAAATAAAAGCCTGGCAATGTATGGAGGAGATTTAGCCATAGGAGCTATGGGAATAATAAATGGTATAGCAACTTTATTTTTGATGCCTATATTCGGAATTAACCAGGGTTCGCAGCCTATAATAGGATTTAACTATGGAGCAAACAAATACAAACGTGTAAAAAAAGCACTTTTTCTCGCATGTATAGTTGGAAGCTTGATTTCAGTACTTGGTTTTTTAGTTGTTAATATTGCTCCAACAGCATTAGTTCAACTGTTTAATAAAAATGATGAAAATTTGACTAATATAACTGTTCATGGATTAAAAATGTATATGTCTATGTTTGCCATTGTAGGATTCCAGATAGTTAGTTCAAATTATTTCCAGGCCATAGGAAAAGCAAAAATATCAATGTTTCTTGGACTTTCAAGACAGGTAATAATTTTGATACCGATGCTAATCATATTACCGCATATGTTTAAGTTAAATGGAGTATGGATGGCAGGTCCTGTATCTGATTTTACCGCATCTATAATAACGGCTATATTTTTATTCTTTGAGGTTAAAAAACTTAATCGTAAAGATGATGGTGATTTTAAAGAAGAAAATCGTAAAATGTCATTGGATTGTGCAAAATGATATAGTTAATGTATGTATAAATTATGTTTGAGAAGTGATTATATGTTTGATGAAAATTCTATACTTGGGTTACAATATGAAAACTTAATGGATAAATCAA
This sequence comes from Clostridium fermenticellae, assembly GCF_003600355.1. Lineage (NCBI taxonomy): Bacteria > Bacillati > Bacillota > Clostridia > Eubacteriales > Clostridiaceae > Clostridium > Clostridium fermenticellae. Next base: position 2,292,842 of record NZ_CP032416.1, on the reverse strand, counting down.
AAAGAAAAGATAATGGAGCATTTTATACTCCAGATTTTATAATAGGTTACATGATGGAAAATGCTTTGAAAAATGTTGATGTTGTGAATAATCCTTTTTTGAAAGTATTGGATCCCTCATGTGGAAGTGGATATTTCTTAATTGAAGTATATAATATATTATTTAAAAAATTTTCTGATTCGATAAATAAAATAAAAGCAAAGTACTCACGTGAAATTTATACAGTTTATAATGATAAAATATCATCTGATTCATACTGGACGCTTAAAAATTTGCCATATCATATATTAAAAAATTGTATATATGGATCTGATATAGATAATAGTGCGGTTGAATTCACAAAATTAAATCTTATGAGAGCAGCTAAAATAGAGCTTAATTTAAGCTCTAATGTGGTTTGCTGTAATAGTTTAATTAAATGGGAAAATATGAATGGCAATAAAATTCTACGCAATTTTTGGAGAAATTCTTATGATTTTATTGTTGGAAATCCTCCATGGGTTTCAATGAAAAGAAAGTATGCTAGAAATATAGACAGGGCTTTAATAAAATATTATATTAAAGAATACCAGGGAAATTTATACCTTCCGAATTTATATGAATGCTTTATAAAAAGGTCTCTGCAGGTTTTAGAGTTTAATGGTATTATGGCATTTGTGTTGCCGTGTACATTTGCAAGAAATCTTCAGTATGTTGAGTTTAGAAAAATAATATTAAATAAATATAATCTTATGAATTTGGCATTTGAAATGGAATTCCCAAATATAAATACTGATATCATGGTTATGATACTTAAAAAAAATTATGATCCCAATAATAAAGTGTGTTTAGATATATATGGTAAACGTAAATATTATATATATCAAAATTTATATTTGAGTAATAGAAATTATGAATTTTCTTATGAGTCTAATAATCTAAATAGTTTGATAAAGTCGTTTATAGAATATAACAGTGTTTCTTTGGGAGAGATATGTCTTACATTTACAGGCTTTATAGGAATTAAATCGAAGATAACAAAGTACAGGATAAATGATTCTCAGGTCAGAATATTAAAAGGTGAGAATATATCAAATTTTAAAGTATTGAACATAAATTACTATGAGTTTAATGATGATAATATAAAAGGCGGAACTAAGGATATTAGAAAATTAAAATGTAAGAATAAAATAATTATTAGAAAAACAGGACATACTATAGTTGCTGCTCTAGATACAGAAGGTACTATTATTGAACAATCGCTATATGGTCTAATAAATTTAAGTGATAAATTTTCTTATAAATATGTACTTGGTATTTTAAATTCGAAACTAATCCAATGGTATTATTTAAATTTTCTAATTACAAATGAAAGATCTATGCCACAAATAAAAAAATATGATTTAAACTTGATACCAATAAAATGTTGTGATAAAGCAGATCAAAGTTTAGTAGAGGAAATTGTAGATAAATTAATTTCCGAAAAGGATTCAAGACCTGAGTTGAAGGAAATTCTAGATAAAGTTATATTTAAAATGTATGGTATACAGAAGGAATATGTTGATATAATAAATTCATCATTTAAGTTTACTGTAAAATCAAAAAAAAACGAACATTAATATATTAAATCTCTGTTATAATTTAATATGTATAAACGTTGCAATTAAAAAAATAAAAAATGTATTGATTTTACGCATTATAAGTGTTAATATATACATCGTAAGATAGTTCAATATTAGTCCGTATAATCTTGATAATATGGTTCAAGAGTTTCTACCAGAGCACCGTAAATCTCTGACTATGGGTGGGTCCGTTGGATTTTATAATTCACAAATTAGTTTCTAATTCCGGATTTGCTCTTAATCCTGAATATAGAGGCTTTTTTATATTTAGGGAGGATTAAACAATGTATGTAGAAAAAACTAAACCTAACAAAACACAAAAAACTTTTTTGGACTCATTTTTTCATTTATCAGAAAATGGCACTAATGTCAAAACGGAAGTCCTAGCAGGAATAACGACCTTTATAACCATGGCTTATATAATTTTTATTAATCCTAATATTTTAATGCAAGCTGGTATGAATATGAAAGGTTTGATGGGGGATGCAGCTGTAAAGGCAGGCATATCAGCCATAAATGATCCGATTGTTGCTTCAGTATTTACTGCAACATGTATAGCAGCTGCAGTTGGTACACTTGTCATGGCACTTTATGCAAACCTTCCATTTGCTCAGGCACCTGGAATGGGTCTTAATGCATTTTTCACTTATACTGTTTGTTTGACACTTGGTTATACCTGGCAACAAGCATTAGCAGCAGTATTGGTATCAGGAATCTTATTTATTATAATTACAGTAACCTCGATAAGAGAAAAAATAGTGGATGCCATACCACAAAATCTGAAATTTGCAATATCAGGTGGTATAGGGCTCTACATAGCACTTATAGGATTAAAGGGTGGAGGAGTTGTAGTAGCGAATCCATCAACTCTGGTTAGTTTTGGAAGTTTCACGAGCCCACATGCACTTGTGACTATAATCGGAATAGCAATCACAGCAATATTAATGGCAAGACAGGTTAAGGGGTCTATATTGATTGGTATTATACTTACAACTATAGTGGGTATCCCTTTTGGAATAACTCATTTAGAAGGCATAAAGCTAATAAGTGCACCACCTTCACTTGCACCTACGTTTTTTGCATTTGACTTTAAAGGGCTTTTAGGTCTTGGTAAAGCAGGTATATTTGGTGCTTTTACAAGTATAATAATGGTAATAATAACTTTTAGTTTAGTTGACTTATTTGATACTATAGGAACTTTGGTTGGAACGGCCCAAAAAGCTAAGATGTTAGATGCAGATGGAAAGGTTAAAAATATGCACAAAGCTTTGTTGTCAGATGCTGTTGCAACAACTGTAGGTTCTTTTCTTGGAACCAGTACTGTTGTAACATATGTTGAGTCAACCTCTGGTGTATCACAAGGAGGAAGAACCGGACTCACTTCATTAACTACAGGTATTATGTTTATTTTAGCTATTTTCTTTAGTGGTATAGTTGGAATAGTTCCAGCAGAAGCTACAGCACCTGCGCTTGTAATAGTAGGAGTTCTCATGATAGGGGCCGTAAAAAATATAAATTTTGATGATTTTACTGAAGCATTACCAGCATTTCTTACTATAGCACTTATGTCATTTAGTTATAGTATTGCAAATGGTATAGCAGCAGGAATGATATTCTATCCTATAGTAAAAATAACTACAGGAAAATATAAAGAAGTTCATCCGATAATATATGTACTTGCGATATTGTTTATTTTAAGATTTGTATTAATGCCGTAAATTAAATACAAAAAGGTCTTTAAAGATTCTTTCTAGGGATTTTTAAAGACCTTTTTATATTAATGTATAAATTATTTATTAAAAGTACTTGTTTAGGATTGAATCCATATAATAAATAAATTAATATTATATTACCATGATTGAATGAAGGTGAGTTTAGGATGAAAATTAAGAAGATATCAATAATTGCTTTTTTTATATTAGCTATTGCTATAATTTTAACAACTTTTGATATAATCTATTTTGGAAACACTCAGAAACCTCAAAAATCAGATTGTATAATTGTCTTGGGGTGTAAGGTTTATGGCAGTACACCAAGTAAATTTCTACTATCGAGGATAGAAAGAGGATATGAACTTTATAAAAATGGATATGGAAAATATATTATAGTGTCAGTTGGAAAAGGTAATGGAGAGAATATATCTGAGGCTGAGGCCATGAAAAGATATCTAATGTCTAGAGGTGTTAATTCCTCTCAAATACTAATAGATGATAGATCCAATTCTACAATGGCAAATATTATAAATTCTAAAAATATAATGAAAAAAAACAATTTAAGAACTTCAATAATAGTTTCAAATAAATATCACTTAAAAAGAGCATCTCTTATGGCAGAAGATGAAGGATTGAATGCCAGTTATTCCGGAGTTTTTGTATCATCACGTAAATCTCATGAAATATGGGGATATATAAGAGAGCTTCCTGCTTTAGTAAAGTATTATATGGTAAAAATAATATAATCACTACTATAATTTCTTATAGGGTTTATAAATGAAAGCTTAAGTTATATTCCAGCTGACATTTCCAAAATTCGTCACCTAAAAAATTTCTAGTAAGTCTAAGTTCGTATTTATAAAAATCTAAGCAGATTTTATAAACTCGCTTTGCTCAAACATATAAAATCTACTAAGATTTTCAAAAATACTTCACTAAGACTTACTAAAAAATTTTTTAATGTGCCTACATTTTGGAAATGTCAGCTTACGTATAATTTAAGCTTGGAATTACAAATCCTATACAAAAAAGCGACCTCATAACTTGTGTTATGAGGTCAAAATTTATTTAAAGTTGAAATTAATCGGTAAAGCTATTCCAGTAATCACCATAAGATAAATCTAATGGTGTCAAATTAACATTATATGATTCAGCTAGCAGTTTTATAAAATCATCGGCAGATGCATTAGATTTGGATATAAAACTATCTACCTCTTTTTTTAACTCTTCAGAAACTTTTGAATCATAAATACCAGTCATAATATATCCTCCTCAATATCACTTATTCATTGTCCAATATAAATTATAGTAATATATTATGTAGTTTGATTAAAAATGTAGCTTAAAACTACTATAAAAGTATAACATTTTCTATCAAACAAATCAATAGTATATTATATTTATTTAATAATATATGATTAATAATATATTAGTGATATATTATTAGATATTTAGGAGAAAGTGATTAATAATTGCAAATGACAAACCTTATATGTTCATGACTTTAAAAACTTCCTTAATACATCCTGCCATTAATTTATGCCCGAGGGGTGTTGGATGCAGTCCATCTATATATAGTTCAGAAGGAAGCTTGTTTTTTAGATTTTTCTCAAAACATTTTTGAAAATCAATATAGTTTATATTTTTTAAAGCACAAAAAATCATTATCCAATTTCTATATGATAATTGAGTGGAGTTTATAGCTTTGTAATCCAAATCTTCGCTCCATTTTTCCTTTGCAATTGGAGGAAGTAAAAGTGGTTCTATACCGATTATTGGAGTTATATTATATTTTAATGATTCACTTATCAGTTCATCTAAGTTTGATGTTACTAAATTTAGATTTCTGTTACTCATAAAATCGTTTAATCCTCCCATTATTATAACGTAATCTGGTGTGTTCTCTATTACATCATTGTATGATCTTGCAAGCATTCCTGCAGTTGTATCTCCATTTACTCCTTTATTTATAATATCTAAATTTAATTCTGATTTCAATATTTCAACCCATGAATCTTTTTTGGATACACCATATCCGAAAGTTAAACTGTCACCTATACATACAATTTTCACGATATAACATCCTCTCTTAAAATAATAACTACTTCAAATTAGATATGTATAATTATATTATAAATCACAATTACTCAGTATTCTAATATAAAAATAATGTTGTTTGTGTCAAGTTAAAGTGGGCAATTTTATTTTTTAAAATTTCCATTGTAAATTCAGTTGATATTTTTCTTCCCGTATGGCCCCGTCCACAGCCCGGAAGGGCGCACTTATCCTGTTAACTTTTTATCCCGAGTTTTTAAATTATCTATAAACCAGTTCACTGAGATTTCTTTCCTGAAAAAAGCTCTGTATCGCTTTTCTGCCATTGGTTACGGCGCAGCCTGTAAATGGTATCCCTGCTTTATGTATATGGTAATACCTGCTCTTCTTAGGTTTCTTGTTAACATCAGCTGCCGTTAATGTTATAACCTCTTTTATTTTCTCCAGTTTATCATCTGAAATAGAACCTGAACATATCTCATCGATTGTTTGGTATATTCTTTTACCAGCTTTTTCTGCCAGTATTTTTGCCAGATTATTTGCACCCTTTATAGACCAGCTCATTTTTCTCCCTTTCATCCTCTGGGCCAGTATGTCACAAATATTATGCTCCATTGTGCCTAAATTCCTATATTCCAGTCCTTCAGGTGCCTCCGGCATCTTTATCTCTTCTCTTAAGTGATATGGCACTAATCCTGCCTTATTTTCAAAGAGATATGTATACAGTTTTTCTAATTTCTTAAACTTTTTTTCGTTATTAGTATACTTAACCATAAGACCTGTTAAGTATTCAAAACTCTTATCTATTTTTCCGTCATGCAGCATTTTCATGAGTTTATATGCTTCCTTTTTATCCTCCATATTTCTCAGTACTGCCTGACTTTTATGGAATGGATCTAACTGAAAATATACGCCTTCTCCACCCATGCTCTGTTTTATCCATGGGGCACCATCCCCATTCAAAATTCTTACTTCTATTTCATCTGTGTTATATACTTCTGCAATGGCGGCATCACTAAGTTCCTTGAATTTTTTACTTGTTCCAAAGCTGGCGCATGCTGTTTTATTATGAACTACATAGCCGTCTTTTCTGCCACCTCTCTTTTTCCAGCCCTCATAAGTTACTCCCAGCTTAAGTTCTTTCTTTTTAGACTTCCTTCCTTTAGGTTTATCTTTCCCCTGAATGCTTAACCAGATGCCGTCCATCTCCTGAAATAAGGCCTTAACTTCCCTTGAGCCCTTTAATTTTCCCATTTTATTCAGCAGTATCTTCCTCTCTTCCTTTTCTTCTATTTTAGAACCTAATTTTTGTACTACATTCCATACTGCCGTATGGCTGATTTCCTGGTTTGCCAGTTCTTTAATATTATTTGAAGTGTTCCTATAAGACACATTGGTTACATTGTCTACTATTTTTTCTACTAAAGTGCTTGAAATATGGCCTATTGTATCCATTTTTAAGTATTCATCCAGTAAGAATTTATATGCCTTTTTCCCTTGATCAGTTTTGTATTCATATATACGTCTGTCAAATTCTACATCTCCCATAATAGTTTTTATACACGTATGCCTTAATCCTTTATTTCTATATATTTCGGCATCTCTTTCATCCATTAACCTCCGGTCCAGGTGCGAAAGCACCTCTCTTAGAATTTCACATGCTGTATCACACGCATATTTATATATTTTTTTCTCTAAACTATTGAAAGTTATTTCATTATCATTTAAACTTAAAGTATCGTTTAAATTGTACATAATCTCACCCATTTCTATATAGTCTTATCAACTTATATTATAATGGATTTTTATGTACATGGGAGATACTTTTTGTATCTCCTTTATTATTTTAACCAGTAATTATTACTACCTTTGCCTACTAAAATTATACTCTAAGAATAATGTTCTATACAGTACGAACATTATCATACTATTATATTCTTTAATATTTATATACACGAATATTTTCAATTATATTTATCTAAATATATTGATTTCTTCATATCACTGTGTTAATATATCCATGTAAGATAATTAAATAAGTCATCCATATAATCCCAATAATATGGTTTGGGAGTTTCTACAGGTTAACCGTAAATTGCTTGTCTATGGATTGTGTTGAATTAATATATGAATTTATTCCACTAATCGCATAATCAGGGCAATAGTGGATTTTTTATTTAATATAATTTCTTATTATGTTATGAGGAGGATTAATAAATGAAAGTAGCTATTATTTTCGGAAGTAAGTCCGATACTGAAAAAATGAAGGGAGCTGCTAATGCATTAAAGGAATTTGGTATAGAATATAAAGCTTATATACTTTCTGCGCACAGAGTTCCAGAAAAGCTTACGGAGGTTATAAACAAGATAAATTTGGACTGTGACTGCATAATAGCAGGAGCAGGATTAGCAGCACATCTTCCTGGTGTAATTGCGTCTCAAACAGTACTGCCAGTTATAGGAGTTCCTATAAATGCTGCAGTAGGCGGTATGGATGCATTGCTTTCGATAGTTCAGATGCCTAAATCAATTCCGGTTGCTACTGTTGGGATAAACAACAGTTATAACGCAGGTATGCTTGCCGTAGAGATCTTATCATTAAAATATCCTGAAATAAAAGAAAAACTTATTCAATTTAGAAAAGACATGAAAGAAAAATTTATAAAAGATAATAATGAAGGAGTGGAATTATAAAATGGAAAAAAGAGAATTATTATATGAAGGAAAAGCCAAAAAAGTTTATGCAACAGATGACAAAGACAAGGTAATAATATATTATAAAGATGATGCCACTGCGTTTAACGGAGAAAAAAAAGGACAAATATCAGATAAGGGTATTTTAAATAATTCTATAACATCCATGTTATTTGATCTTTTAAAGAAGAATGGAATTGAAACACATTTTGAGGAAAAGTTAAGTGAAAGGGAACAGCTTTGCAAGAAGGTTGATATAGTTCCACTTGAGGTTATTGTTAGAAATGTTGCAGCTGGAAGTATGGCTAAGAGATATGGATTAAAGGAGGGTACAGAACTTAAAACGACTGTTTTTGAAATAAGTTATAAGAATGATGAGTTAGGGGACCCACTCTTAAATGATTATCATGCTGTGGCAATGGGATTAGCTTCCTTCGATGAACTAAAAACTATTTACGATATGACAGCAAAAATTAATGAAATATTGAAGGAATTTTTCTTAAGGCAGGGAATAAAGTTAATAGATTTTAAGCTTGAATACGGAAAATTTAATGGTAAAATAATTTTAGCAGATGAAATATCACCAGATACTTGCAGACTTTGGGATGCAAAAACTAATGAAAAGCTTGATAAAGATAGATTTAGAAGAGATCTTGGAAATGTTAAAGAAGCTTATGTTGAGATTTTAAATAGAATAAGTGGAAAGTAAATTTTAGGGTGGGGATTATAAGTTAAATTTTTCCGCCCTTAATTAAAAAGAGGAGAAGTTCTAATGTGCAATTTCAATGAAAATGTTAATTTACCTTTAGGTGTAGAAGAATTGGAAGAAGATAAATTCAAAGATGAATGTGGTGTATTTGGAATTTTTTCTACAGAAGAAAATATTGATGTAGCGTCAACAGTTTATTATGGACTTTATGCACTTCAGCATAGGGGACAGGAAAGTGCAGGAATTGTTACATCAGATGGCAATGAGTTAAATGTTTACAAAGATATGGGGCTTGTATCCGATGTGTTCAATGAGCAAATTATAGATAACCTAAAGGGTATATCAGCGATTGGACATGTAAGATATTCTACAACAGGTGCCAGCAGTGCAAATAATGCACAGCCGTTATTAGTACGATATAAACTTGGCTCAATTGCAATTGCCCATAATGGTAACTTAGTAAATGCTGATGTGGTAAGGGAATTGCTTCAAGAGGCTGGATGTGTTTTCCAAACATCAATAGATTCAGAAGTAATATTGAATCTTATATCAAGGGGAACTAAAAAAAGTATAGAGAGAGCAACAGTAGATGCCATACAGGCAGTAAAGGGATCATACGCAATTGTGCTTTTAACTCAGGATAAACTTATAGGAGTTAGGGATCCTAAAGGTATAAGGCCTTTGTGTATAGGTAAAATAAATAATAGCTATATACTTTCATCAGAAAGTTGTGCACTTGATTCAGTTGGTGCAGAATTTGTACGGGATGTTGAACCAGGTGAAGTTGTAATTATAGATAAAAATGGAATAAAATCAATAAATTTTGCTGAGAAAACGAAGTGTGAGACATGTTCATTTGAATATATATATTTTGCGAGACCGGATAGTACAATAGATGAAATAAATGTGTATCAATCAAGAGTTAGAGCAGGAAAGAAATTATTTGAAGAATGTCCTGTTGATGCAGATATAGTTATTGGTGTTCCAGATTCGGGAATACCTGCGGCGGTTGGTTATGCAGAGGCATCAGGTATTCCATATGGTATTGGACTTATAAAGAATAAATATGTTGGAAGAACTTTTATAGCTCCGACACAGGAAATGAGAGAAAAAGCCGTTTCGGTAAAGCTTAATCCTTTAAAGGTTAATATTGAGGGTAAAAGAGTTGTAATAATTGATGACTCCATAGTAAGAGGAACAACTAGTAGAAAATTGGTTAAAATTTTAAGAGATGGTGGTGCAAAAGAGGTACATCTTAGAATATCATCGCCTATAGTAAAATATCCATGCTATTTTGGAATAGATACGCCGTATAGGAATGGGCTTATAGGTGCTGATTCTACGGTTGATGAGATAAATGAGAAAATAGGAGCTGACAGCCTGGGATATATAAGTATAGATGGGCTTTTAGAAACATTAAATCCGGATAAAGGATTTTGCATTGGATGCTTTAATGGAATTTATCCAGTTTCTGCACCAATGGAAACACCGAAGGATCATTTGGAATAGTTAATTTATATTTTAAATTTATGTAAAAAGGACGGTGCTTTTGTGATAACATATAAAGATTCTGGAGTTAATATAGAAGAGGGGTATAAATCAGTAGATATTATAAAGAATCATGCTTCGAAAACATTTATACCTGGTGTCATGAATAATCTGGGAAGTTTTGCAGGGATGTTTGAACTGGGCAATTTTAAAAATCCTGTACTAGTTTCGGGAACAGATGGTGTTGGAACAAAATTAGATATAGCGTTTAAATCCAAAAAATATGATACAGTTGGTATTGACTGTGTAGCTATGTGTGTAAATGATATATTATGTCATGGAGCAAAACCAATATTCTTTTTAGATTATTTAGCATGTGGAAAACTAAATGCTAATGTAGCGGCAGACCTTGTTAAAGGAGTTTCTGACGGATGTATCCAAGCTGGATGTGCGCTTATAGGCGGCGAAACAGCAGAGATGCCCGGTTTTTATCCAGAAGGTGAGTATGATATAGCAGGTTTTTCAGTAGGAGTTGTTGAAAAAGATAATATAATTGATGGAAGTAATATAAAAGAAGGAAATGTTTTAATTGGTATAGCTTCAAGTGGGCCTCATAGCAATGGATATTCTCTTATAAGAAAGCTTATAAAAAATTATGATGAAGAATTTGACGGTAAAAGGATAGGTGAAGTTTTACTTACACCGACTAAGATATATGTAAAACCTATTCTTAAGCTTTTAGAGAAATATACTATTAATGGAATGGCACATATAACAGGTGGTGGATTTTACGAAAATGTACCAAGGATGTTTAAAGACAACTTTACAGCTGTAATAGATAAAAAGAGTTTTAAAATTCCAGAAATATTCAAGTACATTATGAGTTTGGGTGTTGAAGAAAGCCATATGTTCAATACATATAATATGGGTATAGGGTTTGTATTATGTGTTCAAAGAGAATCATCAGATTTGATTATAGAAGAACTAGCCAGCATGGGAGAAACCGCATATGAAATTGGATATGTTGAAAAGGGAGATAAAAAGGTATGTTTAAAATAGCTGTATTAGTATCTGGCGGTGGAACTGATCTGCAATCTATTATAGATAGTATAAAGAATGGATATTTATCAAATTGCAGTATTGAATTCGTAATAAGTGATAAGGCTCAAGCTTATGCACTTGAGAGAGCTAAGCAAAATAATATAAATACTTGTGTTATTGAGAGAAAAGTATATAAGGACAAGTTGTCTGACAAGATACTGGATATAGTTTCGGGAAAAGTTGATTTAATAGTGTGTGCCGGATGGCTTTCTATTTTAAAAGGTCAACTAATAGATGAATTTCAAAATAGAATAATAAATATACATCCATCCCTGATTCCATCTTTTTGCGGAAATGGAATGTATGGTATAAAAGTGCATCAAGCTGCAATTGAGTATGGAGTAAAAGTATCAGGATGTACTGTCCATTTCGTAGATAATGGAACGGATAGTGGCCCTATTATAATTCAGAAAACTGTGCCTGTTCTTTCAGGTTATAGCGCGGAAGATCTTCAAAGTAGAATACTTGAAGAAGAACATAAAGCTCTTCCGGAAGCAGTGGGATTGATTTCTCGCGGAAGAGTTAAGGTTGAAAATAGAAAAGTAATTATACTGTAAAAATGGAGGTAATAGTATGTTAAAGCGTGCTTTAATTAGTGTTTTTAATAAAAGTGGTGTATTGGATTTGGCTAAATTTCTAATTGAAAAAGATGTTGAGATAATATCAACTGGCGGTACGTATAAACATCTTAAGGAAAATGGTATACCTGTAACTGAGGTTTCAGAAGTTACCGGATTTGAAGAAATATTAGATGGAAGAGTAAAGACACTTCATCCTATTATTCACGGTGGAATACTTGCAGTAAGGGATAATAAAAAACATATGGAAACAATACAACAAAAAAATATAAAACCAATTGATATGGTAGTTGTAAATCTATATCCTTTTTTCGAAAAAGTAAAGGAAGATTTAATGTTTGATGAAAAAATAGAATTTATAGATATAGGTGGACCTACTATGATAAGAGCTGCAGCTAAGAATTTTAAAGATGTCATAGTCTTGACTGATGTAAATGATTATTCTGGTGTAATGAATCAAATAGATGAAAATGGAGAAGTTAGTTTTGAGACAAGAAAGAGATTAGCTGGAAAAGTTTTTAATCTTATGTCTGCCTATGACGCTGCTATAAGTAATTTCTTACTTGATGAAGAATATCCTGAGTATTTGACACTTTCTTATAAAAAGTCTATGGGTTTAAGATATGGTGAAAATCCTCATCAAAGTGCAGCTTATTATGTTGATACAGTTGAAAATGGATCTATGAAGGATTTTGAGCAACTAAATGGAAAACAATTATCGTATAATAATTTAAGGGATATGGATGTAGCGTGGAAGGTAGTAAATGAATTCGATGAAATTGCATGTTGTGGATTAAAGCATAATTCACCATGTGGAGCTGCTGTAGCAGAAAATTTACATGATGCATATATAAAGGCTTTTGAATGTGATGAAACTTCTATTTTTGGTGGTATAGTAGCTGTAAATAGAAAATTGGATAAGAAAACAGCAGAAGAAATGGTAAAGATATTCTTAGAAATAGTTATAGCACCGGATTTTGATTTAGATGCACTTGAGGTACTCAAGAAGAAAAAGAATTTGAGGGTTATAAAGTGTGATTTGAAGCCATCTTCAAAAATGGAGTTTGCAAAGGTAGATGGTGGAATACTTGTTCAGTCTCGGGATGACAAATTAGTAGATGAAGTAAAGGTTGTAACAGAAAAAGCTCCTACAGAAACTGAAATGAAGGATTTAATATTTGGAATGAAAGTATGTAAATATGTTAAATCTAATGCGATTGTGGTAGTTAAAGATGGAATGGCAAAGGGAATAGGTGGTGGACAAGTCAATAGGATATGGCCTACATGTCAGGCACTTGATAGGGCAGGTGATGGAGTTATTCTTGCATCTGATGCATTTTTCCCGTTTGATGATGTTGTAAAGGAATGTGCTAAGTATGGAATTAAGGCTATAATACAGCCAGGTGGATCTATAAGAGATAATGATTCTATTGAAGAATGTAATAGAGATGGAATAGCTATGGTATTCACAGGTATAAGGCATTTTAAACATTAATAATAGGGGGCTTAAAAATTGAGGGTATTAATAGTGGGATCAGGTGGTCGTGAACATGCAATTGCATGGAAGGTAGCTCAAAATAAAAATGTAGAAAAGATCTACTGTGCTCCAGGAAATGGTGGCATGGTTCTGGAAAATAAGTGCGAAAATATAGTTTTAGAGGATAAGCAAGAATTAGCCGATTTTGCAGAAAGAAACAAAATAGAACTTACTATAGTTGGTCCGGAGGGTTATCTTACAGAAGGTATAGTAGATGAATTTAAGAAGAGAGGACTTAGAATTTTTGGGCCTTCTAAAGAAGCTTCAAAACTTGAAGGAAGTAAGGCATATTCAAAAGCTTTTATGAAAAAATACGGTGTTAAAACGGCTGCATATGAAGTATTTGATAATAGAGATAAAGCTCTAAAGTATCTTGAAAAGTCGGAATACCCTATAGTTATAAAAGCAGACGGCTTGGCTGCTGGTAAAGGTGTTGTAATATGTGAAGAATATAACAAGGCCAGATTGACAATAGATGATTTTATGGTAAATGATGTATTTAAGGGATCTGGTAAAAAGGTAGTTATAGAAGAATTTCTTGAAGGCCCGGAGGCATCTATACTTTCAATTACTGATGGGAATGTTATATTACCATTTATGTCGGCTAAGGATCACAAACAGATATTTGACGGAGGGAAAGGTCCGAATACAGGTGGTATGGGTGCTGTGTCACCAAATCCATATTGTACTCCAGAGGTATTAGATGCATTTTATAAGGATATAATGAATCCAACTTTGAATGGAATAAGGGAAGAGGGATTTGATTATACGGGTATAATATTCTTTGGGATTATGATTACAAAAAAAGGACCGTACCTTCTTGAATATAATGTAAGATTTGGAGATCCAGAGACACAAGCAGTCCTTCCAATTATGGATAATGATCTTGTTGATCTTATCAATGCTGCAATTGATAAAAGATTAGATTCATTTGATTTGAAATGGTATAGTGGCTTTTCGTGCTGTGTAGTTGGCGCATCCAAAGGATATCCTAGCAAATACGAAATTGGTTTTGATATAGAAGGCTTAAAAAAACCAAACAGAGTATTTACAGCAGGAGTAATATACCAAAATGGAAAATTAAAAACAAATGGCGGAAGAGTTTTATGCACACAAGCTCTTGGAAAAACTCTTGATGAAGCGATTGACAGAGCATATCATGATTTAGAGTTAGTCAATTTTTCTGGAATGTACTTTAGAAAAGATATAGGAAGGTACAAGTAGTATACAGTCCAGGATAGTAATTTTGTTTGAAAGCATAATAAAGGGATAAATTTTTATAAGATTTATTCCTTTATTATGCTTATTTTTCAAAAATAAGTTAATTATTAAAGATATGAGATAAAATCTTATTATTATTTACACTTTATACATAAAAATAGTTTATAATAAACAGGTAAAGATTTTATATAATTATATTAGAAAGGTTGGCTTTATATGAGGAAAGGAAGTAGGGTAAAGGGGAAACGTAGGAGAAAAAAGAAAAGTTCATTTAGAATTATATCTACTTTTATAATCTACGAATTTTTAGTATTTGTTATAATAACGCCATTATTAGTATTTTATGGACCCTTTCAAAATGTAAAAAGAACTGTAGTCGGAACCGCAATGGCGACTTTTACACATCAATATATTGCAACTACTTTTTTATCTAAAGATAAAATTAATGAAATATTAAATGGTGGAAAAACAGTAGGAGTTTCGAGCAGTGAATCCCAGGATTTAGGAACCGTGAATATAAGTCATACTAAAGATAAAGGTATAGAAAGATATGATATATCTGACAGCAAATTTACAGGTTACATACTGGAAATAAAAGATCCAACTAGAATTAAAATAGGATATTCTAAAAGATTGGGTGAAGTAGGTGAGAGAACAAGTCAGATAGCTCAAGACAATGGAGCTATTGCAGCTATAAATGGAGGAGGATTTACTGATAAATCCGCAAATGGAAAATTATGGACTGGAACAGGAGCCTATCCAGAAGGTATAGTTATATCTAATGGGGAAATTGTTTATAGTGATGTAGGGCAAAATCAAAGTGTTAATGTAACTGCCTTTACTAAAGATGGTGAGCTCATAGTTGGAGATCATACTTTAAGAAATCTATTAAATCAAGGGGTTGTTGAGGCTGTATCCTTTAGAAACAGTTTAGTTATAAATGGAAAGGCTGTTTCCGTTCAGGATGAAGGATTAAATCCTAGAACCGCAATAGGACAGAAACAGGATGGTACTATCATAATGCTTGTCATAGATGGAAGAAAAGGATTGAAACCTGGTGCATCTATTAGAGAGGTGCAAAATATATTAATTCAGCAGGGAGCTGTAAATGCGAGTAGTCTTGATGGCGGCTCATCAGCCACCATGTATTTTAATGGAGAGGTTATAAATGATCCATGTGATTGGAATGGAGAAAGAACGGTTGCAACAGCTATATATGTAAAACAATAGAGGAGAGTGTGATATGAGGGGATTAAAGAGACTATTAATTTGGACACTGATTCCTGTAATTATAGAACTCACTGGACTACTGCTTGTCGATAAAATTTATCTAAATGATGAAACAACATTTAGTACGACAAAGGTTGATGTGAGTGCAAAAACGCAAGCTGATAAAATTAATGTAAAAGTACCCGATGATGCTAATAATTTCGGAATTTCATACACAGGAAACTACATTTCTTATTGTGATGATGATGGAATTAAAATTATAAATACCTCAAATAATAAAAAAGAAAAGATTACTTTTGACGATGGCATTGAGATGTCGGCATACAAATGGCTTGCTGATAGAGATATACTTTTTATAGCTGAAAAAATAATATATGATGATGGCTCAACATATTTAAGATTTGAATCATATAATCCTAAAGATAATGAGAAAAGTGTCTTAAGTGATGATAACAGAAAAGAATTAAAGATACTTTTAAATGATGATGGATATAATGTCACACAAATAGCATTATCGTCTTTAACTAATGTTACCTATGTAAAAGTTGATAAGGAAGGTTATAACAGTAAAATATATCGTATAAATGTAATGGCACAAGCAGAAAGAGTAAGATATCCAATATGTAATATTTCAAGTATTGCTGCTGAAAATAAAGAAGATAGATTGATATATCAAGATTCAAGCAGCAATAGGATAAGAGTATATGGACTTAGAAATCCTATAGCTACTGGTGAAAATGCAATACATTATTTATTAAATGTTGATAATGAGGATAATATTTATATTGGCAATGGAGAGAATAATATTATAAGTAAAATATTTGTTGCAAATTTGAAAAAAACAAGGCAACAGTGGAAAATATATACGTTAAGTCAGCCAGTCCAAAAAAGTAATATATATATAACAGCCTCTGGCAAGGTGTATATTAATGATCCCTCTAAGAATACTGTTACTGAACTTGTTAGTGGAAAACAATTAACATATACTGGTAATTTGATAAAGGCATATGATGAGGGAATTATATATAGAGATGGCAATAAAATTATTGGTAAATTGATATAAAATCAAAAAATACATTTAAAATTTAAAATTTTGAATTCAGAATGATCCCTTGTAGGAATTACAAGGGATTATATTCTGTAATATGATTGAAAAAAATATTGTATTTTTATATACAGAATTTATTGAATATAAGCAATATTCAATAAAAAGATTTAAATAAATATGTAAATTAATAATTTTGAAATGTATAGTCTTAATTAGTGACATAATACAAGGGATTGATTCAATGTATATGATATATATGAATTTTCAATAAATATATAAAAGATAGAAAAAAATCACTAAAATTCTATAAAATTCTATTTATAGAATTTTTGGAATTTACTGAATATTAAAATATAATGTAAAAATCATGCTATAATTATAATAGTCGAAAAATTCATTAAAGACTGCTTTTAATAAAGGGGGAAATGTAAATGAGCGGAAAAAATTCTGTTTTTAGGACAAAGTCTATAGCTGAAACAATAGCAGAGACTAAGAGTGGAGGTAAAGAATTAAAGAAAACTCTTGGAGCATTTGAGCTTACAATGTTAGGCATTGGCGCAATTATAGGTACAGGTATATTTGTTTTAACTGGTGTTGCTGCGGCAGATTATGCGGGACCAGCACTTATATTGTCATTTGTATTTGCAGGTATGGCATGTACATTTGCGGCATTATGTTATGCTGAACTTGCTGCAATGATACCTGTCGCAGGTAGTGCATATACTTTTGGATATGTAGGCCTTGGTGAAATTTGGGCATGGATTATAGGTTGGGATTTGATACTTGAGTATACAGTTGCAGTTGCTGCAGTTGCTGTTGGATGGTCCGGCTACATGGTACAATTATTTAAAGGATTTGGGATAACTATACCGGTAGCTTTATGCAATCCACCGGGACAAAATGGAGGAATAGTTAATTTACCTAGTGTTATAATCTTGTTTATTATAATGTGTATACTTATTAGAGGTGTAAGCCAAAGTGCCAAGCTGAATGATGTTCTTGTTATTATAAAGTTGACGGTCGTAATATTATTTATCGTTTTAGGTATAGGCCATGTTAAAGTAGCTAATTGGAATCCATTCTTCCCTTATGGTGTAGGAGGAGTATTTAAGGGAGCAGCAATTGTATTTTTCTCATATATAGGATTTGATGCGGTTTCAACTGCAGCAGAGGAAGTTAAGAATCCTCAGAAGGATCTGCCTATAGGAATAGTGGCATCTTTAATTGTATGTACTATATTGTATATTGTAGTTTCGGCAATATTGACAGGAATGGTTCCATATCAACAATTCCATAATAATGCAGCTCCAGTTGCATATGCGCTTGCAAGGGTCGGAATAAATTGGGGATCTGCATTGGTATCTGTTGGTGCTATTTGTGGAATTACGTCGGTACTAGTAGTTATGTCATTTGGAGGAACACGTATATTATTTGCATTGTCTAGAGATGGGTTACTTCCACAATTATTTTCTGATGTACATCCTAAATTCCAAACTCCTATTAAGAGTACTTTGCTAGTTGGAATAGTTACTATAGTTCTTTCTGGATTTTTACAGATATCAAGACTTGCTGAAATGACTAATATAGGTACACTTGCGGCATTTTGTATAGTATCAATTTCGGTTATAGTTCTTAGAAAGAGAGAACCAGATCAGGAAAGACCATTTAGATGCCCTGGTTCACCAGTGACTCCTCTTATAGCAACAGCATTCTGTGCATATTTAATCACACAACTTCCTACCTTCACTAAAGAAGTTTTTGTAATTTGGCTTATAATTGGATTTGCAATTTATTTTGGATATGGCAGACGTAATAGTGTAATGAATAATAAATAAAATTCTATTAATACTAAAAAGGAAATGGTTTTTATATTAAAATCGTTTCCTTTTTTTATTTTGAGTTGAAAAAAGATATTTCAGAAAATATTTATTATTTTAATATTAGATAATATGTATATATATTGTATCAATATACAAAAAAGTTTTTATGTATTTACTTTGAATGCATTGATAAAAGTATAAATTTTTGATAATTAATTATCAAAAGTTACATTATAATTATGCATGATTAATATTATTCATAATTATATATGATTTGACTTAAAATTTTGAAAATAAATAATTATATAACTTTTAAAGATATGAAAGAAAAGTATGCTATTATTATAAAAGTACATAAAATTATTTAATTTTTTATTATTTTCTAAAAATTTAATATATTAACATCACATTAGCGATGAATTTTGAAAGGAGTGGCATTTAATGTCAAAAACAAACTCGATTTTTAGAACTAAACCTATTGAGAGTTTATTAGCTGAGGCATCAAAAAAATCATTGGCAAAAGTACTTGGCCCATTTGAACTTACAATGTTAGGCATTGGCGCAATTATAGGTACTGGAATATTTGTTCTGACTGGAGTTGCTGCAGCAAATTATGCGGGACCTGCACTTATTCTTTCTTTTGTAGTATCTGGCATAACATGTACATTTGCAGCATTATGCTATGCTGAACTTGCAGCTATGATTCCAATAGCAGGAAGTGCCTATACTTATGGTTATGTAGGCTTAGGAGAAATATGGGCATGGATTATAGGTTGGGATTTGATACTAGAGTATACAGTTACAATTGCTACCGTTGCTGTTGGATGGTCTGGATATGTTGTTACTTTGCTTAGTGCAGTTGGAATTAATCTACCACCGGCTTTAACAAATCCATTTGGACAAGACGGTGGAATAGTAAATCTTCCATGCATAGTTATTCTTGGAATCGTTATACTATTTCTAATAAAAGGTATGAGCGAAAGTTCTAAATTAAATAATATACTTGTTCTAGTAAAATTAGCCGTTGTAATATTATTTATCGTTATAGGTGCTGGACACATTAAAGTGGCTAATTGGCATCCATTCTTCCCTTATGGTGTAGGAGGAGTATTTAAAGGAGCAGCAATTGTATTCTTCGCATACATAGGATTTGATGCTGTTGCAACAGCTGCTGAAGAAGTTAAAAATCCACAAAGAGATTTGCCTATAGGAATAGTAGCTTCTCTTATAATTTGTACACTGCTTTATATAATAGTAACAGCAGTATTGACAGGAATCTTACCTTATTCTGCTTATAAACATACATCAGCACCAGTTTCATATGCATTACAGCAGGTAGGTATAAGCTGGGGATCAGCTCTTGTGTCAGTTGGAGCATTGTGTGGTATAACATCAGTTTTACTTGTTATGACATTTGGAGCTACTCGTATATTGTTTTCACTATCAAGAGATGGATTGCTTCCAGAAATATTTTCCGATGTACATCCTAAATTTAAAACTCCGGTAAAGAGTACTATACTAATTGGTATTATAACAATGATATTAGCTGGTTTACTTCCAGTAAGCAGACTTGCAGAGATGGCTAATATAGGTACACTGACAGCATTTATCATAGTTTCTTTATCAGTTATAATTTTAAGAAAGAAGAATCCTGATATGGAAAGGCCATTTAAGTGTCCAGGTGTTCCTGTTACACCATTAATATCAGTTGCATTCTGTGCATTTCTAGTTTATCAACTTCCTGTTTTTACTAAAGAAGTTTTTATAATATGGCTTGCAATAGGTTTTGTAATTTACTTTGGATATGGTAGAAAACATAGTGAAATGAATAATGAAGTAAGTAATGAAATGAATTAAGGAGAAAAGGCATTTGAATAAATTCATGTGATATTTTGTAATTATATTTCTATGTACAAATTGGGAGTTTGTACATAGAATTTTTTTATAATAAAGTCTTTTCTCCAAATTTATAGCTTTTACTAATGTTTTTTAAAGTAGTATAGTTTACCATCTTCTATAGAATAATCAATCATAGATTCTGAATACATGTACTGTAAAAATGCGGATATTCCTCCAAAGTTTAAATGGTATTGATAAAAATTAAAGGATAAATCATTCAGTATTGATATATTTTGCAATATATCTTCACGTGTAAGTGGTTGATCTAGCAATTCTAGTATCTGTTCAATATAATTCTGTATATTTTGTATATTTTTATCCACCAAGGTTGTAATCTGTTGTTTGTCAAGTATATTGTCCGCATGACTTATAATAAAATAATCTGCATCTATTTCTTTTATTCTATTTAGTGAATTTAAACTATTTTCTATATCATACAGATATGGAAAAGAATATTTATTTAAAATTTCGCTGCTGAATATAGAGTCACCTAAAAAACAAACTTTTTCTGGAGTTATAATACCTATTTGTTCTATAGAGTGTCCACTTAAAGGGATTATTTCAAACTTTTCATCCCCTATTTTATTTGTTCCATATTCAAGTACAAAATCTACTTTAATTGATTTATTTGATTTATCAATTCCTTTAATAGGTGTAGAAGATGATAATATAGATGCCTGAAATTCAGGATTCTCCATAAATATTTTTTCTTTTAATGAAGTATATACCAGACAACCAGGGTAATTTTTTTGAAAATAAATATTGCCCCCACAATGATCAAGATGGTTGTGTGTATTTACTATGAATTTAGGATGAAGATTGTTCTTTAAAATTGCATCTTCTATTTTTTTGGCATCTGTATTATTTATACCAGTGTCTATAATTAAACAATTTTTATTTTTAAAAGCATAAACACCAGAATTGGTTGAGGCGCTTATATAATAAGTATTTCCTTTAATTTTTTCTAATGCCATTTAAATCATTCCTTCTCAGATTTGTTAAATTATCTGTATTATATCAGATAATATAGTTTTGTACCATCTAAATAATACTAAAATTATATTAAGTATAAATACAAGAAATAAAAAAAGAATATGAAATAAGACTAATCTTACCACATATTCTCTGTCTTTTTACCTGAGAGTTTAATATCAAAGTATTTTACACCTTTGGTTCTGTATAAAACAGTATTTTCAGAGTCAAGTCATATATAGTTACATTTACCTGAAAGTTTCTACTGAAATCGTGGAATTTCGGTATTGCTTCTTCGGTCAGTATATAAACTATCTCACTATATAGTCATCCTTTAACAATATTATATTATCACATCCACAGTATAACATCATACATGTGTATTTTCAAGCGTATTTTAAAAATTAATTAGAAGAGTAATTGTTAAATATGTATTCACATAAATTATATATATTAAGGGCAATTGGCAAGCCCTTCATATCAATATAATCCATTGAATAATTGCCATCCCACGGGTATATGGATATATACTGCTGATTATATACATTGATTACCATTTTACTGTTATTGAATGTAAAAAATATTTTATATAGAGGTTTTAAATTAAAATTTTGGGGTTTTGATATAAAGTTATTTTTATTCAATGTCTTAATAGAAGCTGCTATTACAGCAGTATTTTTACTGTCTAAATCTTTTCTTTTATAGAAATTAACATTAAGTATACTGCATTTATATGAGGAATTAGATAGAATATTTTGAGATAATATGTTTGTGTAGTAAAAGTTATTTGGCTTTTTATGTATATATGGATTGCGTTCAATATCATAATTGCATCCGGTGGTCAAAATAGATATAATTAATGCAGTAAATAAAAAATAAATTAAATTTTTCACATATATCACCTCTATATAGTAAAATATGTTTGAGGATTATTATTTATGCTATAAGTAAAGGGAGGAAATTATGAAATATAAAATGATAGCTGTTGATATGGATGGTACTTTATTAAATGATAAAAAGCATATATCAGATTATAATATGAAAATGATAGATAGGGCAACTAAGCTTGGAGTCAAATTTGTAGTCGCATCTGGCAGAGTACCGGCTGCTCTTAGAGTATATGAAGAAAGTGTATCTAAAAATCAACCTATGATTTGCTGCAATGGTGCCATAATTTTAGATGATAATAAAAACATTATACAATCGAATTTTGTACCTAAACAGTCAGCAATTGAGGCAATAAATTTGATTAGAAAAGAAAATAAAGATGTGTATTTCCATATCTATCATGATGGTATATTATGCAGCGAACAATTTAAATATAGTGCAGAGAGTTTTTATAATTTTAATAGAAGTGTTGATAAAAAATATGGAATTGAAATTCACCTTTTAAGGGATGCTAAAGAGTACATAGAACTTGGAAACTATAATCTTAATAAGATAGTAGTTATGGATGATGATATAGGTTTTTTAAATAATATTAGAAGTAAATTAGATGAAGTACAAGGCTTAGAAGTTACAAAATCTGAATTTAATAATATAGAATTATTGTCCAAAGGCACATCTAAAGGAAATGCTTTAAAAATTCTGGCGAATTTTTATAAAATACCGATGGAGCAGTGTATAGCAGTTGGAAATGATGAAAATGATATAAGCATGATTATGGAAGCTGGACTGGGAGTGTATATGAAAAATACAAGAGAGAAAATCAAAAATAGTGCTGATTATATTACGAAAAATGATAATAACAATGGAGGAGTAGGTGAAATTATAGAAAAATTTATATTAGATGAAAATTAAACTTTTGTTTCTTTATATAAAGTTAATATAAATCAGGAGTGATATGCTAAATGGAAGAAAATAAAAAGAATATTCAAACCAGACTGAGAAAAATAGAAGGTCAGATAAAGGGAATAGAGAAAATGATTGAAAATGAGGCATGCTGTAAGGATATTCTAATACAAATTACAGCTGTCAGGGCAGCTGTAAATAAGGTTGGTGGATTGATATTTGAAAACTATGCAAAAAATTGTTTTTCCCATTCTGATTCTAATTCAGATGATGATAAAGTAAAAGAACTTATGTCAACTTTAACGATGTTTTTAAAGTAATACTACTATTTTTTTGTAATATTTGAAAATATCTTTTTCCTGAATAAGGAAATTGTTTTTGAGATTGAGGATACAAAGAATACCCCTACGGCTATTATACCAGCAATAGATAAGGTTTTAAGACCTAGAATTAGTGCATTATTTATATTGCCCTGTACCACTTCAAACATTGTATTATACATGCCACCACCAGGAACTAGTGGTATTATTGAACATATTACAAATGTAGTTACTGGAGTTTTTTTAACCCGTGCCATAATTTCAGAGTAAACTGCACCCATTGCTGAAGCAATAAAAAATGAAAACATATTTGAAATATGAAAATACGAGTGTGTAAGAAGATAAAAAAACCATGTCAGAGCCCCACCAATGGAAGCAAAGAATAAATTCTTTCCACGAATGTTTGATAAGATTCCAAAACTCAATGTTGCAATTAGAGTATAAAATGAGTTTATAATTATTGAGATTTTAGACACCTCCTAAAATGATAAACCACAATTTTAATATTATTCCTGTTCCCAAAGCAATGGCAGAAGCTATTAAAATTGCTTCAATTGCCCGCGAACTTCCAGATATAATATCTCCAGCAATTGTATCACGTATTGCATTAGTTATTGCAATACCAGGTACTAGAAGCATTATAGAACCAACAATTATTTTATCTGAATGTACTCCTATATGAAAATATACACTAGATAGTGCAATTAGTGCCGTTAGTGCACCTGATAAAGTATTTATAAGGAATTCATTAGTTTGAACGAGGTTTAGAGTTAAATAAGTTAATCTTATCAGGATTCCTATTATAAACGAAACAAGAAAATCCCTTAAATTTCCACCGAACACTAATGTAAAAAAACCAGCAACAAGTCCTGAAAAGAATAAAGTTATTTTATTACTGTATGGTCTAATATTATTTATTCTATCTAATTTATTTTCAACATACTCTAAGGTATGTCCTTTATCTTTTATATGTCTTGATACGTCGTTTACTTGTGATATTTTCTCTAAATTTATAGTTCTTTGTTTTATTCTTCTCACTATTGTAATCGTTCTGTCATATTCGTCGGAAGCACATACTATTATGATATTTGTTGTTACAAAGGTATCAACTTTTTTTATACCATAAGCATTACAAATCCTAACTATAGTATCTTCAACTCTATATATTTCGGCTCCATTTTCAAGAATTATTTTACCTGCGAATGCGGCATCATTTATTATCCTTGTTATATCCATATATTTATTCTCCTTAATGAAAATAAAGAAGTAATTGATATCGACATTATATCATAAGCTATGGTTTTTTAGTTATAAATTTGAAAACAAATTTATATGAAATTCATATTTTCCGCCTAATTCAAATATATTTTAATAAAAGTACATAATATTAATATCTAATAATACAAAGAGAAGATAAGGGGGAAACTGGTTTGATAAGTAAGGGTACTTTAATTGAAGTCGAAAGTTCAATCGGAAAAAGTGTTGTTATGCACTCCAGGATATATGCTATAGGAGAAAGTTTAAGTAATTGTGAACTTGGGGATATAGTTGATATCAAAACTATTTCCGGACATGTAATGAGGGGAGTTGCTTATAGGACAAAATCATATTATAATTCACCCCAAAAGAATGTGAAAGAAATTTTGTTTATAAGGGAAAAAGAAAAACAAATCTGATTATAGAAGGCTTTATTTTGAATTTTACCTTCTTAAATGATATAATTTTTAATAATAGTATGCTTTAATTATATTTGAATGGATTTTGTTTAAATTATCTATGATAACATTATTGGAGGTAAAATATGGATGCTACAATGAACAATCTAATACTGCTATTAGGTATAGGTGGTATTATTCAGGGACTTGGAATGAAATACAGTAAATCTGTTAGAAAAAAGTTTAAAATTGACTCAGAAAAAGTAAACCAGAAGTATATGAATTTTAAAATAAATTTTTTAATAGTTACCGGGGCTCTCCTGTTAGTAATTCAGTTAATAGATTATTTTAATCATCAGCTTGGAAACAAATTATATATATTTTTACCTGCATATTTACTTGCAGCTATAACTATAGACATGGTATATAGGAATAGGATGATAAAGAAATCACGTAAAAGTAAAAAGAATTAATTATGATATGCCTGGAATTACAAACCCTATAGTATCTTTTCAGGCTTGTTGTAATTTTGACCTTAATAATTAAAAATATTATAAAAACATATTGACAAAACAAAAGAATACTATATAATAATTATATAATAACAATTCATAGTAAAACACTCTGAAATACATTGAAAAAGGAAAGTAACTTAACTGAAATTTGCAAGAGAGAAAATCATAGGTGAGAGATTTTTATAGGAAGGTTGAGTGAAGTGCCCTTTGGAGTAATGAGTCGAATTAAGTAGGCTTTATCGGGTTCACCCGTTATAGTGATAGGGTATAAATTAGTACTTGAAAAGTGAGGTTTTTTATAATCTAAGGAGAGTGGAACCGCGGAGTTTGTAACTTCGTCTCTATACTGCAGTTATATTGCAGATTGAGACGGAGTTTTTTTATGCCAAAACTTAGAATTGAAAGTATTATAATGAGTTAGTATGGCCCAAAATATATTTGTAATTTTGGGAATATTGAAAATATATTTGTATGGAGGGAAATAGGGATGGCATCACATGTAATTGATATGATTATGTTAAAAAATAATTTTGGAACGGAGGAGATGAGAGAAGTATGGTCCGATAAAAATAGACTTCAGAAGCATTTAGATGTAGAAGCTGCCTTAGCAGAAGCTGAGGGGGAACTTGGAGTAATACCAGAAAAAGCAGCAGAGGTAATTTCACTCCATAGTGATGTTTCTATGTTTAATATTGAAGAAATAGCTAAGGAGGTACTAAGACTTAAACATTCGCTTACACCGACAATCAATGCAATGCAGAAGCTATGTGGGGAATATGGAGAGTATGTACATTATGGAGTGACTACTCAAGATGTAGTAGATACTGGGGCAATGCTTCAGCTAAAAGAAGCAAATAAAATAATTGTAAGAGAATTAAAAGATGTCTGCAAGGAGCTTATTAAACTTGCAGAAAAATATAAAACTGTACCGATTGCAGGTAGAACACATGGAATGCAAGCTCTTCCAACGACTTTTGGATTTAAAATGACTGTTGTGTTGAGTGAACTCTCAAGGCATTTGGAAAGACTTAAGCAGTCTGAGGAAAGAGTCTTTACTGGTGTTATAGCAGGTGCAGTTGGTACCTATGCATCTTTTGGAGAAAGGGGAATGGATGTTGAAAAATTAACACTTGGAAAACTTGGGCTTAATGTACCGCAAATTTGCTGGCATTCATCGCGTGATAGAATTTCTGAGTATGCAGACATAATAGAACTTATAAGTGGAACACTCGGAAAACTCGGAAATGAATTTTATAATTTGATGCGTACAGAGATAAATGAAATAGAAGAACCATTTTCAAAAGGGAAAATAGGTTCGTCGACTATGCCTCAGAAGCGTAATCCTGCTGCATTCGAAGGACTTTCGAGTCTGACAAGACCTATATTTCACAGTACATCGCTTATTCATGAATCCTTAATCGTTGAACATGAGAGAGATGCAGTATCATGGCGTGCCGAATGGATTGCATTACCAGAAATATGTATATATATATCATCGCAACTTGCTTCAGCTAAGGCTGTATTAAAGGGACTTGTTGTAAAACCAGAAAATATGCTTAAGAATTTGAATATGCAGGGTGGTCTCATAATGTCTGAGAGAATACTATTTGAACTGGGAAAAAAGCTTGGAAAACAAACTGCGCATCATCTTGTTTATGAAATGGCAATGGATTCATTTGAGAATAAGAAGCCATTTAAGGAAGTTTTAATGAATAATGTACAGGTTACGAGTATATTGTCAGAGGAAAAAATTGATGAATTACTTGATTCAAAAACTTATCTTGGCCTTGCAGTTCAAAAAGTGGACAAAGTTTTAGATGAAATAAAAAAATCTGGATTAGTTTGATTTTGACGGAGGTACTTATAATGACAGTAAGAATTAGAATGGCTGAATTGGAAGATGCAGAAAAATTGCTTGATATGGTTCTAAGAGCATACTTACCTATTCGAAAACTTGGAATAAATTTTGCAGCAGCTACTGCTGATATTAATTTGGCAAGGGATCATATAAAAAATAATATGGTTTATATAATGGAAGATGAGGGTAATTTTAAAGCAACGATAGCCTTGAGAATGCCATGGGGTAAAAATCCAGGACCAGCTGGCTTTCCGCATATAGGATGGTTTGCTGTAAATCCTGATATAGTGAGAAAAAATGTTGGATCCACATTACTTGACTTTGTTGAGCAAAAGATTATTGTGGGTAAATTAAAATCACCAGCTGTGACCCTTGGAACCGCAGAAAACCATCCGTGGCTTGTTGATATGTATGAGAAAAAAGGATATCAAAAAATAGGAAGAGCAGATCTTGGAAAAGGACATATAACAGTGTATTTAAGAAAGATATTAATGCCGGATTTATTTGAAAAATTAAAGGTTAAATAATATAGATTAATTGGAGGAATTATCATGAAAAAATTATATTTGATTATTATAGGAATTTTATTGATTGGATTGGTTGGATGTGGAAGCAGCACCAGCAGTAATAATTCATCGGATTCAAAGATCATTAAAGTAGGAACAACCGGTCAAAGTTTTCCTAATTCTTATAAGGATGGTGATAAGCTAACAGGCTTTGATGTTGAAGTTACAAATGAAATTGCTAAGAGATTAGGTTATAAAGTAGAATGGTCGGTATCTGATTTTACTGGAATAATGGGTCAGCTTGAAGCTGGAAAGATAGATACAGTTGCTAATGTTGTGGCTGTTACGGATCAACGTAAGCAAAAATATAATTTTACAGATGCATATTCTTATGCCGGAACACAAATTGTTACTAATAAAAATAGTGGCATAAATAGCTTAGAGGATCTTAAGGGAAAAACTGTAGGGGGAGTGCTTGGCTCTAACAATATAAAATCACTTGAAAAGTATAACAGCAGCAAAAATGCAGGAATTGAAATTAAAACGTACGAAGCACGCGAGGGAGTTGAAAATGATGTAGCTCAGAATCGTATTTCAGGTTATGTAAATTTGAAACCATCATTACTTGCAGCAATAAAGAAAAAGAATCTGCCATTGAAATTTGTAGGAGATCCAATTTATTATGATACAATAGCTTATCCGTTTCCTAAAAATGATAAGGGAAATGAATTTGTTAAAAAGTTTAATGAGGAAATTAAAAAGATGCGTGCAGACGGCACGTTAAAGAAGATTTCAGAAAAATATTTTAATGAAGATATAAGTGTAGAAAAGAAATAACTTGTATATATGGGAGTAATAATATGAATGACAATGTAAAATATATAGCGGATTTGTTTAAATCTATAATAAAGTATACACCTCTTGATGTATCAATAGCAATTCTTTCAATGGCATTTGCCGTTGTGATTGGACTTTTAATTGCACTTATAAGAAATAATAAAATACCAGTTTTATCACAGCTTGCGTCTTTTTATGTATTATTTTTTAGAGCAGTGCCAACGCTTGTAGAATTGTTTTTAATTTATTATGGGTTACCACAATTGTTTAAGAGTTTCTCAAGTATGAATGCATTTACAGCATCAATTATAGGACTTAGTTTAAAAGAATCTGCATATCTTGGAGAAATATTTAGGGCGGCATTAAATTCAGTTGACAAAGGACAGCTTGAAGCTTGTTTGG
The DNA here is from genome assembly GCF_003600355.1 of Clostridium fermenticellae. Classification (NCBI taxonomy): domain Bacteria; kingdom Bacillati; phylum Bacillota; class Clostridia; order Eubacteriales; family Clostridiaceae; genus Clostridium; species Clostridium fermenticellae. The sequence continues at coordinate 2,263,293 of NZ_CP032416.1, read as the reverse complement.
GTGTTGGCATAAGTAAATTTCAGGCTTATAGAAGAATAATAATTCCGCAGGCTGCATTAAATGCCCTGCCAGCTACAGGAAATACTTTTATCAGCTTGATAAAGGAGACATCTCTTGTATTTACACTAGGAGTTACAGAGTTATTTGCACAAGGTAAAATACTTGCAGCAGCTTCTATGAATTTTTTTCAGACTTATCTGGTTGTAGCAATAATATACTGTTTGCTAGTTGGAATAGCTTCTATTTTTCTAAGGTTTATAGAGAGAAGACTGAGCCGCCCGTATATGATGGTTTAAGGAGTGTTTAAAAATGATAAAAGTGACAAATCTTCATAAGAATTTTGGAGAGTTTACTGCTCTAAATAGTGTTAGCTTAGAAGTAAATGATGGTGAGGTAGTGGCAGTAATAGGGCCTTCTGGGTCAGGGAAATCTACATTACTGCGATGCTTAAATTTACTTGAACAGCCTGATGATGGAATTATTGAGATAGGAGATGTAAGATTTGATGTAAAAAATCATACTAAAAAGGATGTTAAGCTTTTAAGAGACAAAACGGCAATGGTTTTTCAGCATTATAATCTTTTCAAGAATAAGACTGTTTTGGAAAATGTGACAGAAGCTCTTATTTTAAATAAGAAAATGAAATCTAAAGATGCAAAGGAGTTTGCAAGAAAATTTCTTAAAATGGTTAATATTTTAGATAAAGCAGATAAATATCCGGTAACATTATCTGGAGGACAGCAGCAAAGAGTGAGTATCGCAAGGGCTCTTGCTGTTAGTCCATATGCCATTTTACTTGATGAACCTACATCAGCCTTGGATCCAGAGTTAGTATCCGAGGTTCTAGAAGTAATTAAATCAATTGCAGAAAAAAATACAACAATGATTATAGTAACGCATGAAATGAAATTTGCACAAGAGGTTGCAGATAAAGTAGTTTTCATGGTAAATGGAAATATAATAGAAGAGGGAACTTCAAAAGAAGTATTTGGATCCCCGAAAAATGAACGAGCTAAACAATTTTTAAGTAAATTGGACAAAGATTGAAGGAAGAAGGGATAAAACTATGATTGTAGAAAAGGATGAGAGCGAATTTCTTAATAAGTTAATTCAATATAGAAGAGAACTTCATAAGTATCCGGAATTGTCAATGAAGGAATTTGAAACTACAAAACGTATTAAAAAGTGGCTCAAAGAAAATAATATAGAAATAATAGATTTACCATTAAAAGTTGGTGTGGTGGCTCAAATAAAAGGTAAGTATGAAGGGAAAACGATAGCGTTGAGAGCAGATATTGATGCACTTCCTATTAACGAGGAAACTGGATTTGATTTTTCATCTGTAAATTCTGGTGTTATGCATGCTTGTGGACATGATTTCCATATGGCATCCATACTTGGAGCTGCTATTATTTTAAATGAGAAGAAATCTGAATTACATGGTACAGTTCGCATAATTTTTCAACCGGCTGAAGAAATCGCACAGGGGGCAAAATTTGTATATGAACATGGAGTATTGGATGGTGTGGATGCTATATTTGGAATGCATAATAGACCGGATCTCGAAGTTGGAACTATAGGAGTAAAGGATGGACCATTAATGGCAAGTGTGGACAGATTTGAAATTGATGTTATTGGTCTTGGCGGACATGCTGGAATGCCGCATGATTGCATTGATCCAATAGTTGTATCAAGTCAGATAGTTTCAGCAATGCAGGCAATTGTAAGCAGAAATTTAAATCCATTTGACAATGCGGTCATAAGTGTAACACGACTCCAATCAGGGAATACATGGAATGTAATTCCTGATAAAGCTGAATTAGAAGGTACAGTCAGGACATTTCAAAATGATATGCGTGAGAAGATAAAAGACCTAATGAAACGTACAGCAGAGGGAATAGCAAAGGCATATGGTGCAAAGATAAAATTCAGATGGTTTTCTTATTTGCCTGTTGTAGATAATGACCCTCAATTTGAAGGCATTGCCCGTGAATCAGCAGAAGAACTTGGGTATAAAACAGTTTATGCAGAGCGCAATCTTGGTGGAGAGGACTTTGCATTTTATCAGGAAAAAATACCAGGATTTTTTGTCTGGGTAGGTGTTCAAGGAAGTGAAGAATGGCATCAACCTTCGTATAACTTGAAGGAAGAAGCGTTGACTGTAGCAGCAAATTATTTCTCTAATTTAGCAATCAAGGTGCTTGATAAATGGAATCTGACAAAAATCAGTTGACAAGATCTAATAAGTGATTTATAGTAAAGTTGAAGTCAATAATAAAATTTAATATTGTAACTTTCAGGGCAGGGTGAAATTCCCGATCGGCGGTAAAGTCCGCAAGCTTGTTTAAAGCATGAACTGGTTAAATTCCGGTACCGACAGTAAAGTCTGGATGGAAGAAAGTAGGTTAGTAGTTAAGGTATCTTAGCCTTATTTTACTATTTTTGTAGTTTATAAAAGCCCTTGAAGTTTTTTCTTCAAGGGCTTATTTTATTGAATCGGCGCTGATTTAAAATATATTTATGAGAAGGTATGTATATTGGATGTAGAAAAAAATAAATTAGATGTGTATTATATGAGAAAAGCTCTTGAACTAGCAAAGAAAGGATATGGAAAGGTGTCACCAAATCCAGTTGTTGGTGCTGTTATTGTCAAAGGCGGTAAGATAATTGGACAAGGATATCATAAATTTTATGGCGGTCCTCATGCGGAGGTATATGCATTAAAAGAAGCTGGAGACAATGCAAAGGGTGCTGTAATATATGTAACGCTTGAGCCATGTTCACACTATGGTAAAACTCCACCTTGTGCAGAAGCTCTCTTGAGAGCTGGAATAAAGAAGGCAGTTATAGCAATGTCTGATCCCAATCCTCTGGTTTCAGGGGGAGGAATTGAAATTTTGCAGAATGACGGTATAGAAGTTGAAGTTGGATTGCTTGAAGATGAAGCCAGGGATATGAATAAGGTATTTCTAAAATATATAACGACAAAATCCCCTTTTGTAATACTAAAATGGGCAATGACTTTAGACGGCAAAATAGCTACAGTTAAAGGGGAATCTAAGTGGATAACCTCCACAGAAACAAGGTATTATGTACACCAAATTAGAAATAAAGTTATGGGAATAATGGTTGGAATAAATACTGTTAAAAAAGATAATCCACTTTTGACAACAAGACTAGATAAAGAAGGTATAAGTCCTAAGGCTATCATACTTGATTCTAAACTTAAAATATCATTAGATTCTAAAATCTTAAGAACAATTAATGAAAGAGAAGTAATAATAGCTTGCACTCAAAATATTGATTATAAGAAAAAATTAGAATTAGAGAAAATGGGGGTTAGTCTTATAATAATTCCTGAAGATGATTTCGGTAGAGTTGATTTAAGCTGTCTGATTAAAAAACTTGGCGATTATGGAATCGATAGTATTTTAATAGAAGGAGGAAGCGAGGTTAGTTTTTCTGCGATAAACTCCGGAGCTGTAGATGAGGTTATTTGTTTTATATCACCTAAAATTTTTGGAGGGGATAAGGCCAAAACTCCAGTAGGTGGAAGTGGGTTTAGTAAAATTATAGAATCTAAAAAACTGAAAAGATTGAAGATTGAAAAAATTTCTGAAGATATAATGATAACAGGATATTTATAGTTCTTGTGTAGAGAAGAGGCGGTGAGTGACTTGTTTACAGGTCTTATAGAGGAAATTGGAGAAGTAAGCGGTGTTTTTAATGGGACAAAATCGGCACGGATAGTTATAAATGCAAATAAAATCTTACATGACATTAAAGTTGGTGACAGTATTGCTGTGAATGGAGTCTGCCTTACAGTTACAGATTTTTCTCTTAATAAATTTTCTGCAGATGTAATGCCTGAGACTTTGAGAAAAAGCAGCCTTGGAAAATTAAAAATCGGAAGTAAGGTAAATCTTGAAAGAGCGATGGCTGCATGTGGTAGATTTGGCGGACATATTGTAAGTGGACATATAGATGGAACCGGAAAGGTATTAAGAATTGAGAAAGAGGATACAGCAATATGGATTAGTATAGGTGCAAGTTTAGATTTGCTTAAGTATATTGTCCTTAAAGGATCCATTACATTAGATGGTGTTAGTCTTACTGCAGCGTATGTAGATAAAAATTTGTTTAAGGTATCTATTATCCCACATACCAAAGAACAAACGACCCTTATTACAAAAAATATAGGGGATGAGCTTAATATAGAATGTGATGTTATAGCAAAATATATTGAAAAACTGATAAAGTTTGATGAAAAATCAACTGAAAATAATTTAAGCATAACAGAAGAGACTCTAATAAGAACAGGTTTTATTTAAAATTTTATTTAAAGATGGAGGAATTTAAAATGAGTTATAAATTTAATAGTATAGAGGAAGCTATAGTGGATATAAGGGAAGGTAAAATGGTGGTTGTAGTTGATGATGAGAATCGTGAAAATGAAGGAGATCTTATAATAGCAGCAGATAAGGTGACACATGAAAGTATAAATTTTATGTCTAAATATGCAAGAGGTCTTATATGTGTACCTATGGATGGAAAGAGACTTGAACATTTAGGAATAGAACATATGGTAGAGAAAAATACGGATAATTTTTGTACGGCATTTACTGTATCTGTTGATGCAGATAGTACTACAACAGGAATATCAGCATTTGATAGGGCACTTACAGTACAAAAATTGATTTCTGCAGATAGTAAGCCTCAGGATTTTAGAAAACCTGGACATATGTTTCCACTTAAGGCTAAAGAAGGTGGAGTGCTTGTAAGAACTGGACATACAGAAGCGGCAGTTGATCTTTCACGTTTAGCTGGATTATCACCTGCTGGTGTGATTTGTGAAATAATGAAATCAGATGGTACTATGGCAAGGGTTCCAGAATTAATGGAATTTGTGTGTGAACATGGTTTGAAGATAATTACTGTGGCAGATCTTGCTAAGTATAGAATTAGAACTGAAAAGCTTGTTAAAAAAGTAGTTGAAGCGAAGCTTCCAACCAAGTTTGGAGACTTTAAAATAATAGCTTATGAAAGTACTATAACACATGAGCAGCATATAGCTCTTGTAAAGGGTGATAAATTTTCTGAAGAAGATACACTTGTAAGAATACATTCAGAATGTTTTACAGGTGATGTATTGCATTCACTTAGATGTGATTGTGGTGATCAGCTTATAGCCTCATTAAAGCAAATAGATCAAGAGGGAAAAGGAGTATTACTTTATTTAGATCAAGAAGGAAGAGGGATAGGTCTTATAAACAAGCTTAAAGCTTATGTACTACAGGAACAGGGTATGGATACTGTTGAGGCAAATATAGCGCTTGGATTTAAGGCTGATCTTAGAGATTACAGCATAGCGTATCAAATCCTTAAAGATCTTGGGGTTACTAAGGTAAGACTTATGACTAATAACCCTAAAAAAATAATTGGACTTTCAAGATATGGAATTGATGTTACAGAAAGAGTACCTGTACAGGTTGAATATTCAAAGCAAAGCATCAATTATATGAAGACTAAAAAAGAAAAGATGGGGCACATATTGAGCATATGATATCCCAAATAAGATCATATTTACATGGAGGTATTTATTTATGAAAGTTTATGAAGGAAAATTAACAGCAGAAAATTTAAGGATTGGAATAGTTATTGCAAGATTTAATGAATTTATAAGTTCCAAACTTCTAGATGGAGCTTTAGATTGCCTTAGGAGACATGGCACTTTAGATGATAACATAGAAGTCAGCTGGGTACCCGGTGCTTTTGAAATTCCACTAACAGCGAAAAAGATGGCTGTAGCTAAGAAGTATGATGCAGTAATATGCTTGGGAGCGGTTATAAGAGGGGCAACACCTCATTTTGATTATGTTTCGAATGAAGTATCAAAAGGAGTTGCACAGGTTAGTCTTAATTCAGAAATACCTGTAATATTCAGCGTATTAACAACAGATAATATAGAACAAGCTATAGAAAGGGCAGGAACTAAATCCGGGAATAAAGGCTATGATGGTGCAATGGCAGCCATAGAAATGGCAAATTTATTAACTCAAATATAGAATTTCTAGTTTGCACTTAGCTTATATTTGCCTACATATAAGCCAATATGTAAGCTAGAAATTCTATGTAATATATTGTCTAAAAAGTTAGTTTACACTCCGGGATATGTTACCAAACTTCAGTACTTAAAATACTTTTAATAATTTTAAGGTCCGGTATTTTGAAAATCTAATAAACATTGATAAACTCGCTATGCTCAGACAGTATCAATGTTTATAGATTTTCTAAAATACTTCGCCAGGAATTATAGTAAAAGTATTTAATGTACTTTCATTTTGGTAACATATCTCTGCGCGTAAACTAACTTTTTAAGTAAAACCATACATAAAATTTCTAGTTCACAGATATTTAGCACTTAGATTCCAGTGAAAGATTTATTTTAGAGCAATAAGTTCATAGATTATCTCATACCATATAAAACTTTTACGGCAACGGCAAGTGACATTATTACAAAAATAGGTTTTATTACTTTTGAACCTTTTTTAAGTGCAAAGCCTGTTCCAAATTTTGCACCAATTATCATGCATATTGCGACAGGTATACCAATTTTAAAATACACCTGACCTTTAATTATAAAAAGTACGAGTGAGGTTATATTACTTGTAAAATTTAGAAACTTCGCATTCCCGGCTGCCCGCAGAAAATCAAATTTATATATACCTATTAGTCCGAAAATTAAAAATGAACCTGTACCTGGTCCGAAAAAACCATCATAAAATCCCAAACTAAATGCAAGGAAAATGCCTAAGAATAAATTCTTTTTATTTAAAGATTCAAATCTATCTTCAAGCCCGACTGTTTTTGAGAAGAAACTGTATACACCAACAAATAATATTAAAATTAGTACTATTGTGTTTAGATATTTAGCATCTATCATAAGAACAGTATTAACACCTAGAATGGCACCAATTAGAGTAAATGGAAACAGAAATTTTACTATTTTAAAATCGACTTTTCCAGATGATATAAATTTGATTGAACTTGAAAATGATGCGAATGTAGATGAGAATTTATTAGTACCCAAAGCAATGTGAGCAGGGACTCCAGCAAATAAAAAGGCAGGTACGCTTATAATCCCGCCGCCGCCTACTATTGAGTCAACAAAAGCTGCGACAAATCCGGCAAAGCATAAAAATAATAGAGATATAGACATATAAACACCTTCTGTCAGATAAACTTGATTTTAATTCTATCATATTAGTATGTTAATTATCAATTTATACCTGTGATAAGTTCTATAAGAATTTTATTGTTCATATTTATCTTTAGATGATTTATTAAGGAGTGTATATTTTGAAGTATAGATTTTCAGACAATAATAATCCAATAGCAATAGGAACTTTTATTCAACCTGATATGGTGATTAATTGGAGTGATTCAAAGTGGCAAAAAGAATTAAAATATTTAAAAGAAGTTAAAATGAAGTATCTAATAATGAATACATTTATTGCAAGCAATGGAAAGGTAAGAAGAGTATATAAGACATCTATAGAAGGTCAGGGCAGAGCAGGAGAAAATGATGTCATTGAAAGGTGCTTAAAGAATTCTAAAAAATATGGATTTAAAGTATTTCTTGGAATTGATTATGATGAAAAATGGTGGCATTATGGGCCGAGGAATCCCGGGTGGTTATATGACAGAATGAATAACGGGAATCTTGCAATAAAAGAATTGTACGAACGATATCATGAAAAATATAAAGACAGCTTTTATGGATGGTATTTTGTGTATGAAGTAGACAATCTTAATTTTAAAAACCATAAAGATTTTGAAATATTGTCAAATGCTTTAAATACAAACTTAAATTATATGGATACAAATGGTATGAGGCTTCCGTTAATGTTATCTCCTTTCATGAATTCTAAGTATTCTACTCCAAAGACTTATGCAGAAAATTGGAAGTACTTTTTTGAAAGAACAAATTTTAAAACCGGAGATATTTTCTCACCACAGGACTCAGTTGGCGGTGGAGGATTAAAAATAGATGAAGTACATGATTGGTTTTATGCTCTTGGTGAAGCTGTAAAATACAATAGCAATCTTACATTTTGGGCAAATACTGAAACATTTGATCATACTAACTGGTCAAGTGCCCCTATGAAGAGATTTATAGATCAGATGAGAATTGAAAGTTTCTTTGTAAGTGGAATAATTAGTTTCTCATACAGTCATTATTATAGTCCGAATAATATAAATTCTGGTTTTCACAGTGCCTATAAGAAATACGTATATAAGCATAGAATATGTGATAAAAAACCTTATCCACCTAAATGGATGAAAGTAACGCGTATTGGCAATAATAAAATTTTAATTCAATGGGAAGTAAGTAAAAACCTGGCAGGGTATAAGATATTTTGTGATGGGTTTGAAATAGCCTCATTATCAGTTCAGAGAAAATATGGTGGTAATAATGAAGTTATGGGAAGACTAATCTATAGATCGGGTTATAAAGAGTGTGTATATACGATAAAATCTTTTGATTTTTGGGGTAATATATCTGATGCATTGATAGGAAATGATATAATGTGAATATGTTAATAAATTATGTATAGTAAGTTAATAATTTATAAAAATGCTTGTGTATAAATTTTAAAATGGGGGATAACTATTTACAGAATTAAAATAGTATAGCATAATATATTTGATACTAAAAATCGTTTTTTAATGAACTATGGTTAAAATAGTATAATCATATTTTTTAATACTTATGATTCTATATGTTAAAAGGCGAAAAAATTTAGGAGGAATAAGAATGTCAGAAAAAGATGAGGCTAATGAAAATATAGTGATAAATAATGAAGAAGAAGCCAAGCAAGAATTTTTAGAAGAACTTAGAAATAAAAACTTAGAACAGACAATTCAACTTAAAAAAATACAAGAGGCTATAAATCAAAAACTCAAAGAAAAAGAAGATGAGAAAAAGAGAAAAGAAGAAGCAGAAGCTTTGGAAAAAGAAAAAGCTGATGCTCAAATTGCAAGTACCATGCAAGATGCTGCTGATTCAGAAAATAAAGATGTTGAAGATAAAGATGTTGAAGGTAAAGATGCTGAAGACAAAGATGCTGAAGATAAAGATGTGGAAAACAAAGATATGGAAAACAAAGATATGGAAAATACCGATACATCAAGTAATGAAAGTTCAAATAAGGGTTCTGAAATAGTTAAAGCAGAAAAATCTACACTGGCTGTCTCAAGTAAAGCAAAGGCTTCACTTTTAAATATGGAGCATAAAGAAAGCAGCTTTTTATCAAAAGTGTTTATGTCAACTGTAATTGATACAATAGCTATTGGTATTATTTCATTAGTATTAGTACTTTTATTTAACATAATTTTGAGACTTTTTGCTGGATATTATGTTGCTGATTATGAAGGTGTTTATTTAATTGCATTTGTGATTGTAACTGTTTTATATCCTGTATTAATGCAAAATTCAAAGCGCAATAAGACGTTAGGGCAAAAGATGAGTAAATTACATACTAAAGAAGGGGAAGAATAAAAGGTGAAAAAGGGCCAGACTTATGATTTTTTTATAGAGGATATGGAATTTCCAGGCACTGGTATAGCTTTTTTAGATGGTATTAAAACTTATATAAAAAATGCTGTAACAGGGCAAAGTGCTAAAGCTAGAGTAATTAAGAAGAAAAAAGATTACGCTCAAGCTAAGCTTGTTGAGGTAATTCAAAATGTTGATTATGCTATCGACCCGGTATGTGAGCATTTTGACTTATGCGGCGGATGTACTACTGAGTTCATACCTTATGAAAAGCAGCTTGAGCTTAAAGAAAAACAGGTGTTGAAACTTTTTTATGATGCAGATATTCATGATTTTGGGTTTTTGGGTATAGAGAAAAGCCCTGAAGAATATGAATACAGAAATAAGATGGAGTTTTCCTTTGGTGATGAAGTAAAGGGAGGAGAGCTTACACTTGGCATGCATATAAAAGGCAGAAGTTTTGGAATTGTAAATGTTTCAAAGTGTCAGCTTGTAGATAGTGATTTTAGAAAAATACTCACATCGGTGGTTGAATATTTCAGAGAAAAAGGGCTTCCTTATTATAGAGTTATGAAAAGAGAAGGCTATTTAAGAAACTTAGTTATAAGAAAAGCAAAAAATACGTCTGAAATACTTATAAATTTGGTGACCACATCTGAGTTTAATTTTGATTTAGAAGAATTTAAAGAAATGCTTTTAAAAATAGACTATGATGGTAATGTAAAAGGCATATTGCATACCATTAACGATGGATTTTCGGATACAGTTAGAGCGGATAGTGTGGATATTTTATATGGCAGAGATTATATAATAGAAGAAATTCTTGGACTTAAATTTAAGATATCACCGGAATCATTTTTTCAGACTAATTCCAAGGGAGCTGAGCGACTTTATAGTATTGTAAAAGAATTTCTGGGCGATGTTTCTTCAAAAGTGGTATTTGATCTTTACTGTGGTACTGGAACTATAGGACAAATAGTTGCAGAGAAGGCAAATAAGGTATTTGGAATAGAGATTGTAGAAGAAGCTATTAAAGCTGCAAATGAAAATGCAAAGTTAAATGGTCTAAACAATTGTAAGTTCATTGCGGGTGATGTAGCAAAAGTTATAAAGACTGTACAGGAAAAACCAGATGTTATAATACTTGATCCTCCGAGACCGGGGGTACATCCTACTGCACTTCAATATGTTATAAAATTTGATGTGCCATCTATAATTTATGTCTCCTGCAATCCTAAGACCCTGGTAATAGATTTAAAGGTTCTTATGGATGCAGGTTACTGTACTCGAAAAGTAATGCTGATGGATATGTTCCCGCAGACACATCATGTGGAAACTATTGTGAAACTATCTAGGAAATAAGCAGTGTTACAAAATATATAAGGATTTTTAAACTTAAAATTCCTACATTCTTCCGACTAAAATTTTATAATGTCGGAAGTTTTTTTAATATTTCATTCTCTAGTATGTTAATAGTATTGTCCTTCATCTTCTTAGTAACATGAGAATAAGTATCTATCACTTGTGATTAGCTTCTTCAAGTATCTTTCTTGCTTTTTTTTCAGCATATCCGAACATTTCCTTCTGAGAAAAGGGATATTTTGAGTTTTTGTTTCTCCGAAATTTATGATGTTTGTTACCGCCGGGAAGCCGCCCGGCCATCCATATTCCTTAACTTGGTGAACGAGAATAGCCATCCAGCTGAAAACCATTATGACTTGAATGTGACTTAGTAAACGTACCCCTCAAAAGCCCATAAGGAAAGAAAGTGCTACAAAAAGAATTCCTCCGAACCAGTACCAATTATTGCGCCAGATTTTTATCATTTTCGTTCCTCCTTTATACATTTTGAGTTCTAGACGACAAACAAAGGAAAAGCAAATTTAAGAAGGTCTAGAGCCTATGAATCAATGCTGAGTCATCAGACTGGAAAAGATTTAGAAAGGGTAAGGAAAGAATTGGGAATGACTGAACTTGGTAAAAGCTTAATAAATGAAGGAAAAGATAAAGGGAAAAAAGAAAAAACTATAGAGATAGTCAAGAGAGCAATAAAAAAAGGCATGGATAATGAAACAATAAAGGAATTAACAGATACTGAAGAACTAAATGAAAGATCTCAAATACAATTTGAATTTGTATCATGAAGCAACTAATCTAAATTTCTACTTATGAGCTAATGTAGGTATTTTTTATTCTAATAATTATAGTACAGGCCTACTCCCTATTTATTTCCTGGTGTGTATTTTTGTTTTTGTTTATAGGGGAAGCCCAATATATTTTAGTTGTTATAGTCTATTGTACTTAAAAATTTAATGCATAGGTCGAAAGTTTTTATAGAAAAAGTCACCTTTTTAGGAGAATTTGTCCTTTATTTCTCCGTTTTGTACTTTCATAATAAAGGTTATATAGACTTTTGTAGTATAAATACAAAAAATACAATATTAAGTCATAAGAATGAGATTGGATTGAAAATAAAAGATATATAGGGTAATATTTTAGAATATTATTATACTTTTTAAGGGGATGGGTTATTTGATTGAAATAATAAGTGAACCTATAAATGATAGATTTTATAATTTGGTAGCAGATAGTAAATCGAGAATAAGATTGTGCGCACCTTATGTAAAATCAGAAATAGTAAACAATATTTATAGTGACAAAAAAGCAAATGTTAAAGTGGATTTTATTTCAAATTTTAGTATGCCTAACTTTTATAAAAGATCCTCAGATATAGAAGCTTTTAAAACTATAACAGAGCAAGAAGATGAAGTGTCTAACTGCCAGATACTTCATGCAAAAATTTATATTTTTGATGACAGGTATTCTATTATTACATCTGCAAATTTAACGCCTTCAGGGTTTAATAGAAATCTTGAATATGGAGTCTTTATAAATGATACTAGCTTAGTGAATAAAACAGTTATAGATTTTAAAGATATTTGTAATAATGAAAGAACAGGTAGAATAGATGCTAGAAAGGTTATTGATATACAAAACATTCTAAAAAAATTACCGCTATATAGAGAGATAGAATCAGAACCCTATAATCAGAATACTGAAGTTGATAGTATTTTAGATATTGATATCAATTTGATAAAAGCTAATCTAAATAGTTGGAAGAAGACAACTTTAACTATCTCTTGGATTGTACTTGTTCCTTATTTTTTGACAAATAACAATAATTTCAATGTATCATTTTATAATTATTTGTCATTAGGAGGTTTAATATCGTCTATTGGAGTTTTTGTTTTATGCTTTTTATTAATGTCAAACAGACATATAAAATATATTAGTACATAGCTGGAGAAGTAAAGCTCATTGCTGGTGGGAACTTAGGTCAAACACTTAAGATTAAAGGTAAAGATGAACTTGCTGAATTATGTATAATACAACAAAACCTGATAGACCGGAAACGTGGAAAGATTACAAAATCAGTATTTATATTCAGGATGGCGATACTATAATATTAGGTGATAAAACAATATATGTTTATGGTACTCCTCTTGCCATACTCCGGGAGGGCTAAGCTACATGTTCCCTGTAGAGGAAAAAGGAGGCGGAATTATGAGGAGAAACGACATCACTATGGACAAAGAATGAAGTAAAACAGTTGAAGTAAAAGATATAACAGACGAGCGTTTTTAGATTTACGGGAGGTGTATGAAAAAATGATAAATCATAGTATATTCAATGACGTTTTAGGACCGATTATGTCAGGCCCTTCAAGTTCGCATTCAGCTGGATGTGTCAGAATTGGACTAATGACTAGATTGTTATTTGGCAGAGAGATCCAAAAAGCAAATGTTATTTTTGATGAAAATGGAGCTTATCCAGAAACTTATATCGGACAAGGTTCAAATTTTGGATTTACAGGAGGTCTTTTAGGCTACACAACTGACGAGCCTAAAGTAAAAGATGCAGTAGAAATTGCTACCGGATCAGGAAAAGAAATCTGGTTTTCAAAAGAATCTCTTTTCTCAAGACATCCTAATGAAGCACTTATTAATGTTTATAATGAAAATGACGAAATCGAACTTTCTGTACTGACTTTTTCCACAGGAGGTGGAATGTTTGAAATTGTAGAAATGGAAGGATTTCCTGTTTATATTGATGGAAGCCAGGAACAGATGTTTGTTTGTTGTAAAGATCAAGCAGCGGATGAAGTTAAGAAAAAATTAGATATCAAGAAAGCAAAAATAAAAAGTGTGACTTTAGAAGGATTAACTTTGTTTATAATTTCTGAATACGTGGAATCAATTGAAGGCAATATTTTTGTCCTTAAGGATGTTGCTGGTGTTAAATGGATTAGAAAAGCTCCTGTAATTATGCCGATTGCAATGCAAACAAATCCAAATCCTGTTTTCTCTACTGCATCAGAAGCTTTGGAATATTCTAAAAGGGAAAACAAGTCTATATGGGAAATGGCGATTGAATATGAGTGTTCAATTGGAGAATCATCAAGGGAAGATGTTTGGAAAGTCGCTGCACATACTTTTGAAGTTATGAAAAATTCTACTTTTCCACCAGATTCAAGAACAACGCCTCTTTTTGGTTTTTTGCCTTATAAAGCTAGAGAAATGCAAGAAAATATAAAAATCGTTAAATCTGTACCAACCGGACTTTTAAATGATGCTGTGCTGTGTGCTATTGCAGTAATGGAAAACAGCTGTGCTCACAATATTGTTGTAGCCTCACCAACAGCTGGTTCGAGTGGAGTTTTACCTGCAGCTATTATTTCTATTGGAGAGGGAATGGGATTATCACAAGATGAAATAATTAAAGGATTATTAGCTGCTGGATTAGTAGGAGTATTTATAGCAAATCAAGCTACTTTTGGAGCTGAGGTGGCAGCATGTCAGGCAGAAAATGGATCGGCAAGTTGTATGGCTGCGGCAGGAATAGTTCAATTACTTGGAGGAACAGTTGAACAATCATTTAAAGCTGCTTCAATGGCTATGCAAAATATGCTGGGATTAATTTGTGATCCCGTCGGGGGATTAACAGAAATACCATGTATAAGTCGTAACGTAAGTGCATTAACTAATGCTGCATTATCAGCTAACATGGTTGTCTGGGGATTTAACCCGATTATTCCTCTTGAGGAGAGCATTGAAACTATGCTGAGGGTTGGAAAAGAATTACCTGCTTCTCTTCGATGTACTTGTAAAGGCGGATTATGTGTAACAAAAACAGGAAAATGTATATCAAAGAAATTAGTGGAGAATAGGCCAGTTATGGAATAGCCTTTTAGAATACTACCGCTTCATGAAATTACTGTAGGTGTTATGGATATTTCAAAAATTGATCCTGAAATTCTCCTTTAAATGTGTGCACTAAAAAATGATGATAAAGGGATATTGACAATAACAGAATGTTCGTTTATTATAGTATATATGAGAGTGAAAGATGAAAACAAAAAAGATGCTATTTTATCAGCAACTATAAAAATGATTAATGAAATCGGATTTGCCAATGTTTCCATGTCTAAAATCGCAAAGGCAGCGGGAGTATCTGCCTCTACTATTTATATCTATTACGAAAATAAGGAGGATATGTTTAAGAAGATATACATTGATGTAAAGACGCAGATGCTTAAAGCGAGTATGGAGGGAATCAGTGATACTGAATCAGTTAAACAGTCTGTTTGGAAGTTTTGTGAGAACGTCTTGAATTTTGCAAAAAATCATGAAGACTATTTTCTTTTTATTGGGCAAGCGGGTGATTCACCTGTGATTTTGACAGTTAAAAATCAAGAACTTCTGAAACTTATTCAAAAAGCTTGCTCACCATTTGAACGTGGAATCAGAGAGGGTATCTTAAAAAATGTTTCACCTGCCTTATTAAGTGGATTCTGTGTTTACCCGATTACGCAGCTATATAAAGATAGCTGTCATCAAAAAGATGTATTAGGCGAGATTGACTACGAAGTAGTTTTTGAAATGTGCTGGGATGCCATAAAAAAATAAGAATTCAAAAATGAGTGTTTTTCTTTGAAAACTTTTATAAACGTACATTCGTTTATAAAATCAAATATACCGGGATACTATTGTTAAATAAAAGAAAAGAAGGAGTAAATTAATATGAAGATATTTTATTTTACAGCTACTGGTAATAGCCTAGCAGTTGCAAAAAAAATTGGTGGAGAATTGATTTCAATACCACAGGTAATGAATGATGAAAATTTAAATTATAAGGATGACATTATCGGAGTGATTTTTCCCATTTATGGTTGTACAGTACCAAAGATAGTGAAAAGATTTTTGAAAAAAGTGAAACTAGAAGCAGATTATATCTTTGCTATTGGAACCTATGGAATGACAAAGGGAAAAACTATGGAAACTGCCCAGAAACTTGCTTTAGAGAGTGGATATCGATTTGATTATGTAAATGAGGTACTTATGCTAGATAACTGTCAACCACAATTTGATATTGCAGAGGAAAAGAAAAAATTGCAGGGAAAGAAAGTGGACGAAAGTATTGCTAAGATTATTAAAGATGTAAAACAACAGAAAAAGGTTACAGCTAAGAGTAGATTTAGTGATAAAGCTGCAACATGGTTCTGTGAAAATGTATTTAATATTGAAAAAGATGACTATGCAAAAAATTATAGTGTGGATGATAATTGTATTAAGTGTGGAACTTGCGCTAAGGTTTGCCCAACGGCAAATATCAAAATTACTAATAATGTAGAGTTTCTTGAACATTGTGCCTGCTGTCAAGCCTGCATTCACGCATGCCCACAACATGCAATTCATTTTAAAAGAGAACGAAGTACTGAAAGATGGCGTAATTATGATGTAAAGCTTAGTGAGATTATTTTAGCAAATAATCAGAATAGCAATAATGAAGTTCATTGAACAGCATTTTCTTGTTTAATAGACAGAATACTTAAGTAAAACAAATATAGGGAGGAAGCTTTATGAAAAAGAAAGTAATTCTTATAACAGGAGCGACAAGTGGCTTAGGAAAAGAAACTGCAAGAGTATTGGCAAAACAGGGAAATACTATTATCATTCATGGAAGGAATAAAGATAAAACACAGTCAGTTGTACGTGAATTAAAAAAAGACACCAGCAATAGCCAAATTGATATGCTGCTCGCCGATTTAGAATCCTTTGCTGATATAAAACGCATGGCAGATGAATTCAAGAAGAAATATAATCACTTGGATGTACTAATTAATAATGCTGGTAATCAGTACGGCGGAACAAGAGAAGTAACTTTAGAAGGACATGAACGAACACTTACAATAAATACATTTGCACCATTTCTTCTTACACATCTCCTGCTTTATTCTCTGAGTAAAAGCGGAGAAGGACGTGTTGTTACAGTTTCATCTGCCTCTCACGCACAAGGTGGTGCGCCATATTTAAATGATATTGAACTGAAAGACCATTATTCCTATATGAAAGCTTATGGCATATCTAAGTTATATGTCATCTGGCTTATGCGCCATTTTGAAAAATACTGTAGGGAGAACGGTATTAAAAATATTACCTTTAACTGTGCGCATCCGGGTTCAGCTAAAACAAACCTTGGAAACACAGGAAATAGGCCGATTTCAATGAAGATTCTCTTCTTCTTATGGCAACCGCTAATGACATCTGTAGAAAAAGGTGCCAAACCAATTATTTTTGCAGCTACAGCAGATGAAATGAAAGAAAAGAACAATCAGTATATTGGTCCGAAAGGATATGAAAAGGTAAACGAAAAATATTACAGTGAAAAGAATGAGGAAATCCTTTGGAACTACTGTATGAAAATCTGTGAGCCCTATATGGAACAGAGGAAATATACAAACAACTGTTAATGATAGTGTTTCTATAAATTATTTGTGCTACAAGCCTAATGCATAAATTTAGCTGCTAAATCTCCATTTCTAATATTGAGTATATGAACTTGTCGTGTTAAAATGTATATTGATACAAATAAGAATTTAGGAGGAACTGAAAGATGGCAAAATAACTGAGTATTGGGGAAACTATTCTGATTATCTTCGCCAGAAAGAAGAAGAACGTAAGAGCCAGGCTGCAGAATACGAACAATTTGTTGCGGAACGTGGCGATTGAAAAGGGCTGCGAAGGAAAAGCGAAAACAGGCCCGTAAAATAGAACAAAAAGCAAAAGATGCTTCAAAGAAAAAAAGTACTGAAGGCGGAGGGCGTTTAGCTCATCAAAAATCAATGGGAAGTAAGGAAAAAAAGATGCATAATGCTGCTAACTCCTTGAAACATAGAATTGCGGCCTTGAGAAATGTAGAAGCTCCAGAAATTATTCACAGGATTCGTTTCAGGCAAAATAAAGCATTGTCACTTTACAATCCATATCCTATTGTCGGTACTGAAATTGATAAAATATTTGGAGATAAGGTATTGTTCCAAAATGCATCTTTTCAAATTCCACTTGGAGCAAAAGTGACGCTAACTGGTAGTAATGGAACAGGGGAAACAACTTTAATCCAAATGATCTTAAACCATGAAGATGGAATTTTTATTTCACCTAAGGCAAAAATAAGTTACTTTGCACAGAATAGATTGATTAATGATAAGCATGTCAAAAGTACTCTTAAAAAGAATGTTTTTGGCATGCTTATTAGTTTTATAGAACCGTATGAGATTCTTATGTTTACCGATTTAAAATTTGTCTTTATAGTATATAATATAAGGTAAGTTGTTGAATAAAGTACTAAATGAATTATCAAAGAAACAGAAGCATAATAAAAGTATTTATATATTAAAAAAGTTTTTGTAAAAGGTGATTGATGCATGCAGATAACGGATAAACTTACCAAACAAATTGATGAAATGAGGTATATTACGGCAGAAAATGCCTGGAGGTACAGAACTATATTGAGGTTTTTCTATCTTCAGTATGAGAAAATGAAATACTGGATGTATAAGGAAGAGTTATTTCAGGAACTGAAAACTCATGATGAATTTAAAGATTATACCATGGAAACCTGCCGCCAGGATCTGGATGTGCTTATATCATGGAAAAATTTTGTGGCGGTTCAGGATACCGCGAAAGTTGCTACAGTTGAGGAATTTAAAAACAAGCAATTCAGATATGAACTTTCAGAGTACAGTGTGGAAATTGAAAGATTGACTATAAAACTTGAAAATCTATTCGTAGAAAGTGCTTCCCTTGAATCCTCTCTCCTTGAAAGAATAAAGGAACAGATTGAAAAACTTACTGAAATGGTGTCTAAAAGTGAAAAAGAAGTGGGAGTCTGGTGGGGATCCTTGAATAATGATTTCAAGAGATTAAATCAGAATTATCAGGACTATATAAGACCCAAATGTCACTGACAAAAAGTTCCCTGGTAACTTAAAGGTTCTTATCGCTCACAAGAACCTTTAAGGATTATTGGTGAAGAAACAGAATGGGCGAAACTGGCAACTACAGAGCGATGCAAATGGCACGAAAATTTAGCCAAAAACAATGGCAAAGTTATCAACTGAACATATTCAAGCGAGAATCATGTGGATTTGATTTTACGTGATATCTGGCATCTGCTGAAGATAAATAATATTTGATGTTGATGGATATTCAGGGAATAGCGAATGAAATGTGGCACTAAATGATGCTGGTACATCAAGCAAATAAAAAAGATAATAGCCAGAACTGAAACATCTATGAGGTTTTTATGGAGGTAATAAATGTTTAAGGAAGAAATTATTAAAGAGATGAAAGAAGTATTTAAAGAAATTCCTTTTGGAGTAGATCATACTCTCAAAGTATTACAAAATGCAGAAGATATAATGAAAGGTGAAAGTATCGGAGGAGAAGAAAAAGAATTCATTAGTATTATTGCTATACTACATGATATTGGTGCTGTTGAAGCACAAAAAAAGTATGGCTCAATTGACAGTGCCTATCAAGAAAAAGAAGGACCGGCAGTAGCCAGAGAAATATTAAAAATGGTAGGTTATGACAAAAATGTTGATAGGATATGTTTTATAATAGGTAATCATCACACACCTTCTAAAATTGATGGAATTGACTTTCAAATACAATGGGAAGCAGACTTGCTTGAAAATTTAACTGTTATGGATAAAGAAAAAGAACAGAAAAAGATAAAAAAGTGTATAAATGAGAATTTTAAAACAGATACAGGAAAAAAGATTGCTTTTGATCGTTTTATTTTGGATTAATACATAGATTTAAGTACTAAATCTATGTATTCGTTATGATGTGTAAAAGTTTGGCTGAAATAATAAATAAACCTATTAGAGGAGGCAAGTAAGAAATAAATGAAGGGCAATTTGAAACTGAATTAATACAATATATTAGCAATGGAACCATAACTAAATCTGAATACATAGAAGAAATCAGTAATTTTACGGTTAGAGAAAAGCCTGCTCATTATTGTGTGAAAACAAAGCTGTGGAAGTATGAACCAAAAATTAAATAATCAATGTATAAAACAAATAGAATCAATCCGTGTATCATAAATGCTGCACGAGATATGATGAGAAAGGATAAACTACTATGTTTGATTTTATTGCATATCCCATAGGGCGCTTTTTGAGATTCATATATGAGGTATTGTCATTTAAGAATTACGGAATTGCCATTATTTTGCTGACAGTTATTATAAGAACATTGCTGCTTCCACTGTATATAAAACAGTACAGATCAACTTCAAAAATGAGTGAAATTCAGCCGAAGATAAAAAAGCTACAGGAGAAGTATAAAAATGATAATGAAAAATTAAGTCAACATATGGTCGAACTGTATAAAGAAAACAATATAAATCCCGCGGGAGGATGTCTTCCTATGCTGCTGCAAATACCTATTTTATTTTCTCTGTACTACGTTATATCCCAGCCTCTAAAATATATGTTTGGAATGAATTCTTCTATAATTAACAAATTATTTAATACTATACCTCACAACATGGTCACTGTGAAGAATATGCATGATTTAAGCATAATAAATTATTACGGCAATAATATGAATAAGTTACCTCTTGTAGACTCCATGTTAAATAGAAATGAATTGCTGAATATGAACTTTTGGGGCATAAATTTGGGCTATATTCCAACTTTTAATTTTCACAACATAAATGCTCATTCTATACTTTTAATGATAATACCTATTTTAGCTGTAATAACTACCTATATATCTACTAAATATTCTTCTCAAGATATGCCTGCATCTGAAAATGAAATGCAGAACTCCATTCAAAAAAATATGCTTTTGTTGTCGCCAATCATGACCGGGTTTATTTCGTTTCAGGTACCTGCGGGAATGGGGCTTTATTGGATAATAAGTAATATATATCAGATATTTCAACAGATGTTCATGAACAAGTTTATTATAAAAAAGAATCAGATACAACAATAAAAGTTAACAAGTTTAAAAAAGAATATTTAACTTAATTTAAAAATATATTCCAATATGCTAATATATATTTGTGGAATTATTTAATTTGCTGACCAGATATTTTGTATATATAAGTTATGTAGGAGTTGAAATCAAATGAGTGAAAAGGTTAAAAATACTAACCAGGCTGAAAGAATATTGGATGCAGCTTTTAAATGTATCTCTACAAAAGGATATGCAAATGTTTCTTTGAGAGATATTGCAAATGAAGCTGGTGTTGTTCTAAGTCAGTTGAATTATTATTATAAGAATAAAGAAGGATTATTCAAAAAAGTGGTAGAAATGTTATCTGAGAAATATTTTAGTGAAATTGAAGATAATTTAAAAAAAGGTACTACTGGAAGTGAAAGCTCAGTATATCTTATAAAATATTTTAAAGAAGTGTTATACAATAAACCTGAATTATTTAAAATTCTTTTTGATTTAACCAGTATGGCACTTTGGTCAGAATCCCTAAAAAAGCTCCTTAAAGAACTTTTTGATGGACTAACTAAATTAATTGAAAAGTATATAATAAATAACCCTGCAAATTCTGAAAAATTAAAAACATATTCTCCAACTTCATCATCTAAGCTGATATTAGGCACACTTCTAGGAACATCAATACAGGTAATGCTGACGGATGAAAAAGAAGATTACCTGAATGCATTAGCTACATTAAAGTTAATACTTGCTTAAAATTAAAAGTTTCCTATCTTATTGTTACAATCTTACATTAAAAAATTGATAATTTATTAAAATAGAGTTATAATAAAAGGTAATATAATTTTTTGATATATTATGGAAGAATATAATTAATCTAAATAACTATAGATTATAAATTATAGCAGCAATTTATACAATAATATAAAGGATTTAAAATATTATAAATTGTTAGAATTTTTAAAAAATATTTTTGATTTTTGGAAAAATTATAAGAATAAATTTAATATAGGGTTTTAACTTTCTAACTAAAAAACCCTGTAAGTGTACCAATTATAAAAAGTGGGGGATATTAATTATGAAAAAAGAGTGTCAGGAGAATTTTCAACGGACTGATCTTGAGGAGTTTGGGTACAAGCAAGAACTGAGTAGAGTATTAAAGACAAAAGATTTGGTGATTTATGGATTAATTATCATGGTTCCTATTGCACCTTTTGGTATATATGGAATTGTGAATGATGCAGCAAGTGGTATGGCTGCATTGGCATATCTTATTGGAATGCTAGCAATGCTTTTTACAGCATTTAGCTATGCAAAAATGTCGGAAGCAATCCCTATTGCTGGTTCAGTATATTGTTATGTAAGTAAAGGATTGAGTCCAACAGTTGGTTTCTTTGCCGGATGGGCAATATTACTTGACTATGCATTTATACCGGCTCTTTTATATTTGTTAAGCGGAGCTGCTCTTCATGATATGATGCCTTCGATACCTATTTTTTTATGGGCATTTATTTTTATCATATGCAATACTTTAATTAACATTAGAGGAATTGAGATGGCTGCAAGATTTAATAAAATATTACTTGTTCTTCAATTGATTATACTTACATATTTTATAATTTGTGGAGGTATAGGAATAGCTCATGGTATAAATGGTGCAGAATTTTCGGTCAAGCCATTATTCAATTCAAAGTTTGGACTTTCAGCTGTAATGCCGGGGGTAGCAATTTGTGTTTTAAGTTATCTTGGGTTTGATGGTATCAGTACCTTAGCTGAGGAAAACCAGGATGGAGCAAAAACTATAGGTAGGGCAACTATAATTGCATTAATGGTTTCCGGAATTATCTTTGTTATACAGTGTTGGGTAGCCGGAATGGCATATCCAGACTGGCATGCCTTTAAAGATCCTAATACGTCATTCTATGTGATTGCATTCAGTGTAGGGGGAAAAGCACTTAAACTTACTTGTGAAATCGGAATAACTATTGCACTAGGGTTTGCATGTGCATTGTCATTCCAGACTGCAGTTTCAAGGGTACTATTTAGTATGGCGAGAGACGAACTCATGCCAAAAGTCTTTTCAAAAGTTCATCCGAAATTTAAGACTCCATATGTTGCGACAATTTTTGTAGCTGTAATTGCTGTAGTAGTGTGCAGTGTATTCAGTGAAATGATTGATATACTATCATGTCTGGTCAATTTTGGAGCTTTAACTTCCTTTGCGATACTTCATGTAACGGTTGTTAATTACTTTGTATTTAGAACTAAAAAATATAATTTCTTTCAGCACATCGTATTGCCTTCCGTAGGATTTATCATAATAGTATATGTATGGATGCACCTTGCCAATATATCGAAGATTATAGGACTTATGTGGCTAACCATAGGTGCTGTATATTACCTGGTTTTAACATTTGTACTAAAAAAGGATACTTCGAAGATGCAGGTGTAAAGTTTTGCTGCTTAAATTGCAATTTTTAATATTGAAAATTTCATTATAGTGTTTTATAATACAAATATTATTAGCAATTTGTTGCTCACAGAAGTTGACTGTCTTATTTTTTTGCTAAAGGATAAAGCGTTTTGTCTTCTAGAGCAGAATTGCGATATTGCAATTAGCAAGGGAGGGTAATTATTATGAAAGGTTTTGGAATGTTGTCAATTGATCATGTGGGATGGATTGAAAAAGAAAGACCGGCTTGTGGTGAATTGGATGCAATTATTCACCCGATTGTTCTGGCACCTTGTTCATCTGATACACACGTTTCCCACGGTGGTTCAGGGGAACACACTAATTTAATTCTCGGCCATGAGGCTGTTGGTACGGTGGTTGAGGTCGGTAAACTGGTCAAGAAGTTTAAACCAGGAGACACAGTTGTTGTTCCGTGCACTACGCCAAATTGGCTGACTGAAAATGTTCAAGGTGAATACAATGCGCATGATGAAGGACTTATGGAAAGTTTTAAGTTCCTTGGCTCCAAGGATGGTACTTTTGCTGAATATTTTCATGTTAATCAGGCGGATGCGAATTTGGTTTTATTGCCAGAAGGTGTATCTCCTGAGGCTGCCGTTATGACGACAGATATGATGTCCACCGGTTTCCATGGTGTGGAAAATGCGAATGTTGCTTTTGGTGATACAGTTGTTGTTATTGGAATCGGTCCTGTGGGTCTGATGGCTGTTGCCGGCTCAAAATGCCATGGCGCAGGTCGTATTATTGCCATTGGTACACGTCCTAATTGCGTAAAGGTAGCCAAAGAGTATGGTGCTACCGACATTGTCAGTTATAAAAACGGAGATACTGTTGAGCAGGTGCTTGATATGACAGATGGAGGAGCGGATTGTGTTATTATTGCAGGTGGTAATGCGAATAGTTTCAATCAAGCAGTTGATATGACTAAACCAGGTGGTTATATTTCTAATATCAATTTCTTCGACATTAAGGATAATCTTTCTATGCCCGCCTACTCCTGGGGATTAGGAATGTCTAACAAAACTATTCGTGGAGGATTTTCTCCCGGAGGTGCCCGCAGAATGCATAAAATGCTTGACATGGTCAAATATGGTCGTGTAGACACGACGAAGCTCATTACACACCGTTTTCACGGCTTTGAGAAAATTGAGGATGCGTTTCATATGATGGATCAGAAACCAGCAGATCTCATTAAACCAGTTATATTTGTTGACTAAGTTACAATAGTATACAAATTAATTTAATTTTTGGATATATCAATTACGGCAAGGTATGTAACTGTGAAAATGCAAGAAAAAGCTATTGGTGAATAACTAATAGCTTTTTTAATAAAGTTGTATTCTATCGTACAACATTGACAGCGGTAGGCATAAGTTCTATGATAAAATAAATTTATACAAGTGATGTATTAAATAGAAAAGGAGTAAATATCATGCGTAAATTATCACAGATGGAATTTAGAGAAATATTAGAAAATAGGGACTCAAAAAAAAGACTTGTTTTAAAAGATATAGAACTTTTTGATATGGATTTTACAAGTTGGGATTTATCTGATATTGACTTTTCTTTGAGTACATTCCATAGAATTAAGTTTGATGGAGCAAATTTAGAGAATAGCAGTGTCTCTGGTGTATTATTTGATGAATGTACTGTACGTAATACAAATTTTAAGAATGCAGATTTAGAAGGTGCGACACTTCGGTATGTAGATATGACCGGATGCAATATTAAAGGTGCAAACTTACATGCTGCACTTCTTGAATATGCTAAATTAGATGGTGTTGTTTCTGACAAGGATACAAAATGGTTTCGCCTGCATTGCCCGGAGAAGGGGGCTTTCATCGGATATAAGAAGTGTTTTAATAACCGTTTGGTTCAGCTTTTAATACCTGCAGATGCAAAGCGAACTTCAGCTACATTGCCTTCTTGCCGCTGCAATAAGGCAAAAGTTCTTACAATTAAAAGTTTTGACTATAAAGAAAGTTATAAGGAAGCATGGTCTTTAGTAGATGAAAACTTTGTCTATCGTGCAGGCGAATGGGTAGAAGTAAAAGATTTTAATGAGGATCGATGGATGGATTCTACCACAGGTATTCATTTTTGGATGACAATAGAAGAAGCCAAAAATTATTAAATGATAATTCTAAGGCCCGGTATTTCTAAAATACCGGGCTAAAAATTATTAAAGGTAAATTAAAACACTATTCAACAGATTTCAAAGATTCAATCATATCAATTTTTCTGATTTTAAAGTGTGTAACTATCTGCATAATGATTGAAACCAACATGATTATCAGAAATGACCATACAAAACTTATAGTGTGGATATTTTTGAAAAACACCTCTGTGCTAATTTCTATAGCATTTATTACAAATTGATGGAATGGAATCCCTAGGAGCAGACCAGAAACAATACCAATTAGTGTTAATAAAAATGTTTCACGGTAAATGTACTGATTTGTCTCATTGTTGTGAAATCCAAGTACCTTGAGTGTGGCAATTTCCCGTTTTCTTTCACTCATATTGATTGATGTTAAATTGTAGAGGACAATGATTACAAGCATCGATGCAATTACAACCAATAGAATAACTACATTATTCAGGCTTTTATTTCCATCAGCGGCTTTCTTAAGGATATCATCTTTAAAAGTTACATTTACAACAGAATCATCATCCAGTAAATGTTTAGCCAGCGTATTTTTATTTTGATTATAATTGGTTACGATCATATTATAGGAGATGTCTTTCCTAAATACTTTGCCATATAAGTTTTTATTGATGTAAATGTAGTTTTGCATATAGTTTTTTGTAACATCTGATACTTTCAGAGAGTACAGGTTGTTATCTGCATCTTTTACTTTGATTGTATCGCCTTTGCCTATTTTTAAAACCCCGGCAAGTTTCTGAGTTATAACAACGCTATTGTCATTAATTTTAATATTATTTTCTGTTAATTGACTTCTTAGATTATAATATTTTTTGAATAAACTTTCATCCTCCGGTACTACTAAATAGGTATCTAAAGATTGATCATTCGATTTAGCTTTAAAAGCTGCTTGTTTTATCAAAAGGGGATTTTTGACCCTTTCTTTTACAAGCAAGTCTTTTAAATTCCCGGAGACATTTGCAGTATCATTTTTTAGTGTAATCAATGTATTGTACTTGAAAATTTCACTATACTGCTTTTCTGCAACACCATTAATGCTATCTCTTATTCCAAATCCTCCAACCAATAAAGCTGTACATCCAGCTACTCCGACAATAATCATAATAACTCTCTGTTTATAACGGAATATGTTACGCATTGTAGTTTTACTGTTAAAAGAAAGATGTTTCCAGATGAATCCTATTTTTTCAAGCAGTATTCTTTGTCCATTCTGTGGTGGAACAGGACGCATCAAAATAGCTGGTTTCTGTTTCAGTGCCTTGCTGCAGGAAAAGACAGTTACAGATGTCATAAGAGCTATGACAACTATTAATACCATTAATAAACTTGTTATGTCATGTTGTATGGTAAGCTGCGGCAAAATAAATTTACTAAAGGTTGAGTATACAATATTTGGTATAATATTCCCAAATATAAAAAATCCTGCTATAGTTCCGAGTACAGTTGAAGACAATACATAAAACAAATATGTTGAAATAATACTTGAATTTTTAAATCCTAGTGAAGTCAGTGTTCCAAGTTCTTCACGCTCTTCCATTATCATTCTGGACATTGTATTTGAAGTCATCAGTATGACAATCAGTATAATAAATAAAGGAAAAACGGCTGCTACAGAAGTAATGGTATTTGTTGCATTTTTTAGATCATTGTAGCCTGAGACGGCATCGTTCCTGTTATAAATATACCATTTTGGCTTTTCTATTGTGGAAATATTCATTTTGGTATTTAATTTATTTTGATTATCATTTATTTTGTCCATTGCACTGTTGTAGATATCATAATATGCTGCATTTTCCATTTCAGGTTTTAATTTTACCAATTCATTATTAATCTGTTCAGATATATCATCATATTTTTGCGAATATGAAGGAATATTCTTAGTACCGGCAGCAGTAACATAAATTTCTGTATAGGCATCTATATTGAAGTTATCTTTATTTATAAAGATAAAGGATGACAATTTTCCGTCACCGATTGTAGTATTACCATAATCAAAATCTATATATAATGGAGATTTTATAGTACCCACAACAGTAAATACTGTATTTTTTAGTTTATTATCTGAATTATTATCTAGTGTAATTTTATCACCAATTTTATATTTTTTAATGTCTGCTACACATTCTTTATCTGTTTTAGGTATTCTTCCATTAATTAGTTTTGAAGTATTCACTGAATTTTCAATTGCATGCACCCTTATAACTTTATCTTTTTCAAGAACATCCAGAGAATAACTTGGAACAACATTTTGTACACCTTTTAATGATTTAATTGCTTTTACATCTTCATCTCTTAATCCCATTGTACTGACTATTTTGAAATCCATTAAGTTATTAGCTTTATAGTATTTGTCAACAGAATTTATAATATCCGGTGAGGTTTCCTTTAGTCCCAAGAAGAAGCCAAAACCTACCATAACGATTATAAAAAGCGACATATATTTTCCAAAAGATTTTTTTATCTTTATAAGAGTATTTTTAAATAACATATTTATCACCACACAATTTCTTTAGCCTTTTTAGGATTTTTGTTTGTAGAAATATTTTCTACAGTTCCGTTTTTGATCCTAATAATTTTATCTGCAATATCTGAAATGGCAGCATTATGCGTAATTATAATGGTTGTGGTATTCATTTCTCTGCATGTATTTTGCAGAAGTTCAATGATCCTCTGACCTGTCACACTGTCGAGTGCACCAGTAGGTTCATCACATAAAAGTAATTTTGGATTTTTTGCTATAGCCCTGGCTATGGCAACACGCTGCTGTTCACCTCCAGATAACTGTGCAGGAAAATTGTTTATTCTTTCAGATAAACCTACTTGTTCTAATACAGTTTTTGGTTCAATATAATTTGAACATATCTGACACGCAAGTTCTACATTTTCAAGTGCAGTTAGATTTCCCACAAGGTTGTAAAACTGAAACACAAATCCAATATCGTTACGCCTGTAATTTACAAGTTCCTTTTTGGTATAGGAATGAATTTTATTTCTATCAACCAATATACTTCCGCCGCTGGGACTATCCATTCCACCAAGAAGATTTAATACAGTTGTCTTTCCTGCGCCAGATGGACCAAGGATTACCACCAGTTGACCTTTTTCTATTGAAAAAGAACAGTTTTCTACTGCAGTAATCGTGACATCTCCAGAGGTGTATTCTTTTTTCACATTTTCAAGTTCTATAAACGGCATTTAATCTTCCTCCAATTTTTACTAAACAAAATGTTGATTATTTTTCTTTAACACAGTATACTAACATTATGTTATAAATACAACAATCATATTTTTAAAAATTGATAGTTAAAAAACAGATTTTCATAGAATGTTTAATAAACTACAAGATTTTTTTGTCTGGGAGGAATTACTATGAAGGAAAAGAAAACTGATAGGCGGGTTAAATATACAAAAATGGTAATAAAACAGAGTTTTATTAAATTATTAAAACAAAAGCCTATATCTGCAATTTCAATAAAAGAAATTTGTGAAGATGCTGATATTAATCGTGCCACATTTTATGCTCATTATAAAAATCAATATGGTTTATTAAATTGTATAGAAAATGAAACAATTGATGATATAAAAGAGTATTTAAATAGCTGTAATTTTAAGAGTAAAAATGATATTCCTACCATCATTATTGAAAGGATTCTAGAATATATAAAGAAAAACTCAGAACTTTTTGACATCTTACTAAATTCAAATGGTGATACACATTTTCAACAGGAAGTTATAGAAATTATAGGAAAACAATATTTTATACCATCGAGGGAAAATAATCTTTTAAAAAGAGAGGAAGCGGAGTATATATTTCATTTTTTAGCAAGTGGCAGCATATGCACCATTCAAAAATGGTTAAAGGAAGGCATGAAAAAACCTACTAATGAAATGGCCGGGTTCATACTTACAATATCAATCAATGGTATAAAATTTTTTGATTAGTTTTAAGATTGTAATTATATTTGTTTAGTAAACATTTTTAATAATAACGCTTGCCTAAAATATCTAAATCTCTTCTAACACCATCCATTAATGCAACTTCTGGCAAATGTCCCCATGTTTTAAAACCATTTTTCATAAAAAGGTTTTGACTGGGGATATTATGGCCAAAAACAAAAGCCAATAAAGTATCAATATCTAATGATTTAAGTTGCCCGGCAATAAAATCAAGTGCAGCTTGCCCTAATTTTTGTCCTCTAAAATTCTGATCAATATAAATGCAGACTTCTGACGTTTTTTTATAAGCTGGACGTCCATAAAATTCTTCTAATCCAATAAAGCCAACTAAATTGCCATCTAATTTTATGTTCCATAAAGGACGGCTAGTTGGGTCGAAGGTTTCAAACCATGGTTTTCGTGATTTGACTGAAACTAATTCTAAATCTGCAGTAGCAATTCTAGTTGGAATTGTCTGATTATAGATTTCGACAATCCGTGGTAAATCTTCGATTTGAGCATATACAAATTGAGGCTTCATTTTTAACACATCCTTTGATTTTAAATTTTAACTTTATATTATAGGTTTTACAAGTCTAAGCTTGGAATTACGAACCTATAAATAAATATCATAATTATTATAGAATAAATTAATGAAAAATAATACCTTAATGTTATTTATCATTCATATGCATAAATATGTACATAAAATGGGTTTACATAAAAATGTGTGGTAACTTTATCAGTAATTTGATATAATTAAAATAGTTGCGTTTGTCATGATTATATATTTTATCATTATGACAGATGCATTTTATTTATATAAGAAGACTTGTAGTTAAGTTAGGAGGAGCATAATGTAATGTATGATTATTTAATAGTTGGATCTGGTTTGTTTGGATCAATATTTGCACATGAAGTATCTAAAAGAGGCAAAAAGTGTATTGTAATAGATAAACGTTCACATGTAGGTGGAAATATATACACAGAGGAAATAGCCGGCATTCAGGTTCACAGATATGGTGCCCATATTTTTCATACCAGCAGCAAAAAAATATGGGATTATATGAATCAGTTTGCTGAATTCAATAGATATACTAATTCTCCAATTGCCCGTTATAAATCTGAAGTTTATAATATGCCTTTTAATATGAATACATTTAATAAAATGTGGGGTGTAACTACACCTGTGGAGGCAAAAGACAAGATTCAGCATCAGATTGAGGAAGCTCATATTACCGAACCTAAAAATCTTGAGGAACAGGCCATAAGTCTTATTGGTAAAGATATTTATGAAAAATTGGTTAAAGGTTATACTGAAAAACAGTGGGGAAGAAAAGCTGCCGAATTACCTAGCTTTATTATAAAAAGGCTGCCAGTTAGATTTACATATGATAATAATTATTTTAATGATAAATATCAGGGAATACCTATTGGGGGATATACAAAAATAATTGAGAAGATGCTTGATGGTGTAGAAGTGAATCTTAATACTGATTTTTTTGATCAATGTAGTAAATTTAAAGATATGGCAGATAAGATTATTTTTACTGGAATGATTGATGAGTATTATAATTATTGTTATGGAGAACTTGATTATCGCTCTCTTAATTTTGAAACAGAGGTATTGGACTGCGAAAATTATCAGGGAAATGCAGTTGTAAATTACACAGAATATGAGGTCCCATATACAAGAATAATAGAACATAAGCATTTTGAATTTGGATGTCAAAGTGAAAATATAAACCCTAAAACTGTGATTACTAAAGAGTATCCAGTCAGGTGGAAACGGGGAAATGAGCCGTATTATCCAATGAATGACGATAAAAATAATAAATTATATAGTAAGTATAAATTATTAGCAGATAAAGAAGATAAAGTTATATTCGGAGGCCGTCTTGGAATGTATAAATATTTTGATATGCATAATATTGTATTTGAGGCATTAAATTGTGTAAATAATGAAATTTACAAATAATTAAATAAATACACATTGAAAACTTTGATTTTAAATTTTCAATGTGTATTTATTTAATTAAATCCAATTACTCTTCTAGATAATGAATAACCAAGTAATATAATATTTCTTCCTAAAAGTCCCTTAAGCTGCATTAAAAGTCCTAAAGTTGATTTACTCACTTCTCTATACAAGCTCTTATTTTTATAATTTAAATAATTCCATAATTCATTTTTTTTATGTAAACTATCATCTGTATTTTCTTTTAACAGGAGTACGGTACTAACCGCCATCATCATTACTATATATTTAGTCATATATTTGCGAAGTTTTCTAGATCCTATAATCATAGGATTGTACGAGTCTATGAGTATTTTTGTAACTTTAATTTGCTGATCTATTCGTGAAATCATTACTTTTTCATTAACGGATTGATCTTCTCTTCCAATGAAGTATCTATATAGATCTACATTTATATAGTACATAGTTTTTACATAAGGAAGTGGTTTATATACAAAAATATTATCAACATAAAATGTGTGTTTTGGAAGCTCTAAATTACACTCTCTAAGGACATCTGTACGATATATAACAGAGTGCATTAATATATTTTGGCTATTTTTTAAATGACCTAGTTCGTCCCATGTAAATATTTTTTCTTCTGGCATTGCCCCTTTGTAGTTTATGCTTTTTGATCTATGAATAATGGCATTTTCATATACATAATTTGCAATAAGCATATCTACAGTTTTTGAAGTTTTTATTAAATCCTTTAATATACTAAGGACTTTCTTAAAGCTATCTTTATCAAACCAATCATCACTATCTAAGACTTTAAAATAAAGGCCATTTGAGTTTTTAAGGCCAGTTGTTACAGCATCACCATGGCCGCCATTTTCTTTATGAATTGTATAAACAATACCTGGATATTTTCTTTCATAATCTTTTGCGATTTTTAAGGTATCATCACCAGAACCATCATCTATAATTAAAATTTCCAAATCTTCGCTTCCAATTAGCAGAGATTCTATTGCTCTATCCATGTAATCTGCTGAATTGTAACATGGAATTACTACAGTAAGAACTTTCATCTATACCTCCTGATTAATAAATTTAAGTGTTTTATAGAGTTGTAAATGTAAAGATAGCTGCCAGGTTAATTCAGCTAGCATAACACCCCCTAAAACATCAATTAGAACATGTTGTTTTGTTACCAATGTAGAAATACATATCATTATAGCAACAAATAAAGAAAAATATCTATATCGTGAAGATACAGACTTACAATTTCTTAAACCAACAAAACAATACCAGCTAACTAAACAGTGAATAGAAGGAAAAAGATTGTTAGCCGGATCTATAGTATATAAAAATCTAAGCATGTCTGAAAAAATACCAGATGTAGTTATATCCGGTCTAATGTTAGTGGTAGGAAAAGTTATATATATAATACCACATATCAATTTTCCTAATAAATCTGCCATTAAAAAACGATAACAGTGATCTCTTCCTATTCTGCTTATAAGTATGTAATTGGCAATCCAAAATAGATAACTTCCAAAATAAATTAATACAAAAACTGGAATAACGGGAATTCTATTATCATAATATGAAGTTAAATCATGAAATACCCTATTTCCATAAAATAAACGTACTCCGGAATATATAGTGAAGTTAAAAATCACACATAAAATCAAGGGCTTGATAGAATATTTTGGTATATATTTATATATTTTATCTGTTATTTTCATTTTTTATTAAGTCCTTTTATTAATATAATTTATTTTAAGTATAATGTTTTGTAATGTATTAAGTCAATATATTACTTATCATTTAGAATGAATTCTCAAATTGTTCATATAGTTTTAATGAAATTACTGAAATAGTAACAAATATAACGTATATGCATAAAATACATTGATTATGATATTTTGGTTTGGAGGAATTATGTACATGCAAAATTATATATGTCCATTGGTTTATTATGATTACTACAGGAATAATGAGAGATATGATAATGATTTACAGACAGTTAAAGAGGCTATAGCTAATATAAAAGGTGGAGTATTGGCACCTAATATAAGTGGAACCGTTATATTTACAGATGTAGGGAATGGAACAGAGGTTTTTGTTGAGGTTAACGGGCTCCCTGAGTATAGTCCTGCATCACAAAATAAACCTCAAATTGGTCCATTTGGTTTTCATATACATCAGAATGGAAATTGCAGTGTTGGTGATGAAAAAGAACCATTTCCAGATACAGGAGAACATTGGAATCCAACCAATCAACCACATGGAAATCATGCAGGTGATTTTCCGGTCCTGTTTTCGAATAATGGATATGCGAAAATGATATTTTTTACAAATAAGTTCACAGTAGGTCAGATTATAGGAAAATCAGTAATTATACATGAAAGCCCAGATGATTATAGAACCCAGCCTTCAGGAAATTCTGGAAGAAAATTAGCCTGTGGAGTAATAGAACGAATGTATATGTAATGAAATAGATAAAATGATATCAATTTGGTATCATTTTATCTATTTTAAGATATAGTATATAAATTATTTTATGGAATTATTGAATCTTACATAATCCATATCTTTAGATAAAATATGACCAGATATCCATTTGATAAAGAAATTCAGTATGTCCATTAAGTATTCATCTTGATTATCATCTATATCATTAAGATTGGAGCTTCTGAGTTTTTTTATAAATTCTTCATGTTGTGATTTATGACTGATAAATTTATTATATTTTATATCGATTAAAAATTTTTCTTCTGTTGAAAAGTGATATTCACAATAATCTAATAGTTCATTTATTATTTCAACTACTCTATCATATTTGTCTGTAACCATATCATTTTTTAAAAGTTTATAAGATCTATTAGCAATTTTGAATAGTTCTTTATGCTGAGAATCTATAATTTCTATTCCAGTTTCATACTCTCTTTTCCATTCAAACATTTTTATTCCTCCTCATAATAAATTGTTATATAGGTTAATTATAACAAAATAAAAATAAAATACAATAATTGTTATCATTAAATAATTATTGTATTTTATTTTTATTATTACTCTAATTTTCTATAAAGATTAAATTCCTTTTCACTTGAACGAAATTTTTGAAATTGAGGGACTATCCTTTTAAAATGTTCACTATTGTTATGATTATTAATAGATTCCTGGTTTTCCCAATCCTCTACAAAGGTAAGTATAAAAGGGTTATTTATATCCTCAAACAAATTATATGCTATACAACCATCTTCTTTTCTACTTTTTTCTATTAATTCATTTGTAAGTTTTATAAATTCATCTTTTTTATTTGGTTTTATTTGATTTTTTGATATTATTCTTATCATTTTAATGCCCCTTTCGATTTTTGATTAGTTATATAAAATAATAATATATCCTGTAATATTTTTATTCAATATATATTATGGGTCAATTAGATATTATTTTTATGGGTATTTTTAATACAAAATTTAATACAATATGATATAATTTAATATATGTTAACAAGTTTACAAGCTTACAAGATATTATATAATTTAGGAGGAAAATTAAAATGAAGACTATAAAAATGAAATTGCTACTACCTATTGAAATATTAATTTTGGCAATTATAATTTCTCTAAGTGTTATAACATTAAAAATGTCATCTAATGCACTTGAAAATAATAATGGTAAGACTATGTCAAAAATTGCAGAAGAAGGAGCAGCAATTGTTTCGTCAAAAGTTTCAGAACAATTAAGTATATTAAAACAAATTGCAGCAAGTGATTCGATAATAGATAGTAGTAAGTCTGTAGATGATAAGCTTGCTGGATTAAAGGATGAAATTGAAAGAAATAGTTATATTAGTATTGCAATTATTGATTTAAATGGAAATGCAAAATATAGTGATTCAAAAACAGCAAATCTCTCAAATAGAGATTATTTTAAAAAGGCGCTTTCAGGCAAACCATGGGTTTCTGATCCCATTGTTAGTAAGGCAGATAAAAAATTAGTCGTCGTGTATGCTGTACCAATCAAAGAAAATGGTAATATAATTGGGGTTTTAGCAGCTGCTAAGGACGGAAATCATATAAGCAGTATTACAGATGACATAAAATTCGGGGATACTGGAACTGCTTATATGATATCGAATACAGGAGTTACAATAGCAAATACTAATAAGAATCTAGTAATTAAAATGTATAATGTAATAGAAAATTCTAAAAAGGATCCTGCCTTGAAAGAGTTTGCAAATATACAAAGAAAAATGATAAATAGGGAAAAAGGATATGGAATATATAAATATAATGGTCAGAATAAATTTGTTACATATGCACCGGTTTTAAACACAACATGGTCATTTGCCGTTGCTGTTGCCCAAAGTGAAGTGAATTCAGAACTTAATATTTTGACTAGATTTATAGTGATTTTTTCATGCATATTTTTAGTTTTGGCTTTTATAATTGTATATTTTATATCAGATAGCTTTTCTAAAAAGATAAAAAATGCTACTAATTATATAGTTACAATGGCTTCTGGTGATTTTACAAGTTCTGTATTAAAAGAAGAACTAAATAATGAAGATGAATTGGGTACAATGATAATGGCTGTTGACACTATGCAAAATTCTATAAGGGACATGCTTAAATCAGTGGTAAATAATTCAAATAAAATAGATAATGATTCTCAAAAGCTGTCGTCTATTTCAGATGAAATGAGTAAATCTTCAGAATCTGTTGCACTTGCTATTGAAGAAGTTACAAATGGTACAGGAGCACAAGCTCAAGATTTAGTTACTATAACTGAAATTTTAAACAGTTTTAGTCAAAATTTAGAGGAGATTATTAAAAAAATCAGAGATGTTGATAATAATTCAAAAGGAATTAGTTCCCTGGCTGGTAAAAGCAGTGAGCGAATACATGAGCTCTCAGAGTCTATTGCAAATACAATGGATACATTTAAAAATTTTGAAGCTACAATTAAAGAGTCAGGTGAAAATATAAATAAGATAAATGAAATAACTGATTTGATCAATTCTATATCAGAGCAAACGAATTTATTGGCATTAAATGCTGCTATTGAAGCTGCTAGAGCGGGTGAAGCTGGCAAGGGATTCTCTGTGGTTGCGGATGAAATAAGAGAGTTGGCAGAACAATCTAAAGAATCATCTAATAATATATCTAAAATAGTTTCAGATATTTATAGCCAAAATAAGATAATGATAAATTCAACTAATAAAGTTTCAGATGATTTAAATAAACAAGGTATCATTGTGGATAATGCATTAGATTCATATGAAAATATTATCAAGGCTGTGGATAATATTATTCCTAAAATTGAAGATATAAATAATTCTACAACTGAGATAAATGAAAGAAAAGAGAAAATTCTAAATAAAGTAGAATCTACATCTGCAGTTGCTGAGGAAGTCTCTGCATCCTCAGAAGAAATAAATGCATCTTCAGACGAAATGAGTAAATTGTCAGATGAGGTTTTAAATTCAGCTAATAATCTTACTAAAAGTACAAAAGAAATGACAGGTCAAGTTAAAAAATTCAAATTATGATTAATTTAAATGGCAATATGGAACGCAGTACAAAAGTTAGGTTCTAAAATAATAAAAAAGTTTAAAAAATAAATTACCGGCTAGAACTTGACACAAACCTTTAATCCTCTGTGCATTGAAAAAAGTAATTATACTGTATATGATATATATACAATATATATAGAATCAAATCCATATAATTAATTACTAAGAGGGGGAAAATATAAATGTCACAGGAAAGTAAAGGTAAAGCTTTCAAAAACATTATGGAAGTTATAACATCACCAGTTAAAGTTATGAATAACATTGAAGGCAATCCTAGGATATGGAGCTATTGGATAGTAATAACTGTTATTGAATTGCTTGTTATTTTAGTTGAAATGCCTAAAATTGTAGGGTATACTATTTTAAATGCACAGCAATCTGTAAATTTATCACAATCAGCAATATCTTTTGTGAAAATTAGTGCAGTGATCTCAGGAATAATTACTGCATTAATTGGACCAGCTTTAACAGTATTAATACTTAGTGTATTTATCAAAGTGATAACGTCAATTTTAAAGGAAAAGGGAAATTTTAAAAAATTATATTGTGTTAATTTAATTGCATACGTTCCTATTGTAATATCAAATATTTTAACTGCTGTGGTTATGATTTTTACTGAAGCTCAAAATATAAAGAATATATCGACAAGTTTTGCTGTATTTTTAAATTCATCAACAAATACTTTTATTTATAAATTGCTTTCACATATAGATATATTTTATATATGGAGTATAATATTATCATCAATAGGAACATCAGCTGTATTTAAAATTAGCATGAAGAAGGCTTTAATTATAAACTTTGGAATTTACATTTTATCAGTTATAATTATGATATTAGTTTAAAATCATTTGACTAAGTATACTAATTATATTTAGCTGTACACAACTGACATTATAGCTTATATAATGTCAGTTGTGTATTTATAAGATTCTTTTAAAAAGAAGTGAAATTTTCTACATTAATGTTATAATATAAGAGTACTATATTATTTAAAAATAATCTGTATATTATACCTAGAAAGGTGAGGAAAAATAAATGGAGTCTAAGTTTAAATCTATAAAAGGAAAGAAAAAATTAGCAATTATTGCATTTATTCTACTTGTAATTGTGATTATAGGTATAGCTTCCTACTCAAAAGCCAAAAAAAATGACATAAAAAGTGTTAATATATCTAGTGCCATTAAGAAAAATATAATTGAAAGTACTATTGTTTCTGGAACAATATCACCTAATTATAGAAATGAGATAACACTAAGTAATACTCAAAGGGTTGATAAAGTTTTGGTAACTGAGGGTCAGGATGTAAAAAAAGGTGATATTCTGGTCCAAATGGATTCATCTGAATATGAAAGCGAACTGAGCAAGGAAAAAGCTGATTTATCGAGTGCTCAAAATGCAATGTCACAAGCACAAACAGGTGTATCAAATTCGACAGATTCTATTAGATCTGAAATTGATAGTTTAAATGAGAAAATAGATGCATGTAATATAAAAGCTGATACTGATGGTAAAGTAGTAAAAGTTGATGCAAAAGAGGGACAAGTTCCACAACAAGGTGATAAAATAATAGTAGATGATACTTCTAAATACAAAGTTTCTGTTGATATGAGTCAATATGATGCTATGAAGGTATCAAAGGGACAGAAGGCTATTGTTAAGGTAAAAGGGAATGATAGTATGAAATATATTGGATCTGTTACTGATGTTGGACAGATAGCACAGACACAGACTGGCACTAATGTAACTCAAACTCAGCAGGATCCTAAAGTTAATGTCACTATAACACTTGATGGAGCTTCTGGTGATGATACTATAAAATCAGGTTATTCCGCTGATGTTGAAATTATATTTGATGAAAGGCAGAATGCAATTGCTGTTTCATCAGACAGTGTTAAAGAAGACAAAGGTACAAAGAAGAAATACGTTTATGTAGTAAATGATGAAAATAAGGTTGCTAAAAAATATATAAGGACAGGTATAGAAACAGATGATGCCATAGAAGTAATAGGTGGACTTAAACAGGGAGAAAAGTATGTAACAAATCCTCAAGATACACTTAAAGAAGGAGACACTGTAAAAGATGCTTCAAAGGTACAAGCAGGAGGGACCAAGTAGTGATAATTAAACTTGAAGATTTAGTTAAGGTGTATGATACTGGTTCTATAAAGCTTAAAGCTTTAAAGGAAGTCAATTTGCAAATTGAAAAGGAAGAATATGTGGCTATAATGGGGGCATCAGGGTCCGGGAAATCTACTTTAATGAATGTAATTGGATGTTTAGACAAGTTTACCGGTGGAAAATATTATTTAGAAGATACCGATGTATCATCACTAGATGACAATAGTTTAGCTGAAATAAGGAATAAAAAAATCGGATTTGTATTTCAAGCTTTTAATTTACTTCCAAAGCTTACAGCAATAGAAAATGTTGAACTTCCAATGATGTATGCTGGTGTACCGAAACATGAAAGAGAGAGCAGAGCAAAATTAGCATTAGATAGAGTTGGATTGTCTGATAGAATTAAACATAAACCAAATGAAATGTCTGGAGGACAAAAACAGAGAGTTGCTATTGCAAGAGCATTAGTTAATAATCCATCTATAATACTTGCTGATGAACCTACTGGAAATTTAGATAGTATTTCAAGTGAGGAAATAATGGGAATTTTTCAAGAGCTAAATGATGAAGGGGTAACTATCGTCATGGTTACACATGAACCTGATATAGCTATGCACACAAAGAGAAATGTAGTCTTTAAAGATGGCACTATAATCTCTGACAAACTAGTTGTAAGCAGAACTATAGTTAGGGGGAAGAAGTAATGAATATAGAGGAAGGTTTTAAATCTGCAATTCAGAGTATAAAGTCAAATAAATTGAGATCTTTTTTGACTATGCTTGGAATAATAATAGGAATATCTTCGGTAATCACTATAGTTTCTATAGGTGCTGCAGCGAAGGAATATATTGCAGGAGAGTTTCAAGGTATAGGCAGTAATGTGGTTAATGTCAACCTGAATCAGTATTCAGATAAACCTATAGAAAATAAAGATTATTTTACTATGGATGATGTTAACCTTATAAATAATAAGATACCTGAGGTTAAACAGGTTGTTCCAATGCTTTCGAGTGTAGGAAATTTAAAAGTTGCAAATAAGTCCAAGCGTGTTGAGATTGTAGCATCGGCAAAAGGATATGATGAGATTTCAGGTACGAAAATGGTCAGTGGAAGGTTTTTGAATGACCATGATGCAGAAATAAGATCGAGTGCGGCAATCATAGATGAAAAAACAGCTCAGAAGTTATTTCGTGGAACGGATAATGCACTTGGAGAAGATGTTATAGTTGAATCAGATAATGGAGAAACTAATCTGCATATAGTTGGTATATGTAAAGATTCTAGTTCAAACTTAGGTGAGGCATCGGAGAATGCACCTGGTCAGGTATTTATGCCTGTGACATCTGCGGATAGAATATTTGCAAATACAAATATAAGTTATATGTCAGTTATGCTGTCTGATATGAGTAAAGCGGATCAAATAAGTTCTAAGATAGTGAAGATTCTTGAAAGCAGGCATCAAGCTAAAGGAATCTACAGTGCGCAAAGTGGATTTAAGGGACTTGACTCTCTGAATAAGGTTTTAAATATTGTAACTGGTATACTTGGCGCGATTGCAGCTATATCACTCTTAGTAGGTGGAATAGGTGTCATGAATATCATGCTTGTATCTGTAACAGAAAGGACCAGGGAGATTGGAATAAGGAAGGCAATTGGGGCAAAAACCCGTGATATAAAAGTACAATTTCTTATGGAATCTATAATACTATGTCTTATAGGTGGAGCCATCGGTACTATATTTGGTATAACTGCTGGCAAGATTATTGGAGCTATATTGAAGATACATGTTCCGGTATCTATTGGAGTAATCCTTATAGCATTTTTATTTTCGTCAGCAATTGGAATATTCTTTGGATTGTATCCAGCAAGTAAGGCAGCAAAATTAGATCCTATTGAGGCTTTAAGGTATGAATAAAAAGATGCTGAATGGTGTTTATGAAAATAATTCATAAATAATAAAGTTAAAGGCGGTATTGTATGAGAAATTTGAAATTATCAATCCAGTATGATGGAAGTAAATATAAGGGTTGGCAGAAACAAAAAGAAGGGGTTTTAACTATACAGGGAAAACTCGAAAGTGTTTTAAGTAAAATGACAGGAGAGGATATACAGCTTATAGGATGCAGCAGAACTGATTCAGGAGTCCATGCATATGATTACACAGCCAATTTTCATACTGAATCAAATTTAAGTGTAGATGAGATGCTGGATTATATATATAAGTTTTTACCTGAAGATATAGTTGTAAAATCAATTAAGGATACCTCTGATAGATTTCATGCCAGGTATAATGCTAAATCAAAAACTTATATTTATAGTATAAATAATAATAGGTTTAGAGACGTTTTTGAGAGAAAATATGTATATCA
Organism: Clostridium fermenticellae; assembly: GCF_003600355.1. Taxonomy (NCBI): domain Bacteria; kingdom Bacillati; phylum Bacillota; class Clostridia; order Eubacteriales; family Clostridiaceae; genus Clostridium; species Clostridium fermenticellae. The sequence continues at coordinate 2,221,812 of NZ_CP032416.1, read as the reverse complement.
TATCGATAAGAAACTAGATGTTGAAGAAATGAAAAAGGCAGCTGAAATTTTAACTGGAACACATGACTTTAAAAGCTTTACAAGACTTAAGTCGAGTAATAAGTCGACTGTAAAAACTATAAATTATATAGATATAAGCGAAGATAATGGATTGATTTTAATAGAGATAAATGGAAATGCATTTTTATTAAATATGGTCAGAATAATTACAGGAGTTCTTATAGAAGCAGGACTTCATAATATAACTTCTTATGATGTAGAATTAATATTGGACAGAAAACAAAGAGATCAGACAATTCCAATAGCACCACCTAAGGGATTATGTTTAAAAAGTGTTCAATATTAAAAATTATATTTAAATCTAAGAATTAATTTATCCAAATAGACACATAATATTATTAATTATTTAAAGCACTTCATAATTTATGAAGTGCTCTAAATTTTTAGAGAGTAAAGAGGGAGAGTCAAATGTATAGAAAATTAAAATATACGACAGTATTGATAACTCTTTTAGTGTTTGTGTCGCAGGCAGTTACATCACAGACGTTAAACAATGCCAGAGCATTAGGAATTGATTCAGAATTAATAACATCTTTAGCTTCAAATAATAAATCTCTTGGTGGATTTAAATTAGTTTCTAGAAAATTTATACCTGATATAAAGTCTACTGTTTATGTTTACAAACATACTAAAAGTGGTGCTAATCTGATATATCTGGAAAATGATAGTGAAAATAAGATGATGTGTATAAACTTTCGTACACCTGCAAAGGATAACACCGGAGTAAATCATGTAATAGAACATTCTGTTTTAGAGGGCTCAAGGAAATATCCTGTTAAAGGTCTTATTAATCAACTTATGAAGCAATCAATGAGCACATATTTAAATGCATATACAACAGATAATGTTACAAGTTACCCTGTATCCAGTAAAAATGATAAAGACTTTCAAAATTTAATTAGTGTGTATTTGAATTCTGTATTTTATCCAAATGTATTAAAAGATAATAGGATATTTAAACAGGAAGGCATACGACTTGAATTGAATTCCCTGCAGGATGAATTAAAGTACAATGGAATAGTATATAATGAAATGAAAGGTGAATACTCCTCTCCTAAATGGATCTTGAATAAGGAAATTGAAAAATCACTGTTTCCAGATACATCATATAAATATGATTCTGGGGGTGTACCAGATAATATACCTGATTTGACTTACAATGAACTTATAAATACCTATAGAAATAATTATTGTCCATCAAACAGTTATTTTTATTTATACGGCAAGATGGATATTGAAAATAAGTTAAAATTTATAGGTGATAATTATTTAAATAAAATACCTAAAAAACAAGTAAATACGGAAATCCAGCTTCAAAAACCTTTCACTGAAATGGTACAAAAGGAAGTGCCATATCCTGCCCAAAGTGGAACAGATACTAAAAATAAAACTTACTTAACTTTAAATTATGTAATTGGGAAGGTTACAGATGATAAACTGATTAATTCATTTGATTATATTGCTGAACTTTTAGGTGGTTTGCCATCTTCACCAATTACAAAAGCATTAAAAGAAAATGGATTTGGTGAAAATGTGTCGGTTAAATTTGATGCAGATAGTGTTCAGCCGGTTTTAAGTATAACTGCCCAGGGTATTAATAAAAATCAAAAGGATAAATTTAAAAAGGTTGTTGAAACTACACTTCAAACAATAGTGAGAGATGGAATAGATAAAAATCTGTTAGATGCAGTTGAGAAGAGAGAAAAATATATTGGATCTGTTATGCAGGGAAATTATGAACTGCAGTATAATAACTTAATTATGATGAGTTGGATATATGGAGGAGAGCCGACAAAATATTTAAATGTTAATGCCAGCTATGAATATGCAAAAAGTAATGTTCAAAATCTTATAAAAAAGTATATGCTTGATAATAATCATTCATCACTTGTATTGCTTGTACCAGAACCTGAACTTGAGGAAAAAAATCAGATTGAGCTTAAAGAGAAATTAGCTAAATATAAGGAATCTATGTCTGAAAGTCAATTAAAGAACCTGATAAATGACACAAAAAAATTGAGAAAGTGGCAGGAAGCACCGGTATCTAGTAATAAATTAAAAACTATACCTTCATTATCACTTTCAGATATAAATAAAAAGGTTAAAGAATATAAAACTATTGAAAAAGATGATGCAGAAGTTAAAATTTTAGAACATCCAATAGATACAAATGGTGTTGATATTATAACCATGTATTTTGATACGACTACAGTTCCTCAGGATAAACTTGGATATATATGTTTATTGAAAAATATCCTGGGGAATATAGGCACAAATAATTATTCAGCGGAAAAATTAGAGGAGCAAAATATGATAAATGGTAATATGGAATTCTACATCAATTGTATTCCTAAAAATGGAGATAATAATTCATACTCACCTAAATTCTCTGCACAAGTATCAACAACAAAAGATAATTTATCATCATCACTTAATTTGTTAAAAGAAATTGTATTAAATTCTAATTTGAATGACAAATATAGATTGAGAGAAGTAATAAAAAATATAAAACTTAGTATTGAGGAATCGATGTTATATTCTGGAGACACAGTTGGGGCTCTAAAGGTACAATCCTATATGTCTGAGTATGGTAAATATAAAAATTATAATAATTATGGTATTTATCCTTTTATATGTGACCTGGATAAAAACTTTGAGAGTAAAAGTGATGAAATTGTTAATAATCTTAAAGAGGTTAAAGAAGAGATATTTAATAAAGATGGAATGATAGTAAGTTTTATCGGAGATGATGATGACTATAAAAGTTTTTCACAGCATAAATTCTATGGAATTTTATCTATATTTTCAGATAGAAAATTACCGACATATAAATATAAATTTAATAATTCAACAATAAACGAAGGAATTATTATACCTTCAAAAGTTCAATATGTATTTAAGGGTGGTGAACTTCAGAAATCCCAGTGTATGCAAAATGGTAAATATGAGGTACTGCAGAACATAATAAATAGTTATCTCTGGGATAATATAAGAATTAAAGGAGGAGCTTATGGAGCTGCATCGAGTATGAATAATGGTACAATATTATTTTATTCATATAGAGATCCTAATTTAAATGAAACTCTGGATGTTTTTGATAAAATACCGAATTACTTAAGAAAATTTAATGTAAGTGACAGGCAGATGAATAATTATATAATAAGTGCGGCTTCAAATATTGACAACAGATATAACTCGGCAAGTTCAGTTATAGGACCTGCAGGAGATGGAATTGTGGCAGATGAATTATATTTAAAAGGAGTAAGTCAAGCAGATCTTCAAAAACAGAGAGATGAATTAATATCCACTAAAAAGGAAGATATAATGGAGTTTGCAGATGTTATAGATAAGATATTAGAACAAAATTATATATGCGCTGTAGGTGAAAGTTCTAAAATAATTGAAAGTAATAGCAAGTTCAATGAGGTGAAGAGATTGCCTGATTTTTCCGTTGACAAAAACGATGAATGGTAATATATTATAAAAAGTATACTCATAAGGTATACTTTTGCAACCATATGTGAGGAGAAAATATATGAGAATAACACAGGAAGCAGACTATGCATTAAGAGTTGTATTGTACTTGACAAAGCTCGGATATGGGAATAGGGCAGATGCATCTAAAATTTCAGATAGTGAAAAAATTCCGTTAAGATTTTTATTAAAACTTCTGAGAAAACTTATAGCTTCAGAAATAATAATATCATATAGAGGAAAAAATGGTGGTTATTCATTAAAAAAATTGCCAAAAAATATTTCAGTTAAAGATGTCATAGAATCAATAGATGGATCCATTAGTTTAAACAGATGTGTCTTTGATCCAGAATATTGTTCGGCTAATAGATCTAAAACATGTGAACTTCATTTGGTTTTGGAAAAAGTAAATAATGAACTCAAAGAAAGACTTGGAAATATTAATTTTGAAGATATAAAAAATGGAATATGTTAGATGCAAAAATCCGTAAAACATCCACCTAAAGTTTCTTAAGGTGGATGATATTTTTTAGATATTTAGTTTTGAGATTACATACTTTTCAAATTCAAGTGAGGCTTCTTTATCCATGTTTTCTACTCCCTCAAGTTTATAACTGATGTTTAAATTTTTGTATTTGTTAAGTCCAAGTGTATGATAGGGCAGAATTTCAAATTTTTGAACTTTAGACAAATCAATGTGTTCTTTTATGAAGCATAATAGCTTATCCATACATTCATAGCTGTCTGTTATGCCAGGTAGTATAACATGTCTTAACCATATTTTGGAATTTGAGTTGTTTAATGCGTCTGCAAAGCTTAAGAATTCATTACTATTTCTTCCGGTTAAAGTCCTGTAGCCATCATCATCTGTACTTTTTATGTCAAGTAAAACAAGATCTGTATACTTTAAAATCTCGTCATACATTCCAATACCAAAGCCAGCTGTATCAATCGCTGTGTGTATATTAGATGCTTTACACAATTTTAAAAATTCAATTAAAAATTCAGGCTGCATGAGAGGTTCACCGCCAGAGCAGGTTACTCCACCGTCAGATTTTTCAAAATAAACTTTAAATCTTTCAATCTTTTTTAAAAGACTATGTGCGGTCATTTGAGTTCCTGAATTTAGTTGCCAGGTTTCAGGGTTATGGCAGAAAGCACACCTAATACTGCAGCCCTGAAAAAATACAACCACGCGTATTCCAGGTCCATCAACTAATCCCATTGTTTCTATAGAATGAATATTTCCCATATAAAATCCTCCCAAATAATTATAAATTAAATTCTCTCGTGGAAGGTTCTGTGTATTACTTCAAGCTGCTGCTCTTTTGTTAATTTTATAAAGTGAACAGCATAACCTGAAACTCTTATTGTAAGCGTTGGATACTTTTCTGGATTTTCTACTGCATCTAATAATGTTTCCTTATTCATTACATTGACATTTAGGTGATGGGCACCCTTATAAAAATATCCATCTAAGATAGCTGAAAGATTATTTATTCTGTTTTCTTTATCTTTTCCAAGTGCAGCTGGTACTATGGAAAAAGTATTGGATACACCATCCTGACATATTGATCGATATGGTATTTTTGCCACGGAATTTAATGATGCAAGGGCTCCATTTTTATCTCTTCCATGCATTGGATTAGCACCTGGAGCAAAAGGTTCTCCATCTTTTCTGCCATCAGGTGTTGTTCCTGTCTTTTTACCATACATTACATTTGATGTAATTGTAAGGGCAGAAAGAGTATGCTCTGCATTTCTGTATGTTTTATTCTTTCTAAGTTCATCTATAAATTTGCTTACTATTTCAACAGCTATATCGTCTACTCTGTCATCATCATTTCCATACTTAGGAAAGTCTCCCTGAACTTCAAAGTCAATTGCAATTCCATCTTCATTTCTTATAGGTTTTACTTTTGCATATTTTATTGCACTTAGTGAATCTGCTGCAACTGAAAGCCCTGCTACGCCGCATGCAAGAAATCTGTGTACGTCTGTATCATGCAGAGCCATGAGTCCTGCTTCATATGCATATTTGTCATGCATATAATGGATTACGTTAAGAGTATTTACATAGAGATTTGCAACATATTTCAGCACTTTGAAGTAGTTATCTTTAACTTCTCTGTAGTTTAAAAATTCTCCATCTAATTTCTTTATGTGAGGAACTACTTTTTCAAATTTTTTCTCATCAATTCCGGCATTTATTGCGTATAGTAATGACTTGGCGAGATTAGATCTTGCACCGAAAAACTGCATTTGTTTGCCTATCTGCATTGCAGATACACAACAGGCTATTCCATAATCGTCACCGTAAATTGGTCTCATTATATCGTCGTTTTCATACTGAATTGCATCAGTTTTTATTGACATTTTTGAACAATAACTTTTAAAGGTTTTAGGCAGATTTTGTGCCCAAAGCACTGTCATATTTGGTTCTGGAGCCGGTCCTAAATTTGTAAGGGTGTGAAGAAATCTAAAAGAGGTTTTTGTAACTAAAGTTCTGCCATCTATCCCCATACCACCTATTGCTTCAGTAACCCAGTTTGGATCTCCGGCAAATAGTTCATTGTATTCAGGAGTTCTAAGGTGTCTTTCAAGCCTTAATTTTATTACGAATTGGTCAATTAACTCCTGTGCCTCACTTTCAGTTATTATTCCAAGCTTTAGATCTTTCTCAATGTAGACATCTAGAAATGTTGAAACTCTTCCAAGGGACATGGCTGCTCCATTATTTTCTTTTATGCCTGCGAGGTATCCTAGATAAGTAAATTGGACAGCTTCTCTTGCATTAGATGCTGGGTCTGAGATATCAATGCCATATTTTTGTGCCATGCTTTTGATTTTCTTTAAAGCTTTAATTTGTTCAGAAACTTCTTCTCTTTGTCTTATTAAATCTTCGAGCATTTCTCCCTTTAATGTTTTTAAATCTCTTTGCTTTTCCTCAATTAAGAAGTCTATTCCATATAGTGCTATTCTTCTAAAGTCACCTATGATTCTGCCCCTTCCATATGCATCGGGAAGGCCTGTTAATAGTCCCACATGTCTTGCTATTCTCATTTCTTCTGTGTAAGCATCAAATACACCTTCATTGTGAGTTTTTCTATAGTTTGAGAATATTTCTTCCATTTCTTTGTCGATTTTGTATCCATAAGCATCAAGAGCTTGTTTTGCCATTCTTATGCCTCCAAATGGATTTACCATTCTTTTTAAAGGTGCATCTGTTTGAAGACCCAATATAGTTTCATTTTTTTTATCTATATATCCAGGGGCAAAGTTGTCTATACCTGATACTGTTTTTGTATCTACATCGAATACTCCACCTTTTTTTATTTCCTCTAGTATTAGGTTTTCACACTTTTGCCATAGACCTTTAGTTTTGGATGAAGCAGGTACCAGGAAATTTTCATCTCCAGTATATGGTGTATAATTCTTCTGTATAAAATTTTGGACATTGACAGATTCTGACCAAATTCCTTGATTAAAATCATTCCATTCTTTTTTCATAAAAGCATCCTCCCTTAAAACTATAGATATTTTTTACTAACATGATTTATAAAATTTGAATATGCATATTTCAAAATGTTGTTTAATATATTAAACAAAAAGACCGCCCGGGCTACTATTGCCCAGGCGGTCGGCTGCTAAAAATCGTACTCCCTGTGGTTATTCCACTTCCGCCGGTTATACGACTTTTTAAAATTCAATTTTAAGTACAAGCTAAAAATATCATAATTTAAAACCAATGTCAATACATAGTTTTAAATTATGATATAATGAAAAAATGTATAATAATTTTTACTTTTCAACTGGAGCAGAGATAGATCATGATATGTTAAAATTGAATAAAAATCTAGAATAAAATAGGTTTTTGAGTAAATGTAGAGACAATGTAAATTAATATTTGAAATATTCAAGATTTTATTTATAAAATTATTGTGATATGATTTCCATATCTTGACTCAATTTCTATAAATTTTAAACCTCTATACTTTTTTAAGATATCACAAAAAAATGAGTAATAACAGGATACTTATTGATGATGTACAAAATATGATATGTATAGGTACTGTTACTGAAGGCAAGGAGGCACTTCAGTATAACAGATAACTTATAAATTATTTTATATAAAGATTTTTATATTTCAATTTTATTAAAAAAATTATCTTACTGAAATTTGGATGCAAAATTTTTCACTTTTATCCATGCTGATTTTGTTTTTTGAAAATCTTCATAATGCTTTTTTACATTAGATGCATATAAATTAAGTTCAGAAAGTATGTTTAAAAATCGTTTGTCCTTAAAGTAATGGCAAATTTTAGGAACAACTTCATAAAGATTTTTTCGTATTATGTCTATAGTAATTTGATAGTTTTCCCTATTTGTAATATAAAGTAAAAGAGGCTTGTATCTTATCCAGCCAATGGAAGCAAGTAAAAATCTTGTTGCAATACTATCTGTATTTGGGATGACAGCGTGCAATTTATTTGGCAGTATACCTTTTAGTATATGCTGGTATTTAGAAAAACCATCATGAAAAGTATAATAGGGTACTTTCTTTACAGTGCATTTACTTAGGCAAGTACTCATAAATGTATCTTCACCTCTAGCGCCTGGTGGATTATAAAAAGGATATAGCTTATCTAATTCTTTTAGATTGAAACATAAATTTGAACCGGAAATAAATTTCATTCCATTTATTGCTTTAACGTTTTCTGTTGAATTTTTATTTATAACTTTAGGATCAGCATATGTAATTCCTCCATTGATCATCTTTTCTTTAATAGAATTCCAATTTATTATATCATTGCTAATTGATTTTATAAATATTTTAAAATCATTTTCTGTAAAGCTGCTGGTGAATTTTATAACTGGGATCGGAGAAATATATCCACACTGATAACCATAGGTTATATTTGAGTTTTTTATACTATTTATATGTGCTGATAATATATCTTGTCCTTTCCAAACTAACTCATTATTTATTTCTATAGGAGCTACAGGATATTCGTCATCGTCAATAAAAATTAAACAGTCCATCTTATACTTTATAGCAAAGTATAAAATTGTATTTCTTTTCATTGCATATCCTTCGCCAAATATAAGATTAGCCTCATCTAATGTTACTATATTATGTTCGGTCAGGTAATTAATTTCTTCTGATATTTTGTACTTGTCTATATAACATATTGAGTTGACTATATCAAGGACATTTTTGTCAGTTATAATATAGTCATTTATGTTTGTCTTTGTATACCCAAGATCAAAATTGACAAATAAATTTACATTAACCTTTTCACAACTAATTTGAGACTCATTTAAACTTTCGATATACGTTTTTACCAGACTTTTAAAGCTTTTACGCCCGGTAACAAATCCAATGCCTAAATTAATTTTCATAATCAAGTCCTTCCTTTCAAATAAATATTTATAAATTGTATACAGAATTATAATTTTTTAGAATATTTTAGATTATAGAATGTAGAGCCCTAAACTCCATAATAGAATAAGAAAAATTTGATAAGATTAAATAGTATACTATCTTTATTATATCATATGAGTTTTTACATTCAAATATATCATATGATTTTGCAGAGATTTAGCACCTAAATTCCAGTAAAAATTTTGTTTTTACTGGAATTGTATCCAATTACATTTATTTAAAGGGCTGGTAAGCCCGGAGACCGTTAGGTCGAAAAAATAATTATAATACCTCTTTACCCCGATAAATTTATATAATCAATTTCCAGTTTTAATTTTGAATTATGTCTTTCCAAATATAGGGTTATTCCAATTATTTTCTATAGTAAATCTTTCATCTTTTATATCTTCAATAATATCCATTTGAAGCATATTCTTTTCTCTAAAACCCCTTATACACCTAAAAAAGTATAACTGCATTAAATTAAATGCTATTATTATAAACATTAAAACTGTTTCTACGCCCGTAGGGCTATGAAGAAAACAGTGATCTAAATGCCATTCCGTCTTCAGTTGATGAAATATATTATTTTCAATGTCCCATCTTTTATGCATTATCTTCCACAGGCTTTCTACTGATGTAAATTTATCTGTTGTTATGATCCATCCTTCTTTAATCTCTATTCTGTCTCCAGTATGAATTTCTTCCACAAACCTCAAGAACCTTACTTTTATATCCTTATCAGACATTTCAAAATTATCATCTTCCCATGCCTTAATCTTTGTGTAGATATTTGTATTTTTTCTTACAATCCAGTTCTTATCTGCCTCACGGCATTTAAATAAAGCTAATGCGTCTTTTACAATGTGAAGACGTTCATCTTTTACTCTAACTACAGCATTCATTCCTATAGAGAGTACTTCTTTTATCCATGTAGCATTACAATACAAAGCATCAGCTACAATGATATCCGCAAAGTGATGATATTTTTTATACAGCTTTTTAATTAAACGTTTGCCGGCAGTAATTTCTCCTTCATCTTTACCTGAACTATCTTTTTGGGGTTCAAGCATTTCCTGATCTAAAACAATATGTGGATCACAACCAACCATTGCACAAACTACTGATCTGTGAAAATGATGCGTTATACCATTTTTATCAACCCTTGTAAGGCAGTTGTTACAAGATTTTTTAATACTGTCAAATAGTTCTACACCATCTATGGCAGCTACCTTTAAACCATCTATAGTACCATTTCTAAATACTTTATTCTTCGCAGTAGTTTTTATTATGTGCTTGTTGATATTTTTTAAGCCATCAAGATCAAAATCATTCAAGAAACGCCTAACGGCGTCAATGCGTAGCATTTTAGTATTTTTAGGTAATACCTTTTTAAATTTATTCTTTTCAATCCAATGTTCTAATCTATTGAAACTTCTTATTTGAAGCATGAATCCAAATAATACTACGAAAGCTATTGTTGAAACTTTTGCTGGAGATTTTATTATTTTATTTTTTAAACTATTGATTTTTTCACCTATATCATATACCCTGTTAATATAAGTGAGTAGCTGTTTCAAATAACTTTTACTCATTTTATCAGCATCCTTTTATTTTTAGTTTTTAGCAAAACCATTATAAAAAGGATGCTTTTATTATGCAAATTTTTTCCGTATAATTTCCAGTAAAAATCGGAATCTATTAATTCTACTGTAAATATTCATAAGGCTTTATAATTCAAAGGACTATTGTCCTAAAAATTTTTTAAGTGCTAAACTTCTGTGATTTTGTGATTTCCGGTTTACAGAAATTATATATTCATTTGTATTATGTAGATAGGTTTATTTTATATGAATTTTAGTTTATATTTATTTTTGTTAGGTCATTCTATTTTTATGTGTGGTAAAATTATTTAAATGGATATTTAAGGAGGAGTAAGAATGCCCAGACCAACTAAGTTTAGAAGAGTTGAATTTTTACCAAAGTATAATTATTTTATTCCTTTAGGAAAGAAAAAGTGTGAGCTTGAGGAAGTTGTCTTAAAGATAGAAGAGCTTGAGGCTATCAGACTTAAAGATATAGAGGAATTAAAACAGGAAGAGTGTGCAGAAAAGATGCATGTATCAAGGCAAACATTTCAAAATATTATAGATGATGCAAGAAAAAAGGTTGCAATAGCATTAACTCAAGGTAAGGCTATTAAGATTGCAGGGGGAAACTATACAACTAATTTCTGTAAGTTTAAGTGTGTGAACTGCGGCAAGGTTTATGAAATAAATTGTGAACATGATAAAGCTAGCTGTCCTAAATGTGGTTCTAAAAATGTTATGTGTGGTAAAAAGGCTGAATTTTGCAGTAAACGGTGCAAAGGTAAAAATAATTGGTAAGAACTTTGTATAACTTTCATAAACTGCATAATTATAACTTTTATGATTTTAGGCTTTATAGAGTGACAACTTATATGATAAAATGTTAAGTAATATGTTAAAAGTAAGGAGGATAGGTATTGAAGAAAGATATTAAACAAACCATAAAAACATTATCTATAGCAGTATTTATTTTAGGTATTTATTCTGCCGGAAGTATTCCTTTTAATAAATATATTCCAGAAAATAAAGTTTACGCCGAAAATAAAGCTGCTCAATCAATTGAGACAAAGGTTAATGGATCTGCTGATATACTATATACACCTTCGGGGTCAAGTAAAACTGTAAAGTGGGTAAAGGATAGTTTAGTAACATTATTAAATAAAGAAGGAAATTGTTATTATATTGAGTATAATAGTAATAAGGGAAAAATCAGGGGATATATAGATCAAAACTATGTATCTTTAAATTCTAGTGATGCAGTAACAACAGTTGATTATAGTCAAAGTTTACAGGTAGGATGTTCCTCTAGTGGGACTAAAGTATATTCTGGGCCTGGAGATGATTATGAAAATAACGATAAAATAAATAATAAGACAGTAAAGGTTTTATCTAAACAGGGTGATTGGTATTTTATCGAATATACATATAATTCTGGTGGACTGAGGAGAGGATATGTTAAATTAGAAGATATTACACTTGGTTCATCGTCTAAAAATTCACAAACCAATGTTAAAGCTCCAGATGATACATCAGATTTAAATGTAAATATAAAAAGATTTCTTGATACAGCACGTTCGGAAATAGGAGCATTAGCAAGCGGGAATGATGGAAATACAGTTAAATATGGAGAATGGTATGGAACAAATAATATTCCATGGTCTTCAACTTTTATTAGTTGGGTTTCTTATAATTCAGGACTTGGGAGTGAATTCCCAAAAACTTCGTCTTATTCTGATTCGATGAATTGGTTTAATGAAAAAGGTTTATTTGGAAGTATTCCTAAGATAGGATCAATTGTATATTTTGAAAACAATGGTTTACACTTTGCTGGAATAGTTGAAGCAGTAGGAAATGATGGAACTTTGACAATTATACAAGGAGATTATTTTAAAGATAATTGTTACGAAGTTGCAAGAGTAGATTATAAACCTTCGGATATTATAATAGATGGGTATGGTTATCCGTCTTATCCAGCTCCTACAAAAATGGATGAGCTTATAAATAAGAGGATATCAACATATGCAGGACCATCGGACAGCTCTGAGATTATAGGTTATATAGATAACGAGTTGATTACAGTTATAAACAAAGAGGAAAATAGGTGCTTAGTTGAATATAATACTTATGATGGTAAGAAAAGAGTTTATATAGATGCAAACTATGTTGATATAAAGGATGTTCCTAATGCAAATTATAATGACAAAAAACAGGGGACAATTCAGGATGATACAGCTATAAGTTTTGGACCTTCAAAAGAGTATGCTTCAGATGAAACTGCAAAAGCACAGACGGTGACTATCCTAAATGGTGAGAATAATTACTATTTAGTTGAGTATAAAACCTCAGATGGTAGTACAAAAAGAGGATATATTTATGCTGATTTAGTTAAAGGTATTCACTCCAGCGGGACAAGCTCAAGTTCTGACAGTTCTGCGTCGTCTGGTACTGTTGATTTGATAAATTATGTTTACAAGTTTTCAAATGCTATAGTAAGTTCTTATGGAGAAAAGGGAACGAGTGCCAGCGGATATTATTGTGACGGAAATGGTTCAATAGTTGCAGCGCATAATATGAGAGCTGGTACTGAGATATATATTCCTCAATTAAAATATGTAAATTCAACCGGTATTTTTACAGTTGGTGATACAGGCGGGCCTTTTTTTGATTTTGATATAAATACTACGCATGATATTGGTAGAACACCTTATGATGTTTATGTGGTAAAATGGGGTGGCGGCCCTATGATGCAGTCGTTTGAATCAGCAATACAGGAACAAAAAAGGTACGGACAGTGGGGAAAATATCAGGGTATATACAATCAATATCAGGGTAGATTTCAGACAGAAAATTTTAGACAGTAATTAGGTTTATAAATGAAAGCTTAACTTATGTACAGGCTGGAATTTCCAAAATACGTCACTAAGACTTACTAAAAAATTTTTTAATGTGCCTATATTTTGGAAATGTCAGCTTACGTATAATTTAAACTTGGAATTACAAACCCTATAGTAAGAGAAGAGATCAAAAACTTTCAATTTAAATTCAATTTAGGGACAAAAAATCTGGTTCCGCATGTTCAAGATGACAATTCAATTATATTTTGTGACAAACAAGATATTTCTAAAATTATTTTCAAAATAAATCCACCTTCTATGTATGATAAAAACAAGAAATTAAGTAAGAAAATCAAATTAATATTAGATGGGGAAAATGACTCCTACATTTTAACTTTAATACCGGATTCTAATTGGTTGGAGGATGAAGAAAGAGAATATCCTATAGTCATTGATCCAACGGTAATAACAGAACAGAATAAAGAAAGTATTTTTGACAGTTATGTATCTTCGGCAGCACCAACTACAAATTATACAGGTGATGTTATTCTGAAAGAATGTTGGAGCCAATTGGAAAAACTGATTGGCTCCTTTTTATAATAAGATCTGTAAAACATTAAGATATTTCAGTTAATGCTATGGGATTTAACAGTGCAGCTCTGAGGAATATGGCTTGTACCATTTAGTAACATTAATAAAGGATGTAAGTTTTTTGAAAATGCTATTTTAGTAACAGAAGTATTCCCGAGGCGAAATTTATGATACATAGACATGTCCCAATCAAATATTCCGATTAAACCTGCTTTTATAATTCCACCATGAGATACAATTACTATTTTTTTATTCTTATGTGTTTTTACTATTTTAATAATGGCATTTTTTGCGCGTATGCTTGCTTTCCTTAAGCTTAAGTCACCACCTACAAGTGGACCATTAATTTTGTCTGTAATCCATTCATTGTATTGAACAGGGTAGTTTGCCTTTATCTGCTCTATAGTAAGCCCTTCCCATTCCCCAAAATTAATTTCACGTAATTCATTGTCTACTATGGGTTTCAGAGATGTATTATTCCCAGACAATATTTCAGCAGTTTTTAATGCTCTTACTAATGGACTCGAATATATTACGTCAAAATTATAATTTAATTCTTTTTTTAAAAATTCAGCTTGTAAAATTCCTTTTTCAGAAAGATCTATATCATGAGAGCCTTGAAATTTGCCTTTTATATTCCAGTTAGTTTCACCATGTCTTACCAATAATAATTCGGTATTCATAAAAATTCTCCTTAAAATATATATTTCATATTGATTTTATATTGTAAACCATATAAAAATTAAATTCAAGCAGTTCATTTTCTGCAATTTATTATTTATTTCATATAAAGCAATCTTAGAGTTAGAAAAAGTATTATGTGTTATAATATTCTAATATAAGAATACGAAGTTGTAAGAGGAGTCTTAAACGTGAAAACTGTCAAAAACAATTTGCTTTTTAAATCACCGAAAAAAATTATATTAAATAACATAGATATAATCTTGTTTGTAAGTATTATGTCAATAAAAATGCTTGTGTATGGTTCACAAATTCAGATCCAATATTTTTCTTACAAACGATTATATCCAAAAATTTTAGCTTCGATTTTAGTTATATGCGGTTTTGGACTTATATTTAAAAAAAGAAAGAGAATTACTTTTTTGTATATATCAAGTATTGTTTTGACCTCATTAATATTTGCAGATCTAATTTATTTTCAATACTTTAGAGATATTATATCCATTTCTATACTTGAAAATGGTTTATTACTTGGCCCCGTTAAATCGAGTGTAGCAAGTCTTTTAAAATGGCAGTACTTTCTGCTTTTCATAGATATAGTTCTATTGCCTGGTATAATATTCAAGCTGATGATAGAAAAAGAAAATACATTAAAGGTAAGAATTATATCAACTGTAGTTGTGCTTGCTATAGGTCTTGGTTATAGTGCAAAGTATGTATATAAACTTTCAGTGGAACAGCCTAATCTTATAACTACTATGTATAATAGGATATATATAGCGGAGACTCTTGGTAATCTGGATTTTCATGTACTTGATGTTTATAATTTTGCATATAGAACAATTAAAAAAGGTACTCCTTTGCCAATTGGCAAGCAAAATGAAATAAAACATTATTTTGGTGATAATAATAAAAATTCTGAAGGTATATTAAATGGAGATGGAAATGGCAAAAATCTCATAGTGATTCAGGTTGAGGCACTCCAACAATTTGTTATTAATAAAACATTAAATGGAAAGGAGATTACCCCTAATTTAAATGCATGGATTAAAAAAAGTGCATATTTTGATAATTATTTTTATCAGGTATCAGCAGGGAATACTTCAGATGCAGAGTTGATGACTAATAATTCACTATACCCTGCGAGTCAAGGTGCAGCTGCATATATGTATTGTAAAAATGATTTTGATTCACTTCCCAAAATGTTAGAAAAAAAAGGATATACAAGTATTGCACTTCATGGATTCAGAGGGGACTTTTGGAATAGAAATATTATGAATAAGGCAGAAGGATATGATAAATTTTATTCCGAGAGCAGCTTTAAGGTTGATGATGTTGTTGGACTTGGACTTAGTGATAAATCATTTTTAAATCAGTCTCTTAATATTATACGTAATCAAAAGCAGCCATTTTTTAGTTTCCTTGTAACGTTAAGCAGTCATTATCCTTTTGACGATGTAAAAAATTATGGTAATTTTAATACTTCTGAGTATGAAGGTACTCTTTTGGGAAATTATATTAAATCAATACATTATACTGATGAACAGATTGGTATGTTTTTAAAAAAACTCGATGACTCAGGTTTAACTAAAGATTCTATTATAGTAATTTATGGTGACCACTATGCAATACCTAAAAATCAGGACAAATCACTTTATAAATTTTTAAATATAGATAAAGGAAATGATTTAAACTGGATGGAACTGCAAAAGGTACCTTTAATAATTCATTTCCCGGACAATAAGAATAGTGGAATTTACCATGCATATTCAGGAGAAATGGATTTATATCCGACTCTTTCTAACTTGTATAATTTATCTTCTAAGTACATGTTCGGCAGTGATATTTTTAATACTAAAGATAATTTAGTTGTTTTTAGAAATGGTTCATTCACCGATGGAAAAGTTTTTTATTTATCACAGTTAGATAAATACTATGATATTAAAACAGGAGAAGCAATCAGTGAAAATAGTAAAATTTTAAATGAAAAGTCACTTACACAAAAGGAACTGGAATATTCAGATGATATTTTAAATCACAATTTAATTAAAAAATTTAATAAAAAATGATACAAGATAAATTAGAAACACATACGTTTTTCTAATTTATCTATAAGGTTTATGAATGTAAGCTTAACTTATGCTCCTGCCGGGATTTCCAAAATACGTCACGTAAAAAATTTCTAGTAAGTTTAAGCTTGTGCTTAAAAAATCTAAGCAGATTTTATAAACTCACTTTGTTCAAATATATAAAATCTACTAAGATTTTTAAGAACACTTCTCTAAGACTTACTACAAAATTTTTAATGTGCCTTAATTTTAGAAATCCCGGTCTGCGCATAAGTTAAGCTTTTACTTGTAAACCCTGTATATATTTTCATCTGGAAATTTGCAATCATTTATAATAAATATAATAATGCTTTAATATTAATTATACTATAAAGATTTTTATAGAAGGTGGTTAATATGTTAGGTGATATTTTTTTTATAATAATACTTGTCTTAGCTGCCATAGTTTTTATGATTGTAAAAGAAAGAAAATCAAATAAATAATAAATTATATATCAATATTTCCACTGAGATATGGTATGACTTTTCCACATATTTTTACTTTACCGTCAGATATTTCACAGTATAAGGTTCCGCCGCGTGATGATAATTGTTTAGCAGTCATTATAGTTTTATTTAATCTTTTAGACCAGAAGGGTGCTAAGCTGCTGTGTGCTGAACCAGTTGCAGAATCTTCATTTACACCGAGTTTTGGGAAAAAACAGCGGGATACAAAATCTGTGTTGTCACCTTTTGATGTAGCAATAACTCCCAGACCCTCCTCAAGTTTGTCCATTTTTGTAAAGTCGGGAGTTAAAGCCTCTATTTGTTTTTGCGAGTCAAAGACTAAAAATAAATCTCTAGATAAATAAATCTCGGTTGGATATATATGAAATATATCTGAAATTATTTTATGTGATAATTTTATTTTTTTCGGCATCGTCAATGGAAGTTCAATTTCATATAAATCTTTATTACGATTGACTTTAAGCTCTCCACTAGCGGTATTAAATGTCATGGAATTGTTTCCTATATCGATATAGTTAGAAATAACATAAGAAGCCCCTAAAGTAGCGTGAGCACATAGAGCTACTTCAGATTTTGGTGTGAACCATTTTAAATCATATCTATTTTCATTCTTTATAACAAAAGCGGTTTCTGATAAATTATTTTCTTCAGCAATTTTTTGCATTAGAGAGTCACTTATTATGTTATCTAAAATGCATACCCCTGTAGGATTCCCTTTAAACATTTCATCAGCAAAAGCATTAACTATATAATATTTCATTTTTCTAAATCCTCACTTATTAAGTATTTTAAGAATGTATAATAATTACATATTACACTAAATTATTTATGAGTTAAAGGGTAACAGGTCATTAATATAGGAATACCTTCCACTTTTCTTCCTTTTTTATAATTACAATGAAATCTTTATACGATCTTTATACGATTAAGAAATATTTTTATCCAATCTTTATATCATAAATAGTATTATTCAATATAGAAAATAAAAGTATTGAAGGAGGACAATAATGTTAGACATTATATTTTTTACACTACTGATTACGGGATTTGGTTCAATTATATTTTTTGCTAACTGGTGTGAGAAGCAAGTGAATAAATAGGGGGAATTAATATGTTTATATTAATTGGAATTATAATTCTACTTTTAATATATCTAAGTTACGCACTATTCAATCCAGAAAAATTTTAGGTGGCTTAAGCAGGTTAGGAGTGATAGATTATGGAATGGCTGCAGATAATAGTGACTTTATTACTTTTTATATTAATTATAGTACCACTTGGAAAATATTTATACTGTGTGAGTAGTCAAGAAAAGACATTTGCAGATAGGATTTTTAATCCAATAGATAACTTTATTTACAAGGTGTGTGGTATAAATAAAGATGAACAAATGAATTGGAAACAATATGTGTTATCCATTGTAACAGTAAATGCAGCTATGATATTTATTGGATATATAATACTGAGACTTCAAGGAGTCTTATTTTTAAATCCAAATAGAATAGGCGGAATGAAGCAAAGTTTATCTTTTAACACAATTATAAGTTTTATGACAAATACAAATCTCCAGGATTACAGCGGTGAATCTGGAATTTCTTATTTAAGTCAGATGGCAGTTATAATTTTTATGATGTTTACATCAGCAGCAACCGGATTTTCAGCAGCACTTGCTTTTATGAGAGGAATAACTGGGAAGAAGGAAATGGGCAGCTTTTTTGTTGATATGACAAGGATAATTACAAGAGTTTTATTGCCGCTTTCAATAATAATAGGGCTTTTTTTGGTATCTCAGGGAGTGCCTCAGACTTTGTCAGGAACTAAAACAATTACTACAATAGAAGGAAAATTTCAGGATATAGCAATTGGCCCTGTAGCAGCTCTTGAATCAATAAAGCACTTAGGAACAAATGGTGGTGGCTTTTTTAGTGCAAGTTCTGCACATCCTTTTGAAAATCCCACACCAATAACAAATTTGATTGAATTGTTATCTATGATGATTCTTCCAGGAGCACTTGTATATACCTTTGGGTTGATGGCAAAGAATAAAAAGCAGGGCTGGAGCATATTTGCCGCAATGGCAGGTTTATTTATAATAGCACTTCCTATATGTTATTATGCAGAAAAAGCAGGAAATCCAATTCTGGCACATGTAGGATTAAATCAGATTATGGGAAATATGGAGGGTAAGGAAGTTAGATTTGGAATAGCGCAATCCTCACTATTTACCACGGTTACTACAGCATTTACCACGGGATCTGTAAACAGCATGCATGATTCTTTAACGCCTTTAGGAGGTACGGTTGCACTTATGAATATGATGCTTAATGTTATATTTGGTGGTAAAGGTGTAGGCTTCATGAATATGATGATGTATGCAATTCTTACAGTTTTTCTATGTGGACTTATGGTTGGAAGGACACCTGAATTTTTATCAAAAAAACTTGAAGGTAAAGAAATTAAGCTTATAGCTTTAGCTATAATAATTCATCCATTTTTGATATTGATGTTTTCATCACTTGCTTTAGTCATACCACAGGGAGTCTCTGGTATATCGAATCAAGGATTTCACGGTTTGACTCAAATAGTATATCAATTTACATCATCTGCAGCAAATAATGGTTCTGGTTTTGAAGGATTGGTAGATAATACTGCATTTTGGAATATTACAACTGGAATAGTTATGTTTTACGGAAGGTATTTATCTATGATAATTCTTCTGTCCGTCGCAGGATCTTTAGCTGCAAAAAGAAGTATACCAGTTACTGCGGGAACTTTTAGAACTGATAATGTAATGTTTACAGTGACCTTGATAGCTATTGTTTTAATAATTGGAGCTTTGACATTTTTACCATCTATAGCACTTGGACCGGTAGCGGAACATTTAACCTTGTGGCATTGATTATTTGTGAAATTAAAAGGCAGGGAGAAAATAAAATGAGTGATAATAAAAAGGAATCTAAATTCATTACAAAAGAAATATTAAAGGAATCTATAGTAGAATCCTTTAAAAAATTGAATCCAAGATATATGATAAAAAATCCTGTTATGTTTGTAGTTGAAATAGGTTTTATTATAACTTTGCTGCTGACATTTATACCAAATTTATTTGGAGACAGCGGCAATAATCTACGAATATACAACTTGATTGTAGCGCTTATACTTTTTATAACAGTGCTTTTTGCAAATTTTGCTGAAGCAGTAGCTGAGGGAAGAGGTAAGGCACAGGCTGAAAATTTGAAAAAAATGCGTAAATATACTATGGCAAAGATTTTAAAATCAGATGGAACTATTGAAACGATAAATGCCAATGAATTAGAAAAAGGAGATGTAGTTTTAGTTGAAAATGGAGATATAATTCCAAATGATGGTGAAGTTATAGATGGAATTGCATCTGTAGATGAATCGGCTATAACAGGCGAATCAGCACCAGTTATGAAAGAACGCGGTGGAGATTTTGCATCGGTTACAGGGGGAACAAAGGTTGTAAGTGATTGGTTAAAAATTCAAATAACAGCAACCCCGGGTGAATCTTTCTTAGATAAAATGATTTCTCTTGTTGAAGGGGCATCGAGGCAGAAAACGCCAAATGAGATTGCACTTAATACAATACTTGTAAGCCTTACAATTATATTTTTAATAGTTATAGTCGCACTTTATCCAATGGCTAAGTATTCTGGAGTTTCAATTTATATTTCTACTTTGATTGCGCTTCTCGTTTGCTTGATACCTACGACAATTGGAGGATTGTTGTCAGCAATAGGTATAGCTGGTATGGATAGAGTTACGAAATTCAATGTAATTGCAATGTCTGGAAAGGCAGTTGAGGCTTGCGGTGACGTGGATACAATGCTTCTTGATAAGACTGGTACTATAACTTTTGGAAATAGACTTGCATCTGAATTTATTCCAGTTGGAAATGTAAATAAAATGAAACTTATAAATTACTCTGTGATATGTTCATTAAAAGATGATACTCCAGAAGGGAAATCAATAGTTGAACTTGGCAGAAAGTTAGGAGCAGATGTTAAAAACTCCGAATATGAAAATTTAGAGTTTATTGAGTTTACAGCTCAGACAAGGATGAGTGGATTAGATTTAAAAGATGGTTTAAAACTAAGAAAAGGAGCTTTTGATGCCATAAGAAACAGAGTAATTGAAATGGGAGGAACTATTCCTAAGGATTTGGATGATGCTGTAAATGGTGTTTCAAAATTAGGAGGAACTCCGCTTGTAGTTTGTGCAAATGAAAAAATATACGGAGTTATATATTTAAAAGACACTGTAAAGCCTGGACTCACAGAAAGATTTCAAAGGCTCAGAGAAATTGGAATTAAAACGGTTATGTGTACAGGAGACAATCCACTGACTGCAGCTACCATTGCTAAGGAGGCCGGAGTGGATGAATTTATTGCAGAATGCAAGCCAGAGGATAAAATTTCTGCAATTAAACGTGAACAGGAGCAGGGAAAACTAGTTGCTATGACTGGAGATGGAACTAATGATGCGCCAGCACTTGCGCAGGCAGATGTTGGTCTTGCAATGAACAGTGGAACAACAGCTGCAAAAGAAGCTGCAAATATGGTGGATTTGGATTCTGATCCGACAAAAATTCTTGAGGTTGTGGAAATAGGCAAACAGCTTTTAATAACAAGAGGTGCTTTGACAACTTTTAGTATAGCTAATGATGTTGCTAAATATTTTGCTATTATTCCTGCTATTTTTATTGTTGCTATACCTGAGATGCGGATTATGAATGTAATGAAACTTTCAACACCATACAGCGCTATACTTTCAGCACTTATATTTAATGCAATAATAATACCGCTTTTGATACCTATATCTATGAGAGGCGTAAAATATAAACCCATGAAGTCAGAAACTATGCTTTTAAGAAATATGCTTATTTTTGGAGGTGGAGGGATACTTGCTCCATTTATTGGAATAAAAACTATTGATATTATAATCACACCTTTAGTTAAGATTCTTAATATAGGGTAGTTTAATAATTATGTAAGGAGGTTTTTTATGATGAAGACAATTAAAAAATCGTTTTTTATAAGTATAGTTTTTATGATATTATGTGGACTTTTATATCCTTTATTTATGACAGGAGTGAGCCAGCTTGTATTTAATAAAAATGCCAATGGAAGTATGATAACAGTTGATGGAAAACAGGTAGGCTCTGAATTGATAGGACAAAACTTTACAGATCCGCGTTTTTTGAGAGGAAGGGTATCATCTGTGAATTATAATACTTATACAGAAAAAGATACTAAAACAGATAAAAATGGGAAAACAGCATATAGCGGTGTAAGATCAGGATCGCAAAATTTAGCACCTTCTAATAAATTGCTGAAAGAGAGGGTTGAAAAAGATATAAATGAATTCTTGAAAGCAAATCCAGAAGTTAAAAAAGAGGATATTCCAACTGACCTTTTGACAAGTTCTGGTTCAGGATTAGATCCAGATATAAGTCCACAGGCTGCTAAAATTCAAATACCACGAATTTCAAAAGCATCTAGAATAAGTGAATCTGATCTCCAACAAATAATTGATAAGTATACTCAAAAAAAATCATTAGGGATATTTGGGGAACCAAGAGTCAATGTGTTGAAGGTTAATATTGAAATAGCTTCACTTTTAAATAAAAAGTAGTTCTTATAGATTATAAATAATTTTTATAAAAATGTTTTTTTTTATATGTATGGCAGGTATACTATAAAGGATAATAAGATCGATATAGAGTTATATACTTTTATATCGATGTTATTAAATATATAATCTTATTAAATGAAATATAAAATTTAAAGAAGATTGGGAGTGATTTAAATAGATATAAATGATAGACCGGACCCCAATTATCTTTTAAAGCAAATAAAAAAAGAAGAAGTTAGAACTTCAAAGGGAAAACTTAAAATATTCTTTGGTTATGCTGCGGGAGTTGGAAAGAGTTATGCCATGCTCATGGAGGCTCAGGATTTAAAAAAACTAGGCAGAGATATAGTGATTGGGTATGTAGAGCCTCATGATAGACCTGAGACTATGGCTTTGGCTCATGGAATTGAAGATATAGGGGTTAAGGTTATTAATTATAAAGGTGTTACCTTAAAAGAATTTGATTTGGATAAGGCACTTCACAGAAAACCAGATATAATACTTGTTGATGAACTTGCACATACTAATGCTTCTACTAAAAGACATAGAAAAAGATGGCAGGATGTGTATGAACTTTTAGATGAAGGGATAAATGTATATACGACTTTAAATGTTCAGCATATAGAAAGTTTAAATGATATAGTCGAAAGTATAACCCATGTTGTTGTCAGAGAAACAGTACCTGATAAAGTATTTGATGATGCTGATAAAGTGGAACTTATAGATATAGAGCCAGATGAACTTTTAAATAGGTTTAGTGAGGGAAAGGTGTATGGCAAAGATCAGACGAGAAAGGCTTTTAGTAATTTTTTTACTAAAAATAATTTGTTTGCACTTAGAGAAATTGCACTCAGAAGAACAGCGGACAGGATAAACTATGAGGTTGAAAGTGTAAGAATGTCAAGAAGCCAGATAACTGTAATGCCGACATCTGATGTAGTTCTTGCGTGCATCTCTCCGTCGCCGTCATCTGCAAGGGTCATAAGAACAGCAACGAGAATGGCTGAAGCACATCATTCCAAATGGATTGCACTTTACGTTGAAACTGCAAAATCTAAAGATTTAAACAAAGAGGACAGGGACAGATTAAATTCTCATTTCAATTTGGCAAAAGAGCTCAGTGGGGAAGTTGTAACAGTTTATGGTGATGATGCAGTTGAACAAATAATCCAATATGCAAAATTCAGGAATGTGACAAAGATAATTATAGGAAAAAATAATAAAAATCCCAAAAACTTATTTCATCTTTATGCAAAGGACATAGTTGATAGGCTAATGGATTCAAATTCGTATATCGATGTATATGTTATACCAAATTTGGATTTTAAAAAAGAGAGAAAAAATATTATAAAGAAAAGTAAATATAAATTTAATATATCAAAAATGGAAATTTTAATAGCTGGATTGATAATGCTTATCACAACACTTATTTCACTTTTTATACAACATTTGGGCTTTAACTCTACTAATGTTATTATGATTTTTATACTGGGTGTTATTATTATAAATATAAAGTCCAGAGGGTATATTTTAGGATTTATATGTTCATTTGTAAGTATATTTATATTTAATTATCTTTTTACAGAACCTAGGTATTCTATGGAGTTTTATGATAAAAGCTATCTTGCAACTTTCCCTATAATGTTTGTTGTGACTTTTACTATAGGAACTCTTACAAATAAAATTCAGAGAGAGGCTGTTAATTCTTCAAGAAGAGAAAAAAGAACACAGATATTGTATAGGACGAGTAAAAAACTTTTAAGTGCAACAGGTACTGCAGATGTTGTAAGTATAGGCATAAAGTATTTGTCAAGACTTCTTGAAAGAACGGTTATTTGTTATCTAGGACAGGAAAACAAACTATCAACTCCATTTATTTATACTGGAGACAATGGTGATAGAGACAGAACTTTATTGAGTAAAGATGAAGAGGCAGTTGCTTATTGGACATTTTTAAATAACAAGGAGTCAGGAGCTGGTACAAATACATTTCATGGAGCTAAGGGGTACTATATGCCTTTAGAGAACCATGGCAAAGTTTTAGGAGTCATAGGCATTTCGTGTATTAGTGAATCCTTAAAACCGGAACAAAAGTTTATTTTCGAAACAATTGCAAGTCAAATTTATATAGCACTGGATAGAGAGATATTAGCAGAAACGCAGAAGAAATCAAACTTGGAGATTGAAAGTGAGAAACTTAGAAACAATCTTTTAAGATCCATATCTCATGATTTAAGAAGTCCCCTTGCAGGAATTAAGGGATCAGTTAGTACTATTATAGAAACTGGAGACCTTATATCAGATTCAACTAGACGTGAGTTGCTCCAAGGGATATACGACGATACCGAATGGCTTATAAGGTTAGTGGAAAATTTGCTCAGTATGACGCGTTTCGATGGTGGAAAAATAAGAATTAAAAAGGAAACGGAACTAATAGAAGAGGTGGTATATGAGGCGGTTCAGAGAGTTTCAAAACGTTCAAAACATCATGAAATAAAAGTAAAACTACCAGAGGATGTAATAATGGCACCAATGGATGGAAATTTAATTGAACAGGTTATTGTAAATTTAGTTGACAATGCCATCAAATTTACACCAAAAAATTCTTTAATTGAGATTAAAGTACTTGAGGATAAAAAAAATATTATTTTTGAAGTAACTGATAATGGTATGGGTATATCAAATGATATATTACCATATATTTTTGACAGATTTTTTACCAATGGAGATAAGGTATCTGACTCGAGAAGAGGTGTTGGACTTGGACTTGCAATTTGCAAATCTATAGTTGAAGCACATGGTGGAAGGATTACTGCTGAAAATCGAGTAGACAAAAGGGGTGCTATTTTTAAATTTAATATTCCAAAGGAGGATAGAGATGAACAATAAAGCTTATATACTTGTCGTAGAAGATGATAAACCTATAAGAAATTTTATAACGGCATCTTTAAAAGTTCAAGGCTTTAATTATATAGAAACAGATAAGGGGGCAGAAGCTATTGTACTTACGATGTCACATAAACCTGATTTAATAATACTTGATTTAGGGCTTCCAGATATGGATGGCATTAATGTGATAAGAAAAGTAAGAGAATGGTCTAAAGTCCCTATAATAGTTGTTTCTGCGAGAGAAAATGAAAGGCAAAAAATAGAAGCTTTAGATAATGGAGCAGATGATTATCTTACAAAACCTTTTGGAATTGGTGAATTATTAGCCAGAATCAGGGTGTCTTTAAGGCACAGCATGATGAATGGCAATGACAAGAAGAATATAGGAGTATTTAAAGTCAAAGATTTAGTTGTTGATTTTAATAAGAGAAAGGTGACAATAGACAATGAAGAAATACATTTAACTCCAATGGAATATAAAATAATGGCGCTCCTTTGTGAATTTCCAGGAAAGGTTTTGACTCACAACTTCATAATTAAAAAGATATGGGTATTGCCAGTTGGAAATGAAACTCAGTCCCTTAGAGTTTTTATGGCAAGTCTCAGAAGAAAAATAGAAAAGAACCCAGCTCAGCCGCAGTACATTTATACCGAAGTTGGAGTTGGATACAGATTGGTGGATAATTAATCTATAATTTAAGAGATATTGGGAGATATTATAATAGATGAAATTCTATTATAAGGAGAGATGAATATGGAGAATTCAATGTTTTGTTATCAATGTGAACAGACAGCTGGTGGTAAGGGATGTACAAAAATTGGTGTTTGTGGGAAAACACCTGAAATTGCAAATCTACAGGATTTACTTATATATCAACTAAAGGGAATATCGTGCTATGCTAAACCACTTATTGAAAATGGGAAAACTATCGATAAAGAGATAGTGAAATTTGTGGAAAATAGTTTATTTACGACACTGACAAATGTAAATTTTGATGCTGAGGTTCATATGAAATTATTAAAAGAATCTCAGAAAATAAAAGAAGTTATAAGAAAACAGGCACCTAAAGGGGATTATGCAGATGCAGCTACATATAATTTAAGTGACAGCAAAGAAGCTATGTTAAAGGATTCAGTAAAGGCCGGTATTATGTATGATCAGAGTATTGATGCTGACATTCGCTCGCTGAGATCAACTATATTGTATGGATTAAAAGGTATAAGTGCTTATGGTCATCAGGCAAGATTTCTTGGTTATGATAATGAGCAGGTAGACAATATTTATTTTTTAGGACTTGAGTCTACTACAAATGATAATTTGACTCTTGAAGATATGATTCGTATGACTATGAGAGTAGGAGATATGGCTGTGCAGGTAATGCAGACTTTGGATAAAGCCAATACTGATACTTATGAAAATCCCTCACCTCACAAGGTAAATGTAAATATAAAAAAAGGCCCATTTATTATAGTGTCTGGACATGATTTAAAGGATTTGGAAATGCTTTTAAAGCAGACAGAGGATAAAGGAATTAATATCTATACTCACGGAGAAATGCTTCCATCACACGGATATCCAGGATTAAAAAAGTATAAGCATTTGGTTGGAAATTTTGGATCTGCATGGCAGAATCAACAAAAAGAGTTTGATGGAATACCTGGATGCATTTTAATGACAACAAATTGTATGATGAGACCGAGAGAAACATATAAAGATAGAATATTTTCAACTAATGTCGTTGGCTGGGATGGAGTAAAACATATTGATGTCTTAGAGGATGGAATTAAGGATTTTAGTGAGATAATAAATAAAGCACTGGAATTGGGAGGTTTTAAAGAGGATCAGGAGGAGAAAGAAATACTGGTAGGTTTTGGACATGATGCAGCATTGTCGCATGCCGGGGATATAGTAAATGCAGTTAAGGAAGGAAAGATAAGACATTTTTTCTTGATAGGAGGCTGTGATGGGGCAAGACCTGGGAGAAACTACTATTCAGAATTTGCCAAGTTAGTTCCGGAAGATTGTATAATTCTCACTCTAGCTTGTGGTAAATATAGATTTAATAAGATGAATTTTGGTACAGTCGCAGGATTACCACGACTATTGGATGTTGGTCAATGCAATGATGCTTATTCAGCGGTCAGAATTGCCACAGCTTTAGCAGATGCCTTTAATACAGATGTTAATTCTCTGCCTCTTACAATTATACTGTCCTGGTATGAACAGAAGGCTGTAGCTGATTTGCTGGCACTTTTGTCACTTGGAATAAAGGGAATATATCTGGGACCGACATTACCAGCATTTATATCTCCGAATGTACTTCAGTATTTGGTTGAAACTTTTGATATAAAACCCATAAGTACAGCACAGGATGATTTAAATAGTGCATTAAATCAAACGAAATAATTCCTTAAAGCGCACTTATTTATATGGATAAATTAGCAGAATATGATACTCTGCTAATTTATCCATACTTTATACTTCCAAGATATTGTGAATTCTTATAAGAACATTAAAAATGGTAGAATAGTAATATATGTTACATACTTTTATCTCTAATAGCATTATATTACTATTAGAGAATTTAATAGTCAGGAAACAATATATTAAGTTTTTAAAGTAAATAGATAATAAATTTTGGTGGGGTGAGTGATATGAATATTAAGGATCTTAAAAGACAGCATGTAGAAATTACTAAATCATCAAATTATATATTGGACAATGTTGATAAAGCCACTGTGGAAAAAAATGTCCATGAAATCGTAAAAAGTATAAATACTGTTTCTGGCAAGCTTAAGATACATTTATTGAGTGAGGACAAGTATCTTTATCCGCATCTTTTGGAAAGTGAAAATCCAAAATTGAATTTATTTGGCAAAAATTATTATGAGGAGATGAATAAGTTCAGTCCTATATATGAAAAGTATAAATCAAACTATAATACTGCTAGTAAGATTAAAGATAATTTGCAAAAGTTTAATGTAGATACAGAGCAGGTATTTAAGTTGTTAATGGACAGGATTAATAGAGAAGAAAAAGAGTTGTATCCTCTTCTCGATTAAAATGATGTAGGATGAACCTGTTTGCTAAATTATAACAATGTGCTGCATGGGTAGAATTTATAATTATATGATAATATTGCTATTCTGACATATCCTTTAATGTTTCTATATCTATAATGTGAATTGATGATTTGTGAAAATCAATAAGTCCTTCGTCCCTCATGCTGCACATTTCTCTTGAAAGTGAAGGTCTAGACACATTAAAAAAATTAGCAAGTTCATTTCTATTGAGTGATAGTTTAAATGTATCTTTCTTATGAATTTTATATTCATCTGTAAGAAAAGTACTTATTTTGGAGCGTATGCTCTTTATATTAAGATACTCAATATGTTTATTAAGTTTTAAAGCTTTATCCGATATAATCATAAGCATATTACTTATTAATTGACTGTGCCATTGACAAGTTTTAGAGCAAGGTGATATTATTTTGTCACCTGGTAGAAAAAGTATTGAACAGTTATCGTGTGCTTCAACTGTAGCTGGGAGCAATGCTTTCTTTGAAAATACAGCCATCTCTCCAAATATACCACCTGGACTTAGTGCTGTCATTAGCATCCTGTCTCCAGAGAGATTTTCCTTTACAATAGATACATTTCCATATATTACAATACCGATACTCTTAAAGTTGTCACCTTTCATAGCAATAAATTCGTTTTTTTTAAAATTACTTATTTTAGGTTTGATACAATCAAGCATTATATTTATATTAGGTTTTGCGATATTATTAAATATAGCACATTTTGATAATATATCAGTATATTGTTCAAACATGTATGAATCACCTCTGCTTATACATAATCTTATAATTACAATATAACATATTATCTAAAATAAAATAAACTAAATTATAGTGATATAATAGAATTAGCCTATATTTGATAATAATTTAGACTGATTCTATTTTTATATTTAGGAGAAATTATTTATGTCTAATGTTGTAAAAAGGTTTGTTAGATATGTAAAATATGATACAAGATCGGATGAAAGTTCAAAAACTATTCCAACTACAAAAGGACAGATTGAACTGGCCTCAGAAATCTGCCGTGAATTAAAGGATATTGGAATGGAGGATGTTTGTATGGATCAGAACGGATACATAATGGCTACATTGCCGGCAAATATAACTAAAGATGTTCCAGTTGTGGGTTTTATTGCTCATATAGATACACATCCTCAAGTTTCTGGTGCCAATGTGAATCCGAAATTTGTAGAGGCATATAATGGTGAAGATATATTGTTAAATGAATCAGAAAATATAATACTTTCACCAAAAAAATTTTCAGAGCTGAAGAATTACATAGGGCAGACATTAATCACAACCGATGGGACTACTTTGCTTGGTGCGGATGATAAAGCTGGTATAGCAGAAATTATTACTGCAATGGAATACTTAATAAAAAATCCCAGGATTAAACATGGACCAATAAGAGTTGCATTTACTACGGATGAAGAAATAGGAAAAATCGGAGAATATTTTGATGTAGAAAAATTTAATGCTGATTTGGCTTATACAGTAGATGGGGAATCGATTGGGGATTTGAAGTATGAAAACTTTAATGCAGCTAGTGCTAAAATAATAATAAAAGGAAGGAATGCTCAAACTGGTGAGGCAAAAGGTAAAATGGTAAACTCGCTTAGGATTGCATCGGAGATTATGAGTATGTTCCCGGAAAATGAAACTCCAGAGAGTACAGAAGGACTTGATGGATTTTATCATCCTGCGTCGATAAATGGAAAGGTAGAAAGGACAGAAATTAGTTATTTGATAAGGGATTTTGACAACTATAATTTTGAAAAGAGAAAAAATTTTATTTGTGATCTGGTAAAGCGTGTAAATGGAAAATATGGCAGGGGTACAGCAAAACTTTATATAACTGAACAATACAGAAATATGAAGGAAAAAATAGAACCTGAAAAATATATTGTTGATATTGCTGTTGAAGCTATAAAGGAAGTTAATTTATTTCCGGATGTAACGCCGTTAAGAGGAGGAACAGATGGAGCTAAACTCTCATATATGGGACTGCCAACACCAAATATATTTACAGGAGCACATAATATTCATAGCAAATATGAGTATATTTCGACCTATTGTATGGAAAAGTCTGTGGAAGTAATATTGAAGATAATTGATTTATTTGCAGAAATATAAGGTATTTTAGGAGAATAATAAAATGTTAGATTATAGTTATAAAAATAAATTTATGATTCCTAAAAGGAAGAACAAAGTTGTTGGCATAAAAAAAGTTTTGAATAAGTTGGATAATGCTTTGAATAAAAAATTTACGATTATATCCGCTAAAGCCGGAAGTGGAAAAACTACAGTTGTTATGTCATGGATATACTCAAGAAATTTAGAGGATAATATTATATGGATATCGTTAAATGAGAGAGATAATAATCAGGACATTTTTTGGAAAACAGTTACTTTAGCTGTTCAAGGTCAATCTGATTCGTTAGCAAATTTGAAATTAGAAAATATTTTGTCATTAGATAAAAACATGATATTTGTGTTTGATAATTTGCAAGTTATAAAGGATGAGAATGTACTTGATCAAATAAAAAAATTTGTTTACAGTGTACCTAATAATGTTCATATAATAGCTGTGAGTAGGGAAAGATTAAATATAAATGTGTCTAAATTAAGATTGGATGGAGAAGTTACAGAAATATTTGGAGAAGAACTTGTATTTTCCCTAGAAGATACAAAAAAGTTTTTAGAAAGTAACTTAGAATTTACTGTGACAAAACAATGTGCACAAATATTAAATAATGCCTCGAATGGATGGGCTGCTGGAATTAAGATTGCTGCATTATCTGTAAATACAGAAAATGAACTAGTAGAGTTATGTAAAGATTTTGATGGCAGTAATAGATATATTCAGGATTATTTTTCTGAGGAAGTTTTTGATTATCAATCAGAAGAAATTAAGGAATTTCTTTTAAAAACATGTGTTTTAGATGAATTAGATGAATATTTGTGTAATTATATTACGACAAAACAAGATAGTCAAAAGCTTTTAGAAAAAATGTATGATGAGAATTTATTTACAAATAAATTAGATTATAGTGGAAAGATATTTAGGTATGATAAGCTTTTTAAAGAATTTTTAATAAGTAAAATCGATAATGAGGATAAAGAAAAGATAAATGAACTTGGAAGTAAGGTAGCTTACTGGTACGAAAAAAATGGTTTTATAGATAAAGCAGTTAATCAGTATATTAATGTGAAAAATTACACTCAGGCAATAAGTTTAGTGGAAGGTGAATGTTTAAAAAAGGTCTTTACCAATGAATATTTTTATGTACTGAACTGGCTTAAAAGAATTCCGCAGGATGTTATTGTAGGGAATCCTAGGTTCTGCATGGTATATATGTATATAAACCTTTATGATGATACTAATTACAGTAAGTATAAAGATCTTGTTAATAAATCCATTAAAAATAGAGATGAAAAGTATAAAAATGAATGTATAGCTATATTAAATATAATAATTGGAGATAAAAATTTTATCAGTTCGAATTATGAAAAAAGTATAGAATACTATAAGGAAAGCCTCAAGAACTTAGAACATGATGAATTTTGGAATACAGTATTAAATTTAAAATTAGGCTTAACATATTTTTATTTAAATGATTTTGAATCAGAAAAAAAATTCTTTGAAAACTCCATTAATTTAAGTAGAGAACACAATGAGGCTACTTTAAAATTAACTGTTAACAGAGTAATTATTTTTACAGACCTTATCATGGGAAGGTTAAACGAATGTGAGAATATATGCAATTTATCTTTGAATGATGCAATTGCAAACGGTATGGAAGGCAGTCAATTAATATCGATTTTCTATATGGTATTAGCATTTGTTTATTATGAGAAAAATTGTTTAGAGAAGGCAGAACAATATGTATTGAGAGGCCTGGAAATTGCAGAAGAGTGGGATGTATATCCGATGTTTATTGGGTATTATATATATTCAGGGATAAGTTTAAAAGATAATAAGAATAAGTCAAACAAAATATTAAAAAAACTGAATGAGTTTTTTGTAATGGATGATTATAGTAGTTTATTGGATAAGTATTATTTTCTTAAATTGAGGGATTATTTTAAGGCACTCAAAGTTAAGAGGCTAATTGAATGTGGGAAAGCTAAATGGGTGGAAGATTATATTGTCAATAGAGATTTTAAGATTAAAGTAGAATTTATTGTTTTTTCTGATGCTTTAATGTATAAAGGAAAACTAGATGATTCTCTTATGGTATTAAACGTAATTCTGGCATCTATGACAGAAAGAGATAGTAAATACTTAAGTATAATGGCATATATCTTTAGAGCTGAGATATTTTCAAAAAAGAATCAATATGAGAATGCTACAAAAGATTTTAGAATGGCATTGATTCTTGGTTATAATGATTCATTTGTGAGATTTTTCTTTCTTCATGATCAAAAATCAATTAAAGTATTGATTAAAACAATACAGTCAATGATGTT
This sequence comes from Clostridium fermenticellae, assembly GCF_003600355.1. Taxonomy (NCBI): domain Bacteria; kingdom Bacillati; phylum Bacillota; class Clostridia; order Eubacteriales; family Clostridiaceae; genus Clostridium; species Clostridium fermenticellae. The sequence goes on along the minus strand of NZ_CP032416.1, from coordinate 2,188,485 downwards.
TAATAAAGATTATTATGGTATGGAAAAGTATTTAAACACAATATTAAATCTTTATTCTACGGATGAGGATTGTAAGATACTAAGTAAAAGGGAGAAAGAGGTTTTGCTTCTTATAGAAAAAGGAGCAAAAAATTCTGAAATAGCCAAGAATTTATTTATTACGGAAAGTACTGCTAAAAGTCATATATTAAATATATTTACTAAACTTGGTGTAAAAAATAGGATTCGGGCAGTATCAAAGGCAAGGGATATGGGTATTATATAAAACGTAATAAAAATACTGTATTAAAATTTTAATACAGTATTTTTTATATGTAGTAGTACTAAAGTATTAAAAGAAATTTTAATAAATTCATACTCAAAAATAGTACTTTAAGATGATTAAAAGTATTCTCTTAAAATGATAATATAAAACATATAAATAATTGATTAGTAGAAATTTTCAGAAAAATCATAGAGGAGGTTCAAAAATGTCCAAGGTTCAAGATAAGTTTATTAAATATGTAAAATTTGATACAAGATCAAATGAGGAATCAAATACGATTCCTACAACAAAAGGTCAATTTGTTTTGGGAAAAGAGCTGGTAGAAGAATTAAAAAATATGGGAATGGACGAAGCTTTCATGGATGAAAATGGTTATGTCATGGCATCGTTATCATCAAATACTGATAAAAAGGTTCCTTCTGTTGGATTTATTTCACATATGGATACTAGTCCAGAAATTTCAGGCACAAATGTAAATCCACAGTTTGTTGAAAATTATGATGGCAAGGACATAGTTTTAAATGCCGAAAAAAGAGTAGTACTTTCACCCAGGGATTTCCCTGAATTGAAAAATTATATAGGAAAAACGCTTATAACTGCAGACGGAACTACACTTTTGGGTGCTGATGATAAAGCTGGAATAGCAGAGATTATGACTGCATTAGAAACTTTAATAGAGCATCCAGAAATTAAACATGGAGATGTCAAGGCAGCCTTTACACCTGATGAAGAAATTGGCAGAGGGTCAGATTATTTTGATGTTAAAAGATTTGGTGCCGATTTAGCCTATACACTAGATGGTGGCGTAATAGGAGAATTGCAATATGAGAATTTCAATGCAGCATCTGCAAAAGTAACAATTAAAGGAAGAAGTGTTCATCCTGGAAGTGCAAAGGGAGTAATGATAAATTCAGTGCTTATTGCAGGAGAATTTATGAGCATGCTGCCAGAAAATGAAACACCTGCAACCACTGAGGGGTATGAAGGATTCTATCATTTAGTTACAATAAATGGTGGTGTAGAAGAGACAAATCTTGATTATATAATAAGAGATTTTGATAAAGATAAATTCAATGATAGAAAGAATTTTATCGTTGAGGTTTCAAATAAATTAAACAAAAAATATGGCGATGATACAGTTTTAATTGAAGTTAAAGATCAATACAAAAATATGAAGGAACAGGTTGAACCTAAGAAATATATAGTAGATACAGCCTATCATGCAATGGAATTGGTTGGCGTAGTTCCTAAAACTGAGCCTATAAGAGGTGGAACAGATGGAGCAAGCCTATCCTTTAAAGGACTTCCTACACCTAATATATTTACTGGCGGACATAATTTTCATGGAAAATTTGAATATATACCAGTTTGTTCCATGGAGAAAGCAGTAGAAGTAGTATTAAAAATAGTTGAGTTATATGAAAAAATATAATATAAAGTAAGGAGGAATAACATGGGAGCAAGTGAACAAAAAAAGATGACGCTCGTAGCACTTATATTAATGATTTTTACATCGGTATTTGGTTTTAACAATATACCTAGAGCATTCTATTTAATGGGGTATGGAGCAATACCCTGGTATATTTTATCTGCAGCAGCATTTTTTATTCCATATGCATTTATGATGTCTGAGTATGGAGCTGCCTTTAAAGATGAAAAAGGTGGAATATATTCATGGATGGAAAATTCTGTTGGACCTAAATATGCTTTTATAGGTACCTTTATGTGGTATGCTTCATATGTAATTTGGATGGTTAATATATCATCAACAATATGGGTGCCATTATCAAATGCAATATTTGGAAGTGACAGAACATCCACATGGGCATTTCTAGGATTAAATTCTACACAGGTACTGGGTATACTTGGCATATGTTGGATTTTAATAGTAACTATAGTAGGATCAAAAGGATTACAAAAAATAACTAAAATAACATCTGTAGGAGGAACAGCTGTAGCCTTACTTAATGTTGTTCTGCTTATTGGAGCAATAGTTGTTTTAATAGCCAATGGAGGACATTTGGCACAACCTGTAGTTTCAGCAGCAACTTTTGTACAATCACCTAATCCAAATTATCAAAGTTCTATAAGTATATTGTCATTTCTAGTATATGCTTTATTTGCATATGGTGGAATAGAAGCTGTTGGAGGATTGGTAGATCAAACTGAAAATGCAGAGGTTACTTTTCCGAAGGGAGTTACAATAGCTGCTATAATAATCACCGTAGGATATTGTGTAGGTATATTCTTATGTGGTATATTTACCAATTGGAATGATGTATTGTCAGCAAAAAATGTTAACTTAGCCAATATTGGATATATAACCATGCAGAATCTTGGATATCAGATTGGACAAGGATTTGGATTAAGTGAGGCAACTTCACTTACAATAGGAGCATGGGTATCAAGGTACACAGGCTTGTCTATGTTTTTAGCATTGACAGGAGCATTCTTTACTTTGAGTTATTCACCATTAAAACAATTGATAGAAGGTACTCCGAAGAAATTATGGCCGGGAAAAATGGCTGAACTTAAAGATGGCATGCCTAAAAATGCTATGTGGGTTCAATGTGCATTTGTAGTAGGATTTATAGCTTTAGTATCTTTCGGAGGAGATGCAGCAGCCAAATTCTTTGCTATACTCGTAAATATGACAAACGTTGCGATGACACTTCCATACATGTTTTTATCAATATCATTTATATATTTTAAAAAGAAGACTAGTATAAATAAACCATTTGAGGTTTATAAAAATCATTCTTGGGTTGTCATTGTAACTGCAATAGTTACATTTATAATAGGTTTTGCTAATTTCTTCACCATAATAGAGCCAGCAGTTCGTGGTGATTTAAAGGATACAATTTGGATGATTGTAGGACCTGTACTATTTAGTATAATTGCATTATTAATATATAGTTCGTATGAGAAAAGAACAAAAGGTGAAGTTTAGTAATTTAAATTAATAATAGAGGTATTCCAGTTTAAAGGAATACCTCTTGTTTATTAGGAGAGAAATATTAAAATTAAGTTTAGTGTTTCTTACAAGCGGAACAGCCAGAGCAGCCGCAGCAACTGCCACCATTTTTATGAGATTTATAAGTTTTGTATCCAGAAAATCCAATCAAACCAAATATAACTACACAAACTATAAAAGTTGACATTGTTTATATTACCTCCCTTTGATTTATGGGTTCATCAATCTCGACTGCGTTCTCTTTAGGTTTTCTAAACAACATGTACAATAGACCTGCAAGCAATATTATGGCAACAACGGTCCCTATGCCAAAACTTCCACCCGAGAAAACGGAACCAAACTGATATACTATGAGTGATACTATATATGCAAATATTGTTTGATATCCTACAGAGAATGCCAACCATTTTTTTGAACCAAGTTCTGTACGAGCTGCTCCTATTGCTGCAAAGCAAGGAGCACAGAGTAAATTAAATATTAAGAATGTATATGCTGAAAGAGGTGTGAAGGCTGCATGGAGCTGACTCCATATTTCTGCACCATTTTCGGAAACACTTGCTGCTCCATAGAGTATACCGAAGGTTCCAACTACATTTTCTTTTGCGATTAATCCAGTTACAGTTGCAACTGCATCTTTCCAGTGTCCCCAGCCAAGAGGTGCAAATATAGGTGCAATTACATTTCCAATGTCTGCAAGCATTGATTTTTCTAGATCTACCATACTAAGATTCCAGGTGAAAGAGCTTAGGAACCAAACTAGAGTAGTTGCAAGCAAAATAACAGTTCCTGCTTTTTTGATAAATGCCTTTGAACGTTCCCAAACATGGAGTAAAACACCTTTTGTGCCAGGAATGTGATAGGCAGGAAGCTCCATTACAAATGGAGCAGGGTCTCCAGAAAATAATTTAGTCTTTTTAAGAATAATACCTGATATAATAATTGCAGCTATTCCAATGAAGTAAGCTGAAGGTGCAACCCATATTGATCCAGGGAATAAAGCACCGGCAATCAAAGCTATAATAGGGAGTTTAGCACTACATGGTATAAATGTTGTAACAATAACTGTCATTTTTCTATCATGATCGTTTTCTATTGTACGTGTTGCCATGATTCCAGGAACACCGCATCCAGTCCCTATAAGTATTGGAATAAATGATTTCCCGGATAATCCAAACTTTCTAAAAATTCTATCCATGATAAAAGCTATACGTGCCATGTATCCGCAGTCCTCTAAGATTCCAAGACATAAGAATAATACCATCATCTGAGGAAGGAAACCAATTACAGCACCTATACCAGCTATGAGACCATCTATTATAAAAGAATTTAACCAGTCAGCAGTACCTATTGTATTTAAGAACCACTGTACATTGTTAGGTACAAAGTCGCCAAACAAATTATCATTTATCCAATCTGTACCTGCAGTTCCAATAGTTGAAATTGATAAGTAATACACTAGAAACATTATTAAAGCGAAAATTGGCAATCCAAGCCACTTATTAGTAATAATTCTATCTATTTTATCGGATGCTGAAAGTCCTGATGTATTTTTTTTACGTACAGATTTTTTTATAAGTCCTGATATATAATTATAACGTTCATTTGTGATCAAACTTTCACTATCATCATCGAATTTCTTTTCACATACAGAAATTATACTATCAATCTGATCTTTATCGCTTTGTAAAAGAGATATCTGGTCTTCTATTTTTTCATCACGCTCAAATAATTTTATGGAAAACCATCTAGCATTTATTTCATCTGTTTTACCATGAATTACAGTTTGAATTTTTGCTAGTGCATTTTCAATATCCTCTGAAAAAATATTCTTATGTGAGGCTAAAGTCTTTTCCTTTGCTAACTTTATTGCACCATCAACTACATCTTTTGAACCAATGCCCTTTAATGCCGAAGTTTCAACAATCTCGCATCCGAGTTCTTCTTCAAGCTTTTTAGTGTTTATAGTATCGCCATTTTTTCTAATTACATCTATCATGTTTAAAGCTATTACTACGGGAACACCTATTTCAGTAAGCTGTGTAGTAAGATACAAGTTCCTTTCAATATTTGTAGCATCGATGATATCAATGATTACATCTGGTTTTTGATTAATTAAATAGTTTCTTGAAACAACTTCTTCTAATGTGTATGGTGAAAGAGAATAAATACCGGGTAAATCCTGAATTATAATATCTTTATTCCATTTGAGTTTACCCTCTTTTTTTTCTACAGTGACACCAGGCCAATTCCCGACATATTGGGAGCTGCCTGTCAGGCCATTAAACATAGTCGTCTTACCGCAATTTGGATTACCGGCAAGAGCAATTTTAATTGACATTTATATTCCTCCTATTGGCATTAAGCCTTAAATCTTAAAATAAATTAGTTTAAATGAAGTTAGCTGACTTCAATCATTAATGCATCTTCTTTACGCAGGCTGAGTTCATAACCTCTTACTGTAATTTCAACAGGATCTCCAAGAGGGGCTACCTTTCTTACGTATACATCAGTACCTTTAGTGATACCCATATCCATAAATCTTCTTTTTATGGCACCATGGCCATGAAGTTTAATTACAGTAACTGTATCACCGCATTTGACATTTTTAAGTGTTTTCATATAAATCTATCTCCTTTCTTAGGTGGAATGTTATACCATAATTCTATTTGCCATTGATTTGCTTAAAGCAATACGGGCATCTTTTACATTAACAATTAGATTTCCCGCAAGTTCGGCGACTACAGTAACAGTTTCACCTGTAACAAAACCGAGATGTTCAAGATGGCATTTTGCACTGTCGTTTCCTACAATATTTTTTATGTTATTTGGTTCTCCAATTCTGAGCATTGTAAGTGGCATAATAAATTCCTCCTTTTAAAATTTACATATATTTTTAATTGTAAGTATTACTACATAAGGACATATAAAATGTAGTGTTATAAATTATGTAGATAATTTAAATAATATTGAAAATCATTCTCAATGGTATTTTATAATAATGCCTATTTAAAGAAAATAATATATAACGTTGATAATGATTTTCAATATCATTATAGCATATAAGAAAAACAATGTAAATAAAATCCGTGGAAAAGTTTGTGTCAGTTTAGATTTGATCTATATTGCTCTTTTAGATTAAAATATTATATAATGTTAAATATTAGTTCTAATAGTAAGGTGATATAAAATGATAAAAATGGTAAGAAGACTGTTATCTGTTGAAAAACACAAACCACGTTTTATGGCAGTTGATTTTATTAAATACATAGGCCCGGGTTTGATAGTTACAGTTGGATTTATTGATCCAGGTAATTGGGCATCTAATCTTGAAGCTGGTTCAACTTATGGATATGCACTTTTATTTACAATAACATTATCCACAATAATGCTTATTATTTTGCAGCATAATGCTGCGCATTTAGGTATAGTGACTGGATATTGTCTTTCTGAGGCAGCAACTGTCTATATTAAACCGTATCTTAGTAAAATTGTATTGATAACTGCAATGATGGCAGCTATATCAACAGCAATGGCGGAAATACTTGGTGCGGCAATAGCACTGAATATGCTATTTAAAATACCAATAAAATTTGGAAGCTTGATAATTCTTATAATGATTATGTGGATGCTTTTTACCAATTCCTATAAAAAACTTGAAAAGTGGATAATCGGATTTGTTTCTATTATAGGAATATCTTTTATAATTGAACTTGCACTTGTCAATGTTGATTGGGGAATGGCTATTAAAAATTGGGTTATGCCAAGTTTTCCAAAAGGTTCTATGCCTATAATTATGAGTGTAATTGGTGCAGTTGTGATGCCACATAACCTATTTCTTCATTCTGAAATAATACAAAGCAGGCAGTGGAATCTTAAAGATGAACATATAATTGAAAAACAGCTTAAATATGAATTTACAGATACATTACTTTCTATGGGAATCGGCTTTTTAATAAATAGTTCCATGATTCTAATTGCGGCAAATACTTTTTTTAATAATAACATAGATGTAACTGATCTAAGCCAAGCGGGTCAAATGCTTCGGCCCTTGCTTGGTGAAGGCGCTGCAGTGATATTTGCAGTTGCACTGTTGTTTTCTGGTATATCATCTACGATAACTGCAGGTATGGCTTCTGGAAGTATATTTGCAGGTATATATAATGAACCATATGATATAAATGATTCACATACTAAGATAGGAGTTGGATTATCACTTATTTTTGCGTTTCTGATTATATTTTTTATATCAGATCCATTTAAAGGTTTAATTTATTCACAAATGTTTTTAAGTATGCAGCTTCCTATTACAGTATTTCTTCAAATATATTTAACTTCATCTAAAAGGGTTATGGGTAAATATTCAAATGGTACATTTTCTAAATTTATATTAGTAGGTATTGCAATTATTATAACTATGCTAAACATATTTTTATTGTTAAGTGTGTAGCAAATATCATGAAAATTATATAGGATTTATAAATGAGAGCTTAACTTATGCGTAAGCTTGGAATTACAAACCCTATATTATGAAGTATTGCCTCAGAGATTATGACGTTTGTCGTTTCTCTGGGGTTTTTATGCGCATAAGTTAAGTTTACTTGTAAATCCTATAAGAGTTTCTAGTTTATAATTTAAATTATATTCCAGTAAATTAACTTTTGGTTCAATAACCATAAGTTGAATATAAACTTTGAATTTACAAATACTTAATACTGTAGAAAAGGAAATTGATTAGAGTATCGGATAAATTTATAATTTTTGGTATTGACAAATTAATTAGATACGTATAATATAATTATTGAGAATGAAACTCATTATCAATATTTGGAGGTGTTTGTTTTGAAAAAAGTAAATATAATTTATTGGTCAGGAACAGGAAACACTGAGGCTATGGCTTCATTAATATCAGAAGGTGCAAAAGAAGATGGTGCTGAAGTTAAATTGTTAAATGTTTCAGAAGCATCAAATAATGATATTACAGAGGCAGATATTGTGATATTAGGTTCTCCAGCTATGGGAGATGAAGTAGTAGAGGAATCAGAAATGCAGCCATTTATTGACTCTGCAGCAGAAACTTTCAAAGGAAAAAAGGTTGCATTATTTGGATCATATGGTTGGGGATCAGGAAAATGGATGGAAGATTGGACTGAAAAAATGCATGATGATTATGGTGCAGAGGTATTGAATGACGGATTAATTGTAAATGGTGCTCCAGAGGGTGATTCTGAAGAAGAGTGCAAAGAATTTGGAAAGAAGTTATTAGGATAGTTTAATATCTTAAAGAGATATATATGAGAGATAATATATTAGATTTTATTAAAACTGAAGAGGATAAAAGATATATGGTTAACCTTATTACTTACGCTATATCTCCTACAATATCAGGTTATAAGCCATCAACTATAATTACTATCTCTAATAAATATAAATCTATGTATGATTTATGGAGCAAATATGGTGAAAAATATTTAAGAGAAATAAATTTAAGTGTTTATGAAATTAAATCAGAATCTGATTTAAAGATATTGATGTTTTACAATAGCAAATTATTATCCCGAACTGTATTTGATACGAACAATATGAAATTTCTACAAAGATTTGGATACTCTAATTCAATGTCATTGAATGAATGTTTAGGTTTACTTAAATTAAGATACCTTAAATGCATCTGTCCTCATGAAATAGGTATATTTTTAGGCATTCCTGTTAAAGATGTAGTGGATTTTATAAATTATAATGGAAATGGATGCATTTGCTGTGGATACTGGAAGGTTTACCATGACAGAAAAGTAGCTTTAGAAACTTTTGAAAAATATGATAGTTCTAAGAGTGCAACATTAAAGCTCCTTGAAAAAGAAACTGATTTGAAAATAATTGTGAAGAAGTTGTGCTTGCAAGCAGTGAGTATCTGAATATTAAAAAAATATAATTTAGATACTAGTCGTACAAATTGACAAACTAGTATCTAAATTAATATTAAATAAAAGGTTTGATATGATGAATAATATAAATGACATTAAAAGTATTAAAAATAAATTAAATAGTAAAGGATATAAACTTACCGCTCCGAGGTATAAAATTATTTCTATTATTTACAATTCTAAAAAGCACATGAATATTGATGAGATATATGGAAAATTAAAATGTTATAAAGTAGGACTATGCACTGTTTATAGAAATCTAAAATTATTTGAGGAAGTTGGTATACTGAGAAGAATAAATATAAATAATATAAATTATTATGAACTTGAAAAAACAGATGATAATAGAGTGCATGTTCATATTGAGTGTAAACTCTGTAATGAACTAATTGATGTGAACGAAGAAGAAGTTTTAGATAATCTAAAAAAATTAGTATCCTTGATAAATAAAAAATATAATATTCAGATTGAAAGCAGTAGTCTTATTTTATCTTCTGTATGTGGAGAATGCAATAAAAGATGATTTTTATACAAGATTTAATATGAATATTGGAAATGGGGGGATAAAAATATGAGTATTTTATTGGTTGGTGGAGATAGGCTTGGTAATATAGTGAAAAGGTTAAAAGAAAATGGATTTGATGATATAGAACATATAAGTGGCAGAAAAACTAAGGCAAGGAAAATAAAAATACCGGATAAAACTGATTTAGTGCTCGTTTTAGTGGATTTTGTTGAGCATGAATTAACTGAAATGATAAAAAGGCAATCAAGAAAGTGTGGAGTTAGAATTGCATTTTCAAAACGTTCATGGGCACATATGGAAGGCAGTATACAGGAAAATGTCAGGGAGATAATGAATGCTAAGAGAAATTGTGTTTAAATTTAATGAAAAATATATTTACCATGATATAATTGAGAGTTTGGTGACTGCACTTGAAGCAAAGGACTACTATACAAGTGGCCATTCGAAAAGAGTTGCCTTTATGACGTATGAGTTAGCTAAAAGATTGGAAATCAGGGGTAGAAAACTTAATGAAATTCATGTTGCAGCACATGTTCATGATATTGGTAAAATAGGGGTACCAGATGTTATATTGAATAAAAAGAGAAGACTTCTACCTCATGAATGGGAATATGTTAAAATGCATTCTATAATAGGATATAATATTTTGAGTAAATCAAGTAAGCTTAATACTATAAGTAAAATAGTATTGCATCATCATGAAAGCTGGGATGGAAATGGATATCCTGATGGTCTATATGGGACAAATATACCACTTGGATCAAGAATAATAGCAGTCTGTGATTCTATTGATGCTATGATGTCTGATAGACCATATAGAAAAGCTATGAAGTTTGATGATTGTATGAAGGAGATTATTTCTAGCAAATGTATAATGTTTGATCCTGTAATAGTTAGCTTTGTTGAGGGAAACCTCGAATTTATAAATAAGCTGGTAATTAGCAGAATGAATGAAACATCACGTGAATAGCAAAAAGCCAATGCTAAGGTTTACATTGGCTTTGAATTTGCTATTCGCATCCAGAATATCGGTGCTTTAATTTTAACACCTATCTCTCGACAGGTGGGTGTCCTCACAGATACTTCTATCGCCCTAAATACCTTAAAAGGATTCACAAAAGGGTACATATCCTTATCTAAATATTGAACTCCCGAAATTTAAATGTAGGTTCAAAATAAAAGCTTGGCGAATATTCTAGAAATTAAATACTTTATATAAAGGATGATTATTTATTTCAAATATAACTATCCTTTAATGAGATTATGATAACATATTCAAAATATCATTTCAAGAGGACAATACATAGTAAATTAGTCAAAATATAGAATTACGCACGTCAATATAACGTTTTCAAGAAATTAATTTATTTATCTTAGTATAAAGATTTTATATAATAAGAATATATGATATTTAGTTAGGAAACTAAACTTATTATTGACAAAGGATATATTTAATAGTACTATTGAAACAAGTTAGTTAGATAACTAAATAAAATTAGGGGTGTTTTAATGGAAAGTGAAGAATTAATGAAATTATATATTGAATTACAGCGTTTAGCTAGACAAATGCATCGTTTTGCGTATAAAGCTATGCATGAAGGAAATCATTATAGAGGAGCACAATCAAGATTGCTCACTGTGGTTGCTGAAAATGATGGTATTACACAGCGTGAGCTTGCTGAAATTTTAGATGTAAGACCTTCATCACTGACTGCAATGGTAGGAAAGATGGAACAATTTGAACTTATTAAGCGTAAACAAGATGAGAAAGATCAGAGAGTCATGCATATTTATATTACGGATAAAGGAAAAGAAATTGAAGTAAAATCAAAAGACGATATTCAAAAATTAGCTGATCTTTTATTTGAAAATCTTTCTGAAGAAGAAATAAAAAATATGCTTGCGATTATTGAAAAATTATCTCACACTTTTAATTCATATGATATTGGCGATTTACAATTCGGATTCCATGGTTATCATGGCTATCATGAGTGCCATAGATTTCATGGATACCATCATGGAATTGAGGATAACTTTTAGCATAGGTTTAAGTTTTTTAAAGGAAGTTTTAATATGATACCAAAAGAAATTCAGGAAAAAATAAAATTCATAATTCAAGAGAATGGTCTTAAACTTACAAATCAAAGAAATGCAGTATTAAATGCTTTTTTTGAAAAAAATTATAAACATATGAATGTTGAAGAAGTTTATAATTTTTCAAAAGCTTATTGCAATGAAATTGGTATTTCTACAGTATATAGATCTATAATTGCGTTTGAAAAAATTGGTGTACTGAAGAAAATTGAAACTGGTGAAATTTATGCAAGATATGAATTGACAATTCCGGATAAAAAGTTAGATCATCCTCACATGGTTTGTAAAAAATGTGGAAGAATAATTGGAGCTTATGATAGTGAAATTTTAGAAAAGCTAAATGCGGGAAGAGAGCTTATTGAAAATAAGTATGATTTTAAAATTGATAGTGAGAGTATTGTTTATTATGGTATTTGTAAGGAATGTGCAGATTCATAGGTTTAAAAATATTACGAACTATTGGATATTTATAATTTTATAAAAAAGTGTATTTTACGAGTAAAAAATAGATTATAAGATAATTGTACTAGTATAAATTAGTGCAATTATTTTTATTTTCGTACTTAGGGGTTTAAATCTTATTATATAGACTTTGTAAAAGATGAAGCTAAAAACTTTATCTTTTTTCCTTATAAAAACTTTATAATTATAAACTATTATATAGTCAGATAAGGAGAGTGACTATAATGGATTGTTTGATTTTAGAGACTAAGGATCTTTGTAAAAAATTTAAAGGACAAATGGTGGTTAATAATATATCACTTAAGGTTAGAAAAAATTCTATTTATGGACTGTTAGGACCTAATGGAGCTGGAAAATCTACAACATTAAAGATAATAACTGGAATGCTTTTAAAGAGCAGTGGAGAAATTTTCTTTGAAGGGCATAATTGGAGCAGAAATGATTTGAAAAATGTTGGAGCTTTAATTGAGGAGGCACCACTTTATGGAAACCTTACTGCAAGGGAAAATTTGAAGGTACGCACAATAGTTTTGGGTTTGCCTGATAAAAGGATTGACGAAGTACTTGAAATGGTTGATTTAAAAAACACTGGTAAAAAGAGAGCATATCAGTTCTCGATGGGAATGAAGCAAAGACTTGGTATTGCAATTGCTCTTTTAAATAATCCAAAGCTTTTAATACTAGATGAACCTACTAATGGATTAGATCCTTTTGGTATACAAAAACTCCGTGAACTAATTAAATCCTTTCCAAAACAAGGAATTACTGTTATACTGTCAAGTCATATATTAAGTGAAGTTGAACAGATAGTAGATGAAATCGGAATTATTTCAGATGGTATTATGGTATATCAAGGAAACATGAAAAAAGGAGAAGACCTTGAGAAACTGTTTACACAAGTTGCAAAAAAATATAGAAGAGAGGAGGAATAATATTGGGAACTTATTTTAAATCAGAATATTTGAAGGTTAAGCACACTTTTATAGGTAAACTTGTTTTTATTGCACCACTTTTTTCTATGTTTCTTTCATTTATGTTAACATCACAATATTTTGAAATTGACAGTTATAATTGGTGGTATGTAATGCTTCTTCCGGGAATGATATCTATATTATGTACATCAGTTGCTGCTAAAGATAAAAAGATGAAAAATATGGCGGTGCTTTCCCTTCCAGTAAATTTAAGAAAGGTTTGGGTAGCAAAAATACTTGTATGTGTATGCATGACTACATTTGCAGTTATGATTCATTTATTTGGTTGTATATTCATAGGAAATATTTTAGGAATAGGTAAACTTGGAGCGATTTCAATAATAAATGCAGTGTTTGCAAGTATAGTTTTAATAATAACATTTTTATGGCAGGTGCCATTGTGTATGTTTTTAGGAAGCAAGATAAGAATGTTTTCCACAGTATTAATTAATCTTGTCGGATATTTAATTTTAGGAGTACTGCTTGCCATCTATAATACACTATGGATGGTACCATACGCAGTTCCTTCAAGACTTATGATCCCAATTATAAAAGTTTTGCCAAATGGACTTAGGGCTGTTCAAGAAAGTCAGACCTTTAGACCGGAATTATTGTCGTACAGTGTTATATTACCTGGTATTATAATTACAGCTGTTTTATTTGTCATGTTTTCATTTTTTACTGCAAAGTGGTATGAAAATCAGGAGGCAAGGTAATATGTTCACATTCATTAGATTAATAAGATCTGATTTTTATAAAGTACGTCATACTGCAATAGCATGGATACACATTATTGTTCCAATATTGATTTCATTATTATTTGTGGCATATTATGCATCTTCAACTGCAACAGTAAATAATGTTTCTAAATTAGTTTTATATACACAGGTTTTATCAATAGGATTTCCACTAATAATTGGTATAGTATGCGGCATGGTTGTAGAACAGGAAGTTGATGCTGGAAATTTTCAGGAACTTTTGATGTTAAAACACAAGCTTTTAGGTTTCTTAAGCAAGATATGCATGATGCTTTTAATGGCATTTTTTTCTGTTGTTATTGCTGTCGGTATTTTTGGATTGGGATTAAGTATTCTGTCTCATAAAAGTGTATTTGGTGCCTATTTTTATGGAAAGATAATTTTGATTTTATTATTTAGCCAGATATTTTTATATATATTACATATATTGTGTAGTTTTCGTTTTGGAGCAGGGGCGTCCATAGGACTTGGAATAGCAGAGAGCTTAGTTGCAGCACTTATGGTTACTGGCCTTGGAGATTTGGTTGGTAGATGGCTTCCGTGCAGCTTTGGAGGAAGAATTATTCAGGATTATATTATATTAAATAATACTAATATAATATCGGGTAAATTTCAGAAATTATATGTGAATGAGTTTAGCACAGCAATATATATTTGTGTTATTGCAACTACAGTACTATTCTTAATTAGTTTATTATGGTATAAGTATTTTGAGGGGAGAAGTGAAAATTAGAAGGAAGTGATATTATATGGCAGATATACTTGCAGTTGATGATGAAGAAGATATACTTCAAATTATAAAAGTGGCACTTTCGAAGGAAGGGTATAGAGTAACAGCTGTTAGTGATTTCTCACATTTTCCAATTGAAAGATGTGTTGATTATGATTTAATACTACTTGATGTGATGATGCCGGATGTAGATGGTTTTACTCTTTGCAAAAGACTTCGTGAACTTGTAGACTGTCCTATTTTGTTTTTGACGGCAAAATCTATGGAAGAAGATATCGTAAAGGGACTTAGTATGGGTGGAGATGATTATATTACAAAGCCTTTTGGTATAAATGAATTGCGATCTAGAGTAGCGGCACATCTTAGGCGTGAACACAGGGAAAAACACAATAGTTTTATTGTATCCGGAGTGAAATTTAGAATTTCTGCAAAACAGGTATTTGTAAGAGATGAGCAGGTCCTTCTTACGAAAAGTGAGTATGAAATTAGTGAATTTCTTGCTTTAAACCATGGACAGGTATTTTCGAAGGAAAAGATCTATGAAACTATATTTGGATTTGATGGAGAAAGTGATAGTTCAGTTATTGTTGAGCATATAAAAAATATAAGGGCAAAATTTGCAGAAGTAAATTGCTCTCCAATTGAAACAGTCTGGGGGATTGGATACAGGTGGTTTTAAAAGGTAGTAAAAGTTTAAAGGGTGTATTTACCAGGTATATTCTGTGTTTTGGTTTTGTGACTATTTTAACTGTAGTAGTATATGCTTTTTTATTTGAGACGATGATTCAGAGTAAGGTTATATTACCTGCCAATTATTTGGAGCAAAAACTTGAAGAAAATCGCAGCATGATTGTAAATGCAGATAAGGTAAATCAAAATATAATACCTGATGGCTGTGGCTATGGGGTATATAGTAAAAAGGGAAAAATATTATATGGGAATTTTACAGTTGAACAGTCAAAGGAAGCCTGGAATGTTATAAAAAATAATCAAGATAATGTACTTTATGATAATTACTATAAAGTATTTTATAGAAAAAATGATATTTGTATTGTCAGATATTCTTTAAAGCCAAGGTTTCGTACATCATTTTTACAAAATTGTTTTCCAAATATCGAATTAATTGCAGTAATTTTGCTTATAGTGCTTCTGATAGGAGAAATATTATTATTATCAGCTGTATTTGCGAAATATATTTCAAAAGAAATGAAAATTTTAATGGAGATATCTAATAAAGTAAGGGACAAAAATCTTGAATTCACATCTAAACATTCCAATATACGTGAGATCGAGGAGGTTATTAATTCTCTTAATGATATGAAATGTGAACTTAAAAATTCTCTTGAGAAGCAGTGGAACATGGAAGAATTTAAAAAAAATCAAATTTCTGCACTGGCCCACGACATAAAGACGCCACTTACTGTAATAAAGGGAAATGCAGAATTGAGTAGAGAAAGCATAAGTAAAGTAGATAGCATACGATATGATGATTATATATTGAAAAATGTAGATGAGATTCAGAAATACTTGAAACTTCTTATAGGTATGACAAAATCGGAGAGTATGTTTATATTTAAACCTAATGAGATAAAAAGCGAAGTATTTTTTAGAAAAATTATAGATAAGGAAGAGGCTTTGGCTGCTGAAAAAAAGCTTAGGCTGATAAATAAAGTTGAGAATGTACCAGGTTTATTCTATGCTGATGAGGAACTTTTATATAGAAGTATTATGAATGTTATTTCAAATGCAATTGATTATTCACCAAACTGTGGTAGACTGATTTTTAAAATTTGTAGGCATGGTAAATCCCTGGAATTTGTAATTAAAGACAGTGGAATTGGATTTTCAGATGAAGATATTGAGTCTGCAACAGAACAATTTTATAGAGGGGATAAGAGTAGAAATTCGAAAGATCACTATGGTATGGGTCTTTCTATTACAAATTCATTTATAAAGTTGCATGGTGGAGTTATAGAATTATCAAATTCTAAAGAAACTGGTGGTGCAAAGGTAGTTTTGAGGATACCACTTAATTTAGATTCATGTAAAGTTGCTAAATAGTAATTTTACATGAATCCATTTTTTTATGGTAAATGTTGAAAACATAATCTTAAAATGATGTATTGGTAAAAATTAATTTCTGTGGTACAATGAAACTTAATATATTAACATGCATGTTATTGATAGATATGCAATTAAAATGGTATTATTTTATAATTTCATTAAAGCAGAGAGGGGGAAGAGGTAAAATGGAAACAAAATTAGAAAGAAAATATGGGTTAATTACTGCTACAGCTATGGTTATTGGAATTGTTATAGGCAGTGGCGTTTTTTTTAAGGCAGAAAAGGTTTTAAATGCAACAGGAGGCAATCTTACACTTGGAATATTAGCATGGATTATAGGCGGTATTATTATGATTTCATGTGCATATACATTCGCAGTTATGGCAACTAGATACCAATATGTAAATGGTGTAGTAGATTATGCACAAGCTACTATGGGTAAAAAGTATGCATATTATGTAGGTTGGTTCATGGCACTTATTTATTATCCAACAATGACTTCTGTACTAGCATGGGTTTCAGCCAGGTATACCTGTGTATTGCTTGGATTTTCAATCACAGGTGGAGAGTGTATGACAATTGCAGGCGTATATTTGATAGGAAGTTTTGCGATAAACTCACTTTCGCCAATACTAGCAGGTAAATTTCAAGTTAGTACAACCATCATAAAACTTATTCCACTTGCCTTAATGGCCGTTATCGGAACAATAGTAGGAATTTCGAATGGTATGATTGGATATAATTTTACAACGGTGGTAAAGCAAGTTGATACGTCAAATGCACTATTTACAGCTGTTGTTGCAACAGCCTTTGCGTATGAGGGATGGATAATTGCTACAAGTATTAATGCAGAATTAAAGGATGCTAAAAAGAATCTTCCATTAGCACTTGTTAGCGGAACGTTTATGATTATGATAATTTATATTTTGTATTATGTGGGACTAGCTGGAGCAGTAACAAATAAAGTCATGATGGCTGGTGGAGAATCAGGAGCCAAGTTAGCATTTCAGAATATATTCTCGGCGGCAGGAGGTACAATTCTATTTGTATTTGTTGTTATTTCATGTATTGGAACTTTGAATGGATTAATGCTTGGGTGTAGTCGTGGTATCTATTCACTGGCAGCAAGGAATCTTGGACCTAGACCTGATATATTTAAACAAATTGATAAGGTCACAAATATGCCGACTAATTCATCTATATTTGGACTTTTATTATGTGCTCTTTGGTTATTATATTTTTATGGTGCTAATTTAACTAAACCGTGGTTTGGATTTTTCTCGTTTGATTCATCCGAGTTACCCATAGTTACTATTTATGCTATGTATATTCCTATATTTATTATGATGATGAAAAAGGAAACTGACTTAGGTGTATTTAAAAGATTTGTAGCTCCAGTAATATCTATTGCAGGATGCGTTTTTATGATAATAGCAGCATGCTTTTCTCATAGAATGGAGGTTGTTGCTTTTCTGATTGTTTTCGTAGTTGCCGCATTAATAGGTAGAATATTCTATAATGAAAATTCTAGTAATTAGTATTTATATAAAAGGGTTAAGATAATTCTTGACCTCTTTATTTTTTTACAGTTTGATATTTATGTACTGCTTGTGTTATAATCAGTCTTACACTATTTAAATAGAATATATATTTTATTTATTTTTGGGAGTTTTATTTTAAACTCTTATTTTTATTTTGTGGACAGGTGGTGTTAAATACGACTATGTTAAAAAAATTTCTAAAATATTATAAACCATATAAATTTTTATTCTTTACTGATATGTTTTGTGCACTTATGGTATCAATTATAGATCTATCTTTTCCACTGATTCTAAGTTATTTGTCGAAATATTTTTTCACGAAAAGCAGAGATGTTATAATTCATGGAATATTTTACATAGGAATAGCTTTGGTTATCTTATATATTATTAAGTATTTTTGCCAGTATTTTATAGCTTCTTGGGGTCATATAATGGGTGCCAGAATGGAAAATAAGATGAGAAGCGATCTATTTGAACATTTACAAAAACTTTCTTTTTCATATTATGATGAAAATAATACTGGACAAATGATGTCAAAAATTATATCTGATCTATTTGATATATCTGAACTTGCACATCATGGTCCTGAAAATGTATTTATATCTGCGATTAAGATTATAGGCTCATTTATCATACTTCTTTTTATAAATGTCAAAATGACATTCATATTACTTGTGATTACTATGATCATGGTTGTATTTTCTATATTTAAAAATAAAAAAATGGGAGCTATATTTTTGGATAATAGAAGAAAAATGGCAAACATAAATTCTGCAGTTCAGGATAGTCTTGTAGGAATAAGAACAGTAAAATCATTTGCAAATGAAAGATTAGAAGAAAAGAAATTTGATAAGAGCAATAGAGAATATTTGGATTCAAGAGTCAATAGTTATAAAATAATGGGTGAATTTATCGCCGGAAATGCTTTCTTTGAGGGAATACTTTATGTTTCTATAATAGTTTCAGGTGCTATATTTATAGTTAATGGTTCCTTAAGAGTTACGGACCTTGCCATATATGCATTATACATAAATATATTTATAAATCCTATAGATATATTAATTAATTTTGCAGAACAATTTCAGAAAGGTTATGCTGGATTTAGAAGATTTATGGAGGTAGTTGAGACATGTCCTGAAATAGTTGATAGGAAAGATGCAAAGGAACTTAAACATATAACTGGAGATATAGAATATAAAGATGTATCTTTTAGTTATGATGGAAAGCAAGATGTGTTAAAAGATATAAATATAAAAATAGAAGCGGGAGAAAATATTGCTCTTGTTGGACCATCAGGTGCAGGAAAAACAACAATATGTTCTCTTTTACCTAGGTTTTATGATGTAACTAAAGGTTCCATAACTATAGATGGAGAAGATATAAGAAATATAAAAGTACATTCGCTTAGAAATTTAATAGGTATCGTTCAACAGGATGTTTATATGTTCTCTGGTACAGTAAAAGACAATATAAAATATGGTAAACCGGATGCTTCTGATGAAGAGATAATAAGAGCTGCAAAAGAGGCTAATATACATGATTATATAATGACACTTGATGATGGATATGATACTTATATAGGAGAACGTGGAACTAGACTTTCAGGTGGACAAAAGCAGAGATTGTCTATTTCAAGGGTATTTTTGAAAAATCCTCCTATATTAATATTAGATGAGGCAACTTCTGCACTTGATAATGAGAGTGAGAGATTTATACAGAATTCACTTGAAAAATTATCGAAGAATAGAACTACAATAGTTATTGCGCATAGGTTAAGTACTATAAGAAATGCTGATGAAATAATAGTAATTGATAATGATGGGATAAGAGAAAGAGGAAATCATTCAGAACTTTTAAATAAAAATGGACTATATGCTGAATATTATAATATGCAATTTGAAGGAATTGAAACTATATAGGGTTTATAAATGAGAAGTTAATCCATCCCCCGGGAGATGATGCCAAAATCCGGTACTATAAATGCTTTTAGTAATTCTAAAGTCCGATATTTTGTCAGCATCTCCCAAAAGTTAAATTAACTTTAAAATTATAAACCCTATATAGAATTTATTCTTTTATCTTAGTCTATGAAATGGTATTTTTGATTTTATATTAAAGAATATCTCAAATAACTTAGAATGTAGTATAGGAGCTTTTCTTATTGTGATTCTATTGAATGCACTAAGGAATACAATTATTCCTGAAAATATGATAACATAACTTAGAATTTTTAATATAACATTTGAATTCTTATGATTTAATTTATGATGGAATTTACCAGCTGTAAAAACTAATATTAGCCACCATATCATGCTTCCAATAAATACTCCGATAATTAAAGCAATCTTATTATCAATATTGCTTTGTATACGTGTCATGTGCAAACCTGTAAATACGACTATGAAAGAAAAAATTGTTGCAGGATTTGCAAGTGCTATGAGGAATGTTGAACTAAATGCTTTAAATAGAGATTTACTATTTAAAACAGGAAGCTTCTTATCTTTGGAGGCATTTGTTTGTCCATTTAGTAAATTGTATATACCATAGCAAAACAGTATGACTCCTCCCACTATATGAAAGTAAAATTGATGTAAAACTATGAACTTTTCTATTATTATAAAACTTAGTGCTGCAAATGATGCATATATTGTATCTGCAACTGCTGATCCAAGACCGGAAAGAAATCCATATCTGGAACCAAAAGATAGTGTATTTTTAAGACAAACTGCACCAATAGGCCCAAAAGGCATACCGGTTATTAAACCTATAAGTATTCCTGTGAATAAATTTTTAACCATAGAATTTTCCTACTTTCAACATTAAGTATTGCGGCATTAAACTTACATTATAAAATTATTTTGTTCATATGTTGATATTTTATTCCAAAGTCTAAGGTTTAATTGGATAGATTTAAACTATGTAGATTTTATCTTATTTTAGGTGAAAAGGTATCTTATTTTTTATATTGAAGAATATTTCAAACAACTGTGGATGCAAAATAGACGATCTTCTCATTGAAAATATATTAAATGCGCCTAAAAATATAAATATTCCTGAAAAAACTATTAGTGAACTCAAACATCTGCTTATAATACTTGCATTTTTTTATCTAATTTATCAGCAAATTTTCCAGCAGCTGTGATAAGTATTAACCACCACAGCATACTGCCGGTGAATACACCGATAACCATAATTAATTTATCCATTACAGTATCCTGCATTTTTGCCATATGTAGTCCGGTGAAAACAACAATGAATGAAAAGATAGTTGCAGGATTTGCTATTGCAATTATAAATGTTGAGGAAAAAGCTTTAGATGGTGAAATACTGCAGGTAATATTTTCTGTGTCTGTCTCATCTTCTACTGTATAAGAAGCTTCACATTTTTTTTCACTCAAAAATGTGAAAAAACCGAAAATTATAAGTATAGATCCTCCGAGTACTTTAAGATAAAATTGGTGTATAAGAATAAATCTTTCTATAAAAATAAAACCAAGTGCGGCAAGTCCAGCATATATACTATCTGTAACTGCTGATCCAAAACCTGAAATAAGTCCATATTTACGTCCAAATTTAATAGTATTTTTAAGACATATAGCACCTATAGGACCAAGTGGCATCCCTGTTATGAGACCTATTAGTATTCCACTAAAAAAGTTTATAAACATGTGCAATTCCTACTTTCAATCTTATATTTATATTGTGTAAAAAGGTTTAATTAAAATTTTATTTTTTTATCTTTATACATAAATAGGGCGCAGAATACTATAGTTATAATAGCAACTATTGGCATATATCTATTTTTTTGAATTAACATACCTATGAGCAGTATGCATAATGTAATCGAAATTAATTTGCCTATAAGCTTGGCAGAAGAATTCATCTGCTTGACATTTGAGATATCATTATTTGTACTGTTTTCTATATAATCAGTATTACCAAAATTGTCGAATGTGGTTTTTAATGCGAGTTCTTCATCAACTCCTTCAGAAAGAAGTTTTTCAACACTAAATATTACATTAGATTTTAATTCTAATTTGAAATTTTGGCGTTCATTTTCAGGTATAAGCATTTTCAATGAAAACCTTTCAACATAATCGTCTATTTTATTGATTCCAGAATGGGTTATTCTGTTATTTGATGTCATAATTAAGTTCACCTCGTAATAAAAAATATATCATATGTAATTATATAATACAATGTATTATAGTAATAAGTATATATAAATTATCTATTAAACTATTGACAACTGATTTTGTATGATTTATCATAGAGTATATTTTAAAAAGTTTAAATTCAAAGAAGAGGATTAGTAGAGATTGTTTCTTTTTTAAAGAGAGGGAAGTTTGGTGGAAATTCCTAAAAAGTCAGTTTTGAACCTACCTTGGAGTTCTGTACTGAATAATAGTAGGATACAGCGGTCTTTTGATCGTTAAATTATGAGAGAATATACTTTTTGTATGTTAATAAGGGTGGTACCGCCGTAAATATAGTCTTGGTCCCTATGCTAGGGATTCAGGGCTTTTTTTATATTTAAAAATCAATTATAAGGAGCTGGTTACATGTCAAATGAAAAGAAGTTAGTAGAGCAGATAACATCAATGGATGAAGACTTTGCACAATGGTATACAGATATTGTAAAAAAGGCAGAGTTAGCAGATTATTCAAGCGTAAGAGGATGCATGATAATACGTCCATATGCATATGCTATGTGGGAAAATATTCAGGCAGGACTTGATAAGAGATTTAAAGAAACTGGTCACCATAATGTATATATGCCAATGTTTATACCTGAAAGTTTACTTCAAAAAGAAAAGGATCATGTTGAAGGATTTGCGCCTGAAGTTGCATGGGTAACGCAAGGCGGAGATGAAGAATTAACAGAAAAATTGTGTGTCAGACCTACTTCTGAAACTTTATTTTGTGAACATTATGCTAAGATAGTTCAATCATATAAGGATTTACCTAAATTATATAATCAATGGTGCTCGGTTGTAAGATGGGAAAAAACTACAAGACCATTTTTGAGGACTGCAGAATTTTTATGGAATGAAGGTCATACTATACATGAGACTAAAAAAGAAGCAGAAGAAGAAACTATAAGGATGCTAAATGTATATACGGATGTGGTTGAAAACTTACTTGCAATACCGGTTATAAAAGGAAGAAAAACGGAAAGTGAGAAATTTGCAGGCGGAGATGCAACATATACTATAGAAGCTTTAATGCATGATGGTAAGGCTCTTCAAGCGGGAACATCACATTATCTTGGACAGAACTTTGCGAAAGCATTTGGTATGCAATTCTTAGATAGAGAAGGAAAACTTCAATATGTACATCAAACGTCCTGGGGAATAACAACACGTTTGATTGGTGCCATTATAATGGTACATGGTGACAATGATGGATTAAAAGTACCTCCAAGAATAGCACCTATACAGGTTATTATAGTTCCAGTTGCACAACATAAAGCCGGTGTACTTGATAAAGCGGCCGAACTTAAAGAAAGGCTTTCTAAGATAGTTAGGGTTAAAGTTGATGACTCAGATAAGATGCCTGGATGGAAATTTAGTGAATATGAAATGAAGGGTGTTCCAGTGCGCCTTGAGGTTGGACCTAAAGATATTGAAAAGAATCAGGTCGTTCTTGTAAGAAGAGACACCAGAGAAAAGATTATTGTACCTATGGATGAAATTGAATCGAAAGTAACAGAATTGCTTGATAATATACATGAGTCAATGTTTAATGCTGCTAAGAAGGTAATGGAAGAAAAAACTAGTACGGCGGTAAATATGGATGAATTTAAGGATGCAGTTGAGAATAAAACCGGATTTGTAAAAGCAATGTGGTGTGGAGATGCTGAATGTGAATCTAAAATAAAGGAAATTACGGGAGCGAGTTCAAGATGTATTCCATTTGAGCAGGAAAACATATCAGATACATGTGTATGTTGTGGAAAGAAAGCTGATAAAATGGTATACTGGGGAAGAGCATACTAAATATACTTTTAATAAATAGGGAGGGTGATATTATGAGCAGTATAAGTAAAAAGGTTGATGAGTTTAAGGATGACATAATAGAATCAACAAGAGAACTTGTCAAAATAAGAAGTGTTGAGGGTGAACCTAAAGATGGCAAACCATTTGGGGAAGAAGTAAATACGGCACTTGAAAAGGCACTTGACATATCACAAAAACTAGGTTTTAAAACTGTAAATATGAATGGCTATATAGGATATGCAGAATATGGTGAGGGAGAAGACTATGTTGCTGTCCTTGGACATCTTGATGTAGTGCCTGAAGGAAATGGGTGGAAATATCCTCCATATGCAGCTGAAATACATGATGGAAAAATGTATGGAAGAGGAACAATGGATGATAAATCACCGATTGTAGCTGCTCTTTATGGATTAAAGGCAATCAAAGATTTAGATATTAAACTTTCAAAAAGAGTTAGAATAATTTTTGGAACTAATGAGGAAACAGGCTGCCATGAAATGGAATATTACAATAAAAGGGAAAAGGATCCAGTAGCTGGATTTACTCCGGATGCAGAGTATCCAATTGTTCATGCTGAAAAAGGTATAACTATATTTGATTTTGATAAGGAACTTAAAGTTAATAATAGTGCTGTCAATATAGAGTATATAAATGGCGGAGACAGACCTAATATGGTCCCGGATTATTGTGAATGTAGAATTAGTTCAAAAGAACTTGAGGCATTAAAGAATGCTATAGGTAAGTTTATAAGTGAAAATAGCTATGATATAGAATATGAGGTTGATGGAGATTCTATAGTTATCAAGTCCAGAGGTTTGGCAGCACATGGCAGTTTACCTGAACTTGGGAAAAATTCGATAATGCAGATGTTCAAACTTTTAGGAACACTTCCGATTGAAAAATCAGATATAGGAGAATATATAGAATTTTTTAATAAACATGTTGGCTTTGAAACTTCTGGTGAATCATTTGGAATAGGAATTAAAGATGAGGAATCTGGTAAACTTACATTTAATGTAGGGAAAATATCGATGGATAAGGACAGAGTAACTATAAGTGTAAATGTTAGATATCCTGTAACATATGATTACGACAAAGTAATGAATGAAATTGAAAATAGGCTTAAGGGAACACAGATAGAAATTAAAAATATGATGCATCAAAAACCATTATATTTTCCTAAAGATCATCCACTTATAAAATCACTGCAAAGAGTATATACTGAGCAAACAGGTTTAGAGGCAAAATTACTTGCAATAGGTGGAGGAACTTATGCAAAGGAAATGGCAAATATTGTTGGCTTCGGACCTATTTTACCTGGAGAACCAGATCTCGATCATCAAACTAACGAATATGTTAAATTAGAAGATTTAATTTTAAATGCTAAAATTTATGCAAATGCCATCTATGAATTAGCAAAATAGAAATTTTAAATTAAAGAATAAGTTTTTGGGCTTATTCTTTAATTTCTTTTTGTATAATATATATGTTTTGAAAAATATATATTGTTATATTAGAATAGAAGTAGTAAAATACAGAAAAATGTATGTTGGAGGCTGCTAAGAATGTTTAATGATAAAAAGTTTAATGGCAATAAGATAAAGTATGCAATATATTATGCAGTTGTTGTTGCTATTGTAGTATTTGTTTTAAATGATTATGTTGTTAATTTGAAAACGGAACATATAAAGTACAGTGATTTTATAAACTATATAAACCAGAACAAAATAGAAGAAGTTCAAATATCAAGAGATAAGCTTGTTGTAATACCTAAAGCTGTTTCCGGTCAGAAACAGAAGACATTATACACAGAGAGAATTTATGATCCTGATCTTGTGAAAAGGTTGACTTCAGCTAAAGTAAAATATGGAGGAATTCCACAGGAAAACAGTCCTATTAGGAGCTTTCTTATAAATTGGGTCCTGCCGGTTGCAATTTTTCTGCTTTTAGGTAAGCTTCTCCTTGGAAGACTTGATAAAAAAATAGGGAATGGAGTAATGTCATTTGGCAAAAATACAGCTAAAATATATGCAGAAAGTGAGACCGGAGTTACTTTTAATGATGTTGCAGGTCAAGAAGAGGCAAAGGAATCTTTAGTTGAAATAGTTGACTTCTTACATAATCCAACAAGATATACTGATATAGGTGCTAAACTCCCAAAGGGAGCACTACTTGTTGGACCTCCGGGAACGGGAAAAACCCTGCTTGCTAAAGCTGTAGCAGGTGAAGCTAAGGTACCATTTTTCTCTATAACAGGATCTGCATTTGTGGAAATGTTTGTGGGAATGGGTGCCTCCAGAGTCAGAGATTTGTTTGAGCAGGCGCAGCAAAAAGCTCCCTGCATAGTATTTATAGATGAAATAGATGCAATTGGTAAGAGCAGAGATAATAATATGTCTACTAACGATGAGAGAGAACAAACTTTAAATCAGCTGCTTTCTGAAATGGATGGATTTGATTCATCAAAAGGTGTTGTAATATTAGCTGCTACAAATAGGCCTGAAGTACTTGACAAGGCTCTTTTGAGACCAGGAAGATTTGATAGAAGGGTAATAGTTGATAGACCTGATTTAAAGGGAAGAGAAGAGATACTTAAGGTACACACAAGGGGAGTTAAAATATCCCACGACATAAATTTATTGGATATTGCAAAGTCAACGCCAGGAGCTGTAGGGGCTGATCTTGCCAACATTATAAATGAAGCTGCATTAAGAGCTGTTAAGAAAAATAGAACTGAAGTAATACAGGAAGATCTTGAAGAAGCAGTTGAGGTGATTATTGCTGGAAAAGAGAAAAAAGATAGGATACTTTCTAAGAGAGAGAAGAGAGAAGTTGCTTTTCATGAAGTTGGTCATGCGCTTATAGCTGCACTTTTAAAACATACAGATCCTGTTCACAAGATAACTATAGTACCAACTACTATGGGTGCTTTAGGATATACAAGACAGCTTCCAACAGAAAAATATCTTAATAGTAAGGATGAAATGCTTGATCAGATATGTGTGATGCTTGGTGGAAGAGCAGCTGAAGAGGTTGAATTTAATAGTATTTCTACTGGAGCTTCAAATGATATAGAAAAGGCTACGCAAACTGCCAGAAGCATGGTTACAATATATGGAATGACAGATAGATTTGATATGATGGGACTTGAATCTGTTCAGGATAAATATTTAGATGGAAGGCCTGTCCAAAATTGTAGTCAGGAAACATCGACGGCTATAGATGAGGAAACGTTAAAAATAATAAGGGATGCACATATTAGAGCAAATAAAATACTTAATGAAAATAGAGAATTATTAACTAAGGTATCGGAAATATTGATAGATAAAGAAACTCTTATGGGAGAAGAATTTATGGCTCTTGTGAATGTAAATAAAGATAATGAGATTGTTGAATAATATTATTCAATTAGGTCAAAATGTGTAATGAGGTATATATTATGAATGATAGTAAACTAAATAAAAAGATTCAGTTTGATATTGAGAATAAAAGACTTAATTATGTATTTCATGAGATAGAAAATCAGATGCTCGAGTTTATTGAGAAAAGAAAGAAAATAGCTCAATATATACTTGATTTGAGGAAAAAAAATCTTGAGGAATACGAAGATGATGAAGATAAAATAACAGAATATTTTGATCATGAGGCTTTTGCCAAAGAGGAAGCATTTAAAATAATGGATAGGAAGCTTAGAGAGCTTACTATTCTCAACAAAACACCATATTTTGGAAAAGCTAATTTTGTGGATAAATTTGGAAAAAGCACTATATATATAGGTAGATTTGGCTTAAATAAAGAAGGAGAAGAGGAACCTGTAATTGTTGATTGGAGGGCACCTATAAGTTCTATATTTTATGCCGGTAAACTTGGAGAGATTTCATATAATGCTCCTATGGGAATGATAAAGGCTGATATTATATCTAAAAGACAGTTTATAATTAAAAATTCAAAGCTTGTTGGAATGTTTGATTCAAGCATGGATGTTAAAGATGAGATACTTCAAATGGTTTTAAGCCAAAATGCAGGTGACAAATTAAAAGATATAGTTATGACAATTCAGGCTGAGCAGGACAAAATAATAAGGCAGTCCAAGAATAAAGTTGTAGTTGTAAATGGAGCTGCAGGAACTGGCAAAACTACAATAGCTCTCCATAGAGTTGCTTATTTATTATATAATTTCAGAGATAAACTTCAGGATAAAGTTTTAATAATAGGCCCAAATAGTATATTTATGGATTATATATCAACTGTACTTCCAAGTTTAGGCGAAGTTGGTGTTAGACAAACTACGTTTGAGGATTTTGCATTAGATATTATAAATTTAAAAGAAAAGACTATGAATTTTCAAGATTATATGGAAAAAGTATTGGAAAATGATAAAAGAATGCGTGATTCTATAATTTTTAAAGGATCACTTAACTATATACAAAAATTGGATTCATTAGTAGATAAGCTTGATTATGAATATTTTAACATAGAAGATGTTAAGTTTTATGATAAAATTATAGTTAGTGAGTATGAAATTAAAGAGATGTTTGATAATTACTTCAAATATATGCCTTTATTTAGAAGAAATAAAAAGGTGAAAATCATTATTTTTTCTAAAATCAGAGATGAGAGAGACAGGCTTGTGAGAGCCATAGAAGCAAGATATAAGAAAAAAAAGAGTAAAATGTCTGAAGAGGAACTAAACAATGAACTAAGTAATCTCATGTTCAAAAGGAAAAATGCCATACGGGATGTTATAAGAGAAGTTATGCTTATAAAACAAAAATTATCATGGCTTGAAAACGAAGATGTTGTAGATATATATAAAAGATTTAATAAAGATAACTTTTCATTTAATGAATTGATATATGATGATTTAGCACCTATAATATATCTAAAGATAAAATTAGAAGGTATAAAATTTAAACAGAATATAAGACATGTGGTTATAGATGAGGCTCAGGATTATTCCATGCTTCAATTTACTGTTATAAAAGAACTTACTAATTGTAAGTCATTTACCATAGTTGGAGATAGCAATCAGAGAATTTTGCCTGTTGAAGGTGAGATACCTATGTCTAATTTAACATACGTTTTTAATGGGTTTGATATGGAACAATTTAACTTATTAAAAAGTTACAGGTCTACACAGCAGATAATGGAGTATGCAAACAAATTTATAGATTATAGTGGTGAAGTACCTTTTGTTAGGAATGGAGAAAATGTGTTAGAAAAGGACGTATTAAGTGAAGATGAGCTTGTAGATGAGATAATTTCAGATATTAAGAGTTTAAAGGTTAAAGGTTATGCAAGCATAGCTGTAATTTGTAAAGACATTAAGCAGACTATGAAGCTTGGAAATCGTATAAAAAGTAAATATCATATAACTATATTTAGTAGTGAGGATATACTGTATTCCAGTGGTGAAGTTATAATTCCATCATATTTTGCAAAGGGACTTGAATTTGATTCAGTTATTCTTATAAATGATTACTCAAACTATAAAGATGATAAAAAATTGAAGTATGTAATGGCTACTAGAGCACTTCATGAATTGCACGTATATAATTATAAAAACTGAATTTTTGATAAAAAACTTTTAAAAAGGGAAAGGAATTTATGGCAGATGAATGATTCTATATTAAGTCTAATAAAAAAGGCGGAGAGAAAACATGATCTTGATAAAGATGAGTTAGTTATGATACTTGAAGATGAATATTGCAATGATGAATTATTTAAAGCTGCAGACAGAGTAAGAAAGAAATATGTTGGAGATGAAGTTCACCTAAGGGGAATTATAGAATTTTCTAATATATGCAAGAGAAACTGTCTGTATTGTGGTCTGAGATCATCGAATAAAAATATAAAAAGGTACAGGCTAACACCAGAAAGAATCATAAAGTTTGCATCTAAGGCAGTTGAATATGGATATAAGACTATAGTTATGCAGTCAGGAGAAGATGAATATTATACTATAGATAAACTAAGATATATAATATCAAATATAAAAAAGATGGATGTGGCTGTCACTTTGAGCATTGGAGAAAAGACATATGAAGAATATAAAGCATACAGAGATGCCGGAGCAGATAGATATTTAATGCGAATTGAAACAACTGATAAGGGATTGTATGAAAACATGGATCCTGGTATGAGTCATGAAAATAGAAAAGAGTGTCTTAAAAATTTAAAAAAACTCGGATATGAACTTGGGACAGGATGTCTTGTTGGGTTGCCGGATCAAACGGTTGAGTCCCTGGCAGATGATATTTTATTCTTTAAAGACATAGGATCGGATATGATTGGACTTGGACCATTTATACCAAATAAAGATACCCCATTAAAAGATTGCAAGGTTGAGGGAAACTTTATAATGAGTTTGAAGGTTATGGCCCTTACAAGACTTTTAATACCAGATGCTAATATCCCGGCAACTACTGCCATGGAGGCACTAAATCCAAATGGAAGAATAATCGGGCTTCAAAGTGGTGCAAATGTAGTCATGCCAAATGTAACAGAAGGTGAATATAGAAAATTATATGCGCTTTATCCTGGAAAAATATGTACTGGTGATACACCCTCACACTGCAAGGGATGTATTACATATAAAATACAGTCGATAGGTAGAAGTATAGGAACAGGAAAAGGTTTCAGAGTAAAAAGAAGGGTTATTAATTAAATTAAGTATTGCCTGTATTTTGCAAGTATGGTATACTAAAACTAATAATTGATTATTATATTGTTGGTATGGAAAGATTTAATGTATGAGTAACATTTCTTCTTTTTAGGAGCGTAATGTGAGTCAATTTTTAAATCTTAAATTTATTGAAAAGGAGGAATGTTAAAATGGCAGATAGAACTTTAGTTTGTAAAGATTGTGGGAAAGAATTTGTATTCACAGAAGGTGAACAGGAATTCTACAAAGAAAAAGGTTTTGAAAATGAACCTAAAAGATGTCCTGAATGTAGAAAAGCAAGAAAACAACAGAACAGAGGATTTAGAAAATAGTATAATTTTTGTAAATTATAAACCTGTAAGGTCTACCTTATAGGTTTTTTTATGTGCGTTCAGCATGGGCGCAATCTCATCTTTAAATGTAGTATCACTAAGATTTAAAACACATCAAAAGTAATATTTTAATAAATATCCCATATAGTATTAATGTGTAAATATAAAGAGCATGCCATTCATAAATAAGTATGAATAGATATGCTTAATATTGTTTATGGCTAATCTTGAGTCATATATTTTTTTGATGCAATAGGGGGGTATTTTATATGGATGCTAAGGAAATTGAAAAATTGAAGCAGAAGGTATGTAAAGCTATTGATGACAATTCCGAAAAGATAATAAGCTTTTCAAAATCTGTGGAAAAAGAACCGGAATTAGGATTTAAAGAAAAGAAGACGTCTGAAAAGATGAAAAATATTTTTGATGACATAGGCTTGAAATACAGAGATGGATTAGCTGTTACTGGAGTAAAGGCAAAATTGAAGGATGGACATAATGGTATAAATATAGCTATCCTTGGGGAGATGGATGCTGTCATATGCAGGGGAAATAAGAATACAGATCCTGAAACAGGGGCAGCTCATACCTGTGGACATCACCTTCAACTCGGAGCTTTAATTGGTTCAGCTATAGGTCTGAAATTGTCTGGAATTTCTGACAGATTAAATGGAAATGTGACCTTTATGGCAGTACCTTCGGAAGAATGTATTGAATTTGATTACAGACAGAAACTTATACAGCAGGGAAAAATTCATTTCTTTGGGGGCAAACAGGAACTCATATATCAAGGCGAATTTGATGATGTGGATATAGCTGTGATGATGCATTCCCTGAAGAATTGTCCGGATCCTGCGATATTAATTGGAAAATCCAGTAATGGATTCCTGGCAAAGACTATACAGTACATAGGAAAAGCAGCTCATGCAGCTGAAGCACCGGAGCAGGGTGTAAATGCATTAAATGCTGCAATGATTGGACTTATAGGTGTAAATGCCTTGAGAGAAACCTTTAAAGATGAAGATTATGTAAGATTTCATTCTATTATTACAAAAGGTGGAGATGTAGTAAACAGCATTCCTGATGATGTCAGAATTGAAAGTTACGTTCGTGCAAGGACCATAGATGCTATGGTAAATACAAGTGAAAAAGTTGATAGGGCCCTTAAGGCTGGAGGAGATGCAGTAGGTGCTAAAACTATTATAAGAACAATACCGGGATATCTTCCGCTTGAATGTTCACAGGAATTAAATGATATATATAGACATAATTGCAGTAAAATTTTACCTAAAGGCAGTATACTCGATGGAGGACATTTTTTTGCTTCTACTGATATGGGAGATGTATCCCAGATACTTCCGAGTATACACCCTTACGTAGGTGGAATCAGTGGTAGTCTTCATGAAAAAGACTTCAATGTTGAGGATTACTATTCAGCCTGTGTGCTTCCCGCTAAATTATTTGCAATGCTTGTAATAGATCTACTGACTGATAATGCAGAAAAAGCCAGATATGTAATTGAAAAATTTAGACCTCAATTGTCTAAAAAGGAATATTTAAAAATTCTGAGTGGATTTAATAAAGTAATAGGAGGAGAAAGATGCTGAAAAAATATCTTAAAATTTTTTTACTGGCTTTTCTACTAGTCGTAATATGTGAATTCATAGGAGAGAAAAAAATTAAGCTTGGACCTGGATATCTTATATTTTTACCAATGTTATTTGCCTTAATAATGGGTGTTATTATAAGCCTTCCGAAATTAAAGCTGATCTCTAACAAAGAGATGAGCCTATCTAACGAAATTATGGGAATTGCGGTAATACTTTTTGTAGCTAAAATAGGTACTACCATGGGGCCTTCTATAGTTGCTCTCATTGAATCAGGCTGGGCGCTTTGTTTCCAGGAACTTGGACATTTTTTCGGAACTGTTATTCTGGGACTTCCAATAGCTATTTTGCTTGGACTTGGGCGTGAAGCTGTAGGAGCTACTTTCTCAATCGATCGTGAGCCCAATATAGCTATAATTTCGGAAAAATATGGTATGGATTCTCCGGAAGGACATGGAGTTATGGGAATATATATTTGTGGAACATTGTTTGGTGCGGCTTATATCGGACTTCTTGCAGGATATATGGGATCTCTTAAGATATTTAATCCTCTGGCTCTTGCCATGGGATCGGGAGTTGGATCTGGAAGTATGATGGCAGCGGCTTCAGGTGCTATTGCGGCGGTATTTCCATCAGAAGCTAAAGAGATAGCAAGTTTTTCAGCAGCTTCCAATTTACTTACTACTATAATAGGAATATATTTTACATTATTTATTTCCCTGCCAGTTGCAAATAAATTCTATGACTGGCTGCAGCCTAGGATTGGAAAAAATAGAAAAAGGGAAGGGGAAAGTTAAAATGAAGAAATTGACTCGGGAAGCTGCTATTTTATTTGGAGTTGGAATAATTGCACTCATTGGGAACAGTATAAATGATAAAGTACCTTTAAAGGTTGGATTTATTGGAATGTTAATATTGGTTTGTATTACTTTAGCTGGGATTATAATAAAGAAGATCATTCCAATTAACCTTCCAATAGTATTTTGGGTATCCATAGTGGCTGTTTTAGTAACATGTCCTCTTAATCCTTATGGTGCCTATTTGGACAAACAGTATTTGGACAAAATAAATATGCTGGCGCTTACAACACCAGTTTTGGCTTTTGCCGGCCTTTCTCTTGGCAAGGATTTGAAACTTTTCAAGGAACTAAGCTGGAAAATAGTGATCGTAGCTCTTACAGTTTATACAGGAACTTTTATATTTGCAACTTTAATTGCACAGGTTGTCTTAAAAATTACAGGTAAAATATAAAATCGAATTTCGAGGTTATTTCTATGAATTAATCTTGAGAACATCTCTTGAGGTAATGCATTGAACATTATTGCATGCTAATAATATATTTATAAAAAAATAACTTGCAACGCATTAATATTTATGATACACTAAGAACAATTTAATAAAAAGTATAAAGAAACTTACCTTAGGGTAGAGGTGCTGCAATTATAAGTATTTATTTTAGTTGGCGGATGATGATAAATAAAAAAAGGAATTGCGGCCGAAGAAAGTAATTTGGCAAAATTATCTTCTGGCTTTATATAGAATATATATAAAGCTGTCACTAAAAACATTTTTGTTTGTAGTCATTATATGTTTTTGCTAGTGGAGAGCTACAAAGGTACACTTGTATGGTTGCAGAGAATACTTATATGCAGCAAAGGTGTCCCTTTGCTGTATTTATTTTTATATTTAACTAAATTATTTAAAGGTATGTTTCTTTGTAAGAAACTGATTAAGGGAGTGTAAATACTATGGCTGTTGTTGTTCAAAAATATGGAGGAAGTTCTGTTAAGAATGTTGAAAAAATTAAGAATGTTGCGGAAACTGTAATAAAGAAAAAGGAGGCTGGAAATGATGTGGTTGTAGTAGTATCGGCAATGGGAGATACTACAGATAATTTGATATCGCTTGCCGGTAATATTACTCAAAATTCAGATAAAAGGGAATTGGATGCACTTCTATCCACAGGAGAAATGGTTTCGGCGAGTCTTCTTGCTATGGCAATCAAGGATAAGGGATATGATGCTGTAAGTTATACAGCATATCAGATAGGGATAGAAACATTTGGTGAGTATGGTAAAGCTCTTATCAAGGATATAGATGGAAAGAATATAAAAAGCAGCTTAAAAGAAGGAAAAATAGTAATTATAGCGGGTTTTCAGGGTATAAATAAAGAAGGAAACATAACAACTCTTGGAAGAGGAGGATCAGACACTACGGCTGTTGCCATAGCTGTAAAACTGAATGGTATATGTGAAATATATACTGATGTTGACGGGATATATAGTGTTGATCCTAGAAAATATAAAAATGCTAAAAAGCTTGGAGAAATAGATTATGAAGAAATGCTTGAACTTTCTAGTCTGGGAGCACAGGTAATGCATTCTAGATCTATAGAACTCGGACAGAAGTATAATATACCAATTTATGTTGGTTTAAGTAATAGTAATGTAAAAGGAACTATAATTAGGGGGTTGAATAAAGTGAATATGGAGAGTAAACCTATAACAGGACTTGCTACAAGTGATGAGGATGTTGCTATAACAATAAAGGAGATAAAAAATGATATAAATTTAATATCAGATTTATTTGAGAGGGTTGCAGGAAAGAGGATAAATATAGACATGATAAGTCAAACTGCACCAATAGATGGTAAAGTTAATCTATCATTTACTATACCAAAAACCGATTTGAAGGAGGGACTTGATATTATAAATCAATTTTGTAGTGACAAGTCTAATATAGCTATAGATGAAGATGTAACTAAATTTTCTGTAGTTGGTATAGGAATGAAAACTACATCCGGAGTTGCAGCTAAAATGCTTAAGCTTTTAAGTCAGAATAATATAGAAGTTAAAATGATAACTACATCGGAGATAAGAATTACATGCGCTATAAAACAGGGAGATAAGATTAAAGCAATAAATATTGTAGCTAAGGAATTCAATCTGTAATATTAGGAGGAGAGTGTAATGAAGTTAGTTGGCACTATGGAGGTAAATGACAATACATTACTCATTGGAGGGGTAAGCACCCGGGAGCTTGCAAAGGAATTTAAAACTCCACTTTATGTAATTGACGAGGCTCTTGTAAGAAGCCAATGCAAAAAATATTATAATTCTTTTAAAGTAGATGAACGTGGAAATAAAGTAGCATATGCCGGGAAGGCGTTTTTGACTACGGCTATGTGTCAGATAATAAATGAAGAAGGATTAAATTTGGATGTTGTTTCTGGAGGAGAATTATATACTGCACTTAAAAGCGGATTTCCTCCAAAAAAAATATATTTTCATGGAAATAATAAGACTATAGAAGAAGTAGAAATGGGAGTAAATTCCAGAGTGGGAAGATTTGTAGTTGATAATTTTTATGAACTTGAAAATATAAATTCTATTGCAGCAGAAAATAATGTAATTCAAAGTATACTTTTAAGAATAACTCCAGGAATAGAGGCTCATACTCATGATTATATAAAGACAGGACAGATTGATTCAAAATTTGGTTTTACTCTTCCAAACGGAGATGCAATTAAGGCAGTTAAAAAAGCCTTGAAACTTCCTAATATAAAGATAGAAGGACTTCATTGCCATATTGGATCACAAATATTTGAAATTGAACCGTATGAAAAAGAAGTTGAAATTATGCTTTCATTTATTAGAAAGATTAAAGATGAGTTAAACTATGACATAAATGAACTTGATCTTGGAGGAGGATTTGGAATCTATTATACTAAAGAAGATAAACCTAAAAAGATAGAAGAGTTTTGCAAAAGTATACTCGTTAAGGCGATAAGTATTTCAAAAAAATTGGACATAAAACTGCCTACTCTCGTTATAGAACCTGGGAGATCAATTATAGGGAATGCAGGTACTACCTTATATACAGTTGGTTCAATAAAAGAAATAGAAAATGTTAGAAAGTATGTATCTGTTGATGGAGGAATGACCGATAATATAAGGCCATCATTATATAATGCAGAATATGAATGTGTAATCGCAAATAATGTTGACAGTGAGTATAAAGAGAAAATAGCTGTTGCTGGAAAGTGCTGTGAATCTGGAGATATATTACTTAATGATATTTTAATTTCAAAGCCTGAAAGTGGTGATATACTTGCTGTATTTACAACGGGAGCATATGGTTATTCTATGAGTAATAACTATAATAAAATACCTAAGCCTGCAGTGGTTATGGTTAAGGGTGGAAAAAGTAAACTTATTTGCAGGCGACAGAGCTTTGAACAATTGATAGAAAATGAAATTCTTTTGTAGTATAAAAAATACTGTGGATTAAAAAATATCCACAGTATTTTTTTATAATATTAACGGATTTTATGGAGATAATAAATAAATCGGAAATTCTTTTTTGTGTGAAAGGATGGTTTTTGTGATTTATTATATTTTAGCCACATGTGTAATTTTATTGTTTCTATATTTGATATCAAGGAGGTCTGAATATAATAACAGTGGAAGCGATATAATTGAAGATATGCCTAGCATGAATGCAAGTAAGGAAGAGTTAAAAAAGCATGCGATTGAGATATCTGCTCACCTTGATATTGCGATAAAGAACAGTTGTAAACATAAATTAATAAAGAATCTAGACGAAAGTTACAAAAAAATACTTAATGGTAATGATTATATAGATGAAAAATTTAGAAATAAGAAGGATGTACTTCAGTGTGGTGAATGGATTTTGGATAATTTATATTTAAT
The DNA here is from genome assembly GCF_003600355.1 of Clostridium fermenticellae. Taxonomy (NCBI): domain Bacteria; kingdom Bacillati; phylum Bacillota; class Clostridia; order Eubacteriales; family Clostridiaceae; genus Clostridium; species Clostridium fermenticellae. The sequence goes on along the minus strand of NZ_CP032416.1, from coordinate 2,150,865 downwards.
ACAGAGAGAGTATGCAAATATAAAAAAGAATATGCCGAGGGAATGTTATAAGGATATTCCTGTTATAAGTAAAGGAATTATGAAAGGATATCCAAGAATTTATTACATAGCGGTCGAAATGATCTCATATACTGATGGGAAGATAGATGAAGATGTTATAAAAACATTTATAAAGGCATACCAAAAAAATAGTGTTTTGACAAGTGGAGAACTTTGGGCTCTTCCAACTATGATTAAAATAGCCCTTATTCAAAATATAAGTAAGATAACTCAGAGAATTGTGTTTGCACAAACTGAAAGGGAAAAAGCTGAAAGAATAGCAGAAGATATAATTAAAGCGGTTAATAGCAATAATGAAAAAGAGGAATTACAAAAAATATCATCTTTAAATATTAAATTAACCCCTCATCTTGTTGAGAGAATTTTAAAGACAATGAGAGATAATGAGGTTGAGAGTCAGTTTGTATATAAGTGGATAGATGAAAAGCTAGATGCACTTGAAACTGACACAAATAGAATTGTCCTGGTGGAACATCAAAAACAACTTAGTTATCAATTATCTATAGGAAATTCAATAACAAGTATGAGAGAGATTGGATCATTGAATTGGAAATATAGTTTTGAAGAATTAAGTTATGTAGAAAATATTTTAAGAGGGGATCCGTCACATATATATCAAAATATGGATTTTAAGTCCAGGGATTATTATAGGCATGTTATAGAGAAAATATCCAGGTATGTTAACTTTCCAGAGTCTTTTATTGCTAAAAAAGCTATTGAGTGTGCGAAAGAATACTCGGACAAAGTTGAAATTAATGAATATCAAAAACATGTTGGATATTTTATAGTAGATGATGGAATAAATCTTTTAAGTAAAAAAATAGGACTTAATAAAAATAAATTGAAATTTATAAGTACTAACTTTATAGATGTAAGTCATGTAACTTATGTAGTATTCATGATTTTAAGTACATTATTTGTTTCTTCTGCAATAGTAACTTTAATATATAATTATGATTTTAAACCTGTATTGTGGAAATATATATTAGCTTTCATAGCAGTGTTAATTCCAGTTAGTGAAATGATAATATCTATATTTAACTGGAGTGTAAGCAAATTGGTAGAACCGAGATTCGTACCTAAAATGAATTTTGAAGAAGGTATACCTAAAGAATTTAGTACTATGGTTATAATACCAACATTATTAAATAATGAAAAAAAAGTAAGAGAACTATTCGAGCAGATGGAAGTTTATTATCTAGCCAATGGTGGAAGCAATATATATTTTGGAATCCTCGGGGATTTTAAGGACAGCAGGGAAGAACATCAAAAAAGTGATGAAGGCATAGTAAACTTGGCACTTGAGCTTGTTAAAAATTTAAACAACAAGTATTCACATGACAATAGAGATATATTTTACTTTTTTAACCGATATAGACAATATAATAAAAAGGAAGGAATATGGCTTGGCTGGGAAAGAAAACGTGGCAAGGTAATGGAATTTAACGAACTTGTAAAGGGAAGCAAGAATACAAGTTATGATGTTGTAAGTGGTGATATAAATAACCTGAACAAGTTAAAATATATAATAACATTGGATGCTGATACGGAACTTCCAAGAGATAGTGCAAAAAAATTAGTGGGCGCAATGGCTCATATATTAAACCGACCTTATGTTAATATGAAAACTAAAAAAGTATTAAGAGGTCATGCTCTTATGCAGCCTAGAGTAAGCATTTCAAACTTAAGTGCCAACAAGACTATATTCTCAAAAATATTTTCAGGTGAAACTGGTATGGACTTATATACAAATGCTATATCGGATGTATACGAAGATTTATTTTCAGAGGGTATTTTTACAGGAAAGGGAATCTATGATATAGATGTATTTTCTAGTATTCTAAAAGATGAAATACCTGAAAATACTGTATTAAGCCATGATTTGCTTGAAGGGTCATATGTTAGAGCCGCTTTGCTTACAGATGTTGAACTTATAGATGGATATCCTGCATATTATATTTCAAGCTGTAAAAGGATGCACAGGTGGGTTAGGGGAGACTGGCAGCTAATCCCATGGCTTTTCAAGAAAGGTTCATTGAATTTGCTATCAAGGTGGAAAATATTTGATAATTTAAGAAGAAGCCTTATAGCACCATCAATAATAATACTTGTTGTATTGAGTTTATTTATTTTTAAAAATCCTGATAAGTGGCTTGTTATAGCATTTATTTCAGTATTATGTCCTATATTATTTGATGTTTCTGAAAGTGTTGTATCACCTAATACAGGAATAGCACTTACTGGTAAAATAAACAGCTCAAAAAATGCTGTTGAGCAGGTATTTTTGATATTTTGTTTTTTACCTTATCAAGCTTATCTAATGCTTGATGCAGTATTTAGAACATTATATAGGCTTTTGATAAGTAGAAAGAATTTGCTTGAATGGCAGACTTCTGCTGATGCAGAGGCAAGTACAGGAAAAGACTTATCAGATTATATAAGAAATATGATAGCTGCAAGTTTAATAGGTTTGATAATTGCTGCAGCAGCATTTAAAGATTCAATTGATACAGGAATTTTGCTTATGCCTTCAGTAATTTTATGGCTCTTGAGTCCATGGATAGCTTATAAAATAAGCAAGGATCAAGTTAAAAAATCGAGTGAACTCACGGATTATGAAGTTAAAGTTCTTAGAAGATTAAGTAGAAAAACATGGGCATATTTTGAGGATTTTGTAAATTGCGAAAATAATTGGCTTGCACCAGATAATTATCAAGAGGTACCAAATAATGGTGTGGCACACAGAACCTCTCCAACTAATATTGGAATGGGATTGACTTCTAATGTTGTAGCTTATGATATGGGTTATATTGGAATAGTGGAATTAAAAGAAAGGCTTAACAAGATAATAAAAAGTATGGAGGGTCTGGAAAGATTTGATGGCCACTTTCTAAATTGGTATGATACTAAAACGAAGAATCCTTTGTATCCCAGATATGTATCTACAGTTGACAGCGGAAATTTAATTGGATATGTATGGCTTGTGTATCAAGCATTAAGTGATTATCTAAATATGCCTATAATAAGCGATAATTTAGTCTCCGGGTTAATAGACACTCTTGTATTGGCTGATTATGAGATAGAAAAAAAATTAGATTTAAAAGATTTCTATTTAAATAGTATAGATAAGCTTAAAAATTCTGAATTCGACTTGAATTTATGGAAATGTGAGCTTCTTGATATTTGGAGTAAATGTTTGTATATTCAAAAAAATTTACAGGGTGAGAAACTGTATTGGAATAATAAAGTAAAAATTGCCATAAGTAAACATATAAATCAAATACAAATTATATTTCCTTGGATGGATATTTTTTCAAATAAGTGTGATGAATTTTACGATTTTAAAGTTCAAATTAATAAAATCATATTAAAAGAGCCAATAAATAAATTATGTGACAAGATAGATGATTTGAAGCTAAAATATCAAATAGAGTCACCAGACTTTAACATACAAAAAAGAAATGCTGGAATATTTAAGGAATTGATAGAAAACAGTAAAAATGAAATAAAAAATTTAGTATACAGTATAAAGAATATTCAATCAAAGCTTTTGAATATCTCAAAAGAAACTGACTTTGGATTGTTATATGATGAAAAAAAACAATTGTTTAGTATAGGGTATAATTGTGAAATTGGAAGTATAGATAAATCTTATTATGATCTTATGGCATCTGAGGCAAGGCAGGCAAGTTTTGTTTCAATAGCAAAAGGAGATGTCAATCAGGCACATTGGTTTAGGCTTAATAGATCACTCACTACGGTTGGAAAGAGTAAAGCTTTAGTATCATGGAGTGGTACTATGTTTGAATATTTTATGCCGCTGCTTATTATGAAAAATTATCCTGATACACTTATGGATGAAACCTATAAATCTGTGATAGAGGGTCAGAAGAGATACTGCTATAGAAAAAACATACCATGGGGTATTTCTGAAGCCGCATTTTATGATTTTGATGTAGATTTGAATTATCAATATAAAGCCTTCGGTGTTCCAGGCATGGGTTTGAAGAGAGGACTTATGGATGATATTGTAATTTCACCATATTCCTCTGCAATGGCACTTCAACTCGATTTAAAGGATTCTTTTAGTAACATTGAAAAACTTAGAAAGGCAGGTATGGAGGGAAGGTATGGTTTTTATGAATCAGTAGATTATACAAAGAGTAGAATTCCAAAGGATAAAAATAAAGCTATTGTGAAATGTTTCATGGTTCATCATCAGGGAATGAGTTTGATGGCATTTGACAATGTTTTGAATGATAATATACTTCAGATTAGATTTCATGAGCTCCCAAGGGTAAAGGCCACAGAATTATTGTTACAAGAAAAAGTTCCGAAAACAATTATATATAATAAAAAAGAGAAAGCGGATGATTCTTCTGAAGTTAGAATTGAAAATCAAAATATAGTTAGAAATTTTGATACAGCATTAACTGAAATACCTGAAACTCATATTATGTCTAATGGAGATTTTTCTGTCATGGTTACAAATAGAGGAAGTGGATATGCAAAAAAAGATGACATAATGATATATAGGTGGAGAGAGGATGTTACAAATGATAATAAGGGGATGTTCATATATATAAAGAATATAAATTCCAATGAATATTGGTCTTCAACCTATGAACCATGTAAATATGAGGGTGAAAATTATAAGGTAAGATTTTCACTCGACAAGGCTGAATTTGAAAGAAAGGATGGGAATATAGTAACTCATACGGATGTTATTGTATCCAGTGAAGATAATGCTGAAATTAGAAACATATCAATAACAAATCAGAGCGAACACTTAAGGGAAATTGAAATAACCAGTTATTGTGAAATAACAATGTCACCATATAATGCAGATTTAGTCCACCCTGCTTTTGGAAATTTGTTTATACAGACTGAGTATAATTCAGATTTTGGGTGCATAATTGCAAATAGAAGATTAAGAGTAAACGATGGACAGCAGCACTGGATGATGCAAACAGTTGCATTGGATGGAGAATATGTAGGGCACATACAATATGAAACTAGTAGAGCAAATTTTATAGGAAGAGGAAGAAATCTTACTAATCCGGTTTCCATGGATAGTGATTTTGAGTTAAAATTGGGAGTTGGATCTGTAATAGATCCTATAATAAGTATGAGAGTTAGAATTATGGTAGAAAAAGGTCAGACATTTAAATTGGCATTTACTACTGGAATGGCCGATTCTAGGGAACAGGTAATTGAATTGGCTAAAAAATATCATGATATAAAGAATGTAAATAGAGAATTTGAATTGGCATGGCCTAGAATTCAACTTGAACTCAATTATCTTGGAATAAAATCTGCTCAAGCTAATATATATCAAATTGTAGCTTCCAGAATATTGTTTCTAAGCGCACTTATGGCTGATAGAGAAAAGTATATAGAAAATATTAAAAAAGGGCAATCTTCACTCTGGAAATATGGTATCTCAGGAGATTTTCCAATAGTTATTGCTATAATAACTGATTACAAAGATATAAATATGCTTAAAAGAATTTTGAAAGCACACGAATATTGGAAAGTAAAGGGTCTTAAGGTGGACTTACTTATTTTGAATTTAAAAAGCAGTTCATATCTTCAGGAGCTTCAAGACTATATTGTGAGTGTTATAAACTCAAATTGTACAGGAAATAATAAAAATAAAGATGGAGGAATTTTTCTGTATAATAGATCTACAATGCAGGAAGATGATATTGAGTTTATGTTTGGTATAGCGAGAATTGTGCTTGATTGTGGTAATGAATCTGTAATTTCTCAGATGAAACTTAAAGAAATAGATGAAAAAATAGAATTAGAGCCGATTAAGTACGATTTAAAAAAATATAAATACCCGGATTCAAAATTTAAAATTCCTGAGCTTGATTGTTTTAATGGTATAGGAGGATTCGAAAGAGAAAATAATTCATATATTATATTGCTTAAAAATGGAGAAACAACACCAGCTCCATGGATAAATGTAATCTCAAACAAAGAGTTTGGTTTTCATATTTCTGAAAGTGGAGTTTCATATACATGGAATAAAAACAGCAGAGAAAATAAGCTCACGGCATGGTCGAATGATCCTGTGGTTGATGATGAAGCAGAAGCAGTTTATATAAGAGATGAAAATACTGGAAAGCTTTGGAGCATATCTTCCAAACCTATAAATGACAATGGGGAATACTTAATTGAACATGGTTTTGGGTATTCAAATTTCAGGCATAAGGCTTATGGAATTTTAGGCAGTATGACTTCATTTGTAGATATGGATGAAAGTGTAAAATTATTTAAAGTTAAGCTTAAAAATTATTCTGATGAAAAGAGAAAATTATCTGTAACATATTATGCTAAACTTGTACTTGGAGTAACTCATGAAAGCACAGCACAATATATTTATACTGGTTTTAATAATGATCAAAATTATATGTATGCTAGAAATCCGTATAGTGAACATTTTGGAAATTTAATATGTTATTCCAAGATATATAGTGGTAGTGAGCTCTCGTATACAGGTGATAGAAAAGAATTCATTGGAAGAGGTGGGAGTATAGAAAAACCTAATGGATTAATGTATAAAAACTTCTCAAATCATATTGGTGCAGGTATGGATCCTTGCATGTGCCAAAATGTAAAAATTGATTTAGGGCCAGATGAAGAAAAGGAAATATTGATAATCCTTGGTCAAAACTCTGATTTTGCTAAAATAGAAGATATTATTAATAAATATTCTTATCCTGTGCAAAGTTCAAAGGTATTAAATGACTCAATTAATTATTGGAAGAGGCTTTTAGGTAATATAAAAGTTAAAACACCCGATAAATCTATGGACATAATGCTAAATGGATGGTTATTGTATCAAGTAATAGTTTGTAGATATTGGTCAAGGACAGCATTTTATCAATCCGGAGGAGCATATGGATTTAGGGATCAACTTCAGGATGTAATGGCAGTAGAATATGCAGATTCTAAAATCACTAGAGATCACATAATATACAGTGCTTCAAGACAATATGTAGATGGAGATGTACAGCATTGGTGGCATCCAATAGTTGAGAGTGGTATAAGAACGAGATTTTCAGATGATTTGCTGTGGCTTCCATATGTAATTATAGATTATTTAAAAAATACTGGTGATTATAGTATTTTAGACGAGAACTCAAGCTATCTGGAAGATGAACCACTTAAAAATGGTGAAGATGAAAGATATAATATATCAAAAGTGTCTGATAAAGTTGGCAGCATATATGAACACTGTATAAAAGCAATAGACAGATCACTTAAATTTGGGAAACACAATATACCGCTTATGGGATCCGGAGATTGGAATGATGGTATGAATTGTGTTGGCAATAAAGGAAAAGGGGAGAGTGTATGGCTTGCATGGTTCTTATATAGTATACTTGATGGATTCATTCCGATAAGTGGTTCAAAAAAAGATGACTACCATGTAAAAAGGTACACTGAAACAAAACAATTTATAAAAGAGAATTTAGAAAAAAATGCGTGGGATGGGAGCTGGTATAGAAGGGCATATTTTGATGATGGAACTCCTCTTGGATCTGTTAAAAATGATGAATGTAAAATAGACTCAATTTCACAGTCATGGGCAGTTATATCAAAGGCAGCCAAGAAATCAAGGGCAGTAGAGGCAATGGATGCGCTTGAGAAAAATCTTGTGGATTACAATAAAGGAATAGTAAAGCTCTTAACCCCTGCATTTGACAAATCTTCACTTAATCCTGGATATATAAAAGGTTATATTCCGGGAGTGAGAGAGAATGGAGGACAGTATACACATGCAGCTGTTTGGGTAGTGCTTGCATTAATTGAAATGGGATATAATAACAAGGCATGGAGAATATTTAATATGATAAATCCGATAAATCATTCAATTTCGTATTTAGACTGCCAAACTTACAAGGTTGAACCTTATGTTATGGCTGCGGATGTATATGCAGTTGATCCTCATGTTGGAAGAGGTGGCTGGACGTGGTATACTGGGGCAGCAGGTTGGATGTATAGAACCGGAATACAGGGAATACTAGGTTTTAATTTTAAAGGCAAAGATGGTTTCACTGTAAATCCATGTGTACCGGATGAATGGAAAAGTTATAGTATAGATTACATAAGAGGGGAATGTAGATATATTATAACTGCTAAAAGAAGTCAGGAAGAGTCTATTATAGTTGATGGAAAATTAATCAAGGGTGATATAATACCATTTTTTGAAGATGGAGAGCATGTAGTTGAAGTTAATTTTAAAAATAAGGAGGGATTGTAGTTGACAGAGATAAAGCAGATATACAAATGTGAAGTATGCGGAAATGTAATTGAAGTCGTTCACCAAGGGAAAGGTACTTTAATATGTTGTGGAAGAGAAATGAAACTTATGGATGAAAACACAGTTGATGCATCACATGAAAAACATGTTCCTGTTATAGAGAAAATTCAAGACGGGGTATATGTAAAAGTAGGAGAACAAGAACATTCAATGGAAGACGGCCATTACATTGAATGGATTGAAGTTCATACACCAAACAAAATTTGTAGAAAATATTTAAGACCAAATGAAAAACCTGAGGCGATATTCAAGGTGGATTCAGAAGTGTTATGTGCAAGAGAATACTGCAATGTACACGGTTTATGGAGAAAATAAAGTATTGACAATTTTTTTATTTAGTAATACTATAATAAAAAAAGATGTCCTTTGATTGAAAGCAAGTAAACCTTAAAACAGGCTTTTAGAGAACTGCAGATGGTGTAACTGTAGTAGTTATGATTTGGTTGAATGGGTTCATGAGGTTCAGGATGAATTAGATAGTAATTTTTGACGTTGGCTTTACGTTATAAAAGCAGGATATCTAGTGTATCTTTAATGAGTCTGAAGTGCGTTTATAGTACTTTTGAACTTAGGTGGCAAAGCGGTAATACGCCCTATGATTTTAAAATCATAGGGCTTTTTTTATAAGATAAAATACTTTGGAGGTAGCGTTATGGAAGAAAAAAAGAAGGTAATATTCAGTGGAATACAACCATCTGGAAATTTAACATTAGGTAATTATTTGGGAGCACTAAAAAATTGGGTAAAACTTCAGGATGAAAATAAATATGAATGCTATTTTTGTGTAGTTGATTTGCACGCAATAACTGTTAGGCAGGAACCTAAGGATTTAAGAAGAAGAACCTTAGAGGTACTGGCAATATATTTAGCAGCAGGAATAGATCCAAAGAAAACAACATTATTCATTCAATCCCATGTATCAACACATTCTGAAGCGGCATGGCTTTTAAATTGCTTCACATATATTGGAGAGGCATCCAGAATGACACAGTTTAAAGATAAGTCTAAAAGATATGGAGAAGCTGTTAGCGTTGGACTTTTAGATTATCCGATTCTAATGGCAGCAGATATATTACTTTATAATGCTGATTTAGTTCCTGTTGGAAAGGATCAGACGCAGCATCTTGAAATGGCAAGAAATATTGCACAAAGATTTAATAATTTATATAGTCCTACATTTGTTATACCAGAAGGTTATATACCAGAAGATGGAGCAAAAATAATGGATTTACAAGAGCCAACTAAAAAAATGTCTAAGTCATCAGATAACCCTAATAGCTATATACTTATAATGGATCAACCAGAAGTAATCAGAAGAAAGATAAATAGATGTGTTACAGATAGCATTGGTGTTGTAAATTACACAGATGAACAACCAGGAATAAAGAATTTGATTACTATATTAGGAGCTATAAATGGACTTAAACCAGAAGAAATAGTTGAAAAATATAAAGGAAAAGGATATTCACAATTTAAAGAAGATGTTGCAGATGCTATAGTAGGTGAACTTGAACCTATACAGCAAAAAGTACAAAGCTTCTTAAGTGATAAAAAGTATTTGGAGAATATATATAAATCGGGTGCAGAAAAAGCTTATTATGTTTCAAATAAAGTACTGAGAAAAATGCAGAAAAAGATAGGATTCATACCAAAGGCATAATTTGAAAAGGAGCAGCTTCGTTGAGGATGCTCCTTTTATCAAATAATTTATGATTGTGATCATTCACAATTTAATATGAATTTATTTATTATGTAAGCAACCCCATCTTCTTCATTGGATTTTGTTATATAATCAGCAGCTCTTTTAGTATCATCGAAACCATTTGCCATTGCAACTCCGAGGCCGGCATATTTTATCATATGTATGTCATTACCTGCGTCACCTATACAAATAATCTCATTTCTTTTTATATTTAATTTTTGAGATAATACTTGTACACCATGTCCTTTATTTGCGTTCTTATTTAAAAATTCCAGAAAAAAAGGAGAACTTCTAAATACAGTGTATTTTTCATAAACTTCTTCTGGCAGGTGTTTCATAGCTTCGAGTAAACGAGATTCTTCTTTGACAAACATTACTTTGACTATGGGTGTAGAAGTATTTATTTCGTCTGGTTTAATTAATTTTATACCAGTTCCATTTAGACGATGTTCTAGTTTTACGTATGGATTCAATTCTTCAGTTATACATGTATCAGGCGACCAAACGTGCATTATTACATTTAATTTTTTGCTTAAGGGGTATAAATATTTAACATCATTTAAAGTGATTAGGTTTTGGTCTATAATTTCGTTCGTTTTTGTATTTTGTATTACAGCACCGTTAAAAGTTATAGCATAATCATCTTCAGTGATTAAACCTAATTCGTTTAAATATTTTTTAATACCCATCATGGGTCTGCCTGTAGCTAAAGCAATTTTTACGTTATTTAATTTAGCTTTTTGAATGGCTCTTAGATTTTCTTCAGATATAGTTTTATCTTTTCTTAATAGAGTTCCGTCCATATCAAGTGCTAATAGTTTATACATCAAATACCTCCTAATATGAAAATACAATCTAAGTATAACAGTATTATATCATTTGTATCATTTAAATTTAAGAAATATACATTAATTTTGAATTATAAAATAGAATATTAATTGAAATGATAAATATATGATGATATAATCAAATTTGTTTGGATTTATACACTATAAGTATGTTATAATGCTAATTTAATATAATTGTATGAATAGATTTTAGAGCAGTTAATAAATTAAAAAGGAGAGATAATAGTGGCAGATTTAATTAAGGAAATTGATAGAAGAAGAACTTTTGCTATAATATCTCATCCGGATGCAGGTAAAACAACTTTGACCGAGAAGTTGCTTTTATACGGGGGCGCTATAAGACTCGCAGGTTCTGTTAAGGCAAGAAAATCATCAAAGCATGCTGTATCTGATTGGATGGAGATAGAAAAACAGAGGGGAATTTCAGTTACGTCTTCTGTTATGCAATTTAATTATAATGGGTTTTGTATAAATATATTGGACACACCAGGACATCAGGATTTTAGTGAAGATACATATAGGACACTAATGGCAGCTGATAGTGCTGTCATGGTAATCGATGCTGCAAAGGGAGTAGAGGAACAGACTAAAAAATTATTCCATGTATGCAGTTTAAGAGGCATACCTATTTTTACATTTATAAATAAGATGGATAGAGAAAGTAAGGATCCGTTTGAATTACTTGAAGATATAGAGAATACTTTGGAAATAAAATCATATCCAATGAACTGGCCTATAGGTTCAGGATCAGGATTTAAAGGTGTATATGATAGAAATAAAAATTTGGTTGAATTGTTTAACGGAGGAAATCATGGGCAAACTGAAGTTGAATCAATAGAGGGTAATGTAGAGGATGATGTATTTAAGGATTTACTTGGCGATTCCCTTCATGACAAATTGAAAGAAGATATAGAACTTTTAGATGTAGCTGGAGATGAGTTTGATATAAAAAAGGTCAGGAATGCTTCTTTAACACCTGTGTTTTTTGGAAGTGCATTAACTAATTTTGGAGTAGAGCCATTCCTAGAAAAATTTTTAAAACTTACAACACCACCTCTAGCAAGACAGACAGATCAGGGTGAAATTGAAGTATATGATAATAATTTTTCAGCATTTGTATTTAAAATACAGGCTAATATGAATCCTGCTCACAGAGACAGGATTGCTTTTATGAGAATATGCTCAGGAAAGTTTAAGAAGGGTATGGAGGTTTTCCATGTTCAGGGTAAGAACAAGGTGAAACTCGCACAGCCACAACAATTTTTGGCGCAGGATAGAGAAATAGTAGAGGAAGCTTATGCAGGAGACATAATAGGTGTTTTTGATCCAGGAATTTTTAGAATAGGCGACACATTATGCACAGGCCCTAAAAAATTTAAATTTGAAGGAATACCGGTATTTGCGCCAGAGCACTTTGCAAGAGTAAAGACAATAGACACAATGAAGAGAAAACAATTTATAAAGGGAATAACAGAAATTTCTGAGGAAGGTGCTATTCAGGTTTTTAAAGAACTTAATATAGGTATAGAAGAAATAATTGTAGGTGTTGTAGGAGTTCTCCAGTTTGAAGTCCTTGAATACAGGATGAAGCATGAATATAATGTTGATGTAAAAATAGAGGGGCTTTCCTATAGGTATATAAGATGGGTAGAAGATTTGAATGATAGTATTGATAATATAGTTACAACTAGTGATACTAAACTCGTTAAAGATTTAAGTGATAGAGATATACTGATATTTCAGAGTGAATGGGCGATAGGCTGGGCGCTTGAGCATAATAAAGGGCTTACACTCTCTGATATTGGGAAATCGGAATAATTTAATAAAAAGATAACATGAAAATAAAAAAGGTTTAAACTCGTATATAGGGTTTATAAATGAAAAGTTAATCTATCCCCCGGGAGGTGCTGCCAAAATTCGGTACAATAAAAGCATTTAATGTACCTATATTTTGACAGCATCTCCCGTAGGTTAAATTAACCTTTAAATTACAAACCCTATATTATATTTTTCTATTTTTAAAGTGTATCAAGGTAATAATTTTTTATTACAGTGGATGATGTGACTTTATTTTTATAATAAATATTGTTAAGAGGTCTGCTTATAATAGCCTTACCTTTGTCCAATATTATATCAACCAATTTAACTGTTACGTAAGCTAGAATTAATCCTCCAATAACGTCTAATACCCAATGGATCTCTAAATATAAGGTTGAGAATATTACGCTTAAACAAAATAGACCCCATACATACTTAAATAATTTGTTTTTTTCACGCATAACAACAAGAAACATTGCAAATGCTATGGATGTATGCATAGAAGGAAAACAATTAAGTGTAACACCAGCTGCAGCTTGAGGACCTAAATGTCTTGCTAAACCATCAGGTTGACCAAGTACATACCAAACCTCCTGCAAGTGGAATGTCAAATAAAAAGGAGATATTAAAAATATTTGTAATAAATGCCCTGATAAGGCATATCTAATTGCTTTTTTAAAATCCTTACATATAACTGCCCTATATAATGGAATGAGTAGAGGAATAACAAAACCATTATTGTATATCATTCTTAATATCCAGGTAAGGGTTTCTGGTTTGTATATTCTAAAAATACTGCCGTCATTAAAAGGTATTTGCTGAAATATAGGGTTTAAATCTACAACTATTTTTTTACTTATTTGCCAGCTTAATATTTTTCCCCAGAATGAATAACCATGTACGCATGCATATGACACAAAGAGCATAAAGGGTACAGTCAAAACTAAAAATGGAATCCATTTCACATCTTTTCGGAGATCAGAATAAGCTGTCAAAGCTGCAAATGCCAATATAAACATGTATGCTTTGTAGTCAGCTCCGGCATTTGAATGTAATGCTATTTTTACAGCCTTATATAGACAATATAACCCTATCGGGATATAATAGTAATTATCGATTAAGTTCCAAATCTTAGATAGAATGGTCATGGATACTTTCATAGATGAATTTTTACTTAGAGTTAACATATCTATCCCCCTTCTTTTTATACAAAATAAATTATATCATATAGGCTTGGTTTAAGTATATAAAAATTATATGGAAATATAAAATAATTTTATATTTTATGTTTAAAATTAATATGTCAAAATAAAGGTTATATTTAAAATATATGTTATAAAATCTGTTATGTGAAAAAAGTACGGATTTTTCCGTACTTTTAAAGTTTATCGTGTAGTTTTCCATCTATTAAAATTAAAATCAATTATGAAAATTAATGCAGCTATTAATAACAACAGATTAATCAGATTTCCTCCAGCTTTAAAAATTAATCCTATTATAAGTGACAGTAATATAAAACCTGCAAGCCATTTAAAAAATGACATAATATCGCCTCCTGGAATTAAGCATTAATAATATGTTTAGTTTTATCTATATTGAAGAAAAATATTAAAAATCTATAATCCAAACAATATTGTATCGCTACATTTGCAAATAAATTAAATTTTAATATAATAGGATCATAGATTACAAATATGTGTTTGGAGGTTATAAAAGGTATGGAGAACAGGAATTTAACGTACAGTAGTATTAAAATAAGAGATATAGTACAGGTATCCCTTATGGCAGCATTAACTTATATTGCAACAGCTGTCATAAACATACCAAGTGGTGTTCTTGTGAGGGGCGTTGTACATTTGGGCGATTCAATGGTTTTTGTTAGTGCTATAATTTTAGGCAGAAAAAAAGCATTTTTATCATCAGGAATCGGAATGGGATTATTTGATTTACTTTCACCATATGCAATATGGGCACCATTTTCGTTTTTTATAAAAGGAATAATGGCTTATATTGCATCATCTATTGCTTATAGAAAAGAATATGATGGAAAAAATATATATAATAATATATTTGGATTTTTGATGGCTGGTATATGGATGGTAGTTGCTTATTATATATCCGGTTCATATATAGCTCATTTTACAATGAATGTAAATTTAAAAACAGCATTTGTGCTAACGATGACGCACATACCTGGCGATATTCTTCAAGTGGTAGCAGGGACAATAATTGCAGTACCTCTATCGAGAGTATTAAAAAAAGCAAATATTATAAGAAATAAATAAGAGAGGTCAAACAATTAACCTCTCTGATTTTCTCAATAATTATCTGTTTCTCATTCTATTCTTTTCAGTTTTTCTTTTCTTTCTACAATCAGGACATCTTACAGGATCATTTTCAAATCCCTTTTCTTTATAGAATTCTTGCTCACCTTCAGTAAATACGAATTCTTTTCCACAGTCTTTGCATACTATAGTCTTGTCTGCCATTATTAAATAAACCTCCTTAAATCATAGGATTAATTTATTCTTGAAAACCAACTCCCATGGTTAAGGAGATTAGTGCCTTGAAAAAATTACCCTTGGTAAATTATTAAAAGAGTGTTAACTCTTAAACATATTATAGCACATTAAAAGAAAAAAACAATATTAATTTAGGGTACTTCATATAATATAACGAGGTAGAAATTTATCAATAGACTGTTTTAAATATATGCTTTTGGTAGTACAATAATTATAATTTAGTACAGATCAATTGGAGTTGTTTTTTATGGATAGAAAGAAATTTTTAAATTTATTAAAGAAATCTGAGGGACCAAAACTTGATTTTAAGAGGCACATAGATATGGAAACAGATAGTGGAAGAAAAGAATTGGCCAAAGATGTTTGTGCAATTGCAAATTCAAGAGGGGGAAGGGGATACTTAATAATAGGAGTAGAAGATAAGACTAAAGATATAGTTGGCATTGATAATTTAGAACTTGGTGAAGAAAAAGTACAGCAGATAATAAGCTCTAGAATAGATCCACCAATACCAGTATATTTGGAATTTATAAAGTACAATGATAAGAATGTAGCTATTATAAATATTTATGATGGTCCACAAAAACCATATCAAATGAGAGACAATGGGGCATTTTATATAAGGAGAGGTTCAACAACAGATACTATGAGAAAACAAGAAATAGTTTCCGCATTACAGGATAATTTTAATTTAGAACCAGAATTATGCCCGATTTCGAGAAGTGATATGTCATGTTTGGATATGAAGCTTGTATATAAATATTTTAATTCTCAGACAATCAGTATAAATGATAAAAATGAAATTAATCTTATGGAAAATGCGTCTATAATATATAAGGATAGGGAATATAATAGATATATGGTTACTCTTGGAGGACTTCTTGTATTTTCAAAAATAAATAATATATATATACCATACAATATGGTTAAGATTGTAAGTAAATTCAATAACGATATTGATATTATAATTCAAGGAGATTTATTATCTATACTTTATAAAAGTGATTTAGCACTAAGCAAGATACTTCCACATTCATATCCGCTTAGCGCAGTTAATGAAGGAATAAAAAATGCTGTGCTTTATAGAGATTATACTATTTATGATAAGGTGATAGAAGTGGAAGTAGATTATAGAAGTATTGTTATAAAGAGTCCCGGTGTGTTAATAAAAAATAAAAGTTTAAATTCTGTTGACTATTTAAAACGAAATGTATGGATATATGAAAAGATGATAACTCTTGATAATAAGGATGTATTCTTAAATTCAAATAATGGATTTAAAAGAATGAGAAAGGCATTTAGAAATAAGGGAAGAGTATATTTTGTAAATTCTTTTAAAGAAAATGAATTTAAGGTTATATACCCTGGAGTGAATAAATTTAAATAGTCTTTAAAAGATTTAATAATGAATTCCCAAAATTAGAAAATAATATGGTAATCATATTGAAAAAGTATTCTGAATATTATATAATTTATTTATAGATATAACCTAAATATAATTAAGAGGTGATTAAAAATGATTCATGTAAATTGCAATAAAAGGGGTTCAGGAAAGACAAAAATACTGATTGATATGGCCAATAAAATTATTTCTAAAAGTGAGGGAAATATCGTCTATATAGATGATGATAAAAGACCACTTTTGGAACTTGATAGGAGGATTAGGTTTATTACCACATCTGAATTTAATTTAACAAATCAGGAAACTTTTTATGGATTCTTGTGCGGCATACTTTCAGAAGACTACGATATTGATACAATTTTTATTGATGGATTGTTTAATATTGTACAGGGTAGTCTTCAGGATGCGGCACATTTATTTTATTTAATAGAAAAACTATCTGAAGAAAATGAAGTGGATTTCTATATAAATATAAATGGAGATGAAAAAATACCTGAATTTATAATGAAATATGTTGCTTGATACCCTAAGGCAAGATAAATAAAATGTTATCACTATACAGATACTGAATTTGATTTACCTCTTCGAATAAATATAGTTAGGAATTATTGAAATAAAGATAAGATGGTTACTATTTGTATAATATAAGCAGTATATAATGTAAGTATTCAAAATGTATCTACTGATATGTGTTTTTAAAAGCATATGTCAGTTTTTCTTATTGTATAAGTTTTAATAAAAAAGTTGTGCTCATATGAAATGGTGTGTAGTAAATAAGCAGTTAAATTTATACTATTATAATAGTGTAAATTAACTGTTTATTTTTATGCCATGATGTTGCGTTTCCACATTATTAAGGCATCCTCTTTATTATCTCTGTAGTATCCTTTTCTTATGCCCTCCTCAATAAAACCATACTTATAATAAAGGTTTTGTGCAATGATATTAGATTTCCTGACTTCTAAAGTCATGCAGTTGACTGATTCTATCTTGCAAAGTTCTATAAGTGACTTTAAAAGCATATTTCCTGCACCAATACCTCTGTAATTTGGGTGTACTGCTATATTTGTTATATGGGCCTCATCTAAGATTATCCACATTCCTGCATAGCCTATTATATCACTACCTTTTTTTGCAACCAAATATCTCGAAAATGAGTTGTTTTCTATTTCGCTTTCAAATGACTTCCTGCTCCAGGGTGTTGGAAAACTTAAAGAGTCTATTATAAGTATGCTTTCAATATGTTCTCTTTTAAAGGAGAGTATTTCAATATTACTATTCATTTACTTTAGACTCTAACTTTTTTTCATATTCTCTTTCTGCCTGAGACTTTCTTATGTAAAGTGGAGAAAAAGTATATAAGTCATCACTTGAACCTGACTTTAAAAGTTTTAAACCTATTTCACCAAGGGCAGATGCTTTTACAACATTAAGATTATTTGGAGCAAAGAGGACATCCTCCATTTCTTGAATAATTATTTTTTTATATTTATATGTTGCGTCTCCTATGAAACATACTGGAGAATTATATTTTTTTATTAATGACATTAATTTCTCAACAGAAATTATCATGTAATCACTTATTTTTTCTAGATTTCCATTTGAAAAAGTAAATAGAGCTGTATAAACATTTCCCCTTAATGCATCCATTATAGGACATATGATTCCATCTGTATAAGCCATATTGTAAGCAAGTGCATCTAAAGAAGAGACACTTATAAATGGTTTTCCTGTACCATGAGATAAGCCTTTTATTGTTGATATTCCTATTCTGAGGCCTGTAAATGAACCGGGACCTTTTGAAACAACAAAACCGTCTATTTCATTTATATCTAAATTTAAATTCTTTAATAAATTATCTATTATTGGCATTAGTATTACCGAATGCTGTTTTTTATAGTTAAAGGTTATCTCACCTAAAAGTTTATCATCGGTAATTATTGCACATGTAGCTGATTCCGTGGCTGAATCCAAACTTAAAATTTTCATATTTAATTTAGCTCCTTTATATAATTATATCTACTGCCATTATATTTTATTATTATTTTTCTGAAGTTTATATTATCCTCAGGTATCTTTTTTATTTCTATGCTTATGTGTTCGTCCGGAATTAATTCTCGTATAAAACTTGACCATTCTATTATGCTTACTGCATCGCTAAAAATGTATTCATCAAAACCTATCGCCTCTATTTCATCGGGATCATTTACTCTATAAACATCAAAATGATATAATTTTAATCTTCCTTCATATTCGTTTACTATATTAAATGTAGGACTTGTTATTTCGTCAGTTATGTTAAGCCCTTTTGCTAATCCTTTTGTAAAATGTGTTTTACCTGTGCCAAGGTCACCATTTAAACATATAATATCACCCTGGTTAAGTAAGTTTCCTAATTTAATTCCAAGTTCTACAGTTTCTGTTACTGATTTTGTAATAAACTCCATAAAAGTCACCTCATATGATATTTCTAAAACTCTTATTATATTTTAGCATAATTATAATTTATGTAAAATATATATGAAGTTGTTCTGCAATATGTTCTGAATAAGATGATATTATTGTTTTATAATGTATATAAAAATTATATATTTGCATTACAAAGTTATATTATGTAAAATATAGTTTGTATATTTATATTTTTATAGTAAGAGGTGGATAATTTGAAAAAGACTATTTCAATATTCCTCATGATATATATATTAATATTTACTGGATGTGAATACAGAACTCAAAGTGATAAAATGAATGCTAAAGATAATGTAACTCAAATGGAAATGAGAAAAGATACGGAACTTAATATAGTAACTACTGATAAGTTATTATATTATACAGTTAAAGATATAGTAAAAGATAGACACAACATAAGTTATATATTTAAAAATAGATCTGATGAGTTGAATTTTAAATTTACGAATGACAGTTTAAATAATATTGCTAAAAACGATTTACTTATTTATATGGGAGTCGGCTTTGAACCATGGATTGATAGTTTTGTTGATAAATTAAATAAAAGTAATGTTAGTCCTATAAATGTATCAAGAGGAGTCAAAATTATTTCATATGACAAAGAAGTCAAGGTAAATGATACTGTAATTAGAAATAATCCATATTATTTAATGAATATGGATAACTACAGGGTAGTACTTATGAATATAAAAAATTCCATAGAAGATAGAGACCCTAAAAATAGGGATATTTATGAAAAAAATTTTGCAGCTACTTTGAAAAATATTGATGACTATAAGAAGCAATTAAATAGTATAACTGATAGTTTAAGTGGATATACTTTCTTGACAAGTGAAGATGGACTAAATTATTTTACAAGGAATAGTGGGCTCAATACGATAGATATGAATAAGGATATAAGCGATAAAAGTGAATTGGATTCTAGAATTAAAAGTTCGGATAATATAGTTTTTTTGTATAACAGCAGCAGTGCATTAAAAGATAATGAAGATATTATAAAAAAATATAATATGAAGACATTAAATATGATGATTTATGATGGCCAAAGTTCCTATGATGATTGTGTTAAATATAATTTGAATAGTTTTAAGAATTTTTACAGCAGTATACAATCAGATAAAAAGTAAATATAATAAAGACTTGTGATTACTTAGTTATAGGGTTTGTAATTCGAGGCTTACGTATAACTTAAACCTGGAATTACAAACCCTATAGATATAACTATCTCAATTCATGACAATGAAATTTAGATTTTCAGAAGTATCATTATTTATTATGAAATACCTCTCACAATTAAATTATTAAATCATATTATATTGTATAAGCCACATTAACAAAGGAGGTTACAATATAATATGAATTCATTAACTTGTCATGATGATTATGATCTTAGAAAATGTATAACAGATAATAATAGATGCTATCAAAAGCCAGAATGCTGTCATAAGGAACCTAGTAAGGTTATTTTAGGATGTGGAACTGGTGGAGCAGGTCCGCTTCCAATTATAGCTATAGGTGATCTTACAGCACCTATACCAGTAGTTAGTACTACTTTAGATATGGCTAATTTATGTACTCCTCAGACACGTTTGGTTTTTACTTCTCAAATTAATATTCCAGTTGCAGCAGCTGTTACATTAAATTTCAATGTATTTAAATCTTGTGATGGAGGAACACCACAGCAAATAGGATCAACATTTACTTTTTCACTTGCTGTTGGGGTTGTTGAATCCACATCCTTTAGTTTTCAACTATGTGATGTTGGGTGCTGTCAGAAATGCTGTACCTATTCAGTAGAGTTAGCACCAACTACAATAACAGCTGATGCTGGAGTAACTATAACGAATGCAACACTCACTGCTTTAGCAGTAGAGAGCTGTAATTAATTATAGTATATTTTATAAATAATATATTTAGATATTCCAACTTATTTACTGAGTTGGAATATCTTTATATGGGTAATAAAAAATGCTTTCACGAAATCGTGAAAGCATTGATATCTGGCAGGGGTAGTAGGTCTCGAACCTACAACCACATGTAATAGAGAATTATTTGTGATTGTCACCTGCGTATTTTGATGTATTTAGTACATCATTAACTAAATCTGTAAAAGCTTTCTTTAAGTGTTTTGAAAAATAGTTTTTATTAAGGTCATTTGTACTTGTATACTCTAAAATTTCATCTTTAAGTTTTAGAGTAGATGGGTCATTGCATAACAAAACGAGATCTTCAAGTTTATCCACTATTGAATCAAGACCTATTTTTGTAAGAGCTTTAAGTTTATTTATATCTTTAAGTGTATCCATGGATATAGAATCTATGTATTTAACGTTCTGAAGGGAACTTTCTGTGTTATAGCATAAAACTTTATTCTCCATTTCATCATAAAAACTTTTCAGTATATCTACAGCTTTAGTTATGAGATACAGAAAATCCAGGTTTATTTCATACTGCTTTTTTTCATTATTAAAATTTGTGAAAATATCAGAAGTATAATTTGATAGCAAAAAATACACTGCCTTTTTCATATTGTCAGGGTAATTTTTTATAAGCTTTTCAATGTTTTGCTTTGAAAGATATTTAGAAAAATATTCAAAGTTAATTTCATCTATACTTACAGAGTCAGTTTTACCAAGCAAATAATCTGTTGGAACGTCAAAATACTGTGCTATTTTTATAAGCATTCTAATTGATGGGTCCCTGCCGTTCTCCCAGTAAGATATAGTCTGTGTATATATTTTAGAATTACTACTTAAGTCTGTATTGAGTTTATTTAATTCATCTGCTAGTTCCTTTTGAGTTAAACCTTTAGACTCACGGAGCTGTTTAAGTCTATCTTTAAATTCCATTTTATAATCCTCCTATGAACATAGTATATCATAAAATCATTAAATTTGTAAATAAGTTATTCATAAAATTATTGTCAATCATCAAAGTAGTGATAGAATTAAATTTTAAAATCAATAAATTAGTAAAAAGATATTATCATTAAAAGGGGGAGCGGATGATTATATGTTGTACAAATTAAAGGCTAAAAGGGTTGAAAAGGGTATAAAGCAGGTAATACTTTCAAAACAACTTGGTATAACACCTCAGTATTTAGGAAAAATAGAAAAAGGCGAAGTTGAACCTAGGAGAGATCTGATGAAAAGGATTGCAGAACTTTTAGGGGAAGATGTGAAGGAACTGTTCTTTAAATAATATTTATTATGGCTGGAGGGATTGAAATGGAAGAGTATAAAACAGCCGACATGATGAGACATGATAAGAAAAAAGTGATGACAGTATCCCAGTTTATGGAGGAATACTGTATAGGTCATAACAAAGCATATGAGTTAATACACTGTAGAGATTTCCCTGTGGTTTTCTGCGGCAGGAAAGCACTTATCATAAGAAATAAAGTTGATGAATGGTTTTTAGGACATTTAGGTGAGAGATTTTGATAGGTATGTTTCTTTATAGTTTATATGTGACAGATGAAATGTTTTTAGTCAGAATATCGAAAATAATACAGAAATATCTTACAATGAAATCATAAATATAGAAATAATGTTATATTATGTCACTCGACATAATCACATTAAAATAGTGTTTAATAATTTTTAGGTGATGAGTATGGGGGTAAATTATAAACTTAAGTCTCTTAGAATTAAAAATAATGTAACTGAAAGGGAACTTGCATATATGCTGCACATGAGTATATCTGCATACAGCCGTAAAGAAATAGGAAGCAGGAATTTCACTATTGGAGAGGCCGGCAAACTTGCTAGATTTTTTAATACTACGATAGAGGACATTTTTTTGTGATAGTTACTTTTATCTTATAATATGGGGGGATCTATATGATTAAAGAAAGGCTCAATGAACTTCCACCGCTTATAACTGTAAAAGAAATGGCACAGGTACTTAGGATAGAAAGAAGTACTGCTAACGAAATTATTTACAGGGAAAACTTTACTATAATTATGCTTAAATCCAGGAGGACAATAATAATTAAAGATGAATTGATTAACTGGATTGAAAACAATACAGCCAAATACAAATTTAATGGGTAGAAGGGGCATTATTAATTTTTAGGAGGTTATTATAATGGCTAAGTACAGGCAGCTCCATACTGATTTCTGGAATGACGGATTTGTTTTAGATTTAACTCCCGAGGAAAAATTCTTTTACATATACTTGATGACTAACTCAAACACTACCCAGTGTGGTATTTATGAGCTCCCTAAGCGAATTATAGAAACCCAAACTGGTTACAATAGAGAAACAGTGGACAAACTGCTTCTCAGATTTCAGGAATATAAAAAGATATTTTACCTGGATGAAACAAAAGAAATAATGATTCTAAACTGGACTAAATACAATAAACCCAATAATTTAAATGCTGTAAAATGTGTCAATAGAGAACTTAAAAATGTTAAAAACAAAGAATTTGTTTCACTATTTTATAAACGGTGTCTTAATGAAGAACTGGATATTGAAAGTATTTTTGAGGGAATAGAAATAAAGGATCCTGCTGATTCTGAAAATGAAGCTGTTAAGGATTTAAAAGAGCCCCTTACAAGCCCCCTGGA
This sequence comes from Clostridium fermenticellae, assembly GCF_003600355.1. Classification (NCBI taxonomy): domain Bacteria; kingdom Bacillati; phylum Bacillota; class Clostridia; order Eubacteriales; family Clostridiaceae; genus Clostridium; species Clostridium fermenticellae. Next base: position 2,127,135 of record NZ_CP032416.1, on the reverse strand, counting down.
AGGGGTTTACAAGGAGCTTGTAAGTAAGGAAGTAATAAGCAAAAAATAATAAATAATAAGCAGGAAGTAAGGAGTAATAAGAGTGCAGGTGAAGAGACAGCTTTTAACACCTACAGTACTGTGCTAGCATTTTTTGAGGAGAACATACACTCTGCAGGGGAAGCTGAGAGGGATAAACTACGCATGTGGAGCGGTGTTATAGACTGTGATGTGATTATCCTTGCGGTTGAGGAGGCTTTAAAGTACAATGCCAGGAATATAAACTACGTGGATAGAATACTGCAGAGCTGGAGAAAGAAAGGTTTGAAGACTGCCAATGATGTTAAGAGGTATAAGAGTATATGGGAGTCCAGGAATACTGAACATAGGGAAAAGTGTAGGCAGTATGATTTTAAGGAGCTTGAGAGGAAGCTGCTTGGATGGGGTGATGGATAATTTATACTTTTTGATTCATTTTTGTATAAAATGGTGCTATTATGGTGATAGAGACTGATCTAGTATATAAGAATGATCATACAAATAGTAATTTATCGAGTTGATTAGTATTAAATTATGAAGAAAATTTATAAACAATGAAATGTACAAATCAGAATTTGATGAGGTGACAACAGTTATGAAAATTATTGAGTGGAATATTAATCAAAGATCTAATTGGAATGCACAAGGTTCTATTCCAGTGTGGGTTGGTGACGAGATAAATGAATTAAAGCCAGAGGTTGCTATAATTACTGAATTTAGCAAGACTCTTAATTGGTTAGATGATTTTGCATACAAATTATTCGAATATAATATTTTCACGAGCACTAATCCGGAAGGAAATGAAGTTCTTATTGCAATAAGAAAAGAAATAAGAATAATTGCAATTAAGGAATTACCTATTCAACAACTATCTGCTAATTTCCTTCAAATTGATATTGAATACAAAGGAATGCTTTTAACCATTATAGGAATTCGTATTAGAATTGATAATAAAAAAGCTCAACTTAATCAACTGAGTACATATTTAGGCAGTCTTGATGCTGAAAATGTTGTTGTGTTAGGTGATCTTAATGTTTGGTATACGTGGGCAAGTAAAGATAAAAACTGGTCACTACCACAAAATTATAAAATAGATGGACCTAAATTTAAAATGAATTATAATGATTGGACATCCCTAACAAAGTGGAGTTTTGTCTTTGAAGATGATACTAAAGGACCTATTGATTTTGTTATTACTAAAGGTGTGACAATAGACAAGATAGACTATTTATGGGACTTCTTAAGCAACGAAGAGTATAAAGGATGCAAAGACGAAGATAAATATAAAGGTGATGATTCAGGAAATCCAGATCATGCTATACTAATTGCAGAGATAACATGTGAATAATTGATTCTGACATATATTTTCATTAAACTTTTGAGAAGAAGTGATTGTCAACTTCCAATTTAAGGCTGAGTAATGTAAATAGTAATTTGTTTATAGGAGAAATGAAAGGAGAAATGATTTGAATAAAGTACAGAAAACTGCTTATGAATTAATTCAAGCAGACGCAAGGTTTTTATATACATTAACTGATATTTCAAAAAATGCTCAAAATATTAGTAGTAATTATATTTGTATGAGCCTACCTTATATCGGACTTTTTACAGAAGGTGCAGAACAGTGGTGCAAAAAAGTTGGATTAAATTCTCCTTGCTTTAATCCAACTGAGAAAGTATTTTATACGCAATTAAGACAGGGCCACAAGCTTTTTGAAAAAAGTTATAAAGATTATGCTACTCTGCTTTTTAAAAGGTTCACAGAAAGTGAAAATTACTTTTATAACATACGTAGCTTACGTGAAAAGATTTTTGGATATTACAATGTAGGTACTGATTTGTGTAATGGTGAGTTTTGTGGTAATACAATTTTATGTTCAATGTATACTCCTATAAAATTATTAGGCAATGAAGGTGTGGGGCCATGGATAAGAGATATGAGTATAGTTGCTGGAAAGTTATCAGCTTATTTGGGTTGTAAGGAGTTTCCCATATATAGATATAATGATAATATTATTGTTAAATACAAAGATTACCATTTTTATAGAAACTCACCGCTTAAGATGAACGACGATTTTGGATTTCTGCTTTTCTCTATACTTTGCAGTATTAATTATGCAATAGAGTTTATTGAAAATTATTTTATAGATGAGATTCCTCAAAAATTTAAATATGCATATTTACAGTATTATTATCTTTGTGATTTCATTAAAGAGGTGAATACTCAAAAGAATACTGATTTTTATATAGATGACTGTTTATTTGATAGAAAATTTCGTAACTGTCTCGCTCATTATGGTTTGGGTCAGTATATAAGAGAGACTGAGATCATTTCAGATGATATACTAAAAGGATTAACAAATAAAGCCTTTGGAAAAGACTATCTAACTACAAAAGCGGAACTCTATGAAATTCTAAGAAGTTTAACTAAGCAAATAGAACAAATTATTTTAGAATAATATGTAAAAATATCTATTGTTAGTCTATAGTTTAATTATTATAATCAAATAAACAAATTCCAATTTAAGGTTAAGTAGCATAAATAGTACTTTATGAGGTGATGAATATGAAACTTACATTGGTTCCACTTAAAGCAGAAAACATTGCAATGTTTAAGCGAGACATGCAAGAGGCATTTCAATATGGATACGAAACGGAATGCGGGCCATCCGATGAATTAATTTTACCAGAAAAGGACATAGATGATTCACTCAATGCCAATGGTGCTGAAGCGTATCAGGCAATTGTTAACGGTGAGGTTTCCGGTGGAACAGTCATAACTGTTGATAACGAAACATATCATAATCATTTGGATTTTCTTTTTGTTAAAGTTGGTTGTCAAGGAACTGGCGTTGGACAGGCACTTTGGAAGGCAATAGAAAATTTGCACCCTGAAACAAAGGTATGGGAAACATGTACACCGTATTTTGAAAAAAGAAACATTCATTTCTATGTCAATAAACGTGGTTTTCACATTGTTGAGTTTTATAATCCACTCCACCGAGATCCAAATATTCCAGAGACTGTAGGTGGAATGCCAGCTAGCGAAGGTGATTATTTCTTTAGATTTGAAAAAATATGAACAGAACACTTCTATAAATTTCAATTTATCTGTTAGGTGATATAATGAAGTTATTTTAATAATAAAATTTAATATACTTAGGAGTGATGTAAATGCCATATATAACATTAGAAGGTGGAAAATTAACTAAAGAACAAAAAGAAGAATTAATTAGAAAATTAACAGAAGTTTCATCAGAAATAATGCATATTCCAAGTGAATTTTTCCTTACTACGATTAAAGAATTGCCTGATGAAAATATTGGAATTGGGGGAAAAACAATTGATAAAACAAAAAAAGAATATATGAATAAGCAACATTAATATGAAGATAATTTCCAATTTAATGAGGTGAAATAAATGAGCATAAAAGCAATTTACAATAGAAGGAGTACACGAAAGTATAAATCTAAAGAAACACCAATAGACATTCTTAATAAAATATTGGATGCTGCAAGAACTGGTTGGGATTGTTATACTTGGATATTCTGATGAAAAAACAAATCCAAGACCAGGGAAGATACCGGATAGCATTATTGAATATAAACCTTTAAATTAATATTTTCCATTATGTCAAAAAATGGTCAATCACCACCCTTTTACCTGTATAATCAAATAAAAAGGCGGTGGTTACCATAGAAGAGCTTGTTAGAAAAGCTAAATCCGGCGACAAAGACTCCATGGATTCTATCATTGCAAAATTCAGCTGCTTCATAATAAAAAAAGCATGTAAATACAAGATCCCTTCCTATGACTTTGAGGACCTAGTACAGCACGGATACCTTTCTATAATAAAAGCAGTAAAACTCTACAAAATGGGAAAAGGCTCCTTTACAACCTACTGCACAAACTCCATAGTAAATAACTTCAATGCCCTTTTGAAAGGCCAGATAAAACATTTTAGAGAAATCCAGGACAGCGGTATACTGTCTATTCAGCCCTATGACTTTACCCTTGAGGATGAAGTTATTGCCTATGATGAAGCAGAAAAAATAAGACTTTCACTTAACAAATTACAGGATATAGAGATAAAAATAATTAAATCCGTGTACATGGAAGGCAGGACACTTAAGGAAACCGCTGAGATACTTAACATAAAATATAGACATGCTATAGAAATAAAAAAATCTGCCCTAAATAAACTGAAAAAATGTCTGAAATAGCATATATATTTTTATAATGGCAGAGGGAGGGTGATATTTATGTATGACCAGCTGGTTAGTTTAATCAGCACCGTGGGGTTCCCAATAGCAGTTAGTATATATTTGCTCATAAGATTTGAAAATAAGATTGACCTTTTAGTCAAATCTATTGAAGATTTAAGAGAAGATATATCAGCCGTTATAAAAAATCAGGAGAAGAAATAGGTAAAAGCCTATTTCTTTTTTTCTGCACTAATTTTTTGAAGGGCATATATATAAGTAAAAGTTAAAGAAAGGGGCGAATTGCTATGGCAGCAAAGTCAACAAAGCTTTCAAGTACGCTTTCTATTGTAGAAAAGACAGGGCTTAACAAACAGGGTAAAGAGATACTTAAGAAAGTTACACTTGGCAAGATTGCAATGGATGCAGCAGATCAGGATGTATATGATGTAGTAAAAGCTATAGGTGACATACTGACTTATCCTGTAAATGAGATTCAAAAAGTGGACAACACTGTAATTACTAACGCCTAGTTAGTAGGCAAAAATCAGGAAAGGAGGAGTTTAAATGGCAAACAGACTTAATATGAGGTTTACTACCGAGGAAGAAGGTAAATATTTTTCCTTGAGTGTAGACAACGTAAAAGAAGATGCAAATGGACAGCCTTCAGTTACCCAGGAACAGGTCGCATCTCTCATGGATCTTATAATTGCAAAGAAAATATTTGTTACTAAGAACGGTGCATTAGTTGGCAAGAAGGATGCTAAGGTTGTAACAACAGACTCAAAAGAATTTGAAATGAAATAGAGCATAAAGGTCCTGCAGATGTGCAGGACCTTTAAATTTAGGAGGTGGCATTTTGAACATAATAAATTCTAATTTGAGCTTTAGAAGCAGTTTAAGCTGGGGCAATAATCCAGAAGTAGTCGTGCTCCACCATGCAGGTGCAAAAGTGTGCAGTATAGAGGATATCCACAGGTGGCATCTTGAAAATGGATGGTGCGGCTGCGGTTATCACTATCTTGTGAGGAAGAACGGTACTGTATATACGGGAAGGAATGAGAAGGCCGTAGGTGCCCACTGTCCAGGATATAATTCTAAATCTATAGGGATATGTGCTGAGGGTGATTTCAATATTGAGGTTATGGGGCAAACATAGTACAGTGCATTATTAGAATTAACCCGCTCCATGTTAAGCAAATATGGAATAAGTAAAATATATGGCCATAGAGAGCTTTATTCTACAGATTGTCCTGGAGAGAATTTTCCCCTGGACAGGATAAGAGGTGAAGCTGCAGGAAACGGTGGTAAATTAATTTATCCTGGATACCTTATAAGAATGAATTCTAATTTGGAGGATAACAATGTAAAGGCTGTTCAAGAAAAGCTTATGAGCAGAGGTTATAACGTTGGAAGATGCGGTGCTGATGGATTCTTTGGAGGGGGCACCCTGGAGGCTGTAGAGAGTTTTCAGAGGGACTGCGGGCTTGCAGTTGATGGTATTGTTGGAGTTAATACATGGAATAGGTTGTTTGGATAAATTAATACCAGTATAAAGAAGGTTGGTATCATAAAAATGATGCCAACCTTTTTTATACTATCACATCAAAATCGTAGGGTTTATCTATAATTTTTGCATTCTTATCGTATATAAGAAGATACAGCGGCATATATAAATCTCCTGTACTTCCAAGTAGATTTATTATGAAAAGAGTTCTTCCGAGCCATACAGGAAGAAATAAATTTTTGATCATCAAATTTAGTTATTGTAACTATAACTATAAGCTATTCAATTTCTTTATAAATATTATAATTATCAATATTATCTTGGATTTCGTATGCTTTATCAATATATTCATCCATATTATCAATAAAGTCATCCCATTTTACACTTGGTATATAGCTACTATCTCCATAATAAATAGTTGAATTATTTTCACAATCTTTTGTATCTGGTTGTTTTATATTGAACATGTTGTTTCCAAGAATTGAGAATAATGTATTGTTTAATAAAGTCCTACAATGAGATTCACAACAGTCATTTGTATAGGTATAATATTGATAAGAATTGTTATAGTCTGGAATTATTATAGCAAGCATAGCGTTTGTTTTGCTTGTAATAGGATTACCGTTTTTGTCTATGCGTGATGTTTCTTTAAGTGAATATGAAATTTCTCTTGGAATCCACTGATATTTTTCTAATTTAAATGCTTCCTTCATATTTTTAGAAATTAAAACCATCGTAATAGTACTGTCATAAATTCTATTTCTTAATTTATTCCATATCGTATCTTTGTTTAATTGTGATAAATCTTCCCCATCAGATTCTCCCTTGTTTATTTCGTTAGAATCTCCTAACTTTTTTTGAAGTTCATCTACATAATTTCTAACTGTAGTTGTTTCATTAGAATCTGATTCTATTGGATATACATCATCGTCTGCATATTTATAAGATATAAATATTTTATGTCCCATTAATATTCCCCCTAAAAAATATAGATTATGATAAGGTACAAAACAATATGTAATACTTTAACAATATTTTATATTTTTATACTATATTTTGCAATATATAATTAAATTTTGGTATAATTAATTATATATTGAAGTTAATCAATATGATAGAAAAATCTACAATTAGAGTAAATGTTAAATTGTGTAGTATTATGTAAATAAAGATATCAGGCTATTTTACAAGATGAAAAAGACCAAAGATATGGTTTAAGAACTTAGTTAGAATAATAAGATAAAAAAATAAAAATCAGTTAATTGGACAAACAGGGAAGATGCTTAGAAAAATATAATTTAATTAGTACTTTAAAGGAGATGAAAAGTTATGTATAAAGGATTTAATGTAATAGATGATGCTATATTTAACAAGAAGGAATACTATGATACAGGTAATGGTAACCATGAAAATAACAAAAATATAGTAGAAAAAGAACTTGATGAATACGTTGGAAAAGATGGAATACTTGATGGTAGTAAAATAAAGAATGATTGGTTTAAAGATATTGATGCAGATATTTTTATATCTCACTCTCATGATGATGAAGATTTAGCAATTAAGTTGGCTGGATGGCTTAAACAAGAGTTTGGATTAACTTCGTTTATTGATTCATGTGTTTGGAAATATTCTAATAATTTACTAAAGGAAATAGATAATGCTTATTGTAAAACTGATGATGGAGCTTATTATAATTATGATAGTAGGAACTTTTCTACAAGTCATGTCCATATGATGCTTTCAACAGCATTAACAGAAATGATAGATAGAACAGAATGTATATTTTTTCTTAATACACCTAATTCAATATACACTAAAGATGTTATTAAAAATGAGACTATGTCTCCATGGATATATTCAGAGCTTGTTACAACTAGGTTGATAAGAGAAACTAAGCCAAGCCGTATTATTAATGAGAGTGTACTTGAAAAAAAATACTATGATTTTGCTAAACAAGCAAATTTAAGAATTAAATATGATGTAAACTTAGACCATTTATATGCTATTAATTATAATGGCTTTTGCAATTGGAAAAAAATAAATAATGGTAAAAAAAGTAAGGATATACTTGATAATTTATATTCATTGTTAGTTTAATAAAGTTTGTAATTTTATTGGAGGTGTAATATATTTGGACAAGATATCAACGGAGATAATTCATAAGGAAATTGATTTAATTCAAGCTTGCATTACACGTATGGCTAATAATTCATTTTTGTTGAAAGGATGGTACATAACACTTATAACAGTTATGCTCACTTTATTTTTTGCACAACACTGTAGAATTGAACTTATAGGTTTGTTCATTTTTGTTATAACTGCTGTGTTTTGGGGATTAGATGGTTTCTTTCTCAAAACTGAAATACTATATCGTTGGAAATACTCTTGGGTAATTAAAGAAAGATTAAAGGACAATCAAGATAACCTATATGATTTAGATCCTTATAATAAAGATATGTGGATAGATGCAAACAGTAAAAATGATTGCTTATTTAATTTTATACTCTCAAAAACTTTAATTCTATTATATGGTATGCCTATGCTGATATCAATTGTTATTTTGGTTCATCGCATTATTTATTAATTTATTATAAAAGGAAGTGAATTAATAATGGAACATAAAACTTTTATTTCTTACAAGTACAGTGAGGCGACTACATTAAGAGATGATATTATTACAGCATTGGGTGATGCTGCTACTTATTATCAAGGAGAAACAAGTGATTCACCAGATTTAACAGATACAACTACTGATAATATTAAACGTGTGCTAAAGGATATGATGTATGATACATCAGTTACTATTGTAATATTATCGCCGAATATGAAAAAAAGTAAATGGATTGATTGGGAAATAGAATATTCTCTTAAACAAATTACACGAAAAAATAGAACATCCCAAACTAACGGTGTTGTAGGCGTAATTATGAAATATGACGGTGGTTACGATTGGTTAGAAATTCATGGAACCAATTGTCATGGTTTCTCTACTTTAATGTATAAAAATGAACATTTGTATCCTATAATTTACAAAAATCATTGTAATTCAAAACCACCGATTTGGCATTGTGATGATTGTCAGACATATGATTTTATGGATGGTTCTTATATTACATATGTGGAAGAGAAAAGTTTTCTTGATGACCCAGAAGAATACATTAATAATGCATATGATAAAAGTGATAATACAGACAAATATGATTTAAAGAGACAAAGGTGATTTTTAATTTATTCCTTTATGTAATTTTGAAAAAAGCGTTCATGTTCTCATGGACGTTTTTGATACATTATAAAATGTTATTATGTGTAGTACCAGCGAAGTTGTCATTTACCACAAAATAAACGGCTTTGATAAAATTTTGTTAAGGAGGAAAGTATGAATATATGTTTTATTTCACCAGAACTTACTGTCTATAACTGTGAACATGCAAAAATATTTTTTGAAACATGTAAGTCTGAAATGGATAATTATGTAGTTGATTATGTAGTTATAAAAAATATAAGGCAAATACCTGTGGCCATAAATAAAGTTTCTAATAATACTTTGATTATAATGTTTAATAATAAAGAAAATAGTTATGACGCACAGTTAACTGAGTTAATAGCCAAAGCAAATGCAAATAATGCAAAAATATGGACAATTGCTATAGATAAGGATTGCAGAGAACCATTGGATTTAATAAAAAATAAACAAAGCTTTGAGGTATGGGATAAATTAAGGGTAAGAAACTTTAAAGTGTATAATGAATTGAAAGCAAGAAATTTGGGAAATGATAATATAAAGTCAATAGCATTATTGTTTTCTAGAAAAATTATTTCTTATATATCACCAACATTATGTAATGAAGATTTTTTATTATTTGTTAGTCATAGAAGATTGGATGGGGAAGATTTAACTGCAAGATTATGTGATAAATTAAAAATTCAGGCTAAAAATGATAAAACGTTTAGAGATGTTACAGATGTTGAAGTTGGAGAAGAAACACAAGAAGTTATTAAAAGTGCTTTAGGAAGAAGTGACGTACTAATTTTTTTACATACACCTCAGTCTGCTAAATCTGAATGGATAGAAAAAGAATTGAGATTTGCTCTATTAAATAATATACCTATAATTTGGATTCAGATAGATGATGCAAATATAGATACGTTACCCGTTAAGCCAGGAGATAAACCCAATATTTCATGTAATAGTGAAGATTTTAATAAAGAAGATAAGCTTACAAAGATTATTGATGATATTCTGTCTCAAAGTTTTCATCTTGTTATGGAATATTCATATAATATATATGATCAAATAAATACATTTAAAGATTTTTGTCAGAACCAACATATTAAATTTACTGAGGAAAGTTTTGATAGAATGATATACTGCTTAAGTGCTTCTAGAAAGGGTTATTTTTATCCACAACGAGAAATTAAACAGTATGTTCAATACTTTGGAAAAAGGTATAGTAGTAATGATATAATTAAATTAAATAATTTTTTAGATAATAAAAAATATAAAAATTATAATTTATATGATTCGGCTATAATTTTATCAAATAATATAAATTATAAAAGATTGCAAGATCAAAATAATAATAAAATAATTGAAGAAAATTGTGAGGATTTTTATTATAGGTGGAGAGAATATATGAATAAAGTTAAAGTTAAATATGATGAGGAAATTGTTATATCTGGTGATTTCTCAGAGTGTGAAGAAATATATAAACAGTCTTTAACAGACGCTGTAAATTTATTTTCTAAAGAAATATTGAAAAGTGGATTAACGCTGGTATTTGGTTCACATCCAACATTTCAAAATATAATTTTTGAGATTGGCCAAAAAGTGAGACCAGAAGATTATAAAAAAGCTATTAAAATGTATATTTCTAAATTTTTTAAAGAAAGATATAATTTATTTGAGATAATGAGAAATGCAACTGTTTATGAAACTGAAAAGGTTGGAACTGGAAATAGTAAAGAAGATAGGGAAGAAAGTTTAGCATTGATGAGAAATAAAATGATTAATAGAGAAAATGTAAAAGCATTAATATGTATGGGTGGAAAAATAAAAAAAGATGCTAATTTACAAGGAATTGATAGTGAAATTAAAATTGCAAGAGCAAGTGATATACCTGTTTTTTTAGTTGGTTCAGTAGGGGGACGTTCTTCTCAACTAGCTACCGAATACAAAAAATGTGGTAAATGGAATGAACTCAACGGTGCTCCTAATGAACTTAATGAACAATTGTTGTATGGGTTCGATTATAGAAAATTAGCAAATGAAGTTATAAATTTTTTAAAAAATGATTAATTAATGGAATATTGGGTATAGAGAGACAGCGGACTTGCAGTTGATGGTATTGTTGGAATTAATACGTGGAATAAGCTGTTTAGATAAATAAAGAAGGTTGGTGTCATATTTACCATAATTATTTTAAAATTAAAATCAACAAAAGCCTACAGAGTTTTCTATAGGCTTTCTTTATATCTCTCGGATTGATGGCAGGGCGGCATATCCTGCATACCTGGTAACTACCTTTTTAAAGGCAGCGTGTCGGGAACCTTTCCGATCCTCATACAATCCTTTATAATAATATATTCAACTTGTTTCAAATTTATTATACACAATAAAAAATAAATTATCAATATCAATTTTATGGATTAACTTTTTTCAATCTTCCACTTTTCAATCTTTTAGGAACTTTTGAAGGTGCTAACAAATACATACTGGAAAAATAAAGATGGCCGGATGGATCTAATTTTACTGCTACTAACACATCTCCATCTATAACTTTAACTAACTCTATACTATCTTTTTTTTTAGGATTTTGTCCTACATAATCAGGGCTTTCAATTATCTCAGGAATGTTTTGAAAATATTTTTTAAAATCATCAGGATGTTTCTTTTTTATATGTTTAATAGCACCTGGGTTCATTCTAACCTCTCCAGAAGGTACATTTGAATTAGCCATATTTATATACTTTTGTTCAAGGTTTCCTACAACTTGAACTTCATTCGTATTATCTTTAAGCTTTTTAATACACATAACACTAACCCTTTCAATTTAGCAACCATAAATAAATTATAATGTTTTTAAATATACTTGTCTATTTAAAGTAAACATTTAAATATATAGATGCAAATGGGCAGACTTCAGTTATCCAGGAACAGGTCGTATCTCTCATGGATTTTATAATTGAAGTTATTTAACTTTGTTGACTAAAAAGGTAATTCATCTGAGTAAGAAAAGTAAAAAATATGATAAAATATAAATATATTTAAGAGATTGACTTAAAAATAGGAGGAAATTAAAGTGGCACAAACAAATGATGGTTCATTGGACTTTGCAGCAAAACTATGGTCAACGTGCGATAGATTAAGAAATAATATGGAAAGTGCAGAATATAAGCACATTGTTTTAGGACTTATATTTTTAAAATACATTTCTGATTCATTCGAAGATAGGCATAAAGAATTAGGGGAAATGGTTAAAGATCCTAACAATCATGAGTATTATTGTACTGATGAAGAGGAAAGAATTGAAATATCAGAAGATAAAGATGAATATACATCTCAAAATATTTTTTATGTTCCAGAGGAAGCAAGATTTAGTTATATACTAAAAAATGCAACTCAATCTGATATTGGTAAAATAATAGATAATGCCATGGAACTTATAGAAAAAGAAAATCCAAAGCAATTAAAAGGTGTACTTAATAAGGTATACACAAGAGCTCCACTTGATTCACATACTTTGGGAGAAATTGTTAAAACTATAGGAAGTATTGAATTGTACAATAAAAATGATGAAATGGACATTTTAGGAAGGGTGTATGAATATTTCTTAGGAAAATTTGCACAGCAGGAAGGAAAAGGCGGCGGAGAATTCTTTACACCTGATTCTGTTGTTAGACTACTTGTAGAAATGATAGAACCTTTAAATGGTAGGGTCTACGATGGCTGTTGTGGTTCAGGTGGTATGTTTGTTCAGAGCATGAAATTTCTTCAGGCACATAAAGGCCAGAGAAAAAACATTTCTATTTATGGACAGGAATCAAATCCTACCACACTTAAACTTTGCAAAATGAACCTTGCAATTAGAGGATTAAGCGGTGATATTAGGTATGGAAATACATATATAGATGATCAATTTAAGGATTTAAGGGCACAGTATGTTTTAGCAAATCCACCTTTTAATGATAAGTTGTGGGGAGCAGATAGGACAAAAGGTGACGCTAGGTGGGTCTATGGACTAGCACCGGAAAATGATGCAAACTATACCTGGCTGCAAAATTTTTTATATCATTTAGACAGTGAAGGTGCAGCTGGTATAGTACTTGCCAATGGTTCCATGACTACATCACAAAGTGCAAATCTTGAAATAAGAAAAGGTATGATAGATAAGGGAAATGTAGTAGATTGTATGGTGGCGCTGCCTCCTCAATTATTCTTTACGACACAGATTCCAGCTTGCCTTTGGTTTATGAGAAAAGGAAGAACTACAAATAAAGTGTTATTTATAGATGCGAGAAAAATGGGGACAATGCTTGATAGGGTTTTAAGAAAACTAACGGATGAGGATATTAAAAAGATAGCAGATATATATCATAACTGGAGAAAAGGTAAGGATTATGAAGATATACAAGGTTTCTGTGCAGAAGTAGATAGAGACACCATAGCTGAAAATGACTATGTACTAGCACCTGGAAGATATGTTGGTATTGAAGAAGCAGAGGATGATGGAATTCCTTTTGAAGAAAAAATGACAGAGTTAACGGAAAAACTTTATGCTCAGATGAAGGAAAGTTTAAAGTTGGATGAAGTTATAAAGAAGAACTTGGAGGAACTTGGGTATGGAGAATAGTTGGATTAAATATAAGATAGGTGATATTTGCGAGGTGAGGGGAGGTAAAAGATTACCTAAAGGAGCTACGCTGTTAAATAAAAAAACTATCCATCCATACATAAGATTAGTTGATATATATGGCAATAGGATAAATGAAGATAATATTATGTACATTGCAGAAAATGTGTATAAGAAAATTTCAAGGTATATTGTAAATAAAGATGATGTTTGCGTGGCTATAGTAGGAAATACAATAGGTATGGTTTTTTATGTTGATAAAAGATGGGATGGTTCTAACTTAACAGAAAATGCGGTAAAGATAGTTTGTAATAATCAAATTAGTAGTAAGTATTTGTTTTATTACCTTAACTCAATTTACGGACAAAATGAAATAAATAAGGGAATAGTTGGATCAGCACAAGGAAAGTTACCAATATATAATGTTAAAAATATTGAAATTTATTTACCAAATAAATTTGAGCAAAACAAAATTGTGTCAATACTTTCATCCTTTGATGACAAAATTGAACTCAACAATGAAATGAATAAAACTTTAGAAGAAATGGCACAGGCTATTTTTAAATCCTGGTTTGTTGACTTTGAACCTTTTAAAGAGGTCGGTTTTGAAGAAAGCGAATTGGGAATGATACCTAAGGGGTGGAAGATACTAGAGCTTTCTAAGTTAGGAAATATCGTAACTGGGAAAACACCGTCAAAGAACAATCCAGAGCATTTTGGAAAAGAATATAAGTTCATAACACCAAAAGATATTAATGGAAATATTTTTATAACCAAGAGTGAAAGAGGATTATCAAATGAAGGTTATGAAAAGATGAAAAAAAATATGCATTATAAATACAGTATAGGGGTTTCATGTATAGGATCAGATTTAGGTGAAGTGTATCTGAATGATGATGAAGGTTTTACTAATCAGCAAATTAATACATTAACATTAAATAATTATAAGTATTATCCTTATGTGTACATATGTTTAAAGAATATGAAAGATGACTTTAAAAATATGGCATCAGGGAGTGCAGTTCCTATTATTAATAAAACAGCATTTTCTAAGATAAAGATTGTAGTACCTTCAGAAAAATATATAGAGGATTTTTATAATAAGGTAGATTCAATATTTAGAAAGATGTTAATTAATATTAACCAAAATGAAGAATTGAATGAAACAAGAGATACATTACTACCAAAACTAATTTCAGGAAAAATAAGATTAAATGATTAATAGCAATACTGGAAAGGTGCAACTTGCTATAAATAAACATTAGTGGAATATATATGAATTAAATAGGAATAGAAAAAAATAATTTATGGGGAGTGGTATGTCATGTTATTTAGTAGAAACAAGTCTTATGGGGACATAGTTCCTGCATTAGATACAAAAAAATTGATATTTTTAGTGAAGAAACTATTACCAGATGTTGTATTCAATATGGCCAGTTTAGAAGGAAATCCATTTACTTACCCTGAAGTAGAAACGTTACTTGATGGAATCACTATAGGTGGTCATAAAGTAAGTGATGAGCAGCAGATCTTTAACATTAGGAATGCGTGGAATTATTTATTTGATTTAATTTATAAAAATGATACATATATAGATGTTTCTTCACTTTATACAATATTTAATAAATTTAACGAAATTGTTGCTAAGGATGAAGCTTTAATTAGCGGTGCATTCAGAAATGGCCAGGTTAGAATAGGAGGAACAGATTTTATTCCACCTAAAGCTGAAGAATTGGAAAGTATATTTAAAAATGAATTACCTCAATTAATTGAAAGGTGTAAAAGTAAAACTGAATTAGCTTTTGAGATATTTTTATGGGGAGCTTTAAATCAATTTTATTATGATGGCAACAAAAGGACTTCTAGGCTGGTATCTAATATGATTTTAATATCAAATGGCCAAGGAATATTTAATATAAAAGCAAAGAATAGATTGCAGTTTAATATTCTAATGGTTGAATTCTATAACACAAGAGAAGCTAATAATATATTTGAATTTTTATATAGTAATTGTTTGGAGAGATATTAAAATTTAGTGAATAAAGTAATTTTTTAAAGAAATGAAGGTGCCTGCTATTGATAAAAAATTAGTTGTAGAAATTAATTATAATATTAATCCTATTGATATTTCAAAGTTAATAAAAATACAGAATGATTTTTTATTAGGAGATTATGAAAAATTAGTTTTAAATTTTACTGAATCAAAATTTATAAATGCAGCAGTAGCAGTAATTATAGGAACATTGTGTGTTTATGCAAAAATAAAAAATAAATATGTGAAATTTAAGTTTCAAAATGAAACTAATAATCCAATTTTTAAATTTATGAAACAAGTTGGAATCATATATACATAGTAGGAGAATAATCAGGAGGTATAAGAGTGAAAACTATTATTGTAAATGAATTTATTAAAAATGCATTTTCTCAAGAAAAAGCACTTATATTAAGAAAAAAAATTGAAGAATGTTTTTCTAATGATGATAAGATGGTATTGGATTTTTCTGGAATAACTAAATTTACAACTTTATTCTTTAATTTTAGTACAGGATATATTATTTCAGCATTTGGTCCAGACAAATACAATGAAAAAATATCATTAATTAACCTTTCACCTTTAGGACAAAGTACTTATGAAAGTTCATATAAGAATGCAGTAGAAAAATACAAGCCTAATAAAGAAATTGAAAAGAAAATATTGGAAGTAATAAAAAATTCTGAAGAGTAAAGATATTTAGGAGTGATAAAGTTGCCATCAGATGATAAAGATTTTAAGAGCATTGATGGTATTAATGTATATTTTGCACGTGATTAAAGTTAGAATACAGGAAGATAATAAATTAGTTGTTGAATATTATAGTTAATTATGTAATGATACTTCAAAAATAGAAAAGTGGATTAGAAACAATAGATAAAAGTCATACTTCCTTAGAAAAGTATGGTAAAGTTATAATATATAAACATAAAGTGATAAGGAGTGGCAAAAATGGCTATTAACTCTCAGTTTGAATCTCTAGTGGAACAAGCAGCTATTAAGTGGTTTAAAGACTTGGGTTATGATTATATTCACGGCAGCAAAATATCTGCTGAAGATAGAAAAGATACTACAGAAGTAGTTTTAAATAAAGTTCTAATGGATAGTTTAAAGAAAATTAATCCTAATGTTAAAAGTGAATGTATACAAGAAGCTTATGAAGCCTTAAAAACTTTTAACTATCCTACAATAGAAAATAATAATAAGGATATCCATAAATTAATTAGAGAAGGTGTAAAGGTTACCTATAATGATAAAAGCGGAGAAGAAGTGGGGGATATAGTTAATGTATTTGACTATATCAAGCCAGAAAATAACTCTTTTATTGTCTGCAATCAAGTAACTATAAAGGGACCTAATACTCCTAGAATTCCAGATATCCTTGTATATGTTAATGGATTACCTATAGGTTTGTTTGAACTTAAAAATCCGCTGGATGAAAATGCAACTATAGAAGGAGCTTACAGGCAGATTAATCTTTATAAAAAAAATATACCAGATATATTTTATTATAATGAAATATGTGTTGTTTCTGATTCTACAGAGGCAAAGGCAGGTACCTTAACTGCAAATTTTGAAAGATATTCTGCATGGAAATGTATTGATACTGGAAACATAGAAAAAGAAAAAACAGAGCTGGAAGTACTTATAAAAGGTATGTTTGATAAAGAAAGATTGCTTGATATTATAAGAAACTTTATTACTTTTGAAAATGGAAGTGCTGTAGTCAAAAATAAAAAGAAGAAAAAGAGAATAGTTTCAGATAAGAAAGAAAAGAAAAAAATAATTGTAAAGAAAATAGCTATGTACCATCAGTATTATGGTGTAAGTGATGCTATTAGAGAAACTTTAAGAGCTGCAGGTGAAAATGGAGATAGAAAGATAGGAACTTACTGGCATACTCAAGGGTCAGGTAAAAGCTTGTCTATGGTCTTTTATACAGGAAAGGTTATTAGGGAAAAAGCATTAAATAATCCAACTATAGTAGTTATAACTGATAGAAATGATCTTGACGATCAATTATACGAAACTTTCTGCAATGCAAATGATCTGATACCTTATCCTGTACAGGCAGATAGTGTAGAAGATTTAAAAGAAAAAATACATACTCTTGCAGCTGGTGGAATTATATTTACAACTATTCAGAAGTTCCAAACGGATAAAGAAAATATAGAAGGATTAGATGTAAATAGGAAGATGAAGAAAGCTATAACAAGGGGCAGCGAGTATCCACTATTGTCAGATAGAAGCAATATAATTGTTATGTGTGATGAGGCACATAGAAGCAATTATGATTTTTTAGACGGTTTTGCTAAAAATATAAGACAGGGACTTCCAAGTGCTAGTTATATTGGTTTCACAGGTACGCCAATAGATTTTGAGGATAAATCAACACTTCAAGTGTTTGGCGATTATATTTCTGTTTATGATATGAAACAGGCAGTTTTGGATAATGCTACTGTGCCAATTTTTTATGAGTCCAAGGTAGTTAAATTAAAACTTGAAAACAACGATATTGATATGAATTTTGAAGAAGTAACTGAAAATGAAGAAGAGAACACAAAAAATAAATTAAAATCTAAATGGGCAGCTCTGGAAGCATTAGTAGGCACTTCTGAAAGATTGGATATAATAGCAAAAGAGATTGTAGATCATTTTGAAAAGAGACTGGAAACCCTAGATGGAAAAGGCATGATAGTTTGCATGAGTAGAAGGATTTGCGTTGATTTATATGATAAAATAATAAAATTAAGACCCGCGTGGCACTCTGATGATATAGATAAGGGTGCTATAAAAATAATAATGTCTGGCAACGTATCAAAAGATCCTGAAAATTTTGCACCGCATCTTTTAAGTAAAACACAGATGAAAGAAATAGAAGGAAGGATGAAAGACCCTGATGATCCTTTAAAATTAGTTATTGTTAGAGATATGTGGTTAACTGGCTTTGATGCTCCTCCGGTCCATACTATGTATATAGACAAGCCAATGAAAGGTCACAACCTAATGCAGACTATTGCTAGAGTAAATAGGGTATTTAAAGATAAACCAGCAGGATTAGTAGTAGATTTTATAGGAATAGCTGAGGATTTAAAGAAGGCTTTAGAGCATTATACACAAAGTACAGGTGGAAATGAGGCCGCTGCTTTTCCAATAGATAAAGCACTTAGGTTAATGAAAGAAAAGCATGATATTTGTAAAGCATTTTTTCACAAGTTATTAATATCCAACTGGGAAAACCAGGAGCCAGATAAGAAACTAAATTTACTAAAAAAAGGTATGGATATAATAAACTATTCAGAAGAAGTGAAAATGAGATTCTTGAAACATAGTGCAGAATTAAAAAAGGCATATGCACTAGTTGCTCATGATGAAAGAAGCAATGCTTTTAGAAGTGATATAGCATTTATGCTTGCTGTTAGAAATAATGTGGTTAAATATACGCCACCAAAAGGTCAAACTATGGAAGAACTGGATACGGCAATAAAACAAATAGTATCAGAAGGTGTAGGAGCAGCAGAAAAACCTATAGATATATTTGCAGAGGCTGGCCTAAAAAATCCCGATTTATCAATTTTAAATGAAGAGTTTTTGGATAAAATGAGCGGCAGGGAAAATGAAAATCTTCAAATTGAGCTTTTGAGAAAGTTATTAAATGATGAAATAAAAGTTAAGCAAAAGAAAAATGAAGTTAAATATAAATCATTTAAGGATATGCTTGAAAACATGATAAATCAGTATCACAATAGGGCACTAACTTCAGCTGAAATTATTAAAAACTTAGTGGATATGGCAAAGGAAATGCAAAAGGAAGATAAAAGAGCAGCACAGATGGATATGACGGATGAAGAAATAGCATTTTATGATATTGTAAAACAAGGCCATGAAGCTATTTTGCAGGATGAAAAGACAAAAGAGATAGCAAAGAACTTAGTTAGGATAATAAGAGAGAAAACTCAAAATGCTGTTGATTGGACAAACAGAGAAGATGTTCAGGCAAGTATAAGGTCAACAGTAAAAAGGCTGCTTAAGAGAAATGGTATAAAGGATTCAGAAGATCTTGAAAATACAATTAAAATTGTAATGAAACAGGCAAGTAATATTTTTGATAATAATATAGCTTAGTATCATAATTTTGTAGGTTATAAAGAATAAAAAAGATACATATGTAAAGGCTATTTTTACATATGTATCTTTTTTACAATGCTGACATGTAAGTCATGGGAGGTAATAGTATGAAATTAATAAAAAAATATACTGAAAAGCAATTGATATCATATATTTATGACAATAGATATAAAATAGGTGCTAATCTCCTTCAATTTATTAGAGATAATGGCTATACTAAATCATCAGTTTCAAAATTAGCGGATATATCAAGACCAACTATTGATAAATTAATTAAAGGCGAAATAGATAATAATACAAATCTCAAAAAACATGTAGATAAGATTATTGCAACTTTTAATATAAAGCTTGAAGAATTAATAGATTATAAGCGTGCAGAATCAGACAATAACCGTGAAGTTGCAGTATCTAATAATGCACCGGAAGAATATGAACTAAGCGACAAAGCTAAAAGAATGTTTGGTTTTCTAGACGATATAATAGATCTTTATGAAGTCTATAGTGATAGGTAGGGTGTTATTGACAATATCTTCAATCTACTTGAAACAAAGTAACTTTTACTTAACACAAGAGACTGATTACTTGAAAGCAAATATATTATTATATATAAGATAAATGCTAGTTTTAATGCCATTTATTATAAAAAGTTGTTATTAGCTGATAATAAGTACAAATTTACTTAACACTGAAGTTATTTTACTTGAAAATAATATAAAGTTGCTCGAAATAGAAAGAAGGAATCTTTAGATATTCGCCCTTTTGATATTTTATTTAGAAGTAGAAATTTGATTGGGAGCGTAGAGACTAAGTTATATTACGAAGCTATGGCCAAGCTTTAACTCTTCGCATACTCAGAATAAAAGCTAGGCCATAGACGAAAATTTAATGGGATGCTCCGCCCCTAAAACCCAGGCAGTAATCCTTCGAAGTCCTATAATGGGCTTCTTTCAGTCGCAAGGAAGCTTTGGACTAGCTATTATTTTTCACTACGTTCAAAAAAATAGCTAGTCCAAAGGCAAACATAATATTCTATTCAGTAAATCACATCATAATAAAGTAAATTCCGCTCTTATAATAATATATAACACCAATCTTACAAATTATTAAAATATCATATGATAAAAAATAAATCCTGATTTATTAAGTTCAACTAAACTAGATATAGGTTCTGGGTTATAAAAGAAGCTAAACTCTTACTCAAGTAAAATTGGTATTACATATAATTCACATTTTATATATTTGGGCACTTTAACTGCCATCCCAAAAAGGACAGGTTCCTATCTAGTATTTCTAAGCTTTTATAAGTTCCTCCTTTATCCGGACCTTCTAAAAGCAAAGAAATACACGATTTTAACTAGCCCTTTATTTGGGTACCCGGCAGAGTGCAGAGGGGTGAGACATGCTCCCTGCAGAAACCTTTCATGTACAAGCATTGAAAAGACATGTCCATATAAGGTTTCGCAGCAAGGCAAGTCCACCCTAGATAAATTGTCTTTGTATTTGTATAGAATAATGCTTATTTTGTAAGTATAGGTAATAATATGGATTTACGTGGTATAATTAAGATATATAATCTTATTGTACAGATGTGTTATATTAAATTCATTGTTGCAATACAATGAAATATTGTTCCGATGTTTTAAGTATTAGAACAATATTAATGTATATGTGATATTTAAAAATTTATTAAATTTTATATAGGACCTTAACATAATGAAATTAATGTATGTTATAGTTACTTTAATTAATGGGGGACGGAAATGAGTCAGATACATTTTGAAAAACTTACTCCAGTTAAAGATGTAGATCTGAGAATATATAATGATGCATTGAATTTTGTATTTGAAAATAATGATATTAGAAATGTTGCTGTCTCTGGCGCTTATAGTGCTGGAAAAAGCAGTGTTATTGAGTCATATAAAGATAAACATAAAGAATTGAGTTTTTTACATATTTCACTTGCAAATTTTGAAACTACTGAACAGCAAAGTATTGAAGATAAAAACAATAATAGTAGCTCAAATGATACTGAAACAGATGTTAAAAAAGATAGTAATACTTCTAACATCAAAGAATCAATATTAGAGGGAAAAATACTTAACCAATTATTACATCAGATAGATGTGTCTAAAATACCACAAACGAACTTTAGAGTTAAACAAAAAATATCAGAAGAAAGTATTTTTCGGATAACCTTAAAAGGTATAATCTTTATAATTTTTGCTCTTCATATTTGTTTTTTCGATAAATGGTGTAATTTTGTCAGTAGTTTAATACAATTTAAATTTTTAAGTTTTCTGGAGATAACAACAAAGAGTATTAGCTTGCTATTTAGTGGATTGATAATATTTATAATAACATGCGATGCACTCTATAACTTAATAAAGACACAAAAAAATAAAAGTATTTTTAAGCGCCTTAAATTTCAAGGAAATGAAATAGAAATATTTGAAAAAAGTGATGAATCTTACTTTGATAAATACTTAAACGAAGTTCTATACCTTTTTGATAATGCAAATGCTGATGTTATTGTATTTGAAGATATGGATAGATATAATATAAATCAAGTTTTTCAGCGTTTACGAGAGATAAATGGTCTCATAAACTTAAACCGTACAAAGGAAGATGAAAATCCATTACGTTTTTTTTACTTGATTAGAGATGATATTTTTGTATCTAAAGATCGAACTAAATTTTTTGATTTTATTATACCAGTTGTACCTGTAATAGATAGTTCAAACTCTTATGACCAGTTTATTTCCCATTTTGAAAATGGTGGAGTTCTTGAAAAGTTTGATAAGCATTTTTTACAAGGAGTTTCGCTATATATTGATGATATGAGAATTTTAAAAAATATATATAATGAATTTATGGTGTATTATAACAGAATTGGGACAACAGAGCAAGATTATAATAAACTTCTTGCAATTATTGCTTATAAAAATATATTTCCTCGTGATTTTAGTGATACTCAGATAAATGTTGGATTTGTATCTACATTGTTTAATAGTCAGAAAGAAATTATTAAAGATAATATTAATAGCATTGATACGAAAACTCAAGCACTTAAAGAAAAAAATGATTTATGTAAAAAGGAACATTTGAAAAATGTTGATGAATTAAATCTCATTTATACTAAAAAAAATTATTATGGCGTTTTAGATACTAGTAATCCCGAATATATTAAACGAAAAGAAATAGTTGATATGATTAGAAACAATAAGGTTGATGATTTAACAAAACAAATTACAGAGTTAGAGTAAAAAAAATCAGAATTAAATAATAAAAAAATTAGAGAACTTATTACAAGAGAAAATGTTTATACAGTTTTTAATGTTTGTTATAAAAATTTTCTTGGAGAAAAAAATTATTTTAAAGAAATGAAATCGAGTCAGTATTTTGATTTGATAAAGTATCTAATATGGAATGGTTATATTGATGAAACTTATGAAGATTATATGACTTATTTTTATCCTAATAGCCTTACAACAAATGATAAAAAATTTTTACGTAGTATCACTGATAAGAAAGCAAAAGAATGGACATATAAAATCAATAATCCTAAATTGGTACTTTCAAGATTGAGAGAAGTAGATTTTCAGGAAATAGAAACTTTAAATTTTTCTTTGTTTGCTTATATATTAGATCTGCAAAATGATAATAGCAAATATTTGATTATTTTTATTGAACAATTAAAAAAAGAAAAATATTTTATGTTTATGCAAGAGTACTTTAGTAATGCACCTAGTTTAATTTTATACGTGGATTCAATAAATAGATATTGGACGTCTTTTTTATCTGAAATCATAAATCGGAATGAATTTTCTTATGAGCAGAAAAAAGAATATATTTTGATAACGCTCTATTATTGTGACAATGAAATTGTAGATAATATCAACAATGATAATTTTCTATCTAAAACTATAGCTTCTGATCCAAAATTTTTGAAAATTAAAACTCCTAAAGTCGAAAAACTTATAGATGAGTTCTCAAGATTAAACATTAAGTTTAAATGTATAGATTATGAAGAATCAGATAAGGATTTATTTGAAGCTATTTATCAGCACAAGTTGTATCAATTTACCTTTGAAAATATCTCGTTGATGTTGGAGCATATTTTTAATATTCAAAATAAAGATGATATTCAATATAAAAATTATTCACTTATTGTAGGAGATCCAGAATCAAAATTATTTGAATATGTAAATGAAAATGTTGACCAGTACATGACAATAATACTTGAAAATTGTGGTGATACTATAACGGACATTCCAAAAGCGGTACGAGAACTTATAAATAATAAGAATATTGAAATTCCTAAGAGAGCAAAATATGTAGAGTTTTTGCAAACACAGTTAGAATTACTACAGGATATTAAAGATATAAACTTCTGGGATTTATTTTTACAAAAAGGATTGATAAAGTATTCTGAAATTAATATTTTACAGTACTATTTCAAAAGTAGTAAGGGATTAAATGATATTCTGATTAATTTTATTAATGGTAGTAATAGAGAACTTAAGTTGTCATTAAATGAAATTGACTCAAAGTTTGGCGAAAAATCAGCATCATCATTGTTTGATGATGTAATTATTTGTAACAGTCTTATTGATGATAAGTATAGAAATATTATTGATGAATTAGGGTATACGTATGATAATTTTAATGTTCAAGAAATACAAGAGCAAAAAATAAGAATTTTAATAGAATTAGGAACCATTAAAATGACTGCTGAAAATGTTAGATTTATGCGTACCACTTATCAATCTCAATTTATATATTTTATAGAGTACAACATTTCTGAGTATATAAAAGATGTAATCGAAAAAGAGCCTATTTCTAATGATGAATTACTTTGTATTTTAGATTTAAGTATAGATAATAGTTTTAAAACTAATTTAATTTCACATACTGAGGAACCTATATCGATTATATCTAAAAATTATTCAGATAATGTAAAAGAATATATATTACAGCATAATTTTGATACATCAGAATTATTACCTCTAATAGATAATTATGAAAATCAAAGTGACATGATAAAAGAAGTTTTGAGAGAGTTATCTAAGAAGTACATAGATACTATTGTTGGAAATGATGTTGAGTTATCAAATAATTTATTTGAATTTTTAATTTCAGTGGAAGATATATCAACTGAAGATAAACTTATTCTTTTAACAGCTAATATAAATAAGTTTTCAAAATCAGAGTGTGAGAGATATATTAAAATTATCGGTTCTAAAGAGTATGAGAAGATATTTACTACAGGCAGGCCTAAATTTGAAATTACTGAAATAAATAAAAAGTTATTGGACGAGTTTAAAAGTAAGAATTGGATTTCAGATTTTTATGAAAAAGATGGAGCATTTAAAGTTAGTCATAGAAAATTGAAAAGCAATTTAGAAACATCTGTACTTTGATACTATAAGTTTTGTAACTGCTATATACATTTGGCATATTTATAACTACTCATATATATTAGATAATGTTAATAAATTATCTAAAGAAAATAGGAAATATTTATTTTTATATGTTTGAAATTGTTAAAAAAGAGACTTTAGATAAATGAATTAATTTATATACCCAAGCCGTCCTTATGCCTGCCCTGCAAAGGGCATGTATAAGGTGGACTAGCCCTGGGCTTGTCAAAGGCGCCAACCGTGTGTGAAAAATTCAATTTAAATAAATACTTTGTGCGTAAAGGGAAGACCCTATAGGAATACATCGGAAGTACAGTTTAAATAGGAACTTTTTATGAGTTATTAAGGAAGCACTTTATCCGCAGGAAGCCTTCCATTTATTTTTTTTGCAGGAATCTAACTATCATAAGGCTGACGAGGACTAAAAAAGTGCTGGTGCTTGAAGAAAATATACAGCGGTTTATTATTTCAAGAACACATAAGTGCAATTAGAAGTGTGTCTACAGTAACTTTTATATATATAACAATTCTTATTAGTGATAAGGGAAAAGTTATAGCATTATATTTTAAATTTATAGATATATGTTTATGGTATTTTTATTTTGTGAAAATATAAAAATTCATTTTATAAACATGTAGAAGCGGTATTTATTTAAAGCATTGTGCAAAGGAATTTATGTAATTTGCCTTTGGACTAGCCTTTGTTTTGAACGCTGCAGGGTTAAGTTTTGTATATAACAGATGTTTTACTTTAAGTGATTATTGATACGTTAATTAAGTCAAAAAGAAAGTGCTTGTCCAAAGCTTCCTTGCGAGGGAATCCAAGCCTATTATAAGACCATAGAGCATTGCCTCCTGGGATTGGGGCGGAGCATCCCATAAAAGTTAAAGACACTGGTCAAGCTTTTTGTCTGAGTGTGCGAAGAGTTAAAGCTTGGCCAGTGCTTCAGTTTCTGGAAGGTAATACTTATCTAAAAATTGATTAAACAATATTAAAAATAAGCGACACAACTCAATTGTTGAAAATGAAAATACGAACGATGTTTTTTGAAAATTGAACAATACGGTATAAAAAATAGACATAGCTTCAATAGAACGCCTAGAATCCCTTAATGCTATTATGAAAAATAAAAAAAGTAATATAATTTTTATATTAAGTAGAGATAAATAAAAACTAGAATTAACAAAGTAGTTAAAAAATATTTAAGCATTGAGGAGGATAATTATGAGATATGAATTAAAATGGATAAGGAGCAGTGCTGATTTTGAAGCCATTACAGAAACTAGCACGTGTATTGTAAGGCTAAAGAATACTGATGATTTACAACAAGAATTTTATTTATATTCCTTTAAATTTAATTTAGTTGCTAACCAATTAATAGATGATACTATGTCATCTAGAAATAATGGCAAAAATGATAGTTGGTTCTTCCCTATTGTTTTTTTATATAGACATAGCCTAGAACTATTATTAAAATCTATAGCTTTTAAATATATAATTGATAAGAATGATAAAATAACTTTTGTTAAAACTACTGGACATAATTTGAAGAGGATTTTTGATGTTATAACAAGTCAAGCAATGGAAAATAGTTTAGATACGAGTAGAGAAGAAATAAGATGGTTAGATGATTATTTGTCTGATATTTCGGATGTCGATAGTCAATCTGATATGTTTAGATATCCATTTAGTAATAAAATGGCAGCTTTTTTTACCAAGCAGACGCATGTTAATTTGAGAGCATTAAAAAAGAACATGAATACTGCTTATTCAATCTTATATGATATTTTAAATAATAGTATAAAATCTGTATATCAAGGATATGCTCCAATATTGCTTTTATCAGGAGGGGATTACTACGAACAGAGTGTGATTGGATGGAAATCTAGTAGTTGTGACTTTTATCCTTATATCAAAGGTTATATGGAGGCTGCAGACTATTTAGGTAAGAGTATATCTGAAAATGATTCTCTAAAAGATGAATTGTTTTTGCCTATGTGTTATTTATATAGAAATGGAATTGAGCTTTCTTTAAAACGTATTTTATTCGAGGATTGTAAACTTAGCTATGATAAAGCATTTGGAATCATTCGAAGAAAAAAGTACAGTATCTTAAAAGTGTGGAACTCAATTAAAAATGAAATTGATAGAAATTCAAATGCCCCTAAAGATGACACAACAATGGAGGATGTTGAAATTTATGTAAATCAGTTACATAAAATAGATATGAGTTCAGACAAGTTTAGATATCCAGTAGATAAAAACTTAGTAATTCATTTTAAAAAAGAAGCTAAATATGATATAAAAAATATCAGATTATGTTTTGATGAGCTATTTACATTTTTAGATTGTGTAGATGGTATGTTAGCAAATATTAGAGATATAGAAGCTGAAATAGAACAAGAAATGAGGAGCTATGCTGAGGATTACAATGATTATTAAGATTAAAACAAATTTATCATAACTAAAATAAATATTATATAAAAATGTTATAAAGCATAATCAAATGAGTTATCCAATACCGTATTATTCATGTAATTGAATTTTATGGTATTTTTATGTCGTAATCTAAATAATTTATGAAGATATAGTCAAGTTTTTTATCTGGGTGTGGAGTGATTCTATAAGATGTGAGAAGTGAGCACATTATGAAAAATATAGGTAAGTTAAAAAAATATTTCAGAGATGAAGCAGAAAAACTTATCCAATTATCTTATATGTAATCCCATATAGTGGAATGAATTATGTAACTATATTTCAGAAAATTATACAGATTTATACTCAAATCTGTAACACAACCCTAACACAACCGGGGGAGAAAAGTAATGCATTTAGGTTTATTAGAAGGACAAGCTATATCTGGAGACTGTTGATATATAAAGGTTTATAAACTTGTATAATTTTAATATAATGGCCATTCTATTACACCGTAGTTGATAGAATTAATCATTTATTTGCCCTATAGTTTTAGGGCACTTTTTTTATTTGTGTTTATATATTTTTTTCTGGGTTGTGTTACAGTTGTGTTATTTCATATAAAAAATGCTTTCACGAAATCGTGAAAGCATTGATATCTGGCAGGGGTAGTAGGTCTCGAACCTACAACCAACGGTTTTGGAGACCGCTACTCTACCAATTGAGCTATACCCCTATATAATATCATTAACACATACTACTTAGCCGGTTACTGACAATGACTATTATATGACAGGAAAATTTGTATGTCAAGCCTTTTAAATATTTTTTGTAATTAAATCAATTGTATATAAAATAAATTCAATTAAAAACTTGGTGGGGTCATTGTCCATATTGATATTGCTTCGACTTCTCCAATATTTACAAATCTGTGTGCAACTGTGCTGTCATAATATATGCTATCTCCCTCATTGAGTATATATTCTTTGTTTCCATATTTTATTTTTATAGTTCCCTGAATCATATAACCACATTCTTCACCCTCATGGCTTATAAGATCATCTGAACTGCATTTACCGGGTTCAAGTTTTATTAATAATAGCTCCATTTTTTTATTTAAATTTGGACTTAATAATTCATATGTGACATTTGAATTTGGAATTATTATTTTTTTTCTTTCACTTTTTCGTATAATTGGAAGGTCATCTTTATAGTCGTCGAAAAAATAATTCATTGGTACATTAAGGGCTTTTGCTACTTTCCATAAAGATATTACAGATGGAATGTTTATCCCTCTTTCCATTTGGCTTATAAGACCTGTACTTAAATTACATGTCTTTGCTAATTGTTCAATACTAATTTTCTGTTGTTTTCTCAGTTGTCTGATTTTTCCACCTAATTGCATAGTATCACCACTCTAAATATGTTATTTAACTATAATTAATTATGAGTACAATAAAATAATACTACATAATCCGCTAAAATTAAACATTAATTTGTGCCAATTGATTAATTATATTGTTCTTAGTTTGCAGTTTAACTTATGTTTAAGTAAATATATACAGCGCTCGACTTGTAAAAACTTTTTAATAAATTTAAAGCCATCTAAATATAATCTACTTTAGATGGCTTTAAAATTTACTTTATATATGTTTTTGTGTACTTATAATTTTTTCATATCTTGCGTACATGAGAATTGAGATTATTGAAAATATAAGTGGTCCTGCAATCATCCATATAGATGATACTATGTCACCGGTTAGAGCAGGTTTTATTATTACAGTTACATTTGCAAATACAACTGTAAAGGTGACTAATATAGTCCATATTAATGAACTTGTATGACTTTTATATATTACAAAAGGTTTTTCAATGCTGGTATTCTTTTTAAATTTATAGAATACACTTGACATAAATATATAAGGAAGTGTCGTTGCAACATTTGTCATAAGAACTAATTTATCAAAAAATTTACTAGCGCCTTGCCCACCTAAACTTACTATTAACATAAAGAACACTATTAAGATACATTGAACCCACATAGCATTTTTAGGAAGACCATCTTTTATTTCGGATAATTTTCCTGGCCAAAGTTCTTTAGGAGTACCTTCTATAAGTTGTTTCAATGGAGAATATGAATAAGAAATAAGTGCTCCGAAGTATGTCAAAAACATTGACAGTCCAACGAGTCTTCCTATCCATGAACTAAAGACTAATGCAGTCGTATGGCTTAAGCCAATAGCTGTAGCAAGTTGGTATCCCATATTATTCATCATTATTATTGTTACATTTACCATGTTTATATCTTTGCCGGATAATACACCCTGCCAGTTAGTAAATATACCACATGCAAATATACCAAGGATATATCCAACAGCTATGATTATAGAACCCATTAAAACGCCCTTTGGGAAGGTTTTTTCAGAGTTTTCAGTGTCATCAACTACACCTGCTACAACCTCAATACCAGCATATGCCAGTATTGCAAATGATATGAAGGATAGTATTGATACAGCAGATCCATATGCTGGATTTGGTGAATGTAACAGTGTGTTCATATTAAGAGGTTGATCCATATGACCTTTGCCTGCTATAAATATTATTATTGCACCTATATATGCCACTAGATTTATAAATCCAACGGAAATTCCACCAACGGATGTTATTTTGATTATTTTATCTAGTCCTTTAGTTGATATTAAGGTTAAAAGTATTGCGAATATTATAGACAGTAATCCTAATGTATGTGTCGAATTCATACCCAGTATTGACCAACCTGATGTTGTATCTGTACCAAATATTATAGTAGAAAAATGAATCCATATTGAATTACATGTTAGTATTATCCATACAAGCCAACCTATATACCACATGAATATTGTGATAAATGCATATTTTGGACCTACAATTTTTTTCATCCATGAATATATTCCGCCTTTTTCTTTTTTAAATGCTGCTCCATATTCTCCAACCATGAAGGCAAAAGGAATTAGAAAAGTGATTGCGGCAAGTATATACCATGGAATTGCGGCATAACCCATTAATAAAAATGCTCGTGGAACATTTGGAAACATAAAAACGGAAGTTAAAACCATAAGCGATAGTGGTATTAGTGTTAATTTTTTTTTGCTTTTAATATTTTCTGACATTTTTATCACCCTTTCATTTTTTTGAAATAAATTTTTAAAATAATATTCATTATATTGAAGATTTATTTTATTATATCACTTATTCTTCATTTATTTTAAAAATCCTTCTAAAAAATAAAAAAATTTTTCAATTATATGAAAAAATAATAATTTTTTGACGAATAGATATTTTAATTATATATAAAATATGTTGAGAACTACTAAATTTATATTTAAAATGTTATAATAATTCTTGAATTATACATTTATTAAAGAAAAATTTTGGCACTATGAACAATAGGTGTAAATAAAATTTATTATGACTATTTAACTATAGAGGAGGTAGTGATATGAAATTTAAATCAGATATAGAAATAGCTCAAGAATGTGAAATGAGACCTATAAAAGATATTGCTTCAAAACTCGGAATATCTGAAGATGACATTGAACTTTATGGAAAATATAAAGCTAAAGTGGATTATAATCTATTAAAGAAAAATAAAGGAAAAGATGGAAAATTGATATTGTGTACTGCAATTAATCCAACACCAGCAGGAGAAGGAAAAACAACCACATCAATAGGTGTGGCTGATGCATTATCAAGGCTTGGTAAATCGGTAGTGGTTGCTTTAAGAGAGCCATCTATGGGACCTGTTTTTGGTATAAAAGGAGGAGCAGCAGGAGGCGGATATTCACAAGTAGTTCCGATGGAAGATATAAATCTTCATTTTACTGGTGATATACATGCAATAGGTGCTGCAAATAATTTACTTGCGGCAATGATAGATAACCATATTTATCAAGGCAATAGTCTGAACATAGATCCAAGAAGGATAACCTGGAGAAGATGCGTTGATATGAACGACAGACAGCTTAGGTTTGTAACGGATGGGCTTGGCGGAAAGGCAAATGGCATGCCAAGAGAAGATGGATTTGATATAACTGTTGCATCTGAAATAATGGCTATATTTTGCCTGTCCTCAGATATAAATGATTTAAAAGAAAGACTTGCAAAAATAGTAATAGGGTATACTAGAAATGGTGAACCGGTAACCGCACATGATTTAAAGGCTGAAGGTGCAATGGCGGCCATTTTAAAGGATGCTTTAAAACCTAATTTGGTTCAGACTCTAGAAGGAACGCCAGCATTTGTTCATGGTGGTCCATTTGCAAATATAGCACATGGATGTAATTCGCTTATGGCAACTAGAATGGCTAAGCACTTTGGTGATTATGTAGTTACTGAAGCCGGATTTGGTGCTGATCTTGGAGCGGAAAAGTTTCTTGATATAAAATGCAGAATGTCAAAACTCAAACCAGATGCAGTAATCATAGTAGCAACAGTTAGAGCACTTAAATACAATGGCGGAATTAAAAAGAATGAATTAAATGTTGAGAATCTGGATGCACTTGAAAAAGGACTCCCAAATTTACTAAAGCATGTTGAGAATATAACTAAAGTATTTAAGCTTCCTGTTGTAGTTGCTATAAATAAGTTTCCAACTGATACTGATAAAGAAATTGAATTAATGCAAAAAAAATGCAATGAATTAGGAGTTAATGTCAGGATTTCTAATGTATGGGCAGAAGGCGGAAAAGGTGGTATAGAGGTTGCAAAAGAGATTTTAAGACTAATAGAAGAGGAAGAAAATAATTTTGAATATGCCTATGACGAAAAACTTCCTATCAGAGAGAAAATAAGGACTATAGCTCAAAAAATATACGGTGCTGATGATGTAATATTTACAACTAAGGCCGGTAAGGAGATAGATGAACTTGAAAGGTTAGGATTTGGAAATACACCAGTATGCATAGCAAAAACACAGTATTCTCTCACTGATGATAAGAATATCTTAGGGAGACCTACTGGATTTACTATAACTGTGAATCAAGTGACTATTTCAGCGGGAGCAGGATTTGTAGTAGCAATAACTGGTTCTATAATGAAAATGCCGGGACTTTCAAAGACACCAGCTGCTGAAAAAATAGATGTCGATGAAAATGGAGTTATAAGTGGGCTATTTTAATATTATGAGGGGGACTGCACTTTGAAATTAGCAGAAAATACATTTTGTGAGTTTATAGAAAAATTATCCTCAAAATCGCCTACACCAGGAGGCGGTGGAGCTTCAGCGCTTCTTGGGTCAGTCGGAACAGCTCTTTCAGGTATGGTTGCAAATCTTACAATTTGCAACAAGAAGTTCACAGAATATAGAGATGAAATTGAATATATGCTTAATAAATCCCGAGCAATACAAACTCAATTTTTAGAGCTTATGGATAAGGATGCAGAAAATTTTTTACCTTTTATAAAGGCATTTGGGCTTCCAAAATTAACTGAGGAAGAAAAGAAATTTAGGGAAAATGTCATGCAGAAATGCTTGAAAAATGCATGCACAGCGCCAATTGAAATAATGGAAAAATGCTTGGAGGCTCTCGAAGTACATGAATACTTTGTAGATCATTGTTCTAAGATGATTGTAAGTGATATTGGGGTCGGAGTTCAATCACTAAGATCGGCATTATTGGGTGCTCATTTAAGTGTAATTATAAATATAAATTCAATTAAGGATAGTGATTATACTTCTAAGATAAAAAGAAAAGTCAATTTGCTTGTTAAAGAAGGAACAGCAAAGGCAGATATGATTTACGAAAAAGTATGCACTATACTTTCAAAATAAATTTCTATATGTAAAGGAGATTTTTTGTAATGGGGGCTATTATTAAAGGAAAGCCAGTTGCAGATTCCATAAGTGAAGGTATAATTCTAGAGGTTAAAGAATTAAAAGAAAGAAATATAATTCCAAAGCTTGTGGCAGTTAGGGTTGGAGAAAATGAAAGTGATCTATCCTATGAGAGAGGGGCATTTAAAAGATGTTCTAAAGTGGGAATAGAAATGGAAGTAAAGAAATTTCCCGGTAGTATATCTGAAGAAGAGTTTATAGCAGAAATAAAAAAGTTAAACGATGATAAATCAGTAAATGGTATACTTGTGTTTAGACCTCTTCCTAAGCAGTTAAGTGAAGATAATATAAAGTACATAATATCTCCGGAAAAGGATATTGATTGCCTGAGTCCTATTAATGTCGCAAAGTTAATGGAAAATGATAATACCGGTTTTGTACCATGTACACCGTCAGCAGTAATGGAAATATTAAAGTATTATAATGTAGATATAGCTGGAAAGAATGTCGTTATAATAGGCAGGTCAATGCTTGTTGGAAAACCAATATCGATACTGCTTTTAAATGAAAATGCAACAGTTACAATATGTCATTCGCAAACCAGGGATATTTCTATGTTTTCTTCGAAGGCCGATATAGTTATAGTTGGAGTTGGAAAAGCCAATATGATTGATGAGAGTTATATTAAAGAGGGTGCAATTGTAATAGATGTTGGTATAAATATTTGTAGTAATGGAAAATTATGCGGTGATGTAAATACTGATAGGTGTTTCAATAAAGCTTCGATGATAACTCCAGTTCCATCAGGGGTTGGATCTGTAACAACGTCTGTCCTCGTAAAGCATGTCATAAAAGCTTGTAAACTGCAGAACAATGTATAAATATATTAAGTATTTTATTATATGCATATTGAAGACTTATTTTTTATGTGCTATACTATAAGTAATTTAATAAAGATATGTTTTAAGGCAGAGTATAAGAGAGCCAATTTTGAGGTATGTTATATCTTAAAATTGGCTCTTTTTTTATTTGTTTTGAGGGGGTATTTAAATGTTTGATGTAACAATTATAGGATCTGGTGTAATAGGTTCTGCAATAGCTAGAGAACTATCAAAATATAAGCTTAGAATATGTGTTATAGAAAAAGAAGCTGATGTAGCAAGTGGTACAACCAAAGCCAATAGCGCTATAGTGCATGCAGGATTTGATGCTAAACCTGGTACTTTAAAAGGTAAGTTGAATGCAGAGGGAAACGCAATGTTTGATAAACTTTCAAAAGAACTTGATTTTCCTTTTAAAAGAAATGGATCATTCGTATTGTGCTTTGATGAGAAGGATTTAGGTAAGCTCCGTAAATTAAAAGAACAAGGCAGGAAGAATGGTGTACCTGATCTTGAGATATTGGATGGTGACAAAGTAAGGTCTATGGAGCCAAATCTATCTGAAAGTGTTGTAGGAGCTCTATTTGCTCCGACTGGAGGTATAGTTTGTCCATATGAAATGACAATTGCATTAGCAGAGAATGCTTTTACTAATGGCGCTGAATTTAAATTTGATTCTAAAGTTAATTCAATAGATAAGAAAGATGGAAAGTATACTGTGATTACCAACAAAGGAACAATAGAAACTAAATTTGTAATAAATACTGCTGGAGTTTATGCAGATGAGATAAATAATATGGTAAGTAAAAATAAAATAAAGATAATACCGAGGAAGGGAGAATACTGTCTTTTTGACAAGGCTGTTGGAAATACTGTAGCAAAGACTATATTTCAGCTTCCAACTAAAATGGGAAAAGGCGTTCTAATTACACCAACTATTGACGGAAATCTTTTGGTTGGACCGAATGCGGTAGATGTAGATGATAAGGATGATTTAAATACAACCAGTGAGGGAATAAATGAGATACTTAGTAAAGCCTCCTTTAGTGTAAAGTCAATACCTGTAAGACAGGTTATAACTTCATTCTCGGGGTTAAGAGCCCATCCAATATCCGGGGATTTTATAATTGGAGAAGCAAAAGATGCTGAAAACTTTATAAATGCAGCAGGAATTGAATCACCAGGACTGT
The DNA here is from genome assembly GCF_003600355.1 of Clostridium fermenticellae. NCBI lineage: Bacteria > Bacillati > Bacillota > Clostridia > Eubacteriales > Clostridiaceae > Clostridium > Clostridium fermenticellae. Next base: position 2,091,679 of record NZ_CP032416.1, on the reverse strand, counting down.
CAAGTTCACCTGCAATAGCTAAAATGATTGAAGAAATTGTTGTCCTTAAATTACACCCTGAAAAAAATGATAAGTTTAATCCTATAAGAAAGGGAATACCAAAATTTAGGAAAATGACAAATGAAGATAGAAAGAAACTTATAGCACAAGATCATAGATATGGTAAAATAGTGTGTAGATGTGAAACTGTTACAGAAGGTGAAATTGTAAATTCAATACAGAGGCCATTAGGCGCTAGAAATTTAGATGGTATAAAGAGAAGAACTAGAGCTGGAATGGGTAGATGTCAGTGTGGTTTTTGTTCAACGAGGTTAGTTGATATTTTGTCTAGAGAACTTAAAGTCGATCCTAGAAGTATAACTAAATATGGCAAGAATTCTAATATACTATGTGGTAAAAATAAAGAGGATATTTAGTTTATAGTTATGAACTATTAAAAACCGATTTTATATGGAGGGTTAAAAATGCAATCATATGATATAGTTGTAATAGGAGGAGGCCCTGCGGGACTCGCAGCAGCCATCTCGGCTAAAGAGGAAGGCATAGATGATATTTTGATATTGGAAAGAGAAGATCAATTAGGTGGAATTTTAAATCAGTGTATTCATAATGGATTTGGACTTCATACGTTCAAGGAAGAATTAACAGGTCCTGAATATGCACAAAGATTCATAGATAAAGCGATTGATTTAAAGATCCCATATAAGTTAAATACAATGGTTCTTAATATAAATGATAAAAAAGAAATTACAGCTGTTAATGAAGAAGATGGAATTATAGAGATAAAGGCAAGGTCAATAATTCTAGCAATGGGCTGCAGAGAAAGACCAAGAGGAGCAATAAATATACCTGGCAGTAGGTGTGCTGGTATATATACTGCCGGAACAGCTCAAAAATTCGTAAATGTTGAAGGTTATATGCCCGGAAAAGAAGTTGTAATACTTGGGTCCGGGGATATCGGGCTTATAATGGCAAGGAGAATGACATTAGAGGGTGCTAAGGTTAAGGCTGTAGTTGAACTTATGCCATATTCAAGTGGGTTAAAAAGGAATATAGTTCAATGTCTGGATGATTTTAATATACCACTTAAATTAAGTCATACAATAACGAATATAAAGGGAAAAAGCAGGGTTGAAGGTGTAACAATTGCTAAAGTTGGTGAAGATAGAAAACCTATAGCTGATACAGAAGAATATATAAAATGCGATACAATACTTCTTTCAGTAGGCCTTTTACCTGAAAATGAACTTTCAAGGAAGGCAAATGTGAAATTATCTAATGTAACGAGTGGACCAGAGGTAGATGAAAGTCTTGAAACTAATATTGAAGGTATATTTGCATGTGGTAATGTTCTTCATGTACATGATCTTGTTGATAATGTTACACTTGAAAGTTATAACGCCGGGAAAAATGCAGCTAAGTATGTAAATGGTAAGAGATTTAATGGTGAAAAAATAGAAATTATAGCCACAGATGGTGTAAGATATACGGTACCTAAATATGTAAATCCAGAAAACATAGAAAAAGTTTTAGATGTTAGATTTAGAGTTGGAAGTGTTTATAGAGATAATTTTATCAGCGTTTATTTTGGCGATAAGAGAGAAATGCATATAAAGAAAAGAATTCTTACACCAGGTGAGATGGAAAATGTTAAGCTTACAAAAGCAGTTTTTGATAAGTACAGTGACTGTAAAAAAATAATCATTAAAGTTGAAGGAGAGTAATTTTTATGGATATAAGAGATTTAGTTTGTATAGGATGTCCTATGGGATGCCAGCTTCAGGTTAAATTAGATGGAAAAAAGGTTATAGAAGTTACAGGTAATACCTGTAAAAGAGGAGAAGAGTATGGTAAAAAGGAATGTGTAAATCCTACTAGAATAGTAACTTCATCTGTGAGTGTAAAAAACGGAGCAATAGATGTTGTACCAGTTAAGACTGAACATGATATTCCAAAGGCAAAAATATTTGATTGTGTAAAGGCATTAAAAGACATTAAAGTTGAGGCACCAGTTAAAATAGGTGATGTAATAGTTAAGGATATACTTGGTACGGGTGTTAATATTATAGCTACAAAAAACATTGTAGCAAAATAGTTTGAAAACTGTGAGTAAGAGAAAAGGATGTCCCAGATTACGTGAGATATCCTTTTTAAAATAAATTTTTAAAGCATTCCTTACATATGATAAGTGAACCTTTGTTTGCAGTAATTATATCATTATTATTTATAGGCTTTCCGCATATATTACAGCACATTTTATTTTGGTCTGGTTGGCTCTTTATGTTGTTTGCTTTGTATTTCGCAAATTTTTTGTTTGATGGAGGAGAGTAGTTAATTGGTTTACTGCTCAATTCTTTTCTGCATATTTTAAAGTTCATTTCATAGTCACTTTCACAGAATAATTCTAGTTCAAATCGTGGGTTTTCCTTATCATAAAATTCCTCTATTATTAATCTTCTTATTTGAGCATCATTTATGATTAGACCGCTTTTTTCTATACCATCAAATATACTTTTTGTTATATTTGTTGTATCAGGATGTCTCTTTTGGCTTTTGTAATATACCTTTAATAATGCAATTAAGGATTCTTTTAATGTCAAACCTGGATTTTGAGATCTTGCTTCATATGCTATTTCTTCTTCATATATTGCATATCTATCATGATATTTACCAGAATTGTATGGAAGAATAGCCCTTCCTTTTGCATTTGAAAGTTTGAAGTTTGATTTTGTTATTGGAGAACCCTGTACTACTATTTTTGCGTAATTTTGTTTCATATATAACTGCTCCTCTGTAAATTAATTCTTTAAATTTAAATGGCATAATTTGCTGTGAATGTTTGATATGTTTTCACTTCCAATCTAACTTTACAATTATCTCTTTAAGTAAGTTGATATTATAATTATAACATACAAATTGCATATATTGCGTATTAAGCATTGATCATAGATATATGGTTATAAGGACAAACTCAACTCACATCGCAGAGGTATACTTGGAAACTGAAGGCACATCTAAAAAGTTTTTTACATCTCTTGGCGAAGTCTTTTAGAAAAATTTTAGTAGATTATATATGTTTGAGCAAAGCGAGTTTATATAATCTGTTTAAATTTTTAAAAGACAAGCTTAGAGATGTTAAAACTTTTTTAGGGTGCCGGAGTTTGTGAGTATACCTCTGCGGTGTGAGTTGAGTTTGTCCTTATAAGCTATATATTTAAACCAGGTTATATGCTTAATAAGCGAAATATCACCTTCAAGGGTTCTAGGGCGATTAGCCCTTGTAATTTATACTATAATTACAATCTTAAACATATATTGAAGTAATTAAAAAAGCCTGAATAAGATCATATTTTAAATGATATCCGGGACTTTAAGGTTTTTCACAGCACTTTGTCAAAATTTATAGAAAAGTTTTAGATGTGTCTTCGGCCTTACAGTATCCTACTACGTAAGAATTCTACTTATGTTTACATCAAATACTTAACATACCAATAAAAATATATAAGTGATTTTATAACTTTATGTAAATTTGATAAACTTTCTGAATATAATTTCGCCTTTAAGGGTTTATGGCGATAGCCATATTGATTTAAAAGTCCTTTACTCCATTTAAACCTAAATCATATATAATCTCACTCATTTTCTTGTATAGTATTCGCCAACTTACATTATAATTTCCATGATTGTATTCTCTTTATAAAGATTTTACGGACGTAGTCCTTGTATACATAGTATTAATCCCGGAGGGATATTTTAAAACTACAGAAGTTATAATAAATAACGAAATTTTTCCCGGTAGAAGATTAAATATATCTAAAATTAAAATAGCCTGCCCTTCACAAGAAAAACAGAACGCCCTAACGGGCTTGAAGGCTTACAGCCTTCCTTCTTTAAGTTTATAGTAGTGACTGTACTAATTTAATTATTAGGACATTAACTTCCCGGGTATATAGTAAAACTCACATTTAAATTTAAATAATTCAATAGGACTAACCGTCCTGGAATCATTTCATTTATCTAAAATTTTAGTTAAATATCTTTTATGCTCAAAAAGATCTTAAAGTTCTGAATATACTATTTGAATTACAGGTTATTCAGACTTTTTTAGTTATCTTAACAGATGTCTAAAACTGCAATTATAGTATAAATCAATATGGCTATCGCCATAAATCCTTAAAGGAGAAATCATATTTATCAAGTTTACATAAAGTTATATAATTATTTATATACTTTTATTAGTATATAAAGCATTTATTGATTTAAGTATATAACTTATAAGGACAAACTGGACTTATACGTGGGGGTGCAATAACAAAATGAAAGCACATTTAAAAAGTTTTTTTACAGTTCTTAGCGAAGTATTTTAGGAAATTTTAGTAGATTATATATGTCTGAGTTTTACGAGTTTATATAATCTGCTTAAATTTCCAAAATACAAGCTTAGAACTGTTAAAACTTTTTAACGTGCTGAGTTTTGTTATTGCACCCTTACGTATAAGGCTAGTTTGTTCTTATAGCCCCATATATCTATGATCAATGCTTAATACGCAATATATGCATTTTTAGTACAATAAGTATAACTTCATGTTAATTTTAGTTTGTAATCGATGTAGTTTAATTATATAATAAAATAAGTTAATTATACCTGTAATAATTATAATATAAAATAAGTCATGGGGGTAAGGGTATATAATGGATGACAAAGATGATAAATATGTTGGACTATTAACGAAATCTTGGAACAAAATGTTTAAAATAGGGAATTACACTACACTTCCAGATCAATTTGAAGAACTTAAAGAATTAACTCCACGCGAAATAGGAATAATAGCTATTGTATATGACAAACCTGATATTATATTGAGGGAAATATGCGATTTTTTGAGTGTCCCTAAAAGTTCAATGACTAGCATGATTGATAGGCTTGAGAAAAGAGATTACATAAAAAGAATTATTTCGAATAGAGATAGACGTTCATATGGAGTTGAACTTACTGAAAAGGGGAGGAAAGTTCAAAATCAGCATGAACAATATAAAAGAATGATTTTCGAGAAAATTATAGATTCTCTTGATAGTAATGAAGAGCAAGAAGAATTTGTAAGATTAGTGGACAAGATTACTGCGAATATAAAACTTTAATAAAAAAGCTTCTCATTTTATTAAATGGAGGTATATAAATGATTGATATCAAAAAAATTAGTTTGTCATTGACATAAAAAAATGATTTTAGTATACTGTCAATAATGAAAAAATGTGGTTATATAGTTACAAAGGGGAGTAGTTTGATAGATATTGTCAACATAGTGGTTACATACCTGGCAATATCCACATAAAGTGAAACGAGACTTTTGGCATACACAAATATGCTTAAGGTCTTTTTATTTTTTTGTTTAAGGAGAGAGAAAAATGATAATATCAACAATTATAATTATGATCCTGGCAGCGATTTTAATATATTTTAGTTGCGAATTTTTTGTAAATGGAATTGAATGGGTTGGAAAGGCTTTTGGTATATCTCAAAGTGCAGTAGGTTCAGTTTTAGCTGCTTTTGGTACAGCATTGCCTGAAAGCATTGTAACTTTCATGGCTGTAGTTTTTGGAACAAATTCAAATCAAAAAGATATTGGTATAGGGGCAGCTTTAGGTGGGCCACTTGTATTGAGTACAATTGCTTATGCTACTGTCGGAATAAGCATTTTTGTATTTAGTAATAGAAGAAAATCAGGACAGTGTATTAGATTTGATAGTAAAAAATTATCTAGAGATCAAATTTGGTTTATGTGTATTTTCGTGTTTAAAATTGCGCTGGGACTTGTGGCTTTTGCAATAAAGCCCTGGCTTGGAATTTTATTTTTAGTAGCTTATGGTATTTATTTCTACAAAGAAATAAGTGGAAAAAATATAGAAGTTTCTGAAGAACTGGAACCTCTTAAAATTTTTCCTAAGGATGTAAGACCCAAAAAATCATTGATCTTATATCAGACTATAGGAGCTCTTATACTTATTTTTATAGGTTCACAAATATTTGTACATAATTTAGGTATTTTAAGTAATTCACTTGGAATGTCTCCACATATGGTTTCGCTATTGTTAAGTCCTGTAGCAACAGAATTACCAGAAACATTGAATGCTGTTATATGGGTAAGACAGGGAAAGGAAGAGCTGGCTCTTTTAAATATTAGTGGTTCTATGATGATACAGGCTACAGTTCCAAGTGCACTTGGCATTATGTTTACACCGTGGCTTCTCGATAAGTATCTTATAGCTTCGGCAATTATAACATTTACAGCAATTTTTTCACTATGGATAACTCTTAGAAAAAACTGTTTGGATTATAAGAGATTGTATTTTAATTTTATATTTTATATTGTGTTTATAATTGTAATTATTTTTATTTAACAAAGTAATTAAAAAATAAAAATGTAACATAAGTTACTGATTCCCTACCATTTAAATGTTAATATTGAGATATCATAAAGATAAAGAAAAAAATGGAGGGAATCAATATGGAAAATAAAATGTTTTGCTATCAATGTCAGGAAACAGCAGGATGTTCTGGATGTACACAAAGAGGCGTGTGTGGAAAAACACCGGAAATTGCTGCAATGCAGGATCTACTTATCTATGTTACCAAAGGAATTTCTGAAGTTACAACACGTTTGAGAAAAGAAGGAAAAGAAGTAAGTAAAAATATAAATCATATGATAACTACAAACTTGTTTACAACAATAACTAATGCAAATTTTGATGAACATAGTATAGTTTCTCGTATTTCTAAAACATTGGAAGTAAAGAGTAATCTAATAGATATGTTGAATAATAAGGAAAATCTTTCAGATGCAGCTCTATGGGAGGGCAGCAATATAGAAGAATTCAAGAGTAAATCAAAAATGGTTGGTGTACTTTCGACAAAAGATGAAGATATAAGGAGTTTGAGGGAATTAATTATTTATGGTTTAAAGGGACTTTCTGCTTACAGTAAACACGCAAATGTTCTTGGACAAGATAATGCAGAGGTAGATGCTTTTTTGCAGAGCGCACTTGCGAAAACTTTAGATGATTCTTTAAGTATTGATGATCTTGTTAAATTGACACTTGAAACAGGTAAATATGGTGTAGATGGAATGGCATTGCTCGATAAGGCAAATACTTCTGCATATGGTAATCCTGAAATAACTAAGGTTAATATAGGAGTTCGCAGTAATCCAGGAATTTTAATATCAGGCCACGATTTAAGAGATATGGAAATGCTTCTTAAGCAGACAGAGGGAACAGGTGTAGATGTGTATACTCACTCTGAAATGCTGCCAGCACACTATTATCCAGCATTTAAGAAATATAAACACTTTGCAGGAAATTATGGCAATGCATGGTGGAAACAAAAAGAAGAATTTGAAAGCTTTAATGGCCCTATTTTAATGACTTCAAATTGTATTGTTCCACCAAAAGATAGTTATAAAGACAGAATATATACAACAGGTGCAACTGGTTTTCCGGGATGTAAACATATCGATGGTAAATCTGGTGAGGAAAAGGACTTTTCTACAATTATTGAACATGCTAAAAAATGTCTTCCACCAAAAGAAATTGAAAAAGGTGAAATAGTTGGAGGTTTTGCTCATAATCAAGTTTTTGCTTTAGCTGATAAAGTTGTTGAAGCAGTTAAGAGCGGTGCAATAAAGAAATTTGTTGTTATGGCAGGTTGTGATGGCAGGGCAAAATCAAGAAATTATTATACAGAGTTTGCAAAGGCAATTCCAAAGGATACTGTTATTCTTACAGCAGGATGTGCAAAATACAAGTACAATAAATTAAATTTGGGAGATATAAATGGTATTCCTCGTGTACTTGATGCTGGACAATGTAATGATTCATATTCCTTAGCAGTCATTGCATTAAAACTTAAAGAAATATTTGGATTGGATGATATAAATAAATTGCCTATAGTGTATAATATAGCATGGTATGAGCAAAAAGCAGTCATAGTATTACTGGCATTGTTATATTTGGGTGTAAAAAATATTCATCTTGGACCAACTCTTCCTGCATTTCTTTCACCTAATATTGCAAAGGTGTTAGTAGATAACTTTGGAATTGCAGGCATAGGAACTGTTGAGGATGATATTAAGTTATTTTTCTAATGATTGTGTTGAAATTAAAAAGTTAGATTATAGGGTTTGTAAATGATAACTTAACTTATGCTCCGACCGGGATTTCCAAAATACGTCACGTAAAAAATTTCTAGTAAGTCTAAGCTTGCGCTTAAAAAATCTAAGCAGATTATATAAACTTGCTTCACTCAAACATATATAATCTACTAAGATTTTTAAGAACGCTTCGCTAAGACTTACTACAAAATTTTTTAATGTGCCTTAATTTTAGAAATCCCGGTCTGCGCATAAGTTAAGCTTCTACTTGTAAACCCTATAGACTTTTTTATCTTCCGTATAATTTTGTAATATTATTGATTTTTTCTGCCAAATTTTCATTTAAATATTCCTTCTTCACTCTCCAAATCCAGTTTTCTCCTAAGGTAGATGGTATATTCATTCTGGCTTCACTTCCAAGCCCTAAGTAATCTTGAATTTGTGCTATAGATAACTTTGCCACTGAACTTAATGCCCCTCTTATAAATCCCCAATTGTAGCCTTCTTTTTTGTCTAATTTTAAATATCTTTTTGCAAATTCAATATCGTTCTTTTCAGCATTTTTAAACCATCCCATAACAGTATCATTGTCATGGGTTCCTGTATAAACTATACAATTTCTTTCATAATTGTGAGGTAAATATATACTCTCTTCTCTTGTATCAAAAGCAAATTCCAATACTTTCATTCCTGGATAGCCAGCTGCATTCCTGAAAGCTATAACTTCCTTAGTTAAATATCCTAGATCTTCTGCAATTATATCTACTTCGCCAAGAGCTTTTTTTATCGCATTAAACAGATTTATTCCCGGTCCTTTTACCCATTTGCCATTTACTGCTGTTGATTCACCGTAAGGAACCTGCCAGAAGGACTTAAATCCCCTAAAATGATCTATTCTTGTTACATCATACAAAGCAATATTCCTCTTGATCCTTTCAATCCACCATTTATAATTTGTTTTTTCTAAGTAGCCCCAGTTATATATAGGATTTCCCCATAATTGTCCCGAAACCGAAAAGTCATCAGGTGGGCATCCAGAAACAGCAATTGGTCTTTTTTCTTTATCAAGCATAAATACCTCTGCATTCGCCCAGATATCCGCACTGTCTTCAGCTACATAAATTGGGATATCACCAATAATTTTTATACCATTATCATTTGCATACTTTTTTAATTTAGTCCATTGATAAAAGAATATATATTGTAAAAATATCCAATACTCTATTTCCTCTTTCAATGCTTGTTTATAATAATTTAATGCCTTTTTATTTCTTAACTTAATATCTTCATCCCATTCCTGCCATGACTTTAAAGCAAAATTTGATTTTACAGCCATGTATAAAGCATAATCTTCAAGCCAGGCTTTATTTTCAGCTTTGAATTCTTCTATCTCATTTTTATATTTTTTCTTACTATTTTTAAAAGCAATTCTTAGAATAGGTAATTTATTGTTAAATATTTTTTTATAGTCTACTCTTTCAGGGCTATTACCAAAATCTACGTTTTCATAATCTTCTTTTTTAAGTAATTCCTGCTCTCTAAGCAAATCTAAATCTATAAAATATGGATTTCCTGCAAAGGTTGAAAAGGACTGGTAAGGAGAATCTCCATATCCTGTTGGTCCTATCGGCAGTATCTGCCAGTAGCTTTGTCCTGCTTTTGCTAAAAAATCCACAAACTCATAAGCTTCTTTGCCAAAGGTTCCAATACCATATGGATTAGGTAAGGATGTAATATGCATCAAAATACCACTGCTTCTTGTAATCATTCCCTATCCCCTTTATTCATTAAAATTTTAATATCATGTCGTACCATACAGCTCCACCGTGTACTGATTTAGATATACCTTTATTTATATATCCGAATTTTTCGTAATAATGAATCAATTTATATTTGCAGGTTAAAATTAGTCCTCTGCAGTTATCTTCTTTTGCCTTTTCTATCATATAATTCATAAGTTTTGCTGCTATTCCCCTTTTACGGTATTCAGGTATAACATCAAGTCCAAATATAGTTTGATATTTCCCGTTCTTAATATGTAATTTAGAATTTTCATAGAGCTCATCATAAATTTCAGTGCCATTTATTTTACATCCATTTATAAAGCCTATAATCTCATTATTTACTTCTGCTGCAAAAAAGCAGTTGGAAAATGCTTCTATGCGGGACCTGATAGATTCTTTTAAAGCTGCCTCTGCTTTTGGAAAACATATTTCTTCAATTTCTGCGATTCTATCCAAATCATCTATTGTTACCTGTCTAATGTTTATTTTCATAAAAATCTCCTTTTTATTAAACTATAATTCTATTATAAACTGTAATTGATAATATTCAATTGAGCAAATATAACTGAGATAGATGTTAATAACTTATACATGTAAAATATATAGACAATTTTTAATTTTCTATACTATACAAAGTAAAAGCATGACTTTTTTTAGAGAGTGTAAAAATAGTATACAATATAAATTCGCTAAATATTTAGACATTTTATCTGTCGTAACAAAGATCTTGTGGATTTATAAGGATTAAAGTGAGTTTGGTATGCTTATTGCTAATAGATAGAAGTGAGGAGGGATAATTATGGAGTATGAAAACATTATTTTAGATAAGAAGGATCATATTGCTATCTTAAGTTTTAATAGATCTCATGTACTTAATGCTTTAAATAGTGATGTATTAAATGAACTTGATAAAGTGTTAGATGAAATTGTTGAAGACAAAGATATTTATGTACTAATAATAACTGGTAAAGGAAAGGCTTTTGTAGCTGGTGCAGATATATCAGAAATGAAGGATAAGACACCAGAAGAAGGCAGGAAATTTGCAGAATTGGGATTAAAGGTATTTAGAAAAATAGAGCTTATGGAAAAACCAGTTATTGCTGCCGTAAATGGATTTGCACTTGGTGGAGGCTGCGAACTGGCTATGAGCTGCGATATAAGAATAGCTTCAGAAAAAGCAAAATTTGGACAACCAGAAGTAGGACTTGGAATTACTCCTGGCTTTGCTGGAACTCAAAGACTTTCACGTTTAGTTGGAATTGGAAAAGCTAAAGAATTGATATTTACTACTAATGTGGTTGGTGCTGACGAAGCAGAAAAATTAGGATTGGTAAATACAGTTGTAGAGCATGACAATTTAATGCCGGAAGCTTTAGATTTAGCAAAAAATATTGCTTCAAAAGCTCAGTTAGCAATAAAATATGCTAAAACATCTATAAATAGAGGATCAGAAACTGATATAGGAACAGGAATGTCAATTGAAAAAGATTTGTTTGGTTTATGTTTTGCAACAGAAGATCAAAGAGAAGGAATGTCTGCATTTTTGGAAAAAAGAAAAGCAAACTTTAATAATAAATAGTCTAAAATATTAGCCGTATAAAATTCAATTAATAGATGATGTAATACTATGAACAAATTTTACATGGAGGAATAAAAATATGAGAATATTTGTTTTAGGCGCAGGAACTATGGGATCAGGGATTGCTCAGACTTTTGCTCAATCAGGATATAAAGTAACGATGAGAGATATAGAAGAAAGATTTGTTCAAAGAGGTCTTAAGATGATAACTGAAAGCTTTACAAAAAGCATTCAAAAAGGAAAATTATCAGAAAATGAAAAAGACGAGATTATAAATAGGATAACAATTACAACAGATATGAGTTTGGCAAAAGAAGCAGACTTAGTTATAGAAGCTGCTATTGAGAATATGGAAATTAAGAAAAAGGTATTTAAGGAATTAGATACAATATGCAAGAAAGAAGCCATACTTGCAACTAATACATCATCATTATCAATAACAGATATAGCAAGTGTCACAAATAGGCCGGATAAAGTAATAGGAATGCATTTTTTTAATCCTGTTCAAATGATGAAATTGGTAGAGGTAATAAAAGGAATTGTTACATCTGAAGAAACAAAGAAAACAATAATTGATATTGCTAAAAGGTTAAAAAAGAATCCAGTAGAAGTCGAAGAAGCTCCTGGCTTTGTCGTTAATAGAATACTAATACCTATGATAAATGAAGCAGTTGGAATTTTATCAGATAATGTTGCTACTGCCAAGGATATTGATTTAGCAATACAATTAGGCGCAAATCATCCAATAGGACCCTTGGCCTTAGCAGATTTAATAGGTAATGATATTTGCCTGGCTATTATGGAAGTATTGTATTCAGAATTTGGAGATTCAAAATACAGGCCTCATCCATTATTGAGAAAAATGGTTAGGGCAAAATACCTTGGAAGAAAAACCGGTAGGGGATTTTATGATTACACCAAGTAAACGTTTGCTAAAAGAATAATATAAAAGGATCAAGGCTGTGGACTTAAAAAAAGCCGGGGACCATTAATTCTTTATTAGAATTTTTATATAAGTCATATTTATTAAATTATACAGGGAGGATAAGTTATGCAGGGGTTAAGTATTAATGAAATAAAATTAGGTGATAAGGTTTCTGTTGAAAAGACTATATCTGAAACAGATGTGTATATGTTTGCTGGAATTACTGGAGATTTAAATCCAGCTCACATAAATCAGGTTGTATCAGAAAAGACAATGTTCAAAGGCAGAATAGCACATGGAATATTGGTAACAGGACTTATTTCAACTTGTCTGGGAATGCATCTTCCAGGACCAGGAACTATATATATGGGACAGCAGGTGAAATTTACAAAACCGGTTCACATTGGAGATACGATAAAGGCAGAAGTAGAGGTTATAGGGATAAATGTAGAGAAAAACAGAGTCAAATTGAAAACAGTATGCACTAATCAGGATGGTAAGGTTGTTATTGATGGAGAAGCATTAGTTATGCCGCCTAAAAAGAATTAAGATAATAATTTTAATCATGTAAAGTCATTAATAGAAAAGTACATTAAATATTGATTTAAATTAAAAGGAGGATTAATTATGAAATTTGCATTAACGAAGGAGCAAGAATTAATAAAACAGATGGCAGCTGAATTTGTAAAAAATGAGGTAGAGCCACTTGCAAAAGAAGTTGACGCAGAAGAAAAATACCCGATAGAAACAATGAGAAAAATGGCAAAATATGAGATGCTGGGTATGCCTTATCCTGAAGAATTAGGCGGAGCCGGTGCCGATTATTTAAGTTATATACTGATAGTAGAGGAACTTGCAAAAGCATGCACAACTACTTCAACGGCGTTTTCAGCACATACATCACTATGCTGCTGGCCAATATATAACTTCGGAACAGAGGAGCAGAAGAAAAAATTCCTCCCGGATCTATTGAGCGGAAAGAAAATAGGTGCATTTGCATTAACTGAGCCTAATGCAGGAACAGATTCTGCAGCACAGCAGACAACGGCAAGGAAAGAAGGAGACAGTTACATATTAAATGGCTCCAAGATATTTATAACAAATGGAGGATATGCAGACACTTTTGTAACTTTTGCAATGACAGACAGGAGCAAGGGCACAAGGGGAATATCAGCATTTGTAATTGAAAGGGGAATGCCCGGTTTCACAATAGGAAAAGTAGAAGACAAGATGGGGATCAGGGGATCTTCAACAACAGAACTTATATTTGAAGATTTAAAAGTACCGGAAGAAAACCTTTTAGGAAAAGAAGGAAAAGGTTTTAAAGTTGCGATGACAACACTTGACGGCGGCAGAATAGGAATAGCCGCACAGGCTCTTGGAATAGCAGAAGGGGCACTTGAATATGCTATAAACTATATGAAGGAAAGAAAGCAATTTGGTAGACCTATAGCAGCATTCCAGGGACTGCAGTGGTATGTAGCTGAAATGGACACTAAAGTAGAGGCAGCAAAATATCTTGTATACAAAGCAGCATGGAGAAAGCAGGAAGGACTTCCATTTACAGTAGATGCAGCACAGGCAAAATTGTTTGCGGCAGAAACTGCAATGGCTGTAACAACCAAGGCAGTGCAGATTCTTGGTGGCTATGGATACACCAAGGATTATCCGCTCGAGAGAATGATGAGAGATGCCAAGATAACAGAAATATATGAAGGAACATCAGAAGTTCAAAAGATGGTTATCTCGGGCAATTTGTTAAAGAAATAGGAGGGTTAAACATATGAATATAGTAGTTTGCTTAAAACAGGTACCTGATACCAACGAAGTTAAGATAGATCCAAAGACCGGGACACTTATAAGAGAAGGAGTTCCATCTATAATAAACCCCGATGATAAAAATGCACTTGAAGGTGCTATTGAGTTAAAAGAAAGTCAGGGGGCAAAAGTAACAGTAATAAGCATGGGACCTCCACAGGCCGACAGGGCTTTAAGAGAGGCTCTCGCAATGGGTGCAGATGAGGCAATATTGATCTCCGACAGGGCATTTGCAGGAGCAGATACTTTAGCAACATCAAATGCACTTGCAGGTGCACTCAGAAAACTTGACTATGACATAGTATTTGCAGGCAGACAGGCTATAGATGGAGATACCGCACAGGTAGGACCTGAAATAGCAGAGCACCTCGGAATTCCTCAGGTAACATATGTAGAGGATGTAAAGGTAGACGGGAACGAACTTACTGTAAAGAAATCACTTGAAGATGGATATGAGATGATAAAAGTAAAGACACCGGTTCTTTTGACTGCAATAAAAGAATTGAATGAACCGAGATATATGTATATGTCAAAGATATTTGATGCTTACAAGAGGGAAGTAAAATTATGGACGGCAGATGATATTGATGTAGATAAATCCCTTCTTGGACTCAAAGGTTCACCTACAAAGGTTAAGAAATCCTGGCCAAAAGCAGCAAAAGGAAAGGGAGAAATTGTAGATAAACCATTCAAAGAAGCAGCTGCATATGGAGTCGCAAAACTTAAAGAAAAACATTTCATCTAAATTTATAGGAGGGATTTAAACATGAGTATAGCAGATTATAAAGGTGTATGGGTATTTGCTGAACAAAGGGACGGCAAGCTTCAGAAAGTAGCCCTTGAATTAGCAGGAAAAGGAAAGGAACTGGCAGATAAATTAGGAGAGGAAGTAACTGCCATTCTTCTTGGAAGCGGAGTGGAACATCTGGCAGAAGAATTGGTATCTTACGGTGCAGACAATGTTATATGTGTAGACAATCCAAACTTGAAACAGTATACGACAGACGCATATGCAAATGTTATACATGAACTTGTTAATGCAAGAAAACCGGAGATACTTTTAGTTGGTGCAACATTTATAGGAAGGGATCTCGGACCCAGGGTATCTGCAAGACTTTCAACAGGACTTACAGCAGATTGTACGGGACTTGATATAGACGGAGAAGGAAAGAACCTTCTTATGACAAGACCTGCATTTGGAGGAAACCTGATGGCAACAATAGCCTGCACGGACAACAGACCCCAGATGTCAACAGTAAGACCCGGTGTATTTGAAAAACTTGATAAGGATACATCAAGAAAAGGAAAAATAGAGAAAGTAGATATAGATGTTAAAGAAGAAGATATAAGAACAAAAATACAGGAAGTAGTAAAATCGGCTAAAAATATTGCAGATATAGGAGATGCAAAGGTTCTTGTATCGGGCGGAAGAGGACTTGGCGGACCTGAAGGCTTTGACATGCTTAAAGAACTTGCAGACGTACTGGGCGGAACAATATCAGCCTCACGTGCGGCAGTAGATAATGGCTGGATAGATAAGGCATATCAGGTAGGACAAACAGGAAAAACTGTAAGACCTGATCTATATATAGCCTGTGGAATATCCGGAGCAATACAGCATCTTGCAGGAATGCAGGACAGTGATTATATAGTTGCTATAAACAAGGATGATTCAGCTGCAATAATGCAGGCTGCAGACCTTGCTATAGTTGGTGATTACACTAAAGTAATACCTGAGATGATAGCACAGATAAAGGCTATGAATAATAATTAGCACCCAATAAAGATTTCCCTTTTTAAATATATACAATGTAAGAAGCTGCTGTATTAGTATAAAAAAATATTAATACAGCGGTTTTTTATGACCTTTATAGGAAATAAGTAAGCAATAGTATAGTTTGTATTAGAATTTGATCCTATAGATTTATATGATATATATGAATTCAAGTATTTTATTTAAAATTCAGTTTAATAAAGGGAGGATGCTTTATGTTTTTACAAGAATGTTTTAAATTACTAAATGAAAATATTAATGAGGCTGTAGTTGTAACCAATAAGGCTGGTAGCCTGGTTTTTGCAAACCGAAAGGCCGAATGTTATTTTGGAATCAATTTCCGAAAAAATATTGGTAAGTGTGTGAAAAAGTTTGTTCCAGAGGCAAAGCTAGTTAGAATTCTAGATATAGGTAATTTTGAAGTATCAAAAAAATTTTTATTAAATGAGAGAGAATTTATGGTCAGCAAAATGCCTATAATTGTAAATAATAAAATAGAAGGAGCAATAGCTATTTTTAAAGATATAACTGATCATAAAAAAATGCAGAAAAAATTGACTGATGATAGAGTGCATATAGATATTTTGGATACAATGCTCAAGACTTTAAATGAATGTATAGTTGTAGTTGATGAAAACGGTATCATAACAATGATGAGTGAATCATATAAAGAATTTCTTGGATGCAAAAAAGTTGAAGGAAAGTTTGTAGAAGATGTAATAGAAAATACAAGGATGTATAAAATACTGCAAACTGGAAATTTAGAAATAGGAGATATACAGGATATAAAAGGCAATAAGATGATCGCTATGCGTGTACCAGTAAAAAGGGATGGCAAGGTTATTGGTGCAGTAGGTAAAGTTATATTTAAAGATATTAGTGATTTTTATATGTTGAGTAAAAAAATAGATAATTTAAAAAAGGAAGTAAAATTATATAAAAACCAATTAGGAAAGGAGAGGAAAGCAAAATACTCTATAAAAAATATCATAGGAGAATCAGATAAGATAATTGAATTAAAAAAATTAAGTCAAAAGGTAGCAAAAACTAGTTCAAATGTTTTGATAATGGGTGAAAGCGGCACAGGAAAAGAATTATTTGCTCACGCAATACACAATTCAAGTAAAAGATGGCTGGGACCTTTTATTAAAGTTAATTGTGCTGCTATACCATCAGAATTATTGGAGGGAGAATTATTTGGTTATGAAGAAGGAGCTTTTACTGGAGCAAAAAGAGGCGGCAAAATAGGTAAATTTGAGATGGCAAATGGGGGAACCATATTTTTAGATGAAATAGGTGATATGCCTATTAATATGTAGGTTAAAATTTTAAGAACAATTCAGGAAAGGGAAGTTGAAAGAGTAGGAGGAAATATTTTAAAAGAAATTGATGTTAGAATTATAGCTGCTACTAATAAAAATCTTGAGGATGAAATTAAAAAGGGTAAATTTAGAGAGGATTTATATTATAGACTTAATGTTATGAAAATCGTTTTACCGCCTTTAAGAGAGAGAAAAGAAGACATTCCTATATTAGCAAATTCTTTGAGAATCAAGGTTGCAAAAAGATTAGGAATATATGTCGAAGGAATATCTAAAGAGGTGCTGCAATGTTTGATGAATTATGATTGGCCAGGAAATATCAGGGAACTTGAAAATGTTATTGAAAGAGCAGTAAACTTACTGGATTCGGATTTGGTAATAAAACTGGAACACCTTCCTAAGAAATTAACAAAATGTAAAATTAAACGATACGCAAGTGATAAAAAATATTTAAAAGATATAATTGGAGAAGTTGAAAAAGAAGTAATTTCAGAATGTCTGGAAAAAACTAAATGGAATAAAAATAGAACAGCGCAGATGCTTGGAATAAGTAGGGCTGGATTATACAAGAAATTAGAGGAATATAGATTAGAAAATTGAAAAAAACAATTTAATATAAATTATAAAAATCATATTAAAGAATGATATATCTTTTCAAAATATACTGTGAAAAGAATTGACATGTAAATTATATAGACACTATAAAGAATCAAGTAATATCAGGATTGTTAAGGATAGAATATAAGTACTGTGTATTAAATATACAGTACTTATATTTTATTTTTATAGGAATTTTTACAGAAAAAAAATATACTGCTAAAGGCTTGAAATCACAAGGCTTTTGGAATTACTAGAATTTTTTTAAAATTTATCGATTTGGCATAATTATTGCTCTATATAATGATAAAAAATTAAGATCACATGAAGGGGGATAAAAAGTATGAAATCAAAGGTTATTTCTAAAGAAGAAGCAGTAGATTTGATAAAAGAGGGAAGTACTGTAGCAGTAGGAGGGTTCCTAGGATGTGGTCATCCAGAAGAACTTACTTTAGAGGTAGAAAAAAGATATTTAGAAAAAAAGACTCCTAAAAATTTAACATTGGTTTATGCTGCCGGGCAAGGTGATAGTCAGGATAGGGGATTAAATTACTTCGGACATGAAGGATTGGTAAGTAAAGTAATAGGTGGTCACTGGGCACTAACACCAAAGCTTCAAAAATTAGCACTGGATAATAAAATTGAAGCGTACAATTTACCTCAAGGAGTTATATCACATTTGTATAGAGATATAGCAGCCGGAAAACCAGGTACACTTACACATGTTGGATTAAAAACTTTTGTAGACCCGAGAATTGAGGGAGGAAAACTTAATGAGGTTACTAAACAGGATATTGTAAAGGTTGTGACTATAGAAGGTAAGGATTATCTGCTATATAAAGCATTTCCTATAGATATTGTGATTCTAAGAGCAACCTATGCTGATGAGAGTGGAAATGCAACCCTGGAAAAGGAAGCTGCAACACTTGATGGAACTGCAATGGCTCAGGCAGCTAAGAGTTCTGGAGGAATAGTTATTTTACAAGTTGAGAAAATTGTATCAAAAGGTTCCCTGGATCCAAGAAAAGTTAAAATTCCAGGCGCATATGTCGATGCTATAGTTGTGGCAGAACCACAAAATCATATGCAGACCTTTGGGGAATTATATAATCCGGCTTATTCCGGAGAAGTTAAAATGCCAGTAGATTCAATTGCTTCAATACCTCTCGATGAAAGGAAGGTAATAGCAAGAAGAGCCGCTATGGAACTTGTGCCTAATGCTATTACTAATTTAGGAATTGGTATGCCTGAAGGAGTAGCTATAGTTGCAAATGAAGAGGGAATTGGAAATGAGATGACTTTAACTGTAGAAGCAGGAGGAATAGGTGGTGTGCCAGCAGGAGGATTAAGCTTTGGAGCCTCAACTAATCCTGAAAGTATATTGGATCAAGCAAGTCAGTTCGATTTTTATGATGGAGGCGGACTAGATGTAGCTTTCTTAGGTCTAGCTCAATGTGACAAAGTTGGAAATGTAAATGTCAGTAAATTTGGACCTAGAATTGCAGGATGTGGAGGATTTATTAATATCACACAAAATGCTAAAAAAGTAGTATATTGTGGAACCTTTACCGCTGGTGGATTAAAGGTCAAAGTTGGAGACGGCATGTTATCTATAGAGAAAGAAGGAAGATTCAATAAATTTTTGGATTCTGTTGAACAAATTACCTTTAGTGGAGAATATGCGACAGATATAGGACAGCCTGTACTTTATATTACTGAGAGGGCTGTGTTTAGACTTACTAAGGATGGTCTGATTCTGGAAGAAATTGCTCCAGAAGTTGATTTAGAAAAAGATATATTGGCTCATATGGATTTTAAACCTATAATATCAGAAAAATTGAAGATGATGGATGAAAATATTTTTAAAGATGAACTTGTAGGTATAAAGATTAGTTAGATAATTTCTACTATAATGATGAATAAATCGATGGAGGTTTTTATTTATGGCAGTTTTTGGAATTTTTCTAAGCTTGGCGTTATTAATGTTTATGGCTTATAAGGGATTTTCAGTTATATTTTTTGCCCCTGTTTTCGCACTATTAGCTGCTTTATTTTCTGGAATGGCACTTTTACCAACATATACAGAGATATTCTTACCTAATTTAGCTTCTTATGCAAAGGTATATTTCCCTTTCTTCTTATTGGGAGCTGTATTTGGTAAGGCAATGGAAGAATCAGGTGCAGCAAAATCCATTGCTAAGGCAATTGTAGGAAAGTTAGGAAAGAGGAATGCAATATTATCAGTTGTATTGTCATCAGCAATTCTTACTTATGGTGGTGTAAGTCTTTTCGTTGTTGCTTTTGCTGTGTATCCATTTGCAGCATCTATATTTAGAGAGGCAGATATACCAAAAAGGCTTCTTCCTGCAACTATTGCTTTAGGAGCTTTTTCATTTACTATGGATGCTATCCCGGGAACACCACAAATTCAAAATACAATACCAATGAAATTTTTTAATACGGACCTTTATGCTGCTCCGGTTTTTGGAATTTTAGGTACTATTATTATTTTAGTATTGGGGATAACTTATTTAGAGTTTCGTAAACGTAAAGCTCAAGCAGCAGGAGAAGGGTATGGTGAAGGACACACTAATGAACCTGTAATTGTTGAGGAAGGCAGTCTGCCAAATCCTATTTTATCAGCAATTCCATTAGTTTCAGTACTTGTTGTAACTTTGATTTTGCAAAAACTTGTGTTTCCGCACTGGAATATAGCTTCTTGGGTAACTCAAAAACCTTATGCAATGGATAAGGCTGGAGTTGTTGGTACAATGAATAACTGGGCACTTATTATTGCACTTATTGTTGGTATCATTCTTGCATTTGTAATAAATCCTATCCGTATAAAGGGTAATATAGCTAAGGCAATAAATGCGGGTGCAATAGGGTCTTTATTAGCAGTTATGAATACTTCATCAGAAGTTGGTTTCGGAAATGTTATAAAAACACTTCCAGGCTTTCAGTCTATAGCTCATGCCTTGATAAATATCAATCCACATGGAAGTCCACTTTTGTCTGAGGCAGTTAGTGTAAACGTTTTGGCAGGAACTACTGGCTCAGCATCGGGAGGTATGAGTATTGTACTTGATATGTTTGGCAAACATTATTTGTCTTGGGCTCAGGCATCTGGAATAAGTCCTGAATTATTACACCGTGTAGCAGCTATGGCATCAGGTGGTATGGACACATTGCCTCATAATGGAGCAGTTATTACACTATTAGGTATTGCAGGATTAACACATAAACAATCTTATAAGGATATTTTTGCAGTTACTTTACTTAAAGCTGGAACGTGTTTCTTTTTAATTTTTATGCAGAGTATATTCCATTTTGTCTAATTGATTGTTTAGTTATTAAAATTAAATAATGTAAAAAAATAGGACATACAGTCTATAGGATGTATTGCCCTATTTTTTATGTTTAATTGTGATTTATATAGTAACTGATAGAATTAATATAAACTATTAGGGAATATTTAAAAAATGAAAGTAAATTTTATTATAGGGTTTATAAATGAAAGCTTAAGTTTATACTCCAGCTGACACTTCCAAAATTCGTCACCTAAAAAATTTCTAGTAAGTCTAAGTTCGTATTTATAAAAATCTAAGCAGATCTTATAAACTCGTAGGCTCAAACATATAAAATCTACTAAGATTTTCAAAAATACTTCACCAGGACTTACTAAAAAATTTTTTAATGTGCCTACATTTTGGAAATGTCAGCTTATGTATAACTTAAGCTTGGAATTACAAACCCCATACAAATATGTTATATTTAAAAGAGAAAAAAGTTTTATAAATAATATAAGAAATATAATCTAAAATGAATAGAAGTTTTTTGGGAGGTGTATTTATTTTGAGGATTAATAAGTATGAAAAATGTGAAAAACTATTGGATAAGTTGTACAGCAAGTGCAGCTATAATGAATTTTTAATAGCGTTTGATGTTGCTGTTAGAGCTTATTATCGGATAGTAAATAACGATTTTGTATTTTATGACAGTAATTTCTATATGGGACGTATTAGTTGTGAAGATAGGCTTATATCTACGGTTTGCAATTACTATTTAAAAGGAAATGGAAAAAGGGAAAATTTAGACGAAGATATTTTTACTATGATAAATGTTTTATCAGGCAATAAGGAAAGTATAGAAGCTAATGAATTAAGAGGATTATTTTCAAAAGTGTATGAAAACTAATTATTTATATATTTTTCCTACTACATTTGCCTTGGAATTACGAACCCTATACTACATATATAATTGAATATGAAATTAATGTATGTTAAAATTACTTTGAATGATATATACGATAATATTCAAGATAGAGGGATCAAATAATGATAGATATAAAAACTAAAAAAGAAATAGGATATATGGCAGAAGCCGGAAAAATATTAGCATCATGCCATAAAGAGATTAAAAAGATGATAAAACCTGGTATAACTACTATGGATATAGATAAATTCGTAGAAGAATACCTTAAAGAGCATAATGCAACACCAGAAGAAAAAGGTTATATGGGTTTCCCATATGCGACTTGTGCATCTGTAAATGATGAAGTGTGTCATGGATTTCCTACTAAAAAACCTTTAAAAAATGGAGATATTGTAACTATTGATATGGTTGTAAATCTCAATGGATGGCTTGCTGATTCTGCATGGTCATATGAAGTTGGAAATATATCAAAAGAAGCTAGTGATCTCATGAAAGTTACAAAGGAATGTCTTTATAGAGGAATAAAAAAGGCAATTGTTGGTAACAGAATAGGTGACATAGGTTATGAAATACAGACTTATGCTGAATCGCTCGGATATTCAGTTGTAAGAGATTATACAGGCCATGGCATAGGACAAAAGATGCATGATGATATAGTTGTACCTCACTATGGTAAACCAGGTAGAGGCATAAAACTTAGAGAAGGAATGGTAATAACAATAGAGCCTATGATAAATATAGGTGATTATAGAGTTACTATAGATAAGAATGAATGGACAGCACGTACATTAGATGGGAGCCTGTCAGCTCAGTATGAGCATACAATAGCTATAACAAAAGACGGACCTCAAATTTTAACTGATCAGGATAATTTATAAAATAAAAATGGGCAGATTTTATATCTCTGCCCATTTTTTATAAAAAGCTATTAAGCTTTAACTGAATCTCTTGATCTGTCATGTACATTCCATGTAAATGCCAAAAATATTATAGAAAGTATTGAACATATAATAAGAAGATTGAATCCGCCACTCCATTTAAATTTATCTACAACGAAACCCATTACAGCTTCAGCGCAAACTTCTCCTCCTAGATATCCAAATAATCCAGTAAATCCAGCTGCGGTTCCCGATGCTTTTTTGGGAACCAAATCTAAAGCACTTACACCAATTAGCATAACTGGTCCGTATATCAAGGCTCCCATTACAGCAAGTGAAATGAATAATAATGTTATGTTTGTAGTATGTGAGTAAACAAGAATAGCTAGTATATCACCTATCATACATATAATTCCCATAGGAGCTCTTCTTCCATGAAACACTTTATCACTTAGCCATCCAACTAATATTGTTCCTGGAATTGCAGCATATTCATATATTGAAAAACCTATTGCAGCACCAGAATTACTTAAATGTGCAACTTCTTTTAAATATATAGGCGACCAGTTAAGAATCCCATATCTGACAACGTATACAAATATATTTGCAATTGCTATGAACCATAGATATTTATTATTTAATACGTGTTTAAATAATTATACTTAAAAATACCTGAATCCTATATTTTTTGTATGTTGAATCTATTTTTTCTTCAGGAAGCCTTTCAATATGTGGAGAAGGTTTCAAAAAATTTAACATATAAAAATACCACCTTTCATATAAAGTTTAGTTAATGCATATTTTGAAATTTGTTTTTTACACTGTATTGGCGCCATACAATATAAAATTAAATATATATTTACATAAAAAAAGAAAAGGACGGAAAAACTTTTATTATAAGGTTTCTCCATCCTCTACCTTTACATGAATATTATAGATCATGTAAAGGTATTCGTCAACTAAGCAAAAATAAATGCTTTGTGTAAATTTTTTCTATATAGGTTTCAGTAGAAATTGGAATTTATTAATTCTACTGTGAATATTCATGAAATCTTACAATTCAAAGGACTATCATCCTTAAAAATCTTTAAGTGCTAAACTTCTGGAATAAATATTTGATTTCCCTGTTGTACTATATGATTTTGGTGTAAAATGTAATATGTATTATTAATATGAAAGTTTGTATATTATAATGTTAAATGTACAATATTAATAGGAGAATTTTGTTGAAAAACGTAAGATAATAACCTGGGGGAATAAAGATGGTACTAATGTCAATAAAAATTTTTTTGGTCGCAATCTTTGCCGGAGTATTTGGAGCAGTGCTTGGACTTGGTGGAGGGATGATTGTTACTCCAGTTTTGACACTACTTTTTGGAATTGATATTAAGTATGCCATAGGTGCCAGCTTAATATCTGTAATAGCAACCTCAAGTGGTTCGGCAGTAGGATACATAAGAGATAAAATAACTAATGTAAGAGTGGGAATGTTTCTTGAAATTGCAACTACAATAGGAGCTATTTCTGGTGCATTTTTAGGCGGAATAATAAATCCTGATTATCTTTATGCAATATTTGGAGCATTACTTTTTTATTCAGCTGTTGCAATGGTAAAAAAACGCAAGGATGAATTACCCAATGGAGTTGAGTCGGATCCTTTAGCTAAGAAACTAGCTCTTGAGGGAGAATATTATGATAAATCATTGAATAAAACTATATCATATAATGTGTCAAATATACCTGGTGGATTCATTGTTATGTATTGCGCGGGTGTGGCTTCCGGACTTTTAGGAATAGGGAGCGGAAGTTTTAAGGTAATGGCACTTGATGTATTTATGAAACTGCCGCTTAAGGTATCAAGCGCAACAAGCAATTTTATGATGGGAGTTACTGCTGCAGCAAGTGCCGGAGTCTATCTCTCCAGAGGAAACATAGATCCTAAAATAGCAGCTCCAGTGGCACTTGGAGTACTCATTGGCTCAACTTTAGGAGGAAGGCTGATGCAGAGACTCAAGAGTAAAACTATAAGAAAGATATTTATACCAGTTATAATATATATTTCACTTCAAATGATTTATAAAGGATTGGTGGGTAGATAATGAACTGTAAAAATATAAAAAAAGAAGTAGCAGATGAAAACAATATTGAAAAAGAGAAAGAAGAAGTTGAACTCATTATAGGAAAATCATTGAGAGTAGGTGTGGTTTTAAGTGCTGCAATCATTATTGTAGGGCTTTTTAAATTTTTAGTGACCGGGAATAGTGGATATTCAGGAAATTATTATCCGACTACTATTCCCGATATATTTAAGGGCTTTATATCATTTAAAGCTTATGGAATAATGCTCACTGGTTTATATATTTTGATTTTAACACCTGTAGTCCGTGTTGCTGTTTCAATATTTGTATTTCTTAAAGAGAATGATTATCTGTATGTAAAGATAACATTATTTGTACTTGCGATATTATTGTTCAGTCTTACTATGGGTAAGTCATTATAGGTTATAGAATTCTTTGAAGGATTTCATTGCATATATATAATCCTTTACGCCAGCAAGTTCTCTTATTGAATGCATTGATAGTATTGCAAGTCCCATATCTACTGTGTTAAGATTTATATGACTGGAGGATATGGGTCCTATCGTAGAGCCACCTCTTTCATCTGAACGGTTTACAAATATTTGAAATGGTATTTTAGCTTTACTGCATATATTTTTATATATTGCACTTGATACGGCATCTGTTGAGTAGCTTTGGCTGGCAGCCATTTTTATAATGGGTCCTTTGTTTATAACAGGTCTATTTACGGGATCTGACTTTTCCGGATAATTTGGATGAAGTGCATGACCTAAGTCACACGATATCATAAAAGATTTTGATATAGCCCTATAAAATTCATCCATGCCTCCTCCGAGGTTAAAATTTATTCTCTCTAGAGTAGATAAAAGCATTGGAGAGTTAGCACCTTGTTTTGTTGTACTTCCAACTTCTTCATTATCAAAACATACCATAACATTTGTGTTTGATTTTACAGTACTACTACAAAGTGCCTTTATCCCGGAGTATACCATGCTTAAATCATCTAGTCTTCCAGAAGATATAAATTCATTGCCTGCACCCAAAGTTGTTCCTTTTTCAAATTCATATAAAAATAAATCAAAATCAAGGATATCATCTTGAGATATACTTAGTTCATCGCTTATAATTTTAGTAAGGTAATTTGTATCTTTGAATTTTTCATCTGCAAGTGCTAATAATGGAAGTGTGTGTATTTGCCTATTTAATTTGATACCGAGATTTACATCTCTGTTCATGTGTATTGCCAGATTTGGAATAATTAAAAGTGGTCTTCTGATATTTATTAATTTTATATCAGGAGAAAGGATATTTTCACTTTTTAATACTACTCTTCCTGCGATAGATAGTGGTCTGTCCATCCATGTGTTTAGTATAGGGCCTCCATATACTTCTGTGTTTAATTTTATATATGAATTTTCAACTTTAATATCAGAATTTGGCTTTATTTTAAATCCTGGTGAATCGGTGTGAGCACCTATTATTTTAAAACCATCATTTTTAGGTGAACCGGTTCCAACAGTAAATGCTATAAGTGCGGAGTTATTTTTTACAATAAAATATTTACCGTATTTCTCTAAATTCCATTTATCACTTTCTCTAAGTTCTTTGAATTTAAATTTTTTTAAGAGTGTAATAGCATTTTTTACTACATGAAATGATGTTGGACTTTCATAGATATAATTTAAAAGTTCATTTATTTCATTGATATCATAATCAATCAAAGATAACATCTCCTTTTCTTTAAAATACTGCTAAATTATATTATAATATAATCTGATTCTAAAACAACTATATGATGATATTTTATAGAATAAGTTGTTGTTAGAAAGAATTTTTAGGGTATTTAATAATAAAAAATATAAATAATAAAAAATAGGGAGGGATTTTATTTGAAAGAAAACATAAAAGATATACCTATGCTGTTAGTTGCATCCTTTCTAGTTGCGTTTGGAACATATTTTTTCTTAAAACCTTGTAATATAGCAGCTGGAGGGATAAGTGGTGCGGCTATAATTATAAATAGTATTTTCCATAATATACCTATAGGAATGATTATGATGGGTTTTGAGATATTTTTCTTTACATTGGGTATTATAGTGATAGGTCCAGTTTTTGGTGGAAAAACAATATTCTGTAGTTTTTCAATATCTATAATTATATGGATAATGCAGAATATGTATCCTAATGTAAAATCATTTAGCAATGATACTTTAATGCAGCTTATATTTGGTATATTAATATGTGGTGCTGGAATGGGAATTGTATTTAATAAAAATGCATCTACGGGGGGAACTGATATAATAGCTAAGATAATAAATAAGTATACAAAGATAAGCATAGGAAAATGCGTACTTATTCCTGATATTACTGTTGCAATTTTTGCAACTATAGTATTTGGTGTAGATAAGGGTATGTATGCAATACTCGGGATAATCTTAAATTCTACAATTATTGATAGGGTTATTATAAGTTTAAATACTTATAAGCATGTTGCCATAATAAGTTCAAAGGGAGAAGAAATAAAAAATTATATTATGAAGGAATTAGATAGAAGTGCAACTATATATTCTGCAAAAGGGGCTTATAAAAATGATGAAAATGAAGTTATAACGACTGTACTTGATAGAAAGCAATTTCTAAGGTTAAAAGAATATATAGTCAAAATAGATGATAAAGCGTTTATAACTGTAAATGAAGTAAATGAAGTATTAGGTGAAGGATTTTCAAGTATGGTTTAAGCTAGGACGATGTAAAAAGCTGCCGATTAAAATTAGTGGCAGCTTTTGATTATTCTATATTATTTAAGTTTAAATTTGTTTACCTCATCAAGCATATCATTAGACATTTCCTTTAATATTTGAACAGTGGAAAAAACTGCTTGGGCAGTCGAACTCATTTCCTCTGATGAAGCGGCTATTTCCTCTGATGAGGTTGATGTTTGCTGGGAAATTGATGAAGTAGTTTCTATATTAGTTAATACTGAATCCTTATATTTATTTATTTGTTCAGTAGAAGAAGTTATGTTATTTATTTCGGGAATAATATCTTCTATTGATGCTATTATTTCTTTAAAAGAGAGCAAGGTTTGATTTATTTTATCTAATTGATTATTTAATTCTGAATTCATGGATTCATTGCTATCTAAAATAGTTTTAGTATCATTTGTTATATTGTTTAGAATTTGAGTGATCTCATTTGAAGAATTTTTTGTTTGTTCAGAAAGTTTTCTTATTTCATCCGCAACAACTGCAAATCCGTTTCCGGCTTCACCTGCTCTTGCCGCTTCTATTGCAGCATTTAATGCTAGTAGATTGGTTTGTTCTGCAACACTATCTATCAAATTAATTATTTCATTTACTTTATTTACGTTATTTCCTAGTGTATCTATTTTTAAACCAAAGTTTTTAGAGTTATTTTCAATAGTTTCTACTGATTTCACAAGTTCACCCATGTTTGAAGTACTTTTATTTGCCACATCATTTATTGATTTGGTTTTTTCTTGAACTTTGATTATATCTTTAGTGATTTTAGTAATGAATTTGCTAAATTGTTCAAATGTACGACTGATACTTATTGAGCTGTTTGACTGATTTTCTGTTCCAGTAGCAACATCCTGGACTGCACTAGCGATTTCACCGGCAGAAGTTTCCACTGACTCGGCAGAAGAATTTAATTCTATAGCTTTTTCATCAACTGATTTAGAATTGTTTTTTATTGAAAAAAACATTTCCCTTTTAAAAATAATATTTTTTTCAATAAATTGAATAAATTTTTTTATATTATAATATTTATTTTTTAATTATCTATAAATAAAAAGAATTACCCCAATATTTTTAAATATTGGGGTAATTCTCTACCATAGATTTTATAAATTTTAAATTTGGGGAAAGTGACATATGTCTAATACATAGTATAACCACAACATTGCATTTTAATACTAAAAATATAATATTATAATAAATTTAAACCATTTCACTTCTAGACTCAAGTTTGGAATACATTTTTTCCTGCTGCCTGGTTGTAAATTGAAAGTATATTTCGGTATTTGTGACAGATCTATGTCCAAGCCACCATTGAAGTTCTTTTATATCCATGTCAGACTCAGCAAGATGTACTGCAGTTGTATGTTTTATCGTATGAAAATGGTATTTACTTTTATCACTGATTTTTGCATAAAAACAGTACTTTTTCATTAAGTAGTCAAGTGTTTGTCTTGATATAGGATTGCCTTTTTGACTTTTAAATATACTACCAGATGATATATTGTTTTCTTTTATATATTTATTTAATGCATCTTTTGTTTTTATATCAAGTCGTATAGTATTGTTGCAGCTTCCTTTGAGTCTTTTACAATAAATTTCTCCTTTTTTAATGTTATAATCATCGTATTTAATTAAAGCTATTTCAGAAGCTCTTAAACCACATCTGTATGCAACTCTAAAGAGTGCCAAATCCCTAGATGAATGCTTACTATTTATATGTATAATAGTATTAAATAATCGTTGTGTTTCATTTTGGGTAAGATATTTAATTTTCTTATCATTTGCTCTTTTCATATATGTTCCTCTTTCTACAATAATGGTACAATATAAATATTTTGTACAATAAATTATAACATAATATTCTAGAACAACCAACTATTATATAAAAAATATCAAATTCTTTTTATATATAATTAGAATAAAAAAATATGTATTTATTTAGAAAATAATAGCTAAATAGAGATTAATCTATTGGTTTTTTATACAAAATATTTATATTGTATAACAAATTATAAAGCAGATGAAAAAATAAGTCAAAAGTATTTGCAAATATACAAATAAAGCTACATTTTATAAATATTATTAAATTTAATTATAAAATATTATATAAGGAGAGAATATTAGTGGAAATTTTTAAAAAAATGAGAGTAAAAACAAAATTATTATTATCATTTATTAGTATAGCATTAATATTAGTTATTACTGGAATTATAGGAATGTTATCATTGAAAACCGAAGCAGAAAATTCTGAGCAAATGTACAGCAATAGACTTCAAAGTGTTTATATGCTTATGCATATAGAGAATAATTTAACTCAAGTAAAAAGTGATTTATTACAGTTAGTATATGTTAAAAATATAAGTTCCAATAAAGAATTGAAAAGCAGTATAAAAATAAATGAAAATGAAAATTTAAAAATAATTAAAGAATTTAAGGAATTGTCCAGGAATAATTCAGAGGAACAGTTATGGAATTCATTTGTCACTCAATGTAATACTTATACAAGTATAAGGGAAGGCATAATTAATTATGTTGACAGCGGTGATTTTGATGCAGTAAATAAAAAATATTTACAATTAAGAAACGTAGAGGACGGTATGTTCTCTATTCTCAATAAATTAATTGATGAAAATATTAGTATTGCTAAAGAGGAAAATTTACAAAATCATAATTTATTTTTATATAATATTATAATTGTAATTATACTAACTATACTTGGAGTTGGATTATCTATTGTAATTGGATTGCTTTTATCAAGATATATAAGTCGATCATTAAATAAAATGATAGGGCAGGCTAAATATCTGGAAAAATTTGATTTATCATATGAATTAGAAATAAAAGGGGCCGATGAGTTTGGAAAAACTTCACAGGAGCTTTTTAAGGTACAAGAAAATTTAAGAAAACTTGTCAGAGGTATAATGTCAAATTCTGAGAATATGAGTTCGTCGAGTGAGGAATTTTCTGCAATGGTAGAAGAAGTATCGTCAAAGGCTGAAGAAATAGATAGTGCAGTATCAGATATATCAGCTGGAATACAGGAAAAAAGTGCAGCATCTGAAGAGATAACCGCCTCTGTTGAGGAAATAAATTCCAGTATAAATGAATTATCGCAAAAAGCAGTAGATGGAAATAACAATGCTAGTAAATCCGAAACAAGGGCCACAGATGTAACAAAAAAGGCAAAGTTGGCACTGGAAAAGACAGAAAATATATATGCAGAGAAACAAAAACATATGGTTAAGGCCATAGAGGATGGAAAAGTAGTAGATAAGATAGGAATAATGGCGGATACTATAGCTAATATATCTGAACAGACAAACTTGCTTGCATTAAATGCTGCAATAGAAGCTGCAAGGGCCGGAGACCAGGGAAAAGGATTCGCAGTTGTTGCAGAAGAAGTAAAAAAACTTGCTGAGCAATCATCACAAGCAGTAGAGGATATTCAATCAACGATTGCTAAGGTACATGATGCTTTTAAAAGTATATCTCAAAATGGAAATGAGATACTTAAATTTATAAATGAAGATGTTGGATCCCAATTTAAAGAATTTATGGATGTGGCAAATTATTATCATGATGATTCTGAATTTGTAAATAATATGTCGGAAAATATAGCGTCTATGTCAGAAGAACTTGCGGCTACTGTAGATCAAGTTAGTTTGGCTGTGCAAAATTTATCGGATTCAGATCAAAAGTCAAGCGAAAGCTCTGAGACTATAAAATCCAGCGTAGATGAGACAACAAAAGCTATAGTCCAACTAGCAGATACTGCTCAGAATCAAGCGGAAATTGCCCAAAAATTAAATGAATTGGTACAGGAATTTAAAATGTAGTGTAATATAAGAACGTACCTGTGGGGTTTGTAATTCCAAGCTTAAGTTATACCCCGGCTGATATTTCCAAAATTCGTCACCTAAAAAATTTCTAGTAAGTCTAAGTTCGTATTTATAAAAATCTAAGCAGATTTTATAAACTCGCAGGCTCAAACATATAAAATCCACTAAGATTTTCAAAAATACTTTACTAAGGCTTACTAAAAAATTTTTTAATGTGCCTACATTTTGGAAATGTCAGCTTACGTATAACTTAAGCTTGGAATTACAAACCCTATAGATTTGATTTACACAAATCTAGGTACGTTCTCTATAGGGTTTATAACTTTTTCTTAAGTTTTCTTTGTACAATACGGTATTATACTTTATTTACTAAAGTTTTCATGTATTGACTTAGTTTTCGTGAATGATAAGTTCTAGAATGTCTGGACGTGAATAATGTCCTGTCCCATCAAATTCCATACGACTTGAGGGAACCTGTCCCATATCGATATCTGTATAAATAATTTGTTCTTTGTTCCATACAGGTTCATTTACATAATGTCCAAATGGGTCAACAATACAACTTCCTCCTGTAAGAACATTATATGGTAGTGTTGATATTTCATTTTGACAGTGAAATGTGTCAGGATACATATCTTTTGTTACATATTGATTCACATTAATTACATAGCAATGACCTTCTATTGCGATATGACGTATTGTAGTCTGCCATTCTTCATTGTTATTTGTGTTGGGAGCAAGATATAAGGTAACTCCTTTCATGTAAAGAGCTGCACGTGCTAAAGGCATATAGTTTTCCCAGCATATTAGACTTCCCATATTGCCCCATGGAGTATCAATTATAGGAAAAGCACCTTCATGACCATCACCCCAGATAAAACGTTCCGCGCCAGTTGGCTTTAATTTACGATGCTTACTTACGAGGTTTCCATCTGGTGAGAAGATGAGATTAGTACAATAAAGGGTACAATTATTGATATCGTTTTCTGTTATACCAATACTTACATATGCATGTGCCTGTAAAGCTGCCTTAGCAATTCGTTCTGTATCAGTACTTGGTACAATTACAGAATTATCATAATAAACTTTCCAATCCTTTCTTCCTTCTTCAGTTCGACTGCCCACAGTAAAACCAAATGTCATTCCATATGGATAACATGGAATGAATGATTCTGGAAAAACAATTAGATCAGCGTCATTACGTCCGGCCTCCAAAATTTCATTAACTACTTTATCGATAGTTGCATTTTTATTAAATAGGACAGGTGATGCTTGTATAAGTGCGACTTTACAATTGCTCTTCAATTGTTTCATAATAATATTTCCTCCTATGTGTTATGACAATTTATATTTCAATTATATTATATCATAAAAATTATTATGAGCAGCTTTGTATTAAAAATCTAAGCTGCTCATGCTTAATATGATTTTAAAAATTTATATTTACTGTTTTATATTTTGTGTTTATATTACTATTTGAATTTATATTGTTAATTGATTTATAAAGAGATTTAATTGCCCTGGATGAATTAAAATCTTTTATCCCTAGAATAATATTAGATTTATATGATGATGATGACTGTATAATTATTTCGATATCTATATTTTGATAGGATAAATTTTTAAGAGATGTATAAAGGATATCGTTGTATTTATTAACATCTCTTATTACTATTCCAACTAAAGATATATCGTGTTTTATACATATAGATGTAGGATCAATTCGGGTCTTTATTCCATTTATGAAGTAGCCTTCGCATGTGTTTAATATTAAATCCGGTACTATTAATGATACGGAATCATAATCAAAGGATAAATACTCTATATTAATATTGTAATCATCAAAAATTGAAAATATGATATTTAAATCATTTTTGCTGGTATATGATTTACTCAATGTTATAATTGAGTAATTTCTTTTAGCAGATATTCCAGCAATGATATTCTCATTATCCTCATTATCTAAATTGTCAGAAATAATAGTACCAATATCGTAAGGTCTATTAGTATTTTTTATACTTATTGGTATTCCCTTCTTCTTTACTGGAGCAATTGAATCTTCGTTAAGAACTTCAGCACCCATGTGAGAAAGTTGTTTTATTTCCGAGTATGTCATATATTTTATGACCTTAGGATTGTCGATGATATGTGGATTTGCCAATAGTACTCCAGATACATCGGTCCAGTTTTCATATAATGAAGCATTCATAACACTTGATATTATGGAACCGGTTATGTCTGAACCTCCTCTTGGGAATGTTTTAATTGAACCATCTTTAGTTGATCCATAAAATCCTGGTATTATAGCTTCTGTTATATGAGAAAGTTTTTTTGATATGAGAATTTTAGTCATGTTTTTATCCAAAGTGCCATTTTCTCTGAATTTAATAATCTCTGCAGGATCTATAAATTTAAAGTTTATGAATTTTGCAAATATTAAACCATTTAAATATTCTCCGCGGCTTAATATATAATCTTTTGATGCACCATTAAAAAAATTATTTCTTATTTCACTTAAAAGTTTTTTTATATCGATGTCTATTTTTAAGTTTTCACATATGGAAATATATTTTTTTTCTATCATGTTAAAATAATTTTCAAATAAGTCTTTGTTATTAGTGCATGAATAACATTTATATAAAAGATCAGTAACTTTATAATCTCCTTCAAAAGCTTTGCCCGGGGCAGAAACTACTATATATTGTCTATTTTTATCTTTTAAAATTATATCTTTTACTTTCTTAAATTGTATATCATTAGAAAGTGAGCTTCCCCCAAATTTAGTTACTATTAATTTATTCATTTTAAAAAATTCTCCTAACAACTATAATTATGAATTTAGTTATTAAAATATTAGCAAAAAATATTTTAATAACTAAATTATTAGTATATATAATATTATATTGCTAAGTATAGAATTTTGTATTGCTTTTCTTGCTCTAGATATTGTAAAAAATGCTTTTATCAGAACATTAATTCAAAGAGACTTTAACCACTGATATAACTTGGCAGGTCACGTCTTTCGATATACAAAAATATTATACAATCCAGCATTTATACTAAAAAATTTTTTTGCTTTACGGGTGCCTGTAGCAGTATATAAGGCCAGATTATTAAACTGGAAAGTTAGATCATTAACGGATATTTCAAAATACAAACCATCGTTCTATCATTTAACTGCATATATTTTTTGAATCATTTCTTTCAACTGTTCAAACACCTTTTCCTTTGAAACAGTTTTCCTATGTTCAAACCACCATCGAGAACACTGTACCATGGCACCTATAAAAATCTGCGTCAGTATATCAGGATCAATCGGAAAATGAATTCCATTTTTCATGTCCTCTTCTAAATGATTTCTGATATCTTTTACCATATTGCCAGAAGTACTGTTTATCATAATCATCAGAAGATTATCTGACTCAAAATTCTCTATTATTTTTTGGTTGGTATCCATGAAGTCAAATCCAATTTTAAGAAGTTCTATATAATAATTCTCTGGGTGTTCCGGCGTACTTTGGAGATTGGCCCTTTCGGAATACTCACGTCTCATATCACGAATCATAAATGAGAAGAAATCATATTTATCTGAAAAGTGATTATAAAATGTTGCTGTTCTCGTACGCGCCCGATCGCACAGTTCGCGCACGGTGATCTTTTCAAAGCTTTTCTCTTGCAGCAATTCCTGAAATGCGGATATAAGAGCTTCATATGTTTTTTGTGTTCGCAAATCTCGTCTTCGTTTTTTCATATGTTTTCTCCTCTCTATACACTATTTTGTCCTATTCCGTAGCTAAGCTTGGGGAACTGTCAATTATTTTGCTGATATTCTATTTTTGTATCTTGACACTATTTTCGATATAGTATAAATTATAGCCATTCAGTAGCGAATGTCAATTATTTTATATCTACTCATTTGAAAGGAGATCGTTAATATGGCAAAAGCAAGATTAATGGATACTGTGGAAGATTTCAAGAAACTTGGAATAAATCCAAGTCGTGTAGAAGTATGGGAGGATGGAATTCGGAATACAGACGATGTTGGGAACAATGAAGTGTGGTATTTCGATGCCAACTTTGATGATGGAAGTAAAGTCATTGTCGCCTTCCGTTCTAAAACTGCTCAGGGCATGGCGCAGAAAGGATTTCAGCCTAATTTGAATCTGGATATCACAAAACCTGATGGAAAGACAGCGCAGGAGTTTGCGTTCGCTTCCTGGGAAGAGAGCTCCATGAGCAGAGAAAAGTGTGATGTTCATTTTGGATCAGATTGGTGTACTGGTGATTTTAAAGACTATGACATTCACGTTGAAGGAACGCAGATGTTGGCCTGTGACCTGCATTACCACGCTCTTACCGATCCTTTTAGACAGGGAACATCAGAAATTGCTCTTGGAGACAATAATGAATTCTTTTACACCGATTTATGTTTACCGAAATGTGAAGTAACAGGAACACTCACTTATGATGGTAAAATTGTAGAGGTACATGGCCAAGGTTATCACGATCATCAGTGGATGAATATTTCTCCTTTTTCGGCTTTTCATCATTGGCTGTGGGGTCGTATGTACACGGAAAAATATGTCGTATATATCTATGACTTTGTCTGCTCTGAACAGTTCAATTTTACAAGGATTCCCTTCTTCATTGTTGCAGATAATGATACTGGCGAAATTCTCTTCAAGACCAACGGAAACCTTCAGTTGAAAAGCGAACTGGAATCTATGTCTGTTGGAAAAAAATTCCCAAAAACTAGCCAGTATGTATTTGACAACGGAAATCGCAAAGCTGTATTCAGTGTTACCTGGAATGAAATTTTGGAAACACGTGACACATATGGTAGTGCGCCAGCCAACCAGAAAGAAGCTTTAAAACGTGCAAAAACTGCAGGTTTGAGTGATATGGAAAAGGTTGTTGGCGGAACAAAGGAACAGTACGATGCTGCTGATATTCAACCCACATATATTAGGTTCTTTGCCGAAGGCAGTATTCAGCTCACAATCGGCCACGAAATTACAGAGAGCACTGGCAATATGATCTACGAGTACAACTATATTGGACGTGAAGATGACCGAGCTGGTGTTTGATTGGTTATTATGGAAGGAAAAAAATATGAATAACGGTTACAATTCAGGCATTCATTGATGGCGAACCTTACTCCGTCAGACAACTTAAATATATCGAATTTGAGAGGCAGAAACATGTGCTGCAGGAAATGATTCATATCGGTGCAAAAATAAAGGATGGCGACCGGGTGATCATCTATGATGACGTCAATTATCTCAATCGTGAAGATGCGGCCGGTATAATGGACAAAAACGCCTTGCCAATTTGGAGCAACAGCTTGTGCATAATCTAAATGAGTTACCAACGACGGATTTTATAAACCAGTTTATTTTAAATTCATCTTTTATTTATTAATGAACAATAAGTTACAAATGCGTCTTAATTATTGTATCATGAATATTCAACATCGTTCTTAAAAAAACCTAATGTTAAATTTATGCTAAGTTACAGGAAATAGGTTGAAGAATATAATATTATAGTGTATCATATGATTATAATCGAATATGATAATATGAAGGGGTGAACATTTTGGATTTAATACAAGTGATGAAGGCATTAGCAGATGAAACACGTATAAGAATCCTAAATATACTAAAGGATGGAGGGTTATGTGTTTGTGAGATAGAGCTGTTGCTTGATATCAACCAATCAAATGCATCAAGGCACTTAAATAAGTTAACTAGTGCAAGGATCCTTGAGTACTATAAGGTTGCTAAATACGTATGTTACAAAATAAATGAAGATACAGTTAAGGAATTTCCTTTCTTAAAAGAAATAATAGAGGAAGAGGCTATTAAATTAAAACAATGCGACATAGATTACGAGAGGTTAAAAAAATATAGAAGCAGTAATCTAGGGTGTGAAGATATAAAAGAAGGTAAAGTTTGTCTTGATATTAATTTAAAATAAATATATTACGGAGGATAATCATATGAAACCTAAAGTAGCATTTATATGTGTTCATAATTCTTGTAGGTCTCAGATGGCAGAGGCACTAGGAAAATTATTTGCTTCTGATGTTTTTGAATCTTATTCAGCAGGAACAGAGTTAAGACCACAGATAAATCAGGATGCAGTAAGAATAATTAAGGATTTATATAAAGTGGATATGAATGAAAGACAAAAGTCTAAATTACTTGAAGATATACCAAAGGTAGATATAGTTATAAAAATGGGTTGCAATGTAGTTTGTCCCTTTTTACCTGCAAAACACGTGGAAGATTGGGGATTGGATGATCCGTCAGGCAAAAGCGATGAAGAATTTATTAAAACAGCAAAGGCTATTAAAGAAAAAGTAAAAGATTTGGCAAGAAGAATTGAAAATGATGAAATTAATTTAGATAGTTAAGTCTAATTACCTAAATTATTTTAAGGAATAAAAATATAAATTAAAAAATTAATTTAATAAAGGAGATATAAGCTATGAAAAAAATGATTATTTTTGATCCTGCTATGTGTTGCCCAACAGGTGTATGTGGACCAGTAGTTGATCCACAATTATTAAGAGTATCTACAGTATTAAATAGTCTAAAGAAAAAAGGAATTACAGTTGAAAGATATAACTTAACAAGCAACCCGCAGGCTTTTGTTGATAACAAAGTTATCAATGAAATATTGAACAAAGATGGAGTAGATGTATTACCAGTTACTATAGTTGATGATGTTGTAGTAAAGACAAAGTCATATCCAACTAATGAAGAGTTTTGTAAGTTTCTTGAAATACCAGAAGATTATTTAAAAACAGGTATTAAGATTGAGCTTAAATCTAAAGATTGCGGATGCAAAGGTGGATGTTGTTAACTTAAGAAAAGAGGGATAACTATGGTAAAGACTTTTAATCTAGATAATATAGAATTAACTAAATATCTGTTCTTTACAGGTAAAGGCGGCGTAGGAAAGACATCAACGGCTTGTGCTACCGCAGTAAATTTAGCAGACCAAGGCAAGAAAATCATGCTTATAAGCACAGACCCAGCTTCAAATCTACAGGATGTTTTTAACACAGAATTAAATAATAAGGGAGTTGCAATTAAAGAAGTACCTAATTTAGTGGTAGCTAATTTTGACCCTGAAGAAGCTGCTAGAGAATATAGAGAGAGTGTTGTTGGGCCATATAGAGGAAAACTTCCAGAGGTAGTAATAAAAAATATGGAAGAACAGCTTTCTGGTTCTTGTACTGTGGAAATAGCAGCTTTTAATGAATTTTCTAGTTTTATAACTGATGAAAAAGCTGAGCAGGAGTTTGATCATATTATATTTGATACGGCTCCAACAGGACACACATTAAGAATGCTGCAGCTTCCATCAGCATGGAGTAATTTTATAAGTGAAAGTACTCATGGAGCATCCTGTTTAGGACAATTGGCAGGACTTGAAAGTAAAAAAGAAGTTTATAAAAATGCTGTAAAAACTTTATCAGATAAAGATAAAACTCTCCTAATACTTGTATCAAGACCGGAAAGCTCACCTTTAAAGGAAGCAGAAAGAGCATCAAAAGAATTACAAGATATAGGAGTAAATAATCAGATATTAGTTATTAATGGAGTTTTAAAAAGTCATGATGATAATCTTTCAGCTGCAATTTATACTAAGCAGCATAACGCTTTAAAGAATATCCCAGAAAATTTAAAGGTATTAGAAACTTACGAAATTCCACTAAGACCCTATAATGTAACAGGGCTTGAAAATGTAAGAGCTTTCTTAAAGGAAGATAACATTAAATATAATAATGAAGCTTTAAATACTGAGAAATTCCTAAATTTAAAAGATATTATTAATGATTTGTATAATACAGACAAAAAAGTAATCTTTACGATGGGAAAAGGTGGAGTTGGTAAAACTACTATAGCAGCAGCTATTGCTTTAGGCCTTGCTAGAAAAGGTAAAAAGGTACATTTGACTACTACAGATCCTGCAGCTCACTTGAATTTTGTTTTAGACGAAAGCTATGGTATTACATTGAGCCATATTGATGAAAAGAAAGAATTAGAAAAGTATAAGAAAGAAGTTTTAAGTAAAGTTGACGAAAACATGGGTGAGGAAGATATAGCTTATTTAGAAGAAGATTTAAGATCTCCTTGTACTCAAGAAATTGCTGTGTTTAGGGCTTTTGCAGAAATAGTTGAGAGATCAAAAAATGAAGTAGTTGTCATAGACACAGCACCAACAGGCCATACACTTTTACTTCTTGACTCTACTCAAAGTTATCACAGAGAGATACAGCGTTCA
Source organism: Clostridium fermenticellae (assembly GCF_003600355.1). Classification (NCBI taxonomy): domain Bacteria; kingdom Bacillati; phylum Bacillota; class Clostridia; order Eubacteriales; family Clostridiaceae; genus Clostridium; species Clostridium fermenticellae. The sequence continues at coordinate 2,051,666 of NZ_CP032416.1, read as the reverse complement.
CAGGGTGATATACCTGAATCAGTTAAAATGCTTTTACCTAGACTTAGGAATTCTAATGAAACAGAAACTATTATTGTAACTTTAGCTGAAACTACACCTGTATATGAAGCTATGAGATTAGAAGAGGATTTAAATAGGGCAGGAATCAATAGTAAATGGTGGGCTATAAATTCTAGCTTATTAGCAACGAATACCAGAAATGTAATTCTTAAGGCTAAAGCAAGTAATGAGATAACCTGGATAAATAAGGTAAATGAGATTTCTGATGGAAATTTTGCAGTTATTGAATGGAAACCAGAAGAAGTAAAAGGCGAAAGATTATTAGATTTGATTAATTAAAAAATAAATTCACTACAAAATTGAACTAAAAAACCTTTTGTAGTGAATTTTTATTAATGGTTAAAAATAAATAGGAGGTTTTTTATGAGTAGTAAATCATCAGGGTTATCATGGCTTGATCGTTATTTAACATTATGGATTTTTATTGCAATGGGTTTAGGAATATTTTTAGGATGGGCTTTGCCAGGAATATCCGATTCATTGTCAAAGTTGTCAATAGGTACAACATCTATTCCTATAGCTATAGGTCTTATTGTAATGATGTACCCACCACTTGCTAAGGTAAATTATAAGGAGATAGGAAAAGTATTTAAAAGTCCTAGAGTCTTAGCATTATCATTGATACAGAATTGGATTATAGGACCAGTATTAATGTTTGCCCTTGCAGTGTTATTCTTGAGAAACTACCCTCATTTCATGGTAGGGCTAATATTAATTGGACTGGCAAGGTGTATTGCAATGGTTATTGTATGGAATAGTTTAGCGGATGGAGATAACGAGTATGCAGCTGCACTTGTTGCCTTTAATTCTATATTCCAGGTTATATTCTTTTCAGTATTTGCATATGTGTTTATCACAGTATTACCAAAACTTATAGGATTGGAAGGTATGGCTGTACATGTTTCTATGGGAGAGGTAGCAACGTCAGTAGCTGTTTATCTTGGAATACCATTTGTTGGAGGCATGCTCACAAGGTTGATACTAGAGCCTAAAATGGGAACTGAGTGGTATACCAAAAAATTCGTACCAAAGATTAGCCCATTAGCATTAATAGCTTTACTATTCACTATTATAATCATGTTTATGTTTAAAGGTAAGTATATAATTGAGCTTCCAATGGATGTAGTAAGAATTGCAATCCCTTTAGTTATATACTTTTTAATAATGTTCTCTGTTTCTTTCTTTATAAGCTATAAGTCAGGAATAGATTATCATAGAACAGTTAGTTTATCCTTTACGGCAGCAAGCAATAACTTTGAACTTGCTATTGCAGTTGCAGTAGCAGTCTTTGGTATTCAGTCTCAAGAGGCATTTACTGCAGTTATAGGGCCGTTAATTGAAGTACCTGTTATGATCGCACTTGTAAATGTAGCTTTAAGATGGGGAAGAAAGTATTTTGGTTTAAAACAAGAAAAATAGAACCTAAAGTATGTTACTAGTTTAGAAGGAGTAACTGGAAATGCAGTAAAGAATATATTAATTAATAAAGGATTTAAGAAGGTTTATAATATATCAGGAGGACATAAAAATTATAAAGCACAAATTAGATAATTGTCTAAATAATTTATTTATGTGCTCATAAAATGCTGTAAGAAAGGTTGTTGCAATTTATGGAGGAAAACATAATATCAATTTGGAAGAACTTCAGAATTGAACTGTTATATTTTATTAAGACAAAAGTGAAAGATGAATATGCTGCAGAAGATATACTTCAAGAGGTTTTCATAAAGGTTTATAAGAGCATTGAGCAATTAGAAGATCCAAGTAAGCTTAAAGCATGGCTTTATAGAACTACCAATAATGCTATAATTGATTTTTACAGAAGAGGAAAGCAAAGCACACTAGAACTGGATGAACTAGAAGATGTACACGGAATTGAAGATGACACTGAAAATATGAATAAAGAGATTTCTGAATGTATCAAATCTATGCTAGATGAGTTACCTGATAAGTATAAAGAACCTTTAAAGCTATATGAATTTAATAGAATGAAACATAAAGAAATAGCTGAAAAGTTGAATATATCATTGTCGGAATCAAAAACAAGAATTCAAAGAGCTAGAATTAAATTAAAAGAAGTACTGATGGAATGCTGTGAATTTAAGCTTGATACTTATGGAAATATTATAGATTATAAAAAGAACAAAGAATATATATGTTCATATAATTGCAGATGATATTAAAATCTACAACAAAAAGTTGTAGATTTTTTTGCGACCAATTCTATATTGTTTTCGTCTTTATATATGAAAAATACAATTCGTAAATTTTAAGGAGGTATATCTATGTTAAATAAAAAAGAAGAAATAAGAGGTCATATACGTAAAAGGTATGCGGGAGATTGCTTTAAATGGTTCAAAAGGTTGTGGATGTGGATCAGGTTGTTGTGGAGGCAATGAAAATACTTTAGATTATAATCCAAAGTATATTGAGGAGGTATCAAGTAAAATTGGCTACACAGAAAGTGATCTTGCCAATGTACCAGAGGAAGCTAATATGGGATTAGGGTGTGGAAACCCTATTGCTATTGCAGAACTTAAAGAAGGAGAAGTAGTTCTTGACCTTGGAAGTGGGGGAGGATTTGATTGCTTTCTGGCAAGAAGGCAGGTAGGAAAAAGTGGATACGTAATTGGAGTAGATATGACACCAGAGATGGTTCAACTATCAAGAAAAAATGCTGAAAAAAGTAAGTATACTAATGTAGAATTTAGGTTAGGTGAAATTGAACACTTACCTGTTAATGATGCATCAATTGATATTATTATATCAAACTGTGTAATTAACTTATCTTTAGATAAGGAGCAAGTATTTAGGGAGGCCTATAGGGTTTTAAAATCCGGTGGAAGATTATCAATATCAGATGTTGTTGCTACAGCTAAAGTACCGGAAAATATAAAACAGGATTGGGCTATGATATCTGGTTGTATGGGAGGAGCTGAATACGTTGATGATTTAAAAAATATGTTGGAGAAGGTAGGATTTAAAGATATACGAATGATACCTAAAGATAACAGTAGACAAATTATTAAATCATGGGCACCAAATACAAACATTGAGGACTATGTAGCTTCTTTTATAATTGAAGCTGAAAAAGAATAGAAATGTATGGATATCACCCTCTAGAATAAGAATTAAGGAATTTAACTAAATTAGTAGATTTGTAAGATTGGAAAAATAAAAGTCATCAGATAATGGATAGCTTTTATTTTTTACAATGATATAAGATAAATTTATCTTAATCCTTTATCTTTCTTTATAAGCCATAAGTCAAGCAATAGATTATCACAGAACAGTAACTCTTTCTTTCACTGCAGCTAGTAATAATTTTGAACTTGCCATAGCTGTTGCTATTGCAGTATTTGGAATTGAATCAAAAGAGGCGTTTACTGCAGTCATAGTTCCACTTATTGAGGTGCCAGTAATGATAGCCCTTGTTAATATAACTTTGGCATGGGGCAGAAAATATTTTAACTATAAAAAGAACACAGAAATTGAATAATTAAAGTAAATATTAATAAGGTCAGCTTGTGCTGGCCTTTTTTTAATTTAATAAATTATATAATAACGGTTAATAAATATAAGAAATAGTTATAGTAGAAATTTTTGCTTTTATAGTATATGAAAAGATAATTATATCATGGAGCATCCAATGTTAAACCTATTAGATATAAAACAATACTCAGTTCAGAATATTTGTGAATTATAAAGTAATCCGTATATGAACAATAGGGCTAAGAAAGCCTATTAACTACTTCCTATCTATCACATCATCATGTAAAAGAAATACACCACAAAATTTTAAATGTCAAAGTGTTCATTCTTCGCAGCTCTGCTGCATTGACATTTAAAAAAGGATGCGGTTTATGTAGTGATGAATTTTGAATTGAGGTTGATATAGTAATTTCCAGCAGCTTTGTTCATGTCCTGATAAGGGCTTGAATAAAGTGGATTCCCCTGGGGTTGTATACCCTAAAGGGCTGCGGTGGACGTTTATGAAAATTTATTAATAACATAAACTTTGAGCGTAGAAGTAAGACCCAAGAGGAATACCACGCAGTTTCATGCAAACAGGCACTTTTTTTAGATTTAATACAGAAGCACTTTAAACTATAAACATAAAAAATATAGAGATGTTAAGCAGTTGTGATATATATAGAATCAGTATGATTATTATAGTATATGATAATGATGTTTATATTTTAGGGATAAAAATAAATAGAATAAATAAGCAAAATATGTATTCAAAAATATACATTAAATTATTGAAGTAAAAGTAAGTGCATGAATGTTTTGTATTGAAGGGTGAAGTAATAAGAGAAATACCTAATAATCTATGTGGAGAAATTCTTGGAGAGATGAGAAACTTACTATTTTTTTACTTTGAACTAGCTATTTTTTTGAACGTAAGGAGTGCAGCTTAGGACCCTAAAGGAATACTTAAGGCTTGCAGAGCTGCAGCGCGAGTGGAGAGAAAAATAGTAGCTTGTTCAAAGTTTCTTTGCGACCAGAGAGAGCCTATTATAAGACCCGCAGAGATTTGCTACCTGTGTTTGGGGTGGAGCAGCCCAATATATTTAATCGACTATATAGTAGCTTTTATTCTGAGTGAGCGAAGAGTTAAAGCTACTATATGGTTTCATTTTGATTAATATCTAATAATGTATTATTTAAAGCTGGAATAAGAATTAATTGGAAAGCTCACTCTAAAAGATTTGAAGTAAAAAAGTATTTTGCGATATAGAAAGTGACAAGTTAGTTCTAATATATAGCGTGGCTCATAGGCTTATGGAAACTGTGAATTTTTGAAACTAAAAGATATAAAAATAATAGCTCCTAAGAATTTGAAACACGAGAAATTTTATTTTTTATATTATTTAATGCTTATAAGGCCTAATTTGTATGTTAGCAAAATGTTAGCAAATGCATGAAAAAGACTCTTTGGATTATTCATCCAAAGAGCCTTTAACCGTTGATATAACTTGGTGCCGAAGGCGGGACTTGAACCCGCATGTTGTTACCAACGACGGATTTTGAGTCCGTTGCGTCTGCCAATTCCACCACTTCGGCAAGGAACGTATATATAATATCATATGAGTTTAAGTTAGTCAAGCAGAAATTAATAACCCCAGAGGTTTAGCTTAGAAGTTTAACAAGGCTCAAAGCAGCTGCCACAATTTCATCAAGTCATAGAGAAAATTTCAAGGTCTTCTTTGCTTAAAAAGGTTCTTCCTTCGAAACCATATAGAAACGAAAAGATTAAACCAGCGGTATGTATTTATTTTTTTGCTCTGGAATGATGCCTTGATGCGCAAGGACAGGAAGGAAGATCTGCAGCAGTACAATAAGCATTATTACTTCAATTGGGAGCATGATTGTATTCTTTATCAGACTCTTTATAAAAAAGTAGTAATATCCTTTTCCAAATAGCATACTGCTCCAAATACATCCTAATCCGACGTGAATGCCAAAATCAATGATAAACTTGCAAAGAAATACCCGTAATACTGAAATTTTGCACCTGTAGAGAAATATCCCGTAAATAAAGAATTCAAGCATGGATGATAAAGTATACCCCGGGAAAAAAACAGTGGTAGGAATAAGCAAGTAGCCGATTAAATCATATGCCAATCCAGCGGATAAACCGATAACAGGGCCGAAAATCATAGATCCGAGAGCAAGCGCTAAAAAAACGGTGGTAATGCGAAGATTTATACCCACCGGGATATAAAGCGAGCTCAGGATTGTACTGAGAGCTATGGTCAATCCAGCGAAAACAAGTGAGCGCAGGTTTCGAAACTCGGAACAAGCTGCAATCCAGTATTTTGGCGTGAAGATTGAATAAGTGTTGCTTTTTAACATGTAAAAACCTCCTTGAATATGGCAAGATTCAATGCCACATAAAGGAGGAATTTCCTATATGCAGCAGCGGGATGCGATAATTGTACGGTAACTTTCGTATTGGTTTATGTTAACGAAATGTTTCCGTCCCGAGATCAACTCCCCGTTTCTCGGGCACATAACCCACAATTATCTACTCTGCCATTTTTATTATTTGTAATGTGATACGAAATCAAATGATAGCTGACGAAATTCCTTCTTCCTGTTATATAGTGTAAAAAAGCCAACTATCCAGGCGGTTGCCCAGACGGTCGGCTTTTTCTGTCATACTCCCTTGTGGTACTCCACATCCGTCAGTCATATGACTTCTAGGATAAATAATAAGCGTTTTGTAACCTTTTGTCAAGGAAGCTGGAATAACTTCATCAAATCTATTTATAATTTTCTAATATTTAATATGCTTTATTATTTAATATTAGATATTTTTATAAAATTGCTAAAATATGTTGATTTGTGTAAATTTATGATTTATTATAATGGTATATTAAGAAATAACAGGGGGAGTAAATTAAAATGGATTTTAAAAATTCTAAATTAAATAGTATTCGTACTAAATTAGTCATAAGTTTAATACTAATTTGTGTAATCCCATTACTAATATCCGGATTTATATCATACTCTAAGTCAAAATCAATACTTAATCAGAAATTAATACTTACAACTACCCAAACAATTGATGAAATAGATGATGGTTTGTCCAATTACTTAGATATTTTTTCAAAATTAGTTTCCATATCGGCTGCAAATCCCGGTATTATAAATTATGATACTAGTAATGACAATGATGCCTTGTCTTATGCATTAAAAAATATGAAAGAAAGCGACAAAGATACTTTTCAAGTTTATTACGGAACTGCCTCTCACAAATTTGGATCATATCCTTATGCACACCCAGATGGATTTGATGCAACTACACGAGACTGGTATAAAGACGCATTAAAAAATAAAGGTAAAGTTATTATAAGTCCGCCATACATAGATGCTGCAACAAAAAATAATATAATTACGCTTTCACAGACGGTAGAAAAAGATGGACAGGTTGTAGGTGTTCTGGCACTAGACTGTTCTCTAAAAACGTTATCGCAAGAAATTTCATCAAAAAAAGTTGGCAATTCAGGATCTGTTTTTCTTGTTGATTCTACGGGTAAAGCAATAGCCAGTCCAGAAAAAAATCTTATTAATACTAATATATCCTCAAAATTGACTTTCTGGAGTAAGGCAAAATCAGAGGACAGCGGATTTGTCAATTATACTTATAATGGCGTAAAAAAGTTTGGAGCATTTACAACAAATAAATTAACCGGGTGGAAAGTAATCGCCACTTTAAATGATAGTGAACTTTCCAAAGATACAAAGTCCATATTGCAGATAACTTTATTAATGATATTAATAATGGCACTGGCTGCAGCAGCTTTATCTTTTACATTAAGTAAAGGTATATCTGATAATATAAATAACTTTAAAAAAGCATTCTCCAAAGCTTCAAAGGGAGATTTGACAGTATCAGTAACTGCTTCAACAAAAGATGAATTTAAAGATCTGTCTGAATCATTTAATACTATGCTTAAAAATGTATCTGATCTTATGAACAATGTCACAAAATCTTCAGAAACAGTATTGCAAACTTCTTTAAGCCTGGCAAATATGTCCGGCGAAGTAACCTCATCTGTAACTGAAGTATCAAAAGCTATAGAAGAAGTTTCTATGGGTGCAACTAAGCAGGCGGAGAATGCCCAGACAGGTGCAGCTGAAATGAATTCACTGTCAAATAAACTGGATGAGATAAGTAATAATTCAAACGAAATTGATAAAATTTCAAGGGATACCAAAGAACTTGGATCAACAGGTCTTTCTATGATAGACACTTTGATAGAAAAATCCAATGGAACCAAAGAATCCACTAATGCAGTCAATAAAGTAATTTTTGATATGAACGAAAGTGCTAAACAAATAAATGTTATATCAGAAACGATAACTGATATAACGGAACAAACGAATTTATTATCTCTGAATGCGGGTATAGAATCTGCACGTGCCGGTGAAGCAGGAAAAGGATTTGCTGTAGTAGCAGAAGAAATAAGAGTTCTTGCCGAGCAGTCTCAAAACTCTGCAAAGGAAATAAAGGATATTATAGCAGCTATACAGAAAAAATCTGAAACAGCTGTAGATGCCATTAATTCAACTGAAATAGCGGTAAATGAACAGTATAAGGCAGTAAATAAAACCCAGGAGATATTTAATGAGATACTTAAATCAATTGAAATAATGATAGGTAGAGTTGATTCTGTAAAGAAATCCATTATTGATGTGAATGATAATAAACAATCTACATTAGCTGAAATTGAAGATATCTCATCCATATCTGAAGAAACAGCCTCGGCTTCCGAAGAAGTTACTGCATCCAGCGAAGAAATATCTGCAACTATGCAGGAATTTACAAGACATTCGGAGCAGCTTAAAACTTTAGCAGAGGAACTTAAAGATGAGATAAGTCAATTTAAAATTAATTAACTCTTATATATTGTATACGGTATCTAAAGAATAATTTTTATAAAAAATGTTTCCACTGCCCACTTTTTCATATAAGGGATATTTAAAACGTTTGGTGTATGCTGGGCTATAAGCGGAATACCATAATCGTCAAAAGAAGTTATGATAGCAGAATGAGATATATTTCCTTGTGAATCTTTAAAAAATATTATATCACCAATCTCAAGGGTTTTGATATCAGAAACTTCTTTTCCTTTAATTCCATATAAATTTTTTACATAATTATTTTTTAGGTACCAATAAAGTGAATTTGCGACTGCCCATGAAACGGACCATTTGTCAAGTGAATTATTTTTGGAGTTTTTATTGTAATACCACCATTGATTATTACCGGAAAATATCATTGGAGCACCACCAGCATTTAAACACTGGGATGTAAAATTGGTACAATCACCTCCATTATCACCATATGGTATAAAGTATTTAAAATTGGGATTTGGAATTGCAGCGAAGTTAATAGCATAATTAACCGCTCTTTCCCTGGAATAGGATAAATGTTTCATATACTTATAATTTCTCCATAAAATTAATTACAGTATTATATTATGATTAATTTTATGAGAAGGTTAATCTTTAAAAGTTTGTCACTCCATGAATGACAGAAAGACATATATGCTATGTTAATCAATAAGTTTTTAATTAACATAGCACATTTTAGTGTCTAAAATTTTAAACTTATGTCAAGTGCATTTACAGAGTGGGTAAGAGCTCCAAGTGATATTATATCAACGCCGGTTGCGGCAATGTTTCTTATATTTTCTTCTGTAATATTTCCTGAAGCTTCTAAAATAAATTTCCCGTGAGCAAGTTTTACTGCTTCTTTCATAGTTTCAATATCCATATTATCAAGCATGATTACATCAACTTTAGTTTTCATTGCTTCTCTTAGCTGGTCTAAGTTTTCAACTTCGACTTCAACTTTAGTTGTAAAGCTAACTTTGTCATTTATTCTTTTAACAGCTTCAGTTATAGAACCAACTGCCTGTATATGGTTGTCCTTAATCATTACAAAATCAGATAAATTCAATCTGTGATTGTAACCTCCCCCAACTGTTACAGAATACTTATCTAACATTCTAAAACCAGGAAGAGTTTTTCGAGTGTCCACTATTTTAATATCATAATCCTTTACTAAATTTACAATTTTACTCGTTTTAGTTGCAATTCCAGACATCCTTTGAAGTATGTTCAAGGCAACTCTTTCTGCTTTTAATATTGATTTGGATGGCCCCTCTAATTCTGCAATAATGTTACCTTTTTGAATATTTAGACCATCGTTTATAAGTACTTTAAACTCTATGCTCTTATCTAAAGTTTCAAAAACACTTTTTGCAACATTAATTCCGGCAATTACACCAGATTCTTTTGCAATAAGTCTCCCCTTTGAAATTTCGTTACCAGAAAATAAAGTATCTGTGGTTATATCACCATAATTGATATCTTCCATAAGCGCATTTTTAATTAATTTATCTACTATCAAATAATTCAATCAACATCACCTCAAAACTAATTTGTTTTTAGAGTAGTCTTCAATGTAATTGCTTCCGAGCGAAGAATCAGATTCTAAAACAGCATCAATAATGTTTTTAGAAACCTCATACATATTATAAACTTCTACTCCTTCTACATTTCTAAAATTCATATTTTCAAGTTTAGATAGAACTTCTCTCACAACTCTTGATGCAAATTTAACATTTTCAACTGTTCTGACTATACCAACATTATTTTCCATAATTACTTTTAAATCGTTTTTTAACTTTAAAAGACTAAAATTTCCTTCTTCAAATTCAAAATTAATATTCCCACTAACGTGTTCATGTATATTTTTTATATCTTTAATTCTGTATTTAATATCATTGGCAATTTGTTTTCCAAATACAACAGCTTCCATTAGGGAGTTACTTGCAAGTCTGTTTGCTCCATGAACTCCAGTACAGGAACACTCTCCAACAGCATATAGATTTTTCATGCTTGTTCTTCCAAACAAGTCGACTTTAATTCCACCCATAAAATAATGCTGGGCAGGAGTCACGGGTATATAGTCCTTATAGATTTCTATATTATTATTTTCACACTCTGTATAAATTTTATTGAATCGATTTTTTAAAAAATTTTTATCATACATAGTTGCATCCAAATAAACATAATCTGAGTAGTTTTTTTTCATTTGATCACTGATAGCTCTTGCTACAATATCTCTAGGTGCAAGTTCCATCCTCTTGTCATACTCCTCCATAAATCTGCTGCCGGATTTATTTCTAAGTATGGCACCTTCGCCTCTTACTGCTTCAGATATGAGAAACATTTTTTTAAAATTATTTTCTTTAGAATATAAGGCAGTAGGGTGAAATTGAATGTACTCCATATCAGCTAAATTTACATCTGCTCTTATTGCCATTGCAATTCCATCACCTGTAAGTATGTCTGCATTTGTAGTTTTTGAAAATAATTGACCTATTCCACCTGATGCGATAATGCAGCATTTTGATTTTAGATAGATGAGTTTATCATTGTAAAATGCAGTTATTCCGGTATAAATATTTTTGCTGTCTACAATATCTAAAGCAAATATATTTGACATTATCACTATATTTGGAGCAATTTTAGCTCTTTTTATCAAAATCTCCATTATGCCTTTTCCAGTAGAATCACCATGTACGTGCAAGATTCTAGGGATAGAATGATTTCCTTCAAATGATCTGTAAAAATTGCCATTTTCATCTTTATCAAAATTAACTCCAAGATCTATAAGACTGTCTATAGCATCGCTAGATTCATACACAAGTGTGTTTACTGCATCGATATTATTTACATAGCAGCCTGCATTCATAGTATCATCTACATGCAGCTTTCTGTTATCATCATCTATGCTTGCTGCTATTCCTCCTTGGGCAAGATATGAGTCACAATCATATATGTTCTTTTTACTTAGAATAGCTATTTTTAAATTTTTGGGAAGCATCAAAGCTGTATAGATGCCACCTATTCCTGCTCCAATTATAACTACATCAAAATTTTTGGTGTCACAGAAATCATTGTAATTTATTAGATATCTTCTCTTCACTTTATACCACCAACCATCATTAATTTATCTAATCTCAAGCATTTTCTCAAGAGAGTTAAGCGCTTTTAATCTAATTTCCTCGGGAACAAATATTTCATGTTCCGTATTTAAAAGAGAACTATGAACTTCTTTAAGTGTAGTCATTTTCATGTTCTGACATACAAGTTTTGAACTTAATAAATGAAATTTCTTTTTAGGGTTATCATTTTTCATTTTGTGCAGCACTCCCATTTCAGTACCTATGATAAATTCACTATTTTGGGAATTTTTTGCATAGTTAATTATCTGTGATGTACTTCCTACAAAGTCAGCATTGTCTCTTATTACTTTTGAAACTTCAGGGTGCACCAACATTTCAGCTTTAGGATGATCGCTTTTTGCTTTTTTGACATCTCCTATGGTTATCCTGGCATGAGTTATACAGTGACCTCCTTCCCATGGTATGATTTCCTTATCTGTAACTTTTTCAGCTATGAAACTTGCGAGATTTTCGTCTGGCACAAATAGTATCTTATTTTTATTTATACTTTCTATAACTTTAACTGCGTTGGAAGAAGTACAGCATATATCACTTATAGCTTTAACCTCAGTTGAAGAATTTATATAACATACTACGGCCGCATCAGGGTACTTTTGCTTTTCCATAATTAGCTCGTCTTTATCTATACACTCCGCTAAAGGACATCCTGCATATTTTGAAGGCAGTAAAACTCTTTTGTTTGGAGAAAGTATTTTTGCACTTTCTGCCATAAATTTAACACCACAAAATACAATAACTTCATTATCCATTTTTGCAGCAGCACGGCTAAGTGTAAAAGAGTCACCTACAATGTCTGCTATATCCTGAACTTCGGGTACTTGATAATTATGTGCTAATATACAAGCATTTTTTTCTTTCTTTAACCTATTTATTTCATTTACTAAAATGTTATTATCCATATTACACCTCTAAATTAAAATTACATATTTTTAATGTATATACACAAGTATATACTAAAATGCAAGCCTTAACAATATCGAAAATATGTACTTACAATTTTCATTCATTATTCTAGCAAGTATTATATTCTAATGCTGCAATTGTCCTTTTAAAAAGTTTTATTTTAATATGTCAAAATGTATTGTTATATATACTTATGTTTGTTAAAATGTAAGTAATAAGAGGATGTTCTTATAGTGGGACTAAAAATATCCCAGCGGGTTAAAATAATCCCATGAAGATTACAAATTACTTTATTTTTATAGTTAATAATTAAATGATCAGAAGGGAGAATAAAGTATGATTTATTCGGCAGAAGTTGAAAGAATGTGTTGTGTAGCTAAGGGACCAGACCATGGACCGGCTCCAATTCCAGAAGAAGGAAAATGGGTACAAGCTAAAGAAATAAAGGATATCTCAGGTTTGACTCATGGTATAGGTTGGTGTGCTCCACAGCAGGGTGCATGCAAATTAACTTTAAATGTTAAAGATGGTATCATACAAGAGGCTCTAGTTGAAACAATAGGATGTTCGGGAATGACTCACTCGGCAGCTATGGCATCAGAAATATTACCGGGGAAAACAATATTGGAAGCATTAAACACAGACCTGGTTTGTGATGCAATAAATACAGCTATGAGAGAGTTATTTTTACAGATAGTATATGGCAGAACTCAAACAGCTTTTTCAGAAGGTGGACTTCCAATAGGTGCTGGACTTGAGGATTTAGGAAAGGGACTCAGAAGCCAGATTGGTACTATGTATGGAACAAAAGCTAAGGGAACAAGATATCTTGAGATGACAGAAGGTTATGTTACTAAAATTGCCTTAGATGAAAATGATGAGGTTATAGGATATAAGTTTGTAAGTCTTGGCAAAATGATGGAAATGATTAAAAAAGGTATGGATGCTAATGAAGCTATGGAAAAAGCCACAGGTCAGTACGGTAGATTTGACGAAGCCTGCAAAGTTATAGATCCAAGACAAGAATAGTACATAGGGAGGATAATAAAATGGCATTATTTGAAAGTTATGAGAGAAGAATAGATCAGATTATACCAGTACTTAAAGAGTATGGTATGAATTCTGTAGAAGAAGCTAAAACTGTTTGTGATGAAAAGGGAGTAGATGTTTATAACATAGTAAAATCGACCCAACCAATATGTTTTGAAAATGCTTGCTGGGCTTACACTGTCGGAGCAGCAATAGCTATAAAAAAGGGATGCATAAAGGCAGCTGATGCAGCTGAAGCACTTGGAGAGGGTCTGCAGTCATTTTGTATACCTGGTTCAGTTGCAGATGATAGAAAGGTAGGACTTGGACACGGAAACCTTGCAGCTATGCTTCTTAGGGAGGAAACTAAATGTTTTGCATTTCTAGCAGGACATGAGTCTTTTGCAGCTGCAGAAGGCGCAATAAAAATAGCTGAAGCTGCAAATAAGGTAAGAAAAACACATCTTAAGGTTATATTAAATGGTCTTGGAAAGGATGCCGCTTATATAATATCGAGAATAAATGGTTTCACTTATGTTCAGACGAAATTTGATTATTATACCGGTAAACTTACTATAATTAAGGAAATACCATACTCGAAAGGTGATAGATCAAAAGTTAAATGCTATGGTGCCGATGATGTCAGAGAGGGAGTTGCAATAATGCACCATGAAGGTGTTGATGTATCAATAACTGGTAACTCGACTAATCCAACGAGATTTCAGCACCCGGTTGCAGGAACATATAAGAAAGAATGTGTTCAGATGGGTAAGAAATATTTTTCAGTTGCATCGGGTGGCGGAACTGGAAGAACTCTTCATCCAGATAATATGGCAGCGGGTCCAGCATCTTATGGTATGACAGATACTATGGGAAGGATGCATTCGGATGCTCAATTTGCAGGATCATCATCAGTCCCGGCTCATGTCGAAATGATGGGACTTATCGGAATGGGTAACAACCCGATGGTCGGAGCTTCCGTTGCAGTGGCAGTTGCAATTGAAGAGGCTATGAATAAGTAGAAAACTAGACATATTAACTGAATAAAAATTGATTAAAAGGACTGCACATGTTATCTTAAGTGAAATCTTAGCGTATGCAGTCTTTTTGTATACCTTAAAAGTTTTGAAAAAGGAACAATTTAACATTATGAACAAAATTTCAGGAGTAGTACAATTTAACTATGAGTCATTACAAAAGAAAAAATCATAAATTTAAGGTAGTAAAAGAGTGAGAATATTCCAAACATTTGCTTTCATTATGGAACTTATATTTTATTTAATATTAGGTATTATATTTGTATGTTTTCCTGCTTTATATATTATTTTATAAAATATGGAATAGAAAATGGTGTTTGGTCTTCTATTAGAAATACCGGATTTTTTGTCTTGATTTTTAGCTTGATAGTTTTATTTATGACATTAATTATGTATTTTAATGAAAAAAAGCGGAAATCTACAACAGATGACATGGGTACTTTTGTTATTGCTCAAATAATATCTGTTTGTGATATGTTCTTTGTTATTATTTTAATCTTTTATTTAGAATGAAAATTTGATTAAATGAGTGTTAAGAAAAAAATGGAGATGATAGTGAAGATGATGGCCTTAATACAAAATTTTGATATTTTTATCCTTTTATACATAAAGAATCATATGTATGGACATATGATGGATAAAGTTATGATCATAGTAACTTCTTTAGGCAACTTAGGAGCGGTATGGATTGTGATTTCTATCTTACTAATAATTAATAAAAAATATAGAAACGTAGGTTTTATGGTTTTAGTAGCGTTAATATTAAGTACGGTTTTAGGAGAAGGAATATTAAAACATGTAGTTCAGCGCATAAGACCATCAGCAGATATACCAGCAGTTAAGCTTTTAATTTCAAAACCTTTATCATATTCATTTCCATCAGGACACGCTGCATCTTCATTTGCAGCAGCAGGAATATTAGCAAAATATCTTAAAAATTATGCAGTTGAGTTTTTTGGTTTGGCGGCGTTAATAGCTTTTTCGAGATTGTATCTATATGTTCATTATCCTACAGATGTTTTAGCTGGAATTATTTTAGGATTAATTTGTAGTAAAATGACTATTTATTTTTTCAATAGATTGAGTCAAAAGCAACAGTCATTATGTAGAAAAGGTGATTAAATCATTAAGCACATCAAAGTATAAAACATATTGCTTTTTATGTTTGTATACCGTAATGTATAAATATGAAAATATTTAGGAGTAGATTATATGAATTTATATGAAGATAAAGCATTAAGAGAACTTATTAAGTGGAAAAAAGAAATGCAGGCTAAACCAGACCCTGGAAATATATTTGCTAAAAATATAGAAGATAAAATGAACAGCTTTATTCCCGAAAAAGTGCAGGCTTTGGTATCAAAAGCTGTAGAAAACATGATAAAAGCGGTTATAGATGGGTGCAAATATAGTTCTTCAATAAAACCAATTTATAATATGTGCCTGCAGGAGCGTGAAAAACTTGTAATAGAAAAAATGAAAACTTACAGAAATCTTGCATCAGCAAGTGGAGCCGGTACTGGTGCAGCTGGGATGTTAATTGGAATGGCTGATTTTCCTGTACTTTTAAGTTTGAAAATGAATTTTTTATTTGACGCAGCTGGAATTTATGGATTTAATGCAAAAAATTATAAGGAAAGATTATATATATTATATGTATTTCAGATAGCTTTTTCGAGTCAAAAAAGGAGAAATGAGATCTATAATATAATTTCAAATTGGGAGTCTTACTCGAATAATCTTCCTAAAGATAAGGATAGTTTTGATTGGAGAACATTTCAACAGGAATATAGAGATTATATAGACATTGCTAAAACACTTCAACTAATTCCGGGGTTTGGCGCAATAGTTGGAGCATATGCTAATTACAAACTTATGGAGAAATTATGCAAGGTAGCTATGAATGCATATAGGTTTAGAGTATTTAAAATAGAGGATTGATTTAAAACACCTAATTGTAATTTGATTAGACTAATTATGTTAAAATATAATGGTACGTATATTTTAACATAGTGATAAAGGGAGTGTAGTTTTTATGATGAATGTGGATATTGAAAAGTGTATAGGATGTGGGAAATGTTCTGAGGATTGTTTTGTCAGTGATATAGAAATTGTAGATGGAAAAGCTGAAATTAATAATGTAACTTGCATAAAGTGTGGACATTGCATAGCTGTGTGTCCTAAAAATGCAGTGTCAACGGATGAATACAATATGGAGGATGTGAAAGAATATAATAAAGAGGATTTTTTTGTTGATCCTGATATACTCTTGAATTTTATTAAGTTTAGAAGAACTATAAGACAATTTGAAGATAAAAAAATAGAAGATGAAAAAATTTTAAAAATTATAGAGGCTGGAAGATTTACTCAGACTGGAAGTAATATGCAGGATGTATCTTATATAGTTGTAAAGGACAAAATACAGGAGTTAAGGGGATTAATACTCAATAGTTTAAATCAAGCCGGAGAAAAAATACTTAAAGATCCAAATGAGCAAAATGTACTTCATCAAAGATATGCTAAAATGTGGATTAATATGTATAAACAGTGTGAGGAAAATCCTAAAAATGATAGATTATTTTTTAATGCTCCATTAGTAATAGTAGTTACAGCGAGAGAAGAAGTAAATGGGGCTCTAGCATCTTCAAATATGGAACTTATGATTGATGCTATGGGACTTGGAACGCTGTTTAGTGGCTTTTCTGCTGCAGCTGCTCAAATGGATGAGAGAATAGGTAAATTCCTTGGAGTTAAGAAAGGAAGAAAGGTTGTAACTTTTATGATAATTGGATATCCTGGAGTTAAATATTTAAGAACTGTGCCGAGAAAAAAGGCAGATATCCGCTGGAAATAGAATATAGGGCTTTCATGAGCCCTACACTATTTTTTAAATACGTTAAATTATAACATTTCCTCTAGATATCTTTAGCCCAAATATTCATACTTTCAAAATCACCACATAAATTGCAGTTGTTTACTAATGTACCTCTATAATTGTATCCTTGCTTACTTAATGCAATATTCATACCCTGACTTGTGGATTTAGACATACTATATAAGCTTATAAAATCTTTGTCTCTAATATCTTTTTCTAAAAGATAAATTATATTTGATATAATACCTTTGTCCCTATAATGAGGGTAGGTAGCACAATCGGCAATTTCTGCATTTAAATTTTCATAGTCAAGGTAGGCAGAAGCTGCACTTATTATCTTATCATTGAATACAGCAACCTTGCATAAAACATTTTTGCTCATATTTTGTATTAAGTAGTCTCTATTATATATAGAAGTTGGATATGCGAAAAATACCTCAGAAAACAATGATATTAATTCGCTTATATCGCTTTCTTTTGCATCTCTTATATGATATTTTAAGTTGTTGTTAAACTTAAACTTATCTTTCATATTTAAACTTTTAGTTAAGAACAAATTTTCAATATTACTATTTTTACATATTTTTCTATTGCTGCTTATAAAATATGACATACATAATGCATCTTCTCCTCTAAAATATGAGTCTATTTTACCTTCTGGAATAAATCCTGCATCACAAAAATTTTGAAAAGATTGAGAGTTACAATTGCATACAACTTTACTTAGATGCTGTTTTGAGGTAAAGTGTATTATTCTTTTTAGAGCCTGTACAGATATTTTATAAAAGTTAATTATTTTGACACGGCTGTTAACATAATCAATATATATTTTTACTTTGTCTATCCTGGCATAGTAATTATTATTTAATTTACATTTAGCAGAATTCACGATTTGTTTTCCTCCTAAAATTAGTAAAATATAAGTTCTATAATTATTACAAAAAATAATAAACTGCAGAGAAGTAACTGCAGTTTATTGAATGTCCAATTCATTTAAAATTTAATGAATCAGTAAAAGTATACTTAAAAACTTCTCTTCAACGCTTACGAGATTAGCTGACGGATTCGGGTCGAAGAAAAATAACCCTACTTATCTCATATTTGGATAAGACTCACCCCAAATGTGGTTCTCCCGTTCAAAAGATTCAGCGCTATCAATATTCGTCATTTTAAATATAAACATATCACTTTAATATAGGTATGTCAATATATTGTGATCACATTCAATAATAATTTTTCATATATTTTTTAAAATTAGAAATAATAATTACGAAGGGAGGAATATATATGAAGGAAGATAATATTAGAAATAACTTTAAAAAGAAACCAATAGAAAAGCATGATACTGCTCCTTTGGGTGATGTTTATAAGCAGGAACCCGACTCAAAGGTATCTATTCCTAGTGAACTTGATGTTGAAAATGCCAAGGATTTCGTTGATTCCAATGAAAAATAGTATTAAAGATAGAAAGCCTAACCACAAAGAGGTTAGACTTTTTATTTTGTTAATATTTGATAGAAGATAGTTTCTTATATATGTCGTATCTTTCATGGGCGTTAATTTCAGATTGTTTAAGGGCACTTTCGGCGACTTCAGGAAAAATATTTTTAAGTGATGAATAGCGTAGTTCGCCATTTATGAAATCCATATATGAACTTGTAGGTTCTTTGGAATCCAATATAAATGGATTTTCTCCCTGTTTTTTTAAAATAGGATTAAATCTATATAAATGCCAATAACCTGATTCAACGGCTTTTTTCTCTTCAGCAATGCTGGTTCCCATACCAGTTTTAATACCATGACTTATGCAGGGAGCATAGGCTATTACTAAAGAAGGACCGTTATAAGATTCAGCTTCAGTAATTGCTTTAATTGCATGATTCATGTTTGCACCTAGTGATATTTGAGTAACGTAAACATATCCATAAGTCATGGCCATAAGACCCAAATCTTTTTTGCGTGTTTTCTTACCGCGTGCAGCAAGCTTTGCAACTGCACCAGTAGGAGTTGATTTAGATGACTGTCCACCGGTATTTGAATAAACTTCAGTATCCATTACTAATATATTAACATCATCGCCTAATGATAAAACTTGATCTAATCCTCCAAAGCCTATATCATATGCCCAGCCATCACCACCAATTAACCAGTGTGATTTTTTGATCAGGTAATCTTTTCTTAGAAGTATTTCATGTAAGGTATTATTTTCCTTATAGTTTTCATTTATAATGAGTTCAAGTATTTTTTCAGATGATTTCTTTGAAATATCAGTATTATTATATCCATCAAGCCATTCTTTAAAAGCTTTTTTAAGATTAGGATTTATATTTGTTGATATTGCCTGCTTAATTAAATCAGCAAGTTTTTCTCTTATCTGAGTTACTGCAAGAAACATTCCATAACCGTATTCGGCATTATCTTCAAATAATGAATTTCCCCATGAAGGACCCTTACCAAAGCAGTTTGTGGTATAAGCGATTGCCGGTGCTGAGGCTCCCCAAATTGATGAACAACCTGTTGCGTTGGCTATCATCATCCTATCTCCATAAAGTTGAGTCAAGAGTTTTATATAAGGTGTTTCACCGCAACCCGGGCATGCACCATTAAATTCGAGCAGTGGCTTAGAAAATTGGCTCCCCTTAACTGTATGGATATCCATTAAGTTTTGTTTAGGAGAAATTTTTGATACATATTCGAAATTTTTCGACTGATTTTCAATCTGTTTCTGTGCCGGTTTCATTACAAGTGCTTTACCAGGAGCAGGACATATATTGGCACAGTTTCCACATCCAGTACAATCAAGAGGACTTATTTGAATACGATATTCCAGATTTTCCATTCCTTTTCCGACTGCTTTTTTTGTTAAAAAGTTTTTAGGGGCATTTTTGACCTCATCGTTATTTAGTAGACATGGCCTTATAACTGAATGAGGGCACACATATGAACATTGATTGCATTGAATACATTTATCAATCTGCCATTCAGGTACAAATACTGCTATACCACGCTTTTCATAAGCTGTTACTCCAGGTGGATAAGTGCCATCCTCTAATCCATTAAAGGCACTGACTGGAAGTGAATCACCTTCTTGCCTTGCAATAGGTCTTTCAATTCTCCTTATAAAATCAGGAATATCTTCTTCAGGAACCGGCGCATCTTTTGCATCCTTCCAGGAATCTGGTATAGCAACCTTGTGTGAGGCATTCACTCCAGCGTCTATTGCTGCTTTGTTTGCATCAACTATATTTTTACCTTTTTTGCCATAGGTATGTTCCACAGACTCCTTTAAATAATTAATTGCTTGATCTTGTGGAAGTATGTTTGCGAGCTTGAAAAATATTGCTTGCATTACCATATTTATTCTAGAGCCTAATCCGACTTTTTGAGCTATAGATACTGCATCTACTGTATAAAACTGTATATTGTTTTGAGCAATATATCTTTTCATCTTTGAAGGTAAATTATCCTCTAGTTCATTTTCATTCCAGGGGCAATTTAAAACAAAGGTACCATTTTTCTTTAAACCTTTTAAAATATCTATATTATATATGAATGATTTGTTATGGCAGGCAGTGTAATCTGATTCATATACTAAATAAGGAGATTTTATTGGCTTGCTTCCAAATCTCAGGTGAGAGACTGTACTTCCACCAGATTTTTTACTGTCATATGAAAAATAAGCTTGACAGTACAAATCTGTTTTATCACCTATTATTTTGACTGCTGTTTTGTTTGCACCAACTGTACCATCAGAACCTAGACCGTAAAATTTACATCTAATAGTTCCTTCAGGTGTTGTATCTATTATTTCTTCTTCAGCTAAAGATGTATTTGTAACGTCGTCTATTATTCCAATTGTAAATCCATTTTTAGGAGTAAATGCTTCAAGATTTTTAAACACAGCTAGAATTTGGGAAGGCGTTGTATCCTTTGAACCTAACCCATATCGTCCACCGACTATGACAGGTTTATTTGAATTATTGTAAAATGAATTGACAACATCAAGATAAAGAGGTTCACCTGTTGATCCTGGTTCTTTTGTTCTATCTAAAACCGCGATTTTTTTCACAGATTTAGGCATATATTTAAAGAAATAATCTGAGGAAAATGGTCTGTACAGGTGTACCTTCATAACTCCGACCTTTTTACTATGCTGTCTCAAGTAATCCACAGTTTCTTCTATAGTATCGCATACAGAACCCATTGCTACAGTTATATATTCTGCATTGGGATCTCCATAATAATCAAATGGATGGTATACTCTTCCGGTGATTTTTTCTATTTCCCTCATATAGTTTTCAACAATATCAGGTACTTTTGAGAAGAATTTATTTGAAGCTTCTCTCTCCTGAAAATATATATCAGGATTTTGTGCAGTTCCTCTTATTGATGGATGTTCTGGATTCAAAGCCCTATCTCTGAATTTTTGTACTGCATTATAATCAACTAACTTTGCAACATCCTCATAGTCAATTAGTTCTATTTTTTGGTATTCGTGTGATGTCCTAAAGCCGTCGAAGAAATGTAAAAATGGAATGCTTAGTTTGATTGCTGAAAGATGAGCAATATTTGTCATATCCATTACTTCTTGTACATTGGATGATGCTAACAAAGCGAATCCTGTTTGTCTTGTTGCCATAACATCTTGATGGTCACCAAATATTGACAGAGCATGAGTTGCAATAGCACGGGCAGTTACATGAAATACTCCAGGAAGCAATTCACCTGCTATTTTATACATATTTGGTATCATAAGGAGCAATCCTTGAGAAGCTGTGTATGTAGTAGTTAGTGCCCCGGCAGCTAATGAACCATGAACTGCTCCAGCTGCACCACCTTCGGACTGCATTTCGACTAGTTTAACACTTTGACCAAATATATTCTTTTTGCCATGTGCAGACATATCATCTACGAGTTCGGCCATTGGAGTAGATGGGGTTATTGGATAAATAGCTGCAACATCTGTAAAAGCATAAGAAGCTTCGGCAGCTGCGTGATTTCCATCCATGGTTTTTAATTTTTTTTCCATAGAAAAATTCCTCCTCTATAAATAATTTGTAACATATTTAGTATTTACAAAGAGTGTTTGTTAAATTCAATAAATTTAATGATTATGCATTTACTTTGAATCCAGGTTTCATAAATGTTAAACTTATTAACATAGATATTAGTACATTTTCCCTTTGGTTGTAATTTTAAATATATATGGAGGAGAAATATTATATGAGTTTTTTAATTCAGTTATTTTTAAAATCTTTTATAGAAACTATAAATTTAGTTGGTGTAATAATTATAGCCGGCTTAATACTTGGAATTTTAAGAAATTCAGCTTTGAAGAATTTTCAGATGAGCTTTGGAAGCAATGCAGTAATGTTAACCGGTTTTATTGGAGTTCCAGTACATGAATTAAGTCATGCAATTTTTGCTTTGATATTTGGACATAAAATTATGGATATTAAGTTGCTTCAAAGACCAGATGCAAATGGTGTTATGGGATATGTAAATCACAGCTATAATAAAAATAATATATACCAGCAAGTTGGAAATTTTTTCATAGGAACGGCACCGATATTTGGTGGTGCAATTTTTATAATTATATTAATGAAGTATATGATGCCGGCAGCATATGGTGACCTTTTATATATTTTAAAAACAAGTTTACATGTAACAGTAATAAATAGACATGCTGTTGAACTAATGCTTGCCTCTTATTTTGGACTTTTAAAGGTTATTTTTTCTCCTGAAAATTTTCGAAATATATACTTCTATATATTTTTATTTATATCAATTTGCGTATCATCACATATATCATTGAGCTCTGCCGATATTAAACAGTCATACAATGGAGTTGCAGTTATATTTATTGTATTTCTGATGTTTAATATATTTGGAATATCAAAATATGTACCTGAATTTAGTATTATTAAATATAATTTACTGATTACAGGTATTATGATATTCACAATTTTCTTATCACTGTTTACTTTTATAATAAGTATAATTTCACGACTAATAAAATCATAAAATACCATACTATAGGGTTTATAATTTTAAAGTTAATTTAATCTAAGGGAGATAGATTAAGCTTTTATTTATAAACCCTATAGTACTAGTTTTTTAACATATAAATTCTTTTCATTTTTTAAATCAAGGAATCCATTGTCTCCAAAAAGAAGTGGTCTGGTTAAGTTATTTATATCAATCTTAAGGATTTTAAATGATTTGTTATCATTTAAGATTACATTTTCACCCATATAGTAATTTATTATATGGTTTAAAAATACATTACAGTATTCACAATTTAATTTTCCAAGGCCTTCTTGTTGAATGAATTTTAATGTTTCAAATGGACCATTGGGCTTTTTTATGTACCTATTTGAACTGATATTGTCAAATAAATCTGCAATAGCGATTACTTTTGCAAATTTATGAATTTTATCCTCTTTTATTCCAAGAGGGTATCCAGAGCCATCCATATTTTCATGATGCATAAGTACACCATAGCTTACAGAAAAATTGAGGTATGGAATTTGCTTTACAAAATTATATCCTAAAACAACATGAGATTTATAAATTTCATGTTCTGAAGATACAAGGTTTGGGTATTTGTTGATTAGTTCATTACTTAATTGTATTTTGCCGAAATCATGAAATATTGCAGAATATGTTAATAAGTTTAATTCTTTTTCACTGAAATTTAACCATTTACCAAGTATATAGCTTATTGCCGATACATTTATGCTGTGTCTATATATAGGATCACCTTTGCTTCCGAAGAAAACTATATTTTTAATAACTATACCGGTTGATTTTATTTCTCTCTGTATTCGTTTTGAAAATATTCTTATGGAATCTATTTTAGGAACTTTCAAATTTGAAATATCATCGAAGATATCTTTTAAGTTTGAAGAAAATTCATTGAAGGTATTTTCAAGTTCCTGTGTTGATTTGCCTTTTAGCCTTTTAAATTGTTTGTAAGACTGCTTTTTTTCAGTGATATCTGTTTCATAACTATTATCTTGTATAGAAGGATTATTGATGTATATGTACACACTATCAACAATATAATTTTTCTTTAATTTTTCTATAACCTGTTCTGTTATACATACATTCTTAGCGATAAGTATCCGACCTTCAAATGTAATATTGCTTGCTGATATCATTCCTGGCACCAGTTCATTTATTGGCAATGACTTTTTTTTAAATGACATATTTATTCACCTCATACACATTGATTAACCTTGAAATATAAATATTTACATAATTTATCGTAGTGTTTTTAGATTTCTAAATGTTTTATTTTAATTAAGGAGAATAATTTTAATATTTTTTTGATTAGTATTAAAAAATTAATATTCTATGAGTTTTTTGATAAATTAAAAAGCATAAAAAGTAAATACACCTGCGGTGGTATACTCCTCTTTATGCTTTTTAAATCAATATAAAAGTTATCCTTAACTTTCAGCTAGTTATTTGTTTTCTAAAGTCTTTAATAAATTGTGATTTAATATATCGTCAGAATAAGTGAGTTCATTAGAATATTCTACTTTTTTATTTTTTAACTCAGGCGTTTCTTGTATAGTTTTACCTGTTTGTATATCATAATAAGTATTTGTAGAAGAACAATAGTATGTTTTACCATCTGTAAATGAACCATCTCTGAATATTACTTTCTTATTATTTGCAGAAGTATTAAGCATATCTTGTCCCAACATATAGTTTTTTGGCAAGTTCAATAAATTAGCAAGTGTTGGGTATAAATCCATCTGACCTGAATAAGTATGATTTACACCACTGTTTTTATCATCTGGAAAATGGATCATAAGTGGTACTTTTTGATAATTAATCCAATTTAAATCATTTGTATTTGTAGTACCTTCAAATTTAAATAATTGATCCGCGTTAGTCTTCGGTATAGCAAAATGATCTCCATACAATACAATTACAGAATTTTTAGTTATTCCGTCGTTGTCCAATTTATCTAAAAAGGTACCAAGTTGTTCATCAGTATAATGTATTGCTTTAAGGTAATTTCCCATTAATGTACCTTCATATTCACCAACATTAAAATTACCGTAATGTTTTACGTCATCATATGGATAGTGACTGCTAAGTGTTATTATGAATGAATAATATGGTTGCTTAAAGCTTTTTAGCTTTTCAATTGATTGATTCAAGAATGACCTGTCACTTATTCCAAGCCCTACTATTTCATTGGAGTTAAGACTGCTTTTTCCGTAGAATTTATCAAAACTTTCAGTTCTGTACATTACATTTCTGTTCCAAAAACCTTCTGTATTTCCGTGTAAAGCAGCAGTATAATAATTTTTATCTTTTAATTCCTTGGCCAGAGATGATAATGTATCACCACTGTAATTATAATAAGCTGCTCCAGATATTGAAGGATATAAGGAATTATTAGACATAAATTCTGCGTCCGCTGTAGTACCTCCAGCTACCTGATAAAAATAATTATCAAAATACAAGGATTTACCTAACCATCTATTTAAATTAGGGGTTATTTCCTGCCCATTAATTTTTTGATTTATGACAAATTGTTGAAGAGCCTCAACCTGTATCATGATAACATTTTTGCCTTCCATCGAGCCTTTTAAATCTGTTGTAGTATATTGATTGTTGCTTTTCAAAAAATTGGTTATTTCAGTTTTCCTTTCATCTGACAAAGGTTCCAAATTTTTCGCCTTTGTACTTACAAAATTATAAGCGTCTATTGCATGAAAGTTTAAATTACCAATCAGTTTAGTCAAATATATTCTATTACTCATAGAACTTAATAGTGTCGGCTGTTCTTGAGAAACAGCATAAACTGATTTTACATCAATGCAAAATCCTATTATAAATATAAAAATAAAAGTTAAAAATCTTTTTAAAAGTGTAGGAGTATAGGATGGAGTTTTTTTATTAAATTTTCTTATAAAGAATGACAGAACTATAATGTCGACAAAATATAAGATATCCTTTATATTAAATAAACTTCCAACACTTGAAGATACGCCGCCCAAAAGTCTGGCATTTCCTATCTCAGATACAGTCAAAATATCCTTAAAATATCTATAGTACATAATGTCTGCTACTAAAATTATGCTCACAATTATATCCATAATATATAAAAATTTCATTCGCTTTTTACCTTTAAAAAGTGCTGCAAAACTTACCAAAATTAGAATTGAAGCAACTATTGGATAAAAGACCTTGATATATAGATAATCAGGGGATATTTGGGTTGCATATACTATAACTTTTATTGAGATTACTATTGCAAAAAATAGCAAATCTATGCCGTGTATAATATGATCTGATACCTTGTTATTAATTAATTTGGAAATATCCACTAATATCACCTCTGTATAAATGCATTACATTATGATAATATAATGATTTAGTGACAATAAGATGACAACAAGATTAATAAATTGTAAATTTAACAGAACGTTTGTTTTCATATATTATTTTTGCTATAATCAATAATATTAATGACAAATGAAAAATTGGCAAGTTTTTTTGACAGACTAGGAGGTAAATTATGGAACAATGGAATAATAAAACATCTGTTTATGATGTTAATGCCTTAACTTCTCTTGAAAAATTAGAACCTGTTAGAGTAAGACCAGGCATGTATATAGGTTCCACGGGTAGTAAGGGATTACATCACTGTATATGGGAAATTTTAGACAATGCCATAGATGAAATTTCTAATGGATTTGGAGATACAGCTGTGGTGATTTTAAATAAAGATGGAAGTGCTAGCATTAAGGACAATGGAAGAGGAATACCAACGGGGATACATCCTGTAAAGAAAAAATCAGGTGTTGAAATGGTATTTACTGAGTTACATACTGGAGGAAAGTTTAATAATGATGTGTATAAAACCTCTGGAGGACTTCATGGTGTTGGTGCTGCTGTTGTAAATGCGTTGTCAAGTTGGCTTGAGGTTGAAGTAAAACAGAATGGACATATATACAGTCAAAGATTTGAGTATAGATATGATAAAGGATTAAAGAGAACAATGCCGGGAACTCCAGTTGATCATTTGAAAGTTGTAGGAGACTCCAGTGAAACTGGTACGAAAGTAACATTTATGCCGGACAGAAATGTATTTTCAAATATTGAATTTAAGATAGATATTATAGATGAAAGACTTCAAGAACTTGCATTCCAAAATAAAGGAATAAGTTTAAAACTAGTAGATAACAGGGGAGAGGAAACTGTAGAAAAATATTATCATTCAGAAAATGGATTGCTGGATTTTATAAGATATCTAAATGAAAGCAAAACTGTCCTGCATTCTGATCCTATACTATTTGATGGTGAAAGAGAAGTAAATGGAATAAATATGTATGGTGAAATATGTGCGCAATTCACAGAATCCACTTCAGAATATATAGCAAGTTATGTGAATAATATTCCAACAACAGAATCGGGAACACATGAAAGTGGTTTTAAAACTGGAATGACAAGAGCATTTAAAGAATGGGCCAAAAAATTGAATCTTTTAAAGGAGAAGTCTAAAGAATTCGATGGAGATGACTTAAGAGAAGGAATGACAGCTGTAATTAGAATAAAAATAACTGATCCGATTTTCGAAGGACAAACCAAGACAAAACTTGGGAATGCAGAAGCTTATACTATGATGAATGATTTGAGTTATACTAAGTTTTTTGAATGGATAGAAGACAATAAGGATATGGCAACGTTGATTATAAATAATGCCCTGTATGCTGCTGCGAGAAGGGAAAAAATAAAAAAAATAAATGATGCTGAAAAGAAAAAAATAGGAAGAGGTACTGCACCGCTTGCAGGTAAAATTGCGGTTTGTACTATAAAAGATTCATCCGTGTGTGAATTTATCGTTGTCGAAGGAGATTCAGCTGGTGGATCAGCTAAACAGGCAAGAGATAGAAGATTTCAAACTATAATGCCATCTAAGGGAAAAATTATGAATACAGAGAAACAAAATCTTGAAAACGTGCTTGGAAGTGAAGAATTAAAAATGTTTAATACGGCTATAGGTACGGGTATACTTGAAAATTATAATGAGGATGATTTGAAATATGATAAGATAATTATAATGTCTGATGCAGATGTTGACGGATTTCATATAAGAACCCTGTGGATGACATACATATATAGATATATGAGACAGCTTATAATGAATGGACATTTATATATAGCCCAGCCGCCTTTATACAAGGTCTATAAAGAAAATAAAGGTAAAAATATTGTAAAATATGCGTATGATGAAGAAGGACTTAAAAAGGCCAAAAATGAAATTGGAAGGGGAGTTCTGATTCAAAGATATAAAGGACTTGGTGAAATGAATCCTGATCAATTATGGGAAACTACACTTAATCCTGAAACGAGAACACTTGACAAAATAACAATAGATGATGCGGCAAAAGCTGAGAAAATGGTATCGCTTTTAATGGGTGAAGTTGTTGCCCCTAGAAAAAATTATATGTATAAATATGCGGAATTTTAAAAGGAGGATAATCTGTGACAAAAAAGATAAATATACCAGTTGATAAAAATATAGTTCAAATACCTTTAGAAGAGGCTATGCCTGATAATTATCTTCCATATGCAGTAGATGTTGCAAAGGAAAGAGCTATCCCTGATGTAAGGGATGGTTTAAAACCTGTGCATAGGAGGATAATTTATGGAGCTTATATGCTTAAAGCATTTCCAGATAGACCTTATTATAAATCTGCAAGAATAGTTGGAGATATTTTGGGTAAATATCATCCTCATGGAGATTCATCTGTTTACGATTCAATGGTAATTCTTGCACAGAATTTTACAACAAGAATGCCGCTTATAGATGGACACGGCAATTGGGGAAGCCAGGATGGCGATTGTGCAGCTGCAATGCGTTACACGGAAGCCAGACTTACAAATATTTCAATGGAAATGATAAGGGATATAGATAAAGATGTAGTCGATATGGTTGATAACTATTCTGGATCTGAAAAGGAACCAGAGGTACTTCCGTCGAGATATCCTAATATACTTGTAAATGGATCATTTGGTATAGCAGTTGGACTTGCAACTAATATACCACCACATAATTTAAATGAAGTCATAGATGCATGTGTTGCTATAATTGATAAACCCGATATAGATACTTGTGGATTAATGAATTATGTTAAAGGACCGGATCTTCCTACAGGTGGAATTTTAATAGGGAAAAATTCACTTTTGTCTGCATATGAAAGTGGAGAGGGAAAGGTAACACTAAGGGCTAAAACTAATATACAAAGACTTGATAATGGTAGACTTGGAATAGTAATTACTGAATTCCCATATAGGAGAAGCAAAGCAAAATTACTTCAGACTATTTCTGATATGACAGCTGATAAAAAACATTCTAAAGTATTGGAGGTTATTTCTGATATAAGAGACGAGTCAGATAGAACTGGAATAAGAGCTGTTATAGAGTTTAAGAAGTCTGTAGATATGGGAACTGCTGATAAAGTCCTAAAGTATCTTTTCAAAAAAACTGATCTGCAGTGCAATATCTCATTTAATATGGTTGCGCTCGCGGATGGAAAACCACAGACTATGGGACTTAAAACTATATTAAGACATTATGTAGATTATCAAAAAGATGTTGTAATGAGAAGAACTACGACCGAATTAAATATAGCTAAAAAGAGATTCCATATAGTAGAAGGGTTTATAAAAGCAATTGGTATAATGGATGAGGTTATAATTACAATAAGATCGTCTAAATCTAAAAAAGATGCACAGAAAAATCTTATAGATAAATTTGGATTTACAGGTATACAGTCAGAGTCAATACTAGAACTTATGCTTTATAGACTTACAGGTCTTGAGATAAAAACATTTGAAAAGGAATATAATGAGCTTTGCAGGAAGATAAATAAATTGCAAAAAATATTGAGTAGTGATAGGGAATTATTTAAACTTATAAAAAAAGAACTTTTGGAAATTAAAAATAAATATGGAGATAGCAGAAGAACTTCAATAATTGAAAATGATAGTGAAGCTAAGATTGAAGTGGAGGATATTATAGTTGACGAAGATATTGTGGTAACACTTTCAAATGATGGATTCATAAAAAGAGTTTCATTAAGATCATACAATCGTTCTAATCCTAGTGTTTCCGACATTGAATATAGAGAGGGTGATTTTAGCAAATTTTTAATAAAATCTAATACAAAACATTCTCTAATATTTTTTACTAATAAAGGAAATCTATATAAAGTCAGAGGGGTAAATGTGCCTGAATTTAAATGGAAGGATAAAGGTGAAAAGATAGATAATATAATAAAGGGAATAGATCTTGATCAAGAAAGAATAATAGCCGTATACAGTATCAATGACTTTCATGATCAATTTCAATTTGTTTTTTTCACAAATAAGGGTGGTATAAAAAAGACATCTCTTGAAAGATTTGATACAACATATACTAAAATAATGGCACTAAAATTGAAAAACAATGAAGAACTTTTAAATGTGCATATATTTGAAGAAAGCAAAAGATATATATATATAAAGACTAAAAATGGATTAAATTTTACTATTGAAATACCTGATATATGTGAAATGGATAGAAATATAATGCCATTTCAAATGTTTAATCTATCTAATAATGATGAAGTCAATTTTATGAAATTTGTAAATGAATGTGAAAATAAAAGTTTTGAAATTATAATTGATAGGAATGGAATTCTAAAATCTAGAAGAGATAAAAAGTTAACAAAGAATAGTATTAAACTTTGTACTGATTCATCGAGCAGGATATTAATATTTACAAAAGATGGAGAAGTATATTCTATAAATGCACGCATGCTGCAAAATATTGAGGATGGTATAGACATTAAAAATATATTTAATGGACTAAAGAAAGATAATATTTTAAATATTTTTTCAATAAATAAATTTAGTGATGAAGAATATATTTACTTTTTCACAAAATATGGAATGATAAAGAAAACATCACTGTGTGAATTTAATGGAAATTATGATTTGAGTACAGCTTATAAATTTAAAAGAGATGATGACAAATTAATTGGAGTCTATATATCAAATGGGAATAATGAAAAAGTAATATTAATTACCCAAAAAATGATGTGCATAGAGTTTGAAACAAATAATGTAAATCCTATGGGTAAAATTGCATCAGGAGTTACTGGCATAAATTTAAATGAAGATGATGAAGTTATTTTTGTATCACTTTTAAGTGAGAGAGATTTAAATAGAAAATTATTATTAAAATTAAAAAAAAGTCAAAAAATTACTGTAAATATTAGCGATATTAGAGTTCAAAATAGAGCTGGAAAAGGTAAAAAGCTCTTCTTAATTGATACGAAGGATCAGATTATAAGTATAAATATAGTGTAAAATGTAAATACATAGTTAAAATTAATTAATTGTTTCTTGTATGTGTTTTAAAATTATTGAAAAATTTATTATTGACTTTTAGAATGTTAATTAGTTATAATATTTATGTATATCGAATATATATTTTGGCAGAGATTACGAGTAGCCATATGCTTTTAAAAGTCTTTTGAAAAAAAGATTTATTTTAGCATATGGCTTTTTTATTTGTTTTAAGTGTAACCGGTTACAAATTATATATTTTTTATTCATTTATAATTGAAATGGGAGGTTATATTATGTCGCATTATTTGGCAGAATTTGTGGGTACTGCAATGCTTGTATTTTTAGGAGATGGTGTCTGTGCTAACTGTACTCTTGCCAAAAGTAAAGGTCAAAACTCAGGATGGATAGTTGTAACCATTGGTTGGGCTTTTGCAGTTGGAGTTCCTGCATTTTTATTTCAGGATTTTAGCAATCATTTTAATCCTGCATTAACTATAGCATTTGCTGTTATTGGTAAGTTTCCGGCAGCCCAGGTTCCTGGTTATGTTGTAGCTCAAATGCTTGGAGGTGTGGTTGGAGCAACTCTTGTTTGGCTCGCTTATCTTCCTCATTGGGCAGAAACGGAAGATAAATCTGCAAAGCTCAGTATATTTTGTACTATACCGGCAATAAGAAATTATCCAGCTAACTTTTTGACAGAGTTTTTGGCTACAGCTGTTCTTGTATTCAGTCTGGCTACAGTAGGTACAGTCAAAGTAGCTGATGGTATGGGGGCAATTGTGGTTGTAAGTGCAATCATCTTTATTTTAGGTGCTGCACTTGGTGGACCTACAGGATATGCAATGAATCCAGCAAGAGATTTATCACCTAGGATTGCACATGCAATATTTCCTATATCAGGAAAAGGAGATTCAGATTGGGCTTATGCTTGGATTCCGGTTTTTGGACCAATAATAGGAGGAATTGCAGGAGCATTACTTTTTGCAATGATATTCTAAATTAAGTAACCACCAGATCATCTAATAGATTATTGCAAAATTCTAATGTGTATTATATAATTACGTTATTATATTTATTATATATTTATTATATATTTATTATATATTTATTTGGCAGAGATTGGGAGAAGCCATATGCGTTGAAAGTCTTTTATGTATAAGAGATTTTTTTGCATATGGTTTTTTATTTTGATTTAACCGTAGGCGGCTACTAATCATATGCTTTTTACATAATTCGGAGGTTCATACTCTGGTAATATAATTCAAGATAATAATGAAAAGGAGTCCTTTTAAATGATAAAATTGAAGGATATTTTGCTTGAAAACCCCATAATAGCGGCTATTAGGAATGATGATGATCTAAAAAATGTTCTAAAAAGTGATGCTATAGTTATATTTGTATTATATGGAGATATTCTGAATATAGGTCATATTTGCAATAAACTTAAGGAAAAAAATAAAACAGTGTTTGTCCATGTTGATTTAATTGAAGGCCTAAGAGGGGATTCAGCAGGAATTAAATATGTAAAGGAAAATGCTAATCCAGATGGTATAATAAGCACGAAAGCGTCCAATATTAAATATGGACATAATTTAGGCATGTATACCATTCAGAGAATATTTATAATAGATTCTCTTTCGTTAAAGACAGGAATAAAAAACATTCATGAGACTAGTCCAAATGCGGTAGAGGTAATGCCTGGAGTTGCAAGTAAAATAATAAGTAATATGGAAAAAGAAATAAGTACTTATATAATTGCAGGAGGACTCATAAAGACAAAAAAAGATGTCATAGACTCATTATCGGCAGGTGCACTAGCGATATCAACTACGGAAAGGACTTTGTGGAATATGCAGTAAAGTGAAAAGTCAATTTATTGACTTTTCCGTTCAGATCCAAATGAAAACGTTACTAATTTATAAGGGGAGATGGTAAACATGGCAAAATACATTATGACATTAGATCAGGGGACAACTAGTTCGAGATGTATAATTTTTAATGAGAGAGGACTATCTGTAAGTGTGTCTCAAAGAGAATTTAAACAAATTTATCCGGAAGCAGGATGGGTTGAACATAATCCTATGGAAATATGGGCTACCCAATTTTCTGTTGCTTCTGAGGCTTTGTTACAAGCAGGTATAGATGCTAAGGATATTTTAGGCATTGGCATTACTAATCAAAGGGAGACTACAGTGGTCTGGGATAAGAGAACAGGTCTTCCTATATACAATGCAATAGTATGGCAGTGCAGAAGAACTGCTGATTACTGTGATGAACTTAAAGAAAAAGGTATAGGTGACATGATAAGGAAAAAGACGGGGCTTGTACTGGATGCTTACTCTTCAAGTACGAAGGTAAAATGGATTTTAGACAACGTACCTGGAGCGAGAAGGGAAGCTGAAAGAGGAAATCTTGCCTTTGGTAATATAGATACATGGCTTATATGGAATCTTACAAAAGGAAAAGTATTTGTAACTGATTATACTAATGCTTCGAGAACAATGCTTTTCAATATACATGAATTGAAGTGGGATAAGGAATTGTTAGATTTGTTTGACATACCAGAAAGTATGCTTCCAGACATAAAACCTTCAAGTTGTATATATGGAGAAACTGATGAGAGTTTATTTGGAACAAAAATTCCTATAGCAGGTGATGCAGGCGATCAACAAGCAGCTTTATTTGGACAGACGTGTTTCAAACCCGGAACTGCTAAAAATACTTATGGTACCGGATGCTTTCTTCTTATGAATACTGGTGAAAAGGCAGTAGAATCAAGGAATGGATTATTGACTACAATAGCAGTCGGAATAGATGGCAAGGTTGAATATGCATTAGAGGGAAGTATATTTATAGGGGGAGCAGCTATACAGTGGCTCAGAGATGAACTTAGAATGATAAAATCAGCTCCGGAATCAGAAAAATATTGTACGGCAGTAGAAGATACAAATGGTGTATATTTAGTTCCTGCTTTCGTTGGAATTGGGGCACCATATTGGGATCAGTATGCTAGAGGAACAATTGTAGGTCTTACAAGGGGGGCAAAAAAAGAGCATTTCATAAGGGCCACGGTAGAATCACTTGCTTATCAGACTTATGATGTACTTAAAGCTATGCGTGAAGATTCAGGAATAGACCTTCAGGCACTTAAGGTTGATGGAGGAGCTTGTGCTAATAATTTCTTGATGCAGTTCCAATCAGATATATTAAATGTTCAAGTTGATAGACCAGAAGTAATAGAGACAACTGCGTTAGGTGCTGCATATCTTGCTGGAATAGCAGTGGGATATTGGAAGGATAGAGATGAAGTATCACAAAACTGGGCATTGTCGAAAAGTTTTGAACCTACTATAGATAATAGTAAGAGAGAAGAACTTATTAAGGGGTGGCATGAAGCAGTGAAGCGTTCAATGAATTGGGCGAGATAACTAATTGAATTCGTAATAACATGAATATAAGGTTCTGTAGTATATATTACTTCAGAATCTTTTGTTTTATTATAGATTTAGTAGTTATACCACTCATTATATGATTTAAAATTATCTATAAAGTGATGTGCAATGGTTGATAAATAATGACTTTTAAGCCATATAAGTGCCACTTTAGTTTCAAGTAATGGGTCATTTATCTCTTTAAATTTTAGATCTCTTGTTTTAACAAGACAGATTGTTGATTTAGGAACAATTGCTACACCGAGTCCATTACAGGCCCATGTAAGCATAGACCTTATATCGTCACTCGTACAAAATATATTTGGCTTAAATCCAAAGCGTCTGCATGAATCCAATATTCTTTTTTCATATCTTTGATGTATTATAAGTGGAGTATCTTTTATATTTAAAAGGGATATTGAGTTTAAATCTTTTATATCCTCCCATGACCATTTTGAATTACCTACAGCTATCATAGGGTCACTTGAAATATTACCCGGTTGAAGCATATATTCATAAATACTAGAATTAAAAGGGGTTCTTAGTATACCTATTTCTACAATATTATCATTTAGTAATTTCATTACCTTAAAACTATCACCTTCGAATATTCGAAAATTGATATTTGGATACTTTTGATTAAAAGTATGAATATGCTGTGGTAAAATTGTTGCACCTAATGAGGCAACTGTACCTATGTTTAGAGTTCCATGTAGTCCATCACCTAAATCTTTTAATTCTTTTGATGTGGATTCGATTAAATTAATTATCTGTTCTGCACGAATACGTAATATGTTTCCAGCATGAGTTAACTTTATGTTTCTACTTCCTCTTTCGAATAATTGTACATTCAATTCATCTTCAAGCAATTTTATTTGATGACTTAAGGGTGGTTGAGATATGTGCAGTGTTTTTGCGGCAGCAGTTATTTGTCCTTCTTTAATTACTGCAAGAAAATATTTAAGCTGTCTTATATCCAAAAAACTATCACTCCCTGAAACGAATATATTTTTTTTATATAAAATCATATTTATTAGGTATTTTTATTATTACTCTACTTTATGTATAATGATATATGAATTAAAAATTTAAGTCAAATGGGGGACTCGTGATGAAAAGCGGATATATAGATATTTTTTTATCAACAATTTTATTTAGTACTATGGAAATAGCATTGAAATTGATCTCAAATCAGTTCAATCCTATACAACTAACTTTCTTAAGATTTTTAATAGGAGGGCTGATATTGCTGCCACTTGCGCTTAAAAATACTAAAAATGGTTTTAAAAAAGAAGATATAAAATTTTTTGCGTTTCAAGGATTCATTTGTGTTGTAATAAGTATGGTATTTTTTCAACTCGCTGTACAGTATGGAAAAGCATCAATAGTTG
This sequence comes from Clostridium fermenticellae, assembly GCF_003600355.1. Classification (NCBI taxonomy): domain Bacteria; kingdom Bacillati; phylum Bacillota; class Clostridia; order Eubacteriales; family Clostridiaceae; genus Clostridium; species Clostridium fermenticellae. The sequence goes on along the minus strand of NZ_CP032416.1, from coordinate 2,015,021 downwards.
CAATATTATTTAGCTGTAATCCTGTATTTGTAGTTTTACTTGCTTATTTTATAATAAATGAAAAAATATATAAATCTACCATTGTGTCTCTAGTGATAAGCATATTAGGCATGTTATGTATAATGAATCCAATGAATATGACAAACAATATATATAGTGTAGTATTTGCAATTTTAGCAGCTGCGACTTTTGCTTTATATGGAGTAACTGGCAAGAAAAAAAGCAAAGAGTATGGTGGAATAGCTCAAAGTTCATTTAGTTTTATAATGGGAAGTTGTGAAATGTTAATAATAATGCTTATAACAAAAATAGGTTTTGTTTCTAATTTTCTTTCAAGTCATGGACTAAAGATGTTTTCAGATATACCAATTTTAAAAGGTATTACGCTTCAAAGTTTGCCAAGCTTGATATATGTCGGAGTATTTGTAACTGGACTTGGATATACATTCTATTTTTTGGCCATGGAAAAAACAACTGCTGCCACGGCCTCATTGGTATTTTATATTAAACCTGCTTTAGCTCCTATTTTGGCGTTGTTAATATTAAAAGAATACATTGCTATAAATACTATTATTGGCATTATTTTAATCATTATAAGTTCAGCTATAACTTTTGTATGCAATAATAAAAGAGCTAAACAAATTAAACTAAAAGAAGAAACTGAAAATGGCAAAGAATATGCATAGTATGCATATATTGCGTATTAAGCATTGATCATAGATATATGGTTATAAGGACAAACTCAACTCACATCGCAGAGGTATACTCACAAACTTTGGCACTCTAAAAAAGTTTTAACATCTCTAAGCTTGTCTTTTAAAAATTTAAACAGATTATACAAACTCGCTTTGCTCAAACATATATAATCTACTAAAATTTTTCTAAAAGACTTCGACAAGAGATGTAAAAAACTTTTTAGATGTGCCTTCAGTTTCCAGGTATACCTCTGCGGTGTGAGTTAAGTTTGTCCTTATAAGCTATATATTTAAACCAGGTTATATGCTTAATAAGTGAAATATCACCTTCAAGGGTTCTAGGGCGATTAGCCTTTGTAATTTATACTATAATTACAATTTTAAACATATATTGAAGTAATTAAAAAAATCTGAATAAGATCATATTTTAAATGATATCCGGGACTTTAAGGTTTTCCACAGCACTTTGTCAAAATTTATAGAAAAGTTTTAGATGTGTCTTCGGCCTTACAGTATCCTACTACGTAAGAATTCTACTTATGTTTACATCAAATACTTAACATACCAATAAAAGTATATAAGTGATTTTATAACTTTATGTAAATTTGATAAACTTTCTGAATATAATTTCGCCTTTAAGGGTTTATGGCGATAGCCATATTGATTTAAAAGTCCTTTACTCCATTTAAACCTAAATCATATATAATCTCACTCATTTTCTTGTATAGTATTCGCAACTTACATTATAATTCCCATGATTGTATTCTCTTTATAAAGGTTTTACGGACGTAGTCCCTGTATACACAGCATTAATCCCGGAGGGATATTTCAAAACTACAGAAGTTATAATAAATAACGAAATCTTTCCCGGTAAAAGATTAAATATATTTAAAATTAAAATAACCTACCCTTCATAAGAAAAACAGAACACCCTAACGGGTTTGAAGGCTTACAGCCTTCCTTTATCTAAAATTTTAGTTATCTTAACGGATGTCTAAAACTGCAATTATAGTATAAATCAATATGGCTATCGCCATAAACCCTTAAAGAAGAAATCATATTTATCAAGTTTACATAAGTTATATAATTATTTATATACTTTTATTAGTATATCAAGCATTTATTGATTTAAGTATATAACTTATAAGGACAAACTGGACTTATAGCACCATATATCTATGATCAATGCTTAATACGCAATATATGTAATTTATGAGTAGTGGTATATTAAATATATAAAATAGTGATAGGAGTGTGATTAGATTGAAAAAAGCATTGGTATTATTTGCAGATGGATTTGAGGAAATTGAAGCATTGACAGTAGTTGATGTACTAAGGAGAGGAGGAGTTAGATCAGTTATTTGTTCCGCAGATGATAATAAGTGTATAAGTGGGGCACATGATGTGATTGTAAAAAGTGATATGTCATTATGTGATATAGATGAAAGTGAATATGATGCACTCATAGTACCTGGAGGTATGCCTGGAGCTGAAAATTTAAAGAATAATGACAGAGTTATAAATCTCATAAAGAAATTTAATAATGAGAATAAGATTTTAGGTGCAATATGTGCCGGACCAATAGTGTTTGAAAAAGCTGGAATATTGGGTAATATGAAAGCTACTTCGTACCCGGGTTTTAAGGAAAAGCTTAATGCTCGAACTTATATAGAAAATGAATTAGTAGTACAGGATGGAAATATAATAACTAGCAGAGGACCTGCTACGGCAGCATATTTTTCACTTAAAGTATTAGAAAATTTGGAAGGGAAAGGTGTCTCTGATTCTGTGAAAAAGGATATGTTAATAGATTTTGTTGAAGATATTATTTAAAAATTTTTACATGATTATATTTGGCAGTATCTCCAGAGGTATAGACTAACTTTTAACTATAAAATAAATAAAAGATTCAGAATATATCTATTTTAAAGCTATGATTAGAAAAGTTGAATAAAAGGAATATAATAGCGGATAATTATTATTAAGATAAACTTTTAAATAAGAAACAACTGACAAATAGATTTAAATGGGTTATGTTAAAAAAGTCTAATGATATATAATCATTCACAATTAAAGATAAAATTTATTATTATCTTTAGAGGTGTGAATGATGAAGATTAAATTAGAAAAATTAATTATTGGAGAAAGTTTAAAGACGGAACAATTAAAAAATCAGAAATTTAATGTGTTCTGGGGTCTTCCAATTATGTCTAGTGATGCTATATCATCGGTTGCTTACGCTGGAGAAGAAATATTGATTGTACTTATACCAGTTTTAGGTGTAATGGCATATAAGTATATGTTCTATGCATCGATGTGTATAGTAGCATTATTATTTCTTTTGGTGTTTTCTTATAGACAGACTATAGATAGTTATCCGAATGGTGGAGGTGCCTATGTAGTTGCCAGGGATAATTTAGGGACAATATCTGGACTTATAGCTGGTTCTGCGCTTTCAATAGACTATATACTTACGGTTGCTGTTAGTAGTTGTGCCGGGACAGCTGCTATAACATCAGCAATTCCTTGGCTTTTATCTTATAAGGTTGCTATAAGTATATTTCTTATAGTTTTTATAACGATTGGAAATTTGAGAGGAGTAAGTGAATCATCCAAAATCTTCGGAGTTCCAACGTATCTATTTGTAATTTCTGTGGTTATTATGATGATAACTGGTATTACTAAGGCACACTTAGGTGTTCACATTCCTGAGCCAATTTATGCGGTTCCAAAAGCTACTGGTAGTATAGGTTTATTTTTGTTTTTACGGGCATTTGCATCAGGATGTACAGCTTTAACAGGAGTAGAGGCTGTAAGCAATGGAATTCCAAGTTTTAGGAAGCCATCTCAAAAGAATGCTAAGGTAGTTCTTGAATTACTGGCACTTATTATATTTATAATGTTTGGAGGAATAGCATATCTGGCAACTATATATCATACGGTTCCCAATGCAGATGTAACAGTTGTTGCTCAAATTGCCGCACAAGTTTTTGGCCATAAGAGCCTGATGTTTTATGTTATTCAGACTACAACTGCAGTGATATTAATTATGGCAGCTAATACTGCTTTTACAGGACTGCCTTTGTTATTGGCTCTTATGGCAAAAGATGGCTTCGTCCCAAGGCAGTTTTCAAAAAGGGGTAAAAGGCTTAGTTTTTCAAATGGTATAATAGTTCTAGCTATGCTCTCATCTTTATTGGTACTGATTTCCAAAGGAGATGATCATATACTTCTTTCCATGTATGCAGTTGGCGTTTTTATATCATTTACATTGTCACAGTCAGGAATGTTTGTAAAATGGGTTAGGGAAAGAACTATTGGGTGGAGGCATAAAGCGCTTATAAATGGTTTTGGTGTAATAGTAACCTTTTTTACAGTAATATTACTTGGTGTAACAAAATTTATGCTTGGAGCATGGATGATTTTTTTACTTATACCTATGATAGTTATTTTGATGTTAAAGATAAAGCATCATTATATGGAGGTAGCGTGTGAGTTAAAGCTTAGTGTAGATCAAAGACCAAAAAATATAGACATATCCATGCAGAAGAGATATGTAATTGTACCAATAGATACTTTGAATAAATCATTTTTAAAGGCATTCAATTATGCTAGAACCATATCTGATAATATAATAGTATTTCATGTTTCAGTAGATGATGATGTAACTAACAGACTTTTAAAAAAGTGGGATCAGTACAATCTTGGGGTACCTATAGTTGTAAAGAAATCACCTTATAGAAGTATACTTGAACCACTAGTAAAGTTTATAGAATCAGAAGAGTATTCTGCGGGAATAAATGATACAATAACTGTGGTGATACCACAGTTTGTAGTTAAGAAATGGTGGGGAAATATACTTCATAACCAAACAGCATTATTTATTAAAACTATGCTCATTAGAAGAAGAAATATAGCTTTAGTTACAATACCTTATATAATAGATAAATAGAGAGGGAGGAATATCCTCTCTTTTTAGTGTATAATTGAATATTAGATATAAGGATAGAGGTGTAATTTTGGAGAAAATTGTTTTGAATAATAGAATAATTTTAATATATACGCACAGGCCAGGTGAATTGACCTCTTTTTGTATAGGATTTAATGCAGGAGCTTTAGAAGAAAATAAAAGATTTAGTCTTGGAACGGCACATGCAGTGGAACATATGATATCAAAAGGTAGTAAAAAAAGGAATGAAAAAGAAATAAATAGATTGTGTGACAGCATATTTGGATTTGAAAATGCAATGACTAATTTTTCTTATGCTGTATATTACGGTACATCACTATCAAGTAATTTTGAGAATGCATTTGAAGTGTATTCAGATATGCTTATGAATCCCGTTTTTCCACGTAAGGGATTTTATGAGGAAATGAATGTTATATTGCAAGAATTAAAAGAATGGAGGGAAAATACTTATCAATATTGTGAGGACAAAGCTTTATATAATGCTTTTTCAAAAAAGAGAATTAAATTTCCAATAATTGGGAGTAAAAATAGTGTAAGTTCAATATCCTTAGATGAAATAAAAGACTTTTATGATGAATATTACAGTCCACATAATTGTGTTATAAGTGTTTGCTCCTCTTTGAAACTTGAAGAGATATTTTGTATAGTTGATAAATACATGGGAAATTGGAAGAAGAATTTTAGTGGATTGGATATGGATATCTGTGAGAAAAATACATCGAATATTATTGTCGAAAAAATGGCACTGCTAGAAGGTGCTAAGATACAGTATATATTTTCAATAGATAAACTTAATATAGAAGAATTTAAAAATTTAATGTTATTTAATACTGCTTTTGGAGATGGATTGAGCAGTATATTATTTGATGAAATAAGGACAAACTATGGGCTTGCATATGATGTTACAAGTAGAATTAATTATGACAGAGGTGTTAAATTTTTTACTATAACTATGGGAACCTCAAAAGAAAATGTAGAAAAGGTTTTAAATTTAACAAACTTAAAAATAGATCAAGTGAGAAATGATTATTCATTTTTTAATGTAGATAAAATAAATTATCTGAATAATAGAATAAAGATAAAAAAACAGTTAAGACTTGAAAGGGCAATACAACTTTGTAAGGATTTGACATGCGCAGAGTTGATGTATAACTCTGCTGAGTTTGTATATGATGAGGTTAAGGATCTTAATAAGATATCATCTAAAGGTATCATAGATACAATAAATAAAATTTTAGATAATCCATTTATACAAATAATTAAATGAAAAATACATAGGGTTTTAGGCGTAGACTTGTAAACCCTATATTATTTATTGTAAAATAATATTTATTATGTAGAAAGTATATCAATTTTGGATTATAATGTATCTATTTAATATAATAATTGTTTAATTTATTATTGAATTAATTTAAAGTCCATAGTAAATTATTCATAGATTGAAAGAGGAAATTATGAGTAGGTGGATGATAAAAAATAAAAAATGCGACATGGATAAAATTTGCAATTTAATAGGAGAAGATGAAATAATAGTAAAAACATTATTAAACAGAGAAATTTATACTTTAAAAGGTATGAAGTGTTTTTTAAAACCATCATTTGAAAATCTGCATGACCCCATTAAAATGAAAGATATTGATAGAGCTGTTGATATAATAATTGATAGTATAAATAAAAAATTAAAAATACTTATAATTGGTGATTATGATGTGGATGGAATAATGAGTGCATTTGTCTTGTGCAGTGCATTAAAAGAATTTAAAGCAAATGTTAATTATTATATACCAGATAGAATAACTGATGGATATGGTATAAATATAAGTATGGTTGATAGAGCATATAAAGATGGATATGATGTTATAATGACATGTGATAATGGCATTGCCGCAAGTGAGCAGATAAAATATGCTAAGAAACTTGGAATGATAGTGATTGTAACAGATCACCATGATATACCATTTATAGAGGATGAATATCAAAATAGAAAATATATTGTGCCAAATGCTGATGCAGTTGTAAATCCAAAACAATTAAATTGTGAGTATCCTTTTAAATCTTTATGTGGTGCTGGAATAGTTTTTAAATTTGTACAATTGCTTTATGATCGCATAACAAAAAATAAAATTGAAGCAAATAAATTTATTGAATATGTCGCAATTGCTACTATTTGTGATGTGGTGGATTTAGTCGATGAAAATAGATTTATTGTAAAATATGGATTAAATTTGCTTAATACGACTAATAACTTAGGATTAAAGGCATTAAAGAAGATTACTGGAGTTAGCGATAAAGTTATGAATTCGTATATAATAGGATTTATAATAGGGCCATGCTTTAACGCTGCTGGAAGATTAGAAGATGCATCTATTTCTTTAAGGTTACTTTTTACGAATGATCAGAGTGAAGCGGAAAAGTTAGCACTTAAGTTATATACTTTAAATAAAAAAAGACAGGAAATGACAAATCATGGAGTAGAAGAGGCAGTGAACTATATAGAAAAATTCTCAATTCAAGATAATAAAGTACTTGTGATTTATATACCAGAACTTCATGAGAGTATTGCCGGAATAGTAGCTGGAAGGATAAGAGAAAGATACAATTTACCCACAATTATACTTACCCGGGGGAAAACTAGTATAAAGGGGTCAGGCAGATCTATAGAAGGCTACAATATGTTTGAGGAATTACTTAAATGTAAAAATTTATTAGAAAAATTTGGAGGACATCCAATGGCGGCTGGATTGTCGCTAGCTGAGCCGAATATAAAACCTCTTATGAAAAGATTAAATGATAATTGCAGTCTTACAGATGAAGATATTATACCTAAAATAATTATAGACTGCAGTTTACCATTTAAAAAAATATCGTTAAAATTCGCAGAAAATATAAGAAATCTTGAGCCATTTGGAAAGGGAAACCCCAAGCCAGTATTTGCGGAAAAAGGAATTAGTATAATAAAAGTAGCCTTCTTAGATAAGAATGGCAGGTTCTTAAAATTTACATTGAAACAGGGAAGATTGTATTTTAATGCAGTTATGTTTCAAGGCTTGGATGAATTAAAGAGATTAATATTTGGAACTAAACAGAATAATGTGTCAATTTATGAATACCTATCTTCAATAAAAATCGACATAGTATTTTATGTAAATATAAATGAATATATGGGAAAGGAATACCTTCAATTACAGATAAAGGAATTGAGGAAATCAGCATTATGATATCAAAGTCTGTCGGTTTTGTTTAACGAGTTTATTTATATTTTAACTAAATAAGAATAGGAGAAAGTATAAATGAAAGATTATTTGGATAAAAATATGGAATGGGGAGAGTTGAGCAAGCACTTGATAGAAGTGCTTCCGTATTTTGTATGTATTACAGATCCATCTGGAAACATAATATATGTTAATGAAAGAGTCAAAAAGATACTTAATAAAAGTAGTTGTGGGAAGATTAAAAATAGAAACGATTTTATAGAAGAATTTAATATTATGGATCAGTATGGAAGAAAAATTACAGTGAAGGATTTTCCCCTTTATAAATGCTTAAACAGTCGTAAGGAAATTAAAAATTCTATTATAAAATTTAAAATACATGATACAGAATATTATATATCAGTATCAAGTTTTCCTCTTATTCAAAATGATGAATTAGAAGGTGCTTTAATGATGGGAGTAGATGTTACAAAAGACTACTTCATGAATGTAAAATCAGAGGATGAAAGAAAGAAATTTTTAGAGCTGTCCACAGAATTAAATGCTAAGTGTAATGTTATAGAGATATTAAGAGATAAGGAAAAAGAACATTTAATGTATCTTAAAGATGTTATAAATAATATATCAGAAGGTATAGTTGTTTTTGATTTTAACCAAAAAATAAGTTTATGTAATAAGGCTGTATCCAATATTTTAAATTTATCAGTTTTAGAGTTGATAAATAAAAAAAATTTGCTTGAGAAGTATTATATTTGTCTTGAGAATTCTGGGCAAGATAGTCAGGATGAGGCTATAAAGCTATATAAAGATTGCCTTAAAAACAAAAAAATTATGAAAAACACTGTTTTTAAGTTAAAGAACAAACATTCTTTAAAAGATAAATATATCGAACTTAACAGCAATCCTATAATTAAGAGTGATGAATTAGCATATACAATTCTTACAATAAAAGATGTTACTGAAGAGAAAATTCATGAGATAAATTCTGAAAAACAGGCTGAGTTTGTAAAAAATGTAGTTAATACACTTGAAGTACCAATAGCTGTAATAGACTATCCTGTTATGAGGTATAAATTGACAAATAAAAAGTATGAGCAGATAATTAGGTGTCAATCCGGTTTGAATGATCCTTCAATTTTTGACAGTAGGAATCCTAAACATATAAATTATAATTTATATGAAATTATTCAAGAAGTGGTTAGAAGTTATAAAAAGTATACTGTGAACCCATACAGTGTAAAGGACAAAAATGGAAACAAAAGATATTACAAGATAAAATTTGTACCATATAGGAATAAAGATAAAAGCATCAATGTATATATACATGCTTCTGACATAACTGAAGAAGTTAATCATAATATTGAACTTGAAAAGATAACAAAATTGAAGGATGAGTTTTTTACGGTAATATCTCACGAACTTAGAACACCTCTTACTATAATATATTCTTCAATCCAATTGGCTTATGATGTGTATAAAAATGAAATAACATCAAATATGGAAAAGACACTTTTTAGAATAAATCAAAATTGCAGTAGATTGTTAAAACTTACTAATAATATTCTCGATATATCTAAGTCGGAAGCTGGTTATTTAACTCTTAACAATTCAAATTTTGATGTTATTTATTTTAGTGAAACTATAGTGGATGCTGTAAATAAATATGCATCTGGTAAGAATATTCAATTGATATTTGATACGAATGAAGAAGAATGTAATGTAAGAATAGACAAGGACAAGTACGAGAAAATACTTTTGAATTTGTTGTCAAATGCAATAAAATTTACACCTGAAGGCAAAAAAGTTCTTGTGTCGTTGAAAGTGGATGAAAATTTTTTCTGTTTAAGTGTCAAAGATTATGGAATTGGAATACAGGATGATAAAATAAAATATATTTTCGATAGATTTGCACAGATCAATAGTTCTTTATCAAGGAGAGCGGAAGGTACAGGTATAGGACTTGCACTGGTGAAAAAGTTAGCTGAATTGATGGGAGCTAAGATCAAGGTTAAGAGTAAATATGGAAAAGGAACGGAATTTATAGTTAAATTTAAAAAAGTGGATTTACAAACAGGTAAAAATAATAATTGTGTTATTGTAGCAGAGGATATTTCTGACAGAATAAATATAGAATTCTCTGATGTAAATTAAGAAGAATACAGCACATGTATTCTTTTTTTATAATTATTTTACTATTGAATCTTGTATTGTTTATTTTAAAAAAAGTAGTATTATATTTAGGAAGAATGGTATTTTATTTAATAAATGCTCACTAAAATTTTATACGATAGTTCTATTAGAAATTAGACTATGTGCTATTAATTATTAAAAGGGGTGCAGTAATTGAAAAAGATAATAATGACGGGTGGTGGATCAGCTGGACATGTGACACCAAATTTGGCGTTAATCCCTAAATTAAAAAAAATGGGATACGAAGTTCAGTACATAGGTACTGAAGATGGTATAGAGAGGAAGATAATTGAAAAACAACATATCAAATATCATATTATATCCAGTGGAAAGCTCAGAAGATATTTTGACATAAAAAATTTTACGGATCCATTTAAAGTCATAAAAGGTGTTGTACAATCAATAATTATCATGAAAAAAGAAAAACCTAATATAGTATTTTCTAAGGGAGGATTTGTATCTGTACCTGTTGTGATTGGGGCAAACTTTAATAAAATTCCGGTTATTGCTCATGAATCTGATATTACGCCAGGACTTGCAAATAAGCTGTCAGCTCCGTATTGTACTAAGGTTTGTGTTACTTTTCCAGAATCTCAAAAGTATATAAAAGATAATAAAGCTGTTTTAACAGGTACACCTGTAAGAGAAGAACTTATAAATGGAAGTAGTATAATAGGTAAAAGAATATGTGGATTTAATGACAAAAAGCCAGTACTTCTTGTAATTGGCGGAAGTCTGGGATCTAAATTTATAAATGATACTGTAAGAGAAAATATTGATAATCTAATAAAAAAGTATAATATTATTCATATATGTGGGAAGGATAATGTTGACAATAGTTTAAATAGTAAAAATGGTTATGTGCAATTTGAATATGTAAATGATGAATTGCCACATATAATGAATTCAGCTGATTTAGTTGTATCTAGAGCTGGAGCAAATGTAATATTTGAACTGCTTGCATTAAAAAAGCCCAATCTCTTAATACCACTTTCTAAAAAATCTAGTAGAGGAGATCAAATTTTGAATGCAAAATCTTTTGAGAAAAGTGGATACAGTATAGTTATTCAAGAGGAAGAATTAAATGGCGAATTGCTTGTACAAAAATTAGAAGAACTTCGAAAAAATAGGGCTAAGTATGTTAAAAATATGGAATCAAGTTCAATTAAAAATGGGGTCGACAAAATTGTAGAACTTATAGCCAAATATTCCACTTGATTTATAAAGTTAATAAAGTTAGATATAAAACGTTAAACTTTAAATTTAAGACTTATATAATGACAAATAGGTTTTAAATTTGATTTTAAGATGCCTGGTGATTGAAAAAATATTGTTTTTATTATAAATTTAGTATAGGATGTATACGATATAATAGTAATAGTTGGATGTAGTTTTCCACTGCATTTTCTAAATTACAGCAATTTTATCATAAAATTTTGAGGAATTAACATATATTTTATATAACTTTCAAAATTAAGTTTTACATCTAACGAATTTTGTTGTATAGTAAAACTGTAAGATAAATTTATTAATACAGTTAGTAATTGAAAATAAAAAGTATATTTTTGATGTCTGAGTCTAAGTATATATGTGTATTATTATTTTGCATTTCATGTTAAATATAAAAATAGTACAGATGATTATAAAGAATAGTACAGACATTTGCATTAATGACTATAAGAATTATGCAAATATTGCATAATCTTATTTATAAATTTTCTTAAATATACAGAAAGAAGGGAAATTTTTATGAGAAAAATGAAGACTATGGACGGAAATACTGCAGCAGCACATATTTCTTATGCTTTTACTGATGTTGCAGCTATTTACCCAATAACTCCTTCGTCACCAATGGCAGAACACGTTGATGAATGGGTATCCCAAGGAAGAAAAAATATTTTTGGACAAACTGTAAAAGTTATGGAAATGCAGTCAGAAGCAGGTGCCGCAGGTGCAGTACATGGTTCATTACAAGCAGGAGCACTTACTACTACATATACTGCTTCCCAGGGCTTCTTATTAATGATACCAAACCTTTATAAAATAGCTGGAGAACTTTTACCAGGAGTATTCCATGTATCAGCAAGAGCTTTAGCTGCTAATTCTCTTAATATATTTGGAGATCATCAAGATGTAATGGCTGCAAGACAGACAGGATGTGCTCTTCTTGCTGAAAGTTCAGTACAACAGGTTATGGACTTATCTGCAGTAGCACATTTAGCAGCAATAAAAGGAAGAGTTCCTTTTATTAATTTCTTTGATGGATTCAGAACTTCACATGAAATTCAAAAAGTAGAAGTAATGGATTACGATGATTTAGCTAAATTAGTTGATATGGATGCTGTAAATGCATTTAGAAGAAGAGCTTTAAATCCAGATCATCCAGTAACTAGAGGAACAGCTCAAAACCCTGATATATATTTCCAGGAGAGAGAAGTAAGTAATAAATTCTATGATGAACTTCCAGAAATCGTTGAAAATTATATGCATGAAATAACTAAAATCACTGGAAGAGAATATCATTTGTTTAATTACTATGGAGCACCAGATGCTGACAGAATAATTATAGCTATGGGTTCCGTATGTGATGTTATAGAAGAAACAATAGATTATTTATCAGCAAAAGGTGAAAAGGTAGGTTTACTTACAGTTCACTTGTATAGACCGTTCTCATTAGAGCACTTCTTTAAGTATATACCAAAGACAGTTAAGAAAATTGCTGTTCTTGATAGAACTAAAGAGCCAGGATCAGCTGGTGAACCTTTATACTTGGATGTTAAGAATGCATTCTATGGAAAAGAGAAACAACCAATAATAGTTGGAGGAAGATATGGATTAGGATCAAAGGATACTGTTCCAGCTCATATTTTACCGATATTTGAAAACTTAAAATCAGATAATCCAAAGAATGGATTTACAGTTGCTATAGTTGATGATGTAACAAATACTTCACTTCCAGTTGGTGAAGATATAGATACAACACCAGAAGGAACTACAGCTTGTAAGTTCTGGGGATTAGGATCAGATGGTACTGTTGGTGCAAACAAGAGTGCTATAAAGATCATTGGAGATCATACAGATATGTATGCTCAAGGATACTTTGCATATGATTCAAAGAAATCTGGAGGAATAACAGTTTCTCATTTAAGATTTGGTAAGAAACCAATAAAATCACCTTATTTAATAAACAAAGCTGATTTTATAGCTTGCCACAATCAATCATATGTCCATAAATATAATGTATTAGAAGGATTAAAGAAAGGTGGTAAGTTCTTACTTAACACTGTCTGGAGTCCAGAAGAAATAGAAGAAAACTTGCCGGCATCAATGAAACAATATATTGCTAATAACAATATTGAATTCTATACTTTAGATGCTGTTAAAATAGCTCAGGCTATAGGCCTTGGCGGAAGAGTAAATATGATTTGCCAGGCTGCATTCTTTAAGATTGCAAATATTATTCCAGTAGAAGATGCTGTTAAATACTTAAAAGATGCCGTTGTAACTAACTATGGTAAAAAAGGTCAAAAAGTTGTTGATATGAACAACGCTGCAATAGATCAAGGTGTTGGTGCTATTGTTAAAATAAATGTTCCTGATTCATGGAAAACTGCAAAAAATTCAGAAGTAAAATCTTCAAAAGAGACTACTGAATTTGTAAAGAATATTCTTGAACCAATGAATAGACAAGATGGAGACAAACTTCCTGTAAGTGCTTTTGTTGGAATGGAAGATGGTACATTTCCTGCAGGTACAGCTGCTTATGAGAAGAGAGGAATAGCTATAAATGTTCCTGAATGGCAGATGGATAAGTGTATCCAATGTAATCAATGCTCATTTGTATGTCCTCATGCATCAGTAAGACCGGTTCTTTTAACTGAAGAAGAACTTAAAGCTGCACCAGAAGGATTTGCAGCTAAGGATGCAGCAGGAGCTAAAGGATTGAAATTTGCTATAGCTGTTTCACCTCTTGATTGTACAGGATGCGGAAACTGTGCTCAAGTATGTCCAGCTAAAGAAAAAGCTCTTGTTATGAAACCTCTTGATACTCAATTGAATAAGGTTGAAGCATGGGATTATGCTATGAATGTATCACCAAAAGCAAATCCAATGAATAAATACAGCGTAAAAGGAAGTCAGTTTGAGAAACCTTTATTAGAGTTCTCAGGTGCTTGTGCAGGCTGTGGAGAAACTCCATATGCTAAGACTGTTACTCAATTATTTGGTGACAGAATGATGATAGCTAATGCTACTGGATGTTCATCAATCTGGGGAGCTTCAGCACCATCAATGCCATATACTACAAATCATGAAGGTCATGGACCATCATGGGCTAACTCATTATTTGAGGACAATGCTGAGTTCGGATTAGGTATGTTCTTAGGAGTTAAACAAATAAGAGACAGATTAGTTGGCGAAGCTAAAGAAGCAGTTGAATCAGGTAAAGTAAGTGCTGAATTGAAGAGTGCTTTAACTGATTGGACAGAGAATGTAGATGAAGGTAAAGACTCAAGAGAAAGGGCAAATAATCTTATAACTTTACTTGAGAAGGAAAAAGCTAATGATAAGAATATTGAAGATATCTACACTAATAAGGATTTCTTAGTTAAGAGATCACACTGGATATTTGGTGGAGACGGTTGGGCTTATGATATAGGATATGGTGGATTAGATCATGTTCTTGCATCAGGCGAAGATGTAAATGTTATTGTATTTGATACAGAAGTTTATTCAAATACTGGTGGACAGTCATCAAAATCAACTCCAGCTGCTGCTATAGCAAAATTTGCATCAAGTGGTAAACGTACTAAGAAAAAAGATCTTGGTATGATGGCTATGAGTTATGGATATGTATATGTAGCACAGATAGCAATAGGAGCTGACAAGAATCAGACATTAAAAGCTTTGAAAGAAGCAGAAGCTTATAAAGGACCATCATTAATTATCGGCTATGCTCCATGTATAAATCATGGATTAAAAGCAGGTATGGGATGCAGTCAGTTAGAAACTAAAAAAGCTGTAGATTGCGGATATTGGGCATTATATAGATATAACCCAGAATTAAAGGAATCAGGAAAGAACCCATTTGTACTTGATTCAAAAGAACCAACTGGAAACTTCAAAGATTTCTTAATGGGTGAAGTAAGATATTCTTCACTTGCTAAACAGTTCCCGGATCAGGCAGAAGCATTATTTGAGAAAACTCAAAAAGATGCTGAAGCAAGACTTGCAGGATACAAAAAACTTGCAGCAGAATAATTAGTTTAAGAAAGAGGAATGCAAAGCATTCCTCTTTTTTAAACAATATATTTAAATACATAAAAATAATTTCTACAAAATACTTTTAATATATGCGAATTAAGGGTAAAATTAGAACATAACATATATAAGGAGGTCTTGTAATGGATAAAGAGAATTTAAATGAAAATGCTACATGTGATTGTGGTGATCCAGATTGCGGATGTGAGGAACATAATCATGAACATAATGATGAATGCGGCTGTGATTGTGGATGCGGTGATCATGAAGCTTTAGTAGTTGACTTAGAGGATGAAAACGGCAATATCGTTCCATGTGAAGTTGTAGATGGATTTCAATATAAGGAAAATGAGTATGCTGTAGTTCAAAACCCTGAAAATGAATCAGTTTACTTATTTAAAATAGTTGGAGAAGGCGATGAAGGAGAGCTTGTTATACCTGAAGATGATGAGTTTGAAGAGGCATCTGCTTATTACGAGGAATTGACTTCAGATAAATAATATATGAAAAAGTCGTTGCTTTCATGGCATCGGCTTTTCTTTTAATAATATTTTAGGGGTGGTTACTTTTGGAAAGATTGGCGATATTTGATGTTGACTATACATTAACTAAAAGAGAGACTCTCATGGAATTTTATTTATTTATGCTTAGAAAAAACCCAAAAATTATAATACATTTTCCAAAGAGCCTTGTATCTGTATTTTTCTATGTATTTAAGGTATTCAATGCTGCAAAAGCAAAGGAAAATTTCATAGCATTTATAGATGGAATAGAAGAAGTGAGAATGAAAAAATTAGTTGAAGAATTTTACGAAAAGAAACTGAGTAAAATTTTTTATAAAGATGCGATTGAAACGATGAAGAAACTAAAAAAAAGAGGGTGTAAAATATATTTAATATCAGCTTCAGCTGAATTTTATCTAAACGAATTATATAAAGTAGAAGAAGTCGATAAGGTTATAGGTACAAAATTTACGTGTGAAAATGGCATTTACAGGAAGAAAATAGTAGGCGAAAATTGTAAAGGAGAAGAAAAAGTTAAAAGACTTATGAGAGTTTTAAGGGAAGAAAATATTGAGGTTGATTTTAAAAATTCATATATGTTTTCGGATTCTTTGTCAGATATGCCATTATTTAAATTAGTAGGCAACCCTTATCTTATAAATTATAGAAAACCATATGACAAGATTAAAATATTAAACTGGAAATAATGCGTAAATTGTTAAATTGTGATACCTAGAATAATAAAACAATGAAAAAGGAGGATATTTATGAGTGAGTGTATAAATGATTATTATATATATAATGGTGATATAAAAGAAAGCAAGAACTTCGATAAAGAAATTTTGAGAACAGGTAAAGTATTATATGAGGTTATACGAATTATAGATGGTAAACCTTTATTCTTTAACAAACATATGGATAGACTTAGAAATTCAGCTAAAATTACAGGTGTTACTATTAAATTTTCCAATCAGGATATAAAAGAAATGATAGAAAAACTTATAAATTCGAATGGAATTTATTCTAGTAATGTTAAATTAATTTTTAACTTTGACAGCATAAGCAGAAAATTAAATATTTCAGCAGTTTATTTTGTAGAACACAGTTATCCCTCTAAAGAAAATTATGAATATGGAGTTAATACTATATTTTATCATGGTGAAAGAGAGACCCCGAATGCAAAAATCTTGAATATTAATTTCAGGCAACTTGTAAATAAAGAAATTAGAGCAAAGAATGCCTTTGAAGCCATACTTTTAGATAGAAATGGTGACATAACAGAGGGAAGTAAATCAAATATTTTTATGATTAAGGAAGATAACGTTATAACCGCACCTGTTCAATCAGTATTACCAGGCACAACGAGGCAAACCATAATTGAATTGTGTAGAAAGGCCAATATTAATGTTGTAGAAAAAAAAGTAAATTATACTGAAATTGAATCTATGGATGCACTCTTTATATCTGGTACTTCTCCTAAAGTTTTGCCAATAGCTAAAGTTGAAAAAAGTGAATTTGGATCTTCAAAAAATAGGATAGTACTTCAGATAATGAAGTTATACGATAAAGAAGTTTATAATGATTTAGCTAAGGCTTAAGCTCTGCTTTAATATTCACTGTTTATTAAAATTTAAGGGGTGATATATGTATATGAAAAGGATTTATAAGGGGATTACAGTAAGTAAATGCATTGAAGATGCTTGCAAAGATTTAAATAAAGATAGAGATGAACTAAAGTTTAAAATAATTGATAATGATAAGAAATTTTTTAAAAAGAAGTGTATTGAAGTTGAAGTAAATGATGACGTCTCAAAAGAAGAAGGAAGTATAGCTTATAAGCCTGAGAGTGTGAAAAAAATTAAATCAGAACCAAATTTAAATCCCAATGATGGATCTGCAGGGGTTATAGAAGGAAGGATAATTGTACATGATCCTAAAGATGGTGGTACCCCGGCATATATAATAGTAACAAATAATGTGAAAATAACGGTAGATGGTTCTGAAGTTACAGGAAAGGTACCTGTTTATGAGAAAAATGATATAAAAGTACAAATTAAGAGAAAAGAAGCCTTTCGCAAGCTGGATATTTCGATGTCGAAAAATAATATGAAAGCCTATGGCAGTATCATATACAAACCTCAAATAATATACAGATTAAAGGATAGTGACTGTTTAAATACTCTTAATCCTGATATAGAGATAAAGTCTAAAATAGAGCCTCCTAAATACACTTTGACAGAAATAAAACAAGAACTTGCTAAACAAAATATAAATTATGGAATAATACATGAGAATTTAAAGAAACTTGCTGATGGTGAATCTAATAACTGTCTTCTGGCAGAGGGAATATATAAAGTAGATCCTGTAGATGATTATATAGAAATAAAGTTTAAAACTGCTAATTTTAATAAAAAGCTGGAGGAGGATAAGCTTGGAAATATAGATTTCAAGAGTATAGGTTCAGTAGAAGCTGTTAAAAAAGGTGATATTATAGCAGTAAAGCATGATGGCAAAGATGGCAAAGATGGCAAGGATATAACTGGTAAATTGATAAAGAGTAAGAATAGAAAAGTATCGAAATTAATTGTAAAGACAGGGTGTTATATAAAGGACAATGCTGTTATATCTGCAATAGACGGCAAACCGTGTGTAACTGGTAAGGTATTTTGTGTTTACCAATTGCATGAGGTGAGATCAGATGTTGATTTGAAAACAGGAAATATAAAATTTATAGGAGATATAAATATATATGGTTCTGTTAAGGAAGGGATGTCAGTTGACTGTGGTAATTCTCTTTTAATAGAGAAGGATGTTGATAGAGCCAATATAAATGCAAAAGGTAATATAGATATAAAAGGAAATGTAATAGCCTCCAGGATATTTTCAGGTGGGGAGGATGTAAATAGGATAAAGTGTATTAATGACTTAACAGGATTGGGTGAGCTTTTAGAATCTCTTGCATCAGCGGCTAATGAAATAAATAAGTATGATCTGCTTGGCAAAAATGTGAATTATGGACAGGTAGTAAAAATATTGATTGAAAATAAGTTTAGAAAAATACCTAGAATATGTCTAAGTATAATAACAAATCTAAAACTTAATGAAGGATGTTTGGAGATAGATGATTTAATGGAAATATTAAAAAGTAAGTTGATTGGCATATCACCTATAAGCATAAAGAACTTTGATGAATTGAATACGATTATAGAATGTATAAATGAAAAAACTAAATTGATGCGTGAATCTCTTTCCATACCAGTTAATATAAGTATATCATATTGTCAGGATTCAAATATTAATAGCTCTGGTGATATAGTTATAGTTGGCAGAGGTGAGTATATTTCTAATATTGATGCTAATGGGACAATAGAGTTTATGCAGGATAGGAGTATTGCAAGAGGTGGAACTTTAAAGGCTAAAAGAGAAATAAGATGTAGAATTGTTGGGAGCCTGGCCGGGGTTACGACAAAACTGCAGGTTGATAAACAAGGCAATATATGGGCGGATGAGGCATATCAAAATACTATGTTTATAGTTGGGACAAAAGAGTATATGTTAGATACACCAAGCAAAAATGTACATGTCTATTTAGATAGAAAAGGAGATATGCAGGTAGAAAAGTTTGTGCTATAAAATGCCTATATAATATAATATATGACATTTTACCAAAAAAACTATGACAAAATTACAACATTTGTTATATAATGAGAATATATCAAAAGGGAATTGCATGTGTTGGCATTAAGGAGGAATAAATAAATGGGAAATAATGATTTAAAGGTATTGATTTTTTCTATAGATAATCAGTATTATGCCACAGACATTATGGAAGTTGAGAGGATACTCGAATATGAAGAGCCAACTAAACTACCTGATTCCCCTGATTTTGTAGACGGGGTTATAAATTATCAGGGAAATATAATATCAGTAATGTCATTAGATAAAAGATTTAACTTGCAAAATAGTTTAAATAGTAGGGAAGCAAAAATTATAGTTGTAAAGCAGAATGAAGATAAAATAGGAATAATAGTGGATTTAGTATCAGAGGTTAAGAATGTAAGTGCAAACAATATTGAGAATCCACCAGATATAGTAGCAGGAATTTCAAAGAGATATTTAAAAGGATTAATAAAGCTGGAAAATAGGATAATTATACTTTTAAATTTGAGCACAATACTAACTGAAGAAGAAAAAGAACTCATTTAAGAGTTCATGAAGAACTTTATTTAAATATGAATGAAGGGTGCATACTATGAATGTAAAAGAGATAAGGGTTGGGATTGCAGATATGAATACTGCAGTTTCTCCAGATAAGATAATAACGGTTGGTCTTGGTTCGTGTATAGGTATAGCTTTGTATGATAGGAAGCAGAGTTTGGGTGGACTTGCTCATATAATGCTTCCTGACAGTACACAATTTAATAAAATCACTAATCCTTTGAAATTTGCAGATTTGGCAGTACCGATGCTAATAGAAAAACTAGAAAAGTTAGGAGCACATAAGGGAAATCTAAAAGCTAAAATAGCTGGAGGAGCATCAATGTTCAATTTTTCCGACAAAAGTATGATAATGGATGTCGGAAATAGGAACAGTATAGCCGTAAAGAATGCTTTAAAGAAAAATTCAATTATGATTATAGGAGAAGATATCGGAGGAAACAAAGGCAGAACCATGATTTTTAGTACAGAAAATGGAAATGTACATGTAAAGACAGTTGGCATGGAAATTAAAGAGATTTAGTAGGGTTTTGATTTTATTAAATAAATTGAGGTGATAATGCTTTGAATAAATTAAGAGTTATTGTAGTAGATGATTCCGCTTTAATGAGAAAACTTATATCGGATATGATAAATGAGGAAGCGGATATGGAAGTTATAGATACAGCTAGAAATGGAGAAGAACTTTTGACTAAATTGTCAAAGAATACACCAGATGCAATAACAATGGATGTAGAGATGCCAAAGATGGATGGAGTTACTACTTTAAAAGAGATGAAGAAAAGAAATATTAACATACCTGTAATAGTTTTAAGTAGTATGTCACATGATGGAGCACATATTACAATAGACTGCTTGGCAGCTGGGGCTTTTGATTTTGTAGAAAAACCGTCAGGAACCATATCTCTTGATATAAATAATATTAAAATTGAATTGGTGAGAAAAATAAGATCGGCTTTCATAAAGATGCAGGGAGTAAAGGAAAATAAAGTTAAAGTCATGGAAAAATCTCATATTTTTAATCATACTTTAGATATTAAAAAAAATAACGATATAAAAAAAGGAAACAATTTTAGATCAAAGAAAATTGATGCTGTAGTTATAGGAGCATCTACTGGAGGGCCTAAGGCCTTGTATACAGTTATAACGGATTTGCCCGATAATTTAGGTGTGCCTGTGTTTGTAGTACAGCATATGCCGGCGGGTTTTACCAAAGCTTTTGCAGAGAGGTTAAATAGTAATAGCAAGATAGAGGTTATTGAAGCTCAAGATAGGATGTATATACAAAAAAATGTAGTTTATATAGCTCCAGGCGGTTTTCATATGGAAGTGGAAAATGATAGTAGAATACATTTAAACACTGAACCGGCAATATGGGGAGTAAGGCCAGCTGTCGATAAATTATTCATATCAGCTTCAAAGGTTTACGGATCAAACATATTAAGTATAGTATTGACAGGCATGGGAAAAGATGGAGCCCAGGGTACTGTAGAAATCAAAAAAAATGATGGTATAACTGTAGCAGAGGATAGATCTACCTGCATTATATATGGTATGCCAAGAGCGGCATATGAAACAGGAAAAGTTGACATAGTACTGCCAATACAAGATGTTGCTTGCGAAATAGCAAAGGCAGTTTCTGGGAGGTAGAAGTTTTATGGATATGGAGTATTTTGAACAATGGGTTCTAGGAGAATTTGGTATAAATTTATCTGCTTATAAATCAAATCAGTTACATAGAAGAATAAGAAGTTTAATGTCAAGAGTTGGGGTAAATTCTATAGATGAGTATATAGTACTTTTAAAGAAAGACAATTTTCAGAGACAGAAGTTTTTAGATTTTATAACTATAAATGTTTCAGAATTCTTCAGAAATCCAGAAATATTTGAAACATTAAAAGAAAAATTAAAAAGTGATCTGCTATCTTCAAATAATTCACTTAATATATGGAGCGCAGCCTGTTCGATAGGAGCAGAACCATATTCAATTGCCATGTATTTAGACGAACTTTCACCATCTTCAAGACATAGAATATTAGCTACAGATATAGATCTTACAATTTTAGAGAAAGCAAAAAAGGGTGAATATGTTCAATCTGAAATAAAAAATGTAAATAAACAATATTTAAGTAAGTATTTTAAAATAATTGACGATAAATATATTGTGAATGACAAAATAAAGGATATGGTTACGTTTAAAAAACATGACTTAATACTTGATAATTATGATAAAAACTTCGATTTAATTGTTTGTAGAAATGTGGTAATATATTTTAATCAGGACATAAAGGATTTGATATATAAAAAATTCAGTCAGTCGCTTAAAAAAGATGGACTACTATTTGTGGGGGCTACTGAGAGCATATATAATTACAGGGATTATGGTTTCGAAAAGGCTTCTACGTTTATATATAAGAAGATATGAGGAGGGAATATAAATGGATACATCACAGTATATGGCCTTGTTTTTGGAAGAATCTATGGATAATTTACAAATACTTAATGATTCATTACTTCAGCTTGAACAAGAGCCAGATGATATAGATAAATTAAATGAAATATTTAGAGTTGCTCATACTATAAAGGGAATGGCAGCCACCATGGGTTATACTGAAATGGCAGAACTCACTCATAAAATGGAAGATGTTCTTTCTGAATTCAGAGAGGGAAAACTTAAAGTTACTCAGGATGTTGTCACTGTTTTATTTAAATGTTTAGATACCTTAGAGCAAATGGTTGATAATATATCAGAAGGAGTAGATGAAAAGGTTCCTATTGATGATATAATAGAAAGTCTTGAAAAAATATCATCTGGAGCTGAAGCAAATAACAGTTCCAAAAATGAAAATCAGGCCGGTACTTTAAAGGAGGAAATAGCGGCTACTGATATGAAAAGTGAGACTAGTTCCTTTATACAATTAAATGAATATGATATAAATGTTGTGAAACAGGCACGAGATAAGGGATTTAATTCATATCAGATAAAAATAATTTTAGATGAGGGAACACTTTTAAAATCTGCCAGAGCCTTTTTGATATTTAAAGATCTTGAGGAATGTGGAGAAATAATTAAATCTGTACCAGGAACGGATGAAATAGAAAATGAAAACTTTGATTTTGAAATAGACTTAGTTTTATTAAGTACAAGAGAGTCAAATGATATATATAATATTCTGGTAAATATATCTGAAGTAAAAAGTGTAGAAATTGAAGATGTGGATATAAAGAATGAGCAGATAAGAAAGATTGAAGAAAATTCAAATGATATAAAATTGAAAGAGAAAACAATTATAAAAGAAAGTAAAAAAAATGTACCAAAAAAGGATGCAAAGCCGGCTCAAAAAACTAACAAGCCTCAGAAAGAGGGACATAAAAAGGTACATCAATCTGTAAGAGTTGATTTGGAAAGATTGGACAAGTTTATGAATATGGTATCAGAGCTGGTTATTCATAGGACTAGACTTGAACAAATAAGTACAAATTATAAACTAAATGAATTAAATGAAACATTAGAACAGGTTGCAAGAGCTACTTCTGACCTTCAAGATTTGGTTATGAAGATAAGAATGTTGCCTTTAGATACTGTCTTTAACAGGTTCCCAAGAATGGTCAGAGATCTTTCAGTTGAACTTGATAAGGAAATGGAACTTGTAATTCAGGGAGCTGACACAGAGCTTGATAGAACTGTAATAGATGAAATAGGAGATCCTTTGATACATTTAATACGAAATGCAGCAGATCATGGTATAGAAAACAGTAAAGATGAAAGAATTGCTGAAGGAAAGGATCCAATTGGAAAGATAAAACTTATTGCATATCAAGAAGGAACAAAGGCTGTCATAAAGGTTGAAGATGATGGTGGAGGAATAGATGTTGATAAGGTAAAGGCAAAGGCTGAAAGTATTGGTGTAAATACGGATGGAATGTCAGAAGCTGATATAAAAAACCTTATATTTATGCAAGGCTTTAGTACAAATGAGGAAGTCACAGATATATCTGGAAGAGGAGTCGGTATGGATGTAGTTAAAACTAAAATATCTGCACTAGGTGGAACTCTGGATGTGATTAGTGAAAAAGGAAAAGGATCTTCATTTATAATAAGGCTTCCGTTAACACTTCAAATAATTCAGGCATTACTTGTAAAAGTCGGAGAGGAAACTATGGCAATATCTTTAGGTTATATAGACAGAGTCATAGATTATACTGAAGATTTAGTAAAGAAAATGAATAATAAAGAAGTTATAATATATAATGAGAAAGTTATACCACTTATACGACTTAGTAACAAACTTAATATACAAAAAGTAGATTCTCACAAAAACTATATTGTAATAGTAAAGGTTGGAGAAAAAACTATTGGGCTTATGGTAGATGGATTATTTGGTCAAAAAGAAATAGTAATAAAACCTCTTGGAAAAACACTTCAAGCTTTAAAGGAATATATAGGAGCAACGATACTTGGAGATGGACTTGTAACTCTAATATTAGATGTTGCTGCTTTGGTATAAGGAGGTAAATAAAATGACCTATCAGGATCTTACCCCAATGCAATTGGATGCATTAAGAGAAATAGGGAATATAGGCACAGGTAATGCTGCAACTGCATTATCACAGCTTATAAATAAAAAGGTGGATATGACAGTTCCTTCTGTAAATGTCGTACCTTTTGATGATATTTTTTCAAGCATAGGAGGAGACGAAATAGCTGTAGGTGTAATAGTTAGAGTTTTAGGAGATACTCCAGGAAATATACTTTTCATATTTGAGAAAGATATTGCTTTAAATTTAGTAGAACTTCTTATAGGTAAGAGGGAAGATTACTTAAGTGAAATGGGAAATTCCGTTATATGCGAAATAGGAAATATAATATCAAGTTCTTATATGAATGCTATAGCTAAATTTACAGGTTTAAGTATAACACCTTCGGTTCCTGCTGTAACTTATGATATGTTAGGCGCAATATTGTCTACGACCTTTATAGAATCAGGTCAGTTTGATGACTATGTACTTGATATAGAAACGATATTCGAACAAGATAATGCTGCGATAAATGGACATTTCTATTATATACCAATGCCTGGATCACTTGAAAAAATGTTGAACGCATTGGGCTTACAATAAAACACTATGAGTAAATAATTTTGGAGGGAAAAAAATGGCAAAGATATTAATTGTTGATGATGCTGCTTTTATGAGAATGATGATAAAGGATATATTAGAAAAGAATGGATTTGAAGTTATAGGTGAGGCAAATAATGGAGCCAAGGCTGTAGAATTATACAAAAAGGAAAAACCGGATATAGTTACTATGGATATAACTATGCCGGATATGGATGGTATAGAAGCAGTTAAAGCTATAAAAGCTTTTGATCCAGAGGCTAAGATAGTAATGTGTTCTGCTATGGGGCAGCAGACTATGGTTATGGATGCCATAAAAGCAGGAGCAAGAGATTTTATTGTTAAACCATTCCAACCTGATAGAGTTTTAGAAGCTATAAAAAAAGTTTTAGGATAAATTTATTTTGAAGGAATTGTAAAACTATCATATGCTCAGCATTTAGTTTCAATTCCTGCTTATTTGGAAATTTATTATGATGGAGGTATTTTAAGTGCAAGTAGTTATATTTAAATTAAATAATGAACAATTTGCAGTAAAAACGTCGAAGGTCCATGCTATAAATGATGTTATGGAAATAACTAAGGTACCAAAGGCACCGGATTATATAAAAGGGCTTATAAATCTTAGAGGAAGTATAATATCTCTTCTGGATGTAAATCTCCTTTTAGATATTCCAAAAAGCGAACAAAAGCAGAACAGTATAATAATATTAGATATAGATGATGAATCTGTAGGAATAATAGTTGACCAAGTTGATGAAGTTTTAGATATAGATGAAAATGTATTAGAAAATATAACTGATACAACCAAAGCATATATTGAAGGGGTTATAAATTTTAAGGATAGAATAATTACTCTAATAGATATAGACAAGCTTCTTCCAAATTAGAAAGCTGTTCAAGAAATGAGGGGAAAAAAATGCCAGATGTATTATCACAGAGTGAGATAGATACCCTTTTAGCTGCTTTGTCTGCTGGAGAGCTTACACCAGATGAGATTCCTAAAGAAGAAGAAAAGCAAAAAGTTAAACCATATGATTTTAGAAGTCCTCAAAAGTTCTCGAAGGATCACATAAGAACTTTGGAACTCATTCATGATAACTATGCCAGGATAATTTCAAATTATTTAACTGCCCAGGTTAGGAGTAATGTTAAGGTTAAGATAGAATCTGTACAGCAGATAACTTATGAAGAATTCATCCATTCTGTGCCCAATCCTACTATCCTTACAGTATTTAAAATGCCGCCATTAAGTGGTTCTGTATTATTTGAGACGAATCCAGAGTTTGTTTTTGAAATGATAGATGTATTGCTTGGCGGAAGAGGAAATGGAAAGTATAAGATGAGAGAGTTTACTGATATAGATAAAAACATAGTAAAAGTCATAAACTCAGGTCTTATAGAAAATTTAAAGTTGGCATGGGAAGATGTGCTTGAAGTTGAACCAGAAATAGAAGGATTAGAAACAAATCCAGCACTTAATCAGACATTGGCACCAACTGAGCCGGTTGCACTTATTACATTCTCAGTTGAAATGGGGAAAAGCAGTACTTTTATAAATATCTGCATACCTTATTTAAGTATTGAGAAAGTACTTGATAAGTTGGTTGTACAATATTGGTTTCAGGATAGCAATGAATCATTGCTTCAGGAATCAAGAAGTAAATTGAGAGAAAGGCTTAATATAGTAAATATGAACGTGACGGCCGATCTCGGCAGAACGGCTATTACTGTTGACCAGTTTTTGAAACTCAGAATTGGCGATGTATTAAAGCTGGATGAAAAGATTAATAGCCCTATAAAATTAAAAGTTGAGAATGAGGCATATTGTTATGGAAAACCAGGAACATTAGGAAAAAATATGGGAGTTCAAATACTAGATATTATAGATAAGGATGTGGAAAATTATGAGTAATGGGTTTCTTTCACAGGAAGAAATAGATGCACTTTTGAATGGAGGAGGAGACACACAGCCTGTATCAAAAGAAAAGGATAATAATTCAGAAGAAGCGAAAACAACTAAGGATGAAAAAAATATATCAGAAGATAATAGTAGTGAAAAACAGTCTAAAGATACTCAAAGTGGAAGTACAGAGGAAATAACTGATATGGAAAGGGATCTTTTGGGAGAAATTGGAAATATATCCATGGGATCTGCATCGACTGCACTTTCTACAATAATAAATCAGCAGGTAAATATAACAACTCCTGTAGTAAGTGCTACTACGTTAAATGAATTGAAAGGAGGATTTCATACTCCAAATGTTGCACTTGAAGTCAAATATACAAGTGGAATAGTAGGTGAGAATCTGCTTGTAATGGATGTTAGAGATGCAGCAGTAATTTCTAACCTTATGATGGGTGGAGATGGAAAAGTAGCTGACGATATTGATGAATTATCAGAAATAGAACTTAGCGCTGTATCTGAAGCTATGAATCAAATGATAGGTTCAGCGGCAACTTCGATGGCTACGATGTTTATGAGAGAAGTAAATATATCCCCTCCTTCCTCTAAAATATGGAACAATTTAACGGAACCATTAGCAGAGGGAATATCTGATGATGAGCAAATTGTAAAAGTTTCGTTTTCACTTAATATAGGTGACTTAGTTGATAGTCACATAATGCAGTTACTGCCAATGGGTACTGCAAAGAAAATAATATCTATAATGATGGGTGAAGAGGGACCTGTTGAAGCTGGCAGCATTGATAAAAGTGCTCAAGCTAAGGCTGAAGTAAAGCAAGAGCAGCAGCCAAAGGCAGAAAATAAAGATTCGATACCTCAAGATATTAATTTAAGTCCAAAATCAATTGAGACTCCTGTAATGCCGGCGTCAAGCGGAGTACAATCTCAAACTCAAAGTAGTGAGAAGATGCAGCCAAAAGTTGAAGTACGTGAGGCAGCATTTCAACCTTTAGATAATACTTCGCATAGGGAAACAGTTCCTCAAAATATAGATCTTATACTAGATGTGCCACTTGAAATTTCTGTAGTACTTGGAAGAGCCAAAAAGAGTATTAAGGATATTTTAAACTTTGGAACAGGGTCATTGATAGAACTTGATAAGCTGGCAGAGGAACCTGTTGAAATTTTAGTTAATGGCAAAAAGGTAGCCTACGGCGAAGTTGTAGTTGTTGATGAAAATTTTGGAGTTAGAATTTCAGGTATTGTTACAGGAGAAGAGAGAATTAAATCTCTTGGTAAATAAACGGCCGAAAATTACAATTTCGGTTGTTTTTTATTATAAAATTAAAACAGATTTATACATATATTAAAGTAGTAAAAATCGGGTACATTGAGGTAAAAATAGCAATTTTAGGGGTATAAATATTGCTAATGTATAATCGATAATATTAATAGTAACAGCTTAATATAAAGTTTTCAAAGTATAGGTTAGGAGTGTATATATGTATGAAAGTAAATGGAATTAGTTCAAGTAATATTGTAAATTTGTATAATGTAAATAAAAGAAATGTTGACAAAAAACAGGATGCTAAACAAAATGACAGTATACAAATATCACGTTTGGGAAAAAACTTGAGCACCTATTCACTTGATGATAAGTATGTTGATAATACAGATAAGATAAAAGAACTTAAGGATAAGATAGAAAATGGAACATATAGACCAGATTCACGTAAAATTGCACAGAAGATGATGCAGGGCATAAAGGAAGCAAAATCACGTAAACTTTAAATGTGGAGGTAGAATATGTATTTGGAACAATTGAACTCTATAATGCTTGAAGAATACAGTGCATTAGATGAACTTTTTAAATCACTCTGTGAGCAGTTTAATTATATAACAAAAAAGAATGTTTTTGCACTAGATGCGGTTAGGGAGAAGATAGAGAATTGTGCGAGAAGTGTTGCAAAGTGCGAAGTTGAGAGAAGAAAGCTTGTAAATGGAAAGTCAATGACTGCTTTGATTTTAGAATCTGATAATGAAGTTTTAAAAGAAAACTTTGAAAACATACAAAATTTAATTCATAAGTTAAATTTGCAGAAAGATACAAATGAAGTACTAATAAGACAGGGACTCAATTATACTACACAAATGTTAAATGTACTGAATCCTAATAGGAAGCCAAGAACTTACAATTCATATGGGAGGCGTAAATAGAGTATGGCAGGGTTATTTGGAATTTTAGATGTAGGAAAAAGCGGGTTATTTGCCCAGCAGGATGCAATAAATGTAACTTCACATAATATAGCTAATGCAAATACTTCCGGATATACAAGGCAGAGGGCCGAATTTCAAGCATCAAGGCCTGCTACAGCGTATCCAGGACAAATGGGAACGGGTGTTGATGTAGTTGACATAAATAGAATAAGGGATTCTTTTAATGATTATTCTGTAAGATCTAGCAACAGTACAGTTGAAAAATATAGTGCAGCCAGTACGTTTTTAAGTCAGGTTGAGGATATAATAAATGAACCAACTGATGATAAGTCTGGATTTTCGTATTTACTTGGCCAGTTTTTTGATGCATGGAATACCCTAGGTACGCATGGAGGAGAATATGATTCTAAGTCCGGGGTTGCAAAAGCAGCACGTGCCCTTACTGATAATTTAAATGAGATGTCTAATAAACTTGCCCAATTGAAGGAAGATGCACAAGATAAGATACAGGAAACTTTGATTACAAATGTTAATAGTGTACTTGATAAAATAAATTCGTTAAACCAACAAATAGAGAAACTTGAATCATCAGGACAGACGCCTAATGATTTAATGGATCAAAGGGACAATTTGATAGATAATTTAAGTTCTCAATTTGGAATAAATATAGTAAGCAGAAAAAATGAAGGTATAGATTTAACTACATCAAATGAAAGCGATAGCAGTGAAGTAACTAATAATAATGGTATTCCCCCGCTATCGGCTGATGGAACAAGTATAAATCTTGTTGATTCAAGTGATCCGGATGGTGGGTATAGATTTTCTTATATAAATGATATTAAGCCTGCTGATGGGCAGCAGGCAGGAGAAGCTGGAAAATATACTGTCACTTATTATAAAAATGGAGATAAGTCTTCTGAAAGCAATAAGGTAACAATAACTGTAGACATTGAGGATACAGGTAAACCCGGTGATGATGATTATGTTAGCACAGAAGACAAATATAAACAATTAAATACAGCAAGAGTAATATGGGCCGATTCGTCTGGTACTGCTTTAAAGGTTGATAAATCGGTTAAATCGCAGGGTATTGTTCAAGGAACCATAGCATCAGATGGAAGTGCATCGGTTAAATTTGAGGATCTGGCTATTTTTCAGCCGCCGTCTGGGGATATGAATGGATATGTACAGGCACAGCAGTATATAGATAAATACCAGAGTCAATTGGATCAGGAAGCAAAAGCTCTTGCATTTGCTGTGAATGCCATAATAAGTCAGAGCCCGGATGCTTTAGCTGACACAAGTACAAACATTAATAATTTTTTTGTAAATTCACTAATGGAGTCAAATTACACAGATGCATCGAGTGTCAGTGATGCTGAAAAGGGAATAACTGCTGCCAATATAACGATAAATGAAGCAATATTAGATAACCCTAATTTGATAAAGTCGGCAGCACAATATGATTCTGACGGAAATAGAATTAGTGCAGAAAATGATGGAACGAGGGCTGTAGCAATCGAAATGCTCCGGGATCAAAGAATAGGTATAACTTCTATAGAAAATACAACAGATAAAGCTGCATTTTTAAGTAATAATATATTTGAAGAAGATTCGACAATAGGATCAGCACCTATTTATACGATAAAAGGAAATACAACAGATATGACATTTGATACTAATTTCAGGAAAATTGTTTCAACGATAGGCTCGGATGAGTTAGGCATAAAAGACAATATAACAAGCAACACAAATATACTGAATAGTGCCTTAGAAGTCAGAAATTCTATATCAGGAGTTTCATTAGATGAAGAAATGGCAAATTTGGTGCAATTTCAACATTGTTATCAGGCAAATGGAAAGATCATAGCAACAGTTGATGAACTTCTTAATGTTGTTATAAATGGACTTAAGAAATAGGGAGGAATTTAAATGAGAATCACAAATAAGATGATTTCTGACAATTATTTAAATGATATGCAGGCCAATTTGAATAATCTTAAGAATATTCAGCAGCAGATAACAACGCAGAATAATTTTTCAAGACCATCAGATGCACCTTTTGATGTATCTATAACTATGCAGATGCAGTCATCTATAAATGCAAATACACAGTATGGCAAAAATATAACTAATACTAGTAATTGGATGCAGTCTACAGATACCGCGCTTAGTCAAATAGGAGATATATATTCTAAAATAAGAGATGACTTAGTTAAAGCTGGCAACGGAGTGCTAAAATCTGATGATCTTTCAAAAATTAAGGACGAGATAAATCAGTATATAAGCAGTTTATCTGGAATACTTAATTCAAATTCACAGGGGGAGTTTATTTTTGGAGGTACTAAAGGGTCTTCAAAACCTACAGGAGCCCAAAGTGAGTATATTACGACTAAATCTAATCCAGACGGAAGTGATGTAACTATCTCGGGGGATTCTACGGAAGCTTCAGATACTATGTATGAAATAGGAGTGTCATCTATTGATGCAAAGGGAAATGGCAATATAGAAGGTGTAAATTGCGTCAAATCTACTGATGGAGGGAAAACATGGACAAGTATTACTCCAACATTTGTTTCAACAAACTATGTTAAGATAGATGGATTGGATTTAAAGTTTAGTCCGAATTTGAATACCAAGGTAAATGACACTTATACCTTTTCACTTGTAAAGAATACTGTCCTTTCTTATAATTCAAGTGACAACCAAACGATTAAGGATTTGCCACCGGTTGTGTCAGATGGATTTACTGCATCCAACTGGTCAGGCAAGGGCATTGTATTTAATGTAAATGGTGCAACTGAAGATTCAAAGATAACATTGTCTTCATTTGCTAGTGGTGCAGATGTAGATGATGTTGTAAAAGATATAAATAATAAAATTTCAGCTAATTCTGATTTGAAAGGGAAAGTACTGGCACAGAAGACTTCAGATGGTAAGATAAGATTCGACACATTAACTAATGATACAGTTTTCTTAAAGAATTCCACGGTTACGAGCGATCTTACATCTGCAGCTTCAAAAGAGATTCCGAATATAGAGTTAAGTCAGATAGATTCTAAAAGGCAAACGGAAATATCACAAGGAGTTTTAGTACAGTACAATGTTTCAGCATCTGATGTCATAAATTATGGAAGTGGATCTACAGATAATATAATAGATTTGTTTAAAAGGATAGTGAATAATCTTGATGGAAAGGATGACACAGGTGCATTAAATTCTGATGCTGCACAAAAGGCAATTTCAGGAGATGATTTAAATGATCTTGATAAAGCTATAACACAAATTCTGAAGGTACGTTCAAATGTTGGTTCTACAGAAAATAGAATGACTGCTGCACAAACACAAAATTCAGATTTTAGTACAGATATGACTGATATACTTTCAAAAACCCAAAAAGTAGACATGACTAAGGTAATTATGCAGTATGCTACTGCTCAGACAGTATACCTTGCATCTCTCCAGACAAGTGCTAAGATAATTCAACCAACACTTATGGATTATTTATCATAGTTAAAGGAATGGTAAAATTATGAAATTAAGAACAAAATATCATGGAGTAGTGGATTATAAAGAAGATGAAATTATTTATTTTAAAAAAGGTATTCCAGGGTTTGAAAAATTAAAGAAATTTATACTTTTTAAAGTGGAGGGAAATGAAGATTTTAGTGTACTCCATTCTGTAGAAGACAAAAGTATAGGATTAATTGTTATATCCCCTTTTTATATCGTGAAGGATTATGAATTTGAACTTGATGACAAAAAGATGAAAGAATTAAAAATTGAGAATAAAAATGAAGTTGTAGTACTGACAACAGTTACATTAAATTCAAAAGTAGAAGGTATTACAATAAATCTAAAAGCTCCTATAATCATAAATATAAAAAAGTGTTTGGGGGAACAAATAATATTGGATAATCCAGATTATTTAATAAAATATCCTATTGTCAGGTAGTAGAGAATTTTTAAATTCTAGCCTAAACCTTTAATACACTGAAGGGAGCTGAAGTATTGTGTTAGTTATAAGCAGAAAAAAGGGACAATCGATTTTGATAGGTGAAGATGTGGAAATTACAGTCACGAAAATAGACGATGGATCGGTAAAACTTTCCATATCTGCACCAAAGGATATAACGATCTTGAGAAAGGAACTTTATAAGGAAATTGAATCTGAAAATAAGAGTGCAGTTTCATCGGATATTTCTTTATTAAAGAAGATAGATAAAAGAGATATATAATTAAAAATGAGGTGTTAGCATGGAAGTTAATGTTGTAAGTCAGGGAAGACAGAAGGCAGAGATTTTTAATAGTGATAAAACTACAGCTAAGGTTATTGCTTCTTGTGAAAAGGCGGAGAATAATGTCAAGTCAAGTAATAAAAGAGTTTCAGAAACGGATATAAAAAGGGCGTTGGACAAGTTTAACAAATTGCTTGAGGATAAATCAACTCATTTAAAATACGAAGTCTACGGAAAATTTAAAGATATAGTGGTTAAAGTAATTGATGACAATACTGAGGACGTTATTAAAGAACTTCCGCCAAAGAGCATAATAGATATGGTTGATAAGTTTTGTGAGATGGCAGGCATGTTTGTAGATAAAAAGGTGTGAAAGGCTATATAAAAACAAAATTTATTAGTATCCCGGAGGTGTTTTTATGGATTTTAGACTTGACAAGGTTGATCGCGAACTGCGTGAAAGAATACAAAAGACTACGAGTACTGGAAAAGTTCATATTAAATCTGGAGTTGTAATAAATAAGGATGCTAAAAACAAAAAAGAAAGTAATCCACAGGATTTTTACGGAGAACTGAAAAAATATCAAAATAAAGATGACACAAAAAAGAAAAAAATTATTTTAGTTTCAGCTGTTAAGACAGATGATTTAAATGTGCCAGCTTATAAAGAAGATAAGGATACTGAACTCAAGACCGATTTTAGAGGAAATATCTTGGATGTAAAAAAATAAATGATATACAGGAGTTGATTTTATGTATTCTCAAAATGCATATAATGTTTATAAATCTAACAGTGTAAATTATGCTTCAAAAGAACAGCTTTTACTTATGCTTGTGGATGGTGCAGTTAAATTTTCTAAAATAGGGAGACAGGCCATAATCGATAATGATATAAAAAGGGCCCATGAAAATATAATTAAGACCGAAAATATATTTTATGAGCTTATGGCTTCCTTAGATATTTCTAAGGCATCCAATTGGGGAAAGCAGCTTATGAGTCTATATGACTTTATAGTGAGAAGGCTCATGGATGCTAATATGAAAAAGGATGAAAAAATAATGGATGAAGTCATACCTTTTATAGAAAATGTAAGAGATATGTGGAGTGAGGCATATAAAATTTCTAAAAAAAATAAATAGGTTAGGAGGAGATAACTATGTCAAGTAGTACAAGCAGTACTAGTAGTACAATTGGAACTGGATCTGGTGGAGGAAATATGCTCAGAATAACGGGACTCAATACAGGACTGGATATAGATGCAATGGTTAAAAAGATGCTTACATCAGATCAGACTAAAGTTGATTCGGCAAAGCAGCAGCAGCAGCTGATACAATGGAAACAAGAAGCTTATCAAAGTATTATAAGTGATATAAAGGATTTACAGAATTCATATTTTGATATAACTAATTCAGCCAATTGTTTGTTGTCCTCAAATAATTATGATAATATGGCAGCAGTTAGTACCGATACTATGGTTGTAGATGCCAAAGCTAATTCTA
This sequence comes from Clostridium fermenticellae, assembly GCF_003600355.1. NCBI lineage: Bacteria > Bacillati > Bacillota > Clostridia > Eubacteriales > Clostridiaceae > Clostridium > Clostridium fermenticellae. Next base: position 1,979,995 of record NZ_CP032416.1, on the reverse strand, counting down.
CGGCAGCAGCAGGAAATTACAAGATCCTAGTAAAGCAGCTTGCTGCGGCATCTTCAATAGAAGGAACATCAAAGGTTAAAACATCAGATAATAAAGATGCATCTAACTCAACAAAGTTAACTGATCTAGGGTTAAGCACTGGAAAGTATTCATTAAAATTATCATATGACGGAAAAGATCCCGTTCAGATTGATCTTAATATAACAGATTCATCTACTATTAATGATCTGGCATCTGCAATAAAAACTCAGACTAACGGGGCGGTAACGGCTAAATTAAATGACCTCACAGGAACATTTTCAATTCAGACGGCGGACACAGGAGCATCGTCGAGTTTGAAAATTGGAAATGTGTCAGATACAGATACAACAGCAAAAGATCTTCTTTCCAAATTTAATATAAATGTAGATTCTGCAAGCGGAGTATCTGGAATAGGTGAGCAGGATGCGCTGTTTGCTATAAAAGAACCAGATTCAAGCAGTTATATAGTCGGAGAAAACAGTTCAAACAATTTTGTTGCTAATGGAGTTCAATATACATTGTCTGATGTAAATTCTACAATGGACTACATATCCTCTGATAATGTTGGAAAATCTGTTCCGGATGATAGCTTTACAACAAGTGACATTCCTGTAAGTGTATCAATTAGTCAGGATACTTCTAAAATAAAAGATATTATTACAAGTTTTATAGATAAATATAACAATGTAATAGGTGAAATACAAGATAAGTTGAATGAAAAAAAGGATTATGATTACAAACCACTTACGGATACCCAAAAAAGCACTATGAGTGATACGGATATAACCAATTGGGAAACTAAAGCCAAACAAGGTATTTTAAGAAATGATGATAACCTACAAAATCTTCTAAACGATTTGACTAATGCATTTTATACTCCGGTTGAAGATGCCGATGGAAATAAAGCATCAACCCTCTACTTTGGAGATATTGGATCAAATGCCATAGGAATTAGTACGTCTTCAGATTATACTCAAGGTGGTAAAATCAGTATAACGGATGAAACAAAGTTTACAGATGCTATTACCAATCATTTAGATGAAGTCATGAAACTTTTTACAACTACATCTGACAGTACAGATGCAACGGATAAATTTAAACAATCGGGTATATTTGAAAGAATAAGTGACACTTTTAATAATAATGTTGGAATAGTTGGAAGCAGTTACAATAATTCTATACTTACAAAGTATGCCAATGTGCAGGAGGATTATAGTATATATGGTGGAGGTGGTTCTGGAACACTTCCAGATCAAATATATCAGCAGCAGATAATTATAAATGATCTAACGACAAGGATGAATGATGATCAAACTAAGTATTACAATCAGTTTACACAACTGGAGACAGCTATGGAGCAGTTGAATGCACAGCAGTCTGCTTTATCTTCTTTTTTCAGTAGTTAGACAGGTATTTTATTGGGGGAATTAAATATGGACAAAGAGCTTGAGGATATTTTAATCCAATATAAAATTTGTACAGGTGATATTATAGAATTAATAGAAAATAAAAAAATTGATTCTGTAGAAGATAAGATAAAATGCAGGCAGGTTTTAGTTAATAAAATTATATCAATGACAGATAAAAAAGAAGAAGTCAGGAATATATATAACAGATTAAATATAGAAAAGATTGAATATAAGGCAGATAAACTCATAAAAGATGAGCTTCATATGATAAGAACAAAACTTAACGATGTATCAAGGAATAAAACAGCTGCCAATGCCTATTCACGCTTAGGAAACTCACCAAAAATTTTTAGTAAAAAAATATAAAAGAGTATAAAGATTTGAAATAATGTTACGATAAAATATATGTAAAGTTAATAAATATACATCAAAATTTGGACAAGGATGTCCAGTTTTAAAATCAAGGAGGAAAATATTATGATAATTAACCACAATTTAATGGCAAACAATGCTTTAAGAAACATGAATATCAATTCAAATAATGCATCGAAGGCAATGCAGAAATTGTCTTCTGGTCTTAGGATTAATAGTGCATCAGATGATGCAGCAGGACTAGCAATATCCGAAAAAATGAGAGGTCAGATAAATGGTCTTAATCAGGCATCTACTAATTCACAAGATGGAATATCACTTATTCAAACAGCTGAAGGTGCTTTAAATGAAACGAGTGCAATCCTTCAAAGAATGAGACAACTTACTGTACAGGCGGCAAATGATACTAATGTAACAGTTGATAGGGGTCAAATTCAAAAGGAAGTTACACAGCTTCAAAACGAAATAAACAGAATAGCAAGTACTACCCAGTTTAATACTAAAAATCTTTTAACTGGTTCTGCAAAGGGTATGGTATTCCAGATTGGAGCTAACTCAAACCAGGTTATTACACTTACAGTAGCAACTATGAATGCTAAAGCTTTGAGTGTAGATTCAAGCAAGGTTGTAATAAGTGGAAAGAAAGCATCAGAAATAAGTGCTATGATTACTACTATAGATAATGCTATAAATTCAGTATCAGGAGAAAGAGCTCATCTTGGTGCTTATCAAAACAGGCTTGAACATACAATAAACAATTTAGGAGTTGCATCAGAAAACTTGACTACAGCAGAGTCAAGAATTAGAGATGTTGATATGGCATCAGAAATGTCAGATTATTCAAAGGAAAATATTTTATCCCAGGCAGCTCAGGCTATGCTTGCTCAGGCAAATCAGCAGCCACAGCAGGTACTTCAGTTGTTAAGATAATCATATTCATAAAAATAAAGAGCAGCTTGTCTGCTCTTTATTTTATAGTATTTAGGAGAAAATATATGAACTATATAACTAGCAGAACATTAAATTTTGCAAAAGAATACAATCCAGATTGTAATAATAGTGAGAAGTTTTTACTTGAGACGAGTAAAGATAATAAAATCATTATAAAAATGATTAAAGATGGAAAGCCAATTTATTTAGGAAGTAAATATAATGTTGGCAGAGATATAGATAATATTGTGTCTCAAATAAAATCTATGGATGATAAAAGTTTTATAATTATTTTTGGACTGGGTTCAGGAGAATATCTGGAAAAGTTATCTGAAATGCTCAGAGGTGAAAATATGCTTTTAATTATAGAACCCAGATTAGAGATAATAAAACTATTTTTAGAAAATAAAAATAAAAATTTTATTGATAATGAAAGGATTTATTTAATTAATGTTGACAGTGACATAAAAGATATTCTAAATGGGTTTATTGATTTCGAAAAATTATATAATATTGTAATGGCTGTATATCCATCTTATGACAGGTGCTTTTTTGAAGAATACTCTAATATATTTGGTTGTGTTAAGACTATAAAAAATAATTTGATTATAGAATTTAATACTACTAAGGCGATTTCAAATGCCCTTTTTTATTCACAGGTTAAAAATATTCCACGCATTGCAGAATCACTTCCTGTAAATAATTTCAAAAATAAATTTAATGGAAAATCGGCTATAATTGTGTCGGCTGGTCCTTCTCTTGAAAAAAATATAGATTATCTATATAAAATTCAAAAGAATTTTATAATAATATGTGGATTGAGAAATTTAGAGGGACTATTAAAGAAGAATATAATACCTGATTTTATCTGTCTTTTGGATGCTCTTGATATTAACTATGAATTTATAAAAAATTGTAGTGATATAAATATACCAATTGTATTTCATGAATCCTCCAGTTACAAAGTAATAGAAAGTTATAAAGGACCTAAAATACTATTTTTACATGAAGCTAGTTTTTCTAAAGCTATTTGTAAAAAAGTAGACTCATTGTATCAGGGAGGATCGGTAGCACATGTATGTACTTCTTTTGCAGCTTATTTAGGATGTAAAAATATTATATTCATCGGTCAGGATTTAGCATATACAGATGATAAATTTCATGCTAGTTCTGCAAGTTTTGGAGATGAAGAAAAAAAATTGGATGGAAGGGATTATTTTTTTGTTGATGATGTTTTTGGAGGAAAAGTTAAGACAGATAGTGTGTTTGATCTTTTTAAACAGAATCTTGAACAGTTTATAAAGATGAATTCAGACATTAATTTTATAAACAGTACTGAAGGTGGTGCAAATATAATTGGTACAAAAGTAATGTTATTAAAAGATTCTAGCTCACTTTATAGAAATAAAAATTTTGATAAGTCAAATAAAATAGGAAATATGTTTGCTTCAGTTAAAGATGTATTTAATGTTCGGGATATTAAAGAAAATATTCAAAAAAATAGGGATAGTCTTGGAGATATAAAGATATACATAGAAAAAAACAAAAAAGTTATTGAGGATTTTTCGCTTTATTATATAAAAAATAAAAAGGTTAAGATTACAAAAGTTATGAATAAGCTAGATAAACTAGATAAATTTATTCATAAAAATGTTGATGAGTTTGTTCTAATAAATAATCTATTATCACCAATAGTATTGGATGTAATGTATAAGAAGGAATTTATTTTGAATTCTAATGATACTGATAATAAAAAGGGGATTAAGATATCTAATAAATACAAATTGCTTTATTCTAGTATGGTAAAGGCTATAGATGTTACTATTGTACTTCTGGATGAAGTGATTTTCGAATTGAACTAATGGGGTGAGTTGATTGAATAATGATAAAATAGAACTTTTAAATACTTTATGCAGTTATATGTATAATTTAAAAAGTGGTATAAATTCTGCCGTTGATAAATTCCAGGGAGGAAAGGAAAACGAAGCACTTAAATTGATGCCTCTTATAATTGATGGAATGCAGTGGACGGCACAGGCAGTTGTTCTTACTAAGGATCTTTACAAAAAAGAAATTGAACTAGATGAATTTAATCAGAAGCTTAAAGAAGTTGCGGAAGCCATAGAAAATGAGGATTATATATTAGTAGGGGATCTGTTTGAGTATGAAGTAATACCTATTCTTGATGATATACATGAAATTGTTAAGGAAAGTGTTTAATGCAATGAAAAATAGAAATATAAGAATTGAGTATAGCAAAGATAATAAACCAATTATTAAGGTGGCAAATTTATATCTTCATAGTAAATTTTACCCTGAGAGGGAAGCTAAAAAATTTGCGGATGAGAATATAGAAACTTTTAATAATAAAGATGAAGTTATAGTATATGGACTTGGACTAGGATATCATATAAAAGAAATATTATTAGATATGCCGATTGATTCAAAGTTATATGTATTTGATGTGGACACAGAAATATTTGATATAGGTAAAAAACTTGGATGCTATAAAGAAATAGTAAAAGACAGACGGTTAAAATTAAATGTAGGAATTGAAAATATAAAAAAGCTAGCAGAATTAAAAGATGTCAATGATATTTTAGTGTATTCACCGTGCTTGAAGGTATTACCAGATAAATACCAAAATATTAAGATCATATTTCAAAACTTTGTTGTTTCGAAAAATAAAATACATGAATTAAAAGATATAATGAAGTTAAATTATATCAATAATTTAAAGGAAGACTCATTTTCAATGAGAAAATTTTATAGTGATTATATTTTTAGAGGAGAGTCCATTATTATAGTTTTATCAGGTCCGTCGCTGGATTTGAATCTCAAAGAATTGCAGTCTTTAAATGGACATGTGAAAATATTTTGTGCCGGAAGTGCTTTAAAAACTCTTATTGAGAGTGGAATCACCCCGAATATGATATGTATAACTGACTGTGGTGAGATAGTAAAAAAACAGTTTGTGGGATATAATAATTTGAATGTGCCGCTTTGTTTTTTATGTACGGCTTCTAGGTGGGTGGTGGCAAACTATAATGGACCTAAATATATTTTTTTTAATGAAGAAAATAAATATAATGATATTATTATAAATACGGCTAAGACCGTTTCTGTGTCATTAATTGATATAGCTGTAAAAGGTGGTGCAAAAGAGATAGTTCTCGTAGGACAGGATCTTGCTTTTTTAGATAATAGAACACACACAAGCAGTTACAAAGAGATTTATAATGTGGAAGATGTAGTAGAAGATAATTCAAAATTATACAAAAAAGTCAAAGGTGTAGATGGGAAATTTTTAAATACGAGATGGGAATATATAAATTTTAAATATTCTATAGAAAGAAAGATAGAAGAAAATCCACAAGTTAGATTTATGAATTGCAGTAGTGGAGCAGAGATAAAGGGAACTACCTATATCAAATTATCTAACTGGAAGGGAAGTAAAAGATTTTGATGGCTATTGATAATTTTAATGTAGTGTGCATAATGCAGGCAAGAACAGGATCTACAAGATTACCGGAGAAAGTCCTTAAAAAAGTTTGTGGTAAGATAGTTTTAGAACATGATGTAGATAGATTGAAAAGGGTAGAAAATATAGATAAAATAGTGATTGCAACTACAAAACTTGAAAAAGATAATGCTATAGTTGAAGAAGCAAAAAAATTGAATATTACTTATTTTAGGGGATCGGAAGAGAATGTACTATCCAGATATTATTATGCCGCTAAAGAAAATAATGCAGATGTTGTTGTAAGAGTTACCAGTGACTGTCCGCTTATCGACAGTGAAATTACTGAAAAAATCATACAATATTATTTAGATAATAATGCTAAATATGACTATGTAAGTAATACCATAGATAGGACATATCCTAGAGGATTGGATACAGAGGTATTTAGTTTTAAAGCATTAGAAAAAGCTTTTAATGAAGCGGAAAATTTAAGGGATAAAGAGCATGTTACGCCTTATATATGGGGTAATTCTAGAATTTTCAGGTTAGCACAATATAAAAATGATATAGATTATTCTAGTTTTAGATGGACATTGGATACAATAGAAGATTTTCAATTAATTAGTAGTATTTATGATAAGTTATATTTTAAAAAAGGAAATCAATTTGATATGAATGACATATTAAATTTATATAAAAAATATCCGAAACTTTTAAAAATAAACGAAGATATATCACAAAAAGAAGTATAGATAAATGGTGATAAAAATGAATTTGTATTTAAGAAAAGCAGTTTTAGAGGACTGTGATTTATTATTTAATTGGGCAAATGATAAGATAGTAAGGCAAAATTCTTTTAATCAAAAAGGAATATTATATGAGAATCATGTAAAATGGTTTAATAAAATGATGAATTTTGATAGGTGTTCTATCTTTATATTATGTTCTAAAAATGTTTCATTAGGTCAAGTAAGAATTGAAATAGAAAATAAAACTGCTGTTATTAGTTACAGCATTGATAAAAAGTATAGAGGAAAACATCTAGCAATTGAAATGCTTAATTTATTGGAAAAAAATGTAGGTAATAGTAAAGTTGATGTTAATAAATTAGTTGGTTACGTAAAATTGGATAATTATATATCTCAAAGGGTTTTTGAAAAGTTAAAATATAATGCAAAAATTCATGATAACTTTTATGAGTATTATAAATTACTTTAAAATAAGGTTGTGATATAGTGTTAGTAAAGCTAAAAATCGATAAAAAAATAGTTAGTAAAAATAATCCTGCATTCATTGTTGCAGAAATTTCAGGAAATCATAATGGAAATTTCGATAATGCAGTAAAACTTATAAAAGAAGCAAAAAAAGCTGGTGCAGATGCAGTTAAACTGCAGACTTATACAGCAGATACAATTACTATAGATTGTAATAATGAGTATTTTCAGATAAAGCAGGGAACTTTGTGGGATGGTAGAACACTCCACGATCTTTATAAAGAAGCATATACACCATGGGAGTGGCAGCCTAAACTAAAAAAAATAGCGGAGGAAGAAGGACTTGTTTGTTTTTCATCTCCATTTGATAAAACAGCAGTAGATTTTCTTGAAAATATGAATGTACCTGCATACAAAGTTGCTTCTTTTGAGATAACAGATATTCCATTAATTGAGTACATAGCATCTAAAGGAAAACCTGTAATTTTGGCTACAGGAATAGCTACTTTAAGTGATATAGAAGAAGCAGTAAATGCTTGTAAAGGAATGGGGAACAGTGAAATAGCAATTTTAAAATGTACAAGTGCCTATCCTTCACCACTTGAAGATGTAAATCTAAGAACAATACCTAATTTGTCAGAAAATTTTGATGCAATAACTGGTTTGTCAGATCATACTTTAGGTATTTCAGTTCCTATAGCAGCAGTAGCACTCGGGGCAAAAATAGTTGAGAAGCATTTTACACTATGCAGGGCAGACGGAGGACCTGATGCAGCTTTTTCACTGGAACCTGATGAATTTAAAGCTATGGTTAAATCTATAAGGGAAACAGAAAAGGCTTTAGGACAGGTCTCCTATGAATTAACAGAAAAAATGAAAAAGAGCAGGGAGTTTTCACGTTCACTATTTATAGTTAAAGATGTCAAAGAGGGAGAAATGTTTACTGAAGACAATATACGTTCTATAAGACCAGGTTTTGGTATGCATACTAGATACTATAATGATGTTATTGGTAAAAAGGCTAATAGAGATATATTAAAAGGAACTCCTTTAAATTGGGATTTAATAAGGTAACTGTGACTTGAAAAGATGAAGTTAATGTTGATATATGTAATAGGGAAAAGAACATAGTAGAGGTTTATTGTTAAACTATTAAGTATAATACACGAATATTGTATTATACTTAATTTAGTTTTGAAACAAAGGAAGGGTACATAATATGGGATACTATACAGATAAAAATATTCTTATAATAGGTGGAACGGGAACTATAGGAAGAGGTCTTGTAAAAAAGTTAATTGATGAAAAACCTAATGTTATAAGGATTTTTAGCAGAGATGAATATAAACAGTTCATTATGGATAAAGAAATTAATGATAATAAAACTTTTAGATATCTAATAGGAGATGTAAGGGATTACGATAGAGTGGAAAGGGCTATGAATGATGTTGATGTAGTATTTAATCTGGCTGCTATGAAACATGTACCTTCCTGTGAATATAATCCGGAAGAAGCTATTAAAACAAATATACAGGGTATGGAAAATGTCATAAAGGCAGCTGTATATAATAATGTAGATAGTGTCCTTTTTACCAGTTCTGATAAAGCTATAAATCCTACTAATACCTATGGGGCTACAAAACTTTTAGCTGAAAAATTAGTACAGGCAGCTAATTTTAGCAAAGGAAATGCCAGAACAAGATTTGTTGCTGTCAGGTTTGGAAATGTGATGGGTTCTCGTGGATCGGTTATTCCATTATTCAAGAAACAAATACTTGAAAAAAGATGTGTAACTGTTACAGATAAAGATATGACAAGATTTATGATGACACTTTTCCAGTCTGTTTCTCTTATAATGGGTGCAGCTGAAAAATCTCATGGTGGAGAGGCTTTTGTATTAAAAATGCCTGTTATAAGATTAATTGATTTAACTGAGGTCATTATAGAAGAAACCTGCAGAAAATTTGACATTGATATAAATAGTGTAAAAATAAAAAATATAGGATTAAGGGCAGGGGAGAGAAAGTTTGAAGAACTTATGACTTATGAAGAATCAGAAATTGCCTATGATCTTGGAAATATGTATGCAGTTATACCTAACACTTATGTTGGTGAACTAAATAAATATTATCAGGTAAAAAATAGGGCTGAAGTAGGAAGTTATAATTCGTCTGATATTATGCCTATAACGAAGAAGAAAATAAGGAATTTATTATTAAATGAAGGACTTGTGTAAAATTATTGTTGTGCAGGATGTAAGGAGAAGGTGTTCATTTTGAATATAGCTATTAGGGCGGAAGGTGGAAGTAAAGTAGGAATGGGTCATATTATGAGAACCCTTGTACTGGCAAAAGAATTATCTTTAAAGAATAAGGTTTATTATTTATGTAAGGATACTATAGATAATAAAGGTGGAATAATTAAAATACAGGAGAATAAATTCAAGGTATTTACATTTAAAGAAAGTATTTTAGAGGTATTGTCTAATGTAAATACAGAATTGCTTATAACAGACAGTTATGATGTGAATGAAAGATATTTTATACAAACTAAGAATATAGTAAAACATACAGTTTATATAGACGATATAAATTCTTTTGATTATCCTGTAGATCTGCTTATAAATCAGAATATAAATGCAAGAGGATTTAATTACCGTCAAAAGTATAAATTACTTGGATTAAAATATCTTATGATAAGAGAAGAGTTTAGAAATTTACCAGAAAAGCGTATAAATGAGCAGGCTAAAGATATAATGATAACAATGGGTGGCTCAGATATCGTTAATTTTACTAAAATACTATTGAAATGGATAAAAAATTTGAATTTTAGCTTTCACGTAGTTATAGGACCTTCTTTTCAAAATATCAACTATTTTGAAAGCATCCACGAGTCTAATATAGAATTCTATTTTAATGCCAATATGGCAGAAATAATGAAAAAATGTGATATAGCTGTATCTGCGGCAGGAAGCAGCATGTATGAACTTTTGGCCAGTGGAGTACCATCACTTAGTGTAATAACAGCGGATAATCAAGTTGATGTAGCTAGGAAACTTGGCAATATGAATATATCGGAAAGTTTGTTATGGTATAATAAATTGAGTAAAAATGTGTTTATTGATAAATTAAATTGTCTTTGTAACAATTATACATTGAGAAAAGAGGAATCTGCTGTGGGCCAAAAACTTATAGACGGATTTGGTACTAAGAGGATAGCGGATTTTATAAATAGTAATTTTAAAAATTAAATATTTATTTACACGATATTAGTTAAGGAGCTGATTGCTTATGAATATGCTCGTAACAGGAGGAGCAGGCTTTATAGGAAGATGGACCGTAAAAAGATTATTAGATGATGGGCATAAGGTTACTGTGTTTGATAATTTGTCTAATGGCAGAATGGAAAATATAGAGGAGTTTAAAAATAGTCCTGGCTTTAAATTTATAGGTGGAGACATACGGGATGAAAGTAAATTAGATGAGATATTTAAAGATAAATTTGATATAATATATCATTTAGCTGCATCAATAAATGTTCAGGACAGTATAGATGATCCCAAAACTACTTTTTTTAATGATACAGTAGGTACTTTTAATGTACTTGAAAGAGCCAAGTTACAGATGTTTGGTAAAAATGGAAGAATGGATGGAAACAGCTGGGTTCTAGATCCTAAAGAAGACACGTATCCTTGTAAAGTTGTATTTATGAGTACTTGTATGGTTTATGATATATCAGGAGATAAGGGAATTTCAGAATCTCATCCTACAAAACCAGTGTCACCCTATGGCGGAAGTAAAATTGCTGCCGAGAATATGGTTCTTTCATATTACAACGCATATAAACTTCCAACTGTTGTAATAAGGCCGTTTAATACCTATGGGCCTTTTCAGAAAACTGGAGGGGAAGGTGGAGTTGTTGCCATATTTATAAATAATTCATTGTATGGCAGAGATATTAATATATATGGATCTGGTGAGCAAACAAGAGATCTTCTTTATGTCAAAGATTGTGCAAGATTTGTTGTAATGTCTGGGTATTCTGATAAGGTTAATGGACAGGTAGTTAATGCGGGAACGGGAAGGGACGTTACAATAAATGAATTAGCAAAAATTATTACTAGAGAAAGAATTAAAATAAATCATGTAAAGCATATTCATCCACAAAGTGAAATAATGAAGCTTAAATGTGATTATTCTAAAGCTGAGAGTTTAATTGATTGGAAACCACAATATACTCTAGAGCAGGGAATTGAGGAAACTGAAAAGTGGATAAAAGGGACTAAATTACTAAGGTAATTATAATAGAGTTTGCTTGAAGAATCATTTTAATCTTTATAGGATAAATGATTTCTTTCAACTTTATAAGTAATAAACTTAGCTAAATATTTCTCCAATATTTACGATAACATGAATAGATTATGTAAATAGTTATTTGGAGGGAAATACTGTGATAAATTCGATTTCATCTAATTCTGTAAATAGAATTGAATATCTTAAAAGAGACGAATCCAGTGAGCAGCAGATAAAATTTTTAAGACAACAGGAGTCTCAGGTTCAGAAACAAATAGAAAGCATAAAGAATAGTAAACAGGATGCTAAAACTAAACAGGAACTTATAAAACCTCTTCAGGAACAAATCCAAAATATAGAGAGTCAAATAGAACAAATTCAAATTAGTGATGCAAGTGATAAAAATAGTGAAGCTAATACGTCAAAAGTAAGTAGTAATGCGGGCAAGAATAGCGAAATTTCAAAAGACAGTCTATTTTTGAGTATGTCTTCTGTATATAAACAGGTCGGGGAAGTTAATTCTATAAAAAAAGGGTTAACTGGAAGAGCAAGAGAATTAAATTCATATGCTGAGATTGATGATGGCATAAGAAATTACAGGATGGCTGATATTGAAAGAAAGCAAGCTTCTGAATATAAAGGGAGAGCTTTAGGGCTCGAGGCTAAAGTCGGAAAACTTATTCATAGTGTCAATGATACATTAAGTGGCAGTCAAGATAAAAATGAACTTAAAGATGCTTCAAAAAATGATAATATCGCCAATGAAGATGCCGAATCTAATGAAGTTAAAAATAAATCTATTAATAAATTGGCATAAGTTAGAGGAGGATTGTGTATGAACATTTCCAGATTGAATTTTAAGAGCAGTTTTTTATCAGGGTATAAAATTACTAAAAAGAATACATCAGATATAGCTAAAGTGGGGAAAAGTCTTTTAAATAAAGATAATTCTATGTCTGATAGACTTATGATAGATAAGATGAGGGCACAGTTAAGTAGTGCAAGGAAGTCTGAGAGTGAAACTCAAGCGGGTATGTCTTTTCTTACAGAAGAAAAAAAGGCTGTTGACTCCTTAAAAACTTTATCAAATAAACTTAAAGATTTATCTTCTAAATATAATGATAAAACTACTGAACTTGACGAAAAACAAGACATAAAAAAACAGGCTGATGAAATAATAAAAAATATGAATAGCGTAATTAATGATATTTTTGGAGATAAGAGTATTTTTAAGGGAAAGACAATAAATGTTGAAACTGGATATAAAACGGGTATTACAATTAGTCTTAAGAATTTTAATATAAGTCTTGATCCTAATAAGAAAAATATAAAGGATGATGTTTTCGGTTTTCATATTGAGGGAAAACTTGATATAGATGACATACTTAAAAGTACTTATAAAATAGAAAATGATCTTATAAAGCCATTAGACAAACTTGGAGATGATATAAAAGGTCAGATGGTTGGTCTTGTGAATAATGCTATATATCAGGATATGCTAGTAAAGTCATCAGTGAAAAAATTGCTTGAACTTAAGGAATTGGATAAATATCAGGCAGAAAAGATTATTAGTGCCTCACATGATATAGTGGACAGTGTATATTATAGTTTGTATGGGGATCATTATGATGATTCGGGCAATGAATATAAATATAGTGGTAAAATTATATCTATTTCAGTTTAATTTACGTTGAAAGGAGTGATATTTATGGATATACCAGCTTTATCCGTTGCAATGAGTCAGAGTTCACTTATGAACAGTGTTGGAATCTCAGTTGCAAAAATGGCTATAAATGCTCAGGAGCAGGTCGGTCAGGAAATGACTCAGATGATGAGTCAATCTGTAGATTATAATATTGGTCAGAATTTTGATTCAATGGCATAAGTTTGTAAAATTTATGTATTAAAACTTAAATGATTCTAAATAAGCATTTTACGGATCGAAATGTAATAATTTACATATTGAATTTTTACTGGTTGGATGATAGAATTTTAATAAATAGTAAATACATAGGCGGTGTAAAATGGATAGAGAATTATTGAAGGCATTAGGTGAACTGCTTGATGAAAAATTAGGCGACATAAAAAGCGATGTTAGTAGTTTAAAAAGCGATGTTAGTAGTTTAAAAAGCAATGTTAGTAGTTTAAAAAGCAATGTTAGTAGTTTAAAAAGCGATGTTAGTAGTTTAAAAAGCGATGTTAGTGGTTTAAAAAGCGATGTTAGTGGTTTAAAAAGCGATATTGAAACTTTAAAGGTAGATGTTGGACTTATTAAGACACAGCAAAAAGAGCATGGTGTTATACTGAGAATACTTGAAGATAAAGCTAATACCAATAAAGCTGAACATGATAAACTAAGTAATGATATTAATCACTTATCAGGGAAAGTTGAAGATATGAAGAAGGATTTAGCTACAGTTCAGGTGGTTACAGCCAGAAATATGGAAAATATAGCTAATTTTAAAATTGCAAAATAAAATATTTTTAAATGTTTATAAAAACATGCAGTTATGGCTGCATGTTTTATTTTCATGTTTAAATATGAAAGAGTTATGGTAAAATAATATATGTGAGGGGGTATTTTATGAATATAGATGAAAATAAAGTGAATAAAATAACTGAATTTCTCCTTGAAAATGTAAAACCAATTATAATATACTTATTTGGTTCAGGTGTAAATGGAATTTTTAGAGAAGATAGTGATATAGATATTGCATTTGTTAGTGATATTAAACATACAGAATATGATGTATTTATGCTTGCTTAGAGACTTGCGGATATATTAAAAAGAGATGTTGATTTAATTGACTTAAAGAGTTCCTCTACTGTATTCAAAGTTCAGGTAATAGCTAAAGGTGAATGTATATATTGTAGTGATGATAAAAGGAGAGCTTACTTTGAAATGTACTCTTTTAAGGAGTATGCAGTTCTTAATGAGGAGAGAGAAGTAATACTTAAGAGTATAAAGAAAAGAGGTCACATATATGAATGATGTAATACTAAACAAAATATCTGTGATAGAAAGATGTATAAAGAGAATAAATGAAGAATGTAAAAATGATCCTGAAAATTTAAAATCTATGGTTGGATTTAGAAATATAGCTGTTCATGATTATCAGACTGTAAACTTGAGTATAGTTGAAGAAATAATTGAAAAACACTTATGCGATTTGAAGGAATTTTCAGAGTATATGCTTGATATCTTATAATTGAAATTTGTGATTTTAATATACTAATTTAATGAGGGTGATTAAATTGATAGATGATAAATTGAAAAGTGAATTGGAAGTGATTTTTAAAAAATATGTGGAAATTGAAAAAGTTTTATTATTTGGATCACGTGCCAGAGGAAATAACAGATACAATTCAGATGTGGATTTATGCATATTTGGAAAAAATATAACCAATTTGATTTTGGCAAAGATAAGTATGGATGTTAATGAGTTGGACACTTGTTTGAGTTTTGATATATTATCGATGAATGAACTTAGCAAAGATGGATTAATAAATAATATATTAAAAGAAGGGATTGTCATATATAATGAAAAGATTAAATGAAAGAATACATGATTTTACAAATGCATTAAATAGACTAGGCGAAGCATTAGAAAAAGATATTTCAGATGATATAATAATAGATGGTATTATTCAAAGATTTGAGTTTACCTTTGAGCAAAGCTGGAAAGTTATGAAGTTGTATTTAGAAGATCAGGGAATAATAGATGAAGCTTTAGCACCAAGAAGTACTATAAAATCAGCTTTTAAGCATGATGTCATATCTAATGGAGATGTATGGATTGAGATGATGCTCGATAGAAATAGAACTTCTCATATGTACGATGAAACAATTGCTAAAGATATAGTTCTTAGAATTCAAGAAGTATATTTTGATGAGTTTAGTAAATTGGAAAAGTTTTTGAGAGGAATATAAGAGAACATACCTGAATTTTGCAAATCCAGGTACGTTCTATATTTATGCCGTTACCTATACTGCATTTGAATCTTTTTTGCTTTCCAGAAACTTTATATTGTCAGCTTGAATTAAAGAAAAATACTTTTTATCTCCATCTTTGTTTATATAATTTCCAGTCGTTATTTTACCGCTTATTCCTATAAGTTTACCCTTTGTAAGATATGGACACAATTTACTAGAATGGTCGCTCCAATAGGCGACTTTTATGAAATCAGCATCTTTAGTACCATCCTTTTTTTTAAAATCTCTATCTACTGCAAGTGTAAATTTTACGGCACCTCGTTTACTGTCTCTGAGTTGAAGTAATTCAGCATCTCTGGTAAGTCTCCCTATAAGCATTACTTTATTCAATTTATTGACCTCCTAATATATTTTTTATTAATTATGTCCCTATAATTAATAAATAAACATATTAAAGGAAAGCTTTTTACAAACTTTTACATAGAGTGGGATTATATTTAAATTTATTTAGATACAATTGACAGTTAAATAAATACATTGTTAAAATAAAGTAAATAATAGTATAGGGTTGCAAATTTAAGATTAACTTATGTGTAGGCTGAAGGATAAGTTAATCTTTCATCCATAAAACCTATATTATGATAGTATTATATTAAGGTGGGATGAGAGATTGGATAATGATGAAAAAATACTAATAAGTAAAGGAAGTATAAATAGTATTATATCTGGATTGAGTTCAATAAAAGTTATTTCTCAAGATAAAGGTATAAGAAAAGAAGCTGAAAAACTGCTGAAAATGCTCCAATATGAAGTTGGCATAAATAGTAAATCATTGGAGGACAGGATAAGAGAAAAGATGAAGGAAACTAAATCAACAGATCCTGATATGAATGCGAACTTATATATTTTGCATCGAAAACTTGTGAACAAGCAAATAACTGAAGAGCAGGCACTCAAAATGTTCGAAACTTATGTCAAAATAGAGCCTTATGATAAAAAGATATTTTAAATTTAAGGGTTTATGATGTATCTCGTAATTTTATTTTCCCATAGTTATTAAATTATAGTGACGGTTCTACGATAATAAGAGTAGCTTAAAAAATGAAAGGAGAATTTTTACCTAATGAAAGGCAGGAAATTTACATATGTTTTGAAGAGCAAGAAATTATCGGCGATAGTTCTTGGAGTTGTTTTAGCATCTGTAATTAGCCTAAATAAAGTTTATGCATCCCCTGTAATAACAAGATACGATGGTATGGATAGGTATGAAACAGCAGCTAAGGTGTGTGAGGATGGATGGAAAAGTGGAAGTGACTATGCTGTTATAGTAAGTGGTGATAACTTTCCGGATGCTCTATCAGCTGCACCATTGGCCAAGAAGTATGATGCACCTATTCTTCTTACAAATAGGGACGTATTAAATCCTTATACTTCCTCTGAACTTGGAAGACTTAAGGTAAAAACTGTATATATAATAGGAGGAAAAGGGGTTGTATCACAGAGTATACAAGATGCATTGTCTGCAAGAGGAATAAAAGTTACAAGAATTGGAGGAGCAGATAGATATGAAACAAGTATAGCAGTGGCAAATGCACTTGGAAAATCAAAAGAAATTGCCGTGGTAAATGGAGATGAATTTCAAGACGGTATGTCTATAGCGCCAATTGCAGCACTTAAAGGAATGCCAATAGTATTGACTGAGAGAAGCTATATACCTGGTGTTGTTCAAAAATATTTAAAGAGCAATTCTAAAGTTGATCAAACCTATGTAATAGGTGGAAGTTCAGAAATAAGCAGCAGTATTATAGGAAGCTTCTATAGTGCAAAGAGAATTGGAGATGGCGATGTATATAGCAGAAATACGGGAGTGATAAATGCTTTTCAAAATGAGATAAGTACGGGTACACTTTATGTAGCTTCTGCAAAAGACTTTCCAGACTCACTTGTTGCGGCAGCAATAGCACCTAAAACTAAGTCTCCAGTATTGTTTGTAGGTGACTACATTCCACAGACAGTTCAAAACTTTTTAAGATCAAGTATAGTAGATAATTTAAAAATACTTGGAGGGCTTGGCTCTATAGATTATAATACTCAGGAGAATATTGCGTATTTACCAATAAGTGTGTCTAGTACAGACAGTATAACTGATACTATATGGCAGGGTGATAAATACAATTTAAGACCGACAATAGTTGTAACGGCTAGTGATGGAAGTATAAAAGAGGTGCCGGTAACATGGAATGTATCCAAGATAAATACTTCTAAGCCTGGAATATACACATTGAATGGTAAAGTGGATGGTATGGATCAGGATGTGACTATGACATTAATTGTAAAACCACTTCCTACAAAAATAGATGATATAACAGCAACATCGCAAAGCGAGAGCGATTATTCACTTCCTGAGACAGTTAGTGCAAAAATGTCAGATGGAACGATAAGCAGAATCCCTGTTATTTGGGAATATGGTGTTCAGCAGGGAAATAAACCCGGTGTCTACGTATTTCAGGGAACTGTTGATCATTATTCTAAAAAAGTAAAATTAACGCTTACGGTAACGGTTCCTCCTCAAATAGAGTCAATACCGGGTATAAAACTTAAACTGCAGAATTTTAGTGATTTTTATTCATCAGTATATTATACTAATGTTCCAGCTAAGATGAGTGATGGTACTATAAAGCAGGTACCTATAATCTGGAATATGAATAGTAAAACTGATTATCCTGGATATCCAGGAGTGTATGAACTTACTGGAAGAGTTTCGGATTATGACCAGGATATAAAAGCGATTATTATAACTGGCAATGCAGAGGATCCAACCCCGGGAGATCCGACGACACCTGATAATCCAGGTCAGGCAGGTGGAACTTTGGTGGAATTACCTGATATTGATATAATGGAAGGTGACAATTCATATAATCTTCCTAAAAATGTAACAGATCCATCAACAGGAAAAAATGTGCCGGTTACATGGACAACCAGTAATATAGATGCAGCTAATATTTCAACAGATAGTGTTGAAACCAGTAGAGTAAGCCTTATTACATTTATAGGAACGTCTGCAGCTACGGATGATAGATTTGAATTAAAAGCAAATGTCAGACCTATGATTGCCGGTATTTCTGAGGATTCATTGAATGTGACGATCAGTGCCTCTGATTACTATAATAGATCATATTCGCTGCCTTCAACGTTAAAAGCTGTAATGAAGGATGGAGTTACTACAAAAAATATAAGTGTGGTTAACTGGGATAAACCATATATTACAATAAGTGCCGGTCAAACATACAAAATTAAGGGAACGGTAAAATGGTATAATACTCCAGTTACTTTCACCTTGACCGTAGAGCCATAAATATTAATTTATATAGACAATTTAATGAGGGGGGTAAATAAAAAAATGAAGAGGACAAAATTACTTGTATTGTCAGTAGTATTAGCATTAGGCATCCCTATGACAGCGCATGCTTTTCCATCTGGAAAGCAGGTACTTGTCATAGGGAACAGGGCATATGATATAAGTAATATAGAAACTTTATTTACAAATAGTGATTTTATAAATTATGTGTCAAATAATTATAAGAACATGTACTATGTCGACAGTACAGGAGGAGACGGACCAAAAATTAATGATGTATTTGGTGAAGGTACTATAAATGAACAGGAATTAATAAATAGATGCGGCGACAGAATAAACTATTATTCTGGTGTAAATGAGTCTCTTTCTGATTATTGGGTTACTCAAAATGGAGAATATAAGATGAGTTCTGAGGTTTCAGACCCTAATTCGCCAATAAATACATCTCAGTTCATTACACTTGAACTAAGTTCTAAAGCTATAGCAGGGAATTTGTATTTATATAATTTTAAAATAGACAAGATAGTTGGAGTTCCAGGAGCCGCTTACTATAGTGTAGGAAGCAGCAGCAATAAACTCCAATTTAGTAATAATACAAGTTATATGATTAATGTGGAAAATATAGGTACAGGCATACCAATATATATATATTCAAGTGATATGAAAACTAAAATAGCAACGGCAATGCTTACATCTAGTGAACTTACCAATTCTGATGGAACAGCAATAACGGAGTTTACAGTTAAAACGGTGAAATTTAGCAGTGTGATAAATCCTATAAGTCCTATAATGTCAAGATGGATGGTACTTGGAAATATGAGCAATGGTGGTATGCTCGATTGTGACAGCAATTATATCTACTATGTGAATACAGCAGATGGAAATAAGATATATAAGAAGAATTCATATGGTACCGAGAACTATGCTATAAATAATGATTCATCTGGATATATAACGGTGTATGGTGATTGGATATATTATTGCAATTATTCAGATGGTGCTAAAATATATAAGGTAAAAATTGATGGAACAGAGAGACAGAAGATAAGTGATAATAAAGGAACTTATTTAAATGTTATAGGTGACAAACTGTATTATATAAACGGTTCAGATAGAAATAGAATTTATTCATTGGATTCAGCTGGAAATTCGACTAAACTTGGTGATGACGAGGCTTCTTATCTTGAACTTGGGGTTAATAATAATTTGTTTTACAGTAATGTGTCGAATAGCAGAAATTTATATCAAATAGATACATATGGAAATAATGTGAAAGTGGACAATTTGGATAAGAGCAATCCTGCTTCTTATATAAATGTATCTATAAATTCTTCTGTTGCGTATTATTCGAGTAGTGATGGATATGTGTACAGATCCGGTGATCCATACAATCCAATAAAGATCAGTATACAAACTTCGAGTGGACTAGTGACCGATAAAGTTTCCAATATAAATATATCGAATAATACAATGTACTATAAAAGCTTAGTAGATGGCGGAAAGCTTTATAAAGTAGGATCAAATGGTGGTGTGGCACAAAAAATTTCAAATGACAGTGTTGATGGAATATTTGTATATTCATATAATGGAACTAAAGACGATGTATACTATACGAAGAGCGGAAAGCTTTATATGATTTCCGGAGATGATTTAAATAGCAGCAGCACAGTTCCTAAAGCAACAGCCATAACAAAGCCTAAAAGTAATTTGAAGATAAAAAGTATTAGTACGATACCTACAGTTTATACCGATGCCAGTGATTCAAAAAAGACTATAGACAAAATAGATGTTTTAAGATATCTTCCGGCTAAGGTTTCTGTTACTATGAGCGATGGTTCTATATTACAAATACCAGTAAATTGGGATATAACAAACTATAAGGCAAAAAATGGTATATATACGTATAGCGGTACTCTGGTTGGATATGGAAATAAGGTAACGGTAGATTTTGCGATAGCATCAACATCTCAATTAAATAGTGGAAATACAACAGCATATAATGAAGTAGGTAAAAATGATACTGTTACTATAAATAATAGTACACTTGACAGTGGGGATGTAGTAAAAGTATATGATGTAAAAGATTCAAGCAAGGTTGCTAAAACAGCTACAATAGATCAAACTGGAGGAACGGTTATAGGAGGACTTGATTTTGGAACATATTCTGGAAGTGTTAAAATTACAGTAACAGAACCGGGTAAAGCAGAAGGAACTCCTTATTATGCACCTTTTGGACCTGAAAGGGGAACAGCTCCATCTATATTGGGTTCTACACTTGCAAATACAAAATTGGAGTATTCTACTGATTCTACCAGTGATGAAAGTTTGATAACTATTTCGGGAATACAATTAACATTGAGTTCAAATGATCAAATTTATGTGGGGAGTAAAACAGATGCATCAGCTGCAGGTGAGGATGATGCAAACTGGATCGATATTTCGAGTATAGATTCTAAGTACGGTACCTGGAATTCAAGTACTGGTGTTTTGACTATAAATGGAGATAAAAGTATAGGATGGATTACAGTTAAAGAAAAGGATCTGAAATTTGGAGGAAATGGATTAAAGATATTTATAAGGCAAAAAGGGAATCCTGCAAGTCAGCCGGCAGTGTTTGTTGTAAATCCTAGAATATCTGCACCATATGGAGTTACGTTTGATGAGACGAATAAAATGATAAGAGGGACTACAAGCAGGGAAGAATATTCTATAGATGGTGGCTCAACCTGGAATACTTGTTCTGATAATAATACGTATATAGGAACATTCCCTCAAAACATACCGGTTCGTGTGAGAATTAAGGCTACACAGGCTACACTTGCAAGTTTGGAAACTGAGCAGGTTATGGTTACAGATATGAGTGGTGATTATACGAATGTTGCTATAACTAATGGAAATCTTAATGTAGATAGTAATGGAACTCCTTATTCGGACTCAGAAGGCAATTACTGCAGTGATAATACTATAGAACTTAAGTCGTCGATACCTGTAACGTGGAGAGTTACAGATTCAAATGGACAGTCTACTAGTAAAGCTTCAATAAAACAGTTAGATAGTACACATGCAATTTTGACAGGTTATGAAAATGGTGTTGTAACTGTAATTGCTACCTCTACTGATGGAAGTTATCTGCAGGGAAATTTAAATGTTAATATATCCAATCAGAAGGTTATAACTGTAAATGATTCTACTCAATTGAATAATGCTGTTAATGCGGGAATTAAAGTTATAAAACTTATTGGTATAGGTGGAAATTATTATTTGAATTCTTTGCCAGGTTCAGGTACATTGGCTATAGTTGGACAAGATACAAGTTCCGTGCTTAATATTTCTGGAAATTTAGCAAGTGTTGGATCGAACATTAGTAATTTATCTCTTAAGAATATGACTGTTAGAGGAAATGGTTCATCAAGTGTTGGTGATTTCATAACTGTTTCATCTGGTATGTTTACAGCTGATAATGTATCATTTGATTCTATAAATGGCAGCAGTATAATAAGTCAAGCAGGAGGAAATATTGATGTTAAAAATTGCAGATTTTTGCCTTCTAATAAAATAATACAAAATATTGTTGCTAATAATGGATCCATAAAAAATAATACATTTACAGGCAACAGTGGACAGACAAATGAATTAGGTGCATTAAATGCCAGTGGAAATGTTATAATACAAGGAAATACATTTACAAATTATCTAAATAATGATGGATATGCGATAAAACTTTCATCAGGTTTTTCATCATCTAATGTTGGTGGTGTATCAAGGGATTCCTGGAATATTATAAATAATTGTAATATAGGAATCTGGCTTCCATCTGGAGATAATACGACATTAAATACTAATAATAGTATTGATGTTAAGACAGTATCACAACCTATAAAAGTAACTAACTAATAATATTTATATATTAAAATTAACCTTTATGGTTTCCTGTACATAAAGGTTAATTTCAGGGTAATGTAAATTTTATTATTGGAGGAATAAAAATTGAAAAGATTGATTTCACGTATGAAGTTCAGTATAGTAGCATCTGCAGTGGCTGCCTTAGTCCTGCCATGTACGGTATTTGCATATGGCATAAGTGATATAAATAAATTTAATGATAAAACTATATCAAATACGAATAAAGCCTGGAATATAAAATTTAATGCAAGGGTTGATATAAGTTCTGTGAAAAATAGTATTCATATGAAGGACTTAACGGATAATTCCAATTTGAGCATAATTCCTGTTCTTGATTCTGATGAGAGCGTAGTCAAAGTAAATGCTCCGTCACAGGGGTATGAGGTTGGACATGAGTACCAGATAATTATAGATAAAGATGCTAAATCACAAAAAGGAAGAACCCATAAAAAAACTGCTGTAATGAATTTTAAAGTTATAGATGTATCAGGTGGAAATTATACAGCAAGTGCAAAAGTTCTTACGTCATCTATACTTCCTAAATTAAAACAGATAACTATTAGCAGTATAAATCTTCCAGAGATTAAGAAATTTAAAGTTGACGGAAGTGCAGGTATACTTGACATCGGAAAGACTAATGTAGCTGTTATACCGGGGAATACAGCAAATGTGTATTTTTACGGCCAGGATGGAAGTACAGTGATTGCAAAAGGAATTTTAAATGTTTCGGGTTCTAATGACGATTTAACAGTAAAACTTACAAATGAAAATTAAGGTTATGGAGGTGATATTATGCAACTAATTCCTAATATGTCCGCTTTAAGGGCATATATGTCATATTCCAGTGCACTTCAAAAACAGCAGATATCGCTTGGAAGGGTATCAAGTGGAGTTACTATAAATACAGCTGCAGATGATCCAAGTGGCTTGTGTGACAGCGAGAGAATGAAAATACAGATAAGAGGTCTTCAAACAGCGTCACAAAATGCACAGGATGGTATTAGCATGCTGCAGACTGCAGAAGGTGGTCTTAATAGCATAACTGATATGCTCCAAAGAGTTAAAACTCTGATCATTCAATGTAATAATGGAACTGTTAATTCAACAGATATTCAGAATTCGCAGAAAGAGATAGGACAGTTAATGGAAGGTATAGACAATATTGTAGATTATACAGATTTTAATGGAAAAAATCTATTAAAATCTGGTAATGATGTTGATGATCCTGATGTTAAAACCATATTAATGAGTATAGGAGCTAATCCAGATGAAACTGTAGATATACCTATGTATGATCTTTCATTAAATAAACTTGGAAAGGATAGCGGATATACACTTGATGATTTAAGGAATGGCGGAACACTTGATTTAACTAGTGGTGGAAATTGTGACAATGCATTAAGTGTTGTGAATAAAGCATTGGATTCTGTCATATCAATTAGGAGTGGATATGGCTCGATTGAAAATAGATTTAATGTATGTAATGAAAATTCCGCAGATTTTGCAGATCAGATTCAAGAAGAGCAGAGTGGTTTATGTGATTCAGATATAGCAAAGGAAATAATAGATTATTCGACTCAGAATGTAATTGTACAGGCCAATATAGCTATAATAGCACAGGCAGATAAACTTCCTCAGGATGCTCTTACTATATTGCAAAATGTTAAAAGTAAATAGAGTAACATAATTTATATAAAAATAAGCAGTATTGTTTGACATTTGTCAAATCATACTGCTTATTTTTTATACCAATTTTGATATGAAAAATAATTTAGAAATATTAACCTAAAATTGATGGAAAATCATGTAGACTTATTGTACAATAATAGGGACAAATATGTGGAGATTAAATCATAATAAATGGAATTATTTTATTACATAGTAAAATATTATATTAATAGTATATTTTTATACTTAAAATACTAAAATTTTCAGTTTTTAGTTATATATTTATAAAATACAAAAAAAAAGTACCTATTAGTAAAATTTTGTGTTAAAATATTCATGTAATATATGAAGTTTAATTTGAAATAAAATTATATTAAAATTATTTTATGATTACATATGATAATATGGTCTAATACAATATTATAGGAGATGATAAATTGAATATAAGTAATTTGACAAAAGATCAACAAGTGTATAATTTACTAAAAGAAGGTCTTGATGCAGCGTCTGAAAGAAGTGAAGTATCTGCAAATAATATTGCAAATGTAAATACTAAAGGGTATAAGCGGAAATATGTTACATTTGAAGAAAATTTACAAAAAAGTGAAAATAAAATTGATTTGAAAAAAACAGATGAAAAACATATGTCATTAAATAATGGTAATGGCGATATAGAAGTTAAAACAGATGGCAGTACAAGTATTAAGGAAGACGGAAATAATGTGGATATAGAAAATGAAGAAGTAAATCAAGCTGCAAATGCTCTTATGTACAATGCACTTATAACACAAGTAAATGCTAGAATTTCTCAGGAAAAATATGTTATAGATGGAAAGTAAACAATAATATAAAGAAAGGGTGTGCTTTAGTTGCTTAAATCTTTTGATACACTTAGGATAAGTGCTAGTGGACTCTCAGCTGAGAGACTCAGTATGGATACAATAGCATCTAATATAGCTAATGTGGATACTACAAGGGGAGCTGATGGAAAACCTTACAGGAGAAAAATAGCTGTATTCCAGGAAAATTTGAATCAAGAATTGGATAAAAATACTGATACATATAAAAATGAATTAATGGGAGTAAAAGCTGTTGGCATAGTTGATGATAATTCTCCGCTTAAAAGGGTTTATGATCCTTCGAACCCGGATGCAGATTCAGATGGATATGTTTCTAAACCTAATGTTAATGTATTAAACGAAATGGCAGATATGATGGTTGCAACCAGGACATATGAAGCTAATGTAACTGCAATAGATTCAGAAAAAAGTATGTTTTCAAAGGCACTTGAAATTGGAAGGTAGGTTTTAAGATATGATTGTGAATGAATTTACACCTGATAGTAAAGTTTTTGATAGTATTGTATCAACATCTAAAGATAAAACGCAGGACAGTACTAAAGATCAGGTTGGATTTGGGGACTTTTTAAAAGAAAAGTTGGATGAAGTAAATAGTAAGCAGCTTGATGCTGATAATACAACTCAAAGTTTTATTGACGGGGATGATGTTGATATACATAAAGTAATGCTTGATACTGAGGAGGCAGAGATGTCTTTAGAATTAGCAGTCCAGGTTAGGAATAAGTTATTGGATGCATATCAGGAGATAAATAGAACACAGTTATAGTTTAGGTAAGGAGAGACTAGTTTAAATGGGTAAGCTATCACAATTTTTTAAGAATTTAATAGCAAAATGGAAAGAGCTAAGTAAGAGAAAGAAGATAGCTTTTGGAGTGATATTTGCGGGGATAATAGCAGCAGTAATATTTGCAGGTATATCTTTAGGGACTACTAAATATGCGGTTTTGTTTTCAAACTTGAATTCTACGGATTCTGCTAATGTATACAAGCAGCTTCAATCGGATAAGGTTGATGCTAAGGTTCAGGGAAATTCCATACTGGTTCCAAAGGATCAAGTTGATAAGGTAAGAATGCAGGTTTTATCTGAGGTTCAAATTACAAATGGAAGTCAAGGCTTTGAATTGCTTGATAAAAGCAGCTTTGGAACGACTGATGAACAGATGAAAATAACTTATCAAAGAGCCCTTCAGGGAGAACTTGAAAGGACGATAAAGGGATTTTCAGAAGTGCAGGATGCCAGAGTTCATCTAGTTATTCCAGATGATACTGCTTTTGAAAAAGATACGGATCCTGGAAGCGCATCTGTAACACTTAAATTAAAACCGGGACAAAGCCTAACTAAGGATCAAGTTAAATCTGTAATAGCACTTGTTTCAGGGGCAGTTAAAAATGTACCGGCTAAAAATATACAGGTAATGGATGATAACATGAATTTGCTTTCTGACGATTTATATACTGATAAAAATAATGGAGAGCAGTCAACTACATCTGCAGATAAACAGCAGCAATTACAGAAACAGTATGAAGAGAATTTACAGAAAAGACTTCAAAGTATGCTTGAAACTGTATATGGAAAAGATAAGGTTAAGGTTACTGTCAATACTGAATTGGATTTTGATGATGTACAGCAGGATTCAACGACCTATGATCCTAAAAGTGTTATTGTAAGTGAAAATGACAAAAAAAGCACTTCTAATTCTGGCGATAATTCTGGGACTTCGAATAGTCCAGTAGATAATAATATGACTAATTCTACAGCTTCTAGTAACGGCAATAATTTATCTACAAGTGAAGAAACTACTAAAAATTATGATGTTTCTAAAGTTGAACAGAAGACAATAAAGGCACCAGGTGCTGTAAAAAGACTAACTGCATCTGTGGCATTAGATGGAAATGTTGATGATGCTACCAAAACGTCAATAAAGAATCTTGCTGTTTCGGCTATTGGATATGACGATAATAGAGGAGATACCATAAGTGTTGAAGGTATACCTTTTGATACGACATTGAAAGATAAAGCAAGAAAAGATTTAGATGAAATGAATAAAGCAACAGAACAGGCTAAGAAAAATAAACTGTATACTATAATTGGAATTATAGCAGCTATTGTTATAGCAGCAGCTGTTGGCATATTCTTATGGATGAGAAAGAACAGAAGAGAAGAGGAAGAGGCCTTTGATGATGAATTTGGATCTACTCAGTCAATTGATACAATTATAGGCGATGATGATATGGATACTAATGAACAACCTAAGTTTAAACCTGTTGAATTTGAGGAAGAAAATGAACAAACTCATCTTGAAAATGAAATAAGGAAATATGCAAAAGATAAGCCTGATCAGGTGGTAGATGTAATAAAATCATGGCTCGCAGAGGATGAGAGGTGATTATTGTATGTTGAAAGAGAATCAGAAAATGACAGGAGTTCAAAAAGCAGCCATATTGTTTATAACTCTTGGACCTGAAACAGCAGCAAATATAATAAAAAAACTTCCAGATGCTGAAATCCAAAAAATAACATATGAAATAGCTAATATAAATTCTGTTGGATCAGAAGAGAAACAAGGAATTCTTGAAGAATTTATACAGATGAATAGGGCAAAGGATTATTTGGTAGAAGGCGGCCTGGATTATGCTAAAAATGTATTATCAAAGGCGCTTGGAAGTCAAAAGGCAATGGAAATATTAGATAAGGTAACTGAGGCTACCCAGCAATTTAGACCATTTGCTATAGCTAGAAAGGCGGATGCCCACCAGCTCTTAAATTTAATTTCAAATGAGCATCCTCAAGCTATTGCTCTTATATTGTGTTATCTTCAGTCAGATAAATCTGGACAGATATTGTCTGCACTTCCAGAAGATGTTCAGTCTGAGGTCGCATATAGGATAGCGACAATGAGTAGTACATCACCTAATGTTGTAAAGGAAATTGAAAAGGTGCTTGATGATAAGCTTTCATCTGTTGTTAAATCTGATAATAAGATTATTGGTGGAGTTCAAACTATTGTAGACATACTAAATCAAGTTGATAGAACTACAGAAAAAAATATTACAGAGGGACTGGAAAAAGAAGATGCAGAATTAGCAGAGAAAGTAAAAGAATCGATGTTTGTATTCGAAGATATTGTTACACTTGATGATGTTTCAATTCAAAGAGTTCTTAGAGAAGTTGATAATAAAGAACTTTCACTTGCACTTAAAGGTTCTTCTGAAGAAGTTGCAAATTGTATATATAGAAATCAATCTAAGAGAGCAACTGCAGCACTCAAGGAGGATATAGAATTCTTAGGTCCTGTTAGACTTATGGATGTTGAAAAATCCCAGCAGAAGATTGTTGGTATAATAAGAAGACTTGATGAGGCTGGAGAGATAGTAATATCAAGAGGTGGCGAGGATGCGATCATCGTATAATATTATTAATGGTTCAAATGTTGTAAGTGATGGATGCAAAAATATAATTACTGAATTTCATGAAAAGGTAAAATCACAGCAAAATAAATTAGCAGATGGTAATTCGAAGGCTATAATAGAAAGCTATGATAATCTGGCAAATACAATTATTGAAGGCGCCAGAAAGAAGAGAGATGAAATACTTTCAAGTGCATATAATGATCTGGATAGTATAAAAAAAGATGCTTATAATAAAGCCTATGCTGATGGACAGAAAAAAGGCTATGATGATGCATACAATAAGGCTTATGAGGAAGGATATAAAAAAAATTTGGATAAGGCTCTAAAAGAAGCTGAAATTATTAAGAATAATACGGACAATATGATTAAAACTGTTATTGAGCAAAAAGATACTTATCTTAAAGAGAAGGAGTCTATAATAAAAAATCTTATAATGGATTGCATAGAGAATGTTTTAAAGAGAGAAGTTAAAGATAAGGATTCATTAAATAATGTAGTTTTTGAGGCATTATCCGAAGTTAAAAATACTAAAGTATTTGTAATTAAGGCAAAAAGCATGTATTGCAGTGAATTTAAAGATAAAGTTGATTTCTTAAAAGAACAAATTCCTTTTAAGGGTGATGTATTTATAGTACCGGATGATTCTATGGAAGATGGAACTGTGATTATAGAAAGAGACAATGGAAAAATGAAATTCGGGGTTGACATTGCTTTTAAAAAGATAAAGGAACTTTTTAAAAATGAGGATTAGAAGGTTTATTTATGATTAATATAGATTTTGACAGGATAAGCAGTGGAATAGGTAAAATAAATTTTTTATACTCTGAAGGAATAGTAAAGCAGGTAATAGGTCTTACAATTGAAGTGGATGGAATAAAGTCTTTTGTTGGTGAAGTATGTACAGTATATAATGAAAAAAATGATCCTATTCCATGTCAGGTTGTTGGATTTAAAGAAAATCAGGTTATATTGATGCCGCTTGGTGAACTTATTGGTATATCCCCTGGCTGCAGAGTAGTGCCTCAAGGTAAGCCATTAAGTGTGAGATGCTCTGACGAACTCTTTGGCAAGGTATTGGATGGACTTGGAAATCCATTCGATAGCGATGAAGAGATAGAATATGGCGAGCTTTATGAAATGGATGCTGAACCGCCGAATCCAATGAAAAGGCGAAGAATACAGAATGTCATACCAACTGGTGTTAGAGCGATAGATGGATTTTTGACATGTGGTGAAGGACAAAGAATTGGAATATTTGCGGGAAGTGGTGTTGGTAAAAGTACAACCCTTGGAATGATAGCAAAATATGCTGAAGCAGATGTAAATGTAATAGCACTTATAGGTGAAAGAGGAAGAGAAGTTAAGGATTTTATAGAAAAAGATATAGGAAAAGAAGGAATGAAAAAAACTGTAATTGTATGTGCAACATCTGATAAACCAGCACTTGTCAGGCTTACAGGAGCCTTTACGGCAACAGCTATCGCAGAATATTTTAGGGACAAGGGTAAAAAAGTGATACTTATGATGGATTCAGTTACCAGATTTGCGATGGCTCAGAGAGAAGTTGGACTTGCAATTGGCGAACCGCCTGCGACTAAAGGATACACACCATCTGTATTTGCCAAACTTCCACGATTAATGGAAAGGTCAGGCATGTCTGATAAAGGATCGATAACAGCATTTTATACGGTGCTGGTTGATGGTGATGATTTTAATGAGCCTATAGCTGATGCAGTTAGAGGTATACTTGATGGACATATTGTGTTATCGAGGGATTTAGCTGGCAAGAATCATTATCCGGCTATAGATGTACTAAACAGTATAAGCAGACTTATGTCAGAAGTCGCAAGCAGTGAACACAAAAGTGCGGCTTCGCTTGCAAGGGATCTTTTAGCGACATATAAGAATTCAGAGGATTTGATAAATATAGGTGCCTATGTTAAAGGAAGCAATAAAAAATTAGATACGGCAATTCAATACTATGACAAGATTATAAAGTATTTAAGACAGGATGTTAATGAACATTTTTTATTTGATGAAAGTGTCAAGAGCTTGATAAATATTTTTAACAGTTGATTTTGAATTCATTTTTTTGGAGGCAGCTTATGAAAGGATACAAATTTAAATTGCAGAAGCTTTTAGATATAAGGCTCGACATGGAAGAACAGAGTAAGAGGACGTTTAAGGAAGCTCAACTTGAAAAGCTAGAGGTTCAAAACAGGCTAAATTCTCTTAAGGAAAGTTATGAAAAATACAGAAAATTAGATAACAGCGAGACCTCAGTGGATATGAAAATAAAACATCTATATTTGAACAATATTACATATATGATAAATAGTACGAATGAAGTGCTTGCAGAAAAAGAGAAAAATCTTAATGAGAAGAGAAAAGATTTAAAAAAAAGACAAGTTGAAAGGAAGACTGTTGAAGTATTAAAGGAAAAAAAACAGGCAGCCTTTGATCTTAAACAGAAGATAATAGAGCAGAATATGAATGATGAATTCGCACTCTATGGATATATAAGAAATCTTGAAAGGAGGTGAAATAATGAGTGCATATGTTTCAAACGTTACTTCTCAAGTTAATGCTGCAGTTAACAAGGCATCGCATGGTAGTTTAAAAGCTTCTAGCAGTTGTTCAACATCTGATAAGAGTTTTGATAGTTTTATGTCTAAGTTAAGTGATCAGACTTCAAAGACTGAAAATGTCACTTCAAATGATGATAAACATTCTGTAAATAAAGTAGATAATAATAAGAATTCGAGCTCAAGTAATCCAGATGACGATAAAAAAATAGAACTACCAGAAAAAATTAAAACGGAACTTAAAAGTATAGGTGCAACTGATGAAGAAATAGATAATGTAAAATCACTGGATGACTTAAAGAATCTAATAGAAAAGAAACTTTTAGATTCAGATAATCTTCAAAAGTTATTGACTCAGGGACTTACAGATACTTCTACACTTGGTAAGCTTTTAACGCTATTTATGCCACAGGAAAATCAAACTGGCATACAGGATATTTCAGATAATATAGTTAACAGTTTAAAAACTCAAATTAATAATATTGTAAAAGAATTGTCTGGTGGAACTCAGGATGATGATAAGATTGCTAAATTGCTTGACAATCTTAAAAATAATATCGAAAAATCCATACAGACTAATACTTCTAATGATGATCCTGTATTTAAGCTTTTGGTCACGAAGAATGTTGAAGATAAAATATTGAATTCTTTAAATGGTAAATTAAACGAGGCAGATTTTGCATCGATACTTCCTAAGGTTAAGCAGGAATTGGTTTCATTATTAAATGATGCTGCAGAAGATATCAAAAACCAGAAGGTAAATAATACAGATGTTTTAAATAATTTAATTTCCATGATAAAAGAAGATCATAATTCAAATAATATTTTATCTGCTAATTACAGTACATCTGACATGCTTGATTCAAATAATTCAAATAATTCAAGCGACAATAAAAAAGAAAATTTGAGCTATACTGCCCAAAGTAAAGATGATAGTTTTTTAACTTCACTTGCATCTAAAGATGATAAAAATAGCAGCAGTATATCTAAGGCTGCTGATTTTATGACACAGTTTAACAATACGGTTAATAATCTAAATACTGATTCTGTTTCTCAAAATATAGTAATAAATAAAACTGATCTGAACAATGATATAATAAAAACTTTGAATTATATGGAATCAAATGACGTCAAAAATTTAACTGTAAAGATAAATCCTAGAGAACTAGGAGAAGTTACTATCAAACTTACTATGGAAGCCGGACAGATGAAAGCAAATATAACAGCAAATACAAAGGATGCTTATAATTTATTAAATTCAAATATTTTAGATATAACAAGTAAACTCCAAAATAATGATATAAAGATACAAAATATTTCACTTGGTGTATACGAAGATACAACATTTTTTAAAGATGGTTCAGAGAATAGAAAAAATGATAATAATCAAAGTGAAAACAGGAGAAATTCACAAAATAAGCTGGCAGGAGTAAATGAAGAAAAAGAAATTGACAATTTTACTCCGGCTCAAAATAATGTCAATATGCTTGCATAAGTAAGTTTTTAAGGAGGTGTATATTATGACAGCGGTGACTGCTGCGGATAATACTACAACTATAAATGATAGATTAAGTCAATTGTCATCCAATTCAAGCAGCACAAGTAAGGATGAAAATTTATTTTTAAAAATACTTGCTGCAGAACTTCAAAATCAGGACCCGACTAATGCAAAAGATGGTACTGAATATGTATCTCAGATGGCACAATTTTCAGAACTTCAGCAGATGGCTAATTTAAATACTACGTTAAAGATGTCAAGCGCAAACTCTCTTATTGGAAATATAGTAGTTTTAAACAAATTAGATCAGAATGGAAATTATTATGCTGGTAAAGTAATGGATATAATAAAAAACGGCGATGAAATTGATCTTGATGTAATTGTGGGTCAGATAAAAGATAGTGATGGAAACCTTCAAAACGATGTTAGAACATTTACATTAGATAATGTACAGGCAGTTGGAAGGAAAGATGATACTGGTACATCAGGTACCAATATGGATCTTTTGAATGCAGCTGCACTCATCGGGAAAATGGTTACTTTAAGTGACACTGATGACAATAATAATAATTATACTGGAACAATAAAGAGTATATCGAAAGAATCAGACGGTATAAAAGTCAATGTACAAATGAGTACGGGCGAAACCAAAGAATTTTCAATTGATGATATAACATCAGTAAGTGATTCATAATCTAAATTGAACCCAGGGAAGAGTGAGTGATCTTTATGGGATATAGAGTTATTGATGGAAAGGTCCATATTACATGGAATTTCGAACCTTATAATAAGGAAATCAACACTCAAACAAAAGAATCCAAGCGTACTTCATTTGATGAAATATTAAACAAAAAAGTAAGGGAGAAAGATGGATTTGTGATATCAAATCATGCAGCTTTAAGACTTAGAGAAAGAAATATAAATTTCAATGAAAGTGATATGAAAAGTATTAATGAAGGAATTAATAAAGCTGAAGCAAAAGGCTGCAAACAAGCTTTGATATTATACAAGGATACTGCACTTGTAACTTCTATAAAAAATAGAACTATAATAACAGCCGTTAACAGTAAAGATAACGGAGAAAATGTGTTTACAAATATTGATAGTGCAGTTATTTTATAAGGGCAGGACTAAGTTTTGGATGCCCGGTTCTGTGGAGCGATAGAAGCAGAACATTTTATAAACATAATTTTAAAATATGGAGGGATAAATAATGTTACCATCAATGTATTCAGCAATTAGCGGACTTCATGCCAATCAAAAAAAACTGGATGTCGTAGGAAATAATATAGCAAATTCATCAACTACTGCATTTAAAAGTCAGAGCGTTACATATGAAGATGTTATGAGCCAGACAGTGGCCAGCGGCAGTGGTGCAAGCAGTTCAACTGGAGGAATAAATCCCCAGCAGATAGGTATGGGTGTGCAGGTTTCAAGTATAGACACTGATACTACAACAGGAGATATGCAGCCAACTAACAATCCACTCGATTGTATGATAGATGGAAAAGGTTATTTTGTAGTTGGCACAGGTCAATTACCCGAAGATAGTTCAAGCACAGATGCTGGAACAATAGGACAGGAGGATGAAGCTACTCATTTAATAACACCAAATTCAGTTGATGTAACTTATACGAGAGATGGATCATTTAAACTTGATCCACAGGGAAATTTGCATACGGCATCCGGACTCAGAGTTTATGGCTATCCTAATACTAATGCTGTTATAACTTATTCTACAGATACTAATACTCAGCATACAGTTGATGTTACAAATGATGGAACAGCTGAAATAAGTGGAGATGCCTTAGTGCCTATGGTTATACCAGATTATCTTAGTATAGATGGTGAAAAATATCCTGTTACTCAGGTATCAATAGGAAATACTGGTTTGATAACGGCAACTTGTAATTCAAAAAGTGTAGTATTAGGTCAACTTGCAGAGGTGTCCTTTAGTAATGAAAAAGGTCTTTCAAAGATGGGAAATAATACTTACAGTATTTCTGCAAGCTCGGGAAATGCTATTCTTAGGAATAGAGAAGGTGCGGATGCAGCTAATATAAACAGCGGTGAGTATGGAAGCATATTATCTAATAAACTTGAAGCATCAAATGTTGATTTAGCCACCCAGTTTACAGATATGATAGTTGCAAGCAGAGCGTTTGAAGCTAATGGAAAGATTATAACAACAGATGACTCAATACTTGAAACTCTAGTAAATTTAAAGAGATAGTTAAATAATGTATGTGTAATTGAAAATTTGGGAATAATTATCCTGAGTTTTCAATTACTAATTTTAATTGGAGGATTGCCATGATAAGAGTTACTGGACTTGATAATAAAGAATTTCTTTTAAATGCAGATCACATAGAAAAATTGGAGCAAATTCCTGAAAGTTTAATAGTACTTACAAATGGTAGAAAATATTTAGTAAAGGAAACAATTGAAGAAATAGTAAATAGAGTTATAGAGTATAAGAGGAAAATATTTATTCAGTATACTAAGTGATTAAAGCTTTGAATATAAAACTTAAATTTATTTTAGGTTATAAAATAGATTGATTTTTATTAAGGAGATATAAAAACTATGGAGAATAAGGTAGAAAAAAAAGGAAAACGAAAGTTAATAATATTGGTTTTAGTGCTGATTATTATTGTATGCGTTGGAGTTTACCTCGGGTATTCCCTATTTTTGAAAGATAAATTGGGGTCTGAAGGTGTATCTGCGAAACAACAACAGCTTCAGCAGACTCAAGCTGTACAAGCTGGACAGACTACACAAACTATAACACAGCAGATTGTGTCAAGTAAAACTTATGAATTAAGTAAAGATGATATATTGGTTAATTTGGCTGATACTGATTCCAGCAGATACTTAAAGGTTAATATTTATCTTGGTTATGATTCTAAAAAGCTTGACTCAGAGTTAGAGGAAAAACAACCTATAATAATGGATACAGTTATAAATGTTTTAAGGACAAAAAAAGCTGCTGATATATCATCAGCTAAAGGATTAGAAACAGTTAAAGTTGAGCTTATACAGAGGATAAATCCGCTGCTTCAAAAAGGTCAGATAAATAATATTTATTTCAGCAATGTTTTAGTTCAATAAATTAAAGGATGGAGAATGTCTATGGATTTGCAGTTTTTGTGGATGCTTTTAAAAATAATTATTTTCTTGCCATTTATACTTCTTCTCATATATATATCGTTAAAGTTTGGCGGAAATAAACTGCAAAGTATGCAAAATGGTAAATATATAAAGATTTTGGAGAGAACCAATGTATCAAAGACGAATAGTTTACTTGTGGTTAGATTAGGAGAAAAGATATATGTTATGTCTTCTACAAATAATGAAATAAAGATTGTTTCAGAATTAAATGAAGAGGAAGTATTAAGACTTGAAGATGAAAAACTTATACCACAGTACAGCAGTTTGGAAGATTTTCTAAATAAAACAGGGATGAAAAGTTTTTTAAAAGGTAAACTTACTATATTAAAAAAGGAAGATAAGAATGAATAGAAGAAGAAGCAAAATTTTTATAGCAATTTTAGCAGTACTGTGTGTATCATTAATTACTGTGACTAATGTACATGCTGCACCACAAAACTTGACTGTTCCTAATGTAAATATGTCAATTGATAATTCTGGTACACCACAGCAGTATGTATCAAATATAAAACTTCTTATAGTACTTACAATTCTTACACTTCTGCCGTCATTTATTATGATGATGACGAGTTTTGTTAGAATTATAGTTGTTTTTGGATTTTTAAGAAATGCAATTGGAACACAACAGTCACCACCCAATCAAGTGCTTATAGGGCTTGCACTTTTTTTGACAATTTTTATAATGCTACCGGTATATAACAAAATTAATACAAATGCTATACAGCCATATTTGAATAATAAAATAACGGAAGAACAAGCAATAGATGCCGGGGCAAAGCCCTTAAGAGAGTTTATGCTCAAAAGTACATATAAAAAGGATTTTAAATTATTTGTAGATCAGGCAAAATTAAACTATAAGGTTACTAAAGATAATGCTCCGCTGTATGTAGTTGTTCCAGCATATATGATAAGTGAACTTAAAACGGCATTTCAGATAGGATTTTTGTTATACATACCTTTTATGATAATAGATTTGGTTGTGGCGAGTGTTCTTATGTCAATGGGTATGTTTATGTTGCCTCCATCCATGATATCACTGCCATTTAAACTGTTATTATTTGTAATGGTAGATGGATGGTATTTACTTGTAAAATCTTTAATTGTAAGTTTTCAGTGAGGTGGTATAAAATGAGCGAAAACATGATAATGAGTATCATAAAGGATGCAGTGCAAACAGGTCTTATGGTATCTGCTCCAATACTGATAGTTTCAATATTAGTTGGTCTTATCATAAGTATATTTCAGGCAACGACGCAAATACAGGAGCAGACACTTACTTTTGTACCAAAACTCATTGCGATAGCTTTTGTTGGAATTATAACAGGAAGTTGGATGCTGCATCAGATTGTTGCTTTTACAGAGAGAATTTTTGGATACATAGCACATATAACACAATGATATGATAAGGAATAGGTGAACATTTTGATTGATACAGTATATTTCACAGCACTTGTTTTGATAAGCATAAGGTTATTTTGCTTTTTCATAGTGGTTCCAATATTTTTTCCAAATGGAGTACCTAATATAGTTAAGGTTGGAATTTCACTTATAATGGCATATATTTTGATACCAGGTATAAATTATACCGGGATAAACAATATAAACAGCAGTATACCATTTATTATGAATTGTGTAAATGAAGCGGCAATTGGATTTACTTTAGGAACTATAGTTAATTTCTGCTTTATAGCTGCAAGGTTTGCAGGAAACCTTATGGACATGCAGATAGGTTTTGCCATGATGTCACAGTATGATCCAACATCAAACAGTAATACTACACTGATAGAGCATTTACTTTATTGGTTTAGTATGGTTATTTTCTTTGCAGTTGATGGACACCATATGCTTATCAAAGCACTTATAAGCAGTTTTGATGTTGTAAAACTAGGGCAGTTTGTGCTGACACAAAATTCTATAACATTTATAATAAAAGCTTTCATAGAGTTTTTTAATATAGGGCTCAGGATAGCAATACCAATTGTTTTAATACTTTTTATGACAGATTTAACTATGGGACTCATAGCAAGAACTGTTCCACAATTGAATGTAATGATTCTTGGACTTCCGATAAAGATATTAGTTGGATTTGCTTCTATATGTTTAGCTCTTCCAATAATTGCACATATAATTCAGAATTCTTTTTATGAAGTTCAGGATGCGATAAAAGGATTCTACAAAACCATACCGCTTATTTTAATATTTGCTACTGATGACAAGACAGAGGAAGCAACTCCTCATAAGAAAAGTGAATCAAGAAAAAAGGGACAGATAGCTAAAAGTAAAGAACTTAGTTTGGCATTTACGCTTCTTGCTTGTACAATAACATTACTGGCCTTTGGGTCTTATGCTGGAAGCAGCTTAAAAGCAACTATGATTGCCTTTTTAAACAATTATTTAAATCAGAGTTTAAGCTATAACAGTGTAAAGGAGGTCACCTTGATCATGGTGATCAGAATTGCGGCAGTTTTTTTGCCAATTACGTTGCCAATTATGCTTATGGGGATACTTGTAAATTTTATTCAAACAGGAGCTTTATTTACAACAGAACCTTTAAAACCAGACTTTTCAAAATTAAATCCTATAAATGGTTTTAAAAGAATGTTTTCAATGAGATCCTTTATGGAGCTAATTAAAGACATAGCTATAGTTTTAGTTGTTGGAATTATAGGTTTTAAATTTGTTAAAGAGAATTATACATATATATTGACACTTGGGAACCTTAATCCTCCGTTTATATTAGAGGCAATTGGAAAACTAACTGTAAGTATATTCTTTAGAATAACATTATGTATGGTTATTATATCTATAATTGATTATGTGTTTCAGAGATATCAATATAATAAGGATTTAAAAATGTCCAAGCAGGAAGTGAAAGAAGAATTTAAGCAAGATGAAGGAGATCCTCAAATAAAAGGTAAGATAAAACAAAAACAGAGAGAGATGGCAACAAGAAGAATGATGCAGGAAGTACCTAAAGCAACAGTTGTTGTAACAAATCCTACTCATATTTCAGTAGCTTTAAAATATGAAAAAGGTAAAAATAGTGCACCAGTAGTTGTAGCAAAGGGAGCAGATCTTATTGCTCTTAAAATAAAAGAGATTGCTAAGGAAAATGATGTACCTATAGTTGAAAATAAACCTTTGGCAAGGCTTATATATTCAGAAGTAGAATTGAATAGAGCGATACCAATGGAAATGTACCAGTCTGTAGCTGAGATTATAGCACTAGTTTACAGCACAAAAAGATAATTTTTATTTGATTAACCTAGGGGTGGTATTTTGGCAAGTAAGAGGAAATTTAACATAAAAGACAATGCAGATATAATAATGGCTTTTGTGGTTATACTGGTAGTTTTAATGATTATAATACCAATACCGGCAAAGCTTCTGGACATATTTTTGGCATTTAATATTACAATGTCGGTAGTTATAATACTTTTGACCATGTTTACAACAGAAGTGCTTCAATTTTCAATATTTCCAACGTTATTATTAATTACTACTCTTTTTAGACTGTCTTTAAATGTATCATCTACAAGATTAGTATTAAGAGATGCATATGCCGGAGAGGTAATAAATGCATTTGGAAGTTTTGTTGTTGGAGGAAACTATGTTGTTGGAATAATAATATTCTTAATAATAATAATAATACAGTTTGTAGTAATAACAAGCGGTGCAACAAGAGTTTCAGAGGTATCTGCAAGATTTACTCTTGATGCTATGCCTGGTAAACAAATGAGTATAGATGCAGATTTGAACTCTGGTTTGATTGATGAACGAGGTGCAAGGAAAAGAAGATTAAACCTTCAGCAGGAGGCAGACTTTTATGGTGCCATGGATGGTGCATCAAAGTTTGTAAAGGGAGATGTAATAGCATCTGTGATAATTACTACTATAAATATAATAGCAGGTATCATTGTTGGAGTTTTAATGAAAAGTATGGATATCTCAACTGCTGCACAAACTTATACAAAACTTACAATAGGTGATGGTCTTGTGAGTCAGCTTCCTGCACTTTTGATATCTACAGCATCAGGTATACTTGTTACACGTTCTGGAAGCAACGAAAATTTTGGTAATATGGCGGTAAGGCAGCTTACAGGTTTTCCTAAGGTTATAGCTATAACTTCAGCGGTGCTACTTTTTTTATCTATAATACCGGGACTTCCACATATGTCATTTTTCTTTCTGGCTGTATGCTGTGCTATAGCGGCATATTTATTGTATAAAGACGCAAAAGAACAACAGATACAGCAGGTTGAAATTGAACAGCAGCAAATAACAGAGACTGAAAGCAAGGAACCTGAAAATGTTATGAATTTAATATCAGTTGAACCTATGGAGATTGAAATTGGTTATGGACTTATTCCGTTAGCAGATGAAGCTTCAGGGGGAGATTTACTTCAAAGAATAACTTCTGTAAGACGTCAATGTGCGATAGAAATGGGTATAATTGTACAGCCTATTAGAATAAGAGATAATCTTCAGCTTAAGACTAATGAATATGTTATAAAGATAAGAGGGACAGTAATTGCAAAAGGAGAACTTATGCCTAATATGCTTCTTTGCATGGATCCTACAAGCAGCGAATTTGAAATACAGGGTATTAAAACTGCAGAACCATCCTTTGGACTTCCTGCTGTATGGATAAATAATGATCAAAGAGAAGAAGCTGAAATAAAAGGGCTTACGGTTGTTGATCCAACAACGGTTATGGTAACGCATTTGACTGAAACAATAAAGAATCATTCATATGAGTTGCTTGGAAGACAGGAAGTTAAATTATTAGTTGATTCGGTTAAGGAAAAATACAGTACAGTTGTCGAAGAACTTATACCGGATCTTATGACTATAGGTGAACTCCAAAAAGTACTCCAAAACCTATTAAGAGAGAGAGTACCTATAAAGGATATGGTTACAATAATGGAATCACTTGCAGATAATTCAAGAATGACAAAGGATATAGAGACTTTAACTGAATATGTTAGGTTTGCACTTGGAAGGAGTATATGTAATCCGCTTATAGATGAAGATGGGAAAATAACAGTAATTACTTTAGATCCTAAAATAGAAGATCTTGTTGCAAATAACATACAAAAGTCTATGCAGGGATCTTTTCCAGCAATAGATCCAGATACTACTTCTAAGATATTGAGCTCTTTAAAAAGTATGCTTGATTCGTCGTATTTTTATGAAAACCAACCTATAGTTATGGTATCACCTAAAATAAGACCTGCTTTTAGAAAACTTATAGAAATGGTTTTCCCGGCAATTAATGTACTGTCGCTTAATGAGATACCAAATGATGTGAAAATAAAAACTGAAGGGGTGGTTGCGATATAAATGATAGTAAAAAGATATGTAGCTGCTAGCATGGGGGAAGTTCTTAATAAAATAAAATATGAACTTGGGAATGATGCGATTATAATAAGTCAAAGAAGGGTCAGGAGGAAAGGGGGATTCCTTGGACTGTTTTCAAAAAAGGGAGTTGAAGTCACCGTAGCAATAAATGACAATAGCGGTTTACAAAATAAAGCGGATGATAATATTAATGTTCAAAATAGTATCAATGCTATAAAAAGAGTTATAAATAAAACAATTGATCAAAATGAAGTTTCTAAAGATACATCTTATCAGGTTAAAAGAAATAATATTAATACGGGTCCGATTGGAGTCAATAAAGGTATATATAGTAATGATATTATAAATAAGAATAATGAGAATCTTATATCAGAGATGCGTGAAATGAAGGAAAT
The DNA here is from genome assembly GCF_003600355.1 of Clostridium fermenticellae. Taxonomy (NCBI): domain Bacteria; kingdom Bacillati; phylum Bacillota; class Clostridia; order Eubacteriales; family Clostridiaceae; genus Clostridium; species Clostridium fermenticellae. Next base: position 1,938,150 of record NZ_CP032416.1, on the reverse strand, counting down.
GCTCGATGAAATGATGCATAGATCACTTAAAGATTCAAAAAGTGAACTTCAGGTAAATTTAGAAAATGCTGATATTGATGAAAATATAGCAGAGGATATATTGAATAAAGTTAAGACAATTAAGGATGATAGGACTCAAAAAGATAAATTAAAGGAGGTAATCAAAAATAATATAACTGTTACAGACAGAGAATTGAAGGATATTGTTATATTAGTAGGTCCTACAGGAGTTGGAAAGACAACTACAATTGCAAAAATGGCTGGAAGGCTGGCATTAGTTGAGAAGAAAAGGGTTGGATTGTTAACTATTGATACATATAGGATAGGGGCAGTTGAACAACTTAAGACATACGCTGATATTATGAATATACCATTTAGGGTTGTTTTTACAATAAAAGAAATGGAAACCGCTGTAGAAAGTATGAAGGATTGTGATGTTATTTTAATAGATACTACAGGAAGAAGCAGCAAAAATGTAATGCAGATATCCGAACTTAGGGCTTTTATGAAAAAGGTAAATGTGAGTAGTGTACATCTTGTGGTAAGTTGTACTACTAAAAGCAGAGACATTGATATAATAGCAGATGGATACAGATGTTTGAACTATGACAGTGTAATAATAACTAAGCTAGATGAGACATCTACATATGGATCGATATTAAATATATGCAATAAAACTTTAAAACCAATAAGTTTTGTAACTACAGGCCAAAATGTACCGGATGATATAAGATTAATGAATTCAAGTGAATTAGCAAGTTTAATATTGAGAGAGGATACGCTATGATGGATCAAGCTGATAGATTGAGAGAACTTGTAAAAAAAAAGACAGAGAAAAAAAATAAAGCTATTTCAAAGAAAACTCAGTTACCTAGAATTATAACTGTAACGTCAGGAAAAGGTGGAGTTGGTAAAAGTAATTTTGTTGTAAGCTTATCAATATATCTTCAGAGAAATGGCAATAAAGTACTGATATTTGATGCTGATATGGGGATGGGCAATGATGATGTTATTATGGGATTTTTACCTAAATATAATGTATATGATGTAATATTTAATGATAAAAAGATAGAAGAGGTTGTTACTGAGACTCAATTTGGTGTGAAATTACTTCCGGCAGGTAACGATGTATCTAAATTTGAAGAGGTAACGCACGAGCAGAGAACAAAGTTTATAGATAAGCTGTCAATTTTGGAGGATGTAGACTATATAATAATAGATACAGGTGCTGGAATTAATAGAAGTGTACTTGCCTTCATAGCTTGCTGCGAAGAACTTATAGTTGTTACCACACCTGAACCGACATCGCTTACGGATGCATATAGCCTGCTTAAAGCGGTAAATTATTTTAAACTCAAGGACGACATTGAACTTGTTGTGAATAGAGCTGCAAATGAGGAGGATGGAAAGCACACTTATGATAAGTTTAGCAGTGTAGTTAGGAGATTCCTAAACATTAAGTTAAATTACCTGGGAAATATGAGTGATGACAAGAAAGTTTCTCAATCAGTCAGGATGCAGCAGCCATTTTTAGTAAAATACCCATATGCTAAGGTATCACTTGATCTAGAAAATATAGCTAATAAGATTATGGGGCATAGTGGAAATAAGAAAGGTACAACTGTGCAGGGACTGTTTAGGAAACTGTTTAATATTTTTTCATAAGGGGTAGAATTTGATGGAAATAGAAGAAATAATACCTATATTATTTAATATTAAGAGAGATCAGATGAAAAATGGGGCAAGGGAGGAATAGGTTTATATGGTATTAGCAGGAGATTTAGATATAAGAGGAGAACTGGTAAAAAAGTATATACCTTTAGTTAAATATATTGCTTCAAGAGTCATAATAGGAAAGACTAAATATATAGAATATGAAGATCTAGTAAGCTATGGAATGATAGGTCTTATGGATGCAATAAATAAATTTGATGAAAGTAGGGGAATGAAATTTTCTACATATGCGTCTATAAGAATAAAAGGGTCAATGATAGATGAAATAAGAAGAAATAGTCCTATATCTAAAGGAGCTATGGACAAGCTAAACAGATACAATTCTGCGATTGAGAAATTACAAAAAATACTAGGAAGAGAACCATCCGATATGGAGATAGCTAGTGAATTAAATATATCTCTAAAGGACATGGTGCAAATTGAAAATTATATAAATTATATATCCATTGTATCACTGGAGGATTTGATTTTCTCAGAAAAAGACGATATTCCTCTTATGAGAACAATTCAAGATGATAATAGCCCAAGTCCTGAAAAAATAATAGAAGAAAAGGAAAAAATAGAGTATCTTACTAAAGCTCTAGACATGCTATGTGAAAAGGATAAGCTTGTGTTATCACTTTATTATTATGAAGGGTTAACTCTTAAAGAAATAGGAAAAGTTTTGAGTGTATCAGAATCCAGGGTATGTCAGCTTCACAGCAGATCTATTCTTCATCTTAGAAAAATGATGGAAAAATTAAAATATATCTAGAGTAATTGATTTTAAAGGAGCGTCAACATGAATGCTATTATACTTATAGTGCTTGGTGTTTTTTTAATAGTTTTTAATGTAAGGGCTGTTAAAAATGATAAGAAATCTTTTGACGGTATTTTAAGTGACAAACAGAACAATGTCAAAGATTATGAGGTAGAAATTACAAAGCTGAGAGAAGAATTTTCTAATACAATATTAGAACTTCAAAAAGAAATAGAAGATTTAAAGGCAAGACCCATAAAGTATGAAGGAAAAGATTACGAAATAATAAATAATGTTTCTAGAAAAAATAAAAATAATGGAGAAAAACTGTCTAAGATATATGAAGGAAAAGTTCATAACAAAGTTTCAAATGGAGTAAATGTAAATGAAATAAAAGAACTTCTGGATTCAGGTATTTCTATTGATGATATATGCAAAAAATTAGATATGAATAAGGGGGAAGTATTATTAGTAAAAGAATTATACGTAAAATAATGCTGCTTATAGATTTTTTTAGTGATAGAAAGCTTCTTATAGGGATTGGAATAGGAATTGTTGCAGCCACATTTGTAATGCTTGGAACTAAGGTAAGTTATCAAATGAGCAGAGCTCAGATTGAAGATAAAGCTAGAGGTATGGGGATGATATACCCACAGGAAGTTAAAGTTATAAATGATAAGGGAGTGAGCAAATGATAAGAGGTATTTACACGGCTGTTTCTGGAATGATTACTCAGGAGGCTAAACAGGATATTATAACCAATAATTTAGCTAATGTTAATACAGTTGGATTTAAAAAAGATGATTTAGCCGTACGAAGTTTTGATGATATGGTTATACAAAATTATGATAAGGTTGTTGGCGGCAAAAATATAAGAAATATAATTGGAACCTTGAATAACGGCAGTGAAATTGATTCTGTAAATACAGATTATACTTCAGGGACTATACAGTCAACGGGTATATCTACTGATTTCGCAATAGATGGAAGGGGATTCTTTACAGTAAATAGAAATGGACAAAATTATTATACCAGGGATGGACATTTTCATGTAAATCCACAAGGATATTTGGTTACAGATAGTGGTGATTATGTTTCATGTGAGCAAAATCAAAGATTATTTGTTGGAAATAATGAAATCTCATGTGATCCCGGGGGGAATATCACTATTTCAGATCATAATGGGAATGTTGTTGGACAGGATAAGTTTGCCACAGTAGATTTTGATGATTACAATAATCTACAGAAAATTGGAGATAATCTGTTTGAAGGAAATAATGCACATACCGCTAATGTGACAGTTAAGCAAAATAGTCTTGAAAGGTCTAATGTTAATACTGTAAATGAAATAGTAAATATGCTCACTACTATGAGGACTTTTGAAACAAATCAAAAAGTAGTTCAGTCTATAGACGAGACTTTAGATAAAGTTGTGAATCAAGTTGGAAGTGTAAAATAATTTAAAGTTTAATTTTTTGGAGGGTTTCTAATGCTTAGAATTTTATGGAATAGTCAAAGTGCTATGAATGCAGAGCAGGATAAGCTTGATGCTATATCTAACAATATTGCAAACTCTACAACAGCAGGATATAAAAGAGAGACGGTTGGTTTTGAAGACCTAGTATATGAAACACTTAATAGAACAGGATATCCAAACAATGGGAATAATCCTAAGGAACCAATAAATGGTACAGGTGTTAAAAGCACTGAATGGATAAGAGATACATCTGAAGGTACTATTCAAGCAACTGGTATTAGTACCGATCTGGCAATAGAAGGTGATGGATACTTTAGGGTGACCCTGTCAGATGGAACAAAAGCTTATGAAAGAGCAGGAAGTTTTAATATAGATAGTACAGGGACTATAGTAGATAAAAATGGTAATAAGCTTGACATTGTTATGACAGAAGAAGGTTCTGAACTTAAAAACTCCGGTACTTTTCTTACACCAGAAAATTTTAATGTTTCGCCTGATGGAAGTATATATTTGAATGAAGATAATAGGTCAATTCTATATGGAAAAATAAACTTATATGTGCCTGTAGGACAGACTGCCTTCAGGTCAATAGGAGACAATCTATATAAACCAGTGGATGGAGCTCAAATACTTACATCAAATGCGAAGATACAGCAAGGGGCACTAGAGGGCTCAAATGTAGATATGTCTACTGAAATGACAGATTTGATTGTGGCACAGAGAGCTTTTGAGATTGCTTCAAAGGGAGTTCAAACAGCAGATGAGATGTGGCAGCTTGTTAATAATATGAAATCAAGATAATAATATGAAATGTAAATAATAATTTTAAAATATAGGCATATAATTATATTGTTATAGTTTTATTTTAGGAGGCTTATATTTTATGAGAAGGGACAAAAATAATTCCAAAACATGTCCTATGATGCATAATATGAAAACTAAAGGGATGATGATGTGCCCTATGATGGGTGGCAGTCAACAACAGATGTCAAATAGCATGTACAATAATAGTATGATGTATGAAGAAGATATGGAAATGATGGGATGTCCTATGATGCATCAGACTATGACTATGTGTCCTATGATGATGCAAATGCAAATGATGAATTGTTATAATAACAGGCCTATGTGCGGCATGAAAAATGCATGTGATATGGATAATATCAAGATGAGAACAGTAGATGCGAGTGATATAGAAGATTAAAAAAACTGCCTTTAGGCAGTTTTTTATTTTGCGAGAGTATTTGTCAGTGGTGGTATAACTTGTTTTTTTCTAGATAGTATACCAGGAACATATGCGCTGTTATTTTTTAAATTTATATTAAATGCTTTTTCAACTATATCTGTTTTTTTGCCTGCTGCAATCAATTCTGAACCTCCGTCAAGAATGTTTGTGAGCATTAAGAGCATTAAATCAAATTTTTCATTAGAGCATCTGTTTTCCATAAGTTCCATAATATCGTGCCTTATTGTTTCAAATCCTTCAGTATCCATAGTTGAGATTTGTGAAACTCCAATCTTTGTTCCACTTAGCATAAATTCTTTAAAATCCTGATTTAAGATTTCATCAGGTGTTTTACCTTCCAGAGATGAACCAGCTTTGAACATTTGCTTTGCAAAAGTTTCAGGATCTATATCTGCTATGTTTGCTAATCTCTTAAGCATGTGTTTATCAGTATTTGTTGAAGTAGGAGATTTGAATAACAATGTATCTGAAATAATTGCAGCACTCAGTAAACCAGCAACTTTTTTAGAAGGCCTTATACCATTTTCAAAGAACATGGAAGCAATTATTGTAGCAGTACAACCTACAGCTTCATTTCTGAAGAATATAGGAGAAGAAGTTTGGATATCAGCTATTCTATGGTGATCTATAACTTCAAGTATTTCGGCATCATCTAGTCCATGAACCGATTGACTTTTCTCATTATGGTCAACCAGTATGACCTTTTTCTTTTTTTGGGATATTAAATGATATCTTGATATACTTCCCACAATTTTATTTTGTGAATCTACTACTGGATAACTTCTATATCTTGTTTTAAGCATCGCCTGTCTTACATCTTCAGTAAAATCATCTGTTTTAAATACTAACAAGTCTTTTTTGGTCATTATGTAACTTACCGGTATGCTTTGAGTTATAAGTCTAGAAGCAGTGAAGGTATCATATGGTGTAACAATTACAGTAGAGTTAGTTGTTTTACACTTTTTAAGCACTTCTTCATCTACCTTATGATTGCCGGCAATTATTATAAGGGAAGCTTTTGAATTAATTGCAACATTTTGTGCATCATTTCTGTCGCCGCAGATTATTATATCGCCTTCTTCTATGACTTCCTTTGCACTTTCAGGTCTCATGGCAGCAACTACCACTTTACCGGTGAATTTAACATTATCATTTGGTGCGTAGATGCATTTAGCAGAAAGTGTATCTATAATGTTTTCAAGTTTAGTACCACTTTTTTCAATAACATTATTATCCCAAATATCCATATAGCATGAAGTTATGTTTGATTGAGATGCAAGTCCTATTAGTCTGTCTTCATCATCTACAACCGGAAGTGTTTTTACATTGTTTTTTTTAATTATTGACCATGCAGTTTTTAATGATGTATCCGGACAAATAGGAGATACACTATCAAAATCCAGGTCAGCTACTTGTGATTTTACTGTTTTGACTAATTTTGGCGGATTAACCTTAAAGTAGTCGAGTGCAAATTGGGTTTCTCTGTTTATATCTCCGAGGCGAATAGGGATTGCATTCATTCCCAATTTGTTTTTTAGTTCCGAATAAGATATAGCAGAACAAATTGAATCTGTATCTGGATTTCTATGTCCTGTTATATATATAACATCTTTCATTTATATGTCTCCTCCTGGGTTAAAAGTTTTTACATTTAAATTTATATGTATACATTTCTATTATATCCAATAATATCACTTTATCAATATATTTTAAAGTAGATATAGTTTTATCTAGTTTCATTGAGAACTTATAGATGAGAGAAGCAAATAAAATTGATGACTGTGATTTTAAATTATAGGGTTTGTAAATGAAAGCTTAAGTTATACTCCAGTTGACATTTCCAAAATTCGTCACCTAAAAAATTTCTAATAAGTCTAAGTTCGTATTTATAAAAATCTAAGCAGATTTTATAAACTCGCAGGCTCAAACATATAAAATCTACTAAGATTTTCAAAAATACTTCACTAAGGCTTACTAAAAAATTTTTTAATATGCCTACATATTGGAAATGCCAGCTTACGTATAATTTAAGGTTTCATTTACAAACCCTATAAATAGTGTAATTTACACTATCAGGTGATCGAAAATAAATAATATAATAACTTTATAGATTCAAGAAAGATAGATAAAGGAGAGTGTTGTTTTGATGAATGTTACTGAAAGTAAACTTGAAGATGTTTTAAAAAGCCGTGGAATTGACATGGCAAATGTAAATAATCTTTCAGAAGCAGATATTCCAGAGGCAAAGAAAAGTACTCAAAAGCTTATGGATATCTATTATACTTTAAAGGTTACTGCAGATATGGAAGCTGCATATTGGTATAACAGAACTTGGTGGGAAAATGATGGCGAAGTGATTGAAGTAAGAAGAGCTAAAGCTGTAGCTGCTTCATTATCACACATGACACCTACAATTTTACCTTATGAGAAACTTGTTATGAACAAGACAAAGAATGTTAGAGGTGCATTTCCATTTCCCTGGGTTTGTTCAAGTTTTTTTAATGTCCAGGCAGAAGCTTTAATGAATGAAGTTGATGCTCCAGAAGAAAATGAAGCTGATTCAGTAAGTGTTGTTGGAGCTGGCGGAGGTAATGTTACTGAAAGTTATGGAAACGTTATTTCTATTGCTAAAAAATTTGGTATGAGGAAAGAGGAAATTCCTGCACTAGTTAAAACATCAAAGCCCTGGAAAGGGATTTCAGTAGAAGAATTAAGTGATAAGTATTCGAAGATGACACCAGGATATGGTCAATTTAAAAATATCATGGAAAGTGTTATCTGTATGTTCGATTCTTTTGCAATTCCACAGGGACGTGAAGTAATTAACTATTATATGCCTTTGCAATATGGTTTCGATGGAATTATAAAATTGTGTGATGAAAAAATTGCTGAAGTTATGGGTGAAGCCGGTGATGATGGTGATTTTGGTATGGGCAGAGGTTATTACTATGCTGCAATGAAGGAAATTACTAAAGGTTTAAGTGCATGGTGTGAAAATTATTCAAAGAGAGCAAAATATTTAGCATCTATTGAAACTGATTCAGAAATTAAAGCTAACTACGAAAAGATTGAAGAAGTTATGGGAAATATTGCTCACAAAAAGCCTGCAAATTTCTGGGAAGCACTTCAGATGACACTTTGCTGCCATTTAGGTGTTGTTAATGAAGATCCTCAATCCGGACTTTCGATTGGAAGACTTGGACAAGTACTAGAGCCATTCTATGAAAAAGATATTGAGGATGGTATTATGACAGATGAAGAAGTAATTGAGCTTCTTGAGTTATACAGAATTAAAATTACTTGTATCGAATGTTTTGCATCAGCTGGTGTATCTGGTGGAGTTCTTTCTGGCAATACATTTAATAACCTTTCATTAGGCGGGCAAAATTACGATGGTCTTTCAGCAGTTACTAAACTAGAATATTTAATTATTGAAGCAGGTATGAGAAACAAAACTCCCCAGCCTACATTAAGTATACTATATGATGAAAAAACACCAGAAGATTTTCTTATGAAAGCAGCTTCTTGTACAAAACTTGGTCTTGGATACCCTGCATGGATGAATAACCAGACAGGTATGAATTTTATGATGAGAAACTATGGACCGGAGGGAATGGATATTCATGATGCAAGGGCATGGTGTCTTGGAGGATGTCTGGAATCTGCACCTGGATGTTTCCTGCCGCTTGAATATAATGGAAAGGTAACAATGATTCCTGGAGGTGCATCTCCTACATGTGGTACAGGTGTTCATTTTATTGGTATGCCTAAAGTACTTGAACTTGTATTAACAAACGGTTTGGATAAGAGAACGGGAAAACAGGTATATCCACCACACAATAAGAAACTTGATTCCTATGAAATAGTAATAGACCAATGGAAAGAGTACATGGAACTTACTACGAATGTTGTAAATAAGTGTAACAATATTCAAATGGATATTTGGAGAAAATACAATATGCCGGTGGTTAATTCCCTGTTAAAACCTGATTGTTTCAAAAAAGGTAAACACATTGGTACTATGGGAGCAAGATACAATTCATGTATTAATTTTGAATCCTGTGGTACTATTACTTTTGTAAATTCACTTACATCTATTAAAAAGAATGTTTTTGACGATAAGAAATTTACAATTGAAGAAATGACAGATTCAATGCTCAATAATTTTGGATTTAAGACTGCATATGAAACAGGAGTATTCTCACCTGATTTCAGAGAAAGCACAGATAAAAGCACTAAATATGAAAAAATATTTGCAGCATGTGTAAATGCACCAAAGTATGGTAATGCTGATAAGTATGCAGATGAAATTTTTAAAGCATATCATTATTATATGTATGATATGATACATAAATTTCATTCATATTATGGAAAGCCTCTATATTTGTGTCAGATTTCAGTATCAACACATGGACCTCAGGGGTTTGTAACATTGGCTACAGCGGATGGAAGACTTGCAGGAACAACATATTCAGATGGTTCTGTATCTGCAGCGGCAGGAACAGATAAGAATGGTATATATGCTATATTTGAATCTGCGACAGTTTATGATCATTCAATGCACCAAAATGCACAGATGAATTTAAAATTACATCCATCTGCAGTTAAAGGTATCAGTGGAACAAGAAAACTTCTTGATCTTGTACGTGCTTATATGAGAAAAGGCGGATTTCATGTTCAGTTTAATGTTGTTGATTCTAAAACCTTGAGAGATGCCCAGCATACACCGGATAAATACAGAGAACTTATGGTACGTGTAGCTGGATTTACTCAATATTGGTGTGAAATCGGTAAGCCTATTCAAGATGAAGTTATTTATAGAACTGAATATGATAAATAATAAATCATACTAAAAATATTAATGGAGGTAATAGCAATGCGTCACTATGATTGTAAAAATTATATAAATCTAGATTGTGAAAAGGGTCTTTGTGCATTAACAAAGGGAATGGTTCCTATTGATGGTGAAGGAAGCGATGCTTGCCCTAATTTTAAGCTGGCTGAAAAATGTGGAAACTGCAAAAATTTCTGCAATGCAGATAAATACGGATTAGGAACATGTACAGGCTTAGAAAAAGAAAACTGGGCGTACGCTACTTGTGGTGCATCTGCATGTCCTGGATATAAAGCAGAATAAGGTAATGAAAGGTAATGATATGAAGGAAAAAGGTTTAATATTTGATATACAAAGCTTTTCTGTACACGATGGACCGGGTTGCAGAACCAGTGTATTTTTTTCAGGGTGTCCCCTTAACTGTAAATGGTGTGCCAATCCTGAAAGCTGGATTAAAAGAAAACATATTATGGTTGCAGAGAATGTATGCAAGTGGAAAAGTGGCTGCCGTGCATGTATAAATGTATGTCCGCATGATTCAATTAAATTTAATGAAGATGGAAGGTTAAGAGTATCCTTAGATATTTGTGGAAAGTGTGATACTTTTGACTGCGTTGATATTTGTCCTAATAATGCTTTGAAACAGTGTGTTAAGGAATATACTGTGGATGAACTTATGATGATTTTAAGACGTGATTTTAATAATTGGGGTTCTGATGGAGGAGTAACCTTTACAGGAGGAGACCCTTTAATGCATCATAAGTTTTTGATTGAAGTATTAAAAAAATGTTACAAGTACCAGATCCATAAAGCAATTGAAACCAGTGGATATGCGGAGCAGGAAGTATTTTTAGAGGTATTAAAATATATTGATTTTGCATTTATTGATGTAAAAAATATGGACAGAGAAAAACATAAACAGGGAACTGGAGTCTATAATGATTTAATACTTTCCAATATTGAAGCACTTAAAAAATTCAATTGGAATGGAAGGCTTGTTTTAAGACAACCTACTATATCAGGATATAATGACAGTGATGAGAATGCATACAAGCTAATTGAATTTATGAATAAAAATTCTCTATATGAAATCAATCTTTTGAAGTTTCACAGATTGGGGGAGACAAAGTGGAATCAATTGGGCAAAGAATACGAGTACAGCAAGCATGGAGATATGACAAATGATAGGATGGAACATCTTCAGCAGTTATACCTGAACAATAATATAGCTTGCTATATAGGTGATAATACACCTTTTTGATTTTATAGATGAAAGCTTAAGTTATACTCCAGCTGACATTTTTAAAATTCGTCACTTAAAAAATTTCTAGTAAGTCTAAGTTCGTATTTATAAAAATCTAAGCAGATTTTATAAACTCGCAGGCTCAAACATATAAAATTTACTAAGATTTTCAAAAATACTTCACCAAGACTTACTAAAAAATTTTTTAATGTGCCTACATTTTGGAAATGTCAGCTTACATATAACTTAAACTTGGAATTACAGGCTATGAAACGAATATAAATAATGGAAGTAATATCCATTTTAATAGTTATTTCAATGGTTGTCGTGTATATATTATATAGAAAAGATAAGAAAACCTAAAAAATAAATTATCCACTAGAACTTGACACAAACTTTTAACTTTAAGCATTACTTATATTATATCTTATAAGATATAATATGGATAATACTATAATTATATATAGATCTGAGGTGGAGAATAAAATGGGAGCTTTGGTAAAACGGTCTCTTGTGGACCAGATATATGTTCAAATTAGAGATGATATTATTGAACAAGTAATTCCCTGGGGGATGAGATTAAATGTTAATGAACTTCAGGATAAATTTGGAGTGAGCAGTACACCAATAAGAGAAGCCTTAAATAGATTACAGAAAGAAGGTCTTATTGAATATAAGAACAATATAGGAGCTAATGTAATTAGTATAGGAGAAAGGGATATTATTGAAATTCAAGAAGTTGCCTCAACGCTGGATTGTGCCGCTATAAGGTATTCCATGGAAAAGGGTAAAATTGATGAGATGGCAGAGGAATTATTATATAATATTAAATGTTTCAGAGAGTCTGACAATGAAATAAAGCGTGCAGAAAGTATAGAACAATTTTCAAGAGTTTTTTATAAATATGCAGAAAATTCTAGACTTATCGATATGTCAAAATTAATAAAGGGACAGCAAAGTATGCTAAGAAGTGCATACCGTAAAGAAAAAGAAGGTTCTACTAGTATTGAAAATCACGTTAAAATATATAATTCTGTACTTAAAAAAGATGTTAATAGTGCCATGACATTTATGGAACAAGAATATAAAGAAGCAACAGAGATTTTACTGAATTATCTTAAGTAATTTTATGGGGTGATATAGTGAATGATACTCAAGTTAAATGTTTTTTGGAGATTGCCTATGAAGAAAGTTTTACAAAGGCAGCTAATAATTTATACATAACACAACCCGCTATAAGCAGGTATATGTCAGCCTTTGAAAAAGAACTTGGAATACCTTTGTTTAATAGGACAAATAAGCATATTAAATTAACTGCAGCGGGAGAGGTATGCTATGATTTTTTTCGCAGATTTCAGTTAGAATTTGAAAATACAATGGAAAAAGCCCATTCTTTAAATTGTAAAAAGCAAGGTACTATAAGATTAGGATACATTGTAGGATGGAGTATTTCATCATTTTTACCTAATATTTTAGAAAAATTCTCAAAGGAGTTTCCTGATATTTCAGTTTCGGTAGAATCTTTAGAAATAAATGAACTCATAAAAGCACTGAATACTAATAATTTGGATGTAATATTAACTTTAGATAATTCTTTGGATGGTATTAAGGATATTAATAAACAAAAAGTAGTTAAGATCCAAAAATTGATTTTGTATTCTAAATTTCAAAAGCTGCCTAAAAAACAAAATTTAACGCCATATGATTTTAAGGATGAGACTTTCTATGTTATAGATAATCAGGAGGCACATAATGCGGAATTAGAAATTCGTAATTATTGTAAGTCATATGGATTTGTACCGCATTTAAAGTTATTGCCCAATATGGAATCCATATTTGCATCTGTGGAAAATGGATTGGGTGTAACATTTTTTGATACATGGGGGAAAAATATAATAAATGCACCATACTTTAAATATGTTCTACTGGATTCTAATCATGAAGTGAGCATGGCATGGAATAAAAATAATAAAAGCGAAGTTGTGCGTATGTTAGTTAATGAGTTTATACGCAATATAAAATAATCCATATTAGTTTTGATATGGATTAGAAATGGTTGCAGGAAAATCAAATGGAATTAATCAGTTTATTATTTTATAAGATGACTTTGCAATGCAGAGGATACTTTCATAACAATTTCAGTAAAATTTTCTGGACTTTCCACAAATCCTTTTCTTATCCAGGTATCTATGAGACTTGTAATTGTTCCAATAATTGCAGACATAGCATAATCCACTGGAATAGAAAAATTATCTGACAGCTGTTTCTCTTTGTAAATCTCAAGAACCAACTGATTTAATTTATTATGGAAGGTAGTATCTCCATCGTTGCCATACAGCATCATAAAGATCTCTCCATTTTTATACATATACTTAAGCATATTACTTAGATAATTGGAGAGTGTTGTGTTATCAATCTTATGGTTAAGAATCTGTTCTACAGGAGCCTTATGCATATTCTCCGATATAGAGTTTAATAGCTTCTGCTCTAATTGCTCAAGGAGATCATATTTATCAAGATAGTGTGCGTAAAAGGTACTGCGGTTTACTTTTGCATCCGCAATCAGTTCTTTTACCGTAATTTTTGAAAAACCTTCTTTTTTCATCAGTTTTATAAAAGCCTTCTGAATGGCATTCTTTGATTTTTGAATTCGTATATCTTCTGTTTTACTCATTATGACCTCCATTTCAAATAGAAAATCGTTGGTTGTATTACGAAACTGATGTCTGACGGAACAGACACCAAGATTGTGGGAATGCACCAGTTCAAGCAAAGTTCGGATGGAATTAAAGTAAAATTGGGTGTGTTTGTACCAGAAGCTGCTCCGAAAGAAATTATTGAAGGACATAAATGGCATCTAATGGTGGAGTTCCAAAATGTTTTAGAAGCAGCAGTACAGGAAAAACCGAATGCAATCCAGAAAGCAGCACTTGGATTGGCAATCAAGAAAATGAAAAGCAGTTGGAAATAATAGCAGTTAAGAAAACCTGAATCCATATCAGTTTTGATATGGATTATTTTATATTTTAGGCATTGTACTTATGCTTTTATATCTGATATTATTTTAGTAAAGATAAATCTTGCAAGATATATCTTATAAGATTTGCAAAATTTATAAAATTGGAGGCACTTTATGAATACAAGAAACGAAATGTTATGTAAGAACATTGAATTTATAGGTTATGATGATATGAATGGAAAACCAGGATTTCAAATGGCTATGCAAAGGTCTGGCAACAAATACTATATTTATACAGCTTCATTTAGACACAATGGATGGAATATAATTGATGTTACTGATCCAGCACATCCAAGAAATGTTAAGTGGTTGGAAGGTCCATGGTTATCAGAGGATTTACATGATGGTCAGGGTACACCGAAGATTCAAATTGCTGATGGAATCATGGTTACAGCACATGGTGGAACAATGAAGGAATTACATGGAACAGAGATTGGTTTACCATTCTGGGGAGGAATAATGATCTGGGATGTAAAGATGGATCCTGAAAATCCAATTTTATTATCCAAGTTTGAATGTAAAGGTGGTGCCGGAGTACACAGATTCTTCTACAATGGCGGAAGATATGTATACGTAACTGGAAGTGCAGAAGGATTTAATGGATTTATTTTAAGAATAGTAGATATTCAAGATCCTAAAAACCCTGTAGAAGTTGGAAGATGGTGGGCTGATGAACAATTTCTGAACAATAAAATATCATTAGGCAGTGCGCGTTATGGATCAGCAGAAGCATTATCTTCACCATTCCTTCATGCATGTGTTGTTAAAGATGATATTGTTTACATGGCGTATGCAAATAAGGGATTTATTATGCTAGATGTAAAAGATAAAACAAATCCTAAAATGTTAAACTGCCTTCCACTTAATCCACCATTTGGAGGAGGATCGGCAGGAGCACCAATTCATTCTGTTTTACCATTAGGAGATAGACCTTATGTAGTGGTTACATCAGAAGGAGAAAGATCAAGATATTTCAGCAATGAAACAACAGAAGGATTATTTAAGAAAATTGTAACTCAACCTATGAATATGCTCGGTATAGTAGAAATTACAGATGTGAGTAATCCAAGTCTTATTTCAATTTTCCCATATCCTGAAGTGCCTGAAGGATATACTCATGGCACAAACTTCAATATTGTTGAAGGAGTTCGTGTTCCTTTCGGACCTCACAATATATTTGATGCATTTGGTCAAGATATTTATGAGAAACGTGACGACAGAGTTTACTGCTGTCATTTTAATGCCGGACTTCGCATTTACGATGTAAGTGACCCTTATGTACCAAAAGAAATAGCATATTTCCTTCCGCCAGATCCAAAGAAGGACTTATTCAATAATGCAGAAGGGAACTTAGTACCTGGAGCAAGAGTTGCAATAACAGAAGATGTTTTGGTTGATGACCGTGGATATATATATATAGACACATATATGGATGGATTATATATATTACGATGCACTGTTTAATTTGATGTTTGCTAAAATAGAAGTTTGTTAATGAAATGGTATTTATAGTAGTAGGATTAGATAATTTCTATATCATATTATTATAAATGTTATGCCTTAATTAACATTATAAAAAGTAAACGATTAAAAATAAATTAATAACTGAAAGAGGGAACTATAAATGTCAATTGAATTTAAGCCTATGAGAAGCCTTATTTATGTAGATGTTGTAAAAGAAGACTACAGACATATGTTAAAGCATTGGCTTTACTATCATCATATACCAGATAGTATTTCACAGTTTGGACCATATGTAACTAAATATGCATTTTATCCTGCGCTGCCAACACCGCCAGATGGAGAAAGATTTGGAACTCACAGGATGCAGTTAACAGAGCATTACTGGCTAGTTAATCCATTGACACCTGAATTTAAAAATAAAACTATGACTGAATATTTCCCGGTTGATGTATTAAAATGGCAGGGCAATGTTCCAGATGATAATGAAGTGGCAATCCTTGAAGGTAAGGAAACAGAGAAAGTGGAATCAGGAGATGCTGCAAGATCAACAGGTGGCGATAATGGTATGCCTCCATTTATCTGGGCTTTTGTACCTATTTCTTGGGAAGAAGATTTAAAGGGTGAAGGAAGAAGTATGGAAGATGGACCTAATTATCGTTGGCAGTTTGTAATGAAATATCCAGATGGTGTACCTATGGAAGAAGGGGACAAGTGGTTTTATAAAGAAGTTATACCAAAGTTTCAAGATTCTCCAGATGTAACAAGAATTTTAACAAGTAAGATTATACAAAACATTAACGACTGTCCATATCAAAGGATAGTTGAAATGTGGTTTAATTGTCCTTCAGGCTGGCATAGAGCTGCAGTAGAAAAAGCAAGGGAGATAAAAAAACCATCCTGGGCTAAATATGATGAATTCCCTTATTTAAAACCTAAATTTGAAATTTCAAGTTTATTCTTAACGGATATTGCTGAAAGTGATAATTATACTCAGTACCGTGGATTTATTCCTATGCGTTAAAAGTAACTTACAATGAAAATTATATTGTATGTAATTAAAAATATGAATATATAAAAAATTTTTATACTGATCAAATATTGGAGGTTAAAAATGAAAGTTTTAGGTATTTCAGGAGGAACAAAGAACGGTAATAATGATGCTATGTGCAGAGAAGCCCTTATGGGTGCAAAAGAGGCAGGGGCAGAAGTTGGATTTATCCGTCTTATGGATTTGGATATTAAACACTGTATTGGATGTACAGCTTGTGTCCAAGCACTTATGTCGGGAAAAGGGAATATGTGTGTTTTAAAAGATGATTTTGATTGGCTGCTTGACAAAATGTTAGATGCAGATGGAATAGTTGTGGCACTTCCAATCTTTGAAAAAGGTGTGCCTGGAATTTTTCAAACAATTACAGATCGTTTTGGACCAAGAATGGATAGGGGAAACAATGTAATAGCAGCTAAAATTGCCAAGGAAAGAGGTGGAAAAGCCCCAGATCCAAGAATATTAAAGGATAAAGTTATTTCATACATGGGAATTGGTGGTTCTGATTGGACTACAAAGTTTCAGTGTGGAGCAGCAATGCAGGCTTTAACTCCAATGTGGAAGGTTATTAATAATGAAACATTTCCATGGTCTTCTGATATTATTATAGATGATGAAAGAGTTGCAAGAGTTCATCAAATAGGAATCAATATTGCAAATGCAGCAAAAGATATTGCAAATGCTTCTTATCAAGGAGAAGAAGGCGTTTGCCCACATTGTCATTCTAGAAACTTTTTCTTAGATGAAGGGTCTACACATGCTATTTGCGAATTATGTGGCATAGAGGGTGACATTAAAATTGTAGATGGCAAAGTGAAATTTGAATTTCAAGAAAAACAATTAGAACATGCGCATGACACTTTATCTGGAAAATTCAAGCATGGAGATGATATTGGAAAAACTATATCTACAATTGCAGATATGAAAAAATCTGATAAGTATAGAAGGCATCTGGAAAGTTATAATAACTTTATTACAGGAACAATTCCGGAGAGATAAAAGTTAAATATTGAAAAATACTGTGAATTCACATAAAAGGTTTAGTGTCATTTAAAAATTTTAGTCTAATAGGCTGTTACGATAACTAGTGTAACAGCCTATTAGACTATTGGACTTTAAGGGGAGATGTACTTTATGAACAAAAGAAAATCAAGTATTTTAACATTAGCTTTAGGAATAGCACTGTTGCCTTCAATATGGGCAGTAATAAGCCCTTATTTTGGGATTACTACAGGTGCTGTAGCATTGATTTGTGCTGGAATTTTTGTTGCAAATGGGAATAAAATAGAAGATGGTGTTAGAATATCTATAGGTTTTTTACTAGGAGATTTATGGGGGTGTATAGCACTTAAAATAATTAATATGGTAAAGTTAAATGAAAATATTAAGTTATTCTGTGCTTTATTTATTTTGGGAGGACTAGCAGTAATTATTGCTAGTACTAAATTGAAAAAAATAATATTCCTGCCAGCATGGTTATCTGGATGGGCAATAACTTTATTGCTTATGTCTCCGCTAAATATGAATTGGGGAACTTTACCCATTCAAATAGGAATATCCATGCTAATGGGGATATGGTATGTAGGTGTAGGTGTGTTGAAGTTTCAAAATTTACTGATTATAATGATAAAAAAATAATTCAATAAGCTGAGAAGTGTAAAGGAACTTTCAGTTTTAATTTTTAGGGAGAATATGTATGATAAAAAAAATAGGATTTATTGCTTCGGATGAAAAATTGAAGGATATTGTTGTACATTTATTTAGAAAAGAAGTTGAACAAGGAGAAATAATCATAGAGATATTAGATCCTGATAATATGAAATCACAGGGAAAAATACTTGAAAGCAGAGGAGCAAATGCTATTATAGCAAGAAGCGGAGGATATCGGCATACTGTAGGTACGGTTAATGTGCCAGTTATAAATTTAAAAATAAGTACGCTGGATATTTTGTATGCAGTAAAAAGAGCCAGCAAGTATAAAAAAGATATAGTTATTGTTATATCTGATTTAGAGTATTTTAGTTATGATGATTGGAAGGATGTTATTCGCGAGAATATTATAATTGAAAAATTTGAGGATAAGGATAACATAGAGTGCATAATTAATAAATATAAGGAAATAAGAGATGAGGTTGTAATAGTTGGTGGTGGTATTCCTTGTATTTACGCTGAAAATTTAGGGATAGATAATGTTTCTATAGGTGCAAGTAATGAATCCATTTGTGATGCGATTGAACATGCAAAGCAGCTGGTGGATAGCTTGTATGAACAAAATTATAGAAATGAAGTGTTAAATACGATTTTAGACGGTGTACATGATGCAGTTATTGCTATAGACAAAAGTGGAAAAATTATATTATACAATGAAAGAGCACGGGAATTATTAAAGAAGTCTAGGACCGATGTTATGGAAAAAAGTATTGAAACAGTCTGCCCTGAACTTATTTTTATGATGGGTGTTTTAAATAGTGGGGTTAATCAATATAATAAAATACAAAACTTGCCTGACATAGTTATTACAGCTAATACATCTGTGTTAAAGATAGATGGACAAACTCATGGCGTTCTTTGCTCTTTTCAGGATATCACTAAGCTTCAAAATCTAGAAAAAAAGATAAGATATGAATTAAATAAAAAAGGTCTTGTTGCTAGGTATAAATTTGAAAACATCATTGCAAATGATCCAATAATGAAAAATACAGTATCAAAGGCTATTAAAATAGGGTTAGATGACAGTACTGTCATGATTTATGGTGAAAGCGGTACAGGTAAAGAAATGTTTGCCCAGAGTATTCATAATATAAGCAGCAGAAAAAAGGAACCTTTTGTGGCCATTAACTGTGCGGCAATTTCTGAAAGTCTTCTGGAAAGTGAATTATTTGGTTATGAAGAAGGAGCATTTACAGGTGCAAGAAAAGGTGGAAAACCAGGATTGTTTGAACTTGCCCATGGAGGAACTATATTTTTAGATGAAATAAATAGCATGTCTTTAAATCTTCAAGCAAAACTTTTGCGTGTTTTGGAAGAAAAAGAAGTTATGAGAATAGGATCAGATTATGTTATTCCCCTGGATGTAAGAATTATTGCAGCTGCTAATGAAAATTTAGAAGGAAAAATTAAAAATGGGACATTTAGAAGTGATTTATTTTATAGATTGAGTACTTTAGAATTGCACATATCACCCCTTAGAGAAAGGAAGGAAGATATAATTCCTCTATTCATGCATTATCTCACGACATTATCAAAAAAAGCTTGCGATTTTAAACTTGAGAGTAAAATTGAAAAAAAGATAATGAATTATTCATGGCCGGGAAATGTAAGGGAGTTAAGAAATATTGTTCAAAGGTACTTGATTTTCCATGAAGTAGATTTGGATGAAAATGAAATTTTAGAAAATAATAGTGAATTAGTTAGCGATGAAAATGTATTGGATTTAAAACAAATTAATAAATTTGTGGAAGAGAAGGTAATACAAATGCTGGAGAATAGCGGAATGTCAAAGAATGAAATTGCAAAAAAACTAGGTATAAGTAGAACGGCATTATGGAGAAAAGTAAAATCTTAATATAGATAACGTAAACAAAATGAAACATGAAGTTAATTTACTGAAACAATAAAATAAAAACATTTACACAAAAGCAGGCTTTAGGCCTGCTTTCTTATTTTGGCATGAAAATTGCTTATATAAATTATTGGCTATATAAGGAGGGGTAAAATGATATTTAAAAATTTTGAAGAATTGATTAGAAAAGTTCAAAACTCAGGATCAAAAAAAATAGTAGCAGTAGTGTCAGGACAGGATAAACATACTTTGCAAGCTGTATTTAAAGCTAGAGGCGATAATATAGCAGAACCTGTATTGATAGGAAATAAAACAAAAATAAATGAAATATTAAATGATTTAAAAGAAGATTTAGATGATAGTTTTATTATTGATGCAGAGAATGGTGCTGCAGCGGCAGCAAAAGCAGTAGAACTTGTTAATAGCAATAAAGCAGATTTTATAATGAAGGGTAAAATTCAAACTGCCGATCTTTTAAAGGCAGTGGTAAATAAAGAAAACGGACTTAGAACGGGGAAGGTTATGTCCCATTTTGTTATTAATGAAATACCTAATTATCACAAATTACTAGTAACTACCGATGGTGGAATGATGATGTATCCAAATGTGGATGAGAAAAAGCAAATTATTGAAAATGCTGTTAGTACGCTCATAGATATGGGATATGAAAAACCAAAAGTTGCAGTTTTAGCAGCTGTTGAAAAGGTTAATCCTAAAATGCCTGAATCTGTTGATGCAGGTCTATTAAAAGAAATGAATCAAAAAGGAGAAATAAAAAATTGTATTGTCGAGGGGCCTATATCTTATGACTTGACTATGAGTAAAGAGTCAGCAGAAATAAAAGGATACAGTAGTCCTGTAGTAGGTGATGCAGATGTTTTAATTTTTCCAAACATTACTGCTGGAAATATACTTGGAAAAGCTCTAATTTGCTCTGCAGGTGGGAAGATGGCTGGCCTTATAGTTGGAGCTAAAGTTCCTATTGTTTTGACTTCTAGAGGATCTTCAGCTGAAGAAAAATATCTATCACTAGTACTATCTGCATCAGCTGCCAGGTAATGAATTGTGTAAAGTGGAATGAGGAAAATAATTAAAGGAGGCCGCTTATGAATGGTGATTATAAAAGATTCATAATAAATAAATCAAATTTTATTTTTGTTGGTGAGGCTGGAAGCGGCAAAAGTGAGATTGCAATAAATTTTGCAAAATCCCTTGCTCGTCTTAATGAGAAACCAGTACATTTTTTTGACATGGATATGACCAAACCATTGTTTAGATCCAGAGATGTAAAAACAGAGCTTGAGGAAATTGGTATTATATTTCACCATGAAGAACAGTTTTTTGATGCGCCAACGGTTGTAGGCGGCGTCAACCTTTTACTAAAGGATGAAAATTGCTATGTAATTATGGATATTGGTGGGAATGACATAGGTGCACGTGCTATAGGGGGATTTGCTCCTAAAGTAAATCAGGATAATACAATTGTGTATTATGTGCTGAATGTATACAGGCCTTGGTCAGATAATTTAAACCATATTGATGAAACACTCTCATCAATACTTCAAATATCTCATATTAAACTAGATAAAGTGCACATAATAAGTAATCCTAACAATGGGATTTCCACGACAGCAGAAGAAGTATTAGAAGGAAATTTAAAAACGGTTGAAATGCTTGGATCACTGATGAATATAGATTTTACCTGTGTTAGTGATGCGTTATATGAGAACGTAAAAGCTAAAACAGATGTTCCCTTGATGCCTATTCATTTATATCTGACATATCCATGGAACCAATAATTTGTGATAAGTTTTTGATTAAAAAGGATTGATTAACTATGAAAGGAGAGTTTTATAAAAATGGCAAAGGTAGAAATTAGATCAGAAAGCTGTAAGAGTTGTCAATATTGTATTAAGTTTTGCCCTAGGGGCGTACTTTCTGTAGGACATGAAGTAAATTCAAAGGGCTATGAGTATGTAGTACCGGTTAATATGGATGCTTGTATCGGATGCTGTATGTGTGCAAGAATGTGTCCGGATGCAGCAATTGAAGTGTATAAATAATTAAAAGGAGGAAAAGAAAAATGTCTAGAGTATTTATGAAAGGCTGCGAAGCTATTGCAGAAGCAGCTGTTAGAGCCGGCTGTAGATTTTTCGCCGGATATCCTATTACACCACAGAATGAAATTCCAGAATATTTTTCAAGAAGATTTCCTGAAGTGGGAGGAAATTTCGTACAAGGTGAAAGCGAAGTTGCTTCTGTAAACATGGTTTATGGTGCTGCTTCAACAGGAACAAGAGCGATGACATCATCATCGAGTTGTGGTATATCACTAAAAAGTGAAGGAATTTCATATTGTGCATCAGCACGTATACCAATGGTGTATGCCAATATATCACGTGGAGGTCCTGGTGTAGGCTCCATTCAACCAGCCCAGCAGGATTATCTTCAAGCAACAAAAGCTTCAGGTAATGGTGGATTTGAAATGTTAGTATTTGCTCCATCTACAGTTCAGGAGGCTGTTGATTTAACGTACAAAGCATTTGATTATGCACAAAGAGACAAAAACCCTGTTTTAATTCTTTGTGATGGTGTTATTGGAACAATGATGGAACCAGTTGTGCTGCCTGAAATGAAAACGGATGAAGAGGTTACTGCTTTAAAAGAAGCTAACAAAGACTGGGCTTGTATAGGTCATAAATTAGACTATAAGAATAGATCATGGATTCAACCAGGTCAATGGTTAACAAGTAAAATGCAGAGTGTAAATGAAGAAGCTGCTGCTTTATATGATTCATGGGAAAAAGATGTACAAGTAGAAGAATATATGGTAGAAGACGCAGAGATTGTTATTGCAGCTTATGGTATTTCAGCTCGTGTATCAAAATCAGTTGTTGATATTCTTCGCAGAGAGGGTATCAAAGTTGGATTAATAAGACCAATTACTGTAAATCCTTTTCCATATAAGACATTTGATAATATCAATTATGATGTGTGTAAAGTTGTTATTGATGTTGAAATGTCTATTCCAGCTCAGTTTTTACATGATGTGGAAAAAGGCGTTAAAGAGCGCTGCCCAATTGATACATGTCTGTGTTCAGGCGGCAACATTATGAGCCGTGAAGCTGTTATTAAAACTATTAAAAAATGGATAAAAACTAGGAGGGGATAGAAGATGGAAGAAGTTTATGCAAGAACAAAAACAATTCAAGAAGATAAAGTTTCCGGTTTCTGCCCGGGATGTATGCATAGTACAGTTATTAAATTAATAGGTGAAGTTTTAGAAGAAATGAATCTTGCTCAAAAAGCTGCCTGTGTTCTTGGTATCGGATGTTGTGGACTTCATATGGATTACATTGCATATGACACTATAACTGCTCCTCATGGACGTGCTTGTGCAGTTGCAACAGGTATTAAAAGAGCAAATTCAGATACATTGGTTTATACGTATCAGGGAGATGGCGATTTTGCTTCTATCGGACTTGCTGAATCAGTTTCAGCGGCAAATCGTGGTGAAAATATTACTGTCATTTTCATAAACAATGGTATTTATGGTATGACAGGAGGTCAGATGGCACCTACTACATTAATGGGTATGAAAGCAAGTACAGCTCCTAAAGGACGTATAGCTGAAGAACATGGCTATCCAATGCATATGTGCGAAATATTAAATCAGCTTACAGCTCCAGCATATTTAGAACGTACAAGCTGTAATACTCCGGGAAATGTAATTAAGACTAAAAATGCAATCAGAAAAGCTTTTGAGAATCAGTTAAATGGTAAAGGATTTTCAATGGTTGAAATCATAACAAGCTGCCCAACAAACTGGGGACTTGAACCACTGGATGCACTTGAATTTATTGATAAAAAAATGATTCCAGAATATCCATTAGGGGTAATAAGAGATAAATAATAAGGAGGTTAAAGGATATGGAAACAAACTTGTGTGTTGCCGGATTTGGCGGACAGGGTGTTATGACACTTGGAAAATTTTTAGCATCTGCAACCTGTGATTCTACGGATAAAAATGTTACTTTCTTCCCATCATATGGAGCTGAGCAGCGTGGTGGTACAGCAAACTGCTTCGTTGTTATTTCGGACGAAATGATAGGAGCACCTTTAGGTGACATTATGGATGATTTGATTATTATGAATGAACCATCATTAGATAAATTTCTTGATACATTAAAAGAAGGCGGCAGACTTTTTATTAACAGTTCAATTGTTAAGAAAGAAATTATAAGGAAAGATATTAAAATCATTTCTGCGCCTGTAACAGAGCTTGCTCTTGAACTTGGGAATGCAAAAGTTCTTAATGTTATTATGCTTGGTGTATATGTAGGATTTACTGAGATTATTTCTCCTGAAATTGTTTGGAAAACAGTTGAACATAAACTTAGCAGAAAACCAAAATTACTTCCATTAAACAAACAAGCCTTTGAAAAAGGACTTGAAATTGGAAGGTCTCAGAAATAGGAGGCTTAGTAAATGAGTTATAAGATATTAGCAATTAATCCGGGATCTACTTCTACAAAAATAGCATTATATAAGGATGAAAAAGAAGTGTTTTGCAAAACATTGGACCATCTAGTTGAAGAAATTGAAAGATATGATAATGTTGCAGATCAATTTGATATGAGAAAAGATATTGTTCTTTCATTTTTAAAGAATAATGGGTATGAAGTTAAAGAATTAGATGCGGTTGTTGGAAGAGGTGGAATGGTACCAAAGGTAAAATCTGGAGCTTATAAAGTTAATGAGACAATGGTGGATAGACTAAAAAATAATCCAATAGTAGGGCATGCTTCAAATTTGGGAGCATTAATTGCTTATGAAATAGCAAATTCTATTGGAGTATCAGCTTATATATATGATTCTGTCAGAGTGGATGAATTAAAAGATATTGCCCGTATATCGGGTATGCCGGATATACCAAGAACAAGCACCAGTCATGCATTAAATACTAGAGCTATGGCAATGAAGGTTGCAAAAAAATATGGCAAAAAATATTCAGATATGAACTTTATTGTGGCTCACTTAGGTGGAGGAATATCAGTAAATGTCCATAGAAAAGGACAAATGGTAGATATAATGGCAGATGATGAAGGACCATTTTCACCTGAAAGGGCTGGAAGAGTTCCTTGCAATGCACTTATAGATCTTTGCTATTCAGGGAAATATGATAAAAAGACTATGAAGAAAAAACTAAGAGGAAATGGTGGATTAAAAGCTTATCTTAACACTGTTGATGCTAGAGAAGTTGAAAAAATGATTAAAAATGGGGATGAAAGAGCAAAACTTGTTTATGAAGCTATGGCATATCAAATTGCTAAAGGAATAGGAGAACTTTCAACAGTAGTAGAAGGTAAGGTAGATGTTATTGTTATTACAGGGGGCATAGCATATTCTGATATGATAACCAGATGGATTAAAAAGCGTGTTGAATTCATTGCACCGGTTGAAATTATGCCTGGTGAAAATGAAATGGAATCTTTAGCTTTAGGAATACTTAGAGTATTAAAGGGTGAAGAAGAAGCAAAGGAATATATTGAAGAATAAGATATGTCATATTAAGAATAAAATGTGTTATATTAAGAATAGGAGTTTATATTAAGAAATAAATAACTAAGTAATTGCGTTTT
This sequence comes from Clostridium fermenticellae, assembly GCF_003600355.1. Classification (NCBI taxonomy): domain Bacteria; kingdom Bacillati; phylum Bacillota; class Clostridia; order Eubacteriales; family Clostridiaceae; genus Clostridium; species Clostridium fermenticellae. The sequence continues at coordinate 1,912,142 of NZ_CP032416.1, read as the reverse complement.
TAGATTACTAGTTATTTATTTTAATATAAACATATATTTTTAAAAGGTGATTTGTATATGGAGTTAGATAAAATAAAAAACATTTTTATATATGATTATATAAAGGATTATATAAATGAAATATCTATTGTGAATTATAAAAGACGACAATATATAACCCATTCTAGTGAAAATCTTGAAGAAATTTTTTTTATATTGGATGGAAATGTTAAAGTAGAATGTGTAACTAAATTTGGAAAAAGTTTTTTAGTAGATGAACTTTCTAAAAATGAATTCGTGGGAAAAATTAGTTATATGTATGAACAAAATTTATTTTGCGATATTATTGCTATAAGTGATGTTACATTATTAAAAATAGGCAAAGATACTTTTAAAAAGCTGGAAAAAGACCCTGAGTTTTTAAAAATCTTCTTATTTAAGACTAGTAGAAGAATATATTATATGTACAAGAAATTAATAATGAAGGACATGTTTAAACAAGAAGAAACATTTGCTTTTTACATCTTAAAAAATTCTGAAAACGGTATATTCAAGTTCAAAAGCATGTATAATCTTTGTAAAATTTTATCTGTAAGTAGGAAAAATTTATATAATATAATGAATAACTTTATAAGCAAAAATTATATAAGGAAAAATAAAAATTCACTTATTATTTTAAATAGAGACTATTTATACAAGCTATCCGCAGGTGTAAGAGAAGTTAATGAAATTAATGATTGTGATTTTAAATTAACACTATAAGGTGATTAAAAATAAATAGTATGGGGTTTGTAACTGAAAGCTTAACTTATGCTCCGGCCGGGATTTCCAAAATACGTCACGTAAAAAATTTCTAGTAAATCTAAGCTTGCATTCATAGTACCGGATTTTGGCAGCATCTCCCGGTGGATAGATTAACTTTTCATTTATAAACCCTATAATAAACTTGTATTATCAATTTTTATTCTTCAGCCGCATAATTTATGAATTATAGTTTTAATCATAATAATGTATTTGATAATCATATATTTACATTAGATTGTGAGTTTTAATCTATGATTTTTTGGAGGGATAGAATTGATAAACGAAAAAGAAATTCGTAGTGGACTTAGTCAAAAGGAAGCTGAGAGAAGATTACAAAAATATGGATCAAATACACTACAAAAAAAGAAAAAAATATCTCCAATTAAAATATTCATTTCACAGTTTAATGATTTCATAACTTGGGTACTTATTGCTGCAACTATTATATCTGGTTTTATGGGAGAAAAAGCAGATTGTATAACTATACTTATAATTGTGATTATGAATGCTATACTTGGATTTGTACAGGAATACAGAACAGAGAGATCACTTGAGGCATTAAAAAAGATGTCATCTCCAACAGCAAAAGTTATTAGAGATGGCTTTGTAAAAGTAATAAATACTGAAGAGCTTGTCATTGGTGATTTAGTTATAGTTGAAAGTGGTGATAGAGTGCCAGCAGATTGCATGCTTATAGAGGACAGCAATTTTATGGTAGATGAATCGATTTTAACTGGTGAGTCTGTTGGGGTAAATAAAAATTCGGGAGCTAAGGATAATCTTGTTTATATGGGTACTATAGCACTTACAGGTAAAGCAAAGGGAAGAATAGTGCAAACAGGTATGAAAACTGAAATGGGAAAAATAGCTGGTATGTTAGATAGTATAGAAAATGAAAGGTCCCCTCTAAAAGAAAAGCTGGCTTCACTTGGAAAAATACTTGTCGTAATATGTATAGCCATATGTGTTATTGTAACCTTGACTGGAATATGGAGAGGAGAAGACAAGTATCAGATGTTTCTGCTTGGAGTGAGTTTAGCTGTTGCAGCTATTCCAGAAGGACTTACAGCAATAGTGACAGTTGCCCTGGCACTCGGAGTATCAAGAATGTTAAAGAGAAATGCTTTAGTTAGAAAGCTCCCGGCGGTAGAAACTCTTGGGTGTACATCTATAATATGCAGTGATAAAACAGGAACACTTACTGAAAACAAAATGACGGTGAAAGCTATGTATTTTAATAGAAATATATATTATACAGATAAAGAAAGAGTTCCTGAAAATGCCCTACTTAAAAAAGCATTTGTTTATTGCAATGATTGTGATTACGATTTTAATCAGAAAGATATTTCAAAAGGACTATTTGGAGATCCCACTGAAACAGCACTTATAAAAGCTTATTTTAAGGATAATAAGTTATTAAAAAGTTTTCTTGAGAAATCTAGAAGGATATATGACAATCCGTTTGATTCAGATAGAAAAATGATGTCAGTAATAGTAAGAGAGAATAATAAAGATATTTGCTATGTTAAAGGTGCACCTGAAAGAGTAATTATGAAATGTAAATACATTTTGGATAATGGAGAGGTTAAATTGCTTACTTCTGAGTATAGGGAAAATGTAAGTAAGGCATTAGAAAATATGTCATTTAAAGCACTCAGGTGTATAGCTGGAGCATATAAGGAAAAGGGGATTGTTAAAGGAAAAAGTATGGAGGAAAATTTGATATTTTTGGGTATCGCAGGTATAATAGATCCTCCTAGGCGTGAAGCAAAAGATGCTGTACTTAAATGTAAAATGGCTGGTATAAAGCCTATAATGATAACAGGAGATCATAAGAATACTGCTTTTGCAATAGCTAAAGAACTTGACATATGCAGTGATACAACTCAGGTCATAACAGGGTCTGAACTTGATGATTTAACAGATAAGCAACTTTCAAATAAAATAGAACATATTTCTGTGTTTGCACGTGTAAATCCTGGACATAAGCTTAGAATTGTAAAAATACTTAAATCAAAAGGTAAGATTGTTGCAATGACTGGTGATGGTGTTAATGACGCACCGGCAGTAAAGGAAGCTGACATTGGAGTCGCTATGGGCATTTCTGGTACAGATGTCACTAAAGAAGCATCATCTATGATACTTTTGGATGACAATTTTTCCACTATAGTTTCTGCAGTAGAAGAAGGAAGAACAATCTATGATAATATAAGAAAATTTATAAGATATCTTCTTTCGTGTAATCTTGGAGAGGTATTGACTATGTTCTTAGCTTCTCTTATGTATTTGGATACACCTCTTCTTCCTATACAAATATTGTTAGTTAATCTTGCAACTGATGGACTTCCAGCAATGGCACTTGGAGTCGACCCAGCTGATGGAAATATAATGGAGAGTAAGCCAAGACCCAAAAGTGAGGGAATATTTGCAAGAGGTTTGAGCGAAAAAATAATAATAAGAGGTTCTTTAATAGGAATATGCACTATTTTAGCCTTTATAAGTGGAAAATTTTATAGATATGATTTAGATGTGTGTAGAACTCTTGCACTATGTACACTTATAATGTCACAGCTTATTCATGTATTTGAATGCAGATCTGAAAGGCACTCATTATTTGAAATTAATTTGTTTACAAATAAATATTTAATAGGAGCTGTTCTTGTATCTATAACAATGATTATGTGTGTACTATATATACCATTTATGCAGGGAGTATTCCATACAAGTCCTTTAAATATTGGACAATGGGTTATAGTAATATTTTTCTCTGGAATAATTGCCCTTATAAACAGCTTATATCTTTATTTTAAATAGTTATGAGGTCACAATATAAAATAAAGGTTTGATTTTTTATATCAAACCTTTATTTTATATTATTTTATTCTTTGTTGGATTCTTCTAACCTTTGGTTGTTTTCCTTCCATAGGAACTAGATCCTTTTTAGTTGTCATATTTCTTACGTTTATAAGTTCAATTTGTTCTCTATTCTCTTTTCCTCTTTTTCCTTTAAGACCTTGAGCTAATACTAGGTTACCCTGATTTATAGTAATAAAGTTTGGTTTTTTAAACCACTTTTTTCGTACATAAGAACACTTAACTATGGTTTTGCTTCTCTCAGGTCTTACGAGTAAGGTTACATTTAATTTATTGAATATCCACAAGATAGTTTTTCTGGTTATTTTTACGGATACAACAGTACCTTGAACCTGAGTAAGTCTATCCCCGTATTTTTTTAAATAGGATTTAGTATAATATTGCGAAATTTTTTCTTTAAAACTCATGTGTATAACTCCTTTTCGTTAATATTTATAAGAAATGCTGTGATTTTAGCATATTTTCCATGAAGAAAATTTAAGTATATTATAGCATAGTATTAGTTTTTTTAAAATATGTTAACCAATATAGATTGTTTAAGTAAATTTTAGCATTTATTAATTTATCAATATTAATAAATATCTTTCCCGAAATTTATTAATAGATACTCTATAAAATTATGTTCCAGACTGCAAGTATATTTAAAAAATTGTTCCTAAAAATTGTTTTTACGAATATTATTATAGTAAGCAGTGAAAGGAGGATGATATATGAGTAGAGAATTAGATCCTCGAAAAGTTATTTATGATTTCAAATTTGATAATATAAATATTAGAGGACGGATTAATGATACTCCTGAGTATTACGATGTATATAAAAAGATAAAAACAGCGTTAGAAATAGATAAGGATGGGTATAATGTTTATCTTATAGATGAATTCTCTGAAGGTGATCTTAATAAAATTAAGAAGTTTGTAAAAGACAATTTGAAGCATAAGGGTAAACCTAAAGATATATGTTATGTCATATGTAAAGACGAGAAACATCCTAAAGTTTTATCACTGCCGGGCGGTAAAGGAAAAGTATTAGAAAAGACAGTTGAAGATATAAAGAATTTGTATTTTGATAGTACTTATGAATTCTACAATAATACTTCGGTAAAAGAAAAGGAAGATATACTTGATAAACTTGATAAAAGAAAAAATGATCTTATAGATGAGCTTTTAAAAATCTCTAAAGCCTATGGATTTGTGATGAAATCAACTGTGACTGGATTTACTTTTGTTCCTGTAAAAGAAGATGGATCTATGATGAGTGAAAAAGAATATAGTGCACTTGAGAAAGATGAAAAAGAATATATACTTGACAAAATAAGCAAATTAAAAGATAGTGCACACAATATATTAAATGAATTAAAGGAAATGGAAGTATCTGAAATTGATAAGATAAAGAATATATTAAATAAGTATTATAAGGATAAAACTATAGATATAAAATCAAATTATAATAATGAATTTGTTGAAGAATATGATGTTATAGAATATTTAAATGACATGTGCAGTGATATAGAGGAAAATATAAAAAATATATATTCGATAAGTTATGATGACGACAAGGAAATTATAAATAAGATTATAGGCAAATATGTGATAAACATACTTGTTGATAATAGTCAAACAAGCTTTCCACCTGTAATATTTGAAGATGATCCAAGTATAGGTAATCTGATAGGAAGTATAGAATATGAAAATAAAAATGGAACTTATATTACAAATGTGAATTTAATAAAAGCAGGGTCATTCTTAAAGGCTAATGGAGGATGTCTTATTATAAGAGCAAGTAGTCTCTTAAATAATGTAAATGCCTATTATTATTTGAAAAAAACCTTTTTAAGTGGGAAGGTGGACTTAAATTACAATAGAGGTTATCTTGAATTATTGTCCTTAAATGGGTTAAAGCCTGAGTCAATAAGTTTTAATGAAACTGTAATATTAATAGGTGATTATAGAACCTATGATTTACTTTATTCATATGATGAGGATTTTAGAAAAATATTTAAAATAAGAGCCGAGAGAAGAAAGGTTTTAAATATAGATGATGAAACCAAAAAATGTTTCATAGCTAAAACTTATAATATATGTAAGGATAATAATATTAATACACTTACGGATGGAGCTATAAAGGAACTTGCTAAGTATTTATCCAGAAAGGCGGAAGATAGAAACAAGATTTATATGAGTGGTTGTGAAATAGGGAATTTGCTCATACTTGCAAACAATAGATCATTTAAAAGTAATAGAGAAAAAATAGAGAGAAAGGATATAATAGATGTAGCATACAAGAATGAATTAATAGAAGAACAGGTATATGAAAACTATAAGGAGAAAAAGATATTAATAAATGTTGAAGGCAAGGTAGCAGGTCAGATCAATGGTCTTTCTATAATCGATACAGGTTATGTAACCTTTGGAAGACCTATAAGAATAACATGTTCATGTTACAAGGGAGATGGAAATATAATTGATGTCCAGAGAGATGCAAATTTAAGTGGAGATATTCATAGTAAGGCCATAAATATATTGAAAGGATATCTTAATTTTCTTATAGGTGGATATGAAAAGATACCTGTAGATTTCCATCTTAGTTTTGAACAGGTTTATGGAAAAGTTGATGGAGATAGTGCTTCTGTTGCAGAAATAATATCTATAATTTCTGCATTGAACAAATTTGGAATAAACCAAAATATAGCTGTTACAGGATCTATAAATCAGCTCGGTGAAATTCAAGCTATAGGAGGAGTAAATCAAAAAATAGAGGGATTCTTCAATATATGTAAAGTTTTACGAGGTATTGATGGGAAAGGAGTTTTGATTCCTGAATCAAATATAGATAATTTGGTTTTGAAAAGTGATGTTGAAAGAGAAATAGCCAGAGGAAGATTTCATATCTATACTATGTCAAATTTAAAAGATGCAGTTGAAGTTCTTATGGACAGAGATTACGATACTGTAATTCGCGAAAGCAAGAAGGAACTTAAGAAATATTCGAAAAAACAGGGAACGGTTAGAAATTAAGGACATAATTGTAATTTGGTGCGGTAATTTGGTTTGAAAATAAATCAGAGTCAAATATTATATATATTTGACTCTTGGTTAAACTAGAAATTACACATTAAATCTAAAGTGTGAAATGTCTCCATCCTGCATTATATAATCTTTGCCTTCAAGCCTATAAAATCCCTTTTCTTTTGCTGCTGCTTCAGATCCACATTCTATTAATTTATCATATGATATTATTTCTGCGCGAATAAAGCCTTTTTCTATATCAGTATGTACTTTACCAGCTGCTTTTGGCGCTTTAGTACCTTTCTTAATAGTCCAAGCTCTTACCTCATCTGATCCAACAGTGATGAAGCTCATAAGACCTAGAAGTTTATAACTTGAATTTATAAGTTTATTGAGACCGGCTTCTTTAAGCCCATAGTCTTCAAGCATTTCTTGTTTTTCATCATCATCTAGCGAAGAAAGTTCTTCTTCTATTTTTGCGGAGATGACAATTACTTCAGAATTTTCTATTTTTGCAAATTCTCTTACTCTCTTTACGAAATCATTTTCAGTATTTCCTGATATTAAGTCGTCTTCTGATATATTGGCTACATATAATACAGGCTTGGTTGTGAGTAAGAAATATCCTTTTACGAGTTCATCTTCGTCCTCACTAAGATCAAGTGTTCTTACGGGTTTACCATCTTCTAAATGTTTTTTGATTTTTAACATTAATTCGTATTCAAATTTTGCTTCCTTGATTCCACCGTGGGCGAGTTTGGCTATTTTTTCAATTTTTCTGTCCATTACTTCGATATCCGAGAATATAAGTTCAAGATTTATAGTTTCAATGTCACGAATAGGATCTATTGAACCATCAACATGGACTATGTTTGGATCTTCAAAGCATCTAACCACATGTACTATCGCTTCAACTTCTCTTATGTGTGATAAAAACTTATTTCCAAGGCCTTCACCTTTGCTTGCTCCTTTAACCAAACCAGCTATGTCGTAAAATTCTATTGATGTATATATCTTCTTTTTCGGATTATACATTTTTTCTAATACATCTAATCTATTATCTGGCACGCTTACTACCCCAACATTTGGCTCTATTGTGCAAAATGGATAGTTTGCAGATTCGGCTCCTGCTTTGGTTATAGCGTTAAATAAAGTACTTTTACCTACATTAGGTAATCCTACTATTCCAAGTTTCATATATGTACATTCCTTTCTTTTGCAAAATTAAAGCAAAATTTATTAAAAGTTCTATTAAATTATACTCTAGGCGACTAGTAATTTCAATATACGATATATTCTAAAAATATATAACAATTGTAAATTATATACTAAAACTTTATCGACAAGATACGATAATTTAATATGCTTAAATAAAATTTTAAAAAGTATTAACATAAAGAAGGAATTTTTATGTTAAAATAGAATATGTAAATCTAGTGGTTAAAAGTGGAGTAAAGTGGAGCAAAATAACAATAGGAGTTTTAAATATGTTTATAGGAGAATATGAGCATGCACTAGACAGTAAAAAGAGAATGATAGTTCCGGTTAAATTCAGAGAGGGACTTGGAAGCAAATTTATATTAACCAAAGGATTAGATGGATGCTTGTATGCTTATACCTTGAATGAGTGGGAAAATTTAGAACTCAAGTTAAAAACTCTTCCTCTTACTAATAAAAATGCGAGAGCATTTGTAAGATTCTTTTTTTCAGGAGCGAATGAACTTGAAATGGATAAACAGAGCAGAATAGTAATACCACAAAATTTACTTGATTATGCAGTTATTAAAAAAGAAGTAGTAAGTATAGGTGTATCAAGCAGGGTTGAAATATGGAGCAAGGAAAAATGGAAGCAATATAATGATTCTAATATAGATTTTGATGAATTAGCAGAACAGATGAGTAAGCTTGGAATATAGTTTGGGAGGAAATTATGAAATTTAAACATGTACCAGTATTGTTGGAAGAAACTATAGAATCACTTAATATAAATAAAAATGGTATATACGTTGATTGTACTATTGGAGGAGGAGGTCATTCATATGAAATAGCTAAAAGGCTTTCAGAAGATGGAAAACTTATAGGAATAGATCAAGATACCTGTGCATTAAAAGCAGCATCAGAAAGATTAAGGCAATTTAATAATATTACATATGTTCATGATAACTTTTACAATATAGATGAAATATTAAATAGACTTGATATAGAAAAGATTGATGGAATTATGATGGACTTAGGAGTATCCTCTTATCAGCTTGATGAAGGTGATAGGGGATTCAGTTATATGAAGGATGCTCCATTAGATATGAGGATGAATAGAGATAATAAATTTTCTGCATATGATGTAATAAATACATATAGTGAAAAAAGGCTCTTTGATGTTATTAAAGATTATGGTGAAGAAAAGTTCGCAAGGAGAATAACTCAAAGGATAATAGAGAAGAGAGAAAAAGAATCTATAAAGACTACGGGAGAATTGGTAGAGATTATAAAAAAATCAATACCTAAGAAATTTCAGACAAAAGGACATCCGGCGAAGAAGACATTTCAAGCTATAAGAATAGAGGTCAATAAAGAACTTGATATATTAAATAAAGCAATTAGTGATAGTGTCAAGTTTCTAAATAAAGGCGGAAGACTTAGTATTATAACATTTCATTCTTTAGAGGATAGGAAGGTAAAAGTTAAATTTAAAGAATTAGAAAATCCATGTACTTGTCCACCTGATTTTCCGATATGTGTATGTGGGAAAAAGCCTTTGATTAAAATTATTACTAAGAAACCAATTGAACCATCAAATGATGAAAAAGAAAGTAATTCAAGAAGTAAAAGTGCAAAACTTAGAGTGGCTCAAAGAATCTAGTTCTAAAATTTATAAGAGGTGAATAGAGTGATAGTGGTGAATAAAGATACTGATACCATACATGGAAACACTGTTTTAAAGCCAGAAGAAATACCAGATTATAATAAAGATTATTTAGAAAATAATAAAGAAAAAATACTAAAAAGAAAAAAGTTAAAGCAGAAACGAGTAAAAAATAAAGTTAAAACATTGAGAAACATCATATGCATATTTGTAGTAGGTCTAGTACTTATTGGTAGATACTGTAACATCTATAATATGCAGATGCAGCTAAATGCTATAGATAGTAACATAAACAAATTGGTAAGTGAAAATGAACAACTAAAGGTGAATTTAGTTCAATATAATAATATTCAATATATAGAGAGTACGGCGGTAAATAGGTTACATATGGTATTTCCAGATAAGAAGTCGGCAGTATATATGGATTTAGATAAAAAAAATATAAATACAACACCTAAAAAAGAAACTAAAGGAATCAATGGACAAAATTTATGGAATAAACTTGTGAAAAATTTGTATTAGTATATAGATATTTATTTTATCTAAGCAATGCTTTTGGAGGTAAAATTTTTGGCTAAAAGAGAATATAGAGATAAAGTTATTGTAAGAAAAAGAATGGTAGTTATCTTTTGTTTTCTTTTATTATTATTGTGTGGTCTCATAGGAAGAATGATATATGTAATGGTATATCAATCACCTAAACTAAAATCAATAGCAATCGCGCAGTGGACAAGCGAGGTAAAAATAGATGCTAAGCGGGGAAAGATATTGGATAGAAATGGACATGAACTTGCAGTAAGTGCAAATGTCTATAGAATTGATCTGGATATGAATACTTTAAGACAGACAATGAAAGAAAAAAATTTGTCTCAAGATAAAGTCGCATCTGAACTAGCATCCGCGCTATCTATGGATAAAGCTGAGGTATCTAAAAAATTAAGTAAAACTCTCCCGGGAGGACTTCCGCTTGCTTCTTTAAATTTAAAGAGAAGAGTAGATAAAGAGCAAGCTGACAATGTTAGAAATTTAAATTTGAAGGGTATTTTAGTATCGGCTGATACTAAAAGATATTATCCTAATAATAATTTCCTGGCTCAGGTTTTAGGTCATACTAATTCGGATGGAAATGGGCTTACAGGAGTTGAGCTTTATTATAATAAGCAACTTTCTGGTACACCAGGAGTTAGGATTTCTGAAACAGACAGGAAGAGTGAAGGGCTTCCATATACGATTTCGGATTATACAAAACCTGTAGATGGAAAAAATGTAGTTCTTACTATAGATGAAATGATTCAGGGATTTTGTGAAAAAATTGCAACTCAGGCTATGAATGACAATAAGGCTAAAGCGGTTAGTATAATAGTAATGAACCCTAAAAATGGTGAAATACTTGCTATGGTAAATAAGCCAGATTATAATCCAAATGATCCGTGGATTAAAGGAAAACCTTATGATGAACTTCAAAAGATGTGGAGAAATAGGACAGTTAGTGATACATTTGAACCGGGTTCGATATTTAAAGTAATAACGGCTTCAACAGCTCTTGAAGAAGGAATAGTAAATCAGAATACCAAGTTTTCATGTAATGGACGCATAATTATAGGCAATAGAACAATACATTGCTGGAAGAGTTCAGGACATGGGACTCAAAGTTTTGCTGATATACTTAAAAATTCTTGCAATGTCGGATTTGCCGAGCTTGGAAAGATGATCGGAAAGGAAACATTAAATAAATATATACAGAAATTTGGATTCGGACAAAAAACAGGTATAGATCTTCCTGGCGAAGCTAAAGGCATAATCAAGAAAACACAAAATATAACTGATATTGATCTTGCAACCATTTCGTTTGGCCAGGCAAATACGGTTTCGGCAATTCAGTATCTAACTGCGGTTAATGCAGTAGCAAATGGAGGAACTCTTATAACACCGCATGTAATGAAGGAGATAACTCATTATGATGATTTGACAAAAGAGAATGTGATAGATCAGACATTTGATGTTTCGGGAAACAACAGTAGAAAAATATTGGATTCAAGTAAGATGGCTGAATTAAGAGGATATCTTGAAAACGTAGTTATAGCAGGTGGAGGAAAAAACGCTTTTATAGAGGGATATCATATAGCCGGGAAAACGGGAACTGCACAAAAAGCCGGGGTTGGAGGTTATCAAGCCGGGAAATATGTATCTTCATTTGTTGGAATGGCACCAGCAAATGATCCAAAAGTGACGGTTTTGCTGTCTATAGATGAGCCGGATCCATCCAATTATTACGCTGCACAAACTGCAGCTCCTGCAGCTAAACTGGTTTTCAATGATATATTCAATTATATGGGTATAAAAGGTGATAAAACTCAGGAAGAAACAGAGAAAAGTATGCTTAAGGATGTAGTTATTCCTGATGTCAGGGGAATGAAGAAGGAAGATGCTCAAAAATTATTAAAGGATGCTAAGTTAAACACTGAACTTGATAATAATGGTGAGTATATAGTAGATATGAATCCCAAACCTGGATATACAGTCAAGGAAGGAGATAAAATTATACTTTACACAGGAAGCGCAGAAAACTATAATAAAGTAGTAGCTGTTCCTGATATAACTGGATTAAGTCCGGAGAAGGCTGTTGAAGTATTTCAGAGTGTAGGATTAAAGGCGAACTTTGAAGGAGAAGGTATAGTATCAGATCAGAGTGTTGAACCAGGAAAACAGGTAAAAAAAGGGACGACAATAGATGTTACGGCAGATCCTGCTTGTGATTAATTCAAAATATACAGATAAATCTTCTGTTTAAAATTGATATCTATGGTAAGATTAAAATATATAAAAGTTTATTTTATATAAGGCATGCAATATATGGATAATTAACTGTAGTTGCATGCCAATGTTATATAATATCATTTGAGTATAAAAAGAGAGGTGCTTATATATGGAATTAAAACAAATTCTTTATAATATCGATTATAAAATTATAAGAGGCAGTGATGATTTAGATATAGCAAAGATTCAATATGATTCTAGAAAGGTTAGGAAAGGAGATTTATTTATATGTATTGAGGGATATAGCACAGATGGACATATGTATATAAATAGTGCATTCAAAAATGGAGCATCAGCTATAATATGCAGCAAGGAAATAGAAAGTTTACCTGATTGTACGGTTTTAAAGGTAGATGACAGCAGAAAGACACTTGCAATTGCAGGAGCTAATTATTATGGTAATCCCGCTGATAAACTTAAGATAATAGGTATTACAGGAACTAATGGAAAAACTACTTCAACATTTATGATGAAATCAATTTTAGAGGCCTCAGGATATAAAGTTGGACTTATAGGAACTATAGCTAATTATATTGGTAATAAAAAAATACCAAGTCATAGAACTACTCCAGAATCATTAGAATTACAGGAATTATTTAAAGAAATGGTAAAGCAGGGTGTTCAGTATTGTGTTATGGAGGTTTCATCACATTCACTGTATTTGGATAGGGTATATGGAATCAAATTTTGTGAAGCGGTATTTACTAATTTAACGAGGGATCATTTGGATTTTCATAAAACCTTTGAGAATTATTATAATGCCAAGTTAATACTCTTTAAAAATACTTTAAATTCAATAGTGAATATTGACGATACCTATGGTAATAGAGTATATAAAGATGCAGGGGGGAATAAGATAGCTTATTCTATAGATAAATCTGCTGATGTTAAGGCAAGTAATATACATATGCATTCAAGAGGGGTGGAATTTGATTTAACATATAATTGTAAGTCTGTACATATAAATTTAAATATACCAGGTAGATATAATGTCATGAATGCACTTGGGAGTGCAGCAGCCTGTTTGAATGAAGGAATATCTTTAGATGTTGTTAGAGGCGGACTTGAAGGTATGTTGTGTGTCCCTGGACGCTGCGAAATAGTAACTCAAAATTATGATCTTGGATATGAAGTTATAGTGGATTATGCACATACTCCAGATGGTCTAAAAAATATATTAAGCACTGCAAGAGAATTTACTAAGGGAAAGCTTATAAGTGTTTTTGGCTGTGGTGGAGACAGAGATAATACAAAAAGACCTATAATGGGTAATATCGGGACGAATCTAAGTGATATTGCAGTAATTACTTCTGATAATCCACGAACGGAAGACCCTATGTCTATAATAAAAGAGATAGCATCAGGAATCCAGAAAGATAATTACATAGTAATAGAAAATAGAAGGAAAGCAATAAAAAAAGCAATGGAAATAGCTAAAAAAGATGATGTCATAGTAATAGCTGGAAAAGGTCATGAAGATTATCAAATATTAAAAGATAAAACAATACATTTTGATGAAAGAGAAGTTGTAGACGACATAATAAAAGAACTTAATAATAACTAAAGAAGAATAAAGTTAAAGAGGAGGTGAATATACTCTAATTGTATTAAATTAGGGTAGACTAAGTTTTGAGTATATTGGTTTATTCAGTATTAATTGCGTTTTTTATATCATTATTGGAAGGGCCTATTATAATTCCGCTTCTTCACAGATTAAAGTTTGGACAGAGCATAAGGGAAGAAGGTCCTAAAAGCCATATGAAGAAAGCGGGAACGCCTACTATGGGAGGAATAATATTTATATTATCTTCATTCATTACGATGTTTGTCATGATAAGAAGAACTGGTGATGAAGCTATGGTGGTATTGTACGCCTTTGTAGCTTTTGGAGTTATAGGCGGTATAGATGATTTTCTAAAAATTCACCGCAAAAAGAATTTAGGGCTTAGGGCATATCAAAAAATGCTTTTAATCCTTATAGTATCAGGCTTTTTTGCATATTATGCATCTAAGAATCCTTATATAGGTACATCTATAATAGTTCCATTTCTGCATAGATCATGGAATCTAGGAGCTATGTATATTCCATTTGTTATATTTTATTTTGCTGCTACAACTAATGCAGTCAACTTGACTGATGGATTAGATGGACTTGCAACATCGGTTACGCTTTTAGTAATGACTTTTTTTGCACTTGTAAGTTTTGCAATGGGGCATCAAACTCTAGCGATATTTTGTGCAGTGCTGTCCGGAGCTCTGCTTGGATTTTTAAAATATAATGCATTCCCAGCACAAATATTTATGGGCGATACTGGTTCACTAGCTTTAGGAGGAGCAGTTGCAACTACAGCATTGATATTAAAATTACCATTATTGGTTATAATAGTAGGTGGAATATATGTTTTGGAAACTTTATCTGTTTTGATTCAGGTGGTTTCATTTAAACTTACAGGTAAAAGAGTATTTAAAATGAGTCCTATACACCATCATTTTGAATTATCTGGATGGCATGAAACTAAAGTCGTTTCAGTATTTTGTATAGTCACTGTAATACTTTGCTTATTAGGCTTCTTATCATTATAATTTAGACCATATAGTTTTAATTACTTAAATTAGTAATTTGTTTTGGGAGGAAATAGGTATATTATGAAAATAAATAAACCTGCAGTTAGAACTAAACCTATTGATTTTATATTATTTTCCACTGTAATGCTATTAGTTGCCATTGGTGTAGTTATGGTTTACAGCGCAAGTTCCTACAGTGCTTTTTTTAACACAGCTATAAAAGACAGCACATATTTTTTAAAGAAACAGGGAGTTGCAGCAATAATAGGTGTAGTTTTTATGTTTATAACTATAAAGATGGATTACCATAAGATAAGGAAATATACAACAATACTTATGATAATAACGGTGGTATTATTAGCACTGGTTTTAGCTTTTCAGCCTGTTAATGGTGCCACAAGATGGATTCAACTCGGTCCGCTCTCTTTTCAGCCTTCTGAAATAGCAAAGTATATTGTTGTGATATTTATGGCTAAGAGTATATCCAAAAAAGGTGAAAAAATAAAAACATTTACTTATGGCATACTCCCATACATAATAACTTCTGGTTTCTATGCAGGTATGGTATTTATAGAGAAAAATTTGAGTATTGCAGCTGTAATAATGCTTGTTACTTTAATTGTATTATATATATCTGGTGCCAAAACATCTCACATTCTTGGACTTATAGGACTGGTTGTGTTGTTAGGTGTGGCAGGTATTATCCTTGAACCTTATAGAATGGCAAGATTTACAAGTTTCCTTGATCCATGGAAGGATCCTAAGAAAGATGGCTATCAGCTTATCCAGTCACTTTTGGCTCTGGGATCAGGTGGAATATGGGGGATGGGTCTTGGAAGGTCGAGGCAAAAGTGTTATTATATACCGGAACCTCATAATGATTTTATATTCTCGATAATAGGTGAAGAATTAGGACTTATAGGATGTACATTAATAGTTGTATTATTTATAGTATTTATATGGAGAGGAATAGTAACATCAGTGAAGGCAAGTGATACCTATGGTACACTTTTGGCTGCAGGTATAACATCTGTTATAGCAATACAGGCAATAATAAATATAGCAGTTGTAACAGGAGCTATGCCTGTAACTGGAGTTCCTCTTCCATTCATAAGTTATGGAGGGTCATCACTTGTAATTAATTTAGTGGCGGTAGGTGTATTACTTAATATATCACGTCAGAAAACAGATACGTAAATTCTTATTTTAAATTGCTGTCAAGATAAGCATAGCTTGGATCTGACAGCAATTTTTATTTGGCATAAAATTCCTATGAAAAATTTAATAAATGTTTAGTAAAATTTAATATGTATTTTAGTGAAATTATATAAGGTAAGTGTTATTATATTTATAGTAAAATAATAACTGATTTAAGTTATATATGGATTAATTTGCAAGATTGTAATTTTAATAAATTACTTAATAGGATAAGGTGGTTAGTTACTCCATGGGATTATTATTGAAAAAAACGGATAATGAGTTAATATTAAAGCGCAGAAGACGTATAAGGTTAAAAAAGTTCACTTTGATATTTATACTAATGGTATCTTTGTTTATTATACTATGCTTGAAGCTTCCATATTTTAATATAAATAGTATAAAAGTATATGGAAATAAGAATATCTCTAAAGACAGTATAATTGAATCTTCTAAAATATATTTTAATAATAATATATTTTATGTTAACACTAAAGGGGCAGTTGATAATATTTTAAGTAATCCTTATATAGCAGATGCAAATATAGTGAGAGTATTTCCGTCTACGATTGCAATAAATGTTACAGAGAGACAGGCAGTTTTTTATACTATGGACGGCGGCAACTACTTTGTTATAGATGGAAATGGTATAATATTAGAAAAGAAAAATAATATAAATGATATGAAATTGATTAAGCTAAATGGTATAAGTCTTGGTAAAAAAGAAATTGGAGAACCTGTCGAAAATGGAGACAGCAGAAAAATAGGTATTATAAATATTTTATCTAAGATATTTGAGGATAGTAAGATAGGACCTAATATAACTTTTGCTGATATAAGCAATTCTATTGATTTAAAAGTATATTATAAAAATATGTGTATAGAACTTGGAGATGAAGAAAATATTGAACAGAAATTTAATAGAGCTCTAAATATAATTCAAGAAAAGCAGTTGCAGGATGCAAATGGATACATTAATGTAAGTTTTAATGGGAATCCAGTATATTTCATTCAAAAGTAGGAGGATGTTTGTTGTATGCGTAAAGTTAATGCTCAAATTAGTGTGGCCATAGTCTGTGGAATACTAGGATTTATGCTTGCGTATCAGTTTAAAACTTTGATGAAACAGGACAATGATTTTAGTATATCAAATAATAATAGCACAGATGTTACTGTAGAAATTGAACAATATAAAAAAGAAAAGAATGAACTTAATGCTAAGATAAATTCTCTTGAAAATCAAATTACGAATTATGAAGAGGCAGCAGCTGGTAAAAGTGATGCTACTAAAAATCTCCTAAAAGAAGTTGAAGAGAGCAGAATACTTACAGGATCAACTGATGTGAAGGGACCGGGTATAGTAATTTATCTAAATCCGAATAATAAATTGTTTGGTAATGATAATTTAAATGATCATATAACAGACAAACATCTTGTTTATTTAGTTAATGAATTGAGATTTGCCGGAGCGGAGGCAATATCAATAAATGATATAAGGATTGTTTCAAGAACCGGAATAAGAAATGCTGGCAATTATATTTTAGTGAATGATGAAAAAATATCACCATCTTCTCAAATAGTTATACAGGCAATAGGTGATGAAAAATTGTTAAATAGTGCTATGAGTTTCCCGGAGGTCTTTGCAGATTTTAAGGGATTATGTGATGTTAAATTTGAAAAGTCAGATAATATTACTATAAAAAAATATAATAAAACTTATAAGTTTGAATATGCAAAACCGGTAAGTTAGATCATGGAGGTGTTATTTTGTTAGGGTTTATCGGCCTTATAATAGGAATTATTGTAGGTATTGTATGGAATGTAAATATTCCTGATAAGTTTTCTCCTTATATGTCAGTTGCAATACTTGCCTGCTTGGATTCTGTTTTTGGAGCTATAAAGGGAAGTTTACATAAGAATTTTCGGGCTGATATATTTATATCTGGTTTTTTTGGCAATGCAGTTTTGGCTGCTGCGCTTGCCTATCTTGGAGATAAATTAGGAGTACCTATATATCTTGCTGCTGTGATAGTCTTTGGTGGGAGAATATTTGATAATTTTGCAACTATAAGACGGCTTTTGCTTGAAAAAGCTAAATCCCGGCAATGAGGTGAAATAGATGAAAAATAATGAAGCTAACATACTTGTTTTCATAGCTTCTATAATTATAGGAATATTAATTTCAATGAATATAAGTTTTTCTAGGCAAACAAATAGAATTGTTTTAAATGCAAAGCAGTATCAGGATGCCTATAATTATAAAAACGGGCTTTATAGCGAAATCACCGGTCTTATTAACCAATATAATGATTATGCATCTAAAGTAAAGAAGTATAAGAATGACAGTGAAAATAGAGAGAAAATCACAACAAGCATGAAGGAAGAATTAAATGAAAATAATATAGTCCTTGGTAGAGTTCCACTGCAGGGTCAGGGAGTATTAATAACGCTTGATGATGGCAACACAAAAGATGCTTCCAACCAATTTGAATATCAACTCAGAATTATACATAATACTGATATAATACAGGTTATAAATGATTTGAAAAATGCCGGAGCTGAGGCCATATCTCTAAATGGACAGCGAATAATAGACAGAAGCGAGGTATATTGCAGTGGACCTTTTTTAAGAATAAACGGTATAAAAATAGCAGCTCCATTTGTGATATATGCTATTGGAAATAAGGATGTTATGTATAATTATATGATATCTAATGAAAACTATTTAAAAAGTCTAACAGTCAGAAATATAAATGTAGATGTAAAGCAGATTAATAATGTTAAGGTTCCTGCATATAATGGGGAAGAAAAGATAGGCTTTATGAAGAATGAAGACTAATTTTTCTCGCACTTTAAAGATTTTTAAATATATATCAAAAAATAATTAATTTATGAAGGAATTTTAAACTGTATGGAGAATAATACTAATAAGGTATGTATTTAATGACATTAAAGGAGACGATAAAGTTGTCAATTGAGGAAAATATTAAAGGTGTTAAAAATAATTTACCTGAAGGGGTAACTTTAATAGCTGTTTCTAAAACCAAACCTATATCTTTAATTAAGGAAGCCTATGATTTTGGAATTAGAGATTTTGGTGAGAATAAAGTACAAGAGCTTGTTAATAAATATGATAAATTGCCAGATGATATAAGATGGCACATGATAGGGCATCTTCAGAGAAATAAGGTTAAATATATTGTTGGAAAAGTATATCTTATTCATTCATTAGATAGTGTAAGGCTATTAGATGAGATAGAAAAGCAGTATAAAAACGGCGGCAAAGTTTGTAATGCTTTGATACAAATAAATATTGGCAAAGAGGAAAGCAAAACGGGAATTTATCTTGAAAATTTAGAAGAATTAATAAAGAAATGTGAACAATGCACGAATGTCAATATTAAGGGACTTATGGCTGTAATACCAAAAGGCGATGAGAGAACGTGCAGGATGTATTTCAATCAGATGAAAAATATATTTGACAATCTAAAGAGAAGGAAGTTCAAAAATATTGAAATGGATATTTTATCTATGGGAATGACTCATGATTACAGATATGCAGTAGAAGAAGGCTCTAATATGGTAAGAGTTGGTGAGGGTGTATTTGGAAAGAGAGACTACAATAATAAATAGAGGAGGAAAATTAAAATGGCTGGTAAAGTACTTAATAAAATGATGGGATTTTTAGGACTGGAGGATGATTTAGACGAAGAGATAGAAGAAGCTGAAGATTTATCAGAAAAAAAGAAAGCAGCAAATGATGATTCTTATGTTGAACCTATAATGTCTAATTCAAGAAAGCAAAACAAACTTGTAAGTATACATACTACAATTTCTGCAAAGGTTAGAATTGTAAAACCGACTAGCTATGAGGAAGCAGCTGATATATGCGATGAACTTAAAAATAGAAAGATAATAGTTATTAATACTACTGATTTGGAAACAAGAACAGCTCAAAGGCTTTTAGATTTTATGGGTGGTGCAAGTTATGCATTAGGTGGAGATTTGGAAGAAGTAGAAAAGGGAGTTTATATACTTTCTCCATCAACTGTAGAGGTTAGCAATGATTTTAAAAATGAATTATCTACTAAAGGTATTTTTGGCTGGAATAAATAATATGTGGAGGAAAAGATGATAACTAATACTTTGAGTATGGCATTGTCTTTACTGTTTAGATTTATAGAAGCAGCTATAATATTAGATGTAATATTTTCGTGGATTATGCCGGGAAGAAGCAATGCCCTTCTTGACATAATTCATGTGTTTACTGAACCATTTATGATGCCGGGAAGGAAACTTCAAGAGAAAATCATGCCAGGTTTGATGATTGATTTTTCACCTATAGTGGCTTTGCTTATATTGGATTTGTTAGAAAGGATAGTATTTAGTATTTTATGAATAAGAAAACCTTTATGGGTAAGATGGGATTTGTAGATAGTAATACAGCTTCTAATATCTATGAAAAAATTATTTTGGCTGGTAATATAAATAAAACAGTATATATGACTGAATTTTTGACACCTAATATCTGGAAAACATTAGAAGATATTTCTAATGAACTTGATGTGGGTGTTTATAGTTATGGAGTATTTGAGGATGCACAGAGAAAAATGATTGCTTTTTCTTATGATGGAGATGTAATTGATTATCCTATTACTCTTATGAGGATAGATAAAAAGTCGAAATTTTGTAAGTTAGGGCATAGGGATTATCTTGGTGCAATTATGTCACTTGGGATAAAGAGAGAAAAGTTTGGAGATTTGATTGTAAAAGGTAACTCATGTTATTTAGCAGTTCAATGTGAAGTTTCTGATTATATAAAGATGAATTTGGTAAGCATAGGGAAATCTCCCTGTGATGTAAGTATATTAAATGTAAATGATTGCGAAATTCCAGTATATGACTTTCAAGATATTGTTGTGAATGTTTCCTCTCTTAGAGTTGATTGTGTAATTAGTTCTTTGTGTAATATTTCAAGAAATAAAGCGGAAGATTTAATTAAAAGTGATAAGGTACTTGTAGATTACTCGAAAAACTTTAAAAAAGATGGAGTTTTAAAATGTAATTGTGTAATAACTATAAGTGGATATGGAAAATATAAATTAATAGAAAATATAGGCTGGACAGGCAGCGGGAAAACTAAGGTTTTGATAAAAAAATTTATTTGATTTGAGGTGTTCACAATGAAAATTACATCGATGGAGATAACAGAAAAGGATTTTAAGAAGGTTTTAAGGGGTTATAGTGTAGATGAAGTAGATGAATTTTTGGATAAGATATCTGATGATTATGAAGCTGTCTTAAAGGAAAATGCGACCTTAAAAGAGAAGTTAGGAAGTATACAAGAAAAGATAGATCACTATAATAAAATGGAGAATACTATACAAAATACTTTACTCTTAGCACAGAATGCTTCAGAACAAGCAAGGGAAAATGCACAAAAAGAGAGTGAACTTATAATAAAAAATGCTAATGAAGCTGCACAGAGGATAATTGATAAAGCTCATAGCGATATAATACAGATAAATGATGAGTTTGAAAGAGTCAAACAAGACTTTTGCAAGTTTAGGACAAAGTATAGGGGTTTTATAACTTCTCAGCTGGAAATGTTTGATGATATGGAGAAAGAGTTTGTCAAAAACTATAATATAGGATATGAGACTAGTGAGAATACAGTTGCTCAGAATAAGAAAAATGATATGAATCATGATAGTATATATGAAAAGGAGATAGAGGTATCAGCTGATGATAATCTAAATTCCAATGAAGTTATTAGTGTTGATGAAGACATAGAAAATAATGGTCAGATATCTGGATTTTTGAATGATGAAAATGAACTTCGAGAGATAAAAAATTTTTTTGTAAAAGATTAAAAAAATCCCACTCATATGAGTGAGATTTTTTTAGGATTAGTAAGAATTTATAAGTGTGATATAATGATATCATATTGATTCAGATTATAGGAGGTATTTAAAATGACAGTTGGAATAATAGGAGCTATGGATGAAGAACTTGAACTACTTTTGAAGGAAATGGAAAAACAGGAAAGCCAAGTTAAAGCAAATATGACTTTTAATTTAGGAAAATTATATAACAAAAATTTGGTTGTTGTGAGATGTGGAATTGGAAAAGTTAATGCAGCTGTCTGCACACAAATTTTAATAGATGACTTTAATGTAGATAAAGTTATAAATGTTGGTATTGCAGGTGGTATAGGACAAAATGTATATCCTGGAGATGTTGTTATTGCAGATAATCTGGTGCAGCATGATATGGATGCATCAGCATTTGGTGATCCGGTAGGTCAGGTACCAAGACTTGATACATTTGAATTTAAATGTGATAATGCATTAGTTTCGAGTGCTAAGAGGGCATTTGTAACTACTAGTGATCATAAGAGTTTTGTTGGTAGAATAGTAACAGGCGATCAATTTATATCAAATACATCTAAAATAAAATGGCTAAATGAAAAGTTTGATGCACTTGCATGTGAAATGGAAGGTGGTAGTATTGCTCAAGTTTGCTACTTAAATAATATACCTTTTGTTGTAATAAGATCTATATCTGACAATGCAAATAATGGTGCACATATGGAATATGAGAAATTTGCTCCAATTGCCATTAAGAATTCCACTCAAATTTTGAAGAATATGCTTTGCAGTTAGAATATACATATTTATAAAAATCTAAGCAGATTTTATAAACTCGCAGGCTCAAACATATAGAATCTACTAAGATTTTCAAAAATACTTCACTAAGATTTACTAAGAAATTTTTTAATGTGTCTACACTTTGGAAATGTCAGCTTACGTATAACTTAAGCTTGGAATTACAAACCCTATAGCTAATAGAAACCTCTAAACTATCAGTCATATGTAGAATAAATGATTCTTCTTTTAATCAAAATATATGTGTATTAAAATATAAATGAGAGGAGTCATAATTATGGATGACAGATTGTTAAAAGAATTTAAGAATAGATTGGAAAAACAAAAAGACTCGACATGCAATCTTTTAGAACAGATGGAAGAAAATAAAACTATAAAGTCAAATATAGAGGCAGAGAGTGAATTGTCTTTATATGATAATCACGGAGCTGATACTGCTGGAATGCTTTATGACAGGCAAAGGGGAATGGCTCTTCAAAAGAATGAAACAGCAATGATAAGTAAAATAGATAATGCACTAAGTAGTATAGAAGCTGGTACCTATGGAGTATGCAAAAGGTGTGGAAAAGAAATTTCACTTGACAGGTTAAGGGCTGTTCCATATGCTGAATACTGTATACATTGTCAGGAAGTTATTGATGACGCAAAACCTAGTGAAAACAATAATAGGCCTCCTGAAGAGGATGTACTTGAGGATACGATGAATAATGTAGATGACAGTAACAATCAGGTTGAATTTGATATGGAAGATAGTTATGATTCAGTTGGGATGTTTAATAGGAGGAAAAATATAACAGAAGAATGTACAGATGAAGTTGAAGAGTATACTGATCCTTTAGATGCTATAAGTAATAGTGAATATAAGAATCAATTACCATAAAACGGCACACTCTGATTTGATGTTAGGGGGAAATAAATGGAATTTTTAGTTGTTATAGTAGTGCTGATACTGGATAGAATAACAAAATTATGGGCACTTAATATACTTACAAAAGTACCTGAAATAGTTATTTTAAAAAACATATTTGGTTTTTCATACCTGGAGAACAGAGGTGCAGCATTTGGAATATTACAAAATAGAGTAATTCTTTTGGTTGTTATAACATTTATTGTAATAGCAGGAGTTATATATTACTTTTTAAGGTATAAACCGAATTCCAGAATATTAAAAATTAGTATAGCTCTTATATTAGGTGGTGCAGTTGGAAACTTATTTGATAGAATTTTTTACGGATATGTAGTAGATTTTATATTAGTGCACTATAGAGACATTTATTATTTCCCTACTTTTAATGTTGCTGATGTTACAGTGGTAATAGGTACTTCTCTTCTTGCATTTTATTTGATAAAGGAAGATGGATATGGAAATTAAGAGTTTTATTGCGGATGGTATTTTTGAAGATATGAGACTGGATATATTTTTAACACAATGTATAGACGAAAAGTCAAGATCATATATTCAGCAGCTTATATCAAATAAAATGGTAAGTGTAAATGGTAATGTAAAGAAGAGTAATTATAAACTCAGAAAAAATGACATAATTAAAATTACAATTCCAGATCCAGTTGGATTAAATATAGAACCGGAGGATATAAAGCTTGATATAGTATATGAGGATAGTGATGTTATTGTTGTAAATAAACCTCAGGGCATGGTAGTTCATCCGGCACCAGGATTATACAGTGGGACCTTAGTAAATGCACTTTTAAATCACTGTAAGGATTTGTCAGGAATAAATGGAGTTATGAGGCCTGGTATAGTTCATAGAATTGACAAGGATACATCCGGGGTTTTAGTAGTTGCCAAAAATGATAATGCACATAATAAACTGGCATATCAGTTTAAAGAACATTCTATTATAAGAGAATATGTTGCGCTTACCGAAGGAATTATAAAAGAAGATGGTACAGTAGATGCGCCACTTGGAAGACATCCAGTAGACAGAATAAAAATGGCTGTTGTAAGTGATGGAAGAAGGGCGGTTACCCATTACAATATTTTGAATAAATTTAAAAATAATACTCTTTTAAAATGTGTTTTAGAAACTGGAAGAACACACCAGATAAGAGTTCATATGACTTATATAGGGCATCCTCTAGTAGGAGATCATGTATATGGGTATAAAAAACAAAAATTTAAATTAGAAGGACAGATGCTTCACGCTAAAAAGCTTGGTTTTATACATCCTTCAAGTGGTAAATATGTAGAATTTGAAACTGATCTTCCTCCTTATTTTAAAAGAATATTAAATATTCTAAAGTCAGAGTTGAAATAGTGATATTTATGTGCTAAAATGATAAAAGAGGTTTAAGAAATACGATTTTATTTAAAATTTAAAATTCCTTTAAGAGTGATCCAGTGAGGTCAGAAGGTTTTATAATGTTATTGTATTAAAAGATAAAACATGTCCATACTCACTGAGTGTGGGCATTATTTTTGATTGTTTTTATATTTCCTTGTTGTTTGGAGGTGAAGTATATGGAACTTAAGACTATTATACTTGATGATAAAGGTATAAAGAGAACTTTGACACGAATATCTCACGAGATAATAGAGAAAAACAAAGGTGCTGAGGATATTGTATTAGTTGGTATAAAAAGGAGAGGGTATCCGCTGGCAGAGAGAATAGCTCAGATGATAGAAAACATAGAGGGAGTGAAATTAAAAGTAGAAAGTGTTGATATAACTTTATATAGAGATGATCTTAGTAAATTAAATGAGCAGCCAGTAATAAAAGATGTAGACTTAATCAATGTTGAGAATAAAAAAGTAATATTGATTGACGATGTAATATATACTGGAAGGACAGTAAGAGCTGCGATAGATGCAATTATGCATGCAGGAAGACCCAAAATGATACAACTTGCGGTATTAATAGACAGAGGACATAGGGAATTACCTATAAGGCCTGATTATGTTGGAAAAAATATTCCAACATCTAAAGGGGAAATGGTCTCAGTAGAACTTATGGAAATTGATGAAAAAGATTCTGTAAAAATATATGAATTATAATATAAATTAATATAGTCTTGTGTACTACTTTTAAAATAGTCCAGAGAGGCTAAAAAGGAGAAGGATAAATGAAAAATTACATTGATGTAGAAGAAAAACTACCTATAATTAAAACAATACCACTTAGTTTTCAGCATTTGTTTGCTATGGTTGGAGCTACAATATTAGTTCCAATACTTACGGGCATGAGCCCATCAATTGCACTTTTTTGCAGCGGAGTTGGAACACTTCTCTATATTTTATGTACCAAGGCGAAACTGCCGGCTTATATAGGTTCGTCATTTGCATTTATAGCACCTATGACAGTGGCTTCTAAAAATTATGGACCGCAGGCAATGCTTTCAGGTGTTATAGCAGCTGGTTTTATTTATATGATAGTTTCATTAATAATAAGATTCTGTGGTATAAAATGGCTGAATAGAATTTTGTCACCAATAGTAGTAGGATCTATTGTAATAGTAATAGGACTTAGCATGGCTCAAACAGCTATAAATTGGGCTGGATTGAATTTAAGCTATACTGATGCTTCACTTCAAAGCGCTCCAAGGTGGGCCTGGGTAACTGTATCTATGATTACTTTAGCTGTTGGTGTGTTTGGAAGTATGTATTTTAAGGGATTTTTAGGAGTTATACCTGTACTTATAGCTATGATAACCGGATATATTTCGGCACTTGTACTTGGAGTAATACCACATAGTGTACTTCAAACTGTAGCAAGTACAAAAATTTTTAGAATACCACAGTTTATGACACCTAAATTTAATTTTAGTGCAATGATGCTTATGGCACCAGTTTCATTTGTAACAATTGCAGAGCATATAGGACACATATATGTTACAAATAATGTGGTAGGCAGAGATTTTACTAAAGAACCAGGTCTTCATAGATCGATATTAGGCGATGGAGTAGCTACCATGTTTGCAGGATTTGTTGGAGGCCCTCCAAATACAACTTATGGAGAAAACATAGGAGTAATGGCAATAACTAAAGTTTACAGTGTATGGGTAATAGGTGGAGCTGCTATAATTGCAATAATACTTTCTTTTATAGGACCAATATCAACAATAATAGAAAATATGCCATTACCTGTAATGGGCGGGGTCAGTATATTATTGTTTGGTATAATAGCATCATCTGGTTTTAGAATATTTGTGGAGGATAAAATAGACTTCGGTGAAAAGAGAAATCTATTAATTGCTTCAGTAATAATGGTGCTCGGAATAGGCGGAGCCTCATTAAAATTTAAGTTCAATGGTGCTGATGTAGAAATAGCCGGAATAGCGCTTGCAACTTTAGTTGGAATCTTTTTGAATCTTGTACTTCCAAAGAAGAGTCTTTCTGAGGAACCAGACAATGAAATAAGAGAACATAAAGAGGCAGTTTAGAATATATATAAAGAGGTGCAGTTTTAAATATCAATTTAAAACTGCACCTCTTTAATTACTTTAGTATTTCTTCTATTTTAGGTTTTTCTGGATCTACATATATTGTTTTGTTGGTATAGTATATTACCATACCAGGTTTTGCACCATTAGGTTTATGTACATTCTTTGCTTGTGTATAATCTACAGGAACTTTAGAAGATTCTTTGCTTTTACTATAGTAGGCGGCGAGCTTGGCGGCTTCCTCTAAAGTCCTATCTGGTACGTCTTTAAAGTTTTTTACTATGACATGCGAGCCCGGTATATTTTTTGTATGCATCCATATATCTCTTTTATCTGCAAATTTTAATGTTAGATAGTCATTTTGAAAATTATTTTTACCAACATATATATCAATACCATCACTTGATATAAATTTCAGGGGTTTTAAAGGTTTCGTTTTTTTAGAATGTATATTTTTTTTGAATCTGATATATCCTGTGGACATAAGTTCTTTTTTTATCTCTTCTATGCTTTCATAGTCGTCTGCATTTCTTAAATTTGTAATAACTGATTCAAGGTATTCTATTTCGTTTTTAGTGATTTCTAATTGGGACTTAGCTGCTTCTTCTGTTTTTTTCATTTTATTATACTTTTTAAAATAGGCTTGAATATTTTCAGAAGGTGTTTTACTATTATTTAGTTTGATTTCAACAGATGGTAAATTTTCATCATAATAGTTTTGTACAGTGATTGCCGAATCACCTTTTTTCATACTATATATATTTGATGTCAGTAAATTGCCATAGAGCATGTATTTATCTTTAGACAAACATTCTGTTAAATTATTTTTAAGTATCTTAACTTTTTTGTTACATCTATCTAAATTTACATTTAGAAGTTTTTGTAAATCCGATGATTTGTTTTTTAATCTGTCATTTTTGTCTTTTTTGTAGTAGAATTCCTCTATAAGTTTAGAAGGTGATGAATATATTTTCTCCTCTAAATTTTTAAACTGTGTCATTTGCTGACAATAGAAATCTTTTGCGATATTTCCGTCAAAATAAGAAGAAAAATAAAAGTTATTGCTTTTAATATCAGACATTATACTAATGAAAAAGTTATTTATATATTTTATATTATTAAATGTAAATTCATTGTTATTTTTTGTAAACCTATAAAATAATTCATTTGAAAAGAGTGTGCTTATTCCAGTAAAAGTACTCGAAAAAAATTTTTTGTCATACTTGATTTCATTGTCGTTTAAAAAATTAGTTAAATCATGAAAAGTATAATCAAATGGATTGAGTTTTAACGATTTTGGCGGAAGTATATATGGTATGTTCGGGTAAATGCATCTTACAGTATTTATTTCCAGACCAATATGTTTTATACTGTCCATTATCATATTGTCTCTACTTCTGACTAAAGTTATATTACTGTGTCTTCCCATAATTTCAATTACCAATGTGTATATACTATTAAAGCCAAGTTCATCTGTGCTCTTGAAATCTAAAAATATTATCCTGTCGGTATCAAGCTGCCTTATATTAATAAGTTTGCTTGAATTTATATATTTCCTAAGAACCATACAAAACATTGGTGGTGTAATTGGGTTGGATTTAATTGCATTTGTTATGTGTATTTTCGGGTATACAGGGCTTGCACTTATTAATAATTTATATGTTTTTCTGCTGTTTTTTATGGAAAGTACAATTTCATCTTTTTCCGGTTGATTTACTTTTTCTACTTTTCCATTTAATAAATATTTTTTTAATTCATCAATTAATGTATATAAAAAAATTCCATCTAGAGACATTTTATCATCCTTTCTGCTTATACAATAATGAAATTTCGGCTTATAGTATTATATCATTTTAGAATTTTAAAATAAAGTAAATGGTATTGATAAAAGGACGTCTAAGTAGTAAACTAATTTTAAGTTTTACTATATATGGTTTATAAATGAAAGCTTAAGTTATACTTCAGCTGACATTTCCAAAATTCGTCACCTAAAAAATTGCCAGTAAGTCTAAGTTCATATTTATAAAAAATTAAGCAGATTTTATAAACTCGCAGGCTCAAACATATAAAAGCTACTAAGATTTTCAAAAATACTTCACCAAGATTTACTAAAAAATTTTTTAATGTGCCTACATTTTGGAAATGTCAGCTTACGTATAACTTAAGCCTGGAATTATAAACCCTATAATATAACCTATAGGCTTTGAAGGGCGGGAAATAAGAATGAAATTTGTTAAAATGAATGGAAATGGAAATGATTTTGTAATAATAGACGATAGAAAATGTGAATTTAAGGGTAAAGAAAGCCAAATAGCAAAAATATTATGTGACAGACACTTTGGAATCGGTGGAGATGGAATACTTATTGTCCGTAATAGTGAAATTGCACAAATTCAGATGGTTATAATAAATTCTGATGGTTCTTATGCATCTATGTGTGGAAATGGTATAAGATGTTTTGCAAAATATGTATGGGATAATCATATAGTAGATTCTAATCCAATTAAAATAGAAACCGGCGACGGGGTAAAAGATGCTTTTTTACATATGGAAAATAGTAAGGTTGAGAAAGTTACAATAAATATGGGAAAACCATCCTTTGATTGTAAATCTATACCTGCAAATTGTGAGGATGAAATTGTAAATAAGAAAATAAAATTGCATGGTAGAGAATATAATATAACGACAATGCTTATGGGAGTGCCACATACAATTATTTTCGGAAACTTGGATGATTTTGATATTAATGAAGGAAAGTATATTGAAAAATATGAACTTTTTCCTGAAGGTACAAATGTTAATTTCTGTGAAATAGTAGATAAAAACAAAATTAAAGTTAAGACCTGGGAAAGGGGAGCAGGAGCAACTTTGGCGTGTGGAACTGGAAACTGCTCGTCTGTTATAGCAGCAAATAAGCTTGGTTTTACAGGAGATAAGGTTGAAGTCCATATTCCTGGTGGTAAATTATTAGTTCAAATAAAAGAAAATGGAGTGTTTATGACAGGTCCAGCATTGATTTCTTTTAAAGGGGAATTAGAAATTTAATGAAAAATGTGGTGAGAATTTTAACATCCTTATTATTTATTTTTGCTGTTGTTTTAATTATTTTATTAAATAACACTAAAAATGACACAACTGCTGCAAAAATTGATATACCATCTCTTAAAATGGTAACTGTATTTAATAATAAAAATTCCGATATATATAATATTGAAAATTATGAATTGAGAAGTTTAGGTTCTTTTAATGCAATAAGAGAATTAGTATATAATTCAAAAAAATCGGTATATGTTTACTCAACAGATATTTCTAAAGGGAACAATCTTATTAAAAGCTCCATACAAATATTAAATAATGGAAAAACTGCTGAGTTAAATGATTTTTATTCAGCAGAGGATTTAAAATTGAATCCATCGGGAAGCAGGATTGCATTTAGAAAGTATAGAAATGATTCTGTTCAAAGTGCAGAAGGTATGTGTATATATGATATATATAAGAATAAATATATAAATTTAAATTCTGATGTACTAGTTTCAGGAAATTTATATGAATGGCTGGATGATAATCATATATTATATTATGGGATAAAATCAGGAAAAGACAGTTCGAGTAAGATATATATGTATGATTTAAATAATAAGAAAGAAAGTATTTATTGTGATAAAATCGATGGATATTGTATTTATTTTAAGCTTTTAGAGGGTAATTTATTTATACTTTCAAGGCAGACAAATGGTGATAATTTTTATTACTATAATAATTTAACTAATAAAGTTAGCTCTGTAAAGGGTAGTATGATAAGTGTATATGATTCAGTATTTGATAAAAAAGATGATGAATTATATTTATTAGCAACAGAATATGGTGGACATGCAAATTTATATAAATTTTCACCTAAAAATCTTGAAATAGATAAAGTCAGTTATGATTTTCCGAAATATGTGAATTTATATGGGGGAATAGCTTGTGACAATGGTGGTAATGTATTTTTTACAGGAAGTGATCTGTTAAATTCTAATAATGATAAATATAGTGTATTTGTTTATTTAAAAGGCGAAAATTCCATAAACTTAATTTCTGATGAAGATGGAACATATAAAATATATCATGACAATCATTGACTTGTGTGATGTCAGGGGCATAGTTAAAAAGTTAGTTAAACTAATTCTTAACTTATTCGTAGGCCGGGATTTCTAAAATTAAGGCACATTAAAAAATTTTGTAGTACGTCTTAGCGAAGCGTTCTTAAAAATCTAAGCAGATTTTATATGTTTGAACAAAGTGAGTTTATAAAATCTGCTTAGATTTTTATGAACACAAGCTTAGACTTACTAGAAATTTTTTACGTGACGTATTTTAGAAATCCCGACCGGAAGGTAAGTTAAACCTGGACCATATAAAACCTATTTTTTAAGCATAAAAGCAACTAAAAATGTGGTTATTTGGGGAGTGCTTTCGAGAGTTATGGTTCCTCCATTTTTTTCAATCAACTGTTTAGTAATGTATAGACCGAAACCATGATCACTTGTTTTCTTTGACTTTGTGGAAAATCCTTTTTCAAAAATTTTATTTTGGATATCTACTGGAATCATACTTGCATTATCTGATATTTCGATGCAGAATTTATTGTCCTCAATAAATGTATCAAATGTTATCTTTTTTTCGTCAATCTTGAATTCCGGTTCAAATGCCTCAAATGCATTATCTATAATATTGCTGATGATACTTATTAATTCATTTTCTTTTATCTTTAATTTACTAAAAGGTTCTTCAATCATTATATCAAAATCTATACTATTTTTGATTGCGAGATTATATTTAATAGACATTAATCCATCTAAATAATCATTGCCCGTATTTATGTATTTAAATGATGAATGAAGTGTATCTGAAACTTGGTCTATATAATCTTTGATTTTTTCAACTGTATTTGGTTTGTTAAGTGAGCACAATCCCCATATAACGTTGATATGATTAGAAAAATCATGCTTTTCTTGTCTAATTATACTGATTATTTCCTTCATATTTTTTATTTGTTTTTCTTGAACTCTATAATTTGATTTTATATCTATAAATTTGTAATATTTTTTCATTTCTTTGAATTCTATTATTAGAAAAACAAAATACAGGATGAATACTAGAATGTTGTAAATTCTGGTATCTTTTAGATCAAATATTTGGAAAGTTATTATAAACACAAACATGCTAAAAATTCCAATTTGAACTATAAAACTAGATATAAATGTATTTTCATGATCAAATGTGTTAAATTTAATGAAATGTTTACTATATTTAAAAATAAGTAGCACAATGAATATTTGAAAGAACTTTGATACTATTAAAAAAATTAACGAATATACTGAGGTTGAAAAAAGCTGATCTAAAGTAATATCAAATACAAACATTTCAATAACTTCTGTTAAGTTTTCAGTTATAAATATAATTGAAAAGAATGAAAAAAATATTGTACATGATATAAAAAACTCAATTTTTGTGATATATGATAATAACAGAATACAAAATACACAGAGCACCATCGTATGATAAATTTTGCTAATATAGAATGTGCTAAGGTAATTAACAGTTATATATATTAAACAAAACCATAGGGTTTTAGATTTATTTTCTTTTATAAATTTTCTATTGTTTGATATTATCTCAAATGTTATTAAAAAAAGCAAAGCTTCTATGGCATTTGAAATTATTTCGATTACAATATTCATTTTCCCTCCTATACAATTAATATCTTTTATAGATTTTATTTATAAATATACCAAATTAATATACTTTAAAGATTTGTTAAGATATTTATTTTAAATGGTTATATTATAAAATTATAACATAAAATACAAAATTATAAAGGTAAATTTGGATCATTGTGAAGTAAATGTATGTTATGTGTTTAATATAAAAAATATTTGGTAATAATTGAAATATTAGTACATGATTATTGGAGGAAATATAAATTGAATCTTATAGATAAAAGTAAATTTATAGATTTAGAAAATATAAAAATAGATATTGAGGTTATAAGGAGTATTCCTGAGAAAATAGCTGTTGATAATTCTATAATTGCATTCAAAGAAGAGGAAGGAGAACTTTATATAGCTGTATCTTCAGAGTTGAAGCAATCTGTGATTGAAAAACTTAAGTTTATAACAAATAAAAGGTTAAAATTATTCTACGCTGATAAATTTAAAATAGCTAATTTAATAAATACATATTACTGTAAGTATAGTGTACAGATGGCTTTGGAGAATACACGTTCCGGCAGAAACAGCAATGTTTTAAAAAGTGAAATTAAGAGTGTTCAATATTCGGAAAATATGAATGATGTGCCAATTGTGAAAACGGTTAATTATATAATAAATGCTGCTATTTGTAAACAGGCGAGTGACATTCATATAGAACCTTTTGAGAGTTATGTTGTGGTAAGATTTAGGATAGATGGTATAATGCATGAGTTTATTAAAATTCCAAGAGATATATATTCTCATTTGAGTACAAGGATTAAAATAATGTCTGGAATTAATATAACTGAAAAAAGAATGCCGCAGGATGGAAAAATTCAGTATATGTATAATAAAGATAAATATGATTTCAGAGTTTCAACACTTCCTGTATTTTTTGGTGAAAAAATAGTGATAAGAATTTTGCACAGATCAGATAAGCTTAACAATTTAAAGCTACTTGGATTTAAAGATAATGATATAAATATAATTCATTCAATGGTAAATAGACCTTGTGGATTGATTCTAATTACCGGTCCGACCGGAAGTGGTAAAACAACGACAGTTTATTCTATTTTAAATAGTATGAATAAAAATAAAATTAATATCACAAGTATTGAAGATCCAGTTGAATATATGATAGAAAATGTCAATCAGGTGAATGTTAATTTGAAATTGGGATTTAATTTTCCAAAGGGGCTTAGATCAATACTAAGGCAGGATCCCGATGTGATTATGGTAGGTGAAATAAGGGATGAAGAAACTGCTAAAATTGCTATAAGAGCTGCAATTACCGGTCATCTTGTTATAAGTACACTTCATACGAATGGAGCATTAGAGTCTATATCAAGATTACTGGATATGGGAGTTAAGGATTACTTTATAAGAGATGCTCTTATTGGAGTGATATCTCAAAGACTAATTAGAAAGATATGCCCATATTGTAAAAAGGAGTATTCTCCTTTATTAACTGAGAGGGAAGAACTTAAAGTTAACGATGGTCTTAAGTTATATAAAGGAACAGGATGTTTAAGATGTGAGAATACTGGATATAAGGATAGAAGTGTAGTATATGAAATTGTGGATTTTAAAGGAATTAAAAAGAATATTGGTGATAAATTTGAATGGTGCAATTTTAGAAATAAATTTAAATCAATAGATGATTACTGTAAAGATCTCATAAAATCGGGAGTTACTACTTATGAAGAATTTTTGAAATTAAAATTTTAGGAGAGAAGGGATATAATAGTTGTCAATTATACAGCCGTAAATATTAAAGGGAAAAAATTAAAAGGGCAGCTTGATGTAGGCAGCATAAATGAATTATCAAATAATTTAAGGGAAAAGGGATATTTTCTTATAGAATACTGTAGCTCAAATAGATTATTTAAATTATTTAATAGAAAGCCTAATTTTAAAGAGATAAGTATGCTTTGCGACAGTCTTTCCGAATTGTTGAATGCTGGAATAAGTATAGTTGAAGCAGTCAGAATACTATACTTTGGCAGTAACCGCAAGGTTATAAAAAACAGTTTATATAATATTTATTTTGCTTTAATAGAAGGCAAAAGTATGTATGATAGTATGAAACAATTTAATGATATATATCCGTATTTTATGCTTGAGATGATAGGAGTAGGTGAGCACAGTGGAAAACTTGCTGATATTTTGAAAGATTTATCAGAGTATTACAAAAAACAATACAAGTTATCTGTTAATATAAGATCATCACTGATGTATCCGATTATAGTCTTTATTGTTTCTATATTTACTGTACTATTTATAACTAGTTCAGTGATACCTCAATTTATTACAACATTGAATAGTATACACGCGAAGGTTCCATTTTTTACTTATTTGTTCATAAGTATGGTAAATGAATTTAAAAATAATATTTCTATTATAATTTTTGTAATATTTATAACCATATTCTTCTTTTCAAGATATATATCAAGTGATCAGGGCAGAAGAAAATTTGATTATTTAAAATTTAAGATACCAATAGTTAAAAATATATATAATAAATTATTAATATCAAGATTTTCATTGGTGTCAGGTATACTTATGTCTTCAGGATGTAATGTTGTAACATCTATTGAAAAGTCGATGAATGTTCTAAATAATAAATTTATAGAAGATAAGATATCAAAAATTCTACAGTATATAAATAGTGGAAGAGGCATATATGATTCGTTCAAATATGAGATAGATGATTTGGTTTTATTATATGCACTTAAAGTTGGAGAGGAAAGTGGAAATTTAGAAAATATGTTATTGAAGTTAGGAGAGGAAATGCAAATTACTTTAGAATATGAATTGAGAAAACTAGTTAAATTTATAGAACCTGTATCTATATTAATATTAGCTTTGTTTGTTGGAACATTTGTTATATCTGCGATTCTGCCTATAGTAAATATTATGGATTCAATAGGTTAATTTTAAAGGAGGATAAAGTTGAAAATTAAATCTAAAAAAACAAAGGGATTTACACTTATAGAGTTAATGCTGGTTATAAGTATAATATTGGTACTTATGAGTTTTTTGATACCAAAATTCTCATCTTATCAAGGTAAAGCTAAAAGTACCAAGGCTATAAATGCAGCTAAACAAATTCAAACAGCAGCTATGGCAAGCTATGGAGATAATGATGGAAGGTTTGATGTTCAGGATATTAAGAAAAACATAGATGAACTTACATCTGTTGAAAGAGTAGATAATGTTAATCTGGGTACAGGAGATCAATCAATTCAGATCTATTATGAGAGTGATAAAAATAAGTATCTTGTAAATATAGATGCATCTGATAATACATATACTGTGAAATACGGTGAAAATCAAATTTATCCAAAAAAATAATAAGTATGAACTACGGGTGATAATTTAATGAAAACAAAGGGATTTACTTTGATAGAGATGATTCTATGTTTAAGTATAATATTTATAGTTTTTAGTTATAGTTTAATAAATTATAGTGGTTTTAATAAATTGCAAAATAAAATATATTCAGAGGAATTTGGAAGTTCTCTTATAAATTTTATAAATAATTCAAAGTCATATTGTAGGGATCATAATAATGGTGGGTATATATATTTTGACCTAGATAAAAATTATATTATATTTATAAATGCCACTAATAGGATATATACTTTGATGGTGCCAGATGGATTTAAATTAATGTCTGTAAGAAACAATAATAGGATTGAAATTGACAATCGTGGAATAACCGAAAGTGCCTGCACAATAAAATATATTGATAGAGAAAGGCAAAGTCATTTTGTGACTATGTGTGTTGGAAGTGCATATGTTGAGTTTAAAGAATAACAAGGGATTTACATTAATTGAGGTCATGCTTAGTATATCTTTGTTTTCAATTCTATTTATTTCTGCTTTGTCAGTTCAGACTGCGAGTTATAGAATTCAAAAATACTGTAAAAAAATGTATACGTATTCAATATTCGAGGAATATGTGAAAAATAATTTGCTTTACAATTGTACTTATGATGAAATTCAACAATTAAGATCTCAGACCAGAATATATATGGAATATTATAATATAAATTCAGAGAATATAGATAGGCTGAAATTTACAAAAATGTTCGTAAATAATATACCTGGTCAGAAAACGTATATTAAATTAGATATATCTGGTGATAAGATTTTGAAAATTAATATTGGATTGTATAGTGAGGGAATAAATAAAAGAAAAATTATGGAGTGTGAGATTTATAAAGGTAAATATAAGAGCTAAAAAAAGGGGTTTTACGCTTATAGAATTACTTATGGTAACATCTCTTATAGGAATAATAACATCAGCGGGAGTTCTATGTATATTTAGATACATGAAAATATATAGACAACAAATAAATTTAAGCAAAGAGAATTTTTATGTGGATGAGGCATTTCTTATAATAGAAAATGAAATAAATTATTCACAGTATGTAGATGTAAATGATAATTGCATAATGGTAAGAAATGCTGACAAAAATAGAAATGATTACATAAGAAAAGATAGAGATGGTGATATTATCATATCTTATAATAGCAAATATGATTTTACAAATAATAATATATTGAAAAATATTAAAGATTTTAAGGCTGAGCAATCAGATAGAGTTTTATATTTAACTATAGAAACTAAGAGGGGTAATATTTATAAAAGATGTTTGGGATTAGAAAGAGTAAAAGAAAAGGATTAACCTTAATATATGTTCTATTTATTGGAAGTGTATGTATATTTATATCAATCATTTGCTTTAAAATATCATATATGCAGAGAAATAATGTTTTGAAGATGAAAGATCACTGCTGCATGGTTGATCCAGTTCAGAAAATCAGGGAGTATATGTTAACGGATTTGAATAACTTGATATATTCACATTGTAATGATATAAATGATAATTCCATAAAAGAGTATATATCTTCATTAGATGACAATATAGTGAATTATGAACGTTCTTATATAAAGTATAATAGTGCAAATGATTCGTTTATTGTAGTTTATTATGTTGGAAAAGACTTTTATAAGGAAGAATTATATAAATATATTGTGAGAGATAATGAAGTGTTTTTCAATTGTCTGGATTATTCCTTTAGAAAGGGGGAATTTGATTGATCGGAAAGAAACTCTTTATTGAATTGAATGAAGGAAATGTTTCATACAGAGATAAGAATAGGAATTTAGTAAGTTATAGTCTGGATGAATTTAATACTGAATACATAAATATTAAAAATAAGAATTTATATGTAATTCTTACTGGAGAAGAGATACTTATAAAAATTATAAAGATTCCTAAAGTTAGAAAAGATAAATTACATTCTATAGTAAAACAGGAACTAGTTTATATTTTTAAAAATATAGATAATATTTTGTTCAATTATGATGTATATAAAGATTGTGGAAGTACTCTGGAAGTTTTGGTGTTTTGTTTAAAATGGAATAAAGATAATTTCTTAAAAAAGTGGATAGATACTGGGAATTCACTTAAAGCTATATATCCAATTCAGTTTTACCTATTTGATGTATTAAAAAAGAAAACAAAAATTAATAATCATATAATTGTTTTTTATTATAGATACAAGATTTATTTACTGAAGTGTGAAAATTCTAAAATTATACAAACTGGTATATTGAGAAATTTAAATTCGAATGAAATTAAAGATAGTATAAATGAATTTATTTTAAGAGAAAGTTTAAAAGAATGTGTTTATCAGCCAGAGATATTTTTTATAAATTTTCCGTATAAAAAAGTCAAAAAGGAGATTTCTGTTTATTACAAATGTAAGGATATTAAATAATTTGTTTTTCTAAAATTGGAGGGGAAAATATGAAAGATTTATTTTTTATACCTGAATGGTATTTGAAAAAAAGATATTTTAGAAAAAAACTTATTTTAAGAATTTTTAGTGTGTTTTTAGCGGCAATAAATATTATTCTTATTGTATTTTATATGTATAATTTGAATCGATTAAATGATATGAACGCTTATATAAATGATATTAATTTAAAAAATCAAAATACTCAATATACAAAAGAAGAATATAAGAATAAAACATTAGAATCATTTGAGTGTCTTCCAGTGCAAATATTAAATAATATAACATCTCAAAGTATATGTATAGAAGATAAAAATATAAGTATAACCGGGTATATAAACGAAGGTGATGGAAGGGAAAAATACACTTCTATTATAAAAAATATACATAATCAAAATAAATTTAATATAAAAAATATGTATATCCCAGATAAAGAAAGCAAATTTACAGATTTTAAAATAGATCTTGAACTAAAATAGAAAGGAAAATTTAATGAAAAAGATAGTGTATAGAGTTTTAATAATATCAGGTATCATTGTTTTGACAGTTTTACCTGTTCAAATTTTAAATTTAAAAAGAACACTTTATAACACGCAAAATGAGATAAATAATTTAAGTAAAATGAATCAAAAACATAAAAAATTGGATAAATACAGTTATAATAAGGATATAGAAGAATTTATAAATGATGATAAATTGTACATAAAGAATTTAGAAACAAATGATAATAAGAAAACTATTAGTATGGAAATAGGTACTATTGGAAACTTTAAAGATATAGATAACGTGCTAAAAAAATTGCAGTCAAAAGATAGATTTAAGAATTTTGGCAAAATTAGTTTAAAACAGGAGTGTGATACTGTTTTAAATGCGGATATAAATGTTGAATTTAAAGAAGATGAATAACTATCATAGCTCATATAATATTTGCAAATAATCACAAGTTTTGATAAAATAACATTGTTTATTATGCTTATTTTGCAGTTCATATGTGTTTTATTGATTTATTATTATGATTAAAAAAATCAAAAGATTTTAATCTATTCTTCTATTATATACTGGGGGTATTTTTTTATGATTGAGGAAAGAATAGAAAAGTTAAAAAAATTAATGTTGGATAATAGCATGGATGCAGTGCTTATATTTGGAGATACTAATAGAAATTATTTAAGTGGTTTTACTGGAAATGAAAGTTTTTCTTTAATAACGCAGGATAAGAAATTTTTTATTACGGATTCAAGATTTACAGAACAGGCTGCAAATCAAGTGATTGGTTATGAAATATTAGATTATACGAATAATGGGTCATTCATTAAATTGCTATCAGATTTAGTTGAAAAGAATAATGTAAAAAATCTTGGCTTTGAGGAAGATGTAATATCATATAAGACGTATGAAGAGTATAGGAATGGTCTTAAATGTAATCTAGTGCCAATGAATGGAATTATTGAAAAAATAAGAACTATAAAAGACAATGATGAGTTAAAGCTTATAAGAAAAGCAGCTGAAATTGCGGATAGTGCATTTGATCATATTGTCAAGTTTATAAAACCTGGTATGACTGAAAGGGAAATTGGGATTGAACTCGAATTTTATATGAAAAAGCTTGGGGCAAAGGGTCTTTCATTTCCGTCTATTGTGGCATCGGGTGTGAGGTCTAGTTTACCCCATGGAGAGGCAACCGATAAGGTTGTATCAGAAGGTGAATTTTTAACTATGGATTATGGATGCATTTATAAGGAATACTGTTCGGATATGACTAGAACTGTTGTAATTGGTAAACCGTCGGATAAGATGGTAAGAGTATATGATATTGTTCTCGAGGCACAGCAAAGAGCATTAAATGCATATAGAGCTAATGTACCTGCATGTGATGTTGATAAAGTAGCACGAGACTATATAAGCCATATGGGTTATGGAAAATGTTTTGGACATAGTCTCGGACACGGAGTTGGAAGAGATATTCATGAATCGCCAGTTGTTAGTTATAGAAATTCAGTAAAATTAGAAGAAGGAATGGTAGTGACTGATGAGCCAGGGATATATATACCTGATTTTGGTGGAGTGAGAATAGAAGATTTACTTGTAATAAATGAAAATGGTGTGGAAGTGTTATCTAGATCACCAAAGCACCTTATATGTATAAAATAAAATGTATATGATTGCCTAAAAAGGTTATAATATAAATTGATTAAAAAGTTTTGGAGGGATACATAATGATATCAGCGGGAGATTTAAGAAAAGGAACTACTTTTGAACAAGATGGACAAGTGTATACTGTAGTAGACTTCCTTCATGTAAAACCAGGTAAAGGAGCTGCTTTTGTAAGAACTAAACTTAGAAATGTAATAACAGGAGCAGTTACAGATACAACTTTCAATCCTACAGCAAAGCTTCAAGAAGCAGTGATTGAAAGAAAAGAAATGCAATACTTATATTCAGATGGAGAATTATATTACTTTATGGATCAGGAAACTTTTGAACAGATTCCACTAGAATATGAAAAAGTTGAAGATGCTATAAAATTTTTAAAGGAAAATATGATTGCAGTAATTAAATTCTTTAAGGGAGAGGCTTTTTCAGTAGAAGCTCCAAACTTTGTTGAATTACAGATCACACATACAGAACCAGGAGTTAAAGGAAATACTGCAACTAATGTTCTTAAACCTGCTACACTTGAAACAGGTGCAGTAGTCCAGGTACCTATATTTGTAAATGAAGGGGAAATGATCAGAGTAGATACAAGAACTGGTGAATATATGGAAAGAGTTTAGTTTGTTATAGGGTTTATAAATGAAAGCTTAAGTTATACTTCAGCTAACATTCCCAAAATTTGTAACCTAAAAAATTTCCAGTAAGTCTAAGTTTGTATTTATAAAAATCTAAGCAGATTTTATAAACTCGCAGGCTCAAACATATAAAATCTACTAAGGTTTTCAAAAATACTTCACTAAGATTTACTGAAAAATTTTTTAATGTGCCTACATTTTGGAAATGTCAGCTTACGTATAACTTAAGCTTGGAATTACAAACCCTATATGTGGCGAAATAAATTTAAGGATGTGGTTAAATGAGTTCAATTTTGTCAAAAGTCTCTTATATAAATGGCCTTATGGATGGATTGCAGATTGATAAAGATACTAAAGAAGGAAAAGTATTAGTTGGAATAGTAGACGTATTGAAGTCTATGGCTGAGGAAATAGAGAATATATCTGAATCACAAAAAAGTATTGAGGAATATATGGATGCGGTGGGTAATAATTTAACTTATTTGGATGATGATCCATACTATGATGATTATAAATTGTATGAAGACGAAGGTGACAATTTTGTACAATTTAAGTGCTCTAATTGTGGTGATGATATATATGTTG
The DNA here is from genome assembly GCF_003600355.1 of Clostridium fermenticellae. Lineage (NCBI taxonomy): Bacteria > Bacillati > Bacillota > Clostridia > Eubacteriales > Clostridiaceae > Clostridium > Clostridium fermenticellae. Next base: position 1,870,055 of record NZ_CP032416.1, on the reverse strand, counting down.
ATAAAGATATAATAGATCAAAGAGAAGATATAACATGTCCTAATTGCCACAATAAAATGCCTCTTGATGTAGATCCTAAAAAATTATAATACGTAGAAATGAAGGGTATCATATGATACCCTTCATTTTTTTTGCGTTTGTAACTGAAAGCTTAACTTATGCGCAGTCCTGAATTTCCAAAATATGTAACGTAAAAAATTTCTAGTAAGTTTAAGCTTGCATTTATAGTACCGGATTTTGGCAGCATCTCCCGGGGGATAGATTAACTTTTCATTTTACAAACCCTATATAAAGCTATAATCTTATAGATAATTTTTAATTAAGTGTAATAATTTTTGTGATTAATAAATAAAAATTAATATAAAGAAGGGAGATGAGAAAGATAGATACTAAAGAAATTATAAATATATTGCCACAAGGCATAAATAATGTACTAAAAAGTGTTTTGGATAATGATAAACTGCAGGAAATAAGAATGAGAATGGACAAACCTCTGATAATTGAAATTGGGAATGATGAATTTATATATGATTATGTTGTAAAAAAAGAAGACATGAAAATTGTTATACAGAGGATAAGCAACTATTCTATATATGCATTTGAGGAAGAAATAAAGAAGGGATATATAACTATAAGAGGAGGACATAGAATAGGAATTTGTGGAAGATGTATCATAGAAAAAAATGAAGTTAAGACTATAAAAAATATAGGATCTATAAATATTAGGATTTGTCATGAGGTATCTGGTTGCTCAAATAAAATTATGAAATTTATAGTATCTAAAGGTGAAATTTTAAATAGCATAATAATTTCACCACCCAAATGTGGAAAAACAACTTTAATAAGAGATATAACTAAAAATGTTTCAAATGGATTTAATAATTTAAGCCTATCAGGTAAAAAAGTCTGTGTAATTGATGAGAGAAGTGAAATAGCTGGATGTTACAATGGAGTTCCACAGCTGGATGTTGGAGTGAGAACAGATATTCTGGATAGTTGTCCTAAGAGTGACGGTATAATAATGGCAATAAGAAGTATGTCACCTGATTTGGTTGTGTGTGATGAAATAGGAACATATAAAGAAATGGATAGTATTGTTACTGCACTGAATTCGGGAATTAGTCTGATAGTTACAATACATGGATATGGTGTGGAGGATCTATATAAGAGGCCGGTTTTTAAAGAGATTATAGATAATAATGTATTCAAAAGATGTATAGTTTTAAGTACACAAAATGGAGCTGGTACTATTGAATATGTATATGATTTTAATAGTAAAACTATGATGTGGAGGCGGTAGGATGATCAGGATTTTAGGATGCAGTATGATATTAGGTGCCTCTACGGCAATAGGTTACATGTATGGTGAAAATTTAAAAAAAAGAACCAGGGAATTAAAGGAAATTGAAAGGTGTATTATACAGCTTCAAAATGAAATAGTGTACACACACACACCTCTCCCGGAGGCAATTATGACTGTGTCAAAAAAAAGTTTTGGTGGTGTGAAAAAGATATTTGAAGATATTTCAAAACTTTTGATGCTTAATAAAGTAGATAGTGTATATGAAGCATTTAATAAGGTAATAGATGATGAAAAAAAATATTTAAATCTCAAAGATGAGGATTTATACATACTATTAGATATGTCTAAAACTTTGGGAGAGTCAGATATACAAGGACAGAAAAAAATGTTTTTATTAACTCTTAATAACTTTAAAAGTCAAATAGAAATCTCAGAGAACCTAATGAACAGCAATGTTAAAATGTACAGATATCTTGGGTTTGCACTTGGTGCAATGACAGTTATAGTGCTTATTTGATAAGTTATTAAGCCCTAGATGAAAGAGGAGGTTAAAAAATGCTTGATGTGAGCTTGATATTTAAAATAGCTGGTATTGGCATAATTGTAATGCTTATAGATAAGGTATTAGAATCAAGTGGAAAAGGAGATTATGCAGTAGTAGCAAACTTAGCAGGAATTCTCATAGTACTTACAATGGTTATTAGCCTCATAAATAGGTTATTCACTGCTGTCAGGACAATGTTTCAACTTTAGGAGGAAAACTATGGAGATAATAAAAATAGTTACGTTTGCATTTATTGCCTTATTTATAGTTTTACTTTTTAAAGATAGAAAGGATGATATGGCCGTTTATATTAGCATAGCAGTTGGAATTTGTATATTCTTATTTATGATATCTAAAATAACGGCTGTACTTCAATTTATTGAACAATTGGCAAATAAGGCCAATATAGATTTTGTGTATTTGACTACCGTCTTCAAGATACTTGGAATTGCATATTTAGCTTCTTTCTGCAGTCAAATATGTAAAGATGCAGGCCAGGAAAATATAGGCACAAAAGTTGAATTCGCAGGCAAAATACTTATACTTACACTTGCGATTCCTATATTAATGGCTGTTCTTCAATCTATTCTAAAGATAATGTAGGTGTTAAATATGAAAAAGGTTATACTAATTTTGTTTATGCTTTTAGAAATTAGCTTTAATGTACAAGCTGCGGATATAAATAGTAACTACAGCAAAAATAATATTCAAGATACAGAGTCAAGTCAGAAAATTGAACAATTTTACGATTATATTTCAAATATGAAAACTAAATATGAGTTAATGAATGAATTTGATGTTAAAAGTTATGTAAAGAACTTCATGAAAACTGGTGATGGAAAATTTGATAATAAACAATTAATAAAAGCATTAATAACATATTCAATGAAAGAGACTCTATCTTCGTTAAAACTTTTATCAATGGTAGTTATAATAGTTATTATATGTGCACTACTTACTAATTTACAAAAAGCTTTTAGTGATGAAAATTTATCTAATATTGCTTATTATGCATGTTATTCGCTTATTATAATAATCATAGCAAAAAGTTTTTACATAGGTGTAGATATAGCAAGAACGACAATAAATGATATGACAAATTTTATGACCGCGTTGGTTCCAATTTTGATAATGTTAGTTGGAAGTGTAGGAGGGGTTGTTGAAGCTGCTGTTATGAATCCGATAATACTTGGAGCTATAACTATAAGCGCAAGATTGTTCATGAATATAATAATTCCGATAATAACGATGGCATTTGTTCTTCAATTTGTAAATAATCTATCCTTGGATTATAAGGTAGACAAACTCACTGGGCTTTTAAATCAATGCGTGTTATGGGCTCAGGGAATAATAATGACAGTATTTATAGGAATTATAACAGTACGCGGTATTACTGCTAAAACTATTGATCAGGTTGCTGCTAAAACTGCGAAGTTTGCTGTAGATAATTTTGTACCAATAGTAGGAAAAAGTCTCTCTGATGCTGTTTCGACAGTAGCCGGGTACTCAATACTATTAAAAAATGCTATAAGCAGTGTTGGCCTGGTTATACTCGTATGCATTATGTTGCTTCCTATAATAAAGATTTTAATTATAGCGGTTTCATATAAACTTACTGCAGCACTTATAGAACCTATAAGTGATAGTAGAGTAGTGAATTGTCTGACTTCTGCTGGAAATTCATTAATACTTGTTATGTCAAGTTTAATTTGTGTTTCAATAATGTTTTTCATAATGATAGCAATAATTGCCTCCGCGGGCAAGGTAATACTAACAGGGTAAAATTAGAAGACTTAAGAAAAGAGGTATAACGTGTGATTCAAGCACTTAGAAATTGGATTATAACTATATGCACAGCAGTATTTTTTATTACGGCAGTGGAAATGATACTCCCGGATAATAGCCTCAAAAAATATGCTAAATTCGTACTTGGTTTAATTATGATTACTGTTTTTATAAATCCTGTAATTAAATTATTTAATAATGATATTAATATAGATTCATATGTTAACACTGCTGTTCAAAATTTTGATAGTGACAATTATAAAAGTGATTTTAATGAATATAAACAGAAAAGTATTAACGAGATGATGGAAAATTTTAAATTAAATCTGCAAAATAGCTGCGAAGAAAAACTTAAAGAGAAATATCCTAACCAGACTTATAAGATTAATGTAGATGCGTGTATGGATAATGATAATGAAAAAGTAACTATAAAAGATTTAAAGGTCGGTGTTAAAGATGGAAGTGTAGAAAAGATAAAAAATATTAGTATAAATATAGGCAGTAAATCGGTAGAGAGTAAAACATCCGATGGAAAAATAGATCAAAATAAGGCGGCAGAAATCAAGAAGTATTTAAGTGATGAATTAAATATTTCTACTAATGTAATACAGGTATATAAAATTTAAGTGAAATACGATATAGGAGGAAGAATATATGAACCTTAAAAATATTCTAGATAAGACTATTAAATCTATCAAAAATAATCAGTCAAATAAGAAAAATTCTACAAATCTACTGATATTATTTTTATCTGGAATACTTATAGTCATAGCAGCTAGTTTTTTTAAATCAAGCAGTATTTCAGAAATTACGGGAAGTAGTTCTGAGAACAATAACAAAAATCAAGTTCAAAAGCAGAGCACAGAGTCGACAGGTGAAAATTCTGAAGATTATGAAACATCCATTCAGAACAAACTAAAAAGTACCTTGCAAAGTATAGAAGGTGTTGGAAAAGTAGATGTAATGGTAAGTTTTGAAGGTAGTGAAGAGCAGGTGCCAGCAGTAAATGTAAATGATTCTACTAATACTACAGAAGAAAAAGATACTACTGGTGGTGTAAGAAATTCAGTTCAAAAGAATAATGGAAGTACTGTTGTAATTACGAATAATGACGGCAAGTCTGAACCACTCATATTGAAAAAATATAAGCCTAAAGTTGAAGGTGTATGTGTAGTCGCTGAAGGAGCCGAAAATGATCTTACACAGCTTAGAATAACTAAAGCTGTAATGGATTTGTTTAATCTGCCTCAGGATAAAGTTAATGTTTATCCTATGAAAAAGTAGTATATATAAAAGTTTTTTAGCATATAATTTTTTAGAAAGGTTGATTGGGGGAATTAAAGTGAATAAAAAACAAGGAGCTATTATTGTTACTCTTTTGGTACTTATTGTGTGTGCAGGGGTTATGGCAACTAAACTCAATAATCCTCTGTATGTAAATGGAGGAGACAGTACAAGTGGCAAGAGCACGGTATCATTTAATAATGATAAGGACGAGAGTAAGAGTGATACGAATAAGGATACTGGTGAAAACCAATATTTCGATGAATCAAAATTGACTCGTGATCAAAAAAATGCACAAACTCTTCAAACTTTAAAAACATTAATTGATGATCAGAATGTTACAAAAAGTAATAGAGATGAGGCAGCAGAAAAGTATACTCAATTAGCTATGAATACAAATTATGAATCTAAAATAGAGACTACTTTGAAGAGTAAAGGTTATGAGGATGTAATTTGTTCTGTTGAGGACAATAAAGCTAGAGTGGTTGTAAAATCCAAAAATAAACTTACAGATAAACAAACAAGAGATATAAAAAATGTCGTTGTTGGAATATCGAAAGTGCAGGATGTAGAAATAGAGACTAAGCAATAAAATTATTTATAGGAGGCTGACACGAATTTTAAGTGTGGGTCTCTTCTTTAGTTTGTAAAAGAAATTGCTATTTGGTATAATATAAGCAAGTTATTTTGTGTTTTTAAACACAGAGGAGGTGCCGTTTATGGAAGAAAATTTAAGCAGCGAAACTAATATGGGAGTTGTTAAGATATCCGATGAAGTAGTCGGAGTTATATCAGGTTTGGCTACAACAGAAATAAAAGGTATAGTTGGAATGAGTGCCAGTCTTGTTGGTGGAATAACCCAGATATTAAGCGGAAAGAAAAATTTATCCAAGGGTGTTAAGGTTAGTGTAGGAGAGAATAGTGCTGCTATAGATTTATATGTAGTAGTTGAATACGGTGTTAGAATTCCTGATATAGCATTAGAAGTACAGGAAAATGTTAAAAAGGCAGTTGAGTCAATGACTGGATTGTATGTTTCAGCAGTAAATATACATGTGCAAAATGTTATGATTTCAAAATCTGAGGAAAAAGCCCAAGAAACGGATGAATAAAATTTATAATATGTTAATTTAAATTTGTCTAACTAGGGAATCAAGTTATTTTGTAATTTGATTCCCTATATTATGCATGAGCATATAAGGGTTACTTGAATTAAATGAATACTTTAAAGTATAATTGAATTGGAAATGTTAATAATTATTCATATGAGGACAAAATTACTTAATGGGAGGAAAAGATGAATAGAAGAAAATCCAGGGAATTGACTATGAGGTTATTATTCCAAATGACTATAAATAAGGAAGATTTTAAAGAGGTAATAGATAATCTAAAGGAAAACTTAAAAGTGGACAATAATGAATCGGAGTTACTGTCTAATTTGAAAACAGATAAAAGTGATGAGGAAAATATGGATTTAACTGATATAGATATGTCGTATGTTACGCGAGTACTTAAAGGGATTCAGGAAAAAAAAGGTGAATTGGATGACGGGATAGAGAAGTGCCTTATAAAGTGGAAGATTAACAGGATATCAAGGGTGGATTTGGCTATACTTAGAATATGTACATATGAATTTTTATATGAAGACAATATACCGAAAAATGTATCCATAAATGAGGCTATAGAGCTGGCTAAAAAGTATTCTGGAGATAAATCTGCAGCTTTTGTAAATGGTATACTTGGAAAAATGATAAAAAATAAGGAGTAAATTTATTAATAAAAGGTGAGGATATGTATATAAAAACTCTAACTGTATCCAATTTAAACAGTTATTTAAAAAAAGTATTGGATAATGACTTTATACTTGCAAATTTATGTATAAAAGGTGAGATATATAATCTAAAATTTCACAGCAGCGGTCATATATATTTTTCCCTTAAAGATGAGTATAGCAAAATAAACTGTGTAATGTTTAAGGATTCAGCAGATACATTAAACTTTGTACCAGAAAACGGTATGAAAGTGATTGTAAAGGGAAAGGTATCTGTTTATAAAAAAGAAGGAGTATATCAACTCTATTGTAATGAAATGCAGAGAGAAGGTATTGGAGAACTTTATGTGGCATTTGAGAAATTAAAAAATAAATTGAGTGAAGAAGGGCTATTTGAAGAAACACATAAGAAAAGTATACCTTTATATTCAAGAAATATAGGAGTTATAACTTCTCCTACTGGTGCAGCAATACAGGATATAATAAATGTTGCTTCGAGGAGGAATAATAAGATAAGTATTAAATTGTATCCTTCATTGGTACAGGGAAAAGAAGCAGTTAAAAATTTAATAGAAGGTATAAATAGATTAAATAGCATAGATGATATAGATGTTATAATAATAGCAAGAGGCGGAGGATCTATAGAAGACTTATGGTGTTTCAATGATGAACTTCTGGCACGTGCAATATATAATTCATCTAAGCCGGTTGTTACAGGAATAGGTCATGAAATTGACTATACCATAGCGGACTTTGTGAGTGATAGAAGGGCACCAACTCCTTCGGCAGCAGCTGAGATAGTTGTGTTTGATTTAAATGAATTTTATAATAAACTTTTTAGCTTAAAAGATTTTTTGTATACAAAAATAAATTCAAGATTAAATAATGAATCTAATAATTTACAAATTACTCTTAAACAGTTAAATTCTAATAGCCCGCTTATATATATAGCAAATCAATATAATAATCTTGATAGATTTTACGAGTTACTCAATATAAAAGTAAATAGTAGAATTAAGCAAGAAGATAAGAAACTGCAGCATATGAAGGAGCTATTATCTGTAAATAATCCGCTTAATATATTAAAAAAGGGATATGCTGTAATTGAAGATAAAGATAAAAATATTATAACAAACATAAATACTCTTTCTAACACAAAAGAGGTTAGTATAACACTTAAGGATGGAAGTAAAAGTTTTATACTTCAGAGTGATATTGATTAGTTGTAAAGGGGATGTATTATGCCTAGGAAAAATGAATCTTATGAGAGCATGTTAAATAAGCTTGAAGTCATTGTAAATGAAATGGATAGTGAAAAGCTTTCTCTGGAAGAAAGTATTAAAAAATATGAGGATGGCATTAAACTTTATCAGAAATTATATAAGAGCTTGAGTGATGCTGAAGGAAAGATTAAAATTCTTACTGAAAAATCAGAAAAGGATTTTGAATGAAATAATAATTGAAATTTTTGCTTTGTAATTTATATATTATAAATAGGAAATGGGGAAAATACAGCATGGATGCAAATGGAACCATAAATAGTATTAAAGCTGAGATTGACGTTTTCTTGACTGAATATTTTAAGGGAAAAGGATCTTATAATAAAAAAGTATATGAGGCTATGGAATACAGTTTGAATGCTGGTGGAAAAAGAATAAGACCTCTCTTAATGATTTTAACTTATATGCTATATAAGGAGGATTATAATGATATTATTGATATAGCGTCTGCCATTGAAATGATCCACACTTATTCTTTAATACATGATGATTTGCCTTGTATGGATAATGATGATTTAAGGAGAGGAAAACCAACTAACCATAAGATATTTGGGGAAGCCATAGCAACACTCGCAGGAGATGGACTGTTAAATGAAGCTATGAATATTATGTTCAAGCATTGTATGAGGGATAACAGTGCAATAAATGCTTGTAGAATTATCTCCGAAGGTGCTGGTGTAGAAGGAATGGTTGGCGGTCAAACAGTAGATATATTAAGTGAAGATAAAAAAATATCTGTAGAGCAGTTATATTATATGCATAGTAAAAAAACAGGAGCTTTGATAAATGCGGCAATACTCTCAGGTGCTGTACTTGGTGGAGCAAAACACGATCATCTAAAAAATTTAGACTATTATGGAAGAAAATTAGGGCTTGCATTTCAAATAAAGGACGATATTTTAGATATAACTGGTGATACAAAAACTTTAGGCAAAAAGGCAAAAAGTGACCTCAAAAATAATAAAACAACTTTTATAACAGTTTATGGTATAAATAAATGTGTTGAGATGTGTAATTCTATAACATCAGAGTGTGTAGAAATATTAGATACTTTTCCGGGTAATACATCTAAGTTAAAAGAATTGACACTATTCTTGTTAAATAGGACTAAATAAAATACATCAGCACTTTATGATAAATTTAGCTCAATATATACTTTGAATAAGATTAAAAGCTATGATATAATTTAAAAATATGTTGATATATGGTGGTGCAGTATCCTAGTCAGGTAAGTACTTTCGAAGACGGGGCTAAAAATCCGTTAAAGGGCATATCGATGAAGCTCCTTGTGCTGGCTTGTAACGCCCAGTTGTGGGCTGGTGCTGGGAGTTAAGAAGGATGGGGCTAGCTGCAATGGCATGCAGCCCTGGACCCTACTTTCGTGGAGACCACTGTTTGTGTATTAGGTTAGATACCTTGTGTACGCCAGTGGGTTAAACCTGTAATGTGGTGTAACAGCTATGTACAGTGTAGCCTGCCTTGAAGTGAAAAGGGTGGAGGTAAGTTCAAACCGAATTTTTGGCCAAGAATTCGGCTCATCGCTTAATGAAACCATTTTTGCCAAAGAGACTAGAAAATACCTAACTGTCGAGGAAAACTCCTAGGCTGTATTTTCAAGTATATTAAGGATTGCAGTGCGGACTAAGTGGTGATCTAGTTCTGTTAATAGCGATATGACAGATAGAATATTAAAAGGAAACTGTCAAAACGGCGACGTTTTGATTATTCTATGGGAAAGCCTACTAGACCTAAGCCGTAAAGTTTACTTAGTATACTGCCACCATGATTTTTAATTTTAAATTAGTGTAACGAGATTATGTAGATACTATCGGATAAATTGGAGGAATGAATTCTTGTTAACTAGATCTAAATCTAATAAGAAAAGCAATACTAAATGGTTATTTACAATAGTATTTTGGTCGATAATAGCCTGTGGTAGTATTTCGCTTTTGTCTGATATGCTGCTAAAAAGTGTTAATATTATAGTAGCTTTTTTTATATTAGGTTTTATTATAGTAATGGGTATAATATTTGACATGATAGGAGTTGCTGTAACTGTAGCTAAAGAAAGATCTTTTCATGCCATGGCATCTAAAAAGGTTAATGGAGCCAAGTTGGCTATAAAATTAATAAAAAGTGCGGATAAAACTTCCACAATATTTCAAGATGTCATTGGAGATATATGCGGTATAGTAAGTGGATCACTTGGCGTTTTAATAGCACATAAGATTTCTTATGATTTTCCACATATGAATGAAGATATTCTGACTATAATTGTAGGTGTATTTGTAGGAGCACTTACAATAGGCGGAAAATCTATAGGAAAGAATCTTGCTATAAATAATGGAAATCAAGTACTATACAGTTTTTGTAAGCTAATATATTTTTTTAAAAGGGATAGATGATGATAATGGGAATATTAGATAACTATAATGACTTTCACAAGATAAAGTACATGACTCTAAAACAGAAACAGCAGTTTGCAAAGGAGATTAGAAGATTTTTAATAGAAAAGGTATCTAAAACTGGAGGACATCTTGCTTCAAATTTAGGAGTTGTAGAGCTTACTTTGAGTTTGTTTAGTGTACTTGATTTAGACAGAGATAAACTTATATGGGATGTAGGACATCAGTCATATGTACATAAGATATTGACTGGAAGAAAAGATAAATTTGATACGTTAAGGCAATTTGGCGGTATAAGTGGTTTTCCTAAGTACTGTGAGAGTATATATGATTTTTTTGAGACGGGGCACAGTAGTACATCGATATCCGCTGCACTTGGTATGGCAAGGGCGAGAGATTTAAAAAATGAAAAACATGAAGTAGTTGCTGTTATAGGTGATGGAGCTTTGACCGGAGGAATGGCGTTAGAGGCGCTAAATGATGCAGGATATACCAAAACTAAAATTATAATTATCTTAAATGATAATCAAATGTCTATAGCAAAAAATGTCGGAGGAATGTCCAGATATTTAAACAGAATCAGGATAGATCCTAAATACAATAAATTCAAAGACGATGTCGAAGCAGCACTTAAGAAGATTCCTAATATAGGTAAGGGGATGGCTAAATATCTTGAAAGGGTTAAAAATGGTATAAAGAAAATGCTGGTTCCAGGGATGTTTTTTGAAGATATGGGAATCAAATATTTGGGACCAATTGACGGACATAATATGAAAGATCTGATTGAGGTTTTATCAAAGGCTAAAAATATTAATGAGCCTGTTATAATACATATAATAACGAAAAAAGGAAAAGGATATCAGTTTGCAGAGAAAAATCCAGGAAAGTTTCATGGAATTGGTCCTTTTGACTGCAGTAATGGCGAGTTGTGCAGTGATTCATGTGATACATATTCAGGGGCTTTTGGGGAAGAGTTAGTCAAAATAGCTGAAAAAAATAAGGATGTAGTTGCTATAACGGCAGCAATGCGTGATGGAACTGGACTTAAGGAGTTTGCGAGAAGATATCCGAAGAGATTTTTTGATGTTGGGATAGCAGAACAACATGCTGTAACATTAGCTGCAGGAATGGCAAAAGAGGGATTGAAGCCAATTTTTGCTGTATATTCTACATTCCTTCAAAGGGCTTATGATCAAGTTTTGCATGATGTGTGTCTTCAGAAACTGCCAGTTATCTTTGCTATAGATAGAGCTGGAATAGTTGGACATGACGGAGAGACTCATCAAGGTGTATTTGATTTGTCATATTTGACACAGATGCCAAATATGACAATTATGTCCCCTAAATGTATTTGTGAACTTAAGTATATGCTAAAATGGGCTGTCCAGCAGAAATATCCAATAGCAATAAGGTATCCGCGTGGTGGAGATAGTGGTGAAGTTAAGTTAAGTCCACTTGAAGGTTTTAAACCAGGGAAATGGGAATTTATTTGTGGTGAGGGCGATATAGCTGTAATAGCTCAGGGTAAGATGGTTGAAAATGCAGTTCTTGCAAGGAATAAATTGCTTGACCTTGGTGTAAAGGTTAAAGTTATAAGTGCATGCTTTGTTAAACCGATAGATGAATTAATGTTAAATGAATTAGTTCAAAATAATATGAAGATAGTCACTATAGAAGATAATATTAAGCATGGTGGACTTGGTTCATCTATACTTGAATATGTGAGTACATTAGATAAGAATGTTAAAGTTTCAATTCTTGGTTTTAGAGATGAGTTTATACCTCATGGTAAATTGGATATATTATATAAATTGCATGGATTAGATGTCGAGGGAATTGTGAATAGTATATTGAAACTAGTTAAATAAAGGAGTTTACTATGTCAGAAAATAAAGAAAGACTTGATACGTTATTAGTTAAAAAAGGTATTTTTACATCGAGAGAAAGAGCGAAGGCAAGTATAATGGCTGGAGAAATATTTATCGACAATCAGAGAGTTGATAAATGTGGTCAAAAAGTGCAAGAAAGCTCTAATATTGAATTTAAAGGAAAGCATATGCCATTTGTAAGCCGTGGTGGATTAAAACTTCAGAAAGCTGTAAAGAATTTTAATATAGATTTAAACGATAAAATATGTATGGATATAGGTGCATCAACAGGAGGATTTACAGACTGCATGCTTAAAAATGGTGCTAAAAAAGTCTATGCGATCGATGTCGGATATGGACAATTTGCATGGAAGCTTAGAACCGACGATAGAGTTGTATGTATGGAAAGAACCAATATAAGATATGTTAAACCTGAAGATATAGGTGAATTTACAGACTTTGCAAGTATAGATGTATCATTTATATCACTGAAAAAGGTTATACCTGTTGTTATTCAGTTGTTAAAGAATGAAGGGAAAATAATAGCTTTAATAAAGCCCCAGTTTGAAGCAGGAAGAGAAAAGGTTGGTAAAAAGGGAGTTGTGAAGGAGAAGAGCACACATAAAGAAGTCATAACAAATATTGTAGAATTTTTATCTAAATATAGTGTCAAAATTTTAAATTTAGATTATTCTCCTGTAAAGGGTCCCGAAGGAAATATAGAGTATTTAATTTATTTTGCTAAGTCTAATGGGGACTGCTCGTGTTTTAATAATGACGAAATTGAGAAAGTGGTAAATATAGCGCATCACGAGCTTAATGGGGAGGAACTATGAAAAATTTAGGCATAAATATAAATACTACGAAGAATAGTGGAAAAAATATAATAAATTCCTTAGTTAAAATAATACGTAGTGAAAGGAAAGATATCAATATAAAGATATTTGAGGATTGCAATGGAATTGACTGTGAGCAAAGTTGTAATTTAGATATTATCATATCACTAGGTGGAGATGGTACTATATTAAATACAGCAAGGCATGTGGCAAAATATAATATACCGATACTAGGTATAAACATGGGGCATTTGGGATTTCTTACTCAAGTTGAAAGTTCAAAGGTGGATATTGCAATAAAGAATTTGTTTAATGGAGAGTATACTGTAGAAGAGAGAAGTATGATTGAATGCAGCTACAGCAAATTTGGAGAAGACAAGAAAATAAATAGATGTATAGGACTTAATGATATAGTTCTATCTAAAGGTTTTATAGAAAGAATAGTTAAATATAAAATTTATATTAATGGAAGGTACTACAATACATTTACAGCAGATGGAATAATAGTTTCAACGGCAACCGGATCTACAGCATATTCACTTTCAGCCGGTGGACCTATAGTATATCCAACCTTGGATACCTTAATGCTGACACCTATGTTTTCAACCAATCTTGGTGCGAGAACAATAGTGCTTGATGGTAGTAGCAATATAATTATAGAATTCCCGAAGAATATTTCAGATGTAGTTTTATCTATAGATGGTCAGGATTGGATTAAAATGGATAAAACTAATATGATTGATATACATACAGCTCAAAATAAATGTAAACTAATAAAATTGAATAACAATGATTATTTTGATACGCTCAGGAAAAAAATAATTTATAGGGTAAAGGAATGTGAAGGTGAAGATTATGAAAGTAACAAGACATGCTAAAATACTTGAAATTATAAATTCCAAAGATATTGAGACTCAGGAAGAACTTGCAAATGAATTGAGAGAAAGTGGGATGGATATCACCCAGGCCACAGTTTCAAGGGATATAAAGGAATTAAAATTAATTAAAGTTTTGGGCGAGAATGGAAGATACAAATACGCTACTATATCTCAAACGGGGAATTCTCTGTCTAATAAACTTGTTAATGTATTTTCTCAGACGGTAATAAGTATAGAAAATGTACAAAATTTTGTTATTATAAAGACTATTTCGGGATCTGCTCAAGCTGCAGCAGAAGCTATAGATTGTTTAAATTTTGAAGGAATTGCAGGTACTGTAGCGGGTGATAATACAATTTTTATATTGACAAGAGATAATGAAAAAGCCCGGACTATAGTTCAAAAAATGAAAAAGATGATTTCTGATTAGGAGGCCTTTACTTTATGCTTCTTCAATTGAATATAAAAAACTTTGCTTTAATAGAGGAACTTACAATATCATTTAATAGTGGATTCAATGTACTTGCGGGGGAAACAGGTGCTGGTAAGTCAATACTTATAGATGCTATAAATTATGTTCTCGGATCCAAATTTAATAAGGAGCTTATAAGGACTGGCGAAAATAAGACTTTTGTAGAAGCTGTATTTACAGTGGAAAATCCTAAGACATCCGATATTTTAGAAAAAAATGAAATTGAAATTGAAGATATTATAATAATAAGTAGAGAAACATTTCAATCTGGCAAAAGTATTGCAAAGGTAAATGGAAAATCTGTTTTATTGAGCACTCTTAGATTTATAAGTTCAACACTTATTGATATTCATGGACAGCATGAAAATCAGAATTTGCTTTTATCCGAAAATCATATAAATTATATAGATGACTTTGGCAATAACAATCTTAAGATGTATTTAAACAAGTATAAGGAAATATATCACGAATTTATTGAGAAACAAAATGATATTAAGAGATTAACAGGGAATAATGAAGAAAGAAATAAAATCATTGATTTTTTAAAATACCAAATAGATGAAATAAATTCGGCTAATTTAAAAGAAGGAGAAGATATAAAACTAAATGAAAAATATAAGATATTATCCAATTCTGAAAAAATAAGCAGAACTTTGAATGATTGCTATGTTGACTTGTATGAGGGAAGAGAAAATGTAGAATCTATGTATGATAAGTTGAGAATCATGATTAAGCATTTAGATAATTTGGAACAAGATTTTCCTAAAGTTATTGATATAGTCAAAGCTCTTAAAGATGCTTATTATAACATGGAAGATGCTATTGAAAAAATGGGAAATATTAAAAATGATGTATATTATGATGAATCAGAATTAGAATATATAAATGGTAGAATGTATCAAATAAATGATTATAAGAAGAAATATGGAGATACAATACCTAAAATTTTTGAATATAGAGACAAGATATCAAAACAATATTATGAAATGGTTAACAGTAATGAGATAATTGAAAATCTAAAAGATGAAATGGTAAAAATAGTAGAAGGTTTGAAGAATTATGGAAAATATATTCATATAGAGAGATGCAAAATAGCTGATATTTTAGAGAAAAACGTAAAAAAGGAATTAAATTTTGTTGGACTTGAAAAGAGTGTTTTTAAAGTTGATGTGAGTATTAGTGAAAAATTTTATACAAATGGTATGGATTCAATTAGATTTCTTATTTCTACCAATCCAGGAGAACCTCTTAAACCTCTGGAAAAGATTGTATCCGGAGGAGAACTTTCCAGAATAATGTTGGCACTCAAGACTGTATTTGTAGATAAAGATAAAATTCCATCTGTTATATTTGATGAAATAGACACCGGAATCAGCGGTAGAATAGCACAGTGTGTGGCTGAAAAAATGTATACAATATCAAAAAAACATCAGGTTCTTTGTGTAACTCATTTACCGCAAATTGCTTGTATGTCTGATGAATATTATTTAGTATCGAAGGAAGTTAAGGATAATAAAACCTTCACTCATGTAAAAAAATTGAAGGATAATCAGAAGGAATATGAGATAGCCAAGATGATAGGTGGATCAGAGGTTACAAAATTAACATTGGAACATTCTAAGGAACTTATAAGGATGGCTGATATAAGAAAAATTAATATAAAGTCAAAATAAAAATCGCATGTAAGATGCGATTTTTTTATATGAAAAAAATTTACTTATAGATTAAATCATAACTTTATATGAAAGTATATAATAGCATAATAAAATGTTTAAAAGGGCAATTTAAAAGCATAGATATAAAAAACAGGAGGTAAAAAACATGTACATTAAAAAAAAGAAATTCTTATGTTTTATTTTAATTCCTATCCTGTTAATCACATTAAGTGTTTACTATAAAGTTCAAAGTGTACCTAAAACTATATTCTTGAGGGAAGGAGAATGTTTAAAGTTTGACAATATTTTGAAGGCAAAAAATAAAGATGAAATTAAAGCGAATAAAGATGTATATAATAGTTATAAGAAGATTAAATTGAATTTATTTGGGATTTTACCAGTAAAATCAATTTTTTTACACTCTGTAAGCAATGATATAAAAATATATCCTGGAGGGCAGCCTGTTGGTGTAAAATTAAATACAAAGGGAGTTCTTGTAATTGCATTATCAGATATTAGAACATCTAAAGGAAATGTAAGTCCTGCAGCACTTGGTGGAATACAAGTAGGAGATAATATTACTAAGATAGATGGAACATATGTAAAAAATGCAGAACAGGTTCAAAGTGCAGTGAATAATTGCAGTGGAAATAAAATAAGGATAACAATTGAGAGAAAAGGAAATATATCTGAAAAAATTGTAAATCCCGTTAAAGGGGAGGATAATAATAAATATAAGATAGGCCTTTGGGTAAGAGATTGTGCTGCTGGAGTTGGCACACTTACATTTTATGATAATAAAACAGGAATATTTGCTGCATTAGGTCATCCCATTACTGATATAGATACAGGGACAATAATGAATATAAGCTATGGAGAAGTTATTCCATCTTCAATAATATCAATAAAAAAAGGTTCTAAGGGCAATCCGGGTGAACTCAAAGGTGTATTTGTAGAAGAACAAAAAGTACTGGGGAAGATATCTAAAAATACTGAATGTGGGATATTTGGAAATGGAGATAAAAGACTTATAAATGAAGGATCAAAACCTATGAAGATAGCTTTAAGAGATGAAATAAAAGAAGGACCAGCTAAAATTCTTACCACTGTAGAAGGCGATAAACCAAAACTTTATGATATACGAATAGAAAAATTATTACAACAGGATTCGCCTGGAGCGAAGAGTATGCTTATAAGAGTTACAGATCCTAAATTACTGAATAAAACGGGAGGTATAGTCCAAGGAATGAGTGGAAGCCCTATAATACAGAATAATAAAATAGTCGGAGCCGTAACACATGTTCTTATAAATAAACCTGACGTAGGATATGGAATATATATAGAATGGATGTTAAATGACTCGAACATTTTGTCACGGTAGGTTTATATGGAAAAAATTGAAATACAAAATTAAAATTGGATGAAATATTAAATAATTGAAAAATATATGATAGAATAGTTATAAAAGATAGCATAATTTATGCTATCTTTTATAAATGAAACTTTATTTTAAATTTTTTTATTTACTAATAGAAGGATTTAAAATAGTTTTGTCGAATGTATTAATTGTTAAGATATGGGAAATAAATAATGACAAAGGGGAGTAAAGAATATGGAAGAATCAAAAATAAGTGTGGTTATTGCGGATGATAATAAGGAATTTTGTAATATCCTCAATGATTACATGTTAAATCAAAGGGATATAGTAGTAACTGGAATAGCTAAAGATGGTATAGAAGCTCTGAAGCTTATACAGGAAAAGAAACCTGATTTATTGGTATTAGATATAATTATGCCGCATCTTGATGGTCTAGGTGTTCTTGAGAGATTAAGTAGTATGGATATAGATCCTATGCCGCGAATAATTGTACTTTCTGCAGTCGGACAAGATAAGATAACTCAAACAGCAATTACTCTTGGAGCTGATTACTATGTAGTAAAACCTTTTGATATGGATGTATTCACTAAAAGAATTAGGCAGATGTTTACCAATAATGTAATTGGTGTGTCTTCAATTAAAAAACCAATTTCATTATCAGATACTTCAGAAGTCAAATTTAAAAGAGATGAAGCAAATAACTTAGAACAAGAAATAACAAATATAATACATGAAATAGGCGTTCCTGCACATATTAAAGGATATATGTACCTAAGAGAAGCAATTACTATGGTAGTAAATAATATGGAATTATTGTCTGCAGTTACCAAAGAATTATATCCGTCCATAGCTAAAAAATATAATACTACTGCAAGCAGAGTCGAAAGAGCAATAAGGCATGCAATTGAAGTGGCATGGTCTAGAGGTCAAATTGAAACGATAAATAGGATATTTGGATATACTATACACAATGATAAAGGTAAACCAACAAACTCAGAGTTTATAGCTATGGTTGCAGATAAATTAAGGCTAAAGAATAAAGTTAGCTAGGCAAGTAATATCAAGGTTTTACAAAAAAAATCTTTTTTGATCGGATGGCTTTAGCCATCCATTTTATGTAATATAATATAAATAAATATAGTTCATAAAATTCTAAAGAGGGTTTTAGAAACATAATACTTAATAAGAAGGTGATAATATGAAACTTGATTTAGAATCAAATGATGTGAGGATTATTAGAAATTTAGTTACAAGCAGAATAAATGAACTTAGAGAAAAGCTTGCAGATGTGGATGACAAAGAAGATGAACTTAAGGAGGTTATAAGAACTTATAAAAGAGTTATAAAAAAAATAGATGAACAAATTAATATTGATTAGATTAGTATTAAAATTTACTTAAAGACTAAAAATATAAAACATAGTTTCATATTTTTAGTCTTTAGTTTTAAATATATTTAAAATGTACCTTTAATTGACATTTATGTATTTGAAGTATAGAATTAGTTTAAAGTAGTTTTGATGCAGATTGAGGTGTGTGATATGGAGTTTTTTGAAAAGACAATAGAGTCTAAAAATATATATTCTGGTAAGATTATAAATGTCAATTTACATAAAGTAAAGCTTCCGAATGGAAGAGAGGTCAAAAGGGAAATTGTAAACCATCCGGGAGGGGTGGCTATTCTGGCATATAAAGATAGTGAAACTATACTTATGGTTGAACAATTTAGAAAACCAGTAGAACATATGCTTTTAGAAATTCCTGCAGGCAAAATTGAAAAAGGTGAAAAGCCAGAAGTTTGTGCTTCAAGAGAATTAGAAGAAGAGACAGGATATAAAGCGGGAAAGCTTAAATATCTTGGAAAAATAGTTACAAGTCCGGGATTTTGTGATGAATGCATATACCTTTATAAAGCTCAAGAACTATATAAAGGTAGTGATGGACTTCAAGATGAGGATGAGTTTATAAACTTAAGAGAATTAAATGTAAAAACGGTCAAAAATATGATTAAAGACGGTATGATAACTGATGCAAAAACAGTAGCAATCTTTATGTTTGAATAAATAGTCATATAACCCTTTTGTTAGTCATAGATATTTAAAAAGAAATTACTAGCAAAAGGAGGATGAACTATGTTACATAATAAATTCATAGATGCTTTGAATGATCATGTTCAGAATAATTTTTGGCTGTATGTAATCAGCCTTTTATGTATATGCACAGGTATAGTTCTTGGAATATATTCTGTAAGATACATGGGCGGATTTGAAAAAAGTGATCTTGTAAATTATATAAAAAGTTTTAGTTCTGCTATTGGTTCTGGAAATATAGACTATAAGCAGATATTTATTCAGACAATAAAGAATAATATTCCAGTACTTATCATAGTGTGGTTTTTAGGTCTTACCATGATAGGGGTTCCTATTATACTAATAATAGATATATTAAAAGGATTCACTATAGGATTTACAATCAGTTTTATAATAAACGGCATGGGAATAAGGGGAGTATGGGTTTCTCTTTTAGGAGTACTTCCACAAAATATTATATACATACCTTGCATTATATTTATTTCTGTACTTGCTATGGAATTTTCTTTAAATATGCTAAAGGATAAAGGTGGTAAAAGTTGGACATCCAATATATGGCTTAAAATCACATCATATTCAGTTTCATTTGCTCTTGTAATGATAGTTATGGTTGTAGGTTTCACCATGGAATCATATCTTACACCTCAAATCTTAAAAGTAGTAATAGCAGGCGTGGGAAGCATATTCGTATGAATAAGGATAATTTAGAATTTATTATAATTTTGTTAGAATGTTTATTTATTTTGGTATTTTTTGGACTAGTATTGCCTAAATTTATTAATTGTATTTTGTATAATTATATCAATAAATCATACAGTAACAGTGTTTTAGTGTATAATGTGATTGAGAAGAATATAAATATAATAGATAATTATATTTTTGTATTTGACAGTTTTTTAAAGTAATATTGATTTTATTTTAAAAAGATTGGAGTAGCATATGAATAATATTTTATTTGGATATGTTGAATATCTGGAAAATAAGAATGTAAGTAAGAATACATTGGATGCATATGTAAGAGATGTAACTAAATTTTCTAATTTTATAAATAGCAGAAATGAAGTAATAACTGAAATCGAAGTCGTTTCAGTTATGGCTTATGTACAGTATCTTCAGAAAGAAGGTAGAGCCACATCATCTATTATTAGAAATATAGTATCTCTTAGAAGCTTTTATAAATATCTTTTTTTAAATGGAATTGTAAGTGAGAATCCAGTTTTAAATTATGAGATGCCTAAGGTTAAACATAATATTCCAAGGATTCTTACAATAGAAGATGTGGATAGGCTTTTGGATGCACCTGATATTACAACAGAAAAAGGCATAAGGGATAAAGCTATGCTTGAATTAATGTATGCTACTGGCATGAAAGTCACGGAATTGTTAAATGTAACTATTTATGATATAAATATGAAGTTCAATTATGTAAAGTGTAATGGGTTTAAAAGTAAAGAAAGAATAATACCAATTGGATCAGTTGCAATAAAATATTTAAATGGTTATTTTAAAATAAGGTCGGATCTAAATAAATATAACCTAGATTATTTATTTTTAAATATGAAAGGTATGAGAATGACAAGACAGGGATTTTGGAAAATAATTAAGCATTATGCTAAGCAGTCAGGTATAAGTAAATATATGACAGCATTTACACTTAGACATTCTTTTGCAGTGCACCTTTTGCAAAATGGCGCAGATATAAAATCTGTACAGGAACTTTTAGGACATAAGGATTTGTCGGCCACACAAATATACTCTACCATTTCAAGAAAAAATAAAATTGCAGAGGTCTATAAGAAGACTCATCCGAGAGCGTAATTAATAATCTAGAGGTGATAAACTATGGATATGATTAAAATCAAACAAAGTACTCAGTATATAAGTAATAAAATAAGCAGTGTGCCTTATGTAGGAATTATTTTAGGTTCAGGACTTGGAAGTTTGATTAGTGAAGTGGAAAATAAAAAGACGATAAGATATTCTGAAATTCCTAATATGCCTATCCCTACTGTGAAGGGACATGCTGGTGAATTTATATTTGGAAGATTTAGAGGCAAAGATGTAGTAATGATGAATGGAAGGATACATTATTATGAAGGCAATTCTATGCAGGATGTGGTTTTACCTATATATATAATGAAATTACTTGGTATAGAAAAGCTTATAGTGACTAATGCAGCAGGAGGAGTAAATACTTCATTTAAATCTGGTGATTTGATGATTATAAAAGATCACATAAATTTTTCTTTTTCAAATCCACTTATAGGTAAAAATGATGAAAATATAGGACCAAGGTTTCCAGATATGTCTCATGCATATAATAAAGAGCTAATTGAAATAGCACAAGATTGTGGCAGAAACTTAAATATAGATTTAAAAGTTGGAAATTATTTTATGATGAGTGGACCAAGTTATGAAACACCAGCTGAAATAAATATGGTGAGAATGCTAGGAGGAGATGCAGTTGGAATGTCAACAGTACCTGAAGTTATAGCTGCAAATCACTGTGGATTAAAGATTCTCGGAATTTCTTGTATAACTAATATGGCATCTGGTATACTTGATAAACCATTGAATCATGCAGAGGTTATAGAAACCTCAAATAGGGTAAAAGACAAGTTTAACAGGCTTGTATCTGAGATTGTAAAAAATATAAAATAAATTTAAACAAGAGTATTTGGTCTGATTTGACACACTAAATGCTCTTGTTTTTTATTTTTGCTTAAAAAAGTGATAATTAGAATTGTTTTCGGGAAAAATAAATTTGAAGAGAGGAGGAAAAATATGAGTAAAATAAATAAAGGTGTTATAAGTTTTGCTATGATTCTTACATTTATTTTTGGTATGTTTTTAGTTCCAATACATGTTAGAGCAGAGGATCAGAAAAATCAAACTGAAATGATGGAGTTGAATTCGGAAAACAGGTCAGTACTTCTTATGGAACCTGTGAGCGGGAAAATTTTATATGAAAAAAATTCTCATGAGAAATTACCGCCAGCTTCTGTTACAAAAATTATGACTATGCTTTTAACAATGGAAGCAGTAGATTCTGGAAGAATAAAGTTGTCTGATAAAGTTACTATAAGCGAAAATGCAAAAAAAATGGGAGGAAGCTCTATGCTTCTGGATACCGGAGAGATTAGAACAGTAGAGGATCTAATAAAGGGAGTTGGAATTGCTTCTGGTAATGATGCAGCAGTAGCTTTAGCAGAATATATAGCAGGAAGCCAGGATGCATTTGTGAAACTTATGAATGATAAGGCAGCACAACTTGGAATGAAAGATACTACTTTTAAGAACTGTACAGGGTTAAATGCAGACGGACATTTGACAACAGCTTATGACATATCTATAATGTCTAGGGAATTATTAAAACATCCAGCAATATTAAAATATACTGGAACATATATGGAAACTATATCTGAGGGAAGAAAAGCGCCTATAGGTCTTGTAAATCACAATAAGCTAGTTAGATTTTTTAAGGGCTGTGACGGTTTAAAGACAGGTTTTACAGGAGAGGCTAAGTATTGTATTTCGGCAACTGCTGCAAGGAATGGAGTTAGAATGTTAACCGTAATAATGGGATCTCCGACATTTAAAATTAGAAATAAAGATGCCGGAATTTTAATGAATTATGGATTTTCTAAGTTTGAAAGTAAAAAACTTATTACTAAAGGAATGGACATAGAAAAGATTAACCTGAATAAAAAAGGAGACAAATTTTTTATAGCCAAAGCTAATGAAGATCTTAATATTATATTAGAAAAAGGTAATGAAAATAAGATAGTTAAAAAATGTGTCTTAGATAAGGCAAAGAAGTCTTATAAAGCAAATGATATAGTTGGATATTGTGAGGTATATTTAGATGGAAAGTTAGTAGGAAAAGTTAAATTGTATAGCGATAGAAATATAAAGAAACCTGGTGTATTTGGAAATTTAAAGGATAACTTTTCAAAGGTTTTAGATAAGGGAATTTAAAAATAATTCATATTGGCAGCGGTATTGCATAACACATATATGATGGTGAGTAAACTTAAAATAATGCAGTACTACTGCTGTTATTTATTGTATATTATGGAAGAATAGTTTAGAAAGAAATATCCATATGTTGTATAATAGGATTATATAAATTGTATAAAAAATATATTCAAAATCATATTATTAATAATTTAGGCTATGCTATAATAGCAAAGGAGTATATGAAATGTGTATCCGGAAAAACGGATAACAGACAAAAAAATACTTATAAAAAACTTAGGAGAGATAAAAGAATGTCTTTAAATATTAAAATGAATAACTTTGAAGGACCTTTTGATTTACTTCTTCATTTAATAAAAAAAAATAAAATGGATATATATGATATTAAAATACATTATATTACAAATCAATATTTAGACTATATACATACAATGAACGAAATGGATTTGGAAGTAACTTCAGAATTTATAGTAATAGCTGCAACTTTAATTGAAATAAAATCTAAAACACTACTTCCTAAAACTAATAATGATGAGGTGGCAGCAGATTTAGAAGAAAAGGATGTAGAAAAAGAACTCGTGAATAAGCTGGTACAATATAAGAAATTCAAATCAGCAGCCACATTTCTAGGACAAAGACAAGTACAAACAGGACATATGTATGGTAAAAAGCCGGAAATTATAAGGGAAGAGAAAAAGGATATTGATCCTTTGAGTTTTTTAAAAAATATTACTATTGTTGAGTTGTTTGAAATATACAATAAATTATTGAGTGATTACAGAGAAAAAATGAATACAAATGGTATAATTGATAAAGAAATACCAATAGATAAATTTAAGATTGAAGATAAGATTCTCTATATAATTAAGAATTTGAAGGCTAATCGAAGGACAAGTTTTTCTCATATAATAAAAGGTTATTCATCAAAATTAGAGACTATTGTCACATTTTTGGCTTTACTTGAACTTATAAAACTCAAATATATATTTGTTACGCAGGAAAATAATTTTAAAGAAATTTATTTGGAGAGGGTGGGTAATGGTGAAAAACTTGAATATCAATCAATTGGAAATAGAGGGAGCATCATCTAAGAAAATATATTTTTCTATAATAGAATCACTATTATTTGTTTCGGGAGAACCTTTAAATCTAAAGCAAATAGCATCTATAATTGAATGTAGAACAGATTTTACAGAAAGACTACTTGAAGAAATGAATAATAGATATAGGGATTCAGAGGATAGGGGAATAGAACTCATGTGTATGGATGGACAGTATAGTTTAGTTACTAAACCGCGAAATTCTAATTATGTAGAAAAATTAGTTAAAAATAATTCGAGACAATCTTTGTCTCAAGCGGCACTTGAAACGTTAGCTATTATTGCCTATAAACAGCCAATAACTAGAATAGATATAGATGAAATAAGAGGTGTAAAGAGTGACAGAGCTATATCAGGTTTAATGGAAAAGAATTTAATCAGGGATTCTGGAAGATTGGATGTACCGGGAAGGCCTATACTGTATTCTACTACTGATGAATTTTTAAAGTATTTTGGATTTAATACATTGAATCAAATGCCTCAGTTAGATGAATTTATGGAAGATAGAGATAAAACTGAAGATTAGATATAGGGTTTATAAATGAAAGCTTAACTTATGCTCCGGCCGGGATTTCCCAAATACGTCACATAAAAAATTTCTAATAAGTGTAAGCTTGCGTTCATAAAAATCTAAGCAGATTTTATAAACTCGCAGGCTCAGACATATAAAATCCACTAAGATTTTTAAGAACACCTCGCTAACACTTACTACAAAATTTTTTAATGTGCCTAAATTTTAGAAATCCCGACCTGCGCACGGGTTAAGCTTAGAATTACAAATCTTATATAACCTTTAGTCAGAAATCTTTGTGTATAAGTTAATATTGATGTAAAATCTTTTATATCTATTTGGCAGTGTACTGCTAAATGTCTAAAGTGAAGTTAATCCTCTTCTCTATTATCCTCATCTTTAGAATTGTAATGAGTCTCATTGGTTCTATCTTTAGTATGGTTATCTTCAGATTTATTACATTTGTTATTGTGTTTATCCTTGCATATACCTTTAAAGAAATCCATGACTTGAGGAACGCTGTCTATTAATTTTTCATAAGTATTTTTCTGATCTAAAGAAAGAAGTTTCACTGAACCGTTACTTATAACTAAGAAAGCTACCGGCTTCACAGTGACTCCTGCCCCAGAACCTCCACCAAATGGATAATCAGAATCAGAGTTTTCAGTATTGCTGCATGCAAATTCACTTCCACCAGATGCAAATCCAAATGAAACTTTTGATATTGGAATTATAAGAGAACCATCTTTGGATTCCACGGCATCTCCTACAATTGTGTTTACATCTATCATGTCTTTAAGGTTTTCCATAGTACTTTTCATTAAATTTTCAATAGGGTGAGTTTCCATATTATAAATTCCTCCATTACTTATATTGTTTAAAAATTTTATATTATTCAAATTGTATTGCAAGAGTAAGGATTTAGGTAAAAACCTGTATAGTGTTTTAATTTACAGTTTAAAGTATAGATACTTATATTAAAAATCTCATATAAATAATTTTAGCTAAATTTATAGAAATTATACTGTTTAATTCAAAATCCAATATACAATCGTTCATTTTTGGAGTTATATTGATATTAACTTTTTTGATTTTAAATATTGTACTTAATAGATTCTTGATAAGCGGATAGGATGAAGAAAGCATACCATAGAGTACTGCAGTGTATGCTGCATCGTCGAGGCCATATGTCAAGTTTATATTTAATTTTATAATAGGTTTTAATTTGCTGTTTTTAAAAGATGACAACGATGATAGTAATGAAGACAGATGTTTTATGTTAATTCTTTTAGGAGAACTACTTTTTATTTTTCTATTTTTGAATAATTTATTATATATATTTATGTTATATAGGTATATTCCGAATTTCTTATTTTTGTAAAGGATTTTTAGTTTTAAAGGTATAGGAACTATTAATAGAAAAAATATTATGAGTAAGATTAATAAGAAAATTAGCATTTGTATAATCCTCCAAATTTGTACTTTAATAAGTATAACCATTATTGGAATTTATATAACAACGAGGAATAAATTTAGGGTTTATTTTAAAAAAATCTTGATAAACTAACTATTGAAACTTTTATTAAAAAAGGAGTAAATAAAATGAAGAAAATATATAAGGTTGTAAATATTGTTATATTGTTTATTATATTATTTGTTATATCAAGTCCAGTAGAAGGCATGGAATACAATAAAAATAATGAAATATATGTAGATGCAAAATATGCAGTAGCTATAGACAATAAATCAAAAGCTGTATTATATGAAAAAAATGCATATATGCTTGTTCCAATGGCTAGTACTACTAAAATAATGACGACATTAGTTGCATTAAAATATGGAAATTTAGATAAAAAAGTAACAATCTCAGCGAGATCATCAGGAATGCAAGGATCAAAGGTTGGATATAAAAAAGGTGAAGAGATATCTATAAGAGAATTATTATATGGACTTATGCTTAGATCTGGGAATGATGCAGCTGTTGCAATTGCAGAAGGTATAAGTGGAAGTGTTGAGGAGTTTGTAAAAGTTATGAATGAATATGCATCAGAAATAGGAGTAATAAATACTCATTTCCATACGCCGCATGGATTAGATTATGATGATCATTATACTACAGCTTACGATTTAGCAGTAATTACATGTAAAGCTAAGGAAGATAAAATATTTAATGATATTGTAAGTTCTAAAGATATATCTGCGGGTGAACATAATTTTACGAGAAGTTATCATAATATAAACAAGATATTGTGGCAAATAAAAAATGCTAATGGAGTAAAGACCGGATATACAGGTAAGGCCGGAAAATGTTTAGTAACATCAGTTAAAAATGACTATAGTGATATTGTAATAGTTGTTTTAAATTGTACTCCGAGATGGAAAGTAACAGAAAATATATATAATTATGTAATAAAAAATTATGAGTTTAAAAAAGTAGCCTTAAGAGATACTATTGCAGATGAAGTAAAATTAAGGAATAAGTCTGTTAAATTAAAATATGCTGAAGACATAATAATACCAATTAGAAAAGGTTCAAAATATGTTATGAAAATTGAAAAGCCTAAAATGATAGGAACTTCAATAAAGCCTGGTGACAAGATAGGCAATGTCAAGGTATATTGTGATGGAAATATAATATATAATAATTTTTTAATATCAGATAGTTATTATAAAGTAAATAAAATGATTTTCCCAAATATAATTGATTCCATAAAATCACTTGTAGAAGAATAGATTTGTTTTTTTGGAATCATCTGTACTATTGAATTTACTTATATTTATATCGGGAATATTATCTATTTCAGATAATACTTTATTTAGAAATAGTTGATCAAATTTTACTTGAGGAATATGTCTTATTGAGGTATATATGTGATAATCTATTTCGTATGGAGGATACCCTACTATATATAATGGGAGTAGCTCAGTGAGTGATTTATTTATAAGAGCTAAACTATATATCGAAGCATCTACAATTATACTATTATATACATTAAAGCAGTGTGAAAACTGCTTTTTAGATCCATTTATTTGTAATGTAACTGTTCCGTGAACTTGAGGCACATCTAATTCTACTTCTTTGCAAATATAGTATATAAAATCTGAAATTATCGGAGCACTATTTGATATCTGGTAAGTTGATACACAGTATTTGCAAATCTTTGTTAAAAAATCTCTTTTATTATTGATAATCATTATTATATCCTTTCGCACAATTCTCATTTTATATATAGCATTTTATCATAATAATTACAATATATAATAGATATAAATTAATTATTTGTTGATATTTTTAAATCAAAGGTATATTCTATAAATGAGAATCAAATTTCAAAATATGATAATATTATGAATATAAGGAAAATTTACGCCACGAAGATATTACTTATTTTACTATATTGTAATAAGTTGGTTTGTTAAAAAATATATATTGTATATGGCCTGATTGTAAAAAATAACGCAGTAAAATGCAAGTTAATTGCTTTAGGTATAAATTTAATTAAGAAATCGTTTACCAAAAAATATTGCAATTAAATTTTTAACATGTATAATCTAATTGAGAAGGTAAATAAAAAAATACACTCCTGATTATATTTTTAAATAAACTTTAAACAAATTTTAAATTTGCAAATAATAATAAAAGGTTTTATAATGAAATAGAAGTACAAAAATAAAAAACAATGTCTAAAATGTGTATGAAGTTTCGTAAAATGAATGTTTGGCAAATTGATACAGGTTAGTTCACTAATTGATACAGAGTAATTGGTCTAAATCTTTAAAATTTAAAATATGTTTTTTGTTTCATAATTTTAAATAAGAGGGGTGATAGATATGAGCAGTCAAGAGAATCAAGGTATAGTAATTGAAGATATAGGTAACAGTATGGTAAAGGTTAGGGCTAGCAGACATGGAGATTGTAAGAATTGTGGTATGTGCCCTGGTGCTGATGCCATGGTCATTGATGCTAAAAATCCATTAGAAGCTAAACCGGGACAGCATGTAATTTTTGAAATAAAGCAAGTTAATATGTTAAAAGCAGCTTTTGTTGTATATATATTGCCTCTTGTTGCAGCTTTTTTAGGTGTTGTAATTGGAGGCAAATTGTCCGGTTACACAGGACATGCTCAATCAATGAAAGCGTTTCAAATAGGAGGTGGAATAATAGCTTTTATCATATCAATCATATATGTAAAAATTTTTGATAAAGCTGCTTATAGAGACCAAAATATGCAGCCTGTTATTACACGTATTTTATACTAAAAATTTTTGCTAAAAAATTAATCTAGCGAGGTGTTGAAAAAATGTTGAGAAGTTTTCTCGGGGGAGTGCATCCTAACGATCAAAAAGGCTACACAGCTGATAAAACGATTGAAGTTGCACCTCTGCCAAATAAAGTCGTAATTCCTGTTAGACAACATATTGGTGCACCATGCTCACCTTTGGTTAAGAAAGGTGACACGGTTAAAAAGGGACAACTTATCGCTAAAAGTGATGCATTTGTTTCCGCTAATATACACGCTTCTATATCAGGTACAGTAGTTGATGTTGGAGAATATCCACATCCAGGCTTTGGAAAGTGCCAAGCTATAGTTATTGAAAACGATGGGCTGGATGAGTGGGCAGAAGGAATACCTTTAGAGAGAGATTGGGAAAAATTAAGTCCAGATGAATTGAGAGATTTAATAAAAGAAGGCGGTATAGTTGGAATGGGTGGAGCTACATTTCCAACTCATGTTAAACTTGCACCACCTAAAGGTAAAGAAGTTGACACATTCATTTTGAATGCAGCTGAGTGCGAACCTTATCTGACAGCAGACTATAGAACAATGGTTGAACATCCAGAACCTATTTTAACTGGTATAAAGATAGTGATGAAAGTTCTTGGAGTTACTAAAGGATATGTTGGTATTGAAGATAACAAACCTAAGGCAATAAGTGTTATGCAAAAAGCCTTCGAAGGTTCAGGTATAGAAGTTGTTGGACTGCCTACTAAATATCCTCAGGGAGCAGAGAAAATGCTTATAAAGGCTTTAGTTGATAGAGAGGTTCCATCAGGAGGACTACCAGCAGATGTTGGAGTGGTCGTTCAGAATGTAGGAACTGTTGTGGCAATTAATGATGCAGTAACAAAGGGTATTCCTTTAATTCAGAGAGTTACAACTATAAGTGGAGCGATAGTAAAAGAGCCTAAGAATCTTCTTCTTAGGATTGGTACAACTTTCGGTCAAGCTATTGAGTATTGTGGTGGATTGAAAGAGACACCTGAAAAACTTATTAGTGGTGGACCTATGATGGGAATGGCTGAGTCAAATTTGGATATACCTGTAATTAAAGGTACATCTGGAATATTGCTTCTAGGCAAAAAAGATATTAATTCCGGTACGCAGTCACCATGCATTTCGTGTGGAAAGTGTGTAAGTGTATGTCCTATGCATTTGAATCCAAGTATGCTTAGTCAGCTTGGTGAACGAAATATGTATGAGATGGCAAAAGAAAAGTATAATCTATTAGATTGTGTAGAGTGTGGTAGTTGTGTTTATATATGCCCGGCTAAACGTAATATTGTTCAATACATTAAATATTGCAAGGCTCAGAACGCAGCTAAAGCGGCCAAGGCAAAAGCAGCTAAAGCTAAAGCTGAAGCTGCAGGAAAATAGGAGGTGACTTAAATGGCTGAAGTACAATTAAAACAAAATACTTTTACAGTTTCTGCATCACCACATGTTCGTTCAGAGGAATCAATTTCAAAGATCATGTGGAATGTAAATATAGCATTAGCGCCAGCAGCAATTTTTGCTGTATTCCATTTTGGATTACCAGCTTTAGGAACAATGCTTTCGGGTATTATATCTGCTGTGCTTGTAGAGTACATTATTGAGAAGGTTAGAAAGAAACCTGTGACTATTGGAGATGGAAGTGCATTTTTAACAGGATTATTGCTTGCTATGTGTTTGCCACCATCTATTCCCTGGTATATGACAGCGTTTGGATCATTTATGGCTATAGCAGTTGCTAAACATGCAATGGGTGGACTTGGATATAATATTTTTAATCCGGCACACATAGGAAGAGCAGCTATTTTAGCTTCATGGCCAGTTGCAATGACTACATGGTCACATATGACTACAAGTGTTAATGTAGTATCATCTGCTACACCACTTGGAATCCTTAAATTACATGGATATAACGAACTTATAAAAACTTTTGGAAGCAGGCCCGAATTATATAAAGCGATGTTTTTAGGATTCCGTAATGGTAGTCTTGGTGAAACTTCAACGGTTTTACTAATCTTAGGAGGAATTTATTTAATTTATAGAGGGTATATACACTGGCAGGTACCAGTTACAATGATTGCAACTGTAGGTGTTATAACATGGATATTTGGAGGAAACTCAGGATTTTTCACAGGAGATCCTATATTTAATATGATGGCAGGTGGATTAGTAATAGGAGCATTTTTTATGGCAACAGATATGGTTACTACACCAATTACGTTGAAAGGACAAATTGTTTTTGCTCTTGGCGCGGGTCTTATTACTGCATGGATAAGGTTAAAAGGCGGTTATCCAGAAGGTGTTTGTTATTCTATATTACTTATGAACGCAGTTACACCTCTGATAGATCGTTTTATGCCTCCAGTAAAATTTGGAGCAAAGAGGGGGTAATTTAGATGGCTGAAAATGTTCAAAAAAAGTATAGTATTGTTCAAATAGCTATGAATTTGGGTTTGACATGTTTTGTATCAGGAGCTATTCTCGCTACTGCATATTATTTTACTCATCCTATAGCAGTACAAAAGAGTAAACAGCTTACACAGCAGAAAATGCAGGCATTGGTTAAGAGTGCTGATTCCTTTAAGGCTGTTCCTGGAAAGACTGATTGGTATGCAGCAGAAAAGGGTGGTAAAACTATAGCTTATGTAGTTCCAGAAGCACCGGGTGGTTATGGTGGACCTATAAAAATGCTGGTTGCAGTTGATGATCAAGGTAAGGTTATAGAATATGACATTACTGAAGCAAATGAAACACCTGGACTTGGAGCAAATGCAAGTGAAGAGCCTTTTAAGAGTCAATTTAAGGGAAAAGCTTCAAGTGACTTGGATGTAGTCAAGGATCCAACGGATAAAAAACATATTCAAGCGATGACAGGAGCAACAATTTCTTCTAGGGCTGTAACTAAAGGCGTTAAACAAGCAGTGGATGACGTTAATAAATTTAAAGGAGGTAAGTAGGCATGGAAAATAAAGTTAGTTTATGGAGTATATATAAAAAAGGTCTAATTGCTGAAAACCCAATATTTGTATTAGCGCTAAGCCTTTGTCCTTCACTGGCTGTAACTGGTTCAGTTTTAACTGCTTTGACTATGGGTTTATCAGTTCTGTTTGTTATAACTGCTAATAATACTGTTGTATCTATAATAAGAAAGATAGTAAACCCTAAAGTTCGTGTACCTGTATATATTACATCTATAGCAACTATCGTTACACTTGTTGAATTGATATTACAAGCAGTGTCTCCAACATTATATGCTGCACTTGGAATATATCTAGATTTGGTAGTTGTTTTTGCTATAATACTGGCACGTGCAGAGACATTTGCATCAAAGAATAAGGTAATTCCTTCTTTCTTCGATGGTTTAGGAATGGGGAGCGGTTTCTGTCTAGCAATGCTTTTAATAGCTGTAATCCGTGAAGTAATTGGAGCAGGTACTTTATGTGGAATTCGTATACTTCCAAGTTCGTATCAACCTGTTTTGTTAATGATTTTAGCACCAGGTGCTTTTATACTGATAGGATTCATGGTAGCTATATTTAAAACTATAAATGAAAAGGCTGAACAGCGTAGAGCAGAGAGAGGTGAAGCATAATGACATACTTAAGTATTTTTATAACTTCAGTACTTATTAACAACTATGTTTTGACTAAATTCTTAGGACTTTGTATATTCTTTGGTGTTTCTAAGAGTTTTGATGCATCAGTTGGTATGGGTATGGCAGTTACTTCAGTTTTAACAATGAGTTCGGCACTTGCGTGGGTTGTTTATAATTTTGTATTATTGCCATTCCATTTGGAATTTTTAAAGACGATTGTATTCGTACTTTTGATAGCAAGTTTTGTACAACTCCTAGAGTTGATAATTAAGAAACAAGCGCCTGCTTTATATAATATGTGGGGTATATATTTATTGCTAATTGCTACAAACTGCATAGTTCTTTCAGTACCACTTTTGAACGTTCAAAATAACTATAATTTCTTGGAGAGTTTAGTCAATGCGATCGCTTCTGGTTTAGGATTTGCTTTAGCAATAACTTTAATGTCCAGTCTGAGAGAAAAATTAAACTTAGCAGATGTGCCTAAGCCATTACAAGGCCTTGGTGTTGCATTTATTTTAGCAGGTATGCTAGCTCTATCATTCCTTGGTTTTTCGGGCATGAAGGTATGATATAGGGTGTAGAAAGGAGCTGAGGTATAATTATGAGTACTGCAATAATGGTTGTAGTTGTAATGACTGGTATTGGTATAGTTTTTGGTTTTGTTTTAGCCTTAACAGATAAAAAGTTTGCTATGGAGGTAAATCCGTTAATAGAATTGGTTGAGGACGAGCTTCCAAAAGGACAATGTGGTGGATGTGGATATGCAGGATGTAGAGCATATGCAGAGGCTGTTGTTCTAGATAAAGATGTTCCACCTAATTTATGTGTCCCTGGTAAAGAAGCTGTAGCAACTGCTGTAGCAAAATTAACTGGAAAAGCAGCAGCGAAGGTTGAACAAAAATATGCGCATGTTAGATGTGCTGGAAACCTTGATAATGCTGCTAGAAAATATAAATATGAAGGTATAAAGGATTGTGTAGCAGCAAATTTACTGCAAAATGGTCCAAAAGAATGTCAATATGGATGTATTGGACTTGGAACTTGTGTTAATAATTGTCCATTTGGAGCATTGACTCTTGGGGATAATGGTCTTCCAATAGTTAATACAAAAAAATGTACAGGTTGCGGAAAATGTGAGTCAGTTTGTCCTAAAAATGTCATAACTTTATTACCAACTAAAGCACATGTATGTGTAGAGTGTAATTCACATGATAAGGGTGCTGCTGTACGTAAAGCTTGTAAGGTTGGATGTTTAGGATGTGGTCTTTGTGCTAGAAATTGTGAATACGGAGCAATTAAGGTTGAAAATGCTTTGGCAGTAGTTGATACACATGTTTGTATCGAAAAATGTAGTGAAGCTACATGTTTGGCTAAATGTCCTACAAAAGCAATTCAGTCTATAATTGGAGATTTAGGAATTGAAACTAAGACAAAGCAAGAAATTGCAGCAAATGTTTCGAAAAATTAATATATACTGTATTAAAAAATACGTTTATGCAGATTTATTTCTGTATAAACGTATTTTTAATTAGAGCTTATAGATAGGGTCTATGAATGAAACTTTAACTTATGCTCCGGCCGGGATTTCTAAAATACGTCACGTAAAAAAATTTCTAGTAAGTCTAAGCTTGCGCATAAGTTAAGCTTAATTTGTAAACCCTATAGGTATTTTCATCAAAGGGCAATTTACACTCCGGGATATGCTACCAAAATTCAGTACCATAAATACTTTTAGGAATTCTAAGGTTCAGTATTTTGAAAATCTAATAAACATTGATAAACTCGCTATGCTCAGACAGTATCAATGTTTATAGATTTTCTAAAATGCTGATCCAAGAATTACAAAAAAGTATTTAAATGTACTTTCATTTCGGTAGCATATCCCGGAGTGTAAATTGCCCTTTGATGAAATAATCCTATACCTGGAGCTTATTTAAATGTTTTACTAGGATGTTGCAGCATAGTCCGATGAAAAGACCTGCAGCTATTGCTGAAACTAAAAGTATAGGAAGGTATATATATATTCTGAGATCCTGTATTACAATTGCAGCTACAAATAATTGACCTATGTTATGAAATATAGCCCCTGTTATACTTATAGTCCAAAGGCTTATGTATTTTTTTAGATATTTGTACATGAGTGCCATAACCAGATTGCTTAAGATGCCTCCGGATACACTGAATAGGAAAGATGACATATTTCCTGCAAACATTGAACCTAGTATAGTTCTCAAAAACATGATGAGAAAGGCCTCTTTCCAACCAAAGACAATTAGAGCAGCAAGAGATACTACATTTGCAAGACCTAGTTTTATTCCTGGAAATACAACAGGAATCTGGGCTTCTACTATGTATATTACAAGTGCAATTCCAGTAAGCAGACTCATGAAAACCATTTTTTTAGTTTTATTCATCGTACACCTCTACTCAATTATAGATAATTTGTAAGTTTATATTAGTTTATTACCTGATCAACTTTTGACTTTCCACCATTTATTTTTATCAGTAATTTATGGGGAAGACATGCAGCACTTTGACCACCCTCTGATATCCATCCCGTCTTAACACAAATTTTGTCAGGACAATCTGCATCTAGAAATCTTATTTTACCCTTTTCATACTGAATTACATTGTAGTGAGTTTTATTATAGGTAACTTTAAACTGGTTTTTTCCAGAAACCTTATCTAAATCTATAGTTTTAATAATTGTGCCATTTTGTTTTATAATAGCTATATGATGAGATCCTTTTTCGTATTGTTTGTATGCATACACACCTATAAAACTCAATATTATTAAACATAATACTAATATAGATATAATCTTATCACCTTTTTTCATAATGTATATTCCTCCCTCGTCTCTTGTCTTGATAAAACCATCAATACATATAATATTTTACCATAACAGTGATAAGTATATGTTGATAAATTATATGTTATAATAACAAATATTATAGGAGGCAGATAATAGATGAAAATTCTAAAATTTTTTTTAATCTTTATACCAATAAGCATTATTTTAGAATTATTTAAGGTAAATCAAGTACTGAATTTTGTTTGTTCAGCATTAGCAATTATACCACTTGCAGGATTGATGGGAGAGGCTACAGAACAAATTTCTGTGTATTCAGGTCCTAAAATAGGAGGATTTTTAAATGCTACATTTGGAAATGCTACAGAACTTATAATTTCTTTTTTTGCTTTAAAAAGGGGAATGATTGAAGTTGTGAAGGCATCTATAGTTGGATCTGTAATAGGAAATATTCTTTTGGTACTTGGTTTTAGCATGCTTTTTGGCGGTTTTAAATATAAATCACAGAAATTTAATAAGAAAACAACTGAGGTTTCATCGAGTATGCTTTTGTTTGCTGTAATAGGTCTTTGTATACCAGCTATTTTTACACATACGATAAATAAGGGAGCAATTACGAATAAATATGAATGGTTCAGTTTAGTAGTGGCCGGAATTATGTTCGTGATTTACATTTTAAGTTTATATTTTTCTTTCTACACTCATAAAGATTTGTATGCATTAAAATATGAAGATGATAAAAATAAAAAGTGGAGTTTGACAAAATCTATTGCTGTTCTTTTAATTAGTACTGTTATTATTGCACTTGAAAGTGAAATATTAGTCTCATCAGTGGATTCGATGAGTAGTATGTTAAGATTAAGTGAGACTTTTGTAGGAATAATAATAATACCTATTATAGGAAATGCAGCAGAACACAGTACTTCTGTTATGATGGCCATGAAGGATAAAATGGATTTGTCTATAGAAATAGCCATAGGATCAAGTTTGCAGATGATATTATTTGTAACACCTGTACTTGTTTTGATAAGTCTATTTTTTAGACCTATGAGCATAATTTTGAATGATTTTGAACTTGCCGCATTAATAGTTTCCGTGTTAATTGTAAATAGAGTGGCAAGTGATGGAGAATCTAATTGGTTAGAAGGAGTACAGCTCGTATTTGTTTATCTAATCATAGCTGTGTCATTTTTGATATAGGGTTTACAAATGAAAGCTTAACTTATGCGCAGGCCGGGATTTCCAAAATATATCACGTAAAAAATTTCTAGTAAGTCTAAGTTCGTATTTATAAAAATCTAAGCAGATTTTATAAACTCGCAGGCTCAAACATATAAAATCTACTAAGATTTTCAAAAATACTTCACTAAGACTTACTAAAAAATTTTTTAATGTACCTTAATTTCAGAAATCCCGGCTTGCGCATAAGTTAAGCTTTCATTACATTAACCATACATAGTTTTTGTAATTTAAAGCTTAAGTTATACGTAAGCTTGGAATTACAAACCCTATATAAAAATAAAGTGTGAAGTAAATGTATTAAAAGAATAATTATGTATATAATAACGTATATAATTAATGTTGTATGCTTTTTAATTTTAACAGCTGCGGCATAAGATTTTGGAGGTTTTATTTAAATGATAACAGGTACAGTAAAATGGTTTAATGATGAAAAAGGATATGGATTCATATCCGGGGAAGATGGAAGTGATGTTTTTGTTCACTATTCATCGATAGAAGGAGATGGAGACAGAAAAAACCTAAATGAAGGACAGAAGGTATCGTATGATGTAGTTGATACACCTAAGGGGTCTCAAGCTTCCCATGTAAAAAAATTATAGTATACATAAAAATAAATCCTTTTATTTTAAGGGATTTATTTTTTTATGTAAAAAATTAATTTTATGTATTTGTAAAAGAGGGGAAGTGTGGTATAATAAATGCGAATAATATTAAAAATAAATATAAAAAT
The DNA here is from genome assembly GCF_003600355.1 of Clostridium fermenticellae. Lineage (NCBI taxonomy): Bacteria > Bacillati > Bacillota > Clostridia > Eubacteriales > Clostridiaceae > Clostridium > Clostridium fermenticellae. Next base: position 1,832,262 of record NZ_CP032416.1, on the reverse strand, counting down.
GTTCGGAAAATAAAAGTGAGGGGAAATAATCATGGAGAATTCTGTTAGAAGAATATTTGTAGAGAAGAAAAAAGGTTTCAATGTAGAGGCTCAAAATTTATTAAATGATTTAAAAGAAAGCCTGAATATATCTAATATACAAAATGTTAGAATAGTAAATCGTTATGATATAGAAGGTATAAGTGAAGAGGAGTATAAGAAATCTATAAATACAATTTTTTCGGATAAGACGGTTGATAGGATCTTTGAAGAAGAAATTAATATTTGCAGGAATGATAAAGTGTTTGCGGTAGAATATTTGCCAGGACAGTATGACCAGAGAGCTGATTCTGCATCACAATGTGTTCAAATATTGGCAGAAGGCGAAAAATCAGATATTTTATCCTCAAAATTATATATATTAAGTGGAAATATATCAGAAGAAGATTTTATAAAGATAAAAAATTATTGTATAAACCTTGTTGATTCCAGAGAAGCATCCCTTACTAAGCCAGATAGTTTAAAAATGTCGATTGAAATACCAGAAAAAGTTCAGGTACTAAAAGATTTTATAGATATGAATGATACTGAATTAAAAGACTTTATGCAAAAAAATGGTCTTGCCATGAGTTTTGAGGATCTTAAGTTTTGTCAGGTGTATTTTAGTGACACTGAAAAGAGAAATCCTACTATTACTGAAATAAAAGTTATAGATACCTATTGGTCCGATCATTGCAGACATACTACTTTTATGACAGAATTAAATAATATAAATATAGAAGATGGAAAATATAATGAACCTTTAAAAAATGCATATGGTGAATATTTAGATATAAGAAATAATATATACAGGGATAATGATAAAAAAGTGTGTTTGATGGACATAGCAACTATAGCGGCTAAAGAACTTAAAAAGGCTCATAAATTAGATGATTTAGATGAGTCAGAGGAAATAAATGCCTGCAGTATAGTCGTAGATGCTGAGGTAAATGGAAAAACTGAAAAATGGCTTGTTATGTTTAAAAATGAGACACACAATCATCCTACTGAGATAGAACCTTTTGGAGGTGCTGCAACCTGTCTTGGAGGTGCCATAAGGGATCCTCTTTCAGGAAGATCATATGTATATCAGGCTATGAGAGTTACTGGATGTGGTGATCCTAGAACTCCTATAGAGGAAACACTTGATGGAAAGCTGCCTCAAAAGAAACTAACTATAGATGCAGCACAGGGATATAGTTCATATGGAAATCAAATAGGGCTTGCGACTGGACAAGTAACTGAAATATATGATCCCTTGTATGTTGCAAAGAGAATGGAGATAGGTGCTGTTGTTGGAGCTGCTCCTTATGAAAATGTTGTAAGAAAAGAGCCTGAAGAAGGAGATATAGTAATTTTACTTGGAGGGAGAACTGGAAGAGACGGATGTGGCGGAGCAACAGGATCATCAAAAAAACATACTGAGAATTCCCTTTTAAATTGTGGAGCGGAAGTTCAAAAAGGAAATGCCCCGACTGAAAGAAAAATTCAAAGGCTATTTAGAAATAAAGATGTAACTAATATGATAAAAAGATGTAATGATTTTGGAGCAGGTGGTGTATCTGTAGCCATAGGAGAACTTACAGATGGCCTTGATATAAATTTAGATTTGGTACCTAAGAAATATGAAGGACTTGACGGTACAGAACTTGCAATATCTGAATCACAGGAACGAATGGCAGTTGTTATTTCAAAAGAGGATGAGAAAAGATTTATAGAACATGCTAAAAAGGAAAATCTTGAGGCTGTAAAGGTTGCTAGGGTTACCTCAAATAATAGATTAAGGATGTTTTGGAATGATAATACGATAGTTGATTTGAACAGAAATTTTTTGAATACTAATGGAGTCACTCAAAAAACGGATGTTTTGGTTGAAGCTCCTAAAGAGGATAAAACTTATTTTGACGATTCGATTAGTGTAACTGATGTAAAAACTAAATGGTTAGATACACTTAGAAGTTTAAATGTATGCAGCCAGAAGGGACTTGTTGAAAGATTTGATAGTACAATAGGAGCATCAACTGTGATTATGCCGTTTGGGGGAAAGTACCAGGATACACCACAAGAGGGTATGGCTGCAAAACTCCCAGTTTTGAAGGGTGATACAAATACAGGAACTGTAATGACATATGGTTTTGACCCTAACATAAGTAAATGGAGCCCATTTTATGGCGCACTGTATGCAGTTGTAGAATCCGCTGCTAAAGTAGCTGCATTAGGTGGTGATATAAGCAAAATAAGACTTACTTTTCAGGAGTATTTTGAAAGACTGGGGGAAAATCCTAAGAGATGGGGAAAACCATTTTCAGCACTCCTTGGAGCGTTATATGCCCAGAGAAGATTAGAAATCGCAGCTATAGGTGGAAAAGACAGCATGTCTGGAAGTTTTAAAGATATGGATGTACCTCCTACTTTAGTGTCATTTGCACTTAATGTAACTAATGTAGAAAGCGTCGTATCAGCTGAGTTTAAAAAACCTGGCAGCAGGGTAATATTAGTGCCATTAGTAAAGGATGAATATTACTTGCCAGACTTTGAAAAGTTTAAACAAAATATGACATCTGTTAAAAATATGGCTTCTGATAAAGTTGTGCTTGCATCCAGCACAATAAAATCCGGGAGTATATGTGAGGCTTTAAGTAAAATGAGTTTTGGAAATAGAGTAGGTTTAAAAATCTCAGATAACATTGGTATAGATGAATTGTTTGCGAATAAATTTGGATCTTTAATTATGGAAATTAGTGGGGACATAGATGTGGGAAAATATTTATCTCAAGATAGGTATACTATTATAGGGGAAACTTCTTCAGATAATAATATATCTATAAGAGGTACAAAACTTAATATAGAGGAATTATATAGGGCATGGGAAGCTCCTCTTGAAGATATATTCCCTTCCAAAACAGAATTAGTACGTGATAAAGTAGAAAATATAGAATATAATATCAAAAAATTTAAACTTTCGTCTGTAAAATCAGCAAAACCGACTGTATTTATTCCGGTATTTCCTGGGACTAATTGTGAATATGATTCTGCCAGGGCATTTGAAAATGCAGGTGCAATTGTAAATACAATGGTCTTTAAGAATTTATCTATACATGATATTGAAAAATCCGTAGATTTAATGGCAGATTGTATATCGAATTCTCAGATAGTAATGCTTCCTGGAGGATTCAGTGCTGGTGATGAACCAGATGGATCTGGAAAGTTTATAGCTACAGTGTTTAGAAATCCTAAAATTAAAGATGCTGTAATGGAACTCTTGAATAATAGAGATGGACTTATGCTTGGAATATGCAATGGCTTTCAGGCACTTATAAAACTTGGGCTTGTACCATTTGGCGAGATAAGAGATATTGATGAAAACTGTCCAACACTTACCTATAATAAGATTGGAAGGCATGTGTCTCATGTGGTTAATACAAGGATAACATCTAATTTATCACCTTGGTTTAGTAATGTAAATGTTGGAGACATACATGCTATTGCAGTATCTCATGGTGAGGGTAGGTTTGTTGCAAATGATGAAACTTTAAATAAACTTATAAAAAATGGTCAGATTGCAACTCAATATGTTGATTTTAATGGAAATGCATCATACGATATAAAATTTAATCCTAATGGTTCAATATATGCTGTTGAGGGAATAACAAGTCCTGATGGAAGAATACTTGGTAAAATGGGACATTCTGAGAGAAAGGGAACTAATGTACTTAAAAATATCCCGGGAAATAAGGATCAGAAGTTATTTGAAGCAGGTGTAAATTATTTTAAGTAGTGTATATTTATTTATATAACTGCAAATAATATATATGTAACTTTTTACTCATATTATAATATCAAGGCAATATTTAAATAGTCCTTGAACTGTTGATAAACATTGTTTTATCAGCAGTTTTTTTATGTTTTTTGTTAAATCAAAAGGGCTAATTATAAAGTTATCTGAGCCATAGAGTTTATAAATGCAAGCTGGAGTATAACTTAAGCTCGGAATTACAAATCCTATATTGTTCTAAAATGTGCAAAAAATTAATATAAATACTACAAAGATTATTGAAATGTTTATTTAAATACAAATCAATGATATTACTTTATGGAGGTTATAGAATGGATTTTAAGGAATTGATTAAGATGGATAGAGAAAAAAGAAAAAAAGAGAATTTTTCGGGCACATTTTTGGAATATCTAGACGTAGTAAAACAAAATCCCGGGATCACAGCACTTGCTCATAAGAGGATTTATGATATTATAGCCAGCAAAGGTGTAAGAATTCTAAAACCTGAGGAAAATCTTAGAATAAGAAGAATATACGGAAATGAAAATATAAAGAGCTATGGATTTTTCAAAGATAATTTTTTCGGAATTGATAAAACCCTAATGAAGATAGCCAGTTATTTTTATTCAGCAGCTATGGAAGGTGAAGAATCAAGACAGGTATTATATTTAGTTGGACCTGTGGGATCAGGAAAGTCATCTATTGTAGAATCCATTAAGAAGGCACTTGAAAAGAGCAGCCCCGTATACAGCTTAGAGGGCTGCCCTATGAGGGAGGAGCCCCTTCATCTTATACCAAAACATTTAAGAGGCGAATTTGAACAAAAGTTAGGTGTGAAGATTGAAGGGGATTTATGTCCTGAATGTAGGTACAGATTGAGAGAAGAGTTTAAAGGGGAGTTCGAGAAATTCCCGGTTGTGAAAACTGGATTTTCGATAAGATCACGAAAAGGAATAGGAGTAGTTCCTCCTGTTGATCCAAATAATCAGGATACCTCTGTTTTAGTCGGCTCTGTAGATATATCAAAGATGGATTTATATCCAGAGGATGATCCAAGAATATTTTCATTAAATGGAGCCTTTAATGTCGGCAATAGAGGTTTAGTTGAGTTTATAGAAGTATTTAAGAATGATGTTGAATATCTTCATACCATAATAACTGCTACCCAGGAGAAGTCAATACCATCACCAGGAAAGGGGTCTATGATATACTTTGATGGAGTAATAATTGCACATTCAAATGAAGCTGAGTGGGATAAATTTAAATCGGATCATACAAACGAAGCTGTGTTAGATAGGATAGTAAAGGTAGAGGTACCTTACTGTCTTGAACTAAATGAAGAGATAAAGATATATAAAAAAATACTTGGGAAGAGTAATTTTAAAGCCCATATAGCACCGCATACAATTGAAATTGCAGCTATGTTTGCAATACTTACAAGACTTAAACCATCAAATAAAGTTGATCAGTTTACTAAATTAAAGATATACAATGGAGAAGAGATAGTTGAGAAGGGTACTACAAAGAGAATAGATATAACAGAGCTTAGAGATGAAGCTGGAATCAGAGAGGGAATGGATGGAATATCCACTAGGTTTATAGTAAAAGCTATAGATAATGCTCTTTCAAATTCAGAATTTAAGTGTATAAATCCTTTAAGTGTGATGGAAAGTATAATAAAATCAGTACGTGACCTGGATACATCTGATGATGTAAAGAAAAAATATTTAGCATTTATACAGGATACTATAAGAAAAGAATATAATAAAATATTGGAGAAAGAAATTACTAAAGCATTTATACAGAGTTTTAAGGAACAAGCTGAAAGTTTGTTTAATAATTATTTAGATCATTCTGAGGCTTATGTAAATAAGACAAAAATTAAAGATAATTCAACCGGAGAGCAGCTGGAACCTGATGAAAACTTTATGAGATCAATCGAGGAGCAGATAGGGATCTCTGAGAGTTCTGCAAAGGGTTTTAGATCAGATGTAACATCATATATGTTCTACATGATGAGAAAAGGAGAAAAGCTTGAATATACATCCTATGAGCCCTTAAAAGAGGCAATTGAGAAAAAAATAACTTCATCCGTAAGAGAAATGTCCCGTATTATAACGAAATCTAAAGTTAGAGATAAGGAGCAGGATGAAAAGTATAATTCAATGGTTGATGAAATGAAGAAGAATGGATATTGTGATCATTGTTGTGATGTTATACTAAAATATGCGGCTAACAACTTATGGAAGGACTGATAATATGGCCATATTCAGAGAGTTTACTCCAATAGATCATGATAGGGCAGTTGAGGATAGAAGACGGAACAGACAGCTGGTTGAAGATTCAATAAAGAAAAACCTTGTTGATATATTGTCTGAGGAAAGTATAGTTGGGCAGACTGATAGAAATAAAAAAATAAAGATTCCAATAAAAGGGCTTAAAGAGTATAAATTTATATATGGAAAAAATGTTCCCGGAGTTGGAAGTGGTAATGGAACAGAAAAAAGAGGAGATGTGATAGGAACATCAAAAGATGGAAATAAAAAAGAGGGAAGCAGAGCTGGAAATGAAGAGGGCGAAGATATATATGAAACTGAAGTTACGATAGATGAAATAATGGAATATATATTTGAAGATTTAAATCTCCCTAACTTAAGTAAGAAGAAGTATTCTGAAATTGTGTTTGAATCATCAAGAAAGAAATGTGGTTATCAAAAAAAAGGAATACCACCAAGGCTTGCAAAAAAGAGGACTGTTGTTGAAAAATTAAAGAGAAAACAGGGAATGAAGCGTGCACTATCTAAAGACAGTGATCTCTATAATGTAGATCAAAAATTGGAAAAAAGATACAAGCTAGAAGATGGGAAACTAAGTGGAAGGTTTCCATTTAAAGAAGATGATCTTAGGTATTACAGAGTTAAACCTGTGCTTAAAAAAGAATATAATGCAGTTGTAATTTGTATTATGGATACATCAGCATCTATGGATCCAACTAAGAAATACTTGGCAAGATCATTTTATCTTATGCTTTACCATTTTATTAGAATGAAGTATTCAACTGTTGAAATAGAATTCATTGCACATTCTACAATTGCAAAAATAGTAACTGAGGATGAATTTTTTCACAAGGTTGAATCTGGTGGAACGTATATATCAAGTGGATATAATAAAGCCCTTGAAATGATAAGAGAAAAATATAATCCATCTATTTGGAATATATATGCTTTTCATGTAAGTGATGGTGATAACTGGAGTGAAGATAATGACAGGGCTGTTAAGTCAGCAAATAAATTGTGTGATGTGTGTAATTTATTTGGTTATGCTGAAATAATGGCATATGGCTATACAAGTGCAATAAAAAAAAGATACTCAAATGAGGTAAAAAGAAATAACTTTGTTCCGGTATCTATAAAAAAGAAAGAAGATATGTGGAATGCTCTAAAAGAAATGCTGACAGTTGATATAAAGAATGATACTGAATAGGGGGGAGAAAAAACTTGGAGTATACTTTAAAGGAGCTTGAATATTGGAATGAAAAAATTGAGGCAATAGCACAAGATTTTGGATTAGATTACTATCCTCAAGAGTTTGAGATAATAAACTACAATGAAATGATTGCTTATGAAGTATATGTAGGTATGCCTTCTATGTATCCGCACTGGAGTTTTGGAAAAGGATATGAAAAGCTAAAGACATTATATAATTATAATCTTACAGGTCTGCCTTATGAGATGGTTATAAATTCAAATCCATGCATAGCTTATTTAATGAAAGATAATACAAAACTACTTCAAATATTAACTATAGCACATGTTTATGGACATAATGATTTTTTTAAAAATAATAGATTGTTTAAACAGGGTACAAATGCCGAATATACAGTAGAAATGTTTAAGAATCATGCAGATATGATAAGATCATATATAAATGATCCGAGTATAGGGTATATAGAAGTAGAGAAAATGCTGAATGCAGCTCATGCTCTTAAATTTCAAACAAACAGGGCAGTGGGATTTAAATATTTGACTGATGAGGAAATAAAAAAAAGGAAAATTAATGATTATAAAAATGATGATTTACGAGATAGTATAATAATTCCTAAAAATAAAAAAGAACCTCCAAATTTAGAGAAAATTCCTCAGGAACCAGTTGAGGATATGCTTGGGTTTATATCAAAGTATGGTGAACTTGAGGAATGGCAGAAAAATATTATAGATATAGTAAGAAAAGAGACAATGTATTTTATACCACAGATTGAAACTAAAATAATGAATGAGGGATGGGCTAGTTTCTGGCACTATAATATATTAAAGAAACTAGATTTGCCACCTGATCTATATATAGAATTTATAAAAAGACACAATGATGTAATTGTTCCTCTTCAAGGCAGCGTAAATCCATATTTTCTTGGATTTGAGTTGTATAAAAATTTAGCTGAAAAGTATGGAATTGAAAAAATATTTGAAGTTAGAGAAATGGAAAGAGATTCATCATTTATTAGAAGATATTTTACAGAAGAACTATGTAATAAATTGAATTTATTTGAGTATATTGAAAAAAATAGGAATATTATAATAGAAGAAATCTCAGATGAAACAGGATGGAAAAATATAAGAGATACCTTGAGTAATTCATGTGGGGTTGGTAGTATTCCTTATATAATAATTACAGACTGTTCAAGATTTGACAAAACACTGACCCTAGAGCATGTGTTTGATGGCAGAGAACTCCAGTTAAAGTATACAATAGAGACTCTTAAATATGTAGTTGATTTGTGGAAACATAAAGTCGTTTTAAAGACTTATATGGATGGAAGGAAAACAAAAATAGTATGTGATGAAAATAAGGTTATTTACTCCTAGAAATATGGGCTTGTAACTGAAAAGTTAATCCATCCCCCGGGAGATGCTGCCAAAATCCGGTACAATAAAAGCATTTAATGTACCTATATTTTGTCAGCATCTCCCTCTGGTATAAATTAACTTTAAAATTACAAATCCTATTAGAGTTTACAAGTAGAAGCTTAACTTATGCGCAGACCAGGATTTCCAAAATACGTCACGTAAAAAATTTCTAGTAAGTGTAAGCTTGCGTTCATAAAAATCTAAGCAGATTTTATAAACTCACTTTGTTCAAACATATAAAATCCACTAAGATTTTTAATAACGCTCCGCTAAGACTTACTACAAAATTTTTTAATGTGTCTTAATTTTGGAAATCCTGGTCTGCGCATAAGTTAAGCTTTCAGTTACAAGCCCTATATGGGGATTATAATGCCATAGATGGAAAGTCAATGCACTTAGATTCTTCTAAACCAAACATCAAATTCATATTTTGAACGGCTTGACTTGCTGCACCTTTCATAAGGTTATCTATTGCTGATCCGACAATTATTCTATTAGTCCTTAAGTCAACTCTTAATCCTATATGGCACATGTTAGAACCTCTAACCCATCTGGTTTCGGGCATGAAGTCAACAACCTTTACAAATTGTTCTCCCATATAAAATTTACGATACATATCATATATATCCTTTTCGGTAATTCCTTTTTTATTAAGTGTAGCATAACATATAGATAGTATACCTCTATTCATAGGAACAAGATGAGGTGTAAATGTAAGTTTAATATCAGTGTTGGATATGTTTGAAAGTTCCTGTTCTATCTCCGGAGTATGCCTGTGACAGGCAACAGAATATGCTTTTATTGATTCATTGCATTCTGTAAATATATTGTCAATTTTAGCAGATCTGCCGGCACCAGTTGCCCCTGATTTTGCATCTATTATGATGGAATCCGTATGTATCAAATTATTCTTTAAAAGAGGAGTTAAAGCTAGTATGCTTGCTGTTGGATAACATCCAGGATTTGCTATAAGAGAAGCTTCTTTAATCTTTTCTCTATTTATCTCTGGAAGTCCATATATAGATTTACTTAATAAATTGCTGCTTGTATGTTCTATTCCATACCACTTCTTGTAGGTTTCTTTGTTTTTTATTCTGAAATCAGCACCAAGATCTATTACTTTAACACCTTTATCTAAAGCTTTTTTTACTATATTAAAGGATTTGCCGTGAGGAAGGGCAATAAATAAAATATTTATATCACTAAATTTATTTTCAGCTTCCTGCATATTTATGCAAATATCTTTTGAGTAACCAGTATAGTTTTTGTATATATTATTATAATAACTTCCATCATAACTGTGAGAACATAAAAAAACTATTTTTACATCTGTGTGTTTGCTTAAAAGCCATACTAACTGCTGTCCGGCATATCCAGTAGAACCTATTATACCTGCTTTTATCATTTTTACCACTCCCAAATAACTATTAAATTCAATAAAAATAATTATACATAAAATAATATTATTATGCAATAAAAAATAAAAAAAGATTTAAAATATATTGCATATTAATAAAATAGATAGTATAATTATTCGTATAAAATCAATAAGGTTGGTGTGGCAGATGATAAATAATGGGGACCCTAAGTCTTTAGAATTTGATCCGTTACCTTTATTAAAAAAATTCATAGGTAAAACTTTTGTAATAAAATATGGCGGAAGTATATTGAAAAATAGAGAGGCTGCAAATGCCTTTATAGAAGATATAGTAATGATGAAACATGTAGGTATTGATATTGTAATAGTTCATGGTGGAGGACCGGAAATATCAAAGTGGCTTGATAGGGTTAACATAGAAAGTAAGTTTGTAAATGGACTTAGAGTCACTGATGAAAATGTTATGGATGTAGTTGAAATGGTTCTTTCAGGACATATTAATAAAGATATATCGGCTAGACTAAGCAATCATGGCATAAGTGCTGTTGGGCTGAGTGGAAGGGACAGTAATTTGATTAAGGCTAAAAAGAAATATGTATATAATGGAAATAAAAAAATAGATATAGGCTTTGTTGGAGAAGTTGCGAGTATAAATAAAAATCTTATTTCAAATCTGATTGAGAGAGGGAGGGTGCCAGTTATAGCACCTATTGGATGTGATTTAAATGGAAATAGATATAATATAAATGCAGATTATGCTGCATCAGCGATTAGTTCATCTCTCAAGGCTGAAAAGCTAATAATACTCACAGATGTAAAGGGAGTATATAAAGATGTAAATGATGAAAGCAGTATAATAAGTGAAATAACTCCGAGTATGATAAAAAAATATATTAGAGAAAAAGTAATTGATGGTGGAATGATTCCAAAAATGGAATGCTGTATAGAAGCAATTGAAGATGGTACTAAAAATGTGCATCTTATAGATGGCAGGAAGGATCATAGTGCAATTTTAGATATAATAAATAGTTCTGGTACAAAGATTACAAGGGAATTGGAAGGGAGAGAAAAGCGATGCCAAAGAGCAATATAATGGATACTTATGGAAGATTTGATGTTATTTTTAAGAAAGGAATTGGCTGTAAACTATATGATGATAAAGGTACAGAATATATGGATTTTGTATCTGGAGTTGCAGTAAACTGTCTCGGACATAGTAATCCGGCAATAATTGAAGCTATAACAGATCAGGTCCAAAATGAAATACAGATATCAAATTATTACTGGAATGATAAAGCTGTAAAATTATCTAATAGATTAACAGATTTAAGTGATCATGAAGCTGTATTTTTTTGTAATAGTGGCACTGAAGCTATTGAAGGAGGACTTAAAGTTGCAAGAAAATATGGAAAGATAAAGGGCGGAAATAAAAAGAATATAATAATATATATGGATAATTCATTTCATGGAAGAACTATGGGAGCATTATCTGTTACCGGTCAGAAAAAATATCAAGAGGACTTTGAACCTTTAATTGGGGGAACTACAAATGCTAAGTTCAACGATATAGAAGATATAAAAAGTAAGATAAATGAAGATGTCTGCGGAATTATAATTGAACCGATACAAGGAGAAGGTGGAGTTGTTTGTGCGGATAGCGCGTATTTAAAAGGAGTAAAAGCATTATGTGAAAAATATGATGCGCTCTTAATATTTGATGAAGTTCAGTGCGGCGTAGGTAGAACTGGGAGTTTGTTTGCATATAAAAAATTTGATGTTATACCTGATGTTATTTGTATGGCAAAAGGACTAGGAGCCGGATTTCCAATAGGCGCGGTTATGACAAATAAAAGAGCATCCGTTTTAACTCATGGAGATCACGGAAGTACCTTTGGCGGAAATCCACTTGCTTGTGCAGTTGGATGTGCGGTTTTAGATGAGCTTGTAGACAATAAAATATTAGATAAAGTTGATGATAAAAGTGATTATATGGTATCTAAATTAAAGAAACTTAAAGAAAAGTATAATATAATAGAAGAAATTAAAGGAATGGGGTTTTTGCTTGGATTGAAATTAAGCATTGATGTGAGCGAATTTAGTAAAAGATGTTTTGAACATAAACTTCTGCTGATAACGGCAGGAAAAGATGTTATAAGAATATTACCTCCACTTAATATAGAGAAAGAAGACATAGACAAGTTTATTATAAAGCTTGAAGAGGTTATAAAAACATTTTAATATTTAAATAGTAAATTTGAAGATTTTTGATCTGTAAAGTAACAAAATTGGTTACTTTACAGATATATATAGATTATCTTCTATGTAAAATCTCCAAAGGTAGTCTTTGGCTTCTTCTGCGTAATCAATTCCAATACGCTTAGAAGCTATTTTATTGAATTTCTCATTTTCTCCTTCTTCTATATATAAGTTACTGCCACATAAATCTTCACCGTTTAGACTCTTATCAATAAGAAGGGCTTTGCATAGTTTTCCAGGTCCATTTGTAAGGTTATTTATTTGTTTTTTTGTAAGGCAGTCATATTTTTTGTTAAATCTATTTAAAGCCATATATTCTACACCATCTACAGGTTCGACAGCTCTTATCAAAACAGCCTGAGGATTTCCCTTTTCTCTTGTAACTACATTAAAGCAGTAGTGCATGCCGTAAACAATAAATACATAAGAAAATCCTGGATTGCCGTACATTACTTCTACACGCGGAGTTCTTCTGCCGCCGTAAGAGTGTGCAGCTTTATCGGTAATGCCCATATAGGCCTCAGCCTCAACAATTTTACCAGAAAGTTTTTTACCATCTACAATATGAACAATTACTTTACCTAAGAGTTCCTGTGCAACTATTAATGAATCTCTATCAAAAAAATCCCTATCCAGTTTTTTCATCTCTAATGTCCTCCAATTTGTAAATTTTAATTATCATATCAATTATTCCTTATTATAGCTTTATATTTGTTAATTGTATAGGAATCTTTATTTTATATATGATGATAACTCATTAAATATTGATTCAATACCATTTCCCCAATTTTTATCTTCTGCATATTGTCTACCAATCCAAAGAAATGGATTTGAATTTTTGGGCATGCCTTTAGCTAAATTTATAACTGTTCTTGATGCTATTTGAGAAGAATCTTTTATGTTTGTATTATACTCCTGCCAGCTATGATAAACATTAAAAGGATTGTTTGCTATCTTTGATGCAGTGGGATCAGTTTTTGGAACAAAGTTCTGCTCTTGACCTGTTATTGCAAATAATAAAACTGGATTTAAATTAAATTCTTTTGATGTATTAATAATAGTGCTAAAATATGGTTCAGATGCCAGGAGGGAATTGCGCTTATCCAGAAAATTTTTCAACTTTGTTTTGTTTATAGATCTATATCTCATATAGACTGGAAGATGTAGATTCGGAAATTTAGAGGATGTCCTAATATTATCTATTCCCAGAATACCTCTGCTTTCATATCCTATTTCACTGAAGGTATTTGGTGAAAATTTGTTAAATGCACATAATGATGTAATTAAAATTATAGATACAGCTGTTATATATATATGTTTTTTGTATTTTGTAAAAGTAGTAGTTTCATTGACAATAGAACTAGCAGCTGTATTGTCAAGTGTTATGTTTCTTGTGCTAAGGTAGTTATAGAATTCTTCAGAATTTATCTTGATGTTTGAGTAAGAGTTTATCCATGCTTTTAGATTTTCTGTAAAATTATTTAAAAGGTTCTTATTTTTGAGACACGAATTAAACATATCAAATATAGTAATTAAATCCTTGTTCTGCATAAAGGTATTTTTTAATGTATCAACCTTTATAGATTGTTTAAATTCATTAGGAAGTCCTTCTAGCTTTGAGTAGATTATATGATTTACTGTATTAGATAATAATTTTGCATTTTCAACTTTTGAATTATCTTTATACTTAGAATATATATATTTTTTTAAAACCATAACTTGATTTTTATCAATAACTTTGATGTATTTTAAATTTTCTTCAAAAGAATTCATTATATTCACTGCCTATAAAATTAAAATAGAATGATAAAGTCATTATCGTATTTTTAATGAAAAACTTTAGATGTGCAGGCGATATTTTGTTTATATATATTGAAGAATCCTTATAATGTGACACGAAATACGAATAAATTTATATCTATTTATTTAAAAAGAGAATATAATATAATAGTGAAATATATTTGTTGAAAGGAGAAGTAAATATTCATTTACTGAAAACATATGAACATAGAAAAAGTAAAGGGAAATACGTTTTGCATTGATACTGGAATGACGTATATACCATTTTATAAAATTGATGAACAAAAAATTATAATGTTTGATTCAGGATGGGCAAGAGGAGAAAGAGAAGGTATTGAAGATATATTTAGAGAGAATAATTTTAAGGTCGCTGCAATAATATCAAGTCATTCTCATATAGATCATATTGGAAACAATGCTTATTTTAAGAAAAAGTTTAATTGTATAATTGCAATGTCTGAACCTGAAGCCTTTATATGCGATTCTATAATAAATTTAAAAGTTTACTATGGTGGCCAGTCCTTGACCGATGTGAAAAAACATTTTGGACATATGGTTTGCAAGACAGATATAATAATATCAGATGAACAAGACAGTGTATTTATTTGTGGTATTAAGTTTAAAATTATACATACACCAGGTCATAGTCCGGGACATATATGTATAATTACACCTGATGATGTTCTATATATAGGGGATGCTTTGATAGGTTATGATGTTATGAATAGTGCCAAGATGCCGTATGCGCTTATGCTCAAGGAGGATTTAAAAAGTAAGAATAAACTTTACGATGTAGAGTGCAGCAAATATATAGTTGCTCATAAAGGCATTTATGACGATATAAAGCAACTCATATCAGATAATATAGATTTTTATAAGTTTAGATCAAAAAGAATATGTGAATTAATAAATGGGAATATGACAATGGAAGAAATATTAAGAACTGTAATAAAAGCATTTCATATCCATATAAACAGTATATACAAGTATAATGTTATAGAGAGATCATTAAAATCGTATATAGAATATTTAACTGAAGAAGAAAAGGTAAAACCTAATATATGCGATGGTTTTATGAAATATGGAAAAGTAAATATTTTATAGTAGTGGTATAATATGAAGAAGGAAGTTAATGATTCATTTATTATATTAAAAGGAGGGCTATTTAATGAACTCTTTATTTGATGTTACAAAGATAAACAATATGGAACTGAAAAATAGATTTGTGCGTTCAGCAACTTATGAAGGCAAAGCTTGTAAAGATGGGCATATTACTGAAGAATTATTTGATTTATATAAGGATTTAGCAAAAGGTGGTACTGGACTTATAATAACAAGTTATACAACAGTATTTAAAGATGATAAACCAGCACCTAGAATACTTGGAATATATGATAACTCTTTTATTGAAGAGTATAAAAAGTTAACTGATATGGTGCATAGTAATAACTGCAAGATTATAATGCAGATAGTTCATGGAAGAGAATATATAAATAGAAAAAGAGGCATAGAATCACCTGGATTAACAAATGATATGTCAAAAGAAGATATAAATAATATTGTGAAGGCATTTGGTGAGGCGGCATATAGAGTTAAAGAGGCAAATTTTGATGGAGTTGAAATACATGCTGCACATGGATACTATTTAAATATGAGTTTGAGTCCACTATATAATAATAGGATAGATGAGTATGGTGGATCTATAGAGAACAGAGCTAGGCTTATACTCGATGTATATGATGAAATACGCAAAAAAGTTGGCAGTGATTTTAATATATTTATAAAGCTTAATTGTTCTGATTTTAAAGTTGGTGGTGCAAGTTTTGATGATTGCAAATATGTGTGCAGAGAGCTTGATAAGAGAGGTATAAATGCTATTGAAATAAGCGGAGGAGATAGAATTTGGGAAAAGGAAACAAATAAAGAATCTGTATATAAAGATTATGCAGAGGAAGTGGCAGAGGAAATAGAGGCTCCTGTAATACTTGTGGGAGTGAATAGAAATATATGTAATATGGATCGAATACTGAGTACTTCAAAAATACAATATTTTTCAATGGCAAGGCCTTTTGTATGTGAACCTGACTTGATAAACAAATGGGTAAATGGATTAACTACAAAATCTAAATGTGTATCCTGCGGAAATTGTTTTAAAAATAATAAAAATTGCATATTGAACTTATAAAAGAGGTTATAGTTTAATACCGACTATGTATTAAACTATAGCCCTTTTTATAATTATAATTTAATTTAAGAAAGTGTGGGTGATTTGTATATCAAATTATTAAATTATAGTTAATTTTTTTTAGTATATTTTCAGAAGTTTAGCACTTAAAAAATTTTTAGGACGGTAGTCCTTTGAATTATAAAGTCTTATGAATATTTACAGTAGAATTAATAGATTCCGATTTTTACTGGAAATTATACGGAAAAAATTTGCATAATAAAAGCATCCTTTTTATAATGGTTTTGCTAAAAACTAAAAATAAAAGGATGCTGATAAAATGAGTAAAAGTTATTTGAAACAGCTACTCACTTATATTAACAGGGTATATGATATAGGTGAAAAAATCAATAGTTTAAAAAATAAAATAATAAAATCTCCAGCAAAAGTTTCAACAATAGCTTTCGTAGTATTATTTGGATTCATGCTTCAAATAAGAAGTTTCAATAGATTAGAACATTGGATTGAAAAGAATAAATTTAAAAAGGTATTACCTAAAAATACTAAAATGCTACGCATTGACGCCGTTAGGCGTTTCTTGAATGATTTTGATCTTGATGGCTTAAAAAATATCAACAAGCACATAATAAAAACTACTGCGAAGAATAAAGTATTTAGAAATGGTACTATAGATGGTTTAAAGGTAGCTGCCATAGATGGTGTAGAACTATTTGACAGTATTAAAAAATCTTGTAACAACTGCCTTACAAGGGTTGATAAAAATGGTATAACGCATCATTTTCACAGATCAGTAGTTTGTGCAATGGTTGGTTGTGATCCACATATTGTTTTAGATCAGGAAATGCTTGAATCCCAAAAAGATAGTTCAGGTAAAGATGAAGGAGAAATTACTGCCGGCAAACGTTTAATTAAAAAGCTATATAAAAAATATCATCACTTTGCGGATATCATTGTAGCTGATGCTTTGTATTGTAATGCTACATGGATAAAAGAAGTACTCTCTATAGGAATGAATGTTGTAGTTAGAGTAAAAGATGAACGTCTTCACATTGTAAAAGACGCGTTAGCTTTATTTAAATGCCGTGAGGCAGATAAGAACTGGATTGTAAGAAAAAATACAAATATCTACACAAAAATTAAGGCATGGGAAGATGATAATTTTGAAATGTCTGATAAGGATATAAAAGTAAGGTTCTTGAGGTTTGTGGAAGAAATTCATACTGGAGACAGAATAGAGATTAAAGAAGGATGGATCATAACAACAGATAAATTTACATCAGTAGAAAGCCTGTGGAAGATAATGCATAAAAGATGGGACATTGAAAATAATATATTTCATCAACTGAAGACGGAATGGCATTTAGATCACTGTTTTCTTCATAGCCCTACGGGCGTAGAAACAGTTTTAATGTTTATAATAATAGCATTTAATTTAATGCAGTTATACTTTTTTAGGTGTATAAGGGGTTTTAGAGAAAAGAATATGCTTCAAATGGATATTATTGAAGATATAAAAGATGAAAGATTTACTATAGAAGATAATTGGAATAACCCTATATTTGGAAAGACATAATTCAAAATTAAAACTGGAAATTGATTATATAAATTTATCGGGGTAAAGAGGTATTATAATTATTTTTTTGACCTAACGGTCTCCGTGCTTACCAGCCCTTTAAATAAATGTAATTGGATACAATTCCAGTAAAAATAAAATTTTTACTGGAATTTAGGTGCTAAATCTCTGGTATATTTTACAAATTATTTACTTAAATTTTCTAGTATGCTATAATTTGAACATTAGTTTTAGATGAATATTCAAACCAATTTATTAAATTTATTTGGAGGTGAGATGATGAGTATAACTGAAATATCTGTAAAACGGCCTACCGCAATAATAATTGTAGTGGCACTGCTTATAGGACTCGGAGTTATGGGGTATACAAGTCTTGGCTCTGATTTGCTGCCGTCTATGGATATACCAATTATGACTATAAGTACAAGTTATAATGGAGCGGATGCTGATCAGATAAAGAAGGACATTACAAAGCCTGTAGAAGATTCTGTTTCCGGAATAAGTGGTGTTGATACAATAAGTTCTACAGCAAGAGAAGGGGTCAGTACAACAATTGTAAGATTTAAAACTGGCGCAAATATGAATACAGTTTTTCTTGATGTACAAAAAGCTGTTGATAATTTAAGTGCTAAACTTCCCAAAAACGCGGACAAGCCTATTTTATATAAACTGGATACTAATATAATATCAGCACTTGTACTTAGTGTAACGGGAAATGTATCATATGATGAACTGTATAACCAGGCTGATAAGATTAAAGAACAGCTTGAAAAAACTACTGGAGTAGGTAATGTTACCATAGATGGTGCACAAAAAAAACAGCTTATGGTAAAACTCGATAAAACAGCTGTAGATTATTATGGTGTTAATATTAATAATGTGCTCGCAAAATTGCAATCAGATAATGTTAATATGCCTCTTGGGCAAATAAAAGAAAACAAAAGTACACAAACTGTCAGGGCAATGGCACAATTTAATAGTATTGACGATGTTAAAAATTTGATTATTCCAACCGGTGGAGTAAATTCACAGGGCGGCAGTATAAGGCTTTCAGATATAGCCAGGGTTAACATGGACTACCCAGATGCTACTCAAATACTGAGAACAGGCGGACATAATACAATAGGAATTGAGATCCAAAAACAAAGCGATGCTAATGTGGTTAAGGTTGTTGACAATGTAAAGGAACAATTAAATACGATAAATAAACAGCTTCCACAAGGAGTTAAAATTTCAGTAGTAGAGGATACTACAACGTACATAAGATCTTCACTTAAAGATATACAACATAGACTTATAGAAGGAATAATAACTACTGCTATAGTATTGCTGTTCTTTTTAAAGAGCTGGCGTTCATCATTAGTTGTATTGGTAGCTATACCAACATCACTTATATCAACTTTTTTCATGATGTATGTTTGCCATTTTACTTTGAATATGATGTCTTTAATGGGATTGTCACTTTGCATAGGAATATTGGTTGATGATTCTATAGTTGTACTCGAGAATATACAGAGGCACCTTGCAGCTGGTGAAAATCCAATTAAAGCTGCTATTGAAGGACGTAGAGAAATAGGGCTTGCAGCTATTGCAATTACATTGTGTGATGTTGTTGTATATACTCCGGTTGCCTTTATGTCAGGAATGATAGGCAAGTATTTTAGAGAATTTGGACTCACAATAACATTTGCTTCATTATTTTCACTTTTTGTATCGTTTACAGTTACACCAATGCTTGCATCGCGTTTGTTTAAATCTAAAAAAGCTTTTCCAAAAACACACGCACAAGAAAATTCTAGATTAAAGAATAATTTTATTTTAAAGGCCATGGAATCTATTTCTAAATTCATAGATAAATGGACACAATCATATAAAAAATTACTTGTGTGGTCTCTTGAAAATAGAGCCAAGGTTATAATAACAACATGTTTACTTATAGCTTTTAGTATTGCGCTTATACCAATGGGAGTTATAAAAACTGAGGCTATGCCGCAATCTGATCAAAGTGAATTTTTTGTAAATGTGTCCTTAACTTCTGGTTCTAATTTAAATCAGACGGATGATAAAGTAAAAATGATTGAAAGTCACTTAAAATCAATGAAAGATGTTAAGGATTATTATTCTATAATAGGCAGTAATAATTCATCTTCTGCAATGATGGTGGTGCAATTAAAACCTATAAATCAAAGGAAGAAGAGTCAAAGCGATGTAGCGGCTGAACTTCGTGAATGGGGAGATCAAATACCTGGAATAAAATTTGACGTTTCTGAATCAGGTATGGGTTTAGCCGGATCAGGGAGTAAGCCAATATCAATAAATGTAGAGGGTGATGATTACGAGAATTTAACAGAAATAAGTAAAAAGGTTGAGGATTTAGTAAAAACTGTTCCAGGTATTACTGATGTTGAGAATTCATCGAATGACGATTCTAATGAAATAAGAGTGCAAATAGATAAACTTGCCGCTTCAACTTATGGAGTATCTTTATCGGATATATCAGCAGCACTTAGAACAGGAATAAATGGTTCTACAGCTGGTCAGTATGCCACTGACGATGACGACTATGATATAAATGTTAAATTTATGGATGGGCAGGTAAAAACTCCACAAGATATTGGTTCCATAAAAGTATTGAGTTCATCTGGACAACCTATTGCATTAAATCAAATCGCAGATATTAAGGTGGCGGATAGTCCATCTACAATTTCACGACAGGATAGACAAGATGTAATAACTGTTTCAGCGAATTTAGAGGGTAAGTCACTTGGAGAGGTAAATAGTCAGATTAAGAATAAACTTAAGACTTTGAATCTCCCGGCAGGTTATGAAATAAAATTTGGTGGAGATCAAAAAGAGCTGACAGATTCATTCGCTTCTCTTATAAAAGCATTAGTTGCATCCATAGTACTTGTTTATATGATCCTTGTAGTATTATATGAGTCCTTCTTAACGCCAGCAGTAAGAATGCTTGCACTTCCATGTGCTATAATCGGAGCACTTGGAATACTCGCTATAACAGGAAAGACATTAAGTATTCCGACAATGATTGGTGTAATTATGCTTGACGGATTAGCATCTAAAAATGGAACACTTCTTATAGATTATACAAATACACTTATGAAACGTGGGATGAATCTTAGAGAGGCATTGCTTGAGGCAGGTGTTACAAGGCTTAGACCAATTATAATGACCACTGCAACAATGGTAGTAGGTATGTTACCTTCAGCTATTTCTACAGGTGAAGGAAGTGAACTTAGTGGAATGTCTTGTCTTATAATAGGTGGAATGATAACTTCTACAATATTAACTCCTATACTATTACCAGTTGTATACACGTTACTAGAAGACATAAAAAGTTCATTAAAAAGAAGATTCACAAAAGGTAATAAGGAGGTGTCACAGTATGAAAGTTATTGATAACATCAAAAATATTACTCATCATATAAGTAAAAAGAAACTAATTATTAGTATTATAATTATAGTAATTATTGCAGGAATATTTACTATGAGAATAATAAATAATAAAAAGGATACTAAAGTAAAAAATAATATAACTACTGTAAAAACAGTAAAACCTTCTATAAATTCAATATCCACATATGTTGAGTATTCTTGTCAGATAAAACCTATAAAGCAAGTGGATGTATCTGCTAAAATGGCAGGTAAAATTACTTCCTTAAATGTAGATGTAGGAAGTAAGGTATCAAGTGGACAAGTGCTTTTTACACTTGATTCAAGTGAACTTAAGGCACAAGTTGACCAGCAGCAGGCGGCATTAGATTCAGCTAATGCAAATTTAGGAAAGACAAAGGGAGCGGCTGTAGATCAGCCTATGATTCAAGCAGAGCAAACACTCCAAAGTGCAGCCGTATCATATAATGATGCGCAGGATTATTATAATAAGATGCAGAGTTTGTACAGTGCTGGAGCTGTATCAGAACAGGATTTACAGACGGCAACTACTAAATATAAAACTGCTGAAGTAGCATATAATGGGGCTAAAAATAATTTTAATGTAATAAGTAATGAGGTTGGACCCGAGTCTATACAAGCTGCACAGGCTCAAGTGGCACAATCAGAGGCTGCTGTTGAGTCTGCTAAAGTACAGCTGAGTAATGCGACTGTTACTGCACCAATTTCCGGAACGATATCAGTAGTAAATGCCAAGCAGGGAGAAATGACTCCAACTGCTGCGTCGGCTCTTACTATAATAGACACAAGTACACTTGATGCAGAGGTAAATGTATCTGATAAGGTTATGAGTAAACTAAAATCGGAGGACAAAATTAAAATAGAGATAGGAGTACTTAAAGATAAAAATATAACTGGTACGATATATAGTATAGGTCCTGCAGCAGATAGTAAGACTCAAACATATATAGTTAAGATTAAGGTTGATAATTCAAGTGGAGAATTAAAACCTGGTATGTTTACTAAGGTGGAATTACCAGATGAGAAGGTCGATAATGTAATCACAGTTCCTGTTGAAGCTGTTAAAATTGAAAATGGAGTATCATATATATATAAAGTTTCAAATGGAAAAGTTAAAAAAGTTTCAGTAGAGACAGGTTTGTCAAATGACAAATATGTAGAAGTAAAGTCAAATAATATATATGAGACTGATAATATAATAACAGAAGGGCAGCTATTCTTAAATGACAACCAAAAAGTGAAAATGGTCAATTAAAAAACAGCCGGGTATCTATTTTAGATATCCAGCTGTTCCTATATCATTGGGTTTATAAATGAAAGCTTAACTTAGAATTGTAAACCATATATAAAAAGCTGATTTATACTACATATTTAAGTATACATATGTAGTGGCTGAAGCTTCCAAGTAACACAAATATATGGAATATCTCATGAAAACCTAATACCTTTAAATTGAGTTTTGGCCATTTGCATGCGTATATGATCCCACCTACAGTGTAGAATATTCCACCTAATACAAGCCAAATCATACCTCTTAAATTTATAACCCTGGAAACGGGGGAAATGAATAATATTACAAACCAACCCATGGCTATATAAAATAAAGTTGATAGCCACCTTGGCATACTGAACCATATCATTTTAAATAGTACTCCAGCTGCAGCCATTGACCATATAGCTATAAATATAATCCAACGAAGTCTTCCAGTAAGTGTAATAAGGCATATTGGTGTATATGTTCCAGCGATAAGTATAAATATCATGGAATGATCAAGCCTTCTCAGAAACTTTAGCACTTTTTCTGTAGAATTTATAAGATGATATATTGAACTTGCTGTATATAGAAAAATTAGACTCATGCCGAATATTATTACTGCAGTCAATTTTAAATTACTTGAAGGATATGACATAAGAGTTTTTGCAATAAGTAAAATTAATCCGACCAATGATACTATTGCACCAAACAAATGAGTAAAACCATTTACAGGTTCCCTAAAAAATTTTTTCATTACTACTCCTCCCAATGTGTTCATAGTTATAAAATAAAACTATAAGTATATCTTTGACAATTTATCAAAAAATATTTCATTACAAAATTTGTTCATACAATTTCTTGTGGTTATTAAAACCACTTTATGATATATTTATATTATATAATTATTATATAATATATCAATTTAAATTATTAGCCAAAATACTGTTAAAATAAGTGTTTTTCGATAAATTACTTTTATTTATTTAATAATACTGCCAATTTAAAAATATAAAAACGAGATCATATAGTTATGGAAACTATATGATATAATGTAAATAATAAATGGAGTGGAGATAAATGGGAGATATTAAAAAAAACGTGCTTGAAAGTATAGAAGAGTTAAATTTGAATCAAGAAATAGAATTATCCGATATACCAAAATTAGATTTATATATGGATCAAGTAATAACTTTATTTGAGACTAGTTTAAGCGGAACTAAACGTAGTGAAGAAGATAAGCTTTTAACTAAAACGATGATCAATAATTATACCAAGGATAAAATACTTATGCCTATTAAAAATAAAAAGTATTCAAGAAATCATATAATAATGATGATATTTTTATATAATTTAAAGCAGATTTTATCTATAAATGATATAAAACTTTTGTTAAATAAAATAGTAGTAAATTCAAAAGAAGAGGAGAATATGAAGTTAGATTCCCTATATCAGGTATTTTTGAACATAAAAAAAGCAGATGAGGTTAGCCTTAAAGAAGAAATTGAAAACAAGGTAAATTCAATTTTGAAGGAATCAGAAAAACTCGACAGGTCAGATGATTATGAAAAGTTACTACTTGTAGTTTTAACACTTATAAATAATGCCAATATGCAGAGGAGAACAGCAGAAAAGATAATAGACAAATACTTCAAATAGTTATCAAAATTCAGTACTATAAATACTTTTAATAATTCTAAACCCAAAATTATAAAAAAGTATTTATAGTATCAAAAGTTGTATATCTAATCAAAGTATAAGTCAGGTTGCAGGTTAGAAACTCTATATATCATAGAAGAGTGGATTTTCTGATCCTGGCTTTATATACTAAAGTCTTAAGTCTTTTTATAGCCTCTTTTAAAGTATCATCTTTTTTTGCAAAATGGAAACGAATAAGATAATTTATATCCTCTTTAAAAAAACTAGATCCTGGTACCGGAGCAACTCCAATTTCTTTTATCATCCATTCGGAAAATTCAAGATCTGTTTCATTTTTTCTTTTCAAATCTGATATATCTACAAGTACATAATATGCACCTTGTGGTTTTATATACTTTAAGCCAGCTTCATCAAGTCCTTTAAGGAATAGATCTCTTTTTCCAGTATAAAGTTTGGTTAAATCTTCATAGTAACTGTCAGGTAAATTTAATCCAGCTACAATAGCCTCTTGAAGCGGTGCAGCGGCCCCTACAGTTAAGAAGTCATGTACTTTTCTAGCATTTTCAATTATATTGGCTGGTGCAATTATATAGCCAAGCCTCCAGCCAGTTATTGAATAAGTCTTTGAAAGTGAACTACAAGATAGAGTTCTCTTATACATATTAGGCAGGGAAGCAAAATATATATGCTTATATGGAGGCATTACTATGTGTTCATATACTTCATCTGTTATAACAAAAGTATCATATTCTTCAGCAAGATTTGCTATAAATTCGAGTTCCTCTAGGCTGAATACTTTTCCAATAGGATTTGAAGGATTGCATAAAATTAAAGTTTTTGGTTTTTGTTTAAAAGCATTTATTAATTCCTCCTTATTATATTTAAAAGCAGGAGGATAAAGTGGTACATAAATTGGTTCCGCATTACAGAGTATTGAATCCGATGCATAATTTTCATAAAAAGGTGAAAATACAATTACCTTGTCACCTGGATTACAAACAGTCATCATAGCTACCATCATTGCTTCTGTACTTCCACAAGTTACAACAATATCGGTGTTAGGATTTATATCAAGATTCATGAATTTTGATTGTTTTTTTGCAAGTGCTTCACGAAATTTCTGTGAGCCCCATGTAATCTCATATTGATGAGGACCTTCTTTTGTTACTTCTTTTAATCTGTCAGTTATTACAGAAGGAGGATCAAAATCAGGAAAACCTTGTGATAGATTTATTGCATTATATTGGTTTGCTATTCGAGTCATTTTTCTTATAACAGAGTCTGTAAAAAGGTTTAATTTTGTACTAAGTTGAGGCATATTATCCCGTCCTTTCAAAATATTAAAATAAAAAAACCTCTTAATAAAAGAGGTTTTAAAAACAATATTGCTGTGACCTCTCTTATCTATCAGCTCCTTGCTGCAGGAATTGGCACCAATATATCGCAAATGAGCGATACTGGTTGCCGGGCTTCATAGGGCCAGTCCCTCTGCCTCTCTTGATAAGAGTTCTTATTTAATTTAGGTAATATTATAGTTGATAAATAATATTTAGTCAAATTTATTTTCTTATAAAAAATTACATTTAAATGAAGGAAATTGATTAAATGTATAGAATAAGTTATTAATACAATTAAAGGAAGTGAAATTAAACGTATAGAATAAGTTATTAATACGATGTATGGGGGATGAATAAAATGGAAAAAAAGTCACCGAATACGGATGATTTAAAACACACAAAAAGAAGAAATTATGAAAAAAATAAAATAACAAGGCTTCAAAATATAATAAAAAAACAAAATGAAGTCATAAAGGAAACTTTAAACCATGATAAAATTAGAATTGAATTTTTCGCCAATCTGTCACATGAATTTAGGACACCTCTTAATTTAATATTTAATTCTCTGCAGTTATGTAATGTTATTATAAAAAGAGATAATTTAGATGAAAGTAAAAAACTAACTACATATATAAATATAATAAATCAAAATTGTTATAGACTTATAAGACTCACCAATAATATGATTGATATGACAAAGATAGATGCAGGATTTTCTGAACTTAATCTGGATAATTTTAATATAATTAATATAGTTGAAAATATAACATTATCAGTAGTGGAATATGTAAGAAATAAAGGAATAAATTTGACATTTGATACAAATGTAGAAGAAAAAATTATGGCATGTGATGCCGATAAAATAGAAAGAATAATATTAAATCTTATTTCAAATGCCATAAAATTCACTGAACAAGGAGGATATTTATACGTTACAGTAACAGATATGGGAAGGAATGTTAAAATATCTGTAAAAGATACAGGTACAGGTATTCCAAAAGAAAAATTAAATGGCATATTTAAAAGATTTGTTCAGGCAGGAAAACCATGCAAAAGTGATCAGGCAGGTAGTGGCATAGGATTATGTCTTGTGAAATCGTTTGTTGAAATGCATGGTGGAACTATAGATGTTAAAAGTCGTCTTGGGTGTGGAACAGAATTTATTATAGATTTACCAGTAAAGACTATTGAAAATAAAAAGACGGTTCATGATACTCAATTTAATTATGATGATAAAATAGATCGTATAAACATTGAGTTTTCAGATATTTATGTGTAGGTATCATATTTGAAACGTATTTTATAATCTTGAAAATATAAATTGTAAAATGTATAATGATACTAGAAAATAGTAATTGATTTTTGTAAAATGTTTAGAATTTAAGGGTAGGAATATTATGTAACTATCCTTATTTTTATTATAGAAGGTTGTGAAAGGAAATTTTAATATGGGAAAAACATTAGTTTTGGCAGAGAAACCGTCAGTTGGAAGAGAAATAGCAAGAGTATTAAAGTGTAGTAAAAAGGGAAATGGCTTTTTGGAAGGAGAAAAATATATAGTAACATGGGCACTCGGGCATCTTGTTACACTGGCAGATCCAGAAACCTATGATGATAAATACAAAACCTGGAGAATGGAAGATTTGCCGATGCTTCCAAAACATTTAAAACTTGTAGTTATAAAACAGACTGGCAAGCAATTTAATACAGTTAAAACTCAATTAAATAGAAAAGATGTAAATGGGGTAATTATAGCAACAGACGCCGGAAGAGAAGGTGAGCTCGTTGCAAGATGGATACTTGAGAAAGTAAAGGTTAATAAAAATGTAAAAAGGCTTTGGATATCATCTCAAACGGATAAAGCAATAAAAGAGGGATTTAGCAATTTAAAACCGGCATCGAAATATGATAATTTATATAGAGCGGCTGAGTCAAGAGCTGAGGCAGATTGGTTTGTAGGACTTAATGTTACAAGAGCGCTTACCTGCAAACATAATGCACAGTTATCAGCAGGAAGAGTTCAGACACCAACACTTGCTATGATTGTTCATAGAGAGGAGGAAATTAAAAATTTTAAACCTAAAAATTATTATAGTATAACTGGAAATACTAATAATGGATATACACTTCAGTGGCAAAATTCTAATGGGAATTTGAGCATCTTTGATGAAAAAATTGCTGAAAAAATTGTATCAAAAGTAAATTCTCAAACGGGAAGAGTAGTTGAAGTCACACAAAGCAATAAAAAGAAGTATTCTCAAGCTTTGTATGATTTAACCGAACTTCAAAGGGATTGTAATAGAATTTTTGGCTTTTCTGCAAAAGAAACTCTTTCTATAATGCAGAGATTGTATGAAAATTATAAAGTACTCACATATCCTAGAACAGATTCAAGATATATTTCTTCTGACATAGTTCCTACTATTAGGGATAGATTAAGAGCTGTATCAGTTGGAAACTACAGCAAGTTTACCATGAAAATAATGGGGAATAAAATAAATGCAAGTAAAAGATTTGTCGATGACAGCAAGGTTTCGGATCATCATGCAATAATTCCAACTGAGGAGATGATTAATCTCTCAAAGTTAAGTTATGAGGAAAAGAAAGTGTATGATCTGGTAGTCAAGAGATTTTTAAGTGTTATGCTTCCTCCATTTGAATATGTTCAAACTACTATAAAGATTGAGGTTAATGGAGAAGTTTTTACAGCAAGAGGTAAGATAATTAAGTCACATGGTTGGAAGGCAGTATACGGTAAAGAGGATGATTTTGAGGATAATGAGAATGTTGATTATGAAGAATTAAAGGATCAGGTTTTACCGGAAGTGAGCAAAGGAGATACTATAAGGCTTGTTAACGCTAAAATCCATAAAGGACAGACAAAGCCGCCTGCAAGATTCAATGAAGGAACGCTTCTCTCTGCAATGGAAAATCCTCAGAGATATATAAACATGAATAAAGAATATGCAAAGACTTTAGGTGAAACCGGCGGACTTGGAACAGTTGCTACAAGAGCAGATATAATTGAAAAGTTATTTAATACCTTCTATGTAGAAAAGAATGGAAAAGAAATAATTCCGACTTCTAAAGGAAAACAGCTTGTGGAATTGGTACCAGATGACTTAAAATCACCCCTTCTTACTGCTAAATGGGAAACAGAACTTGATTTAATAAGTAAAGGAAAGTTAAATGATAGAAAATTTATAGACGGAATGAGAGATTATTCATCAAAATTAGTTGCGGATGTAAAAAAGAGTCATGATAAATTTAAACATGATAATTTGTCGGGAACAAAGTGCCCTGAATGCGGCAAGTACATGCTTGAGGTTAATGGAAAACATGGAAGGATGCTTGTGTGTCAGGATAGAACTTGTGGACATAGAGAAAACTTAGCCAGATTTACAAATGTAAGATGTCCTAATTGCCATAAGAAACTTGAACTTAGAGGTGATGGAGACGGGCAAATATATGTTTGTACTACCTGCAGTTTTAGAGAAAAGGCATCAGTATTTAAAAAGAGATTTAAAGAGGGCGATAGCAAGTTAAATAAGAGAGATGTTAATAAATATATGAATAAGATGAAGAAAGAAAATGAAGTTCCTATAAATTCTGCACTTGCAGATGCACTGGCTAAATTAAATTTGAAATAAGGCAAATATAAAGAGGGCTATGTTAATATGAAAAGAATAAGTGAAGTTTTTAGTGATTACAAATCAGATGGAAATATAAATTCGGCTTTTATCTCCTCTGTTGTTTTGAAAAAGAATATCCGGACTTTAGAGATCAAGCTGAATTCTGGTAAATATATTGACATAAAAGAAATTGAACTTTTTAATGATTTTATAAAAAATAGATTTGCTTTAGATGATTCTAAGATTACTATAGAGTATGATGATGGAATAAATAAGAAGTCAATAGACGAAGAGCTTAAAGGTATTATAGAATATATGGCCTGTAAACATCCAATGCTAAAGGCAATGACAAGTAATTGCAATTTTGAGATTAGTGAGGATATAATAAATTTTAATTTTAATATTCCCGTATCAGATGTTTTGAGGAAAATGGATTATGATAAAGAAATAAATAGTACTATAAAGAGGATATATGGGAAAAATTATACCATACATTTTATCGATAAAGTGAGTGCTGAGGAATTAATAAAGGCTCGAAATGATAAAAATAAGGAAGAAATGCTTATTATAAAAAAAGAGCTTGAGTCAAGACCAGCAGATAAAAAAAATAACATCAACCCTAAGATGTTAAGTAACACCAAAAATACAAATAAGAAAGTTAGAGTAGAGTATAGTAAGAAAGATAATCCATTTTTGATATTAGGAAGAAATGTGAACATAGATGAACTTATTAAAATTTCAGATATTACGCCTTATGAAGGAAGAGTTGGTATAGAAGGAGAAATATCTAATATAGAATCAAAAGAACTTAGAAGTGGGAAGGTATTAATATCATTTGATTTATATGATGGTTTTAGTTCTATTACGTGTAAGGCTTTTGTAAAAGGCGGAGAAGATTCTTCAGTAGTATCAAGGCTTAAAAAAGCTAAAGGTGTAAGAATCTTAGGAAATGCAGGTTACAGTAAATTTTCTCAGGAAGTAGAGGTTATTGTGAGTACAATAATTGAAACTCAGGGGATGGATGAGGAAATAAGAAAAGATGATGCTGAAATTAAAAGAGTAGAACTTCATATGCATACAAAAATGAGCCAGATGGATGCTATGACAAGTGCAACAGACCTTATTAAGAGAGCAATGGACTGGGGCATGACATCTATTGCAATAACAGATCATGGTGTAGTTCAGGCCTTTCCTGAGGCACATAAGCTTTTGGGAAGAGATAATCCTGATATGAAAATTATATATGGGGTAGAAGCATATCTAGCTCCAGATAAAAAACCTTCTGTTATAAATATAAAAGATCAAAGCATTGACACAACGTATTGTGTGCTCGATCTTGAAACTACGGGGTTTTCTCCGGTAACTGAAAAGATTACTGAAATAGGAATCATGAAAATAAAGAAAGGAACTGTAATAGATAAATTCAGCTGCTTTGTAAATCCTGAAAAATCAATCCCGCTAAGAGTTGTAGAAATTACTAATATAACTGATGATATGGTAAAAGATGCAGAAACTATAGATAAAGTGTTTCCTAAAATGCTTGAGTTTATATCTGAAAGTGTTTTAGTTGCACACAACGCTGAATTTGATATCGGTTTTTTAAAACACAATGCCAAATTTCTTGGATATGATTTTGATTTTACATATGTAGATACATTATCTCTAGCCCAGGAATTATTTCCTGAATTTAAGACATATAAATTAGGAAGAATCGCGAAAAAATTAGGTGTAAAGGTTGAAGTTGCACATAGAGCTTTAGATGATGTTAATACAACGGTTAAGATATTTAATATTATGATTGATAAACTTAAAGATAGAGGTGCAGTTACTCTTGCAGATATAGATACATATGCGAGAGATGAGATTTCAAGAAAAGAAGAATATAAAAAGCTTAAAACTTACCATGCAATAATACTTGCAAAAAACTATACGGGTTTAAAAAATCTCTATAAACTTGTATCATACTCTCATTTGCATTACTTTTATAAAAAGCCGCGTATATTAAAAAGTCTTTATAAAAAGTATTCGGAGGGTTTAATCATAGGAAGTGCATGTAGTGAAGGTGAACTCTATCAAGCAATACTTTTAGGAAAATCAGATGAAGAGGTAGAAAAAATAGCCGGAGAATATGATTATCTTGAGATACAGCCACCTGGAAATAATGATTATCTGATTAGAAACGGTCAGGTTCAGGATAGAGAGTATTTAAAGGATATAAATAGGAGGATTGTAAAGCTTGGAGAAAAGCTTGGTAAACTTGTAGTTGCAACTTGTGATGTACATTTCATGGATCCTGAGGATGAAATATATAGAAGGATACTAGAAGCAGGTCAGGGCTTTAAAGACGCAGATAATCAAGCACCATTATATTTAAGAACTACAGATGAGATGCTTAAAGAATTTTCATATTTAGGAGAAGAAAAAGCGTATGAAGTAGTAGTTGCAAATACAAATAAGATATCAGATATGTGTGATAGGATAAGTCCTATATCGCCGGAAAAATGTCCCCCGCATATAGATGGCTGTGAACGGACGATCAAGGATATAGCTTACAACAGAGCGCATGAGTTATATGGAGATTCACTGCCGGAGATTGTTCAGCAGAGATTGGATAGGGAACTTGAATCGATAATAAAAAATGGGTTTTCTGTAATGTATATCATAGCCCAAAAGTTAGTTTGGAAGTCAAATGAAGATGGATATTTAGTTGGTTCAAGGGGCTCTGTCGGGTCTTCTTTTGTAGCTAATATGACAGGTATAACAGAAGTTAATGCACTGCCGCCGCATTATAGGTGTCCAAAATGCAAATATTCTGATTTTAATGATTATGGTGTTAAGAATGGATTTGATTTGCCGGATAAAAATTGTCCTGTATGTGGAGAAAAAATGGATAAGGATGGAATGGATATACCGTTTGAAACATTCCTTGGTTTTAATGGTGATAAAGAGCCAGATATAGATCTGAATTTCTCCGGAGAATATCAGGCTAAGGCACACAAATATACAGAAGTAATATTTGGAAAAGGTACAACATTTAAAGCTGGAACAATAGGTACCGTAGCAGAAAAAACTGCATTTGGATACGTTAAGAAGTATTACGAGGAAAGAAATATTTCAATAAATAAGGCTGAAATAACTAGAATATCAAAAGGATGTACAGGTATAAAAAGAACTACTGGACAACATCCAGGTGGAATAATAGTTGTTCCAAAAGGACGTGAAATATTTGAGTTTTGTCCAGTACAGCATCCAGCAGATGATCCAGATTCAAATATTATAACAACTCATTTTGATTATCATTCTATTGACCAAAACCTCTTGAAACTTGATATACTTGGACACGATGATCCTACCGTTATAAGAATGCTTCAGGATATAACGGGAGTAAATCCGCATAAAATACCACTTGATGATAAGGAAACAATGTCGTTATTTTCGTCAACGGAAGCTCTTAAAGTAACTCCAGAGCAGATAAATTCTAAAGTTGGAACACTTGGAATCCCTGAGTTTGGAACTAAGTTTGTACGTGGAATGCTTGTCGATACAATGCCTAAGACATTTTCAGAACTTCTTTGTATATCAGGGCTTTCTCATGGTACTGATGTATGGCTCGGAAATGCAAAGGACTTAATTGACCAGGGCATAGTTACATTGAGTGAAGCTGTGTGTACCAGAGATGATATAATGATATATCTTATAAAAAGGGGACTTCCTCCAAATACTGCTTTTAAAATAATGGAAACAGTACGTAAAGGAAAGGCACTTAAAGACCCTAAAAAATGGGCTGAATACGAGGCTTTAATGAGAGAACATAAAGTTCCTGAATGGTACATAAATTCATGCAAGAAGATAAAATATATGTTCCCTAAAGCGCATGCAGCAGCATATGTTATGATGGCCTTTAGAATTGCATGGTTCAAAGTTCATATACCAAAAGCTTACTATGCTGCATATTTTTCAATCAGGGCGAAAGCTTTTGATAGTGAATTTATGATATTTGGAAAAGAAAAAGTTGAACGTAAAATGAAGGAAATTGAGATGATGGGAAATGAAGCTACTCCTAAAGATAAAGATATGTATGATGACTTAGAGATAGTTTTGGAAATGTATGAAAGGGGATTCAAGTTTCTTTCGATTGATTTTTATAAATCTCATGCCACTAAATTCTTAGTAGAAGATGATGGCTTAAGACCACCTATAAATAGTATATCCGGCATGGGGAATATTGCGTCAGAGAGCATATATAATGCTGCTAAAAAGCAGCCTTTTACGTCAATAGATGATTTAAGGAAACGTGGGAAAATAGGAAACTCTGCTGTAGAACTTCTTGATAAATTTGGATGCTTAAAAGGTCTTCCAGAGAGCGACCAGATGAGTTTCTTTGATGCTATTTAATTGCTTATAGGGTTTATAAATGAAAGCTTAACTTATGCTCCGACCGGGATTTCCAAAATACGCCACGTAAAAAATTTTAGAAATCCCGATCTACGCATAAGTTAAGCTTAGAATTTTAAACTCTATAAGGATTTTAACAGGTGCAATTAGTACACCTGTTTTTTTACATACCTATTTTGTGAAAAGCCTTGAGTCCGAGTGCTATTATTCCGGATGTAATCATAGGCCCTACTGGAACTCCACCTAAGAATGCAGCAGCAATTACAGCACCTATTATCAAAGCAGGCATTACTTCACTGTGTCCTTGAATTGTGAGATACTGCATTCCAAGACCACTTAAATATGTAGTGAATAAAGAAATTAAAAGTGCAAATATACCTAAAAATGATGAAAAAACACCTTTAATATTTGAAAAACGTACGGTCCCATTTGCTATTGGTACTAAGATTGATGCAATGAGAATAACAACTCCTATTGATATACCATTTGCCTGAAGTGATGGAAATACATATTTATCAATATTTAAAAGTTTAAAGAATAATAGGGCACATATACCTAGGGCTACTGAATTAGCTTTTCCAATTACTGCTACGAGTAACAGGACAATTAAAATAATATTTGATTCCAATTTAAGTTACCTCCTATTATGTATAATTAATATTATGCTTTATTTTTATAAAATAGTATAGTGTTTGTAATTCCAGGCTTAAGTTATACTTTAGTTGATATTTCCAAAATTCGTCACCTAAAAAATTTCGACCTGTGCATTAAATTTTTTAATGTGCCTACATTTTGGAAATGTCAGCTTATGTATAACTTAAGCCTGGAATTACAAATCCTATATTGAATATAAGGTTATTATATCATTGTTTAGTAATACCATAAACTTCAAGATATTTTGAATGGAAGTATATGACTTTTAGTAATACCCGATATTAAATAAGTGAACTTTACTACTAAAAAGAAGTATGCTACCATAAAATAGAAAAATATATTCAAAAAAATGACAAAATTCTTGGTAGTAAATTTTATAATTTTTAAGGGGGAATGCTTATATGTTGACAGAAAGAATTAAAATGTTAAAAGAGAAACAAAACAAAGTAAAACCAAGTATTGGTGTAGAAAGAGCAAGACTTGCTACAGAGGCAATTGAAAAACATGCAGTAGAACCACCAGTATTACAAAAAGCGTATATGTTGGCACATATTTTAAAAAATATGACTATCTTTATACAAGATGGTGAATTGATTGTAGGAAATCTTGCAGATAAACCACGTTGTGCTCCAGTTTTTCCAGAATATAATTCGGAGTGGATTGTAGAAGAAATTGATGAATTTGCTACAAGACCGACTGATCCTTTATTGATTACAGATGAAGAAAAAAAGGAGTTGGTGCAAATTTTATCTAAATGGAAGGGCAATAGCTTTGAAAAAATAGTAGAGAGAAATTTATCTGAAAAATCAAAAAATGCTGAAAAAAGTGGTGTTATGACTATCGGAAACAGAGATTGCGGAACAGGGCACTTACTTCCAGATTATTATAATCTCTTGAGAAATGGCTTGAATTATTATAAAGAAAAATGCCAGCAAAAAATTGCTGAAACCGTTATCGATTGCAGGGAAAAGGCAGAACAAGTAGATTTTTGGAATGCTGTAATTATTGCTATTGATGGGGTAGGTGAACTTGCAAGGCGTTATAGTGAATTGGCAGCAAAATTAGCTGAAAAAGAAAAAGACCCGGTGAGAAAAGATGAATTATTGGAAATTAGCAGTAATTGTAAAAATATACCATTGAAGCCTGCAAAGACATTCATGGAAGCAGTGCAATTTGTATGGTTTATCCATGTTATTATCAACATTGAAACGAACGGTCACGGAATTTCATTTCATAGATTTGATCAATATATTAATGATTTTTATGTAAACGATTTATCAAAGGGATCTATTACAGAAGAGAAAGCTATAGAAATCTTACAGTGCTTTTTTATTAAAGTTACAGATATTATCAAACTTCGTGATAAATTTTATAGTGAATCATTTGCAGGATATCCTATGTGGCAAAATCTCATTATTGGTGGTCAAACATCAGACGGTAAGGATGCAAGCAATGAAACTTCATATTTAGTATTAAAAGCCAACAAAGGAGTGCAAACATCTCAGCCAACAGCATCTTTGCGTTATTTTAATGGAACTCCAGAAAAACTTGTAGAAGAAGCTCTGAAAATGATTCAAGAAGGCATGGCTACTCCAGCGTTTTTTAATGATAATTTAGTAATTCCTATTATTATGGATAAGTTTGGGGTTTCCATAGAAGAAGCTAGAAATTGGGGAATTCAAGGATGTGTTCAGCCATGTGTAGCTGGATATTCAGATGGACGTCCAACAGTAGGCTATGTAAACCTTCTAAAATGTTTAGAGCTAGCTTTGCATAATGGTATTAATCCAGTAAATGGAGAACAACTTGGACCTAAGACGGGTGAACTTGAAAGTATAGATAGTCTAGAAAAATTAAAAAAGGCGTTTTATACACAAATTGATTATTTTGTAGATTTAATGTTAACTGGATTTAATGTTGTTGGTGCTATGCATGCACTTCGTGAACCAGCACCTTTTGCATCAATGACTATTAATGATTGCATAGAAAAGGGAAAATCAGTACAATCTGGAGGAGCCAGATATTCTGAATCGGGAGCATTTATTTGTGGTATTGGAAATACAACAGATGCAATAGCTGCAATTGACACATTAGTATTTAAAAAGAAAACTTTAAGCATGGATCAGTTAATGGATGCACTGAATATTAATTTTAAGGGAAAAGAAGATATAAGACTCACTCTTTTAAATAAAGCTCCTAAATATGGAAATGATAATGATTATGTTGATTCCATTGCTGCCGATATAGTTAAACATTATAGAAAAAGTATATCGAGGTATCATGATTCCAGAGGAGGAAAATATGTAGTTGTAATAGAATCTCAATCTCTTAATGTTTCTCAGGGAAAAAGTGTTCTTGCTTCTGCTGATGGAAGATTTGCACATGACGCTGTCAATGACAACTGTTCTCCTGTAATGGGGAGAGATATAAATGGACCTACAGCAGCAGTAAAATCAGTTGCGAAATTGGATCAAAAGAATGCACAAGATGGATGTTTATATAATATTAGATTTGAGCCTAGAAGTATTCAAGGTGAAAAAGGACGCCAGGTGCTGGAAAGTGTTATTAAAACGTATTTCGACAACATGGGAGAGCATATTCAGATTAATGTTATAGATAATGAAACTCTTAAAGCTGCACAAAAAGAACCAGAAAAGTATCGTAATTTGCTAGTTAGGGTAGCAGGATATCTTGCTTACTTTACAGAATTGGATAAACATGTACAAGACAATATAATTTCAAGAACTGCGCATGTACCAAGTTAATTAAAATGAATAAAGCATGTTATATAGGAGGAGTGCAGCGTTTTTGTACAGAGGATGGGCCCGGGATTCGTACAACTATATTTTTTAAAGGATGCCCATTAAATTGTGCATGGTGCCATAATCCGGAATTGTGCAGCCCATTTTTTTCAATTCATTACCAAAAGAAAAAGTGTATTTTATGTGGTCATTGTATAGAAGCTTGTCCTGTTAATGCTCTGCATTCACAGGACAATGGGATTGTTATAGATAGAGAAAAATGCATTCAGTGTAGAAAATGTATTGAAACATGTTGCTCTGAAGCACTTTATACGAAATCGCATGAGTACAATTTGGAGGAGTTAATTGATGAAATCGAAAAGGATAAACAATTTTTTGAAAATTCTAATGGTGGAATTACCTTAAGTGGTGGTGAAGTTTTAGCAAATAGTGAGTATGCGATAAATTTGGCAACTGAGGCTAAAAAGAGAAATATATCTGTGGCAATTGAAACGAGTGGCTATGGTAAATATGAAGATTTGCATGTGTTAGCAGAAATATGTGATTACATCCTTTTTGATATTAAGCATATGAATTCAGAAATGCATAAAAGGTATATCGGTGTTTCAACGGAAATTATTATGAGGAATCTTTTAATGCTTGTAAAAGATCTAAAAATTAGAGAAAAAATAATAATTAGAGTTCCTTTTATTCATAATATAAATGATAGTGAACAGAATGTGGAACAACTTTGTGATTTTATGATTGCACAGGGATTAAAGAGGATAAATATTTTACCTTATCATAATATGGGAATATCTAAAGGGAGAGAAGTAGGAATTATTCAACAAGAATTTGAGACACCACCTGATGAGGTATTGGTAAAGACAAAAGAAAGATTTCTTAAAGAGGGCATAATGATAGAAGTTCTTGGCATGGCTGATTGATAAATAAAGTATTACCAGAAGTCTTAGGTGACAGAAGGTAATACTTCATTTTCATATGATTCATCAATTTGTGAGAGTATATAGAAAGAAATGATGCTCTGGTATAATAGAAAAATGACGATAAGGAATAGGAATAGTGTTAAAGGAGAGAGGATAAATGGATATCAAAAAGTATGAGGTTTTGCTAAATACTCTTGATAAAGGCAGCTTTTCTAAAGCCTGTGAGTTTCTAGGATATACTCAATCTGGAATCACTCATATGATGAATAGTCTAGAGAGAGAGGTAGGTTTTCCTATTTTACGAAGAAGTAATAAGGGGATACAGTTGACAGCAGAGGGCCAGAGGGTACTTCCTACTATCCGGGAATTAGTGAAATTGAATGCCAAACTCAATCAGGAATTTGATTTAATTCGTGGAGTAGAAACTGGTAAGGTATGTATTGGTAGTTTTCCCACTGTTGCCGGTGTATGGTTACCAAAAATATTTCGGACCTTTCAGGAAAAATATCCTAAAATACAGATTGAACTTTTAGAGGAAAATAGCCTAGAGCGTTTAGAAAAATGGTTAGCGGAAGGTTCCATTGATTTGTGTTTTGTAAGTAAACAACCATATCATACTTTTAAATGGATAAAGCTGAAGAATGATCCATACCTTGTAGTACTTCCTAAAAATCATCCTTTAGCAAAATATGACTGTATACCGGCAAAGTTTATCACAGGAACTTCTTTTCTTATGTGCATGTCTCTGGATGGATTGGATAAGGATATCAGCAGATATTTTAGGAGAATGGGGATTTCAATGAAATACAAGTTTACATCTAATTCTGATTACACAATTGTGTTTATGGTAGAACAAAATTTAGGAATTAGTATGTTACCGAAACTGATTCTAGATAAAATTCTTTGTAATTGTGGTAAAAGTGTTGTAGTAAGGCCACTGTTACCACCAGTATATCGTGAACTTGGTATAGCAATCCGTTCCTTGCAGGATATTTCTCCAGCAATGAAGCGATTTATTGAATGTACTAAGAAAGTATTATTGGAGGAGAAATAAAGTATAAATGCCGGGTAAATATTTTCTTAAGAATAGTTATAATTTTAACTATGAATAAAAAGAATCTAAAATTTTATATTATGGAATTATAGAATTTATTTTAATAACAAGAAGAATAAGATAGCTTTCAAATAATGCATATCCATGACAACGATTCGAAATATATAAGAAATAAAAGGTATGAATTTACCTTTTAAAAATAAATGCATTTTTAATAAAATGGAATTGACAATTCTATAATATAAAATTATACTGTATATAATAATAAAAATCACTAATATATGGTATATATAAATAAAAAGCAATCCCAAAATAGTTATATGTTTAACTATTAGAACCATTAATTCCTAATTGTAGAATTATATTTCTCACTATAATAACAAAATGAAAACGATTATATGCAAATAAAATTACAAATATTATTTTAAAGCATGTATTATAAAGAATTAAAATTTTAATAAAACTGTTAATATTAATCCGATAAAAGGGGGAATGATGATTGATTTTAGTAGATTCATTAAAAAGTATGTAACAGAAATTTAGTTCTTTATTAATAAGAAATAGCTATAAAAACTTTATAGTTACTAACTTGAAAATATTGGATGGAGGATAATTATGGGGAAAGAATCGATTAATGTAAAAAAGATTATAATTATTGCTGGAGCATTATGTGCATATTGGATTGGATCAGGATTTGCAACAGGACAAGAAGTTTTGCAATTCTTGGCAACAAGTGGTGCGATAAAAGGTATTATCGGGGCTATAATTTATGCAATTTTATTGGGCTTTTTTGTTTATACCTTATACGGAGTAGGTCAAAAAATGCAATTTGAAGATCCATATGACATTTTTGAGTATTATTGTGGTAAATATATAGGAAAAATTTATATGTGGTTCAGTGTTATATTGATGTATGGTATATATGTTACAATGCTGGCAGGTTCAGGCGCTACAATTCATCAGTATTTTGGAGCTCCAACGAACATAGGTACCTATATCGTGGCGCTTTTAGCGTTGGGCACAGCAATTCTAGGAGTTGAAAAACTTCTTGATATAATAGGTGTTATAGGGCCTATTAAGATAGTATTTTTAACTATAATGGGTATTTCTGCTTTAGTTACTCTTGTCGGAAAACCAAATTTGTTATCAGTTAATAGTGTTCTTATAGCAACAGCAGGATTTAAAATAGCTTCTAATAATTGGCTCTGGTCGGCAATATTGTGGGCATCTTTGGGTCTTATGTTTGGTATCACATTCTTTGTTATTAGTGGATCATCTTGCAAGAGTTTAAAGGAAGCAAGGCTTTCAAGTATAATTGGTGTCAGCGCAATTTCCATTGAAGTTGTTTTGCTGGTTATAACTGAAATTGTCT
The DNA here is from genome assembly GCF_003600355.1 of Clostridium fermenticellae. NCBI lineage: Bacteria > Bacillati > Bacillota > Clostridia > Eubacteriales > Clostridiaceae > Clostridium > Clostridium fermenticellae. The sequence continues at coordinate 1,791,898 of NZ_CP032416.1, read as the reverse complement.
ATTTAGATGTTATTAAAGGGCAACAAGTGCCTACATTAGCAATTGCTAAATATATTTCTCCTATTTTAGGAATGATTTTTTCTCTAATATTGATACTGTGTATTTATTCTGCGGTATCTTCTATGATTATGGTTGTTACTAGAAAATTTGCTGTTGATAAAACTAAAAGGTTCAATATTGTAGCAACAATATTAACCCTTGCTGGTATGTTTGCTGGTACATTATTACCTTTTGATCAATTAGTAAATATTTTATACCCTGTTTCGGGATATATAGGGATTTTGTTAGTAGGGCTTATGATTTATAAAGAATTTATAAATAAGAATGCATTCCCATATAGTAAAAATGATAAGAAGATTATTGAGAATAGTGGGGAAAACATTACCCGGTAGAAATATTAATTCTTAATTATAGAATTATGTCACTTAATATGAAAATGATTATATAAGCGAAATGACAAACTAAAAAAGTACTCGGGAAGAAGTTATTAGAAAATTAATTTTTTTAATGAATGAGGAATAACTATTAAGAACTTATAATAATTGATCTAAAAATATTAAGGAGGATGATTATGGAAGAAGAATCAATTAATATAAAAAAAGTTATAATCCTTGTTGGAGCATATTGCGCTTATATGCTTGGGTCAGGATTTTCAACAGGACAAGAGGTTTTGCAATTTTTTACGTCAAGTGGAGCAACAAAAGGGATTATATCATCAATTATTTTTATGGCCTTTATGATGATATTTTGTTACGCCTTATATGGGGTAGGTCAAAAAATGCAATTTGAAGATCCATATGATGTTTTTGAATATTATTGTGGCAAATATATAGGAAAAATTTATACATGGTATAGTGTTGTATTGTTATATGGTATATATGTAACAATGCTCGCAGGAGGAGGTGCTACAATTCATCAGTACTATGGTGCTCCTACATCTATAGCTACTTGTATTATGGCTCTTGTTTCATTAGCGACAGCAATATTAGGAGTAGAAAAACTTATTGATATAATAGGTGTTATTGGTCCTATTAAAATTTTATTTATGATAATAATAGGTGTTGCTGCTTTCATAACTCTTGCGGGAAATCCGAATTTATATTCAGGTAATAGTGCTTTTATTTTAACGACAGCATCAGGAGTTAAAACGGCGTCTGGCAATTGGTTATGGTCAGGAGTGTTATATGCATTTCTTGGACTTATGTTTGGTGTATCGTTTTATGTTATTAATGGACAATCTGCAGGAAGTGTAAAAGAGGCACGACTTTCAGGTATGATTGGAACTGTTTTTTATACATTAGCGATTATTTTACTCATTGTAGCTGAGACTGTTTATTTTGATGTCGTTAAGGGTCAACAGGTACCTACATTAGCAATTGCTAAGCGTATAACTCCTATCTTAGGATTGATATTTTTAATAATAATAGTACTGTGTATTTATTCGGCATTGTCTTCTATGATTTTAGTTATTACTAGAAAGTTTGCTGTTGATAAGACTAAAAAATTCAATTTTGTTGCATTAGGATTAACACTTATTGGAATGCTTGTTGGCAGCGTATTGCCTTTTGATAAATTAGTAAATATTTTGTACCCTATTTCGGGATATTCAGGTATTGTTTTCTTTTTATTTATAATTTATAAAGAGTTTATAAATAATAATGCATTTCCATACAGAAAAAATGATAAAAAGATTGTTGAGAATAATGGGAAAACGATTTAATTAGTAAAGATATTCAATTAGAGTTTTAACTTTTAACAGGAAATAAAGATGGGGAGAGGTGAATAATGCATACTGGAGTAGTATTTAATATTCAAAAATGTTCTATACATGATGGTCCGGGAATACGAACACTGGTATTTTTAAAAGGATGTCCTTTGAGATGCTTATGGTGTTCAAATCCAGAGTCACAAAAAGTTGAACCTGAAATTGCATCCTTATATAAGCGTTGTATCGGATGCCGTGCGTGTGAAAAGATATGCCCTCAAAAAGCTATTAGTTATGACAATGGTAAAATGCTTATTGATAAAAAATTATGTAATAACTGCAATTTATGCGTTGATGTGTGTTGCACAGATTCAAAACAAGTTATGGGGAAAAAAATGACAGTAGATGAAGTGTTAACAGAAATATTAAAAGATAGGCCATTTTATAAGAAATTAGGAGGCGGAGTTACTTTTTCAGGTGGAGAACCTCTAATGCAGTCAAATTTTCTTTTAGAAATCTTAAAAGAATGTAAAGATTTTGGAATTAATACTTCCATAGAAACCTCTGGATATGGAAGTTATTCAGTACTAGAGGAAGCCTCAAATTATTTAGATACTATACATTTTGATATAAAACATATGAATGAAATAAAACACAAAGAACTCACAGGAGTTTCAAATAAACTAATATCAGATAATTTAATAAAACTCAACAATAAACTGAAAGAAAGAAAAATTATAGTCCGTATTCCTGTAATTCCTGGATACAATGATTCAGAAGAAAATATAAGGTTAACTGCACAATTTTGTACACAATTAAAAGCAATAAAGAGGATGGAACTTTTGCCATACCATAATCTAGGAGAACATAAATATAAGAGTATAAATAGAAACTATGAACTTGGCGAGGTAAAAGCTCCTGATGAAAATTATATGAAAAAACTTATGAATATAGCCAAAAATATTCTTTATAATAAAGGAATTGAATGTTTAGTTTTACATTCCTGACAATTTTAAAAGAATTAAGGTAATATATTTAAATATATTAAGGGGGATTGAATTAATTATGTTAACAAAAAGAGTAGAAAAATTAAAAAGTAGACTGAGAGATACAAAACCAAGTATAGATGTAGACAGAGCAAGGTTGATTACAGAGTTTTATAGACAATGTACACTTGATTCACCAGTGCTTGTGAGGGCTAAGTCTACTAAGTATTTACTTGAAAACATGAGTATTTATATAGCTGATGATGAATTGATAGTTGGAAATCAATCATCCGAATTTAGGAAAGTACCTGTATTTCCTGAATATGGTTCTACCTGGATAATTAATGAGATGGATCAATTTTCAACAAGAGGTACAGATCCTTTAGCCATAGCAGAAGACGATAAAAAAGAATTGCTAAGTATTCTAAAATTCTGGGATGGAAAGAGTTTTAACGAATTTGCAACGTCGAAATTAAGTAAAGAGGTACTTGAAGCTGAACAGGCAGGTGTATTATCTGTAGGATCAAGAATTACATCAACAGGTCATGTTGTTCCAAATTATTCTAAAATTCTTGATATTGGATTGTCTGGCATTATAAAAGAAGCAAAGACCCAAATAGAAGCAGTTAACACAGTTGATGATGTAACTCAGAGAAAAGTTGATTTTTGGGAAGCAGTAATTATTGTTTGTGAGAGTGCTATAAAACTTGCAGAAAGATTCTCTTTGACAGCCAAAAAGTTGGCAGCTAAGACTATAGACGGCAAAAGAAAAGCTGAACTTGAATTAATTGCTGAGAATTGCATGAATGTACCTAAGAATTCTCCTAAAACTTTCTATGAAGCTATTCAATTTGTTTGGTTTATGCATTTCATAATGCAGATAGAAACTAATGGACATTCCATCGGATTAGGAAGATTTGATCAATATATGAATAAGTTTTACCAAAAAGACTTGAAAGCTGGAATAATAGATCATGATAAGGCCGTAGAACTAATTGAGTGCTTATGGATAAAAATCACGGAAATAATAAAGGTTAGAGATCATTTTGAAGCACAAGCATTTGCAGGTTATCCAATGTGGCAGAATGTAGCGGTAGGAGGTCAAACACCAGACGGATTGGATGCTACAAATGATGTATCATACTTAGTACTGGATGCCACAGAAGATGTCCAAACGACTCAACCGTCGGTTTCATTTAGATATCATGATAATATAGATCATAGATTTTTTAGAAAAGCACTTAAAATAACACAAAAAGGTTTAGCAACTCCTGCATTTTTTAATGACAAATTGGTTATACCCTTAGTTTTGCAGAAAGGTGCGACAATAGAAGAAGCAAGAGACTGGAGTATTGAAGGTTGTGTAGAAAATTATGTTACAGGTAAAACAGATGGACGTCCAGTTGTAGGATATATAAATACAGTTAAAATAGTTGAATTAGTTTTAAATAATGGTAAAGATCCTTTAACAGGAAAGCAATTGGGACTTAAGACAGGGGAATTGAATTCTTTCAAGGATTTTGAAGATATAATGATAGCTAATGAAAAGCAGACAAAATATTTTGTAAAATTAATGCTGGATGCATACAATATCGTAGGTGCACTTCATGCTACAAGGGTTCCTGCTCCATTTGCATCATGTTTGGTTGATGATTGCATTAAGAAAGGTAGATCATTACAAGAAGGGGGAGCAAAATATAATTTTTCAGGAACTTTTATTACTGCTTTGGCAAATGCTGCAGATTCTTTAGCTGCAGTAAATGAATTGGTGTTTAAGAAGAAATTATTTACTCTTGACGAATTGAATAATATTCTTAAAGACGATTTTAAGAATAATGAACAGGTAAGACAATTGTTGTTAAATAAGGCGCCTAAATATGGAAATGATGATGATTTGGTTGATGGGATTGCAAGGAGAATTGTTAAAATTAATGCTGATGAACTTGTAGATTATAGGGATAATAGAGGTGGTAAATATGTTTTATCTGTTTTGTCACAATCCTTCAATGTTATGCAGGGAAAGAGTGTAGGTGCAACTCCAGATGGCCGTCATGCATATGAACCACTAAGTGATAATGCTTCACCAGTTGCAGGCAGAGATGTAAACGGACCAACTGCAGTTATAAAATCACTTTCTAAAATTGATCAAATGAAACCTCTAACTGGATCTTTATTAAATGTAAAATATGATCCCAATATCGTTAAAGGTGAAAAGGGTTTAGATATTTTAGAAAACCTAATAACATCATATTTTGATATATATGGAGAGCATATACAAATAAATGTTGTCGATGAAAAGACATTAAGAAATGCCCAGAAGAATCCAAATGATTATAAAAATCTTATGGTCAGAGTTGCCGGATATTCAGCATATTTTATTGAACTTGATAAGGAAGTTCAGGAAAATGTTATTGCTAGGACAGCTCATACGTGTTAAGTAGTCTTAGAAAGATTTAAAATAAGATGCTATTACATAAATAATTCAATAGTTAATTATGTAATAGTTTCTTATGTTTAGAGTTTAAGCAAATAAAAATAAAAAATTTGAGAGGAAATTAAAAAATGAGTTTTGCGATATTAGTTGATTTTGGAAGTACCTTTACCAAAGCAGCAGTTGTTTCTCTTGAGAAAGAAGAATTAATTTTCACAACTCAGACACCATCTACGGTTAAAAGTGATGCCAGAATTGGTTTAAAAATATGTCTTGATAGAATTAGAAATAATATAGGGAACGAAAGTTTTGATAGTGCTGTTCGGTTGGCATCTAGTAGTGCAGCAGGAGGACTTCGGATGGTTGTTGTAGGCTTGACTAATTCATTAAGCATGATGGCAGGCAAAAATGCTGCTTTTGGAGCAGGTGCCAAGGTAATAAAAGCTTTTTCACATAAACTAACTGATAATGATATAAGTGAAATTGAAAAGATAAATCCAGAAATAATTTTATTATGTGGTGGATATGAAGGCGGAAATGTAAATTGGTCGATAGATAATGCTAATAAATTGGCTCAATCTTTTAATATCCATTCCCCAATTGTATATGCAGGTAATAGCAAGATTTCAAATGAAATAAGGGCTATCTTTTTAAATCAACAAAAAGAATGTTTGATAGCAAAGAATATTATACCGGATGTAGGAACTTTAGATGTTGAATCAGCAATTGAAACTATTAGAGGAATCTTTATGGAAAAGATAGTTAATATGAAAGGCTTTGACAAAGTTAAGGAATATGTGGGGAATGTGGTTATGCCAACTCCAGCTGCAGTGCTTACTGCAGGGAAGATATTGGCTCAGGGGACAGAGAAATATCCAGGACTTGGAGAAATTATGATAGTTGATGTTGGAGGAGCCACTACGGATGTACATTCCTTTTCTCCCCAAAAGAAACATTCAGATATAAGAGTTGTAGGTGCACCAGAACCCTATGCGAAAAGAACAGTAGAAGGAGATTTAGGAATTCGCGAATCTTCGAATTCACTACTTGAAGCTGCAGATTGCAGCAAGTTATTTGACGATTTTAGAATAACGAGAGAGTACATTGAGAAGGCTATTAGGCGAAGAATTGCAGATACATCTATATTGGCAGATACTGATGTTGAAAAAAATATTGAGTTTTTTCTTGCCAAAGAAGCTGTGAGGATTGCTACCCGTAGGCATGCAGGTCAGTTCTTTTCAGGGTATAGTAATAAAGTAAATATGATTCAGAAAGGAAAGGATCTTAAAAATGTTGAATTTATAATAGGCACCGGGGGTCCAATTATTAATGGGCTAAATTCAAAATCAATATTAAAATCGGCATTAAGTGATTCTAATATTGAGGCTAATATTTTGCTGCCGAAAAAGTCAGAATTTTTATTGGATAAAAAATATATTCTTTATGCAGCTGGATTATTATCACAGATTGATAAAAACATCGCATTTAAAGTCTTAAAAGACAATTTAGTAAAACTAGACAATTAACAAAGAAAGTATGATATAAGAAATTTCTTTTAAAGGGAGGAATTGGCTATGAATATGTTGACTAAGAAAGATTTAATACCTGAAGAATTGCCCCAGCTTAAGGATCTTATGGGGGAAATAAAAAAAATCTCAAATAGTATAACTATTGGAGAAACTCTTTTTATGAAAAAATATGGAGTGAAATCTGAAGCTGAATATAAATTAAAATGTATAAAAGAAGGTAAAATTATGCGCCATGCCCATATAGGCTGGAATTCATGGGAAGAAACTGCTAAAGGATTTAAATATATTTATGATGAACTTACTAAGCGTGGTTTGACACTAGACAGGTTTGGAGTATGTCTTGACTGGGTAATGGGTGTTCCCAAAGAACTTCGTTACAAGGTCAATAAAGGGACAGGGCTTATATTTGATACCCCTGAAGAATGGAAACAGGTAGGTCAGATTGTTCCTATTCAGCCGCATTTTGGTGATCATATGATAGGATCTTTAAATTCGGTTGAAAATGTTAAATTAGCACTCGAAGCTGGTGTTACAACTATGGGAAATGTTTCCCAATTTTATACTTATGAATATCCAGGGTTAATGGATAAAAGCAGCCGGGTAATAGGAATGGTTAAAGCAATAGGAATTATGGCGGAGTTTAAGGATAAAGGGGCACTTATTCATGCAAATCTTGATGATGGATTTGGAGCACAATTTCATGATCTTGCAAATCTTACAGGATGGGCTATGCTTGAAAGATATATAGTTGAAGATTTAATTGGAGGAAGCTTGTCACATTGTTTCGGTAATTTATTTAGTGATCCTACCTTAAGGATGATATTTCTTCTTACTATGGATGAAATCAACGATAAAAATTCATTAGGTTCAATGTTATATGGAAATACTATAGATTTTTCCAATGATTATGATAAGAATTATGGGGCACTTTCATCATTTCAGATAGCTGATATGGCTGCACAAATGTATAGGCCTACTGGACATGCTGTAACCCCTATTCCCATAACTGAAGCAGTACGTGTTCCTTCTCCAGATGAAATAGTTCAGGCTCATGTAATTTCAAATATGCTTGAAGAAAAAGCAAAACATTATTCTTTATTTATGGATTGGGAAAAAATATCATGTGAAAAAGACAAACTTGTAATGGGTGGACAGATATTTTTTGAACGTGTTATGAATGGACTTGAGGATATAGGTATAGATATTAAAAATCCTTGTGAATTATTTATGGCTTTGAAAGAAATTGGAGCTGCCAGATTAGAAGAATACTTTGGAGTAGGAAAAAAAGATCCTTATGCCATGAGAGGGCGTATTCCATTAAGACCAACAGATATCGTCTGGACAATAAATAATAAAGAGAAAAAAATCAGTGAAAATATTAAGAATCTGGAAAAATCATTAGAAGGTGTAAAAATAGTACTAGGTGCAACTGATGTTCATGAATTTGGTAAAGAGATAGTCAAATCAGTTCTTCTTAAAGCGGGAGCGAAAGTATTTGATTTAGGTTCAAGTGTAGACCCACAGGAGATAATAGATACTATAATTGAAACTGAAAGTAAGTTTGTGGTTATGAGTACATTTAATGGTATTGCACTATCTTATGCTAAAAATCTATGTGAACTTTTTAAACAAAATAAGCTGAAACCTACATTCTTCATGGGAGGTTTACTCAATGAGAATATGGACGGCGGCGGACTTGCTGTTGATGTTAGTGATAAGCTTGAGAAACTAGAGGTGATTTGTTCCAACGATGTAAATACTCTTATTGATGAAATTAAATACAGGATGGTATCTTAAGGGAAAATATAGGGTTTGTAACTGAAAGCTTAACTTTTCTGTTGCAAACCTATAGTATGCTTTAATATGCTTTAGTTAACTCATCCGAAATGTTTTTTGCGGCATCAAGCATATCCTTTACTATATCAGGAATTTTTTTGAGGTCTACTCTATATTTAGGTATTGTGGTACTTATAGCAGCTGTGCTCCTGCCTTTATAATCAATAATCGGAACACCTATACAAAATAATCCAGTTTGAAATTCCTCATCTTCAATAGCATAGCCGTCTTCTTTTATTTTTGATAGTTCTTTCCATATATCCTTGGTATCAGTAATAGTTTTGTCGGTATTATGTTCAATATTAGATGGTATAATAATCTTGTTTAAAATTTCCGGGGGCTGAAAAGCTAATATACTCCTTCCAAGAGAGGTACATAAAGCAGGATACTCTACTCCAATTTCAAAATTTGGCCTGAGTATATTTGGTGAATCTACCTTAGTAAGATAAATTATTTTTTTCCCTTGAAGTATAGCTAAGTTAACTGTTTCACCATGTTTTTCAACTAGTTTTTCCATATAGATTTTTGCTCCATCTATCCATTCTAAATTTTTTGAATAGTTTTTGCTTATATTATAAAGAGCAATACCAAGGCGATATTTATGGGTTTTAGGATTTTGCATTAAGTAGTTTTTTAATTCTAAAGTATTTACAATACGTTGTACAGTACTCGCCGGAAGATGTGTATTTTCACTAAGTTCTATAATACCTTTTTCATCTGGACTGCTAAATTGATCTAAGATTAATAAGGTTTTAATTACGGATTTAACATATGAAGTATCATTTTCTATTTCCACTTTGGTCCTCCTTTAAATCGGTTTTGATTTTATTGGCAAAAAAGATATAATTATAATCTTTTTCATATACTATTATGGAATACTTTATTTTATTTTTCAATACAATTCTGAAAAAATTCAATTTATTATATAATACTATTGTGAAATTCTATAATAAAGAATTGACAATTCCTAAAAATGAAATTATAATAAATAATGTCAATAATTATATTTAAATTTTATGTTGTTATAGAAGCGAATTTAAAATAGGATAAAATGATAATAAAGGAGTGAGTGTTATGAGTACAGTATCTATTGTTAAAACTAATGGTAATACTGAAAAAGACATTGATATCGCTGTGAGAAAGTCCGTAGAGATGATTGGTGGTTTGAAAGATATAATAAAACCACAGAATATGGTTTTAATTAATCCAAACTTGGTGGCACCAGGAAAAGATAGATTATCAGGTGCAGTTACCCGTTATGAGGTATGTAAAGCCATTGCAGATATAGTAAAGGAGTTGGGAGCAGAACCTGTTATCGCAGAATCTTCTGCGGCCGGAGTAGATACTGAAAAAGTTATAGAATTTGCAGGATACGATAAGCTCAGAGAAAAGGGATATAAGGTAGTTGACCTTAAGAGATCAGCTCGTCAGAAAATCGAATGCAAAAACGGTATGATTGTACAAGCATTAGAATCTTGGGAATTAGTAGCTAAAGCAGATGTTATTATAAGTGTACCGGTCATGAAAACTCATGATCAAACTGAGGTCACTCTTGGAATTAAGAATTTGAAAGGGTTAATTCATGATAGCCAAAAGAAGAAATTCCATCAACTCGGGGTTATGCAGGGAGTAGTAGATATAAATCAATGTCTCAAACCAAAGTTAACTATAGTTGATGGGATAGTAGGTCAAGAGGGACTTGGACCTATATTTGGGAATCCGGTTAAATTAGGATTGATTATTGCGTCAAAAGACCCCGTAGCAGCGGATTCAGTAGGAAGTGCCATTATGGGTTATGATCCAAAAGATATAAAAATAACTAAAATTGCATATGAGCGTGGTCTGGGAGAAATTAACCTTGATAAGATAGATATTAAAGGTGAATCTATAGAAGATGTAAAGCATCGTTTCAAGCGTGCCTCTGAAACTGAATTAGAAGGTGTCCCTCCTTTTACAAAGATTGAAGATGCAGCGGCATGTACGGGCTGTAAAAATACGCTTATAAGTGCGATTATGGACATGAAAAATGATCATATAGAACATTTGCTTGAGGGCAAGACAATTGTATTAGGGCCGGTGAGTGAAGAAAAAATTCCTAAAGATATAAAAAAGGAAGATTTAATACTCCTTGGAAAGTGTACAAAACATTTAGAGAAATATGGTACACATGTAATGGGGTGTCCACCTAATAATATCTGGGTAGTAAATGCAATAGCAGGAGATAGGGCAAAAGTGGCAAGAAGATATGCTACTGAAGAAGATGCAAACGATTAACAGAAAGATTAGACTTTAATAGTGCATAAGTATATGCATATAAAGGATATATTGAATTTTTATATAACATAATAAGCATAGATAGTTATCATATCATTGGTATATATCTATGCTTTTTATTTAATATTTATATTTATGTATATATTCAAAAATATTAAATAAAAAGTATAAAAGGTATGGAAAAAATATGTCACTTATGTTAATATGGAATTATAAATTCTGTATAACGGAATTAAATATAAATGTTGTGTCTTATTTATAAGAGATGTTTTTTTGATATACATGACATAAGAAAGGGGATATTTTATGATTGAAATTCGCTGGCATGGAAGAGGAGGACAAGGAGCATTTACTGCTGCAAGACTGCTGGGACATGCTGTATCAATTCACGATGGTAAATATGCTCAGGCATTTCCATCTTTCGGACCCGAGAGGAGGGGAGCTCCTGTTTTAGCATTTACAAGAATTAGTGACAATAAAATTTCTGACAGGAGTCAAGTTGAGAAATGTGATTATGTAGTAGTTTTAGATGAAACATTATATGGCCCATCGGTTATAAAAGGTTTAAAAAATAATGGAATATTAGTTATAAACTCTAAAAAAAATCCTTCAGAATTTGCCGGGCATGGATTTAAGGTGATAACTATTGATGCTACTGAATTATCCTTAAAAACTTTAAAGAGACCTATAACGAATGTTCCTATGCTTGGTGCACTTATAGCAGCATCTGGACTTACAAATTTAGATGCCGCATATGAGTCAATTGATTCTGGGTTGTCACCGGCTATAAGAGAAAAAAATAAAAAGGTATTGCTTGAGGCATATAATTCTGTAAAGGAGGAAGCGTAAATTGAATAAACCAAAAGTGGAAACATTTAATCCACCTAAAAAAATAAGTGAATATCCATTAGGACCTTCATCCTATTCAGGACATTTAACAGAAGTAAGCTCTGGAATGAGAACTTTTCGTGCTGTAATAGACAATGATAAATGTGTAAAATGCTTAAGATGTTTTATGCTTTGCCCTGATGGTGCAATAGATAAATCGGGAGATGTTTTAGAAATTGATTATGATTACTGCAAGGGTTGTGGTATCTGCGCAAAGGTATGTAAATTAAATGCAGTAAGTATGGAAGAGGAGGCAAAATATGAGTAATAAACAATTTATATCTGGTGATGAGGCAGTTGCTGTTGGAGCTAAATTAGCTAAACCACAGGTTATTTCAGCATATCCAATCACACCCCAAACAATTGTTGTTGAAAGATTATCTGATTTTGTGGAAGATGGATCCTTGAATTCCGAGTATCTATATGTTGAATCAGAACACAGTGCAATGTCATCATGTATAGGAGCAAGTTCAGTTGGTGCCAGAACTTTTACAGCTACATCTTCTCAAGGACTTCTCTATATGTGTGAGTGTCTTCATTATGCTAGTGGATCCCGTTTGCCGATTGTCATGATGAATGCTAATAGATCTACGGCAACTCCCTGGAATATATATGGAGATCAGAGAGATTCTCTTTCCCAGCTTGAGTCCGGGTGGATTCAATTTTATGTCGAGGATGCCCAGGAGGCTTTGGATACAGTTATTCAAGCATACCGTATAGCAGAAGATCCTGAAGTAATGACTCCGGTTATGATAAATCTTGATGGATTTGTATTAACTCATACTTATGAACTTGTTGATATTCCGGAACAAATTGATGTAGATAGTTTTATACCTTATCAGGATTATGTTAATAAAATGGATATTGATAATCCTAAGAGCACATGTTTTACGGCAGGACCAGATTGGAATACAGAATTCCGCTATCAACAAAATTGTGCAATGCTGAGTGCGATTGAAAAGATAAGATGTACTGATGCCGAATTTGAAAAAAAATTTGGACGTTCATATGGTGGATTGGTTGAAGATTACAAATGTGATGGTGCAGATGTTATCCTGGTTACTTTGGGAAGTGTCACTGGAACTGCAAGAATTGTGGTAGATGAGATGAACAAGAATGGCCAGAAAGTTGGACTGCTTAAATTGCGATGTATAAGACCATTTCCAAAAAAAGAAGTAGTCGATATACTGCGTAATGCAAAAGCAGTAGGAGTGCTTGAAAAAGATATTAGTTTTGGTTATGAGGGAGCAGTTTTTTCAGATTTGAATTCATCTCTAACGACTCTTGACAAGGTACCTAAAACTTATAACTTTATTGGTGGACTTGGAGGACGTGATATTTCGAAGGGCGACATAAAAGAGATATTTGAAAAACTTCTTCAAAAAAGCAATAAAAATAAAACAGATAATGTAGAATTTATAAAGTTGAGGTGTGAAAATTATGGCTGTTAATGCAAAAAGTTTAACTAATGAGGAATATTTTTATGGTCATAAAGCTTGTGGTGGCTGTGGAGCAAGTTTGGCAATACGATTAGCTCTAAAGATTTTTGGAAAAAGAACCTTTGCTGCAGTACCGCCTAATTGTATGTCAACTGTTGGTTTTATATATCCTAATTTCCCATTCTTTTGTAATGCTATAATTCCTCCTTTTGCGGCAACCGGGTCAGTTATGTCTGGCATACTAGCTGGTGCCAAGGCTCTTGGACTTAAAGACTATAATGTGATTGGATTTGCTGGAGATGGTGGAACTGCAGATATAGGACTGCAGTCTTTATCGGGAGTTGTTGACCGAAAGGAAAAAATAACTTACATCTGCTATGATAATGAGGCATATATGAATACAGGTGTTCAAAAAAGTGGACTTACTCCTTATGGATCTAAGACTACAAATACCCCTGTAGGTAAAAATATTCATGGCTGCATGACCACAAAGAAAAATATGTTTGAGATAATGGCGGCCCACGATATTGCATATGCTGCAACAGCAAGTGTGGGTTATCCGGAAGACCTTTTAAGCAAATTGGAGAGAGCAAAGAATTGTACTGAAACTTCATATATTCATATTTTTACTCCATGTCCAACTGGTTGGGGAACTCCATCTGATGTAACAATTGATTTAGCTAAAGATGCTGTTGACTGCGGTTTGTGGTTTTTAGCAGAATATGAAAATGGTGAATTTACTGTTAATAAAAATCCGGAGAAATTTACTCCTGTAAAAGATTATTTAAAAAAACAGGGACGTTTTTCGCATTTAACTGAAGAGGACATTGAAATTATCACAGAGCAGCGTGATGCAAAATGGCAAAAAATCAGGACAAATTGGATAAAGTAGCTAAAAAGGAGTGATTAAAATGATGACTGGACAGGAATATAAAGATAGTTTAAGAAAACGTAATATTAAAGTTTATATTAAAGGAAAGTTATTAAAAAGTAATGAGGTAATTGACCATCCATTTATACGTGGACATGTTAATGCAGCGGCATTAACTTATGATCTTGCAAATGATCCGATGTATGAGGATTTAATGACAGTGACTTCACATTTGACTGGTAAAAAGATTAACCGTTTTACTCACATTCATCAAAGTGTGGATGATTTAGTTAAAAAAGTAAAAATGTTAAGAATGATTTCACAGAAGACAGGTACCTGTTATCAAAGATGTGTTGGCTTCGATGCTATGAATGCAACGTATTCTGTAACTTATGAAATGGATAAAAAGTTGGGGACTAATTATCATGAACGTTTCAAAGAATTTCTTCTTCATGTACAAGATACTGATATAATGGTTGCAGGTGCAATGACGGATCCTAAAGGAGATCGTAGTTTACGTCCGTCACAACAGGCAGATCCAGATCTTTTTGTCCATGTTGTAAGCAAAGATGACAAAGGTATAATAATTAGAGGAGCTAAAGCGCATATGACAGGTATGGTCAATTCTCATGAAATGTTAATCATGCCTACTATGGGAATGAAAAAAGAAGATAAGGACTATGCAGTATGCTGTGCTGTTCCGGTAGATGCGCCAGGTATCATTCATATTTTCGGAAGACAGACAAATGATGACAGAAAATGTGAAGGCGATATAGATCAGGGTAATGCAAAATATGGTATTGTTGGTGGTGAATGTCTTACTGTACTTGAAGATGTTTTTGTCCCCTGGAATAGCGTATTTATGTGTGGAGAAACTGAATTTTCGGGAGCTTTAGTTGAAAGATTTGCTTGTTATCATCGTCAAAATTACGGAGGCTGTAAAGGTGGAGTGTCTGATGTTGTAATAGGTGCATCTGCAGTTATGGCCGATTACAGCGGATATAGCAAAGCTGGTCATATTAAGGAAAAAATTAATGAAATGATTCACATGGCTGAAACACTTTATGCATGTTCTATAGCTTGTTCTGCCGAAGGAAAGCCTACTGCTTCTGGTGCATATTTTGTAGACCCATTGCTTGCAAATGTTAGTAAGCATAATGTAACAAAGTTAATATATGATATTGACAGACTTGCTCAGGATATAGCAGGAGGTATTGTAGCTACAATGCCATCTGAGTCTGATCTTAATGATCCTGAGATTGGAAAATATATAAGAAAGTATCTAAAAGGGGTATCTTCTGTTCCTGCAGAAGATCGTATGAAAATTGCAAGATTAATAGAAAATATGACCGGGGGAACGGCACTAGTGGAAAGCATGCACGGTGCAGGCTCACCGCAGGCCCAAAAAGTTATGTATTCTAAATTATCTAATTTGGAGCATAAGAAGCTATGTGCATTGAATATTGCGGGAATTGGGACAGAGGAAAAAGAAGATAAAAAGGTTGATTAAAAGAGTAGGAGTAAAATTTTGTGGTAATTGTAATCCGCATATAAATACAGCCTTTTTATTAGAACAGTTAAAAAATTCTTCCAGAGATATGAAATTTGTCTGCTGGGAAAAAAATAAATATGATATTTTACTTTTGCTAAATAGCTGTCCAGTGGGCTGTGCCACCCGTCCGGAGTTTGACGGCCCACTGGTTATTGTTACTAGTGACTCGGTAAATTATTTACCTGTATCATTTGAGAAAATAGTGAATGAAATATTAAAGGCTTTACGACAAAAATTTTAAACTGTGTTGCCATATTTTATAATATCAAGAAACTATATTTTATAAGGAGGCTTTTATATGGAACATTTATCTGAATTAGCTATAAATTACCCTGCATCGGGAATTAGAAAAATGTTTGATCTGGCTGAACAATATGATGATGTAATAAAACTTACCCTTGGAGAACCAAATTTTGATACGCCTGTTAATATTAAAGAAGCGGTTAAAAAAGCTGTTGATGAAGGGTATACTCATTATTCTCCCAATGCCGGGATGGATGAACTACGTCAGGCAGTAGCTAACTATTATAAAAAGTATTCAAAAGATTATACTTTTGAAAATGTAATGATAACGGTAGGTGGATTAGAAGCACTTACATTGAGTTTGTTTACTACTATAAATTCCGGAGATGAAGTTATAATTCCAGACCCTGGTTTCCCAAACTATGAAGGACAAGTAATGATGGCTGGAGGAAAACCTGTGCCCGTTCCGATTTATGAAGAAAACGATTTTAAAATAAGGGCTGAAGATATTGAAAAGGCAATAACACCAAAAACAAAAGCAATTGTACTTAATTCTCCTAGTAATCCTCTTGGTTCGGTATTGAATAAATCAGATATAGAAGCAATAGCTAAAATTGCTGAAAAATATGATTTACTGGTATACTCTGATGAGGTATATGACAAAATTGTTTATGATGATTGCAATAGTTTCAGTATGGCCGAAATCCCGGGAGTTCGTAACAGAGTTATTGTAATTAACAGTTTTTCTAAATCATATGCAATGACAGGTTGGAGACTTGGATATATAGTTGCGGATAAAAATATAATATCAAATATGCCTAAATTGCAGGAGGGAATGGTTTCTTGTGTACCAACCTTTATACAAAAAGCAGGAATAGAGGCTTTGAATGGATCTCAGGATGCAGTCAAGAATATGATCGCAGATTATGCACGCCGCCGTGATATTTTAATAGATGGATTAAATAATATTCCAGGCATAACTTGTAAAAAATCTCCTGGAAGCTTTTATGCATTCCCTAATATAAAATCTTTTGGTAAAGGTTCACAGGAATTTGCAGAAGAACTTGTGCGGGGAGCTAGAGTAGTAGTAGTACCAGGTTCTGCATTTGGCAAGATGGGTGAAGGTTATTTACGTTTGGTATTTGCTAATTCGGATGAAAACTTACAGGAAGCAATAGCTAGGATAGATGAATATATTAGAAAAACTTATTAATTTTTTTACAATTAACTATTGACTTTTGATTATATGATATCTATAATGAATTCATAATTATTAATTAAAAATAGTGATGAAAGGGAGAGTAAATACAGTTAAGATTTATAGAGAGTCTGGTATGGTGTAAACCAGATATGATTATTGTATTGAAGAACGCCCTGAAGCGGCTAATCGAAATTTTATTAAAAGAGTAGGCTTAGACGATTTCCATACGTTAAAATGGATAGGTATTTTGTTTTATTTGTACCGATTTGAGAGAGCTTTAAAAGCTAATTTAGGGTGGTAGCGCGGAATTTTCCGTCCCTGTACCAGAGAATGGTATAGGGACTTTTTTATATTCTAAATTGGGTTTTGAGTTAATTTGGGTGGCACCACGAGATTGTATTCGTCCCTATGTCAGAAATGATATAGGGGCGTTTTTTATTTTAAAAATATTTTAGTAGGAGGTAAATCTAAATGAAAAGAATGTATGTAGAAGACGTTAAAGGATTTAAAGAGGATGAGGTTTTATTAAAGGGATGGGTACACAAAATAACGGAATTTAAAGATTTTGGATTTGTACAATTGAGAGATAAAACAGGAATAATACAGCTTGTTGTTTGCAAGGATGAGCTAAAGGGATTAAGACTTGAGATGACTATCGAAGCTGTTGGAACTAAAGTTGAAAATAAAAAAGCAATTGGCGGAATTGAAATTAAAGTTAAAAGTATTAAGATTTTAGGAAAAACTTATTATGATATGCTTCCTATTCCAGTCAATGAATACAAAAATTCAGCACATCTTGAAACTGAGCTTGATTACAGATATATAAGTTTGAGGGCACCAAGAGTAAATGCAGTATTTAAGGTTCAAGAGGAGATAACAACAGCTTTTAGAAATTATTTGAAGGAAAATCACTTCTCAGAGATATATACACCTAAAATAATAGCATCAGGTACAGAGGGTGGTTCCGAATTATTTACTGTAAATTACTTTGATCACAGAGCATTTTTAGCACAAAGTCCTCAGTTCTATAAACAAATGATGGTGGGTGCCGGATTTGAAAAAGTATTTGAGATAGGTCATGCATATAGGGCAGAACTTCATAATACATGGAGACATTTAAATGAATATGTAAGTTTAGACGCAGAAATGGGCTTTATAAAAGATGAAAATGATATAATGGATTTAGAAGAAGGGTTCATAAACTATTTATTTTCACATCTTAAGAAAACTTGTAAAAAGGAACTTGAAATGTATGATGTAGATCTTGCAGATGAAGTTAAAATACCAAGAATACCACTTGCAGAGGCTCATAAAATTTTGCTTGATAAGTATGGGAAGAGATCACCAGTTGGAAATATAGATGCTGAAGGTGAAGTGCTTATTTCAAAATATGTAAAAGAAACTTATGATACTGATTTTGTATTCTTAACAGAATATCCAATAGCTAAAAGACCTATGTATACCATGCCTGACGGAAAAGGAAATACCAGGAGTTTCGATTTGATATTTAAAGGACTTGAAATAACAACTGGAGGACAGAGAATTAACGATTATGAAATGTTAAGAGAAAATATAAAGAAATTTGGATTTAATCCAGATGATTATGGCTTCTATCTTGAAAGTTTTAGATATGGAATGCCTCCACACGGTGGATTTGCTATAGGACTTGAAAGAATAACAATAAAAATATTGAATCTTCAAAATGTAAGAGAGGCCTCTACATTCCCTAGAGATATGAAGAGAATAGAACCTTAATTTAGTAATTATAGTTTACGGGAAATTCGTATATTATTTATAAATTGATCTATGTTAGGAGGATAAGTATGGTAAGTGTAAATGAAGTTAAGTATATAGCTAAACTTGCAAAGCTAAAATTTAAAGATGAAGAAGCTCAGAAAATGGCAAAGGAGTTTGAAGCTATTTTGGGATATTTTAAGACTATAGATAAGTTTGATTTAAATGATGTTAATTTGAATAAGTATGATGATGACTTAGAATCAGTGGTAAGAGAAGATAAAGTAAAGGTATTTAATGATAAAGAAAAATTATTTTCTAATATAAAGAGCAGGAGAGAAACTTATATTGAAGTTCCTAAAATTATTGAGTAGCTTTTAGGATAAAAAGGAGGTTTTGGAAATGAAAGTACAGTCTATGACGGCTTATGAAATAAAAAAGGGTATAGAAGAAAAGAAGTTTACTTCAGAAGAAATTGTTAAAGAGATTTTTAAAAAAATAAAAAAAGTTGATCCCAAAGTCAATGGATATATAACTTTATGTGAAGAAGAGGCAATTAAAAAAGCTAGAGAAGTAGATGTAAAAGTAGAAAACGGTGAAAAATTAGGGAAACTTGCAGGGGTTCCTATAGCTATAAAAGATAATATATGTACAGATGGAATTAGAACTACATGTGCATCTAAGATGCTTTATGATTTTATTCCTCCTTATGATGCAACAGTAATCAAAAAATTGAAGGATGAAGATGCTGTTATAATTGGAAAGACAAATATGGATGAATTTGCAATGGGATCTTCTACTGAGAATTCAGCATTTATGGTGACTAAAAATCCATGGGATTTAGATAGGGTTCCAGGTGGTTCTTCAGGTGGATCAGCCGCTGTAGTTGCATCTGGCATTGCACCCGTATCGCTTGGCTCCGATACGGGTGGATCAATACGTCAGCCAGCATCTTTTTGTGGAGTTGTCGGGTTAAAACCTACTTATGGTTTAGTTTCAAGATTTGGACTTATAGCCTTTGCGTCATCTCTTGATCAGATAGGACCTTTTGGAAAAACAGTAGAGGATTGTGCTCTTATGCTTAATGTAATATCCGGCCATGATAAAATGGACAGCACAAGCTCAAAGAAAATACCAGACATTGATTATTTAACTTGTTTAAATGGTGATATTAAAGGTATGAAAATAGGGGTTCCAAAAGAGTTCTTTGGAAAGGGATTAAATAAAGAAATAGAGGAAACATTAAAAAATGTTATAGAAAAACTTAAGAATATGGGAGCAGAAGTTAGCTATATATCACTGCCTATAACGGAAGAAGGACTTTCTTCATATTATATAATATCTTCTGCAGAGGCAAGTTCGAATCTTGCGAGATATGATGGTATAAGATATGGATATAGAACTAAGGACTATGAAAGTGTAGATGAACTTATGGAAATGTCAAGAACAGAAAGCTTTGGATCCGAGGTAAAAAGAAGAATAATGCTTGGAACTTATGCACTTTCATCTGGATACTATGATGCATATTATAATAGAGCACAAAAGCTTAGAAAAAAAATAAGAGAACAATTTAAAGAGACTTTTGAAGAATATGATCTAATATTAAGTCCTACTTCCCCTGTACTTCCATTCTTAAAGGGAGAAAAAAAGGATAATCCTCTAGAGATGTATCTTGCAGATATATACACCGTTAATATAAATTTGGCAGGAGTACCATCAATTTCTATACCTTGTGGTTTTAGTCAGGATAAACTTCCGATAGGAATACAGATTATAGGACCGCATTTTGGAGAAAGCAAAATATTCAAACTTGCATCAGCGCTTGAGAAGGAATTGAAAATAGATACTTTGGCAATTAAATAGAAACTCAAATAAAAGAGGATGGAAAGGAGAAATAAATTATGAAAAGTTACGAGACTATAATAGGATTAGAAATACATGCAGAGTTAAATACAAAGACAAAGATATTCTGTAATTGTTCCACGGAATTTGGTGCAGAACCAAATGCCCATACATGTCCTGTATGTATGGGTTTGCCTGGAACACTTCCAGTTTTAAATAAAGAAGTTATAAAACTTGCCATAAAGGCAGGAAAAATTTTAGGATGCAAGATAAATAAGGTGAATAAAATGGATAGAAAGAATTATTTTTATCCGGATCTTCCAAAAGCATATCAGATATCTCAATTTGATCTGCCAATATGCAGTGGCGGATCATTAGAATTCGAACTTGATGGTGTTAAAAGAAAGGTTAGTCTAAACAGAATACATATTGAAGAGGATGCAGGAAAATTAGTCCATCTTGCAGATGAACCAGTGTCACTTATAGACTACAATCGTGTAGGGGTGCCACTTGCGGAAATAGTTACAGAACCTGATCTTAGGTCACCTAAAGAAGCTGTAACATTTATGAAAACACTTAGATCAATGCTGCAATATGGTGGAATTTCAGACTGCAGAATGGAACAGGGTTCACTTAGATGTGATGCTAATATATCTATGAGAGAAGTTGGCAGTGATAAGCTTAACTGTAAGGTTGAAATAAAAAATATAAGTTCGTTTAGAGAACTTCAAAAAGCTCTCGAAAAAGAGGAGAAACGCCAGAGAGAACTCTATAACTTTGGAGAAGAATTTAAAATAAAACAGGAAACTAGAAGATGGGATGCTGGAAAAGGTAAAACTGTGGCAATGAGAAGTAAAGAAGATGCAAATGACTACAGATATTTTCCAGATCCAGATTTGGCTCCTATAATAATTAGAGATAATCAAATAGAGAAGATAGAAGAGAGTATACCGGAACTTCCTAAAGCTAAGAAAGCAAGATTTATTAGAGATTATAAGCTTGGAAATAAGGAAGTAGATATACTTATTGATGATAAAAGGCTTGGAGAGTTTTTTGAAGCTACAGTTAAATGTGGTGCAGATCCAAAAACGACTGCTAACTGGATTTTAGTAGATGTACTAAGAATATTAAAGGAAAAAGAAATGGATTCAAGTTCAATGAACCTTGAACCAGAAAAATTATATAAGCTTATTAAAATAGTTTCAGAAGGAAAGATAAGTGCTACGGCTGCGAAAGAAGTATTTGATGATATGTTTGAAAGCGGTAAAGACCCGGAAGATATTGTAAAGGAAAAAGGACTTACTCAGATAAGTTCATCGGATGTTTTAGATGAAATTATCCAAAAAGTATTAGGCGAAAATCCTAAATCGGTAGAAGACTATAAGGCTGGAAAAACACAGGCTGCCGGATATTTGGTTGGACAGGTAATGAAAGCTAGTAAGGGAAAGGCTAATCCTAAACTTGCAAGGGAACTTATAATTAGTAAATTGCAGTAGTATAAAAAATGACTGAATTCAAAAGCTATGGGTTCAGTCATTTTTTACATTAATTTATGTGGAGTTTTTGTTAAATATCTCATTAAATTGTTAAATATAATAACAATTAATACGATAATATTGATAGAAATATTATGACTGAGGAGTGATTATATGATTTCTATAAAATCAATAGATATATTAAAAGAGCTTGCATCAGTACAAGCTGATATTATGCCCGGTGTAATCTTTGCAATAGCTGAAGGTGATGTGCTTACATGGGTTGTATCATCCAAAGACATTACTAGTAAAATATTCTACGAAGGGCAAAAGTTAGGTCAGGATAGTACAACAGTGCTTGCTCAAAAGAAGAATAAAACTATTACCCGGAAGGTACCACGTTCTGTATATGGCATTAGATTTACTATAACATCGATTCCGATTGTAGATGACAATGGTGCTGCTAATGTATCTTTTTCTATGGTGTTTCTGTGGAAACATGTAATTCTAAGTTCATTTGGAGATTTTGCTCCAATTCTTTCAAGGGCATTTCAAGAGGGAGTTTTTATGTATGTGACAGGACTGAAAGAAGTATTAGTAACCCAAGGTTCAGAAAAGTTTAATGTATCTAGTATAAATGTTGGTGATAAGATACCGGATAAATCAATTTCAAAAGAGGTTATAAGAACGAAGAAGGGAATGTCGCAGGAATTTGATACATCTAAATATGGAGTTCCTGTTATGGTGGAGTGTAATCCATTATTTGATGAAGATGAAGTTGTAGGTACATTTAGCATAATAACACCTAGAGAAGCAGCAGTTAATTTACGTGAGCTGTCGGGTGATCTTTCGCAGGGAATATCCGGGATATCATCTGCAATTCAGGAACTTGCCGCATCAGCATCGGAGATACATTTAAATGAACAAAACTTAAATAATGAGATAAAACAGGTAATAGGATTGTCGGAAGAAATAAATGAAGTATCATCATTTATAAAAGATATAGCTGATGAAACGAAAATGCTTGGTTTAAATGCTGCTATTGAAGCAGCTAGGGCAGGAGAAGTTGGAAAAGGTTTTGGAGTTGTTGCACAGGAGATAAGAAACTTATCAGATCAGTCAAAGGGAACGGTTCCAAAGATAAAAGAACTTACGGACAATATTAAATCAAAAATAGATGAATCCAGTAAAAAAAGCCAGAGTTCGCTGTCATCCAGTCAGGAACAAGCAGCTGCAACTGAAGAAGTAACGGCAAGTATTGAAGAGATAACAAAGATGGCAGAGGACCTAAATAAGATTGCCCAAAAATTATAAGACTGCTTTGTTTAAGCTTTTTACCTCACAAATTATTTTGTGAGGTAAAAAGCTTGTATTTATTTTATAGTATTGAACCCTCTGTTCCAATTATTACTTCTTTATAAGGAACTATAGTTTTAGAATCGAGCATTGCAGCCTTTACTGCGTTTACAATTCCTGAGCAGCAGGGAACTTCCATTCTAACTACAGTTATACTTTTGATTTCATTTCGCGATAATATCTCTTTTATTTTTTCTTTGTAATATTCAATGTCATCCAATTTAGGACAGCCTATTACTGTTATATGGTTCTTTATAAATTCTTTATGAAAGCCAGCATATGCATATGCTGTACAATCTGCTGCTATAAGTAGATCAGCATTTTTAAAATATGGGGCACCAGAGCTAACGAGTTTTAGCTGAACGGGCCACTGCATAAGTTCTGATTGTACATCATAGCTTTTTTCATCTTTAGTATTTAAAGCCTCAACAGGTTTCCTCGATATTTTCTTTGCAGCAGTTCCAGGACATCCACATGGCAGCTTTTCTTTTTCCTGTAATTTTGTTTTATTTAAGAGAGTTTTCTTTACTAATTTTTCATCATAAGGTTTGCTTTCCCTTTCCATGATTGAAATAGCACCAGTAGGACACTCAGGAAGACAGTCGCCAAGTCCGTCACAATATTCATCTGAAATCAGGTAGGCTTTGCCATCCTTTAGCTTGATGGCACCTTCATGACATGCATTTACACATAATCCACAGCCATTGCATTTTTCACTATTTATATTAACAATTTTTCTTTTCATAAGTATTCCTCCTAATAATTAATTTATGAGTATATTATATTAAAATAATCATCATAGGTATGTAACATATGTTACATTTATAAAATATCTGAGTTTGAAGGAGCATTTGAAAAGTAAAATTCAATTCCTAAAGCTGTATTTCTAACACCAAAATCAAATTTGTGCAGAATGAGAATATTTTTTACTATAGTAAGTCCAAGTCCTGTACCGCCAAGTTTTCTATTTCCGGATTTATCTACTTTGTAAAATCTATCCCATATTTTGCTTAATTGTTCATCTGACATTGGATTACTGCTATTCTCTATTGAAAATGTAAAATATGGGTTATCATATTTTAAGTATATATTTATGATTTCATTTTTATTTGTATATCTAATTGCATTCGTGAGAAAATTATTTATGACCTGTTCTATCTTATTCCAATCAGCATTTATTTTTACACTTTTATCAATCTTCGCATGAAGCTCTATATTCTTTTGATTTATTAATGTTGAAAATTTGCTGATTATGTCATCAAGCATTTTATCAAGGTAGAAATTCTCCTTATTTAAAATTAATCTTCCTGATTCTAGTTGAGATATTTGAAGCATATCATACACTAAGTTACCCATTATTTTTGACTCATCTATTATAACATCAAGATAATAATCGTGTTCTTTTGAATCAGAGAATACACCATCTTTTATGGCTTCAGCATAACCCTCTATTAAACTTATTGGAGTTTTTAATTCATGTGAAGCCGCTGCCACAAATTCTTTTCTCATTTTTTCAAGTTCTCTTTCCTTTTCTATATCCTTTTCCAATTTTAAGTTTGCTGATCTTAAAGAATTAAGAGATTTAAATAAATTCTCTGATAAAAAATTTAAAGTGTTCGATAAACTGCCAATTTCATCATCTCTTTTAATATTGGATTTTTGTGAAAAATCAAGATCTGCCATTTTTAAAGCAGATTTATTTAAAATTACAAGTGGTTTTGTGATTGCATGTGAGTAAAATAACGAAAGTATCAAAATTACAAATATAGCGATTATAAGAAAGTAAATGTAGAATTCCTTTATTACAGATGAAGCTTCATTAACAGGCTGAAGAGATGATATGGCAAACAGTATTTCCCCCTTTTTTTTATCAAAATCAACACTTATAATGTCTTTAATGGGGTCTTTTGGCTTATCAGATATAAAAACTAACGGTTTTCCATTATTAATAGTTTTACTTGTCATTGTAGGGTCAATGTTAGAACTTTTAATTGCTGAATTTATTGCTCTTATTCTACTTTCATCCAATTTTTCATTATCATAGCTTACTATAAATTTTAACTTTCCATATTTATCCAGTATAGCTAATTTAACATTATGAGAATCTTCAATACTAGACATAATTTCTTTGATTTTATCAGGATCATCTGTTTTATCATAATTTGTTTTAAACTTTATCATTGTTTGTTCTAAATCACTTTTTTTCTTATCAATGTAAAAACGACCAAAGAATATAGATTGAATAGCTGTTGTACACGTTATAAATATTATGAATACTAAAAATGTAATCGTAAATAGCTGCCGTGTTACACTTTTTTTTATTTTAGATATTATATTCATATAATTAATCCAATCCCTTTAGTGTAAATTTATAACCAGCGCCTCTTACAGTAGTTATAAGATAGGCTTTTTCTGATAATTTCTCCCTTAAACGTTTTATGTGTGTGTCAACGGTTCTGGAATCTCCTTCGTAATCAATACCCCATATTGTGTTTAATATTTTTTCTCTGCTTAGAACTATATCTTTATTTTTTATAAAATAACTTAAAAGTTCAAATTCCTTAGGAGATAAATATATATCTTCTCCATTTATTTTAACCTCATGGTATTCTTCATTTATATATAGGCCATCATAACTGTTATTTGTATAATCATCATTTGATTTATCTGAATAAATTCTTCTTATTAATGCATTTACCTTTGCAACTAATATTTTGGGACTAAAAGGTTTAGTTATGTAATCGTCTATTCCAAGTTCAAAACCTAGAAGTTGGTCTTCATCTTCAGCCTTAGCGGTTAACATTATAATGGGAACATTTGAAAATTTTCGTATTTCCTTGCAACTATCCCAACCATCCATTATTGGCATCATTACATCTAATATTAAAAGATGTATGGAATTCTTTTTGATTAGTTCTAAAGCTGTTTTACCATTATCCGCTTCAATTATGTTAAAGCCCTCTTTTTTTAAATATATCTTTATAAGATTTCTCATTCTTTCTTCATCATCTACAACCATTATTGTTTCATGCATTTATATCACCTCTTTTTTTAAAATGAAATTTCTTTCTTCTTCTAGAAATATATTATAAGTTTCAGAATCATTATTGCACATTATTATATTCTCTAAGGTCGTATCTTTATTTTTTAAAAATTCAATAGAATTTTTAATAAGTATATGTGCACATCTTTTTTTTGGAAATCCAAATATACCTGAACTTATAGCTGGTATTGACAGTGACTTTAAATTATATATATTTGCGAGATTAAGTGTATTTATTATTGCAAGATTAAGCTTATAGTCTTCATTTCCTTCTCCCATATGTGGACCAACAGTATGTATTATGAATTTACATGGCAATTTATAGGCATATGTTATTACAGCCTTTGATGTGGAAAGTATACCAAGCTTTGAGATTAGTTTATTGCTGTCATCTTGAATCTTAAAGCCGCCAGCTTTAACTATTGAGAGTGCAGCACCACCTCCATGCTGTAATGTGCCATTTGCAGGATTTACTATAGCATCTGAAATTTCATCTGTTATGTTGCCCTTTTTTATGAAAATTGTTTTATTATCTATTTTTATCATCAAAATTCCTCCAAGTCAAATTTGAATATATATAAAATTAAGAAACTACAGAATTAAAGTCTGTAGTTTCAAACTATATGTTAATAATTTATTAGTTTACGCACTTAATATAAGTTCATCCACTGTACATCTCAGCACTTCTGCTAAAACTACTACTTTATTGAAGCTGGGATTTTTCTTTTCTCCCCTTTCAAGTTCTTCTAAATAGGATTTAGAAATTGAAGTTCCATATTTTGGATTTTTCGTGAGATTTTGAATATCTAAGGTTGTATAGCCGAGACTCAGCCTCATATCACGAATTTTCTTACCATTTAACATACGAAAACCCCCTAATAATCATTAAATTTCTGTATCAATGTATATAAGTATATGAACTTAGCATTAATAATTATTCACATTTATTTATAGGTTTATTATAATGCTTTTTAAGTAATTTACAAATAACCAATAAGTTCTTTTAACAGTTTTTTTACTATTATATAATTATATAACTTTAATTTACTACTATATAGTATAATATATTTACGAAGTTAGGAGTGATGATTATGAAGGATAAAATTCTTCATCTTTTAAAAAAGAATGGTGATGGTTTCATATCAGGACAGTTTATAAGTGAAAAACTTGGAGTTACGCGTGCAGCAGTTTGGAAATATATAAATATTTTAAAATCTGAAGGTTACTTAATTGAATCTGTATCAAGGAAAGGATATAAACTGAAAGTATGTCCAGATATACTTAATAAAGAAGAAATAGATCCTAAATTGAATACTGGGTTCATTGGCAGAAATATAGTTTATTTTGATAGCATAGATTCAACTAATACAAAAGCTAAGGAGCTTGCATTAAATGGAGCCTCTGATGGTACACTTGTAATAAGTGAGGAGCAGACGATGGGAAGAGGAAGACTTGGGAGAACCTGGACGTGTCTACCCAAATATAAGGGAATATTTATGTCTGTAATTTTAAGACCTGAACTTGAACCTGCAGAGGTGCCTAAAATAACTCAAATAGGGGCGGCAGCACTTGTGCTTGCATTTAAGTCATTAAAAATAGATACATATATAAAATGGCCTAATGATATAATATTGAATAATAAAAAGTTATGCGGAGTATTAACTGAAATGAGCGGTGAATTAAATAAAATAAATTATGTTGTTATGGGAATAGGCATAAATGCAAATATTTCTTATTATGAGTTCCCGGAGGAAATTCGTAGTAAGGCGACTTCTTTATTAATAGAAACAAATAAGGAGATTGTCAGAAAAGATTTAGTAGCATGTGTGCTGAATAACTTTGAAAAAATGTATAGTAAGTTTATATTAAATGGTGATATAAGTGAGGCATTGGATGTTTGTATGAAAAGTTCAATACTTATTGGTAAAAAGGTTAGAATAATAAATGCAAAACATGAAAGAATTGGAGAAGTTTTAGGTTTGGATAAAGGTGGAGAACTAATTGTTAAAATGGAGGATGGAAATGTTGAAAAAATTGTATCTGGAGAAATTTCAATAAGAGGATTAAATGGATATGTGTCTTAATTAAAGAATAAAAGAGTGTATTTTTACAAAAACTATATGAGATTAATAAATTTATTTAGAGAGAGGCGATAGCTTTGATTTTGATAAAGAATGCGGAAATATATTCTCCGGCTCATATTGGCAGAAAAGATATACTTATATCCTTTGATAAGATAGCTTATATTTCAAATAATATCATTACTAAGGATAAATTGTATGGAGATATAGATGTAATAGATGCAGATGGACTTATTGCGATGCCGGGAATAATAGATCTTCATGTGCATGTAGCGGGAGGCGGAGGAGAAGGTGGATTTAAAACAAGGACACCGGATCTAGTTCTTACAAATATGACTCTAAATGGAGTTACTACCTGTGTTGGTTTGCTTGGTACAGATGGAAGTACAAGGAGTATGGGGAATTTACTCGCAAAGCTTAGAGGACTTGAAGAGGAAGGTTTAACTACATATTCATGGACGGGATGTTATGAGATACCAACAAGGACTATTACAGATGATGCAAGAAGTGACATAATATTTGTCGATAAGATAATAGGTGTTGGTGAAATTGCAGTATCAGACCACAGAGGGAGCAATCCGTCGGCTGATGATTTGATACATCTTGCAAGTGAATGCAGGGTAGGTGGAATGCTTTCAGGAAAATGCGGCATACTTCATATGCATCTCGGAGATGGTAAACGAGGTTTTGAACCAATATTTGAGGTTATAGATAGATCAGATATACCTTATGAAAATTTACTTCCAACACATATAAATAGAAATACACTTGTATATAAACAGTCTATAGAATATGCAAAAAATGGAGGATATGTTGATATAACGACGAGTATAAAACCAGAAGGAGATACAGCAGTGTATGCTGCAGAGGTTTATGAGACGCTATTAAAAGAGAAAATTTCACCAGATCATATAACTATGAGTTCAGATGCGGGAGGAAGTCTGCCTATATTTGATCAGAATGGCAAGCTAATGTCTTTGAAAACTGGTTTGCCAGATACAGATATGGAAACTATAAAAATGTGTATATCCAATGGAATGCCAATAGAAGAGGCGATACTACCATTAACCTCGACACCTGCAAAACGTTTAAAATTACACGGTAAAGGCAATATAAAGGAAGGCTGTGATGCTGATATACTTCTTGTCGATAAAAATTTTAAAATATATGCTGTAATATCAAAAGGAAGAATTATGGTTGATAATTATAAGGCGGTTATGCATGGAAGCTTTGAGAGTTTAACATGATTAATTATTAGCCTTTTTAAATTGCCTGCAGTAATTTGATTGCAAGAAAATATTCCTTTAATAGTAAAATGTTATGGAAATATTATGACTGCAGGTGATATAATTATTGCATTACTATAAATTATTTATAAAGAAAGTAGGATTATAATATGACAAAAAGGAGTTTAAAGGTATTAATATTAATTATATGTGTGTTGTCACTAACCCCCTTTCAGAGGGCTTCAGCATCTGATAAGTATTATGTTACAACGAGGATATATGGACAAAATAGATATGAAACATCATTTAACATAGCTGAAAATTTTGATGACAGTATGGTTGATAATGTTATATTGGCGAATGGTGAAAATTTTCCTGATGCATTATCGGGAAGTGTCCTGTCAAAAAAGTTTAATGCCCCTATACTGCTTGTTGATAATAGTAATTTTGATAATAATAAATATTTACAAGACTACATTTATAATCATTTGAGTAAAGGTGGAAATATATATTTATTAGGTGGAGAGGCATCTGTAAGCCCAGCTTATGTAAGCCAACTTAAAAAAACCGGGAATTATAATTTTATAAGATTAGGGGGGAAAGATAGGTTTGATACAAATATAAGTATAGTGGATGAAATGCAAGTTAAAACTGGTACTCCTGTTATAATAGTAAGTGAAGAAAACTTTCCTGATGCACTTAGTATATCCAGCGTAGCAGCTTTAAGAGGATATCCTATACTTATGAGTAACAAAGATAATTTACCCGATAAAATTGGACAAGAATTATCAATTATAAAGCCATCTAAAGTATATATAATAGGAGGAAACTCAGTAGTATCAGATCAAGTTAGGAATCAAGTGCAAAATATACTAGATTATACAGGGCAAGATGATATTGTAAGGATATATGGAGATGATAGATATGAGACATCACTAAATATATGCCGGTATTTTAATCTTGATTCAAATTCAGTAGTATTAGCAAATGGAACCAATTTTCCTGATGCATTGTCTGGAAGTGCTCTGGCTGCTAAATTAAATTCACCTATAATATTAATTGATGGAGAAGATGCAGAAAAGCAAAAAGGATATATAGATTCTGTTAAGTACAATAGGATATTTATACTTGGTGGAAATACATCTGTAAGTTCAACTATAGAAGATAGCTTCAAAGGGGAAAATTTAAATATAGGAAGTAAATTTGGCAAAGATTATAACAGTATAATAGTTGATTATAAAATTGGAGATGTAATCGGAAATGGTAGTGACCAAAATGTTATACTAACAAATGATGAGCATAATGTAAGTAAACTCATAATTCAAGATTCTAAAACTGGCAGTATATTATTTAAGAAGGCATATAATGATTATTTTCCACCTAAAGGCAAAATTGAGTTGAGTGATATGAACGGTGATAAGGTTAAAGATATAATTGTTACTATGGAATATGGTGGGAGTGCACTTATGCAGGCATGTGACATAGAAACCTTTAAAAACCAGAAGCTAACATTTTTAGGGACTAACATGAATGAGACAACGTATTTTCCAATGCAGGAAGATGATTTGACTTTTTCACTTTTGAACCGTAATTCGTTAAACATATATTCGAATATATCTAAAAAAAGATACACAGTAGATTTGAGTAGTGACAAGTACATTAATGATGCAGATAAATCTTTAAAAATTTATCCTTATGTGGGACACGGACCGAGGTTTTTAACTTGTGATGTAGATAGTGATGGAGTTAATGAATTAGGAATATACCAGGATATATCAGGGGCAAACCGCGATGATATTATAGCGAGTTTTATAACATATTATAAGTATCAAGAAAGTGGTATGTGGAAACCTGTGGAATGCATGGTTTCAAGCAATTATCCAATATATAATATAGATAAATAGTAAATAAAGCAGAGCCTAAGATTGGCTCTGCTTTTATAAATCAGTTAATTGACTTTATAATGTTGTCAGCAATAACATTAATTGAATCAATGTTATTATCCTTTACAGAAGAAGTAACTATCATATCATCTTCTAATACATCCATTTCTTTCATATTGTCAAGGAATTCGTGTATTAATTTTGCAGATTGAGGAGCCCATGTACCATTTCCTAAAATGGCAAATGTACGTTTTTGGAGATTCAATGCCTTCATATCCATCAGATAGTCGAGCATTGGAGGGTATATGTTCAAGTTATAGGTTGGACAAGCAAGAACTATATGGCTGTACTTAAATGATTCAGAAATCAAGTATGAGACATGAGTTTTTGAAACATCATACATTTTAACATTAGTTATGCCTTTTTCAATCAATTTTGCAGCTAAAATTGTGGCAGCATTTTCTGTATTGCCATACATTGATCCATAGACTATGAGTACACCTTTTTCTTCTGGTTCATAGCTGCTCCATTTATCATATTTATCTAAAAAGTAGCCTAAATTGTTACGCCATACTGGACCATGAAGTGGACAAATGAATTTTATATCAAGTTTACTTGCCTTTTTTAAAAGTGCTTGAACTTGAAGACCATATTTTCCAACAATATTTGTATAGTACCTTCTAGCATCGTCGATCCAATCACGGTCAAAATCCATCTCATCATTAAATAATTTACCATTTAATGAACCAAAGGTTCCAAAAGCATCAGCTGAGAATAATGCTCCATTAGTAGTATCATAGGTTACCATTGCTTCTGGCCAATGTACCATTGGAGCTGATACAAATGTAACTTCGTGTTTGCCGAAGGAAGCAGTATCTCCTTCTTTTACTTCAGTTATTCTGTTATCCGTACAAAAACCAAATTGATGCATGAATAAATCTGCCTTTTTACTGCTTATAATTTTTACATCTGGATAGTGAAGAATAATTTCTTCAATACAAGCCGCATGATCAGGCTCAACATGATTTATTATTAGATAGTCTAAAGTCCTATCACCTAAAACAGCCTCAATATTATCAAAGAATTGATGGCAGACAGACCAATCCACAGTATCAAAAAGGACTGTTTTTTCATCTAAAAGTAAATATGAGTTATAAGAAACACCTCTTGGAATAGGATGAATATTCTCAAACAATGAGAGTCGATTGTCATTTCCACCTACCCAGTAGAGATCATCAGTTACTTTTCTAACACAATACATACAGTTAATCCTCCCTTAAGTTTATTTATAATAATTAAATAATAATCAAATTTCTACAAACATGTCTTTATCCTCACCACAAGCAGGGCAAGACCATTCATCAGGTATATTTTCAAATAATGTACCTGGGGCTATATCGCCTTCCATATCACCCAGTGCTGGGTCATATTCATATCCGCATCCGTTGCATACATAATGTTTCCAATTTGGAACTACTTTTTTTGGAATTGTTCTCTTCATTTTCTTCATTGGAGGAGCTGGCTTTTTTGGTTCTCCATTGTCTAAAGCGGCAGTAAGAAGAGGTAATACTTCACACATATCACCGACAATTCCATAATCGGCATTTTTAAATATTTTAGCATGTGGATCAATATTTATTGCAACAATGGTTGATGCATCTTTTATACCTTTTAAGTGTTGACCTGCACCTGAAATACCACAAGCAATATAAAGATTACCCTTAAACTTTTGACCGGACATACCAACATAACGGTCAAGAGGAACATATTTAAGTGTTTCTGCTACAGGACGTGAAGAACCTATTGCTGCACCCGCCTGAATAGCAAGATCCTTTATAAGTTTCATATTTTTCTTTTCTCCTACACCAAGACCAACACTGACAACTCTTTCAGCCTTTGGAATAGGAGTGTCTATAGGTATACCAACTGAAAAATCATATCCGTCTGACTTAAGAGCCTCTACGAGAGAGTCTACCTTTTCTTTAAGAGATCCATCTTTGAAAATGATTTTTTTACGATACCCTGTTGCAGGCTGAGCTTTAAATGTTCCACCTGTATTTTGCTGTGTTTTTGGTGTTTTACCTATGATGTGAGCAGCAATAACGACACGTTGAATTTCATTAGTCCCTTCATATATTGTGCAAATTTTAGCATCTCTATATGCACGTTCAACCTCCATACCTTTTAGATATCCACTTCCACCAAATATCTGAAGTGCATCATTTACGATTTCAAGGCATGTATCAGAGGCATATTGCTTTGCCATAGCAGCTTCCATGCTGTAAGGTTCATGATTGCTTTTAAGTTCAGCGGCACTGTATATTAGAAATCTTGCTGCCCTTAATTTTGTAGCCATATCCGCAAGTTTAAAGGAAATTACCTGTTGTTTGCAGATTGGTTTTCCAAATTGAATTCTCTCTTTTGAATATTCCAGTGCATGTTCGTAAGCACCTTGAGCAATTCCAAGAGCTTGAGCGGCTATACCTATGCGGCCGCCATCCAATGTAGACATGGCAATTTTGAAACCTTCGCCTTCTTTACCTAATAGATTTTCTTTTGGTACTTTTACATCATTAAAAATTAATTCTGAAGTAATGGAAGAACGAATACCCATTTTATCATAATGTTTCCCAAATGTAAATCCTTCCATACCTTTTTCAACGATAAATGCGCTAATACCATGAGTACCGATGTTAGGAGTGGTAATTGCGAAAATTACATATATATCAGCTTCTCCACCATTAGTTATAAATATTTTCTCACCATTTAGTATATAATGATCATCTTCTAAAACAGCAGTTGTTTCTGTGCCACCTGCATCGCTTCCGGCATTTTCTTCTGTAAGACCAAATGCACCAAGTTTTTCACCTTTTGATAATGGAAGCAGATATTTTTTCTTTTGCTCTTCTGTACCGTAAGCAGCTATAGGATATGTTCCTAAAGATGTATGTGCAGAAAGAATTACACCTGTGCCACCATCCACTCTGGATAATTCTTCTACAGCAATTGCATAACTTATTACATCGAGTTCAGCACCACCGTATTTTTTGGGATATGGTATCCCCATCATCCCCATTTTAGCCAATTTATCAATTGCGTCAGATGGAAATTTATTCTCTTGATCCAGCATAAATGCAATAGGTTTTACCTCTTCTTCAGCAAATTGTCTTATTTTTGCTCTTAATTTTTCATGTTGCTCTGTGGTTTTAAAAAACATAAACGATACCTCCTAATCATAATATATCAGTAAGTGAATTATATTTAAAGAGTAAATCTAAAAGTATACTTATTTAGTATACTTTTATTATACCCTTATGTATCACAATTTTCAATATAAATAATATTATTTTATTTTTTAGAAAGCATAGTGTTTACAAGCCTAAGTTAATAGTAGAACTATATCTTAAAGATACTTATATCAGAATCTAGTTTCATAGCCATATTAGACATATTTTCAGCTACCTCAGCTACTTCCTTCATTATTGCCATTTGTTCTTCTGAAGCTGCCGCTATACTTTGAATATTGTCAGAGGACTCTTTAGAGATATTTGATATTTTATTTAATGAGTCAACCATGCTTTGTATTTATTTTGCATATTTTTCATTTTCAATTAAAATCCCTCCATTTTATTTATAATATTGAAATGTAGACTATATTATCGGACCTTTTGGGAGCATACTTATACCAATATACTAAATAAATTTTCATTGTAAACTAATAGCTATATTATAGTTGACAATGAATATTTATTAATATATAATTTAATAAATATTGCTATATAACTTTAAATTGAAATTAAGTGGAGGAAATTTTATGGAACATTTAGCAGAAGAAATTATAAATGGGAGACGTCTGAAGAGAGGGGAAAGCTTTAATTATTTTTTATTAGTAGATATTGATGAATTACTTAAAGGTGCAGATATGATTCGTAGAAAGCTGTGTGGTAATAAGGTTGATCTCTGTACGATTGTAAATGGTCGAAGTGGCAGATGCAGTGAAAACTGTAAGTTTTGCGCACAATCATCATATCACCATACAGGAATTAATGAATACGAATTTTTAGACCCGGATGTAATTGTTAAAGACTGCAAAAAGAATGAACTCATGGGAGTGCATAGATATTCTATTGTTACTGCCGGGAGAAGCTTAAATGGGAAAGATTTTGATAGAGCAATTGAGGCATATAGAAAAATGAATAAGGAATGTGATATAAAACTTTGTGCATCACATGGTCTTTTATCAGAAAAAGAATTTTTACAATTAAAAGAGGCAGGTGTTTCTATGTATCATACCAATATAGAAACATCAAGACGTAATTTTCCGAATGTGTGTACGACCCATACATATGAAGATAAAATTAATGAGATTAATCTAGCAGAAAAGGCAGGTCTTAAAATATGCTCCGGAGGAATTATTGGTATGGGAGAAACATGGAAAGATCGTATAGATATGGCTTTAAGTTTATCAGAATTGGATGTGGATTCTATTCCAATAAATGTACTTATGCCAATTAAGGGTACTTGCTTTCAGAATTTAAAGCCACTTAAAGAAGAAGAAATTTTAAGGACAATTGCTATTTTCAGATATATAAATCCAACCAAATATATTCGTATGGCTGCAGGAAGGAATTATTTCAAAAAGGATATGAGTAAAATATTTTTGTCTGGTGCCAATGCAACAATTACTGGAGATATGCTCACAACTGTAGGAAATAATGTTTTACAGGATAAAAAAATGCTTACAGATTTAGGATTTGATATATCAAAATAAAGATAGGAGCTTGATTATATGAATAATAGACAAAATATACATAATATGGCTTTAATAGGGGTTATGGCTGCGGTTATATGTATTCTTGGACCTTTATCAATTCCGATTGGTCCTGTACCTATTTCATTTACGAATTTTGCAATATATATTGCAATATATATACTTGGAATGAAAAAGGGAGTTACAAGCTATGTAATATATATGCTTCTTGGATTAGTCGGATTACCTGTATTTTCAAATTTTTCGGGTGGAGCAACAAAACTTTTTGGACTAACTGGAGGATATATAATAGGTTTTATATTTATGGCTGTTATTTCAGGATTATTTATTGATAATTTTATAAATAAATGGTATTTATGTTTTATTGGTATGATACTTGGTACAGTAGTGTGTTACATATTTGGAAGCATATGGCTGGCATATCAAGCACATATATCGGCAAGTTCGGCATTTTTATTAGGTGTAATTCCGTTTATACCAGGTGATATTATAAAGATTATAATTGCTGTGATTCTGGGGCCCAAGCTTAGAATGAGATTAACTAGAGCAAATATAATTCGATGTTGAGAAGGACTGACTGCTTTAATTTTTTAGCAGTCAGTTTTTTATATTAAATTCTGCTTTCCTTTAAATCACAGATAAATTCTGATACCTTGTCTTTGTCTGTTGCCCAAGAAGTTACGAGTCTAATAATGGAAGTGTCTTTGTCAATTTTATCCCATATATTAAATGCATACTTTTTTTGAAGTTTGTTTATAATTTTATCAGGCATAATTGGGAAAATCTGATTTGTATAAGAATCAGAAAAAAAACTAAATCCTTCTTCTTTTATGGCATCGTGTAAGATATAGGCCATATTATTAGCATGAGCTGCCAAAGTGAAGTACAGATTATCTTTAAAAAGTTCAAGGAACTGCAGACCTAATATTTGTCCTTTTGCAAGCAGCGCACCTTTTTGTTTTATATTAAATCTAAAATTTTCTTTTAGGGAATCTTTGCAAATTACAAGTGCTTCCCCAATTAATGCACCATTCTTTGTCCCTCCTATATAAAAAGCATCTAATAGTTTAGTTAGATCAGAAAATTCTATGTCGTTTTTATTTGAGCATAAAGCTGAACTCAGGCGTGCTCCGTCCATGTAAAGAATGAGATTTTTATTTCTACAGAATGTATTTAGAGCCTTGAGGTCTTCTTTTGTATATATAGAGCCTATTTCCGTAGAATTTGAAATGTAAACTAGTTTTGGTTTTACCGTATGTTCATCAGTATGTTTATCTAAGACAGATTGAATATTTTCCGGATTCAGTTTTCCATTTTCAGATTTAACAGATATGATTTTATGACCTGTTGCTTCAATGGCACCAGTTTCATGTGAAAGAATATGGCCTGTATTTGCGGCAATTGCTGCCTCATACGGCCTTAAAAATGCCGAAATGGCAACTAAATTTGTCTGTGTTCCACCAACCAAAAAATGTATGTCTATATTATTTCCCTGTAGTTTATATTTTAATAATTTGATGGCTTCTTTAGTGTATTCATCCTCTCCATATCCATCCGATTGAATAAGATTTGATCCTATAAGAGCATCTAATATTTTTGGATGTGCAATTTCACTATAATCATTTCTAAAACTGTACATATGTTGTAACCCCCTTTTTTATATTTATATAAATTTAGAATATAATTTATTTTAACATAATATTTTCTAATGTAAATTTCTAATTCGTAACACTTCAAGGTCCTAACGCATATTATAAATCTGTAATAATATTAAAGAGAGGTTTAATTATGTACAATAATTATCCATGTGAATACCTAAAGAATATGGCAATGTACCGCGGATATAATGCTTATAGGTGCCCTTATCTTAAACAATCCAGTGATAGATATATTCCATTTGATCATGAGCTCGAAAAAGATCCGAATTTTAATTTCCTAAGAGCTTCAAATGAACAAAATATTAAAGAATTAAAAGATCATGGATCAGAACCTTTTGTAGTAAATATTGATGATGCAACTGAAAGAAATAATAATTTCAGAACTGCTATATGGACGGGTAAACACCTTCAGGTTACTTTAATGAGTATCAATCCTGGTGATGATATTGGTCTAGAAGTTCATCCTAATGTTGATCAATTTTTGCGTATAGAAGAAGGACAAGGGACTGTTAAAATGGGTAAAAGCAAACATAACTTGGATTTTGAAAGAAGGGTTTATGATGGTTACGCTATAATGGTACCATCAGGTACATGGCATAATGTCATTAATACAGGTAATAAATCGCTTAAATTGTATTCGATTTATGCACCCCCTGAACACCCATATGGTACAATTCACATTACTAAACAGGATGCAGAGGCTGCTGAGAAGAGTTAATTCAAGGCAATCTCTGCTTAAAATATCCACATAGTTAGAAAACTTCTAATTATGTGGTCTTTTTGTTTGGTTTATATTCAATGTATTTTTAGTCCTATTAGGAATCCAGTTATTCCCAGCAGAATGGATATTAAAATATATACAAGTGCATTTAATTTTTCGTTATACTTGAATAAGTTGAAACCTTCATACATAAACGTAGAAAAGGTTGTATATGCACCTAAAAATCCATCTCCCAGAAAGGAGTACATATTGGTTCCGAGGTGAGCAGAGGTCAAAATACCAAGTATAATGGCGCCGGTTATATTTATTATAAATGTTCCAAAAGGGAATTTAGTATTAGTGTGTCCGGATATTGCTTTCCCGAGTTGATATCTTGTAATACTTCCTAGTATGCCACCTGCGCCAACTAGTAAATAATTCATGTTATATCCCCCTAAAATTTAAATTATATCATCTATATCTTGAATATTTTTTTCATTATCTGATTTATTCTGAAATTTCTTCATTGCTGAATTAAATTTATTTGCAGCAAATATGCCAAGGTATACAGCAGTAAAACCAATTAATAGTGAGATAATAACATAAGATATTGCGGCGTAGTAGAATTTATTAGTTATTAAGGCTACCATTTCTTTACATAATGTAGAAAATGTTGTATATGTTCCTACAAATCCTGTTGAAATTCCAAGCTGTATATTTTCATCGATTTTTAAGTATTTAATTACTGTTGTAAGGATAAAAGCTAACATAAAACTTCCACTAATATTTATAAATAATGTATCAAACGGTATTAGTGTGTTGTGATTTAAAATATTAGTATTTTTTATGAAACTTCTTAGTATTGCGCCAAAAAAACCACCCAATCCAATAAAAATGTACTTTCTCATTTATTTTTCTCCTTGATTATTATTTTAATTATTGTGTATAAACTTAAGATACAATTTATCAAAAAATAATTAAACTCCTGTCTTAATAATTTAAAACAGGAGTCATTAGCGCATCCGCAATTATGGTGAACTCCATCACCATTACTTTTATACACTAACATAAAATTTTTACCATGTCAAACAGATTTTATAAAGTAGTATTATATTGCATTTTGCACCTTATATTGAGAAAAACTATTGGAATTGATATTATATAACTATTAATATATTATAGTAGACTTTTTATTATGTAATAGACAAAGGAGCATAGAAATGAAAAATTTATCAATGAAGAAAAAATCTTTAATTGCAGATATTTCTCTGTTATTAGTTGCTGTTATATGGGGAGGAGGCTTTATAGCTGCCAAAATAGCTTTATCAAGTATTACCCCATTGTATCTATTATCGTTTAGATTTTTGTGTTCTGGATTACTTATTATGATAATATTTTTTAATAAAATAAGAAAGATAGGTAGAAAAACCATATCGGCGGGCGTTATTATCGGAATATTCTTGTACGTTGGACAAACACTTCAGACTGTGGGTCTTAAATATACTACAGCAGGAAAACAAGCATTTTTAATAGCCTCATATACTGTATTGGTCCCATTTATTTCATGGATATTAACTAAAAAAAAGCCGACTATTAATTCTATATTAGCAGGTTTTATGATGTTAATTGGAATTGGTTTTTTAAGTTTACAACAAGATTTTTCTATAGCTTATGGAGATGGTCTAACGTTATTATATGCTTTGGTGTTTGCCTTTCAAATAGTGTTTATAGGTATTTATGTTAAAGATATTGATCCAATACAATTGACTACCATTCAATTAGTAACTGCAGGATTACTTACGCTTATAAGTGCCTTAATATTTGAACCTAATATTGACGTGATAGATAATAAAGCTGTTATTGGAATATTATATCTTGTAATATTTAATACTACTATTGCATTTTCAATTCAAAATGTTGCACAAAAATATACTTCTGATACACATACATCAATACTCATATCACTGGAATCAGTATTTGGTCTGTTATTGTCTGTAC
The DNA here is from genome assembly GCF_003600355.1 of Clostridium fermenticellae. Taxonomy (NCBI): domain Bacteria; kingdom Bacillati; phylum Bacillota; class Clostridia; order Eubacteriales; family Clostridiaceae; genus Clostridium; species Clostridium fermenticellae. Next base: position 1,751,176 of record NZ_CP032416.1, on the reverse strand, counting down.
TTTTATTAGGAGAAGTATTCACTAAAAAGATGATTATTGGATGTATAGTAATTTTTATATCAGTGGTCTTATCAAAAATTAATTTATAAATAAAACAATTCATTTATGACTTAAAAATTCAGTATTGGGTTGCATAAATAATTCAACATTGACTTATATAGATTAATATAACACTGCTTTCTAATAACTTTTTTATTTAAGGATAATTGCTATTATTGATTCTACATATAAAAGACTGTATTTGAATTACACAAAATTATGATTGGCACATAAGTTGCTCTAATATGTAGATGAACATATTTAAAAACAAAGAATTCTTAGAAAGGGGTGTTTTTAATGAACTTTGAATTAACGGCTCAGCAAAAGCAAGTCGTTGATACAGTTAAAAAACTAACAGAAGATTATTTGCTTCCAGGTGTTTTAGAAAGAGATGAAAATAGTGAATATCCTATAGAAGCATATAGAGAGTTAGGTAGGACAGGGTTAATTGGTTTGCCGTATGCTGAAGAATATGGTGGATCCGGTGCAGGATATATGGAATATGTGCTTGCTATTGAGGAAATATCTAAAGTTGATGCATCTATGGGAATTTCATATTCTGTATGTACATCCTTGTATGGAGGCTGTATAAATAATTTTGGCTCAGAAATGCAGAAGAAAAAATATCTACCTCTAGTTTTTTCAGGAAAGTCTCTAGGATCATTTGGTCTTACAGAGCCAAATGCAGGTTCGGATGCATCAGGAGTTATAACGAAGGCAAAAAGAGAAAATGATTATTACATTTTAAATGGATCAAAGTGTTTTACTACAAATGGGCCTTTAGCAGATTACTGTATTGTATTTGCCTCTACTAATCCGGAAGCTAAAACTAAGGGATTATCTGCATTTATTGTTGAAATGAATACGCCAGGAATAAGAATTGGAAGAATAGAGAATAAAATGGGTATACGTTCTGCAAAAGTTTCAGAGGTTTTCTTTGAAAACGTTAAGATACCAAAAGAGAATTTAATAGGAGAAGAAGGTAAAGGATTTAAAATAGCTATGAATGCTCTTGATGGAGGAAGAATGGGAGTCGCAGCCCAAGGAATAGGAATTGCAGAAGGAGCATTTGAAATTGCAAGAAAGTATTTAATGGAAAGAGAGCAGTTTGGCAAGCCTTTGTATAAAAATCAGTATCTGGGATTTAAAATGGCAGAATTAAAAATAAAAATTGAGCAAGCGAAACTGCTTTTATATAAAGCAGCTTATGAAAAGGATAATGGAAGATCATATACTGTTCCTGCTGCTATGGCAAAATATGCTTGTACGAATACTGCAATGGAAGTTACAACTGAAGCTGTACAGATGCTTGGTGGGAATGGATACATGAAAGGTTACAATGTGGAAAGAATGATGAGAGATGCAAAGATAACTCAGATTTATGAAGGAACTAATGAAATTCAACAACTGGTAGTAAGTGGAAGCATTTTTAAATAAAATTTATATTTAAGGGGGATTTAAAATGATAGGTAAAAAGGTAAGTTTAAAAGTTAGAATGTCTGCAGGAGAGGCACATTATGCAGGAGAATTAGTAAATGGATCACATATAGTGGATTTCTGGGGAGATGTAGGAACAGAATTGATGATAAGAAATGATGGAGATGAAAGCTTGTTTGCAGGTTATAAGGATATTGAATTTACAGCACCTGTTTATGCAGGAGATTTCATGGAATATGTAGGATGGATAGAGGAAGAAGGAAAAAGTTCCAGAACTTGTAAGTTTGAGGCATACAAATATATTGAACTTACAAGAGATGAAAACATGGCTATATCGGCAGCAAATGTGCTGGAAAAACCACTTCTTTGTGGTAGAGCAACAGGAACTCTGGTAGTTAAGAAAGAGTTTCAGAGAGGGGTTCAAGATAAAGCATTTAAAATAGACTAGTATTTATTAGAATTAGCTTGTGAGTGTGTAAATCCCGAATTTCTTATAATCGACCATGTATAAAATGAGGTTTAAAATGATGGGGAAATTCGGGAAACATGATTTTACAGTTTCTCTTTTAGGACAACATGACAATATGATGAGAAATTGTTTAATTTAAGTGAATAAGAATATGGATATGAGGAAGGAAGGTATATTTTAGATTTTTGGAGGTAATTATGAGAGAAACAGCTGTATTAAATAAAAAAATTTCAACTGAAGATTTTGCAAATGATCGGGGAATTATAAATGTCACCAGACAATTTGACTACTGGGGAGATGTAGAAACTGAAATTATGATTCTATGTTTTGGAGATGAATCCCTTTGTCTTGGATATCATAATGCTGAATTTTATGAGGATGTATATTTGGGAGATTACTTGGAATTCAAAGCTACATTAATTAAGTCCGGGAACACTTCAAGAACCATAAGACTTGAGACGTATAAAATTGCAACTCCTACATGGAGAATAAATAAGGGCAATGTGCCGAAAGAACTTATGACATATTTTGAGAAGCCTAAATTAATTGCTGAAGCCACAAGTATTTTAGTAGTGAAAAAAGAATTACAGAGGGGAGAACAACCTGATGGGATTATAAGGGACCCCTGGAGAGAAGTTAAACTGTAAAATATGCAGTCAATGTTTAATTAGGGAGGAAAAAACATGGAAAGTATTAAGACATACTCTTTTAGGTATAGAATGTCTTCAAAGGATGAATTCTATGGCGGCGGCATTGTAAATGGTTCCAGATCAATAACACTTATGGGAGATTTGGCTGATAGTATAGCTTCAAAAAAGTTTGGAAATATAGGAAGATGTAAGGCCGTACCGAATGTAAGACTGTTTTATCCTGTTCATGCGGGAGATTATATGGAATTTGTCGGAAGAATAATTGAAAGTAAAGAAAATGAAATAACTATTGAGTGTAGATCTTACATTGTAATTACTAAACCTGAAGACGCTCCTTTTGAAAGTTCTGTGGATGTTTTAGAAAATCCTATTTTATCTATAGTCGCTATATTTAAATATGAATCCAGAAAATAAAGTTACTTTTCTTGAAAGCATGTATATGGATCTGGAGAAATTGTATGTAACCGAATGTACAGATTATAAGATTTGTGTTATTATATTAGGTAAGAGAATAAATGGATTTCTTGAATATGTGCTGGAAAACTCCTTTGATGAAATCTTTATCACGGATGGAAAAGGAATTGCAATTTATTGCAATGGGGGCTTTTGAAGAACATTAATGAAAGCCATGAGGTTATATATGTAGTTGAAAATTGCAGAGATATAAGTGAAGCCACTCAACTAAAAAATACAATTCAATCAATAAATCGTAAAGTCAGAAAATTAAAAAAGAAGAATGGGTATTTCAATACCACAAACTCAGTAAATTCAGTAAAATTTAAAAGTAAAAAAATGAAAGAACTGCTGGTTAGTATAGGTAAGCTATCTATTAGAGACATAAATTTGCTGCTGCTTGGAGAATCAGGCACAGGAAAAACATTCCTGGCAAATAGGATATATGACTTAAGCTTAAGGAAGAACAAACCTTTCGTGACTATAAATTGTAGAACAGGCTAATTTAGGTACACCTTTTTTAGACGAAATTGGAGAACTTCCTTTTACATTACAGGCAAAATTGCTGCAGCTAGTTCAAGAAAAAACATATATTCCTGTAGGAGCAATCCATCCAAAAAAAATAGATATCAGAATAATTGCAGCTACAAATAAGGATTTGCTCCAATTAGTAAAGAAAGGCAGGTTCAGGGAAGACCTGTATTACAGATTGGCCCTTGGAGTAGTTAAAATTCCACCTCTTAGGGAGAGAAGACATAGACATACTGCTTAATTACTATTTAAACTTGTTTAACATTAAATACAATATCATGATAAATTTATCTGAATATTCAAAAACAATATTGAATAATTACTCTTGGCCTGGCAACATAAGAGAACTTGAATATCTTTTAGAGATTTTAGTTATAAGTGCACCTTTTCCCAATTATATAATTCCTAAGGAAGTTCTGACGGGAAGTATTACCGGACCTTTAAAAAGAATAACTTTGATATTATAGAACAGACTAATTCTATACACATGGAATATATGACTTGAATGAAATCATAGACAGGTATAAGGCGGAAATTGTGAGAAGGGCGAAAAAGGTATATAAGAGTTCCTATGAAGTGGCTAAATATTTAAATATTTCACAGAGTACTGTCCACAGATTAATATCAAGATATTGTAAATAGATTGTTTATTAAATAAATATTATTTAAAGGAGAGATGATTATGTTTAAATGTAATGAAAAAAGGCTTGAGGAAAAAATTAAAACTTTTAGCACGTTTGGAGCTACTGGAAGAGGTGGAATTACAAGATTATCTTTGTCACCTGCTGCACTTGAAGCCAGAACTGAATTTTGCAATAGAATGAAAAAAATGGGTGCTCATATTGTAACTGATGATATGGCAAATATATATGCTACCATTCCTGGAGATGAGAAATTACCATGGATTATGACAGGATCTCATTTGGACTCAGTTATCCAGGGAGGTAACTATGATGGAGTACTTGGAGTTTTAACTGCTATGGAAGCTGTTGAAACAATAACTACTGAAAAAATACCTCACAGACATCCAATAACTGTAATAGTATGGACCAATGAGGAAGGAGCTCGTTTTGATCCTGCAATGATGTCATCAGGCGTTATAACAGGAAAATTTGAGAAAGAGAAAATGCTTCAATCTAAAGATACAAAAGGAACTGCATTTAAAGAGGCACTTGAGGCAAGTGGATATAAGGGTGACATTAAAAATAGAATGGATCCTAAAAATGTGAAGGCATTATTTGAATTGCATATAGAACAAGGACCAGTACTTGATGCAGAGAAGAAAGATATAGGTATAGTTGAAGGTGTATGTGGCATGGTAAATTATGAATTTTCATTTAAAGGGCAGGCAGACCATGCAGGTACAACTCCTATGAGTTACAGAAAGGATGCTCTATTTGCAGCTTCTAACGCTATAATATGGCTTCACAATGAGTTAGATAAATTGGATAGTAAATTGGTATACACTACCGGAAGAATAACTTGTTCGCCAAATATCCATACAATAATACCAGATGATGTGAAATTTACTCTGGATGCAAGACATCAGGATCCTAAGGTGATAAGTCAAGTAGTTGATATAATAAATAAAATTCCGAAAGAAATTAGCAAATGTGAGGTTTCTTATGAAGAACTTTGGGGTCGTAACACAGTGGTATTCAATAAAAACAATGTTGAAGCAGTTGCGAAGGCTGTAGACGATCTTGGATATTCGAGCAAGAGAATGTATAGTGGCCCAGGACATGATGCACAATACGCAGCAGATGTAGTGCCTACAAGTATGATATTTGTACCTAGTATTGATGGGCATAGTCATTGTGAAATCGAATACACTCCGGTTGAGAACTGTTTAAAGGGAGCTAATGTACTGCTTAATGCTATTTTAAATATAGATGCACAGTAAAACTTTATTAAAAGGGGAGATATGTAAATGGGAAAATTTGATACCTTAATTAAAAATGGGATTATAGTTACAGCTTCTGACAGATATAAAGGAGATATAGGAATAAAGGATGGCAAGATAGAAGAGATATCTTTAAAAATGGCAGATTCAGATGCGAAAAAGGTAATTGATGCAGAGGGAAAATATGTTTTCCCGGGAGGAATTGATGCACATACACATTTGGATATGCCTTTTGGAGGCACCTTCTCCAGTGATAATTTTTTAACAGGAACAAGGGCAGCTGCTGTAGGTGGAACAACTTCTGTTATAGATTATGCAATTCAGCCTATTGGAGATACCTTGGAAAATACAGCTAAGATATGGAGAGAAAAAGCTGATGGTAAAGCTTGCATTGATTATGGAATTCATATTGCAGTAACTGATACAAAAGGTAAAACTCTCGAAGAGATACCTAAAATGGTGCAGGCAGGATACAGTAGTTACAAGGTATTTATGGTATATGATAATATGAGGGTTGAAGATGATGATCTGATAAAAATACTTAAAACTGCATCTAATGAAGGAGCTATAATAGGAGTACACTGTGAGAACTATTATGTAATAAAATATTTGACGGAAAAATTCTTAAAAGAAGGGAAAATAGGACCGGAATATCATCCTCTTTCAAGACCTGCTGTAATTGAAGGAGAGGCAGCTAACAGGGCAATTGTTCTTTCAGAGATAGCAAAAGCTCCTCTCATGGTTGTTCATAGCAGCTGTAAAGAATCTGTAGAGGAAATCAGGGCAGCCAGAGCCAAAGGACTTCCGGTAATGGGAGAAACATGTCCACAGTATTTGCTCCTTTCTGAGGAATGTTACCATGAAGAGAATTTTGGAGGTTCAAAATATGTAATGTCACCACCTATTAGGAATAAATCCAATTGGAGTGAATTATGGAGGGCTGTTAGAGAAGGAGATCTGCAAACTGTATCAACAGACCACTGTCCATTCTTTATGAAACAGAAAGAATTGGGTATAAATGATTTCAGTAAAATACCAAATGGAGCTCCAGGAATAGAACTTAGAATGCCACTTATGTTAACATATGGTCCTAAAAATGGATTGAGTTTCGAAAAGATAGTTGAAGTCACAGCTTCAAATCCTGCAAAAATATATGGAATGTATCCTAAGAAGGGAACTATAGCTGTAGGATCAGATGCAGATATGTTTATTTATGATCCTGATAAAAAAATGAAGGTAACAGTTAACATGCTCCATGAAAATGTTGATTATACACCTTTTGAAGGATTTGAATTAAGCGGTTATCCAGTTATGACACTTTCAAGAGGAGAAGTTATTGCAGAAGACGGAGAATATACAGGAAAAGAAGGAAGAGGAGAGTTCTTAAGAAGAGGAAAATGCACTGTAATTTAAGAAAAGATATTTATTATAATTGGAGGGAAAAGTATGACTGAAGTGGTTAAATTAGATTATGAAGAACAGTACAAGAAAGAATATAATGTTAGGGCAGCTTTAGAAGAAGCGGGGAGGTGTATGCTCTGCGAGGATGCACCTTGCAGCAGAGAATGCCCGGCAAAAACGGATCCTGGTAAATTTATACGCTCCATACGATTTAAAAACTTCAAGGGTGCCGCTGAAACTATAAGAAAAAATAATATTTTAGGTGCCACCTGTGCCATGGTATGTCCCTATGATAAATTATGTGAAAGTGCCTGCAGTCGTACAGGAATAGACAAGCCTATACAAATAGGAGATCTGCAGAAATTTGCTATTGGATATGAGAAACTGTATGATATGAAAATTTTAGAACCCTGTAAGGCCTCCAAAAAGGAAAAAATTGTTTGTATAGGTTCCGGACCCGCATCAATAGCTTGTGCTGCAAAGATGGCGCTTGAAGGATACAATGTTACTATTCTTGAAGAAAAGAGTATACCTGGTGGTATGTTATCTCATGGGATAACTCCATCCAGACTTCCCCAGGAAGTTGTGAATCAGGATATTAAGTGCTTGACAGACTTGGGAGTAGAAATTGTATTTAATAGACATGTGGAACCTAAGGAAATAAATGAGCTTTCGAAAAAATTCGATGCTGTAGTTATAGGAATAGGTCTTTCTAAAACAAAGATCCCAGAAATTAAAGGAAGTAATCTTAAAGGAGTTAAAGGAGCACTAGAATTTTTAGAAGATGCCAGAATAAATAGAGGAAAAATAAAACTTGGAAATAATGTTGTAGTTATAGGGCTTGGAGATGTTTCACTGGATTGTGCTACAACTGCAAGGCAACTTACAGATGGAAAGGTGACTATAGTATACAGAAGAAGTATTGAGGAGGCACCAGCAGGCATTATTGAACTTAAGTATGCTCAAGATATGGGAATACCAATAATTACAGAATTTGCACCTGAAGAGATCCTCGGAAAAGATGGAAAAGTAGAGGCTCTAAAGTGTAAATCAAGAGATGGATATTCTGAAATGAAGATAAAAGCAGATGAGATTATATTTGCTATAGGCCAGACCTGTGAAAAGGGATTTAGAGAGACTAAGTTTGGGGAAAATGTTTTTATTGCAGGAGACTTTAAAAATGGCGGAGCTACTGTGGTGCAAGCTGTAAAAGAGGGAAAAGAGGCAGCAAATGAAATTATTGAATATTTCGACGTCTCTAAAAAGGAGGGAAGATAATCATGAAAAAAGATTTATCTATAAATTTCCTTGGAGTAAACTGTGAAAATCCATTTTTCCTATCTTCTTCACCCGTTGCAGGTAATTATGAGATGATTTCCAAAGCTTTTGAAGCAGGATGGGGAGGGGTATTCTTCAAAACTGTTGGTATTTTTATAGCAGATGAGTGTTCACCACGATTTGATATAAACGGAAATACTTCTGCATGGACAGGTTTTAAAAATATGGAGCAGATATCTGAAAAGTCTATGGAGGAAAATTGTGAGGATATAAGAAAACTCAAAAAAAAGTATCCTAATAAAATTATGGCAATTAGTATTATGGGGGAAAACAGCGATGAATGGAAAACGCTGGCTAAAAATGTTACAGATGCTGGAGCAGATCTAATAGAATGCAATTTTTCATGTCCACAAATGACTTCCCATTCTATGGGATCAGATGTAGGCACAAATCCTGATTTGGTATATAAATATACGAAGGCTGTAGTAGAGAGTACAAAAATTCCTGTTATAGCTAAAATGACACCTAATATAACCTCAATGGAGATACCTGCAAGGGCAGCAGTAAAAGCTGGGGCTAAAGGAATTTCTGCTATCAATACAGTGAAATCGATTACAAACATAGACCTTGAAAATTATACCGGAATGCCTGTAGTAGATGGAAAATCTTCTATATCCGGATATTCTGGTGCAGCTATAAAACCTATAGCTCTGAGATTTATAGCAAATCTAAAGCAAGATAGTGAAATAAGACATATAGCGGTATCGGGTATTGGAGGAATTGAAACCTGGAGAGATGCACTGGAGTTTATACTTTTAGGCTGTGAAAATGTACAGGTTACTACATCAGTAATGCAGTATGGTTACAGAATTGTTGAAGATATGATAAGCGGTCTTGGATATTTCATGGAGGAAAAAGGTATAAAGAGTCTTTCGGAATTAGTTGGAAATGCTATTCCAAAGATAATCCCTGCGGAAGAATTGGATCGTGATTTTCAGATAGTGCCACATATAGATGAGAATAAATGTATTGGATGTGGAAGATGCTATATTTCCTGCTCTGATGGATCACATCAAGCTATAGACTGGGATAGTGAAAAAAGAAAACCTACTATAAAGGATAACTGTGTAGGCTGCCATTTATGCATGAATGTTTGTCCTGTTCAAGATTGTATACTTCCAGGAGAAGTAAAATGGAAAGAGGGCAGAAAATCTCATAATGTAGTTGTTAAACACTGTTATGAATGATGAGGTGAGTTAATGAGTTATATATTTTCATTAAGCCTTATGACAGCTTTGTTGTGTGGATTGTGGGGCTTGGTTGCAGGATTTGCAAACTTATTGGTATGGGGAGGATTTGCAGGCTGTACATCTTATTTTGCAAATCCTGAGAAAGGCAAAGAAGCTGTAAAATCCTGTATCTGCACTACTATGACAGGAGCCTTATATGCGCTTATATCAATAAAACTATGTAGTATATTTGATTCTACAGCTGTTTTTGTACTTCTAACTACTGCGATAACTTTTCTTATGTGTATACAGAGCAAGATAAAAATATTATCTTATATACCTGGAGCTTTCTTCGGATCTTTTTCAACCTTTGCTGCAGGAGGAAATCTTTACATTATTCCTTCGATATTAATTGGAATATTTTTAGGTCTTGCATGTGATAAATCTGGAAGTTTACTTTTTTCAGCAGCTGGAAAGGAAAGCAAGGAGAATAAAGAGAATAATGAAAATCTGTAGTTTTGTATGAGAAAGAATTTCAGAGAGGACCTCAAGATAAGCCCTCTAAATTAGATTGATAATATATAATACTTGTAAAAAAATCACGATTTGCCTTTATAAGGCAAATCGTGAACCTATAAATTTTAAATCATTTTAGAAGGAAGGATAAAAATGACTAAAGCTCTTGATGGAATTAAGGTACTGGAATTGTGCCATGCTTATAACGGACCTTTTTGTGGAATGATGTTGGCAGATCATGGGGCTCAAGTTTTAAAAATTGAATCTCCCCGTGGAGATCAATGCAGGACTTGGGGGCCTTTTGATAAAAAAAGTGGTGAAAGCGGTTTTTTTGCTTTTGTAAATAGAAATAAAAAAGGAATAACTCTGAATTTGAAGAATGAAGAGGCCCTTAAAATGTTTTATGATCTGGTGAAAGATGCAGATGTTGTTATCGAAAATTATAGAGGCGGGGTGGCAAAAAAATTAAAAGTAGATTATGATACGCTTAAAAAAATAAATCCACGAATCATATATGGCTCTAGTTCTGGTTTCGGGCAGACAGGACCACTTTCAAATAGACCTTGCTATGATATAGTAGCACAATCAATGGGTGGAATGGTAAATATGACAGGATTTCCTGATGGACCACCAACTAAGGTTGGACCCTCAATTGCAGATAATGTAACAGGAGTATTTTTGTGTTTAGGGGTTTTAATGGCACTTTATTCAAGAGAAAAGACAGGCAAGGGACAGCAGATTGATGTTGCCATGCTTGACACTATTTTCAGTTTGCTTGAGAATGGAATTGTTAACTACACTGTCGGAGGTGAAATACCTCAGAGACAGGGGAATATAGATCCTTCTATTGCACCTTTTGATATTTTTAAGGCAGAAGATGGATATGTAGCTATTGGAGTAGGCAATGATAAGTTATTTAATATATTTTGTGAAACCATAGGACACAGAGAACTTTTAGAGAATCCAAAATTTAAGACTAATGATCTGAGATGTAAAAATTATGTGGGAGATTTACAAAATGTTATAAGAAAGTGGGCGTCTACCAAAAAGAGAAAATATATAGAGGAGCTTTTTGATAGTGCAGGACTTCCCTGTGGACCTGTACTTGATATGAAAGAAGCTATTGAGCAGCCCCAGATAAAGGCGAGAAATATGATGGTTGAAATTGAACATCCAACTATGGGTAAAACAAAATTTCAAGGAGTAACAATTAAGCTGTCAGGAACCCCTGGAAACGTTGATTTTCCAGCTCCGTTACTAGGACAGCACAATAAAGAAATATTTAATTTAAGTGAAGACGAATATGAAAATATGAAGAAAAAAGGTATATTTTAATTTGGAATGTTAAATTGTTTTTGAAATTATATATATTTGCGAAGGAGTGATATTTGTTGGTATTGAATATTTATTCTTCAGGACTGATCATAACAGATTTAAATGGAGTAATTCGAGATTTTAATACTTTAGCTGAAAGCATTTTAAAGAATTCGCAGCTTAAAGGAAAAAACATTAAAGATTATCTTGGAATTATAGATCAAGGAAAATTATATGTAACTGAATGTTCAGACTGTAAGGTTTATATTATTAGATTGGATGGAAAAACAAATGGATTTCTTGAATATGTACTGGAAAACTCCTTTGATGAAATTTTTGTCACGGATGGAAAAGGAATTGCAATTTATTGCAATAGGGCTTTTGAAGAACACTATGGTGTTGATAGAAAAGATATATTAGGGAAAGATGCAAGTTTTCTTGAAAAGCAAGGATTAGTTGACAGGGTTATGGTCCACAGAGTCATTGAATCAAAGGAGACTATAAGTTTTGAACAGCATACTGCAACTGAAAAGACCATATTAAATACTCTTAAGCCCATATTAAATGAAAACCATGAGGTTATATATGTAGTTGAAAATTGCAGGGATATAAGTGAAGCCACCCAACTTAAAAATTCAATTCAGTCAATAAACCGTAAAGTTAGAAAATTTAAAAAGAAGAATGAATATTTCAATACCACAAACTCAGTAAATTCAATGGAATTTAGAAGCGAAAAAATAAAAGAGCTGCTGGTTAGTATAGATAAACTATCTATTAGAGATGTAAATTTGCTGCTGCTTGGAGAATCAGGCACAGGAAAAACATTCCTGGCAAATAGGATACATGACTTAAGCTTAAGGAAGAATAGGCCTTTCGTGACTATAAATTGTACTACCATACCGGAGGAATTAATAGAATCAGAACTATTTGGGTATGAAAAAGGAAGTTTTACAGGGGCGTCTTCAAGTGGGAAAGAAGGTCTTGTAGAACAGGCTAATTCAGGTACACTTTTTTTAGATGAAATTGGAGAACTTCCTTTTACAGTACAGGCAAAATTGCTGCAGCTGGTTCAAGAAAAAACATATATTCCTGTAGGAGCAATCCATCCAAAAAAAATAGATATCAGAATAATTGCAGCTACAAATAAGGATTTGCTCCAATTAGTAAAGAAAGGGAGGTTCAGGGAAGATCTGTATTACAGATTGGCTCTTGGAGTAGTGAGAATTCCACCTCTTAGGGAGAGAAGAGAAGACATAGATGTGCTTCTTAACTACTATTTAAATTTATTTAATAATAAATATGATACTAGAATCAAATTATCTGAGTATTCTAAAGCAGTGCTAAGTAATTATTACTGGCCCGGAAATATAAGGGAACTTGAGCATTTTTTGGAGATATCAGTAATAGGCGCGCCTTTTCCTGATTATATAATTTCTAAAAAAGATTTAGAAAATTTATCTGGTAATGTTATAGAATTGCCTAAAATTGATGGGGAGAATACAAAGATAGATATTATAGAACAAACTGATTCTATGCTATATGAAGTATATGATTTGAATGAAACTATGGACAATTATAAAGCGGAAATTATAAAAAAAGCAAGAAAAATATATAAGAGTTCTTATAAAGTAGCTAGATATTTAAATATCTCACAAAGTACCGCTTCTAGATTAATATTAAAATATTGCAAATAAACTCCAACTAAGCTTAAGTTGGAGTTTTTTTAATACAAATAGATAAGAGGAGTATAATAATATATAAAGTCATAGAAAAGTGTTTATAGGGTTTATAAATGAAAGCTTAAGTTATACGTAAGCCTGGAATTACAAACCCATAAATCATGAGGAGGATTAAAATGGGAATTGCTATAGTAACTGGTGCTTCAAGTGGGCTTGGTAAAGAGTTTGTTTGTCAGATTGCTTCTAAAGAAGAAAATATCAGTGAAATTTGGGTTATTGCTAGAAGAGAAGAACGTCTTAAAGAATTGGCTGACAGAGTTAGTATTCCAATTCAGATTTTATCTCTTGATCTTACTAAAAAAGAAAGTATTGATTATTTAATTGAATGTTTGGAAACTCGAAAACCGCAGGTAGATATGCTGGTAAATTCAGCAGGTTTCGGTAAAATAGGGAGTTATAAGGATATAAGCCGCCAGGACAGTGATAATATGATAGATTTAAATTGTCGTGCTGCTGTTGATGTCACTATAGCGGTATTACCATACATGAAAAAGAAAAGCCGTATTATGGAAATCTGTTCTACAGCTGCCTTCCAGCCTTTTCAATATTTAAACATATATGCAGCTACCAAGGCATTTCTTTACAGGTACAGCAGAGCACTCAGAATAGAATTGCTTCCGAGAGGTATACATGTAACAGCAGTTTGTCCTTACTGGATTAAGGATACTGAATTTATTCCTAAGGCAAAACATAGTGAGGGTGAAGGAAAGATAAGAAATTTCATATTTTCAAGTAAAGTAAAAAGTGTGGCAGCTATGGCACTTAATGACAGTAGAATAGGACTTCCGGTATCAACTCCAGGACCAGTATGTTTCATTCATAGAATAGCAGCTAAATTTATTCCACATGAGATCATGATATGGATATGGGAATTGATAAGAAGATTATAAACTACTATTATCAATTCTAGTGTCCAATTTGGAGTACATCCTAAATACTTGTATGAATATTTGCTTTGGAATCCATGGGCTCAGATTTCTTGCAAAAAGAACAAATATCAGAAATAAGACCACTCGAAAAAATGAATGGTCTTTATTTTCACCTAATAAATCTAAAATTTCACCTTCATCTATACTCAGGTTTACATTTTTTATTATTTGATTTCCTCCAATACTTTTTTTGAGATTTTTAATTTCTAGTATGCTTATTTACAGTGCACTTCGTAATATTTATACTTAAAAACATTTATATTTTAATAATATTTACAATAAGTTAGTCAAATTAAAATATGCTTTTAATACCTTTTTTATAAATTAACATAAAAAGCTTGATTAGTAAAAATAATAAGAAGATTAAACCAATATTAGGAATTAATATATTTTCATTAACAACCAAATATAATATATTTTTATGAAATTGTATGATTTTTGAGTTTGTTAAATTCATTAATATTCCTTTTAGTATTAAATTACTATTTGGAAGCATGTAAAAACTTATTAATAATACTATTGATAAGAAAAAAAACAAAACGGAAGTAAGTTTAGTTTCATATATGTTCCTAATTTTAGAAAAAATAATCTTATTAGATAATTTTGTAAATATTATTGAAGATATAGTAAATGTAACAAATGGCATAAATGAAATAAATATATGAATAATTAAATACGAAAATAATGACCATAAAAGTGATCTATTAAATGGACTACCAAATAATACTACCGCAATAAATAAAATAAAAGTTGAAAGTAATTTTATGATTATAAATGAAGATATATTACATATGATAATGCTTTTTATAGCACTTTTAGTATTATTTATTTTTATGTTTATATATAAAAAAGAAAAAATAGTTAGTATAAAAGGAATTACTATTGAGAAATATTTAGAATTTATATTTTTACTTATAATGCATGCAAAAAAGAATACAAGAATTAAATAAAGTAAAATCATATTACAAATAAGCTTAATCATATTCTTAAAGTTAAATTTATAATATTTATTTTTAGAAGGAAGATTTGATTTCAGATTATTACCTATCAAATTAGAATTACCAAAATTTTTAATTGACAATTTAATGGCTTCCTCTTCGTTATAGCTTTTTTCTAAATATTCATCTTTTAGTAATGAAAGATGTGATAGGATTTCATCTTTTAATTCTAAACTATCATTCTCATTAATACCTCTTTTATCAATAATGTCTTCTACAAATTGTTTAAAATCCAACATGATTAGTTAATCCTCCATACAATTATTTATTAATTTGGTTATTTTGTTCCACTCATTTAGACTCTCTTGTAGAATTTTTTTACCTAATGGTGTGATTGAATAATATTTTCGCTTATAAGTTGAATTGTTATTCTGCCAATAGGATTTAATTAGATTTTTACCCTCTAATCTTTTTAAAGCAGGATATAATGTCCCTTCACCCATAGAGTAAGTCATATTACTTTTTTCTTTAATAATTTTTGAAATTTTATATCCATATAAATCCTTTTTGTTTATTAAAATAAGAATAAGTATATCGATACTTCCTTTCATAATTTGTTTATTCATAATTAAAGTACCTCGTATTACGATGATATCATAACACAATATTACCATTTGAATAATTAAATGTCAATCAATATAATATAAGGAGGATTAATATAAACGAATATTTTATAAAAAATCTAAATTTACAATAATTATTGTAGTATAAAGGAAATCATCAACAGCTAATCAAAGATTCGTAACTATATAAAAGACGATATAAGAAACAATAGGATGATTACATCAGAAGTGTTACTAATAAAATTAATACTATTACCTGTATTTATTCTTATTGAGTAATTTGTTTTGTGATTAGTATGAATTTTGCTGCTGGTTATTAATGAAAAGCTACTGGCTAGAAATAATAAATATAATTAAAGAAGGTCTTTTTTTATAAGTGTCGAATATGTATATAAAATGGATATCTAATCAAGGTATTGTAAAACCTATAAATAGGTATAGGGTTTATAAATGAAAGCTTACGTATAACCTAAGCTTGGAATTACAAACCCTATATTTTATACGGAAATATATACATAAAATTTGAATATAAGATGACAAATTTACATTATCGATTAATTTAAATATAATTTTAAATAATAGGAGGAAATATTAATGAGTGAGCAAGAAAAAGTTTTTGAGAAATTAAATGAATTAAATATTAAATATGAAGTTACAAACCATCCGGCTGTTTTTACAATAGAGGAAATGGATGATTTGGGGATTACTGACAAAGGAGATGTATGTAAAAATTTATTTCTTAGAGATGAAAAAGGTAAAAGACATTTTCTTGTAGTTTTAGATAAAGATAAGAAAGCTGATTTAAAAAGTCTTCAAAAGCAATTGGGTTCCACAAGGCTTAGTTTTGCATCAGCTGAAAGACTTGATAAATATTTGAAGCTTAAGAAAGGGGAAGTAACACCACTTGGAGTAATAAATGATATAAATGCCTCCGTAGAAGTAGTATTTGATAAGACTCTTATAGGTAAAGATAAGCTTGGAGTTCATCCTAATGATAATACTGCAACGGTTTGGATCTCTTTTGAAGACTTAAAAAAGCTAATAGAGCAAAATCAAAATAATATTAAATATGTAACTATTTAAATTGGATAGTGTAAAATGAGTTACTACTTGGTTCTATAATATATAAAATTACATAAATGACAGTTCGGAACCATCCTGTCTATAAATAAAACTATGGATTGACTATGAAAATAGTCTATTTTGTAATTCAAAGGTGGTAATTTTACTGCCTTTTTATTTTGTGTTAAAAATCTATTTTACATATCAGGGTAGTTCCATGTCTTGTTTTATATATTTTATATTGATGTATTTTAAAATTTAATCATACAATATCGGGAGGAAATATGGAGAATTTACCTAAATTAAAGAGATATGGAGAAGTGATTAAGAGGCTGCCAAGAGAAGTGGTGCTTCTCAGAGGAAGCGGGTGTTGTTGGGGAAGGTGTGTGTTTTGTGATTATCATCTAGATCGAGATGTAAGTGCATTTCGAAATCATAAATTGAATCATGAAATACTTTCAAAGGTTACTGGAAAATATGGAGTTCTTCAAGTGATGAACTCTGGAAGTGCAAGTGAATTAGATGTTGCAACTATATTTGAACTCATAAAATTATGTAGGAATAAAAACATAAAACAACTTATTATGGAAAGCCATGTAAAGTATGAAAATGATATAAATTTATTTAGAAAATATTTTGCACCTACAGATTTGAAATTTATAGTTGGGGCTGAGAGCTTTAATATAAAATATAGGGAGAACGTATTGAATAAAGGCATTGGAAATAGAAGAGCATGCAACTTTGAAAATTTTGATTGGGTAAACTTATTATTTGGTATGGAAAATCAAACTGTAGAAGGACTTAGAAAGGATTTATATTTAGCATTGGATTATTTTGAACGTGTTACAATAAATATATTCTGCGAAAATACTACAAAAGTAAAGAGAAATAATTCCCTTATAGAAAAGTTTTATGAAAGTGAACTTTTCAAATTAATTCAAACAAGTTATTACGATAGAGTTGAGGTATTAGATGATATAGATATAAGATGTAATTCAGATTTAGATGGAGTTGGAGGCAAATTAAGTGAATAAGACTAGTAAACTTGTGAAAATATCTTTAGTTGCTGCACTATACATAGTTTCAACTATTGCACTGGGGCAATTTTCTTACTTTGGACCTATAGGATTTAGGATAAGTGAAATTTTAAACTTTTTAGCATTTGTAGATCCATTTTATATAATTTCACTTACACTTGGATGTGCGATTGCTAATTTCTATAGCTTTAGTATAGTTGATGTTTTTGTTGGAAGTTTTGCGACACTTTTAGCAACGTATGCAATGTGGAAAACAAAGAATATGGCTGTTGCAATTATATGGCCTGTTTTTGGAACAATTTTTGTTGACCTGGAACTTTATATTTTATATAAAACACCTTTTTTATATACATTTTTTATGCAAGCGATAGGAGAGCTTTTTGTTATGGTGATTGGATATTTTATATTTAAAAATATATTAAAAAACAAAGCACTTGTGAATAAATTAAAAATAAAACCATATAATAATAAAGTAGATGAAATGTGAATAAAAAATGTTTCTCTATAAATTAATATTCCCCTAATTTTTGTCGAAACGAAAATGACTTTATGTAAAAATAAAGTCATTTTTTGTGTGCGCCCAGCATGGGTGCAATCTTAAGGATAAAAATATATTATTAGTTATATCTTAAATTTATAAAATGTAATAGTAATAAATTGTTAACAATATTGCCATCTCAATGAAACAATCTTTGGGTAATATACTTAATAAATAGATTGGGTTTCAAAAGAAATTATAAATCAATAAACCTAAAATTAAAATACAGAATTGGAGATTTTTATTATGAAAATTAAAAAAAAGAATGAATCGAGGAAATCAAAAAAATGGTCTCTTTCAAAAAGTTTGAATCTTGCAGCTGCAATTGTTGCAATTCTTATGGTGGCATCTATTTCAAATAATGTTTATTTGTTTTCCGAAACTGTAAAACAATATGTTGCTCAGGGATACCCAGCGTATACTGTTATCACACAACTACTATCTTCACAGCTGCTTCCTGGTATATTTGAGCCAATTGCAATATATGGTGGAATGGTAATCTTATTATTATCAGTGAAAATAGTCAATAACAAAGTATCTAGGTGTTTGGAATTGTTGACTCAATCTGAAATTACAGATATAAAGGATAATAAGCTTGAAGATGATGTTTTAATATCAGATAAAGACAATGCATATAATCATTCAAAGTCAAGAGATGAATAAGTAGATTGTTCATATAATTTACATGCTCTATTAGATGCCTTACAGATTAATTTTAAAAAGACATCTTTTTCTATTTCCGTCATATCTGAAGTGACATCATCTATCCATTTATTACATATTTTTTGTATTTCAGGAATAAGAGCATTTGCTGATGGAGTAAGAGAAACCAGAACTGAACGTATATCTGCGGGATTAACTTTTTTACTAACTAATCCATTTTTCTCAAGTCTGGCTAAAGATTTAGCAACTGTGCTTTTATCTAAATCAAGGTTTTTACATAAATCAATTTGAGTCATTTCTCCTGTGTCATATATACATTGAAGAAATATGTATTGAGAAATAGAAAGTCCATATTTTTTTATACGAAGATTTAAAACCATATCCATTTTACGATGTAATAATGATATTTCCTTCAAGATATTCATAATAAAACCTTCCTCAAAATTGTTGGTGTTAAAACAATATTTCCTATTATTATATTATTATAAACCCAAGTTTATACTTTGTAAACCTGGGTTTTTAGATTTTATATTGACATTTTTAATAATTAGTGATATTTTTAATGTTGGCTAGGCCAACAATTTTTCAAAATTATTTTCAATCGAGGAGGCAATTATTTTGAAGGAAACAAAAAAGAAAAATCCATGGATAAGCGTAGGTGTACTGGTTTTTAGTGCATTTGTAGCTACATTTAATGAAACCATTTTAAATGTGGCATTGATTCCTATTGCACATGATATGGCTGTTTCATCTGCAACGGTTCAATGGTTAATAACTGGATATATGCTTGTAACATCTGTTATGGTTCCTGTTACAGCTTTTTTATATCAAAGTATATCAACAAGAAAACTGTTTTTAGGAGCATTGGGTATTATTTTTATAGGAAGTATTGGATGTTTTATTGCTTCTGATTTTCCTATATTATTGGTATCTAGAATGATACAGGCAGTTGGTACAGGAATGATGATTCCGATTATGATGAATTCTGTTTTGATTATTGCACCACGTAATAAGATTGGAATGGCAATGGCGCTGTGTGTCTGCGGTATTACACTTGGACCTGCATTTGCCCCAAGCATATCTGGTATTATTATACAGTTTTTTCAATGGAAGGCGGTCTTTATACTTTTTATTGCACTTGTTATAATTTCTATTATCCTTGGAGTTTTTGTACTGGATAATATTGCAGAACTTACAAGACCACATCTTGATATTATATCCGTAATTTTGTCTACACTTGGACTTGCTGCACTTTTATATGGAATTAGCTGTGTTATGAGTTCTCATTTTATAGGAATAGCTTGCATAATAATAGGTATTTTAATTATAGCGACATTTGTGTATCGTCAAAAAGGATTAGAAGAACCCTTATTAAACTTTAAACCATTTTTTAACACAAGATTTACATTAGGTGTTGTGATGGTTTTTGTAGCTATGTTAATTAACTTTTCTTTAAATACTGTTATGCCGTCTTTTTTACAAGGAGCTTTCTACTGTTCTAGTATGATTTCTGCTCTGGTGCTTCTTCCAGGTATATTATTAAATGCCATGTCTACTAATATTAGCGGTAAAATATTAGATAAGTATGGTGTAAGAATAATGCTTCCAGCAGGATTTATTGTAACGGCAATTGCACTTTTTTCACTTTCGTGTTGTAATTCATCTACTAAACTCTTGTTTATTGTCATATTTCATATTATTATTTATCAGGGACTTGCTTTTACGATGTCTCCAGCACAGACTTCAGCACTAGCAACTTTAGAACCAAACATGAATGCACATGGTGTAGCAATTGTAAATACTTCAATGCAGATAGCAGCTAGTATAGGATCTTCTTTATTAGGTGGAATTCAGTCAGCAGAGAAAACAGTAGTTTTGCTAAAGGGTGCAAGTAAGAGCACTGCACTATTTATTGGATTTTCAAGAGCTGTATTTGCAGCATTTATAATTGGAATCATTGGTTTAATAGCATCTATTGTTTATAATGTAAAATTACAGAAAAATGAAAGAAAGGCAGCATGATTTTAAATTAAAAATTAAAGATTGGACAAATATGTATTAATGATAAGTAATTTCCTGAGTATTTTTTTAATAAACGTACAAACTACTATTACAATAAGTTATTACAAAATATAAATTTTAAAAGGAGGAATTAAAAATGTCACGTAATACTAATAAATTAGTGGTGCCAGAAGCTAAGGAAGCATTAAACAGATTCAAAATGGAATCAGCAAAAGAAGTTGGAGTTGATCTGAAAAATGGATATAATGGTGATTTGACTTCAAGACAAAATGGCTCTGTTGGAGGCCAAATGGTTAAAAAGATGATTGAAGCTTACGAGAAGGGATTATAGTAGTAAGATAAAATAACAAAGAGACTATTGCATTAAGATTTAGTAAGTATTAGATAAACTTTCTTAGTGCAATAGTCTTTTTAATTATATTGTTTCTGGATTCTATTACATATCTTATAGAACCATTTAATATTCTCTTTCCCAAAAAAATTTATTAGTTGAAGTGCTATTGGAACAGAATATATAGATTCAGTTCTATATTTATTGGCAATTGTATATGCTTTATTATATATTTGTTGAAAAAGTAACTCATCTGACATTGCATTTTACCTTCTTGAATATTTAAATTTTGATACCCATATTTTTAATATTGACTTAAAAAAAGATAATATACTTACAATTTTTAAAGTTTTTGATACATATTTATTTTGGGACTTTTTTTATTGCCTAATGTAGTGTATATTATATTAATGATATAAATTTACAATATTTAAAATAAGAAAGGAAGTTTTAAATATGAAAATTAGATTGTTAATGAGTAAATTATTGGCAGCATTTATGATGTTGTCCATGTTACTTGTACCAGGAAATATAGTCCATGCAGATGCATACAAAGTTGTTACTTTAGGTGGAGACCTTACAGAATCACAGAAGAGTGATATGCTTAAATATTTTAATGTTAACAAAGATGAAGCAAATGTAATACAAGTAAATATTGATGAAGAAAAGAAATATTTAGGAGATACTGCAAGCAGCAGCCAAATAGGTACAAAATCAATATCGTGTGCATATGTAGAACCAACTTCAAGTGGTGGACTCAACGTATCAACACATAATATATACTGGGTCAACAGTAATATGATAAAAAATGCATTGATTACGGCAGGGATAAAGAATGCAAATGTAAAAGCCGCAGCTCCTTTTAATGTATCGGGAACAGCAGCACTTACAGGGATACTTAAAGGATTTGAAAACAGCAGTAATGGCACTAAGATAGATGAAGATAAAAAGAAGGTTGCAAATGATGAACTTGTAACTACAGGTGAGATTGGTGATAAAATAGGAAAAGATAAAGCAGCAGGACTTATGAATGATATAAAAACTGAGGTTATTAAGGACAAACCTAAGGATTCTGATGAAGTAAAGAAAATAGTTGAAAATGTAACTAATAATTATAATGTAAATCTTGGTTCAGATGATATTAATAAAATAACGGACCTCATGAATAAAATAAATGGACTTAACTTGAGTTTTTCAGATTTAAAAGGACAATTAAATAGTGTTACAGATAAGCTTAAAAATGTTATGACAAGTGATGAGGCTCAAGGATTTTTTACTAAACTCATGAATTCTATAAAAAGCTTTTTTTCAAGCTTGTTTTAACTTGTAGGATTTGTAATTAAAAACTTAACTTATGCTCCAGCTGGGATTTCCAAAATACGTCACGTAAAAAATTTCTAGTAAGTCTAAGCTTGCGCTTAAAAAAATCTAAGCGGATTTTATAAACTCACTTTGTTCAAACATATAAAATTCACTAAGATTTTTAAGAATGCTTCGCTAAGACTTACTACAAAATTTTTTAATGTGCCTTAATTTTAGAAATCCCGGTCTGCGCATAAGTTAAGCTTTTACTTGTAAACCCTATAGTTTTTTTGAAATCCATTTTTCTTATATGTATATATTAGAAAGATTACCCAGATGATAATTCCAATAAAACTTACAAGTTGTGCCATTCTAATTGAACCTAAAAGAAGGCTATCTGTTCTCATACCTTCTACAAAGAATCTTCCTATTGAATATAATCCTATATAACTAAATAATATCAGACCACGATTTTTGAATTTTTTTATTAATTGTATAAGAATAATAAATACTAGTATATTCCATATTGATTCATATAAAAATGTTGGATTATAATAGTTCCCATCAATGAACATACCGTGTTGTATGAAAGCTGGAAAATGACTTATAAAATTATAGGATACAATTTTGCCGTGTGCTTCACCGTTGAAGAAGTTTCCCCATCTTCCAAGAGCTTGAGCAAGTATTATTGATGGGGCGGCTGTATCTGCATACTCTAAAAAATTGATTTTTCTATATTTACAATAAAGTAAGGCTGTTGTAAGTCCAAATAAGAGGCCTCCATGAATAGCGAGACCGCCCCGTCTTATATTTATTGCTGAAATTAAACTATCGTAATCTTTAAGATTAAATAGAACATAATATGCTCTCGCGCCTATTATGCTAATGGGTAAAGAAATTAGAACTATATCCAAAAGAATATCGTAGCTTAAATTTCTTACTTTACATGTGTATTCTGCAATAAAAATTCCTATTAATATTCCTGCTGCAATAAAAATTCCGTACCATCTTATATCTAACCCTAAAATTGAAAATGCTATTGGATTCAAAAGTTAATCCTCCCTATTTCATATGTTTTTGTTTGAGTGTAAATACTTATAGAGATATTTTACACCTAAGCTATTTTGAATATCAACTATACATTTTTTTATTTTATATAATTAAAATAAAAATTGATGTGTATTTATGATAAAAATAGTTTATATAAATTTAAAATAAATTTATTATAATACAAAAATTGAAGAAAATTTGTTATAATAAAAATATGGTGAATTATATTATATTTTTTAGAAGGTGATAAAAATGAAAATTGATTTTACTAAGGAACAATTTAAAATACTTATGGAGTTGGTGTACCTTGGAAACACCATTATTAATGATTTTAATATTCCTTCTGAAAGAGAGACAGAGTATGAAAATATGGAAAATTACATATATTCTTTTTGTAGCGATTTTGGCTACAGGGAATATGTAGATTACAGTAATGAGTACAAGGTATTTTGCCCAACCAATAAATTCGATAGAGAAGTTGAATCTAAAATTAGGTCCTATGATGAAAATGTTTTCTATAGAGAATTGGTAAACAGGCTAGCAAAGAGGGATGCAA
The DNA here is from genome assembly GCF_003600355.1 of Clostridium fermenticellae. Taxonomy (NCBI): domain Bacteria; kingdom Bacillati; phylum Bacillota; class Clostridia; order Eubacteriales; family Clostridiaceae; genus Clostridium; species Clostridium fermenticellae. Next base: position 1,727,166 of record NZ_CP032416.1, on the reverse strand, counting down.
AAAAAGAATTTAGCAAAAGGGTAAATCAGGATAATTTTAGTGAATTTTTAAAATTGCAGTTTGAAATTGAAGAAAAGTATGATGAAGAATTATTAAATAATGATTTAGAAAATATTAAAGTTGATTTTAAATCAAACAATGTAAAAAAGAACGTTTTAAAGTAAAAGCTGTATACGTTTCCTTTAATTAAATAGAGTAATAATATAAAAAATACACAAACTTCTAGTGTAAACAAAATAACTTGATAATTTAAAAGGAGGAAATAATTATGGCAAGTAGAGGAAATAAAGTATTAGTTCCACAGGCTAAGGAAGGTTTAAGTAAATTTAAGATGGAGGCAGCAAGAGAAGTTGGAGTTAATTTAAAAGAAGGATATAATGGAGATCTTACTTCTAGACAAAATGGTTCCGTAGGAGGCCAGATGACAAAAAAGATGATAGAAGCTTATGAACAAAATATGAAATAGTGAGTTAATGTTTATCATAATTATATAATTAAAGGGTATAGAGTATAAATGAATCTTCTGATTTATTTGTATTCCATACCCCTTTTTTAGCTAAAAATAGGTATATGGATACCCTAATTTTATAGTTCAGAATATAATAGTTGTAGTATATATTTTTTGAATTTTGGTGTGGATAAAATATTTATAAAGTAGTATTATTTTTGTTATAATGAAATGAAACTGACATATTTTATAAGGAGCAATTAATATGAGTGTTAAAGAAACTATAATTAGATTAATTTTGGCTATTCTTATTGGTGGTATCATAGGATATGAAAGAGAACACAAAAATAGACCAGCAGGTTTTATAACGCATATTTTAGTTTGTCTTGGAGCATGTGTTATATCTATGATACAAGTATGTGATGTGGATAAAACTGTAAGTATAATACTTGAACATCCTCAATTATCAAGTGCTTTGAAGGTTGATATAGGAAGACTTGGAGCACAAGTTATAAGTGGAATTGGATTTCTCGGTGCAGGTACTATAATAAGAGAAAAAGGATCTGTAACAGGACTTACAACTGCAGCTAGTCTCTGGGTGGTTGCATGTATTGGACTTGCGGTAGGTCTTGGATATTATAATTTGAGTATATTATCGGCAGTAGCAGCTGTAATATCACTTGTTGTACTGAAAAGAGTCGAATTAATTTTTTCAGAAAAAAGAGATTTACTTAATATAGATGTGAAATATAAAGATAAAGGAGAGATTATTAATAAGATAAATTCTTGCTTAAAAAATCAAAATTTTGAAATTAGGGATATCAATTTTTTGTCTAAGGCCGATTATGATGTTGAGTCTGAGTATAAGAAGGGGACATTTAGCATATTTTTGTCAAGACATGAAAAAGATAAAAAAGTTATAAATGAACTTATGTCCATAGAGGAAGTGGTAAGAATTACAATTAAATAATTATCACCAATATTGTATATTTTCATATAATAAAAGTGAGCTAAAGATTAAAAAGTGATGAATTTAAGATTATAGATTGATAAACTATAGATGGCGCAACTAAAGTTAAAATTAAAAAAGACACTACTAATTTTTTATTTAAATAAATAGGGCAGAGGAGAATATGAGCTCCTCTGCTTTAATTAATGTGTAAATACCATTTTACCACTTCTTAAAGTTATAGGTCTTGACCAAAGCCATGAATTAGTTGCACTGTCATCAAAATAATATATTGCTCCATTTGTAGGATCATATCCTTGAAGGGCATCTAAGGCTGCTTTTTTTGCTTCATCTGAGGCTGCTTTATTAATCCATCCATTTTGAACTGGAGTAAATTGATAGTAGTTGTCAGATTTCTGATATATAACTGAGCTTATGGAATTTGGAAATTCACTGCTCTTGACTCTGTTTACAACGACAGCGGCGACACCAACTTCAGCTTTATAGGGTTGTCCCTGAGATTCAGACATAACAAGTCTGGCTAAAAGGTCCAAATCATTATTATTGTATGAAATTACAGAATTAGTATTAGAATTTTTTGTTGTGCTGACAGCTTGTACATTATTATCATAACTTGTATTTGCTGCAGGCACATTTAATTTTTGGCCTGAATAAATCGTGTTGTCCCATTTATCATTTGCTTTTTTTAGCTGATCTGTTGTAATTCCATATTTTTTTGCTATAAAGTATAGAGAATCTCCATTTTTTACTGTGTAAATATCTGCAGGCACATTTAGCGTCTGACCCGGATATACGTTCGAATTTTTAAGATTATTATTTTTCATCAAATCATTAGAGTTTGTATAAAAAAGTTTACCTATAGTAAATAAAGAATCACCTTGTGTAACTTTATAGCTGGCAGCTTGTACAGGTGTAAAAGCAAATAATGATAAAGATACACCAACAAGTAAAGTTCCTATGCTTTTAAATTTTAGCATTAATTATATCCCTCCATCTTGCCTTCGAGGTTAGTTGACGGGTTTGGGTTAGAGGTACCCTACTTAAAAATTAAGATTCACCCCAAAATAAATTCCCCGTACTCCATAAAGGAGATTCGGCATGTTTTATTGTTTAAGTGCTCATGGGTGTTATTATAACAAATGTGGTTATGGACAACCATATTAAACTAGAGGTAACTGAGTATAAATGTGTAAGTATATATAATATGTGCAAATTTTAACTTATAGTTGTATTATTGTTTGTAGATAGGAATTGGAGGTTACAAGTATGTTTAAAAGTTTTGAAGTAGAAAATGAACGTGGATTTATAATAAGAGGAGTTATAAATAGGCCGGACAAATCCGGAAAATTCCCATGTCTTATTTACTGTCATGGTTTCACAGGGCATAAACTTGAAACACATGGAATGTTTGCAAAAATAGCTAAAATGCTTGAAAGAAAGGATATAGTTTCTATAAGATTTGATTTTACGGGAAATGGTGAAAGTGATGGCGAGTTTAAAGATATGACAATGTCTACCGAGATTCAGGACTTTAATGATATATTAAAGTTTAGTACTAATTTGAGTTTTGTAGATGCTAATAATATAAATGTAATTGGATTTAGTATGGGGGGAGCTATAGCATTAATAGTGTCATCCTCAAATACGCTTATTAAAAATACTATTTTAATAAGTCCTGCGGTAAATATGTATGATCTTATAGTGTCACAAATAATAGGAGAAAAATTAGATGAAATTAATAAGTACGGGACTGTAAATTTTGACGGATATTTTTTGGGGAAGGATACAATTGATGATATTTTTAACTATAACATATTTGATTATGCTGAAAAAATAAATCAAAATGTTCTTATAATTCATGGAACTTGTGATGAATCTGTATCACCAGTTTATTCAATAAAACTGGAGAATTTAATAGGTAATAATGCCAGTTTGGTTTATATAAATGGAGCATCTCATTGTTATTATAAAAGAGATGAGCAATCTAAGCTTTTTGACGTTATATTAAACTTCTGTGTAAATAATATAATAACAGGGCGTCCTTTGAATTAGACACCCTATTTATAGTTTATTTTGCAGTACCTTTAAGATCATAAAGTGTTTCATTTGTGTTCATTTTACCAAATCCGGAATGCTTATCATTTGATTGATTTTTTGTAGTATTTTCCTTCCACTCACTTTCAGAAACTGTTTTTCCGTTTTTCTTAATCCAGTTCATTATCTCATTTGAGTCTCTTCCTCCCATGCTGCCTGTCAATACATATCTTACTTCTCCCTTTTTAACCATCTCTTTAAATTGAGCTAAGGTTAGTATCTTATCAGATCCGGAGAATCCCCCGAGAGCCATAACACTCTTGCCACTTTCAATTATTATACCTTCTGCAGAGGCGGAACTTGATACAACAAGTGCATATTTTTCATTTGTAACATGATTGTCTAGGAATTTTATAAGCTTTTGATCTCTATTATTGCTTTGACTTCCCATTGCCATAAAGTTGCTTGATCTGCTTTTTGTTAAAAGTTCTAATCCTGCGGCAGGCATATTTCCACTTACACCATGAGTTAAAGTAGCAGCAGAACCAATTGCAGGTGTGGTCAAAATCCCTATAAGCGCAGTTGCTGTAAATATCTTGGCAAAACTTGAAGAATTTTTCCCATTGCCTGAATTCTCCTTTTTTATTGTGCGATACAATATAAGCAGTACTGCGGATGCAAAGCATAGAACTAAAGCTGCTATTATTATATATTTTATAGTAGAAGATATGCTTGAAGCAAAGTAGGATAACATTAATAGATGCATTAAGCCTTCTACAATAAATGCTATAGGCAGTATATAAGCCTTAATTCCGCCTTGTTTGTAGAGCTTCCACATTGCAGTAATTCCTATTCCGGACAATGCAGCAATTGGTGCAGCTAGCATTGATAAATAGTATTGGTGGAATAAACCTTTTGTGAAGCTGAAATATATAAATTCCGGCACGAGCCATGTAAACCATAATATTAAATCCAGCTTTTGCCTGTTATCAAAAGGAGCTTTCAGCTTTTGAACTATTGCAGCTGCTATAAATCCTAAAAGTGATAGAGGCAGGAACCACACTATTTGATCAGACAAAATATTCTTGGAGAATAATCTTGTAATTCCAGCTTGTGTTTGACCTCCAAAATTTCCCGAAAGTCCGTTTGATGAACCAGGGCCGCCGCCATTTGGAGATTTACCATCCATGCTGCGTTGTGACCAATCTGTTTTACCAAAGCCACCTCCATTTGGGAAACTACCATTTTTGCTGTGTTGTGACCGGTTTGTTTTATTAGTACTATTATTAGAAACATTTCCGTTTTGTTTAGCATTATTTTTATTACCACCTGAACCTGATGGAGGAGTCATACCCATACCTTGAAAATTACCGTTTTTAGAACTGTTCCTTGAATTATTAGGATTATCACGAGAACTTTTACCTTGAAAACCTCCACCATTCATGCCGCCACCTGAACTAGCTAATCTTTCAAGGCCATTATGACCGGATATAAGTTCCATAACAGTATTATTTGTGCTGCTCCCGACAAATGGTCTGTTGGATGTCGGAACTAAATCAACTGCAATTGCCCAGGAAAAAGATATTACAACAAGAACTACTGTGCTTATAACAAGGTGTTTTATTCTTTTCTTCAATGAGGCAGCTGTGGAAATTAAGTATGTTATATAAAGTGCAGGAACTATCATATAAGCTTGAAGCATTTTTATGTTAAAACCTATGCCTACAAGTGCAAGACTTATAAGGAGATATTTAAATTTACCTTTTTCTGCTGCCTTAGATAAAAATAAGCAGGAAACAAGTAGTGTAACTATTAATAGATTGTCTATAGTGTTATTTCTGCTTGTTGCCACAAAAACTGGTGTTATAGTAAGGCATATAGCTGAAATTAAGCCGGCCATGTGTCCAAAGGATCTTTTAACTATATAATATACGAGGGCAACGGATATAACACCCGCAAGAGCTTGAGGAAGTAGTATACTCCACCCGCTAAATCCAAATATTTTTGCGGATATTGTCTGTATCCAAAAACCTAAAGGTGGCTTGTCAATGGATACAAATCCAGCTGGATCAAATGATACAAAGAAAAAATTACTAAAATTCATGAGCATACTTTTTACACCAGCAGCATAATATTCATTTCCATAGCCTTCTATTGCTAAGTTACCAAAATTTAATACCGCTGATATTAAAATTACAATTCCTATTGAGAGCCGTTCTTTCGTAAAGCTTATTTTTTTCATAGTTTTCCTCCCTAATTGAATACCCAAAATTTATATAATATAAAATTTATAACTTGCGCTATTAATGTTACGATTATTTTAGCTACATACACATTTAAGTTAAAATAACTAACTAAATACTTTATTAAAAATAGTGTTATAATAAGTGAAATTAGATTGACAGCAATAAACTGAGTTAATTCATGTGATATTCTTTTATTTGAACTGTTTTTTTCAAATGTCCATTTTTTATTAAATATAAAACTGTTTATAACTCCAAAGCTGTAACCTATAACCTGGCTTATTGTATAATATATATTAAAGACGCTGTTACATATAGTAAAAACTAAGAAATCTATTAATGTATTTATAACACCAGTAGTTGAAAATCTAGTTAATAATTTGAGTTTACCATTAAAGATATAATCTATACTTTTAATTAGCTGTTCCATGTTTAATCATCATCCTTTCTGCTGGTTACTATATTTTCAATTATATAATTAGGTCTTGCTTTGCTTTCATCGAAAATTCTTCCAAGATATTGCCCGATTATACCCATACAGCTTAATAGAAAGCCAAACATTATAAAGTCTATTGATATAGCAAATCCTATATTAAGTATATTTGTTTTAGACAAAACATTATTTATTATATTTACTATAATTGATATAAATCCTATTGTAAGTGAAATACCTCCTAAGTAACTAGATATAATAAGGGGTTTATATGAAAAAGACGTTATACCATCAAAAGCAAGCTTTAACATTTTTTTAAGAGGATATTTACTGTCACCTGCAAATCTTTCATGCCTTACAAATTCAACAAAGGTTTGTTTGTATCCAACCCAGCTTACAAGCCCACGGACATATCTGTTTCTTTCTGGAAGAGAGTTTAGTGTATTACACACCTTCCTGTCTATAAGTCTAAAATCACCGGTGTCAACTGGAATATCTATACTAGTCACATTTTTTAGTAATCTGTAAAAGGACCTGGCTGTAAATTTTTTAAAAAAAGATTCACCTTCTCTTTTAGCCCTTTTCCCATATACAACATCGTAACCCTGTTTCCATTTTTTTATCATCTCGAGCATTACCTCAGGTGGATCTTGAAGGTCAGCGTCGATAACTATTATAGCTTCTCCAGATGCATTTTCCATTCCAGCAGTTATTGCACATTGATGACCAAAATTTCTGGAAAAATTAATAAGTTTCAAGTTCTTATCATTTAAGCATAATTCTTCTGTTAATTGGCGAGTTTTATCTATACTTCCATCATTTATAAATATGATTTCGTAATTTTCGTGGGTAGTATTCATTACTTCTTTTAATCTTTTATAGCTTTCATTAATTACAAGTTCTTCATTATATAGAGGAACAACTATAGAGTAAATTATATTATCATGCATTACTTTCACCTCATTTATTTGTTTTACTTGTTATTATTTTGAAGGTTTAACCTTAAAAGTTTCTTAAAAAAATAATGGTAATTGTAAATTAAAATTGAACAATATATGAAATAAAGACGTATTTTCAAAATGAAGTAAAATATATGATTTAAAATTCAGAAAGTATATAATTTTAGCTATTTAATACTATTTTCTATATAATTAACTCTTTGTAAATAATATAATAAATGCATAATTAAATAATTAGAAATTTTGAGGAGGTGTATGGTGATATATGTTGAGAAGAGACAAATCAAAGGAATATAATAAGTGGTTTAAGTTTATAGTATTATATTTAGGAGCTGTTGTACTTTCAATGAGCCAATTAAAAATAGTTCCTATATCCAGTGAAATATCTATGGATCTTGGGATAAGCGCTACTCAAACATCATTATTGATGTCTGTGTTTACGTTTTCTGCATTATTTTTAGCCATACCGGCTGGAGGATTAATAAGCAAATTTGGTGCAAAGAGAGTCAGTGTATTTGTTATGTTTTGTTTATTCTTAGGCAATTTCATAGGAATATTTGCTAATTCATATGCAGTTTTGCTCATAAGCAGAATTATAGAAGGAGTATCTTTTTCTATGATAAACATTGTGGGTATTATTTTCATAAATGACTGGTTTAAAGATGGAGGACAGGGGACGGCCATAGGGATATTTGGAACTTTTTCAGCTTTTGCATCTATGGTAGCTATGAATATATACAGACCCATTTATGAAAGTCTAGGATTAAAATCTGTATGGGTAATTACAGCAATACTCGCAGGTATTATAACATTTTTGTACAAGCTATTTTTTCAAGATGTCAAGGATGATTCAGACAAGGAAGGTGATGCTACTTTGAAGGAAGCTTCATCTGATAAAAATATTTGGATATTATCTTTTGCAATTGGTTGTATGTCTTTGGTATTATTCACTTTTCTTGCCATTTACCCAAATATATTTAAAGATATATATTTCTTGAATACAGATAAGGCTAATTATTATAGCAGTTTGTTTGGTCTGTTTGGAATTCCTTTTGGATTATTAGCAGGAATTATAATTGATAAAACGGGCAAACCCGGAACATTGGCGTTTATGTCAAATATAGTAACAGTATTGGCTACTTTTTTCGTAACAAGGATAACAAAAAATTTATTGCTGGCTCAGGTATTTTTATTATCAGCAGCTTTAAGCATGAATTCAACATCTATAAACATAACCCTTCAAAGAACGGTAAAAAGACCTGCGTTATTAGGATACAGTTTGTCAATTTTATATTTATTTTATTATATAGGTACTTTTATAGGACCGCCTATAACAACTCAAATAATGGAAGTTAAGGGCTGGAATTTGAGTATGTCAACACTAGCTATTGCATCTTTAGCTGGTACAGTAGCTTTACTATACTATGTATTAAAGTATGAAATAAAAAAAATAAAAACAAAATAGGAGGAGATAATATGTCAAAAAGAAAATTTGAATTAACTCTGGATTATGCTAAGAAAATGGATCAGGAAGATGAATTAAAAAGTTTCAGAGATAGGTTCTATGTCAAGGAAGGCCAAATTTTTATGGACGGCAACTCTTTAGGATTATGCTCTAAAGATGCTGAAAATTCACTATTAAATATGTTGAATGTATGGAAAAAGGAAGCAATCAATATATGGGGTACCGAGGATGGAAAATATCTGAATTATTCAGAGTATTTGGCTGGAAAAATAGCGCCTTTATTGAATGCAGATGCTAATGAAATAGCTGTTGTAGGTAGTACTACTATGAATGTACATCAGGCAATTTCGACATTTTATAAACCAACAAAAGACAGATATAAAATATTGGTTGACGACTTGAATTTTCCTACTGACAGATATGCTGTAGACAGTCAAATACGACTAAAAGGACTAAAGGTTGAAGATGCACTGAAGGTAGTTAAAAGCAAAGATGGAGTAATGATAGATGAAGATACAGTTATTGACGCTATGACTGATGATGTTGCTTTAGTATTATTGCCATCCGTATTATATAGAAGTTCTCAATTGTTAGATATGAAGAAAATAACTAATGCTGCTAAAGAAAGAGGAATATATATAGGCTGGGATTTATGTCATTCAATAGGGGCGATATCCCATGACTTTAAGGATATTGATCCGGATTTTGCAATATGGTGCAACTATAAATATTTATCGGGAGGTCCTGGAGCAACTGCTGGTCTGTTTATAAACAAAAAACATTTTAATAAGCATGCAGGTTTAGCAGGATGGTTTGGAAATAACGATAAAACTCAATTTCAATTAAATCACGAGTTCGATCAGGATAAAACTGCCAAAGGCTGGCAAACAGGTACTCCTAATCTATTATCTATGGCACCTATAGAAGGAACATTAAATATGTATAAAGAAGCAGGAATGGATAAGATAAGAAAGAAATCATTACAAATTACAGCTTACCTAATGTATCTAATAGATGAAAAATTATCAAAATACGGTTTTAGAGTGGGCAATCCAAGAGAGGATGAGAAAAGAGGAGGGCATGTTTGCTTAATTCATGACGATGCTTATAGAATAAATAGTGCTCTTAAAAACAATGGAGTAATTCCTGACTTTAGAGAACCTAATGTAATTCGACTGGCACCAATTGCTCTGTATACATCCTATGAAGACGTATATAAATTAATTGAAATAACAGAAAAAATAATGGAAAATAAAGAATATGAAAACTTTACAAATGAAAGAAGTGTAGTAGTATAATAAAAAGTGGGGTGTGGATTATATCTGCACCTCTGCTTTTTTACAAAGCTTATTATAAATATAAGAACATAGAGATTAATGAATTAACAAAAAATTGAAGTAGATGTTGTGTATGGAATAAAGTTTGTGATATAATTTAGTAAACTTTTTTAGATGAAATTATGAAAGGATAGTAAGCATGGATTCTATTGATTTAAAATTAATCATACTTTTACAAGAAAATTCTAGAATAAGTATAACTGATTTATCAAAAAAAGTTAATTTGAGCAGACCTAGTGTACAGGAAAGAATTACAAAGATGGTTGATAAAGGGATTATAGAAGGATTTACTGTTATAGTAAATCCCAAAAAAATAGGGAGAAAAATTGTTTTTTTTATTGAAATAAGTAATTTGAATATACCTCATACTAAATTTGTAAAAATTGTATCAGAAAAGGAAGCTATAACAGAAATTCATGCGGTAACAGGACAAGCGAATTATATTATGAAAGCATCAACTGCCAATATAGATGAAATGAATGAGTTATTGGAAGAGTTAATGGGTTATGGCAAGGTAGTTACTTCTATAATATTAAATTCACCATTAAGAAGAAACATATTATATCCTGGATGTCAGAAAAAAATAGCAATTGTCAAGGATGAATCTAAAATGTGATTTCTTTTTTATATTTAGGCGTTCAGAGATGAATGTCTATTTTTATAGCTAAATTAAAGTGGCAGGGTTTACGTTTGAAACGTTTATCAATGTTATAAATTCTTTATTTTACATTTATAGTATTGTATAATGTATTAAGCATTAGATTCATTGGGTGTACGAATTAAACCCTATAGAAGGAGGGAAAATACATGAGATTACTTTTAGTAGAGGATGAAATTATGCTCTCCGATGCACTTGTATATATACTTAAAAAGAATAATTATGCAGTAGACGCAGCTTATGATGGAATTGAAGGTGACGAAATGGCTCAAAGCAAAATATATGACATCATAATTCTTGACAGAATGTTACCTCAAAAAAATGGAATAGATATTTTAAAAAATTTAAGAAAGAGGAAAATTGAAACACCGGTAATCATGTTAACAGCAATGGATACTATTGAAAATAGAGTTGAGGGACTTGATAATGGAGCAGATGATTATCTTGTGAAACCGTTTGACACTAAAGAACTTTTAGCAAGAATAAGGGCACTTTCAAGAAGGCATACTGACTTTATACAAGATGGAAATATAGAATTATCATCATTGATGTTTGATCCACTTAAAACGGAGATGGAGTACAAAGGAAATAAGATTAAATTAACAGCAAAGGAATCACAGTTATTAGAACTTTTAGCGCGTAATAAGAATCAAGTTATAACGAAAGATCAAATTTTAGATAGAGTTTGGGGGATTGACTCCGATATAGAAATGAACAATAATATCGAAGTATACTTTTCTTATTTAAGAAAGAAACTCAGGAAAATAGGTAGTAATGTTGAGATTGAGACAGTGAGAGGGGTAGGCTATTGTCTAAAAGAGGTTTGATATAATGTTCCGTAAACTAAAAATAGAACTCATACTAATAAATTTGATTTTAACTAGTATTCTACTTTTAACTATATTTTCTGGTATATACGTACTTATGAAAAGCAGTTTTGACCATTCTGCGTATATGATGATGGATAAAACGCTGCAAATGGAACATATAAAGGAAGGAGAGAGGGGACAAAAGGGACCTAATCCCATGGTTTTTATTATAAAGACAGATAATAAAAAAAACATAATATATATTGAAAGTAATTTTAAACTTACAGATAATGAATTTAAAACACTTAAAGACAGGGCATTAAAGAGCGATCTTAAGAGAGGCAGCATTACATATAACAATCTTAATCTTAGATATGTTAGAATTCATAAAGACTATGGATTTGCAATAGTATTTCAGGATAAATCATTTGATAATGGGGCTCTTAATAGCCTTATAAAAATATCAATAATTGTGTGCATAGTAAGCCTTATAGTTGTATTTATAATAAGCTTGTTATTGTCAAATATAGCACTTAAACCAATAATAAATGTATGGGAAAAGCAGAAAGCTTTTGTTGCGGATGCGTCACATGAACTGAGAACACCACTTTCAGTTATTAGAACAAATCTGGATTTGGTTTTAGATAATCATGAAGAAACTGTAGGCAGTCAGGAAAAATGGCTTAATAATATAAAAACAGAAACTCAAAGAATGACAAAATTGATAGAAGATTTACTTTTTCTTGCAAGATCTGACTCCGGTAAAAAATCTCTTATGCGCTTAAAATTTGATTTGAGTTCTGTAATCATAAGGTCAGTGACAGCATTTGAACCGATTGCAATTCAGAATAGTATAAAGCTTAAATACAATGTATTAAATGGTATAAGATTCAATGGAAATGAAGGCAGAATAAATCAACTTATGGTGATTTTGATTGATAATGCAATAAAACATACACCAGAAGGTGGGACTATTAAAGTAAATATGAATATAGTTAAGAACAAAATTAACATAATAGTTTCAGATACAGGAGAAGGTATAGAAGAGGAATATCTTGATAAAATATTTGAAAGATTCTATAAGGTTGATAAATCAAGAGCTAAAAGAGAAGGAGAAGGTCATTTTGGACTTGGACTTTCTATTGCAAAAACAATAGTTGATGAACTTAATGGGGATATAAGTGTATCAAGTAAGCCAAATGAAGGAGCTACCTTTAAAGTTGTGTTTAAATTGGCCTGAATTTTAAAATACCCTTACATAAAATTAATATTTATATCATTTAAAATATATAATATTAGATAGGGGGGGGTACATTTATGTCAAAGAAACTTTTATTTGTAATAAGCTCTATTATAGTTGTATTTGTTATCTTTGCATTTAGCGTAAAGATAACAGAAAATATGAATGATGCTAAACTTATGAATGATTATACATATCAGAGTATAGATAATGGAATTAAAAAACCTACAGTAAAGGCTCTTGAATATCATAGAACACAAGTAAATAAGTGGCTTTTGGGTCTTGTACTTAGTTTTATAGTACCATTTGCGCTTTTGATCTCAGGATTTTCGTCTTACATAAGGGACTTGTCATTTAAAAGAACAGGAGTAGTGTTCTTGGCGTTCTTTATATATTTTTTAATATATGAATGTATAACTACAATTGTTGAACTGCCATTTGATTATTATGGATCATTTGTGTTAAAGCATTTATATGGTTTATCAAATCAAACTTTATTAAAGTGGATTTTAGATTTGATTGAAAATTTGGCAATAACCGTAATTGTAGGATCAGTTTTTATATATTTTGTATATACACTTATGAGAAGAGTTCCCAATCTATGGTGGCTTGTTCTTGGAATACTTATGATACCCATAATAGCTTTTGTGACACTTGTGAGTCCAATGTATATTGATCCAATATTTAATAAATACTGCAAAATACAAGATGTTACTTTAGAAAATAAAATAAATTTTGAGCTAAAAAGAGTTGGAATAGAAAAATGTAATGTATATGAAGTTAATAAAAGTATTGATACAAATGAGATGAATGCTTATATGACGGGAATTTTAAATAGCAAAAGGATAGTTATTTGGGATACTACACTTAAAAAGCTTACAGATAGAGAAGTCCTTTGTATTTTGGCACATGAGATGGGACATTATGTTATGAACCATATATGGAAAGGAATAATTTTAGGAGGAGTACTGTCAATTTTTATATTTTATCTTGTAAATAAGGCGGCTCTCTTTGTAATAGGAAATTCTAATTTTGGATTCAATAAGATATATGATATGGCATCGTTACCTCTTATTATAATATTATTGAATTTATGTATGTTTATAATATCTCCCGCAATAAACAGTTATTCAAGACACGTAGAGCACGAAGCAGATGTATTTGAATTAGAACTTACAAAAGATAATGATGCGGCGGTATCATCTACTGTAAAGCTGCATCAAAATAGTTTGATTTTACCTTCCCCGGGAATTATATATAAACTATGGAATTATGATCACCCAACCTTTAAAGAAAGAGTTGAATTTGAAAATATGTATAAACCATGGGAAAATGGGCAAGAACTTAATTATAAGAAATATATAAAAAGTGATATGTGATGCATTTATATGAATAAAATAATAAACAAAAGTGGAGGAAAAAGATGAGAATAGCAGTTATATCAGATATTCATGGAAATTTAGAGGCGATTAAAACCGCGTATTTAGATATTTTGGAGAGAAATGCGGATAATATAATATGCCTTGGGGATTTAACAGGATATGGTCCTTATCCAAATGAAGTTGTAGATTTTATACGGGAAAAAAGAATATTAGTAACACTTGGAAATTATGATGCATCTGTTTATGAAAGAAAATTTAATTATATAAGAGATAATGAAATAAATAAATTTTGCATGCCATGGACAGCGGATAGACTCACAAAGAGGAATATAGAATATTTAAAATCACTTCCTGAAAGAATGACACTAAAGTATGGAAGGAAAGAAATATGTTTTGCACATGGGAGTTACAGGGATATAAATGAGTATTTAAATGAGGATTATGAAAAACTAGATGAGGTTATGAAAGACTTTTTTGGAGATGTGTTAGTTTGTGGACACACACATATACCATATAAGAAAATATTTGGAGAAAAACTATTACTGAATGATGGAAGTATTGGAAAGCCTAAGATAGGAAGGCCAAATGGAACATACCTGATACTTGATATAAATAACGAAAATATAAAAGTTGAGTTTATAGAATTTAAATATGATACTAATAAAACAGCAGATGCGATGAGAAAAGAAGGATTACCGCTTTCTTGTATAGAAGGTATAATGACAGGTATTGAATAAATATGGTAAAAGGAAGTCTTAATGGACTTCCTTTCATTTTATTTGGAATAAAATTTTCTTATAGTTTCACATACAAAATCAACTTCATTTTCAGTTATCTCAGGATATATAGGAAGAGCTAAAGCTTTGTTTGAAAGTTTTTCTGCTACAGGGAAATCACCTTTCTTATATCCCAGGTAATTAAAACATTTTTGAAGATGAAGCGGTATTGGATAGTATATACTAGTTCCAATTTCATTTTCTTTTAAGTAGTTATTAAGTTCATCTCTTTTTTCAACCAATGTATTAAATGCATAGAATACTGGTTTCTGATTTCCTTTAATTGTAGGAAGTTTTATATATTCTAAATCAGAAAGTCTGTCTTTGTACCAGTTTGCAACCTTCTGTCTATGTTCTATAGCATTATCTATATATTTAAGTTTGACTAAAAGCACAGCAGCTTGTATTGAATCAAGTCTTGAATTATAGCCTATATAGTCATAATGATATTTTTTAGAAGCACCATGAACTCTAAGCATTCTAGCAGTTTCAGCTAAAGTATCATTATTGGTTACTATCATTCCACCATCGCCGTATCCTCCAAGAGTTTTTGTAGGGAAGAATGAATATATACCAATATCGCCTATAGTACCAGAGTGTCTGAATTTATTTATTGATCCGCCCCACTGCATTCCAAAGGCTTCTGCAGCATCTTCTAATACAGTTAAATTGTGTTTTGATGCTATATCCATGATTTTATCCATATCAGCCATCTGTGAAAAAAGATGTATTGGAAGTATACTTTTGGTTTTTGAAGTTATTCTTTCTTCTATTTTGTCTGCATCTAAATTAAAAGTATTTTCATCTATATCAACGAACACTGGTTTAGCATTTAATTTGGCTATACAGGAAGTTGAAGCCAAAAATGTAAAGGGAGAAGTTATTATTTCATCTCCATCTTTAAATCCAAGTGCATGAGAAGAAATTAAAAGAGCATCAGTCCCGGAGGCTACAGCTACTGCATGTTTGGCGCCGGTATATTTTTTTATTTCTTCTTCAAGCTCTGATACCTGAGATCCAAATATGAAATTTCCGCTCTCAAGAACATCTGATATTGCCTTATTAAATTCATCCTTTTTTTCTAAATATTCTCTTGTAGGTGTAAAAAAATTAACTTTCATTTTTAATCCTCACTTTCAATTATTTCATGACCTTTTCTACAGCAGAAATCAATTCTTTAACTACATATTCTGCATCATCCAATTCAAGAAGAGAATAAACTGGTAAAGAAATTTCATTTGCATAGTGGTCATATGCATTTGGGTAGTTCTTTATATCATATCCTAATTTCTTATAAAGTGTAAACATTGGTAGAGGAGTATAGTGAACATTAGTTGCGATATCTTTTTCTGCAAGCATTTTTATAACTTCATTTCTCTGATCTTCAGTGAAGTCTTTTATGCGAAGAAGGTATAAATGATATGAGGTTTCTCTTATATCATCTTTTGTAAATGGTACTATAGCCCAATCTTTTTCCGATAGATATCTAGTATATAAATCAAATATTGCCTTACGTTTTTTAAGCATTCCCTCATATCTTGGGAATTGTGCCAGACCAATAGCTGCACATATATCAGTTAAATTGCATTTTCCTCCATCTGTAACTATGTCATATTTCCATGCACCTGCCTGCATCTTTGAAAGAGCATCTTTTGATTGACCATGGAGAGTTTCTAATTTAAAGTCTTTATATAGATTCTTGTTTCCGAATTTAGAATTATTGTTAAATGTTATAGCTCCTCCTTCAGCAGTTGTAAAGTTCTTTACTGCATGGAAAGAGAAAACATGAAAATCAGCCTGGGAACCTACTCTTTTTCCTTTATATTTTGCACCAAAAGAGTGTGCAGAATCTGATACAAAAAGTATATCCTCACGATTCTTATCCTTTAGTATTTTCCTTACAGCGTCATAGTCTATAGGAACTCCTGCAACATCCACTGTATATATGGCCTTTGTATTTGGTGTTATGGCATCTGCTAATTTATTTAAATCAATTAAAAATGAGTCTTTTTCTATGTCAACAAGTATTGGCCTTATTCCGCGTCTTACAGCAGCACTTGCAGTTGCAGTATAGGTATAAGGGGTTGTTATGACGTCATCTCCGGATTTTATATTGAATTCCTTTAATACAAGTTCAAGTCCTGCAGAATTACTGTTTACAGCAAGTGATGAATTACTTTTGCAGTATTCAGCTATCTTTTTTTCAAATTCGGCACATTTTGGACCTGTAGTGATCCAGCCAGACTTTAATACTTCTACAACTGCATTTATTTCAGCTTCTCCTATATCTGGTGGTGAAAATGGTATTTTTTTATTCATTTATAATCAATCCTTTCATATGTATAAGCTATTTTCTTCCCTGAAAAAAACCGGTATCTTTGGTTATATATATACCTCCAGAGGTTTTTATCTTTTTTTGTAGAGATTTTTTCAATTCAATTATGTCCTTTTCTGTGAAAAACTTTTTTGTGTTTCCCGGCATAGAGAATATATAATCTATAAGCGGCATAGCATCTGTTACAAACAAATTATCCTTATATCTTTTTAGTTTTACCTTTTTAAACCATTTTGAAACCATATCTAAACCATTTTCTAGCTGAAAGTTTTTGGTCAAATTCCAACTTTGTGTGGTTAAATTGTCCCAATTGAATTTTGAAACAATTTCTCTCATTTCTTTCATATGATTTTCACCTGCTGTTGATGCAAAAAAATATCCGCCGTCTTTTAAAACTCTTTTTATTTCAGAAAAGGCTTTTTCTATATGATTTACGTGATATAGCATATTATTTGCAATAACAACATCAAAGGAAGCATTATCAAATGTTATATTTTGTGCATCCACAATTTTAAATTTAAACCGATTTTTTCTTTTACCTAAATTCTTTTTTGCATCTTCAAGCATACCAGATGAAAAATCAGTTAAGGTTATGCTCCAGTTTTCTGAAATTTTACTATAATTTTTACACCAGAGACTTGCATCTCCACAACCTAATTCCAATATGGAAATATTATCTGATAAATTTAATTGATCAAAAAACCAGTTCATCCATCCTTCTTTATTTGTGCTGTATAATTCATGAATTCTTATTCTTGCTCTGAGATTTGAAGCATTTTTATACTGCTGCATCCATTTCTTATCTGTATTTATTAGATTCATTATTTTGATGAATTTGTTCCAATCCAGGGTATTTGAATTGTTTAGCATATTTATAGCTTCTGTTATTGCATGTATTATAGTTTGAATATGGTCTATTTTATTTTCCATTATATCTTTTTGAATTTCTAGTGAATTCTTTAAATCTTTTTGATTCATATCATATTTCATTATATTAGAAATATCGTTTAATGAAAGTCCTATGAATTTAAGCGTTAAGATTTTTTGCAGTTTGCCAAAATCTTCTTTGCTGTATAGTCTATGACCGATATTATTATATAAAGATGGTTTGAGTAAACCTATTTTATCATAGTATCTTAATGTTCTCAGGGTAACACCTGCCATTTTAGCAAATTCACCTATGGTAAATAAAGTTTTGGATTTTAGCGACATACCTATTATCACCTCTACAACAATTATTGTAACATATGACGTAAGGTAAGGGTCAATATCTTTTTGTAATATAAAAAATTTTTTAAAGTGGCAGTTTTAGTTTTACACTAGTAAGTAAGAGATTTTGTGAATTAATTAATTCACAGTTTGTGTTGACATACAAATTTTATCTGCTATAATGAAACATAACAAATATTGGACTAGAAATTCAATTTAAAAAATCTTTGGAGGTTACCCATTATGAAAAATATCATTGGAAAGGAAATAAGCGTAAAATATTATTTTTATTTTAGCTGGGGCTATTTTTACTTTAGCACTGGTTACTTTTTCTGCAAAAAAATAATATTATTCCTTTTTGATGAGTTTAATAGATACAAATTGATTTCACATGGTAAATTTTTATCGTGTGGAATATAGAAACAATAATTATTTGGATTTTGATAAATTGTTTTTTAAAATAGGGCTCATCAGGGCCCTATTTTTTTTATAAATTAATATAATTTCTAGAAATTTTATAAGTAAGGAGCTCCACTTTATAAAAATTAAATTTAATAGGAGGATTTCAAATGATAGTTATAATGATGCCGGGAACACCAGAGCAAGAGGTTATGTCACTTAAAAGAAGAATTGAAGATAAGGATGTACGAGTTAGCGTTACAAAAGGTGATAAATACTATGTTTTAGGACTTGTTGGAGATACTACAGCAATTGATAAGAGTAAGATAGAGGCAAATGAACATGTATCTAGGGTTATGAAAGTACAGGAACCTTATAAGCTTGCAAATAGGCTGTTTCATCAAAAAAATACGATAATAGATGTCTCAGGCAACACAATTGGGGGAGATAAAATTGCTGTTATGGCAGGACCATGCTCTGTTGAAAGTGAGGATCAGATAGTTGAAATTGCAAAAAGTGTTAAAGAGAGCGGAGCATCATTTTTAAGGGGAGGAGCTTTTAAGCCAAGAACATCACCTTATAGTTTTCAGGGTTTAAGGGAAAGTGGCCTTGATCTTTTAAAAATTGCAAAGGAGGAAACTGGTCTTCCTATAGTCACAGAAATTATGTCTACAGACATGATTGACAGATTTGTTCAAGATGTTGACATTATACAGGTCGGAGCGAGAAATATGCAAAATTTTGAGCTTCTTAAAGAACTTGGAAAGACGAAAAAACCTATACTTTTGAAAAGAGGATTATCTGCAACGATTGAGGAGCTTTTGATGTCAGCTGAATATATAATGGCAGGTGGAAATGAAAATGTAATACTCTGTGAAAGAGGAATAAGAACCTTTGAAAATTATACAAGAAACACTTTAGATTTAAGTGCCATTCCAGCTATAAAAAAACTCAGCCACCTACCTATAATTGTTGACCCAAGTCATGCAGCCGGACTTTGGTGGATGGTGGAACCTTTAGCAAAAGCTGCTGTAGCAGTTGGGGCGGATGGACTTATAATTGAAGTACACAATGATCCTGAAAATGCAAAATGTGATGGCCAGCAGTCAATAAAACCGGAAAGATTTGATAAACTTATGAAAGACTTGAATAAGTTAGCGTACATTGAAAAAAGATATGTCTATGATCCTTTAAGAGTATAATACAAATTTTAGATTTGGGAGGAAGATTTATGGAGGATCATGACTTTAGGTTAAATATTGTTGTAGTTGGACTTGGACTAATAGGTAGTTCATTTGCAATGGCACTTAAAAAATTAAAACCTAAAAATATCTGGGGTATAGATAAAGATAAAGATACTGTAGATATAGCTCTCAGTAAAAATATCATAGATAAAGGATTCACATCTGAGAGATATATATTAAAAACAGCGGATATAACAGTAATAGCTTTATATCCTGAAAATACAGTTGAGTTTGTAAAAGAAAATATAAAAAATTTTAAGAAGAATTCTATAATAATTGATGTGTCAGGAATAAAATCTAAAGTAGTAGAAGATATAAATTCATTTTTGCCAGAAGATTTAGAATTTATAGGGACTCACCCTATGGCTGGAAGAGAAAATAGAGGTGTAAAATATGCTAGAGATGATATTTTTAATGGAACTAATTATGTTATAACACCAAGTTGTAGAAATAAAGAAAAGAATCTTGATTTAATAGAAAGTATTGCAAAGAAAATTGGATTTAAAAATGTTGTATATACATCTCCTAAAGAGCATGATGATATGATAGCATTTACAAGTCAGATGCCGCATGTTCTGGCAGCTGCACTAATAGATTCAATAACTGATGAGTCAGATGTAAATTTATTTATTGGTGGAAGTTTTAAAGATGTAACAAGAGTAGCTTTGATAAACCCAGAATTGTGGGCTGAATTATTTACGGTAAATTCAGATGCACTGATTGGTAAGATTGAAAAATTTGAAGAAAGTCTTGATAGAATAAGGACAGCTGTAAAACTTAAAGATAGACAGACACTTTGTGCCATATTTAAAGATGTTACGTACAAGAGGAAACAGATTTTTTAA
Organism: Clostridium fermenticellae; assembly: GCF_003600355.1. Lineage (NCBI taxonomy): Bacteria > Bacillati > Bacillota > Clostridia > Eubacteriales > Clostridiaceae > Clostridium > Clostridium fermenticellae. The sequence continues at coordinate 1,706,380 of NZ_CP032416.1, read as the reverse complement.
TTAAGTTATAGGCGGTGGGTTAAGTAGTGAAAATTCTTAAAATAAGTTTAAAAAATAAATCTTATGATATCTATATAGATAGAAATATTGTAACTTCAATAGGGAAATATATTAGAAAAATTTATAGTGGTAAAAAAATAGCTGTTGTTACAGATTCAAATGTGGATAAGTTATATTCAAATATTTTAATTGATTCACTTTCAAAAGAAGGCTTTGAAACAAGTAAGCTAGTTATAAAGGCAGGAGAAAGAAGTAAAAATTTAGATACTTTAAAAGATATTTATAAGTATTTTTGTGAATCAAGGATCAGAAGGTCGGATATTATAATTGCACTGGGTGGAGGAGTAGTAGGAGATATAACAGGTTTTGCCGCATCGACATATTTAAGAGGGGTAAAGTATATACAGGTTCCAACTACGCTTTTAGCCCAGATAGACAGCAGTATAGGCGGAAAAGTTGCAGTTGATTTAACCTTTGGTAAAAATCTAGTTGGTAATTTCTATCATCCAGAGGCTGTCTTTATAGATCCAGAGATTTTAAATTCACTGAATTCTAAATTTTTTAATGATGGAATGGGAGAGGTTATAAAATATGGTCTTATAAATGATAAGAATTTTGTACAAAAACTTATGAATTATAAGGATAAAGATGAGCTTTTGTGCAATATAGAGGAAATTATATATACATGCTGCAGTGTGAAAAAAGAAATAGTTCAGATGGACGAATTTGATACAGGAGAAAGGATGAAGCTGAATTTTGGACACACTTTTGGTCATGCTGTTGAAAAAATTTTCAATTACGAAAAATATACACATGGAGAATGTGTAGCTCTAGGCATGGCTTATATAACTGAGAGAAGTGAAAAGCGTGGCTATACGAAAAAAGGAACATATGAGACTATAAGGCGAATTTTAAATAAGTATAATTTACCATGCGAGATGCCTGAGGTTGATAAACGACTATTGTTTGAAGCGATAACTTTGGATAAAAAAACACAATTTGATATTATAAATTTAATTCTTCTAAAGGAGATAGGAAAAGCTAATATTGTAAAATTAAAACTTCAGGAATTAAAAAACTATATAGATATTTAACTGTGTTAAAGAGGAGTGCATTTTATGAAATATACTAAAATAAACCCTGTAAAGCTTAAGGGAGAAGTTAAAATACCACCATCTAAAAGTATATCACATAGAGCTTTAATATGTGCGGGCCTTTCTAAAGGGATCACAAATATAAAGAATATTATATTTTCTGAGGATATAAATGCGACATGTAATGCAATCTCAAATTTTGGTGCTTGTGTAGAAATAAAAAAAGATGAGGTAAAAATAAAAGGTATATCAAAGTCTAATATTAGAGATTCTAATATAAATTGTTTTGAGTCGGGTTCAACACTTAGATTTTTGATACCAATAGCAGCGGTGACTGGTGAAAGTGTTACATTTCATGGAAAAGGAAAGCTTGCTTATAGACCACTTACACCTTATTACGATATATTTAGGGACCATAATATTTTTTACAAAAATGATGATGGGAAGCTTCCAATGACAGTAAAAGGAAAGCTTAAACCAGGAGAGTATAAACTTAAAGGGAATATAAGTTCTCAGTTTATAACGGGACTTTTGTTTTCACTTCCACTTTTAAATGGAGACTCAAGTATTATTGTAACTACAGAACTTGAATCGAGACCATATGTTGATTTAACACTCGATGTTCTCAGAAAGTTTTCAATCAATATACAAAATAACAATTATAGGAGGTTTATAGTAAAAGGAAATCAGGAGTACAGGAGTTGTAATTCTTATAATGTAGAGGGTGATTTTTCACAGGTAGTATTTTGGGCAATAGCCTCTATACTCGGTGAAAAAATAGTATGTAAAAATGTGCACAAAGATTCTATTCAGGGAGATAAGATAGTAATTGATATACTAAAAGAAATGGGAGCTGAAATGGAAGTTTTTGAAGATTACATAATCTTTAAACCATCTAACATTCACGGAACGACAATAGATGCATCTCAATGTCCTGATTTGATACCGGCACTTGCAGCACTTGCAGCAGTAAGCAGCGGAACCACAAATATAATAAATGCTGGAAGGCTTAGATTTAAGGAATGTGACAGGCTGCATGCCATAACGTCTGAACTTGATAAGATAGGTGCTGATATAAGTGAAAAGAAAGATGGACTTTTAATACATGGAAAGGAAGTTTTAAAAGGTGGAACAGTATTTAGTTGGAATGATCACAGGATAGTCATGGCATTAGCATGTATATCTTCTAAATGTAAAGAACCTCTTATAATAAAAGATTCTGAGTGTGTAAAAAAATCATATCCTGATTTTTGGAATGATTTTAAGATGTTAGGAGGAAATTTGGATGAGTGGAACGTGGGGGAGTAAAATAAAACTCTCAATATTTGGTGAATCACATGGAGCAGGTATTGGAATAGTTATAGATGGCATTAAGCCCGGATTTAAAATTGATAAAGATTATATAATGTATCAGATGAAGAGAAGGGCACCTGGAGATGGCAAATTTTCAACTACCAGGAAGGAAAATGATGAATTTGAAATAATGAGTGGTATTTTTAATGGAAGAACAACCGGCACACCTATATGTGCTGTAATACGTAATGAAAATACCAAAAGTAAAGACTATGAAAAAACTAAGAATTTAATGCGGCCGGGACATGCAGATTATACCGGATATATTAAGTATGAAGGGTTTAATGATTATAGAGGAGGAGGACATTTTTCTGGAAGACTTACGGCGCCTATTGTATTTGTAGGCGCCTTGTGCAGAAAAATCCTATATGATAAAAACATAGTAATCGGGAGTCATATAAAGAGTATCAAGGACGTTAATGACAGATCGTTTGATATCTCCGATGATTCTTTAAATGTGAAGAAAGTAGAAGGTCTTTCAAAACAGGAATTTCCTGTTCTTGATTCTAGTGTAAGAGAGAAAATGCAAAACACAATATTAAATGCTAAAAAAGATGGTGATTCAGTCGGAGGAATTGTAGAAGCAGCTGTTGTAAATTTGCCGGCAGGAATTGGGGATCCATTCTTTGATTCGATAGAGAGTAAACTTTCACATATTTTATTTTCTATTCCTGCAGTAAAGGGTGTTGAGTTTGGAGCTGGTTTTGATATAACAAGAATGTTAGGCTCTGAGGCAAATGATGAATACTACATGACAAAGGATAAAAGTGTAAGTACATATACAAATAATAATGGTGGAATACTTGGTGGCATAAGCAATGGAATGCCGTTGATATTTAAAGTTGCAATTAAACCAACTCCGTCGATTGCTAAAGTACAGAGAACAGTTGATATAGATAAGAAAGAAAATGAAAGTATAGAGATTAAGGGAAGGCATGATCCATGCATTGTAGTACGTGCATTACCTGTTATAGAATCAGCAGCAGCAATAGCGATTATGGACTTACTTTAAGTTAATTAAAATTAAAACTTATAATTTCTTTATCTAATTATTGGAGGTATTCTATGGAAAATTTAAAGGATTTAAGGCAAAGAATAAATAAAATAGATGATGAGATGATAAAACTATTTGAAGAAAGAATGCATGTATCAAGAAGTGTGGCGGATTATAAGCTAAAACATTCTATGCAGATATTAGATAAAAAAAGAGAAGAAGAGGTTATATCAAAAAATCTCTCTAAGTTAAAAGATAAGAGTATAAAAATTGAAACTGAGTATTTTTTAAATCAGGTTATGTATATCAGCAGGGTACTGCAGGGTAAGGTTATAGGAGATTTAAATACAAAAAAAGGTTGTGAGAACAGTGAAAAAAACGTATATAAGGTTGGATTTCAAGGAGTGCCATCATCTTTTAGTTATCAGGCATTAATGGAGTACTTTAAAGGAAGTGCCAGGGCACTGAATTTTCAGACATTTGAAGATGTCTTTAATGCACTTAAGCTTAAAAAGATAGATTATGGTGTTTTGCCTATAGAAAATTCATCAACTGGTGGAATAGCAGAGGTTTATGATTTATTCAGAAAATATGGATTTTTTATTGTTGGTGAAAAATCAATAAAAGTTGAACATAATCTATTAGGTGTAAAGGGAGCTAAATTAGATGATATAAGGGAAGTATTTTCTCATAATCAGGCGTTTATGCAGTCAAGTGAATTTCTGAATAAATATAGTGGATGGAAATTAATACCATATTATAATACGGCTAAGAGTGCAGAATATATAAGCGAACAAAATAACAAGAGTAAGGCATGTATAGCAAGTAAAAATTCTGCGGAACTCTATAATCTGGATATATTAAAAGAAAATATAAATTATAATAACAACAATTATACTAGATTTGCAATAATAGGAAATTATATTGAAAATGACAGTAGTAATAATAAGATAAGTATAATAGTTTCTATCCCACATAAGGTAGGAACACTCTATGAAATTTTAAAATGCTTTAAGAAAAATAATCTGAACATGATGAAAATTGAATCCAGGCCTACGAAAAATAAATGCTGGGAATATTTTTTCTATATAGACTTTTATGGAAACCTATCAGATTCTAATACATCTGATGCACTTAATTGTATTAAAGAACAGAGCTTATATTTTAAAATGCTTGGAAATTACAGGGCTGAAGATTAAACGTAGTATTTGGATATGGAGGAAATAGTAATGAAATCTTGTTTTTATGGACTTGTTGGAGAAAAACTAGGGCACAGTTTTTCTCCTTATATACACAGTCTTATATTAGAGAAGTTAAATTTAAATGGAAATTATAATTTGTTTGAAATAGAAAAGGAGAATTTAGAAAGTGCAGTTATAGGGCTTAAGTTTTTAGGGTGCAGGGGGGCAAATGTAACCATACCTTATAAAATCGATATAATTAAATATCTCGATAATATATCGGGTGAAGCAAAATCAATAGGGGCTGTAAATACTATAGATTTTAAAGATGGAAAATTAACCGGATATAATACAGATTATTATGGATTTGGTCTTATGTTAAAGAAAAATAAGGTGGAGCTATATAATAAAAGGGCAATTGTGCTTGGAACAGGTGGAGTTTCAAAAGCCGTATATCATTATTTTGTGGACAATGGTATTGCCGATATTGTTTTTGTAAGCAGAGATCTAAATAATATTAAGAAAGATAAAGATATAAACATAATTGAATATAAAGAACTTAGAAATATAAATTGTGCAGATGTAATTGTGAATTGTACACCTTGCGGAATGTATCCGAAGATAGATGAATCTCCTGTGGATAAGAATATAATTGCCAGGTTTGGTACAGCTGTGGATTTGATTTATAATCCAATTGAAACAAGGTTTTTAAAATGTGCAGGGGAGCTTGGAATTAAAGGGATAAATGGATTATATATGCTTGTTGCACAAGCTGTAGTTTCGGAAGAAATATGGAATGATATAACGATTGACGCAGAAGTAATAGATGATATATACGAAAAATTTCGGATATCAAGGGGTATATAATATGAAAAATTTATCAGGTAAAAATTTAGTTCTTATAGGAATGCCAGGATGCGGTAAAACAGTAATAGGAGAAATGCTTTCGAAAATTTTAAGTAGGAAGTTTGTGGATATTGATGAATATATAGAAAAGACTGTAAACAAGACGATAAGTCAAATATTTAAAAATGGAGAACAGTGTTTCAGAGATATTGAAACTAAGGTTGTATCCGAAATAAGTAGAAGAGAGAAGTTAGTTATTTCTACGGGTGGCGGCGTTATAAAAAACTTAGACAATATTAAAAATCTGTCTCAAAATGGAATTATAATTTTTATAGATAGACCTGTAGATAACATAGCAGCAGATGTTGATATACAGAAAAGGCCATTGTTAAAAGACGGTGCTGAAAAATTATATGAATTATTTGAAAAAAGGTATGAATTATACAAAAAATATTGTGATTTTAAAATAGATAATGATACTACACCTGAAGGAACTGTACAAAAAATATTGCAATTATTTTCAAATTAATCTAAAATTAGTTTGAAGTGAGGTGTTTTAATATGAAATTTAAATTTGATCACAATAATATAAATGTCCTTGATCTTGAAAAGAGTATTAAATTTTATTCCGATGCCCTTGGATTTAAAGAGGAAAGAAGAAAACATGCAGATGATGACAGTTTTATACTTGCATTTTTAAAGGATGAGAGTAGTTCTCATGCACTTGAATTAACATGGCTCAGAGATAGAAAAGAACCTTATAATCTCGGAGATAATGAGATACATTTGGCTGTTAGAACAGATGATTTTGATGCAGCATATGAATTACATAAAAAGATGGGATGTATTTGCTATGAAAATCATAAAATGGGAGTATATTTTATAAAAGATCCAGATGGTTATTGGACGGAGATTTTACCCATGAAATAGGGTTTGTAATTCCAAACCCTATATTTCAATTTTAAGGAGGGTAATTAGGATTGAAGAGCGTAAATATTTATTATTTATATAACAGTGGATTTTATCTGGAGACAGAAGGTAATATATTTATTTTTGATTACTTTTATGATAAGCCTTATGGTCATGCCAGAGCATTAAATACTGGTGTAATTCCAGAAGAAGTTATTAAAAGTAATAAGAAAATCTATGTTTTTGTATCACATAACCATAGTGACCACTTTAACCCTTTAATATTCGATTGGGCAAATATGAACCCAAAGATAAGATATATTTTAAGCAGCGATGTAAAGGTTAATGGAATTTTTAATAAGTACTATACTTTAAATATAAATGAAACCAGGAGATTTGATGATTTATATGTAAAGGCATATGGATCGACCGATGAGGGTATATCTTTTCTTATAAATGTAAATGGTATTACAATCTTTCATGCCGGGGATTTAAATTGGTGGCACTGGAAGGAAGATAGTGATGATGATAACTTAAGAGCTGAAGAATGGTTTAAAAGAGAAATTTTAAATTTGAAATCGGAGAGAATTGATATTGCTTTTTTCCCTGTAGATCCAAGACAGGAAGAGTACTATTATATTGGCGGAGAGTATTTTATAAACAATATAAAACCAAAATTCTTTATTCCAATGCACTTTGGAAATACATCTGGTATAACACATAAATTTTCAATTCATATGCAAAATTGCGGCACTAAAATAATTGAAATTGATAAAAGAGGATGTAATATAAAAATTGAATTTTAAGGCTTTAAGTGTGCTTTTATTTTTTTAGCACACTTTATTTGCGTTATGAATACAATATTAACAAAGCAATGGATAAACAATAAATTTAATAAACTAATGAATGTAAACTGGATCACATAAAATATGTAAAATGAATAAAAGTCTTGTTAAATAAGGAGGAATTAAAGATGAGCCATCATAGAAGATGTTGCTGCAGACCTAGTCGCGATTATTGTGGAAACTTTGATTATTACGATGGATTCGGCGGTGGATGCGGTAGTAGCATATGGATATGGATTTTGTTATTATGTTGTTTCTGCGGCGGCGGCGGAAGATTCTGCAGATAAATTACAATCTATAATTTTAAAGGGGAAACTAAAAATGTTTCCCCGTATTTAATGTTATTTACATACATTTATCCAGGTTCCTAAAGTTATTGCTGATATTTCTTTTGGCGTCAGTTTTACAGCAGAATTACATGAACCAGCAGCAGGATATACATATTCAAACTTTTTAAGAGATTCGTCAAGATAGATGTCCATTTGAGTTCTCAATCCAAATGGACAAACTCCTCCAACCGGGTGACCGGTGAAGTCTAAAACTTCATCGGCATTTAACATTTTAGCTTTTGTGTGAAAGTAGTCTTTGAATTTTTTGTTATCAACTTTGGAGTCGCCTTCTGATAATATCAGTATATTCCTATCTTTTAATTTAAAAGCCATCGTTTTTGCTATTAAAGCAGGTTCAACTCCAATAGCCTTAGCAGCTAATTCAACAGTAGCGGTGCTTTGCTCCATTTCTATAATCTGATACGGCAAATTTTTATCTTTGAAATATTGTTTTACACTTTCTAAACTCATAAAATCACTCCAATCGTGTATATTCATAAAACATATGTACTCTAAAATAATCATTAAAATTAAGTATAAATAAATAACCACCTTTTTACAAGGTGGTTATTGGATAAATATATAGTCTTTTATAAATTTGTTTTGCGTTTTGATATCATAAATATTTTGTACAGAGTATATATTATCAAAACTAAAATTACTAAAGCACCAGTATATATAGGAAAACATTTTTTTAATAAGTAGCTTTTTTGTATTGAAGAGTATAATTTATAGTTTTTTATTGAATTTCTTTGACTTACTGTAATTTCTCCAATAGGAGATTTACCCGTAAGACTTGAAAAATTCATATTTGATATATTAAATTTAATATTTAACTCATCTTTATTTACTTCATTGTCATAGTATGTAATATTGTCCTTTACATATAATGGTACGGATAATTTTATATTAAAAGGAAGCATTTCTATAGGTTTATATTCCAAATTCTTATTATCTATATTTGAATTTTTGTTAAAAAGCATGGTAGGTTTTGCACTATAACTCCAATCTATGATTTTTTCCATGTCGTTAAATACAAAGGTATCATTTGGATCATATAAAGAGTCCATAACAATTCCCATCATCTTTCTGCCATCTCTGTCATAAAAGGCTACAAGACATCTGCCGGCTTCTGATGTATAACCAGTTTTTCCACCAATACACCCATTTTTGCCAAGAAGTTTGTTTGTATTTTTTACTGTAAAGCTTGTACCTTTTGATGATTTAAAAGTACTTTCTTTTTTTGCTATAGTTTCTCTTACCCATGGAATTTGAAAAGCTTTGCTGGCAATAACACTTAGTTCATAAGTTGTTGTATAGTGATTTGATCTATGCAGTCCATTTGGGGTCACAAAGTGAGTATTTTTTAGATTAAAGCTCTTAGCTTTGTCGTTCATTTTATTTATAAAGTCAGCTTCTCCTTTCCCAATGTTGTCTGCAATCATATATGCCATATCATTTCCAGAAAAAAGCAGCATGCCATCCATTGCAGATTTTGCTGACATGGTTTCTCCTATATCTATAGGATGGACATCTAAATTTATTGATGATTGAGGCTGTCTTTTAGATCCTTCTGTGTATTTAAGTATATCACCTGTTTTTTTGCTTTCTGAGAGTAATATAGCTGTCATAAGTTTTGTAGTGCTTGCTGGATAAACTCGGCTGTCTATATTTTTTGCATATATGATTTCGCCTGTTTCCATATCTATTGTAAGAGCTGTTTTACCATATATAGAAATCTGTGTATCTTGAGAGTTTGATGCGGCGTAAGCTATTTCTGATTTATCCAATATATTAAAAATTAAAGATATTACAATAGTTAATATAAGTATTAAAGATATTTTACTTTTCTTCAATTTACATCTCTCCATATGTACAATTTATCTGTTTTTATAATAATATTAAATTCCGAATTCATTTTATAACATGGACTAGTATAGCACTTATTATTTCAATTTACAATTAGAGAATTCATTGTATAGACTTTAAAATAAATCTATTTTGAATAACAACAAAAAATATGTGATAATATGTGTATATTGTAGAGAATAATATATATGTTTGGAGGTATTATATGATAGATAGAATTTATAGTATATTTAAAGGCAAAAAAGGTCATATATCAGGTCAATATAGAAAATATGCTGTTATAATATTGCTTACTGAAAAAGAGGGGAAAATGAATATATTGCTTGAAGTTAGGTCGTTTAGGTTGAGAACTCAACCTGGAGACATATGTCTTCCAGGTGGAACAGTTGAAAATGGGGAAAATCCAAAAGAAGCTGCAATTAGAGAAGCTGTAGAGGAGCTTAAAGTGGATTATAATGATATTGAATTCATAGGAGAAATGAATTATTTAGTAAGTCCGTATGGTTTTATAATGTACCCGTTTGTAGCAAAATTAAAAACGGAAAATTATAGTTATAGTGAAGATGAGGTAGATCATGTATTTACTGTTCCAGTTGATTTTCTTATTAAAAATAAACCCAAACTTTATGAATTGACATTGCTTCCGCATTTAGAGGAAAACTTTCCATATGAACTCATAAATGGTGGAAAAAGTTATAAATTCAGGCATGGAAAGGCACCAGAATATTTTTATATTTATGGAGACTACGTTATCTGGGGATTTACCGCACTTATTTTAAAGAATTTTGTAGATACAATTGTATCCGACAACTAACCCATGGTAATTCCGACAAAACCCTGCCGATCTCCACTGAAGCCTGACGGCAACCCCGTAAGAGCTGGAATTACAAACCCCATGAGCGTAAAGTTAAGCCAAAATTTAGTACCGGGTAATTAAATTTACAGTTATAAAATAAATAAAAAAGGTCACTCCTAAAGGTAAATAAAAAAACAAGGAGTGATCTTTATGAAAAACAATACAGTAGGTAGTATGCACAAATTAGAAAGAATTACTAGTGATATTTAAGGGAAAAATATAAATAAAATAGCAGTAGATACTAAGTTCACTAAAAGGTTTAGTAAATTAGATGGATTATTACCTTCCTCCTGCAGATTGGAATTAATTGTATTAGCTCTACGCGTATGGGGTTTGTAAATGAAAGCTTAACCTATGCGCAGGTCGGGATTTCTAAAATTTAGACACATTAAAAAATTTTGTAGTAAGTCTTAGCGAAGCGTTCTTGAAAATCTTAGTGGATTATATATGTCTGAGCAAAGCGAGTTTATATAATCCGCTTAGATTTTTATGAATGCAAGCTTAGATTTACTAGAAATTTTTTACGTGACGTATTTTGGAAATCCCGACCTGCGCATAGGTTAAGCTTTCATTTACAAACCCTATAAATTATTCTTCATAATTTGATGAATATCTTCTAAGAAGGGTTTGTTTTAATTCCCAAAGGCCTTGAGATAAATCTACATAGTAATGATGGGGATTTTCAAACCTTAAAACCTCTGGCCACATCCTTTCAGTTTCTTTTTTGGCGAAGTTTTTTATATCCATAACGTCTGGACTTTCATATACGAGTTTACCTTTATCGAATATTTGAACCATCAATTCCTTAGCGTAGAAATTTTTAATTCTTTTCTTCTTCCATGTGAATACTGGATCAAATAGTTCAAGTGTCTGATTTTCATCTATTATTTCGTCATTAAGTGTAATTAGGTCAGCAATGGCTTTGCCGTCTTTTTTATCAAATATTCTATATATTTTTTTAAAACCTGGATTTGTTATTTTTTCTTCATTTTCACTTATCTTAATTTTAGGTATTATTTTACCGTTTTTGTCTTCAATGGCAGTAAGTTTATAGACACCGCCAAATACGGGTTCTGATTTTGCAGTTATAAGTCTTTCACCAACGCCAAAAGAGTTTATTTGAGCTCCTTGACTTAATACGTCGCTAATGATGAATTCATCAAGCGAATTTGATATTACTATTTGTACTTCTGGAAGACCAGCTTCATCTAATATTTCTCTGCATTTTTTAGTAAGATAAGTTATATCACCACTATCTATTCTAATTCCTTTAGGTTTATGTCCATTTGGTATGAGTACATCTTTAAATATCTTTATTGCATTTGGCAGTCCGGATTTTAAAACGTTATAAGTATCAACTAGAAGTATACAATTATCAGGATATACATTTGCCCATTCTTTAAAAGCTTCATATTCATTGTTAAATAATTGTATCCAACTGTGAGCCATGGTACCTGTAGCTGGAATACCAAACATTTCTTCGGAAATGGTACATGCAGTTGAAGAACATCCTCCTATTACAGCGGCTCTTGCACCGTATATAGCTCCATCATATCCTTGAGCTCTTCTTGATCCAAATTCCATAACTGGGCGTCCTTTAGCAGCACTGCAAATTCTATTTGCTTTTGTAGCAATTAGAGTTTGATGATTTATTGTTAGTAAAATCATAGTTTCTACAAGCTGAGCTTGAATAGCTGGACCTCTTACAGTAATCAAAGGTTCATTTGGAAATACAGGATTTCCTTCTGGTATTGCCCAAACATCACAACAAAATTCAAAATTTCGCAAGTAGTCCAAAAATTTCTTTGAAAACATATGCTTACATCTTAAATATTCAATATCATCTTCAGAAAACTTTAAGTTTGACAAGTATTCGATTACCTGTTGTACACCAGCCATAATGCAGTAGCCACCATTGTCCGGGATTCTCCTAAAAAACATATCGAAATAAGCTATGGTATTTTGAGCATTGCTTTTAAGGTAGCCGTTGCCCATAGTGAATTCGTAAAAATCAACCAGCATGGTAAGGTTTCTACCATTTCTTATGTCAAAATTTTTTGTGTACTCCATAATTTTAAATCTCCTCATTTATTTAAATATATTTTGATTGCATACACACATTGTAATACTTTACTAAAATTAATACAATAGTGTACAATTAGACATAATAAACCATGCAAATCTAGGAGATCCAATAGTATTTTTTAAGAATAATTAATATTATAATTCGTGAATTATAATTGTCTGGGAAATGTAGATTAAATGAATCAATGAGTGGGAGGACAATGCATGAATAAAGAAGAACAAGTCATAACGAGTTTTAGGAACTTATTAAACAAGAGAGCTTCGCTTGACAAGTTTAAGATGAAAGACAAATTTAAAGGTTATAAGTCTTCTGAAGTACATTGTATAGAATACATTGGAAGAAATGTAGATTCTAATGTTACAAAACTTGCGGAGTCCTTTTATATGACAAGAGGTGCTATAAGCAAAATAACCAAGAAGCTTATAAAAAAAGGTGCTATCGAAAGTTATCAGAAGACGGATAATAAGAAAGAAATTTATTTTAGGCTCACCGGGCAGGGAAAAGAAATTTATGAAATTCATGAAAAACTGCACAAAGAGTTTCAAGAGCGGGATAAGGTTGTATTTGATAAAATAACCGATGAACAATTTGACAGTGTACTTAACTTCGTGGAAGAGTATAGCAGACATTTGGATGCGGAGATAAAGAAGTTAGGGGTGGATATAACAAATGGAAATGATTTTGAATAATGAAGATAAAATCATAGGCAGCCCAATTCTATTGAGAATAGGCTGCATTTTTATTGATATTATTATTATAGGGTTTGTAATTCCAGGCTTACGTGTAACTTAAGCCTGGAATTACAAACCCTATAGTATTGTTGACAAAGAAACAATAAAATGATAGCATAATTATGTTTCCAAAGAAACATAATTATGCTTTTTCAAGAGGTGAAAATTTTAAATGAAGAAAAAAATGAAAATCATTGGAATTATTGCAAGCCCACGGAAGGAAGGAAATACCGCCTGGATAGTGAATAAGATACTCGAAGGTGCAAAAGAACAGGGTGCTGAAACTCAATTATTTTATCTAAGTGATCTTAATATAAAACCGTGCCAGGGTTGTTTTAGTTGCCATAATAGCGATCAAGGTTGTGTTATTAAAGATGATATGCAAAAACTTAATTATACAATTGATAGTGCTAATGCTATTGTTTTTGGATCGCCGATTTACATGACTCAAATGAGTGCCCAGGCGAAGATATTTGTTGATAGGATGTTTTCACGATTTTCTCCGCGGTATTCTCCGTATTTTAAAGAAGAAAGTGCCGCAGGGAAAAAACTGATTCTTACGTTTAATCAGGGTAATCCTGATTCTAGTTTATTTCAGACATATATTGATTATACGAAACATATGTTTGAACTTCTGGAATTTGATGTTAAAGAAGTACCTGTTATTACTGGTATGCGAAATGGGCCTGCACAGGAAAGAAAGGATCTTAATACTGTCTTAAAGAATACCGGTTCATCGTTGGTTTCGGAATGATTTCTAAAATAATAAGGATAAAAATTAAAAGTAGATAAATATTTTATTAGGCTGGCAGTTTCATTATGCCAGCTTTTATAAATGTACTTTATAAATGAGATTAGTTACTGTATAATTGGTTATTATATAAAGAAATGGAATTTAGGTGAGTTAGGTGAGTTATGAAGAACTACAGAAAAGCTTCTGCTCTATAAGAGATAAAATAATTGAAAAATGGTATATACATCTTGACAGCATGCAGATGAAAGCTGTTTTGAATGGAGATAAAAGCTGTTTAATAGTTGCATGTCCTGGAGCTGGTAAAACGACTGTTATTATAAATAGAATAGATTATTTATGTACTTTTGGACCTGTGTATAATACGAATTACGTTCCTCGTATTTTAGAAGAAGATGATATCAAACTTATGAAAAGGTTCTTGAATTTAAATGACATTAAAAATAAAGTGATAAACAATAAAAGATTCTGTGATTTGATTACGAATTTTAGTGTTAATCCTGATAACATAATAGTAATAACGTTTACAAGAGCGGCTGCTTTACATATGAAAGAAAGATATTTGAAAATAAGTCATACTAAAAAGGCTCCTTTTTTTGGCACATTTCATGGACTTTTTTATAAAATAGTGAATAGACATGTAGAAAAAGTTAATATAATAAGCTCATCTAAAACATATAAGTTAATAAATGAGATTCTCCTGTCATATATGGATTCCATAAGTGAGGAAAAGATAAAAGAAGTTATAAATGATATATCTGTGTTAAAAAATTCTGAGGTTAATATAGATAATTTTGATTCTAAAATTGATAAGGATATATTTAAGGAATGTTTCATTTCCTATGAAAATTATAAAACTCATAATAAACTTATGGATTTTGATGATCTGCAGATAAAGGTAAAAAAATTATTTTCAAATAATGTAAGGATTTTAAATGGATATAGAAAACTGTTTAAATACATGCTTGTTGATGAATTTCAAGATTGTGATTCCATACAAATAGATCTTCTTTCAATGATTGGAATTAAAAGTTCTATATTTGCAGTTGGAGATGAAGATCAATGTATATATGGTTTTAGAGGGGCAAGGCCTGATTGCATGGTTGATTTTGAGAAATATTTTATTGATGGTAAAAAGGTATTTCTTCAAAAAAATTATAGAAGTAATAAAAATATAGTTGATATATCTAAGTGTTTAATTAAGAATAATATTAAAAGAAATAAAAAACCTATAAAGGCAAGTAAAAATACTTTGGGTAATATAAATTTTTATTATCTATATAAAGAAAAGATTCAAAGTGAGAGTATATGTACTAATATAGAAAAATTAGTTAAGGATGACTCATACGCATATAATGATTGTGCAGTTCTTTATAGAACGAATATAGAAAGCAGATCTCTAATAGACACCTTTATGAAAAGAGGTATTCCTTTTAGAATATTGGATAAAGGATATAATTTCTTCGATCATTTTATATGCAGGGATTTAATAGCTTATTTAAAATTGTCGCTTGATAACACTGATAGACAAAGTTTTACAAGTATAATAAATAGGCCATTTAGGTATGTAAGCAAGGTAAATATAGATAGACTTAGAAGATATAGATTTAAAGAAAATTGTTTTGATATTTTAAAGGAACAGGAAGATATGCCTGTGTTTCAAATAAAGAATCTTGGGAAGCTTGAAAAGAAAATCAAGAAACTCAATAAGATGTTTTTAAGTGATGCTGTAGAGTTTATATTAAAAGATCTTGGATACAATGATTATATTATTAAGTATTGCGAAAGACTCAAAATAGATATGGATGATTTGAATTCGATAATTGATATGTTTAAGGATGCTGTATCAGATTTCAATGCTATAACAACCTTTCTTGTACATGTTGAAGAGGTAAGAGATATTCTTAAAAATAAAGCTAATGATAAAGATGGAATTATACTGAGCACTATACATGGAGTCAAAGGTATGGAGTTTAAGAATGTATTTATAATAAATTGTAATGAAGGTTTTATTCCTCATGCTAATAATACAAATTTAGAGGAAGAGAGAAGACTATTTTATGTTGGAATGACAAGAGCAATAGATAACTTAAGTTTGTATTCAACGCAGATTGTAAGAGGAAAAATCCAGGAGATATCGAGATTCATAGATGAATGTAATCTAAAGCCAGACACGAAACTTAAGTGCGATAAAGGAAGTAAGGTAACTCATAAGACATTCGGAAGCGGAATAATAACTAATGTTGAAGACAAGTATGTGACTATATTGTTTGGTGACGGCCTTGAGAGAAAATTTAATTCAGATGTGCTTAAAAATAGTGAACTTCTTGATATCGTTAGCTGAAGAAAAAGGTGTTAACAATTCTAAAAGGTGTTAAATGTACTTGAGTAATAATAAAATAAGTAAAGGATTCAGATAATATTGCAGTTTTTTGAGCAATTATTTACTTTAAAGATTAAATATGATAAAATTTAAGAAGAATATTGTGAAGTATTAAAACTGTATATTGGAAGACTTTGAAAAATTTCTTTTAATTGGGCACTTTAGAAATTTTGAGTCAGTAGTGCAACCGGCCAAATATATTTACTATATATGGCCGGCTTTTACTTTTTTGAAATTAATTTATAAGTGAATCTAAAATTCTTTGAAATTCTTGCTTAGTGAATACTTTATCATATTTTGTTCCATTTATATACATAGTAGGAGTACCAGTTATATTTCCAACAAGGAGTTCTTTTGATATGGTTTTATCCACAAAATCATAATTTAAAACTGTTTTATCACTTAAATTGAGGACGGATTTTAAAGTTGGATATGGTTTCTTTGAATAATAATCGAATTTATCAAAGATATTTTGGATATCGTCTAAGCTTTTTGGCGCAAAATATCTATTTATTTTTTTGTCATTTGGAAATTTTGGATGATTAACAGGTTTATATATGTATAATAAGGTGCCGTTATTAATATACTTTTTTAAAAGGCTGTCAATATTTTTATGTAAATTTCTACAATCTATACATTCATAGCTTGAATATTCAACCATGATTATTTTGGCAGTCTTAGAATTACCAAAACTATATCCTGCACTATAATTTATAAAAGCTAATTTTTTCTCTAAACCTTTTATACTGTTTTTTTTAGTATGTGTATTAATTGAACATGCTGTAAGGATAATACATATAAAAATGCAAAAAGATAAACGTATTTTTTTCATAATAATCACCTCTAGTATAATTATAAATTATTTGCAGTCTACAGTTTAGTTTGATTTATGTATTTTATTTATATGAGAGTAAATAATTTTTATAAAAAATATAATTGAGGTATTTATATGAAAGAGTACTTATATAAAGAACTTTATGATTTAGAAAATAAACATTGGTGGTTTTTGGGTAAAAAGAAAATTGTATTGTCATTAATAAGAACATATGTAAAGTACAATGAAAGTAATAAAATATTAGATGCTGGATGTGGCAGCGGTCTTATGCTTAATAATTTAAAAGAATTTGGAAAGGTGTTTGGCATGGATTGCTCTAAAGATGCAATAAAATTCAGCAAACTTATATTTGATGGTGAAGTTAAACTGGGATTTATGCCAGAACATATCCCTTACATTAAAAACTATTTTAATTTGATTATAGCTTTAGATGTTATTGAACATATAGAAGATGATGAACTTGCTCTTTTAGATTTGAAAGATCACTTAACTTATGATGGAGTTTGTGTAATTACAGTACCTGCCTGTATGAGTCTATGGAGTAATCATGATATAGTACATCAGCATAAAAGAAGATATACATTAAGAGAACTCAAAAAGAAACTTCTTAATGCAGGTCTTAAAGTAGAAAAGATTTCATATTATAATAGTATTTTATTTTTACCTATATTTATTATTAGACAGATCCATAGACTTTTAAATATTAAAAGTGGTTCAGATGCTAAAATGCCCAATACATTTATTAATTTTATACTAAAAAACGTATTTTCTTTTGAGAGACATATATTAAAAAATTATAGTATTCCTTTTGGTGTTTCTTTGATTGCAATAGTCAAAAAGGCCTGATGAAGTGATTGTTTTAAAATCATAGATAATTAAGGAAGGTTATTTAACTATGAAATTTAAATTTATAAAAAAGAATATAAATTATGGAATTGTGGCAGCTATTTTACTTATAGTCATATGCTTCTGTACTTTATTTGTGAGACCCGTCGTCGGTATGGCCGATAACGGAGACTTTTTTCGTATAATTAGTCAAAGCAATATTTATTATTTACAGGGTAAAAATGCACATAGTTTTGTCGGATATTTTGATAAGGATTATGGAATTTATAAATATAATAATGAAAATCCCAAAATGATAGTATCTACTCAGCCTATGATAGTTAAAGCAGCAGTTTTAATAGATAGAATTATAACAAGAGGATATACTTTTGATATAAGATTTCTAGCTTTTTTGTATATTCTGATATATGCATTTAGTTTCTATCTTATAGTAAAAGTGTTAACTCATGATATAAAATCTGACAAGCTCAAGTTGTTATTTACTGTATTATTTGTATTTGTATTTTGTGATACTGGATATATAGCTTATTTCAACTCATTCTTTGGTGAAGCTATGAATTTAACATTTTTTTTTCTTAGCATAGGAATACTCCTGTATATGTGTAAATTTAAAGAATATAGTATATTTAACCTGATTATGTTTTTTGCAGCTTCTCTGATTTTTGTAGGATCAAAACAGCAGCTTGCTCCTGTGGGTGTTTTAACTGCCATAGTATTATTCAGACTTTTTATGGTAAATAAGAAAAAAATTTTTAGATACATGGCTCTTACATTTATAGTAATAATTGTGTCTTCTTCATTGTATTTTTACAAATCAATATCTGGTGATTTTGATTATATAAATAGATATTATGCAATGAATAGAGGAGTACTTCTCTATGAGTGGGAACCAGAAGGCATGTTAAAACAATTTAATATAAATCCTCAATATTCTATGCTTGAAGATACTGTAGGATTTAATAAAATTCCTGTTATTGACACCAATAGCGATAAGTTAAAAACAGAATTTTACAGTAAATATTCTATTTTTAGTATAATAGTTTTTTACTTAAAGAACCCTCGAGTATTAAGCAAAATGATAAACTTTGGTATTATGAATGGCTATTCTATTAGACCCAGGGTTCTGGGAAACTATGAAAAAAAGGAAGGAAAGGCTTATGGTGCACAATCTCATTTTTTCTCTCTTTGGAGCACGATAAAAGAGAAGTATATACCTCATAATGCACTCCTGACCTTAGTTATATTTGGAGCATATTTTTATTTTGCAGTAAAAAGATATATATCTGCAAGGAAAAAAGAGGATATAGATTCACAATTATTTGAAGAAACTTTTTTATATGTGTTTTTGGTGGGTGCATCACAGATACTAATTTGCGTAACAGGTGCTGGTGATGGGGATCTTGCAAAGCATGTATTTATGTTTAATGTGAGTTTTGATCTTATATTACTATACTCTGCAAGTTTAATTATAAGAAATATATACGAAAAAAAACATTATGTTTGGGGAAAGGAATATAAAAATGAAGATTGAAGATTATAGAAAAAAAGTGGATATATTTATGACAGTATTTATAACCTATTTTTTTATAATATGTATGTCATTTGAATACACTTCAGTTCAAAGCAGCTATGAAAATTATATAATGCTGACATTAGTTATGATAATAGCTCTTATAAGTTACTACACTAATGTAACCTTTTCTTTAATATCAGTTTTGGCTGTGGATTTTGTTTATTCAAGCTATATCTTTTATAGAAATATTATTAAAGGAATTTCTATTGATATAAAAGTATATTACTGGATTATTGTTATACCGATAACTGCGGTAATAGTTGGTATTTTATCACAATATATACTAAAATTGCAAATTAAATTAAAGAAAGTTAATGCAGATAATGAAAATTTAGTAATGATAGATGAAGCAACTGGTATAAGGAACTCTTCTGCACTATTTAATGAAATTCCTATATACATGAGTATGAGTAAAAGGTATGAATTACCAGTTGCAATTATGTTGGTAAGATTTAAATACAGTAAAAAACTCAAGAGCATTGTTGGCAGGGATTTTTTTAAAAATATAATTGTAAAGTATTCTGAAATTATTGAGGGTTCTTTGCGGCTTGAGGATAGAAAATACATTCTTAATGATGCAGATACTTTTGTTTTCATACTCATTGCAGATGAAAAAGGATGCGAAATAGTAAAAAAAAGGCTTAAGAATAATTTGGAAAAAGTAAATCTAGATGAGAGTAATGTATTTAAAGATCTAAAATTAGAAGCAGAAGTTGGCTATTATAATTATAATGAAAATATCAAGGATGCTATGGATTTTGTAGCTAAAGCAGAGAAGGAAATATACTATGATGTTTAATAAAATAAAGTTTCCGATATTAATAATATTGATTTTTACATCAATGTGCATATTTTGCCAAATGAAGACAGAAGCATCAGAAAATAAAGTTTTACTGGTATATGATTCTTATAAGGAATTTGGATCGGAAGAGAATAAATTAAACTCTTTAGTTCACATAATTTTGAGTACCGGAAATGGAGTGGACATTGTAAATATAAATTCATTTGATAAGAAATCAATTGATAAATATGAAACTGTATTTATATTATACAATAATTCTTCTAAAGTTCCGGGCAGTTTAATTAAAAGCTTATTGGAATTTAGAGGAAAGATTATTTGGGTAGGCAGGAATTTTAACTTGAATTTGGAAAGTTATCGGAATGTTAAATATATTCCTTATTTCTCTGAAAAAGATTCAACATATAATACTTTAAGCAAATACTATTACGATATTTTTAATAATAAAAAGGTAAATGGGCCAAAAGTCTACTTACTTCTCGATAAAGTGTATCCATTTATAGATATTGAAGCCTTTGTAAAAAAAATAGACTTTTTATACGATCAGGGAATTCCTTTTGTATGCAGTGTAATGCCGGTTTATGAAAATCAGGACTTTGATGCTATGGAGCGTTTTTGCAAGGTTTTAAGATATGCTCAAAGTAAGGGAGGAAAAATAATATTACATTCTTCTATCTTAAAGGGTAACAACATACCGGGAAAAGATGTACAGGATAAAATGAGTCTGGCTCAGCAAATTTATATAAAATATGGTGTATATCCACTAGCACTTGATATACCTGACAGTTTCTTTTATAAAAATGACTATAAGAATTTAATTCATAGCAGTAATGACATTTTTGTTGAAAATGATAAGAATATAGGAGTTATAAGTTTTAAAAAATATTCTATATCGGGTTTTGACAAAGTAATTAATAAGGTATATATAAGTGACAATTATAATTATGAGCCATTACAAATTACTTGTGATACTGCTTTTTGTTTTGATTCTGATTTGAATTTAGATAGTTTTAAATCACAAATAAGATGTGCTGTAGGAAATGGAATGTATTTTAACAACTCAGAATATTTAAACAATGTAATAACTCTTGGCGGAATTAAGTTAAGCAATAAGAATTTTGATAAATTGTTGAATAATAAATTAGTAGACAATAAAGATAGTAATTCAAAAGTTTCAGAAAAAAATAATAAGACTGTTGATATAACAAATGCCAATAATCGTATAATTAAAATAACAATTGGAGTGTGTATTTTATTTGTTATAATTGTTTTAATAAATAGGAGAATAGAAAGAAGAAAATTTTTCAGATAAGGGTGACTTTGATTATGAATATATTTGACTTTTTGCTTTTGTACTCATTAGCTGTTATATGGATAACTATACTGTTGAATGTTGTACTTGTAATAGGGGGATATATTTATTATATTAAAACATTAAGGATCAAAATGAAAAATAACTTAGAAGAATATCCTTTTATTTCAATTATGGTGCCTGCGCATAATGAGGCTACTGTAATAAAAAAATGTGTAAAATCACTATTGAATCTGGATTATCCTAATGACAAGTATGAAATTATAATTATAAATGATAATTCTACGGATAATTCATTAGAAATACTAAGTAAACTCCAAATTGAAAATAAAGATAGGAACCTCATAATAATAAATACAGATAATATTATCGGTGGGAAAGGAAAATCCAATGCTTTAAATATAGGTTTTAAAAAAAGTAAAGGTGAATTTTTGGTGATTTATGATGCTGATAACACTCCGGAAAAAGAATCTCTGGTATATCTAATTCAAACTATTTTAAAGGATAAAAAATTAGGGGCTGTAATAGGCAAATTTAGATGTAGAAACAAGGAAAACAATCTTCTTACTAAATTTATTAATATTGAAACCCTGACATTTCAATGGATGGCTCAAGCTGGCAGATGGCAGCTTTTAAAAGTTTGTACCATACCTGGTACCAACTTTGTTATACGCAGAAATTTAATTAAGAAAATGGGGGGATGGGATTCTAAGGCTTTAACAGAAGATACAGAAATAAGCTTTAGATTGTATAGAATGGGCTACAAAATAAAATTTATGCCTTTGGCAGTAACATGGGAACAGGAACCTCAGACTTTGAAAGTATGGTTTAGGCAGAGAGAAAGATGGGCCAAGGGAAATATATATGTAATGTTTAAAAATTTTAAATACCTTTTTTCAAAACAAGGTGGAGCAAGTAGATTTGACATACTTTACTATATTCTGACATATGGTTTTTTTTTATCAGCTTCAGTGTTTTCAGATATACTCTTTATATTAGGCTTGGCAGAGGTTATAAAATTAGATATTGGAGGATATAGTCTTATACTGTGGATTACTGCTTATGTTGTATTTTGTCTATCTATTTTTGTTACAATATCTACAGAAAATGGAGAATTAAATCTTAAAAACTTTTTAACAGTATTATTAATGTATTTCTCATATTGTAAGCTTTGGAGTATAGTAGTTACTTTGAGTTTATACAATTTTGTTAAAGATATGATTTTCAAAAGAGAAATAAAGTGGTATAAAACAGAAAGATTTTAAGGAGGAAATTGATGAACAAACATAAATGTTCAATATATGCATTGATTATTTTAGTAGTATTTACTATAAATATTGGATGCAGCCACTTAATAGTATATGCAGCATCTGATAATATGAAATATAAAACTTTTAATTTGGGGAGTGATATTAATTTTAAAGGCGTATTTTCATCTCATTCTTTATATTTTAATGTAGATGATTATTCAGTTGTAAAATCATTGGAAGCAAATGTAGCCTTTTATATAAGTCAACTTATCACTGAAAAACAAAATGCGACAATTACACTTTCTGTAAATGGGACTCCTTTTTATTCTGCAAGGGTGTTTTATAAGGATACGGAGGAGGAACAAAATATTAAAGTTACAATACCAATTGCATTAATTAAAACGGGACTTAATGAATTCAAAATAGAAACTTATTCTAGAATATCAGATAAACCTTGTACCGATGATGTTAATAATGGCAATTGGATAACGTTAAAAAGTTCTTCAAATATACTTATGGGATTCATGTATAAGGAAAGTACAAACAACATATCAGAATTTCCGTATCCTTTTAATAAGGTGAATGAAAATAATAAATATAATACAGTAATAGCTATCCCGGATAATTACAAAGAAGAACAGTTAACGGCTGCTTTAATGCTTCAGTCTTATTTAGGAGAGGTGAATAAAGGTGAAGATTACAATGGATTAATTGTTAAATATTCTTCAATACCAGGTGATAAAAATATTATATATATAGGTGGATTCAATGATTTGCCGGATAAAATTAAATCTCAATACAGTGGACTTGGCAAGCAGGATTATAAAGAATATGCGTTTATAAGAAAATCAGATTCACCCTTTAATGACAACAATAAATTGATTTCAATAGTAAGTGAAAATGGAAATATGTTGATAAATGCTGTAAAATTATTGATGAATAAGGATTTAGCTACACAAATAAATACGGATACCTTTAAACTAGATAATGGTGTAAAAGTAGATAATGAGATCAAAGAAGAGTCGTCAAAGCTTACCTTTAAAGATTTAGGATTAGATGAAATGCAGTTAAAAGGACCCTTTAGACAAAGTGGTTCAATAAGCTATAGTCTCCCGGCTAACAGAACTTTGGCAAGTGGTGCTAAGATAAGGCTATTTATGAGGTATTCGCAAAATTTGGATTTTGATAGATCCTTGCTGACCATTTACATAAACGGTATCCCTATAGGGAGTAAGAAGCTTGATAAGGATCTGGCTTACGGTGACCAATTGGAACTTAATATACCTAAGGATGTAAATATGTCAAGTAATATAGACATAAAAATTGCATTTGATCTAGAACAGAAAAATTCAACCTGTGAATTTAGACAGGAAGAAACACCGTGGGCTCTTGTAACGGGGGATTCTTATATATATATACCAAGCAATAAAATTGATTTTTATAAATTTGATACCTATCCTGAACCCTTTGTTTCAGAAAGACAATTTAATGATATTGCTTTTGTAGTACCAGAAAATTTATCTGAAAATGAGATTGAAGGAATAAGTAAGATTTTTTCATATATGGGAAGAGATATATGTTATAATAATGGAATTTTAAAGGTTATAAATGAAAAAAATTTTTCAGATAAATATAATAATATGAATTTAATAGTATATGGTACTCCAGAGAATAACAAGCTTATTAAAACCTTAAATTCCAGGTTATGGTTTAGATATAATGATAATTATAAGTCTTTTATAGGAACTGAAAAATTATATTTAACAGAACCTTATAATTCAAATATATCAATTTTTCAGTTTGATGAATCTCCCTACGATAAAGACAAAGCTGCTTTAGTGTTAACTTCTCCAAATAAAGATTTGCTTTTAAAATCACTAGTATTTTTATCTTCGACAAATCAGATATCAAAACTTTCGGGAGATTGTGCATTAATAGATAACTTTGGAAACATAAAGACTTTCCAGTTTAAAAAAGATAAAACTAATTTTGTTTACAATGAATTTAAAAATATAAATACTAATGGAAAAATGTTTGTTGGATTTATGGGAATGTTTTTAGCATTCAGCATAGTT
This sequence comes from Clostridium fermenticellae, assembly GCF_003600355.1. Lineage (NCBI taxonomy): Bacteria > Bacillati > Bacillota > Clostridia > Eubacteriales > Clostridiaceae > Clostridium > Clostridium fermenticellae. Next base: position 1,681,463 of record NZ_CP032416.1, on the reverse strand, counting down.
GCAGTAGCATTATATCTATATAAAAATAAAAAATTCAAATAGAAAAGTGTGTTTGTATTTTTTAAGTTATATAAATAGAAAAGCAATAAATATTTAAAGAAGGAGAATTTTTATGATTGACCTTAGTATTGTAATACCTTCTTATAATGAAGAAGATAATATTGAACCTCTATACAATAGGTTAAATAATGTTTTACAGTCTATTACTGATAAATATGAAATTATATTTGTCAATGATGGAAGTAAAGATAAAACTGTAAATAAAATAGAAATGTTGTGCAATGTAGATGCTAAAGTGAAGCTTGTTGATTTTTCAAGAAATTTTGGACATGAAATGGCAAATACAGCTGGAATAAATTATGCGAGTGGAGATGCTGTAATAATTATGGATGCAGATTTGCAGGACCCTCCTGAAGTTATTAAAGATATGTATTGTAAATATTTAGACGGGTATGATTTAGTATATGCAAAAAGAAGTAAAAGGGAAAAAGAAACTTTTATAAAAAGAGCTACTTCGAAACTGTTTTACAGGTTTTTGAGATATTTTAGCAATATTGAAATTCCTTTTGATACTGGAGATTATAGGCTTATGAGTAGAAATGTTGTAAATGAATTTAATAGACTTAAAGAACACAATAGGTTTTTCAGGGGGTTAACTCATTGGATTGGATTTAAGTCTACTTGTGTTGAATTTGATAGGTTGCCTAGAAACACTGGAAAAACAAATTATGATTTTGCAAAGTTAGTAAGGCTTGCTGTAGATGCGGTGATTTCTTTTTCTTATAAACCATTAAAGATATTTAATATAATTGGATTATCTATAGCTCTATTTAGTTTCTTTAATATAGTTTACTGGATTGTATTTAAAATAACGACTAAAAGACCGGTCGAAGGCTGGACTTCAATGATTATAGTAATATTATTTTGTTCAGGTATTATTATGATGCAGATAAGCATTATTGGTGAGTATATAGCAAGAACATATGAGGAGGTTAAAAATAGGCCTCTGTTTATTGTAAATAAGACTATAGGAATAAATGATAATAACTTTAGTATAAAAGAGAAGGAAGCTGAGAGTATTAAAAAAGATTAATAGATATAGGGTTTGTAACTGAAAGCTTAACTTATGCTCCGGCCGGGATTTCAAAAATACGTCACGTAAAAAATTTCTAGTAAGTCTAAGCTTGCGCTTAAAAAAATCTAAGCAGATTATATAAACTCGTTGCACTCAGACATATATAATCTACTAAGATTTTTAAGAACGCTTCGCTAAGATTTACTACAAAATTTTTTAATGTGCCTAAATTTTGGAAACGCCGGTTAGAGGTTAAGTTAAGCTTGGAATTACAAACCTTATATTGTAATAATTTTTTAATTTATTATAATTAAAATGAAGAGTAACTGAAGCATATTGACTTTAATAAGGAGATGTTTATCATGAAAGTTAGCAAAAATACTTTGATAAAAGACGTGATTAAAATGGGACCTAAGGCTGTTGATATATTAAGAAAGCTTGGTATGGGTTGTATTGGATGTCCTTCATCTCAAAATGAGAGTATAGAAGAGGCTGCTGCAGTTCATGGAATAGATGTAGACAAACTAATAGAAAGTTTAAATGGGATATCTCTTGTTTATCAATTAAAATGGAAGCTAAAGGAAAAAATTGAGAAAAAAATGAAGGCTAGATATAGTAAGTAATTATAAACTTGCAGGCTCAAACATGTATAGGGTTTATAAATGAAAAGTTAATCCATACCCCGGAAGATGCTGCCAAAATTCGGTACTATAAATGCTTTTAGTAATTCTAAAGCCCGGTATTTTGAAAATCCCGGTCTACGCATAAGTTAAGCTTGAAATTATAAACTCTATTAAAAGAAATAAGAGGAGAATATGAAGTGAGAATATTATATTATGATTGTTTTTGTGGAATAAGTGGTGATATGAATTTAGCTGCACTTGTAGACTTAGGTGTCCCAAAAGAATATTTAATTTGTGAATTATTGAAGTTGAATATTGATTTTGAGTATAAAATTGTGATTAATAAAGTGTGCAAAATGGGTATCAATGGAACAAGAGTGGATATTAAATTAAATGACAGTATTGAAGGTAATGAGCGTAATCATACACATATTGATCATAAGAATTTAAAGTATATAAAGCATATAATAAATTTAAGTGATTTAAATGATAATGTTAAGCATAATAGCCTTAAAACTTTTACAAAAATCGCGGAAGCAGAAGCAAGACTTCATGGAAAAACAATGGATGAGGTGTATTTTCATGAAGTGGGAGAGGTAAATTTAATTTTAAATATTGTTGGAGCGGCAATATGTATAGATTATTTAAAAATAGATAGGATAATATCATCTAAAGTTCAAGTAGGTGGAGGATTTACCAAATGTGCTGATGGAGTAATGCCAGTACCAGTACCTGTAACAGCAGAGATACTAAAAGATGTTCCAATAAAAATTGGAATAGTTCAATTTGAAACAACAACACCTATTGGAGCAGCAATACTTAAAGCAAATGTGGATGAATTTACTGAAGAAATTGATTTCCTTATTAAAAATACTGGTTATGGCATAGGACATAATGATTTGAAGATTCCAAATGTGTTAAGGCTATATTTAGGAGAAAAAGATATACAAGAAAGTATAGATGAACAGTATATCATTGAAACCAATATAGATGATATGAATCCTGAACTATATGGTTATGTTGAAGAGAAGCTTTTTGAAGTAGGCGCGCTTGATGTTTATAAAACATCAATATTTATGAAAAAGGGGAGACCAGGTATAAAATTAAGTGTTCTCACAAATGATAAAAGTGAAAAGGATATTTTAGATATTATTTTTAATAATACAACATCTATAGGGGTAAGAAGGTATAAAGTTAGGAAGATAATGCTTGATAGAAGTTTTTCAAAAGTTAAAACTGAATATGGTGATATAACAATAAAAAAATCTTATTATAAAGGAAAACTTATTAAGTATAAACCTGAATACGAGGAATGTAAAATTATATCAAAAGAAAAAGATATACCCATAGATAGGATTTATAAATCAATATATAAACAAAATATAGATTGATGTTATTTGTATACTATTAATGAATTTAAAGGTAAACTATATCTGGCGTGTCACTATAAGCAATAGTTAAAGAATGCTGGTGAATGAAAGAGCAATTGATTTAATTTTATGTGATGATAATGTTTATAAATTTATATTTCAATGAAAGATGATATCATATTTCATGTCGCTTGAGGGAAACTCAAGTGGTAGCCAGGAAAAGTTTTTAGAGGAATTTTTAATTATATTTAATGGTAATTAAAAAAATTTAAAAAAAGTTCTTGACAGTTTAGAGAGTGCATGGTAAGATGTATAAGTCGCTTGGATGAAGCGGCGATGAACCTTGAAAATCAAACAGAGAAGAGTAAAAATAAACCAGCAATTCTTTTGAAAGCTGCTTTGGCAGCTTAGCTTGAAAGTAAAGTAAATGAGCTTAAGTTGAACTCAAAACTCTGAATAAGAGTTTTATATAAGAAATTAAATTGAGAGTTTGATCCTGGCTCAGGACGAACGCTGGCGGCGTGCTTAACACATGCAAGTCGAGCGAGAGAAATCCCTTCGGGGATGGATCTAGCGGCGGACGGGTGAGTAACACGTGGGCAACCTGCCTCAAAGAGGGGGATAGCCTCCCGAAAGGGAGATTAATACCGCATAATGTTGTTTTACTGCATAGTAAAGCAACCAAAGGAGTAATCCACTTTGAGATGGGCCCGCGTCGCATTAGTTAGTTGGTGAGGTAACGGCTCACCAAGGCGACGATGCGTAGCCGACCTGAGAGGGTGATCGGCCACATTGGAACTGAGAGACGGTCCAGACTCCTACGGGAGGCAGCAGTGGGGAATATTGCACAATGGGCGGAAGCCTGATGCAGCAACGCCGCGTGGGTGATGAAGGTTTTCGGATTGTAAAGCCCTGTCTTTTGGGACGATAATGACGGTACCAGAGGAGGAAGCCACGGCTAACTACGTGCCAGCAGCCGCGGTAATACGTAGGTGGCGAGCGTTGTCCGGATTTACTGGGCGTAAAGGGTGCGTAGGCGGATATTTAAGTGGGATGTGAAAACCCCGGGCTTAACCCGGGGACTGCATTTCAAACTGGATATCTGGAGTGCAGGAGAGGAAAGCGGAATTCCTAGTGTAGCGGTGAAATGCGTAGAGATTAGGAAGAACACCAGTGGCGAAGGCGGCTTTCTGGACTGTAACTGACGCTGAGGCACGAAAGCGTGGGTAGCAAACAGGATTAGATACCCTGGTAGTCCACGCCGTAAACGATGAGTACTAGGTGTAGGAGGTATCGACCCCTTCTGTGCCGCAGTAAACGCAATAAGTACTCCGCCTGGGAAGTACGATCGCAAGATTAAAACTCAAAGGAATTGACGGGGGCCCGCACAAGCAGCGGAGCATGTGGTTTAATTCGAAGCAACGCGAAGAACCTTACCTAGACTTGACATCCCCTGAATTACCTGTAATTAGGGAAGCCCTCCGGGGCAGGGAGACAGGTGGTGCATGGTTGTCGTCAGCTCGTGTCGTGAGATGTTAGGTTAAGTCCTGCAACGAGCGCAACCCCTATCATTAGTTGCTACCATTAAGTTGAGCACTCTAGTGAGACTGCCCGGGTCAACCGGGAGGAAGGTGGGGATGACGTCAAATCATCATGCCCCTTATGTCTAGGGCTACACACGTGCTACAATGGTGAATACAGAGAGATGCAAACCCGCAAGGGTGAGCCAAACTTTAAAATTCACCTCAGTTCGGATTGCAGGCTGAAACCCGCCTGCATGAAGCTGGAGTTGCTAGTAATCGCGAATCAGAATGTCGCGGTGAATGCGTTCCCGGGCCTTGTACACACCGCCCGTCACACCATGAGAGTTGGCAACACCCGAAGTCCGTGGGGTAACCGTAAGGAACCAGCGGCCGAAGGTGGGGTTAATAATTGGGGTGAAGTCGTAACAAGGTAGCCGTAGGAGAACCTGCGGCTGGATCACCTCCTTTCTAAGGAGTCGTAAGATAGGTAACTCTATCTTAAAGACCGGTTTATACTTACTCTGTTTGATTTTGAGGGGTTAAAAACCCGAACGGTTTTTAACGGGTAATTTAACTAAATGTAGTTTGACGTTAAAATTACACCGGGCCGCAGGCTTAAATCTATAGGGTTTTTAACAGATAGCAGATGTTATCTGTCATCATTCTCATATTGTTCTTTGAAAACTGCACAGAGAAGAAAGTTAAAGTAAAGTTATTACTTTGTAAAATTGATTAAAGATTCTTAATTATTTGATATATATTAATGTATATTATTATTAATTAACCGGTAAAAATTGATAGAAACGGGTAGCTTGAGGAAAATGTCGGGCGAAGAGCGAATCTTACTTAGGTAAGTGAGTATCCGGGCGAAACATTTGACAGAAAGATACGGAGTTTATAGCAATTTTTACTTAAAAGGTCAAGCTACAAAGGGCGCATGGTGAATGCCATGGCACCAGGAGTCGAAGAAGGACGCGATAAGCTGCGATAAGCTCCGGGTAGGCGCAAATAGCCTGTGATCCGTAGATTTCCGAATGGGGCAACCCGCATGACTAACGTCATGTACTGTAAACTGAATTCATAGGTTTATAGAGACACACCCGGGGAACTGAAACATCTAAGTACCCGGAGGAAGAGAAAGAAATATCGATTTCTTTAGTAGCGGCGAGCGAAAGAGAATGAGCCCAAACCAGGAACTTGTTCCTGGGGTTGCGGGTAGATCACAATTACTTTTATTCCTTAATTGAAGAGAGCTGGAAGGCTCCGCCACAGAAGGTAAAAGCCCTGTAAGTAAAAAAGAATTTTAGTTAGATTTATTCCAGAGTACCACGAGACACGTGAAACCTTGTGGGAAGCTGGGAGGACCACCTCCCAAGGCTAAATACTACCTGGTGACCGATAGTGAAGCAGTACCGTGAGGGAAAGGTGAAAAGAACCCCGGAAGGGGAGTGAAATAGAACCTGAAACCGTGTGTCCACAACCGGTCGAAGCACATTTAAGTGCGACGACGTGCTTTTTGTAGAACGAGCCAGCGAGTTACGGTATGTAGCAAGGTTAAGTACTTATGGTACGGAGCCGGAGGGAAACCGAGTCTGAATAGGGCGACCAGTTGCATGCTGTAGACCCGAAACCGGGTGACCTATCCATGGACAGGATGAAGCGGAAGTAAAATTCCGTGGAGGTCCGAACCGCGTTGGTGTTGAAAAACCATGGGATGAGCTGTGGATAGCGGAGAAATTCCAATCGAACCCGGAGATAGCTGGTTCTCCTCGAAATAGCTTTAGGGCTAGCGTCGGGACTGAGTAATGGAGGTAGAGCACTGAATAGGCTAGGGGCTTTAAAAAGTTACTGAACCTTATCAAACTCCGAATGCCATTTACTTGTATCCCGGCAGTCAGACTGCGAATGATAAGATCCGTGGTCAAAAGGGAAACAGCCCAGATCATCAGCTAAGGTCCCAAAGTGTAAGTTAAGTGGTAAAGGATGTGGGATTTCTAAGACAACTAGGATGTTGGCTTAGAAGCAGCCACTCATTTAAAGAGTGCGTAATAGCTCACTAGTCGAGAGATCCTGCGCCGAAAATGTCCGGGGCTAAAACTTACCACCGAAGCTATGGACTCGTAAGAGTGGTAGAGGAGCTTCCTGTATGGATTGAAGCCGTACCGTAAGGAGCGGTGGACCGTACAGGAGTGAGTATGCTGGCATAAGTAGCGAGAAATAAGTGAGAATCTTATTGGTCGAAAACCTGAGGTTTCCTGGGGAAGGCTCGTCCTCCCAGGGTTAGTCGGGACCTAAGCCGAGGCCGAAAGGCGTAGGTGATGGACAATTGGTTGATATTCCAATACCGCCAGTTTGCGTTTGACAGATGGGATGACGCAGGAGGATAGGATGTGCACACTATTGGATGTGTGTCTAAGCACTCAGACGTGCCCGGAAGGTAAATCCACCGGGATTAGTTAAGGTGTTACAGGGATCTCTTTTTAAGAGAGAAGTATCCGGTTCCACGCTGCCAAGAAAAGTCTCTATGGAGTAAACCGGTGCCCGTACCGCAAACCGACACAGGTAGGTGAGGAGAAAATCCTAAGACCATCGGAAGAATTGCTGTTAAGGAACTAGGCAAATTGACCCCGTAACTTAGGGATAAGGGGTGCCATCTTTATTGATGGCCGCAGAGAATAGGCTCAAGCAACTGTTTAGCAAAAACACAGGTCTCTGCTAAAGCGTAAGCTGATGTATAGGGGCTGACGCCTGCCCGGTGCTGGAAGGTTAAGGGGAATACTAAGCCGTATGGCGAAGGTATGAACTTAAGCCCCAGTAAACGGCGGCCGTAACTATAACGGTCCTAAGGTAGCGAAATTCCTTGTCGGGTAAGTTCCGACCCGCACGAATGGCGTAATGATTTGAGCACTGTCTCAACAGCAAATCCGGCGAAATTGTAGTGCAAGTGAAGATGCTTGCTACCCGCAGTTGGACGGAAAGACCCCGTAGAGCTTTACTGCAGCTTAACATTGAGTTTCGGTATTGTCTGTACAGGATAGGTGGGAGACTTAGATACCCGGGCGTTAGCCCTGGTGGAGTCACCCTTGGGATACCACCCTGACAGTACTGGAATTCTAACCGGAGGCCATTTATCTGGTCACGGGACATTGTTAGGCGGGCAGTTTGACTGGGGCGGTCGCCTCCTAAAATGTAACGGAGGCGCCCAAAGGTTCCCTCAGAACGGTTAGAAATCGTTCGCAGAGTGCAAAGGCAGAAGGGAGCCTGACTGCGACACATACAGGTGGAGCAGGGACGAAAGTCGGGCTTAGTGATCCGGTGGTACCTCGTGGGAGGGCCATCGCTCAACGGATAAAAGCTACCTCGGGGATAACAGGCTGATCTCCCCCAAGAGTCCACATCGACGGGGAGGTTTGGCACCTCGATGTCGGCTCGTCGCATCCTGGGGCTGAAGTAGGTCCCAAGGGTTGGGCCGTTCGCCCATTAAAGCGGCACGCGAGCTGGGTTCAGAACGTCGTGAGACAGTTCGGTCCCTATCCGCTGCGGGCGCAGGAAATTTGAGAGGAGCTGTCCTTAGTACGAGAGGACCGGGATGGACTGACCTCTGGTGTACCAGTTGTTCCGCCAGGAGCACGGCTGGGTAGCTATGTCGGGACGGGATAAACGCTGAAAGCATCTAAGCGTGAAGCCCACCTCAAGATTAGATTTCCCATAGCGTAAGCTAGTAAGACCCCTTGAAGAACACAAGGTTGATAGGTCAGAGGTGTAAGCATAGCGATATGTTCAGCTGACTGATACTAATAGGTCGAGGGCTTGACCAGTTACTTTTCTTAATCAATTTCTTCTATCTTTACTGTGCAGTTTTGAGAGAACAATCTCAAGTAGCCGGGATTTATTTGTAAACCTCCGGTTAGTATAAATTTTATTAGAGTTTTAGTCAATGCATAAAAATTAGTAGAAACGGGCAGATCGGGGAAAATATTGAAGCGGGGAACGGAGTTTACTTAATGTAAATGAGTACCGCAGTGAGATATTTGACGAAGATATGCGGAGTTTATAGTAATTTTTAAACAGGAAACTCACCCAGCAAAGCTGGGGAGTACTGATTCTTTATCTAAATCAAAGGTTTAGAAGCAATCAGCAATCTGGTGGTTATTACATAAAGGCAACACTCCTTCCCATACCGAACAGGTAGGTTAAGCTTTATTGTGCCGATGGTACTTCAGGGGCAGCCCTGCGGGAGAGTAGGTCATCGCCAGGTATTTATACATGAAAAAGACACTAACATAAATCATTGTTAGTGTCTTTTATGACTTTTATTCAATTATTTTTAACAATTCTTCTGGCTTGTCAATAATAAAATCTGCACCTTTCTTATTTAAAAATTCTCTGCCTCTAAATCCCCAAGCTGCTCCTATACATTTTAATCCTGAATTTTTAGCTGTCATGATATCTACTTCTGAGTCACCAACATAAATGGCATATTCGATATTGGAATCTAATTCTTTAAGAGCCCTGAATACAGCATCAGGAGCTGGTTTTTTACTAATATTTTCAGATTCTCCAATTGCAACTTTTATATATCTCTTAAAGTAGAGCTCATTGAGTCCTTTTACAGCTGTGTCAAATTTATTTGATACTATTGCATTTTTATAGTTTTTATTTGATAATTGTTTCAGAAGTTCCATGATTCCTTCATAGGGAGCAGTCTTATTTTGCATATTTTTTGAATAATGTTCTCGAAAGTCTTCAAGACATTTCTTGTAATTTGAATTATCAATTCCGCAGGGAATAGAAAGTTCAATTAAACGAGCAACACCATTTCCTACGAATTGTCTTATCTCGTCTATATTTCTAAGTGGAAATCCATATAAGTTTAATGCAAAATTTACGCTGTCTGTGAGATCTTCAAGTGTATCAAGCAGCGTCCCATCTAAATCAAATATAACAGTATCATATTTTTTCATAGTAATACCTCCTAGTAATGTTGCAAAATTATAATTGCATTAATGCCTACTATATTATATAAAATAATTAAGTAATTGCAAAATATATTTACATATAGTAAAATGTAAATATATTAAGAAAGAATGAGGTATGTAATTAATGAAGATTAACTAATTCAGTATTTTAGAAATTAATTTTATGGTTTTATACCATTATTTTTTGCTGGATTAGTTTAAATGAAATATTAATTACTACAGGATACCTATGTCTTTTTGCATAAGTTTATATTGTATATTCATTTATCTTTCCAGCATTTGCAAAGGAGAGATTTTTTTATGTTAATTTTAGAAGCTGTAAATTTAAAGAAATATTATGGTGATAGATTAATTATATCAGTTAATGATTTTAAAATACAAACTGGAGATAAAGTAGGAGTTATAGGGGATAATGGTGCCGGAAAAACTACATTTTTAAATATATTGTCAGGAGATATAGATATAGATATGGGGATTGTAAAAAGATATTCTTCTATAGCATATATTAAGCAGTTTCTAGACAAAAATATAAATGGTTCTGGAAAGCTATTTAAAGAATTTGAAGTTCATAATAAATTTAATTCACAAAATATAAGCGGTGGTGAATGTGCAAAGCTTAATATCGCAGATGAATTAAGTAAAGATAGTGAACTTCTCTTGACTGATGAACCAACTTCAAATTTGGATTATAAAAGTATTTGTATTCTAAAAGAAAAGTTTATGAAAATAGGAACACTTGTTTTGATAAGCCACGACAGGGACTTTATGGATAGCATCTGTAATAAAATCGTAGAAATAAATAATGGAAAGCTTTCTCTTTATTATGGAAATTATTCTTCTTATAAAAAACAAAAAGTCTTAGAATTAAAGAAACAGAGAGAAGAATATGAAAAATATATTGAAGAGAAAACAAGACTTCATAAAGCAATGATGGGTGTTCACAGTAAATCAAAATCTATAAAGAAGGCGCCAAATAGAATGGGAAATTCAGAGGCAAGACTTCACAAGGGCAAAGTTAGTGAGAAAAAGAAAAAGGTGGATAGTTCATTAAAAAGGATAAAGTCGCGTATTAAAAAACTTGAAATTAAGGAAAGGCCTGATAGGATTTTTAATATAGGAATTGATTTTTCACTTACTAATCCTCCTGAAAATAAAATTATAATGTCCGGCTCTGATCTATCTTTTGAATATGGTAATAAACAGATATTTTGTAATGCTAAATTCAAAATATGTAATGGACTAAAAACAGCAATTGTAGGGTGTAACGGATCTGGAAAAACTACACTTCTAAATTTAATAGACAAAAAAGATAAACATATTCATATTGTACCAAAGGCTACTATTGGATATTTTCATCAGGATTTAAGTATCCTAAATTTTGATAAAACGGTATTTCAAAATGTTATGAAAAATAGTGTTCAAGATGAAAGTGAAGTTAGAAGAACTTTAGCTAAACTATTAATTTGTGGTGATAAAATTTATAATAAGGTAAGCACATTGAGTGGTGGAGAGAGAGTAAGGGTTTCTTTTGCCAAGCTTTTTGTATCAGATGCAAATGTACTTTTATTTGATGAACCTACAAATTATCTCGATGTAAAATCCATTGAAGTATTCGAAAATTTTTTGAAAGATTACAAAGGAACAGTAATTTATGTTTCACATGATAAAGCATTTATAAATGCTACAGCTGATAGACTGCTGATAATTCAGAATAAAAAAATAACAGAATTTGAGGGAAATTTAAAGGAATTTGAAGAAATAAAAAAAGTGCCACAAAAGCAAAAGGATACTGGTATAGAAAAATCAATTTTACAGATGAAGCTTACCTATATAGTTACTCAAATGTCACTTAAAAATTGTAATAAAGATGAACTCGAGAAAGAATACGAGGATATTGTAAGAAGGTTAAGAAAACTATAAATTTTAGATAGAAGTATATAATAAAAGACTTTATAATTAAGGTCGATTATGGGAAAATTAATCTTAGATTCTTAAAAACGTAGAAAAGAGGTAAAATTTTTTATGGGACAGATAAAAAGAAGAGAAGAGATACCTAAAGAATATAAATGGAATATTGAAAAGATTTATAAAGATGTTGAGGCGTGGAAAGAGGATTTTGAAAAACTGAAGATTGAGGCACCAAAATTAAGTGAGTATACTGGTAAATTGTCGGATGGAAAAGTACTTTTAGAGTGTTTGCAAAAACAAGAAGAAGTTTCAAGATTGTTAGGTAAGTTAATGATTTTTGCACATATGAAAAATGATGAAGATACTGCCAATCCTGATTTCCAGGTTTTAAAAGATAGGATATATGAATATAGTGCTGAGGTAGAAAGCATAGAAGCATTTTTTATCCCTGAAATATTAAGTTTAAAAGATGGAAGTATAAAAAAATTTATAGAGGATGTTAAAGAATTAAATGTGTATAAATTTTTACTCTACAAAATATTAAAAAGGAAGCCTCACACTTTAAGTGCAGAGCAGGAAAAACTTATAGCTTCTGTGTCGGACTGCTTGAATGCTCCTGAAAAAATTTATAACATGTTATTAAATGCTGATATGACTTTCCCAAACATAAAAGATGAAAATGGTAAAGACGTTGAACTTACAGATGTAAATTATTTGGAGTTTATAAAATCAAAAGATAGAAGAGTACGAGAAGAAGCATTCAAGGCTTTATTTAATACCTATAAGAAGTATAAAAATACTTTGTCGGCATCACTTACTTCAAATATAAAGAACTTTGTTTTTATGTCAAAGACGAGAAAGTATGAAAATTCTATGGAATGTTCTTTAAAACCAAATGATATACCTATTGATGTTTATAATAATACGGTTGATGCTGTAAATAATAATTTAAAATCACTGCATAGATATATACGGATTAAAAAGAAACTTCTGGGGCTTAGAGAAATGCATATGTATGATTTATATGTATCTATAATAGATATCGCAAAAGATCATATAGAATTTAATGATGCGGTGAAAATAGTGAAAAGGGCTCTTACTCCTCTTGGAAAAGAATATATAGATATATTCAGTGAAGGAATAAATGAAGGATGGATTGATATATATCCGAATAAGAATAAAATAGGAGGAGCCTATTCCACAGGTGATTATGATACCATGCCTTATGTGCTTTTAAATTATAATTACAGTCTTACAGATGTATCAACATTGGCACATGAAATGGGACACTCTATACACTCTTATTATTCAAGAAAGAATCAGCCTTATATATATTCGAACTACTCTCTTTTTTGTGCTGAAGTTGCTTCAACTACTAATGAAAGTCTTTTAATGAGATATTTAATTAATAATGAAAATGATAAGAATAAAAAACTTTATCTTATAAATCAAGAACTTGAACAGATCAGAACTACTGTGTTCAGGCAGGTAATGTTTGCTGAATTCGAAAAAATAACTCATGAAAAGGTAGAAAGCGGTATACCACTCACAGGAGATGATTTATGTAGTATTTGGAGAAAATTAAATGAGAAATATTTTGGAGAGGATATGATTGTGGATAAAGAGATAGATATGGAATGGTCAAGAATCCCACATTTCTATTGGGATTTCTATGTATATCAGTATGCTACAGGGTATGCAGCAGCACATTCCTTTGCAAATGCAATACTTAAAGATGGAGAAAAGGCAGTAGAGGCCTATAAGGGATTTCTAAAAAGTGGCTCTAGTGATTATCCTATAAATGTTCTTAGAAAAGCAGGAGTTGATATGACTACACCTAAGCCTTTGGAGGATACAATAAAGAGATTTGATGAATTGCTTGATATGCTTGAAACATATATGAATGATTAATTAAAGAAACTATTTTAAATTATATAATAATAAAGTGATTTTTATAGGGCTTTCTTAAAAAGAAAGCCCCATAATCAAAATTTTTCTATTTTATATCTTCTATATGACAAGTTGAAACTATTATATTATTGGAAAGTAATGCAACCCCGTAAGCGGTAGCTCTAACTCTCTGGTAACCGGTGTTTGTTCCACCAACTACTACATTGACTTTGCATCCGATAAGTGATTTTAAAGTTTTTCTTACAGCTCTTTCACAATCTGCTTCTCCTCCTTGAGGAATTTCATCAGGGACTGGCAAGAAGCAAATTTTTAATCTTCCATCACAATCTATAAGGCATTTGTTTCTAACAGTTATATATGCTATTCTGCAGATATTTATTCTGTTAGTGATTTTTCCACAATTTGAAAGTAATAATACGCCACTGTTTCTTCCATTAGGTGTTAAACCACATGGTACTCCGGATACATGACCACCATTTTCATAAGCTACATCGATTATCGCATTAGGGAATAGGCACATAATTTGCTCTAAAATATTTCTCATTTGACTTACACATTTACATTCGCTTGATGGACCGGCTGAACCAGGATCACCTTTAGCTCCTCTAGGGCCTCTAGGACCCATTGGCCCTCTAGGACCAGTTGCACCAGGGTCACCTTGACATCCTCTGTGGCCCCTAGGGCCTCTAGGACCAGGACAACCGCAAGAACCTTGACAACCGCAATCACCTTTAAGACCTCTAGGACCCCTAGCACCAGTTGAGCCAGGATCACCTTTAGCTCCTCTAGGTCCTCTAGGACCTATTGGACCTCTAGGACCAGCTGCACCAGGGTCACCTTGACATCCTCTAGGTCCCCTAGGACCTCTGGGACCAGGACAACCGCAAGAACCTTGACAACCGCAATCACCTTTAGATCCTCTAGGGCCCCTAGGACCCATTGGACCTATTGGTCCTCTAGCACCAGTTGAGCCAGGATCACCTTTGCTTCCTCTAGGGCCTCTAGGACCCATTGGACCCATTGGCCCTCTAGGACCAGTTGCACCAGGGTCACCTTGACATCCTTTAGGCCCTTTAGGACCTTCACAGCAAACTATTTTTACTTTGCATTTACGGTGCTTCTTGTGGTGATTGCAAAAATCGTTTTTATGACAGTCATCATCATAATCTTGTTCGTTAAACCAATCCCCGTCTGATTTACAGTCATAATCTTCATTGTTACAATCTGTAATATCATCACATCTTTTGGGATCAGTATAGTCATCTTCATCGTAGTCATGACTTATAGAGTCATCAACGTTTGAAGTATCTTCTGTATAATCTATATCTTCAATTAAATCATCATCGGAAGATATATCATCTGAGTTTTCATCAGACTCAACTTTAGTATCGTATTTACAAGTTTCATCATAATCGTTAGGGCAATCTGAACGATCTGTGTAATCATTATAGTTTACATCATCATAGTTGTCATTGAAATTCCAATCATTACTATTTACATCATCATAGTTGTCATCACTTGAATTCATACCATAAGCTGTCTTATTTTCATATTTATCATATATTTTATCATTAGAATTTTCATTAGGTAACTTTTTATAATTTCTCATGAATCATTTTACCTCCTTGAGTGTAGCTAGCAAAATTTTAGTGCTTTCCTTGATTTATTTTATGATGATTATTTTATAATGACACTATATTAATAAAGAAGTATAGAATTTTATATTAAAAATCTAACAATCAATTATTGTAGAATTTGAAATATTCTTATTCAGATGAAATATGTGTGATATCAATTTGGAAAGATAATGATTTATCTATTAATAATATTTAAATTTAATATTGAAAAGGATTGTATTAATGATCGAATATTGATATAATATATACAATATGATTTCTAATAACTTACTTTGATTGTTGAATTTTGGATTGACTTTATTTTTAAATTTGAGAACGACTAATTCATTCATATCTTAAACTTTTTGTGAGGAGATTAGGTATATGAAGGAATTTAGTATTAATACAAAAATTTGTTTTGGAGAAGGCGCTTTAAACAAATTAAGCGAAATAAAGAATAAAAGAGTATTAATTGTATGTGACAAGTTCATGGAAACTTCAGGTATGGCTGCAAAAGTGCAGGAAAAACTTGATGGTTGTGATACAGCTATTTATAGTGATATTGTACCTGATCCATCTGTGGAAATTATTGCAAATGGTATTCAAAAACTTCAGGTTTGTAACGCTGAAGTCATAATAGCTCTTGGCGGGGGTTCTTCAATTGATGGAGCCAAAGCAATAAGAGAATATGCAAAAAAGGTTAAAGGAACATCAACTGTAATAAAGGATTTTTATGCTATACCTACCACAAGCGGAACAGGTTCAGAAGTAACAGAATATGCAGTAATTACGAATAAACAGGAATCTTTAAAATATGCACTTACAAATAAATCACTTCTTCCAACAGTAGCTATTCTTGATCCCGAATTGGTAAAGTCTGTTCCTAAGGCTATTACTGCTGATACAGGAATGGATGTTATCACACACGCAATGGAGGCTTATGTGTCAAAAAATGCAACTGATTTTTCAGATGCTCTTGCAGAGAAAGCTTTTACTTTAGCATTTAGATTTTTACCGCAAGCTTACGAAGATGGTAATAATATATTAGCAAGAGAAAAACTTCATAATGCATCATGTCTTGCTGGTATGGCATTTAATGCAGCTGGACTTGGAATTTGTCATAGTTTGGCACATGCTATAGGCGGAAAATTACATATTTCGCATGGCAGAAGTAATGCTATAATACTTCCATATGTAGTTGAATATAATGCCAATTTAAGTGGTACTAATTTTAGTTCTGAGTATAGTATAGCAGCTAAAAAATACCAAAGACTTGCCAAATTATTAAAATTACACGCTCCGAATGTAATTATAGGTGTTAATAATTTAATCAGAAGCATAGTAGCACTTAAAGAGGAACTTAAGATCCCCAAGACATTTAAAGAGCAAGGTGCAGATATGGAACTTGCCATAAAGTATAAGGATGAAATTATAAAAGCAGCTTCTAAGGACGTATGTACAACGGCTAACCCTAGAGAAGCATCGGCAGTAGATTTGACAAATATTCTAAATAGAGTTTTAGAATAAGACGTATATTAACCACTCAATAATGAGTGGTTTTTTGTGATGCAAAAAATATTGAGAATATTTCTGAAATATACTATAATTTTAATTATATTAAATTAAATATGTAATTAGGAGGAAAAATATGGCTGATGAGTTTTATTCTATAGGGAAAGTTGAAGAAATATGTAAAATAACTAAAAAAGCATTGAGATACTATGATAGAATGAAAATATTATCACCTGATAAAGTATGCGATGAAAATGGATATAGATATTACAGTAAAAAAAATTTATTAACAGTGCCAGTAATAAGGTATTATAAACAGAGTGGTTTTAAATTAGATGAAATGCGTGAGTTTCTAGGAGGAAGGGCCAGTTATGAATATGTTGACAGGCGTTTTAGAAAAAAAATTGATGAATTAGAAGATATAGATAAAGAAATAAATTTAAAAATTAGATCAATTAAGGATTGGAGGCAACTTATAGATGAAGCAGAAATGGTACTTGCAAATAATGTAATTGACGTATCTGTAAAATATATAGATAGTAGAAAACTTATATTTTTAAATCAGGAATTTAAATATGATTATATGGATTCTATAATAAATATAGAATTTTGTAATTATATAGATAGTGTAAACAATGCAATAACAGGTCCTGTAATAATAAATTTTCCATCGTATAAAGACAAGATGAATGGAAAATGTAATAGTATGAAAATAATGCAGCAGACGATATTAAAATGCAAGGATGAACAAAGTATAGAGTACGGTGGTTGGCTCGCAGCATGTTGTTATCATATAGGCAAACACGAAAATATTGGCGAGACTTATAAAAAAATAGAAAATTGGGTCGAAAATCATGGATATAAATGTTTTGAAGAATGTTATGAAAGGTATGTAACAGATTATTGGACAACTCAAAATACTAATAGATTTATAACAGAAGTTATTATAAAAATTAGAAGATAGTAAAAAGGTGATAAATAATTATTTTAAAGTATAATTATTTATCACCTTTTTATTTAAAAATTCAATTTTAACAGACATATTAATTTAATTTAAAACATTACCCTAAGGGGAATGTTTAATCTAGAAATATAGAATTGATTGTTAAAATAAATGCAATAATTAATGTGAAAGTGTTAATGGAATATATCAAAATAGTATTTATAAATATATTGTAATGCTACTTAATAGCTTTAATTAAGTCATATATGTATAAAATTGAAGTTTTGTGACGTATTTTTGTTAAAAAAATATTGACTTTCCCCTATAGGGGAAAGAATATAATCTAATTAAAAGATATATATGAAAGGTTGTTTAACAATTTACAAGTAAAATATCCAAAATTATAGCAATCATAAGATAGTTCCATTAAAATCATGTTAAAAATCCACTAAATATTATATTAGTGAAAGGGGTTCTATTTTATGGAAGGAATTTCAAATGCTGTATATGTCGAGACTGTTACTGCAAAGAACAGATTAAAATCTAATTTTCTCAAAAAAGGTATTTCCATTGGTCTTTTTTCTGGAGTTATGTATGGATTTTATTCAGCCTTTTTAACCCTTGGTATGAAAGAGGGAATTTGGAATACATGGTATAGCGGTAAAGCTGGATTATCAGCAGTGGTTGTGACTTATGTATTAGGAGCACTCGGCAGTGCCGTAAACGATACTTGTAGTGCAGTTTGGGCAGTGATTTATGCAGCGATAAGAGGAAAGCTTGGAGATTTTTTTAGATGCATCAAAACTAAACCCGGTTTTATCATGATGTTAGCAGCTCTTATAGGCGGACCGATTTCAAGTACTGCTTATGTAGTGGCACTTCAGAAAGCTGGATCAATTGTCATTCCAATTACTGCTCTTTGTCCGGCTATTGGTGCTATTTTAGGAAGAATATTATTTAAACAAAAATTAAATAAACATATGATACTTGGAATTACTATTTGTGTCATATCAAGTTTCATGATTGGCAGTGCCAGTATAGGCAGTGGTGCTCAAAAAGGAGCTTTATTTGGAATCTGCATAGCTTTTATAGCAGCACTTGGATGGGGATTTGAAGGCTGCGTGGCCGGTTATGGTACTTCGATGATCGACTCGGAAATAGGTATTACAATTCGCCAAGCAACATCAGGACTTTCAAATTTATTTATATTAGTACCTTTTTTCAGTATCATATTTGGCAGCAATATTAAATTTACAACTAGCTTGACAATTCAAGCATTTACAAGCGGATCTGCAATGATATGGTTTGCATTAAGCGGACTTTGTGCCTTTGTTTCATATATGAGTTGGTACAACGGTAATAGCATGTGTGGTGCAGCGCTTGGCATGGCATGTAATGGTACATATTCTTTCTGGGGACCGTTTTGCTGTTGGATAGTTCTCGGTGTTATGGGTGGAATGAAAGGATGGGCATTACCTCCAATCGTTTGGCTTGGGGCCATAATAATGATGTTCGGCATTCTTATAATAGCAGTAAATCCTATGGATTTATTTAATAAAAAAGAACAGGTAAATTGAAAGGAGTTTTTATTTTATGATGGAAGTTTCAACGGCGATAAACCCTAAAGCACTGATGGCAAAGAAAAAATTAAAAAGCAATTTTTTTAAAAAGGGTATATCAATCGCTTTATTTTCAGGACTTACATATGGTATGTATACAGCATTTTTGACCATGGGTATGACAAAAGGTATATGGGCTGATTGGTATGGTGCTAATAAAGCTGGCTTATCAGCATTTGTAATAGCATATGTAGTTGCGGCATTAGGAAATGCAATAAATGATGTCTGTAGTGCAGGTTGGGCAATTTTATATTCTATTTTTAAGGGCAAGTTTGGAGATTTCTTAAGATGCATTAAAAGCAAACCTGGTGCCATCATGATGTTAGCTGCCTTTATAGGCGGACCAATAGCTGGAACAGCTTATGTTATAGCAATTCAGATGGCTGGATCAATAGTTGTTCCTATATCAGCTCTCTGTCCTGCTATAGCAGCAATACTTGGTAAAATTTTATTTAATCAGAAACTTGATAAGAGAATGGCTGTTGGTATCTTAATATGTGTATTCGCAAGTTTTTTAATTGGGAGTACCGGGTTTAAAGGTACTGCATCAACAAAGACTTTTATAGGATTCCTTATAGCCATCATAGCAGCACTTGGATGGGGATTTGAAGGTTGTGTGGCTGGATATGGTACTTCAATGATTGACTATGAGATTGGTATATGTATCCGTCAGGTTACTTCTGGTTTATCAAATTTATTTATAATGGTTCCAATTTTCGCACTTGCAGCTGGGTCTATAGGTAAATCATTTAATCTTGCATCACAGGCATTTACAAGTGGTCCTGCAATGATATGGTTTGCGCTAAGTGGACTTATGTCTGTTGTTACATTTATGACATGGTATGCAGGAAATAGTATGTGTGGAGCAGGTCTTGGTACAGCTTGTAATGGTACGTATTCATTCTTTGGACCATTTTTCTGCTTGTTACTTTTAGGAATTTACGGCGGAATGCCTGGATGGTCATTGCCACCAATTGCTTGGATTGGAGCTGTAATAATGATTTTTGGTATTCTTGTAATAGCAATGAATCCACTTGATTTGTTTAGAAAAAAAGAGGACGATCTTGGAGGTGTAAACTAGATGAAACCACTTAATTATGCGATTTTAAAGCATTTCACTAAAGTTGAAGAAGCTTCTGCTGATGATGTAATAGAAGCTTTAAAGGGTGACTATGGTAATTTTAAGGCTTTAAAGAAGAAAGCAGTTATAAATGCACTAATGACAGCAGAAGCAAATGGTCTACTTGAAGAAACAAGATTTGAACTTGATAATAATGGGGAATTAATAGTTTATTATCATGCCAATGAGGAAGGCGCAGCTACTATTAACAATTATATTAAGGATTAGAATGAATTCTTAGAGATATTTGTTAAATTAATATAGCTACTCAACAAACAGGAAGGTGGGATATAAATGAGGTATTATGGGAATGAAGCTTTGGGCTTAATAGAAACTATAGGGTTAGTTCCTGCACTTGATGCTGCTGATAAAATGCTCAAAGCAGCTGATGTTGAGCTTATTTCATATGAAAATATTGGTTCAACTCTCGTAACTGTAATAGTAAAAGGGGATGTTGGAGCTGTAAGATCCGCAGTTGAAGCAGGTGCAGCAGCAGCTCGAGCTATTGGAAAACTAACAGCACACAATGTGATGCCGCGTCCTATAAATGAAGTCGGCGATATTGTTTCAGTGCACGATATTGATGCTTAGAAAGGAAAGGATATACTTATGGCAAGATATGAAGCTTTAGGATTAATTGAAACTTTTGGTTTGGTTTTTGCTTTAGAAGCAGCAGATGCGATGTGCAAAGCAGCTGAAGTTGAACTTGTAGGATATGAAAATGTAGCTTCTGGATATATATCTGTATTAGTTCAAGGTGATGTTGGCGCTTGTAAGGCAGCAGTTGATGCTGGCGTAGCTGCAGTTAACGCTATGGAGGATGCAAATTTATATAGTTATGTAGTTATACCTAGACCTCATCAGGATCTTCAAAAGATAATTAAGCGTTATGCTATTGAAGGACTTTTACCGGAACAGAAGTAATATATGATATTTTCAAAAGAGGGGGAGAGAAGAATGAATATTATTGATAATGATTTGCTCTCCATGCAAGAAGCTAGGATTCTTGTTGAAAATGCCAGAGAGGCACAGAAGAAATTAGCTACCTTTTCACAGGAAAAACTTGATGAAATAGTTGAACGTATGGTTGAAGAAATTGAAAAACATCTGAAAGAACTTGCCATAATGTCTAATGATGAAACTGACTATGGAAAGTGGAAAGATAAATATGTAAAAAACCACTTTATTTGCAAGTATTTAAGAAATAGACTTAAAGGCATGAGATGTGTAGGGATAATAAATAGGGATGTAGTTGGAAAAACATTAGATGTTGGAGTACCTATGGGTGTAATTATAGGATTTTGCCCGGCTACAAGTCCAGTTTCTACAACTATATATAAAGCGCTAATTGCTATTAAATCAGGAAATGCGATTATATTTTCACCGCATAAAAGGGCCCAAAATACAATTTGCAAAACAGTTGATATCTTAACTAGAGCTGCAGAAGGTGTGGGACTTCCAGACGGTGCACTTGCATGCTTGCATACAGTCAGCGAAAGTGGTTCATTGGAACTTATGAATCATAAATATACCTCACTTATAATGAATACTGGAGTACCCGATATGCTTGATGCAGCTTATAAATCCGGTAAACCAGTAATCTATGGAGGAAATGGAAATGGTCCTGTATTTATAGAAAGAACGGCAGATATAGATCAGGCCGTTAAGGATATTATTGACAGCAAAAGCTTTGATTACGGAATTGTTTCAAGTGCTGAACAATCAATTGTTGTTGATAGTTGTATTGCATCTCAAGTGGAAGAAACACTTCAAAAAAATGGTGCATATTTTATGACAGATGAAGAGTCCAGAAAACTTGCTTCAGTTTGTTTGGAGAAGGATGGAAGAGAAAATTTAGAGGCTGTAGGTAAATCACCGCAATTTTTAGCTAGAAATGCCGGCTTCACTGTTTCAGATGATGTAAAGATTCTTGTATCAAAACAGAAATATGTTTCATTAGATAATCCTTATTCAAAAGAAAAACTTTGCCCTGTTTTAGCTTTTTATATAGAAGAAGATTGGATGCATGCATGTGAAAAATGCATAGAATTATTACTTACTGAAAGACAGGGACATACACTTGTTATACATTCAAAAGATGAAGAAGTTATTCGTCAGTTTGCACTTAAAAAGCCAGTTGGAAGAGTACTTGTGAATACTCCGGGAACTTTTGGAAGCATGGGAGCAACTACAAATTTATTCCCATCAATGACTTTAGGAAGTGGTTCCGCAGGGAAAGGAATGACTTCAGATAATGTGTCGCCTATGAATTTAATATATGTACGTAAAGTTGGGTATGGCGTTCGAAAAGTAGATGAACTTATTGATACATTGATTAATGAGGGATGTAAAGAATGTAAATTGGATTCAGAAGAAACAGATGACAATATTAAATTGCTTGAAGATATTTTAACGAGAGTTATAAATAACTTTAAATAGATATCATATATAAAATATGAAATATACTGAAGAATGTGGGGTAATGAATTGGATATTAGTGAATTTTCAACAAAATTTATGGAAGCTACTAAAGATATGTCCGAAGAGGAACGCTCAAATTTAATAAAAATGTTCTCTAGTGTTTCCAAAGAAGTAACAAAGTCAGAACCATCTTCTAAAGAAGAGTCATCTTGTAAATATATTATTGGTGACAATGGCGGCAAAATTCCAGATGGAATGACAGAACGTTTGTATAAGTTAAAACAAAATTATTTAAAACAAGTTCCAAGTATAACAACTTATAGAGCAAGAGCTATTACTAAAATAGCTAAAGAAAATCCTGGAACGCCTAAGTCTGTTTTACGTGGTAAGTGCTTCAGATATTGCTGCGAAACTGCACCACTTGTAATTCAGGATAATGAACTTATAGTTGGAGCACCAAACGGTAAACCACGTGCAGGAGCTTTTTCACCTGATATAGCTTGGAGATGGATGGAAGATGAAATTGATACAATAGCAACACGTCCTCAAGATCCTTTCTATATATCAGAAGAGGATAAAAAAGTTATGCGTGAAGAATTATTTCCATTTTGGAAAGGAAAATCAGTTGATGAATATTGTGAAGATCAATATCGTGAAGCTGGTGTGTGGGAACTTTCTGGTGAATCCTTTGTATCAGATTGTTCATATCATGCAGTAAATGGTGGTGGAGATTCAAATCCTGGATACGATGTAATACTTATGAAAAAAGGTATGCTTGATATCCAAAGAGAAGCAAAAGAGAAATTAGCTACTCTTGATTATGAAAATCCAGAAGATATAGATAAAATATATTTCTATAAATCAGTAATTGATACTACTGAAGGTGTTATGACATATGCTAAACGTATGTCGGATTATGCTGCCAAGCTTGCCGCTAAAGAAACTAATCCTAAGCGTAAGGCAGAACTTCTAAAGATATCAGAAGTAAATGCTAAAGTTCCAGCACATAAGCCAGAAACATTTTGGGAAGCAATACAAGCTGTTTGGACTATAGAATCATTACTTGTAGTTGAAGAAAACCAAACAGGTATGTCAATAGGACGTGTGGATCAATATATGTATCCATTCTATAAAGCAGATATTGAATCAGGACGTATGAATGATTTTCAGGCATTTGAATTAGCTGGTTGTATGCTTATAAAGATGTCTGAAATGATGTGGATAACAAGTGAAGGTGGTTCTAAGTTCTTTGCTGGATATCAACCATTTGTAAATATGTGCGTTGGTGGTGTAACAAGAGAAGGAAGGGATGCTACTAATGATCTTACGTATCTTTTAATGGATGCTGTTCGTCATGTTAAAATATATCAGCCATCATTAGCTTGTCGTATACACAAGAGTTCACCACAGGCATTTCTTAAGAAGATTGTTCAGGTAGTTCGTGCAGGTATGGGTTTTCCGGCATGCCACTTTGACGATGTTCATATAAAAATAATGCTTGCAAAAGGTGTTTCAATAGAAGATGCAAGAGATTACTGCTTAATGGGCTGTGTTGAGCCACAGAAGGCAGGAAGATTATATCAATGGACTTCTACAGCATATACTCAATGGCCTATATGTATAGAACTTGTACTTAATCATGGTGTACCACTATGGTATGGAAAACAAGTTTGCCCGGATCTGGGAGATTTAAGCCAATATAAAACTTATGAACAATTTGATGCAGCTGTAAAAGAACAGATAAAATATATAACTAAATGGACAGATGTTGCAACAGTAATTTCTCAACGTGTTCACAGAGAACTTGCACCAAAGCCACTTATGTCAATCATGTATGAAGGCTGCATGGAGAAAGGTAAAGGAGTAGAAGCAGGAGGAGCTATGTATAACTTCGGACCTGGAGTTGTATGGAGTGGACTTGCTACTTACACAGACTCAATGGCAGCTATAAAGAAGCTAGTATTTGATGACAAAAAATATACATTACAACAATTGAATGATGCATTAAAAGCTGATTTTGTTGGATATGAAATGTTAAGAAAAGATTGTATGGAAGCTCCTAAGTATGGTAATGATGAAGATTATGCAGATTATATTGCTGCTGACTTGATTAACTTTACTGAAATGGAACACCGTAAATATAAGACATTATATTCAGTACTTAGCCATGGTACTTTATCAATATCGAATAACACACCATTTGGACAAATGACTGGAGCTTCGGCTAACGGACGTAAGGCTTGGACACCATTATCAGATGGTATAAGTCCATCACAGGGATCAGACCATAAGGGACCTACTGCTATAATTAAGTCTGTTTCTAAGATGAGCTGTGACAATATGAATATAGGTATGGTTCATAACTTCAAATTGATGGCAGGACTTCTTGATACACCAGAAGGTGAACAGGGAATTATAACATTACTTCGTAGTGCTTGTGCTCTTCAACTTGGAGAAATGCAGTTCAACTATCTAGATAATAAGACTTTGCTTGAAGCTCAAAAACATCCAGATCAATACAGAGACTTAATAGTTCGTGTTGCTGGATACAGTGCATTCTTTGTTGAATTATGCAAAGATGTTCAGGATGAAATCATAAGTAGAACAATGCTTACACATTTCTAAATCAAATGTTTATATATTAAAAATCAGTGTGGGCAAATTGGAGATTAAAATATGGATAATGAAATTTTAAATAAAATTGAACGGAAAGCTAGGATTTTTAATATACAAAAATACAATATGTATGATGGAAATGGAATAAGAACTATAGTATTTTTTCAGGGTTGTCCTCTTAGATGTAAGTGGTGTGCAAATCCTGAAGGAATGCTTAGAAAAAATAGAGTAATGTTTAAAAGTGATTTATGTATTAACTGCGGGGCATGTGTTACTGCCTGCCCTGTAGGAATACACACTATAAATAATGAAACTATGGAACATGAGGTCAATCGTGATATTGATTGTATTGGATGCGGCAAATGCGTGAGTGCCTGTGTTAATTCTGCTCTATCAATAGTTGGAGAATTTAAGACTATATCTGAACTTTTAAAAGTTGTAGAAGAAGATAGAACCTTTTATGATATGTCTGGTGGAGGAGTTACACTAGGTGGCGGTGAGGTATTGATGCAGCCAGAAGCTGCAGAAAATCTCTTAATGGCATGTAAGCAAGTTGGTATAAATACTGCAATTGAAACCTGCGGCTATGCAAAATTAGAATCAGTACTTAAGGTTGCAGAATTTGTAGATTTATTCTTATTCGATATCAAACATATTAATTCTGATAAACATTTTAAATGGACTGGGGTCAGAAACGAGCGTATTTTAGAAAATCTTAGGGAACTTTTGCGCCGTAAGTATAATGTTAAAATTCGTATGCCATTACTTAAAGGTGTAAATGATAGGCAAGAGGATATTGAAAAAGTAATGGAATTTTTAAAACCGTATAAAGACTATAAAAATTTTAAAGGTGTTGATTTACTTCCATATCATAAAATGGGTGTAAATAAATATAAGCAGCTTGGAATGGACTATCAAATAGAGGGTGATCCAAGTCTAACTGATGAAGACTTAGCTAAAATAGAAGGATGGATTCAGAAGTATGATTTGAGTGCAAAAGTAATTAGGCACTAACCACTATTTTAAATAGATAATTAGGATATGATGTTCAGTAATTGGTATTAGGATAAAGTGTGATTTAACTCCTGTGAATAAAATAATATTTGGGACAGTTGAAGATGCAGGAATTGATGCCTTAAAACAGTATTTATTTGAAAAGGTAAGGAGTAAAGGTCGATGATTAAATTTATTACCGAAGAATATTTAAGAGATATATACAGAAAAGAACCCTTTGATAGTTATAAACTAGAACAGGGACAACGTCTCACACCTGGAGCAGTTGAGTATCTTTCAGATAAGAAAATAAAATTGGTTACTGAAGATTTTGCTGAAAAGAAGGTAGAAAAACCAGCAGCTGCAGAACCGTTTCAGGTTAGTGTAAAAACTGTAGAAAAAGAGAAACAAGATAATTTTGGTTCAAAAAATAAGCTTTGTTGTAAGTTAAAATCTATAGAGGCAGCATTTCTTGTTACTAGCAGTGAAATATTAAGAGAAGATGTTACTTTAGCACAAAGTGTTATAAATTTAGGAAGAAAAATCTCTAACATAAGAAATGTTGTAGAAGGAAAAGCTTCACTTGAAGTCATTTATCTTAAAGAATGTACAGGAATAAATTCATCAAATTGCACAACTGAACTTGAGGATTGTTTTGAAATAACAGAATTTCATATGCAGCTAGATAAGAGCAGTTCAATATTAAGAATTCATTTGCTTCGATGCAATGTAAGAGAGTTATATTTTGAAGTGATTGATGCATATAAAGATGAAGATGATTTAAAGGATGGCATAATAAAAAATCTTAATTTAATTATTAATTCACTGTCTCAATTGATTTGTTCAATAATAGGAGGAAAACAATGTCAGAGAAAAAATTAACTTTTGAATATTGTGATGATATGGTTCAAAAGTTTGAGGAAGTTGTAGAAAAACCAATTGTAAATAATTCTTCTATTTATTATACAGGTGTAGATTTGGGTACTGCATGTATAGTACTAGCAGTTCTTGATAAAAATTATGAGCCTGTTGCAGGTGCATACAGATATGCGGATGTGGTTCGTGATGGAATGGTTGTAGATTATATTGGAGCAGTAAGAATAGTAAGAGAACTTAAAGAAGAAATTGAAGAAAAGTTAAACACCGAACTAATTTATGCAGCAGCTGCAATACCACCTGGAACAGATAGCTTGGATTCTGGAGCAATAAAGAATGTAGTTCAGGCTGCTGGATTTGAACTTACCCGTCTTTTAGATGAACCGACTGCTGCCAATGCTGTGCTTAAGATTCAAAATGGTGCAGTTGTAGATGTTGGTGGAGGTACTACAGGAATATCAATACTAAAAGATGGAAAAGTTATTCATGTTGTCGATGAACCTACAGGTGGAACTCATTTTTCATTGGTTATCTCAGGTGCGTATGGAATGTCTTTTAAAGAAGCTGATGAGTTTAAAAGAGATTATAAAAATCATAAAGAGATTTTGCCGGTACTTAAGCCAGTAGTTGAAAAAGTTGCAGCAATTATTAGCTATAATATTAAAAATTACAATGTAGAAGAGATTTCTCTGGTAGGTGGTACCTGCTGCCTTACCGGAATTGAGGAAATCATTGCAAAGCAAACAGGAATTTACACACACAAACCTAAAAATCCTATGTTTGTTACACCACTTGGTATAGCGTTAAGTTGTACACAAGATATTATAGAGTAATGGAGAGTGGTTAAAGTGGATTTTAGGATTATAAAATCACCTTCCCAAAGTACCAAGGACATTTTAAAGAGAAGAATGGGTGCAAATTGTAATACAGATGTTGACAGTATTGATGCTATAGGGCTCGTTCAAGGTAAACTTATTGATATGATTTATGCAGCTGATATTGCTGAGAAAACTGTAGGAGTTACTGTTGAAGATATTAGAGGAACTTGTCCTCAGCACATGATGCTGATTGGAATTTTTGGTGATACATCATCAGTTGAGTCTGCATTGAGCCAAATTAAATTAAAAATGAAAGAGGTAAAATAGGAATGATAGCAGCAAGACTTGTTGATAATGTTTGGGCAACCAGAAAAGAAGAATCACTTAATGGACTTAAATTTATGCTTGCAGAAGAGATAGGCGGATCAAATGCTGGAAGAAGACTTATAGTTGTAGATAATATCAGTGCAGGTATTGGAGACAGGGTAATAATTAGTACCGGATCTTCTGCCCGTAGAATGTTAGGTGATGATGAAGTACCTGTTGATGCAGTTGTTATTGGAATAATTGATGAGGACTGCAAGTTTGAGTAACATAGTTTCAATAGCATTAACATTTTGAAAGGAAGTGATATAGTGAAAAAATTAGTGAGTGCAAAAGATATTGAGGCATCAATACTGAATAAGAAAAAGGTATTTGTTATAGATGGTAGTGAAATAATTACACCATCAGCCAAAGATCTTGCAAAAAACAATGGAATAGTATTTTCTACAGAGGCTTCTAAAGATAATGCGGGGGAGTGTGAGGTCAAAGCTCCATTAAATGTAGATGATATGAATTCTGATCAACTTATTAGTTTCTTTAAAGCAATGATGGACAAAGGATTACTTCAAAAAATGCTTGAATGTTTGAAATCAGAGAATTCTTTATTCAAGGCAGATGTTGATCCTGGTGGACTCAAGGTTGTTAGAGGAAATTCAGTAAAAATGGATGTATTTGATACTGGAAATCCTGAAAATAAGGTATTTTATCAAGAATTAGTAAGTAAAGAAGAGTCCAAAATGAGTGCAGGTTTTCTAATAATTGAAAACTCTAAATTTGACTGGGAATTGACTTATGAAGAGATTGACTATGTTATTGAAGGAACTTTGACAGTTGAAATCAATGGAAAGACATATACAGCTCATGCCGGTGATGTATTATTTGTACCATCAGGCTCTAAAGTAGTTTGGGGTTCACCAGATAAGGCTAAGTTATTCTATGCAACATATCCAGCAAATTGGGCGGATCTTTTATAGAAAATTAGGAGGATAACCTATGCAAGCGCTTGGTTTAATAGAAACAAAAGGATTACTTGCAGCTATTGAAGCAGCCGATGCAATGGTTAAATCGGCAAATGTAAGTATCTTAGAGAAAACTTATGTAGGCGGAGGTCTTGTTACTGTTTCAATTAATGGTGATGTAGGTGCGGTAAAAGCTTCTGTGGAAGCTGGAGCAGCAGCTGTTAAGGGAATTGGTGAAGAATTTTTAATTTCGGAACATGTAATTCCACGTCCACATGATGAATTGAAAACTATAATTGGACCTGATGATCCTGAAGATGGAGATTTTCATGATGAAGTTATAGATAAAGAAGAGAATAATGCAGTTATAGACACTAATAAAGAAGAAATATTGACTAAAGTTGAAGATGAAGAATTAATTTATGAACAACCAGAAACTGCAACAGATGATGAAGAAAATATAAAAGATGAAGTTGAAGATAAAAACGATACAGATATTTCAGATTCAGGGAAATTCCACAAATTTAAGTTAGAAAATCTTCATAGAGAAGATGTAAATAAATTAGTAAATGAAAATGGCTTAGAAAAAACTCTTTCAATGTTACTTAAATTGAAAGTTGTCAAGCTTAGAAATCTGGCTCGTGAATACAAGGATTTTGTAATTACAGGAAGGGCGATTTCAAAGGCAGACAAGAATTTGCTAATTGCTAAATTTAAAATATATTATGAGAAAAAATAGCTATGGTTAATTCTACGAAGGGAAGTATGAAACAATGGAAAAGTTTGATAAAGATTTACGCTCCATACAAGAAGCGAGAAATCTTGCTAAGCTTGGAAAGGTAGCAGCTAATAAAATTGCTGATTACACTGAAGAGCAGATTGACAAAATTTTACGCAATATGGTTAAAGTTGCAGAAGAATATGGAGTTTGTCTTGCAAAGATGGCTGTTGAAGAAACAGGATTTGGAAAAGTAGAAGATAAAGCTTATAAAAATCATATGGCAGCTACAATACTTTATGATTCGATAAAATATATGAAGACTATAGGTGTAATTAAAGAAGATCCTGTAAATAAGATTATAGAGATAGCTGAACCAGTTGGATTGGTTATGGGTATAGTACCTTCGACAAACCCAACTTCTACAATTATTTTTAAAGCTATGATTGCAATTAAGTCACGTAATGCTATAGTATTTTCACCACATCCAGCTGCTTCAAAATGCTCACTTAGAGCAGTTGAATTAATGAACGAGGCTGCTGTTGCTGCTGGTGCTCCAGAGAATGTTATAACTGCAGTAAGTATACCATCTATTGGAGCTACAAATGAACTTATGAAATCTAAAGAGGTTTCTTTAATAATAGCAACAGGTGGACCAGGAATGGTTAAAGCTGCCTACAGTTCAGGAACTCCAGCTATTGGTGTTGGAGCAGGAAATTCTCCAGCATATATTGAAAGAACTGCAGATGTTAAAGCTGCTGTTACAGATATTATGGCAAGTAAAACTTTCGACTATGGTACAATATGTGCTTCAGAACAATCTGTAGTTTGTGAAGAATGTAATCATGACGCAGTTGTTGCGGAATTTAAGAGACAAGGTGGATATTTCATGACAGAAGAGGAAACTGATAAAGTTTGCAAACTTTTATTCAAGAATGGTGGTCATTCTATGAGTGCTAAGTTTGTTGGAAGAAGCCCTCAAGTTATTGCTAGTGCTGCAGGAATTCAAATTCCGGAAGGAACAAGAGTCCTTATAGGAAAACAAAATGGTGTAGGTGATGGATACCCACTTTCATATGAAAAACTTACAACAGTTTTAGGATTTTATACAGTAAGAGATTGGCATGAAGCATGTGATTTAAGTATTCAATTATTACAAAACGGAATTGGACATACTATGAACATTCATACTAATGATAGAGATATGGTTCTAAAGTTTGCTAAAAAACCAGCTTCACGTATCCTTGTTAATACTGGTGGAAGCCAGGGTGGAACAGGAGCAAGCACAGGACTTAGCCCTGCATTTACATTAGGATGCGGAACATGGGGTGGAAGCTCAGTATCTGAGAATGTTACTCCAAAACATCTTATAAACATTAAGAGAGTTGCTTATGGAATAAAAAATTGTGCAACATTAGTTGCTGATGACCCAACATTTAATTGCTCAGTTAACACTGAAACTTGTCATACAACTGAAAGCTTAAGTGGAGCTGAAAAGACATTTATGAATATGAGTCCAGCTCAAATTTCAGCAGCTGCAGAAGCTTTAAATAAAGTTCAAAATTGCAATTCAAATAATGATAATTGCAATTGCACTACTGCTTCAAGTAATAACAATGAAGGAGTTGCAGATTTAGTTAATCAAATAATTGCTGCTATCAAGGGGGCAAATTAATGAGTACTGGTGTAGCTAATGTAGAAGAAGTTTTAAAGCTTTTACTGGAAACAGTAAAAAGTAATGCAGCAAAAAATGAAGTTAAAGCTAATATATCTGAAATCCCGGTGGGTATTTCCAATAGACATGTACATCTTTCAGAAAAAGACTTAGAATGTTTATTTGGTAAAGGATATGAACTTACGAGGATTAAAGATTTATCCCAACCAGGACAATATGCTTGTAAGGAAGTTGTAACACTTTGTGGACCAAGAGGACCAATTGAAAAGGTTAGAATTCTTGGACCTGTTAGAAGTAAATCTCAGGTTGAAGTATTAGCAGGAGATTGTAGGAAACTTGGTATATCATCACATGTAAAATTGTCTGGTGATTTGGCCGGTACACCTGGAATCACAATAGTTGGACCCAAGGGTACAGTGCAAATTTCAGAGGGTGTAATGGTAGCTCAAAGACATATTCACATGACACCAGAAGAAGCTAAAGTATTAGGAGTCTGTGATGGAGATATAGTATCTATAAAAATTGACGGTTTAAGAGGTGGAGTATTCAATAATGTGGCTATAAGGGCTAATGATACTTCAGGTCTTGAATGTCATCTTGATGTTGAAGAAGCAAACGCTATGGGTATCAACCCAAAGTCAAAAATAACAATAGTAAAATAGCTTATAATTAAAAATTAAAATAAAAATAAAATTAAAGATATTTTAGGAGGATTTTAAAATGGTTAAATATGATGCATTAGGAATGATAGAAACTAGAGGATTAGTAGGATCAATAGAAGCAGCTGATGCTATGGTTAAGGCAGCAAACGTATATTTAATAGGTAAAGAATATGTTGGAGGCGGACTAGTAACTGTTATGGTTAGAGGTGATGTTGGAGCTGTTAAAGCTGCTACAGATGCTGGTGCTGCAGCTGCACAACGTGTTGGAGAATTAATATCAGTTCACGTTATACCTCGTCCACATTCAGAAGTTGAAACAATTCTTCCATCAATTAAAGAAAATACTGCAAAATAATATAACTAATTATAAAAAGAAGCTGCTCAGAGAATCTGGGCAGTTTCTTTTATTGTGAATGATTTGAAATTATGGGTATGATGAAAGTATATTTGATTTATGATATAATTAAAGAATTTGGATATTAAACTTTTAAGGAGAAATTGTTTTGGATAAAGAGATACTATTTAATATATTTAATAAACAAACTAGCGGTAAGAATTATGATAAAGGGAGAAGGATTTTTGAGAATGATCTTGTATCGTCTTTAACTATCAAAAATGATGAAAATTTAATTTATATAGATGCATCTGTAATTTCTGAAGGCCTTTTTAATGAGTACAGTACAAAAATAGAAATAGACTTAAAAAATAAAAGTATTTTTTCAACTTACTGCAGCTGTAAGGATTATGAAAAAAATGAGTTTAAAAAAACAAATTACTGCTGCAAGCATTTAGTTGCAACTTTTTATAAAGCGCTAGATGATCTTATAAAGAATCCTCTTTTGAGTGGGAAAAGTATTAAGAGTAATAATATCTTTAAAAGGGATGATAGTGAGCTTCATATGCTTTTGGGAGATGAGGACGATAAAGAAGAAATAAAAATTGAGGTATACTTAAACAAGACAGAATGGGATAGAAGGCTTAAAGTTGATTTTAAAATAGGAGTAAGCTCTATGTCCTCACGAAGTTTGTATATATTAAAAGATATTGATAGGTTTCTCTTATCATATGATAATAAGATACCAATAACCTATAGTAAAAATTTTACATTTAATGTAAGAAATCAGAAATTTAATATAAAAGATAAGAGATTAATTGATTTCATAAAAACTTTAAGGGATATTGAAAATACACGTAAATATATTAATAGAAATTCAAATAAGTGCATAGATGGTAAATATATAATTATTCCAGACTATCTGGTAAGAAATTTTTTTGAAGTTATAAGCAGTCATAGAGTTTATTTAAATGATGGCTTTTTTTATAGAGAAATCCAAACGGAAATATTATTTGAGAATCCACCTATAAATTTTAGCCTTGAGCTAAAAAAAGATAAATATATATTAAAAATAAAGGGAGGAATGCCTACAAGTTTAACTTCTAAAAATGATGTTTTTTTATACGGAAGTACGATATACCTTTCTGAATATGATTTTTGTTACAAAATAAGGCCGTATATAGAGGTATTTAATAAAGATAATAGTATAGACATGGAAATGTCAGATGAGGATATGATTCTTAGAAAATTAATTCCCGATTTAAATTTTTTGTCCCCATATTTAGCACTTTCACGAAACATAAAGGATAAAATAGTTGTAGATGAGTGCGGGTTTAATTTTTATTTTGACAGGGAACATAAAGATATAACTTTAATTGTAAAAGTTATTTATGGAAAAATTGAGTTCAATACATTTGATGATTATAAAGAAAAAATTATATATAGGGATATAAAAAACGAAAATGGAGTTCTTAATCTCATAAGAAGTTTGGGTTTTATAAGTAATAATAAAAAATTTTATTTTACAAGAGATGAGGACAGTGCATTTTTATTTTTTAAAAATGATATAAATAAACTTCAAAAAATAGGTGATGTATATTATTCGGAAAATTTTAAGGGTATAAAATCTATAACTAAAAATAGTATAAGAGCTGACATAAGGCAGGGAAAGTATGATTATTTTGAAATGAAATTTGAAATAAAAGATATTGATTCTAAGGAAATCTCTGATATTTTAAAGGCATTTAGAGATAATGTTAAATACTATAAATTGAAAAATGGAGAGTATATTGACTTGGAGGAGCTGGAGCTCAAGAATTTTTTAAGATTTTTAAATGCAGCATCTTCTGAAAGAAATATAGAAAATAATATTCATATACCAAAAAGTAAGGGCATTTTTTTAGAGAATTTTATCGAGGAAAATGGTATCAGGTATATAAAGGGAAAGAATGAACTAAAGAAGATAAAAGATAAATTTAAGAAAATAAGTAAACTTGAATTTAAGGAACCCAAAGAACTGAAAGCTAATTTAAGAGAATATCAAAAGGTTGGCTACAATTGGTTTAAAACTATTGAATACTTTGGATTTGGTGGGATTCTAGGTGATGAAATGGGTCTTGGAAAAACAGTTCAAACTATTGCTTTCTTGTTGTCCAATAAGCAGTATAAATCACTTATAATTGTACCTACATCATTAATATATAACTGGATTAATGAATTTGAAAAATTTGCACCTTCATTAAAAGTGAAAGCATTAAATGGTCAGAAAGAAGAGAGAGAAGAGGAATTTAAAAATGTATCAGATTATGATGTGATTATAACAACTTATAATTTGCTTAAAAATGATATCGATATATATAATAAATTTGAGTTTGATTGCCTAATACTGGATGAAGCACAATTTATAAAAAATCCATCTTCTCAGAATGCATTGGCCGCGAAAAAAATAAAGGCAAGGTTAAAATTTGCGCTTTCTGGAACACCAATAGAAAATTCAGTTATGGAACTCTGGTCTATATTTGATTTTATAATGCCGGGATATCTTTATGATGAAAAAACCTTCAGTGTTAAATATTATAAAAGATTTAAGGAAGAACCTTGTGTTTTAGATGAACTTAATAAACTCATAAGTCCATTCATCTTAAGAAGGCGAAAAGAAGATGTTATGAAGGAATTACCGCGAAAAATAGAAAAGAAATTTATGGTAACCTTAGATGATGAACAAAAGAAGGTATATAAAATATATGCTGATTATGCAATGAATCTCATTAAGAAAAAAGTGCAGGATGATGAATTTAAGAGTTCAAAAATAGAGATACTTTCATATATAACTAAATTAAGACAGCTATGTTTGGATCCATCAGTAATAATAAAAGATTATAATGGTGGAAGCGGTAAAATGAAGGCATTAGTTGAATTACTGGAGAAGAGTACAGAGCAGGGACATAGAATACTTGTTTTTTCCCAATTCACATCTGTACTTAAGAAGATAGGAAAAGCAATTGATGCCTGCGGAATTCCATTTAGTTACCTAGATGGAACAATGTCATCCGAAAAAAGAATAAATATTGTAAAAAAATTTAATGAAGGATACAGTTCGGTTTTTTTAATAAGTCTTAAGGCTGGCGGAACGGGGCTTAATTTGACTTCCGCAGATGTGGTTATACATTTTGATCCGTGGTGGAATCCGGCTGTTGAAGAACAGGCTACAGACAGGGCACATAGAATAGGGCAAAAAAAGGTGGTTGAAGTTATAAAAATTATAGCAAAAGGTACTATTGAGGAAAAGATCATACAACTTCAAGAGGAAAAGAAAAAGCTCATATCAGAACTAATGGGAGATGAATTATCAGGTGAAAAGAGTTTTGCAAATTTATCAGAAAATGAAATATTAGAGCTCTTCAACATGTAATCCGGATAAAAATCAATCTATGAAAAGCATAATAGCGAATTAGATAGAAATTTGTAAAAAAGTAAGCTTTGAATTTAAGTTTAAGTGAAAATGAGGCTTTTTTTAAAGATATAATTGATATACAATATATAAGGAATTTAATAAATAGTTTATACGAGGCGTAGAATTTAGAAAGAAGGATTTTATAATTGAAGTTATGGAAGAAAAATTTAATAGTATGCTGGTTTGGAAGTTTTGTTACTATGATAGCGTTAAGTCAGATTGCACCTATACTACCTATTTATATAAAGCATTTTGGAATTAATGACACATCTTTTATAGAACAGATATCTGGAATAGCTTTTGGTGTAACTTATGTTATCTCAGCAATATTTTCTCCAATATGGGGACATGTTGCGGATAGAGTAGGAAGAAAGCCAATGATTTTGAGAGCAAGTTTGGGTATGGCTATAGTTGTATTTGGTATGGGATTTGCAAAAAATGTATATGAACTTGTAGGTCTTAGAATGCTTCAAGGAACAATATCTGGATACTGCACTGCATGTACTACACTTATAGCAACGCAAACTGAAAAGAAACATGCAGGATGGGCACTTGGAGTACTTTCAACAGCTACAATTTCAGGTTCGCTTTTAGGGCCAATGTTCGGCGGATATATTGAAGAGGTATTTGGTATGAGAAATGTATTTTTTATAATGAGTATTCTGCTTCTGATCGCATTTATTACAGCATTTTTATTTGTAAAAGAAGATTTTGTACCTTCAAACGAAAAGGATCTTGGTATAAAGGATATATGGGAAAAATTGCCGCGTACGGATTTGATGGTTGTTATGTTTGTTACATCTTTTATGCTTCAGCTTGCATGTTATTCTGCAGAACCTATTATAACTGTGTATATATCTGAACTATCCAAGAGTTCGGTTCATATAGCACTTATTGCAGGAATAACATTTTCAGCTTCTGGACTTGCAAGTATACTGGCAGCACCTAAGATTGGTAAAATATCAGATGAGGTAGGTCCTGAAAAAGTAATGCCAATAGCACTTTTGGCGGCGGGAATTATTTTTATACCACAGGCATTTGTAAAAAATCCTGAGCAGCTTATGATACTTCGTTTTGTACTCGGACTTGCAACAGCGGGACTTGTTCCGTCCGTAAATACAATGGTAAAAAAGATAACACCAGATTCATTAACAGGAAGAGTATTTGGATTTAATATGTCGGCATTGTACCTGGGAACATTTTCAGGTTCGATTTTTGGAGCGCAAATAGCTTCACATTTTGGTATAAAATATGTTTTTATTATTACTAGTATACTGCTTATCATAAATGCCCTCTGGGTATATGAAATGCTTTGTAAAAAAATGCATTCGAAGGTGCATCATAGTTTTTCTGCTGCACATTAATAAGGATGAAAACATCCAAAGTTAAAAGGATGTTTTCTACCTATTTTTTTTGGCTGCTTTAATTTTTTCATTTAACTCGGTTAGATAGGTCCATCTATCTATCTTTTTATCAAGTTCAGTTTCCAGATTATTTTTCTCCTCCAGAAGTTTAGATAAAAGTTCATAGTTAGATGAAGCTTCCTGCATCTCTTTTTTCTTTTCATCAAGTTTGTATTCTAAATCCTCGATGATACTTTCTATCTCGTTAAATTCAAGTTGTTCATTGTATGTGAATTTTAATGGCTTTTCTGTATTTACTCTATTGTAAATTTTTTTAGTAACCTTTTTAGTGGGAGCAGTATCTTGTTTTTTTTCAGCTTCTATCTGATGGAAATAAGAGTAGTTTCCAGTGTATTCGGTTATTTTGCCATTTCCCTCAAATGAGAATATCTTATCAACTGTTTTATCTAGAAAATATCTGTCATGTGATACTGTTATTACAGCACCATTGAAGCCTTCTATATAGTCTTCAAGAACTGTCAGAGTTTCTATATCAAGATCATTTGTCGGCTCATCTAATAAAAGTACATTTGGATACTTCATAAGAACCTTTAGGAGATAAAGCCTTCTCCTTTCTCCTCCGGAAAGTTTAGAAAGTTGTGTCCACTGAACAGATGGATCAAATAAAAATTTTTCAAGCATTAATGATACATTTATTTTCTGACCGTCTTTTGATACAGCATATCGTCCTGAATCCTGTATGTATTGTATTACTCTTTGGTTTACATCCATGTCTGGAATTTGCTGAGAGTAATAACCTATTTTTACAGTTTCACCTATATCTAAAATTCCATGGTCGGGAGCTATGTCACCATTTAAAATATTCATGAAGGTTGATTTACCGGTTCCATTAGGACCAATGATACCAATTCTATCATCATTTAATATATTATAAGAAAAATTCTTTATTAATATTTTATCCCCGAAGCCTTTGCTTATATTATCAATATTTATAACTTTTTTCCCGAGCCGTGTACTTTGAATGGTAATTTCGAGATCTGAATTATCATTGAGTATTTTTTTATCCTGCAAGGTCTCGAATCGTTCTATTCTGGCTTTTTGTTTTGTGCTCCTTGCTTTAGCACCTCTTCTTATCCATGCAAGTTCTTTTCTTATAAGATTTTGTCTCTTTTTTTCACTGGCATTCTGTTTTTCAAGTCTTTCTGACTTTTTTTCAAGATAAGTGCTGTAATTTCCGATATAATTATATATATTACCTTTATCAAGTTCTAATATCTTGTTGGTTATCTTGTCTAGAAAGAATCTGTCATGTGTTACCATAATAAGTGAATCCGTTCTATTGTTTAGAAATTCCTCAAGCCATTCTATGGTTTCATCATCAAGATGATTTGTGGGTTCATCCAACATCAATATGTTTGAAGGCGTTATGAGGGCAGAAGCTAAAGCCGTTCGCTTTTTTTGTCCGCCGGATAATGTCGAAATTTTGGCATCAAAATCATTTATTTTAAGTTTTGTAAGTATAGTCTTTGCCTGACTTTCAATCTCCCAGGCATTACTAGCATCCATCTTTGAGTTTAAGTCAAAAAATTTATTTTGAAGTTCCATATCAGATGGATTTTCTCTAATCCTTTTAAGTGTATATTCATATTCTCTTAAAAGGTTCATAACAGGAGAATGACCATTAAAAACCTGTTCAAGTACTGTTAAATTGCTGGTAGTAAAGTCGGAGTTTTGTGGTAGATAGCCTATTGAAGCTTCATTTGATTTTGTTATTTTGCCGTCATCTGGTATATCAAAACCTGCGAGTACCTTTAAGAGAGTTGATTTACCACTTCCATTAAGACCTACAATGCCTACTTTATCCCCATCATTTATTCCTATAGATATTTTGTCAAATAAGGTTTTATTACCATAACTTTTACTTATATTTTCAGCGGTTAACAAATTCATTTTTACACATCCTTTGTTATATTCAATATATAGGATTTGTAATTCCAAGCTTAGACTTACTAGAAATTTTTTACGTGACGTATTTTGGAAATCCCGGCCGGAGCATAAGTTAAGCTTTCAGTTACAAAACCTATAAATGTTCTGCATATAAGGCATGCATTGAAATTTAATTGTATTTTGCTTCCCATATTTCAGCTTCAACTGCTTTTTCTGCATCAGATATAGGGGCCCTATTAATATTCTCTTTAACTGCAGCTTCTACAACAGCTGTTGCAACAAGCTTTGATGCAATTCTTAAATTTGATACTGGCGGCAGAAGGGGAGCTCCAGGTTTTGATAAATCCTGAAGTGAGGCTATACCATGTGCAGCAGCAGAAAGCATACCATCTGTAACTACTTTTGATTTTGCAGTTATTATGCCAAGCCCGAGTCCGGGATATAAAAGGGCATTATTAGCCTGACCTATTTCATATTTTATTCCGTTATAATAAACAGGGTCAGATGGACCTCCGGTTACAACCAAAGCTTTTCCACAAGTCCATTCTATTATATCTGAAGCTTTTGCTTCCGCAAGTTTGGTAGGATTTGATATAGGCAAAATTGCCGGCTTATCATTTACTTTTGCCATTACTTTT
The DNA here is from genome assembly GCF_003600355.1 of Clostridium fermenticellae. Lineage (NCBI taxonomy): Bacteria > Bacillati > Bacillota > Clostridia > Eubacteriales > Clostridiaceae > Clostridium > Clostridium fermenticellae. Next base: position 1,641,465 of record NZ_CP032416.1, on the reverse strand, counting down.
ATTACATCTTCTGTAAATGCACCATGTACTCCAGAGGTTCCGATCAAAACAGTAGGTTTTACCTCTTCTATTATTTTAATTAGATCCTTTAACGAGGTTTTAAATTCTTCTTTTTTATGGGCGTATTTTTTTTGCCCTTCTGTTAAATCATTCATATCATCTGTAATTAGACCATTTCTATCAACAAGATAAAATTGTTTTTTAGCTTCATAACACGAAAGTCCAGTTCTTATTTTTTCCAAAAGTATTTGATCACATACTCCAACTCCGGCGGTACCTGCACCAAATACCAATATTCTATGATTTTTTACAGGAATTTTTGTAACTCTTGCCACTGCATTTAAAGCAGATACCATCATTACGCCTGTTCCCTGAATATCATCATTAAAAGTGCAAATGGTATCTTTATATTTTTCAAGAATTCTTCTTGCATTTCCACGACCAAAGTCTTCCCAATGTATCAAAGTTTCAGGAAATAATTTAAGACATACATTCACAAATTTATCTATGAAATCGTCATATTTTTGTCCGGTAACCCTTTCAAACTTATTACCCAAATACATTGGATTGTTTAGCAAGGTTTTATTGTTCGTTCCAGCATCTATTACAACAGGTAATACATTTTTCGGGTTTACCCCGGCAGCGATTGTATATACTGCAAGCTTGCCTATTGCAATATCTACGCCTTGTACTCCCCAATCACCTATTCCAAGAACTCCTTCACCATCTGTAACAACTATAAGTTTTATATCATCTAATTCGCTGGCAGCCTGAAGTATTGATTCCTTTATATTTTTAGGTTGGTCCACTGATAGAAATACAGCGTCTTTTGGTGTGTCAAATTTATCAGAATAATTCATTACTGCATCGCCTATAGTAGGGGTGTATATAATGGGTAAGAATTCTACAACATGTTTTCCGGCTGTATAATAAAATAATGTACGGTTAATATCATACAAATTCATTAGAAACAGATGTTTTTCAAGCGAATTTTCAAATGATTTGAATCTTTCATATACTATTTTTGCCTGGTCTTCTATACTATCTATTTTTTTTGGTAAAAGTCCGATAAGATTGTATTTTATCCTTTCATCTTCTGTAAAAGCAGTACCTTTATTTAAAAAAGGGTTTCTCAATAAATCTTGTCCTTTTAAGTTATTCATTGTACAATCGCTCCTTGCTAAGTTAGTTCTATTTTAACTCTCTTTATATATCTATATTTATATATTTTCCAATTAAATTAATAAGAAATACTGGTCATTATATAGGGTTTGTAAATTCCAAGTTTAACTTATGCTCCAGCTGTCACTTCCAAAATTCGTCACGTAAAAAATTTCTAGTAAGTCTAAGTTTGTATTTATAAAAATCTAAGCAGATTTTATAAACTCGCAGGCTCAAACATATAAAATCTACTAAGATTTTCAAAAATACTTCACTAAGACTTGCTAAAAAATTTTTTAATGTGCCTACATTTTGGAAATGTCAGCTTACGTATAACTTAAGCTTGGAATTATAAACCCTATAGTATTGTAAAAATTAATTATAACATAAAATATTTGATATTTGTGTCATATATAAATATAATATAGTATTGTAAAACAATTTGAGTTATTGGAAGGGGAATTGTATGAATATAAATTATCAGAAGAAACTTGATGAAATCATAAAAAAGGTGGACATAAATGGTGAAATCCCTTCATTAATGCTGCATAGCTGTTGTGCTCCATGTAGTAGTTATGTTATTGAATATTTATCTGAATATTTTAAGATAACAGTTTTTTATTATAATCCCAATATTTATCCTCGTGATGAATATTTGAAACGTAAAGTAGAACAGGAGCATTTTATTAATTCAATAAAAACTAAATATAAAGTTAACTTTATAGAAGGGGACTATGACAATAAAAAGTTTTTTGATATTTCTAAAGGGCTTGAGAATGAGCATGAGGGTGGCTTAAGATGTTTTAGGTGTTATGAACTTAGGCTATCTGCTACTGCAGAGATGGCAAAAAAATTAAAATCTGATTATTTTACAACAACTTTATCAATAAGCCCATATAAAAATGCACAAAAATTAAATGAAATAGGCGAGAGTTTATCTAAAGAATATAATATAAAATATTTGTACTCCGATTTTAAGAAGAAGGATGGTTATAAACGTTCAATAGAACTTTCAAATAAATATGGTTTATATAGGCAAAATTATTGTGGATGTGTATTTTCAAAGCGTGAAAGACAGCTTAGTCAAAAATAATTTTTTGTTTATAAATTGTTTATAAAATAAATAATTATTTAACATATATGACACATTACTGTAACAATATCCATGTAAAATATATAACATAATAATAATTTTAGATGATTTGAATATAATAAGTTCCCCTTATTATGTAATTCATTTTATGAAATAAGTACTGTGCTTTAATCAGTACTTATTTCATTTTTAAGCATATTTGAGAAATATCTTTTTGGTATATAACCATTTCTAATTCCTTCAGTGACGGTGAGATATGTTGCTGTTGTATCAAATCTGGCATCATGAAAGTTTCCACTGCCTTTAAAGTATTTTTTACTTAATGCATTTATATCAGAATTTGTTATATGTAGAAATTTTATAACTTCTTCAAGCTTTGGCATTTTACATTCATTATATTTGTTTTTTAAATTGCATATATTTTTGTAATAATTCATCGTGCAGAAGGTATGTTTTGGAATTAACTGTTCGCTGCATTCCTTGAGTTCAGTAGATAAAAATTTTATATCGAAATTTACATTATGTCCTATCAAAATATCTGCATTTTTAAAATCATATAAAAATTTGTCTAACTGATCTTTAAAATTTTTACCATGACTTAGTTTGTTTAAGGTTTCAACACTAAAGCCATGAATTTTTTCTGCACCTGGTTCAACATAGTTTACTTTGAAAAAAATATTGTTACCTGTAGTTTTATTAGGTTTTGTATAAGTATCAACAAGTATATAACTCAGTTGACATATATTACCGGGACGTATTCCAGTAGTTTCTGTATCAAAAAATATCATTTTCATTAAAAGTGTCCTCCTAAGTTTAAGTTCTTATATATTATAACATTAAATTTATCTGGAAATATATTCATTGAATTATTTTAAAATAAATCTCTAACTATATATTTATAGGGTTTTCGTAAGCCTTTTAAATAATTTTTTATTTTTATGTTGGAGGAATATTAATGAAGAAAATTGTGGTTATTGGAATTGTACTTATAATTGTTTTAGGTGGCAAAAATATTGATATAGTTCATGCTGATATCTTTGATAGGAATTATGATTTCCAAAATAATAATATTGTTTCTAATGATAAAATAAAGGAAATTCTTATAAAGAGTGATAATGCATTTAGAAAACTTTTAAAAATAAAGGTTGATTATAAGGAATGTGTAAATATTTCAGGTAAAAGTTATGCACGAGTTGAAGAAAATATAGAAAAATACGGTTCTGTTTATAATTATTTGGTCCAAAATAATAATTTAAAAAACTATTATACAGATGAATTTATAGATAAGATATCTAAATATATTTTTAAAAGAATTGATGGCAAATACTATATGCTGTATGGCAATCCAGAACCTAGAGTAATAGTAAAAAATTCCAATATAGTATCCCAAAAAATTTACAATAACAGAATATATTTAATAATTAAGGATTATACTTCTAATGATAAAGTTTATATGTATGCAAACATTCAATTGATTTTTAATGGAGATATGTGGATTATAGATAAATCTGATAATTGGGGCATTAGATAAATATTGCTGTAAAATAAAGATTAATTGATAAACTACGAAAAAAAAGTAGATAGGTAAATAACTGTATTATATACTTTTATTATTTTGGAGGATGTTATGTATCATACTAGTTTGATTCAATTAATATTTTTAATTGCAGCTGTTCTGTTGTTTATTTCAGGATTATACTTAATATTTATAAATAAAAAATTTAGAGTTCCAGGTATAATTCTTGCAGTTTCTTCTATATTATATTTTGGATTAACATTTTTATTATATAATTCTCAATCAAAAATAGATAATGTAAGTTCTCAGAGTTCAAATGCTCAAAATGTTTCAAATACTTATGCAAGTAATTCAACTCCAATAGTTTCTTCGAGTAAGAAACCGTCAAAATTTTTAACTATACCTGTGACTGAAGTCAAGAATACAGATATACAGCCCCTGGCAGCCGCTATTGAGTCTGATATAGAAACTGAATCTAATACAGATATCAGCAATGCGAAGATTACTGCGTCAGTAGATAATACTAAACCTACTATGGGACAGACTGTATATATAACAGTGACAGGACCTGTAGGAGCAAGCATATATGCTACAGCAAAATATAAAAATGCTTCAGTTTCAAGTTCTGGTGTTATAGGAAGTGATGGTACCACTAAAATTTCATTTGCAATGGGTAATGCAGCTCCTGGAGAAACTGTAAATGTAGATATGACAGCTATATTAAATGGCAATACCTATTACGCCCAAGTTTCTTTTACTGAAGCAAATTAAGCATTGCTCTAAACACATAAGTAGAATTCTTACTCCCGTGAAATACTGTAAGGCTTTGGCACGTTAAAACTTTTTATAAATCTAAGACTTGTGCTGTTAAAAATCTAAAAAGCCTGGATAAACTCGTACCTCAGACAGTATCCAGAACTTTAAGATTTTTAACAGCACTCCGTCAAGATTTATAGAAAAAGTTTTAAATGTACCTTAATTTGAAGTTCTTGTTCTAATTGTTCCAAACTATCGGGCGCGCAAATGGATAAACGCACCGCCCGAGCCGGTGATGTATTCCCAACATTATAGCGGCCGTTTTTATCCCCGGATATGTATGGGCATCTACGGCAATTTTATCTCCTTTATGAAACATTGCGGCTAAAATAGCAGTAAGTGCATTTTGCCCCCCTCCGGCAAAAAGAATTTGGTCGTGCTGCGTATGGTGCCCACAATAGGACATCAATTGAACGGCGGCTTCTTTTTGCCATTCGTCGGCACCGGGTGCAAAGTAGCTGAATAGTCGTTCAGCTCCTGTTTCACTCAACATTTCTTGGGCCATATTCAGCAAAATCGCGTTACCCGATGGTTCCGGCGCAGTAGGTCCCATATTAATCACATCATCTTTATCATGGTGTATCATTAGATTGCCGCTGTATGGCGCATCATAGGAAACGAAAGTACCTCTTCCGACCGTAGTTGATAGTAGTCCTTTCATTTCACACAGTCTAAATGCTTTTGATACCGTACTTACATTTACATCCAAAAAATCCGCCAACTGTAAAAAAGGCAGCATAAATCATTAGGTTTATCAGCTTTAAATGTATTTGGTAATATTTTTAAATTATTTTTCATAATCTGAAAGATCCTTTCGCAGTGTAATTATAAATTTATTAAATATTATTATATCATTTAATTTGATAAATATAATTAGTTTTGATAACTCTAAATTGACAAAAATAAATTCATATATATAATTAAATATAAAATTATTTTGAAAGGATAAATCAAATGATAGATATTTTAAAGAAGCAGAAAGCGGCCAATGGAATTGAAGATGCAGATATAGTTTTAAAGGGAGGAAATATAATAAATGTATTTACTGAAGAGATAGTTAAAGCTGATGTAGCAATAGTTGGTAAAACTATTGTTGGTATTGGAAATTATAGTGGTAATCTAGAAATAGATTGTACGGGAAAATATATAATGCCTGGTTTTATTGATGCTCATATGCATTTAGAATCAACAATGGTAATGCCTAATGAATTATCAAAGGTGATTTTGAAGTTTGGTACTACCACTTTAATAGCAGATCCACATGAAATGGTTAATGTAAAAGGAGAGGCGGCGCTTGATTTCTTAATAGATGCTGTAGAACAATCACCTGTTAATATATATATAATGATTCCTTCATCTGTTCCAGCTACAGAATTTGAAACTAATGGAGCAGGTGATTTTTTAGCTCAGAATATGGTTAGATATAAAGAAAATCCACGAATTTTAGGACTTGGAGAAGTTATGTGTTTTAGAGATGTTGTAAAATCAAAAAAGCATATACTAGACAAACTTAATTTATTTGAAGGTAAAATAGTTGATGGACATGCACCTGGGTTATCGGGCAAGGAACTTCAGTGTTATCGACTTTCAGGTATAGATAATGATCATGAAATTACAACAACTGATGAAGTTATAGAAAAAATGAGGGCAGGATTCTATATTCTCATAAGAGAGGGCAGCGGGGCAAGAAATTTAAATGAAATAATAGGTGGAATTTTAAGTAACGGACTTCCATTTGAAAGATGTATGTTTTGTACGGATGATAAGCATTTGGATGATATAGAGAGAGAAGGACATATAAACTATAATGTAAAAAAGGCTATTGAAATTGGGGTATCACCAATAAAGGCAATAAAGATGGCTACATATTATCCATCTTTGGCGTATGGACTTAAAGATTATGGTGCTATTGCTGCTGGTTATGCTGCAGATATTATTGTTTCCAAAGATTTAAAAGATATGGATATAGATTGTGTTTTGAAGGACGGACATATTGTAAATGGTGAATACCTGGATTCACTTAAGCATGTGACGCCTAATAAGGAACTTTTGAATACAGTTTATTTTGAAGATATAACCGAGGACAAATTAAAGGTTGAACTAAGAGAAAAAAACGATATTATAGGACTTATGAAGAACCAATTGACGACAAAACATATTGTTGAAAATATCCCGGGTAAAAATAATGTATTTATACCAAATGATGAATACTCTAAACTGTGTGTAGTTGAAAGACATGGAAAAACTCATAATGTATCGGCAGCACCCTTAAAGGGATTTGGAATAAAAAGCGCTGCAATTGCAACCACAGTGGCACATGATTCACATAATATAATAGCTGCAGGTGATAATGATAGAGATATAATTAAGGCAGTAAATCATTTAAAACAGATTCAGGGCGGTTATGTCATAGTATCAGGTGGTAAAGTGATTGATGCACTTCAGCTTAGAGTTGCCGGGCTTATTAGTGAGCTTGATAGTGATACGGTTAAAAACAAGGTAAAAGATATGGTTAAGCTTGCAAGGAGTATGGGGATAAAGGAAGGGATAGATCCATTTTTAACACTTTCTTTTCTGGCACTTCCAGTTATTCCAGAGATACGTCTTACTGATAAAGGACTAATAGATGTAAATAGTGGCAAGATTATAGGATGATTCTTATTTTAATACATTTATGCTTCATATAGGGTTTGTAATTCCAAGCTTAAGTTATAAATTCTACATGCATTGACATATATGCTATTAGATGGTAATATCAGTATTATCTAGTGATAGGGGATGTTATGAATTTAATAAGTATGTATAATATTATATCCCTTGATTTTAAAATTTGAGAGGGGTTATGTGTAATGATTAGAAAACGTATAGCAGATCTTCTTGTAATACTTGTACTTGTAACATCATCTACATTTACATTACCTGCTAGTGTCAGTGCTTCAACGACAGGAACAGCTATAAGCACGGTTAAGCAAGATACAAGTGAAATTGTGGTAAAGGTAAATGGAAACATTCTTAAATTAGATCATAAACCATATCTTGATTCTGATTCAAAAGTTTTTATACCACTTGCTCCAATTTTAAAACAAATAGATAATGATGCTGCAATTCGGATTAAAGGAAAGAATATTATTATAAAGACTTCCAGTCTAAGTATTAATTTTAATAATATGGATAAAAACATAATTGTAAATGGCAAGCTTGTGAAACTTTCTACTGCACCAATATTAGACAATGGACAAGTATTTGCACCACTTGAATTTATAAGTTTAATTCTTAATGAATTAGTTGATTTTGATAGTGACAATAATACTGTCAGCATATATGATATGGAAAGGAATACTGAAGAAGGTTTAAATAAGCAATTGTTTTATACAAAAGATAAAATAATTGCTACAAAATTAGATGACTATTTAACGGCACTTCAGAAATCAGATAATTTTCACGGTAGTGTTTTGATTGCTAAGGATGGTGACATACTTTTAAATAAAGGCTATAACATGGCCGACTTTGGACAAAATATTAAAAATACACCTCAGACTAGATTTTTAATAGGATCAATGACAAAACAGTTTACTGCAATGGCAATAATGCAGCTTGAAGAAAAGGGACTTTTAAGTGAACAGGATAAGCTTTCAAAATATTTGCCGGATTTTCCACATGGCGATGAAATAACAATATATAATTTACTTACACATACGTCTGGTATTAAAAGTTTAAATGAAATACCCGGTTTTTTAGAAATGAAGCCTGAAGATTTACAGAATATAAATATTGCAATAAATTTCTTTAAAAATCAGCCGCTTGATTTTAAACCTGGAACTCAATTTGAATACTCAAATTCGGGATATTTATTGCTTGGGTATATAGTTGAAAGAGTAAGTGGAATGAGCTATGAAAACTATCTCGAGAAAAATATATTTAAACCTTTTAACATGAATAATACCGGTATAGCGTATATGGGAAAACAAAAAATGTATAATTCAAATGGCTACCAGGGATATTTGGATGTAATACCGGTAAGTGATGAAATTGTAGTGGATGGAGTTCATGGAGCAGGAAATTTATATTCCACAACGGAAGACTTGTATAGATGGAGTGCTGCACTTAGTACGGATAAACTTGCAAGTAAAGAAACAATGAATAAGATATTTTCAAAATATGTTGAGATGGCGAAAGATAGTGGTATATATTATGGATATGGCTGGATGGTAGCTGATGGAAACAATGGGCATCAAATTTTTCATGGCGGTAATGTATTAGGGTATACGAGTGATATAGCTTTTTATACGGATAAGGGAATAACTATAATTATACTTACCAACAATGGATATTATAGTATAAATCCTCTTACATATAATCTCTCTAATATAGTACTTGGAAATAGATATGATATGCCTAAGGCTAGAAAGGTTATAAATATTGACAGCAGTGCCTTGAGTAAATATGCCGGAAAATATGGAATTGAAAATTCGGGGAATATATTAATTACAAATGAAGGTGGACATTTATATTATTCTTCAGATGCTGATAGTATTAAATATGAACTTTATGCAGAAGGATCTGATAAGTTCTTTTTAAGGATTTTAGACGGTGATATTACATTTGATAAAAATTCACAAAATGAAGTTACAGGTATGGATATTTATGCTCCGGGATACGGTATGCAAAATCATGTTGAAAAGATTAATTAAAATTTAGATATTTTAAAATATATTGCCTCTGACAATTTTTTGTTGGAGGTATTCTTTATAAACTGAAAAATTTGTTGATTTATAACTTATTTGGTAGTATTATATTACTAATGGAAAATAATTATTGATTAATATAATTATTTAATATGATTATATTATTGATTAAATTACATTACAATTTAACAAGCATGGGGGGAAATGATATGAATGTATTCAATAATCTAAAAATTAGGCAAAAATTAACATTGGGTTTTTCGGTAATGATTTTACTTATAGTATTAACAAGTATAGTTGGTGCATTGGGTATGAGAAGTATAAATCATAAGTCTAATGATTTATATCAGGACGATTTAAAAACAATAAAAAATTTGGATAAATTTGATGCGAATTCAATGCATCTTAGACTTGAGATTATAAACCTGGTAGAAAGCAGGGATAAAAGCAAGACTCAAGCAACTAAAGAAGTAACTGATAATCTTAGAGCTGAAAATGATAAAATTTTAAAGGAATATAAGGAAACAAATTTAACTGCGGATGAAAAGGTCTTGCTCCAAAGATTTGATGGTGAATTAACTGATTGGAGGAATATTTGTAATCAGATATTAAATTTAATGGAATCGGGAAAATATGATGAAGCTATGGTTTTAAACCAAAAAGCGGCTTCATATAGGAATAAAATAACTACGACTTGTGAAAATTTAGTAGAAATTAATACTAAAAAAGCCGAAAGTGATAACAATTTAAATCGTAATATGTACAGAATTTCACTTTTAATTATAATAATAATTGCTATAATAGGATTTGTTATGGCGGTATTAATTGGAGAAAGAATTACAAATTCCTTATTGAAGGAAATTAATAAAATTTTTAAGTTTAGTGATGAACTCAGCAAAGGAAAATTAAATAATACGATAGAAGTTCAAAATAAAGATGAAATATCTTTGATAGCTGAAAAATTGAACGGTGCAAATGATAACATAAAGAAACTTATAGTGGAGATAATTAATGAAAGCGAGGAAATGGGAGCTTCAAGTGAAGAACTATCAGCAACTACAGAAGAAATATCTTCAATGATGTCATCTGTAAATGAATCCACTGATCAAATAGCAAAGGGTTCTCAGAATTTGAGCAGTACAACAGAGGAGATAAGTGCTTCCTCGCAAAATATGAGCCAAAATGTAATTAAACTTTCTGGCGAGGCAAAGCAGGCAGCAGAATTTTCAACACAGATAAAGAGCCGTGCGATCGATGTAAAACAAAAAGCTTCAAAGAGCTTAGAAGAAGGCAAAAATATATATGTTGAGAAGAGGGAAAACATTTTAAAGGCGATTGAAGAAGGAAAGGTTGTTTCAGATGTCAAACTTATGGCGGATTCAATTGCGCAGATATCAGAACAGACCAATTTACTTGCACTTAATGCGGCTATTGAGGCTGCAAGAGCCGGCGAGCATGGGAAAGGATTTGCAGTTGTAGCTGATGAGGTAAGAAAATTGTCCGAGCAATCGTCTGATGCTGTTGGAAAAATAAATAAAATGGTATCGGCTGTTGAAAATGCTTTTAATAACCTGTCAAAAAGCGGTAATGAAGTATTAGATTATATTTCAAATGAAGTTCAGGCAAATTCCCAGCTTTTTATGGACACAGGAGTTCAATATGAGAAAGATGCTGATTCCTTAAATGTGATTGCCGAACATGTAGATTCATCTATGAAAGAAATAGGGCAAATGGTATCACAGATCAATTCGGCAATTGAAAATGCAGCATCAACGGCTGAACAATCTGCAGCTGGTTCTGAAGAGATACTTGGAAGTGTAAGTGAGGTTACAAAAGCAATTGAGGATATAGCAAATTCTGCGCAGAGTCAAGCAGAATTATCACAGAAATTTACTGATATAGTTAATAAATTTACTGTATAGGATTTGTAAATGAAAGCTTAAGTTATACTTCGGCTGACATTTCCAAAATGTCAGCTTACGTATAACTTAAACTTGGAATTACAAACCTATATATCAAAATTCAATTTATGCTTAAAGAATAGAGAGGATGTGCTTAACTAAAGTCCTCTCTATTTTTATAAGCTTAATAGATATACTCTAATATAAATTCGTATTAAATTTCATCTAAGGATTTTTGTTTTGTTTCAATACCAAAGATTGCAATAATAAATGCAATTATTATAAGTAAGATTCCAAGTACTGTAAAAACTGCTTTAGTATCATAGTTTTTAAGTATTGAGGCTACCACATAAGGACTAAAGATAGTGGCAAGTCTTCCTACTGCATTACAAAAACCTGATCCTCTAAATCTTATATTAGTAGGAAATAATTCAGGTACATAAATTGCAAGTCCAAGTGTAAGAAGTATATATATTATTACAGTAAGAAAGAATCCAAGTGTAAGTATTGTCCACATTGTAGTCTGAGATGCATATGCGTAGCCAAGTGCTCCAGCTGCGAGCATAAATAAGGTAATGCACCATTTACGTCCAAATTTGTCTACAATAAAACCGCCAATCAAAGCTCCAAGGGGTGCACCTACCATCATTATAGTTGTATAGCCTAAAGATTTTGATACATTTATTCCCTTTCTCAAGAAAAAGGTTGGAGCCCAACTTACAAATGTGTATATTAATGTATTTACTGCAATTAATACAACACATCCAACTATAGTCCTTGAAATCATATCTTTTTTGAATAAATCCAAAAATCTTCCTGTGTCTTCATTTGAAGATTTTTTGGTTTTGACCACATTTGGTTTATCTATAGAAGTAGATGATTCTATTTCTGCCTGTTTGTAAAATGCGTCTATTATTCTTTCTGCATCTTCATGCATACCTTTTGATTCATACCATCTTGGTGATTCTGGCATGTCCCTTCTCAAAATCCAGACTATAAGGGAAAATACACCTACGAATACAAACATCCATCTCCAACCGAATCTTGGGATAATAATGTATCCTAAAAATGCAGCTGCCGGGGTAGACACATTGGTTATAAGAGAAAGCATAGATACCCACTTTCCTCTCGTCTTTGACGGTACAAATTCTCCAAGTAAAGCGTAACCAGTTACGATTTCGGCACCAAGTCCAATTCCCATTATTCCTCTTAGAACAATTAAAAAGATCATATTGGGAGAGAAGGCCGCAATTAAGGAAGCTCCTCCAAATATCAGCAGATTAAGCTGGTATGAAAATTTACGTCCAAAATGGTCACCTAAAAATCCCGTAAGAAGAGAACCTATTAATAGTCCTATAAATGTTACTGATATGAAAGTCGCGTTTAGGCTTATTGTAGACCAGTTGCTTTTTAGTAGAACACCTAAAACACCACCTGCTAAATATACATCAAAACCATCTAAAAATATTCCAAGTCCTATAAGCCATAAAATTTTATAGTGCAATTTGGATATTGGAACATAATCCATCTTTTCACAAATACAATTAACTTCTGACATAAAATTACCTCCATTCAATGAGTAAAAATTAATATTCAAATTATTTAAGCTATTTTCAGATATAATTTTAATAGTTATGATCTAAAAATGAGTAAAAAAATAGACCTCTCCTATGGGGCGAAAGGTCTATCGCGGTACCACCCAAATTTATTACTCATGAATGTTTAACGGTTTAATCCGGCTAATCTTACTATAAACTGGTTTTCAGATCGCAATTTAAGAGTGAGTTTCAATATAATATAAATGTGGACTCTCACCATTCCCACTCTCTTTAAGATATAATTATATTTACTTATTCTCTATCATAATTTTTGACTGCAATTTTTTATTAAATTATCTATAAAAATAAAAACGCGGCTTGATTCTCTTGGAGCGAGAAACAATACCGCGGTACCATCCAAATTTATTCTTAATAAAATAACGGTGTTTAAACCGGCTTAACCTACTACAAGTTCAGTCAAACAGCTCAAGGATGAGTTTTCAATATACAGATATTGTGAATTCCCACCAGATATCACTCTCTTTAAATACTGTATACTTACTTGATTCCTATCAAAGCTTCTTAAAACTATTTCTTAGTATTATATTATGAATTTTAAATGTTGTCAAATATATTTTAAGGATACTATTCTAGTTTTTTGAAATAAGAATAGTATTAATCTTTTTTAATTTCTCAAAAAAGATTAAATGATTTTTGAGTTTAGTCATATTTTTATGCTATAATTAGTACAATTCGTATTTACATATTCAATGATTTATAATATTAACATTTTAAATATAAATTAGGAAGGGGCAATGTGACATGTTTAAAAAATACAGGCCTGTCTGGGCAGAAGTAGATCTTGATAATCTTGCTTATAATATGAGGAATATAAAGGAAAGGGCAGGTACTAGTGAGATTTTTGGTATAGTTAAGGCTGATGCATATGGTCATGGGGTAGCAGAAGTTTCAAAGGTATTATTAGAAAATGGGGCGACAAGACTCTCTGTAGCGATTGTAAGCGAAGGTGTAGAATTGAGAAAAGAAGGATTTAAATGTCCTATTAATATTTTAGGTGTTACGCCGGATACACTTTTCCCCGATATAATTGATTATGATTTGGAACCAGTGGTCTTTTCTTATGATTATGCAAAGAACTTAGATGAATTTGCGAAAAATAAAAATAAAACTGTAAAGATACATTTTGCCGTTGATACTGGGATGGGCAGAATAGGTTTCCTTCCAACAAAAGAAAGTGTAGAGGAAGCAGTAAATATAAGTAAACTTTCTAATATTCAAATAGAAGGTATCTTTTCACATTTTTCAACAGCTGATGAAGAGGACAAAGCCTATTCGAAGCTTCAATTTGATCAATATAAGTGGTTCTTAAATGAGCTCTCAGAAAGAGGATTGAATATTAAAATAAAAAATATTAGTAATAGTGCAGCGATAATAGATTTGCCAGAAACGTATTGTGACGGGGTTAGACCGGGAATAATATTGTATGGTTATTATCCATCAGATCATGTGGACAAGAGTAAACTTTCAATTAAACCTGTTATGACAGTAAAGGCTAACATTGTACATCTGAAAACTCTTGATGCAGGTAAATATGTTGGATATGGAAGAAAATTTAAAACTGAGAGAGTAAGCAAAATAGCAACACTTCCTATAGGGTATGCTGATGGATATACGAGATTGCTTTCCGGAAAAGCAAAGGTAATAATAAATGGAAAATTTGCTCCGGTTGTCGGCAATATATGTATGGATCAGTGTATGATTGATGTAACAGATATTGAAGATGTAAAAGTTGGAGATGATGTTATTCTCATGGGAAGTCAGGGAAACTTAAAGTTTGATGCCACAGATATAGAAAGTATTTTAGGTAATATAAGAAATGAGGTACTTTGCATGTTTAGCAGGAGGATTCCGAGAGTATATATCAAGGATGGGAAAGTAGTCAAGGTGAAGAATTATATATAAATTATCCTTTATAATTGTCGAAATATTTTATTTATTGATATTGTGATAAAATCGAATTTTCAAAAAAATCTAAATTAAAAACAGTGAAGGGGCTGTCACGCTAAGAATTTTAGTGTAGCAGCCTCTTTATTTTCCAAAATAAAATTCAGAGTAGTGTGCAAAATTTATTCGATAATATTTAGTTTGACTTATAAGAAAAACAGTGTACAATATATAGTATATTATATATTGTACACTGTTTTAAATAAAATACTATAATGAAAGGGTGATTTATAATGTTTATTTTAGGAGCTCGAAAAGAAGTATATGAAGCAGAGGCTTATGTTTCCGGGAAAAGTATGGATGATGTGAAGAAAGAATTTAACTTAACTAAGGTTATAAAATTAGGTTCCAATGAGAATCCTTATGCGCCATTTCCTAATGCATTAAAAGCAATGGAAGATCAGTTAAGTATGATTGGCATATATCCAGAAGCAAATTTTATTAAGCTTAGAGGAATACTAGGTAAAAAATTTGGCTTGAGTTCTGAATACATTGGTCTTGGACATGGAGCCGGTGGAGTTTTGGAAACAATAGCAAGACTTTTTATTGAGTCAGGAGATGAAGCTATTGTGCCAACACAAACTTATAGATTATATCGTGAAATTACTAAATTAATGGGTGGGATTGTTCGAGAGGTATCTTTAGATAAAAATTATACGATAAGCATTGATGATATTATAAAAAATATTAATCCTAAAACGAAATTAGTCTGGTTATGCAATCCTAATAATCCTACTGGTACAATTATTAAGAAGGAAGGTATCGATAGAATACTAGATGCATTACCTGAAACAGGATGGATTATACTTGATGAAGCTTATGCAGAATTTTCAAATAAAGATGAATTACCGAATATAGTTGATTATATAAAAAAGGACAAGCATGTCATTTCTGTTAAAACGTTTTCGAAATACTATGGATTGGCTGGTGCAAGATTAGGGTATATAATATCGAATCCACAAGTTATTAATGGCTTTGATACAGTAAGTGAACCTTTTAATGCAAATCGAATTGCTCTCGCTGGAGGGATAGAGTGCTTGACATCTGATACACCTCATGTTGAACGTGCAGCAAATTTGTTAATTAATGAAAGAGAAAGAGTTTCAAGAGAACTTGAAAAACTAAATTTAAAAGTTACAAAGCCTTATGGAAATTTTATCTTTTTTGAAGTTCCATGTGATGGAGATAACTTAGGTTTATATATGTTGAAAAAAGGAGTAATTGTCAGACCATGCAGCGGATGGGGATATAAAAATCATATAAGGGTAACTATTGGTACAAAAGAGGAGATGGATGAGTTCCTAAAGGTGATTAAAGATGGCTTAAGTGTTGCTGCAAATTAAAATATAAGTTAAGGAGGAAATATTAAATTGAGTGATAAAACCCAAAAGTATTTATCCATAATAACATTAGGTGTAAGTGGAGGTTCAATTTATTTAATTCCATTTATCAAGTATGTATTCTATGACCAGCAAATTGCAGCAATGAGTATGACAAACGCACAATCAGGATTTTTGCTTAGCATGTATGGTATAGGTAATATGATCTTGTATATTCCTGGAGGAATTCTAGCTGATAAGTTATCACCTAGAAAATGCTTACTTTTTTCTCTTTTGAGTACTACTGCATTAACAATTGTATATGGCTTTACTATGAACTATAAGATAGCATTAGTTATCTGGTTCCTATTTTCATTTACTACAGTTTTGGTTTTTTGGGCATCACTGCTTAAGGCTGTAAGAATGATTGGTTCTGAAAAAGAACAGGGAACTATGTTTGGTATATATTACGCAGTAAATGGATTGACAGGAGTCGGCTTTAATACATTAGCTTTATGGGTTTCGGGGTGGTCAAAAACAACAAAAGGCGTCATGTTTAACGTAGTAATGGTTTATGCATTGGCAACTGCAGTTGCAGCTCTGCTGGTATTTCTGTTTCTTAAAAAAGACGAAAATGTTAAGGTCGAAATATCGGAAGACGAGAAATTTCACTTTAAAGATGTTGGCCATTTGATAAAAAATCCATATGTTTGGTTGTTTGCGGTAGTTGTTTTTTGTGGATACAGTTTATTCTCAAGTACTTCGTATTTTACGCCATATCTTACAGATGTTGTTGGCGTATCACCTACAAATTCAGGGGTATATTCGATTATAAGAAACTATCTGTTTATGCTATTATCTCCGATTTCAGGTTATATTGCGGATAAAGTATTTAAATCAACAAGTAAATGGCTAACAATTACACTCAGTGTACTTGTAGTGCTATTCTTGGGTGTATTACTGATTCCAACAAGTGCAAATGCTACAATGGTGAGCATATATACACTTTTGCCAGGTGCATTTGGTTTGGCTTCATACAGTATAGTATTTTCACTTATTAATGAAACTAAAATTCCAGCAAAAGTTACAGGAACTGTAATTGGATTAGCTTCTGTAATCGGTTATTCTCCAGATTTGTTTATGTCTGTAATGTTTGGAAATTGGCTTGATAGACTTAAAAATAAAGGATATACTCTTATATTTCTGTACCTAGCTGGGACTTGTGTAGTTGCTATAGTATGTGCATTCTTAATTAGACGCCATGCCATAAAAATCAGTGAATTGGTGAAAGATACTGAAGGTGTTTAGTTCCATCGATCGTTAATATCCTGAGCTTTAAAAGAATAGACAGGATATTCAATATTAATAATCAATAGATATAGCATGGAGAAATAATTTTTAATATTTCTCCAGCTTTTAATATTGAATATGATTCCTGTATTTTGGAATGGAGGGTAAGATGAATATTAAAGAAGGTATTGATAAACAAAATTCTATAGAATTAAAAAGGGATTTGGGATTATTTACTGCAACTGCTGTTGTAGTAGGACAGATGATTGGTTCTGGAATTTTTATGACTCCACAAGGACTTGCAGAGTTAGCAAATCCCAGGGCATCAATTTTGGCAATTATTATTACAGGAAGCGGTACTATGCTGTTAGCACTATGTTTTGCAAAAATGGGTGAAAAAATGCCGTTATCCGGTTCTGCCGTTGTATATACAAGAGAAGCTTTTGGAGATCTCCCTGCATTTTTTGTGGGATGGTCCTACTGGTCCGGATGCTGGATAGCAAATGGAGCAATTATATTAGGAGGAATAAGTTATGCAACTTATTTTTTCCCATCCCTTGCTAAAAATGGATTTTATAAAGCGATAGTTTGCATATTTATCATATGGCTATATACACTTATAAACATTAGAGGCATTAAAGAAGCGGGATATGTAAATTTAATTCTAACAATAGTAAAATTGTTACCTTTACTAGTATTTTTGGCTATATCCATACCTCATTTTAATATTGGCAACTTAAATACAGTATCTTCACCTAAAACTTCTGGATATACAGTACTACCTGTTGCAATTGCGTACACTCTCTGGTCTTTTACTGGATTTGAGGGAGCAAGTATGGTTGCGGGAGAAGTGAAAAATGTAAGGAATGTAAGACTGGCAACAATTATCGGTACAGGTTTGGTATTTATTTTATATTTATTGTTAATAGTAGTTGCTGATGGAAACTTATCACAGGTTAAGTTAGCTGCATCCAGGTCTCCTTTTTCAGATATTATATATAATGTTACCGGTGGTTATTGGGTAGGAGGATTCATATCTTTGGGAGTTTGCATTTCTGCTTTTGGTTGTGTTGGTGCATGGATATTATCTTCTGCAAGGATAGCTTACTCCCTTGGAGAGCAAGAACTATTTCCGAAAATATTCAGTAAATTGCACTCTAAATATAAAACGCCTTATTTTGGATTGATTATTAATGCAGTCCTCATGTCAATAGTTATGTTTATAGGTTGTATAACGAATCAGGGAAGTATTTATAATTTTTTAGTATTGTTTGCAACAATGTCACTGCTTGTGTTCTATGCTTTTGGTGCAGCTTCGGAAATAATGCTTTTTGCAACCAGGGAAAAGCCATTTAATTTAGCTTCTTTTATGAAAGATTCTATGCTTGGGATTACAGCTTTTGCTTATGCTGTATATGCAATATATGGATCTGGTCAAGATGTTGTAACATATGGGTTTATATTTATGCTGATAGGAATACCAGTTTATATATATGTTAAATTAAAAAATGAAAAATGAAATGTTATAGGGTTTGTAATTTTAAAGTTAATCTATACTTAAGGAAGATACTGCCAAAATATAAGTACATTAAATGCTTTTATTGTAATTCTTAGCCCGGTATTTTAGAAAATATATAAAGATTGATATGTTTGAATATAACGAGTTTATCAATCTTTATTAGATTTTCAAAATACCGGGCTCTAAAATTACTAAAAGCATTTATAGTACCGGATTTTGTCAGCATCGCCTGGAGGATGTATTAACTTCTCATTTACAAACCCTATAAATTATTGAAGTTGTATGAAAACTTTAAAAAAATATGTAGAAACTATTTACTTTATAAGAATAAAGTTATATATTATATATAGTATACAATATATAATATAATCAAATTTGATAGAAGGTGGAATAATGGAAAAAGCTAAACCTAATACCCAAAGATGTAAGGGCTGTTATTATTGTGTAAAAGCATGTCCTAAAGAAGCAATTTCAATTTCAAAAGAATTCAATTCAAAAGGCTATGCCGTGATAAAAGTGGATGAAGAGAAATGTGTAGGATGTGGTGTATGTTACACTGTATGTCCTGACTATGTTTTTGAGTTGGCATAAACAAGAATTAACATAAATAAAGGAGGTAAAATTATGAGACAAGTGTTGATGAAAGGTAATGAAGCAATGGCTGAAGCTGCTATTAGAGCTGGTTGTAGATTTTATAGTGGATATCCTATTACACCACAGACTGAAATATTGGAATATATGTCCTGGCGAATGGAAGAAGCAGGTGGAGATTTTATACAAACTGAATCAGAATTATCAGGGATAAATATGCTGCTTGGTGCATCTGCAGCAGGAGCCAGAGTTATGGCTACATCATCGGGACCAGGTTTTACATTATTTCAGGAGGGAATATCTTACCTGGTAGCTGCTGATCTTCCGGCAGTAATTGTTGATGTAATGAGATATGGAAACGGATTGGGAGATGTTGGACAAAGTCAGGGAGATTACTGGCAGCTTACAAGAGGTGGTGGACATGGAGATTATAGAACTATAGTATTAGCTCCAAATTCTGTCCAGGAGAACGCAGATCTTGTATGCCTAGCATTTGATCTGGCAGAAAAATACAGACACCCTGTTCTTATTGGGTCAGATGCAGCAATCGGCCAAATGGTAGAAAAAGTGGAACTGCCAGAAATGAAAGAACATAATATTGATAAATATGAATGGTCTATAAAAGGGTGCAAAAAAGGAGATATTCAAAGAAAAATAACGAACAAACTATATTATATCGATAATTATGACTCATATTTGATCAATAAATACAAGGAAATTGAACTAAATGAACAAAGATGGGAGTCAATACAGATAGAAGATGCGGAGGTTGTATTGATTGCTTACGGAATAAGTTCCAGGGTTTGTATTGAAGCTGTTGAAACTGCAAGAAAGCAAGGTATAAAACTGGGTCTGATCAGAGTAATTACATTATGGCCGTTTCCGGTTGAAGCATTTAAAGAACTGTCAGGTTGCTGCAAGGCATTAATGAGTGTTGAAATGAACATCTTGGGCCAGATGGTTGATGATGTGATATTGGCTACAGGTAACAAATATCATGTTTACTCCTATGCTACAGTAAAAGAAGTGCCTGAAACAGATATTATAATTGGAAAAGTAAAAGACATATTAGCGAATAAGGAGGTATAATTATGAAAATTAAAGCACCAGAATCTATTTCCTTTTCAGAAACCTCGTTTTGCCCTGGCTGTGGTCATGGTATAGTGGCGAGATTAATTGGAGAAGTTGCCGAAGAAATGGGACTTACAGAAAAGTTGCTTACTGTAATAGATGTAGCTTGTTCTTCTCTAAATATAGATACATGGAGATTTGATACAATAATGGCTGCACATGGAAGACCTATACCAACAGCCACAGGAGTTAAAGCAGTAAGAAAAAAAAATCCGGTTTTAGCCTATATTGGTGATGGAGCTGCTTATTCTATAGGGCTTAGTGAAACAATTTATGGAGCAATAAGAAATGACAATGTAATGGTAATTGTGATAAACAACGGAGTCTATGGAATGACTGGCGGACAAATGTCGCCAACTACTTTGGAAGGGCAGAAAACTACATCGTCTATAAATGGAAGAAATGTTGTTAAAACAGGTAAACCTTTTGACATAGTAAACGCAATTGGTAAATTTGACATAGCATATTTGGCACGAGGTTCAGTTGCCAATGCCATGGATATAAGAACAACTAAAAAATATATAAAAAAGGCATTTAAAAAGCATATGAATAATGAAGGATACTGTCTGGTAGAAATATTATCACCATGTCCAACAAATGTAGATTTAGGTATGCTTCCTCAAAAATGTGCTGAAAGGATAGATACTGTGATGTCTAAATATTATAAGACTGGTGAGTATGTTGATGGGGGTGGAAAATAAGATGGTTGAAATTATATGTGCGGGATTTGGAGGTCAGGGCATCTTGACTACAGGAATGATGCTTATTAATGCAGGTGCGAACATTGGACAGAATGTGTGCTGGTATCCGTCATATGGCTCAGAAATGAGGGGAGGAACAGCAAATTGCAATGTCAAAATCAGCAAGGGTAAAATTGCAAGTCCATACTGCAAAGAACCAGATATACTATTTACGATGAACAGTCCTGCAATTGATAAATTTGAGAATATTTTAAAACAAGGCGGATATCTTTTTGTAAATAGCTCTATTGTAGATCCAGACAGGAAATATAGAGATAATATCAAGGTGGTTAAAATTCCGACAACGGAGCTGGCAGCTAAGGTAGGCAATTCAAAAGGCTCAAATATAGTAATGCTGGGAGCATTAATAAAAGCTACAAGCATATTTAAGAAAGAGCAATTTATTGAAGCTATGTGTAAATATTTTGAGGACAAAGGTAAAAGTAAATATAATCCCAAAAATGTTGAAGCATTTGAAGCTGGATATAATGCAGTTTAACATAAGTATGGAGGTATAATTATGGATTTGAAAAAATTATTGCAGCCAAATACCATTGCGGTAATAGGAGCCAGTGAGAAGGAAGGATTTGGCGGAGACACCTGTAGAAATATAATTGAATATGTTAAGGATCTGAAAAATACTTTTTTTATAAACCCTAAAAGAGATTATGTGTTTAATAGACCTTGCTATAAGTCATTATCTGATGTATCTGTGGATATAGATATGATAGTGATATGTACACCTAAAAAAACGGTAGAACCGTTGCTGATTGAAGCTTCTAAAAAGGGATGCATGGGAGCAGTAGTATTTGCTAGTGGTTACTCGGAAACAGGAAATGAGGATGGCAAAAAAGCAGAAGAATCGTTGAAGAAACTATGTAAAAAATTAAATATAGCTTTAATGGGACCTAATTGTGCAGGTTTTGTAAATTATATAAATAATGTGTATCCATTTGCTTTTATTTCTAAGAAAAGAGATAGAAAAGGTAATGTGGGATTAATATCACAAAGTGGACAGATCTGTTTGTCATTGATGGAAACTCAGGATATGAGATTCTCGTATATAATATCAGCAGGAAACGGTAATGTTATAACAATGGAAGACTATATAGACTTTTTGGTTGAAGATAAAAACACAAAGGTTGTAAGTATATATTTAGAGGGAGTAAAAGAACCCAAAAAATTTATCAATTCTCTGAAAAAGGCTGCAGTCAGGAGAAAACCAATAGTAGTTTTAAAAGCTGGCAGATCTGAGAAGGGGAGAAAAAATGCAGCTTCTCATACTGGAAGCCTGGCAGGGTCTGATAAAACATTTGATGCTATATTTAAAAAATATGGAGTTATAAGGGTTGACGATATAGAAGAATTAATGGCAACATCAAACATGTTTTCAATAATTAATAAACTCCCTGAAAAACCAACATTTGCATCAATGAATTTATCAGGAGGAGAAACAGGAGTTTGCGCAGATACAGGATATACTTACGGAGTACAATTTCCGGATTTTACAGAGGAAACATTAATAAAATTAAAGGAACAGCTGCCATCCTATGCATCACCAAATAATCCTTTGGATATGACAGCATCATTGTCTTATGATGCGGAATTGTATGCAAATGCACTTAGAACCATAATGAATGATGAAAATATTGGAACGGTGCTCATAGGTTATACGTTATTGCTGGAAATAGCGGATCCTGCAATTTATTATATGGCAGAAGGAATAAAGAAAGTTGTTGAAGAGGGAAATAGCAAACCAATAATAATGCTTCCGTTTCTTGAAAATACCCGTAACTATGAGTATACAGAAAAACTTAGAAAAATTGGAGTACCAATATTGCCGCCATCAATGTATGCTTTTAAAATAGTTAAGCATCTAGCAGATTTTATCGAGTATGAATATAATGATAGAACTTTAAAAACTGCATTGCCTGAGTATAATAATTTGCAAAAAACAAAAGCATTGTCTGAAATAGAAAGCAAGAACTTATTAAGAAAATATGGAATGCCAGTAGGCGATGCATATATTGTTAAAGATGAAAGTGAAGCATTGGATGCCGCACAAAAATTGGGTTATCCACTTGTAATGAAAATTGAATCTGCAGATATATTGCACAAATCTGATGTTGGAGGAGTTAAATTAAACATAAATTCGGAGAAAGAAGTTTTAAGTACTTACCATGAAATTTTAGTTAATGTAAGTAACCATAAGCCGGAAGCTAAAATTAATGGAATATTAATGGAAAAAATGATGCCTAAAGGTATGGAAGTAATTATAGGAGTCAATAATGATGCTCAATTTGGTCCTATGGTTTTAGTTGGACTTGGTGGAGTATTTGTGGAAATTTTTAAAGATGTTTCATTGTATCCTGCTCCGATTAATAAGGCTGAAGCTGAAAAAATGTTAAAAAAATTAAAATCATATAAAATGTTAACAGGTTATAGAGGAGGACTGCACTATGATTTGGAAGCTTTGAAAGACATGATAGTTAAGATTTCTAACTTTGCAGATAAAAATAAGAATGTTTTATCGGAAGTAGACATTAATCCTCTATTTGTATATCCTGAAGGCTCTGGAGTAAAAGTTGCAGATGCGGTTGTTATAATGAAGGATTAGAGCTATAGATGTGAATCAGTATAGGAGTGGGTAAAACTGCTATACTGATTTTTAATTGTACGCTCAGAAATTTTGTGAGTTTAAGTATCCTTGACAATCTGTATACAATATATTAAAATTTAAGAAAAAACGCTGGAGGGATAGTTTTGGCTAATTATGAGTCTTTAAGAGATATTGTTTATAAATACATTTCAGATAAAATTCAAAATGGTGAATTGCAAGCTAATGAAAAAATAAGTGAATCTTCTATATGCAAAGACTTATCCATCAGCAGGACACCAGCTAGGGAAGCACTAATACAGCTAGCTGCTGACAATTTAATTGAATATGCTCCGCGAAGGGGCTTCTTTGTTAAAGAAGTATCACTTAAGGAAAAGCTTGATCTTTATGCTGTTCTTGCTTGTTTGGATGGATATGCAGCTACATTAGCCATGGATAAATTAAATGATGATGACTACAAAGAAATGGAACATATAGTAAAAGAAATTGATAAAACAATTAAAGATAAGGATTATAAGTTATATAATAAATTGCAGTTTGAATTTCATAATATATATGTTTCGAAATGTGATAATGAAAAATTAAAAGAAACTTTGAGTGGTCTAGAACACAGTTTTATTCCTGTAACTTATTCTAATAAAAATACTGAAGTCCTTTTTAAAATCCTTAAGGATGTAAATAAAGAACACACTTTTATTATTGAACTTTTTAAGAAAAAGGAAAGTGAAAAATTAGAATATTTTTTAAGGGAAGTACATTGGGCAGCTAAATATCTTGATATGGTTTAAAATAGTTTAAGCAATGAACTAAAACCTAACTTTGATAAAATGTCCCTCAAGTAGGATAATGAAATATGAAAATTCTACTTAAGGGTGATTTTATGCTAAGAAAAAGTAAAATCTAATTTTTTATACTAACGTGACAGGTCATTTCTGTGTGTTCCGCTTTCTTTTAAAATTACGGCTTCCAAAGAATTAGTTTTTTTATTTTTACCGATTGTGTATAAAGTATAGTAATTATTCCCTAGGTTAATATTCGGAATAGTCAATTCTATATTGTTATCTTTAGATGAAGTAACTGTGAAGGTGTAATTTCCTGTTGGGATACAAGCATAGTTTGTAAAATCTCTGTACATGACATTTGTAAATATACTTGTACCATCTGATAATTTTATATCTATAGGAGATGGATCTGGAGAAAGATTCACAAGACGTATACATGGTCTGCCAAGATTTTTGGCTGCACTTGGTTCTTGAATCAAGAATAAACTAATATTAGGTGCAGTTCCGGTTATGGCAACATTGAGTATAATATTTTCTGGTATATTTACATTAGTATTTAAAATAGGATTTGTTTTCTGACCGGATGGATATACTGTAATGTTATGATTTCCATGTGATATGGGAATGTAGTCAGAAACCTTTTTATGAGCGAGATTTTCTACAATAAGATTTCCATTAGCATATATATCAACATTAGATATACCCTGTGCCGCATTGAATATTCTGATTGAAGAATTCGTCTGTACTTCCCTGTAATAATTATTTATCGTGCAAGCATATGGACAATAAAACATAAAAACTCTCCTTATATATTTTCACATTAGTATAATATGAAGTATTTTAATATATTGTTATTTTGATTTTTTAAATTTAAAAAGGTCACATAGGGTATATTAAATATAGTAATAGATTTTTAAGAGGGTGATTTTACGAAAAGTAACAGCGTTCCGAATAAATTGATTTATGAAAAATCTCCATATTTACTACAACATGCGTATAATCCAGTAAACTGGTATCCATGGGGAGAAGAGGCATTTGAGAAAGCACGGCTTGAAAATAAACCTATTTTTTTGTCTATAGGTTATAGCAGCTGCCATTGGTGTCATGTAATGGAGAAAGAATCGTTTGAAAGTGATGATGTAGCCGGAATTTTAAATAAGAATTTTGTTGCAGTCAAGGTTGATAGAGAAGAAAGACCTGATATAGATAGTATATATATGAAGGTATGTGAAGGTCTTACTGGAGGCGGAGGATGGCCGCTTACAATTATTATGACACCAGATCAGAAACCTTTTTTTGCTGCGACTTATCTGCCTAAAAACAATAAAAGAGGAATGCAGGGGTTAATGAGTGTACTTGAGAGTGCAGGTACAGCATGGGATGATAATAAAAAGGATTTAGAAAAAATGGGTTCAAGTATAGTCAATATACTGAATGATAAAGGTGAGAAGGAAAAGCAAAAATTATCTTATGATTTTATAAAAAGTGCATTTACACACTTTAAACAAAATTTTGATGAGTTATATGGAGGTTTTGGAAGGATGCCCAAATTTCCAATGCCACATAATTTAATGTTTTTATTGAGGTATTGGTATATAAACAAAGATGAATTTGCCTTGCAAATGGTGCAGAAAACTTTGGATCTTATGTACAATGGAGGAATATATGATCATGTTGGCTATGGATTTAGCAGATATTCTACAGATAGAAAATGGCTTATTCCTCATTTTGAAAAGATGTTATATGATAATGCCTTATTATCAATAGTGTATCTTGAGATGTACCAGATAAAAAAAGATAAGAAATATGCTAAAATATGTAATGATATTTTTACATACATTTTAAGAGATATGACGTCTGAATATGGAGGATTTTATTCTTCTGAAGATGCTGATTCTGAAGGATACGAAGGTAAATTCTATTTATGGAGTAAAGATGAAATAGATAGTATACTTGGGACAGAAAGCAGTAAAAGATTTTGTAGAATTTTTGGCGTCACTGAACAAGGTAACTTTAATGGTAAAAATATACTTAACTTAAAAGATGATACTGTGCTTTGTAATGGTGATGTTTTTACTAAAGAGTGTCTAAATAAATTATTTGAATACAGAGAAAAGAGAGTTCATCCGCATAAAGATGATAAAATTTTGACATCATGGAATGGGCTTATGATTGCAGCTATGGCAATTGGTGGAAGGGTTCTTAAAAATAGTAATTATACTGATGCTGCCATAAAGTCTGCTAAATTTATATTTGATAATTTAACTAGAGAGGATGGCCGCCTGCTTTCAAGATATAGATCTGGTGAAGCGTCATTTTTAGGATATGCCGATGATTATGCATTTCTAATATGGGGCCTAATAGAATTATATGAAACAACATATGATGAATTTTATTTAAAGAAAGCACTTGATATAAATCGTGATATGTTTAAATATTTTTGGGATTATGAAGAAGGAGGTTTTTTTATATATGGAAAAGATGGTGAGAATCTGATAACAAGGCCTAAGGAAATATATGATGGGGCAATACCATCCGGCAATTCAGTAGAAGCTTTTAATCTGATAAGATTATCACGCATAACGTCTAATATTAAATTTGAGGAAAAAGCAGTTGAGCTTTTGTCAGTTTTTTCAGGTGAATTAAAAAGCTTTCCTCAAGGATATTCTTTTTCCATGATGGCACTTATGTCTGAAAGTGTGTCCAGCATGGAAGTAATTATAGTATCTTTGAATGACTATATGTCTAAAAAGATGGTTGACAGCATAAATAGTGAGTTTAGACCATTTATGGTTTCGATGTTAAAGGATAAATATAATACACTTGATTGTATAATTCCTTTTTCAGAAAATTACTCTTCGGTGCAAGGAAGGTCGACAGCATATGTATGTCAAAATTTTGCGTGTAAATTACCTGTCACAAATATAGATGATTTTGAGAATTTAATTGGTAAATAAGAGATTATCTATTGACAAAAAAACTGTGATAATAATATAATTCTTATATAGCTTAATACATTAATTTCAGTGATTAGAAGAGTATTCTTCATGTTGTCCTAAAAGCGAGCAGTTTATTTGGTGAAAGTCTGTAGGAATATGTTGAAGAAAAGAGACTATGAGATTACTATAAAAAATTCGATATGAATTAGAAATAGTACGTTGATTGCGTTAATATTGTGAGTGGACTTAATTTTAGTCAATTAGAGTGGTACCGCGAATATTCGTCTCTTTGTTATAAGGAGGCGATTTTTTTATATAATCTTACACAGATTTAAGTATATTACAAATAATATTGGAGGTTTTTTATGAACTATAAAAAATTAGTAGCAGAAAAGATAAAAGAATACATTGATTTAGACTTAGGCAATATTGAGAAGTTAATTGAAATACCACCAAAATCAGATATGGGGGATTATGCATTTCCATGCTTTCAACTGGCAAAGGTTTTAAAAAAAGCACCGAATGTTATAGCTTCAGAGCTTGAGCAGAAGATAAATAAAGCTGACTTTGAAAAAGTTACAACAGCCGGACCTTATTTGAATTTTTTTATGGATAAAGCTTTGTTTAATAAAAATACTATAGAAGATATACTAAGTGAAAAAGATAAATATGGATCTTCAAAGGTAGGTGAAGGAAAAAATATATGTGTTGAATTTTCATCACCTAATATAGCAAAGCCATTCCATGTTGGGCACCTATTTAGTACTTCAATAGGTAACTCACTATATAAAATATTGTCTTTTGAAGGATACAATTGTGTTAGAATAAATCATCTTGGTGATTGGGGAACACAGTTTGGAAAATTAATATCGGCTTATAAAAGGTGGTGTGATAAAGAAGCATTAAAGAAGGAACCAATAAAGGAACTGCTTAGAATTTATGTAAAGTTTCATGAAGAAGCAGAAAAAGATCCATCACTAGAAGATGAAGGAAGAATGTACTTTAAAAAATTAGAAGATGGGGCAGAAGAGGAAACAAAATTATGGCAGGAATTTAAAGATCTTAGTCTCAAGGAATTTAAAAAACTTTATGATTTGTTAAATGTGGAGTTTGATTCATATGCAGGTGAAAGTTTTTATAGTGATAAGATGGATGCTATAATAGATGATATAGATAAAAAAGGATTATTAGTTGAAAGCAATGGAGCGAAAGTTGTGATGCTTGATGACTATAATATACCACCGTGTATAATAAAGAAATCAGATGGAGCTACAATATATGCGACAAGAGATCTAGCAGCAGCCACATATAGAAAGAAGACTTATGATTTTTATAAGAGTTTATATGTAGTTGGCATGGATCAGTCACTTCATTTTAGGCAGGTGTTTACAACATTAAAATTGATGGGTAATAAATGGGCTGATGACTGCAAACATATAGGATTTGGATTGGTTAGATTTGAGGATAAAAAATTATCAACAAGAAAAGGTGATGTTATATTCTTAGATGAACTTTTAAATGAATCTATAGAAAAGACTCTGGAAATAATAAATGAAAAGAATCCTAATCTTGAAAATAAAAATGAGGTTGCTAAGAAAATAGGCATAGGAGCTGTTATATTTACATATCTAAAGAATAATAGAGAAAAAGATATAGTATTTAATTGGAACGATATGCTGAGCTTTGATGGAGAAACAGGCCCTTATGTACAGTATAGTTATGCTAGAGGAAAGAGTATTTTGAGGAAAGTGAATAATATGGATTCTAAACCTGATTATGGTAAATTGAATTCAAAAGAGGAATTTGAACTTGTAAAAACCCTTGAAGGGTTTAATAAAGCTATAATGAACTCTATAGCTAAATTGGAACCGTATATAGTCACCAGATATGCAATAGGAGTGGCTAAGGATTTTAATAAATTTTATAATTCACATAATATACTGAATCAAGAAGACGAGAACTTAAAGGCTGCAAGAATCAAATTAGTTGAAGCTACATGTCAAGTCTTAAAAAATGCACTTGGTTTGCTTGGAATAGAAGTTGTTGAAAAAATGTAAACTGAATTTGATTAATGAAGCTGCCCCGATTATGATATATAATTTAAGACAGCTTCAAAATTTTAATATGGCATTCAGATTTTTCTAAATATATTGTATAATAGTATAGAGGTGTTGCTAATGATTTCAGATATAATATCTTGTGATATAATAAAACTTAAACCCGACGAAGATTTAAAAAGGGTTTTGTCAATAATGGATAATAATAATATAAATGGGGCTCCTGTAGTTGATGAAGATGGAAAACTCGTTGGTATGATTGTTAAAGCTGATATATATAGATTTTTAATGGATGATGGACATTATGATACCTGCCCTGTAGATTGGGTTATGACTAAAAATGTTATAACTGTTTCTAAATATGAGTCTATAAATGCAGCTGCACACAAAATACTGGACAACGAAATAGTTGCAATTCCAGTCCTTGATGGTGATTCGGTAGTAGGTGTGGTTTCTATTGAAGATGTTTTAAAATATTATCTAAATGAAAACGTTTGATAATAGTTGCTTTGTAAATTATGTATTTATATAAAAAATAGGCTTGCAGATAATCAAGCCTATTTTTTATAATTTTTACACTTACTAGAACAACATCCACAGTTACAGTCACATTTTCCGGATGCTTGTTTCTTTAAATTTTTATACAGTATATAAATAGCAGACACAGCTAGAATAATAGTAATTAGTATTTCCAACATATACATCACACCTTTTTAAAATAATTTAATTAGATTAAAAACTAAAAATGATGCAATCCACGCTAAGCATGACTGATATACAATAGATGTTAACATCATAGCTTTTCCATACTCTTTCTTCATTGTAGCCATTGCAGAAATACATGGTGGATAGAGAAGAATGAATACAAGGAAGGCGTATGCTGATGCCGGAGTAAAATGACTTAAAATCATAGTCTTTAAACCTCCCGAGTATAATACTCCCATAGTGCCGAGTACAACTTCTTTTGCCATAAGACCTGCAAGCAGCGAAACTGAATTTTGCCATGAACCAAATCCTAAAGGTACGAATATAATATTTATAGCTCTGCCTATATATGATAAAATGCTGTTATTTATATCTGTCATTCCACTAAAGTTGAAGTTTGACAGGAACCATACTATTATCGATACTGAGAATATTATTGTACCGGCTTTTTTTACGAATCCTTTACCCTTGTCCCAAGTGTGCAAAAGTAAATTCCTGAGTTCTGGCATTTTATATTCCGGAAGTTCTATTATAAATGGTTCTTCATCCTTTTTAAATATAGTATTCTTAAATAATATTCCTACTATAAACGACATAATAATTCCTAATAAATATAATGAAAATATAATTGTAGTTGCATTATTATGAAAGAATACCGATGTAATCATAGCATATACAGGAAGCTTTGCATTACATGACATAAGAGGAATAAGCAAAGCTGTGAGTTTTCTGTCTTTTTCACTTTCCAGGGTTTTGGCGGACATTATTGCCGGGACTGAACACCCGAATCCTATTATAAGTGGTATGAATGCCTTACCGGATAAACCAAGCTTTCTCATGAGCTTATCCATAATAAAAGCTGCTCTTGCCATATAGCCACTATCTTCAAGAAATGATATACCAAAGAATAATGACATAATAACTGGTAGAAATACTATAACTGAACCTACACCACCGATTACTCCATCAATTATTAAAGATTTAAACCAGGGATTCGAGGTTGCTAAAAGCTTTTGCATTAACGGAACTAAGCCTGAATCTATTAAATTTTGAAGGAAATCTGATAAAGGCTGTCCCACCCAGGAAAATGTAAATTTAAATATTAGAAACAATATTGCGAAAAACATCGGATATGCCAAAAATTTGTTTAAAAATATTTTATCAATTTTTTCACTTATAGAGGCTGTATTAGTTGAATTCATGCGAATTGATTTTGATAAAACTTCAGTGATATAAGAATAAGTTTCTTTTTCATTTTGAAAATTATACTCAAAGGAAGAATCAAGTGGAAAATTGCCTTCTATAAGTACATTTTTTAGGGCATCAATTCCTTTATTTTTAGAAGCTACTATTGGTATAACTTTAACATTGAGTTCTTTTGATAAAGCTGATAAATCTATATTTATACCCTTTGATTCTGCTACATCCATCATGTTTAATACTAAAATTATCGGTTTGTTAAATTGCTTGAGCTGTAAAGTAAGGTATAAGTTTCTGTTCAAATTTGAGGCATCCACTATATTTATTATTATATCTGGGTTACCCGTAATCAGAAACTCTTTTGATACCTTTTCTTCATTTGAGTAGGTATCCATAGCATATATGCCGGGTAAATCTACAATTTTTATTGTTTTGTTTAGGAAACCTTCTTTCCTGCTTACAGTTACTCCAGCCCAATTTCCAACGTATTGATTGGAACCAGTAAGAAGATTGAAAAGAGAAGTCTTTCCTACATTAGGGTTTCCAAGTAAAGCGGCCGTGATCATAAAATTATCTCCTTTGTTAATATAAGAATTTATAGTGTGTTTTTTATAAAAATGTTTCCTGCATCTTTTTTTCTAAGTGCTAAGTTGAACCCTCTTAAATTTATAATTATTGGATCGCCTAAAGGAGCAAAATTTTTTACTGATATTTCAGTGCCTTCTGTACATCCTAAAGCTAGTAGTCTTTTAGTTAATCTTTCATCTCCGGCTAAGTTATCTATAAAAGCTTTTTCACCAATTTTTAAATCGCAAATGCTCATCAATATCACCTCACAATGAAAATCATTATCAATTACTATATATTTATAATACTATCTTATATACAAAATGTCAATAAAAAATGAAAATATTTAAGTATTATGATAACATAGTCTGGTGATATAATAGTCTTTTGGGTAATACTAAAAGATAAAGAATTTATAGAAAATAATTTTAAATTATATACATTATAATTATTAAAGGAGGATGGTAAAAGTTGATTAAGGCTGCATTTTTTGACATAGACGGTACATTATATAGAGAAGGGCTGATAACTGAAGTTTTTAAAAAGCTTGTTAAATATGAAATAATTCCGGCAGATAGGTGGTATAAGGAAGTAAAACCTGAGTATGAAAAATGGGATAAACGTCAGGGAAATTATGATAATTATTTATTAAAAATGGCAGATATATATATTGAAGCAATAAAGGGGTTGCATAGATATCAAGTAGAATTTATAGCTAGAAATGTTATCAGGCAAAAAGGAGATAGGGTTTATACTTATACTAGGGATAGGATAAAGTGGCATAAAGACAATGGACATAAAGTAATAACTGTATCGGGAAGTCCGGTTGAACTTGTAAGGGAAATGTCACTTAAATATGGTTTTGATGATTATAGAGGTGCTGTATATACTTTGGTGGATGATATATATACAGGAGAGGTTATACCGATGTGGGACAGCGAAAGTAAGAAGAATGCGATATATGAATTAGTTGATAAATATCATATAGACCTTAAACACAGTTATGCTTATGGAGATACAGCAGGTGATTTTTCAATGTTTGAAATTGTAGAGAATCCGATTTGTGTAAATCCAACGAGAGAACTGCTTAAAGAAGTTATGAAGGATGCTAAGATTAGGAATAAAATAAAAATAATAGTAGAAAGAAAAGATATGGTTTATAATTTGACACCTGAATCTATAAAATGTGTATAAACTTTTATGGTATATTCTTATATTGATTTAAAAGTGATATAATAAATAGGGCATTATATATGTGTTTTATGGAAAAGAGTGGTGAAAAGTGATAGAAAGGCATACGAATTTGAGTATATGCAGTGTATCTCAAGAAGATTCTCTAGTTGTTGATGGAAAAAGTGATTTGTTTAAAAATGCCGTATTTTTTGATTTAGAGCATTATATTTATAAAAAGCCAATATGCATAGGTGTTTTCGGTTGCTGTTATTTGAATAATAAAAATGATAAACTTGAAGTTACCCAATATATGATAGAAAATAAAAAAGATGCACATGATATAGTGTTTATGGCCAAAAAATATTTTAAAAGAGCTTTTGAAGAGCATAACAAGCGATATATAGTAACTTTTTCCGGTAATAATGATTTTACTGTGATTGGTTATCTATTTAAACAGAACAATATAGAGTTTGATTTTAATCAGTATTTTAGAAATATAGATATACAAAAAGAATATGAAAAGGAAAGGAAAATATGTATAGGACTTAAGGCACTAGAAAAAGAATTCAATATAATTCGTGATACCGAGGTTATAAGTGGCTCTAATTTGGCCAAAACTTTTAGTAAGATAATAAAAGATGATACATATATAGATAGGATGCCATATGAGAAAAAAGATAAAATATTATTGTACAACCAACAGGATGTGGTAAGTTTATTTGATATATTTATACATTGGAATTCCATTATGAAGAAGGATACTATTATATAGCAGACCATTTTTAGGAATATATGGAAAGTGCATAAATAAAGGAGTTTGATTAAATGTTTAGTCCAATAAGAAGTACGAAAGTCTATGAACAGGTTATAGAGCAAGTAAAGAACATGATTATAGATGGGACTTTAAAGAAGGGAGATAAATTGCCATCTGAAAGAGAACTTGTGGAACATCTTGAGGTTAGTAGAACATCCATAAGAGAAGCATTAAGAGCACTTCAAATAATAGGTTTGGTTGAGTGCAGGCAGGGAGAGGGAAATTTCATAAAGCAGAGTTTTGAAAATAATTTGTTTGAACCTCTTTCTATAATGTTTATGCTTCAAAAAAGTGATCCGAATGAAATAATGGAACTCAGAAAAATTATTGAAATTGAAACTGCAGCAATAGCAGCAAAACGAGTAACATCCGGGGAATTGGATAGTATGATTCCATTGATAAATATTTTGAAAAACTCTAAAAGTGAGGAAGAAAGAGTTAAAGCTGATAAAGATTTTCATTATACCATAGCACGTGCTTCTAAAAATTTTTTGATAGTAAGTATACTAAATGCTGTTTCATCCTTAATAGATTCTTTTATAAAGGATGCAAGAAGAAAAATACTTGTTGATAAAGAAAATGTAGATGTGCTTGCAAAACAACATAAGGATATTTATTTATCTTTAAAGGATGGTGATTCTAAAAAGGCATCAGAGGCTATGAGGAAACATCTAGATTTTGCAAATGAATATATGATGAAAGATTGATGAGTCAATAAAAGATTATTAAAGTATTAATTTTAATGATCTTTTATTTTTTGATTAATTAGTAATAATACTGGAATTTTATGAAATTATGTGTTATTATTAAACTGATTACTGGTCATACCACATACCAGCATACCAATAGTAATTTTTTGTTATTGTATTAATTAAAACAGCGTTTTTGTGGATTATAAAAGAAATAATATTTATACTTTTTGTGAAAAGGTTTTCCTGAACATCTTATAAAATTGTGTATAACGCAATTTTATATATCTTAAATAGTTATTAAATTAATAATTATTGTGGAAATATTAAAAAATTGTGATGATATAAATTCACAAATAGGTCATACTATCATATATGTATGACGACATATGGAGGGATGTTTATGAATGATATTGTACTTTTTATTATTGCTCTTATACCGATTATATGGTTAATGGTTTCCCTGGGTGTATTAAAAATTGCAGGACATAAAACGTGTCCGGCTACATTGCTGCTTACAATGATCTTAGCTATTGTAGTATGGAGAATGCCTATAGGTCACACAATAACGGCAGCACTTGAAGGAGTAGCTTTGGCAGTTTGGCCGATATTAGTAATTATTATAGCGGCTGTATTTACTTATAATGTTACTGTCTATACTAAAAGTATGGATGTAATAAAGAGAATGATGACAAGTGTTACTACGGATAAAAGAATACTGGTTTTAATATTGGCCTGGGCATTTGGGGGATTTATGGAAGCTATTGCCGGATTTGGAACAGCAGTTGCCATACCTGCAAGTATAATGGCTGGACTTGGATTTAATCCTGTATTTGCTGCTATTATATGTCTTATGGCAAATACAACACCGACTGCTTTTGGAGCAATAGGAATTCCAGTAACAACTCTTGCAAAGGTTGCCAATATAAATGTAACTACATTAAGTTATGCAGTGGGTTTACAGTTGGTGGTACTTATCATAGTTGTTCCGGTAATACTTGTTATGATTACAGGTAAAAGTGTAAAAGCTATTAAGGGATTTTGGG
The DNA here is from genome assembly GCF_003600355.1 of Clostridium fermenticellae. Taxonomy (NCBI): domain Bacteria; kingdom Bacillati; phylum Bacillota; class Clostridia; order Eubacteriales; family Clostridiaceae; genus Clostridium; species Clostridium fermenticellae. Next base: position 1,605,551 of record NZ_CP032416.1, on the reverse strand, counting down.
GAATATCTCTTGCATCAGGTTTTTCTTTTGCAATTCCACAGCTTCTGGTTGCCAAGTATCTTGGAGCTGAACTTCCAGCTATAATTGGATCTGTATGTTGTATGATAGTTACAATTGCTGTAGCTAAGATATTTTATAAGGATACTGCTGATAAGAAAGCCGAAAAGTTTACTCTAAAAGAGGGAGTACGTGCGTGGATACCATTTATACTTGTATTTGCATTTGTAATATTAAGCAGTGCATTATTTCCACCAATAAACAAAGCTCTTGCTTCAATAAAAACTTCGGTACTTATTTATACTGGACAAGGTGGAACACCATATACGTTTAATTGGGTGTCAAATCCGGGAACCTTAATTATAATAGCTACATTTATTGGTGGACGTATACAGGGTGCTAAGTTTGGAGAAATATTTGGCGTACTTGTAAGTACAATAAAGCAGATGAGTAAATCGTCTATTACTATAATTGCTATAGTTGCTCTTGCAAAAATAATGGGTTACAGTGGAATGATCAAATCTATATCGATAGTTTTAGTAGCAGTCACTGGAAAATTCTATCCTCTTATTGCCCCTATAATTGGTGCACTTGGAACATTTGTAACAGGGAGTGATACTTCTGCTAATGTACTTTTCGGAGGACTTCAGGTTGAAGTTGCAAAATCTCTTGGTTTAAATCCTTATTGGCTTGCGGCAGCTAATACTGGTGGAGCTACAGCAGGAAAAATGATTTCACCGCAAAGTATAGCGGTTGCAACAGCAGCTACAGGATTGGCCGGGCAAGAAGGAAAAATACTAAATTCGACTTTGAAGTTCTGTGTTGTATATGTAATCGTTTTGGGATTAATTGCATATTTTGCAGGCCCTATATTTGGATTTAATTAGACTATAAAATTGATTTAGAAAGGAAGAATGATTTATGGCTAAGATTAGGCTACCTTATAACAAAAGGATGGTTGAAGCTGAAATTGATGATAAGAATTTGGCAGGAGTTTTATCATCTAAGGCAGAGGAATATAAATCTCAATTTGGGGAAAAAGATATAGTAGAAAAAGCTCTTGACAATCCGATAGGTTCACCAAGTTTAGAGGAACTTGTAAAAGGCAAAAATAACATGGTAATAATAAGTAGTGATCATACTAGACCCGTACCAAGTAAAATAATGACACCTATACTTTTAAGAAGGATAAGAAAGGCTAATCCGGATATAAAGATAAAAATACTTATTGCAACTGGATTCCATAGGCTTACAACTAAAGAAGAGCTCATAGATAAGTTTGGCAGGGAAGTTGTTGAAAATGAAGAAATAATAGTTCATGACTCAAGAGATGATAGTAATCTCGTAAAAATTGGCACATTACCATCTGGAGGAGAGCTTATAATAAATAAAATTGCGGTAGAAACTGAACTTTTAATAGCAGACGGTTTTATAGAATCCCACTTTTTTGCAGGATTTTCTGGAGGCAGAAAAAGTGTTTTACCTGGAATAGCTTCAGCAAAAACCATAATGGCAAATCACTGTTCAGAGTTTATAGCAAGTCCTTATGCAAGAACAGGTAAATTAAATGATAATCCTATTCATAGAGATATGTTATACGCAGCAGAGAAGGCAAAACTTGCATTTATATTAAATGTAGTAATAGATGGAGATAAAAAAATAATAAATGCATTTGCTGGAGATAGTAAACTTGCGCATGAAGAAGGATGCAAATTTGTCATGGATTTATCCAAAGTTAACAAGATTGATGCGGATATTGCTATCTCAACAAATGGAGGATATCCTCTGGATCAGAATATATATCAGTCAGTAAAAGGAATGACTGCAGCTGAGGCTACTTGCAGAGAAGGCGGAGTAATAATAATGGTATCTGCCTGCAATGATGGGCACGGTGGAGAGGGATTTTACAATAACTTGGCCAAAGTTAAATCTCCACAAGAATATTTAGATAAGGTTACCAAAGTTCCTAGAAATGAAACACTTCCTGATCAGTGGGAATCCCAGATACTTGCCAGGATATTGAGTAAACACACTGTAATAATGGTCACTGACATGTGTGATCCTAAAATTATAGAGGCCATTCACATGAAACATGCCTTTACAATTTCTGAAGCGTTAGACATGGCTTATAAAATAACTGGAAGAGATGCAAAAGTAGTGGTTATTCCAGATGGAGTATCTGTTATCGTTGGTTAATTTAGTTTACTAAATATATTTAGATTTGTATAAATTATATAAAATATTGGAGGTAGCATAAATGGATATATTAGTATGTATAAAACAAGTACCAGGAACTTCTAAAGTAGAAGTAGATCCTGTTACAGGAGTTTTAAAAAGAGATGGAATAGACTCTAAGATGAATCCATATGATTTATTCGCACTTGAAACAGCTTTCAAAATAAAAGAGAAAAAAGGCGGTACAGTTAAGGTTTTAACGATGGGACCACCTCAGGCAACTGAAATAATAAAAGAGGCTTATATGATGGGAGCAGATGATGGAGGAGTTCTTTCAGATAGAAAGTTTGCTGGAGCCGATGTACTTGCAACTTCATATACAATTTCCCAGGGTGTCAGGATGATGGGAAAACCGGATCTTATAATATGTGGTAAACAGACTACTGATGGTGATACTGCACAGGTTGGCCCGGAAATGGCTGAGTATCTTGGAATACCACATGTTGCAAATGTTATGGAAATAAAAGAATTAAAGAATGATTCAATAGTAGTTGAAATGGATATGGCAGAAACGGTTGAGGTTCAGGAAATAAAATATCCATGTCTTATAACTGTTGATAAAGATATATTTACACCAAGACTTCCTTCTTATAAAAAGAAAATAGCAAGTAAGGATAAAGAGATAAAAATGTTTTCACTTAAAGATTTCAAAGACAAGGATGAAAATAATTATGGATTAAATGGTTCAGCAACCCAGGTAGAAAAAATATTTCCTCCTGAAGTGAATACAGATAAAGAGGTATGGAAGGGAACATCTGAAGAACTAGCAGATAAAGTTGTAAATAAACTTAAAGAATTGAAATTTGTGTAGGAGGTAATTAAAGATGGGTAAGCTAGTAATACATGAAGAAAAATTAACAAAAGACAATATAAAACAATTGGTAGATATTTGTCCATTCGGGGCTATGGAAGAGAAAAATGGCAAGCTTGAAATAAATGCCGGATGTAAGATGTGTAAAATGTGTGTTAGAAAAGGTCCTTCCGGTGTTGTAGAATTTGTAGAAGATAAGAAAAAAGAAATAGATAAAAGCAAATGGGTTGGAGTTACAGTTTATGTCGATCATGTAGAAGGAAAAATACATCCTGTAACTCTTGAACTCATTGGCAAGGCAAAGGAGTTAGCACAGAAAACAAATCATCCGGTATATGCCTTGTTTATAGGACATAATATAAAGGATAAAGCCGAAGAACTTCTTCATTATGGTGTAGATCAAGTATTTGTATATGATGATCCGGAACTTGAGGAATTTAGAATAGAACCGTATGCTGCAGCTTTTGAAGATTTTATAAACAAAGTTAAACCATCTTCAATTTTGGTTGGTGCAACTACAGTTGGAAGATCACTTGCACCTAGAGTAGCTGCAAGATTTAAAACAGGATTAACAGCTGATTGTACAATACTTGATATGAAGGAAAATACTGATTTAGTCCAGATAAGACCGGCATTTGGTGGAAATATTATGGCGAGAATAGTTACACCAAATAACAGACCTCAATTTTGTACTGTAAGGTATAAAATATTCTCTGCACCTGAAAGAAGTAACGAAACAAAGGGAAAGATTACTTTATGCAGCATAGATAAATCTAAATTAGCTTCAAATATAGAAGTACATGAGGTTACAAACAAAAAGAAGGAAGTAAGTATTTCAGATGCAGAGGCAATAGTAGCAATAGGAAGAGGAATTAAATCTGAAAAGGATATGGGTATGGTTCATGAACTTGCAGATTTACTTGGTGCACAGATTGCAGGTACAAGACCTATGATTGAAGCCGGCTTAATAGATGCTAAGAGACAGATAGGTTTATCAGGAAGAACTGTTAAACCAAAGATAATAATAAATCTTGGTATTTCAGGAGCTGTTCAATATGTAGCGGGCATGAATGGTTCAGATTGTATAATTTCAATAAATCAGGATGAAAATGCTTCTATATTTAATGTTTCACACTATGCTGTAGTGGGAGATATATATGAAGTAGTTCCAAAGATGATAGAAAATATAAAAGCTGGTAAAGATATCATTTAGTTAGAGCAGAAATTACTAAATTATCGTATTAGGAGGTAGAAAAAATGGCTTGTATTTGTGATACAAAGTATAAAAAATTGGATAAAAATGATATAGATTATTTGACTTCAATAGTAGGTAAAGAAAGGGCTTTTTCAGGAGAAGATATAAGTGAAGATTTTAGCCATGATGAATTAGGTGGAGTAAGTAAAAAGCCAGATATTCTTTTGGATGTATTATTAGCAGAGGAAGTCTCAAAAATAATGAAGTATGCTTATGAAAATAACATACCAGTAGTTGCAAGAGGATCAGGTACAGGATTAGTTGGAGCATCTGTTCCAATACACGGTGGAATAATGATGGATTTGTCCAAAATGAATAAAATACTTGAACTTGATGAAGAAAATTTAACACTTACATTAGAACCGGGAGTACTTTTGATGGAAATAGGACAGTATGTAGAAGATCATGATTTATTTTATCCACCAGATCCAGGTGAAAAATCAGCAACGATTGGTGGAAATATAAGTACAAATGCCGGTGGTATGAGAGCCGTAAAATATGGAGTAACAAGAGATTATGTTAGAGGTCTTGAGGTAGTATTACCTGATGGAAGTATAATGGAATTTGGCGGCAAGACAGTTAAGAGCAGTTCTGGATATAGTCTAAAAGATTTAATTTGTGGTTCAGAGGGAACTCTTGCGATAATTACAAAAGTAATTTTAAAATTAATGCCACTCCCTAAAAAATCAATAAGCCTTTTGATACCATTTAAAACATTAGATAAAGCTATTGAAACTGTTCCTAAAATTATAAAATCTAAATCCATACCTACATCAATAGAGTTTATGGAAAGGGATGTTATACTTGCCGCCGAAGAGTTTTTGGGTAAGAAATTCCCTGACAATTCAGCCGACGCTTATTTACTTTTGACTTTTGACGGAAACAGTAAAGAAGATATAGAAAAAGATTACGAAAATGTTGCTAAAATTTGCCTGGATGAAGGGGCAATAGATATCTTAATAGCGGATACAGATGAAAGGAAGGAAGGAATCTGGTCAGCTAGAGGTGCATTTCTTGAAGCAGTAAAGGCATCTACAACTGAGATAGATGAATGTGATGTATGTGTACCTAGAAATGATGTAGCTAAATTTATAAATTACACATATGAACTTCAAGAAAAATTTAATGTAAGGATTAAAAATTTTGGTCACGCCGGTGATGGAAATTTACACATATATGTACTTAGGGATGATCTCTCAAAGGAAGAATGGGATAAGAAATTATCAGAAGTATTTGATTGTATGTATGAAAAATCAACAGAGTTAGGTGGAAAGGTATCTGGTGAACATGGAATAGGGTATGCTAAAAGACCATATTTGTTCAAATCAATAGGCGAGGAACAAAGACAGCTTATGAATAGAATAAAATTAGCCTTCGATCCTAAAAACATATTAAATCCTGGAAAAGTTTGTGAATAAAAAAATGGACGGCATTATTTGCCGTCTATTTTTTATTGAACTGCTTTTAGTTTATCTATTCCAATCTTTATTCTGTTTATGGTCTCGGATTTTCCAAGTATTTCAGCTATTTCATAGGCTCCACCAGGAGATACCTTTTCACCGGAAACAGCAGTTCTTACAGGCCATAGAACTATTCCATTTTTAACTCCGAGTTCGGAAACTAAATCCATACATGCCTTTTCTATATTTTCAAATGACCAGTCATCTATAGACTCGAGTTTTGGAAGTATTTTTTCGAGACTTTCAAGTGAATTTTCAAATGTTGTTTTCATTTTTTTGTGAACATATAAATCAGCTGAGTATTCAGGTAAGCTTTCAAAGAAAGTTACGATTTCAGGTATTTCACTAAAAATCTCAATTCTTTTATGAAGTAAATCACTTATCTTTAAAAAGTCAAGATCTTTTTTTATAACTTGTTTATAATATGGAAGTGCAAGTTTATTGAATTCCTCAATTGTAAGTTTCTTTATGTATTCACCGTTCATCCATTTTAATTTCACATTATCAAATATAGCAGGTGATTTATTTATACTTTTGTAATCAAAAATTTCAACCAATTCATTTAAGCTAAAGATTTCTTTTTCAGTCCCGGGATTCCAGCCAAGTAAAGCTATGTAATTTAATATAGCATCCTTAAGGTATCCTTTTTTCATAAGATCTTCAAAAGAAGCATCTCCATTTCGCTTACTTAATTTATTATGTATATCCTTCATTATTGGAGGACAGTGAACGTACACTGGAATATCCCATCCGAAAGCATTATAAAGTCTGTTATATTTCGGCGCGGATGAAAGATATTCGCTTCCACGAACAACATGTGTTATACCCATTAGATGATCATCTACAACATTTGCGAAATTATATGTAGGAAATCCATCTGATTTTATAAGTATCATATCATCCAGTTCAGAATTATCAACCGTTATATCTCCATAAATTTCGTCTTCAAAAGTTGTGGTCCCAGTTTCAGGATTATTTTGTCTTATTACATACGGAATTTCAGCAGCTAATTTTTCTTCAATTTCTGATTTTGACAGACTTAAACAATGTTTATCATATTTATATACTTTACCCGATGCTTCACATTTATTCTTTAGTTCATCCAATCTTTCTTTGGAACAAAAACAGTAGTAGGCTTCTCCTTTTTCTACTAATTTTTTTGCATATTCAAGGTATACTCCATTTGAGTTTCTTTCGCTTTGAACATATGGACCAACAGGACCTCCGATATCAGGACCTTCATCGTGTTTAAGCCCGGTAATTTCTAAAGTATTATAAATGATATCTAAAGCACCTTCTACAAATCTATCCTGATCTGTATCTTCAATTCTTAGTATGAAGTCTCCATTGTTATGTTTTGCTATTAAATAAGTGTACAAAGCTGTCCTCAAGTTTCCAACATGCATGTATCCAGTTGGACTTGGTGCAAATCTAGTTCTAACTTTATTCATATTGTTCACCCCTGTTATTTAAAATAAAAACCTCCCATCAGCTGATGAAAGGCATAAGTACAAAATTATATTTCTATTAAATAATATAATAATGGCTAATCTGTGTCAAGGTAAATCTATTTGTTTTAATCCATTATTTTAATTTGAAATTAGGACAATTGGCTGAAAAATATATCATAATTAATATGTTTATGTATGCTATTGAAATTTAAAGATATATGATGAAAAATAAATATAGTTTCCTTAAAATCATTTTAAGGGAAATTGACATATATATATATTATTGATATATATAGTGTATCACATATATTTAAAAAAGACATATATATGAGCGCTAAATAAAAAAAGTATACACTATTCAAGACGGAGGGAATAAATATGTCTATAAAAATTGCTATCAATGGTTTTGGGAGAATAGGAAGAGCAGTTCTAAGGATTGCACAAAATAACTTGGATTCGAAAGTAGAAATTGTTGCTATAAATGCGAGAGCGGATAATGAAACATTAGCACATTTATTTAAGTATGATTCTTGCTATGGTAAGTTTAATGGAAGTATAGAAATTGATGATAATTTCCTTATAGTTAATGGAAATAAAATAAGGGTATTTAGGGAAGATGACCCTGAAAATTTACCTTGGGGTAAACTTGGAATAGATATGGTCATAGAATCTACTGGAAAATTTAAAACTAAGCAGGACTTAAGCAAGCATTTAAAAGCTGGAGCCAAGAAGGTTGTCTTAACAGCACCGGCAAAGGGAGAAGATATAACAGTAGTAATGGGTGTTAATGAAGGAAAGCTCAATATGGATAAGCATAATATAATTTCTAATGCATCATGTACTACAAATTGTCTTGCACCTTTTACTAAAGTGTTAAATGATAAATTTGGTATAGTAAAAGGGCTTATGACAACAATACACTCCTATACTAATGACCAGAGAATTTTGGATAAGACGCATAAAGATTTAAGAAGGGCAAGAGCTGCAGGAGAATCAATAATACCAACTACTACGGGAGCTGCTAAAGCAACCGAAAAGGTTATACCAGAGCTTAAGGGAAAATTAAATGGATTCTCAGTAAGAATACCTACACCAACTGTTTCATTAACAGATTTGGTTTGTGAATTATCAAGACCTGTAACTAGAGATGAAGTTAATGATGTGCTTAAGGAAGCATCAGAAGGAAGTATGAAAGGAATATTAGGGTATTCAGAAGAACCATTGGTATCTATAGATTATAGAGGAGATGAGAGATCATCTATAATTGATGGATTATCTACCATGGTTATATGCGATAATATGGTGAAAGTAGTTTCATGGTATGATAATGAGTGGGGTTATTCATGCAGGGTTGTTGATTTAGTAAATTATATAGCTAATCTTATGAAATGCAGTAAGGAAAAGCTAAGTAAGGAAAAGGTAAATATTGCTTAAAGTATTTATACAATTCTTTTTTAATTTTATAAACATTAAGATTTATACGATATAACTTAAATCGAGTTATATCGTATTTTTATATGCTATAATAATAGATATAAATTAAAGCGTTTTATGAATTAATTTTATTATGCTGGAAATAAATATAATGGATAAGAGTATCATTAAAATGCAGCTTATAGAAAAAGCTGTTGTTTTATGGTATATTTATTTCAATGAAGTCAGAAATATAAATAACTTTATATAAAGGGAGAGGACAATAATGGAAAACACTCAAGGTAAAACGAATTTTATAAGAAATATTGTTGCAGAGGATTTGAAAGAAGGAAGATGCAAGCAGGTGATAACCCGTTTTCCACCAGAGCCAAATGGTTATTTACATATAGGTCATGCAAAATCCATAATACTTAATTTCGAACTGGCAGATGAATTTGACGGAAAAACGAATTTACGTTTTGATGATACAAATCCTTTAAAAGAAAGTACAGAATATGTTAAATCAATTAAGGAAGATGTTAAATGGCTCGGTTATGATTGGGACAATATGTGTTTTGCTTCAGATTATTTTGATGAGATGTATAAAAGGGCAATTCTTTTGATAAAGAAGGAGAAGGCCTATGTATGCGATTTGACATCTGATCAAATTAGAGAATATAGAGGAACTCTAACTGAACCTGGCACAGAAAGTCCTTATAGAAATAGATCGATTGATGAAAACTTAAGTTTATTCAGTCGTATGCAGAAAGGCGAATTTAAAGATGGAGAGAAGGTACTTAGGGCTAAAATTGATATGTCATCTCCAAACATAAATATGAGGGATCCTATTTTATATCGTATATCTCATACAGAACACCATAATACCAGGGATAAATGGTGTATATATCCTATGTATGATTTTGCACATCCATTAGAAGATGCTATAGAAGGTGTTACCCATTCAATTTGTACATTGGAATTTGAAGACCATAGGCCATTATATGATTGGATTATAAATGAGTGCGAGATGGAGAACAGGCCACATCAATATGAATTCGCAAGGTTAAACTTAACTAATACTGTTATGAGTAAGAGGAAACTGAAGTCGCTGGTTGATGGAAATTATGTAGATGGATGGGATGACCCTCGTATGCCAACCATTGCCGGTTTAAGGAGAAAAGGATATACTCCAGAAGCAGTAAGAAACTTTTGCAGGGAAATTGGCGTAGCAAAAGCGAGCAGCATAGTTGATGAAAGAATGTTAGAGCATTTTGTAAGAGAGGATTTACTTCCGAAGGTTCCAAGAACTATGGCAGTTATGAAACCTATAAAGGTTATCATAACGAATTATCCTGAAGGAAAAATAGAAATGCTTACAGCAGAAAATAACCTTGATGATCCTAATGCGGGTGTGCGAGAGATACCATTTTCAAGGGAAATATATATAGACAGTGCTGATTTTATGGAAAATCCACCTAAAAAGTATTATAGATTATATAAAGGAAATGAAGTCAGATTAAAAAATGCATACTTTGTGAAATGTAATGAAGTTATAAAAGATGATGACGGCAATGTAGTGGAACTTCATTGTACTTATGATCCGGAGACAAAAAGTGGTTCCGGATTTAAAGGAAGGAAAGTTAAAGGTACAATTCAGTGGGTTGAGGCATCAAATGCAGTACCGGCAGAATTTAGACTATATGAACCTTTAATACTTGATGAAGCACTTAAAGAATCTGAGGATGAAAATAAGTCATTTTTAGATTTTGTAAATCCAAATTCACTTGAGGTGCTTCATGGATTTGTTGAACCTTATGTAAAGAATGCAAAGCCACAAGATAAATTTCAGTTTGTAAGAATAGGATTTTTCAATGTAGATCCTAAATATACTGAAAATAATAAACTGGTGTTTAATAGAATAGTATCTTTAAAGAGTTCTTTTAAAATAGATAAAAAGTAATTATTTATAATTTTGAGGAGAAGATATGATTAGAATATGGGGTAAAATCGTTAAAGATAATAAAATACTCGATGATTATGTAGCTATTTCTAATATAGATGACACCTATCAGGAAAATCTTAAAGCCTGTATTGTAGAGTTATGCGATAAATTTGATATAGAAAAACCTTATTGGCTTCCATGCAATGTGGATGAGTATAATAAAAGACATAAAACTGTATTTAATCTGAATAATTTCATAGATAAAACAAAATTTGATAAGTTTGTAATAGAGGAAATTAATGACGAAAAAGCTTAATAATAGATTAAAGGGGGCGTAAGATGAAGACATTACTTAACAATATTCCTTGTCTTGTATTTTCACCATGTAATGAAGATAAAAATACATCAACCGTATTTTTTTATCATGGATGGAGTTCTTGTAAAGAGAATCATATATTTACTGGAGAAATACTTTCAAAATTTGGGTATAGAGTTATCATGCCAGATTCCATTCATCATGGAGAACGAGGAAGCTTAGATTATAATGATTTTGAAATTGGAAAAGAATATTTTTTTAAGACAATATTTAAATCAATAGATGAATTTAAAGATATCTTTGAGGAAGTACAGCAAAAATTTAATATAGATGGGAATAGTGTAGCTGTAATGGGACATTCGATGGGTGGGTTTATCGCATCTGGAATATTTGCAAATTATAAGAGTATTAAAACAATGGTTTGCTTTAATGGTGGAACTTCTTATAATATGGCAGTAGGTGAATTAACTAAAGCAGATAAGAATTTTAGAATATCTGAAGAAGATGACTATATGATAAAAAAATATGATCCTCTAACTAAATTAATGAGAGAAGATAATTTAAGACCTATATTTATTTTACATGGAGAAGCTGATGAAATAGTCCCAATTTCAATACAGAACTATTTTTATAATAAAATTATACCATTGTATAAAAAAACACCAGAAATTTTGAAATTTGACAAGATAGCGAGATTGAATCATTATGTCACAGTTGGAATGCTTAAATCGGCGATTGAATGGCTGGATTTGTATGCCTAATAAATAGTTAACTAAATGTGTATATTACGTATTAAGCATTGTTGAAGGCTGATAAATATAAAATAAACTTAAAATTCAAGTGGTTTCGTTAATGAGACTACTTGAGTTTTAAGTTTTATAGTTTAAATTAAGTAAAACATATTTGAATCCAATTAGATAAATAAGTTAACATTTGAATCCTCAGCTTCGCCTAGATAATATCCAACTCCGCCTATTTTAACACCATCGATAAGCTCTTCTTTGCTAAGTCCCATAACATCCATAGACATTTGACAAGCTACTATCTCTACACCACTATCTATGGCCGATTTAATTAGATCTTCAAGAGAGGTTACATTTTTATTTTTCATAATAATTCTTATCATTTTTCCACCCATACCCATCATGTTCATTTTGGATAGCTTTAACCTTTTACTGCCTCTTGGCATCATAAAGCCAAACATAGAATCCATAAGACTTTTCTTTACAGGTACCTTTTCATGTTTTCTTAGAATATTTAATCCCCAGAATGTAAAGAACATAGTAACTTTTTTACCCATTGAGGCAGCTCCATTTGCTATGATAAAGGAAGCTATTGCTTTATCCAGGTCTCCACTAAATACAACTAATGTCTTATTATCTTTTACAATTGCAGTAGATTCAATATGATTTTTTACTTTAGTCTTATTACTGTTTTTTTTTATAAAGGCAGTAATATTACCTTTATTCTTACTTAAGTTAACAAGTTCATTGTTAGTTCTTTGGCACCATGCTTTTATATCTTCGTAAAAACCAGGGTCAGAAGCGGTTACCTTAATAATCTGACCGTCAGTTAAATCATCTATAGACGCTTTAACTTGCATAAGTGGACCAGGACAGCAAAGCCCACAAGCATTAAGACTTTTATCATAGTTCAAATCATCTAGAGCTAATTTTGACTTTACAACTTGTGTATCTTGGTCTAAAACTAGTTTTTCAGAATCAGTATTACTTTCTTTGGATTTTTTAGGAGTAAAATTTAAAATTGACATACTCTTGTATCCGCCAGTTATATTTTTAACTTTAAATCCATTTTGAGATAATATTCTTGATGCAACATACCCTCTAAGACCAACCTGACAATACTCAATTATTTCCTTGTTTTTATCCAGTTCTTTAAGTCTTTCTCTTAAGTTATCTACTGGAATGTTTAAAGCACCTTCAATATGACCGTTATTGAATTCTATGTCTGTACGTACATCTAAAAGAATAGTATTTTCTTTATTGTAATTAGAATATTCTTCTGGAGTAATAACTTCCATTTTTCCAGAAAGGACATTTTCAGCTACAAAGCCAGCCATATTTACAGGATCCTTTGCTGAAGAAAATGGTGGTGCATAACACAATTCAAGTTCTGTCAAATCTGATACCGAGCCGCCAAGTCTCATTGTTGCAGCAATAACATCAATTCTTTTATCAACTCCATCATAACCTATTGCTTGAGCACCTAAAATTTTACCTTCATCATTAAATATAAGTTTCAATGTTAGAGGAAGAGCATCAGGGTAGTAAGATGCATGAGATACTGGATGTACATAAATAACTTTGTAAGGTATATTTAGTCTCTTTAGAGTTCTTTCATTATTTCCTGTACTTGCAGCCGTTAAGTCAAAAATTTTAATTATTGCAGTACCTTGAGTGCCTTTATAAGTTGAATTTAGTCCTGCTATATTATCTGCAGCTATTCTTCCCTGTTTATTTGCTGGTCCAGCTAAAGGTATTGCAGTATTTTGCTTGCTAACAAAATCAACTACTTCAATTGCATCTCCAACAGCATAAATATTTTTAATATTTGTTTCCATCTTATTGTTTACTAATATATGGCTTTTAACTCCAAGATTTATTCCACTATCTTTTATAAAATTAGTATCAGGAGTTACACCAATAGCTAATATTACTAAGTCGGCAGTAATTTTAGTATTACTATTTAGGGTAACTTCAATATTATTCCCATTATCTTTAAAGGACTTCACTCCATCATTTAATATTAAATTTATGTCATTTTCTACAAGTTCTTTCTCAGCTGTAACCACTATATCTGAATCAAATGGTGCAAGAATATGAGGTGCGGCCTCAACTAAAGTAACCTTTAGATCTTTTTCATTTAAGTTTTCTGTTATTTCAACACCGACATAACCACCACCGATGACAACAGCACTTTTTATACCTTTTTTATCGACTAATGATTTTATATTATCTGTATCAGGTATGTTTCTTAAGGTAAAAATTCTGTTGCTGTTTATACCTTCTATGTTTGGTCTGATAGCCCTTGCACCAGGAGACAAAACTAAATAATCATAACTTTCCTCATAGATTCCTTTATTCTTACTATTTACTTTTACTGTCTTTTTGTTAACATCAATGCCAATAACCTCACTATTAATTCTTACATCTATATTGAATCTATCATGCATACTTTCAGGTGTTTGAACTAGGAGCTTTTCTCTTTCTTTAATTGTTTCACCTATATAATAAGGTAAACCACAATTTGCAAAAGATATATACTCATCTCTTTCAAACATTATTATTTCTGCACTTTCATCTAATCTTCTAAGTCTTGCAACTGTAGATGCTCCTCCTGCAACCCCACCAACAACTAATATTTTTTTACTCATGAAAATTCCTCCCTTTAAGCGTATATTTCTATTATTAATTAAGTTCTTAAAAATCATTTTCAGATAGCTTTAAACGTAAGCTTACATAAAATTTAGAACAAAACTTTAAGTAATTTAACAACTAATGGATTACAAATTTTATAGTGAATTTCAAGTCCATTTCGTTTACCTTCAATGATCTTTGCTGTTCTTAACTTCTGTATATGTTGAGATAAGGTAGATTGAGGTATTCCAAGGCAATCTTGCATATAGCTGACATTGCACTCTCCCTTTTCGAGTAATCCCTTAACAATACATAGTCTAATAGGGTGTGCTAATACCTTAAGAATTTCTACCTTTTCATCATATTTTGTAAAATCCTTATCCATAGTTTTATACCTCGTAAAATATTTTTTAAATCATTATATTTATATATTACGATATAACGATACATAAATCAATTAAAAATACAGATAAATTGCAGATTTTTTTGTTAATACTGTAAATAAAATTGATACTAGGGTTAAAATGATAAATAAAAAGTTTAATGAAGAACTAAAAAAGAATTTCTATATGGAAGATGTGTACAATTGGAAAAGCAAAAATAAAGTTTATTTATTAGAAAGACTTGAAAATATAGTATAAATCACCAGAGTTGATTGCCCTAGAACCCTTGAAGGTGATATTTCACTTATTAAGCATATAACCTGGTTTAAATATATAACTTATAAGGACAAATTTAACTCACGCTGCAGAGGTATACTTAGAAACTGAAGGCACATCTAAAAAGCTTTTTACATCTCTTAGCGAAGTCTTTTAGAAAAATTTTAGTAGATTATATACGTTTGAGTGAAACGAGTTTATATAATCTGCTTAAATTTTTAAAAGGCGAGCCTAGAGATGTTAGAACTTTTTTAGGGTGCCAAAGTTTCTAAGTATACCTCTGCTGTGTGAGTTGAGTTTGTCCTTATAGCCATATATCTATGAGTAATGCTTAATACGCAATATATGCATATTATGTTTTGTTATAGATCAGATTTTTCAAATTCACATTCGAATTTTTCCGTTAATTTGTGTAAAGGCTTTTTTAATGTAGATATAAGTAAAAATGCAGCCGCAAAGGATATGAGATAGAAGGAATCTTTAAATACATTGGCCCATATAGGACCAGCTATTGCCTCTCTAAAACCATTTATAGCATATGTAAATGGCCATAAAGGAGCAAGTACTCCGAATATTTGAGGTAAAGTTTTTATAGGATATATACCTCCTGCACCCGCTATTTGAAAAACCATTATTATAACAGAAATGGCTTTCCCTATATTCCCAAGTAAAAAAACTAGTGTGGTTATGATTATAGTGAATGTAAAGCTGCAGATAAGTGCAAATCCTATCATAAGCCATGGATTTTCAGGATTTACTCCGACTATAAATATATTTCCAAGTATTATAATTATAGTTTGTATAATTGAAATTATTAAAAATAAAAGGCATTTTGCAAAATATTTATGAGTGAGTGTTGTTTTTTGTTTGCCTGCAAGATCTTTGCATTTTGTTGTTAGTATGGTACATAGAAGAAGTGCACCAACCCATATTGCAAGAGTTGTGTAAAATGGAGTTACTCCATATCCAAATAATCCCGAATTATATAGTTCAACATTTTTAACCTTAATAGGTGATGATATAAAATTTGATATAGTGTCAGGATTCTTCTCCATTATATTGATTATTGAATTTAAATTACTGTCATTTATATAATTCATTTTGCTATAAAGATTATTTAACTTATCTTTAATATCAGTTAGTTTTTTGTCAATATTATTTCTTTGATCAACTAAATTATTGTTGTTTGTTATACCTAAGCTTGCCATTGTATTTAACTCAGGTTTGAGTCCTTGAATTATATCTAGGGAAGAATCTATTCTATCTAAGTTTGATGTTAATGTATTTGATAATAAATTTAAAGTGTTATATGTTCCAGAATAAAATCCGTTAGAAAAATTCACTATGATGTCAGATATTTGTATGTTGAGTTCTAGAAGATTATCTATTACTGCATTTATAGAATCTTTTGTTGAATTATCATTTATTAACTTTTTTAAGTTCGCTAAATAATAGTTTTCAGAATTTAAATTATTTCTTAACTTTACTAATGAATTTATTAGTTCATTCACGGTATCTAAATGGATTACTCCATTAATCGAAGTTAAAATTTTAATATTTGTATTTGTTTTGGTTAATAGAATATTATTTAAGTATATCATATTATCTATGATATTTTGATTTATAGAAGATCCCCCACTCTCATCAATTATATTTTTTATGTTGTTTAGTAATGATTGTATTTCATATTCTTTTGATTCCATTTCATTGATGTCATTTTTTAAGTTTTCCTGAATAGAGGTTAGAGAATCCCTGGTTAATAGAGTAATATCTTTGCTTTGATATATAATATTGTGAAGGTTATTTATTTCTTTAGATAGTTTTGGTAAATTATTACTCTGCATTTCACCAAGATAGTTATTTAAATTTTCAGAATCGGAATTTTCATTATATATTTGATTTTTTATTTGATTTACTGTGTTTATAGAGCCAGGTAAATCATCCTTAAGTTGTAGGATTTTAGGCTTGTCTATTTCTAGTTTCTTACCTTTAGGGTTTAACTCTTTTAAAATTTCTTTATTAATTGTTTCTATAAATGTTGATTTTATATTATCCGCAAGTTGAGCCTTTGCTGAGTCCGTAATTTTAGTTGCTATTCCATTCATTTTTTCATTTGATTTATATATTATATTTGGTTTTTCAGGAGAAGTTGAGATTAGTGTTAAAAGTTTACTTGAAAAATCCGAAGGTATTTCTATAAGTGAATAATATTTTCCAGAATTAAGTTTATAATTTCCCTGCCAATCATCTATAAAAATCCAATTTATAGATTTGTTCTTTTTCAGATCTTTAACAATTTCATTTCCAACATTTATATTTTTACCTTTAAAGTTTGCACCAGTATCATTATTTACAATTCCTATTGGCATTTTACTTGTGTTTGAATAGGGATCCCATGAGGTTTTAATGCTAATCCAGGCATAGGAAGATGGCAGGAAACACAGTAATAAAATTAATGCAAATACTGATGGATATTTTATTATGCTTTTAATATCTCTTTGTAGTAATTTAAGTATTATTTTCAATATGTTACCTCCTAAAAGTGATGTTGATTCAATCACCTATACCAGATTTCTTTAAGTTTGTTTTTATCTTATAGATTTTATTCTGAAGCGGTTTCTTTAAAAATAAACCTAATATTATAAAGAATATCGATGTCAATATCATAAATGTGAAATCTATAAATACAGAGCTTACAAGAGGTCCGGCAATAGCTTCTCTAAATCCACTAACAGAGTAGGTAAATGGCAATAAAGGTTGTATTATTTGAAATATATGCGGATCGAGTTGTATCGGGTATGTTGCACCGCTCCCAAAAATCTGGGTTATAATGAGAATTATAGACATAGCTTTTCCACCATTTCCAAAGATAGAAACTAGTGTGTAGGTAATTACAGTAAATGTAAAAGCTGAAATTAGAGCTACTATTATTGCTAAGAATGTATTAGCCATTTGAACATTAATTAAAAATCTGTCACCAAATGCTACGACAAAACCTTGAGTTAATGCAAAAGCTATAAATGTACTCATTTTACCAAGATATCTTTCTTTTGGGGTGAAATTTTCGTCTCCCTTAAATCTGTCTGCATCTGTTTTGAAAATTGCCACAAGTACTATGGAACCAACCCATATTGCAAGTGTTGTATATGCTGGAGCCATTGCTGATCCAAAGTTTGAAATAGTGTATATATTTTGCTCTTTAATATTGAAAGGGTTTGATATAAAATTTCCAATGAGGGAAGGATCATCTTGAAGTATAGTAAGTATTTGTATTATGTCATTATTATTGGTGAGTTTAAGTTTATTTGCCAGATTATTAATTTGATTTTTAAAATCATATAATCTGTTATTTAATTTGTTTGATGATTGAGCAGTCAATTGAGTTCCATTTAATAGTGTGTTTATAGAGTTTTCTCCATAAGTATTAAATTTTTTTGATAATTCTAAAAGTGATGAGGCTTGTTTTGTTGACTCAATCATTTCATTTGACAATAAATTTAAATTATTTTTAACGTTATTGTTATAGTCGTAAATTTCATCTGTTAATTTATTATAAAGATTTGCAATATCATTTGCTGTGGAATCTAGAAGTGATTTATTTATATTAGCTGTGTTATCAAATTGCTGCTTTATATTGTTTATTTTATTTTTTTCTGAACTAAGTGTGTTTTTTATATTTTTCATTGAATTTATAAAATTAGATATATGCACATTCTTAATAACATAATTAACTTTTGTTAGAAAGTTAATTATGCGGGAAATTCTATTATACGATATATCAATTTCATTTTCTATTTTATCAATTGTAATGTCTACATTTATATGTTTTGAATTCGAGGATGATAAATTTAATGTTTGTATTAATTCTTGAATTCTGCATATATCTGATTTTGCTGTTTCTAAATTTAATTCAATATTAGAAAAAGAATCATTCATTTCGGATTGAATTGATAATATTGATGAATTAGTACTATAATTATTATCTTCAATTGAGGATATATTTGAATTTGATAATGGGATAGTTGATTCTATGTTCTTGAGTATAGAATTTAATCCATTTGAGTTACTATTTATGCTTGATAAAATATTAGATATAATATCTATATTATCACTTAGTTTTATTATTGAATCTTTTAAATTTATAATACTTTGTTTATTAGAGTATATGTCCTTTGCAATTGGATTTAGTGAAGAAAATATACTTTCATTTACTGTATATACAAAGTTTGATTTTATTTGGTCTGTTAAAGAATTTCTTGCTGAATCAGTTATTTTGATAGCTACAGGGCTGTTTTTGGTATTTACTTTATATTCGATTTCAGGTTTTGTAGGTGAGGGTGATGTTAAGCTAGTTAAGTCCTTTGAAAAATTTGCAGGAATTTTTATAATTGCATAATATGTACCATCAACGATTCCCATATCTGCATTTTTTGAATTAACAAATTTCCATCCTATTTTATGATTATTTTTTAATTTTTCAACTATTTTATTGCCGGCATTTATATATTTTCCCATAATGTTTATGCCATTATCTTCGTTAACTATGGCAACAGGAATATTTTTTGCGTTTCCGTATGGATCCCAGCAGGCCTTTATGTTAACCCATGCATATAGAGAAGGAAGAATACATACACCTGTAACAATTAAAGTTGTTATTGGGTTCTTAAATACATTTTTCATATCTTTTTTAAAAATTTTAATTATGTGTTTTAACATAAGTGGATCCTCCTATTTATGATGCAAGTTATTTATATTAATTTATTTTATAACGACTTCATCTATGTCAGTATTTTATAAAGTTTTTGTAAATTAGTATATTCCAAGTTTTATTGGAATTTAGGCGTCAAATCCTTGAAGCAGATATCATAATTGAATTTGTTTTTTATTTAATGTAAGATTAAAGGTAGCTGAGAATATTGTGTAGAATGGAGAGATGATATGGAAGGTGGATTGAAAAAAACATATTTAAAAAAAGAATTTAGCAGTATAGATTACACAATTCTAAAATCTATTGGGGATTGCATTTATGAAGCTGTTTGTGTAATAAATGAAGATGGAATTGTAGTTATTTGGAACAAAGCTGCAGAAAAATTGTATGATATTAGCTATGATCAAATTATAGGAAAAGGTATTGAGAAATTCTTTCCTAATGCAATTGTGAATAATGTCAGAAAAACTCGAGTTTCAATCGAAAACAAGTATCATTCACCTAGAAAAGGTTCTTATATACTTGCAAATTCTATGCCATTATATATAAAAGGTGTGTTTAAAGGGGCAGTATCAACAGACAGAGATTACGCAGAGGTAAAAAAATTGTATGCGGAGCTTGAAGATGCAAATTCAAAGCTTATTTTTCTTAAAAACGAAGTGAAAAAGTTTTCAGGAATTTTTGGTGATATTATTGGGAAAAGTCCTAATATAGTAAAAAAAATTGAAATGGCCAGGCAAATTGCACCAACTCATGCAAGTGTTATGATCACAGGAGAAAGTGGAACAGGTAAAGAAGTTTTTGCTAGGGGAATTCATGAGTTAAGTGGAAGGAAAGGTCTTTTTGTTCCGGTAAATTGCAGTGCGATCCCTTCAGAACTTTTTGAAAGCGAATTTTTTGGATATTGTTCAGGAGCTTTTACTGGTGCTAGTAAAAAAGGGAAAATTGGTATATTTGAGATGGCAAATGAAGGTACTATTTTTCTCGATGAGATGGGAGATATGCCATTGCATATGCAGGCAAAATTGCTTAGAGTACTGCAGGAAAGAGAAATTGTAAGACTTGGTGGAGAAAAGAGTATCAAACTCGATTTACGGGTAATATCAGCAACTAATAAAGATTTAAGGAAGATGGTAGAGCAAAACAAATTTAGAGAAGATCTATTCTATAGGTTAAATGTTGCAGAAATCAGTCTTCCTCCTCTTAGGGATAGAAAAGAAGACATTCCAATTTTTATAGATCATTTTATTAAAAAATTTTCATCTGAAAATTCAAAACATATATTAAAAATTCAAAAGGAGGCTCTGAGTATTCTTAGTGAATACAGATGGCCAGGTAATATAAGGGAGCTTATGAATGTTATTGAACGTATTGTTATTACAACAACAAATGGGATTATACAAAAAAATTCTATTCCAGATTATATTATTTCTGAATTAAAGAAAAATGATTCTTATAAGGAATACCCCTTAGACCTAATTGAAGCCATAAAGAAACTCGAAATGGATAATATAATAAAAGCTTTAAATTTAACAAAAAATAATAAATCTAAGGCAGCAAGTTTGCTGAATATACCAAGAGCTACATTGTATCATAAATTGCAAAAGTATAAAATAAAATCTTCAGATTGTTCAGAAAATCAGCGCTTTTGAAGGAATTGGGTAAAATTATTTATCCGAGCACATGAGGTGTCATGTGTAAAATATATTAAAATTTTTTTAGGTATATCAGTATTTTTAAATTCTGTTTATCTTGAAAGTGTCCATATAAATACATTTGTATTAATATGGACACTTTATTTTTATTCTATTGAAAGCAGCAGTAACAGTATACTTGAGATAATAATTGTATATTTTAAAAAGATATTGTATAAAATTGGACAATTTTTTAACAAACAAGAAATTTATCGATTATATTTTATATATTAATAAAGTCAAAGAATGCTTATTTTGCAATACTTTATGCGTAAAATATTTCTTTAGATTGATTTTTATATTAACTGGCACATGAATTGCTTATAATATAAAGTGTAAATGATTAAAATATTTTAAATTAAAGTTATTTTTTTATCAAATAGTGTATGATAATTTATGCAATTATTTGCTTTTTTCAGAAAGTAGGTGTATAGTAATGGATTTTGTTTTTCCACTCAGGCAGCATGTTGGAGTGACATCCGGGGTGCTGGTTAAGGAAAATGATTTTGTAAAAAGAGGTCAAATGATAGCAAAAAGGCCAGAAGGTGCACTAGGAAGTAATATTTTTTCCAGTGTAGATGGTGAAGTTAAAGCAGTAGATTCTGAACAAATTGTAATTGAAGAATCAAATACGGATTTTAAAAAATATATATGTTTACAAGGAAAAACACCAAGAGAGCTCATTGAAGAATCTGGAATTGTAGGATTGGGAGGTGCTGGATTTCCAACCTATGCGAAACTGAATACCAGTTTTAAAGAAAAGGGAACGGTAATTGTTAATGCAGCAGAATGTGAGCCGATTTTGTCACACAATATAACACGTATTGACAGGGATCCGGAAAAGCTTCTGGATGGACTGAATATAATAATGAAACTTGTCAATGCTGAAAAAGGGATTGTAGCTATAAAAGGAATACATAAAGAAGTGATTAAAAAACTTGAGAAGGCAAATACAGACAGTCGGGTTTCTGTTCATGCATTGGATAATATTTATCCCATGGGTGAGGAGCGTGCAATTGTAAGAGAGACGCTTGGAATTCTTCTGGAACCAGAGAAACTTCCGATGGCAGCAAATGCAGTAGTTATTAATACAGAAACTGTGTTTCGCATAAGGGAGGCGGTAGAGGATAAAAAGCCCCTCATTGATAAGGATATGACGGTAGCTGGAAAGCTGAAGGAAAATGCATCTATTCATGTATTACTGGATGTTCCGCTTGGAACGAGTGTAATGAAAACGTTTGAAATGGCGGGGGGACTTGGTGAAGAATATGGTGAATTGATCATGGGAGGCCCATTTACTGGTAAGAGAACTTCTTTGAAAGCACCAGTTATTAAAACAACTGGAGGAATTATTGCAGCTGAGAATTTTATGCCGGGACCATCAAAGATTGGACTTTTGGTTTGTGCCTGTGGTGCAAATAAAGAACGCCTTGAAGAACAGGCATCAAGCATGGGTTCCGATGTAGTAGGAGTTGAATATTGTAAACAGGCAAAACAAGTTAAAAATACCCGGAAATGTGAGAATCCAGGGAAATGTCCCGGACAGGTGCAAAAGGTAATGGCATTAAAGAAAGCAGGAGCACAGGCTGTGCTGATCAGCAACTGTACAGACTGTACCAATACTGTAATGTCATGTGCCCCACAGTTGAAATTACCGGTTTACCATTGTACTGACGGTGCAATGCGTGCTGTTAATCATAAGATGATAAGAAAATTTAGAAAAGAAATATAAGGAGGAATTAAAAATGTTCTTATTTAAAATTGCAGGCTTATTATTTTACTGACGGGTATTGCCCGTTAATTATAAAATGATAAGAAGATTTAGAAAAGAATAGCAGGGAGGAATCAAAATGTCTATTACAAAAGAAACATTGCAGAAACACTTGAAAGATCCTGCAATATTTTGCTGCAGAAGAGAAAAAGGTTTGGTTATTGGTGCAGCAGATCTAGAAGATCCGGAATTATTTGAAGATATGCAGGAAGCTGGTCTCTTAAAATTGAGTTCAGATGGTCTGCGTATTGAGCAGGTAGTCGGGAGCACACTGACGAAGGATGTTGAGGCTCTTACACCGATTACAAAAGATGTACTTGATAAGGTCAACGAAGTAGAAGAAGCAGAAGAAATAGAAGAAGTAAATGAGTCTGAAGTAGCACAGGAAAGCAAAGAAGCTTCGGAAATCCAGTCAGTAGGAGGTAATGGAATGATTCACATTGAAATTGGAAAAGCAGAAAAATTTGAAGGCTTAAAACTGGATGTACCAGTGTTTGCCGGAACAGCACCTGCAGTATCCCCTGAAGCAGCAGAAAAAAGTGGAGAGAAAAAGGTTATTCATAAACTTGTAAAAAAGCATATTAAAATTTCAGATGTAAAACTTGGCAAGAAAACTTCTATTAAAGATGGTGTTATTACAATAGATGAAGGTATTGTTAAGAGTGCAGTAAAAAAAGATGTTCTTTGCAAGAGTCTTAAGTTAGATGTTATTCATCCAAATGAAAGACATATATATACAGATACAATCATGGA
Source organism: Clostridium fermenticellae (assembly GCF_003600355.1). NCBI lineage: Bacteria > Bacillati > Bacillota > Clostridia > Eubacteriales > Clostridiaceae > Clostridium > Clostridium fermenticellae. Next base: position 1,581,709 of record NZ_CP032416.1, on the reverse strand, counting down.
TGTTTGCCCAATTGCTACAAAAGTTGAGGGCGAGCTTGGTGAAGGTATTACAAAGGTTGCTGATGGTGTTGTATTCATGCTTACCGGTGTAGACGAAGATGGCGTACAGATTCATGAGTTTGGTTCTTCCGAAGGATATTTGGATGAGAAGATGTATTTTGGACATCCGGGATGCGCAGATGAAAATGATATTATTATCCGCTGCCACGCAGTTGTTCAGAGATTGTCAGGTATGACAAGACCAGGACCATTTGCAGCACATAAATGCCAGGATTACATTATTCAGGAAGTTCGTGATCAACTGAAAAAGTATGAAGGTGAAGTTGTTAATGAAGAAATCTGTGAAGATGTGCGCAGAGAAGGAAATCCCCGTGTAGTATTAATAAAAGAAATTATGGGACAGGGAGCTATGCATGATAATGTTATATGCCCAAATGAGCCTTCTGGAGTTCTCGGTGGACAGAAGAATGTAGACTGTGGCAATGTTCCAATTATATTAACACCAAATCAGGTAAGAGACGGATCTATACATGCATTAACTTGTATTGGACCTGCAACAAAAGAAATGACACGTCATTACATTAGAGAACCTCTTGTAGAAAAACTGGCAAAAGATGATGAGTTGGATCTCGTAGGTGTTGTCTTTATTGGTTCACCACAGGTTAATGATGAAAAGTTATGGGTATCTGAGAGACTTGGTTCTATGCTTGAATCACTGGATCTTGACGGTGTCATAATTACAACAGAAGGTTTTGGAAATAACCATATCGATTTTATTCAGCATATTGGACAGGCTGGAAAGAGAGGTATTCCGGTAGTTGGTGTATCCTTCTGTGCATATCAGGGACAATTGGTAGTTGGTAATGAATATGCTACAGCAATGGTTGAAGAAAATATGGATAAGGGCGGATTTGAAAATGATATTGCAGGCTGCTCATGCGTAACTCCAGAAGTAGCTGCACGTGCAATACAGATGCTTAAGAATAAGATGGAAGGCATAGAAATCAAGCCAGCTAAAAAGAAATGGAATAATGATGTTATTAATGCAAACAACAGTATCTTAGGGCTCCCAGAAACAAAGCTTGTTGAAAGTGGAACATTGCATTAATGGATTGTGATTATATAATTAATCCCGTAAAAATGGGAGGGCTCGTGAAAGAAGTGTATGAGGATAAGGTGAAGGTTCATCTTCATGGGCGTTTGGGAGTTATTACGGTTCCAAAACACCTGATTATAAGTGATGAAACTCTGGCAATTGGTCATGAGATGGAATTTTATTTCAGTTATATTCAGGTGGTAGAAGACCCGTATGACTATGACTGTTCTGACATGAAAACAGATCATGAGATAACTCCATGTTTATTGGGAGGAAAAATAACACAAGTAAATGATACTGCCATAGAGGTGGCAATAATGAATAATTTGGGAACCATAGGAGTACCACGGCGCTGGGTATTTACGCCAGTTACAATGAAAGAAGGACAAAATGTAGAATTTTATTTTAGTTGTTTGAAAGTAATTGGCAAACGGGATATTCCAGCAAAATCAATTTAAGGAGGAAGAACAATGAAATTAACAACAAAAAAAGGGATGCAATCCGAAATCTTTGTACCGGTTACACCAAAACCAGTATTTACAGAATTAAAAAAACCATTAAATGAATGCAAGGTCGCTTTTATTACAGCAGGTGGAATTCATAAAAAAGACCAGACACCATTTAATACATCTGGTGATTTCTCTTATCGTGTAATTCCATTTGATACACCATCTGATAAACTGATGGTAACACATGGTGGATTTGATAACTCTGATATCAATAAGGATGTTAATGCTATGTTTCCTATAGATCGTCTTCATGAATTATTAGATGCAGGATTCATTGGCTCTTTGCCTAAAGAGACTTATACATTTATGGGCGGCGGCGGAAATGTTGAAAAATTCAAGAATGAGACAGGTCCGGAAATTGCCCGCAAATTAAAGGAACAGGGTGTAGATGTTGTTCTTTGCACAGGTGGATGCGGAACTTGCCATCGTTCAGCAACAATTGTTACTAGATGTTGTGAAGAAGCAGGTATGAGTTGTTGTGTAATTGCTGCATTGCCTCCAATTGCAAGACAGCAGGGAGCACCTAGAATTACAGCTCCACATGTACCAATAGGATCAAATGCCGGAGAACCAAATAATGTTGAAATGCAGACAGCAATTGTAAAGGAATCCTTAGAATGGGTTCGTGATTGTCCAAGCTTTAATTCAACAAAAATATTACCTTATGAATATCGTCATAACGTATAAATTGTTTCAGTAAAATACTACAAAAGGGCTGTCATATTATGGCAGTCCTCTTGCATAATTTTTGTTATAAACAAAAATAAGTGATCATGCGGAATGGAGGTATATTATGGGACTAGGACCAAGTATTAAAATGACAACACTGCATCATTTTCAATGCCCGTTAACAGAAGCACTTTCAAAGGAAAAGGATGTTGAATTTACTGGTATTATTGTAGATGGTGTATCTGAATTATGTGATGATAAAGTTTATACAGCAAAACGTGTTGGTGATATCGCACAGATTATGCATGCAGATGCGGCAATTGTTGCAATTGATGGATGGGGAAATCATCATGTGGATTTTGTTAATGTAATTGAGCAGCTTGGTATCCGGGGAATCCCGAGTGTTGGACTCAGTTATATTGCGCAGCAGGGGCGGCTTGTCTGTACTAATAACTATGTTGACTGTGTGATAGATTTCAATAAAAGTGATGCTGGATATGAATCCTGTGTTGTAGGAGAGAATAATCTGACGGATTATGATGCAATGAAAGCTGTAGCACTTGTGAAAAATAAGCTTAGGAAAGCTGGAAAATTGCTGGATACAGGAGTCGATGAACCAGAACAGAACCTACGCAGGTTAACTCGTAAGTCATTTTGTATTCATGAAGTTCGTTTTGGCGATAAAACAGATATTGACCATGGTGTGCTTATTATACGCAAAGGAATTGAAAAGAGTCTTATCAAATCTGAACCTAGAATCAAGGATGTTAATGTTAGCATAATTGAACCGGGAAATTATAATATGTTTGTCAATTCCAATATGGATTACTCTCCGATTGCCTGTAAAGTCCGGGGAGAACTGGGAGAGGGGATTACACATTTGCTTTCAGGAATAACTGTCATGACAACTGGTGTTGAGGATAACAGCAAATTTCAGCCATCCAATATTGGCTCATCAGAAGGAATTTTGAAAAATCAGGTTGTATTTGATCGTGCTGGCACGCCAAAGTCAACTGATTATATTTTACATGTTGATGTGCTGTTTGAAGAGGGTGAAGGAAGAACAGCAGAAGGTATTATGGCCGGACATCGGGTGACGGACTCAATTGTTCAGGAAATCCGTAAGGTGCTTGTGAATTTGGATAATATGCCGTATACAAGAGAAGAGTTTAATGATGTTATGCGTCCCGGAAGACGTAAAGTTATCCTTGTAAAGATTGTATCCGGACTTGGAAATATGTATGATACCGCAATGTTTCCATATGAACCAGGAGGGTTTCTTGGTTCCCATAATATGAGAGACTCTAAAAATATACCGTATCTGATTACACCAAATCAATGCAGAGATGGAGTTATTCATTCGCTGTTGTAATTTTTTAAATCTTGACAAGTTCAGGTATCAGTAAGTAAAAATCATATGAGGGGGAGAGAAAAAATGAAAATTGAAAAAAGCATATTTGCAGTTGACTCACATACAATGGGAGAAGCAACAAGGGTAGTAGTTGGAGGAGTGCCTAGCATTCCAGGAAAAACTATGCCGGAGAAAAAGGAATATCTGGAAGAACATATGGATTATTTGAGAACTTCAATAATGCTTGAACCGAGAGGACATAATGAAATGTTCGGATCAATTATAACACAGCCAACTATGGATGAAGCTGATCTTGGAGTTATATTCATGGACGGCGGCGGATATTTAAATATGTGTGGACATGGATCAATAGGAACAGCGACAGTAGCAGTTGAAGAAGGAATAGTACCTGTAGAGGAACCTGTTACAACTGTAATGCTTGAAGCACCGGCCGGACTTGTAAAAGCTAAAGTAAAAGTTGAGGATGGAAAAGCAAAACAGGTTTCACTGGAAAATGTACCTGCATTTTTATATAAGAGAGATATTGAAGTTGAGGTACCCGGTATCGGGAAAGTAAGAATGGATATATCTTTTGGCGGAAGTTTCTTTGCAATAGTTAAAGCAGAAGATCTGGGAGTAGAAATATGTCCCGCAAATTCACAAAAATTAATTGAAGTAGGCATGAATGTTATAAAAGCAGTTAATGACCGGGTTGAAATACAACATCCGACTCTATCACATATAAAGACAGTAGATCTTTGTGAAATTTATGGACCTGCAAAAAGTCCGGATGCAACTCTTCAAAATGCCGTAGTGTTTGGACAAGGACAACTGGATAGATCACCTTGTGGAACCGGAACAAGTGCTAAACTTGCAACACTCTACGCAAAAGGGAAATTAAAGATTAATGAAAAGTTTGTGTATGAAAGTGTTTTAAAAACAAAATTTGTAGGCAGAGTATTAAAAGAAACAAAGGTTGGAGATTATGATGCTATAATTCCAGAGATAACGGGAGCCGCTTATGTAACAGGGCACAATCAATTATTTATAGATCCAGATGACCCGCTTAAACATGGATTTATATTGAAGTAAAAGAGTAACAAGACTATATAAATAAAAGGAGGGTTCCCGATGGTAAAAATAGTATTATTTACAATATTACTAGTAATGGTAGTATGTTTTGCATTTATATTCTTCAGGGATTATATAAAGACCGGTAAAGAAAACAAACTGGAAAAATCAAATTTTTTTGCCTTAGGTGCAGTTGGGTTTTTAACAAATTTCTTCGATACTCTGGGAATAGGAAGTTTTGCGCCTACTACCGCTTTACTAAAATTTTTCAAGTTATCAAAAGATAGAACTTTACCCGGAACTTTAAATGTATCATGCACTATACCGGTAGTAATAGAGGCACTTATATTCATAACAGTCATCAAAGTAGATCCCCTAACTTTATTTTTAATGCTTGCAGCAGGTGCTGTAGGCTCGGTAATCGGGGCGGATATAGTTTCAAAATTAGATGAAAAGAAAATAGAAGTTGCGATGGGAGCAGCACTGGTTATAGTAGCACTTGTAATGCTGGCTTCACAACTTAAACTTATGCCATCAGGAGGGACACAAGTAGGTCTTACTGGCTGGAAGCTTATTGTAGCTATAGCAGGTAACTTTATATTAGGTGCACTTATGACACTTGGAATAGGGTTATATGCACCATGTATGGCATTAGTTTTTGCCCTTGGAATGAGTCCTAGAGTAGCATTTCCTATAATGATGGGTTCCTGTGCATTTTTAATGCCGGTTGCATCTGTCAAATTTGTAAGAACAGGATCATATGACAGGAAGGCTTCGTTAGCTATAACAATATTTGGTGTTGTTGGAGTGCTAATTGCAGCATATATAGTAAAGTCACTTCCATTAAATATTTTGACATGGCTGGTAATAGTAGTTATTTTCTATACTGCAGTTACGATGTTTATGTCTGCAAATAAAAAAGAAATGCAGGAAGTCAGGGTGAAAAGGCTGAATCATAAAAATGGTATTGACATATTACAAAAAATAAATTACAATCAATTATGAAGTAAAACTGGTGTAAAAAGTACACTTTAATTTGGTCCAGAGAGGCCAGAAAGAGGTATTATATTTATGAAAAGTTATATTATCGAATTATATTTAGATTTATATAAAAAAGACAATAAATAGGCTATTTTTTAAAATAGTTTATCTATTGTCTTTTTTATATTTAAGCTTTCAATAAAAGTGTATTTTTACTCAGAAATTTAAAGGAGGTCTTTTTATGAAAGCAAAACTTATACTAGAAAATGGAATGATATTTAGTGGAAAAGCTTTTGGATATCTTAAAGAGAGCAGTATAGGCGAAGTTGTATTCAATACTGGAATGACAGGGTATCAAGAGATCCTTACGGATTCATCGTATTATGGACAAATTGTAGCAATGACATATCCTTTAATAGGGAATTATGGAATAAATTTAGAAGATATGCAGTCGAGTTCAGTAAAAGTTAAAGGATTTATTGTTAGAGAAAAGTGCAATATATCAAGTAATTTTAGAGCAGAACTTGAACTTGATGATTATCTAAAGCGAAATAAAGTCATGGGACTTGAAGGAATTGATACAAGGGAGCTTACAAAAATTTTAAGAAAGAACGGTACTATGAAGGGAATAATAACTACCCTGGAGGAATTATCTTTTGAGGATGTAACCGGACAATTACATGGATACTCAAATAAATATGCCGTCAAAATGGTTACAACAAAAGAAAAAATTGTAATTGATGGAACTCAAAAGCATGTTGCAGTAATGGATTTTGGGGCAAAGAAAAATATAATAGACTCATTTTTAAATAGAAATTGTAAAGTCACTATATTTCCTGCATACACAAGTGCAGAGGAGATTTTAAATGTAAAGCCTGATTTGGTATTTTTGTCGAATGGTCCTGGAAATCCTGAGGATTTGCCAGAAATTATAGAAAATATTAGAAAGCTTATTGGAAGGCTTCCAGTAACCGGAATATGCCTGGGACATCAACTTATAGCATTGGCACTTGGAGGGAAAACTGCAAAACTTAAATTTGGACACAGGGGATGCAATCATCCTGTTAAGGATATTTATGAAGATAAAGTTCATATAACTTCACAAAATCATGGATACTACGTAAAAACTTTACCACAGGATATGGTGGAGACTCATATTAATTTAAATGATGGAACAATAGAAGGAATGAAACATAAAAAATTACCTATATTTTCTGTCCAATTTCACCCAGAAGCATGTCCAGGACCTAAAGACAATGACTATATTTTTGATGAATTTATGGAATACTCACTTTAAAATTAGAATTTTGTTAAATTTGGGAGGGAATAATTATGCCATTAAATAAAGATATTAAAAAAGTTTTAGTAATAGGTTCGGGACCAATAGTAATAGGACAGGCTGCAGAGTTTGATTATTCTGGAACTCAGGCTTGTGAAAGTCTTAGAAAAGAAGGAGTAGAAGTTATACTTGTAAATAGTAACCCTGCAACTATTATGACAGATAAAGAGGTAGCAGATAAAATATATTTAGAACCGTTAACAGGTGAATTTTTAGAAAAAGTCATAGAAAAGGAAAGACCTGATAGTCTTCTTGCCGGAATGGGAGGACAAACAGGACTTAATTTAGCTGTTGAATTATATGACAGTGGAATTTTGAATAGATATAATGTTCAGGTGATAGGAACCTCAATAGAGTCGATAAAAAAGGGTGAAGATAGAGAACTTTTTAGGAATATGATGAATGAGATAAAACAGCCTGTAATACAAAGTGAAATAATAAAAGATATAGATAGCGGAAAGAAATTTGCAAAGAAGATTGGTTATCCTGTTATTGTAAGGCCAGCATATACTTTAGGTGGAACCGGTGGCGGAATAGCAGAAACGGAAGAAGAACTTGAAGAAATACTTGCACTTGGAATTAAGCTTAGTACAATCGGACAGGTGCTGGTTGAAAGGAGTGTAAAGGGATGGAAGGAAATAGAATATGAGGTAATGAGGGATAAATACGGCAATTGTATATCTGTATGTAATATGGAGAATATAGATCCTGTTGGGATACATACCGGGGATAGTATTGTAGTTGCGCCAAGCCAGACATTATCAGATAAAGAATATCAGATGCTTAGATCTGCATCGATAGATATAATAAATGCTGTAGGAATTGAAGGAGGATGTAATGTACAGTTTGCATTAAATCCAGATTCATTTGAATATGCAGTTATAGAAATTAATCCAAGAGTTAGCAGATCGTCTGCTCTTGCATCAAAAGCAACTGGATATCCGATAGCCAGGGTAGCTGCTAAAATTGCACTTGGTTACGGATTACATGAAATAAAAAATGCTGTAACTCAGAAGACTTATGCGTGTTTTGAACCGTCACTCGATTATGTAGTTGTAAAAATTCCCAAATGGCCTTTTGATAAGTTTCAGGGAGCAGATAGATCACTTGGAACGAAGATGATGGCCACAGGAGAAATTATGTCTATAGGAAGTAATTTTGAAGAGGCATTTTTAAAAGGTATAAGATCGTTAGAAATTGGTAAGTATTCTCTTCAGGATAGTAAGTTTAGAGAATTAAGCACAGCTAACCTCAAAGAAATAGTAATGTCTCCAGATGATGAAAGGATGTTTGCACTTGCGGAGATTCTTAGAAGAGACTATTTAGTAGATAAAATTTCTGAAATAACAGGTATAGACAAGTTCTTTGTTGAAAAATTCAAGTGGATAGTTGAAGAAGAAGAAAAATTAAAATTGAGTAAGATTGATAAACTGGATAAAGATTGGCTTTATAGGCTTAAGAAAAAGGGATTTTCTGATAAAGGTATAGCCGATATACTTAAAGTATCTCCCGATGATATATATAGGCTTAGAAACATATGGAACATACAGCCTGTATATAAGATGGTAGATACCTGCGGAGGTGAATTTGAAGCATTAACACCATATTATTATTCTACTTATGATGATTATGATGAGGTAAAGGTTTCAGATAAGAAGAAAATTGTGGTAATAGGCTCCGGACCAATAAGAATAGGTCAGGGAGTAGAGTTTGATTATGCTTCTGTGCATTGTATTAAGGCACTTAGAAAGCTTGGAATAGAGACTATAATAATAAATAATAATCCGGAAACCGTAAGTACTGATTTTGATATATCTGATAAATTATATTTTGAACCATTAACTGAAGAAGAGGTACTTAATGTAATCAATAAAGAAAAACCTTATGGTGTTATTCTTGAGTTTGGTGGTCAGACTGCGATTAAACTCGCAAAGTTTTTAAAAGAGAAAAATATAGCAATACTTGGAACTACAGCTGATCAAATAGATATGGCAGAGAATAGAGAAAAATTTGATGAATTACTCGAAAAGCTGCATATATCAAGGCCAAAGGGACATGGAGTGTGGTCATTAGAAGAAGGATTAAGTGAGGCACAAAAATTAGGATTTCCTGTGCTTGTAAGACCCTCATATGTTTTGGGAGGAAGAGGCATGGAAATAACATATAATGAGGAAGAATTAATGTACTATCTCAAAAATGCTTTCAAAAATGATAAAAAGAATCCTATATTGATAGATAAGTATCTTATGGGAAGGGAAATAGAGGTAGATGCTATATCAGATGGAGAAGATGTTCTTGTACCAGGTATAATGGAACATTTAGAGAGAGCAGGAGTACATTCCGGAGATAGTATAACTATGTATCCAAGTCAAAACATAAGTCCTAATATTAAAGAAAAAGTTTTTGAGTACACAAAAAGATTAGCATTAGCGATAGGGATACATGGTATGATAAATATTCAGTTTATAGAGTTTAAAGGGAAACTTTATGTAATAGAGGTAAATCCAAGGGCATCGAGAACGGTACCATATATAAGTAAAGTGAGCAAGGTACCAATAGTTGATATAGCTACAAAAGTAATGCTTGGAGAAAAATTAAAGAATCTTAAGTACGGGTTGGGAGTATACAAAACTCCAGATTTAGTATCGGTCAAGGTGCCTGTGTTTTCTACTCAAAAACTTCCTAAGGTTGAAATATCACTAGGACCTGAAATGAAGTCCACTGGTGAAGTACTTGGTGTTGGAAAGAATATATACGAGGCATTATACAAAGGGTTTATATCGGCCAATATGTTTATAAAAAAGAAAAATAGTACGGTACTTGCAACCATAAATGACCATGATAAGGAGGAATTTTTATCTATAGCTAAAAGATTGAATACTATAGGATTTAATTTTATGGCAACATCAAAAACGGCTGAGCTTTTAAGAAGGAATGGAATAGAAGTTAAGGAAGTAAGAAAACTTAAAGAATCACATCCAAATATATTAGATGTAATCAGAAGTGGAAAAGTTGATTTGGTGGTTAATACACCTACTAAAGGGAACGACTCAAAAAGGGATGGGTTTATTATAAGAAGAGCTGCTATTGAAAGAAATATAGGAGTAATAACGGCATTAGATACATTTAGTGCTATGGTTAATGTAAGAATAAAAAATATTGATGAAAAGAGATTAGAGATCTTTAATCTAGCAAATTAAAATCAAAGTGTATTCTTAAAGTGGTAAACTTTAGGATACACTTTTGTATTTATATACTGTTATTTACGGTATTTGTACATGAATTGTCAAGACTTTTAGATTTGTATTCTTTGCATAAAAGTGCCCTTATATATCCTCTATCTTTACTAGTTGAATCAATGAAAAAACCTCTTCCATAATAAAATCTTATGAGTGAAAACATTCTTGATGAAGTGTGAAGATAAATGTTTGTAACACCTAGGGATATCATATCATCATCAACTGCACTCATTAAAATTTTACCAATTCCACTGTTTTGATAATTGGATTTCACTCCAAAACGACTTAAATAGGCAGTTTTATCTGGATTGACTTTTATTCGCACACTTCCTATTATAGTATTACCGTCAAGTGCTACAAAAACTTCCTTTGTTTTTATGTCGTTTTCTATATCTTTGTAAGTTTCTTTAAGTGCATCTATTGTTCGTGGAATCTGTGCATTTTTAAAATATATTTTAAAAACTTGTTTTGTTATTTCATAAATTGCTTTACTGTCTTTTATATCAGCTTTCCTAACTACAAAGATTTTTTTCTCCATTGATCTACCCCCGAACTTCCGATTTTTTATTTATGAATAATTATACATTTTATTTAATAAAAATGCAATAATATTTTTTATTAAATTTTTGAAAGAGATATATAGGCTTGGAATTACAAACCCTATAGATTACTTCAAAAATGAATTTATAATATATGATTTATAAATTATAGCTTTACTAATTATGAATATTATTATATAATACTTTTATAATAAGTGAATAACTAGGGTAGAGGTGCATAATCTAATAGTAATATTGCTGAGGTAAGCACTATGAAGCAGTATGAAAGGGGATTTTGCCGAAGCTTATGGCAAATGCTTTAATGTCGTATAGCTGGGCTTATTGAAAATATCGATAAGACTGTCACAATGTATTTGTGGAGCGCTATCATTCAATGAAAATTATGGTTTAAGAGTGTATTATATATACCTTGCTTTAATACCTTGAGTGTGTGCTCAAGGTATTTTTTATTATCAAATATCTTGGTTATTTACTTATCGGAATAAAATACCGATAAGGGGGAGAAAAATGCAGCAGATAGAACAAAATTTAGGACAAGAACAAGTAGGAGAACAAAATTTAAAGAGAAATTTAAAATCTAGACATCTTAATATGATTGCAATAGGAGGAGCAATTGGCACAGGAATATTTTTAGCACTAGGTGATACTATAAGACAAGCAGGGCCAGGTGGTGCATTAGTTGCATATGCATGTATAGGTATTATGGTATACTTTTTAATGACAGGACTTGGAGAGATGGCAACTCATATGCCAGTTGCCGGTTCATTTGAAGTGTATGCATCAAAGTTTATAGACCCGGCACTTGGCTTTGCACTTGGATGGAACTATTGGTACAATTGGGCTATTACTGTTGCGGCTGAAATGGTTGCAGCTGCACTTATTATGAGATTTTGGTTTCCAAGTATTCCTTCTGTAAGATGGAGTGCATTATTTTTAGGAATAATTGTTATATTTAATTTTTTATCAGTAAAAGGATATGGAGAATCGGAGTTTTGGTTTGCAAGTATTAAAGTTATTACGGTAATAATATTTATTTTGATAGGTGCAGCAACTATCTTTGGGATATTTAACGGAAATCCAATCGGATTAAAAAATTTTACAATTAAGGATGCACCTTTTGTTGGAGGAGTAAAATCTATATTTATGATATTCTTAATAGCAGGATTTTCTTTTCAGGGAACAGAACTTGTAGGAATTGCAGCTGGAGAAAGTGAGGATCCAGGTGAAAATATACCTAAAGCAACTAAGGCAATATTTTGGAGAATATTAATATTTTATATAGGAACGATTTTTATAGTTGGAGCACTTGTACCTTATACAGAAGCTGGAGTTGAAACAAGTCCATTTACTATGGTATTTACTAAGGTTGGTATTGCTGGTGCTGCATCGATCATGAATATAGTAATATTAACTTCGATATTATCTGCGGGTAATTCAGGAATGTATGCATCAACTAGAATGTTATATGCATTAGCTGAGTCAGGAAAGGCTCCTAAATTTCTTGCAAAAGTAAATAAGAGGGGTGTTCCTATAAATTCATTAATAGTTACAACTATAATTGCATGTGCGTGTTTTTTAACAGGATTATATGCAGAAAGTACAGTTTATGTCTGGCTTGTTGCAGCATCAGGATTGGCAGGTTTTATAGCATGGCTTGGCATAGCAATGTGTCATTATCGTTTTCGTAAAGCTTATATAGCTCAAGGTCTTGATTTAAATAAACTTAAATATAAAGCAAAATTTTTTCCTATAGGTCCAATTATAGCATTAATATTATGTATAGTAGTTATATTAGGACAAGGAATTACTTATTTTGGAACATCTCAAATCGATTGGAAAGGTATTATTTCAACATATATTGGTCTGCCATTGTTTTTAATATTATGGGCAGGATACAAATTTAAACATAAAACAAAGGTTATTGATGTAAAAGATGTTGACCTGAGTGAACTTGATTTGAAATAATTTTAATATTTTTATGATTAAAAGTAAAAGATAATAAAGACAAAAAAAGTATTTATTAAAAAATAGATACTTTTTTTATTTTTATTCATATTTTATTCATATTTTTGTTGTATTATATTTATATAGATTAACACCCCCACCGGGGGTAGGAGGTAGCAATATGAGTTGTATGAATGAAGAAAAGAAAAAAGCTATTCAAGCATTAAGAACCTCTAAAGGTCAAATAGAAGGAATAATTAAAATGCTTGAAGATGGGAGATATTGTATAGATGTATCAAATCAAATATATGCAGCTCAATCCCTTCTTAAAAAAGCAAATTTATTAATACTTAGGCAGCATTTAAATCATTGTGTTAAACAGGCTTTCTTACATGATAGTGGAGATGAAAAAGTGGATGAGATAATAAATTTATTGTCTAAACTGCTTAAAGATTAATAAGGAGGTGGTAAAGTGTCAAGTAAAACTTTGAAAATAGAGGGAATGGAATGTGCGGCCTGTGCGAGAGCAGTTGAGAGAGCTGTTAAAAAGCTTGATGGAATAGAAGTTGCAAATGTGAATCTGGCAACAGAGAAACTCAAAATAACTTTTGATGAATCAAAGATAAATGTGAAGGACGTACAGAAGGCTGTAGATAAAGCAGGATATAAAGCTGTTTCTGGAACAATAAATAGGACATTAAAAATAGAAGGAATGGAATGTGCAGCATGTGCAAGAGCGGTTGAAAGAGCTGTTAAGAAACTTGAGGGAGTAACAGAGGCAAATGTTAATCTTGCAACTGAGAAATTAAATATAAGCTTTGATAAAGAAAAGTTAAATGTTTCAAAAATTAAAAAAGTTGTGGATAAGGCGGGTTATAAAGCTATAGATGAAGAAACGTCGATAGATAGTGATAGTGAAAAGAAACTTAAGGATATGAAGAAATTGTGGAATAGATTTATAATATCGGCTGTATTTGCAGTTCCACTTCTAATAATAGCTATGGGACCTATGATAGCTGAAAAATTAGGATATATGCTTCCAGTTGCAATAGATCCAATGCATCATTATAAGGCATTTGCAATTATTCAATTAGTACTTGTACTTCCAATTTTAATAGAGGGAAGACATTATTTTATTGTTGGATTTAAATCATTATTTAGAGGAAGTCCCAATATGGATTCACTTATATCGATAGGTGCATCAGCAGCTTTTTTATATAGTTTGTTTGCAGTATATAAGATTATGTCAGGCAGTCATGCCTATGATATGTATTTTGAATCTGCAGGAGTTATATTGACGCTTATTACTCTTGGAAAATATCTTGAATCTGTTGCAAAAGGGAAAACCTCAGAAGCTATAAAGAAACTCATGAATTTAGTTCCTAAAAAGGCGCTTGTTGAAAGAGATGGAAAAGAAATAAATATCCTGGTTGATGAGGTTGAGGTCAACGACATAATCATAGTAAAACCAGGTGAAAAGATACCTGTAGATGGCAAAATAATAGAAGGATCAACATCTATAGATGAATCAATGATAACAGGTGAGAGTATACCAGTTGAAAAGCAGGTATCAGATAATGTAATTGGTGCAAGTATAAATAAAAATGGGATGATTAAATTTAAAGCTACCAAAATTGGAGGAGATACTGTTTTATCTCAAATTGTAAAGCTGGTAGAAGAAGCTCAGGGATCGAAGGCACCTATAGCTAAACTTGCAGATATTGTGTCTGGATACTTTGTTCCAGTTGTCATGTCACTGGCACTTATTGGTGCAATTTTATGGTATATAAACGGACAAGATCTGGTATTTTGTCTTACAATATTTATTTCAGTACTTGTTATAGCATGTCCATGTGCACTAGGACTTGCAACGCCGACAGCTATAATGGTTGGAACAGGAAAAGGAGCAGAATATGGAGTTCTTATAAAGAGCGGTACTGCACTTGAAGCTACCCATAAAGTAAAAACAATTGTATTTGATAAAACAGGAACAATTACTGAGGGAAAACCTAAAGTTACAGATATTGTAACAGTAACTGGTGTTGATAAAGACTATATTTTAAAGTTGGCCGCATCAGCTGAAGCTGGTTCAGAACATCCGTTAGGAGAAGCTATTGTTGAGAATGCAAATTTTCTTCGAATAGAATTAGAAAAGATAGAGTCTTTTAAAGCTATTACAGGGTATGGTATAGAAGTTTTTATCGATAGTAAAAAAATACTTCTTGGCAATAAAAAATTGATGGATAAGAATGGTATTAATTTAGAGAAGCTCAATATAGTTTCAGAAAAATTATCTGGAGAAGGAAAAACACCTATGTATGTATCTGAAAATGGAAAAATTCTTGGAGTAATAGCTGTAGCTGATACAGTTAAACAAAATAGTAAGAGATGTGTAGAAAAATTACATTCGATGGGAATTGAAGTAGTAATGATAACTGGTGATAATGAAAGAACAGCTGGTGCAATAGGGAAACAGGTTGGAATTGACAGGATAATTGCAGAGGTATTGCCGGGAGATAAAGCAGAGGAAGTAAAGATGCTTCAAAGTGAAGACAGGAAAGTGGCTATGGTTGGTGATGGAATAAATGATGCTCCAGCACTGGCTCAGGCAGATATAGGAATTGCAATAGGCTCTGGAACAGACATTGCTATTGAATCAGCAGATATAGTTCTTATGCGTGGTGATTTAATGGATGTAGTTACAGCTATAGAATTGAGCAGAAAAACAATAAAGAATATAAAGGAAAATCTTGCGTGGGCGTTTGGATATAATACTCTTGGCATACCAGTTGCGATGGGAGTGCTTTATATATTTGGTGGTCCACTCTTAAATCCAATGATTTCAGCTTTAGCAATGAGTTTAAGTTCGGTATCAGTTTTGACAAATGCTTTAAGATTGAAAGGTTTCAAACCTTTAATTTAATATAAATATTGAGAGGAGAATATATTATGAAAAAGAAAGTATTTATTGAAGGAATGAGCTGCAAACACTGTGTTGCTCATGTTGAGGAGGCTCTTAAAGAATTAGATGGAGTTAAAAAAGTAAAAGTAAGTTTGGATGATAAAAATGCAGTTGTAGATTTTAAAGATGAAATTGAAGATAGTGCTATAAAAGCTGCTGTTGAGGATGCAGGATATGATGTAGTTAAGATAGAAAACATATAGGCCTTAGTAAGAATATTTTAATAATTTGACACATTTATTTTATAAATGATATACTAATTTATGTTGATATTTTTAAAATCATATATTGTTGGGGAGGCAGAAACACTGTTTGAGAGGAAACTGGTAGGTTTCGACCCGTAAAACCTGAATTGGATAATGCCAACGGAGGGAATTACAGTAAGTAATCAAATAAATTTGTTTAGTATAAAGACCTCTCTTCTATTTTTGAAGAGAGGTTTTTGTATGCTTAATAACTCATGTAGGATGTGTAATTGTATGAAATGTAATAATTATGGTAAATCGATTTACAGGATTTCAGCTATTGTTTTTCAGGTTATGCTTATATTCTTATGGCAAATACTTGTAGATAAAGGAGGAATACCTAAATATATTCTTCCATCGCCTAAGGATGTGGCAATAACTTTATTTGAAATCTTTCCTATACTTATTCCTCATATTTATGTTACCCTGGAAGAAGCAATTATTGGTTTTTTAATTTCTATAGTATTTTCAGTAATAATTGCACTGCTTATGGATAATATAAAAATTGTAAAGGCCTGTATTTATCCAATACTTGTTATATCGCAAACAATACCTACTATAGCACTTGCCCCGATATTTATAATATGGTTTGGGTTTGGCATACTCCCTAAAGTCATTGTAGTTGTTTTAGTATGTTTTTTCCCAATTGTGATAAGTCTTGTAGATGGACTTGAAAGTGCTGATGTAGATATGCTGAATCTTATGGACACGATGAATGCATCTAAATTTCAGAAATTTAGGTATGTAAAATTTCCTGGGTGCCTGGGTTCATTTTTTTCAGGACTTAGAATAGCAGCAACATACAGCATAATGGGAGCTATAGTTGGAGAATGGCTTGGAGGAGAGAAAGGTCTTGGAATATTTATGGTAAGAGCAAAAAATGCATATGCACTTGATCAAATATTTTCAGCTATATTAGTTGTAGTGATTTTAAGTATGCTATTGTTCTTATTTATGTATGTACTTCAATACATATTTATGCCGTGGCAAAGGAAAGACAGAGAGAATATTAACAAATAGTGTAATATGAAAGGGGGACGTTGGGAAATTAACCCAGCACGATTTAAACATGTATAAGAGAAAAATATTTAAAATTTTAACATCAACTGCACTTATAGGTATACTGCTTATTGGGTGTTCTTCTGGAAATGAAACATCAAAGGAAAAAGATAGTAAACCTCTGACAAAGGTAAAGGTAATACTTGACTGGACACCAAATACAAATCATACTGGACTTTATGTAGCTAAGGATAAGGGATATTATAAAGATGAAGGATTGGATGTTCAGATAATTCAACCTTCCGATGGAGCTGTTGGTAATTTAATAGCTGCCGGTAAAGGAGATTTTGGAGTAAGCTATCAAGAAGATGTAACTTATGCAAAAACTTCAGATAATCCTCTTCCAATAAAAGCTGTAGCAGCTTTAGTTCAGCATAATACATCTGGATTTGCGTCACCTAAGGATAAAAATATAAGTACTGTAAAGGATTTTGAAGGAAAAACATACGGTGGATGGGGTTCACCTTCGGAAAAAGCTGTAGTTCAGTCTGTTATGCAGAATGGAGGGGCCGATTTTAATAAACTTAAAATTGTAGATATTGGTACTCAAGATTTTTTTGCAGCTACGAAAAAAAATATAGATTTTGCATGGATATATGAAGGATGGACAGGTATAGAAGCTAAAGTTAAAAATATACCGCTCAATTTTATAGAACTTAGAAAATTAAATCCTGATCTGGATTATTATACACCTATACTTATTACAAATAATAATACTCTTAAGAATAAACCGGAATTAGTTAAAAAGTTTTTAAAAGCAACACAGAGAGGATATAAATATTCCATTGATAATCCTGAGGATGCAGCTGACATATTAGTAAAAAATGCACCTGAGATAGATAAAAAGCTTGCAGTAGAGAGCCAAAAGTATATGAACACAAAGTATATTGATGATGCCCCAAGATGGGGAGAAATGAAGTCTTCTGTTTGGAATAACTATACTAAATTTCTTATGAGTAAAAATCTTATAAAAAAGAATTTGAAAGCGGAAGATGCATTTACAAATGATTTTCTTCCATCCAAATAGTAGTAAAGGAGATATAATTCTTGAATAAATCCAGTATTTTAAAAAAAGTTGTGCTTAAAGATGTGTCAAAATCCTTCGATGGATATAAAATAATAGACAACATAAGTTTTGAGGTTACTGAAGGAGAATTCGTAAGTCTTATTGGACCTAGTGGGAGTGGAAAAAGTACCATATTAAATATAATTTCAGGTATACTAAATCCGGACAGTGGTGATGTTTATGTTGATGGAGATATAAGTTATATGCATCAAAAGGATTTGCTTCTTCCGTGGAAGAAGGTAATAGACAATGTTGCAATGCCGCTTTATATAAAAGGGGAGAGTAAAGTTTGTGCCAGAAATAAAGTGTTAAAATATTTTGATATGTATGGGTTAAAGGGATATGAATATAAGTATCCATCAAAATTGTCTGGAGGAATGAGACAGAGGGCAGCTTTTCTTAGAACCTATATGGCTTCGGATAATATTATGTTGTTAGATGAACCGTTTGGAGCTTTGGATGCTATAACAAGGACAAAAATGCAGAACTGGCTTTTAAAGATTATAAAGGATTTAAATATAACAATATTGTTTATAACGCATGATATAGAAGAAGCTATATATCTTTCAAATAGGATTTATATACTTTCAGATAAGCCGGCCAGTATAAAGAGTTCAATATATGTCGATTTACCTGAGGATAAGACGAAGGATATTATAACCTCAGATGAATTTCTGAGTATAAAAAGAAGGATATATAATTTATTGTAGCCTAAAAAAGGATATCATTACAATTTATTAGTGAATGATATTAGAGATAGAATTCCGGCTAAACTTATGGTTGTACCTTCATTTAGTGGAGATGGCAGCAGAGCAAAAATTGAAAAGAGCTAAAATATAGGGTTTGTAATTCCAGGCTTAAGTTATACTCCAGCTGCTACTTCCAAAATTCGTCACCTAAAAAATTTCTAGTAAGTCTAAGTTCGTATTTATAAAAATCTAAGCAGATTTTATAAACTCGCAGGCTCAAACATATAAAATCTACTAAGATTTTCAAAAATACTTCACTAAGACTTGCTAAAAAATTTTTTAATGTGCCTACATTTTGGAAATGTCAGCTTACGTATAACTTAAGCTTTTATTTATAAATACTATAAATATATATAGTTATGAAAGTATAGGCGGTGTAAAATGTTAAAAATAGATAATAAGGCTCTGGATTATGTAAAAGGTCAGAATTTATGTTTTTTCGTAAAATGTCAGATCGATGATATAAAATGTGATTGTTGTAGAACAGAAGCTAACTTTAAGAAAATCGATGTAAAAGTAATGTATGAAAGTGAAATAAAAAATTATTATGAGGATTATGAAGATAACTATAATATTTGTGAATATAAGAATGTCAAAATATTTGTTCCTAAAAGTATAAAACTTGAGGATGATGCTATTATATATGAAAAAGTAAAATTGCCATTTAGAAATCCTAGCTTTGCCATAAAAGGTGCAAGTTTTTAAATCTAACATTCATAATTTGTTAATAAATTTGTCATTAGAATGTCATTTAAAAATTGTAATATTTATTCATATATTAGTGGAACGTAAATATAATCATTTAATTTTATATAAATAGTTAAAATAAGGTGGGGTATATATGCTAAATGAAATAGATATTAAAAAATTTAGGAAGCTATCACTCGATGTCATAATTATAACTACCGTATATTTTGCAGTTAATCTAATAAAAGTTTGTCTTTTATAAAATGCTGGATTTATATTAAATATATAAATTATATAAACTTCCATAATTAGAGGGGTGTTGCTAACTTATTTTAAAATAAGTTAGCAACATCTTTTATAATAATATATTCTTTACTTAAATTATAAATATTATTACAGTAAAAACTGTTTTTATATAGATATTTTAAATAAGGTCTATTCTTTGGAGCCATTGACAAAATAATGTGAAAAGAGTAGTATTTAACTTGCATACTAATTGATCATTTAGTATTTTAAAAATTTAATATGTTGTGTTCTTATCTAGAGAGGTGGAGGGACTGGCCCAATGAAACCCGACAACCTACATTTTCATTTGAATGTATAGGTGTCAATTCCTGCAGAGTTTTTATTCTGAAAGATGAGAAAGATAGTATTTTGTTTAAATTTAAACGAAGTTATTAAGTAATCAGGATCATTTTTCTTATTTTAAGAATAATGATCTTTTTTAATGTGTAAAAGAAGATATTAAGATAAAAGTACAAAGATATATTAATTGTATTAAGAAGGAACGCTAGAGTTGTAATATTAATTTAGAATAGGAGAATGTTTTTATGGATATAAGAAACATAGCGAATGAATATGAAGATTATATTATAAGACTCAGGAGATACTTTCATCAAAATCCAGAAACATCATGGAATGAGTACAATACAACTGAGTTTATAGAAAATGAACTTCGCAAACTGAATATAAAGGTTAAAAGATTAAAGAAAACCGGTGCAATAGGAATAATTGATGGAAGAAACAGAGAAAATATGCTGGCACTTAGAGCGGAGATGGATGCGCTGCCAATAAAAGAAAATACAAATCTTCCTTTCAAAGCTACAAATGGTTGTATGCATGCGTGTGGACATGATACTCATATGGCAATGCTTTTAGGAGCGGCAAGAATACTGACAAAAATAAAAGACAAATTGAATGGCAGTGTAAAATTGATATTTCAGCCATCAGAAGAAAATGGAACGGGTGCAGAAACTATAATTAAGCAAGATAATGTATTATCCGATGTTGAAGCTATATTTGGTATGCATGTCTTTGCTATGGTCAGGTCTGGAAAACTTAATATAGAATCAGGAGTTAGAATGGCATCTGCAGATACTTTCAAAATAACGGTTGAAGGAATTGCAAGTCATGGTTCTATTCCTAATCTTGGAATTGATGCTATTTTAGCTTCATCTGCAATTGTTATGAATCTACAAAGTATAGTAAGCAGAAATATAAGTCCTATGGATTCAGCGGTTGTTACAATTGGAACTATAAATGGCGGTGATAATTATAATATAATAGCCAATAAGGTAGTTATGACAGGTACAACCAGGGCATTTTCAAAAGAGACAAGAAAACTTTTAGAGGAAAAGGTTAGGAATATAGTTAAGACTACAGCAGATACTTATGGAGCTCATGCTGAATTAGAATATAATCTATGTCCGCCTCCATTAATAAATGACAATAAATTGACTGAAATTGCAAGAAAGTCAGCAGTGAAATTATTTGGAAAAGATGTACTTGTTCCGGTAGAAAAAATGACAGTAGGAGAGGACTTTGCAAATTATTTAGAAGAGGTGCCAGGTGTGTTTGTATTTATAGGTGGAGGAAGTGAGAAAGTAGGAATGTATTCAAATCATAATGATAAATTTGATGTTGAGGAAAGTTCTCTTAAGATGGGAAGTGCACTATATGCACAATTTGCTCTGGATTTTTTAAATAATTGTAATGAAAAATAATTTTAAATTAAAGAGCTATAGGGTTTGTAAATGAAAGCTTAAGTTATACTCCAGCTGATACTTCCAAAATTCGTCACTAAGACTTACTAAAAAATTTTTTAATGTGCCTACATTTTGGAAATGTCAGCTTACGTATAACTTAAGCTTGGAATTACAAATCCTATATTCATTAAATTTTAGTTCTGTAGCTCTTTTAGTTTATAATTTATTATATTTCTTAGGTGATACACCAAATGTTTTTTTAAAAGCACGTATAAAATTTGAATAGTCTTTAAAACCACATTCTATACAAGCATCTGTGATATTCATTCCACTTTTTATAAGATTGTTAGACATTATAAGCCTTTTTTGCAGTATATAGTTGTGGATTGTATATCCAGTCTGGCTTTTAAATTTATGCATCATATAGTATTTGTTTACAAAAAACTTTGAAGCAAGAAAATCTATTGATAAATCTTTATTAAGGTTATTATTTATATAATTCAATATTTGACCGATACTTTCATTATACTCAATGTCAGTCAAATTGGAAATGTCTTTTTGATCAAGAAAAAGTCTGTTTATATATACCATAAATTGTAGGAAAAAGGATATTCTAAGTATTTTGTATCCGAGTTCATTGTTTTTAAAAGTATCTTCTATATTAAAAAGAATATTTCTTATATCTTTAAGATTTTTTTGCTCAAGTCTTAATAAATTAAACCTTTGTTTAGACGCGAGTTCAAAACAACTAAGTAGATTACATTTGTCATTATACTTTATAAGAAAGTCGGAGTTTACCCATATTATTATACGTTCGTATATTTTATTTGAGTCTATTACTGCTTTATGTATATCATTGTTATTTACAAATAGAATATCCCATGGCTTTAATTTATATGATTTTCCCTCTATTAGATAAGTCACATTTCCTGATATAAAGATAACTATTTTATTAAAATTATGATAGTGAAATTCAAAATTTATATCTTTTTTATCTTTTAGATGAAATATTTCAAAATCATTTTTTAGGTATCCTCTCTTTATTTTTAAAAGTGTATCATGTGGCATATATAATCTCCTTATCCTTGAATATTTTTATGTAATATATATGATAAAGCATTTTTTACAAGCTTTCAAGCAACATTGGCAATAGAAAACGCAAAAAATAGGAATATAATAGGTATATAAACTTTACATGATATGGAGGTAGTAATGAAAAAATTTTTGAAAAACTATGGCTTTTCTATTATACTTTTAGGTTCAATAATATTGGGTGCAATTATAGGTATTATTTTTGGAGCCAAAGCTCTTGTATTAAAACCTTTTGGGGATCTATTCTTGAATTTGATGTTTATGGTTATAACACCACTTGTGTTTTTTAGTGTTACATCTGCAATATCAAATATGAATGGAATGAAGAGACTTGGAAAAATTATGGCAAGTACTTTTTTAGTTTTTGTATGTACAGCTCTTATTGCAGCGGTAATAGCATTTATAGGAGCCGCTATAATCAATCCAGCAAAAGGAATAGATTATTCATCACTTAAGAAAATTGTATCAAGTAGTGATGCAGTTAAGCAGGTCAAGCATGTTGGAATGCTGCAGCAGCTTGTAAATACTGTTACTGTCTCAGATTTTATGTCGTTGTTTTCTAAGAGCAATATGCTTCAGTTGATTGTATTTTCAATTTTATTTGGAATCTCAACTGCGATGCTTGGTGAAAAAGCCAAACCTGTAAGCAAATTTCTAGAAGCAGCTTCTGGTGTTATGATGAGGATGGTCAAAATAATAATGTATTATGCACCAATAGGTCTTGCGTGTTATTTTGCAACGGTTATAGGAACACTTGGACCACAAATACTTGAGGGCTATATTAGAGTATTTGTTTTGTATATAATTATAGCAGTTGTGTATTATGTGGGATTCTTTACACTCTATGCCTTTTTATCTGGGGGAAAATCACATGTACGCATATTCTGGAAAAATGCAGTGGCACCGACAGTAACGGCACTTGCTACATGTTCAAGTGCAGCAAGTATACCGGTAAATTTAGAATATAGTAAGAAAATGGGAGTGCCAGAAGATATTGCTGAAACTGTTATCCCCCTTGGAGCCAATATCCATAAAGATGGTTCTGTAATTGGCGGAGTGATGAAGGTGACATTCTTATTTGGATTATTTGGAATGAATATGACAAGTTTATCTTCTATAGTTTCAATAATCTTTGTTTCATTTTTAGTGGGTGCTGTTATGGCTGCCATTCCAAGTGGTGGAATGATTGGTGAAATGCTTATTTTAAGTGTATATGGTTTTCCATCTGAGCTTCTTCCGATAATTGCTGTAATAAGTGTAATAATAGATGCACCTGCTACTGTATTAAATTCTACTGGAAATACTGTTTGCAGCATGATGATATCCAAGCTTGTTGAGGGGAAAAATAATAAGCTTTCCAATTAAACTTTGTGAATAAATTGTTTATATTTCATTGTATATAACTTAATACACCGATATTTTGATAAATTCTCAAAATATCGGTGTATTATTTCATATTAGATTGAAAATATGTGCATTTACGCAATAAATAATAATTATGTTTATAGCATATTGACAATCCAAAGGATAATTGTATAATATGTTGGAATGATAAAAATTGACTTTTCGTCCGTTGTATATTGGATGGGGTTTTTTTATTTTAAGTATACTTTGATTTTGGGGGAATGTATTAAAATGAAAGCAAACATGATTGATTTAAAGTCTACAATATTTGATACTGCTGTTATTATTTTTGCTATTTTTATATTTTCACTGGCATTAAATGTATTTTTTTCTCCTCATCATATTGTGGCGGGAGGGGTCTCTGGCCTGGCAATTGTGCTTGAAAGTGTGCTTCATATTAAAAAATCCATTATAATAGGTTTTTTGAATATTCCTATTTTTTTATTAGGACTTATAACACTTGGAAAAAAATTTGTTATAAATACAGTTTTAGGTGCTTTTTTAGTACCAGTATTTGTTGAGCTTACAAGTAATGTAGAGCCTTTCACTAAGGATCCTTTGTTAGCGGTACTACTAGGTGGAGTAGTAACGGGTATTGCAGTTGGCATGCTTCTTACAAAAGAAGCATCGGTAGGAGGAACTGATACTGTTGCAAAGATGATATCAAAATTTATCAATAAACCTGTTGGAAAAATTATGATGTGCATAGATCTTTCAATAGTATTATTATCGGTATGTGTTTTTGGTATAGAAAAAGCTTTATATGGCGTGGTATCTGTTTGCATAATTGGCAGGGTGGTTGATGTATATATCAAAGGTTTTAAGGATTCTAAATCAGTTTTGATAATATCGGATAGAATTGATGAAATAAACGATTTAATTTTAACTAAAATAGATGGAAGGACAACTAAACTTGAAGGCAGAGGTGGATACACTAATCATGAACAAATAATTTTGATGTGTGTAATAACTAGCAGAGAGTTAATAAAGCTAAAAAAGATAGTTAAGAATATTGATACCAATGCACTAGTTCTTGTTCAGGATTCATATGAAGTATATGGAAAGGGATTTAGTATAAACTAAGCATGATTGATAAAAAACCGAATATTTAAATGAATTCATAATCTCTTTAGTTTGCTCATTGAATTGAGAAATTGAAGAGATTTTGATTTGAAATAGCATTAGTATTTGCTAATATAAGCGTACTATGTTATGATAAGACTTGTTTTTATTATAATAAGAGAAAGAGGAATTTACATGAAAGATATAAAGTTTAGTGATTTGAATCTTGATGATAAAGTATTGCAGGCTATAGATGCTATGGGATTTGAGGAACCTTCACAAATACAGGCTGAAGCAATACCAGTAGTATTAGAGGGAACTGATATGATAGGTCAGGCTCAGACAGGTACTGGTAAAACTTTAGCATATGGAGCCCCTGTGATAAGTATGATAGATAAGAGTAGTAAAGTTTCTGTATTAGTGCTTACTCCAACTAGAGAACTTGCAATACAGGTTAATGATGAGTTAAGTACTATAGCAAAGTTTAAAAAGGTTAGAATAATGCCAATTTATGGTGGTCAGCCTATTGAAAGACAGATAAAGGCGCTTAAGAGAGGAATTGAGATAGTGGTTGGGACTCCAGGAAGAATCCTTGATCATATAAAAAGGCATACAATAGATTTAAGTGATATAAAATTTCTAATACTAGATGAAGCTGATGAGATGCTGAATATGGGCTTTATAGATGATATTGAGAACATAATTAAAAATGTGAATAATGATAGACAGACGATGTTATTTTCAGCAACAATGCCTGAACAAATAAAGAGACTTGCGTCAAAGTACATGAATAAAGAAACAAAACATATAAAGATAGTTAAAAATACACTTACAGTGGAAAAAATAAAACAATATTATTATGAAGTAAAAGCCAAAGATAGATTTGAAATTTTGTGCAGAATATTAGATGTCGACGAACCATCAAGTGCTATAATTTTTTGTAAAACTAAAAGGGGAGTTGATGAACTGGTTGATGCCATGCAAGCAAGAGGATACAATGTTGAAGGTATGCACGGTGATATGAATCAGAACCAGAGATTAAATACTTTGAAAAAATTTAAAGAAAATAATCTTGAGTTTTTAGTGGCTACGGATGTTGCGGCAAGGGGTATTGATGTTGATGATGTTTCTCATGTAATAAATTATGAGTTACCTCAGGATATGGAATCCTATGTACATAGAATTGGAAGAACTGGAAGGGCAAATAAAGATGGTATAGCATACTCACTTGTAACTCCAAGAGAATATATATTACTTAAGCAGATAGAAAAATTTACAAGGAGCAAGATAAAGCGGAATGAGATACCAACAGTAGATGAAATATTTGAAACTAAATATAAACATATATTAGAAGATGTAAAACAAACATTAGATAATGATGATTATAAGAAATTTACTCCAATGGCCACTGAATTAGATGATGAATATAACCTGGTTGATGTAGCAGCGGCTCTTATTAAAATGAACTTTGATAGTGAACTTAGTTTTGATTATACTGAGAATTCTATTGCATCAGATAATGGTGTAAGATTATTTTTTACTATAGGTAGGATGGATAAAGTAAATCCTAAGTCATTATTACAATTTTTAAAGGACACTGCACATATAAATGTTTCTGAAATTGGTGATATAGATATACTTGATAAATTCACCTTTATAAATATACCTGAGGAATTAGTGAATCCTATATTAAATAAGAGCGCGGGCAGAAAACTTCGTGGTAGAAAAGTAAATATAGAAGTAGCAAAAAATAAAAAAAGAAAACATTAATAATTTTTATGATATGAGGTTTGTAACTGAAAGCTTAACTTATGCTCCAGCCGGGATTTCCAAAATACGTCACGTAAAAAACCTCTAGTAAGTCTAAGCTTGCGCTTAAAAAAATCTTAGCAGATTATATAAACTCGCTTCGCTCAAACATATATAATCTACTAAGATTTTTAAGAACGCTTCGCTAAGACTTACTATAAAATTTTTTAATGTGCCTAAGTTTTAGAAATCCTGGCCTACACATAAGTTAAGCTTAGATTTGTAAACTTTATAAATTAATTTCCTAAAAATGTAGGCTCCTTAGGAAGATCATCTAATGATTTAAAAGTATAACCTTCTTTTTCTAAAGCACTTAATACACTGTCTAATATCTGAATGTTTGTTTTTGAAACAGCATGAAGAAGTATAATTGAACCATTATGAACTCTAGAAAATATTTTTTCCTTTGCATCTCCTGCAGATGGTTGATGATTTGTTCTCCAATCATCATATGCTAAACTCCAAAATATAGTTTTGTAATTGTAATCTTTAGTGTATGCAAGTGATAGTTCACTATATTTTCCCATAGGAGGTCTAAAATATTTAGGCATCTTCTTTCCAGTTACTTCCTCAAAACTTTTTTCAACTTCCGAAAGTTCTTTATTAAAATCCTCTTGATTTTTAAATGATGCCATTGAATGATGATGGGAACTATGATTGCATACAAGGTGGCCTTCATTTGCCATTCTTTTTATCAAATCTGGATTCGAAGTTATATATGGTTTTACAACGAAAAATGCTGCTTTTATATTATGCTTTTTTAATATATCCAGTATGTTGCCTGTATATCCATTTTCATATCCTTCATCAAATGTTAAATATAAGTTTTTTGATGATGTATCACCAAGATAATAGCAGGGATATTTATTTAAAAATTTAGTAGTTTCTTTTGGAGATTTTGGAAAAATATCTCCCTTTTCCCGATATGAATACCATTCATGCTCCCGTGTGTCTAAATCATAATGCGAATTACTAAAAATATCTAGTTTTTTTAAGAATGGAAAATGTATTTTGCTTTCAACTATAGTGCTATTTTTTACATTTTTAGAAGATATACTATTTAAAGTGTTATTAGCAAAACTGGTTCCACATAAATTGTTAAAAATTAATATTGAAGCAAGTGTAGTACTAAAATTCAAGTAAGATCACTCCTTTCCAAAAACTATCACGATATTAGTATGTTCAAAGTATTTACATTAGATGAATGTAAATAAAGGAAGTAATTAAATTTATATTCAGTGATAACTTAGTAGAAGTAATAATTATTATGTAAATTCAAAAAAAGTAAACCAAAAAACCCGCCAAAAAATATGGCAAGGTTTTCTACTTATTTTGCATTTATAAATTCTTTAACCATCTCTTCATATTCGTGGGCACTATTCTTTACATATTCATATTCCTCTTTAGTAATCTTCCTTATAATTTTGGCAGGAGAACCAAAACACATTACTCCGGATGGAATTTCTTTATTCTTTGTTATCATACTATTGGCACCTATTATTGTATTTTCGCCAATTTTGGCTCCATCTAAAATTATCGAGCCCATACCAATCAATGTATTGGACAATATTTTACACCCATGTATTATAGAACCATGACCTATAGTTACATTTGAACCAATTATTACATCATTATTTTCATCTTTGCCTGCATGAACTACACAGTTATCTTGTATATTAGAGCATCTGCCTATGTAAATTGAATTATCATCACCTCTAACGACGGAACCATACCAGAAACTTGAAAATTCCTCTGCATAGACACTACCTATTATGTCTGCTGATGGGGCTATAAAACAGCTCTTATCGATCTGTGGTTTCTTGTTTCTAAAGAAATAAATCATAATATTAATTACCTCCATACATAAAATCTATATATATTGTATCAAAATATTTGTAAAATAGTTATCTTAAATGATAATATTGACATAAAAATGTAACAAAAATAGTATAAAATAATTTATACTTAAGAAAACAGCCTATAGTGATCATAACATATAAATTAATAACTATATAATATTACCGTAAGGAAGGTTAAATTAAATGTTAATAAAGCAAACTATATGTAGTAAAATTCTAAATTCTTTAAAAAATAAATTTTTTTTGATTGGATTAATAATCTGTACAGTTATTTTTGCTGTAAGTTTCTATTGCACATCTCGAAATGAGGAATTTTATAATAAAGATATAGCAAAAGTAATACAGATAAATATTATAAATTCAAAGATTAGTGATATGAATGGAAAGTCCGAAAGCATAAAAAAGCAAAAAATTGAAGCCGTTATTATGAATGGAAAATATAAAAATCAAAAAATTAAATTAGAAAATGTGACTTCATACTCAGAGGTAAATGATTTGAACTTGAAGGTAAATGATGAAATT
Organism: Clostridium fermenticellae; assembly: GCF_003600355.1. Taxonomy (NCBI): domain Bacteria; kingdom Bacillati; phylum Bacillota; class Clostridia; order Eubacteriales; family Clostridiaceae; genus Clostridium; species Clostridium fermenticellae. Next base: position 1,552,449 of record NZ_CP032416.1, on the reverse strand, counting down.
TTTGTATCTGTTTATAAAAATAAAGAAGGACAAATATCGGCAAAACTGCTTGATTTTAAAAGGGATAAATATATTTTACGTATTGCAATGGTATTTGTTGTATTTATGCTTATTGTAGGAGGTTATAAAGGACTTAGGTCACTTGTAAGTGTAACAATAAATGTATTTATATTGGTTATACTAGTTGAATTATTTTCGCATGGAGCAAATTTAACATTACTCTCTATAATTGCGAGTGTACTTTTTATTTTACTTTCAATATTGATTGTCTGTGGAGTTAGTAGAAAGACTCTCTCATCTATAGTTTCGACATTCATATGTACTTTTGTAACTATGCTTATAGCTATATTAATTATAAAAATGAGAAATTGGAGTGGAGTACATTTTGAGGAAATGGAATTTTTAACTCATCCACCAGAAAGTATATTTATAATTGAACTGCTTATAGGAACATTAGGTGGAATAATGGATATAGCAATATCTATATCAGCTTCTTTAAATGAGATATATAATAAAAATTTAGATATAGATAAGAAAGAACTCATTGCGTCTGGAAAAGAAGTTGGCAAAGATATAATGGGTACTATGACTAATACACTTGTGTTTGCTTATGTAAGTGGAAGTATTCCAATTATATTGCTTTTAATGAGTAATGGGTATTCAATTTCTTATATTATAAATATAAATCTTTCGCTGGAAATAATAAGAGCACTTGTTGGAAGTATAGGAATTGTGCTTAGTATACCAATTTCAATCTATACTTCAACTGCATTTTTAAAAGATTGGAGATTTTAGAAATATGAGTGTTACCCTAATTTTATTTATTATATTATTTATTCTTATGATGATAATTGGAGGAGGAAGGGGAATTAAATCTTTTTTTACACTATTTACAAATTTTTTTACACTGTTTTTTATGCTTATAATCATATGTAATAAAGTGGACCCAATAAAGGTTACAATAGTCGGAGCTATAATAATAACATATATAACACTAATTTCTGCAAATGGATTAAATCAGAAAACAATTGCATCTCTCTTATCAGTTACTCTAGTTGTAATAATAACTATGATATTAGTATATAAGATGGCTTATAATGCAAAAATACAAGGGTTTGGTAATGAACAGATGGAGTCAATTTCCACTTTATCGCTTTATGTTCAATTGAATTTTGCACAAATATCAATATGTGAGATTTTAATTGGTCTTTTGGGAGCTATTATAGATGTATCAATATCAATATCATCCTCTATGTATGAAATATATAAATCGAATGTATTAAAAACTAAATATGAATTATTAAAGTCCGGGATGAATATAGGTAAAGATATATTAGGTACAATGACAAATACATTACTTTTTGCGTATATAGGTGGATTTATGACACTTATAATATATTTTAAAGAGCTGCATTATTCTATTGGAGATATATTGAATGCTAAAGTGTTTTGTTCTGAAGTATTTCAGATATTCAGTGGTGGAATTGGAATAATTTTAATAATACCTGTAACTACGGTCGTTACATTTATGATATTATATTTTGAAAAAAGAATACATTTTAAATCAACTGCAGTAAATAATGATATATCTCAGTAATATAAATATGATCTGTAAGTATAAATAAAAAGTAGGCTTGTTTTATTTAACTCAATATACTATGATAATTAATGAAGGTTTTATGAAAATTAAATATAAAAGGTAGCAGAGTAAGTATTATGCGTAAAGTGTTAGAGGATGGGAAGTTGTCTCTAAACGAAAAGCTCGTTTTTTTAATTGAAGCTTACGATGTAATACTGCTTCCGCTGTTACATTAAAGGGATTTTTATGTATTTATGCTTTTTTCTCTTTAGTGTGACTAACTACATTAAAGAGAAAAGAGGTGTTTTTTGTTATACCTAAATATGTGGTAAATTATATTAAATATTATGGAGGTAAATATGAAAAATAAACTAAATACGAAATCTCTTGTTATGACAGCATTGTTTATAGCAATTTCACTTTGCGTAAGAACTATCTCGATCAATATAATTGCTGCGGGAACTCTCACGATGAGAATAAGCTTTGCAGCAATATTTTATGTTCTTCCTGGCTTTTTATTTGGACCAATATATGGAGCGATTGCAGGTGGCATTGTGGATGTACTTGGGTATATAATTACACCGATGGGTCCATATATACCGCTTATGACAATTACAAATATAATTGCAGGAGCTGTTCCAGCACTTATTTTTAAAAATATAAAAGATATAAACTTAAAAAGTATAAAAAAATATTATACAGTATTTTTTGTATTGATATTGTTAGTGGGAATGATAAATTTTCTTTCTATAAAATTGATGCCTTTTAGTATATTATCCAAACAGCTTTTTAAATTTGGAAATAAGGCACAATATTTTGGAATAGGTTTTATAATGATATCTTTTATAGGCCTTTTTATTTTGATGATGACTGTAATAATAGGAAGAAGATTAGGGAAAACATGTAATTTTATAAATAGAAGATATTTTAAATTTGCAATTTCAATTGGAGTTTCTGGATTAATAGTATCCACATTAAATACATTTATATTATTAATATTTACGCCATCGTTAATGGCAAATGGATTTTTAGTCCTTTGGATTCCTAGAATAGTTCAAACGATTTTTCTTACTTTTATAAATTCCTATATAATAAGTATACTTGTGTATTATTATGAAACATTCGAGAAAAGATTAATTGAAGATATTTAATACTTTATGAAGGGAAGTCGTTTATTTGGCTTCCCTTAAAACTATAAAATTTAATTTTATAATTTTGTTAAGAATTGTTGATAGAGTTTCTATCAGATGGTATTATAATCTATGTATTTTAAATTAAAGAAAGAGGATGAATCATGAACAAAAAAGATTTAGCAGATATAAGGAAAGAGTTTAAAATTAATAGTTATATGCTAAAAATAAAGCAAATATATAGTGTGTATTTAAAAAAGGATAATGCACAGATAATAATAAAAGAAAAACTGGATTTTAATGTAGAGAGCGATGAAGTAAAGGAACTCTATTTAAATAACTTTAAAAAGGTTTTAACGGGATCAATAGACTCCAGGATATTTGAATTACCTTTTAAGAGCAAAAATACAGTAGAAAATCTTGAGAAAAATGATAATTTGATTGACAGTCAACAAATACTATATAATACATTAAAATCAGATGGGGATATAAGTGAACTTGTAGATCAGTTTGTAGATAAAATAGGTAAAAACTTTAACTATGATAATGATATAGTAATAAACTTTGTAAGAGCCGAATATTACAAGGCAGATAAAAAGGAGAATAATGATAGTGATTTACCGGAGGATCCAGAAGAGTATGTACAAGCTATAGATTTTATCTTATGTAGTATAAATAAAGTAGATGTACCTAAAAAAGTATTAAAGTTTGATTATTCAGAGATGAAGTTCAAATCAAATTCTATTCTTGATTTAACTATAAATTTAAATTCACCATTGGATGGATTTATGTTTCCAAGTTTTTGTTCTGAATATGTAGATGTGAATAAACTATTGTATTATTCATCAAAATCTTCTCAAGTGAATGCAAATTTTGTTGAAAATATTCTTGAATGTGATACTAAACCCTCGGCATCTGAGGAAAAGGAAAGTTTTAATGCTATAATAGAAACTGCACTTGGAACTGCTAAACCAAATGTTATACAAAATATGTATGAAAGTATATATGAAAAACTTGATTTAGAAGATGATGAAGATGTTGATGAATTAACTTTTGATATGAAGGATGTATCTCAGGTACTTGGAGAAAATGGAGTTGAAAATACTGAAGTTGTAAAAAATGCATTTGAAGAAGTATGTGGAGGAAATTACAACTTTAAAGTAAAAAATGTTATTCCAGACTTCGAAAAAAAATCAATTAAAATAGAAAATGATGCCATAAGTATAGCAATACCTCCTGACATGTTGAGTAATATTAAACAAATAAGAAACAAAGAAGGAAAAAAGTGTCTTTTAATAGAATTAAGTGACGATATTTTAATAAATGGGATAAAATTACAGACAGAGAAAGAATAAATACTTAAATAGGAGTGACATTGAATTGGATTTGAAAAGAAAAAAGATAGTTATAGCGATAATGGTTGCGATGTTTTTAGGAGCTGTTGAAGGCACAATTGTAACAACGGCAGTACCAACTATAGTTAAAGATTTAGATGGGTTTAGTCTTATAAGCTGGGTGTTTTCAGCTTATTTATTTACATCTGCTATATCAACACCTATATATGGGAAATTATCAGATTTATATGGAAGAAAAGACATGCTGTGTATTGGTATTGTAATTTTTTTAATTGGAAGTTCACTTTGTGGTATATCCGTAAATATGTATGAACTTATAGTTTTTCGTGCAATTCAGGGTATAGGATCAGGTGCGATATTTACAGTTACATATACTATTGTTGGAGATATATTTGAAATTTCCGAGAGGGCCAAAGTACAGGGATGGCTTAGCAGCGTTTGGGGAGTTTCAAGTTTAATTGGACCATTTTTAGGAGGTTTCTTGATAGATACTCTTTCATGGCACTGGATATTCTTTATAAATGTTCCGTTTGGAATACTGTCCATAGTGCTGCTGAGAAAAAATTTTAAGGAGGAGCATATAAACAAAGTTTCAAATATAAATATGGATTTTTGTGGAATTGTAGTTATGTCTTTTGCAATTATAAGTCTTTTATATGGCGTATTGTATGGACAAAAATATAGTTTTAAATCTGTACCAGTTTTTATAACGTTCTTATGCACAATTATACTGCTATTTATATTCTACTTTGTGGAAAAATATGCAAAGCAGCCGATTATGCCTTTCAAGATATTTACGAAGACAAATACAGTTGATAATATTATGAGCTTTATGGCATCTGGTTGTCTAATAGGTATAGATGTTTACATGCCAATATACCTCCAAAATGTCCTTGGATTTAATGCGACTATATCAGGACTTTCAATGGCACCTATGTCGGTTGCTTGGCTCATTGGTGCATTTGTTTTGGCAAATGCAATAACGAAATATGGTGAGGGAAATGTTATTAGGATATCTTCTTTTATATTATTAATAAGTGCTGCTTTTTTGCCGACACTTGAGATCAATTCTTCAATTATGAAAGTTATAATTTATGTTTCGATTATGGGATTTGCGTTTGGAGGAGTTTTTTCAATTTTGACTATGATAATACAGGAGTCAGTTGATTACAATAATAGAGGTTCTGCGGTCGCATGTAATTCATTACTTAGAACTTTAGGGCAGACTATAGGGGTAAGTGTTCTTGGAAGTATATTCAATATAAGTGTAATGAAACACCTTTACAACTTTAAAATTTTTAATGTAAATATAGATAATTTATATGACTCAATGAGTTTAAAAAGTGCAGCATATGTAAATAATATAAAATCATCTGTAAATTCAGGAGTGCACTCGATATTTATAGTATTAGTTATGTTAAGTCTTTTGTGCTTTTTTCTTTCATTTATGATTCCTAATAATTTAAAAGATAAAAATTGATTTCTTACGTCAAGCTATAGTTTTATAGAAAGAGGGAAATATATGTGTTAATAGATGATAAAATTGAAATAATAAATGATATAAGGGAAAAAGATAAGTTGAAGAAATCTGTTAGTAAACAGGTTTTGAATAAATATCCTTTAGGAGGTAAAAGAGAAGAATACATATATACTAGATATGGTAAAAGCCATGTATATTTTTATTATCCACTTAATAGTAAAGGTATTTATCCTGTTTTTGTGAATCTACATGGTGGCGGATTTGTGAAAAATCATTCTGATATGGATGAACTTTTTTGTAGAAAGATTGTAAATAATGTTGGATGTGTTGTTGCTGATATTGATTATAAAACCGCTCCTGAATATGTATTTCCATATGCATTGTATGAATGCTATGATGATATAAAATGGATACATCAGAATTCCTCAAAATTTAATATATATAGTGATAAAATAGCAGTAGGAGGTCATAGTGCAGGCGCAAATATATCAGCGGGAATTACTCTTTTAGCTAATGAATTAAAGGAATTTACACTTTGCTGTCAGGTACTTGATTATCCGGTTCTGGATTTGTATACAGATCCTTTAGCTAAAAAAGGTGAAGCGAAAGCACTTTCAGCTGAAAAAGAAAAATTTTACACTGATATGTATATAAAATCTTGCGATAAAAAGAATCCGTTTGCGTCACCCGTTTTTTATCCTGAGTATAAATTAAAGGGGATGCCTCTTTCGGTTATATTGACAGCTGAGTTTGACAATTTTGGTGCTGAAACTAAAAAGTATGCATCTATGCTTGTAAAAAATGGGAATGAAGTTATGATGAAATGTTTTTTAGGTTCCTCACATGGTTTTACTATAGATTGTAGAGAAGACTTTAAAGGAGCACAAGAGATGATTTTCAAAGCATTAAAACTTTCATTTTATGATTAACTTAAAGTCTTTTATATAAATCAGTATGTGATTCAGCTATAATGAGTATGTGGCTGAACTAGTATTTTTTAATAAGTTTATATTAGGTTGGTGATGTTTGTGAATATATCTTTTTTGGGAGGAGCATATGAAGTTGGTGCTAGCTGTATATTATTAAATATTTATAATAAAAACATACTACTTGATTGTGGCATAAGGCAGGGAGGCTCTAAAGATCCACTCCCTGATTTTAGAACAATTCAGGATAAAGGCGGAATAGATGCTGTGATTATAAGTCATGCGCATATGGATCATATTGGATCACTGCCAATTATGAGTAAAGAATATCCTGATGCTAGAATATATACTAATAATATGACTAAGGATCTTATGAAGGTTTTACTATATGATAGTTTAAAGATAATGAATAATAGAGAAGAAGAAATACCTCTTTATGCTGAGAAGGATGTAGTAAATATGCTTGATAGAATTTTTACAATTAATTATTCTACTGAATTTTCAATATTTGAAAATATAAAATTAACATTTTATATGGCAGGACATATAGCTGGTGCCTCATGTGTTTATATTACCACTCCAGATGGATCCTTATTTTATTCTGGTGATTTTTCTATATTTTCACAGAAGACGGTTGAAGGACTTAAACTTCCAAAGCTTAGGCCAGATGCTGCAATATTTGAAACTACATATGGTGATAAATTACATTCAAACAGGCAAGTTGAAGAAGATAAACTAATAGAACTTGTGAAGGAGTGCGAGATAAATAACTCAAAAATGCTTATACCTGCTTTTGCACTTGGAAGAGCACAGGAAGTACTCCTTATAATTAAAAAAGCCATCAATAAGAAATATGTAAAAAATATAAAAATATATGTGGATGGAATGATAAAAGATATAAATAGAGTCTATAAATTTAATCCCCTGTATTTAAAAAATTCCCTTGGGAAAAAAATACTTAAAGGAATAGAACCATTTTATGATGACAATATAATTGCAATTGAAAATAATCAAATGAGAGAAAAGGTACTGGACAGTAGTGGAGGGTGTATAATAGTTTCAAGTTCAGGAATGTTAACAGGTGGACCAAGTCAATATTATGCGGAAAAAATAGCTCCTATAGAAAATGCGTACATAGTTATAACTGGATATCAGGATGAAGAATCTCCTGGAAGAAAACTCTTAAATCTTCTGAATCCCGATATAGAGGAAAAAAATATTGAAATAAATGGTAGAAGTATTCCTGTTAAATGTAAGGTGAAAAATATAGGATTGTCAGCACATGGAGATAAAAATGAAATCAGGTCTATCATAGATTTGATTACACCTAATAATATATTTTTAGTACATGGCGATCCTAGAGCAATAGACAGTTTCGCAAATGATATAGTGGGAGAAGTCAGGTCAAGAATTTATGTTCCTAAATCAGGAGAAACATATGAGGTAAATATAAGAAATCCACGAAAGCAGTGGAAAAAATACTTTAATTCAGTATTACATTTTGATGAAAGAATAGATGAATTAAATATTAATCGGCTTTGGAATTTTGTATTGAGCAATTATGGGCAAAAACTGTTTACTGTTGAGGAACTTTTGCATATATGGACCGGAAAAGATAAATTTAAAGATGATGATATAGTTAGTTTACAATATACTATAGTTAATTCAATTTATTTTGAAAGTGATAATAAAAGGCTGTTTTTGTTTAAGGCAAGAAGTGAGGATGAGGTATCAGAACTCAATAAAAAAAAGGAACTGAAACCTAATGAATTAAATGATTTTATAAATGAGTATTTTGGCGTTTACAAATTTAAAAAAGCAGGACTTATATATGATTCAAAAAAGATTATATTGAGCTTTGATTTTCCATATGTAGTAGATGAAAAGATATATGATGATATTAATAAATTTACAGAGAAGACTCATTGGAGTGTTGAAGTAAGTGATAAGGTAAATATAAATGCATTGGATATACTTATAAAAAAACTTTTGCTAGAAGGCGATATTAAAAAAATATCATATAAATTAAATGACAAAAAAGCTTTGGTTATTATGAATTCAGTATTTAATACAGATCATAATATACTTTGTAAATTTAAAAATATGACTGGAATGGATATTGTAATTCAGAATCCGGGACAAAATTCTAAAGTACAGGTGGAATTTTTAGAAACCTCACAAAATATTAATGTGATGGAACAAAATCAGGCATTAAATTATATAGATGAAACTTTTAAAAAAGAGGAATTTAAACCATATAAGAAAAGTATAAAGAATTTACAAGGTAATAATTATATAGAACTCAGTTTTATATCACCTGAAGTCGGGAAAAGATATATTGAAAAACTTAAATGTATATCGCAAAAGACTGGCTGGAATATAAGCTTATCAAAATCTGTAAACCAAAATGAAATAATTAAATTGGCACTTAGATTTTGTGATACCGAGAAGATAAAATTAAAGAAAAATCCTTCTTATAATCCATCGGAAATGACAATAGAAATTAAGCCGCTGAATGGAGAAGATAGGATAGAAAATTTTAGTTCAGAATTTGAATGCATGACAGGTTGTAAATTAGTAAAAGATATATAGGTTTTAATATTTTTAAAATAATTGTTAGAATATAATCTTTACATAATGGTTATTATAATATTGTAGGATAATCGATTATATGGGTTCTATATAATAAATACTAGTGCAGGAGTTAAAAAATTCAACTAACATTTTAGATTTAGAAGTTATTTCAATAAATGTATTTGGAAAATATTGTTTGATATTTATGCCTATAGTATAAATACCACCTATATAATGCGTGTATTCTACCTTTTAATTAGAGTCAGACCTATTTCATATAAGTTATAGGTTTGACTCTAATCTTTTATTTGTGGATAATAGTGAATTATATGGGGCTTTTGTTTTTTATTTTATACATATTTATAATTTTAAATTTATAGTATAATAATGGTATGCTACATTATAAAGGAAATAGGAGGGTAATAAATGGAAAAAGATAATATGAAGAATATGGGAACAGCAGTATTTATGTCCTTGCTTTTATCAGCAGCATTACCAGGAATGCCGGTTAAAGCACAGGCTGGTCAGGTTACTAGAGTTGGTGAAGCTGATAGGTATGAAACTGCAGCTAAAGTTGCTACTACTAATTGGACAAGTTCAGAAAATGTGGTATTAGTTTGTGGTAATGGTTATGCAGATGCAGTCAGTGCATCTGTGCTTGCAAAACAATTAGGAGCTCCAATACTTTTAACTGAAAGTGAAAAATTAAATGATAGTACAAATGATGCAATCACTTCCTTAAAACCTAAAAATATATATATTGTAGGAGGAAATGCATCTGTATCTAAACAGGTTAGAAGTGAACTTAAAGGTTATTCTTATAATTTAATTGAACTATATGGTAAAGATAGATATGCAACTAACGTAGCGGTCGCAAATGAACTTGTTAAGCTGGGTGTAAAATCGGATAATGTGATTTTAGTAAGTGGTGAGGGATTTTCTGATGCTCTTTCAGTAGCACCTGTTGCGGCTGCTAAAGGAGAAATTCTTTTGCTTGGAAGTAATGATGAAGCATCAATGAAACCGGTGTTTGATTTTGTGAAAACGAATAATTCAAAGGTGACTGTTGTTGGAACAGACTATGCAATAAATAACAGTATATATGATAAACTAGGAGCAGTAAGTAGAGTTGATGGTGGTTCAGATAGATTTGAAACAAATCTTAATGTATTGAATGAATTCGACAATGATTTAAACTTTGATAAGTTATATGTAGCTAATGCAAGTAATGATGGTTATGCAGATGCATTAGTTGCATCATCACTTGCTGGTAAGTTTAATTCACCTCTTGTATTGGTTGATAATGATACTTCTGATGCTACTAGTAAAGCTATTAAATATATTCAAAATGAATTCACTAGTAAGACTGATTTAAATGTAATAGGTGGTGCACAGGTTGTTACAGATAATATGGTCTCAAGAATAAATAGTGCAGTTGCAAATCATGAAGAACCGGAGACACCAACTGTAAACTCAGTGACTACTAATGGATTAAATCAAATTAGAATCCTATTTAATACAAAGGTAGATGAAAATACAGCAGAGAGTATAGATAACTATCAAATTGATGGAAGTACAATATCATCTGGAACTGCAGAAGCTGAACTTCAAGATGATGGTAAAACTGTTGTAATAACTTTTGCAAATCCGTATTCACAGGGTAAAGATTTAAATTTTACAGTCAAAAATTCTGTTATATTAGATAAAAATTTAAATAATACAATACCTAAATTTGAAGGAAAAGTAACATTTTTATCAACTAGTGCACCTACTCTTAAATCTGTAACACCAAAAGGAGGAAACAAGTTGGTAGTTGAATTTTCCGAGCCTATATATCTTACAGAAGATAATCTTCGTTCTATGAAGATTAACAGACAAAGTGTTATAAATTATGGGCTGGATACATCAGATACAGAATTTCATAATACATGTGGTAGTTCACATTGGACTGATAAAGTTGAACTGTATTTTGATTCACCCCTTCCGTCTGGTACAAGTACATTCACAATTCCAAATGGAACGCTTAATAAGAGTTATTATAGTGCGGCTGGGTTTACAACTATATCCTCTTCTATGAATTTCACAGTGAACTATGAATATGGTACACCTAAGGTTACAAATGTAACAGCTGATAGTTCAGGTGATGTATATATTACTTATGATAGAACTATGGATCAGGAAACTGCTTTAGAGGATAGTAACTACAAGATAAATGGTACTACTTTAAGTTTGAGTTCAGATGACATAAGTTTTGAAAGCGGCTCAAATGATACTATTGTAAAGCTTGATGGTGTTGAATATCTGTTAAAAGATGATGATAATGAAAAAAATAAGATTGTTATAGATAATGATATAAAAGATACCTATGGAAATAGGATAAAGGAGACTGAACTTGAATTTACACGTGGAGATAGTTCGGTAAAACCTAGAATATCAAGTGTGAGTAAATTGAATGATAACACAATACGTATTAAATTCAATAAGGAGGTTGCAAACAGTTCTGCAACAAATAGGTCAAATTATACACTGATAGATGATTCTACTAATAATGATGTCAGTTATAAGATAAGTACAATAAATGAAGTATATGGTTCCGGAAATGACAGCAACAAGACGTATGATATTAAAATTGACAGCAGCGATTCTCTAAAAAGTTCAACATATACGCTCATTATAAAAAATATTATGGATAAAAATTCTACACCGAATGTAATGGACACATACAAGACTAAGATCTCCGGGAAAGGAGAAGATGGTCCAACTGTTTCTTCAGTTGTAAAAACAGTTGATACGGATAATGAATTAGTAGTATTTTTTGATAGAACGATGGATGAATCATCTATAACAAATAGTGATAATTATAGGTATTTGAATGGGAATAATGAAACACAAAAACTTCCAACAAGTACAACTTTGACAGCTGGAGTTGATAATAAGAGTGTAACTATAGACTTCCCTTCCGGATATATAATTGGAGGCGGAAACACTGGAAATTATGTTACAAAATTAAGTGTAACGGATATTAAAGATGCAGATGGAAATGTCATGACATCACCTTTTGCTGATGTCATAAGTCAAAGTACGTCAAATGGTCCTAAAATAATATCCAACAGTTCAAAAATGACTTTTGACGGGAATGATATAAAAGTAAAAGTATCTCTTACTGCACCACTGGATGTTGTAAGTCCTGATGATTTTACGGTTGATGGTGAGAAGCCTGATAGGGCATCAGTTGATGGTGATGATGTTATTTTAACATTTTATGGGAGCTATGATGATGACGACGATAATAAAGTTTATAATATAAAAGAATCGGGAGCAACTACTACAGTTTATGCTCATAGTGGAAAATCAGCTGATGTGGCAGGAAGAACACTAAGATCAAGTTCAGATACAGTTTTAGTGCCTCCATTTACCGAACCTCAGTATTGCACTGCAAATAGTAATAAATCAACAGGAAATAACTCTACCGTCAGGGTAGAATTCAATCAGAATATAGATGATGATATAAGATCATCCTATATTGATGATTTTAGTTTTGAAGATGAAACAACTAAACAACAAATTACACCAGTTTCAGTTGATGTCGATGGAGATAATGTTGTATATAAATTTAACAATGGTACAATAAGTGTTGGTGATAAAATTGTGATTAAGGCCAATAGTTCGTCATCAAGCATTAATATAAGAGGTGAAGAGCATAATAGCAGTTATGCTGTATATAGTCCATCAAGTAAAGATTTAGATGGTATAACTATAACAGCAAAATAAATAGGGGGATTTCCCCTTATTTTTTATTGTACCAATTTTTATAACTTTATTCTATAATATATATTATGTAATCACAGAAGAAAAGGAAGTGAAAATTTGGCAAATCATAGTATGTCTAAAATAAAAAAACCCAAAAAGAGATTTCTACATATTTTTATAATAATTTCTATTGTGTTCTTGCTTATCATAGCGAGACTAGGATATATAATGATAAGAATGGGACCAAAATATAAAGCTATTGCAGAGCAGCAACAGAGAAGTGAGGTAAAAATAAATGCTAAACGGGGAAAAATTCTTGATAGAAATGGAGATGAATTGGCCGTCAATTCGGATGCTTATCAAATTGATTTAGATCTTAAAACACTTAGAGAAACGTTAAAAGATGAAAAAATGACCTTTAATGATCTATCGAATAAACTTGCACCTATACTTGGTATGCAGCCTAAGGATGTTCTCAAGATAATGAATACAACACTTACAAATGGACTGCCAGCAAGTTCTGCGGTTTTAAAAAGGCAGGTTGATAAATCTCAAGCTGATAAAGTTAAGGCTTTGAATGTAAGAGGAATTATATTATCTGCAGATACTAAGAGATATTACACAAATGATGACTTTTTATCAAGTGTACTTGGAAGGGTTAATTTAAACGGAGATGGCATATCCGGTGTGGAACTGGCATATAATAAAGAATTAGCTGGAACACCAGGAGAAAGTACTTATGAAAAAGATACTAAGGGAAATCAACTTCCATATGAGAATGCAGATTATGTAAAGCCTATAAATGGGAAAGATGTAGTCTTGACAATAGATGAAGTTATACAAACGTATGTAGAAGATATTGCACAAAAAGCTTTAACAAGTAATAATGCGGAAGCTGTAAATGTAATAGTGATGAATCCCGGTAATGGTGAAATACTCGGAATGACAAGTAAACCTGATATTAATTCTAAAGATAATACATTATATAAAGTAAGGAATGTAGAGGACAGTTTTGAACCAGGTTCTATTTTTAAGGTAATTACATCAGCTTGTGCATTAGAAAATAATGTAGGCATAAATGATGGTTATGTTTGCAATGGAAGTCTTAAGATAGGAAATTCTGTAATTCACTGCTGGAATTGGAATGGACATGGATATGAAAGTTTTGGGGATATAATTAAAAATTCATGTAATGTTGGTTTTATGGAATTAGGTCAGAAGATAGGAAAAGACAAACTTGTGGATTTTTCAAAAAAGATGGGAATAGGACAAAAAACCGGAATTGATCTTCCTGGAGAATCTGCTGGAATTTTGAGAGATGTCTCTAAAATGAATACTGTAGATTTAGCAACCATGGCATTTGGACAAGGCGTAGCAGTAACTCAGGTTCAATATATGGCTGCATTTAATTCAATTGCAAATGGTGGAACCTGGGTGAGACCTCACATTATGAAAAGTATAGATCATTCTGATTATAATAATAAATTGATTCAGGATAGTAAATTTAATAATTATGGTAAAAGAAATGTATATAATTCAAACCTTGCTGCAAATCTTCGTCAGTATTTAGAAAAGGTTGTTACCGAAGGAGTTGGAAAAAATGCTTATGTAGATGGACTTGACATAGCAGGTAAAACTGGAACAGCGCAGGTTGCAAATCCTGAGAATGGTGGATATACCGAAGGGAAATATATATCTTCTTTTGTAGGTATGGCACCGGCATCAAACCCTAAAGTAACAGTTTTAATAAGCATAGATAGTCCAAGCAATGGAAGTTATTATGCAAGTGATACAGCAGCACCATTTGCTAAAGAATTATTTAGCGAAATTTTTAATTATATTTCAATAAAAGGAGAGCAGCAGGTACTTCAAAATTAACAATTTATTAATACTTTATTAAGTGATATTAAATACTGTTTTTTATAAAAATATGTTATAATTATATTGAATATATTATTCTGATAGGGGAGAATAAAAATGGATATAGTTTATAAAAAATTTTTAACTGTTTTAAAGGTAATTATTGCCTTGATTTTAATAAATATTTTTATAAAAGTGTTTCCTGTGCTTGTAGTAGTAGGAATTGCAGGATGGGGAATAGTAAAGCTTATAAAGTATATAAAGAATTCAAATAAGAATTTTATAAATAATACTAAACAAAAAGTAAGTAATACTACTAAAGATGATGACTTTGATTTAAATGGGAAAAAAGTTGTGGATGTTGAATATGAAGATATTTGCTCAGATGAAAAGAATACCATAAACTAGAATACATGTTGTTTATAGTTTGTTGCTGCATAAAAAGTCATTTTACCCTCCAGTATATGTTGCCAAGATTCAGTACTATAAAAAAGAGTATACTCCAATAGGTAGTATACTCCTTTTGATTATTTAAGTTTTACATCAAGAAGGTCTAGTATGAACATTACAAGAGGTATACCTATTAATAATCCCCAAAATCCTATAAAGTGTTCTGAGGCTATTAATATTACAAATGTAAAGAAAATAGGTAAATGTACTTTTGATGACATTAGTTTTGGATTTAAAATATAACTTTCTATTAAATGAAGTACAGCAACCATTATAAGTACATATATAACTTTAGTAAGGCCACCTATTTTAAAAGCTATAATTGAAAGTGGAACTAAGGAAATTATGACGCCAGCTACTGGTATTAAACTTAAAATGTATATCATAAAACCAATAGTTATAAGCTGCGGAAAATTTAAAATAAAAAGTACTATAACTGATAATATTGTATTTACAAATGCAATTATTATTTGAGCCTGTATGACCTTACCGAATGAGTTTAAGAAATTATTGCCGAAAAAACAAAAATATTTGTAAATTCCGGATATCTTACTGTCTTCAAATTTACTTAAAAAGGTTATGATTTTTTTCTTTTCAAGCATGAAAAATAGACTGAGCATAATTGCAATAAAAGCATATGCACCCCATTTGCCTATATTAGTAGCCAATTGTATTGTTACATTTACTCCAGATTTAAGATAGTTGTTTAAATTAATTTGGTCAAGGGCACTATTAATATATTGTTGTATCACATTTGAACTATGTATTTGTGTTGTGTTTATATCTGAAGCTTGATTTATGAGATATTTGCTTTGAGTTATGAGCAGTGGTATATAGTTTACAATTATAAGTACAATAGATGTAAATAAAATAAGATAAAGACAAATAGTTACTATCTTTTCTCTTATAGGTGTAACTTTTTTTAAATGTCTTATAACAAATTCATGAAGACTGTTCATAAGATAAGTAAACAAAAATGTCAGTAAAAATAAATTTATTAATGATCTGCAAAGGTAAAATATAAATATCAAACCAATAAAAAATAAAAATCTTTTAAAGGATTCCTTTGACCAAAGTTCTTTTAAAAAATCCACTATAAAATTCTCCTTATTATAAATTTAGTTCTCTCATTATAGTTATTCCAATCAATCCAGGTCCCGTATGTACACCGGCAACTGGGCCTATATTTCCAAAACCTAAAAAGGTTATATTTTTAGCTTTTTCAAAATGTTCATATAGTGTTTTGGCCTGTGCTTCAGCACCACCGTGAAGCACCCAAACTCTAGACTTATATTCTTTTAGTATGCTTTCAATTATTTCAGTAAGTTTATTTAGTGCTTTCTTTTTACCACGTACTTTTGTATATGTATAATATATACCATCTTTATTTATAGATATTATAGGTTTTATATTTAAAAGTTCACCAACTGTACCAGAAACTTTTCCTATTCTTCCACCCTTTATTAGGTAGGTAAGAGTATCTACTATGTAGTATATTGATATACTATTTCTTATTTTAGGGAGATATTCTAAGATTTCATCATAATTTTTTCCCTGTTCTATTAATTCACCACATTTTATTATTATTGCTCCGGCACCTAAAGTTAAAGCTTTTGAATCAAATACGGTTATTTTCATATTGGCATAATTTTGGCTTACTAACTTTAATGCATTGTATGTGCCTGATAAACCTGATGAAATACATACAGCAATAACATGTGTATACCCTTGAGCCTCTAAGTCATTGAAGAGTTTTTCTATATCGTTTATAGATGGGAGAGAGGTGTGCGGAATTTCTTTATCTAAATTATCATACACATAATCGGGAGTTATATTAACTCTGTCTATATATTCATGATTTTTATATATTATTCTTAGAGGCAATACTTTTATATTAAATTTTTTTATTATTTCTTCATTTAAATCAGATGTACTGTCTGTTACCAAAGCAATTTTTGACATTTAAATAACCTCCTTGTAATTTCAAATACAATTATATATCAAGTATTGTGAAGTTATCAATACTAATACATTTATAATATTAATAATAAATAATATTATTGATTAAAGTCTTAATTATTATAGATATGCATATGCATAAAGATACATTTTAGAGATTGATATTTATATAGTGTTAATTATTTCTTATACATAAAAAAGTTTGTTGCATATTTATAGATTTGATTGTATAATTATAAAAAAGAATAATAGGGGGAAGGCAAAATGAAAAAATTCAAAATATCTGCTTTATTAATAACTTGTTTAATGACTATTTCATTATTTGCAGGTTGCACAAGCAGCAATAATACTAGCAATTCTAAATCAACTGATAATTCACTTCAAAAGGTTAAAGATGCAGGAAAATTTACAATAGGGTTGGATGATTCTTATCCGCCAATGGAATTTAGAGATGACAAGAGTAATTTAGTTGGCTTTGATATAGATTTGGGCAATGCCCTTGCTAAAAAAATAGGAGTTAAACTTGAAGTTACTACTACGGATTTTAATGGAATTGTATTAGCACTTAAATCCGGGAAATTCGATGCTATTATTTCATCATTGAGTATGACTCAAGAGAGAAAAAAAGAGATAGATTTTGTAGGACCATACGTTGATGGTGGACAGATAATTGTAACAAGAAAAAATGATGATTCAATAAAAACTAAATCTGATTTAAAGGGGAAAATATTATCAGCACAATTAGGATCCACAGGTGATCAGGCAGCAAAGAAAGTTGAGGGAGCTAAAACTGTTAAAGAATATGATAAGGTAACAGAAGCATTTCATGATCTAGCGATTGGAAGAACTGATGCGTTAATAGTAGATGGTCAAGTTGGTGGATATTATGTTAAAAAAGATAGTGATAAATACAAAATATTAAATGAAAGACTTACTAAAGAACCTATAGGAATAGGTATAAAGAAAGAAGATAAGGAACTCAAGAAATCCCTTCAAAAAGCATTAGATGAACTTAAATCTGATGGAACATTATCAAAACTTTCAATTAAATGGTTCGGGTACGATATATACAAAATGAAATAATAAATTATATATAGCTCACAGTTTGGTTAATCTAACTGTGAGCTATATATATGTCTAATAATTTCATTATTGGTTCTTGTTAAATATAATTTAATAGTTATATAATTATATTATAAGTACTAGGTTTCACAAGGCTTTTTATAAGAGGGGAGTTTTTATGGTAGATCAGATACGGGATGAACTTCAAGAAATAGCTGAAACTATAAAAGCTATTATGGGAATAGATATTACTATTATGGATAAAAATTTATTAAGAATAGCTGGAACGGGTGAGTTAAAAGAAAAAGTAGGATATATTGGCCCTAAAAATTCAGTATTTCAAAAATGTGTTTTAACTGGGGAACCTTATTTTGTTAAGAACCCAGGAGAGTGCAGTGAATGTATTACATGTGAAATAAAAAATGAATGTGATGAAAAAGCCGAATTCTGCTTACCTATAATAATAGATGGAAAAGTAGAAGGCGCTATGGCTATGATAATTTTTGATGAATCACAGAAGGAAGGGTTCTTGAAAAAAATAGACAGCTATAGAGATTTTGAAAAAAGATTGAGTAGTCTTATATCATCTCGCATAAGTGAGAAAAATTTTAGCAGTAAACTTGAATATAAATCTAAAGAATTATTAACGGTTATAGACTCTGTTAATGAAGGAATTATAATAATAGATGGGCAAAACAAAATATTGAATTTAAATAAGTATATAAAAGAAAAGTTTAACCTAAAAAAACAGAGTGCAATAGGAAGTGATTTAAAATCCATAATTCCTTATAGAATTGTAGATAAATTTAAAAAGAGTAATTATGTAATTGAAGAAGAACAGATAACTATAGAAAAAGAAAGAAAAAGGTACGATTTTTTACTTTCGGTAAAGCCTATAAGAGTAAACGGTATCTTTTCAGGAAGTGTTATAACATTCAAAGATTTTAATAAACTTCAGAGATCAGTTTTAAAAATAAATGAGAAGCATTCGATATTTACCTTTAATAATATAATAGGGGACAGTTTGATTTTCTCAAAGGTTATTGAACAGGCAAAACAAATATCAAAACAGAATGTACCTGTATTATTATTAGGTGAAAGTGGAACCGGAAAAGAACTTTTTGCAAGGGCAATTCATTTTGAGAGCTACAGGAAGAGTGAAGTTTTTATGACTATAAATTGCGGTGCAATTCCAGAAAGTTTAGTTGAAAGTGAATTATTCGGATATGAAAAAGGAGCATTCACCGGAGCCAGCAGCAATGGTAAGATTGGTAAATTTGAAATAGCTAAAGACGGAACTATTTTCTTGGATGAAATAGGAGATTTACCACTGCATATGCAAGTAAAACTCTTAAGAGTACTTGAAGAAAAGGAAATCATGAGAGTTGGAGGAGTGAATACAATAAAGGTAAATCCGAGAATAATAGCTGCAACAAATAGGAATTTATATAAAATGGTAGAAAAGAATGAGTTTAGGAGGGACCTATTTTATAGATTAAATGTTATTCCAATTAATATACCATCACTTAGAGAGAGAAAAAATGACATTTTGCAGCTTGCAAACTATTTTTTAAATAGATATAATAAAATCTATGGAAAAAATATAATGGGATTTGATAGGCTGGCAGAGAAGGCGATGCTTGAGTATTCCTGGCCCGGAAATGTCAGGGAACTTCAGAATTTAATAGAATATGCTATAAATTTTGAAACGCATGATGTAATAACCCTTGGTACAATATCAAATAGAATATTGAATGATAGAAATAATGCAGATGACAATAAAACACTAAAAAATATGGTAGATGAATTTGAAAAGCAAGTGATATTGAAATATATGAAATTATATGGAAATAATACTGATTCGAAAAAATTAATAGCTAAAAAACTTAATATAAGTACAGCAACTCTTTATAGAAAACTTGAGGACTGAATAATTATCATTTTTGATAATCAAATTATCAAAAATGATAATTATTTGTTTTTTAACCGGATATAACTGCTTCTTAATCGGACTAAATCAACTTATATATCTAAGTTAAATTTATATAATGCATTGGCACAAAATTTGCTTATAAATTTATTGTAAAGTATTTATATGATTAGGAGGTATTATTATATGAAAAATGAAAAATTATTATTAGATATATTGCATGATCAAGTTGTCCCTGCATTAGGATGCACAGAACCAACAGCAGTTGCCTATGCAGTTGCTAAAGCAAAAGAACTGCTTGGAGAAGATATTCAAAAGCTCGATATATATGTTGATAGAAATATAATGAAAAATGGAAAAGAAGTCGGAATACCAGGTACAAACGAAAAAGGTATTAAAGTTGCAGCTGCACTAGCATTAGTTATTGGAAAATCTGAATATAAGCTTGAAGTATTAAAAGAAGTTACAAATGAAAGTCTAAATGAAGCACTTAAATTAATTGATAAAAATATTATAAACCTTAAATTAAAAAAAGATGCAGATGGATTGTATATTGAAGTTATTGCAAGTGGAAAAAATAATACGTCAAGAGTTATAATAAAGAAAACTCATTTAAATATAGTACTTCTTGAGAAAAATGGTAAAGAAATTTCAAAAGATGATTGTGATACAAAAATTGAAAATAAAGCTTCTATAAGAGATAGGATTAGAGAGTTTAAAATTGCAGATTTAAAAGAATTTGTTGATACCGTAAGTCTTGATAAAATAGAATTTATTGATGAAGGAATAATAATGAATAAAAGAATGGCTATGGACTGCTTCAAGTATAACCTTGGTATAGGAATCGGAAATATGTTTAAAAGTGAAAAGGAAGATATAGAACATTATGCAAAAGCTATAACTTCGGCAGCATCTGAGGCTAGAATGTCAGGACATGCACTTCCTGTTATGAGTAGTGCAGGAAGTGGAAATCATGGACTTGTCGCAATACTTCCAATTGCAATAATAGGTGAAAATATGAATATAGACCATGAAAAAATAATAAGAAGTGTTACATTAAGTCATCTTGTCACTATATATGTAAAAAGTTATACAGGTTCTCTGTCGCCTGTATGTGGATGTGGAGTCGCAGCAGGAGTCGGTGCATCAGCAGGAATCACATATTTACTTGGAGGAACAATTGAGCAAATAGAAGGAGACATTAAAAATATGGTTGCTGGTATAAGTGGAATGATATGTGATGGTGCTAAAGTTGGGTGTTCATATAAGTTAGCTATATCAGTAGGCGCAGCTATCGATGCTGCTAAAATGGCTATGAAGAATATATTTATACCAGATAGAGATGGAATATTGTCTGAAAGTGTAGAAAATACAATACAAAATTTGGCAAGAGTATCTAATGAAGGAATGTCTGCAACCGATGATGTTATATTAGATGTAATGATGAATTCATGTAATTAGTAAAATATTATTAGTTAGAAAAATGTCCTTGTGGTAATCACAAGGACATTTTCTAATTTTAGTAGAAAGAAGTCAAACCTTATGCTCTTTTAGATTATTTAATATATACATACCATATATTAATGTTAAAATAGCGGCTGCAAATGGTATTATGAATTCCATTATATCAGGTGTAAATGATGCTATAAAATTGTCTTCTAATAACATCTTAAATGAAGTATGTGCAAGAATCGCTCCACCAATATAAGTTACTATTGGGTATTTTTGCATAAGTTTTGCTACATATTGGCTTCCAAAGAATATTATTGGTATATTTAGTAGAAGGCCAAATATTATAAGTACTACATTACCATGTGCGGCACCAGCTATAGCAAGTACATTATCAAGGCTCATTGTTGCATCTGCTACTATTATATTTATTATTGCGCTCA
This sequence comes from Clostridium fermenticellae, assembly GCF_003600355.1. NCBI lineage: Bacteria > Bacillati > Bacillota > Clostridia > Eubacteriales > Clostridiaceae > Clostridium > Clostridium fermenticellae. The sequence continues at coordinate 1,530,502 of NZ_CP032416.1, read as the reverse complement.
TAAATTTATTAGATGAATTTACATGTGCCGTAGACTCTTCATTACCTGATTTTATAAAATTCCATGTTATTTTTAATAGAAGTAATCCGCCAATTAATTTTATTGGAAGCCACTGAATCATTAGAATATATGATACAAAACATGTAAATATAATTCTCAAAATTACAGCAGCAAATACTCCTATAATAGAGACTAGTTTTGCATGTTTTGGTGGTAGGTTTTTAGTGGCTAATGCTATTACTCCTATGTTATCACCACTTAAAACTATATCTAATAATGTAATTTGAAGCGCTCCCATTATTGAGGCTAATAAAACATCCATATTGTCATCACTCCAATTTTAAAAAATGTAAAATATTAGTTAAAGAAGTATGTGAACTTATTTAATACAATATATTTTACCACATAATAATTAAAATATCCAACTACATTTTCTATTTTTTTATATAAGTTAATATAAATATATGAAAATTTATTTGTCTGTTATGTTATATAAAAAATAAAATTAAATTTATTTTTTATTTGACTATTAAAAAATATATGGCATAATTACAAATGTATAAAATTTTAATTAGTATGGAAAATAGAATTTAAAATTTAAAATAATTTTTACAGCGTTTTGACGGGGGCGATATCAGAATGATTATATTTAATGCTTTAGAAAGTATACTTAGTATAATAATAATGATTACTGTAGGATGTATTCTTACATATAAGAAATGGTTTGACCAAAAGACAGCAGCTATTTTTACAAAAGTAGTATGTGGATTATCACTTCCTTGTCTTATGATATCCGATATAATAGGGAACCTTGATAAAGAAAAATTAACGCATCTTGGAAAAGGAGTTATAATTCCATTTTCATCGATGGCTGTTACATATCTAATAGCCATCGTTGTATCTAAACTTATTAAGGTTAGGAAAGGCAGAATAGGAACGTTTAGATCTATGTTTTTTGTATCAAATTCTATATTTATAGGACTTCCAGTAAATATGGCTTTATTTGGAAACAAGAGTATACCATATGTACTTATTTATTACATAGCTAATACAACATTTTTTTGGACAATAGGAAGCTATGGCATATGTGCGGATGGAGAAAGCAATGAAGGAAAACATGCAAATATTTTTTCAAAAGAAACTTTAAAGAGAATATTTTCAGCACCATTGATTGGTTTTATTATTGCAATAATACTTGTGATATTCAATATACATATACCCAAATTTGCACTTGATACATGTAAATATTTTGGAAATTTAACAACACCGCTTTCAATGTTGTTTATAGGTATAACACTGTACTCCTTTAAATTAGATAGCTTAAAAATTGATAAAGATATGGTGTTTGTACTTATTGGAAGGTTTATAGTATCACCAATCCTAATATTTATATCAGCATATTATTGGCCAGTACCTGTTTTGATGAAAAAGGTTTTTGTTATACAAGCTGCTATGCCGGTAATGACAAATACAGCTATAGTTGCCAGGAACTATAATGCGGATTATAAATATGCAACAGTAATGACTGTAATTACAACAATTTTAAGTGCTGTAGTAATACCTATTTATATGGTGATACTTGGATAATTTATTATGATGTTTGAAAATTAATATACTATAAAGGGCGGAATTATAAGTACAAAAATCAAAATAGATTTAATGAAAAATGAATAAAAGAAATATTATTTTATTATTTATGAGTAATAAAATTCAATAATGTATAAGTGAAAAAGTTTAATCAAAGGACATTAAAATAGAATAAAAAAATAAATTATTAAAAATGTATTGACATATGCAATAAAAGAATTTATCATATGTCACATAACACTTAATAAAACGCAAAAAATAAATAAAAAAGTGTTGACAACGTAAAAAAATTGTAGTAAATTTAAGAACAACAAAAACAAAAAATATAATTTCGATTTTTAAATGTTATGATAGGGAAGAGTATTTAGTAAAAGATTTAAAAGAGAGTGGGATTAGGTGAAAGCCCATAAATCAGAAACTATTGAAAATCACCCTTGAACAGTTAGCTGAATTAAGAGTAAGCTTTACCGGCAGTGCCGTTAATTTAATTGAGTTACAAATATGGGTGGTAACGCGACCAGACTTCTCGCCCCAAGCTAGAGGTCTGGTCTTTTTTTATACAATTTTACAGTATATGTAGATATATATGATACATATAAAATAACAGCCAAAGGAGTTGATTATTTATGAAGGAGAAGTTTGCTGAGAGGATGGAAATGGGCGATTCTAAAGAAATAGATGAGTGTATGGCCCACATAATGAAGCTTACGACTATGAAAGATGTAATATCTTTTGCAGGAGGACTTCCGAATAAAGAAGTATTTCCGATTGAAGAAATGAAACAAGTAAGCAAAAAGGTTCTCGAAGTATATGGTGGACTTGCATTGCAATACAGTGCAACAGAAGGTGAAAAAGAACTTAAAGAGGCAATTGCAAATCAAATAATGAAGGCTTCAGGTATTGAGGCAGATCCTGATTGTGTAATGGTTACTTGTGGATCACAGCAGGCACTTGAATTTTCAGGAAGGGTTTTCCTTAATCCTGGAGATGTAGTTATATGTGAAAATCCTAGTTATGTTGGGGCAATAACAGCATTCAAATCCTATAAACCAAGTTTTGCTGAAGTTAAAATGGATGATGATGGTATGATGATGGATGACCTTGAAAGAGTGCTTAAAGAAAATCCAAATACAAAGTTTATATACACAGTACCTGATTTTCAAAATCCTACAGGTAAAACTTTACCTCTTGATAGAAGAAAGAAAATGATTGAATTAGCAGATAAATATGATGTACTAATTTTAGAGGATAATCCATATGGGAATTTAAGATTTGAAGGTGAAGGATTACCGGCTATAAAGAGTTTTGACAAAAATGACAGGGTTATTTTTCTTGGAACATTTTCAAAAATATTTTGTCCCGGACTCAGGATTGGTTGGGTTTATGCCGACAAGCAAGCATTAAGTCAATATAGTTTAGTTAAACAATCTGTTGATCTTCAGACAAATACTATGGCTCAAAAAGAAGTTGCCATGTATATGAAAATGTTTGATTTAAAAGCAAATATAGAGAAGATCATTGATGTATATAGGAGAAAGAGAAATTTAATGCTAAAAGCAATAGAAGAAAATTTTCCGAAAGATTGTAATTTTACAAAACCAAATGGTGGACTTTTTATATGGGTAACATTACCTGAGTATATGGATGCATCAAAAGTGCTTGAAAAGGCTATGGAAAAAAAGGTAGGATTTGTACCGGGGATTGCTTTCTATGCAAATGGTGGAGTAAGAAATAATTTCAGGCTTAATTTTTCAAATACTGGGGATGATGAAATTTTAACAGGCATTGAAATATTAGGAAAAGTTTTAAAAGATTATGAGATCAATTAAATTTTTTAATTTTTAAAGTAATATAATTGAAAAATTTACAAAAATATAAATAAAAAATAAATTAACGGGGGCTATTAACAATGGAAAAATTAAAAGTTTATTATGATAAGGATGCAAATTTGGAATTATTAGAGGGAAAGAAAATAGCAGTACTTGGATTTGGAAGTCAGGGACATGCACATGCACTTAATCTTAAAGAGAGCGGACTTGATGTAATTGTAGGATTGTATAAAGGGAGTAAATCTTGGGAAAAGGCAGAAAAATGTGGATTTAAAGTATATGAAACAGCTGAAGCTGTAAAGCAGGCCGATATAGTAGCTGTACTTCTGCCAGATGAAAAACAAAAGCAGGTTTATGAAGAAAGTATAAAAGATAATTTGTCAGAAGGAAATGCATTATTATTTGCACATGGATTCAATATTCATTTTAACCAAATAGTTCCACCTGAATATGTAGATGTATTAATGATTGCGCCTAAAGGACCTGGACATATTGTTAGAAGAGAATATACATTAGGTCAAGGTGTTCCATGTCTATATGCTGTATATCAAGATTATACTGGAAATGGAAAAGATATGGCATTAGCTTATGGCAAAGGAATTGGAGGAACTAGAGCAGGTGTTATGACTACCACATTTAGGGTAGAAACTGAAACAGATTTATTTGGTGAGCAAGCAGTACTTTGCGGTGGAGTTGTTGAATTAATAAAGGCCGGTTTTGATACATTAGTTGAAGCTGGATATGCTCCAGAAAATGCTTATTTTGAATGTCTGCATGAGATGAAAATGATAATTGATTTAATATATGAAGGTGGAATTGCTAAAATGAGATATTCAATCAGTGATACTGCCGAATATGGAGATTATAAAATTGGAAAGAGAATAATAAATGAAGATACAAGATTAGAGATGAAAAAGGTTCTTAAAGAAATACAGGATGGAACATTTGCAAGAGATTGGCTTCTTGAAAATAAAACTGGAAGACCTTGCTTTAATGCAAGAAGAAAATTGGAAAAAGACTCATTAATCGAAGGCGTTGGTAAAGAATTAAGAGGAATGATGCCTTGGATTGAAGAGAATCCTTCTAATGAATAATTGAGTATTTATTTAAAAAGGAAGTGATACTATGAAGGGGGCTAAGATGCTTTTAAAGTGTCTTGTAGAACATGATGTTAATACTGTATTTGGATATCCGGGGGGTGCGGTATTACCAATATATGATGCATTATATGATATGAAAGGAGAATTAAATCATGTAATCACGGCACATGAACAAGGGGCTGCTCATGCTGCTGATGGTTATGCCAGATCCACAGGTAAGGTTGGGGTTGTTTTAACAACCTCAGGGCCTGGAGCAACAAATACAGTTACCGGAATTGCTACAGCATATATGGATTCTGTTCCAATTATAGTGATTGCAGGGCAAGTTCCTGTAAGTCTTATTGGTAAAGATTCTTTTCAAGAAGTCAATATAAGAAGTATAACTAAGGCAATAACAAAGAAAACTTTTATAATAGATGATGTCAAAAATATAAAAATTATAGTAGATGAAGCTTTTAAGGTTGCTATGAGCGGAAGACGGGGACCGGTTGTTATAGAAATGCCAAAGAATATACAAAATTCAGAGTATACAGAAGGTTTTATTAAAACAAAGGATGGACCAAATAATTTATGCAATGTAGAAGCAGAATCTGTAAATGTAAAAGGTATAGATAAGGCTCTTGAAATCATAAATAGAAGTAAAAAGCCTCTGGTTTATGCTGGAGGAGGAGTTATTTCATCTGATGCCGAAAAAGAGCTGTATGAATTTGTAGATAAATTAGATACTCCAGTTACTTGTTCACTTATGGGAATTGGGGCATTCCCTGGTGACAGAACGAATTATACAGGTATGATTGGTATGCATGGAAGTCATTCGTCAAATTATGCTGTTACAAATTGTGATCTTCTTATTGCTATTGGTGCTAGATTCAGTGACCGTGTTGTAAGCAAGGCAGAATGTTTTGCACCAAACGCAAAAATAATACACATAGATATTGATGAAAAGGAATTTGGTAAGAATGTAGCTGTAAATTTGAATATACAAGGTGATGTTAAAGATGTATTAACTTCTCTAAACTCTAAATTGCAAAAACAGTATCATGAGGAATGGATGAAGCAGATTTTAAATTGGAAGAAAATAAGAACCAAGAAGCAATCTATAATGAGAGGAATAAGTCCGAGATTACTACTTGAAAAATTATTCTCTGTGACAAATGGCGATTGTATTGTAACGACTGAAGTAGGACAAAATCAAATATGGACAGCTCAGTATTTTAAATTTTTAAGACCTAGGACTTTTATAACTTCTGGTGGACTTGGAGCTATGGGTTTTGGGTTAGGAGCTGCTATTGGGGCGGCTGTTGGAAACTCAGATAAAAGAGTTATAAACATAGCTGGAGATGGCAGTTTTAAAATGAATTCTACGGAATTAGCTACAATATCAAAATATAATCTTCCTATAGTGCAAATTATTTTGAATAATCATGCACTGGGAATGGTTCATCAGTGGCAGGAATTATTTTATGATGGTAGGTTCTGCAGTACTAAGGTTGAACCTGATGTTGATTTTGTCAAACTTGGAGCTGCATATGGTATAAAATCTGTAAAAATAACTCAAGACGCTGAAATAGATGGGGCACTAGAGGAGGCATTTGAGTATAACAGACCTATGATTATAGAGTGTGAAGTAGGTACAGATGTAAAAGTATTTCCTATAGTTCCACCTGGTGAGGCCATCGATAAAATTATAGGATAATAAGGTTAATAAATAAAAAGGGGCATTCAAATATAGAATTTGTAAATGAAAGCTTAACTTATGCTCCGGCCAGGATTTCCAAAATACGTCATGTAAAAAGTTTCTAGTAAGTGTAAGCTTGCATTCATAAAAATCTAAGCAGATTTTATAAACTCGCTTTGCTCAAACATATAAAATCCACTTAGATTTTTAAAAATGCCTTGCTAAGACTTACTACAAAATTTTTAATGTGCCTAAACTTTAGAAATCTTGGCCTACGCATAAGTTAAGCTTAGAATTACAAATCCTATATATAAATTTATTGTATGGATAAAAGTATTTTGGAATTTATATAATTTACAGGGAGGATAAATTAACATGAGAAGTGATTTGGTAAAGAAAGGGATTAAGGCTGCTCCCGCTAGAGCATTAATGTACGGAATGGGATATACAAAAGAAGAGATTGAAAAACCTTTAATCGGAATAGTAAATTCTCAAAATGAAATAGTAGCGGGGCATATGCATCTGGATGAAATAGCAAAAGCAGTAAAACTTGGAGTTGCTATGTCAGGTGGAACACCTATAGAGTTCCCGGCAATTGCTGTCTGTGATGGTATAGCAATGGGACATGTTGGAATGAAATATTCCCTTGCCAGTAGAGAACTTATAGCAGATTCTATAGAGGCGATGGCAATGGCCCATGGATTTGATGGTTTAGTACTTATACCAAACTGTGATAAAATAGTTCCTGGAATGCTTATGGCAGCGGCAAGACTTAATATACCAGCTGTTGTTGTAAGTGGTGGACCTATGAGAGCTGGAAAATTAAATGATAAAACTTTAGATTTTAGTACATGTATAGAGAAAGTTGGAGCTTGTAATGGCGGAAATGTTACAGAAGAAGAACTTGAAGAGGAAGCCAAAAGGTCATGTCCGGGATGTGGATCGTGTTCTGGATTGTTTACAGCAAATAGTATGAATTGCTTGACTGAGGTGCTAGGAATGGGTTTGCCACTTAATGGGAGTGCACTTGCTCAAACTGGAGAAAGAAAGCAAATTGCAAAGTATGCAGGAATGGCAGTTATGGAATGTATTAAAAAGAATATATGTCCTAGGGATATACTTACTTTAGATGCATTTAAAAATGCGATAACAGTTGATATGGCAATGGCAGGTTCAACTAATACAGTTTTACATCTTCCAGCTATAGCACATGAAGCGGGTATTGAATTAAATTTGGAGTTATTTCATGAAATAAGCAAAAAGACACCTTGTCTTATAAAATTGAGTCCTAGTGGAAAACACCATATGGAAGATCTTCATCTTGCAGGCGGGATACCGGCTTTAATGAATGAACTTTCAAAAAAAGGGTTGATTAACGAGAAGCAACTTACTGTTACAGGCAGGACTGTAGGTGAAAATATAAGAGAATATGATGTTTTAGATTATGATGTTATAAGAAGTGTTGAAAAACCTTATAGTAATGAAGGTGGAATAGCAATACTTAGGGGAAACCTTGCCGTAGATGGTGCAGTAGTTAAAGAATCCGCTGTAGCGCCTGAAATGATGACACATGAGGGTCCTGCAAGAGTATATGATTCAGAGGAGGATGCAGTTGAAGCTATATTTTCAAACCAAATAAATAAAGGCGATGTAATTGTAATAAGATATGAGGGCCCAAAAGGTGGACCTGGAATGAGAGAAATGTTATCTCCTACATCTGCTATTGCCGGTATTGGGCTTGATAAGGATGTAGCACTTATTACAGATGGAAGATTTTCAGGTGCTACAAGAGGTGCATCTATAGGGCATGTTTCACCTGAAGCTATGGAAGGCGGATTGATTGGTCTTGTACAAGAAGGAGATAAAATACTTGTAGACATAAAAAATAAGAAACTTGAGTTATTAGTTGACAAGCATGAACTTGAGAAAAGAAAAAAAAGTTATCTTAAACCGGAGCTTAAAATAAAAACAGGTTATTTATCGAGGTATGCTAAATTGGTAACTTCAGCAAATACTGGAGCAGTACTTAAATAATATTTAAATTTTTAAAATATGATAAAAAAGGCTATAAGGCAAATATTTGATCTTATAGTCTTTTTTTATTTATTATGAATAAGTTATAGGTAAAAATACAAATCATTTTTTAGCTATTATGAGATTTGTAATTCCAAGCTTAAGTTATACGTAAGCTGCCACTTCCAAAATTCGTCATCTAAAAAATTTCTAGTAAGTCTAAGCTTGCGCTTAAAAAAATCAATCTAAGCAGATTATATAAACTCACTGCGCTCAAACATATATAATCTACTAAGATTTTTAAGAACGCTTCGCGAAGACTTACTACAAAATTTTTTAATGTGCCTAAATTTTAAAAATCCCGGTCTACGCATAAGTTAAGCCTGGAATTATAAACCCTATAATTTTGGAATATAATTATAGTATGAAAAGATATTTTTATGGAAAGGAGTAAAGTCTACATGGATAAGTTTGCATTTGGGCAAAATTATATAGTAATGGGTGAAAATGCTCTTCAATATTTAAATAATATAGATACTGGTAAAACATTCATATTAATTGGTGCTGAATCTTTAATTAAAAATTGTATATTGAAAAAAGTAAAAAATATATTAAAAATTAAAAAATTTCCTGTCTGCACATTTTCGGGAATTACTCGAGAATTTGAAATAAATACTATGAATGAAATACTGGATATAATGAAAAGATTCAAGCCTGATACAATTGTAGCACTGGGTGGTGGATCAGTTATGGATGCTGCTAAAATACTAATTCTTGCATATGAAGGACCGGATATAGATTTTGATAAACTGTCTTCTATATGTGTACCTTCAAATCGAAAATACTTAAAATTTATTACTATACCATCAATTTTGGGAACTGGAAGTGGAGTCAATGGAAATGTTTTAATGTCTTTAAAATATAATGAAGCAAGAGTGAAGTTTAAAAATTCATTCTTTGCACCAGATATTGTTATTTTAGACCCTTTAACATCAATTAATGTACCACCAAATATTGTAGCACAATCAGGAATTCTCGCTATGGTTCATGCACTACAATGTTATATGGATGATAATTTGAATGATATTTCCAGATGTTTAGCTTTAAGTTCGATTAAGGGTATATTTAGATATTTGCCGTTATCTTTTAAGAGTAATGATATGAAATTTAGAGAAAAATTACAAAATTATGAGTGTATTTCAGGATTGGCATTTAATGATGTTCATAATGAATTAATCGATGCAGTAACATCATCAATTAGTTCTAAATTCAAGTTGAGTTATAGCGAGGTAAATGCTATAATCTTTCCATATTTTTTGGAATATAGTAGTAGGAATATAAAGATAGTATCAAAATTGAAGGTATTATCTAAATATTTGAAGATTGAGGATTTTATAAATTTTATAAGAAAGTTTAGTACTGAATTTAATATAAAGAGGAGCCTTAAGGAAATAGGAGTAGATGAATCCGTATTTAAAAATAATTTATTTATGCTCGTACAAGATTCTGCTAAATATTTTACCAGAGTAAAATCTTCTAAAATTGCGGAAGAAGATATAGTTAGAATATTAAAATATGTCTATTATGGACATGATATAGATTTCTAACAGGAGGAAATACAATGAAGTATAAAATAGATTAAAAAATACAAATAGTGATGTAGATTCAGATTATATAGCAAGAAAGAAAATAGAAGAATTGTAAATATAGTTATAAATTTAATGTGATTTTAATAAAATTCATATATGGATTCTGTTATCTTAGGAGAATTATATATGAGTTTTATTATAAAAAAAAGTAATAGAAGTTTTCTTAAATTCTGGATATTAATTTATCTAGTTATAATTATTATTTTTGGAATAGTGTATTGGAAGATAGCCAATAAGTCGTCTGGCCAATTTTTTGTATTTCAAAGTGATATAAGTCTAAATACTAAAATAAATGTGTTTGAAAAAAAATTAAAATTAAATGTTTATAATAAGCAACTAAGAGAAATTATAAAGGAACTTATTGTAAGTGAAGAATATAAAAGACCAATTGTAAAGTTAAATGATATTGTCAATAAAAGGTCAAATGTATTTGCAATGGATAGATCTATTGGGCAATTATGGTCAAACTACTATTATAGTGTATTTATACAAAAAGGAATAACTCATGTGAAACTAGATGGATTTTCAGAAACTGTTTTAAACAATTCTAAAATGTATAAGGTAAAAATTTCTCTTTATTCGCCGAAAAAAAAAGAAGATATAGATAAGTATAAACTTTATAAATATAGTTATTTAGATAAATTTGAAAAAGTCAAGGTTATAAATATATTTATTAAGGATTACTTAATAGTAGATAGAATATTTAGCCCGGAGTTCACTTTTTATCCATTAGATTTTTATTTTTGTAGTATTATGGAAAATTCAGTATCATTTTTGGATGACAGTCCATATATACTTAAAGATGTGGCTAATGGAACTTTTAAATATCCTCTTTGGAATTTTATTTATTTTAGCATAGTTACAATAACCACACTGGGATATGGAGATATACTGCCAAATTCCATGCTGGTACGTGGACTGGTGATGATTGAAACTGTTACTGGAGTTGTTATTATTGGAATTATTGTGTCATTTCTTTCTAGAATAATTTATAAAGAATAGCTTTTCTTGAAAATTATATATTAAGAAGTTAAAATATAAATAACTGTTAATTTTGAAGGGAGCGATTTTTGATGACTGAAAAATTGTATTATGAAGATCAGTATTTGAAAGAGTGCAGAGCTCAAGTAGTTGATATCATAAATAATGATAAAGAAGTGCTTGTAGTACTGGATAAAACTATATTTTATCCAGAAGGTGGAGGACAACCATCAGATATAGGTGAAATAGATGGAATTCCTGTACACCATGTTTCAGAAAAGGATGATATTATATATCATCATATGAAAGAAGCACCTAAAAATAAAAATGTTTTATGTAGAATAGATTTTAATGTAAGATTTGATCATATGCAGCAGCATGCAGGAGAACATATTTTATCTGGAGCAATACTTAAATTATTTGGTGGAAATAATAAGGGATTTCATATGGGTGATGAATATTTAACTTTAGATACAGACATAGAACATATGACAGATGATATGGTGAAAAGGGCTGAGGATGAAGTTAATTCGTACATATATAAAGATAGAGAATTCCACACTTGTATAGTTTCGAGAGAAGAGGCTGAAAATTTTCCAATAAGGAAGAAAGTTAAAGAAGGCGAAAATGAGATAAGAATAGTAGAAGTTAAGGATATGGATTGTTGTCCCTGCTGTGGAACTCATGTAGCTAGAACAGGAGAAATTGGTATTGTAAAGATAATTAAAACCGAAAGATATAAAGGAATGACCAGAATATATGTTAAATGTGGAAATAGAGCACTAAAAGATATACAGATAAAACATAATATAGTAAATAATTTGGGAAAATATTTTTCAGTAGATGAATCTGAAATACTGGATAAGGTTCAAAAACAGTCTAAAGAGATAGAAGATTTGAAAAAACAAGTCAATAAATTAAATAAGATATTTGCAGATAAGGAAGCTGAAAAAATAATAAATAGTATGTGTTCTGATATTATACTTAAAAATTTTGAATTTATGACATTTGAACAGGTCAAACTCATTGGGAGTGCACTCGGCAGGATAAACGGTATTTTCATATTGAGTTCGATAGTTGACAAAAAAATTATCTTTGAAAACAATACTAGTTATGATATAAAATGTGGAAAATTGTTTAAGGAGTATATTAAAGAATTTAATGGAAAAGGTGGAGGAAAGGATAAAAGTGCACAAGGAACTTTTGATTCAGAAGAAGATTTAATTAAGTTCTGTGAGTTCTTATACTCTAAAGTAAATGAAGCTATAAATTAATAAGCTAATTTAACATATTAAAAACCCATATTATTTATGGATTTTTAATATGTCTTTTATTACTTCCCCGCCAATTATCATACCTGCAACTGGAGGGACAAATGATATGCTTCCAGGTATCTGCCTTTTTGCAAGACATTTTTTACTTCCTCCAGAGCATACACAACCTTCTTTGCATGTTATAACATCACATTTAGGGGTTAATGGAATTTCTTCTGAATATAGTACCTTCAAATTTTGTACACCCCTTTTTCTGAGTTCATGCCTCATAACTTTTGCTAATGGACATATCTTTGTACTATAGATATCTGCTATTTTAAATTTAGTCGGGTCAAGTTTATTCCCGGTTCCCATGCAGCTTATTATATTAATGTCATGTTTTTTGCACCAAACTACCAGAGCTATCTTGGAGGATACTGTATCAATTGCATCTATAACATAATCAACATTATCAGGAATTATTTCATTTATATTATCTTCTTTTACAAAAGTCTTATATGTTTCTATAATGCAATCAGGGTTTATCTTTAAGGCTCTTTCTTTTATAACATCAACTTTAGGGCTGCCAATGGTGTCATGGTTTGCGTGTATTTGTCTATTTATATTTGTAAGGCAGACTGTATCATCATCTACAAGGATTAAATGGCTTATTCCACCTCTTATTAAAGCTTCAAAAGAGAAACTTCCAACTCCGCCAAGTCCAAATATCGCAACTGTACTATTATTTAATTTTTCTAGAGCTGGTTTTCCAAGAAGTAGTTCTGTCCTGGAAAATTGGTTTTGTTTAGTTTGCATTCTAAGGTCTCCTTTATAAAAAAATGGTATGTATCATATATTGTAGTATATAATACTACTGATAAATGTCAATGTTATAAATTTCAATTGAATAAATATTGGTAGTAAACTATAATGTAAAGTAATATAACTCTAATAAGGGGATGATTGATGGTGAAACTTAAAATAGGCATGTGTCAAATGATGACTGTTAAGACATCTAAAATGGACAATATAAAGAAGGCAAAAGAGATAATGGAAAAAGCTATTTTACAAGGTGCTGAAATAGTAGTACTTCCAGAAATGTTTAATTGTCCATATAATATTAAACATTTCAGAGAGTATTCTGAACAGTTTCCAAATGGTGATACTATAAGAATGCTTTCAAATGTAGCTAGGGATAATAGTGTATATGTTGTAGGAGGATCTATTCCAGAGCTAGATAAGGACAGAGTATATAATACATGTTTTGTTTTTGATGACAAAGGTAATATGATTGGTAAACATAGAAAGGCACATTTGTTTGACGTAGATATAAAAGGTAAGGTTAAATTTAAGGAATCACAGGTATTATCACATGGAGATAAAGCTACAATTATAGATACAAAGTGGGGGAAAATAGGAGTTGAGATATGTTATGATATAAGGTTTCCAGAATTAATGAGGACAATGGCAATGAATGGTGCAAAAATAGTATTTGTACCAGCATCATTTAATATGACAACAGGTCCTGCACACTGGGAAATATTATTTAAATCAAGAGCTTTAGACAATCAAATATATATTGTGGGGGTTTCTCCGGCTAGAAATACATCTTATTCTTATGTTTCATATGGAAATTCACTTATAGTAAATCCATGGGGTGAGATTACTCATAGATTAGATGAAAAAGAAAATGTATTAGTAGGAGAAATAGATTTGGATTATATAGATGAAGTAAGAAAATCCCTTCCACTTTTGAAACATCTAAGACCTGAAGTATACAATAATGTGGAATAAGCATAAAGTCTGCTTTGTAAATATACTTGTAAGCAGACTTGTATGTAATTAAAGTTTTATTGTATTAGATGCTGAATTCATTTTTTCAGCTATAGTATACATATTTGTGATTTCACCTACGGCTAATTTGTCTTTTAAATTATAAAAGTCAAGACATGTCCCACAACTTAGTATATTAACGCCTTTGTCTTTTAATGATAAAATACTTTTTAGACATTCAGAACCATGTGATGTAAGTTTTACTCCGCCGTTTAAGAAAATTAAATCGGATGGTAAGGTGTCATTTTCTGATAATGCATATAGATAACTTTTCATTAAAGTTATACCAAGTTCATCATTACCATTGCCAAGTTTATCGCTGCTGATTACTATTAATGGTTTTTCGTTAGTTTTTATAGAGTCACATTGACAGTTATCCTTAATTATTTTTATATAGAACATATTGTTTTTGCTTGATATACTGTATTTGAAACCATTATTTTTAGAAAATTTGGATATATTGTTTTTGGCTACGTCGTTGTCTACTATTATGGTAGCTTCTCCCTGTTCTATTGAGTCAAAAAAGTGTTTTGTTCTGATAACTGGTTCCGGACATTTTAATCCGCTACAGTCGATAATTTTTTCCATATTAGCACAACCTTTCATATTGAAATATAATTAATATATTTAATGCATTTTGGATAAATTAATATAGAATACATTTGTTTCAATTAGATTATAACATAATGTGGATTTAAATTGCATTGAAAAATATATTTATCTTATAGAGTGAATAATAAAATATGAGATAGCAATAATCAGAAAATTGCGATAAACACACATCGATAAAAAAATTGTGATATTATGATATACGATGTTTTATGTATATGTATGAAAGAATCTTGAAGGAAGGATTTTTATAATGAAAGAATTTATTTTTAATTCTACAGCTATTTTTCAAATAATAGTCTTTTTAATAACAATGTATTATTTAATACTTTCTTTATGCGGACTGTATAAAAAAGAAGACAAAGGTGTTGAAAAATGTGCACCTAAAAATACATTTGCTATGATAATAGCAGCTCATAATGAAGAAATGGTCATATCAAATATAATAGAAAGTTTAAAGGATATAGACTATCCTGATGAGTTGTATGATATATTTGTAGTTGCAGATAATTGCACTGATAACACAGCAAAAATTGCAAGAGAATGTGGCGTAGATGTGCATGAGAGGCATGTACCTGATAAAAGAGGAAAAGGTTGTGCTCTGGAGTGGATGTTCGATAGAATTTTTAAGATGGACAGAAAGTATGATGCAATAGCAATTTTTGATGCTGACAATCTTGTATCTAAGAATTTCTTAAAAGAGATGAATTACAAGCTTGTTCAAGGCTATAAAGTTGTTCAAGGGTACATAGATAGTAAAAATCCTGATGATTCATGGATAACAGAATCATATTCAATATCATTTTGGACTGCTAATAGACTATTTCAGCTTGCAAGGTCAAACCTAGGATTATCTAATCAAATAGGTGGTACAGGCTTTTGTATGGATGTGGAAATATTGAAAAAATTAGGCTGGGGAGCTACTTGCCTTACAGAAGACTTAGAATTTACATGTAAATTAGTTCTTCATGGGCACAAAGTTGGATGGGCACATAATGCTATAGTTTACGATGAAAAACCTATAACATTAAAACAATCATGGAATCAAAGAAAGAGATGGATGAAAGGTTTTGCTGATGTATCCTCTAGATTTTTCTTTAAGCTTATAAAAAAATCTATAAAGGATAGAAGTTTCACAGCATTAGATTGTGCATTTTATACATTTCAGCCATTTATAACTTTACTCACGTGTTTGTCAGCTATATTAACCTTACTTCAAAATAATGCAGAACATGGATTGAATATTTTTGTTATAAATTATTTGTTTTCACCTATAATATGGAAAATATTTAGCATACTTGGTTTTTTGTTTACTCCTTTTGTAATGCTGCTTGAAAAGAAATTATCTAAGGTTATGTTTGTTGTTTTTGCTGTTTACTCCTTGAATATGGTTGTATTTTCCTATGTATTTGGTTCAACACCAACTTTTAATCAGATAATGATAGGCAATTTAGTTTATTTGGGTATTTTTATAATTGGACTTGGAACTATGAAAAATAAATACTTCTTAAAATTATTTGTATGGTATCTATTATATGGAATTTACACTTTAACATGGGTTCCGATAACTATCCAGGGCATAATAGGCAAGAATAATAAGGATTGGAACCATACTAAACATGTAAGACAGATAAGTATACAAGAAGTTGAATAGTATATTAAAAAGAGATTATTTAAAAATAATCTCTTTTTTAAAATTCACGATGGGGAGAGAATTTTATGAGGGAAAGACTTCAAAAATATATGGCAGCCTGTGGAATAGCTTCTAGAAGAAAGTGTGAAGGAATTATACTTAATGGTAGGGTCACAGTAAATGGTGGCATAATTAAAGAACTTGGAGTAAAAATTGATCCACAGAAAGATGAAATTAGACTGGATGGGAAAATTATTAAAAATGAGGTATCTAAGGTTTATATTGCATTAAATAAGCCTGAAGGTTACTTATCCAGCGTGAGTGATGAAAGAGGAAGAAGTACAATAATAGATTTAATAGATATAAAAGAGAGAATATATCCTATAGGTAGACTGGATTATAATACTTCTGGATTGATACTTCTTACAAATGATGGGGATATATATAACAGAGTGATTCACCCAAGAGAAGAAAAGAATAAAGTATATCTGGCTATGATTGAAGGAAATCCAGACGAATCAGATATAAAAAAATTTGAAAGTGGTATAAATATAGATGGATTTATAACATCGAATGCTAAATTTAAGATTATAAAGAATAATAGGAAGTCTTCTAATGTTAAAATAACTATTCATGAAGGGAAAAAAAGGCAAATACGAAAGATGTGCATTAAAATAGGTCATCCGGTTATAAGTTTAAAAAGAGTACAGATAGGAAATATAAAACTTGGTGATCTTAAGGAAGGTGAATGGCGTTATTTATGTGAACAGGAAGTTAATAGTTTAAGAAGCAGAAAGTAATTAATACTCCTTTCTTAGTATCAGCTGAAAAAATTGTTCGGAGGTGAAAAAATGCAAGACGAATTAGAATTAATAGCATCAAAAGAATTTAGTCATTATGAAGATATGTATAAAATCACAGATTTCTTAAATAAAAATTTAGGGGAATATGGTTTTATTTTTGGAATTTCTGAAAATGGCGGTAAATATATTATAAATATTTATAAAGAAAAGTAGTATACGATAATGAATAATCTATTGAAAACTGTTTCAATAAATGTTAAAATGAAATAAATATTGCAAAAAAGTTGAATATAAAGAAGGGACTGAATAATTATGGAAGAGAATAACAGGAAGGATCTAATGAGAACCATACAGGTTAAATTCCCTAAATTAAGTAAAGGACAGAAATTAATAGCAGAATATATCTTAAAACATTATGATAAAGCAGCATTTATGACAGCTGCAAAGTTAGGAATAAGTGTTGGGGTTAGCGAATCGACAGTTGTTAGATTTGCAAATGAATTAGGTTTTACTGGTTATCCTAAATTACAGAAAGCACTTCAAGAACTTATAAAAAATAAACTTACTACTGTACAGAGGATAGAATTATCCAATGATTTTGTTACAAAAGAAAGTGCATTAAAGGGAGTTCTTAAGTCTGATATGGAAAATATAAGAGCAACTCTTGAAAAAATAAATCATAAGACTTTCGAAGATGTTGTAAATAGTATATTTGCCGCCAAGAGAATATATATAATAGGTCTTAGAAGTTCAACTGCCCTTTCAGAATTTTTGGGATTTTATTTAAATCTGATTTTAGATAATGTAAAGGTTGTTGCTTATGGTATAAGTGATATCTTTGAGCAGCTTATAAATTTAAGTGAAGATGATTTGGTGATAGGAATAGGTTTCCCACGTTATGCAGCAAGAACAGTAGAATCATTGAATTTTGCACAAAGTAGAGGTGCTAAGGTTGTAGCTATAACAGACAGTTTACTTTCACCACTTGCTGCAAGAGCTGATTATACATTAATAGCTCAGAGTAATATGGCTTCCTTCGTTGATTCATTAGTTGCACCTTTAAGTGTGATAAATGCATTAATAATTGCAGTTGGATTAAGAGAAAAAGAGAAAATTTCCACTACATTTGCTGATTTAGAAAAAATGTGGGGGAATTATCAGGTCTATTCATTTAAAGAAAAAGACTAACAAAAAACATTTATTTATTTTTGTTTTTCTATGAAAGAATTTTTTAAAAATTTAAGATTTTTTTAAAAATAAAAAAGGATAACTGATGTTTATATAGAATATATTGAATATAGAACTAATTTATATACATATGCATTATAAAATAATGCATAAAATGCCAAGGGAGGGTATTATAAAATGACAAATGAAAGTGTTAAAACTTATATTGATGGTGTAATTGAGAAAGTAAAGAAAAAGAATTCTAATGAGCCAGAGTTTTTGCAAACAGTTGAAGAAGTATTAAGTTCACTTGGACCAGTACTTGAAAAACATCCTGAGTACATTGAAGAAAACCTTTTAGAGAGATTTTGTGAACCTGAGAGACAAATAATGTTCAGAGTTCCTTGGGTTGATGATAATGGAAAAGTACAGGTTAATAGAGGCTTTAGAGTACAGTTTAATGGTGCTATAGGACCTTACAAGGGAGGATTAAGATTTCACCCATCAGTTTATATTGGAATAATTAAATTCTTAGGTTTTGAACAAATACTTAAGAATTCATTAACAGGTCTTCCAATTGGAGGAGGAAAAGGTGGTTCAGATTTCGATCCAAGAGGAAAATCAGATGCAGAAGTAATGAGATTTTGTCAGAGTTTTATGACTGAATTGTATAGACATATAGGTCCAGATGTCGATGTCCCAGCAGGTGATATTGGTGTTGGTGGAAGAGAAATAGGATACTTGTATGGACAATATAGAAAAATAAGAGGGGCATTTGAAAATGGAGTTCTTACAGGTAAAGGTCTTTCATATGGTGGAAGTTTAGTAAGACCAGAAGCTACAGGATTTGGTGCAACTTATTATTGTGAAGAGATGCTTAAGCATGAGGGAACAAGTCTTAAAGGAAAGACTGTTGCTGCATCAGGATTTGGAAATGTTGCATGGGGAATATGTCAAAAAGTTTCCGAACTTGGTGGAAAAGTTGTAACACTTTCAGGTCCTGATGGATATATCTATGATCCAGAAGGAGTAATTGGTGAAAAGATTGATTACATGCTTGAAATGCGTGCATCAGGAAGAGATAAAGTACAGGATTATGCTGATAAATTTGGTGTTAAATTCTTTAAGGGAGAAAAACCTTGGGGAGTTAAAGTTGATATTGTAATGCCAGCTGCTACTCAAAATGATATAAAGATAGAAGATGCTAAAAAAATAGTTGAAGCTGGAATAAAAGTTGTTTGTGAAGTTGCTAATATGCCTTGTACAAATGAGGCTGTTAAGTACTTCCAAGATAATGAATTAATTGTAGGACCTTCAAAGGCTGTAAATGCAGGAGGAGTTGCAACTTCAGCTCTTGAAATGGCACAGAATAGTGAGAGATTATCATGGACAGCTGAGGAAGTTGATGCTAAGCTTCATCAGATAATGATTAACATATACAACAATTGTAAGAATGCAGCAGAAGAATATGGTTTTGGATATAATTTAGTAGCTGGAGCTAATATAGCAGGATTTGTAAAGGTTGCAGATGCTATGCATTCACAAGGATTGATTTAAAACTATTTAATTTTAAACTTAAAGAAGGTGGATTTGGGGATGTAATCCCAAATCCACCTTCTTTAAGTTTGAGTTATATTAATAGAAATTTCGCAATTTGAGGATACAATATTGAATTTATTGTTTTATTATCCTATTATATTAATATATTAAAGATACTAACTTTATATTATTAAATTCATTTTGGTGGTGAATAGATGTTAACAACTGTAGTAATTGGAGGAGGTCCAGCAGGAATGATGGCTGCAATAAATGCCTCCCAAAAATACAAGACAATATTGATAGAAAAGAATGAAAAATTAGGCAAGAAACTATATATAACAGGTAAAGGAAGATGTAACATAACAAATAGTAAGGATATAAGTGAGTTTTTTAATTATATACCGGGCAATCCAAATTTTTTATATAGTGCATTATACACTTTTACTAATGAAAATACTATAGATTTTTTCGAAAAATTAGGTGTTAAGTTTAAAATTGAAAGAGGCGACAGAGTATTTCCTCTATCTGATAAATCTTCAGATATAATTTCTGCACTCCAAAAAAGTCTTAAACAAAACAATGTTGATATAATGTTAAATACGAGTGTGAGTAAATTTATTTGTAATAAGAATAGAATAATAGGAGTAGAGCTTAAAAATGGTGAAATACTAAAAGCAGATTTTTTTATTTTGTGCACGGGTGGAATGTCATATCCACAAACAGGATCAAGTGGAGATGGATACAAATTTGCTAAAGATTTAGGACATACAATAACAGATATAACACCGGCTTTAGTACCTATTGAAATAAATGAAGAATGGGTGAAAAATCTTCAAGGTCTTTCTCTTAAGAATATTGAGCTTAAGATTTTGAAAAATAATAGAGTTATTTGTGAAGATTTTGGAGAGATGTTGTTTACTCACTTTGGAATATCAGGACCCATAGTTTTAAGTATGAGTAGAGAGGTTGGTAAACAGAAAAAATTGAGAGCAGTTATAGATTTAAAACCTGCAATATCGAGAAATGAACTTGATAAAAGAATACAAAAAGATTTCAAGAAGTATATAAATAAAGATTTTAAAAATTCATTAGATGATCTCCTTCCAAGAAAACTTATAGATACTGTAATAATGCTTTCAAAGATAGATCCCAATAAGAAAGTAAACCTCATAAAAAAAGAGGAAAGAATAGATTTAGTTGATTTACTTAAGGGATTACCTTTAACTATAAAAGGATGTAGACCAATAGATGAAGCTATAGTTACTAGTGGAGGGATAAATACTAAGGAAATAGATCCATCAACAATGCGATCAAAAATAATAGATAATTTATATTTTGCAGGAGAAATTATAGATGTTGATGCATTTACTGGCGGATTCAATATACAAATAGCATTATCGACAGGATATTTAGCTGGAATTAGTTTGATCGAATTATAGTATATTTGTAATTATAAATAAAGGATTTCATATTTTTTTATAGAATAATAATAATTGTACATTTAGAATTAGTATTAAATTTAGAAAGGCGGAATAATGTTTTGCATATATCTATAGCAATTGATGGCCCTGCTGGAGCGGGGAAAAGCACTATTGCAAGTATTGTAGCTAGTAAGTTTGATTTGGTTTATATTAACACGGGTTCAATGTATAGGGCAATTACTTTAATTGCAATGAGGAATAAAATATCACACACAGATGTAAAATCTGTATGTGAACTTGCAAAATCACTTAAAATAAGGTTTAAAGGTGAGAATATAATAGTTAATGATGAGGATGTAAGTATAGATACTAGAAGTATTAATGTAACCAATGCTGTTTCAAACTATGCCTCTATACCCGAACTTAGGGAGATACTTGTAAGATTGCAGCGTGATATCTCTAATGAATATGATGTTGTAATGGATGGCAGAGATATTGGTACTGTAGTTTTAAAAGATGCAGATATTAAATTTTTTCTAACTGCAGATATTAGAGAAAGAGCTAGGAGGAGGTTTCAGGAATTTAAGGAAAAAGGAATTAATGTTGAGTATAATAAAATTTTAAATGATATAATAAAGAGAGATTACATAGATTCACATAGAAAATTAAGTCCACTTAAGAAAGCTCAAGATGCAATAGAAATAGATTCTTCAAGATTAGATATAAATGAAGTAGTTGATATGATGTCAAAATATATAATGGATTATATAAAATCCAATTGAAGGTGAGTTTTATATGAATGTAGAGGTTATACTTGCAAGTAAAGCAGGTTTTTGCTTTGGAGTTAAGCGGGCGGTGGATGAAGCATTAAATACTCAAAAGAAATTTGATAGGAAAATATATACACTTGGTCCTTTGATACATAATACGGATGTTGTAAAATACTTAGAAAGTGAGGGTATATATTCTATAAATTTAAGTGATATAAATACTCTTAAATCTGATGATATTATTATAATACGTTCACATGGTGTATCGAAAGATGTAATGAACTTATTAAAATCTAGGTTTAATACTATAATAGATGCGACTTGTCCATATGTTTCAAGCATACATAAAAAAGTTTTTAAATATTATAATAAAGGATATTCAATATTAATAGTAGGAGATGAAACTCACCCAGAAGTTATTGGTATCAATGGATGGTGTGATAATAGGGCTATAATATCAAGGAATGGAAGTAATCTTGAAAAACTTCCTAATAAATTATGTATTGTTTCTCAAACTACTGAAAAACAAAGTAATTGGGATAATGTCTTGGCTATAGTTTCTAAAAAATGCAAAGAATTTATAGCTTTTAATACTATATGTAGTTCTACAGAACTCAGACAAAAGTCTGCAGGAGAATTATCTAAAAAGGTTGACCTAATGGTTGTACTTGGTGGAAGAAATAGTTCGAATACTACTAAGTTGTACGAAATATGTAAAAGTAACTGTATTAATACTATTCATGTCGAAAATTCAGGAGAAATGCCTGATGATATAATTAATATAAAAACAAAAGTTGTAGGTGTTACAGCAGGAGCTTCAACACCAGATTGGATAATAAAGGAGGCAATTGTAAAAATGAGTCAAGATAATAATGTAGAGGTTAACGAGCAGCTAGCCTATATGGAAAAAAATGATAATCAAATAATAGTTGGCAAGATAATAGAAGGAACTGTTATCTCTGTAAGTGAGAAAGAGGCTTTTCTTAATATAGGATATAAAGTAGATGGTGTACTACCAAAATCAGAGGTTACAAAATCAGAGAATGAAGATTTAAGAAATTTAATATCAGTTGATCAAAAAATGAAGGTAAAAGTTATAAGAAGAAAGGATGAAAATGGAAATGTTGTCCTGTCTAAGATAGAAATTGAAAGAGAAAAAGCTTATAAAGAAGTTAAAGAAGCTTTCGAAAATGGATCTACTTTGAATATTTTAGTTAAAGAATCCGTAAATGGTGGATTAGTTGCAAATTATAACGGAATAAGAGTATTTATTCCAGCATCACATGTGGAACTGTTTCATGTGGAAGATCTTTCAAAGTACATTGATAAAGAATTGGATGTAAAAATAATTGAATTTGAAGAAAAAAGAAAAAGTACACGAATAGTAGCATCTAGAAGAAAAATATTAAAAGAGGAAAGAGTCAAAAAGGAAGAGGCCACATGGGAGTCTTTACAAAAAGACACGATTGTAGAAGGAGAAGTCAAAAGAATTACAAACTTCGGAGCCTTTGTAGATGTTCAAGGTATAGATGGTCTTTTACATGTTTCTGAAATATGTTGGGGCAGGGTTGAAAAGCCTGAAGATGTTTTAAAAATAGGTCAGAAGGTAAGAGTATATATACTCGATATAGATAAAGATAAAAAGAAATTATCGCTTTCAATTAAAAAACTCATAGATGATCCGTGGAATAATGTTGATATAAAATATCCAGTAGGAAGTATTGTTTTAGGTAAGGTTGTAAGATTTGCCAGCTTTGGCGCATTTATAGAACTAGAACCTGGAGTAGATGCTTTAGTTCATATATCACAAATAAGCCATAAGAGAATAAATAAGCCTGATGATGCTTTAGAAATAGGACAAAAAATAAAAGCTAAAATACTTGATGTAAATAAAGTAGATAAAAAAATAGGTCTTAGCATAAAAGAGGTTGATGAAATATAAATCTGTACTCCTAAATATAATATTTTTACTAAAATGCGTGTATTATAAAATATCACGCATTTTTTATATATTTTTATAGAAATTGAGAGATATATCTAAGTAAATAGAGTTTTATACATATATTTTCAAAATAATGACTATATATATTGACTTTTTTATAATTTTTGATAAAATTTAATTGTTACATTTCTATATAAGGAGGTAGACATAGGCGATGAATGAATTAGGACGACATATTTTAGCAGAAATTTATGGATGTAGTTCAGAAATTTTAAATAATAAAGAGTTTATAGAAAAATTGATGGTTGATTCGGCTTTAAAAGCTGGTGCTGAAGTAAGAGAGGTTGCTTTTCACAAATTTAGTCCTCAAGGTGTTAGTGGAGTTGTAATAATATCTGAGTCCCATTTAACAATTCATACATGGCCAGAGCTTGGATATGCAGCTGTTGATGTATTTACGTGTGGTAATAGAATAAATCCATGGAATGCATGTAACTATATGACGGAGAAACTAAATGCCAAAAATATGACAGCTACAGAGGTTAAAAGGGGAATATTTGAACAACCAGTATCAGTTAAAGCGTTAGATATATAAAGGATCATCATAAGGATGGTCTTTTATTATATGTAATAATTTTTATTCTGAATAATATACTTTACTAGAGAAATAATTGTGGATGGGTAAATATTTATGGATGAAAGTAAGGATAGCATTTATATATCTGAGAAAGAAAAGAAAATGGTAAATAGAATACTTAAGAGATATAATTTTTGTATTTTAGATATAAAAAAAGTTAGAAGCGTTTATAAGATTAAAACCTCAGATGGGAATGTTTGTCTAAAAAAACTTAAGCATGGTAAAAATAAGCCCTATAATGGGAGCTTATTAGTTGAAGAACTTTTAAATAATGGCTTTTATAATACTGCGAGGTATTATAAAACTAATGATGGTCATAGTTATGTGAAATTTAAGAATTTATTGTTTTATGTTACAGATTGGATAGATGGACAAGAATGTAATTTAAATGATATTCATGAAGCAATTGAATGCGTCAAACTACTTGCAAGATATCATATAGCTACGAGCAAAATAGATATGAGCTCATTTAAGATAAGGAACAATCTTAAGAACTGGAATAACATATTTATCAAGTGTTTACATGATCTCGAAAAGTTTGAAAATATAATAGAAAATAAGAAATTAAAGACGCACTTTGATATTATGTACAAAAAATATATACATAGTATGTATAATAAGGGTATCATATCGTTACATTTTTTAAATACCTCAGAATATTATAGATTATCGAGAAAATCAAGTTTAAGTAGAGCTATATGCCATGATAGTTTTTACTACCAAAATATAATCAAAAAAAATCATAATTATTATATAATAGATTTAGATAGTATAGTTATAGATTTACATGTGAACGATCTTGGAAAATTAATTAGACGGTTAATGTTTAAAAAGAATTATGAATGGGATTTTTATAAGGCATTAAAATTGATAGAAGCATACAGTTCAATTAATAAATTAAATAAAGAAGAACTTGAAGTCATGCTATCCTTAATTATATTTCCCCATAAATTTTGGAAGCTTGGACGAAAGAGATATATAAAAAACAAGAACTTAAGTGAACAAAAATACACTCATAAACTCATAAGACTAATAAAATACGATGAATTACAAAATGAATTTTTAGAGAACTATTTGAAATATATTGATAATTATAAATGAATTTGACTTGTAAAAAATTAAGAATTATACTTGATTTATTAATATAACTATATTTGGGATTATTAAGAGGATATTTATAATGTATAAAATTATGACTTTAAATAAAAAAAACTTAAATGAATTCAGAAAACTGAATGAAAATAACGATCATTTTAATCTTTTGAATATGGACTTTTTTAAAATGTATGATAATGGTAGTTTTACTAATAAGGTTTTTTTGAGAAGAAGAGTTAAATTGCTTTCATATAATTTTAAGTATATAGGGTATATATGGTGTGATGCTAATTATAGTTATAGAAATGTTTATACAATAAATGCTATGAATATTAGTAATTCAATTAATATAGAATTAATTGATCCTTATAAATATATTGTAAATAGACTTAAAAAGAACTCTACATTTTATTATACTTGCCAAAATAATGGTTTTAATTTTAATATTTTAAAAAATATAGGTTTTGAAACAGTAGATGGTACTTTGATATTAAATTTAAATTTAGATCATAATATACCCATAGCAATTAAGGAAGATATAAATTTTGATATTTTAAAAATTGGTAAAGATGAGAAGAAAAGATGCTTAATACAAAATGAAATATTTAAAAATAATACTAGAGTTCCTCTTAGTTTAGATGATATCTATTTTGATGAAATGCAGAGCTATTATTTAAAAAAAGGGGCTATATTCATAAAAAAACGAAATACTTATATCGGATATGGTCAAATAATACTAGAGGAAAATGTGCCGATTATAGTTAACTTTGGTATATTAAAAGAATATAGAGGTAAAGGATACAGCAAATGTTTATTGACATATTTATTGAAGATTGTAATATGTAATGGATTTAATAATGTGAAGATAAAAGTAAATAATTCTAATTATATAGCACTAAATTTATATAAACAAATGGGTTTTGAGATTGAAAATGAGAGATATAAGTGGAAAATAAAAACATAGCCTTTATAAACTTAAGGCTATGTTTTTATTTTATAAATTGTTACAGTTTATTTCAAAGAAGTTTCAATGGGTACATGTACGGACTTGAGTTCAAACATACCTTCACAAGGAAGACCACTAAAATAGCTTCTGTCACATATACAATTAGATCTTAAATACTTTTTATCTTCTTTATTTTGTTCTGGATCTTTTACATCATACATATTAACGCCTCCTTTTAGGAATAGTTTAACCTGAAAGGAGTTTTTTAGTATGTTTTATTATTCATATATTAACAATATTTAGAAAGAACTTTACCAAGTCGCTTGATTCCTTCCACTATTTTATCATCACTCATACAGGAATAATTCAATCTGAAGTAATTAGGATGACCTCCATTAGCGAAAAAGGCACCTCCAGGAACATATGCAACATTTTCTTTTAATGCATCTTTTAATATTTCGGCAGCATCTAATCCATCTTTTAATTTAACCCATGTGAATAAGCCACCACATGGATTAGTATGCGATGTATTTTTTGGGAAATATTTATCTATACTACTAAGCATTAACTTTCTGCGTCTATCATATACTTTTATTATATCTTTGATGTGCAAATCTAAGTTGTATTCTTTCATAAATTGAGCAGTAATTTTCTGATCCAATGTACTACCTTGAAGGTCAGCACCTTGTTTAACTATTATATATTTTTCTAGTATTTCAGGTGAAGCACATATCCATCCAATTCTTAATCCTGGACAGAAAGTTTTTGAAAATGTACCTAAGTAAATTACCCATCCATCTTTATCAAAGCTCTTGATTGATGGATGCCTAGTTCCTTCAAATATAAGATCTCCATATGGACTATCTTCTACTACTGGAACTTTATATTCGGCAGCAAGTTTTGCAATAGCCTCTCTTCTATCGTCAGGTAAAGTTTTACCAGTAGGATTTTGAAAATCTGGAATGGTATATATTAGCTTTACATTAGAGGTTGATTTTAAAATCTTTTCTAATTCACTAACTATTAAACCGTTTTCATCCATAGGAACTTCAACAAAGTTTGGATTATATGCTTTAAATGCATTTAGTGCTCCAAGATAGCTTGGACTTTCACATATTATGGTATCTCCTTCATTTACAAATATTTTAGCGGAAAATTCTATTGCTTGTTGGGATCCAGTTGTAATTGCGATATTATTATATGTTGTGTTAACTTTGGCAGCAGCCATTCTTTCTTTTGCAATTATTTCCCTTAGTTCTTTACACCCTTCTGTAGAACTGTACTGTAAAGCAGATTCCCCATCATTCAAAAAAACATTTTTGCAAACATCTATCATTTCTGAGACAGGGAATAATTCAGGAGCGGGCAAGCCTCCTGCAAATGAGATTATTTCAGGCATTTCAGTAAGTTTTAAAAGTTCTCTAATCTCTGAAGCTTTTAATCCTTCTGCTCTTTTTGAAAAATGTACATTCATATAAAAATACCTCCTAATATTTAAATTTAGATATAAGTCTATAATATATATATTCTACAAAATATTTTAATATCCTTACAAAATTTAAAAAAATATTATAATTTTTTAATATTGACGTATTAATTATTATGTTAATTAAAAAAATGTAAACAAAAAAATACAAAACATTATTTTAAATTAAATATTATGTTATAATACAGTGTGAACATAAGACTATTGGAGGTTATAAACAATATGACAAATAATTCAGAAAAAAAACTATTCTTTATTGCTACCTACGGATGTCAAATGAATGAAGAAGATTCTGAAAAGTTATCTGGTATACTTAAAAAGATCGGATATGATAGAACAGATATAAAAGAAGATGCTGATCTTATAATTTTTAATACATGCTGTGTTAGAGAAAACGCTGAACTTAAAGTATATGGCAATATTGGAGCATTAAAGTCTCTTAAAAAGAAAAAACATGAACTTATAATAGCTGTATGTGGATGCATGATGCAGCAAAAAGGTAT
The DNA here is from genome assembly GCF_003600355.1 of Clostridium fermenticellae. Classification (NCBI taxonomy): domain Bacteria; kingdom Bacillati; phylum Bacillota; class Clostridia; order Eubacteriales; family Clostridiaceae; genus Clostridium; species Clostridium fermenticellae. The sequence continues at coordinate 1,502,028 of NZ_CP032416.1, read as the reverse complement.
GGCTGAAAAACTTATAAAAAAATTTCCTTTTGTAGATATAATTTTTGGTACCCATAATTCATATAAATTTCCTGAATACTTAAGTACAGTAAAACAGAATAGAACATCATTAATTGAAATACAAGATACAGAAGATGGGATAATTGAAGGTATCCCTATAGATAGAAAAAGTGATGTTAAGGCTTTTGTTACAATAATGTATGGATGCAATAATTTCTGTACTTATTGTGTAGTCCCTTATGTGAGGGGCAGGGAGAGAAGCAGAGAACCTCAAAATATAGAAAAAGAAATTAAAAATCTTATATCTAAAGGTTATAAGGAAATAACTCTCCTTGGACAAAATGTAAATTCGTATGGCAAAGGATTAGAACCCAAAATAACCTTTGCCGATCTTTTGAGGAGAATAAATAAAATTGAAGGACTTGAAAGAATCAGATTTATGACATCACATCCTAAGGATTTAACAAAAGATGTTATAGATGCTGTTAATGAATGTGATAAGGTTTGTGAACATATTCATCTGCCTGTTCAATCGGGTTCTACTAAAATATTAAAAAAAATGAATAGAAGATATACACGGGAACAATATTTAAAATTGGTTCATGACATAAAGCAAACTATACCAAAGGTATCAATAACTACAGATATAATAGTAGGCTTTCCTGGCGAGACAGATGAAGATTTTGAAGATACTTTAAGCCTTGCGAAAGAAATCGAATATGATTCTGCATTTACATTTTTGTATTCAAAAAGAGAAGGTACACCTGCTAAGGAAATGAAAGATCATATCCCCGAGGATGTAAAGCATCAGAGATTTGAAAAATTAGTTAAAGTAATAAATGAATCCTGCAGTAAGAAAAACGCTGAATATGAAAATAAAACAGAGGAAGTTCTAGTCGAGGGTTTTAGTAAAAATGATATTACGAAATTAACTGGAAGAACTAGAACAGGTAAGCTTGTTAACTTCGTTGGAAATTCAGAACATATTGGCAAATTAGTTGATGTAAAAATAATTAAAGCAAGATCATTTTCTTTAGAAGGAAAAGAATTATAGATAATATTTAGTTTTATTTAAAGAACGGAGGTTTTACTATTGGGATTAACTCCTATGTTACAACAATATTTAGATGTTAAGAAAAGTTGTAAGGACTGCATTCTTTTTTTTAGGGTTGGAGATTTTTATGAGATGTTTTTTGACGATGCTGAGCTTGCATCACGTGAATTAGAATTAGTTCTTACAGGGAAGGATTGTGGTCTTGAAAAAAGGGCTCCTATGTGTGGAGTTCCATTTCATGCCGCAAATTCTTATATAGGTCGATTAGTTGGAAAAGGTTATAAGGTTGCAATATGCGAACAACTTGAAGATCCAGATAGTGCTAAGGGACTTGTAAAAAGAGGTATTATAAAGATAATTACACCTGGAACATATACCGATTCTTCATTTTTAGAAGAAAATAAAAATAATTATATAATGTCAATATATATAGATAATATTAAAAATTCTTTTTCACTATGTTGCTCGGATATATCAACCGGTGAATTTAACTGTACCGATTCTATATTGGATTTATCAATTATTTTAGATGAAATAGCTAAATATTCACCAACTGAAATACTTATACAAGAGCATTTAGATCTAAATATATATAAGGCCATAAAAGAAAGATTTAATGTTTCATTTACAAAACTTGAAGATCATTTATTTACGGACGATGCATGTAAAAACTTAGAAATACAATTTAAAGGCTTTGATCATTCAAATTTCAATGATATTTTGCTAAAATCTTGTAATGGTCTTTTAAAATACATAAAACATACTCAAAAAACTTCACTATCTAACATAAATAAACTTCAATATTATACTATAGTTGATTATATGACTATAGATATGAGTTCCAGGCGTAATTTGGAATTAACTGAAACTCTTAGAGATAAAACCAAAAAAGATTCTTTTTTATGGGTACTTGACAAAACAAGTACGGCAATGGGTGGCAGACAGTTAAAAAAATGGATAGAGCAACCACTCATAAATGAAAAAAGTATAAATAATAGATTAGATGCAGTCGAGGAAATTATAAATAATATATCCTATCATGAAGATTTAAAAGAAGCCCTTAAAGAAATATATGACATAGAGAGACTTACAGGAAAAGTATCTTCCAAAAGTGTAACTGCCAAAGAACTTATATGGCTTAAAACATCCTTAGAGAAGGTACCTTGCATAAAGAAAATACTGTCCAATTTTAAATCTAATTTACTTAATAATATGTACAAAAATCTTGATGAACTAAAAGATATATATGAGTTATTAGACAATTCAATACTAGATAACCCATCTATTTCCTTAAAGGAAGGTAATCTTATAAAGGAGGGTTTTAATTCTAAAATAGATGATCTTAGAAAGGCAAAAGCCCATGGAAAAGAGTGGATTGCAAATTTAGAGAGCAGTGAAAAAAATGAAACTGGTATAAAATCATTAAAGATAAGTTATAATAAAGTTTTTGGGTATTATATAGAAGTTACGAAGTCCAATTTGAATTTAGTGCCTGAAGGCAGGTATATAAGGAAACAGACACTTACAAATGCGGAAAGATATATAACTCCTGAACTAAAGGATATGGAAGATAAGATATTAGGTGCCGAAGAGAAGTTAATAAATTTAGAATATGATATATTCGTAAATATACGTGATACTGTAGAAGAGCAGGTTGGCAGAATGCAGGAGACTGCTAAAATAATATCAGAATTAGATTGTTTAAATTCTTTAGCTTATGTTGCTCTCGAAAATGATTATTGCAAACCCAAAATAAACAATAAATGTGAAATCCATATTGTGGATGGAAGGCACCCTGTAGTTGAAAAATCATTGGATACAGGAACATTTGTTGCAAATGATACAAATTTAAATGTAGATGATGATAAGCTTCTACTTATAACAGGACCTAATATGGCAGGTAAATCTACATATATGCGACAGGTAGCACTAATTGTAATTATGGCTCAAATAGGAAGTTTTGTACCAGCTAAAAAAGCAAATATTTGTATATGCGATAAAATATTTACGAGAATAGGTGCATCAGATGATTTAGCTGCTGGTAAAAGTACTTTTATGGTTGAAATGTGGGAAGTATCTAATATACTTAAAAATGCAACTCGAAGAAGTTTGGTACTTTTAGATGAAGTTGGAAGAGGAACTAGTACTTATGATGGACTTAGTATTGCATGGGCCATAATAGAATATATATGTGGCAGTTCAAACCTTGGTTGTAAAACTTTATTTGCTACTCATTATCATGAACTGACAAAATTAGAAGGTATTATAGATGGTGTTAAAAACTATTCTGTATCAGTAAAGGAAAATGGAAATGATATCACCTTTTTACGTAAAATCATAAGAGGAGGTGCAGATCAATCCTACGGAATAGAAGTTGCAAAACTTGCAGGCCTGCCCTACGAGGTTATAAACAGAGCCAAGGAAATACTAAGTAATATAGAAAATTCCAATAAAGATAATATAAATGTGAAAGAGATCACTGATTGCTCCATAGAGGAATCTGTTTATAATGAAGATTTTAAAGTTGAAGAAAAAAAGAATACACATGAACATGAAGCTGAGAACATACATGAAAAACAGGTCAATTTTTTTGATATACAAAAGGATAATTTAATAGAAGATATATTAAGTATAGATATATTAAATATGACTCCTATGGAGGGTTTTAATAAATTATATGATATAATAAAAAAGACTAAGGAACTTTAAAATGTCAAGTTTTCTGAAGGTGATAATTTGAAAAGGATAAACATATTAAATGAAGATACTTTTAATAAAATAGCAGCTGGTGAAGTTATTGAAAAACCTTTTTCAATAGTCAAGGAATTAGTTGAAAACAGTATAGATGCTGGGGCAAAAAATATATGCGTTGAAATAGAGGATGGTGGAAAAAAACTTATAAGAGCTACTGATGATGGAATCGGAATACACCCTGATGATATAGAAAAAGCTTTTATGCCTCATGCTACAAGTAAAATAGATAATTTGGAAGATATATATAAAATAAGTACAATGGGATTCAGAGGAGAAGCCCTTGCTAGTATAGCAGCTGTGTCACATACTATATTAAAAACTAGGACGTCGAATTTTGATTTTGGAAAGGAGATTATAATAGATGGCGGATTTATAAATAAAATAACTGAAGCAGCCGCTAACATTGGTACTTCAGTTGAGGTTAAAGATATATTTTTTAATGTTCCTGCAAGACAAAAATTTTTGAAATCCTCAAGTAGGGAAACTTCCTATATATCTGATATAATAAACAGACTTGCACTTTGTAATCCTAACATAAGTTTCAAACTTATAAATAATGGTAAAAAAACAGTAAATACCTATGGCACATCAAATATAGTGGATGCTATAAGATCTATATATGGTAAAACCATATGTAATAATATAACAAGTTTCGAAAAGCATTTTGATACTATATCTATATATGGTTATATAGGTAACTCTGAAATAAGTCGAGGAAGTAGAAACAATCAGAGTATATTTGTAAATAAGAGATATATAAAAAGTAAACTTATAACTGCCGCCGTAGAAAATGCTTTTAAATCATTTATTATGATAAATAAGCATCCATTTTTTATTGTATTTATAGATATATTTCCAGAATATATAGACGTGAATGTACATCCAACTAAATCTGAGGTTAAGTTCAGTGATGATAGGTATATATTTAAAGTCGTATTTGACACTGTACATGAAGCTTTACGCGAAAGTATAAAAGAATCATTTAATATTGATTCTCAAAATATTAAAGGCAATATTTTAAACAATAAAGGTAATGCTGAAATAAATAAAGGTTATTTAAAAAATGAATCAGTTCAAATACCAATAGACTTAAAAGATGATACTAAAAATTATTATATAAATAAAAAAGATGGAAGTAATGAAGATATATATAAGCAGAATGTTGATGCAACGTACAACAATCTAAAGCCCAATACTATAAATAAGAGTGTGATACATGAAAATATGAACGAAAATATGCCGCCAAAGTTTCCTAAACTAAATATAATAGGACAATTTCATAACACCTATATTTTATGCGAAAACAATGATACTTTTTATATAATAGACCAACATGCAGCACATGAGAAGATACTATTTGAAAAATATAAAAATGACATAAAAAATCACAAAATTGTATCTCAATTATTAATTTCACCTGAAATTTTAGAATTATCAACAGATGATTTTTCATATTATATTGAAAATAAAGATATATTTAAAAGTACAGGTTTTTCTATAGAAATGTTTGGAGAAAATACATTGAGTATAAGAGAAGTACCTATGTTACTTGGAAAGCCAGACTTTAAACGTTTGTTTGTGGATATACTTGACAATCTAAAGAATATGGGTTCAGGTGAAACTTGGGAAGTAAAATATGATGCGATTGCTAAAATTGCTTGTAAAGCTGCAATTAAAGCAAATGACAATTTAAGCTCTTTTGAAATGGAACATATTATTGATAAATTAAGATTTTTAGATGACCCATTTACGTGTCCTCATGGAAGGCCTACTATAATAAAAATTACATTAAATCAATTTGAAAAAAAATTTAAAAGGATACAGTAATAGGAGTGATTTAAGATGAAAAAATTATTAATACTGGCTGGCCCTACTGCTGTTGGTAAAACCGATATATCAATAAATTTGGCCCAAAAGCTAAATGGAGAAATTATATCAGCAGATTCAATGCAGATATATAAACATATGGATATAGGTTCGGCCAAAGTTACAAAATCAGAAATGCAGAACATACCACATCATCTTATAGATATTTTAGAACCTAATCTAAGTTTCGATGTTTCTCAATATAAAATACTTGCAGAAAATTTAATAAATAATATAACATCAGAAGGAAAATTACCTATGCTTGTTGGAGGAACGGGGCTTTACATAAATTCTCTCATATATAATTATAACTTTACAGATGCATCTACAGATTTAAGATATAGAAATTATCTTCAAAATTTAGCTTCTGATAAAGGAAAAGAATATGTTCATAATTTACTCAAAGATATTGATATAGAATCTTATAATAAGCTCTATCCTAATGACTTGAAAAGAGTAATAAGGGCTCTTGAGGTTTACAAATTAACCGGCAAGACTATAAGTGATTTTAACAAAAAAAATAATATATATGATATACCATATAAAATCTATTATTTTGTATTGACGATGAATAGAGAAAAATTGTACGATAGAATAAACAAAAGAGTAGATATTATGATTGAAAAAGGACTCATAGATGAAGTTAAAGAGCTTAAAAAAATGGGATTTACTTCAGAAATGCAGTCAATGAAGGGGATAGGATACAAAGAAATATTATATTATCTTAATGGAGAAATAAGCCTGAATCAAGCTATTTATATGATAAAAAAGGGAAGTAGAAATTATGCCAAAAGACAACTCACCTGGTTTAGAAAAGATAAGAGAGTAAATTGGATAGACAAAGATAAATTTAGCACAGATGATGAAATCGCAGATCACATATGTGAAAAATTCAATCAATCCAATAATTTATAAAAACCAAGAGGAATTTATCAAAATTTATAGAATATATAAATTAAAGACTATGGAGGGGAGATATATGAGTAAGACGGCCAACAATCTACAAGATATATTTTTAAATGGAGCCAGAAAAAACAGGACTCAAGTTACTATTTACTTGACAAATGGTTTTCAAATAAAAGGTACTGTAAAAGGATTTGACAGTTTTACAGTGATTTTGGATTGTGATGGTAAACAAATGATGGTATATAAGCATGCTATATCAACTATTAATCCATCAAGACCAATACTGTTTAATAATAGTACTTCTGATTAACAGTCTTTTAAGTGTAAACATATATCAAAATTAAAGAGAATAGGTAAATGATATTTTGCCTATTCTTTTGACTTGTGATATAATAAACGCTTGAATAGAATAGGGAGGTTTTTTTATATAAAATGTTTAATTTAGAGAAACAAAAGTTAAAAGATATGTATCATATAAGTGATAAAGTATTTGAACTATATGATATGACTATGAGAGACATAGATGATCAATTTTCAATATATGATGATATAAAGTCCTACAATCAGTTAAAAGTACTTGATGCATTTCAAAGTGAGAGGATTAGTGAATCACATTTTACAAATTCATCAGGCTATGGATATGGAGATATAGGAAGGGATTCTCTAGATAAAGTATATGCAAAAATATTCAACACTGAAAGTGCATTGGTAAGACCTCATTTTGTAAATGGGACTCATGCACTGGCAACTGCGCTTTTTGGTAATTTAAGACCGAATGATACTATGATGTCAGTATGTGGTACACCTTATGATACACTTCATAATATTATAGGTATAAGTGATAAAAAGAACATGGGCTCTTTGAAAGACTATGGTGTTAAGTATGAGCAAGTTGATTTGATGCCTGATGGGAAGTTTGATTTTGATAAAATAAAACATAAAATTGAAAATGACAGAAGTATAAAATTAATACATATTCAAAGATCTACAGGATATGGTTGGAGAAGATCATTTTTAATATCAGAAATAAAGAAAATTATAGATTTTGTAAAAAAAATCAACCCTGAATTAATATGTTTTGTGGACAACTGCTATGGAGAATTTATAGATACAGTAGAACCAACTGATGTTGGAGCTGATTTAGTGGCAGGATCACTTATTAAAAATATAGGTGGAGGTATAGCACCAACTGGTGGCTATATAGCAGGAAAAGAAGAATATGTTACTCAAGCTTCATATCGACTTACTGCTCCTGGTATTGGGGGAGAATGTGGATCTACCTTTGGTGTTATGAGGTCTTTGTACGAGGGACTGTTTTTAGCACCGCACATATCTATAGAGGCATTAAAAGGTGCTGTATTCTGTTCACGAATAATGGAACTTGCAGGTTTTGAAGTACTTCCTAAATACGCCGACAGGAGAAGTGATATAATACAGGCAATAAAATTTAATGATAAGGAAAAACTAATAAATTTTTGTAAGGGTATACAATCCGGATCGCCTATAGACTCATTTGTCCAATGTGAACCGTGGGATATGCCAGGTTATGATGACCAAGTTATTATGGCTGCGGGATCATTTATTCAAGGATCCTCAATAGAGTTATCAGCTGATGCACCAATCAGAGAACCATATATAGGTTATCTACAGGGAGGTCTTACCTTTGAACATGCAAAAATAGGAATACTAATTGCACTTTCCAATATTCTAAAATGATTGTTTATAGGTATTGCCTATAAAGTCCAACTAATTTGCCGATAATTTTACAGTTATGTACAATTATTGGCTTCATCGTTTTATTTTCTGGTTGTAATCTTATATGATCTTTTTCTTTAAAGAATCTTTTTAAAGTTGCTTCATTTTCCATTAAAGCAGCAACAATATCACCATCTTCAGCAGAATTATTTTTTTCCATTATACAAAAATCACCATCAAATATTCCAGCATCTATCATACTTTCACCAGATACCTTTAATATGAATAATTGATTGTTGTTTTTGACGTATTCCGCCGGAATTGGAAAAGTATCCTCGATATTTTCAACGGCTAGAATAGGTGCACCTGCGGTAATAGTTCCTATTATGGGAATATTTATCATTTCCTTTCTGCTCATAGAATTCTCGATAACTTCTATAGTTCTAGGTTTTGTTGCATCTCTCTTTATAAGACCTCTTTTCTCCAAACGCTCTAAGTGACCATGTACCGTAGATGTAGAACTCAATCCAACCGCAGCACCAATTTCTCTTACAGATGGTGGATAACCCTTTTCTTGTATATGATTTTTAATAAACTCGTATATTTCAATTTGTTTATTACTTTTAGCCCTTGACATAAAGAACACCCTTTCTTATTAACTATATGTTGAATTATAGCATATAATATGGTAAAGATCAAACTTATGTTCTGTTATAATTATGCTAAATTTTATAATATGATAAAATATAAGCATTATTTTTATTACATTATATTGAAAAATATGAAAAATGAATATTAAATGTAAATATTAAATAAATTTTGCAAAACTACTGTTAAATTTGCTAATTATTATATATAATAAGAGTAGGTTAAATCATAAAAATTAATTAAAAGTAAAGGAGATCGTGTAACAATGGATAAAAGTAAAAATTGTATTTTTGATTATAATAAGCTATGTAATAATTGTGGAGAATGTGATATATGTGATATAGATCATAATAAAAAATGTGACAATTGTGGGCGGTGTCTGGAAGAGGAGGGATATGATATGAAAAGTATTAAAATTGACAAAGTTGTCTTAAACAAGGACAAAACTGAAGAGGAGTTGATTTTAAAAGATTCTGAAGTAAATGAAAAAGAGGACTTAATGTCAGAAAAATGTAATGATCAATGTAAATGTCAAAATGATGAGGCAGATTCGGGGACAGAAAACATTAAAAAAGATGAAAATCAAAAAGATAGTAACATAGACAATTGGAAACCAGATATAGAATATATAGATGACATAGAAGGATTAAATGATTTACTTAATGATGTAAAAAAATTAGATGAAGTTGCAGTGGAAGAATTTCCTGGACTTATACGACTTAAAAACAATAGATATAAAAATTAATATAAAAAGAATAGCAGCTTGTTGTTTTAACACAGCTGCTATTCTTTACTTAAAGGATTGGATTTTACAGCTTCTCTTAATTCCTCATCATCAACATGTGTATATATTTGAGTTGTTGAAACATTTTCATGCCCAAGTATCTCTTGTAAACTACGTATGTCTACATTTCCATATTTATACATAAGAGTTGCAGCTGTATGTCGAAGCTTATGCGGAGTATATTTATTTACATCTAAATTTGATTTTTTTAGATATTTTTTGAGCATCAATTCTATAGAGCGTTTATTTATTCGCTTGTAATTTTTGCTTATAAATAGGGCATCGTAATCAACTATTTTGTCCGAAAATTTATTTCTGACATTCAAATATGAAGAGATAGCTTTTAAACAGGCATTATTCAGATAGACTGTTCTTTCCTTATTTCCTTTGCCGATTACCGTTAATATGTCTCCTTTAATTTTTGATATATTTATTCCACATAATTCAGATAATCTTAATCCGCAGTTTAAAAATATAGTAATTATACAGTAATCTCTTTCTTTGAATTTCCCATCAATTGAGTTTAAAAGTTTTTTACTTTCATCTAATGTAAGGTAAATAGGATTTCTCTTTTCGATTTTGGGTGATTCGAGTTCTAAAGCAGGATTCTCATCTATAATTTTAGCTTTACCGTGTAAGTATTTAAAAAATGATTTGATAGAGGCAACTTTTCTTGCTCTTGCATAACTTCCGTTTTTTCTATAATTTTCAGCAAATGAAATGAATGCAAATAGATCATTTAGCTTAATCTTTTTTAAAAAGTTATTATCTATATCATTTATTATTATATCTTCAAATTCACAATTATTTGGAACCATACCTTTATACAATTTAATAAATCTAAAAAACATAATTAAGTCAAATTTATATGCAATAGTAGTATTTTGTGATTTACCTTTAATAGTGCCCAGGTAATTTAAAAAGTCATTTAGGCACTCTGGTAAATTGGGATCATAGATGCTATTCAGCATATATTTCATAGTATCATCCTCCATTGTCTGAAATCCAACTTCGCTAAATATACATTTAGCGAAGTTGGATTATTAAGATCTTAATACAGTTTATGAATTAAAACTTAACTTATCCTCCAACCGGGATTTCTAAAATCCGTCACATAAAAAATTTCTTGTAAAGCTAAGTTAAGCTTAAATTTGTAAGCCCTATCTAAAATAGTTATAAAATTAAAGAATAAATATCATTTTAAAAAATGGATTGTGCTGTTATTTTAAAAAAGTATAGTGATAAACGTAATAGAAATCTACATATACATTTTTTTAAAAATATTTTTTTGGAATAATTAGATTTATCATTGTAAAAATAAAAATTTACATATTCTGCCTCTTGCATTAAACTTGCAAATAATAAATGTAATTATCTATCAAAATTATACCCCACTCATTTAAATATGTCCATTAAATATATAGTATACATTTATTTACTATATATATGAATAAAATCCACCGATTGGTTAAAAATATACAAAAGAATAATGATTAGGAGATTTTGAAAATGATAGTTGGAATTCCAAAAGGATTATTATATTGTAGGTATTCACCGTTTTTAAATACTTTTTTTAAAAAATTAAATGTAGAAATTGTAACGTCACCTGATACCAATAAGCAAATATTAGACTTAGGATCAAATTTTTGCGTTGGGGAAGCTTGCTTACCTATTAAAATTTTTCACGGGCATGCAGCCTTTTTAAGAGACAAATGTGACATTATAATAATACCTCGTATTATGTCACTAAAAAAAGGAGAATCAATATGTCCTGAATTTTGTGGACTTCCAGAAATGGTTTTAAATGATATACCTAATATGCCAAAAGCTATAACATATCCTATTTATGCAAGTTCAAAAAAAGAAATGGAAAAATGGATTTTACATACTGGATTATTATTTACTAAGAATTATCTAAAAATAAAAATAGCTTATAAAAATGCTTTATTAGAACAAAAAAAGCGTGTCTTTGGCATAAACAATAGTAACTGCAAATTAAAAATTGCTTTGGTCGGCCATCCGTATAATCTATATGATAATTTTGCTAATATGAGAATAGTTGATAAATTAAAGCACCTTGGTATAGGAGTAATAACTGAAGAAATTTTAGATAGAAATATAATAAATGCTCAAATTAAAGATCTTTTGAAAAAACCATTTTGGACTTTTGCCAAAAACTCATATGGTTTTTCCACATTTGAGGCACAAAATAATAAAGTTGATGGAATAATATATGTATCTTCTTTTGCATGTGGTATTGACTCAATTGTAGTAGAATTGATTAAAAACAAATTAGATAATTTCCCTATTATGGTATTAAAAATAGATGAGCATACAGGTGAAGCTGGATTTAATACTAGATTGGAAGCTTTTGCAGATATGATAGAAAGGAGAAAATATGTATGAAAATTACTTTTCCACACTTTGGATATACATATCTAGCTGTAAAAGCCATCTTTGATGGCCTAGGTATTGATTATATAATTCCCCCTATTAATAATAAAACTGCTATTGAAATAGGAACTAAGTATTCTCCAGAAGAAATATGTCTTCCATTTAAAATTATGATTGGAAATTATATTCAAAGTATAGAACAAGGTGCGGACACAATTCTTATTATAGGTAGCTGTGGGCCGTGCAGATTTGGTGAATACTGTGAGTTACAAAAGAATATATTAAAAAAACTTGGGTATGATTTAGATATAGTTGTACTTGACACTCCATCTGCTATAGGAATAAAAGAATTATTAAACAGAATATACAAAATATCAGATATGAGTAAAGTTTCAACTAAAGAAAAATTAAAGACTCTGTATACGGCTAACAAAATAATAAATCTCTTAGATAGAATAGAAAAAAATGTTCATATGCGTGCAGGATATGAAATAAAAAAAGGCTGGTATTCAAAAATATTTCATGACTGCATAAACAAGGCTTATAAATGTAATACACCAAATAGTATGCTCGCATTGCTTGAGCACTATGACGGTATAATACGAAAAGCCCCTATAGATAATACTAAGACCCCTCTTAAAATAGCAATTATAGGAGAAATATACACCATAATAGAACCATTTGCTAACCTCTATATAGAGGATAAACTTATGGAATATGAAGTTTGTTCTTATAGAAGACTCAGTCCGAGTTGGTGGATTAAAAATACACTGCTTAGTATTTTTAATCTTAATTCTATTGATATAAAAAAATCATCTAAAAAATATATTCCACTACCAATAGGTGGTTATGCAAAAGAATGTATAGGAGAAGCCGTTATTGCTAAAAAAAATGGATTTGATGGTGCCATTCAAATATTTCCAATGGGTTGTATGCCAGAAATTGTGTCGAAATCTATATTACCATCGGTATCTAAAGATAATGATTTTCCAGTGATGACATTAATAGTTGATGAAATGACTGGAGAAGCTGGTTATATGACTAGAATAGAAGCTTTTTTAGATTTACTTGAAAGGAGAAGAGAAAAAAATGTATCACATGGGAGTTGATGTTGGTTCTGTTAGTACTGATATAGTAATCACAGATGAAAATATGAATATAATTGATTCACTATATTTAAAAACAAAAGGAAGACCTATAAATGCAATACAGCAAGGTTTTAAAATATTAAAGAATAAATATAAAAACAGTCAAATAAAGTCTGTTGGTACGACAGGTAGTGGAAGACAAATAGCTTCATTTGTAATAGGAGCAGATATAACAAAGAATGAAATAACTTCACATGCTATAGCTGCCTTAGATATTGATAAAGATGTTAGGACAATAATTGAAATTGGAGGACAGGATTCTAAAATAATTTTGCTTAATAACGGAGTAGTTGTTGATTTTGCAATGAATACTGTATGCGCTGCTGGAACAGGATCTTTTTTAGATAGGCAGGCAGAGAGATTATGCATACCTATAGATGAATTTGGGGAATACGCATTAAAATCAAAAGAAACAGTCAGAATAGCCGGAAGATGTGCTGTTTTTGCAGAATCTGATATGATACATAAACAGCAACTTGGATATAGTGAAAATGATATAATAAAAGGTCTCTGTGATGCACTTGTTAGGAATTATTTAAATAATCTTGCTCGGGGAAAAGTCATGAAATCAAAAATATTTTTTCAAGGCGGAGTTGCAGCTAATGTGGGTATGAAAGCATCTTTTGAGGAAGCACTTAAGCAGGAAATTATAGTTCCGAAACATTTCAAAGTTATGGGTGCCTTAGGTGCAGCAATATTATCCAAAGAATATATAGATAGAACACAGAAAAAGACTAATTTCAAAGGATTTGATATTGCAGATACGAATATAAATTCTAAAAACTTTGAATGTGGTGGATGCTCTAATAGGTGTGAAGTGGTAAAAATTTTATCAAGAGAAAATATTATCGGTTTTTTAGGAGACAGATGTGGTAAATGGGCTAATAAAAAAGTTATATAGGATAAATTAACCTTAGAGTATAATTTTAGTAGGCAAAGGTAGTAATAATTACTGGTTAAAATAATAAAGGAGATACAAAAAGTATCTCCCATGTACATAAAAATCCATTATAATATAAGTTGATAAGACTATATAGAAATGGGTGAGATTATGTACAATTTAAACGATACTTTAAGTTTAAATGATAATGAAATAACTTTCAATAGTTTAGAGAAAAAAATATATAAATATGCGTGTGATACAGCATGTGAAATTCTAAGAGAGGTGCTTTCGCACCTGGACCGGAGGTTAATGGATGAAAGAGATGCCGAAATATATAGAAATAAAGGATTAAGGCATACGTGTATAAAAACTATTATGGGAGATGTAGAATTTGACAGACGTATATATGAATACAAAACTGATCAAGGGAAAAAGGCATATAAATTCTTACTGGATGAATACTTAAAAATGGATACAATAGGCCATATTTCAAGCACTTTAGTAGAAAAAATAGTAGACAATGTAACCAATGTGTCTTATAGGAACACTTCAAATAATATTAAAGAACTGGCAAACCAGGAAATCAGCCATACGGCAGTATGGAATGTAGTACAAAAATTAGGTTCTAAAATAGAAGAAAAGGAAGAGAGGAAGATACTGCTGAATAAAATGGGAAAATTAAAGGGCTCAAGGGAAGTTAAGGCCTTATTTCAGGAGATGGACGGCATCTGGTTAAGCATTCAGGGGAAAGATAAACCTAAAGGAAGGAAGTCTAAAAAGAAAGAACTTAAGCTGGGAGTAACTTATGAGGGCTGGAAAAAGAGAGGTGGCAGAAAAGACGGCTATGTAGTTCATAATAAAACAGCATGCGCCAGCTTTGGAACAAGTAAAAAATTCAAGGAACTTAGTGATGCCGCCATTGCAGAAGTATATAACACAGATGAAATAGAAGTAAGAATTTTGAATGGGGATGGTGCCCCATGGATAAAACAGAGCATGGGTGGAGAAGGCGTATATTTTCAGTTAGATCCATTCCATAAAAGTCAGGCAGTACTGAGAAATATGGAGGATAAAAAGGAAGCATATAAACTCATGAAAATGCTGCATGACGGAAAAATAGATAAGAGTTTTGAATACTTAACAGGTCTTATGGTTAAGTATACTAATAACGAAAAAAGTTTAAGAAATTAGAAAAACTGTATACATATCTCTTTGAAAATAAGGCAGGATTAGTGCCATATCACTTAAGAGAAGAGATAAAGATGCCGGAGGCACCTGAAGGACTGGAATATAGGAATTTAGGCACAATGGAGCATAATATTTGTGACATACTGGCCCAGAGGATGAAAGGGAGAAAAATGAGCTGGTCTATAAAGGGTGCAAATAATCTGGCAAAAATACTGGCAGAAAAAGCTGGTAAAAGAATATACCAAACAATCGATGAGATATGTTCAGGTTCTATTTCAGATGATAAACTGGAGAAAATAAAAGAGGTTATAACATTAACGGCAGCTGATGTTAACAAGAAACCTAAGAAGAGCAGGTATTACCATATACATAAAGCAGGGATACCATTTACAGGCTGCGCCGTAACCAATGGCAGAAAAGCGATACAGAGCTTTTTTCAGGAAAGAAATCTCAGTGAACTGGTTTATAGATAATTTAAAAACTCGGGATAAAAAGTTAACAGGATAAGTGCGCCCTTCCGGGCTGTGGACGGGGCCATACGGGAAGAAAAATATCAACTGAATTTACAATGGAAATTTTAAAAAATAAAATTGCCCACTTTAACTTGACACAAACTAAATTAACTATAAGTTTTAAATATTTCTCTTTTTGTGCTATTATAATATATATATAGTATATTATTACATTTTTCAACACTATAAATGTAGGGGGATATTAACATGAATGATGAAATAATAGAAAACAGCCTTCAAAATGCTTTTAACGAACTTATGCCTTATATGCAAAACTTTTTTGAAGATGAAATTGCTTTTACGATGTCAACTACAGATCACTTTATAAAGGTTGTAAACAGCAAAAATATAAATATGAATGCTGCAGCCGGTGATGAATTAAGGCCAGGCGGAGCTGCATATGAATGTATTAAAGCAAGAAAAGTTGTTTCTTTAGTAGTTCCAGAAGAAATATTTGGAGTTAGAATTAAGGCAATTGGAATTCCTGTCAAGGATGAGCATGAAAAAATAATTGGAAGTATAGTTTTAGTAAAATCTTTAGAGAGAATAGATGAAATAGAAACACTGACTCAAACATTACTTGATTCAGTTAACGGTATCTCCAAGGTTTCAAACACACTAACCACTGCAATACAACAAACAGTGAATGGAAATAGCAAAATAATGACAGAAGTCAATGGAGCACAAGAAAATGCAAAGAACTCAGATGAAGTAATTAATTTTGTTAAAGGAGTAGCTTCCCAGACAAATCTTTTAGGGCTCAATGCAGCAATAGAAGCATCCAGAGCTGGTGAACACGGAAAAGGGTTTTCAGTGGTAGCTAACGAAATTAGAAAATTATCAAGTTCAAGTAGTAAATCAATTAATGAAATTAATAATATTCTGGTTAAAATAAATAATTCTATAAATACTATAGCTACCAGCATATCTAGTTCAACTAATACATTTGAAAATCAGCTTAAACAACTAAAAGATATGGATTCATCAATACAGAATTTAAATTCTATGGTCGTTAAACTAGAAAAATTATCGGAATAACAAAAGCGAGTTTAGTTATAAAATCTAAACTCGCTTTTATCTTAGATTCTATATAAGCACCTGTAACTTGTTCCATAAGTCATTATGAGTTTTTTTCAAATTTATTATCTTAAAATCTTCATTTATAAAAGTCTGAACAGTCTTACCTTTAGCAAGAAGCTTATTATTCTTTTCTCTGAATACATTATATGTAAATATAACTTTTACCGGTGTTAATTGATCTATATTTGTTTCAATTCTTATATTATCATCATATTTTGCACCCTCATAATATTTACAATGTGTTTCTACAAGTGGCATCATTATATTATTTTCTTCAAATTTTGAGTAACTAATACCTATTTTTTTAATAAATTCACTTCGCGCCATTTCAAACCAGATATAATAATTTGAATGATGAACTATTCCCATTTTATCAGTTTCAGCGTATCGTACTACTAAATTTGTTTTATCAATATACAATTTTAAAATCACTCCCCTACTCTATTTCTGTAAATTAATTTATTTTTAAAAATCTGTAAGTATATTTTACTACTTACAGCACATAATTTAAAATCGTATGAAATTTATTTAGAATAATATGTTATAATATTCTAAATTATTGCTATTTTATTTGTAGATTAATTCGATTATGGAGGATTTATATGCATAGAACATATTATGATGAAGTATATAACAAACTAATAAGAAAGATTACGAGCATCAAATGGCTGCAAAAACATAATATAGATAAACATGTTATAGATAAAACTATAAGAAGTGAAAAATTTACAGATGATTTAAGAAAAATGTGTGAATCACTTGACTTTTCAGCTGTTTCTACAATAAATCTATGTAATAACATAATCAAAGCAATGACTGGAGACTGTCTATCACAGAATTGGCTTAAATATATATATGAGTATACACTAAATAAAAACTTTCCGGATGCAGTAACTATAGAATTATCATCCAAATTGAATAACATATGTGAATTATATCTAAGAATTTTTAGGTTGATATGTGATGCACAAAAATATTCAAATGATAATAGTTGGAAAAGTACCTACCCTATTGTTTTCCTAACACAAGAAGAACAAAATTCGCTTGAACATCCTGAGGAATATAAAAAATTTATAAAGATATTTTCTGATAATTACGTGTACGAAATGATGAAGTTAAATGAAGAACTTACAGGATTTACAACCCTTGATCATGTGTGTGGAGTACATAGTTTATCACTTTATATAGCAAGACAGCTTAAATCAATAGAAATTCCTGTAGATCTTGGGAGAGTATCCGGAGCTGCTGCCGGACATGATTTAGGAAAATATGGATGCAGAAACTCAGAGTTAAAGAGAGTTCCTCATTTGCACTATTATTATACTGATCAATGGTTTAAAAGAGCCAATATAAATTATATAAGAAATATAGCTATAAATCACTCTACCTGGGATTTAGAGCTTGAAAACTTATCGCTTGAATCACTAATACTTATATATTCTGATTTTAGAGTCAAAAATGAATTTATGAATGGCAAATCTCATATGAAACTATATTCATTAGAAGACTCTTTCTATATTATATTAGGTAAATTGGAAAATGTAGATATAGCTAAGAAAAACAGGTATAAAAAGGTTTATGCAAAATTAAAGGATTTTGAAGATTTTCTATTAGATTTAGGTGTAGATGTTAAAAATCCAGGTGATACTATTATTATTAAAAAAAGATGTCATGATTATACATTACTTCAAGGCAATCAAATAGTACAGAATTTAAAATACCTGGCTATAAATCATAATATAAATCTAATGTATCAACTTCGTGATGAATATTCATTAGGTTCTATATTAGAGCTTGCAAGAAGTGAGACAGATTGGAAAGTATTTAGGGAATACATAAGAATATTTCAAGAATACTCCACCTATTTAACTCAAAAACAAAAACTCCAAACATTAAAATTCTTATACGAAAATTTAATTCATCCAGAAGATGATATAAGAAGGCATTGTGCTGAATTAATGGGAAAAATCATTGCAACCTTTGATGAAGATTATAGAAAAGAAATACCTTTAAACGTTAAATTAAGCAAATCTGCTGTAGCAAGTACCGATTTGTTAAAAGAATACTTAGAACTTATGCTTAATCCAGGATATAAATTTATACCTGTGCATAAATTTAATATTGGATACAGTATAAGCATAATGGTAAAATCTTTATTTAGTTTAAGTAAAAAAAGTTCTATAAGCAATTATATAAATATATTAACAGAATTTTATAGAGAGCAAAATTACAGAGGCATCGAATATGATATATTTTTAATTGAAACTGCAAAATATATACCTTTAGACTATATTAAAGAAGATGATGATACTATTTTTTCTTATATTTTTTCGAAGCTCCAGAAAAGAAATTCTATTGTAAGACTTGCAACTTTAGAAACAATACTTATTTTTATAGATAAACTTTCACCTAACCATGCATTTATTTTCAAAATTAAAGAATACTTTTCGAGCGTAAATACAAAAAGTAAAATACCCGCAGAAAATTTATTATTATATAAAATAGATAATAGTTTGAAATTAATGAATGAAATGAATACATTCGCAAATTACTGTGAATTAAATAGAAATATAATTACGGATATATTTTTAAATAATTTAAAAACTGCTACAGATTGGGTTAAAAAAAGAAATCAGATAGATTTACTTCTGTATCATGCACTCAATAATATTCAATCTATGGGGCTTCACACCGCCATACATTTTTGCAATTTGCTAAAGGTCAGCGCAATAGAGAGTGTAAGAAATAGGGCAGGAAATGCTATATTAGAAATAATGCCATATATTTCATTAGCAGAAAGAAATGAAGTTGCGGTAGAACTTATAAGAGCTTTGGAACTAGAAGGAAATAGGTTTACTGAATATATACCAGAATATGCCGGCGCATCACTTTTATGGCTTCAACCTAAAGAGTTAAATGAAATCATAGATGACTGTGTATTAAAGGTAAAAACCTCAAATCCAAATTTAAAATCATTAATAATAAAAACTATAGGAATTACCATATCGAATTACAATATATATAGAAAAAGATTTAGGGAAAATGAAAATTCCTACAAAAAAAGGCTTATTAGTATGCTAGGTATTCTTCTAAATGGGCTTGGAAGTTATAATTCTCAAGTCAAACAATCATCATTTAGTGTTATAGGAAAAGATATTTTTGACACAAATTCCATGAATTTAAAGGAGAAAATTTTAATATTCAATATAATAGCAAAAAAAATAATAACATTAATTACTGAAAATGAAAATAAGGAACCGTTGCTTTTAATAAAATCTGCAAGTTTAAATCATATTTATAGGTTTATATCAGATTTTTCTTTTGCATATGGTGATATAAATATTGAAATACCAAATAAAGTGGCATTTTTTCCTGGAACATTTGATCCATTCTCATTAAGTCATAAAGAAATTGCAAAGCATATACGTGACCTTGGTTTTGAGGTTTATTTAGCAATCGATGAATTTTCATGGTCAAAAAAGACATTGCCAAGTCTTTTGAGAAAAAATATCATAAACATGTCTATTTCAGACGAACTTAGTATATATTTATACCCTGATATTTATCCTACTAATATTGCTAATCCAGACGATTTAAAAATCTTAAAAGAAAACTTTCCTAACTCAGTTATTTATATATGTGTAGGAAGTGATGTTTTATTAAATGCATCGGGTTATAAAAAAACTAAAGTTGAAAATTCTATATATACATTTTCTCATATAATATTTGAGAGAGGCAAAAATAAGAAATTAAACTCAGAAATAAACAAAATTGATGGAAACGTAATAATTTTAACACTTTCATCAAAATATTCAGAAATAAGTTCTACACAAATTAGAAAATTGATTGATTCCAATAGAGATATATCCACTTTAGTAGATCCTATGGCTGAGGAATATATCTATAATAGTGGATTTTATCAAAGAGAATCTCAAGATAAAGCTTTAATAAAACCAATATCGTTAAAAACACAGCTTATTAAAGATTTAGATAAAACTGTTTTAGATTTTATACAAGATTTCTTACAGAACAATAATAATGATTCAATTAACAAAATCATAAATATATTTAAAAAATCACCTTCAAGAATTTTACTGCTTAAAGATATAATTACAGATAAGACATTGGGCTTTTCAGTTTTTCACGTAATAAATTCAACAACACTATATGATGAATTTAATAATTATATGGTTTCAAAATATATACGTAAAAATAGTACTGGAAGGATAATATTATTAGATGGTATTTATATGAAGTATAATCATAAAAATAATAAGGAACTTGAACAAATACTTTTGACAGAAACAATATCAATATGTGTCTCTAATGATTATGAATACGCAATATACAAGGATTCTATCTCCCCCAAATTGCATTCTGATAGTATTTATGAATTACTTGAACTTTATGGTTTCACGAAAATAAAATATGCAGAAGATAATGATCCAGTATACGCTGTAAATATAAGTAACCCCTGTATAATAAATTTGGATATACAAGATGTAATAAAAGAGCCTTTTAGACATAATGCAAAAATCAAACAAGTAATACATCAATCAAGAAGAAAGCTGATGGAAGCTATAAATAAACTATATCCTGGTGAATTACTAATTTCATTTAATGTCGATTTTGTATATCAAGCTATGATAGATAAAATCTGTAAGGGAAATAATGTTCCAACCGAAAGATTGATACCAACTCAGTTAGGGAAGTCTATGTGTGTACCATATGGTGATATGTTAAGACGATATATAATACCAAACACAGTTACAAAGGCACTACATACAGAAAAGTTGTTTTTTCCAGGTATAGATAAATTTATTATAGGAGAATTCCCACATTATTTAGATCTAAAAGCTCAAGTCAGAATGATAAAATCGTTTAATAGACCAGTAATATTGGTCGATGATCTACTTCATAAAGGATATAGAATGAAAGCATTAGACCCAATCTTCAAAAATGAAAATATAAATATTGAAAAAATCATAGTGGGTGTTCTATCAGGAAGAGGAAAAGATCTGATGGATATGCAAAAAAGAGAAGTGGATGGTGTATATTTTATACCAAGGTTAAAATTATGGTTTAATGAGAATGCATTCTACCCATTTATAGGTGGAGATTCAATATGGAGAGGAAGTTATCCTGATAGGAATTTACTTCCATCAATAAACATGATTCTTCCATATACGTATCCTGCTTTTATAAAAAATATTCCCAAATACCTGCTTTATAATTTTTCTAAAGTATGCCTGGAAAATAGTATTCAAATTTTAAAGGTAATAGAAAATGAATATCACTTAATACACGAGAAGAACTTAACACTTTCGTGTCTAGGTCAAGTTTTTACTGTACCAAGATGTCCGGATCACGGACAAAATATGAAGTATAACTTAAATTTAGCTGCATCTACCTATTTGGAAAATGATCTTGAGCTTCTTATTAGAATGAAACACGCATTTGAATAAATACAAGAGAAAGGTTGATATATATGAATTTAAACTATTATATGTCGGATGGTAAAGTTTTTGTATCACATATCCCCTACCCTTTTAAAAGAATTTCTTATGATACTTTTAATTTATGCAGTGAAAATATATTTTCATTAAATAATATAAATCCTTTAAGGTCAAAAGGAAGTTTTTATGTGACTTCCCCAAATAACTTATTTCTGAATGAAGAAGGTTTAAGTTTAATAACAAATTTGTCTTCAAACCCAATTCACATTCCTATTAAGCTTTTAGAGAGTATAAAACAAAGAAAAGTAATATCTTTAAACACGGCTTATAAAAATTGGGATAAGTTATTAAAAAATCCGATAGGTGTGTACGGACATAAATCATTTAGAAAGTGGAATATAACAGTTGTTGGACTTGGAGATGTTGGTGGAACACTAGTTACTGGATTAAGACTACTTGGAAATTCATATATTGATAGAATAATGATATATGATAAAGATAAAAACAAAATAAAGAGATGGGAGTATGAATGTAACCAGATATTTGATATAAATAACAATAATTTGGTTCCTGTTGAGCCACTTGACGATGAAAATCAGATATTTGATTGTGATATGTTTATATTTTGTGTTTCACTAGGTGTACCTAGCGTTAAAAACAAAATATCAGATGTAAGAACAATGCAGTTTAATGGCAATTCAAAAATAATATATGATTATGCCCGAAAGGCAAAGTTGGCCGATTTTTCAGGTATATTTGCAGTAATGTCTGATCCTGTTGATCTATTGTGCAAGGTAGCCCTAGATGCAGGATTAAAGCCAGATCAGATAAGAGGATATGGGCTTGGTGTTATGAATGCACGTGCAAACTACTATTCTAATAAAGAAAAGATTTCAAATAATTATGCCTTTTATGGAAGGGCTTTTGGACCTCACGGCAAAGGACTTGTAATTGCAAATGATATTGAAAATTACAATCATAATGCATCAAAATATCTAACATTAAAAGCAGAAAATGCCAATTTAGAAATAAGATCTATAGGTTTTAAACCATATATAGCACCTGCACTATCATCCGGAACATTTTCAATTATAGATACTATAAAAGGCGATTGGCATTATAGTTCAATATTTATAGGAGATGCATTTATGGGTTGTCGCAACAAACTTAGAAGATATGGAACTGAAATTGAATATTACGACAATATGCCCGAAAAGTTATTAAATAGAATTAAGCAAACATATGATGACCTTATAGATTTAAAAATTGATTTCAAGGAGGGAAAAACGTGAGGGAATTATATGTCATATGTCCCAGTAAATCATCAATCCAATTAAAAAATATGATAAATGCATTTGTAAAAGCATTTTCTTCTGTAAAATATATAAATGGTACTCAAAGTTATGTAAGCTTTCAACGCAAGAAAATATTATTTTGTGTTGAATTAAACAGTATATGTATTGACGTACCTATGTTTAACTTCTTAGAGGAGCTTAGAAATAAATCCAAAAATGCTTTTGAAAATTCTGTCGGTGCCCTACTTCTGCACACTAACTCGGAACTTGGAAGCAAACGATCTGCTCAAGATATTATCTTCATAGCAAATAATTTAGGATGTACGTTTATAGGTCAGCCATTAGTAGAGATTACTGTAAATTTTAAAAATTTTTTAACCTGGCAAAAAACATACTCTGATCTTTCTCTTAAAGACATATCAATTAAGTTAAGTCAAAAATTAGGAGAACGCTTATTAAAATATGAAAATACTATATCATCAGGCGGCAATAAGAAATTAACAGTTTTGTATTCATCACCTCATAAGATATCAAATACATTAGATCTATGGCATTTAACCTCAAAGCACATGAAAAATATAGACATACATGAAATACAAATTGAAAATGAAAATATACTTGACTGTAAGGGATGCCACTATAAACTTTGCTTACATTATGGAAAACAAAATAGTTGTTTTTATGGAGGATTTATAACTGAAAATGTACTTCCTTCGATACAATGTTCAGATATTATAGTATGGTTGTGTCCAAATTATAATGATTCAATAGGCGCAAATCTATCTGCTGTAATAAACAGACTTACTGTTTTATATCATAAAATAAGTTTTTATAATAAATCTATATTTGGAATAGTTGTTTCTGGAAATTCAGGCAGTGACTCTGTAGCTAAACAGCTTATAGGTTCATTAAATATAAACAAAGGCTTTAAACTACCTCCATATGCTATTATGACTGAAACAGCAAATGATCCTAAAACAATATTTAAAATTCCTGGTATCGAAATAAAATCAGAAAGTTTTGCTAAAAATATAATAAAGAGTTTATAATATATATTAAATAAATTAGTATAAGCGGGTGATTTTATTTGTACAAAAAAGGAGATTTCCATATACACACTAATTCCTCGGATGGTAAATTTACACCAAGAGAAATAATAAAAATGGCAAAATTAGAGAATATTGATATACTTTCTGTAACTGATCATGACACAATAGATGGTTTAAATGAGGCATTGAAATTTGGAGATTCTTATAAGATTAAAGTTGTTCCAGGAATAGAACTATCAACCTTGTATAAAAATCAAAAAGTCCATATACTCGGATACTTCAAAAATATTGACCAAATAGGCGTAGAATTTAGAAAATACTTAAAAGAAATGAGTGATTTTAGAATATATAGGGCAAAAAAGATCGTCGAGAACCTTAGAAATATTTTTAAAATAAATCTTGATTTTGACAAGATTTTAGAAGAAACAAAAGGCGTTGTTGCAAGACCTCATATTGCTTCCGCCATCATAAAGCAAGGTTATAATTATAATTGGAATTACATTTTCAAGTATTTGATAGGTGAAAACAGCCCTGCATATGTTCCAAATGAAAAGTTAGAATTAATTGATGGCATAAATTACTTAAAATTAAATCATGCAGTTATAGTTTTAGCACATCCTATACTTATAGAAAATCTAAATTTAGAAGAATTATATCAAATGCCCTTTGATGGTATAGAAGCAATTTACCCGGTTAACAGTATCAAAGATACCAAGAGATTTAAACAAGCGGCTTTAAAATATAAAAAAATAATTACTGCCGGTTCAGATTTTCATGGTATAGTAAAACAAGACTCAAAACATGCACAAAAAATAGGAAAAGTTTTCTTGTCGCAAGATGATATTGATATATTTTTAGAAAAACTAGACAGCAAAATATAATACTGTCTAGTTTTATAATTTAGTCCGACTTACTTATAAAATTAAGCCTCTGACAAAAATGCATAGTATCCTCTAAATGCCTCATATATATCAGCTTTGCTTGCAATTTCCCATGGAGCATGCATATTTAAAAGAGCAACTCCACAATCTATAACCTGCATATTGTACTCGGCTAATATATAAGCAATAGTTCCTCCGCCGCCTTGATCAACCTTGCCAAGTTCTGAAGCCTGCCATGAAACATTATGTTTTTCCATTATTTTTCTTATCTCTGCAATATATTCTGGGTTTGCATCATTAGATCCAGATTTTCCCTTAGAACCAGTATATTTATTGAAAACTATCCCTTTTCCAAAATATGCACAATTATTTTTATCCATAACTGAAGGATAATTTGGGTCAAATGCAGCACTTACATCAGATGAAAGCATTTTTGAATTTGCAAGAGCTCTTTTCAATTTTAGCTCATTGTAATCTTCCAATAAATTTATAACCTCAGCAACAGAATATTCAAAGAACTTTGACTGCATACCAGTAGCTCCTACGCTTCCTATTTCCTCTTTATCAACAAATAGAGCTACACAGGTTTTTTCTGGATTGTTAATCTTCATTATAGCCTCAAATGAAGTATATGCACAAATTTTATCATCATGTCCATATGCCATTACCATACTTTTATCTAATCCATAGTCTCTTGCCTTTCCAGCAGGTACTACCTCAAATTCAGATGATACAAAATCTTCCTCTACAATATCATACTTTTTATTCATAAGTTCCAATATATTCTGCTTTACTTTTTGCTTTACTTCCTTATCTTTAACTGGTATACTTCCAATCAAAATATTTAAGTCTTCTCCCTCAATAACCTTAGTAGCCTTTTTCTCCATCTGTGTTTGCGCAAGATGTATTAAAAGATCAGAAACTCCGAAAACAGGATCACTTTCATCTTCTCCAATAGAAATATTAAGTTTAGTACCATCCTTCTTTACTACAACCCCGTGAATTGCAAGAGGTAAAGTAACCCATTGATACTTTTTTATTCCACCATAATAGTGAGTTTCAAACATTGCTAGATCTGTATCCTCATATAAAGGATTTTGTTTTAAATCAAGTCTTGGTGAATCTATATGAGCTCCCAATATTGACATACCATTCTCAATAGACTCTTTACCTATTACAAACATAGCTAATGTCTTATCCTTGTTGTTTAAATATACTTTGTCTCCAGCTTTTAAACTACCATTCTTCTTTATTATATTTTCTAAATTCTTATAGCCATTTGCTTCTGCCTTTGATATGAATCCAGATACACATTCCCTTTCGGTTTTGCATTTTGATATGAAGTTTTTGTATCTTTCTGAAAGTTCAAAAACTTTTTTTATATCATCTTCTGAATACTTATCCCAGGCATACTCATGATTTTTAGTTAAGTTCTTATCCAAAATTAATCACTCCTTTTAAGTTATTTTATATCCATTTCTTTTTTTTAAATATATAGATAAGAGTCAAGGATATAGCAATCATAGCCATAATTATATAATAATACCCATTATCTAATTTTTCAAATGGCATCCCTTTTAAATTCATCCCATGCATACTGGTAATTAAATTAAGAGGTAAAAATATGGTGGCAATTATCGTAAATGCTTTCATTAATTCATTAGTTCTATTTGCAATTTCAGATTCAAATGCCTCTCTTACTATTGCTAAATCTTGTACAAGACTTTCCAAGGTCAACATAAGTTTTTCTACCTTTTTATTCAAATTTATAAATAAAATTCTATTTTCACTATCTATAATCAAATTTTCATTTCCAACTAAGCTATCGCCTATATATCTTAAAGGGCTTAAATATTTCCTTATTTTATAAACCTGTCTTCTTAAATTTATTACACCCTCTATCTGTTCACGTTTTAAATTTTTTAATATGCTTATCTCAATTTCATCTGCTTTAGTTTCTAAAGACGCTATTATATCATAATTATTAACTATTATTCTATCTAATATATAATAAAGTAATATACATACTTTAGGAGTTTTCTTTAATGCAAAGCAATTTTTCGAATTCATTATGTCACTAATTAATGTATTTAAAATTTCTATATTATCTTTGTATACCGTAACTATATAATCTTTTGCTAAAAATATATTAAGTTCTTTTGAATTTATAATCTCCTTATCATAATCAAGTATATTTAAAACCATAAATGTATAATTATCAAAAAAACTTATTTTAGAAGATTGATTAAAATTCTTACACTCAAGCACACTTTCTTCATCTACCAAAATAAGTTTTTTAAATTGATCTATTTCTTTAACATTTATATGTATCCAATAATGACTCTTTCCTAGTTCAAATTCATGCTTAACTTCCTTAAAACCATCTACCATATCAAATATTTTCATAGAATACACCACCAGTGAAAATGAATCCACCATTAGTATCTGCAATTAATTTGTAATTATTCTATCAACATATTTATCATACTCTTTCATCGGAATCTTATCAAATATTTGAAAGTCATATGCTAATCCAACTTTGGGGCAATTATTATTTATATACTTTAAAAATCTATCATAAAATCCCCCGCCATAGCCTAGCCTTCCAAAATTTTTTCCAAAAGCAACACCTGGTAAAAAAACGACATCAATCATTGATGCATCAACTATATTTTCAGGTATATATTCTGGCTCTAATATACCATACGCACCAGGAGTTAGATCTTCAAACTTATTTACCTTTATTGCCACCATTCCATCTTTCATCGAGATCACTTTGGGTACACAGACTACCTTTCCATCATCAAATGCTCGTTTCATTATTCTGTGAGTATCAACTTCTTTATCATAGCTTACAAATATAAAAATAATATTCGAATTTTTATATTCTTTACTATCTATGACATTATCAAAAATGATATTATCCAACTTCCTTTTATGCTCATAAGTCAGAGATTTTTTTAGGGAATTTACCATTTTTCTATATTCTTTTTTACTTTTCAAGATGTTCCTTCTTCCTTGCTTCTTCATTTATTCTTTTACTTATTATTTCAACTGGATTTGTATTTGATATAAAACTATATCTATAATTTGCAGCAGCGGCTTCAATTATAACTGCTAGATTTCTACCGGGTCTTATTGGAAGAACAATTTTTCTAACAGGTACACTTAATATGTCAACATATTCTTTATCTATACCAAGCCTGTCATAATTTTCATCCTTTTTCCACTGCTCTATATATATAACAAGATCTATTACCTTGCTCTTTAGTATTGAACTCAAACCATAAAGTGCAGGAATGTCAATTATGCCCATTCCTCTAACTTCAATCATTCCAGATGTAATATATGGCGAAGTTCCATATAGCTTACCATCTATTTCTTTTATATCAACTGCATCATCAGCTACAAGTCTATGTCCTCTTTTTATAAGTTCAAGAGCTGTTTCACTTTTGCCTATACCACTTTCACCCATTATAAGTATTCCAATACCATATACATCAACAAGAACACCATGAACTCTTGTCTCTGGTGCCAGTTTTGAATCAAGATATCTCATAACTTTACTAATAAATCTTGTAGAAATACTATTAGTCCTAAGTATCCATCTATCATTTCCTTTTGCACTCTCCATAAAATCTTCATGTGGTTCTAATCCACGTGTTACAATTGTTGCTGGATTATAAAATTCGAAATACTTTCTTAGCCTTTTGCGTCTTAGATTTGGTTGCATTGCATTTAGGAAACTCCATTCAGCTTTTCCAACAACCTGTATTCTCTCATTAGCATAATAATTATAGAATCCAGCAAATTGGAGCCCTGGTCTATTTATATCACTTACAGTCAATTCATTATTCTTTTTACCCTCATTTAAAACTTCTAAATCCAAGTCATGTATTAATTCTTTAACTTTTACGGCCATTTTTCTGCCTCCTAAATTTAATTGACTAGTTTGGATTCAATGTGCTTAATTCAATTTTATTTCTGTCTATCATTATACTAAAATTTATATTAATTGTGAATGATTCTTTTTATATAGCAAGAATAAGTTTTTGTTTAATATAAAACATAAATCTAATTATATATTTTAATAAATTACAAAAAACTTTTAGACATAATTTATCATTTCAATTTTTTTACAAGCCATTTTATAACAATACATTAAAATATATATTTGCAATTTGTCACATTTTTTCCACATAATTAGTAACAATTTATCTACAGAAGTTATGCTTGTTTCTGTAATAAGATGTATTTATATGGGGGAAAAAAAATATGCAAGCAATAAAATATTCTGCTAAACTATAATAGTGCTGTTAAAAAATAACTACAAATGGGGTAATAAGTATGAAATTGGAGTTGAATATAATAGACAAAAAAATCAATAATATGAGGGAGGTTCTTTATAATTTGCTAGATGATAACGAACTTACAAATGAAATAGTTGTTAACTATAGTCAAAAATTAGACAATCTTATTTTAGAATATCAAAAATTAATTAACTAATTTTTAAATAAAATTTATAATCAAACGTTTTTTAACCAATACTAATATACAAAACAAATTGTTTATTAATCATTAAAATGAATATTTATAATATTTGCGAATTTTTCAAATAAAACGTCTTTTTAAAAACTACTTTTTATTTTTCATAATTAGTATATAATCAAATATCGTACAGATAAATGTTTATGCAATATGGAGGTAATTAAAATGGATATTAGTCTAATAGGGGTACCAATATTTTTCGGATGTGATACACAAGGTGTACAATTTGGTCCCAAAAAAATTCGCGAAAATAATATATTAAATATACTAGCCAAAAATCATAATGTATATGACATTGGCGATGTTTATGTAGATAGTATACCTGAAAGTGAAAAATATAAAAGTAATTACAATCTAAAATATTTAAAACCTATAACAGATATAAATAGAAACTTAGCTCATATGGTATACAGTTCACTTACTGCGAAAAGTTTTCCTTTAGTAATAGGTGGAGATCATTCTCTAGGACTTGGAAGTATATCAGGCGCAAGTAAATACTTTAATAATCTTGCAGTTGTTTGGGTAGACGCTCATGGTGATATAAATACTGATAAGACCAGTCCAACAGGAAATATACATGGTATGCCACTTGCCTCTGCAATGGGTTTAGGATTTGATGCACTTACAAATTTATATTATAAAGGTAAAAAAGTAGACCCTAGAAATGTATTTATAATAGGTGCAAGAGATTTAGATGAAGGTGAAAAAATAATTATAAAAGAACATCATATAAATGTATACTCTACAGAGGATGTCAATAATATTGGAATAGGTAAAATAATAAATGAAGTTATAAAAAAAATTCAATCGAATAATTCAGATTCTATACACTTAAGTTTCGATATAGATTGTTTAGATCCATCATTAGTCCCGGGAACCGGTACTCCTGTAGAGAATGGATTATTCTTAGATGATGCAAAATACATTTTGAAAAATTTAATGCAGACTAATCTAGTACATTCAATGGATTTTGTTGAATTTAACCCAAAATTAGATAAGAACAACAAGACACTGGATGTTTGTATGAACTTACTTGATTGGACATTTAGATATCTTGATTAAAGAAACAAACCGTACAAATATTGTATGGTTTGTTTCTTTATTAATCCATAAGAATTTTAGACATATTACCTTGAAAAAATATATATTCTAAATGCAGTGCCCTTGTAAGCACAACATAAAGTATTTTTTTGTCCAGTTCAGAATTATCATAATTCTTTTCATTACAATTGTATATTATTGTGCAATCAAATTCCAATCCTTTTGTCATATAAGATGGAATGATTACTCTGTCAAATTTAAAATTTTTATCTGTTTCCTTTATAAGTTTCCATTCAGTAGAAGTATACTTTTTTAGATATTCTCTTATTTTTCTACATTCAGAATAAGTTTTGCCTATAATAGCTACACTTCTTCTATTAATTTTATGTACCTTCTCAAGTATTAAATTAACATTCTCACAGAATTCTCTATTAGTTTTATAGCTTTTAATTGTTACATTATCTCCGTGTCTCAATACAGATTTAGCAGGTGTCAAATTAACATCTTGTTTTTTAAGTACTTTATTTGAAAATTTCATTATTTCAACTGTTGAACGATAGCTTTGAGTAAGTTCAATATAACTGCTTCGAATCTTAAAAACTTGCTCTATTAAATTTCTCCAATTATTTATTCCTTTATAATAATAAATGCCCTGTCCTATATCTCCAACCATAGTAATCGAGCTATTTGATACCATATAATTTAATACATATATTTGAAATAAACTATAATCCTGCGCCTCATCAATCACTATATGTTTATATTTATAATTTTTAGGAATTCCCTCTATTTTGAATTTCAAGTATAACATAGCTGCTAAATCATCACTGTCTATTAATCCATTTTCATAATTATAATTTAAGATTTTTTTAATATAACAAGCTAAATTATAGTCAATATGCTTAGTTATAATATTATTAAAAGTATTATTTTCATTAAATAAATCCAAATACATTTTATCTGTTTTAATTTGTTTCCATTCGTTAAAATAATTTTCAAAGTTTAGTTTTGAATCATTATTAATCTGTGATTTTTTAGTATCTCTTTCATCATATAATTTAATAAGTTTTTCTCTTCTCTCAATAGAATCATTCATCGACTTTTTTACTCTTGCAATCATATATTCATAATAAAAATCTATCTTATCTAGTATAGATTTTATTTTATTATTTATTTTAAGTCTTAGATATCTTTTTATTTCATCTTTCCTGTTATTTATAGATAAATTAGATAAATCCCTATTGTAAAGTCTTTTTATTTCATCTTTATCAAATAATACATATTCTTCAACTTTTATATCTTCAATTTCTGAATCTTTAATTTCGATAAATTTTACATATTCATCTATAATATCTTTATAAAAAATACTTCCTTTTAATTTGCTGCTATCTAATATAAATTTTAAATCTTTATCAGGTGCATCCTCTAAAATATGAGATAATTTTTTATCTTTTGTGATTATTTTTCCTTTTAGTTCCAACATTTTATGAGATATATCATCAAATGTTGTTTGTTTTATATTATTTATTCCGAGATCGGGCAATACTTCAGATATATAATCTAAAAATAATTTATTTGGTCCTACAACTAATATTTCTTTACTCGAAAGTTTATCTTTATATTTATATAATAGGTACGCCAGCCTATGAAGTGCTACTGTTGTTTTACCCGATCCTGCTGATCCTTGTACTATAAGGGCAATATTTTTCTCAGATCTTATTATGTCATTTTGTTCTCTCTGAATAGTTGCTACCACATCTTTTAATTTACTACTTACATTCTTTTCTAAATTTATCTGCAAAAATTTATCTGTTAATATATTTTCTTTATCATCAGAAGATTTTAAGATAACTTCATTTACAGTATCATCAAAAGCATTTTTTAATCGTCCATTTTGTATTAAAAATTTTCTCTTTAAATTCAGTTCTCCATTTATGACACCAACAGGTGCTTTATAGTATGACTCTCCTATTGCACCACTATAATACAGATCTGCGATTGGAGATCTCCAATCGATTACCTTCTCTTCTCCAGTTGTGATATCTCCAAGTCCAAATTTTCCTATATAAAATGTTTCTACATTTCTCTTATATTCTCTAAAATCTATTCTTCCAAAATAAGGTTGAGGCTTCGATTCAGTATATTTCTTTAAATTTTTATGAGTTATATTGTACAATTTCTCTTTTGTCTCGAGTTCTTCATTGTACTTTCCCTTAGCTTGCTTTCTTAAATCTTCAATTTTATTTTTTAATTTTGTATCATCCTCTGTTATTTTTAATAATGCATTATCTATCCATATTTCAGTTTCTTCTAAATTATTTATTTCTAATCTTATTTCACTCGAATCTATCGCCATAAAGATCATCCCTCCAATCTATACAAGTTTAAATTCTATAATTAAGCTTAAATGATGTCAAGTTATTTTTATGAAATATTTACATTACATTATATCTATATAAAAATAGCCGCCCTTTTTCATTTATGGCAGCTATTATAAGATATTTAACTTAAATTTACTCTTCAATTCTATATACTTTCTTAGCCCTATCGGTATAAAGAATGCCATTCAAATGATCTATTTCATGACATAATGCTTTGGCAAGCAATCCATCTGTTTCTATCTGTAAATCTTTCATCTGTTGATTTTTATAATTTACTATAACTCTCTTAGGTCTTACAACTACTCCCTCATAACCTGGATAGCTTAAACAACCCTCGATGCTATCTTCTTTACCTATTTTTTTTATTATTTTTGGGTTTATAAGCAAAAGTGGTTTATAATTATCATTTATATCTATAAACACAATTTTCTTTAAAATGCCGATTTGAGGAGCTGCTAACCCTATCCCTGTCGAATCATGAAGTGTATCTTTCAAATCATCGATTAATTGTAAAGTATCTTTATCAACAGTTTCTACATTTCTACTTACCCTTTTTAACCTTTTATCTCCAAATTGTAATATCTTCTTTACTGACATTTTATTTTATAAATTTCTCCTTTCTCAAAATATAACTGCATAGTATAATTATACATTTAACTATTTATAACATCAACTGAATCAAATAATTCACTTATGTATAATTCTATATTACTTTTTTCATCAAATATTATATAACATACTTTTTTATTTATTTCATTCTTTAATATTAAATCTTTTATATCTATAAAAAACTTTTCAATGTGGTAGTTTTCTTGAAGCTTAATATTACTTTCAACTACACAATTTTTTACTTGAACTTCTTCTTTTTTATTTCTATCTCTTATTAAGAATTCAGGAAGCCATTTTTTCTTATTATACTTAAGATAATCAAATTTTATTATTTCTTTTAAATTAAGTTTATCGTCTTTATTACAAGTGAGTTCATTTAATAATTCCAGAAAGACCTTATAATATTGAACCGAAGATATACTCCTACTCAGGTATCCTTTTTCGTAAAAAAATTTTCCAAGAAAGTAGTAAAAATCAAAAGGAGAATTAAATTTTGGCAAAAAATAATTTAATATATTATCGAACTTTCTAGAGTTATAATATTTATCTAATACCTTCTCCACTCTTTTTAAAATTGTTATATCACTGTAACTCATATTTTTAGTTTTTAATATCTCATATGGTGGATACGGAGAATATACCATTCCCCATTTTAGAGTCTCATCTCTCATAGAGGAACCTTTTAATAATTTTAAGAAACCAAGTTGTATTTCCTCAGGTCTAATTAAGTATATATCATTAAATGATTTTTTAAATGAAGCAATATCTTCACCAGGAAGCCCTGCTATAAGATCTAAATGCTGCTTTACATTACCTATACGTTCGAGTTCATCTACTTTTTGCT
This sequence comes from Clostridium fermenticellae, assembly GCF_003600355.1. Taxonomy (NCBI): domain Bacteria; kingdom Bacillati; phylum Bacillota; class Clostridia; order Eubacteriales; family Clostridiaceae; genus Clostridium; species Clostridium fermenticellae. Next base: position 1,467,012 of record NZ_CP032416.1, on the reverse strand, counting down.
TTATATCATAAAAATTAACATGTCTATTGATATTATGCAATATAATATCATTTGTAGTTTGGACTCCGACCTCAAATTGAAATCTTCCACGAGGAGCCTTTGATACAATTTCTATCTCTTCTTCAGTTAATATATCAGCAGATATCTCAAAATGAAAAGTTGCATCTGTTTTAATATTAATTAGATAATTCCATATTTCCATTGTAAATTTCGGATTGCAATTAAATGTCCTGTCTACAAATTTTATAAGTTTTACATCCTTATCAATTAAAAACTTAAGTTCTTTTTTAACTCTATTTATATTTAAAAATCTGACTCCATGTATAGTTGACGAAAGACAATATTTACAATTAAATGGGCATCCTCTCGATGCTTCATAATAAACTATTTTATTACTCAAATCATCATCTCTATCATAAGGAAATACTATATCATTCATATCCATTAAAGGTCTCTTGGCATTACATATTACTTTACCGTTGACTTTAAAGCATAGCCCTTTAATATTCTTAAGTTCATATATTGCCTCGTGAGTTGAATTATTTAACCTTCCATAAATTAATATCCAATTTATAAGTTCACTATAAGTTTCCTCCCCCTCACCAAATAGTACAAATTCACCTGGATTCTCATAAAGGAAGGTTTTACTATCATAAGATACTTCAGGTCCTCCATAGATTACCGTTATATCATTGTTTATCAATTTAATTAAACTGGCTATGTGTTTAATATAATCTATATTCCATATATAACACGAGAATGCTACCATATCTGGATTTTTATTTATAATTTCTTCAACTATTCTCTCTATTCTATCATTTATTGTAAACTCCATTATTCTACAATCATAGTTTAAATTTTTTGTATAAGCTTTTAAATATCTAACAGCTAAATTACTATGAATAAATTTGGAATTTACAGCCGTTAAAATTACTTTCATAACATCATTTCCTTTCAATTATATTATTTTTATTTCACTTTCCTTTTCTTTAATAGTATATATTAATAAAAGTATATAAGACAATCAATATAATAGCATTTTCGAAGTTCATTTAATATATTAATAGTGCATAAAAATATATAAGGAGTTAAGTTATCCAATGCATTTTATTTATACATTTTTTATTGCTTTGGCCAATAATATTGATAATATAAGTGTTAGAATAGCTTATAGTATAAGAGGAATAAAAATATCCATTTTCAAGAATATATGGATTTCCATAATTACTTTTTTTATTTCTTCCTTAGCAGCATTCTCGGGAAGTATAATTACAGATTTTTTTAGTACAACTGTATCTCAAATAATAAGTATGCTGATGCTAGTATTTATAGGCTTGTGGATTATAGTCGAACCTTATTTTAACACTAAAAAAGTTGAAATCAATTCAATCAATATAAAAAATGATAATATAATACGTAACATACTGAGAAATCCGGAAAAAGCTGACAAAGACAATTCAAAAGATATTGATTTTAAGGAAGCAACTTTTTTAGGAATTGCACTGTCAGTTAATAATATAGGTGGAGGAATGAGTGCTGGTATGATTGGCCTAAGTTCACCACTTGTGGGTTTTTTCTCAGCAATTATAAGTTTTCTATCACTTTGGGCGGGCAATTATCTAACCAGTTTTTTAAATAGGTGGAATTTAAATAAAAAGGCTACTGTTCTTGCAGGTTTATTATTGATTATAATAGGAGTCAAACAAGTTATATGAAAAATGGTTGACATAAAAAGTGTCAACCATTTTTATATAACTTCGCAGGTTACAATGCTTGTCATGTATGACATTAGTTCATCTTTTAAATCTTCTTTTTTTAAGGCGTATTCTATATTTGCTTGTAAAAAGCCAAATTTACTTCCAACATCATATCTTTTCCCTTCAAAATTATAAGCATACATGGCCTGCTTAGACATCAATGTTTTTAGTGCATCTGTGAGCTGTATTTCTCCGCCTTTTCCAGGAGGAGTATTATCAAGTATAGAAAAGATTTGTGGAGTAATTATATATCTACCAAGTATGGCTATATTTGAAGGTGCTTCTTTTATAGAAGGTTTTTCTATCATATCATTTATCTTATATACCCTGTCTTCGATATATTTTCCGTTTATTATGCCATATTTAGAAATATCATTTTGTGGAACTTTCTGAACACCTATTATTGAGGTTTTATATTCATCGTAACAATCCATGAGTTGTTTTAAACAGGGGACTTTACTATCAACTATATCGTCACCAAGCATAACAGCAAAAGGCTCATTGCCTACAAATGTTTTTGCACAGGTTATTGCATGTCCTAAACCGAGAGGCTGCTTTTGTCTTATGTAGTATATATTAGCCATATTAGAAATATCATTAACCAACTTGAGTTGATTGTTTTTATTATGAATTTTCAACTCTTGTTCAAGTTCAACACATCTATCAAAATGATCCTCAATTGCTTTTTTATTTTTACCTGTTATAATTAATATTTCTTCTATTCCGGATGCTATTGCTTCTTCAACTATATATTGAATTATAGGAGTATCTACTATTGGTAACATTTCTTTTGGTTGAGCTTTTGTTACTGGTAAAAACCTTGTTCCCAGTCCAGCAGCTGGAATTATTGCTTTTTTAATTTTCATATTTTTAACTCCTTTTTGTTTACATTTTTTTAATTAACATAATATTTATTTTGTTAATATAATTTTCTAAAATTTAAAAGTTATTTATATAGGAATATTACATAATTATAATGACATTTATATGGCAAATTTATGAATAAAATATTACAAATACAAAAAAAGACAAGTATTTAAATACTTGTCTTCTAATAAGTTATACTATTAAAATAATCTTAAGCCGTATTAGTGTTACCTTGTTTTGAATTGTTTTTAGCACTGTTATTAACATGTTGCTGTATATATTTTTTTGCCTTTAAACAATATACTTTGTTATATTCTTTTATGTCTATAATATCAAAATATTTTTCTATAATTTTAATATTACTTTTTTTTGAATTGTTTTTAAAGGGATTTAGGTCTTTTATTTTTATTCTACGTGTTTCCATTTTAGGCATTATTATTTTTAAAGTGCAATCAATTACCTTTGTAAATCCCTTATCAATATCCCATATATATATTATTCCATCATTTTTTAAATATTTGCTTATATCTAATAAAAACTTCCTCTTTCTTATACTAGTCCAAAAGTTATTAAATGAAAAAAATAATATGCATGTGTCATAAAAATTTTCCACAATCTTATTTTTATCTTCTTTTCCTCTAAGATATTCAATATTTATATTATTATTGCTTTCTTTATATATGTTATATATCACACCATTATTTTTAAAACCAATGTCGAGTACATTTCCCTGGAAAACTATATCTTTCATATTAACAATTATTTGTTTATTCAAGCTTTATCCCCCCATCGCATAAAATACTTATATACTATATTATTTCTTCACATATAAAAAAAATCCTCCATTTTATGGAAGATTTTATATACTTTCACTTTTTAATTTCATTGTAATATTTAATCATAAAACCAGCTGTTGTCCTTTCAGCTTCTTTCAATATAGTAGATGATATCTTACCATATCGTTCATTTTTATCTTCTATATTTATATATTTTACATATGTGCTGTTTGCCATAATTGCATTATTCTTTATATAATCATCCACAGTATCATATATAACTGCTCCCTCTTTTGCAACAAAAGAATAATCAGTTAATAACCTACTTATTATCCAGAGTTCAAAAGGTCTATGACTATCTAACAACCTATTATTAACATGCTGTGGAACAGTTGAATCCTGTATAAGATGACACGCGGCTCCGAAATAAAATAATGCTTTAATAATATTATCTAATTTCACATACTCTAAAGATTTATTATAATACTTTTTGCATTCAGTCAGAGCATCTGAAAATCCATAAAGACCTCTACCCTTACTAGCACTGTAAAAATGATTAGAACTTTTAAAGTCCTGATCTGCCCAGGTTACCCCATCATTTAAACTTTTTACATGCTCAAAGTAAAATTCATGTTCTTCATTATATCCATCATTTTTTAATATATCTATAGCTTGAATTATTATAAATTTATGAACTGTACAGTAAGTTTTTAAAAACTTTTTCTTAAGTGGATTAACTGCGAACATCAATCCCCTCAAAGCTGTTCCGTATGTATGTTCCAATTTGTTTTTCATATATACCTATCCCTTTCGAAACAAAAATATAATCATTTCTTTTGTATAGTTAACACTATAATTATCCCAGAAATACAAACCATAACCAGATATAAGTACATTTTCTTATCTATATTAAAATTAGCATTTGCACCCCTGCTTTTACTTATACTATATAAATATCCATGATTTGAATCAAGCACTAAAAGCGAATTATTATAGATCTTCATATCAGTTATAAATGAATTCTTAGGAAGATTAGCTTCTTCTTTTCCTGTTCCAATTCCATTAAATGCATATATATTATTGTTCGACTTATCATAAAAATATATACAATCCTTATTTCCTATAATACCTTTTTTATCTATAGCCAATGATTTTATTGAACTTACTCTATTGTATTGATACAACGGTGCCGGTGGGTTAGTAGTAGGATGATTATCAAGTACAAATTGTAAATTAAAATTATTATTTAACCTAAACCTTGGTGAAGTAATTGGATCACCACCGCTATAATCAGGCCATCCATACCAATTTCCCTTTTTAATTTCGTATATGTAATCACTATCACCTTTAACAGGTCTTATTCCCCTATCTTCTATTCCACCAACTATTGCTAAAAGTTTTCCTTGACTATTAAAATCCATTCCTGTTATATTCCTTATTCCCCATGCAAATGTCTCACTATTACCTGTTTTTATGTTGTAAATCAATATGGAAGAATTTCCCGGGGAATGCCCTGCTACAAGCTGACCATTTGTACTCCTTGTTTTATAACTTTGGAAAGCTCCTGTTTTATCTTTTCCGAAATTAATACCTTTTAAGGTTATATCCTCAGGTGATATATCATGCATAAAAGGATTATTTTTTATATATTTATTATCATTTCCCACAACACCTGAGTTTGTAACAGCACCTATTGTTATATATAAATAATCTCCTCCAACCTTTACAATGCTATTCTTGTAATCACCATAATTAGGTAAATCTTTAACTATCTCAAACATTTTTTTATTACTTAAATTATAAGAATATATCTTAGTATTCGATGAAAAATACAATATATTATCGCTAAAATCCAGACTGGATATGTTAAGTTTATCATTTTTAATAAGATAGTAACTCTCTCCATTTTTATTTATAACCTGTATTTTATCCTTATAAGCTATGTAATAATTACCAGAACTATCAGCTACAAAATCTGTTGCTTCCTTAAGACCCCTATATTTAACATCACAAGAAATGTTCTTATCCTTAATAATTACCTTATTATAAGTTGAATCCCTAATATATTTAGTTATCAAAATTGCAGAACAAGTAATACATATTATCACTAGCAAGATTTCAAAAATTTTTTTCATATTATAATCTCTCCTATATAATATCCTTAAAATATATATATTTTGAAATCTTGCTTTATATGATTAATAACTATTATCTACTTGTAAGTTCTATATGTCCTTTTTCTACTTCAGATAATACCTTAAATATCGTCTTGATATCATAGGAATCAATATAATCAATATATTTTTCATAATATTCAACTGCATGTTTTTCCCTTTTACAAGCCATATCAAGAAGTATATTATCAGTATTATATTTTGAATAATCCATATCTCTAAGCACCGGTAATTTCTTAAACCCACCAATTCTGTTGTGTATTCTTGCATGCATATATTCTATATTGGAAAGTGATTTAAACATATCCTTTATGTTCTCATTTTTCGCTAAAAATGCTGCCTTTTTATAGAAATCGCCATTAAAAACCTCTAGCTTCATCGCATGATCGATAATTTTAAGAGCATCATCTTTAAGTTTAATATTTCTGTATTTATAACTCTCATCTTCATTTTTTATATACTCAAGCGGTGAACCACAGAAAGGACAAAACTTTATATTATTAATAGAATTTTTATCTTCAAATGCTTCTTTATTGAAATCAAAATTTGTAGAATTTATTTTCATTCCACAAATTGTACAAAATAATTCAGTCATACAGACTTTTCCCCCTACTGTTAAATTTAATCAGGAATATTATATCATAAAAAGCCCTTAATTTTAAAATTATCATTATTAGAATATAATGTAATTACTTCTCATAATTTTATATATAGTCCATAAAATATCAAGAGGAGTTTTTTATTATATGAAAAGAGATAGATTTTTAAAAAATTCTCTAATTATGATTTTTTCAAATTTAATTACAGGAATTTTTGGTTTCGTTTTTTCAATAATTCTTTCCAGAAATATGGGAGCAGAGGGTATAGGCCTTTATGGTCTTATAATGCCAATTTACGATTTATTCATATGCTTAATATGTGGTGGAATAATTCCGGCAATATCAAGAAGATCTGCTATCTACTACAGCAAAAATGATTTTAGGAATTTAAATAGAACTATTGATGTTTCTCTGATATTCGACTGTATATTAGCAATTGTAGTGGCAGTATTTGTATTTTCATATGCGAATTTTATAAGTACATATATAATTAAAGATACAAGGACAATACAGGCATTACAAATAATATGCCCTGCTATGATATTTATATCACTTTCATCAATATTTAAAGGATATTTTTATGGAGTATCAGATATTAAGGTACCTGCGCTTATAGATGTGAGTGAGAAATTTATCAGAATAATTATATTTGTAAGCATAATAACCGTATTTAATTTAAAGACAGTTAAAAGTACTGTAACTGGTGCATATATGACTTTAACACTAGGTGAACTTATAAGTTTTATATTACTTTATATATTCTACAAAAGGAAAAAAGCTAAACTTGGTTTTAGTTATACAGCATCTGAAGACAAGCTACAGTTATTATTCGATGTACTAATTATTTCATTTCCTTTATGTATAACCGATTTTATAACAATGGTACTCTCTACAACTTCAACTTTAATCGTACCAAGAAGACTTATAAGTTCTGGAATTGAATATAATACAGCATTATCTATGATCGGAAAGTTCAACGGAATGGCAATGAATATAATATTTTTTCCTATGATAATAGTTAATTCAATATCTACAATATTAATACCAGATCTATCTGAGAAATTAAGTAAAAAGGATTATTGGCAGGTTGAAAACAGAATTGCTCAAGTTATAAAAATTGCATTCATTTTAGGAATGACAACACTGGTAATATGCTCAATTATACCAAATATACTAGGCAGTATGCTTTATAGTAGAAATGACTTAGGGAGTTATATACATTTTTGTACATTAGCAGCACCACTAGCATACGTTAGTTCTGCAAGTTATGCAATATTAAACGGACTTGGAAAACAAAATATCATACTAAAAAATTCTCTCATAGTCTCATTTGAAGAATTAATTATATTATATTTGCTTACACCAATAAAACAAATAAATGTTTATTCATACGGGATATCATTAATATTAACCTCAGGTACAGGTCTAATTATGAATCTATATGAAATCAGGAAAATTTACTTTATAGATTTCTCAAAATATGAATTTTCGATATATATACTGGCTTCAATCTTATTATACTTGATTTTATATACAATAAAAAATTTTGTGTCTTACAGATCAGCAACACTAGAAGGTATAACAATTTTATTTACAGGATTCTTATGTACACTAATTTTCTTAATTTCAGTGGTCAGGAAAAGAAGATTTTCCTGACTTAAATTTAATTACTTCACCATTCTTAATATAAAATTTGGAATGAGTGTCATAAGTTTGCGTGGCATAGAATCTAAGTCTTCTCTTTTTATACCACCAATTACTATTAATAAAAACAAATATGTAATACCACCAATACCGATAGATATAACAGTTGCAAGTGTATCTGCAAAATATCCCTTATGTAGAACATTAAATACAAAATTGAATCCGTAGTGAACTATGAAAACTACTACCCCCATAGCTGCTGAAGCTATGACAGGTTTTATTGCATGTACAAAAAGACTTAATTTTATATTTAATGTTTTTCTTATAACCCTATGATTTAATATTATAGGAACTAAAAAACCAACTGTACTTCCAACTATAGCACCAAGTATGTTTATACGTGGAATAGCTATTAAAAAATAATTTACAGCTATCTTAAAACATATACCAAGGACCGAATATGCAGTTGCAATAAATAACTTGCCTATACTCTGAAGTATTGTTGTCTGTATCTGCATAATGGACATTAAAACAAGAACTACTGAACCATATTTCATAATATATGATCCACCGGCAAACTTTAACATTTTAAAAATCGGATCACTTAAAACAGCAAGTCCAACAGCACATGGTATAGCAATTGAAAAGCATAATCTAAACGAATAATTTATCTTTTGCTTTACATTATATTTATCCTTTAAAGCTACTGCAGCTGAAATTGCCGGCAAAATAGCCATAGAAAGTGATGAAATTATTGTTATCGGAACATTCATTAACTGCTGATATTTGGTTAAATAACCATACCATATTGTAGCTTTCGTATCAGAAATACCACCAGCCATTAATCTTACTTTAGTATTGTACACATCAACCAAGTTTCCTGCATTAGTCATTCCAACGCACATTGTTATCGGAACTCCATATTTCACTATTCGCTTCAATAACTGTTTTGTGGTGAGTCTTCTTTTACACATTTCAATTTCTTCTCTAGGAATACGAAATTTTCTGTGCTTTTGATAATAAAATATTAAAAATGTTGCTGATGCAAGCGCTCCACACGACGTACCTATAGAACCACCAGCGACACCTGCTTCAACTCCAAATTTTATTAAGTAAACTGCAAATATAATTGAAAAGACTATGTTTGCAGTCTGTTCTATGACCTGCGATATAGCCGTAGGTGTCATATTCCCTCTTCCTTGAAAATATCCTCTGTAAGCTGATGCTATCGAAGTAAATAAAATTGCCGGTGCTAAAGTTAATATTGATAAATATGCTTTATCATAATGTATTAAACGAGCTATCGGGTGTGAAAATGCAATTAACAATATAAACATAACTAACCCTAATATTAAAAGAGCAAATCTTGCTATTTTAAATCCTTTAACTGCATCTTTATAATTTTTAACGGCAATAAGTTCAGATACCAATTTAGATATAGCTACAGGTATTCCAGCATTTGTAAGTACAAATACAAAAACATATACTTGAAGCGAAACACCAGATATACCATATCCTTCATCACCAATTATATGTCTAAATAGTGGTATATAGAGTAATGACAGAATCTTTACTAACATGCCTGCAGCAGAAAGTATAGCAAAGCCTTTAGTAGTTGATTGTTCCTTCATCTTTAAAAACTCCTCATTCTCATAGTATATGTTTTAGAATTTCTCGAATATATCATTTTTAATCTTCTTAAGCATAGGTGGCAAACTTTCAGCTAAAGTTTTATTTTCTAAATACGATAATTTCTCGGGACAATCTTTAAATGTCAATTTATATGCATATAAAAATTGATAATCCAGTCCGTATTTATTATAAAAAAAACTATTCAATTTACTTATTCCATATTTGATATCTCCAACTATAGGATTCTTAAGATAACTCAAATGTGCTCTCAATTGATGGCTCCTTCCAGTAATAAGCTCCAATTCTAAAAGAGAATATGTTCCACATGTACTAAGAGTTTTCACCTGCATTGCTATTTCTTTAGCACCTTTTCGTGGAGTATCAAATATTTTCGATATATTCTGATCCTCATTTTTCATTATATATGCTCTGTATATTCCATCTCTTAACCTTCCCTTTACAAGTGCCTCATAGTATTTCTTTATTCTTCTTTCTCTTATCATCTCATTAAGCAATTTAATAGATTCAAAATTCTTACCATATATAACTACACCAGATGTATTTCTATCGAGCCTATTACAAGGTGCAGGGGTGAACGTTATCTCCTGTTCCGGATTATAGTCCCCTTTATCGTATAAGTATGATAATACATAATCAGTTAACGTATTTTCTCCTTTTTTTTTGTCTGAATGAACCAAAACTCCAGGCCACTTCTCAACTATAATCATATTTTTATCTTCATATGTTATTTTCAAAAAATCATTATCTATTCTAGTGAATATTCGTTTTCTATTTTCTGTCAATATATGCTTTGTTTCTACTATATCTCCCTCACAGAGAAAATATTTCTCTTTTACTTTTTTTCCGTTTACTCTTATGTCGCCTTTTCTTATACTTCTGTATATACCACTCAAGGGCATATCTTTAAGCCATTTTCTTAAAAATTTATCTATTCTTTGTTCTGCTTCATTAATTCCTATTTCAACTTTCACATCATCACTCCTAATTCTACAATTAATCTCATATGTCCTTTTATATCCTCAATTTTATTTAGACAACATCTAATTATATAATAACAGTATTTATAAAATCAACATATAATATTTTAAACCTTGGCTTAATTACAAAAAAGCCGACAATAATTGTCCGCCTTTTTAATGTATTTATATTAAGCTAAAGATCATTTTAAAAGTTCAAATGCAGTTTTACATTGTATTGCAACTCCTATAGGAAGACACTCTTCATCAATATCAAAAAGACTACCATGTGCCGGATTTAATATCCCTTTTGCTTTATTTCCACACCCGAGATAATAAAATGCAGATGGCCTTTCCATAGAAAAATACGCAAAGCTTTCAACACCCATACTCGGATTTGAAAGCATCTTAATATTTTCCTCCTTAATTAATGAAGATGCACATTTTACCACCATCTTAGTTGTTTCATCATCATTGTAAAGGCAAGGATAACTTTCTTCTATATCTATCTCACACTTACCTCTCATAGAGTTAACTATACCTTCTGTAACTTCCACCAATCGCCTCTTTACATAAGATCTATGTTCCCTTCTAAGTGTTCTAATTATACCACTTATTGTGACCTCTTCCGGAATTATATTCTGTGCTGTACCTCCATGTATTGTTCCAATTGTTATTACTGCGGGATCTGTAGGTGGAATTTCTCGACTTACAATATTCTGTAGTACAACTACAACTGAACTTGCTATTAAAACAGGATCTATTCCTGTGTCAGGATGTGCACCATGGGCTCCCTTACCTTTTATCTTTATTGTAAATGGATTAGATGACGCATTTACTACTCCCATTTTAATTCCTATTTTTCCAACTTCTATATCTGGTTCCACATGGAGTCCAATTACTTTATCGACATTTGGATTTTGTAGTACACCCTCTTCTATCATCACTTTTGCCCCACCGGTAGTTTCCTCAGCAGGTTCAAAAAACAGTTTTATATTTCCGTTTAATTCACTCTTTATGCTATTTAATATTTTAGCCACACCTAAAAGTATAGTAGTATGCGCATCATGTCCACATGCATGCATTTTTCCATTAATTTTAGAACTATACTCACATGTCTTATTATCCTTAAGTGGGAGTGCATCCATATCGGCACGTATTCCTATTGTCTTATTTCCATTTCCATTTATTATTCCACATATACCAGTTTTTGCAGTTTCAATGTATTTTATGCCTTCCCTGTCTAAAAATTCTTTTATCTTTTTAGAAGTTCTGAATTCCTCATATCCAAGTTCAGGATACATATGAATATCCCTTCTTATACTTATAAGCTCTTGCTTGATATCTTGCGCCATCTCTAAAAAATTCATTCTCTTAGTCACTCCTTTTATCCCATCCAATCTCTATTACATCACCCTCTGAAAGTTTATCATAATAACCTGCATTTTCTCCGTTTAATCTTAAAAATAACTTTCCTTTTGGAACTGCCAGATTAAACTCAATATAATTGAATATATCCACAAATACATATTGTTCCTTACCTTTTAGTGTGATATTTTTTCCATTTGCAACTATATTTAACTCAACACCATCAGAAGATTTTTTTTCATCCTTACTATTATCTTTGCTATTAATACCATCTTCTTTTTTTATTCTATATATTTTTTCACCTTCGTTAATCACATGGTCAAAAGATACTTTTTGGCCTTCTAGATAGTATTCATAATCAGTATCATCACTGTCATCTTTAAGAAAATATTTCTTGTAATCACGAAGTGTTTCCGGAAACAATATCTCTACAATATCGTTCTCTTTTATAAAAGTATTTATATCCACTCTCTTACCATTAATTATAGCCACTGGCTCTAAATTATCCATGATATCATTTATAAAAAAGCTCACCGAATATACTTTTTGTATATAATCCTTAACATTGGGTCTCGCATCATTTCCATTCACCGCATAATTTATAATTATCCTGTCTCCTTCCTTTACCATGTCATCTATATTAGCTTTGGCATCATTTATTTTTATTTCCGAAGGAGTTGAAAGCGAACCAAATGCGACTCTATTTATACCGTTTAATATAAATTTTAGATTTTTACCATTTTTGCCCATAAAAACTTTTGGATTTATACCAGCCTGTATAATAACATCTATAACAGTATGTTTATGAGAATTGAAAAGACTTATTACTGAATCATTTAAAAATACATCTATAAAGTCATTTCCAAACTTTCGTATAGATGTTAAAGCTATACCTAAAACTGTAACTCCTATACTTCCAAGTGAATTATCTGTGCATACACAATCTTTTATATCTTCTCTCGATTTTATACCTATCCTTTGATCCTGCAAATTAAGTTTTTCAGCTAAAAAATCCTTAAGTTTTGGAGTATATGCTCCTCCACCCACCATAAATACAGCATTAGGCGATTTTCCACCATTTAATTCTATAATTTTATTTCCAACCTCATCTGCTATTTTTTTTACGACAGGAGATATGACTTTAATAACCTCTTCTGAAGAAATTTCATTTTCAATATCAAGGACATCCTTGTATTTATATTTTCCACCCGTAGTAGATGCACGCTTTATATTTTCAGCAGTATTAAAATCCACAAGATAATTTTGAGCTATTACTTCTGTAACTTCATCACCTGCTAAAGGAACCATTCCATATGAAGATATCGTATCATTGCTGCTTATTGCTATATCAGAAGTACCTGCTCCAACGTCTATCAATGCTAAATTCAATAATCTTAATTTCTTTGGAATAGCTACCTCTATAGCTGCTATAGGTTCTAAAGTAAGACTTACAACTTGAAGCCCAACCTTTGCCATAACTGAATACAAACTGTCAACCACTGATTTTGGTAAAAATGTGGCTATAACCTCAATCTCAATATTAGTAGCTTTATGTGACAACAAATTGCTTATCAAATATCCATTTAAATAATAGTTCTTAACACTATATCCAACACAATAAAGTTTTCCACTTGTTTCTTCATTAATCTTCTGTTCAGCAGTTTTGACTGCAGTTAATTCAAGAGTTCTTATAGTATCTTTATCAATCTCTTTATCGTCGTCAATTTCCATCCTGGCCTTTGATAACATAGTTTTCAAAAATCTGCCTGCTGCCGCAATAGCAACATTTTTCAATTTTATATTTAACTTTTTCTCAAGATTGCTTTTTATAATATTAACCGTATTAGCAACTAATGTAATGTCATGTATTTGTCCATCAATCATGGCTCTTTCTTCATGTTCTACACAATGTTCTTCTATAACAAAAAACTTTTTATCCTTTACAATGCCGACAGTTCCTATAACTGATCGTGTCCCTATATCTAATGCAAATATCGTATCTTGCGGATTAATTTTAGTATTATCCATAATATTTACCTCTTCTTCTAGTAATATAATTATTCTTCTAATAGACATTATAAATAATTGTAGAATATTTGTAAACTAATGCACATTTTACTTATACATTAATTATATAATATAACAATAATATATATTTTAAAAATAAAAAACCATACTGGAGATTTTAAAATTAAAATTCCTAGTACGGCAGGATATATTATATTAATTATATGAAAGCTATTCCGCTATTTTTATTATTCCATCATGTTCACAGATATATGGTAAGTTCTTCATTATTTCATATATATATTTTGATTTACTATTGCTTAAAAGATCATCCTTTGATGCACTATCAACACATGAAATATTACACCAGAAATCAACAAAATCATCCTTAGTTAGAAAATGTACATCAGCATTATCTTGTATTACAAATCCACTATTAAAATTTTCGATAATCTTTACATTTTCATTTTCATTAATAGAATTATTTGAAGTTATTTCACATATATCATCCCATATTTTCTTAAAAGCTATCATTACTATAACCTCCATATTATATACTGGCTATTAAAACTATATATAACATATCATATTTATTATATATAAGTCAATTTCAATGGCTTTATTGTTTGTGTCAAGTTAAAGTGGGCAATTTTATTTTTTAAAATTTCCATTGTAAATTCAGTTGATATTTTTCTTCCCGTATGGCCCCGTCCACAGCCCGGAAGGGCGCACTTATCCTGTTAACTTTTATCCCGAGTTTTTAAATTATCTATAAACCAGTTCACTGAGATTTCTTTCCTGAAAAAAGCTCTGTATCGCTTTTCTGCCATTGGTTACGGCGCAGCCTGTAAATGGTATCCCTGCTTTATGTATATGGTAATACCTGCTCTTCTTAGGTTTCTTGTTAACATCAGCTGCCGTTAATGTTATAACCTCTTTTATTTTCTCCAGTTTATCATCTGAAATAGAACCTGAACATATCTCATCGATTGTTTGGTATATTCTTTTACCAGCTTTTTCTGCCAGTATTTTTGCCAGATTATTTGCACCCTTTATAGACCAGCTCATTTTTCTCCCTTTCATCCTCTGGGCCAGTATGTCACAAATATTATGCTCCATTGTGCCTAAATTCCTATATTCCAGTCCTTCAGGTGCCTCCGGCATCTTTATCTCTTCTCTTAAGTGATATGGCACTAATCCTGCCTTATTTTCAAAGAGATATGTATACAGTTTTTCTAATTTCTTAAACTTTTTTTCGTTATTAGTATACTTAACCATAAGACCTGTTAAGTATTCAAAACTCTTATCTATTTTTCCGTCATGCAGCATTTTCATGAGTTTATATGCTTCCTTTTTATCCTCCATATTTCTCAGTACTGCCTGACTTTTATGGAATGGATCTAACTGAAAATATACGCCTTCTCCACCCATGCTCTGTTTTATCCATGGGGCACCATCCCCATTCAAAATTCTTACTTCTATTTCATCTGTGTTATATACTTCTGCAATGGCGGCATCACTAAGTTCCTTGAATTTTTTACTTGTTCCAAAGCTGGCGCATGCTGTTTTATTATGAACTACATAGCCGTCTTTTCTGCCACCTCTCTTTTTCCAGCCCTCATAAGTTACTCCCAGCTTAAGTTCTTTCTTTTTAGACTTCCTTCCTTTAGGTTTATCTTTCCCCTGAATGCTTAACCAGATGCCGTCCATCTCCTGAAATAAGGCCTTAACTTCCCTTGAGCCCTTTAATTTTCCCATTTTATTCAGCAGTATCTTCCTCTCTTCCTTTTCTTCTATTTTAGAACCTAATTTTTGTACTACATTCCATACTGCCGTATGGCTGATTTCCTGGTTTGCCAGTTCTTTAATATTATTTGAAGTGTTCCTATAAGACACATTGGTTACATTGTCTACTATTTTTTCTACTAAAGTGCTTGAAATATGGCCTATTGTATCCATTTTTAAGTATTCATCCAGTAAGAATTTATATGCCTTTTTCCCTTGATCAGTTTTGTATTCATATATACGTCTGTCAAATTCTACATCTCCCATAATAGTTTTTATACACGTATGCCTTAATCCTTTATTTCTATATATTTCGGCATCTCTTTCATCCATTAACCTCCGGTCCAGGTGCGAAAGCACCTCTCTTAGAATTTCACATGCTGTATCACACGCATATTTATATATTTTTTTCTCTAAACTATTGAAAGTTATTTCATTATCATTTAAACTTAAAGTATCGTTTAAATTGTACATAATCTCACCCATTTCTATATAGTCTTATCAACTTATATTATAATGGATTTTTATGTACATGGGAGATACTTTTTGTATCTCCTTTATTATTTTAACCAGTAATTATTACTACCTTTGCCTACTAAAATTATACTCTAAGGGCTTTATTATTTATTTGTATAGTCTAATTTATTTTATTAATATATTTTTTTAGTTTACATTTTTTTAATTTACATAATATTTTTTATGTATAAATTATAAACGATAAAATAAAAATACTCAAAATCATAATACAATTTAAAACTTTGAGTATTTTTAAAATAAAATTATTTAAAATTCGAATTTTAGAGGTCTTAAAAATAAATTAATGAGAGTCCCTGAAACATCTGCATTTTCAAATATAACTCTATATAATGCATTGCATATTGGTAATTCTATATCATATTGTTTTGATAACTCAATCAATGCTTTTATTGTGGATACACCTTCTGCCAATTTATTAAACTTTTTATTTTTTACAAATTCTTCTCCAAACTTTCTGTTATGACTATGCTCTGAAAAAAGTGTTGCTTCATAATCTCCCAAATGGCTTAAACCATATATGGTAATACTATTTCCTCCCATCGCTCCTACTAATCTTGATATTTCTCTAGTACCCCTTGCCATAAGTGCACCTTTTAAACTTGTATATCCTAATCCATCAAGCATTCCTGCTGCTATGCCTATTACATTTTTAGATGCAGCTCCAATCTCATTGCCTATTAAATCCTGACCATAATAAAACCTTATAAGATCACTGCTTAAAATATTAACAAGTCTCTTCGTTATATCTATATTTTCAGAATCAATTACCATGCAATTTGGTATTCCTGACACAAAATCCTGAACATGTCCTGGTCCTACCCAAACAGCAACATTAATGTTATTTCCCATTTCTTCTTTAAAAACTCGAGTAAGTCTACTTCCACTAGAGGCCTCTAATCCTTTCATACATAGTACAAATATCTTATCTTCCTTATTATCAATTAAATTTAACTTTTTAGCAAATCCGCGAAGTTCTTGAGAACTTATAGATATTATTATAACATCAGCAGTTCCAAATGAGTCTTCAAGAGAATTACTTAATAAAATCTCATCAGGTAGTATTAGATATTCATTTTTCCTATGTAACTTCAAAGCATTAAAATTACGTGAATTTTTTCTCCCCCATAGTGTTACGTTATGACCTACACTATTACAATAATATGCCAAAAAACTTCCCCATCGTCCACAGCCTAATACCGATATATTCATATTTTCCTCCTAATTCAATTTTTATTATTTTTTCCATGATATATTATTTATATGTATAATTACTTAAATATTCTATCACGTTATAGATATCTTTCAAAGTTTTTAAATTTATAACATATTATTTTTTTATATTCTACAAATAAGTGTTAAAATAAATTGTGATGATATAATTATGAGGAGATCAATAATGAAAAGAAAACATACACTAACAAAAACACTAATTTCAATATTATTCATATTCGGATTATTTTGTATAAATAAATCCTTGTGTACTACCCAAAATACCTCTATAGTGACTATACAAATACCTAAAAATTCATCTACTGAACAAGTAGCTACTATTCTATATAATAGCACTGTAATAAAAAATAAGGATTACTTTATGCTTACAAAAAAAATATTTTATAGAAACAAAATAATCCAATCAGGAAATTTTTCAATACCTAGACAAGTATCATTTTCAACGCTTACAGATATATTGTCTAGAAACTATAAAAATGGAAACATGATTAAAATAACTATACCGGAAGGTTATACCAGTGAACAAATTGGTGAAACTCTAGAAAGAAACAAATTAGTTAGTAAATCAGATTTTTTAAGTAAGGTAAAAAACTTCAAATCCAATAAATATTGGTTTTTAAATAATATTCCTGATGGAGATCACAAAATAGAGGGCTTTTTATTTCCGGATACCTATTACTTTGATAGAGAAACCGTAAATTCAGATGAAATAATTAATACAATGCTTGAGCAATTCGATGACGAGATTTCTCCATACAAAACTTATATTTTAAATAATAATTATAATATAAGAAATTTGACAACTATTGCATCTTTGGTTGAAAAAGAAGCACGTAAAGATGTAGACAGGCCTAAAATAGCCAGCGTAATATATAATAGATTAAATAAAAATATGCCTCTTCAAATAGATGCTTCAATTCTCTATGTAATAGGGCATAAGGATAAACTTTATAATAAAGATTTAACAATTAAATCACCATATAATACTTATATAAATAAAGGATTGCCGCCATCACCAATATGCAATCCTGGTAAAAAATCAATAATAGCTGCAGTACATCCTGATAAGACAAATTATCTTTATTATGTTTTAAATACAAGTACTAATGAACATGTATTTTCTAGTACTTACAGAGATCACATGAAAAATGTAAAAAAGTATGTAAAATAAATATTTGTATTGCAATTAGCTGCGAATATGTAATCACTTCATATTCGCAGCTAATTGCATCTTGACATATTAAGTTACTAGGCTTATAATATTAAGATAAATGAAAGAAGGTGAAAATTTGAATAAGAAAACTGTGTTAATAACTCCGGATGTTATAGAAGAATGTTTATCTGAATCCCTTGATATTCTTGAAAAAAATACCCAAGCACATAAAAAAATAAAAAGGAACTCTAAATAGGTTTAATTTTCTGATTTTGCAGCAATCTGCTGCAGTGCATTTCATTATGCGCATAACTCATTTTTAAATCATATTGTTTATCCAACCTTTAATATTCCGTATTTAAATTTTTAATATCAATTTTATTTATTATTTTAAAGTTAATTTATGTTTCCATTTTGAAATTATATTTCAATCATAAATTAACTTTAATAATAACTGTATACTTTAAACAAATTTGATATTTAAATTACATTATCCTTTTTATTATTTGCTTGAGCTTTATTATATTTTTTGTTTTTTTTACTATTGTAAAATCTGAGTGCTGTTATTACCACCCCAATTAAGCAGAGAGTTGCTGCACTTATATATACCCATCGCATACCATACATGAATATTGCATCATTACCTTTTATATAATCAGTTACTCTATACCCAATTTTATAACTCATCCTGTTATACAATAATACAGTTGAAAGTGAAGTTCCTAAAACAAATCCTAAATTTCTAATAAGTGCATTTACACTCCCGGCTATACCAAGCTTATCCTTTGCTACAGTAGACATAACCAGTGAATTATTTGGTGACTGAAACATTCCATTTCCCAAAGTCATTATTACTATATATATTATCAACATTATTACAGAGGATTTTTCTGTCAAACTGGATATTAAAAATAGCCCTAAACTTGTAAATGTAAGTCCAATAAGTGTAAGTATTTCTGAACCAATTTTATCCGACATATAACCGCTAAAAGGTGCTACAACAGATAAAACAATTGGAGATACCATCATGAAAAAACCGGTTGCTGCAGGTGAAAATTTTAAAGTATCTTGAAAATAAAACGGAAGTATTATATTAGATGCACTAATTGTAATGAATGAAATGAACGCACATAATATACTAACTGAAAATAAACTATTTTTAAATATACTTAATTGAAGCAGTGGAATGTCAATTTTGTATTCGATCATAATAAATAATACAAAAGTTACAAATGAAATAGCAAAAGCAGAAAGTATTATAGGATTATTATATCCTATAGTTTGACCTTGCCCTAATGCTCCAAATAAAAGTACAGTAGATATTACAAATAGTGAGGCTCCCTTTGTATCAAGCTTTTCTCCATAAACCATATGCGGTTTTGGAAATATCTTTATTGTTAGTATAAATACAATTATTCCTATAGGTACATTTATTAAAAAAATATATCTCCAGCTTACAGCAGAAACTATAATTCCACCGATTGGAGGACCAGCCATTGATCCAAGTGCAACAAATGTACCTAAAACTCCAAGAGCTCTTCCTCTTTCATTTACAGGAAAAACCTGAGTTATTATACCTTGATTAGTGGCCATTGTAGCTGAAGCACCTATTGCTTGAATTATTCTTGCCGTTATAAGTAAGGGTAATGAATTTGTAAGTCCACAAAATAGTGATCCCATTGTAAAAACTACTAATCCATATTTGAATACTCTTGTCTTTCCTATCATGTCACCTAGTCTTCCAAAAATCAAAATACTTGCCGCAACAGTTATTAAAAAACTTGTAACAACCCATTCTATACCTGCCATATCTACATTTAATTTAACCGACATATCAGGTAATGCAACATTTACTATGCTGCTATCCAATGTTGACATAAAAGTTGCAGAAAGTACCGTAAATAAAATTAACCATCTGTTCTTGTATATTTCAATTTGAATCTTACTTTCAGTTTTATTCAATCTTTTCCCATCCTTTCACTAATAGAAAATAGCATAGTATAGTTGATTAGTCAACTATACTGCATTACATTTGAATATTGTTTACTGTACTTTATCAAAATATAATAGTATGATAAATATTGTTAAACTAAAGAGTATCGAGGTAATATTATGGATAAGTTAAATTTTAAAGACTTTGGATTAGGCGATAATATATTAAAATCAATTAAAAGATTGAATTATAAAACACCATCTGAAGTTCAATCAAAAGTCATTCCACTCATTTTAAAAAATAAAGATATAATTGTAAAATCACAGACGGGAAGTGGTAAAACTGCAGCATACGCAATTCCTATCTGTGAAAAGATAGAACTCGAAGAAAACAGTGTTCAAGTCCTTGTACTTGTTCCAACAAGAGAATTGTCGATTCAAGTAAAGGATGATTTTTCAAATATAGGAAGATTTAAAAGACTAAGGTGTGTATCGATATTTGGAAAAGAGCCAGTGAATATTCAGAAAAACAAACTTAAACAAAGAGTTCATATTGTTGCTGGAACACCTGGCAGAACCCTAGACCATATAAAAAGAGGGACTCTAAATCTAAATAATATTATGTACCTTATAATAGATGAAGCTGATGAAATGCTAAATATGGGCTTTATAGACCAGGTAAAATCTATACTTAATAAACTTCCTAAAAATAAAATAACTCTTCTTTTTTCTGCAACTATGCCGGATGAAATACTTGGTTTATGTAATGAATACATGTTAAATCCAATAAACATAGAAATTGAATCTAAAAATCCCACATTAGAAAGGATAAAACAAATTTATTATGAAGTAGAAAATGATAAGAAATTCAATTTACTAAAAAAATTAATATATACTCAAAGGCCAATAAGCTCAATGATATTTTGTTCAACTAAAAAAAATGTAGATGATTTACTTTTAAAAATGAAAGATTCAGGATTTTTATGTGCTTCTTTTCACGGCGGAATGCTCCAACCTGAAAGAATTGACATTTTAAACAGATTTAAAAGAGGAGAATTTACTTTCCTCATATGCACTGATATAGCTGCAAGAGGAATTGACATTGAAAACATAACACATGTAATAAACTATGATATACCAATGGAAAAGGAAAATTATATTCACAGAATTGGCAGAACTGCCCGTATAGGTAAAAGTGGAATTGCCATAACTTTTGTAACACATAATCAGTATAGATTTTTAGATGAAATAGTAGAAAACTTTAATTTAAATATACAAAAATCAGAAATTCCATCTAATGATGAAGTACAAAATGGGAAACAAATATTTGATAATGAACTTGAAAATCCTATAAAACTTAAAACAAGTAAATCAAAAAAAGTAGATAAAGACATCACAAAAATATACATAAGCGCTGGTAAAAAGAAGAAAATTAGACCTGGGGATATTGCAGGAACTATTTCAAGTATAGACGGAGTTGATCCAGATGATATTGGTATAATAGATATAAAGGATAATTTCTCTTATGTTGATATACTCTCTAATAAAGGAAATCTCGTAATTGAAAAGCTCAAATTAAAGACTATAAAAGGTAAAAAAATAAGAGCCGAAATAGCTCAAAAATAAAACAATCATTAAGACAGTGCAATTTATCCTCACTGTCTTAATATATAAAAATCTACACTAACCTCATATTATTATCAAACATAGTATTATCTTTAATTTCGAAATGTTCTTTATTCACTCCATAAAATAGCCTATCTGAATCTGTAATATTTTTAACATCAAAATATCCAAAATCATTATTTTCTATTACAATATGTTTTGTCGAATCCGATCCACAAAATATTATTCCATATATTCTATCATATCCATTACCTGATTTAACAAAACATCCATTAAACTTAGACATTTTTATAGTAATTTCATTTAAATTGTCAGAGTAGATTATGCCACCATATATATCAGAAGAACCTACCTTACCGCAATTCTTGAAGTTTGATTTTAAAATATTGACACTATAACATGATTTGATATCAAATACTCCTTTTGTAAAATCATTAAAGCTGCATCTTATAATATTGACATGTTTACAGTTCTCAAATACAATTGGTCCAATTCCACTAAAACTACAATTTATAAATTCAACATAGTCACATCGTACAAACTTGAAACTTATTTTGCTTAAATCAATTATATAGTTTTCAAAAACAATATTGTCCTGTTTAAATTCAGCACAGTTTTCAATATTTTCATCTGGAAGTTTCAGTTCAGCCATTTCTTTTGCAAAATAATACAACTCTGCATTTGTATCAACAAGCTTTCCAACAAAAAATTGCTTAAAATAACACATAAAATATCCAATCATATCCTGAGCAAGATTTTTATCTAAAATACAGCTATATATTTCACTATTTTGTTCAAGTATGCTAAGTGCAACATTAACCAGAAATTGTACTTCTTTTTTATTAAGTAAAAGTGCTTCACATATCTCTGAAACAAATTCCACTGAATATTTTTCAGGAGTTCCTACTGATGCAATTGTAATTAAAGAATCAACTATAAAATTATACTTTAAATCATTATGCTTAAATTGCTTTACAAATTCACAAGCAAAGGCTTCATCTGCACACAATGCTTTCCTCATACATTCGTCAAATCTATCCCCAAAACCAATGCCTTCTAAAAGCCTTCTTACAAAAAGTATTTGTTCTCCTTTAGGTAATCCACCATATTGTAAAATCACACACAACATTTCCATATATACACTTTTTATATAGTTTTCACTTTCTTCAAGAGGATGTCCTTTTATAGGATATGCAGCTGCTTTGTGATTTTTAAAATATTGTCTTATTTTATTAAATGAATTATTATCTATACCAGTCATAACTTTTTCTCCTCATATCAAAGTTTATTTATGTATTTAACAAAACTAGTGATATTATTATTCGTTTCATTAAATTTTACTTCATCCTTTTTAAGCGTTAAAATATTCCTTATCATATTAGATATGTAAGTTTTATACATAAATCCTCCGGGTACTTCATTCATAATAGGATTCAATCCTTTTAAAGTATCTGAAATAGCAATATTAATATTAGGATCACTCTTAGGAATATGATTTTTCATATACTCTTTTACTATACTCAAAGGATCTATATTAACATCTTTAGTTTCATTAACATCAGGCATGATTATATCAAAATTATCAGCTGCATTCTTTATTCTATTTAAAAACTCATTTTCAATATTTTTTAATTCTCCAGCGATTTCTTTAAAATGATTTATATTATTTTCAGCCTCTTTAGACAATAAAAATATGCTCTCTTTTAAATTCGTATTTTTTTCTAGGCTAAATATTTTATTTAAATCACTGAGTCTCCTACTTTCATTTTTAATTAAAGACTTGTAATAATTAAAACATTTTGAAAACAGAAACTTAAAATTATAATTAAATTTAGAATTATATAATCCATCATTCCATTTTTGAATATATTCCCTTATTTTAACATTATCAAATTCATCTGGCATTTTATTAGAATAAGAAAGGACATTCAAATATTCAATTGAACTCTCGTTAAGTTTATATTTAATTTTATCTATGACTTTGCCTATTTCTTCTCTTGTACAATTATCATCATTATTTAATATAATAAGCTTCGGTATTTCCCTTCTGAGATTTTTAATTATATTTATATCTTTGTTCATAGTTTCAACTAAACTCGATTGCATAAACCATATTATATAATTACTTGAATTTAACTGGGCAACTACAAATTTACTACAACTATCATTAAAATCCGAACTATTATATTGTGCATCTAAAAAAGCTATATTTTTATAAATTTGCATTGGAGTAGAAAAAAATACACTTCTAAAAATATATTGCGATCCCAGATAATTTAATATAGTTTGCTCATCTTCCTTACATAACTTGCTGAAATTTTTTAGATTTTCTAAGTTTATACTTATTCTGGAATGATGTGCATTTAATCCGCATATTTTAGTATCTTCATCATTTATAATATATGTAGATGTTAAGTTTTCAGGATTTGATTTTAACAAAAATTTATGGTTATCCAAAATAGGGTTTAAAAAACTTGATTTTTTACTACTCTGATTTCCTCCAACTGCGACAACCTTTTTGTCCCTAATTTTATTATACATTATAAAATCCTTAAATTTGTTAAACTCATATTTAAATTCAAAATATGAATCATAAAAATTCGAAGGTGTATTTTCAAATAATATATCAGGCAGCACTTCATTTATTATATTTTCAATTTTAATTAAATCTACATTTAAATCTATATCATCTTCATATTCTATAATATTTTCAAACAGCTTAAATCCAGCCTTAAGTTTTTGATATTCAATATTTAATTCATCAAAATCCATTTAGATTTCCTCCTGAATATTACATCATTATCTGTATAATTATACCATAATTCTACAAATTACTCAACAACATAATTCCTTATTAAATATTGATATTATCAGCTTTTAGTATTATCATTATAATGCTGATATATTAAATTTTGAAAGGAGATATATTATATGAAAAAGGTAATATTATTAAGCGGAAGTCCAAATTTAAACGGTAATACAATTAAAGTCCTGAAAGAATGTGCAAAAGTCATAGAAACTAATGGTGTCGAAGCTGAAACTATATCACTGGCTGGAATGAATTTGAAAGATTCTATGAATGTTAATGGTGGATATAACGATGATTTTGATAAAATAATTAATAAGATAAAAGATGCTAAAGGTCTTATTGTCGGAACCCCTGTTTATTGGGGTACTGCAAGGGCTGAAACTATGACAGCACTTCAAAGAATAGCAATGGCAGCTATGAAGGATGGAAACTTCTTATCAAGAAAAGTGGGAGGCCCAATTGCTGTTGCAAGACGTGCCGGTCAAACATCATCAATACAGGAAATGCTAATGTTTTATCTTTACAATGATATGATTATACCGGGCTCTACATACTGGAATGTAGTCTTTGGTGAGAAACCTGGTGAAGCTTTAAATGATGAAGAAGGAATGAGAACAGTAAAAAGATTTTCTGAAAATGTGGCCTACCTTGTAAACAAATTGGATTAACAGAGCTCTATAAGGCAACATCTAAACTAACTATACAGATATATTAGCAGCTACCTAAAATTAGGCAGCTGCCTATTAAAATTAAGCAGATTTAAAATTGTTCTCAATAAATTTAGCAACTCCATCTTTGTTATTAGATTCTATTACTCCAGTTGAAAGATCTTTTAATGGCTGATATGCATTTTCTACTGCATATTTTTCATCTGCCAATTTAAAAAGTGGCAGGTCATTTAGATTATCTCCAAAGCAAATAAGTTTGTCCGCTTTCAAACTATCCTTCAAAAATTTAGCTGCAGAATTCTTGCTTGAATTAATGTTCATAGACTCCAACCAAAAAAAGCCTCTCGCATATATCTCCTCGGTATAGTGAAAACTACCTCTTATCTTCTTTGTAAATAGTTTATAAGTATCATCTAAAATTCCCTTTGCCTCTATAGCAAATATATTTATAATATTATATCCTTTTAAAATCGAGAAATCATCTATCTTTTCCAATCTTTTATCTCCACGCTCTTTCCTCGAATTTATATATACATTTTGTCCATAATTAAATATTCCCCTATAAAATACCTTTTTTTGTCCAATAGAATTTGCAGCAGACACTATAGGAAAAATATTTTTTGAACTATAATAGTTCAAAATAAACTTAACCATATTATCATCTATATAATTCTCAACAACGTTTTTGTTATAAATAGTATCATATATAAAGGCTCCATTATTTAAAATAATGGGTATATTTAAATTTAAAGGTTCAAGTATGCTTTGACACGCTTCATACGATCTAGCCGTCGCAATAGTAAATTTAAGCCCCAACTTTATAAGTCTATTTATTATATTTATTGAATTTTTACTTATTACCTGATCAGAATTTAATAAAGTCCCATCCAGATCCGAAATATACAAATTCAAAATAACCCCTCCAAAATTTTTCATATTTTAAGCAACAAATTTTATTATACTCTTAATTTACGTATAATAACAACAAAATGATGTTCAATAAATCTGAAATACGATTTGAAAGGCAATAATTTAATTATTAATAGATAACATTATTAAGTTTTTCAAATAATTTAAAATTTGTGAAGTCATAGTGTAATGGAGTTAATGTAGCATACCCATTTTTTATGAAATATACATCTGTATCATTATCATTAAGTTCGACAGCCTCTCCCTTTAATATAAATCCATTTTCCCCATCCTTATAATTTTTCTCAATGAAATGTCCTGAAAAGCTTCTGCCACCAATTCTGCACACTTTTAGACCATTTATTTTAATAGGTATATTTAAATTTAATACTATGTTACCTTTTAAAAACTTGTCTTTAACTTTATCTAAAATACTCACAGCATATTTTGCTGCAGCAGCATAATCACTTTCTACACCATGCCTGAATTCCAAAGATACTGCCATTGATGGCACATTATTACTAGCTGCTTCTATAGCAGCAGAAACTGTTCCTGAATAAAGTATATCTGATCCAATATTAGTTCCATTATTTATTCCAGATAAAACAATATCTATTTTCTCATTCGAAAATCTATCTATTGCAAATTTAACACAATCCGCCGGTGTTCCACTAAGACTATACGCTTTAGATTTTAATCCATCAAGGTGTACTTCTTTTACAAATAAAGCTTTTTTTATAGTTATAGAATGACTGCTCGCACTTTTCTCATTATCAGGTGCAACAATAACTAATTCATAGCTTTTCTCAAGTTCTTTAGCTAAAGCGTATATACCACTAGCATTAATTCCATCGTCATTGGTCAACAATATTTTCATAATTTATTCTCCTTCAGCAATAATTTATCTTTTCCTATATACTATAGCATTTACCTCTCCTCCTATTATTATAATATTTGAAAGAATAAATAGCCAGGTAAGAAGTGCTATAACCGCACCTATACTTCCATATATAAATGAATAATTAGAAAAGTTATTTACATAAAATGCAAAACAAATAGATACAATTATGAGACTAACCGTTGCTGTAAAAGCTCCAGCTATAACCTCATTCCAATTAAGTTTAATACTGGGCATATATTTATATAATATTGCAAATATAAAACTTATAGATATAATCATAACTACATATCTTATTATATTCCATATTATATTAAACTCACCTGGAAGCTGAAATGTATACGTTAAATACCTGCCAATTATCTGCCCGCAGATAAGCAGCATACTGGTTATGAGTATAATCATTATAAATCCTAATGTACATAAAATTGATATAATATAAAGCTTAAATTTACTTCTTTTTTCTCTAAGTCCATATGCCATATTCAGTCCTCTTATAACAGCTTGAAATCCACTACAAGTAGTCCATATTGTAAATATCAGGCTTGGAAATAATACTCTCCTATTTTTATTATCAACTATATATATCACTGTATTATTTATAAGTTTTAGTATATCTGAAGGGAATACAAAGTTCAATGCCTTAAGTATACTATCACTTTGAATTGGCATATATCCCATAAGCCCTAGTATAAATATCAAAAATGGGAAAAATGCAAAAACAAGACTAAATGCAAGCTGTGAGGACAATGCGAGTACATCATCTTTTATAAATCTTATAACTATACATTTTAAATAGTATAATGAATTCTTTCGCATAATATTTTCACCTTCATATTCACTATACTATTTATATTATTCTAATTAGTGTACTAGAATTGTAAAAAATAAAAAACATATATAACTTTTGGACTACCAATTTATTTCCAAGCCAACTCCAACTTCCTTTACTGGCAAAACTTTATGTATTTCGGCTTTAACTTCAAATGAAGTGCAGTGACATGGATACAATTCCTTTATATTATTCTGTCTCAAGTAATCAATAGTTCTTTTAACGCTCTCATTTATTTCGAATAGATGAAAACCTCCTATTATTCCAAGCACTCTATTATCGGAACAAACTTTTTTTGCATACTCAACTATATTACATATACCGCTGTGAGAACATCCCGTAATAATATAAATTCCTCTTTGGGTTTTGTATGCAAGAGCTGTATCATCCATTACATAGTCATCAACAAAAGTTCCACAGACAGCATGCCTTCCAATAGGAATTTTATTTTCAAAATCATTTGTCCTTGGTATTTCTCCTAAGAATATTATATTTTCACTCACTTCTTTAGGAGTTTTTGAAAGAATCAAATTGCATCTTTTCTTTAATTCCTGTTCTAATATAGGAGAAGAAATCTTCAAATCTCCTTCTATTTTTTCTTTGAATGCATCTAAATGAGCAATTATAGAAACATTATTTTTATAGTCATGACTAAAGTAATATTTGAGTCCTCCCGTATGATCATTATGTCCATGTGAAATAATTATTTTATTTATGTTACTTAGATCTACTCCCAAAGCAGATGAGTTTTTCAAGAAAATATCAGAGTAACCCACATCAAATAAAATTCTAGTTCCTTCATCTTCAATATAATATGATACACCAGGTTCTCCATAATAGTACTGATCTATATACGTATTGTTATCCACCAAAACCTTAAGTTTCATTTTTACTGTTGCCCCACTTTTTCAATAATTTTTGATCAAGATACTGGATTTTTTCGCTTCATACTTCTAATAATCAATTTTGCACTTTTGTCAACTCTAAAGGATTCTGTTATTTTTTGCAGTGACTTGTTATATGTAAAATCATCTAAAGAGTTATTTCTTAAATACACCATAGTTTTGTCTGGAAATCTTATATAACAAATTGAAATTGCCCAAGCAACTGCCATTTTTACATAATAGCCGTCATGCTTTACTTTGTCCAATACTTCAAGTACACGATCTATATAATCTTCATCTACATAAAAATCAAGTAATACCACAACACCAAATCGAATATAGAATTCATGACTTGATTTTAAATATGGCTGCACAAAATCCCATACCAATTCTCTATTTGACTTTATAAATTTGAGTCCGGTGCAGAAACTGTCACAAATCCCCCAACCATCAATCTTTGGAATGAACTTTTCAATAAGTTTAAGCCTCTCTTTAACATCAATTTTTATATATCCTATAACCATCCCCTGAAGCATTACTTCTTCGTAATATTCATCTCCTGTCGCCTCTAAATATTCCTTCCAATTTCCCTTTGCTATTTCTTTTGCAAGCTTTCTTAAGTCTGGAATCCTAACTCCAATTATACTAGAATTAGTCGGCGAAAGTTTGGTGTGAAATTCTTTATATTTTTCATCCGCTAATTCAAAAATTCTTTTTTTTACTTTGTTTGTTGTGTTATCTTTCAATTTGATCCTCCTTGTTTTGTGATTTTAGAATGTTTTAGAGCCTTAAATAATATACTATCTATTTATAATTATTAAACAAATCTTCCATATCCAACTGAAGTTTTTGATCCCAATCCATGTTCCTCAAGCATTGATTCAATCAAATTCAAAACAAAGTTTTTTAAATAATCATATTTATTATAATCTAAATTCATTTTATTTTTATTTATTGCAATCATAAAATTAAAATAGGTATTTTTTATTGTATAAAATGATATTGGATTAGGATAAAACTCATCTACAGGACTTCCAACATTCTTATAGTATTTCCCATAATGTGGTGTCGTAACATCCTTCTCTATAATCACTTCATTTAATGGAAAATCATCAAAAAAAATTACTGATCCTTTTTCATTATCTTCTCCATGAATATCATCCCCAAATATGTATTTATACATATTTCTATAAGTAATTTCTAATTTATCTAAATTATAATTTTCTTCATCAATAAATTTTTTTGTTTTAATATTATAATATAATTCTAAAAAATAACTTCTTGCTGACCCTTTTAAAGCTTGCCCTGGTATATATGGTATTCCATATGTATGATGTAAAGTAATTGCTGTTTCTGTTACACTTGGGTTACCTAATCCAACAACAAGTTTATAAGAAGTTTTTTTCTCTATTTTATCAAAAAATTCTAAACTTAACTCTTCACAATAATTTTTAATAGATTCTTTATAATTCTCAATATATTCTGTTTTTTGTTTTATCATAAATAATTCTTCTACTTTATTTGATCTTATTTTTGTATCATTTTTTAATTTTCCTATAAATATTCTAGATTTTTCATCTTCTATAACGAATTTTTTCAAAAAATATGTTAAGTTATCCTTCCCTAAATTTAAATTCTTAAAATCATCAAAACTTAATTTGCTTAATAATTTGTTATTATTATTTTTGTCTATTTTTTTATTATCTCTTTTAAACTTTTTATTCATTCTTTTCATCCTTATCCTTAAAGTATTCCTTCTGAAAATCTAATGAGCCATTCCAGAATTGATAATACATTTAATGTAATTCTTCTATATTCTCCACTTCCACATTCATTACTAGCAAGATATTTAATTATTTCTTTTAAATCATTTGATCTTGGTTTTATACAATATTCATTAAATTTCTCATCATTCAAATATCCATTCAAAATTTCACATATTTTACAATAACTTTTTCCTTCTTCACTTTCTTTATTTTTATTAGATTTTTTTAATATAAAAGATAATGTAGCAATAAGTCCATTATTATATATATACATTGGTATTTGCTTAATATAACTTTTAAATTTTTTATTATTTTCTTTATAAATTTCTTCTATTTTAATAAATGCAAATTCTGCTTTTTTCCTTCCTAAATCTTTAAATTCACAAGTCAATTCCTTCACCACCTTTATTCTATAATTTTCATTTTTACTATTCCTTTGCCTATCGTAGTATTTCCACCTATCTGAGTTATTTTGGGTAGATTATTTTTATAATTATCATACAAATTTTCCTTATCTACTATGCTATTTTGTAACATTAATGTATACAAAATTGCTTCTGAAGGTAAATATTCTTCTACAAACAAAGCTCTCTCCGTCACTGTTCCAGTACTTTCATCTATTCTATTTCTTGTAATAATTTCCTTACACAAAGTAATTATCTCAACAAAATCATTATCTGATATGACAACTATATATTTGTCATTTTTTAAATCAAATTTTTTTAAATCAAATTTATTACTAATTTCTTTATTTTTTTCAATTTCAAAAGAATATTCATCTAATATTATTTTCTTATTTTCTTTTTTGTCTTCTTGATCGTTTATTTCTTTTAGTATCACACATTTACCATCTGTTATCTTTTCATATTTACTATTTTCATCTTCGACATTTTTATCACATTCTTCGGGAATTAAACTTATATCTTCAAAATATCTATTTAATAAATAAGGGCAAGTAACATAGGCAAATATCCCCTTTAAAGTTGGTATTGGATAAAACAACAATCTAGCATCTGTAAAACCAATTATTCCAGCATTTTTATCATCATCTTCTCCACCAAAAAGCTTGTACGTATTTTTTCCATTCTTGATTCTGTGCTGCTCCTTCATACATCCTTTTATTGTTGAGCCTTCTATTTTAGGTATCCCTGTATGCTTTTCCTTTTGAATAGGCATATCTATAAGCCCTAAATTTCTTCCTATTCCCGCATGTATAGGTGTTATTGCTCTTATTGCTATTGGAGTTACATTATTAAACATTTTATTCATCCTTTCTTAACCATTAAGTAAATTTTTTAGTTTTTCTTCAATTTCATATACTGTCCATATATCTAAATTTGCTTTCTCTGCTGCATATCCCGAACTTCTTATATATTGATACACATCTTCGTTATTTTTTTTCTCTTTATCAGATAAATGTTCCACTTCTGATTGGAACTTTTTAACGTCTCCTCTATTATTTATAGGACATATTAATATAGGTGTACCATAAATTCCAGCTACTGCATAAGTAGAATAATTATGACTCTTAGCATTATCTCCAGTCATTCCTCCAGATTTACATTCCATCATTATAATTTTCCCTTTTTTAGTTAAAATCAATATATCAAATTCATCAATAATTTTTTTATCTAAGTCTGTTCTATCACCTTTTATTTTCACACTTATGTCAATATCAGCTATTTTAGACATCAGGTTTTTATCTTCTTTTAGTATTTGTATTACTTTATAAAGAGTCATTCTCTCAAGAATATATCCAAATACTTTTCCTTTATCGTGGTTCTCTATGCTATTTTTCAATACATTAAAATCATTAAAACAATCTTCACTGTCTATTATTTCATCTGATTTTAAATGTTTCTCTATATCTTCTATAATTTTATCTAAAACAGTTCTATTAATTTTCTTAGTCTGAATAGTTTTTTTATTATCTTTAACTTGAACATCAATTTCATCGTTTTGAAATCTATTTGAATTTATAAGAAGCTGTCTCAATTTTTCATTATTATTATCAATATAATCTTTGTAAAATTTTGCATACCAGTTATATTCACCATTTATATTTTTATCAACATCTTCTTCTATCAAAAATTTATAATACTTTGAAGGTTCCATTAATGATCTTCCTGAAATTTCAAATCCCATAATTTTCAAAGCTATAGAAATTGTCATAGGATAAGGTCTGTTATTTATAAATATGTTTTTCTCTTGAAATTTTTGTTTTTTTGAATAATAGTACATTTTTTCACAATCGCCTTCATAATATACTATTACATCTTGCGGTCTATTATTGTACACATATTCAGTTATTGCCATTACAAAATATCTTTGTCCACCTGTTATGTTCCATAAAATTGACTCTTTAGAATATTTATCATCAATGCTATCAAATTTTTCTTCTAATTTTTGTATAATGCTTTTATGATCGGATATTTCATTTCTTCCATAAGAAATAGAGTTATCTAAAATACTTCCAACCCCTGACAATTTTAAAATATTTTCTAAATTCTCATCCCATCTCTTATAATCAAACTTGTCATTTTCTTCTTTTATTGTTATATTATAAATATTCTTAATTCCATGTTCTTGTATAACAATATAATTTACCATCTGATTTAATGTTGAGCAAATGACTATTGAATCAAATTTTTTTTTCATTAACCTTCACCAACCTCCTGCATCTGTAATTCAGATATTGAAATTACTTCAAACCAACTAAATCCATTTAACCTGATTTTTGTTTCTTCTTTCAATATATTTTCCTCTTCAATAATTTTCCTTATTTCACCTAAACACTTACCTTTTAAATCTGATCCTCTTAATATATATATCGATCCTTCTGGTACAGCTTTATTCATTGGTTTTGGGATTTTTAACTTCATATCGAATCCACCAATATCATAACCTTTCCCAATAGCTGCTGCTACTACTTCTATATTTTTAAATTCTGGTTTCCAATTGCCACTTTTAAATTCACATGGAGTTGTAAGAAGTATTTTCACATATTCATTTTCATTAATTTTATTATAAATATTGCTATAATCTCTTAGTAGTTTTTCTATATCATAGCACCAAAATTTACAAGCTTTATTTTCTCCACCTAATTTCAAATATCCCTTTTCAAGTTGATTTGTTTCTCCATCCCACCAGCTATCATCCATAGCATATTCAACTAAATAGCTCCAGCTTTCTTCATCATCTTCCTTAAATTCCGTAAGATCAATTCTATACAAATGACCTTCCTTAGTTGTGTGATTTTCATTCAGTTGAATACCAACCTTATAAGAATCAGATACAATATCTGATGGTTTAATAACGACTATGCTCTCTTGAGTATAACAATATGAATTATAAAAATTTCTATATTTTATAAACATTCCATCTACTCTTTCACTATCCCCACTTATTTCATTAAAAAATAAATGTGATACGCCTTCAACCGAACATATTATATTAGTATCAATTCTTTTTATATTTAAAAAATGACATTTCCCATATTCATCTAAAAATAAATCTAGTGGAGCTGACATATAAACTTCTCTATCCTTATCATTATATAAATATATTCTACCTATTTTT
Source organism: Clostridium fermenticellae (assembly GCF_003600355.1). Taxonomy (NCBI): domain Bacteria; kingdom Bacillati; phylum Bacillota; class Clostridia; order Eubacteriales; family Clostridiaceae; genus Clostridium; species Clostridium fermenticellae. The sequence goes on along the minus strand of NZ_CP032416.1, from coordinate 1,432,603 downwards.
AAATAATTTCGTGGATCTGATAAATAATCATCTTCATCAATATACTTTTTCCTTTTATTTCGATTTTTTGCTAGCATAAGTGAGGCAATTGCTCCTTGAAAAACAGAGGGATATGGAATAAGTCTTGTGCTTAACCATGTACTTTCCTCTTTAATAAATTGCTTACCAGTTCCTAAAAACAAATTATCACAAGGTTTTATTTTCATAATTTTCTTTGAGCTCATATTAATTCACCTACATATCTAATTTTAATTTTCTAATTATATGAAACAAATTAAAATAATTTTCAAGATCAACAGCATTTTTCTTTCTTCCATTAATTTTTAGAAAGTTAATTAATTTACTATTTATACTTTCCACCTTTTTATCTATCTCTTTGCTTTGATCATCAGTAAAATTTTTAACCATAATACTTCTTTTCATTAATCTTTTTTGTTCTATCTCAAATATATTTAGAAGTAAATCTCTCTTATACGATTTATCAATGTTATAATCAAGATTTAAAAATTCTTTTTCTAACTCTTCATAAAAGTAACTAGAGTTATCCTTGTCAAAATATTTAAACAAATCCACGTATAATACTTCAAAAGTTTTTTCTCTTCCAATAGTATTTTTAAAATATACATTCTGATTATCATATCCCTCTGTCATTATAGATATAACAGTACTAGCTTTTTCTATATCAAGATCATTTATCTTTTCCTTAAATCTATTTTTAGTATTTTCTATTTCTTCTTTGGAAATTCTAATAACTTCTCCCAGAGGAGCCTTGTAATGTACTATGAATATTCCTTGTGAATATGTAATATCCTTATATTTATCATTTATTTTTTCTTTAAAACATTTATATACATAATTCTGAAAGTTATATATTGTATCAACCGGTATTAATGCTAAAAGATCATCTCCTCCAGAGTATATCAAATTACCTTTTGAATATTCATTGAAATATTCACTGATTTTATTAAAAAAGTTATCTATTTTTTCTGATAAGCTTTTTTGATAGTCATATAATTCTTCTTCAAATTTATAATATTTACCACTCATCCACTTACCTAAATTATCAATATCCATTCTATATAAACAATAATATTTAGGTAGATTTTTATCATATAAATTATTAAATTTTTCTTCAAGCTGTATTTTTAATTTTTCTTTCTTTTCTTCTTCAAAAATTTTAAGAAGATCATCCCAATTTTCTTTATACATACTTTCATAAATATCAAAATGATTTTTATTCTCTTGGATTATTTTATCTATAAAATTATAATAATTATAATATCCTATATCCTTTTCTAAATTCTTTTTTATATAACTGCTAAGACAAATATATGCAATTGATTTAATACCTTTTTTATCACTAAATTTACTTACTCTCTTTAATAAACAAACTCCACACAACATTTCATTTTCTTTTAATCCCTCATAGTTTAAACAATCCAATTCCACCTTTTGTTTTATTCTTCTAATATCTTCACAGCAAACTTTTATTCTTTTATTTCGTAATTCATTTACTAATTTGCATAGACTTTTTTCACTAAAACTTTTTTCATTTAGTTCATATCTATATATACGCTGTATATTAGGTTTTTTGATTATCTCATCTTTATTTGTTGCTATCGCATTCCTCACACCACAAATAGAGCACTTCATCCCTTCTTCAGATATATTATTAAATTTTCTTACATTTTTTACTGCTTCTAAATATTTATATAATCCCTCATATACAGCTTTATATTGTTTTGAGTTATTCAAACTAAAGTCTTCATTTAATTCTTTCTCCACCCAATATATATTAAGAGAAGAATTTAATTGAATACATATTTGTTCTCTAAATTCATTAATTCCTCTTATACTCTTCTCTCTCATAAGCTTGTCTATATAAAAATCTCTTATATGCTTTTCAATATCTTTAGCTAAAGATCCTTCAGATTCATATTTTGCAATAAAATAATTTGGTAAATTATTTGAATTTATTGATTCTTGGGTTTTATTATCATATTCCTTTATTTTAGGCAATAAAATTTTTCCCTTTTTATCAAGCAAAAACTCAATTCCTTCCTCTATTAAACTTGAAAATATTTTACTGCTATTAAATAAATCCTTTAATTTTTTTGAATTAATTATAAAATCTTGAACTGAGCCAATAGAAAACAATATTATTCTTTTGCTCAAAGTATCATCTCCTTAAACTTATTATAGTACTTACTATCATCATAATTTTGACCTGATATTTTAGAGGTATTATGTAACTTAACAATTATAGGAATAATCCTATCTCTATCATCACCGTAACACGTTACATAAACTGGGCAGGCAAGTCTACCATCTGATACTTTATAATTAATTTTATCTTTTTTACATTCGTCTATAGCCCTTTTTATTTTATTTACATAAAAATCATTTTCTGATATAACTCTACTAGATATCATTACTTGCTCTATATAAGGATATTCTAAATTACAATCAACTTTTTTTCTTGAAATAATTAACGATCCATTATTTGAAAAATTGTAATAATTATCAATCCCTATATTTTTCATAAATCTTATTATATTATTATAAATATTTATTGATGTTATCTTATGATCACAATCATATTTATCGCTTATATAAAAAGCTCCACAGCCTCTCCTACTCCTTTTCCCAATTCCGCCGAGTATAAAGGACAGTTTTAAAAGACTATCATAGAAGGATATACTTTTGTCAGTAAAATCTTTTTCTGGAATTTTGCGTTTATAAAGTGACATTTCAAAACTTATTTCTTTACCTGGTGAAATACATTTAATCGACCTACCTATATTATTTTTATAATCCCATCCAACAATATGTTTACCATAGCATCCATTAGATTCTTTATCTTCATTTAATAATCTAAAGACAATTGGGGATTTAATACTATCTCCATCACCAAAAATTTTTCTTTCATCCTTCCATAACTTTTGAGCATCATCATAATAATTAAGTGCTCTCCACCAAAATCTCATAGATGCTTTAACTTCTGTCAGTCTAAATTCTATATTTTTTTTATCGCTTCCACTTGAACAAAGATCAGTAATACTTTTTAGAAAATACTTTCTATTAAGACACTTTCTATTAAGACACATGAAGTCACCTCTTAATTTCTAAATATTTTACCATTTCACATTAAATATATAATTCTACAAATATATCCAAATTCCTTCCGAAATTTTTATAAAATTCTATTTTAAATTTTTTAATTTTTAAATTTCAATAAAAATACCCTTAAAGTTTATATTTCATAACCTTAAGGATATTTTTATTTTTTCATTAGTCTACCTAAATTTATTTCATTATGCTTTCTCAAATATTATTTAAAAAACTGATTTATTATCTAAATTATCATCTTCACTACCATTAGGATTGCTTCTTAAATACTCTCTGCCACTTTTAGCTTTTTCGACATTTACACCTTCTATTAAACCGTCTTTTGCCATCGTTATTGCTTCATCCATTGAATATATATTACCATTTTCAAGCATTACATTAGTTATATCACCCTGAGAATTTTTCTTTACTTTCAGAACTTTTGATTTATCACTCATAACTAACACCTCACATATATTTTCTTTTCAATATTATTTGTAACAGTGTTATATAATATTCGTGAATTATTCCCATGTAAAAATTTCTATAATAAATACATTTTTCAATTGATTTTATGTTACTATAATAAGAAATGATTTATTAAAGGAGGATATAAAGATGCTTGAACTGTTAAAAAAGAGAAGAAGTATAAGAAAATACACAAATGAAAAAGTTTCTGATGAAAAAATATTGAGCTTAATACAAGCTGCATTGCTCTCACCAACATCAAAAAACTCTAAATCCTGCGAGTTTATTATCGTTAAAGATAAAGACTTATTAAGTAAACTTTCTAATTTCAAACCAGGTGCTTCATTTTTAAAAAATGCTGATCTTGGAATTATCGTTATGGGTAATCCTTCTTTAAGCGACGTATGGATAGAAAATGCCTCAATTGCAGCAAGTAATATCCACCTGTTATCTCAAGAAATAGGCCTAGGGTCTTGTTGGCTTCAAGTAAGGAATAGAAATTATAATGAAAGTACATCCTCAGAAGAATACATTAGAGAAATATTTAATGTTCCTGAAAACATAAACATTCTGGCAGTAATCTCTATAGGCTGCCCAGATGAAGAAAAAGATCCTTTAACAGAAGAAAGCTTAAATTATAGTAAAGTATATTTAAACAGTTACTCAAATAAATACTTAAAGTAGCAATATAAATTATTACCAAAGTAGAACCTTTTTAGGTTCTTTCCTTGGATTATTTTCGATGGCGCTACAGCTTTTCCCTAAGTGTTATTTTTAATTTATAGGGCTCAGTAAACATATCATATGTAGAATTTTCAACAGTACAATGTTTTGGTGTAAATAAAAACGAGTTATTTACTGGATAGTTTATTTCTTTTGAATTTAGTATTACAACAATTTCCTCATAAGTTAACTCTTTTTCTATATTATTTTCTGTATTTAACTCACCATTTATATTCTTAAATTCAAATATTACCTTCATATTTCTCTCCTTAAAAGCTTAGAATTTTACAAATTTATTTCTTTAGTCATCATAATTATAATCTTACTAAAATATATAATTCAAGTAAAAAAGAACAAATATAAAGAATAAATGTATAACATTATTGCTCGACTTTCTCCGAAAATATACTTCAAAAATGCCACATTATTCAGATTTAAATAAATGCGGCGTTCAAATATATGTTAGAAATTTATCTGGCTAAATTTTCCCCATCCTTAAATGCTCTTAAAGATAACTCATCAAACATTTCTAAATCAGTATTATTACTAGTTCCGCAGTAATGAATACTATCCTCCAACTTCCAACCATATTATTCTAAAATATCATTAGCAAATTTAACGCTCTCTGCACCTATTTTAGGATCTGGGCTTCCTTGAACAAATATGGTTATTAACTTTTTACCTGGATGTCTTGGTGTAAAGTTATCTCCAAGCATTGAAAATGTACGATCCAACCAAACTCTTGCTTTACCTGTAATTTGATAATAGTAAATTGGAGAACCAAATACAATAGCATCGGCTTCATTAATAGCCTTATACATTGGCTGAAGATAATCATTAATAGTACAAACCGTCATGGGTACGGCAATAGAAGTAGCTTGGCAGCCACGAACTCCAGAATTATTTAAATTAAATTCAATAACTTCAGCACCTTTAGATTTAGCTCCTTTTGCTACTTTTTCTAATAATTTTACATTCCCTTGGTGAATGGAGTTATTAAGTCCATAAATATAAAGAAGAACCCATCTAACACAAACCTGCCGTTAATATGTATCGGCAAGTTTATATCATTTTCTTCTAATTATACACTTTTGCTAATAACAATCACACTGCTTAAAATGATGGCTTAGATACCTGTTAATTTATCTTTGAAATTTGCCTTATTCATTATTATAATCACATTTCTGGCATTGAGCCATTGTATGTTCATTTTCATTTTTATGATAAGCTCCAGACCACTTACAAATACTTTGCAAAACAGGTACAACAGATTTACCTTTGTCTGTTAGTGAATACTCTACTTTAGGTGGAATTTCATTATATTGCTCCCGTTTTATTATGTTATCTGAAATTAAGTTTTTCAAAGTTGTTGCTAATACTGCATCTGTTATATTTATCATTTCCTTACGAATTTCACTATACCGCAATATATGCTTTTCAGCTAGTACACATATGATACGTGAATTCCACTTGCGTCCAAATATATCCAATCCATACTCTAGAGGACATCTGATTTCTCTTTCTAATTTTTGTTTATACACTTGCCATTCCTCCAATATTTTTGATACATAAATTATAATCTATTGATATAAATTTACAAGTTACTATAAAATTTATTAGTTACTCATAAATTTGCTTATATCTTTCACCCACATAGTTTTTTTAATATACTTTAATTGTGTAATAAACAAATATAACAATATTTAAGGAGGAACTTTAATATGAAAGTAAAAGCTTATCTTGAAATCACAATGAAAATCGGCAGTACAAAAAGAGCCTCTGCAGCAAAGGTTTATTCAGATTACCGCACTCCATTTTTGAATAGCATATCTGGTGCACTTACTAAAAACCTTTTAATCCGCGATGAAGATGTTCAGGTACTCCATGGCTTCGATAGTGTAGAACACGCAAAATTATATCTAAATAGCGAACTATTCAAAAATGATGTTTTTGTAGGACTCAAAGCATTATGGGATGATGCTCCTGATGTGAAAATATACAGTGTAGTGTAATCTTCAATTATGCAAAAAAAATAAACTTAACCAGTTGTACGATTTAACAGGCATTATAAATAGTGCCTGTTTTTAAAGTTCAACCGGTAGCAAACCATCTGTTAAAAGCATCTGTCCACATTAAATACATCTCATGTTAAGGTTCAACCAATTAAAAAAGTATCTTTTATTTTCATCATTTTTGATTTAAATACATCTCATGTTAAGGTTCAACTTCAACAAAATAAATAAAAATATGGTTGGCGGTTATCCAGTAGTACATCTCATGTTAAGGTTCAACTTCAACGCATTTTCATGTCCTTCAACGAAATTAAATAATTTGTACATCTCATGTTAAGGTTCAACTTCAACCAGAGTAAAATAGCCATTCTTTATTTCCATTATATCTCTAACCCTATTGATAATAAAGGCTTTATCTGAAATTTTTCCAACCATTTTTTATTTTAGACAATCACAGTAAAAAGGTGCTATAAGCTATTGAATTTAAACAGCTTAGGCACTTTAACTTTTAACGGTGATTGGAAAATCAACTTTGACTTCATGCACAATTTATTTAATAAACCCTTTCGTTCGCATTGCCTCTGAATTATGAAAACATGCCATTCCAGTTTTCATTTTACTAAACCCACGTTTTTCATAAAAAGCTTCCTTACCAGGTGAAGCATACAATATAAAACTGCACTGAGGAATACACTTTAAAATGGCATCAACAATTGTTCTGCCAACACCCTTTCCCTGATATTCAGGTAATACTGCAACATCATAAATTGCAGCCTGATAGCTTCCATCTGAAATTGCACGTCCGAATCCAATTAATTTGTTATCATCAAAGACAAATATGACAGTATGACTATTTTTAAAAGCTTTTTCATGCATTTTCGCCTCAAAATATGCCATTCCAACCTTTTTTAATATTTCAGAGACATCATTCCAATCTACATTTAAACAATTATATTGAATGTTAAGGTTCATGTTTTCTCTCCTCCTTGAAACAATAATAATTTCAATTATAAATATAAATGATTACGCTGCGTAATGTGCAAGTTAAATTTTTGCATTTACCACGCAAAATTAAAAAATCAAAGTATCAAATTCTCAGTATTTTTATCATTTGTTCCAAGCGTTTCTTCTTCAAAACAGCTATCATTCATAAGTTTTATTATTGTTACAAAATCACCACTCTCTACAATCTTATTCAGTTCGCTTTTCAATTTTATCATCTTTGAAGGAGTTATTGATCCTCTAAAAACAGAATTTTGGTGATGATGAAAATACTTTTTGCAAACTTTAAATACTTTATTCACCCTTTTTTCATTTACATCATAAAATAAAAATGCGTAATTGAAATTAAAGTTTCTCTTCATAGAAATGATCCCACCTTACATCATATCCTTTAAACTAAAAGGTTTAAATTCTTCTCCTTCTACTAAATATTTTATAAGTTTGTATCCGTCAAGTCTTATTGCTGTCTTATAACTCACCTTCCTCTTAAGCTTTTTATGGTCGAAAACACTTTCAAATCTCTGCTCAATTGCCTGTACAAATATTTTCCTGCCTTCATCATTTAAAAGACAATAATTATATTTCTTATCAAAATGCTTGCTTACTTGAATCTGCTTTGTATTGACCAGATCAAATATCGTCCTATAAACTATTGCTGGTTTAAATACCTCAGACAGATCAAGACTTAAAGAAAACCTACCCTCAGACGGTTCGTGGAGATAACTTATAGTTTGATTTAAATGGGTATTGTAAATTTGTGCTACCGTCTTCGAATATAGTATTGAATTTCCAAAGGATATAAGAGCATTTATTGGATTATCTGGAGGCCTTTTAACTCTTTTGTTGAGTACAAAATCTTCTGGCAATATGTACTTGAAACACTCATAAAATCTCTGCCATATTTCGCCTTCTACTCTGAGTATCTGCTTTATTTCCATATTGCCGTCTTCCATATATTCAGGTAGCTTTTCTCTTATCCACTCAAGAGCAGGTTCTACTTCTTTTTTATCATGTCTGTAATAATGATATAAAAGCTGATATATATTTTCTCCTATTCCGCTTACAAATGCCTTTGCTATATAATTTCTATTATTTAAAAAAGCCCCAACCTGCTTTATAGTTACCCTGCCGCTTACAAGATTCTCTTTGGGATAAAAAGTTCCGCTGTAATATCCATAGTAATTAAAAAAGTGGATAACTATGCCTGCTTTAGCTGCAAAATCAAGAAATTTTGTATTTATAGAGATTTCATTCATACAGTACAGTTCCTGTATCGACTCTACAGGTAAATAGGAATTCCCCTTATCATTCTTAAACACTATTGAATTATCTTTTCTCTTAAGTTCTCCCATACTCATAAGATACTTAGTACCGCCTGCCATTTTTTCACCACCTAAAATATATTTTATATATAACAATACTCATAATAAGCACATTTCCTGCAGCCCTTGACTTTTCCGATTTTAGGAGGTATCTCCTCTTCAAGCAGCTTTTCCATTTCAACTTCTAAATCTTTTAATCTATTTTCACTTTCTTCTGTGAGACTTACATATATTATCTTTTTATCCTGTTTATTTTTTTCCTGAAATTCAAGCTTGCCTTCTCTAATTATGCCTTTACTTTTTAATACACTTAAATAAAATAAAACCTGCCACTTTGAAGCCTCCACATCTGCATCTGACTTTTTTATCTCAACTAAATAATCCTTAGTAAGCTTGTCTATCTTCACATTATCTATAGCTATTTCTGCATTATCCTTGCCTTCTGCCTTTAATTCATGGATTGCCTTTCCTATTTTTACATCTTCATTTGTATACTCCATATTAATTCTATTGCCATGCAGCCAAAACTGTCTTTTGCAGTGAAAATAGTAATTTATAAGTGTACCATTTATTTTCATACTTTCCTCCATAATTACAAAATTATATTTGCCGCATCAACCTTTTTTCCCGTAAATATGTCCTGATTAAACCTGCCATTTTTTATATACTTTTCTCCGTCTGAAATATAATATATATCTCCAAGCAGTTCATTGTACTGATCCGGTATCTTCTTTACCCTGTATATAAAATAATTTAAGAGAAGATTAATTTCAGACAATTTCACCCTCTTCTCAGCATAGCCAATAGAATTGTCCATTAAAACCTTTTTATAACTTGTCCATACATCACATCCAGATATAAATTCATCTTTTCTAATTTCTATGTCCCGAGAAATAAAAACCGTATATTCTTTTTGATCGTCATCTATAAGTTTCATACGTTTTTCCAGTTCCTTAAAATCCAAAGAATTTAATTGTGAAATAAAATGAGCATATCCTCTATCATTAAACTCCCTTTTCTTTACATTTATTTTATCTATCACTCTTTTATAGTATTCCTCAAAATCTTTTCTCATAAGAATATCTTTAATATCATCCTCAAGAAGCGTAAATTCCTTTTCTTTTCTTACATCACCTTTGTATATATCGGCGCAGTCATCAATCTTGAAAAATTTCACCTTTCCATTTCTTAAGTATGACCTGTTTATCCTGCCCATAAACTGTTCTTCTGCATCCATTATGGATATATTTTTATAGCCAATATCCATATCAATGTCAATTCCGGCCTCTATTATTTGAGTCGCTATAAGTATAAGTTTTGTATTCTCATCCTTTGCCATACCCACAATTTTCTTTCTGTCAACTTTGTTATCATCAGAGGTCATAATGACAATTTTATGTCCATATTCATTGTGAAAATTCTCATTCATATAATCATAAAATTCATCCGCTCTCTTTCTAAATATGAACTCAATAAGTATTTTGTTATTGTCTTTACCTTCCAGCTCAATATCCTCCATCAAACTTTTAAATTGCTCTTTAATTTCGCCCTTCAAATTAAGCATTTCAAATTTTACTCTATTCATAAAGTAAGGATTCTCAAAATAATGTTTTCTATTCTGTATAAGATAGGCAAAATTTTCACTTTCATAATCTATCAGTTTGTTGAACCTTGGAAGTGTAGCTGACATTATTATAACCCTTATATTCAAAATTTCAGAATATACATCTAAAAAATTTATTATCTCTTTCCATATATCATTTTTATAGCTTTGTATTTCATCAAGTATTATTACTGAATTACACATATTTACAAGAGGAAAACATTCTTCCCTGCTGGTTCCAAATAAAAAGTTAAATAAGCCAACATGTGTAGTTATAACAAAAGGATAGTTTACAAATATTCTGTTTAAAAGAGACTTTTCATAATCTTCTTCGTCAATAGTCTTTATAGGCGTTAATGAATTTATAACAGATATATTTTTAATTATATTCTCGTCATCTTTAAATATCTTCATAAATTCAGCTTCTGTCTGTTCAACTAAGGTGTTAAAAGGGAATACGTAAAATAGCTTATTTATTTTCTCATCTGAATTAAGCATAAGCCTTGCAAGATTAATTGAAGTTACAGTTTTTCCTGCTCCAGTCGGTGCTTCAAGATAATATATATTCTTGCTTTTATCTTTTAGATAATTTTTTTCAGCCTCAAGTGTTATTTCAGATCTCAATTGATTTATATTTGTATACATCTCATCGTGTACAGGATTTTTTTCATATTCCCGTACACTTTGCATAATAGAATATTTATCTATATCTTCACTGAACTTCCTCTTTAAATTCTCGTTTACAAGTCCTAAATCATCTACTTTTTCGCCATTCATAAACTCTGATGTGGCATAATAATCTGATGCTGTTAAAATTGAAAATATAAGTTTACTGTAAATATATATGTAAAAACCTAATCTATCATCTTCATTCAAACAGTCTTTTACATTTTTACGGGAATTGCTAAATGAATTAAAAATATATACCTTTCCCGAAGTATCCATATTGAGATCAGGATAATACTTTTCTTTGCTGTACTTCTCAGGAAAATCGCTTAACAATTCTTCGTAATTTTTAATATCAATAAGAATTCCATGGTGTCTTGATATTATATAGGAGTTTAAATACATAAAATATTTCAGATAAAACCTGTCATGTCTTTTATGAATCTTATCTATCTTTTTTGAAAAATAACTTACATATATATATGCCCCGAGAAGTGAATGTTCTTTCTCTGCCTCTGTATCTTTATACAATTCATTTAGCATATTAATCCATTGAAAACCAGGATTAATTTTTCCCATATCATGCATATACACAGTATTGGCAAGCATTTCTTTCCATAGATTTATGACTTCTTCACTTTTATGTTTCAATATATTTTTTTCAAGCCTAAAAAACACATCACTTAGGTTTTTTTGTCTGCATATGAATTCAAAATACCTATATGTCAACTCTATATGACAGTTAAGCTTTTCTCTTCTGCTTTCATCATTTCTGTCTCTGTGGGCATACATATTATTAAGATTATTTATGAAATCTTCTGTTTTAAACAAGTTAACACTATCAAAATACATGGCAGCCTCCTAAAAAAAGTAGATATTCTTTCCAAGTTTCTCATCTCTATATATAAATTCATCTTCATCTAAAGGATCCACATACATATTTGTCTCCGTAAAATCAGCAAATTTGTATTGATTAAGTTTTTCATCCAGTTCTACTGGAAGGTATTCTGTATATTTCCATGCAGTATCTTCTGCATTTTCATCTAAATATTTATCTACCTTAAAATATTGAGTTTTAAACATACTGTCGATTTTCTCAAAATCATCTATTTTTGATACCTCAAGCTTGCATACATCTGCTATATCTGCAAAATGATCATTTGTACCAAGGTATGGTATAAACTTAGCTTTATTTTTCATAAGCATATCTGAAAACTCAGCTGTACCACTGTCTATTTTTACATAGACAATCCATTCCGGTTCCTCAAGCCACTGTTGTTTTACTATAAGATTTCCTCCAGTCTCTCTGCTTGCATATCCTACAGAATTATTAAAGGCTTGAATTTTCTTTGTTATATATCCATGCTTGTTAAGAGTTATTACCGAAACCTTAGAAGATTTCAGTCTGTCATAAAATTCTGGATATATATTTTTTTCAAAGTCACTACTCTGAAAATTATACCCTTTGAGTCCAAGAACACTTCCCATTATCCCAAGTATGGCAATCTTGTGTATATTCCCATATGTAAAGTAATAATACGTATTTACATCAGGCTTTTTAAAAAACGCAGTTCTGCCAGAAAGCTTAAACCTTAAAACTTCCATCCTCTAAACCTCTTTTCTTGTGAATATATCGAAAAACTTAGCTCCTTCAGGTTTATTTTGCAATTCCAATTTATAGTCATTATAATAAATTTCTATGCTTTTAACATCATCCTTTATTTGCTCCAGTATTTTATTTAAATTCAATTTCAAAATATCCTTGTTTTTGCCTTTTTCAAATTCCATGAACTGAGTTAAATTTGGAAAATAAGTATTTTCATCTGTCTCTATAAAAAGTGCAAATTCATTTTCACACCCTGACTTTGCATTTGTATTTAATGCTGTTGCACCTATAAGTGCTCCATCTTTAAATCTATTAAAATCTTCATCTGTATAACCTTCTGTAACTTGCATATCCACGTAATCTCTATAAGAGGTTGGATTTACATAAAAAGGATAGAGATAATGTGCTTCATCGCTTACGATTTTTGTTCCAAGTGTGCTCTGATTTGCCTCCTCTGCTTCCTTTCCCTCTTTAGCTTTCTTATCGCTTCTAAATGGTGAAAGGATTTGCTGTTCCTCTATACTTGACTTTTCATAAACATTGAATCCCTGACCTATCTGTACTGCTCCTGTAATTGATATATTATTTCCCTCTTCTGCAAAGGTAGCTCCAAATGACTTTACGTCAATTGCAGAAAATAAATTTTTAAGGACAGCTGTACTTTCATCTTTCTTAGTAAGTGTGGTATCAAAAACTTGATTGTATCTTTCCTCAAGAGATCTTGGTCTTATTTTTCCTTTTTCAGTTTTAAAAGACTTTATATAAAGTATTTTTTCCCCATTATCATCCCAATATTTTTTTATACTGTATTTAAGTGCCTTATCACTACCGAATATATTTCCATTACTTATTGTCTTTGGATATCCTCCAAAATCAGCATTCCAATTTGCCATAATTGATTTTATTCCGATAACACCATATACTCTATTCATTTAGTTTTCCTCTCCTTTTTTATATATTAGACTGGGACTTAAAAATCCCGCAATTATACTGTCTTGATCTACTTCATTTTCTGGCACATAAGCTAAAATCATACAATATAAATTGTTAAATTTAAGATGCGGCTTTATCGTGTAGTTGTATTTTACAAATAATCTTCTGAGTCTTTCTTTAATAAATCTATCATTTTCTGAATTTAGAAAAGCATTTATGAAAGAACAGCTTTTATTTGCTGATTTATTCAGGCTATAAAAATATTTAAGAAGCTGTCCTATACAAAAATAGTATTCTGCATCATTTCCTATTTTGACCTTATCCCCATTATCTTCTTTTATATTTATCTTTTCGTCTACATTTCTTCTGGCATCGTGAACAATCGAATTCATATTCTTTTTTCCTCCTTCATTAAAATAACCAATAAGTGCGTACCTTAAATTAAACTGATTCACTGCTTTATTCACATTTCCCTGAGCTATAGAATTACGCAAAAGATACAGCGTCATACTATCCCAAAAGGTTTTCACAAGAGAATCCTCTCCCTTAAAAAACCAAGTATAAAAGCCATGTCTGTATTTCAAAAGACATTCTTTCACTTTAGAATCATTCAAGCTTATATCTCCAGGTTCTGTAAAAAAATTAGTTTCAAGAAATTTATTAAAAAACACCTCATTTACATTCCTTTTTACTTCTTTAAGGTAAAGCATATTTCCTACAAGTAATTCAAATTTTTCACCTATACCCTCATTTAGTATTGGTTTTATCTCTATATTTTTTTTCAGCTTGTATTTATATATATTCACAGAGTCATAATCTAAAATTTCAACTTCTTTTCCCTTTTTTACTCTTAAAATATGTCCACTAAAATCGGCCTCCATACTCTCTTTCGCTTTTAAAGGATACATATTTTTATCTACATATATACAATTTTTAGTTTCTGCTGAACAGTTCATAAGATAGTCAAATACCCTTTTTTCATTTGAAATAGTTTTAGAATCCACAAGTAGTGGCAGTTTACTCTTTCTAGTCTTGTTTTCAAGATATGGCTTTTTTGAATTGAGTCCCATATTAAAGTCCGAGAGTCCAAATACATTCTTCCCAATTTTAACATTATAATCCGGGCTATTGTATATATTAGGGATCATATATCTTTGACTCTCTGTTTCATAATTGTGAATATTTGTTTGGTAAAATAATTTAAGATATGTTTTGTCTAATTTCTTTAAACGTCCTGCTATTTTCCATATATTTTCCTTTATCCAACTTTGTACTTTATCTATAAATTCTCCATCTGGCTCGCTGCTTTCTTCTACAAATTTAGTGTACAACTTTAAATTTTTTTTGCCTTTATACTTTTTTTCAGGATTTTTTAAAACATCATAATATCCTTCTATTATTTTTTCATTCAATTTTCCACTTAATAAATCCAAGTTTTCTTTTTTAACATAAAAAGAAAACATATTATTACTATGTATTACTTTAGCTGGATCTATTGGTTTATTCATGGAAATAAGTCCACTCAAGCAGTCTTTTTCTGCAAATTTTTTATAAGTATCCTGTGACTTGTCAGAATTTTTATCTACATCAAATATATCAATAACTTCGCCATTATCATCTAGGGTAAACTCTACATAACTTCCAGGTGACAGAGTATAGTTATCTATAATTAAAGCATCACCCTTTTCTTCATATTCATTATTAAATGCCATGCAAATTTCATTTATCAAACATATTCACCTCCACTCTTATTTTATATACTGATAATTCATGAAACCATAACCCCTTGGACACATATCAGCCGTACCTGTTCCAAGCAGCATATATGCAATATTTTGAGCATCATCATTTGTTTCTATAGTTAATGTCACTTTGTCACCAAGGAGTTTCTTGTCTTTGAAATCAGCAGCTATTGGCTTTTTGTTGTCTATTTTAGAGTAGTTAAATAGTTTTAAATTCTTATCTACAATTTTTCCTGTAAGAACTTCATATTTTTTTATGCTGGTTGTTCTTATATACTCAAAGAATTGTTCTTCGGTATATCCATTTCTCCAATATACAATTTTGTCACTTCCCGGCATTTTTACTATTACAGGTGTTATACTGTATACCCTCTCTATTGGTCTTTTAGGCACAATTTTACTCTTGCAGACAAGTACCTTGAGCTTTAAAGTATATTCATTACACAAAAACTTTAAAAAATGTTCCCTTAATTCATCCCCTATGCACCTTAGTTGAAAATTATAAATTTCACCTTTTTTATATATCTTAGTTTTTACATCCAAAGGGTATAAACTATTAAAGCAATAATTTTTCATAGTATTTTTTTCATGAAAATTCTCCAGAGCTTCATTCTTGTAAAAAGACTTATCTATAAGCCTGCTTAAGTCTTCAAGTGCTTCTCTAGTAGTAATATTTTGAAGTGTAAATACTTTTACATTTATTTCAACAATATCCATCAATATTCTCCATTCATTTGTATTATTATATATATAAAGAAATGATTTTCCATATATATTATTATTCTGCCTATTTAAAAAAACTCCTGCATAATAACAGAAGTTTTTTATAACTAAAAATTTAAATTTGTGTGTAAATAAAATTATTATATAAAATTATCCATTGTTATTTTAATATTTATAATTTAAACCTGTATAAAAATGTGACTTAAAAATACTAAATTAAACTTAATACAAATTATGTTGATAATAATCATAATGTAAAAATACATTTATTTTATACAACACTTGTTATGGTTCAACAGCTGCAGTTATGCCAATAACTCATAAACCAATTCCATTTAAATACATCTCATGTTATAGTTCAACGACAATGTAAGAACTCTTTTATAGAGTTGTTGCGGATTTAAATACATCTCATGTTATGGTTCAACCTTATTTCTGTGCGGACTTTATTCATCAGTACATTTATTTAAATACATCTCATGTTATGGTTCAACCTTACTTATTTATATATTTATCTTACCATTATTCATGATTTAAATACATCTCATGTTATGGTTCAACGGTTTTTTACAGGCTTTTGATACTGGCAAAATAGTATTTAAATACATCTCATGTTATGGTTCAACAATTTTTAGTCATAAATAATTCCTCCCCTTATATTATTTAAATACATCTCATGTTATGGTTCAACATTTCTGTTAAGTCTCTTTCTTCACAAAATGAAGGATTTAAATACATCTCATGTTATGGTTCAACTTAAAAATACAATTAATAATAAGTCTCCTATTATTATTTAAATACATCTCATGTTATGGTTCAACGTAACTACAGACTTAACAGCCGTTGGTATTGAATTATTTAAATACATCTCATGTTATGGTTCAACAACAGACAAAGCAACCTAAACGCTTAAGAAATGCAAATTTAAATACATCTCATGTTATGGTTCAACCTGGAAGTGGTTCAGAAATAGAAGGTTGTATTAATAAATTTAAATACATCTCATGTTATGGTTCAACCCGGGCAGGCAATAAGTAATCGTACTAAAAAGGCATTATTTAAATACATCTCATGTTATGGTTCAACGTCTGTATCTAATCTATTTTCTATCACGGAAATACTATTTAAATACATCTCATGTTATGGTTCAACAAATTAACACATATAAATGAGCCATTAAAAAAATAGATTTAAATACATCTCATGTTATGGTTCAACACTCAACTGCCTAGACAATGCAGATTTAGTAATCATATTTAAATACATCTCATGTTATGGTTCAACCTTCCTTGCTCTCCCTGTCTAAACAACATTCTTGATTTAAATACATCTCATGTTATGGTTCAACATGTGTTAAATTATCAAGTTCAGCCTTATGTACTTCATTTAAATACATCTCATGTTATGGTTCAACTGGTCTTATTTTGTACGTCTTCGCCATTGCTATTATATTTAAATACATCTCATGTTATGGTTCAACTCCTAATAGCCCAACTCAATTAAAAAAATGGATTGGATTTAAATACATCTCATGTTATGGTTCAACTATTGAAGGATACACTTAAGACAGTTTGGGACGCCAATTTAAATACATCTCATGTTATGGTTCAACTGGTAATCCGTTGTTTACCAGAATAAAAGCTTATATATTTAAATACATCTCATGTTATGGTTCAACAGATTTCTTTAATTGCAAGTAGCGTATCAGTCCTTTTAAATACATCTCATGTTATGGTTCAACGTA
Source organism: Clostridium fermenticellae (assembly GCF_003600355.1). NCBI lineage: Bacteria > Bacillati > Bacillota > Clostridia > Eubacteriales > Clostridiaceae > Clostridium > Clostridium fermenticellae. The sequence continues at coordinate 1,414,951 of NZ_CP032416.1, read as the reverse complement.
CAACACCTTCAGTACAGTCGACATATTCACCATCTTTTAAATACATCTCATGTTATGGTTCAACAATCCAACAACTTCACCTCCAAAATTATCTTTATGTTTTTAAATACATCTCATGTTATGGTTCAACTTCATTGGCTAGGGTATAATATTGGTCAACGTCTTCTTTTAAATACATCTCATGTTATGGTTCAACTTAGGTCCACATATACATATAGAAGTATTTCTTAATTCTTTTAAATACATCTCATGTTATGGTTCAACGTATCTTCATCATTATAAAAAGATGATGTATAATTTTTTAAATACATCTCATGTTATGGTTCAACTACACACATTTCTATCATCTTACTCCAAACACTAAATTTTAAATACATCTCATGTTATGGTTCAACCGCCCGTTGTCATCCTCATAAAAATTTATCCACTCATTTTAAATACATCTCATGTTATGGTTCAACCCCCCAGACAATCCTACAGCAGAAGAATTTTTAAACTTTTAAATACATCTCATGTTATGGTTCAACAAGCTTGCGCTTAAAACTTTTAGTAACTTAGGAATTTTAAATACATCTCATGTTATGGTTCAACAAAGCGAATACCTGGAATCAATTAAAAATTTATGAATTTTAAATACATCTCATGTTATGGTTCAACATATTCTCCTCTTGCGGTTAATTTATACACAGGGTGTTTTAAATACATCTCATGTTATGGTTCAACTTATATAGATGTATTAGTAGATGGACAATTTATTAATTTTAAATACATCTCATGTTATGGTTCAACCTCAGACGCAACGAAACTCCTTAACAGATTAAAGCTTTTAAATACATCTCATGTTATGGTTCAACTGCTAGTCCTGCAATAGCAAAACATTTTTTTGTATCTTTTAAATACATCTCATGTTATGGTTCAACTCTACAATTAGAAGAACAAAACAAATATAAATTAGATTTTAAATACATCTCATGTTATGGTTCAACACTAAAATTAAGGGATATGATAGATGAGGTTCTAGATTTTAAATACATCTCATGTTATGGTTCAACATAAAAGAAAAAAAGCTACCTAAAATACGATTCCATTTTAAATACATCTCATGTTATGGTTCAACAAAAAACATTGAAATTGACATAGAAAATTTAAAAAATTTTAAATACATCTCATGTTATGGTTCAACCAATGCTGCAATGAGAGTACTTTAGGAGGTATAAAATTTTAAATACATCTCATGTTATGGTTCAACCTGAGTAAAATAGCCGTTCTTTATTTTTATTATATCTCTAAATCTATTGATAATAAAGACTTTATCTGAAATTTTTCCAACCAATTTTGATTTTCAAACTTATTCATAATAAAAGTGATTTAAATCACTGAATCTACATAGATCAAGGCGTTTTTGATCACAATAATGGTTGGAAAATTTTAAACTCTTTAATTCATATAATTTAAAATATCTTAATAAAATAATAAAATCTATATCTCAGCAAAAACACAATCCTGATCCGTCAATATAGTATCTAACCTATACTATTTAAATCTTATCCTGCTCTAAAAATTCTAAGTATATTATTTAAACATGTTTTTACTAGCCTAGCATACAATACTCCTATATTATTAATCTTTTTAGATATTTATTTTTAATTTATAATGTTATAGATTTCTTAGGTAAAATTACTCAAATTTATATAATTCTATTCTTTATTCACAAATTACAATTTTGTAAATAAAGAAAGCCCCATTTCTGGGGCAATAGCTTTTTCATCTAAAATTATTCAGATTTAACCTGATAATATGCTAATTTATGCGTAATTACCTTATCACTTGTTTTATTGTTATTAAACTGCACAATATCCACTCTATGTTTTCCGGCCTTAATATTATTGCCCTTTAAATCAATAGTCAAACTACTATCTGAAAGCTGTTTCTTCGTATTAAAAATTCCATCTACAAATATATAACTCATATGTTCTCCATTAAAATTTTTAGTATTTACATTGATATGCATAACTTGCGTATCTTTTTTAGTATATATTTCTGGAACTTCTCCTTTTTCAGATGTCCCGGAAGAAGTTTTTATATAAAAAGTACCTGTTCCCATATCTGCTTCTTTAAGATCTTTCGGGAGTTTGATTACATCATTCTTAGTTTGATTTGGAGCATTTTCTACTTTATTTTTCACATCATTTGCCTGTTTTTGGCCACCGCAGGCGCTCAAACTCAACATCATAAACATAGTTAGTATGATTGCTGACATCTTCTTCATAATAATATACATCTCCTCTAAATAAATTTAAATATATTTTTATCTTCTGTATTCTTAGTCTCTACATTTTTAAAAATAATATTAATTTTTAGAGAAAATTAATTTTATTATTCTGCTGCATATTTAAATCAACCGAAATCAGATATTCAAAGCCGACTTCATATTATGTTTATAATTTTTCCAGCATCTCGTAACTCAATGTACGAAATACCTGACAATAATTTTGAAATCCATCCTGTCCTATAATATAAATATTCGGCAAATAATCTAATCTTTTTTTTGAATACATAATACGTTCTATACCATTATCTATAGCTGTATGATTGCTTAAAGCGACATCTACTTTTTTAGATATTGCTTCACTTATAAAATAATCCAGCGAATTGAGATATTGTTTAACTTCGTTCTTTGTCCATGGTGGTGTCGTTCCTCCCCATAATGCTGCCATATGCATTTTCCCCTTTTCTTTTACAGGAAACATGTAACTTAACCCTCCTGGAGTATGACCAGGAGTACCATAAACATATATTGTTTTATCACCTAATTTTATTGTATCGCCATCCTGAATATAAACATTAATTTCATAATCCTTCCATGTTTCCGGTCTATCGGGTTTTGTTGGATGTTCTCTCCAAAAAATGTCATCCACCTTAGAAAGATATGTATCAACATGATATCTTTCAACAAACCATTTTCCACATCCAGTATGATCAACATGTCCATGTGTCAAAACTAGTTTCTTTATTGTATCAGGATTCCAACCAACATCTTTAATAGAATCTATTATTGCTTCAAAAGCTTCTTTTGCCGGCCAAATAGCATCTATTACTATCAACCCATAACTTGTTTTTAATACAAAACAGTTTGTCTGTTTTTGTGCAATAATTAGTAAATCGTCAAAAATCTTAGCATGTATGAAAAATGACATATCCTCCATTTCTCTGATTGTTCCTTTTGTAATAACCGGTCTATTTAATCTATTCATTTAATATACACTCCTCTGTACGGTAATAATTTTATAGTTTATAGTTGCACAGAGGATAAGCGATTTCTTGAATGCATACGTAAAAATATCTTCATGACTTCACCTTCTATAAAAATTACTAATAAATAAATTATATCATTTTACACAATATCCTGTACTCATGAATAATTTTTCACTTCATAGTAAACGAATAGTATCTCTTATTGACATATCTGAACTTTCAATTTTTTAGATATGGAAAATGGAATTTGATTATTTATAGCCCTAGTAAAATATGATGTAGAATTATATTAAATTATATGTTAAATTAGTTTTACAATGCTAATTACTCTATAAAATTGTATAATCTTATTTACAAAATCAGATTTAATTGAATAAAGACTTAATTCTATAGGTATGCAATTTTAAAATATAACTAGACTTTTTGAAAAATTATTAATTATTTAGGGAAAGGTGGGTGAAAACTGATTTTAGACATATGATAAAAACAGTTATAATACACTAATGAATTGTTTTTATATGTCTTAATCAGGTAAGTTTATGAATGTAATCATATCAGGGCCAAAAGGTAAGATGGGTAAGCTTATTGTAAAAATAGCAAATGAAATGAATGAATTAAATATCGTGGGAGCTTTGGCACCAAATGGAAGAGATTATATAGGAAAAGATGTAGGATTGGCTTCAGGCATAGGAGTTGAGACAGGAGCAATTGTAGTGGACGATTTACAAAGTATTATAAATAAAACTGATGTAATTATCGATTATACTACACCAGAATCTTCTATGGATATAATGGAAAAAGCATTGAAGTACAAAAAAGCAGTGGTTTGTGGTACTACTGGATTTTCTGAAAAACAGCATAATAGAATTATAGAAATTTCAAAAAATATTCCTGTGATTTGTGCGGCCAATACATCTATGGTAGTAAATCTTATATATAAACTTTTAAAAATTTCAGCAGAGACTATAGGAAATATGTCTGATATAGAGATAATAGAAATGCACGATAGATATAAAAAAGATGCACCTAGTGGAACTTCTAAAGAAATGGGAGAAATTATAGCAAAATCCTTAGGAAAAAATCTAGATGATATAGCCGTATTTGGAAGAAATGGAGAAGGTGCGAGAAAAGAAGGAACTATAGGCTATCATTCTTTAAGGGCCGGAGACATATCTAGCAGCCATACAGTTATGTTTGGTCTCATGGGAGAAAGACTTGAGATTACTCATCATGCACATAACTGGGAGTGCTTTGCAAATGGAGCGTGTAAAGCTGCATTGTTTTTGGAAGGGAAAGCACCAGGGCTTTATACAATTAAAGAGGTACTAGGTTTATAGTGATTTTTTGCCTATCTTTAATTTATTGAACTCCTTGCATGTTATTTTTATCCAAGCAATAAGGCTTATATAAAAATAGAGCCGATAATTACATTTATTGCCTATGTGCTATCGGTTCTATATCTTTAGCATCTGGATCTTTGATAATAGAAATATTTATTTGTCATTTTTTGCATAGTTCCTCCAGCACATTCTATAATACAAAAATATGATTAATTAATAAATCAATCATCATCTTCTTTAAGTTTCTTTTCAATTATTCGCTGACCTCTCTCATTAAACCAGTATAGAAGTGAAAATAATATGAAGCTAAAGATGAAAGCTGAAATAAAGGTAATAACTATTACTGCAATAAAATACCTGTCAAATATTCCTATATACTTATTTCCATATAGTACATAGTTTCTAATTCCATTAATTGTGGTTATGATAAGGCTTGAAATAAAAATAGTAAATATCGTTAATCTTTTACTAACTTTTGACGTGTTCACTAAGTTATGTCCTAGAAACATACTTCTAATTACAACATAGGCTAGAGATATAACTACAATACTAAATTCAATTGCATACTTTGCAAAAGACATATCCAATACAAACGATTTAGTAAACATAGAAACAAATGCAATGAATATCACTATAGAGTATGCTTCACTTTGAATTTTGTTGTTTAATTGTAAGACACGTTCATCTTTGATTTTTTTGCTTTTCATTCTGTTTCCTCCCAAAATAAATCATTTAGATTTTTGTTTAAAGCTTTGCATATTGCAATGCAAAGTTTCAATGTCGGATTATAGTTGCCTGATTCTATCAAGCCTATTGTTTGCCGTGTAACACCAACAATATTAGCCAAATCCTCTTGGTTCATGTCACACTCAATCCTAGCAATTTTTAGTTTCTTATTTTTCACAAAAATTCTCCTTCCTTAACACCACTATTGTATGTTATATATTTCTTAATGTCAATTATATATTACATTTAGCAATATATAATTACAAACTTTATACAAGTATTCTGATTTCTTACTCAATAGTAATATAAGACGCCATTTTGTAAATTGAAAAGCAAACTTTGTAATTTACAACGTAAGCGATAAATCAACTGGTGTATATAAACAAAAATAAACGGTCATTTATGAAAATGACCGTATTTCTTATCTGTTATTTTTATACGAAGTTTGAACCCATGAATCCCATGGCAGATATTCTTCCAAAAATTCAGGATGTGCTTCAAATTGAACTCTTAGAAGGTTTTTAAATAAAAACTCAGGGTAAGTATATGGTTCAAGATTATTAGCTCTGGCAGTTTCAATTATACTATAAACTACTGTGCTAACTTCTGCTCCTCTTGGGCTTCCGTTAAATAGCCAATTTTTTCTGCTTTAGAAATATCACCTATCATTTTTTAAGTACCTTTCATTTTCAATTAAGCTTTCCAAAGCACCATTATGAATCTCTAATACTGTAGATCCTAATATCAGCTTGAGATGTTTCTAAAGAAACATAAGCTGTATTTGAAGAAGCTGTAGATGATATAACTGTCAAATCTAAAGGTACAATTTATCCATTTGAATTTTCCATAAGAATGGCCTAACATGCAGCAGCTCGGATTTTTCTTGACCAATAATAAGTGTTTATATTAATTTCATTATTTCTGCACCATGAGGATACTGTTTCTCCACTGCTTTTGCATTCACGTATAATTTTAATCCATTTATTCATTCTGTAATCTTGAGTTATTTTTTGTATATTCATTTGAAATCTCCTATTATTAAAGTTTTTCAACTTAATTTGAAAAATTTGAAAATAAACTTAGTTTAGAAGATTATCTCATGTTTCTTAAGTGATTTCTATCCATTAACTTAGAAAGCCCAAATATATTTAAATACATCTTATGTTAAGGTTTGGTGCTAGTATAAAAATGTAGACACAAAAATTCGAACAATATAAAATAAAAGAAAAGGAGTGTCTACACAGTGTCAAATAGATCTAAGAGATATACAGAGGATTTCAAAAATACAATAGTTGAACTTTATAATTCGGGTAAAACCCTGAGTGAATTAAACAGCGAATATGGCGCATCTAAATCAACAATAAAATTATGGATTAAAAAGGCAGCACCAATACAGATAGATAAAAATAAAACTATTACAACAGCTGAGTATCAAAACTTAATCAAGAAAATGGCAAAGTTAGAAGAGGAGAATGAGATATTAAAAAAAGCTATGGCCATATTTGCAAAGAAAAATTAGATACAGTATACAATTTTATTAAATACAATAAAGATAACTATAGTATTAAATTAATGTGCAATATCTTCAATATTCCAAGAAGTTCTTTCTATAAAAGTTTAATAAGAAAGCAGAGTATGCGAAGCATTGAGAATAAACAGATTCAAGCTTGTATTATGAAGATTTATAACGATAGTAAAAAACGCTATGGGGCAATAAAAATAAACTATAAATTAAAACGGATCAATATAAATATAAGTCTTAAAAGAACCCAGAGGCTTATGAAAAAGTTAGGTATAAAGTCTATTGTCTGTAAAAGATTTAGACCTTTTCCTTCAAAATATAAGGTTGAAGAAAAGGAAAATATCCTTAAAAGAGATTTTAATACCAGTAGAATAAATCAAAAATGGTGTACCGATATAACATATATACACACTATAAAAGACGGCTGGTGTTATCTTGCATCCGTCATGGATCTCTACAGCAGAAAAATAATCGGTTATAGTTTCTCAAAATCTATGGATTCTAAACTTGCTGTAAATGCAGTTGACAATGCTCTTAATCTACAGAAACCGGTTGAACCACTGGTTCTCCACAGTGATCTTGGAACTCAATATACAAGCTGTGAATTTGAAAATTATCTTCTAGATACTCATTTAATAACTCACTCTTTCAGTGCCAAGGGTTGCCCTTATGACAATGCCTGCATTGAGTCATTCCATGCTTCATTAAAGAAAGAAGAGGTAAATCTTGTTAAATACTGCGATTATAATTCTGCAAAATTAGCTGTATTTCAATACATAGAATCATGGTATAACAGGATTAGAATCCATGGCTCTATAGGATATATTACCCCTCAACAATGTGAGGATAATTGCAAAAAATCTGCTTAAATATTCGATATTTTGTGTCTACTTTATTGACTTAGATCCAGTTCAACAAATATACATGGTAAGAAAATATTAATGTGTCAATAATTTAAATACATCTTATGTTAAGGTTCAACATAAATGACTATCCAAACATCAAGGAAAATTCATAATTTAAATACATCTTATGTTAAGGTTCAACGTATTGGAGATTATGTTATAAAGGGTATAAACGGATTTAAATACATCTTATGTTAAGGTTCAACTCCCATGCCTTTCTTGTACATATAGTCATATATTTGATTTAAATACATCTTATGTTAAGGTTCAACTTAAAGATTTAACCAAATCTCCCATCAAGTCGACTATTTAAATACATCTTATGTTAAGGTTCAACTTTTAAACTTAGAATATAATAATTAGTCATTCTTTCAATTTAAATACATCTTATGTTAAGGTTCAACGTTGAAGAAACTGAACAGAATCAACAAGCAAATACATTTAAATACATCTTATGTTAAGGTTCAACTTCAAAGGCAAAAGTTTACTTACAATTTTGATATGTATTTAAATACATCTTATGTTAAGGTTCAACTCTTCATATCTTCCATAATGTTTTATGGAATTTTCATTTAAATACATCTTATGTTAAGGTTCAACTAAGTGGTGTATCTAAAACTTTTCTATATAACAATGCATTTAAATACATCTTATGTTAAGGTTCAACTAAGTATAGAAATAATGTTGGACTTAGTAAATATATATTTAAATACATCTTATGTTAAGGTTCAACAACTAACGTTAATGGATATATTAGTATTCTTGTTAGATTTAAATACATCTTATGTTAAGGTTCAACAATGGACAATTTAGAGAGTGTCACAGAGGTATCCGAATTTAAATACATCTTATGTTAAGGTTCAACAAACTCAGGTACATAAAACTTACCATCCTCAAATTATTTAAATACATCTTATGTTAAGGTTCAACAACATACTGAAAATAACCAGCCAGATCCAAGACGGATTTAAATACATCTTATGTTAAGGTTCAACTTCGCTAAAATTTAACGAAATTAATTACTCTTTTTAATTTAAATACATCTTATGTTAAGGTTCAACCGAAGTTATAAAAAGAAATATAAAATAAATAAGAGGAATTTAAATACATCTTATGTTAAGGTTCAACTACATATCAAAAATACAGACAGTTGCAATACATGCAATTTAAATACATCTTATGTTAAGGTTCAACTGGTCTGCAGGCTGTAGGAGTTCTTGTGGCAAATTATTTAAATACATCTTATGTTAAGGTTCAACAGATAGAATGTCAGAAAGTACAAATTCAACAACAACATTTAAATACATCTTATGTTAAGGTTCAACTATCTTTCTTTTCATATTCTTCAAATGGTCTATTCAATTTAAATACATCTTATGTTAAGGTTCAACTTATACTTGTAGTATCCAGACATGTAATTAAGGAGATTTAAATACATCTTATGTTAAGGTTCAACAAAATAGTAATAAAGATAATTTTGTATTGTGGATTACATTTAAATACATCTTATGTTAAGGTTCAACAAGATATTTAAAAGAAAAGTACAATGATTCAAATCCATTTAAATACATCTTATGTTAAGGTTCAACGTTCTGCCTCATAATCGATAAATATTATTTTCGCTATTTAAATACATCTTATGTTAAGGTTCAACGCAGAATATCCAATCTTAATTCTATCTCTACACTTATTTAAATACATCTTATGTTAAGGTTCAACATCCATTGGTATCGCTCACTTTCTATGTATACTACATTTAAATACATCTTATGTTAAGGTTCAACGCTAAAAGGGAGGCTGAATATAGGGCTAAAGAACCATTTAAATACATCTTATGTTAAGGTTCAACGTGCTTAAGTTGTTCTTAAGCACTTCTTCATTCCATTTAAATACATCTTATGTTAAGGTTCAACCTATATATTGTATTTGGTTCAAATTCATCCACATCATTTAAATACATCTTATGTTAAGGTTCAACATATGAAGAAAGTATTTTAGATAATAGTATTAAGGAATTTAAATACATCTTATGTTAAGGTTCAACAAAAATGCAAACATTAACTTAACAGATAAAGAGTTATTTAAATACATCTTATGTTAAGGTTCAACACTTCAATTACAAAGATGATGGCGTTTCTAAGTATGATTTAAATACATCTTATGTTAAGGTTCAACATATAACCAAGCCCGGGAGTATTTAGGACTAACGATATTTAAATACATCTTATGTTAAGGTTCAACGTATAGGACAGACAAAGTAACAGTAGGCTTGACAGGATTTAAATACATCTTATGTTAAGGTTCAACAACTTCTTCTTGCAATTACCATAGCTGCTCCATTAATTTAAATACATCTTATGTTAAGGTTCAACGCTATTATATCTTCAATATTATCAGCTTTTGCATCTATTTAAATACATCTTATGTTAAGGTTCAACGATAAAGAATTTAACAAACAAGGTTAAAGCCTTTAAATTTAAATACATCTTATGTTAAGGTTCAACAAATTCTTTCTGTTAATGTTTTTGAATCTTTTTTAGATTTAAATACATCTTATGTTAAGGTTCAACGTTATTGGACTTATTTGTAATCTTTTGTGTATTATTTCATTTAAATACATCTTATGTTAAGGTTCAACTGTACTCCAAAGTTCATTTTATCTTTACTTATGTATATTTAAATACATCTTATGTTAAGGTTCAACGCCCAATTAAGCGGCATATCTGTTAAAACCTTGCAATTTAAATACATCTTATGTTAAGGTTCAACCTGCCGGAGTACCTTTTGTTTTATGCAAATTATTATTTAAATACATCTTATGTTAAGGTTCAACCCGCTAAAATTCCTTTAAATATTGCTTCTACTACCTATTTAAATACATCTTATGTTAAGGTTCAACCAGATGCACTATATAAGAGATCTAAAATGAAATGATTTAAATACATCTTATGTTAAGGTTCAACTTTATCTAAGTTATCATCACCATAGTAAGGAAAGTCATTTAAATACATCTTATGTTAAGGTTCAACAACCCCTAAACAAAATAAACATAAACAATTTGCTCCATTTAAATACATCTTATGTTAAGGTTCAACTTACCAAATACTAATACATGGGTAGATATAGACATATTTAAATACATCTTATGTTAAGGTTCAACTTATTACACTTCTAGTTATTCAGATTGTCAAAAAACATTTAAATACATCTTATGTTAAGGTTCAACTAAAATTAAAAATAATTATCAAATAAATCATAAAGAATTTAAATACATCTTATGTTAAGGTTCAACGCTACAGAATGGAACAGTTATAAATGGTGTTATGATATTTAAATACATCTTATGTTAAGGTTCAACGAAAAAATCTTGTACACATTACATATAACATTAATGAATTTAAATACATCTTATGTTAAGGTTCAACTTAGCAGCTAAATGTACAGCTAAAAGATTTGTTCCATTTAAATACATCTTATGTTAAGGTTCAACAGGAAAAATTAAGGGATATGCTTTAATAGATAACAAATTTAAATACATCTTATGTTAAGGTTCAACGAAACGAGAATTAGTCAGAAAGAAAATAATTAATGAATTTAAATACATCTTATGTTAAGGTTCAACCTCCATATTGCGAACTTGCAACTGCTGTAATAATTATTTAAATACATCTTATGTTAAGGTTCAACTTTAACTAATGTATGTTGGGGCGACGTTAAACAATGATTTAAATACATCTTATGTTAAGGTTCAACAAATAAGTGATTACATATATAATTAATTTTATTGCATTTAAATACATCTTATGTTAAGGTTCAACGCTTTAGGAATTATTAGTTTAATTATAAGTAATGTATTTAAATACATCTTATGTTAAGGTTCAACTTATGATGCCAAAGACGGAACTAAGAGATATGTTACATTTAAATACATCTTATGTTAAGGTTCAACGTCGTACCCTCTCCGACTTTTGAATCGGAGACTTCATTTAAATACATCTTATGTTAAGGTTCAACATGTATTTATATTTAATAAAAAAAGAGAGAGATACAATTTAAATACATCTTATGTTAAGGTTCAACGAATGAAGTTAGCAGGAAACGATTAAGTATATTTAATTTAAATACATCTTATGTTAAGGTTCAACCCAAGTTTTATACTATTAATTTTAAAAGGTGCTAATAATTTAAATACATCTTATGTTAAGGTTCAACTCAAAAGTGTGGATATAATGGAGAAATAAAAATTATATTTAAATACATCTTATGTTAAGGTTCAACACCTTTAAACACTGCAATTAACATATGTTGCGGAATATTTAAATACATCTTATGTTAAGGTTCAACTTCCTTTAGACCTGTCTTAAATTCCTTACTGTCTACATTTAAATACATCTTATGTTAAGGTTCAACTAAATTTTAATTTTATGAACATTTCCTTTCCTATGGTATTTAAATACATCTTATGTTAAGGTTCAACGTTTATCACTAGTAGTTATAATATTAAGCAATCTATATTTAAATACATCTTATGTTAAGGTTCAACATAAAACGAGAAAATAAGTTACGAAAAATGAATTTAATTTAAATACATCTTATGTTAAGGTTCAACGAAAAATTTCTTTTAGCAGTTCCAATTGCTCTTCCAATTTAAATACATCTTATGTTAAGGTTCAACATGCATAAAGGATAAAGACAACATTTATTTATATGAATTTAAATACATCTTATGTTAAGGTTCAACTAATTTCTATTTTAAAATAAGTGTGGTTAAAATACATTTAAATACATCTTATGTTAAGGTTCAACAGCTATGCTCTGCTAATCCACCTTTATAATTACCAATTTAAATACATCTTATGTTAAGGTTCAACTTATTTTTTTATAGAATAATAATAATTGTACATTTAGATTTAAATACATCTTATGTTAAGGTTCAACTGATAAATATGCCAAGGAATATGAATATAAATCATGATTTAAATACATCTTATGTTAAGGTTCAACGCTGTCTGAATAACTTCCTTTTGCCCTTCTCTAGCTATTTAAATACATCTTATGTTAAGGTTCAACCAATTTGTTGATACCCCCGGTACCTGTCCTGTTTCATTTAAATACATCTTATGTTAAGGTTCAACTTCTCTGAGAGCCAGTAAGTATTTAGTTTAATCTCGATTTAAATACATCTTATGTTAAGGTTCAACTAGGGAATGGATATGTCCTGAATGTGGAAGTATAAAATTTAAATACATCTTATGTTAAGGTTCAACTAAAAAAATAGTTGATAAAGGTGGATTCGCATATTTATTTAAATACATCTTATGTTAAGGTTCAACAATAACTCCCAAAATTTATCTATATCACGTTTAGAAATTTAAATACATCTTATGTTAAGGTTCAACTACTTATTTTCATTACGTAAATCTAATTCAAGTATATATTTAAATACATCTTATGTTAAGGTTCAACAAATCACAACCTTCAGAATAGATGGGAAATATTCATTTAAATACATCTTATGTTAAGGTTCAACATAAAAATAAATAAATGAGATGATAAATATAGATATATTTAAATACATCTTATGTTAAGGTTCAACAAGTAATAATTATGAAATTATATTATATCAAAATAAATTTAAATACATCTTATGTTAAGGTTCAACAAGAATATAGATTTAGAATTACAAGAGTTGGATAAATTTAAATACATCTTATGTTAAGGTTCAACCTTTTTGAAATACATATGGACAGAACTTTATATAATTTAAATACATCTTATGTTAAGGTTCAACTGATATTGTTCAATTTAATGCAAGGGTAACAACCTAATTTAAATACATCTTATGTTAAGGTTCAACTACAATGGATTAGAATTAAAAATGAATAAAGTTACATTTAAATACATCTTATGTTAAGGTTCAACCTGAAGGATATTTGGTTTGTCATATTTATATATGATTTAAATACATCTTATGTTAAGGTTCAACCTACAACAGAACCAATTAAGAGATAGACATGTTCCATTTAAATACATCTTATGTTAAGGTTCAACACTTGATGATATAATACCAGAATATGCAAATTGTTTATTTAAATACATCTTATGTTAAGGTTCAACGAGGAATAAGGATTTCAGATGTAATTAGTTGTATAAATTTAAATACATCTTATGTTAAGGTTCAACCTGTGCAAAATAGCCATTCATTATTTTTATTATAACTCTAAAGGTATTGATAATAAAGACTTTATCTGAAACTTTTCCAACCATTTTTTATTTTAGACTGCCATGATAAGAAAAGTGACGTTAGACATTGAATTCAAACAGCTTATGATCCCTTAACATTTAAAGTCGGTTGGAAAATTAAATGTTAAGGAATACCCAAATATGTATATAGTTAACTAATTATAATATATTATGTTATACTAATTAAAAATAGTAATTAAATCTTAACTCATTCCAAATATTTATCTCGATTAGAGGAGGTATATTATGAAATTTAATGCATTATACAACCCTTTTAAGTCTATTAGAACTCCTTCCTATGGAAAAAGAGGAATGGTGGCCACATCACAGCCATTTGCAGCTGAAGCTGGCTTTGAAATTCTAAAAAAAGGAGGTAATGCAGTGGATGCAGCCATAGCTACTGCTGCTTGTCTAACCGTATGTGAACCGACATCAAATGGAATTGGTGGAGATGCTTTTGCAATAGTATGGTTTAATAACAAATTACATGGATTAAATGCAAGTGGACAATCTCCTAAGGGAATATCAATACCCATTTTAAGAAATTTAGGATATAGTGAAATCCCAGGTTTTGGATGGGAGCCAGTAAACATCCCCGGTATACCTGCAGCCTGGGCCGAACTTTCAAAAAAATTTGGCACACTCCCGTTTGAGACATTATTAGAACCAGCAATAAAATATGCAGAAGAAGGTTTCCCTATAACACCAACCGTAGCAAAGTTTTGGAAAATATCATTTGATCTATATAAGAAAAATTTTAAAGATGATAAATTTAAATATTGGTTTGAAACATTCTCCCCCAATGGCAGATCTCCACATGCAGGAGAGATGTTTTATCTAAAAGATCATGCAAAGACCTTAAAAATTATAGCTGAAACAAAAAGCGAAGCATTCTATAGAGGAATACTTGCAGAAAAAATAGATTATTTTTCAAGAAAAACTGGTGGTTATATAAGAAAAGAAGATATGGAAAAATACCATGCCGAATGGGTAGAACCTATAAGTATTAATTATAGAGGTTACGATGTATTTGAAATTCCACCCAACGGACAGGGAATCACAGCACTTATAGCTTTAAACATATTAAAGGGTTTTAACTTTAATGAAAGGGATTCCGCAGATACTTACCACAAACAAATAGAAGCCGTAAAACTTGCCTTTGAAGACACTTTAAGATATGTAACCGATATAAATAAAATGACGGTTAAAATAGAAGATCTCCTATCTGATGCATACGCAGAGGAAAAAAGAAAAAGAATAGATAGGACTGCCTTTATGCCAAAAATAAATGAAACTCAAAAGGGAGGAACTGTTTACCTGGCAACAGCTGACAATTATGGCAATATGGTATCATACATTCAGAGTCTTTATCAGGGATTTGGTTCTGGACTAGTTGTTCCAGGTACAGGTATAGCTCTGCATAATAGGGGAAAAAATTTTTCTTTTGATCCAGAGCATATAAATGCACTTGAACCTGAAAAAAAACCATATCATACAATAATTCCAGGATTTTTAATGAAAAATAAAAAAGCAATAGGTCCTTTTGGAATAATGGGGGCATTTATGCAGCCTCAAGCACACGTGCAGGTATTAATGAACTGCTTGGATTTCAATTTAAATCCACAAGCAGCATTGGATGCTCCAAGATGGATGTGGACCAAAGGAAAAAGTGTTAATATAGAACATGCATTTCCAAAGCATATAGCAGAATGTTTACATTATAAAGGACATAATTTAAATTACTCCATCGACGAAGGCGATTTTGGAAGAGGACAGATAATTTGGAAAGATGAAAACGGAGTCTTATCGGGTGGTACCGACTGGAGAACTGACGGCACTATATATGCCTGGTAAATATTTGCTTATTATTAACTGAAATTGCCGTATGGAATGTACTACCTTACGGCAATTTTTATCTAATTACACTAACGTTTCTTTAACAGTTCCTTTGGGATATGACAATATCCATTGGGATTTTTCTCTAAATACTTTTGATGATACTGTTCTGCACTATAGAAATTTTTTAATGGCAAAATCTCTGTAACAATAGTTTCTTTATATTTCTTTTGTTCCTCTTCCTTAGATTTCAATATAATATCCAAATCACATTTATCTATATAGTACACTCCAGTGCGATACTGAGTTCCTATATCATGCCCCTGTCTATTCTTTATCGTTGGATCCACTACCCTCCAATATGCTTTTAAAAGTCCCTCAAGTTTAATTATATCTTCATTGTATTCAATATAACAAGACTCGGCATACCCTGTTGTATTCTTACATACCTCTTCATACGTAGGGTTATCTGTATTTCCATTTGCATATCCAACCTTTGTCTTTACAACTCCATCCATCTCACTAAAATATGCTTCAACTCCCCAAAAACATCCGCCTGCAAATATTATTTTCTTCATTTTAACATTCCTCCACATCTTTGAAATATCTGCTTTAAAAAAATTTCCCATATTAATCCTATAATATACCACACCATTTATCTGATTCCTACAACATATTTATATATGATTTATAATTTTAAAGTTAATTTAACCTTTGGGATATACTGAAAAAATATAGGTACATTAAATGCTTTTATTGTACCGGATTTTGGTAACATCTCCTGGGGGATGGATTAACTTCTCATTTACAAACCATATATATGGTTTGTAATTCCAAGCTTAAGTTATAAACCCTATAAAAAGCAAAAGCACCTAGATCCATTTTAAATAAATCCAGGCTCATTATCAGTAAAATATTGAGGATATTCTTCCTTTGCTAAATCTGCAAGGGTAGATATACTACTTAAATGATTTGATATGCCCTGCTTGGCTCTGTCTAAATCACTATCTTTAATAGCATTTACAATTTCTCTATGTTCTTCTATTAACTCAGGCAACCTATGAGTTATAATAGAAACATCAAAATTACGCCATCTGGCAATGTGAAGCATTGGATCTGATAAAATTCTTACCAATCTATAACGATTTACACTATCAATTATAAGTTTATGAAATTCAGAATCCAATCTCATAAAATCCTTATTGTATGATTTCTGACCCTTCCAGTACTCTTGCAACTCAAGATTCTTTTCTAATTTTTCAACTAATGCCAGACGATTACTTTCCTTTATATTCGTAAATATTTCATTTAATACTTCTTTTTCAACAGCCGACCTTAAAAACATAAGATCATCGATATAATTTATATCAATTAAACTAACATAAGTCCCTCTCTGTGGATATATAGTAATTAATCCCAATTGGCTCAGGCGATTATACACATTTCTAATAACAAAACGTGAAGTATTATATTCCTTACACATCTGGTTTTCACTAATCTTTTGTCCTGGCTCCAGTTCCAATTTTAATATTCTATGTCGTATATCATGGTATACTTGCTCCACAGTAGCCGGCTGAGAATTATTTGATATATAATCCATATAGCTCACCTTACTTATTACAATATATAATTTTATAATTCACTGTAAAAATAATACTCTTTAAAACAGTCCATTATTTCTACAATCAGATACCAATTATATATTAGAGTATACCATAATTTATACAAAATTCAAAAAAATAATTTATTAAATTCTTTTTGCCTCTTAAATTTAAAGATTACCACTATAATTTATTTATCATGCTAGCACTGTATGCTGCACCAAAACCATTATCTATATTTACGATGCTAACACCACTGGCACAACTATTTAGCATAGATAACAAAGCTGAGAGTCCTCCAAAACTTGCTCCATAGCCAATACTTGTCGGAACTGCTATAACCGGTTTATCAACGAGACCTCCTATAACACTTGCCAGAGCACCTTCCATTCCGGCAATAACAATAACAACTTTTGCTCCCCTAATAATATCAAGTTTTGCAAATAATCTATGTATTCCAGCAACCCCGACATCAATTACTTTTTCAACTCTATTCCCTAGTATTTTTGCAGTTTCATAAGCTTCTTCTACAACAGGTAAATCTGAAGTGCCCGCTGAAACTATGGCTATATAACTTTTAGTAGTAATTTGACTGTTCTTTCTAATTGTTATAGTCTTTCCAAGCTTATTATATTCTGCATAAGGACAAATTTCCTTTACTGCATTATACATTTCATTATCGGCCCTAGTTCCTAATATATTATTATCCTTTGTAAGCATAAATTTGACAATATCTCTAACCTGCTCCACAGTTTTTCCTGCACAGTATATAACTTCCGGGTATCCTACTCTAATTTCCCTATGATTATCTATGAGTGCAAAACCTAAATCTTTGAAAGGCAAGTCCTCTAATTTTTTAACCGCTTCTTCTATATCAATCTTATTATCTTTAACTCCTTCTAATAAAGTTTTGATATCACTCTTATTCATAAGAATCTACCTCCCAATAGCCTCATTAAAACTCCCCATTCGATATCCTTCTAAATCCAATGTAACATATTTAAAGCCAAAACCTTTTATTTTTTGTGATATTATATCTAAAAGTTCTTCATCAAATAACTTATTCCTGTCACTTTTATTTACTTCAATTCGAGCCAAATCTCCATGACATCTGACTCTGATTGCTCTAAATCCTATACTCATCATATATTTTTCTGCATTTTCAATTTTTTCAAAGTACTCTTCTTTTAATTCACTTCCATATGGTATTCTAGTCAAAAGGCATGCATATGGAGGCTTGTTCCATGTACTCAATCCTAATTCTTTAGAATAACTTCTTATCTCCTCTTTGGTCAATTTACACTTAAGAAGGGGACTCTTTATATCAAGTTCTTTTAGAGCTTTAAGTCCGGGCCTATAATCTTTTATATCATCATAATTGGTCCCATCAATTACATAATCATACCCCTGCTTTTTAGCTGCAGATAATATCATATTAAATACAGCATTTTTACAGAGATAGCACCTATTTTCAGGATTAAATCTAATAGAATCAATAATCGGTGCTTCTATTATTTGATGTTCAACCTCAAGTTTCTTAACTAATTCCTGCGCCTCTTTTATCTCCCATTTTGGGATATAAGGTGATAGTATTGTAACTGCTTTTATGTTATTTCCAAGTGCTTCTTTTGATGCCTTAAGTAAAAATGTACTATCAACTCCACCCGAAAAGGCTAATACAACTCTTCCTAAACTTTTAAGATATTTTATAAGTTCATTATATTTTTCATCATTTACCATTTTATAAACCATCCTTAAATATAATTTAATAATATTACAACATTTTAATCTTCACCAATGTACACCCTTAATACATTAGGAATTTCTAAATTCCTATGTCCTATACCATATCCCGTATTTTTAATTGTAAAATCAATATTGCTTCCAAAGTTATCGACATTTGCCGAAAGTATTGCTGCTCCAGTAGGAGTTGTTGTTTCAAATTGAACTATACCCGTTTTTATAGGAATATCTTTTAATATCTCTGCTGTAGCAGGTGCTGGTACTGGCATTACTCCATGAGCACATTCTACAAATCCTCCACCGACCTGCACTTTAGATGCCATTATTTTATCAGCATCTAGATAATTTAAGCATATTGCTGCTCCAACGATATCTATAATTGAATCGATTGCTCCAACTTCATGAAAATGAACTTCATTTAAACCTTTTCCGTGAACCTTAGCTTCTGCCTCTGCCACCTTTTTAAAGATTTTAACACTATTTTGCTTTATATCATCATCTAAATCACTCGAATTTATAATATTTTCTATGTCCTCTAAATTTCTGTGGTGATGGCTATGCTCATGTGTATGTGCATTGCTGTCATCATTATTTTTTAATACGACATCAACCCGTGTACCTGTTATTCCGAGTTTAGAAGAGGAAGTAATTGATATATCATACTCAGAATTTAAATTTAACTTTGAAAGCTCCTTAATCAAATATTCCTTTGGAACACCTAAATCTACAAGTGCCGCCAAATTCATATCTCCACTTATTCCACAAAAACAATCATAATATAATATCCTCACTATTTTACACCTCCATATTTATATAACCAAACATTGTAAACAATTAAAAAAGTACTAATATATTATAATATTACCACAAAACATATCATTTACAATGAAGTAAAATGCCCTAAAATAAAATGTGGAAATTGCGTAAAAACAAATTAGTATTACGCAATTTCCTCATTATATTATCTGTATTTAAGTAAATTCAATTTAAAAATTTGTATATCACAAAGGATCTTAACACAGTTAAGTTATAGGCTATGCATTCTGTGCTTTGCTGGAATCATCTGCACCGGTCACTTTTCCAGTTCCCCACTTCTTAACTGCCATAGATGTCATTATAGGACACACAATTGCAGTTATTACTGCTGAAGCTGCTAAGGCTGTAGTTGCAGCACCAACTTGACTTGATAAACTCGGTATTGCCTGAGCTACAATCGCGGGAACTGCTACAGAACTACTAGCTGATGAGCAGTTTGCAACGGCTGCATACCCTGGACGATGAAGTATAAATTTGTCAACAGGTACCAAGAATATAAATGACAATACAAGAACTAATACTCCTAATAAAAGACCTGTAGGACCACCTTTAATTATATTTACAATATTTAATGCACTTCCAACAGCAAAACCAATGAATGGAAGTGTAAACGTGATTCCTGGTTTTAAAAAGTCTCTTATTTCTTCATCAAGATTTCCAAGTATAAAACCTACAACCATTGTTGCTACTGATGCAATTATAGCAATTGGATTAAATCCACCTCCTGCGGCTCCTAGCCCAAGAAGTGTAAAAAGAGGACCAGCTGTAAGACCCAACAATGATTGAGCTCCTAAGTCATATTCATCTCCTATTTCAGGCATAAGTCCAAGATATATACCACAGTTATCACTTGTAACAGCTGCCAAAAGTAAAAGGGGTGTAATTCCTAATATACCAGCGTTTCCAAATATTTTTGCTACAATTATAGCAGGAATGAAACCTGCAAGGAATTTTGCAATTGTGAGCGCTGCCCCACGCTTTAATGATTCCGCAACACCTTTAGGATTGATCTGGGCACCTACACATAATAAGTTACAACCTATAAATGCCAAAGCTCCTGTATTAAATGTTGCTGTAGCTATTCCACCAATTTTTAATGCTTGAGGAAAACATGTATTTATTATTGCTGCAAGAAAGAGTGGAACAATCATCAATCCGCCTGGAACCTTTTGAACAGTTTTTAAAATTTTCATCTCTATTCCCCCTTATATTTTAAATAATAAAACCTTCTTTATCGAATTCTATATCCTTTGCTTCACTTAAAATTTCAACATCATCCCTATTTTTTAGTTCATCATAATAACTTTCAGAAACTTCTATTATATCCATTGTTGATGAGTTTTTAATGCGCACTACTTTAACTTTATCAAAATCTATGCCAGTACAAGTTCTAATTGCTAGTAATAGAGCATCTCTATCATTATTTGTATACACTGGAATACGGCCACCATTTAACATCGTCGCAGTTGACACGTTGACCCAGGTTGATTCATAATCCACATCACAAACACATCTTCTTGTTGTAACATCTGCATGATTCAATCCACATGCGTTATGATGAGTTGCATCTGTAAGTCCTCTTATAAAGAGTTTCTTTAAATCTAAGACATCTTCAAATCCAGGAGAATTACTTCTTCCTACGACATTTGGATCAAATCCATTGCCACTAATATTTTTACCAATTTCATCTATAATAAGAACGTCAATAGATGGTATTTTAAATTTTGCAATTTTTTCCTTTGCTATTTCAAGTAAAGCGGCATCTCTTTCAAGAATTTTTTCCTTTTCCATAACTTCTAGGTTACTTATTTCATCATAAGCATTCTGAACAATTCCTACTCCAAATGCAACAGGTGCATTTTTTAAAAATACATCACATACCTGAGGAATCCTTTCTGGGAAAGATGAAAATCCCTTCATATGAAACATTGATGCCCCTTTATGTTTTGCTAGACCAATAGCCATCATTTTTGCCATTCCGCTCTCATGCTTACCTCTAAAATCAGTGTGTGGTTTCACTTTATTTAAAACAACGATTCCATCTGACTCATATGCATTCTTATCACAATATACAGGAGTTTTATCTTCTAATTCGCCAA
This sequence comes from Clostridium fermenticellae, assembly GCF_003600355.1. Classification (NCBI taxonomy): domain Bacteria; kingdom Bacillati; phylum Bacillota; class Clostridia; order Eubacteriales; family Clostridiaceae; genus Clostridium; species Clostridium fermenticellae. The sequence goes on along the minus strand of NZ_CP032416.1, from coordinate 1,392,865 downwards.
TTTTTACAACCTCCATTGAGGATAATATAGGAACGCCCATTGACTCTTCTGTAATATTGTAAGATGCTATGAAATCTTTTTGACCTTCTGCAGTTCCACCAGCATGGCTTCCCATTGCAGGAATTATAAATGGTTTTGAACCCCATTCTTTTAATTTACTTATTATAGTCCCTATAATTATATCTAAGTCAGGTATGCCTCTACTTCCAGCTGTAATACAAATTCTTTTTCCCTTAAAGCTGTCTTTATCTGAAAGATTAGTTTCCATTTCTCTTTCTATCCATGATTTTAAGTCTTTAATCTTGAATGGATCATAAATCTGTCTTATTTTTATCATCTTAGGTATTTTTATATTATCCATTCCTTCTACTTTGACACTCATTTCCGGGAAATCAATAAATTTCATAAATGTTCACCTCCGACAATCCCACAATAATATATTTCATGCCGGTACACACCTTGAAAAAGATCTACTAATACATACCGACATGAATTTCAATATTTAAGAATCAGAATCTAGTCTTCTTCTATATAAAGCCCTTTTTCTGTAATTAATTTCTCTATTTGTTCATCTGTGTAGCCAATTTCTTTTAAAACCTCTCTGCCTTGTTCACCTATCATCGGTCCACGTACATACTCTGGTTCTCCCATTTCAGCAAAATTTACAGGTGGTCTAACAAGTGTCCTTGTATTTCCATTGTCATATTTCATACTATAGAAACATTCATTAGCCCATGCTTGTTTATCCACTAACATTTCTTCTAAAGATTGTGCAAGAGCAAAAGGAATATCTGCCTTTGTCAATCTTTCACTACATTCATCAACAGTCATAGTCTTTATAGCTGACATTACTATGTCATATACCTCATACCCTACACCAGTTTTCTGTACGTTCTGAATTGGAAAATATTTATCAGAATCAACCAAATCTTCTCTTCCAATTGCAGACATGAGTTTCTTATAATAAGTGTTATAATCAGGTGTACATGTCTGTATAAATCTTCCGTCCCTTGTTTCCCATGCAGCTAAAAGTGGATTATTACCATTGCGAACATTTATTGGGTATGGTGTACCTATGTCTTTGTATTGTGCAGCTTGAACCATCATTCCCATATTAAAAACAGCTGTCTGGAATAAACTTGTAGTAACTTTTTCTCCAATTCCCTTTGTCTTTGCCTGATACAATGCTGCCAATATACCAGCCACAAGATTCATACCTACATTATGATCTCCTAGTCCAGGTACAACATTCATAGGGACAGAACCTTTTTGACGCAATGTCTCAAGGTAACCTCCTCTTGCAAAGAATGCGGTAAAATCAAATCCTGGTAAATCTTTGTCAGGACCATATTCTCCATAACCTGTACACATTGCATAAACTAACTTTGGATATTTTTCTTTTAAACATTCATAAGTTAAACCAGCACGCTCTAAAGCTTGAACTCTCCAGTTTGTAATGAGTATATCTGCAGTATCCAAAAGCTTAAAGAAAGCTTTCTTCCCTTCTGGAGTCTTCATATTTAAAGAAATACAACGCTTATTGGCATTCTCAAGATCCCATGTAGTATTTTCATGCATATCTAGAGGTCTTCCTTCACTTGGTGCTGTATAACGAAGTGGATCTCCTTTTGGACTTTCTATCTTTATAACATCTGCACCCAAATCTGCAAGAAAACGTCCCGCAGTTGCAGCAGCTATAAAGTTTGCTAATTCAATAACCTTTATACCTTCTAATGGTTTATTACTCATAACTTATTCCTCCTCGATTTTACTAAAATTTAAAGATTACACCTCTAACTCTTCTAATATTGCAGGAATTACCTGATACAAATCTCCCACAATACCATAATCAGCTACTTCAAAAATAGGAGCATTTTCATTTTTATTTATTGCAACTATATAATCTGAATTCTGCATTCCTGCTAAATGCTGTATTGCCCCAGAAATACCACATGCAAAATATATTTTAGGTTTTACCGTTGTTCCTGTCTGTCCTACCTGATATGAGTGATCTATCCAGCCTGCATCCACACATGCCCTTGATGCTGCTATTGTTCCTCCTAATTTATCTGCAAGTCTATTTAGAAGTTTAAATCCTTCCTGGTTTCCTAGTCCCATACCTCCTGCAACTATTATATCTGCATCCGTAAGTGAGACTATATCTCCTGATTTTTTTACTATATCAATAACTTTTGTTCTAATATCACCTTTCCTGAACTCTACATCTAATTTTACAAGTTTGCCTCTGCGTCCTTTTTCATAGCTTGCTTTATCCATAACACCAGGCCTTACTGTTGACATTTGAGGACGATTATTTGGACAAACTATGGTAGCCATGAGATTTCCGCCAAACGCCGGTCTTGTCTGTTTTATCTTTTTGTCATCTGGATCTATCTCAAGTTTTGTGCAGTCAGCTGTTAGTCCAGTACTGCATTTTACAGCCAGACACGGGCCTAAATCACGCCCTATGTGGGTTGCTCCTAATAATACAATTTCAGGTCTATATTTTGTAATTGCTTCAAATATTACTTTTGAATATGCATCTGTACGATAGTTTTCTAGCTCCTCATTATCTGCTATGTAAACTTTATCTGCACCATATGCAAATAACTCATCAGCTAGTCCACTTACATTTTTTCCGCATAGAACTGCACAAAGCTCGCTTCCAACTTCCTTTGCCAACTTTTTACCTTCTCCAAGCAATTCAATTACTACGGGCATTATTTTCCCGCCTCTCTGCTCAGCAAATACCCATACACCTTTATATGAACTTAAATCAACTGCTGCCTTCTTTTCTTCTACTTTTTCAATTGCTCCAAATGGACAATTCTTTACACAAACTCCACATCCGGTACATGAACTGCCAATTTCAGCAATTTTATTTTCAATAGTAATTGCACTAAAAGGACAGTTCTTCACACATTTAGTACAACCTTTGCATTTTTCCTTTATAACTCTTACAGCCATTTTAACCCGCCCTTTCTATAATAAATGTTTCTCTTCAAATCTAGAAATAAGAGTAGCTGCCATTTCATTAACAGATCCTTTAAGTATTTCACCTTTTCCTTTTGGTGGTGGTGTAAATGAACGGAATACCTGTGTTGGTGATGCATTTAATCCACAATCTTTAGGATCTAAATCTACATCTTCATGATTCCATACAGTTATATCTTTTTTATAGGCATCAACTATGCCATAAATACTCATATACCTTGGTTCATTTAATTCTTTTACAGCAGTTAAAAGACAAGGAGTTTCAACTTCTATAACTTCATATCCATCTTCCATCTGCCTTTGAACTACTATTTTGTCTTTATCAAATTTTACATCCTGTACATAAGTAACTACCGGAAGTCCAAGTCTCTGTGCTACCTGAGGTCCAACTTGGGCAGTATCTCCATCAATAGCCTGTCTTCCAGCAAATATAATATCGACTTTTCCAACTTTCTTTATACCGGCTGCTATAGTTGTAGATGTTGCACAAGTATCAGCTCCACCAAATGCACGGTCACTTAAAAGATAACCTTCATCAGCCCCCATAGCCATGCATTCACGCAAAACAACTGTTGCCTGTGGTGGCCCCATAGTTAAAACAGCCACTGTTGTGCCAGGGTTTTCATCCTTTATAGCAAGTGCAGCTTCTAATGCATTTGCATCATCGGGATTTAAAATACTAGGAACTCCGTCCCTTATTAATGTACCTTTTACTGGATCGATTTTTACTTCATTTGTATCTGGTACTTGTTTTACACATACTAAAATTTTCATAACTTGAAACTCTCCTTCCTATTTTTTTAACAACTTTCTAGCAATTACAAGCTGTTGTACCTGTGAAGTTCCCTCATAAATAGTGAATACTCTGCAATCTCTATATAAACGTTCTACTTTGTAATCTTTTATAAATCCATATCCTCCATGAATTTGAACAGCTTTTGCACAAATCTCATTACAGACCTCTGCTGCATAATATTTTGCCATCGATGCTGCCATTGATGCATCCTTTCTTGTATCTTTTAAATAAGCAGCATCATAAACCAATTCTTTAGCAGCTTTTAACTTTGTTGCCATATCAGCAATCATAAAACCTATTGCCTGAAAATCCCCTATTCTTCTTCCAAACTGTTTTCTTTCCTTAGCATATTTTATTGATTCATCCAGAGCTGCCTGAGCTATTCCTATAGCCTGTGATGCTACACCGATACGTCCTACATCAAGAGTCTTCATAGCATTTATAAAGCCTTCATTTTCTTCTCCTAAAAGGTTGCCCTTGTGTATCCTAACATTTTCCAAAATGATATCACTTGTAGCGCATCCTATAATGCCCATCTTTGCCTCTGATTTACCACAAGATACACCTTTCTGTTTCATATCAACTATAAATGCAGATATTCCTCTTGTTCCCTTCGCCATATCTGTCTTTGCATAGATTACTGCATAATCCGCAAGCGGTGCCATTGTAATAAATGTCTTACGTCCATTTAATATATAGTAATCACCATCTTTTACTGCGGTTGTAGTAAGTCCACCTGCATCAGAACCTGCTCCTGGTTCTGTAAGTGCAAATGAAAGTTTCTTTTTTCCTGTCACAACTGGTCTTAAATACTTTTCTTTTTGCTCGTCATTCCCGGATAACAAGAGCGGTCCCCCCGAAAGTGAATTCGGAGTAGAAACATATATACTGGCAACTCCACTAACTCTTGCTATCTCTTCCATAACAACTACATATGCACGGGTATCTGCTCCTGCACCTCCTAATTCCTTTGGGACCTTAATTCCGAAGAAACCAGCTTTTGCCATTTTTTGCAGTATTTCTTCTGGAAATTCTCCCGTTGCTTCAACTTCATCCAAAATTTCTGACGTTAATTCTTTTTCTGCAAAATCTCTAGCCAATTTTCTAATTAACTCATGTTGTTCTGTTAAAATCATAAATCTTCCTCCTAACCTATTCTTAATTGAACTTCTTTTTTTAGCTTTTTCACATCTATTTTTCCATTAGCATTTAGTGGAAACTTATTGAAGATATAAATATACTTTGGGACCTTATAATCAGCCAAATATTTTTTTAAGTATTCCTTCAAATTATCAATATGTATTGTCTTACCACAGTTAGCAATAATGCACGCAACTATTTCTTCCTGCACAAAAGGTGCCTGTATTCCAAACACTTTTACCTGGTCAACGTCAAAATATCTGATAATAACATCTTCAATTTCCTTTGGTGATATATTTTCACCAGAGCGGATTATAATCTCCTGTTTTCTGCCAGTTATATACAGATTTCCATCATCATCAACATGTCCAATATCATCTGTATAAAGCCAGCCATCCTTAGTAATCTTTTTGCTATTTTGCTCTGGAAGCCTATAATAGCCTTTCATAACATTAAATCCCTTTACAATAATTTCTCCATCTTCATAGGCTTTCAACTCATGCCCATCCTCTGTGCTTACAATTTTGAGATCTACATTAGAAATTACTTTTCCAACTGAAACAGACTTTATAGCAATTGGATCATCATAATTGTTAAAAGTTATACTTGGAGACGCCTCGGTCTGACCGTAAGATTGCTGAAGTTTTTCAAGTTTTAATTCTTTCTGTATTTTTAAGTAATCTTCTTTAAAAACTGTACAGCCAGCAATTATACCTGACTTCAAAGAAATCAAGTCATAATTTTTTCTCCCGGAATTATTTAGTAGAGCTAAAAACATCGTGGGTACACCATTTAGTAAAGTTATTTTATATTCATCTATACATTTCAAAACACATGTAGTTCTAAATTTAGATAATAAATAGATGCAAAAACCCTTATAAAGACTTGCAAGAAGGCCAACACTCAATCCAAAACAATGGAACAATGGAAGTGCTATGCACATTCTGTCTTCCTCTGTCCACCTCATCTCTTCAGTTGCTTCAATAGATATATTTACAAGCTGATAGTGGGTGAGCATTACTCCCTTTGGCAAAGATGTTGTTCCTGATGTAAATATCATACTTGCTATACTTTGAGGTGTAACTTTCAATTCAGCCTTTTTTAGTTTTTCCATATCTTCTAGAGATATAGAAAATGTGCCATCATCTTTTAAATCAGTTGCCATATTTATAGGTATGTACCTTTTTATCTTTCCTATCTTTTTATTTTTAAGGCAGCTGACAATATCGTTACAAACTGCAAGTTTGCCATAACATACATATTCTACATCTGAATATTCCAAAATTTGAATTAACTCATTTTCCTTATAATTCGGATTAATTAATACAGAAATAGCTCCTATCCTTGCCAATGATAGATAAGTAACTATCCAATCAGGAGAATTAGTGCTCCATATAGCAACATGACTCTTATATCCAATTCCATATTTTAGGAACTCAATTGCAAGTCTATCAGAAATATCATAAAGTTCCCTCCATGTATAAAATACATTTTCATATTCGATTGCATTCTTATCAGGCATTTTCTCAATTTTATCCGATAAAATTTTTCCTATTGTCACATTTTTTAATTCCATACATCAACTCTTCCTTCTCTAATTTGGACAGATACATAATATCTATCTATGGCTTTAATCATAATCTAAATATTAAGAAAGCATATCTTTAAAAGTTTCAATTATTGTCTTAGCTTGTTCATAGTTAACCATCTGCCTATCAACTTCTATCAAAGCACTTGGAATTTCTGCTGCATCAAGTGCCCTCTTTACAAACACATAATCAAATTCTTCTGGATCACAGAATTTAGTCATAAATATGAGAACCCCTTTAGCTCCTGTACGTTTCACTAGTTGCACAATGTAATCAGCACGTTTTTTATCTACATCGTATAATACAGAACAGTTGCCCATTTCAGAAAATTTTTCACTTAATGCATCCAGTGATGACGGCATTGATTTAGTATCAACTCTATACTGACGTGATTCTGCTGCTACATCATCTGCAACTATTTGCATATTATTATCATCCAAAATCTTTAATAAATTTTTACTATCAGCGAGTATTCCTGAAGTAACAATCTTTATCTTTTTGTTTTCCACATTATCACTTTTCTTTAACACTTCTATTAATTCATTTAACAATTCAGTATGTTCTTCTTTTGTCATAAAATATGAACTTTTAAATATGTCACTTCTCACAGAAGCTGTTATTTGTGGGTAATCTATTAGCAGATCACTTATGCACCTCATTGCGGCATTATGCGCATTGTATATTTCAATTGATTTTTTAAGCTTTTCCTCGGAAAAAGTCTCTCCAGTTGCCGCTTCCAGATCCTTAACAACTCTCTCATAACCAGCTTTCGTAAATTGTTTGCCAACTTCATTTGCTCTATTTTGTGGATATGTCATAGGTATAAATGGAATATCCTTTACAGCATATTTCCAATTTTGCCCAAGGCATTTTAGTGAGTCACAAAGTGAAGGAACTATAATAGCAGACACTCCATCATACTCACCTTTAATTCCGAGCTCTAGAACAGATTGCAATATACTGCATATAAATGCCGGAAAATATTTTTTTGCTTCTTTAATTTCAATATCTGCTCCCCATGCCCCCATAGGTACAAATCCCATAGAATGAACAATTTCCTCAGGTGTATAAACAGGAGCACAAATAACTACCTTTTTACCATCTTTAAGATATGATTTAAACTGCTTCTTTGGATTTGAAGCAATCTCGTGAAATTTTTTTAATAATTCATCTAATGCAGCCATTTTATTTACCTCCCTTATTTGCTTCCATAATTTCAGCTAGTCCTTGTACACGTGTTTCGTACTGAGCTTCTGAAAAATTACGAGGATCTGCTTGATCTCCATCAAAAGTTGTAACAGGAATATCACATTCCTCTCCTATTTGACGGCTCATTTCATACATAAATCCACTCCAAAGCTTACAAGATCTATTAGTATGAACTAATAATCCTTTAGCATCAGTTTTTTTAGCTATAGCAATTCTTTTATCACGAGCAAGTTCAAGGCACATAGCATTAGGAACTCCACAATATGCTCTTACAAGACCATCTAGATCATCATATATAAGTCCAAATGCATCGGCATATATTGTTGCTACCATGTTCATTCCTCTTGACTTTAATCCCTTAGATGTAACACGCAGGTGAGGCCAACAAGCAATTCCCTCAAACATAATTCTGTGTTTTTCCTCTGCGCGGAATGTACTGGTACCGTCTTTTACTGCCTTTTTGTATTCTTCTAATAAAGTTTCAAATGCCTCTGCTGCCTCTATAGTTCCTCTGGCACATACAGCTACTGCCATATGATTTAGTAAGTCAAATCCATTTAATGGTGAAGGTTTATATTTTGTATAGCTAGTAGCTTCAAGCCATGCTCTAGAGGTACGGTTTGAAATTTTCATAACTTCTTTGAATTTTTCATTGTTCCATTTCTTACCTGTAATTTTTTCTAACTGCTTAATAGCATCCAAAAATTGACCTTTTACATAAGCAACTTGAGCATCTGATACCTTATAATCCGGGTTAAATGGAATATCTATTAAAATTAAAGGTATATTTAATTCCCTGGAAATATTTTCATACCATTTAATCATACAATTGCAGATATTATTACAGCATAATAAAAAATCTGGCTGTGGCATATTCTGTTCTGGTGCATCCTTTAATTTCATATATGCCAAACTTATTCTTGCGTAAGCACATATATCATTAGAATATCCCTCAGATTCCGCTTCGGAACATAATCTTTCACCAGCACCTCTGGCTGCAATTGCTGCTGCCTGATTCTCTGGGTAACATACTTTTACACCTAATGTTTGGAAAATTTCCTGAGGAAAATTACTAGCACACCATCCAATCTTTTCTCCTCTGTCCTTTGCCTCTTGAACTTCTTTGTAATGTTTTACAACGATCTGATTCAGCTTATAAGCAGCTGAATTAGGATCTATTACTCTTTTTTTCTTTTTAACTTCTTCACCCATTTTAAAATCCTCCTTTTCTAATTCACTTTATTGTAAGCAGCTATTGCTGCACCAAGTGCACCCATTAATTGAGCAGAAGGGGAATAAAAAATTTCTACTCCTAATTCCTTTGACAATGCATTTCTAACTCCACCATTACGAGCTACACCACCACTCATACAAACCTTTTCCTTTATTCCAATACGTTTAGCTAGAGAAGCAACTCTGCTGGCAACAGAACTGCAAATTCCAGCAACTAAATCGGGTATTTCAACTCCAGATGCAAGCTGAGATATTACTTCTGATTCTGCAAATACAGTACATGTGCTAGAAATCTTTATCGTATTTTTTGCCTCAGCCGCTTTAACCTCCAAATCATTTATATCCAACTGCAGTATTCCAGCCATAACATCTAAAAATCTACCTGTTCCTGCAGCACATTTATCATTCATCAAAAAATTAACCATTCTACCTTTTTCATTAAGGCTCAATACTTTTGCATCTTGTCCACCAATGTCAATGATAGTCCTGACATCAGGAAAAACATGCTGAACTCCCAATGCATGACAACTTAATTCACTAAGTTCAATATCAGCGTCACCATATGTAGATCTTCCATAGCCTGTTACCACTGTGTATTTTATATCCTCTTCAGTTAAATCTGCATTTTTTAATACCTCTTCTTTTACTTTTTTAGGCCCACTTGTTCCTGTACCAGCAACAACAATTGAAGAAGCAATTATATTTTTTCCATCTTTTAGGATTATGCACTTTGATGTTGTTGAACCTATATCAATACCTAATGTATACATAAACAAGAATCTCCTTCCTTTTAAATATAACTGCTATAAATCAGATTTGACTATTTTATCTAATTGCTATCTAGTTCTCTTGTTAACAAGTTGACAAATATATAATAGCACAATAAAATACCTTTGTAAACGTATTTTTGACTTTTTTTTCACAATTTTTTATAAGATCTTTTAAGAGTTACAAATATTTGGCTTTAAACTAATACCTGAAGGGGAGAAATACACACTAATAAAATACAGCTAAAAATACGTATTTCACTAGTGTCTGTGTATGAAAACTGATTTTCTGAATTTAGAAAACAAGAATAATATATTAAGAAATGTATAATTTACACCAATCAAATAGTCTTATTTTTAACATTAGCTACTTTGGAAAATACTGAGGATATTTTCTCTTAGCCATATCAATCATTTTTTTGTTAGTTTCCAGATGCTTCCCTATAGCTTGTTGCGCGTCATTCAAATTATCTTCTCTAATTGCATCTATAATTTTTCTATGCTCGCCTATTAATTTTGGCATCTTACGTACAAATGCGACATCAAAATTACGCCATCTAGCAATATGGATCATTGGATCATTTAAAATTTTCACCAATCCATACCTTTTCACACTGTCGACCATAATTTTATGAAATTCATAGTCCAACTCCCTTAATCTCTTTTCATACGATTTCATGTCTTTGAAAGCCTGCTGTTCTTGTAAATTTTCCTCAAGTTTATTTACCAATTCCATACGTAAATTTTTTTCAATTCTTGTAAACATTTCACATAATACTTCTTTTTCCACTGCAGTTCGGAGTACCAGTAAATCCTCTATATAAGCTAGGTCTATTAAACTTACATAGGTTCCTCTTTGAGGATAAACAGTTATTAACCCTAACTGGTTTAACTTTTTAAAAGCATTCCTAATTACAAATCTAGAAATAGAATACTCACTACTCATTTGATTTTCACTTATTTTCTGTCCGGGTTCCAATTCCAGTCTTAATATTCTATTTCTTATATCCATATACACTTCATTGTCACTAATTGGCTTATCATTGCTTAAAATATAATCCATAGTCTTCTCCTTTTTACAGCATTTTTAATAAATATAATATAGTTGATGTATTATATCGCATGGCTGTATACATGTCAAATAAATCTATTAGCTCATTTTTAGGTAATTCAAATACAACATATCAAAAATAAAAGATACATATACTAAACATATACATATATCTTTTTATTTTTAATATGCTAAAATATTATTAATTACATTAATTAAGGGAGGTTAATAATTTGGATATATTCAATAAAATATTTAGTTCAGATTATAAATCAATTTATAGATCCATTGAGCAGGGCAATTTACCTAATATTCGAGAATATTTAAATTCTGATAAAGACATTGACTCAGACTTCGAAATTCAAAGCATACTTCATTATGCTATTAATAACTGTGAAAACAATTATGTAGATACAATTAAGCTTTTAATAGAAAGTGATAACGTAAATATAAATAGTCACAAGAGTAAATTTTCAGAAACGCCACTTCACAGGCTTTGCGCAAGGGCAAATCCTTATATTAATTTAGTAGAACTGCTTCTAAAAAAAGGTGCCGATGTTAATGCAGTTAATATATCTGGTAAAACTCCTATATTTTATTGCAGTTTTAATTATTCTTGTGAATTGTTAAACCTTCTTGTAAAGTTTGGAGCAGATGTAAATGCAAAAGATAAATATGGAAATACTCTTCTACATGATGACTATATTGATTGTTTAGATGAGACTTTTGAAGAATTTCTGAAACTTCTTTTGAAATTCAATTTTGATATAAATTCAATAAATAATGCGAATTTTACTCCTTTAGACCTCTGCAGGAACAAAAAAATTGAAAACATTTTAGTTAAATATGGAGCAGTGTATTCGTAAATTGAAAAAAGTATAGAAAAATATTTTTAATTTGTTAACTTTTATATAAAATATAATAATGGTTTGACATAAGTATTCATCTAATTTATAATCTATTAAGTAATCTTAAAAGATAAGGAAGCGAAAATTAATATGATGAATATTATTAAAACAGCATTTATAACTATAATAATATCAGTTATATCTGGACTGTTACTAGAATATTGTAAAAATTTAGCGCCTAGAATATTATGCTCAATCGGAAATGGCGTTCCAGTAAAAAAGAATGGCAAAAAGTTTTTTTACTATATTGTTACTGTTAGAAATTTGTCTAGTAAAACAGTTCATAAGTTAACCTTAAACATACAAAGTGCTGAAAGCAGATTAAAGATTACAAAAACAAGAATGACGGGCGGTTTAAAATTTACCCCATCAATACAAGACAATAATATAAATATTGATATACCTTTTTTTAGTAAAGATGACGAATTCTCAGCTAGAATATATGTAGAAAATGAATATGAACTTTGTGATAAACCAATTGTTACATTAAGATCACCTGAAAAATTTAGAGAAGTAAATTCTGGGAATTCAACTGAAGTATCATCACTATTTGGTAAAAATACAAATAATACAGCTCCTGCTTCAATGAAGCAATCTAAGTCAGTTCCAAATAGTGACCCTAAAACTGGAATTGCAAGAAATATTAAAAATAAGGCACATTCTAAAAATACATTTAATCCAAAAAAAGCAGTCATAGCTATGATATCAGTTATTGTTCTTATAGGTGCCGGTATTTTTGTCAAATCCTATTTCAGCGGAAACTCAAATGACCAAAATACTCATGTTTCTAAAAATAGTAATTCAGACAAGACATCCAATAATAGTAACAATAAATCAACTAAATCAGAAAATAAAAACGCTCGGACTACAAATGCAACACAAAATAGGACTACAAATGGTACAAGTTCGAATACATCTTCTACTTCAAATAGTAATAATTCAGATTCTAAATCAACTGATTCAAACAATAATAAATCAACTGATAATTCGAATTCGAAAACATCTTCCACAAGTTCTGATCAGAATTCAAATTCGTCTTCTGGCAGTACAAATCAAAATTCGAATTCCAATAAATCATCAGATGAATCAACTGGAAATTCAAACTCATCTTCAAATGGAACAAATGGTGGAAATTCCGGACAGAATTCATCATCTTCAGATAGTTCATCACAAAATACTGGTAATTAAAAATATACTCCAAATACTGGAGTATATCTTTTTTATACCATACTATAAAAATTAGTGTCTATCTAAGACATTATTATTCATAAAATAAACAAATCCTCCACCCTGCTTTGTAGTATTATACCAAAGCAGAAGATCTATTTTCTTTATGCTCCCGCCATCTAGTATATCTACAAATATACGATCCTTAATATCTGAACACTCTAACGAAATTATGGTAACCCAATGCCAGCTATCAAGGCAGTTTTCTTTTCCATTACAGAGATTTAAAAATGCAACAGGTGAATCATTTGATAATGCATTTTCTAAAAATTTTATTATCTCTAATATTTGGGGGCGCTTATCCTTATCCTGTGGTACATCACAAACATAACATTTTACATCCACATTATTAGATTTGGCATATTTTAATACCTTATCACAAAACATCTCAGCAGATGGTATTCCTCTATCAGTCGGTGTAACATATTTCCACACACTTTCCATAAACATAATCCAGTTTTTCTTAACATTTAAATTTTTCCCTAAGTCTATACGATGTGAGATACAATTTAAATAGAATATAATATTAGATGCCGCAGTAGGTCCACATCCTGAACGTCTTTGCCATTCCGTATGATACCATTCTTGATTCCCACCAAAATATATCTTATTAGACCCTTCATCCGACAATTTAAATAAATTTAAATTAGATATTGACCTTTTAATCATATAATCACCTCGTTTATTAAAAGCATTTATCTGAGATTGTATAAAGATACATTTATTATATACTTTATTATTGTAATTGATATGATAAAATAGTTCAATAACCAAAAGTTTATTTTATATTAATAGCTTTATTGCTCCTATCGCCGTTACAACTAAAATAATCTTATGGAATAACTTTTCATTAATTTTTTTGATGAATAAAACCCCAAGCAGCGCTCCTACTGCTATAGCAGGTATCATACTTACTGCAAAAAAAATTGTTTTTAGGTGGATATTATGCCAGAATATGATTTGCAGTGGAACCTTAGATGCATTCATAATAAAGAAAAACCATGCAGTTGTACCCATAAAACCATTTTTCTTAAAACCCTTAGCTAATAAATAGACACTAAAAATTGGGCCCGATGCATTACCAATCATAGATGTAAAACCACAAAGCATACCTGTTAATGCATAAAGAATATAACTTTGAGGTATTTTAAAATCTTCCCCTTTTCTTTCGGTATAAATTAAAATAAATAAACATATTAAAACAGAAATCGCTATAAATATCTTAAACTGACTATCATTAACATAATTGCCGACTACAACGCCTAATATTAAACCAACTATTGTCCAAGGTAAAGGTTTCCTTATATTATTCCACTCTGCATGTCTATTATAATAATATAATGCAAAAATATCACCTAATATAAGCATAGGGAGCATAATTCCTGTAGATTCTTTTCCCCCGAATATACTTGCTATAATAGGTATAGACGGCATCATAAACGAACTTATACCAGTTTTTGAAAATCCAATAAAAAATGCTGCTAACACAATCCATAACCACTGGTACAAAGATAAATTAAATACATTGAATAAATGAACTATTTGCATTTAGCTTCCCTCTCTTCATTCCGAAGTTTTCATTTATATCTTATTAACAACTGTATCTATACTATTTTTGATAAATCTAATAATTTTCCTGAATCTGAAGTTATTTTTTCTAATACCGCAGTAATTTCTTCAGTTTCAGCTAATTGTTCCTGAGAAATTGAATACAGTTGTTCTGTAATTTTTCTAATATTTTCAACAGAATCATTCATAACCATTAGGGTTTTTGACACCCTTTCAGATGACCCACCAGTTAATTTGGCTAACTTTCTCATTTCACTCGCAACTACCGAAAATCCCTTACCAAATTCACCAGCTCTTGATGATTCAATAGATGCATTAAGTCCCAGCAAATTAGATTAATGTGCTACATTTCGTATCAAATTAAGAATTTCATAGCTTTCCTTAATATTTTCTTCTGCCTTTTGGGCAAATTTTACTATGTTTTCTACCATAACAAATAATTTTTGAGAACCATTACAAATTTCATCTACACTTGCACTTGTTTGCTGTAATGAAACTGACAAACTCTGAGATGCTTCTTCAATCTCAAAATAGCTTTTTAAACTTTTAGATATGCCAATAACCCCTATAATAACTCCCCGAGAATTTTTTATAGGATAAGTTATAGACTTAAAAGGAATACCATGTATCTCTTTAGATACTATCGTAGAATATCCCTTGCCATTCTTGATTGTTTTATATAATGGTTCTTCTACTAATAATTTATCACCTACTTTATGTTTCAAATCTATTGTATCTCCCGGACGATAATATAAGATATTAGTATTGTTTGCTACTGCTACCCCTATATCTTCATCAAGTATATCTTTAAGAACAGGCATAATCTTTAGAGATGCCTCAAGAATATTCTCCTCCAAATTTTTTCCCTCCTTATGTATTTTTTATGTTTATTTTAGAACCTACTATGCTTAATAAATTAAATATAGTAGGTTCTAAAATAAACAACTTCAAATATTTAGGAAATCTTTTTATTTATTATATAATACTTTCAGTAAATACTCTCTTAAACTTTCATTTGATTCTTTAACTTGTTCCGGAGTCCATTCCTGAAATCCCTTGCCGCTCTTAAATCCCAATTCTCCTGCTTCAACCATTTTCTTCAAAAGAGGTGATGAATCAGTGGATCTGTCAAGATACTTTAATATATAATTGTGTATCGATAAAGTTAAATCTGTTCCAACCATATCTGCATTTTCTATAGGTCCTAAATGAGGTAATCTTAATCCAAAACTATATTTAACTGCCTCATCAACCGTTTTAGCATCAGCAATTCCATTTTCAACTATTGATATTGCTTCCCTCCATAGAGCATGTTGTAATCTGTTAGCAACAAAACCAGGCACGTCTTTATTAACTCTTATTGGGTGCTTATTTGCTTTTGTAAGCAATTCTATAGTTTTATCCATAACTTCATCAGAAGTATAATTTGACTTAACAACCTCAACTAGAGGAATCAAATATGGTGGATTCCAAAAATGAGTTCCAACTATTCTGGATTTCAATTTAGCTTTTTCAGCGATCTCTGTAATACTCATTACAGATGTATTGGTTGCAAATATAGTATCTTTTCTACAAAAATCTTCAAGATTTTTAAACAAATTTTGTTTTAACTCCATATCCTCTGGAATACATTCAATAACAAAATCCGCATTCTTGGTAGCTTCTTTCATATCTTCAGTTAAAGTAATTCTTCCCAAAAGCTCTTCAATTTCTTCTTCTGTCACAATACCCTTGTCCTTCATTACTTTAAGATTGCCTTTTATTTTGTCCATACATTCATATTCAAATTTTTCTCTTATGAAAATAGTTACATTTAAATCTTTGCAACTTGCAAATACTTGAGAAATTCCACTTCCCATCATTCCAGGGCCAAATACCGTAACATTTTTAATCGAATTTTTCATAAAATAATACCTCCTAACATCTTATAAACTTATTATGCAGCAATTTATATGCCATATTTTCAATAATTTCTTTCAGATATGATTATAAAATCCCTTTATACGTGATATATACACTTTTTACTTAATTTTTTCAATATTCCTTAAATTATATTAATAAAAATTAATTGATAAAATGGTATATACTAATACAAATCCGAATTATTTATTTCTGATAATTTAAAACTGTTGAATTTATAGCATTTTTACTAATACAAAAATATATCATCTTAATAAGTTTTTGCATTACTTCTCCTTTTATATAGTTATAAAAGTATAATTAATCAGAGATATCTTCATACTCAATTTTATTTTCTGGTTCATTACAACCTTCACCAATTAAAACTCCAGAAACATGGCAAATATCACACTGTCCAAATACATCTTGTTTATCCGCATCTAAAGAATATTTGAATTTTTTGCCGCATTTAGGACATTTATAATACATAAAATATGCACCATAACTCATTATATACATTCCTCCTATTTAGCACATTATTTATTATTAAGTTTTATACCAAGTGCTTTTGCTTTTCTAAAAACTGTAGGCTGCGTAACACCCAAAACTTTTGCAGCTTTATATGTACTTCCATACTTTTTTAAAGCTTTTCCTATCATCTCTTTTTCTAACAAATTTATTGCTGATTTCAAATTTAAATTATCTGCCCCAATTTTTACCTCACTATCATTATTAATTCCCAGTACATTCTGCACACTACTACAAGTTATATAACTTTGATCATCCATGACTAATAATCTTTCTATAACATTTTGAAGTTCTCTAACATTGCCCGGCCAGTTATAGTTTTGCAAAGTCCTAACAGCAGTATCTTCAAAGCTTTTACTTTTACCATATTTTATATTAAATTTTCCTAAAAACAAATGTGATAGAATAGATATGTCTTTTTGCCTTTCTCTAAGTGGAGGTATTTTTATAGGTACAACATTCAATCTATAAAATAGGTCTTCTCTAAATTTACCTTTTTCTATTGATGCCTTTAAATTCTGATTTGTAGAAGCAATTACCCTTACATCTATCTTAATGCTTTTAGTTCCTCCGAGTCTCATTATTTCTTTTTCTTGAAGAACTCTTAAAAATTTCGATTGCAGATTTAAAGGCATTTCTCCAATTTCATCTAGTAGTATGGTTCCACCATTGGCAATTTCAAACATTCCTAATTTTTCTTTATTTTGAGCCCCTGTAAATGCACCCTTTTCATATCCAAATAATTCTGATTCTATTAAAGTATCTGGTATAGCCGCACAATTTACCTTTATATATGGCATACCTTTCCTATCACTTTTATCGTGGATTTCCTTCGCAACAACTTCCTTTCCACTTCCAGTCTCGCCCGTTATTAGAACTGTAGCGTCAGTTTTTGCAACATGGCCTATAAGCTCCTTTATATCTTTCATTTTATCGTCTTCTCCAACCAAATTTTCCTTTTCCCAATACTTATTTCTAAAATATTCTAATTCATTCAGATACTTTTTACTGGTTTTTTCAACTTTTTCAAGATCATTCTTAAGCTTTATTATCTCCGTCAAATCCCGCATAACAGTTAATATTTGAATTATTTCTCCATTTTCACTTAAAAAGGGATTCCCTGTTATTAACACTTTTTTATTATTTTTATTTATTGTTGACAATGCACTAATTTTTTTCTTCTGCTTTAAAACTTTAAAAGATACAGCCTCACTAAAATATTCTTTATCCAGCAGTTCACGTATATTTCTTCCAACTATTTCTTCCTCTTTTATTTCGGTTATTTCAGTGTATCCTTTGTTTATTGCTATTACAATACCTTTATCATCTACCAGACACATTCCATCAGAAATAGCATTCCCTACATCAAATGCATCAAATACACGCAAGTTCATTTTATTACAATTTTCTCCTATCTTACTCTTATAAAAATTCAAAATTTCAAAAGTTGTTGCATCTACCTCTATATTTTCTAAATCTTTCAAATCACTTAAATTAGATTTTAAGATTTTGTCAATTTTAAACAAATATTTATTCATTGTATTACTCCTAACCCTTAATTTATAATATTTCACTAATATTATTATAGTTTTACTTTAGTTAAATCAAAAGTTTATTGTCGAATTATCTGTTTAAATTTTATGCAAAATTTGATACCTTAAGAAATTTTATATAAAAAGCATTTCTTTGGGTTCACGTTTTTTAAAACAATCAAAGAAATGCTTTCTAAATCTATATATTATTGAAAATATACTATAAAATAAATTTTACTTTGAAAAATCACATACTCTTTTAAGTCCTAGTATTTCTCTTGTATCAGCTGGAGTTGCTATCTCATTTCCCGATATTTTAATAATATCTGCAGCACGCTTTACTAATTGCGCATTTGATTTTGCAAGTACTCCAGCGCTCCACATTACATTGTCTTCCATACCAACTCTTAAGTGACCGCCTAGTGCAACTGTAGCTAACATTATTGGAACATGCTGTTTACCAATTCCAAGTGCTCCCCATGTACTGCCTTCTGGTAACAATCCTTTTAAATATACCAAATTCTCAACTGTAGCAGTAGATCCGCCAGCTGCTCCTAAAACCAATTGATAATGGCAAGGTGTTTTTAATACATTCTTTTTTACATAATATAAAGAATTATAAATCATACCTGCATCAAATATTTCAATTTCTGGTTTTACATCAAGCTCCTGCATTGTCATTCCTAATTCTTCTAAGAATTTTGGATGATTTATAAATAGACTATTATGCATCCAGTTCATTGAACCGCAATCATAAGAAGCAATTTCAGGTCTAATACTTCTTAAATGAGCCTGCCTTGTTTCATCTGTTGCATTTAAATCACCAGAAGTTGTACAATTAATAACTATATTGCATTTTTTCTTTATCAAATCAACAGTTTCCTCAAATTTAGTTTTATCCATTGTTCCATTACCTTCGTCATCTCTCATATGAAGATGACAAATTGCTGCTCCAAGTTTATAACATTCATAAACGTCATCTGCAATCTCCTGTGGAGTCATAGGAACATTAGGATTATCCTTTTTTTTCGGCCATGCACCAGTTGGTGCAACTGTAATAATTGTTTTTTTCACTGACATTTTTATACCCCTTTTCTTGTTTTTTAATAATTACATCTCTATAATAATAGCGGTACCCATACCACCACCTATGCAAAGTGTTGCTAAACCTTTCTTAGAGTTTCTTTTCTTCATTTCATAAAGTAATGTAGTGAGTATTCTAGCTCCTGATGCTCCAATAGGATGTCCAAGTGCTACCGCCCCTCCATTTACATTAACCTTGCTCATATCAAATTTCAAATCCCTGGCAACTGCCAAACTTTGAGCTGCAAATGCCTCGTTTGCTTCTATCAAATCCATATCATCAATAGTTAAATTAGCTTTTTCCAGAGCTTTTTTTGTTGCATAAAATGGTCCATATCCCATTATTTTTGGATCCAGTCCTCTTGTTCCATATGAAAGTATGGTTGCCATAGGTTTTATACCAAGTTCCTTTGCCTTCTCTTCACTCATTATTACTAAAGCTGACGCTGCATCATTTATACCTGATGCATTTCCTGCGGTAACTGTCCCATCTTTCTTAAATGATGGTTTCAATTTTGCCAATCCCTCAATTGTGGAACCAAATCTAGGAAATTCATCTGTATCGAATACCTTTTCACCTTTTCTATTCTTTATTGTAATTGGAACTATTTCATCCTTAAACTTTCCACCCTTTATTGCAGCTTCTGCCTTTTGTTGTGAAGATAATGAAAACTCATCCTGCATTTCTCTTGTAATTCCCCACTGCTCTGCTATATTTTCTGCTGTTATTCCCATATGATACTGGTTGAATGCATCCCATAATCCGTCCTGTATCATTTCATCAACTAATTTTCCTTCTCCCATTCTCTCGCCCCATCTTATCTTATTCAATATATAAGGGGCTCTCGACATATTTTCCATTCCACCAGCAACTATAATATCTTCGTCTCCGGTTTTTATTAACTGTGCTGCCAGGCTGACTGCCCTGAGTCCTGATCCACAAACCTTATTTATTGTGAATCCCGGTACTTCTTCTGGAATTCCTGCTTTTATAAGTGCCTGTCTTGCTGGATTTTGTCCAAGTCCTGCCTGCAGTACATTTCCCATTATAACTTCATCTACATTCTCAGAATTTACATTTGCCCTCTTTAATGCTTCTTTTATAACTGCTGCTCCCATATCAACTGCTGAAACATCTTTTAATGTTCCTCCAAATTTTCCTATTGCTGTTCTAACAGCACTTGCTATAACTACTTCCTTCATCAATAAACCTCCTATAATTTATGTTAAATAATTTTTATGCTTCCATTGTTTTCAAATTTTCATCAATTATTAAATCAGCTTCGGTAGCAGCCAATATATCTTCTATACCTACTCCATCAGCAATCTCTTTTAATATAAGTCCATCTTTTGTAACTTCCATAACTCCTATTTCTGTAACAATAAGACTTACCTTTCCTACTGCCGTAAGAGGCAATCTACACTGCTTTAATATTTTTGGTTCTCCTTTAGCCGTTGTATGTGTCATTGCAATAATTACTTTCTTTGCTCCACTAACTAAATCCATGGCTCCTCCCATACCTGGAACCATTTTACCAGGAACCATAAAATTCGCTAAGTTTCCTTTTTGATCAACTTCTAATGCCCCTAAAACAGTAGCATCGACATGTCCACCTCTAATGATTCCAAAGGATACTGCACTATCAAAGAAAGCTCCTCCTTCTTTAATAGTAACAGGCTGTCCTCCAGCATTTACTATATCTTTATTTTCCTGTCCTTTTTGAGGCGTTGATCCTAATCCTACAAAACCATTCTCTGACTGCAATGTTATATCCGTATCTTCCGGTATATAATTAGCAACCATCGTAGGAAGTCCTATTCCAAGGTTTACTACATCGCCATCTTTTAATTCCTTTGCAATCCTCTTTGCAATAAATTGTTTAGCCATTTTACTATCCATTAATTTTCACCTCCAACTATATAATCTACAAATATACCCGGCGTCATCACGTTATTTTGATCAATTTCTCCAACTTCTACAAGTTTTTCTGCTCCTACTATAACTGTATCCGCAGCAGTTGCTATTAACGGGTTAAAATTTCTTGTTGACCCATTATAAAAAATATTACCTTTTTTATCTACTATAGATCCACCTAATATAGCTACATCTCCCCTTAACGGTAATTCTAAAAGATATTCCTTATCTTCAATTTTTATCTTTCTCTTTCCTTTTTCCACAATAGTACCTACTCCAGTTTCTATTAAAAATCCACCTATTCCGGAACCGCCGCATCTTATCTGCTCTGCTAATGTTCCCTGAGGTATTAGTTCTACTTCTAACTCATTAGCCTGCATTTGTCTGCCAGTTTCAGAATTTAAACCAATGTGAGATGCAATTACTTTTTTAGCGCGCTTATTTGCTATAAGTTTTCCAATCCCCTGATTTGGAAAACCTGTATCATTTGCTATTATTGTCAAATCCTTTATACCGTTTTCAACCATTGCATCAATAATAAGTTCAGGAGTACCCGCTCCCATAAATCCTCCTATCATAATGGTCATTCCATCTTTTATATATTCCATTACTTCGTCAATACTTTTGATCTTATTCATTATTTATCACCTTCATTATTAATGTATATTTTATAAATTATATAAAGCAATTTACATGCCAAGGTAATACATAAAGTAATATTATTTTTTTAAATTCACCTAATTACTGAAAATACTAGCCTTTATTTATATTAATTTTTAAAAAATTTATTGACAATATAATATCAATTAGAACATTATTTACGCTACAATTCATATTTGTATTAGTTATATAAATAACAATTTTTAAATTGCCTGTTTATTATTATTTGATTTAATACAAGAATGTATTGTTTTGATGCATTTTGGTATTATTAAAATGTTTTCATGAAATATATATTATTATTCTTGTACTGTTTCTATTACTAGTTCTTTCTTAATTCTTGCTACTACAAAGAAGGCTATAACTGTGCAAATAGCTAACCCAATAGCACAAATTCCATATAAGCTTCTAAAAGCTTCAATTCCTGTTGTAGCTGATATTAAAAGCTGAACAAATGGTGAGGATAAAAATCCAACATGAATACCAGCAGTTACAATACCATATGCAGCGTCTCTTTTTGCTAATTCAACTTTTTGAGATGTCAAATTTAAAATATAAGGTGGAAGCAATCCAGAGCCAAATCCAATTAAGCAATTTGCAACACATTGAGTTGTAAAATTATGAGTAAAGAACATTACTATATATCCTGCTGCAAAAATTGCTACAGCTATAGGAACCAAAAAATTTCTCGTTTTATGGTAAAAGTTTGGAAAAACTATTCCTGATATAATGCTGATTCCTCCCGGCAGAGAAATTGCTATACCAATCATCCAAGGTAATCCTATATGCTCAGACGTCATAAATAAAGCAGTGTTATTAATATTAAATGCAAAGAACATCCAGTTAACAGCCATAAATGCAAGTAAAGCGTAAACAATTTTTGGAACTCCCGTGCCAGAAAACTGTTCACTTGAAGCATTAATATCTTGAACAACTGGAGGACATTTTGGTAATCCAGCCATCGCAACAAACATTATAAGAATACAAACAAGGAA
This sequence comes from Clostridium fermenticellae, assembly GCF_003600355.1. NCBI lineage: Bacteria > Bacillati > Bacillota > Clostridia > Eubacteriales > Clostridiaceae > Clostridium > Clostridium fermenticellae. The sequence continues at coordinate 1,369,770 of NZ_CP032416.1, read as the reverse complement.
ACATAAAAATGGATATCTCCATCCAAGTGTTAAAATAAATCCTACTGCTATACTATCAATTACATTAGCTACATTCGCTACACTAGTCGTTGCTCCAAGCATTCTTTCCCTTTGGGTTCCTGTAAATAATTCTGCAATTATAGAATTTGGTAAAGGTAATACCATTCCGACTCCAATACCTGTAATCAACCTGAATATCAATACTTGATGCAATGTACGACAGAAAAATGGAGTTACACCAGCAATTCCATAAATGAGCAAGCCTAGTACAATTAAATTTTTCTTATCATATTTTCTAGCCAACTTTCCTGAAATTATACTAAAAGGAATAGATGCAATAAATGGCATAACAACAACTAACTGTAATTCAAAAGTAGATGCAGTAGGAAATGCTTCCCCTACCTTACCCAAAATTGGAGCAACTACTGAAAGTTCATATATCCAAACAAATGGTATTAATAAAATTGTAAAAATATTAAATTTTGATAATTTTATGTTACTCATAGTAACCTCCTTGACATTTTATTAACAATTGACAATATACTTCGTTTAATTGTCAATAAAAATTTTGAATTTATTTTCTAAATATTCTTTAAACTAGTAATTACTGAAAATCTAATATATAATAAGGTTATAATCTATAATATATAATTAGACTTGCCTACAATAAATCTATTGTATTGAATTTATTATAGACAAGTCTAGCTTGTTTTACGTCAAATTATTTATTTAACCATTAGTTTAAGATTAAAGGCCTCCATATGTGTAAGTTCTATCTGATACGCCTTTATTTACATCATCCTCATCTATTTCTGCAACGCAGCGAACCATAGATCCATCACCCATATACCATCTTATTGGTAAGCATAAGAATCTGAATCGTTTTCCGGATACCTTGTCTAAATCTCCACCAAGATTTTCAACTCCAACAATACCATGTCCTAATAATTCCTTATGGCAAGGCTCCCATGTTCCCCAGCATCCAATTGCTTCAAGATCACCAAATTTAGCGTCATATGCTTCTTTTCCATGAATTCTTATATATTCTTCTTTATCAAATTCAGCATATGCTTCTTCACCAAACTGCTCTTTGTATTCTTCTGTAATTGGTTTTCCTGATGCACCAAGTAGGTTCATACGAGTAGCTCCATTATTACCCATAGCAGTATGAAGTGGATGGTCAAGAGCCTGTAAATCCATAGCAACACATTTAACTTTGTGCTTTACAAACCATTTTCCTGCTTCAACACCTGTTCCACATGAATAATGATAGTATTCTTTTGAATCATCAAATTTACGATGCATTCCTGTATTTAAGCAAACAACCATTCCCTCTAATTCTTCTGGTTTGATATTTGCACGTTTACAAGCGTCTTCAAGATGTTTTGCTGTGATTAATCCCCAACGCTCAACTTTAATTTCTAAGCAAACTGCATCTCCCATGTATGCATCAACTGGCATTTCGTGAGTATAACGAGCACGTTTTCCATCAAATTCAATTTCCATAACATGACGTGGGGCATCACAATGTGTACCAGTATGTTGTACACAATCAATTCTTTGTGTAAGAACTCCACCTTTTGCCATTGTATGCATAGAATCAACTACTGGTTTTGCAAAATAAGGCCAACGTGGTATCTCTGCACTGAACGGATGTGTTAAATCTATATAAACTTTCTTTCCCATTTTTATATTCCTCCTAATATATTACATTTATTTATTGTTCTATGTTTTAATTTGCTTGCTAAAATTGAACTAATTAGCCCAATATCCACCTTCTGTAGCAATATTTGCACCTGTCATAAAGTCACTTGCACTTGATGCAAGAAATATGCATGGTCCTATGAAATCTTCAGGTTCTCCAAGACGTCCAATTGGAAGACGTTTTAAGAAATTTTTGTAAACAGCACTTCCAGTATCAAACATCCACTCAGTTAAATCTGAACGGAATACTGTTGGATTAACTGTATTAACATTTATACCATATCTTGCAGTCCATTCACATGCAAGTGATTGAGCCATAAGATCAATACCAGCTTTTGCTGTACAATATCCTGTATAGTTAGCCATACCCATCTTAGAACGAGCAGAAGATACCATTATAACCTTTCCGCCTTTTCCCTGATCAATCATTTGTTGTCCAACATATTTACAGAACAACCATGTTCCCTGAACATCTGAATCCATAATTTTCTTCCATTCAGTTAATTTCTGCTCTACTATTGGTTGAGGATTATTATATCCTGCTGCTGTTACTAATACATTTATTTCTCCAAATTTAGCAACTGCATCTTTAACAACTTTCTGAACATCTTCTTCTACTGCAGGATCTCCTATTGAATATCCACACTCTATTCCTGCTAACTTCAATTCATCACAAAGTGCTTTGCATTTTGTATCTCCACGTCCTGTGATAAAAACTTTCATTCCTGCATGTCCATATCCAAAAGCAACTGCTTTTCCAAAAGCACCTGTAGCACCAGTTATAAGAGCAACTTTTCCTTTAACGTCGAATAAATTATTTACAAATTGCTTTTCAACCATTTTGTCATCTCCTTAAATATTTAATCTATATAAATACTATTATTTATAGCTTATAATCACTAATACTGTAGCTACAGTATTTGTTTCATTAATCATTTCTCTTCCTTCATTTGGTCCTATAAAAATAGAGTCATTCTTTTTAAGTACAAATGTTTCAGTTTTTGATTTTACTGTGATTTCTCCATCTAATATAAAGTATATTTTTTCAGTAGGTGAATCTTCATAAGCATACTCAGCTCCACCACCTGGTAAGAAATATGACATTCCCATCCAGAATTGTTTTGCGCCTGTTTCTTCTGTTCCATGCAATTTCATTGATCTCATATCAAAGTGTAATGGAGCAAGATATGGTGATACATCTTTTAATTGGACTTTTTTCATTTTAACTTACCTCCTCAGGTTTACTATTCATATCTAATTTTGTTTTTTACACAGATATATTAAGCAAATGACATGCCAAAGTTTTAAAAGACTCATAAAATTTTATTTACATTTTTTTAATATCCCGCAAAGCATTGATTTTACCGTAAAAAATTTTTTTAACAATCAATGAAAAATTTATTGTTAAAACCTAATCAATGAAAACGTTTGATATGATATAAAAAAGTTTTAATACAAATTTAAATTACTCTTTATTAAAAAAGTCAGAAAAAGCATTATACTTATGCTTTTTCTGACTTAATTCAATATTGTATTACACAATGTGTATTTGTATTAATATAAAAAAAACTAATTATATTCTTATAATACACATTATTTTTAACTTAATCTATTTTCTTGCATATTGTCTTAGACGTGCTGTCAATATTTACTTTATTTCTATATTCTATAACTTCAATATCGCAATTATCCCCTATTACAACATTATTTCCTCTTACTATCTTTGCTGTAGTATTTTCTAAAAATATATCATCACCTTCTATTGTACCTGCTTCAAGTCTTCCACCATTTGCAAAAAAATTCAGCATTTTAGTAAAAAGGCGTCTTCTCCCCAATTTTACTTTTATGTTTTCTCCCCCTATATCTTTTACCCTACAGCTTCCACACATCTCTACATCAATATTTCCTGCATTTAATAATCCTCCTATTTTAAATTCTCCTCTCACATTAAAGTTTTCTGCCTCACAGTCTCCATTCATGAAAACTGTACCTGATATTTGTACTTCTTCTGCATGCAAACTACCACCAATATCAGATCCCCCACTTATTTTCATTTTTTTCGTATCAGCATCACCCAATATATGCAATGAACCGCTTACTGTTATTTCATCAGCATTAATATTTCCTGATAGCTTAGTACTTCCGCTGATTCCAACCATATGAGCTTTGACACTTCCATTAGTAAAAGAAGAACCCGAGCACTTATAACTGTGACACTCTATATCACCTTCAACTTTAGCAGCTCCACTGATTTTCACTTCATTATATCTTCCACCATTAATATTACCTGAACCTGAAATTTTCATATCCACTAATTTTTCTTCCATCTTAAAAATTTCCTCCATTATAAATTCATTTTAGATTTCAATTCCTCTACACATTCTCTGGAATCTACTTTTAGTACAAGTACAGCCTCACTTTCAATATATATTTCATTCGGTACCAGCATCAAAAGACAAAATGCTACTCCAAATTTTCTTATGAGAACTACATCACAATACCTGCCATCAAAATTTTTGTAGTTTTTTTCTAAGGTATTCATGATAAGCTTTCCCTCTTCTAAGCTTGCCTTACCAGACTTAATAAATCTGTCCACAATATTCATGAATAATAACTCATTAAAGTAAAATCCCTTGCTTTCCTTATGAGTATCCTTATATAGATTTATGGCATTCTTAGAAACAATGTTTTGTTTGAGCACATCTTTCTCTTCCAAAAATACTGTTGATAAATTTGGAGAAAATATAACTGCAAGCTCATCCAATGATGCATCTTCCTTGAAGCTTTTAATTTTTTTTACTCTATCTAATATTTCATCCCTCGGGAAAAATGTTTCCTGACCTGTAAAACTTGATTTTTTTATAAACCATTCTTCAGGTATAAGTTTTTTTCGCTTCCATCTATATAATTGACCATAAGATATATCCATTATTTTAAGTAATTCTTTCTTGGAAATTAGATCTTCTTCCTTCATATGTTCAATCCTCTCTTTAATTGCTTCATAAAAATAGTGTAACATAACATTGTTACGTTTGCAATAGCTGATTATGGAAAGTTTAAATGCATATCAAACAAAACTTCATAAAAAATGCTCCATCCTTGATATAACAAGGGTGAAGCTTATAATTAAATTCTTATGAATTAATCTTTCTTTTGTTTTCAAAAATCTCTACAATAGTTTTTTCGGTACCAATCATTCCTGGAGATGCAATACAGCCCATATTCTTCATGGTTTCTTCAGGGGTTTTACCATTAATGCCATGTACATCATCAATATATATACCGTTCATTGCAAAATCCACAGCTTTATAGGCAGCATCTACAGCAACAATTCCTTTCATGGTACAACCCTGATTTCCACCATCACATATCATACCAGTAATACTACTTGCCATATTATTAATCACATGTATCATCATATCTACCGTCCCCCCTCGTAAGTATACCAGCGCGCAGGCCATTCCAGTACCGGCTGCTATTGCACAGCCACAGAAGGCTGAAAGTTTTCCAGAATACTCTTTAATATACATGCAGACTAAATAGCTTAATGCGGTAGCGCGAAGCAGCTGTTCTTCAGTATAATCATTTACTTTATAAGCTGCATACAAAGGCATGGTAGCTATAATTCCATGGGCACCTGAACCTGTAATGCTCATTGCTGGCTTATCCAAACCAATTACACGGGCTTCAATTGCCGCATTACACAGTAAAGATGCAGTAGACTGTTCATCTTTGGAGATTTCCTTTCCTTCATTGTTTTTTAAAAGATGCCTCGCAAATGTTGTTCTAGGATTCTTTAACCCTTCACCAAATAATTCCAGATTAACTTTATAAGCTTCTTTTATAAAACTTATTTCTTTAATATCAACAGTTGCAATATAATCATATAATTGCTGAAGAGTGTATTTATGTATATCAAATGTTCCTTTTGACAGCTCATCACCGTCGTCTTCTTTTTCACATCTTTGTTCCATTTCTATTTTTCCATTTACAGTAATCTTTGTGATATTAGTGTGAGAATCGTTAATAGTGACAACTGCTGTATCACTTTCAGTAACAACTGCAGCCTCTATAAATATTTTACTTGTAATTCCCTTAAGCTCTACTGAAACAGCACCAGCCTTTACCAGTTTGCTAGCTTCTATATTATCTTCCCTTGTTACATTTTCCAATGCTTCAAGGCCTTTCTCAGCATCTCCTGCCACATACCCAAGTGCCGCAGCAAAGACATTGCCAACCTCGCTGCTGTTTGGTATACCGCATGTAAATGCATTCTTATACATACCACTGTTCATTGCTACATTTATTTTTACTAAATTTCCTTTTGTATAGCTTCTCGCTTTCGCTACTGCAAAAGCAATTGCTCCTGGTTCTGTTACCCCTAATGCAGGCTTCATGTCATCTTTAATTAATTGCGTTAATTCATGCATAAATAATTCCCCCTTTTAAAAATTTCAACTATTTATAAGATATTTACGGTTTTGCATTTACATATTCTTCATTAATATATGATTTTATAAACGTTTATATATATAAGTATTTAGTAAATGCAATATCTTTAAGATAATTTTCATATGTTAATACTATAGAATTTAATACCTCTTCGATTGTCAATACCATCTACTTGAAGTTTATCTCTTATTTATCAACGGTAATATTCTATTCTATGAATGATTCATTTCTTGTTTTATTGAATACATGACTATTACTTTAGGTAATATATTATTTACCTTTTCTATAACTGGTTTCTTATCTTCGGGAACTCTTTTTTATTAATCTACTACTCGCACTCTTTAAACATTAATAAATTCAGTATATGTAATCGATTATAGATTATAACATTTGTTGCTTATCGGCAAGTGCTGTACATCTCCCACCTATAAAGTATGGGAGAATTCCACACAAGAGATTAAAATATTCTTCAGTTATATCACAATAATAACCATTGCATCCCGCATAGTTCTTATAAAATGTCCTTTAAATACTTTTTATAATATTATATTACCACATTTACATACCACATAGTTCTTATAAAACTGCCTGTTCTTCTTTTGTTGCAACTGTATAGCACTGATTTACATACCACATAGTTCTTATAAAACTAAAATATGGGCTACTTAAGCGAATTAATAATATAAATTTACATACCACATAGTTCTTATAAAACATGATGCTGATTTAATTCTTCCTATAGATGTTGCTGAATTTACATACCACATAGTTCTTATAAAACAACCATCTTCCCTAGAATAATCAGCAAGGCCATCAAATTTACATACCACATAGTTCTTATAAAACATTATAGATGACCCTTATAAAGACGCTGCAGATGCAATTTACATACCACATAGTTCTTATAAAACGTAGCGTGTCAGTCCTTTGAACCAAAGTTCCTTTAAATTTACATACCACATAGTTCTTATAAAACCATGATTAACCAAATTAGAGAACATGTAAATAGAGTATTTACATACCACATAGTTCTTATAAAACATTAATATTTTTATTTGCTTTTTAGCAAAAAAGAAAAATTTACATACCACATAGTTCTTATAAAACTATTAGTTTTCATCATTTACTATTGGCGGGCGAAAGATTTACATACCACATAGTTCTTATAAAACCACTTCTAATAATGTTATTAGATGAAAAGCATCATAATTTACATACCACATAGTTCTTATAAAACCAGATATCTGTAAAAATAGAGAGATATCCGTAAAAATTTACATACCACATAGTTCTTATAAAACCAGACAAGCTGTCTTTCGCCTATCAGCTTTTTACACATTTACATACCACATAGTTCTTATAAAACAAGCAACATAATTTATATGATTTAGTTGCTTAAAAGGATTTACATACCACATAGTTCTTATAAAACGAGATACTTCAGCTGTTATACCAACTACAATTCTTCATTTACATACCACATAGTTCTTATAAAACATGAAGTTGTTGTTAATGAAACAGAATGTACACTACATTTACATACCACATAGTTCTTATAAAACGTCTCCCATAGCTTGCTAACCAAATAGGTGTATCTGTATTTACATACCACATAGTTCTTATAAAACTGGGAAGTTTAAAAGTAATAGATAAGGAATGTAAAATTTACATACCACATAGTTCTTATAAAACTTGAATGTTTTCAGCCGATATATCGTTCCTTATAGCATTTACATACCACATAGTTCTTATAAAACAGTGTCTCGTTCCGGCACTTGTTAAATACGTACATGGATTTACATACCACATAGTTCTTATAAAACAGTGCAGTTTCTATTATAGCATTAAAACTTTCCTTATTTACATACCACATAGTTCTTATAAAACTGTGGCGTGTCTGAATTCCAGAGAGCCTTTAAGATCATTTACATACCACATAGTTCTTATAAAACATCCCTCTGAAGCTTTTTGTATCAAAACATTTGTGCATTTACATACCACATAGTTCTTATAAAACCCGTTTTGGATCCTAATGCTTGAAGTAGAGTTTTCAATATTTACATACCACATAGTTCTTATAAAACTTATCTGTGCAGGTGTTAAATCATCAGCCACCACACATTTACATACCACATAGTTCTTATAAAACAAGGCAAGGACTTATTACTCTTACTGAAACTCTTGGATTTACATACCACATAGTTCTTATAAAACCTTCTCCACAGATAGGACACTTCCCTATCTTAGAAGATTTACATACCACATAGTTCTTATAAAACCTTATCCAAATTATTAAAATTGAATCTCCTTCCGGAATTTACATACCACATAGTTCTTATAAAACTGTACTCCAGTTTCCTTGTGCATCTTGCACACCTTTATTTACATACCACATAGTTCTTATAAAACAGGGTAAATCTATATAATCAACTTCTATAGAATTACGATTTACATACCACATAGTTCTTATAAAACTTTGAGTCAAATCCTTACCAAATTGGTCTACATTAAATTTACATACCACATAGTTCTTATAAAACATATGCCATGTGTTATAAATGCTGATGGTTTATTTAAATTTACATACCACATAGTTCTTATAAAACCCCAAAATTCAAAAAACCCTAAAGCCTTATTTTTCTTGCTTACAGGACTTTATGAAACTCTCAAATTCAATACATTTGCAGTAAACCTCCAGTAGTGCATGTTAACATTATAGCAAAGGCAGTTCATTCCTTCAATATCAATGCTTTTACTGTACTTTATAAAAAATGGGGTTTAATGCAAAATTTAAAGAAACAATTCATCATAATTTTTTTCTACTCCTATTATATCTTTCTTTATATTGTTAGAATTTTGCACTCTATAAATATAAACTGAATCTTCTGACCTTACTGTGTTTCTATTTATTTCAGATAAGCATTTATGAAGCTTGGATTCTGTTATATCTCCTTCAAAAACCGAATTTTGTGTCCATGTTAAATACTTTTTTACAATTTTTCTTACCCTGTTTACTCTTTTTTCACCAACATCATAAGTTAATATAACAAACATACTACCACCATGCTTTCAACGGTTTGTAAACTTCATCACCAATAAAATATTTTATAAGTTTATAACATTCAAGTTTTATAAAATTTCTGTAAGATACATTTCTATTTAAACTTCTATGCCTTATGGTAGTTGAAAGTTTATTTTCATATTCCTTTATAAATCTTTTTCTACCTTTATCATTTAAAAAACATACATCCTCTTGAATATCAAAATCATTCATTGTTATCATTCTATTATTAATAAGTGAAAATATCAAAGGATCTACTACTAATGGTTTGAAAATTTCAGATATATCAAGACATAAAGAAAATCTTTTTGTGGAAGGTTCATGAAGAAAACTTATAGTAGGATCTAACTGAGTTTTATATATTTCTCCTAAAACAGTTGTATACATCATACTATTTCCAAAAGAAATTAATGAATTTACAGGATCTGATGGTGGCCTCTTTTCTCTTTTTTCAAAGGTAAATCCATTTTTCAAAATATAATTGTAAGCAGAATAATAAGCATTTCTCATTCTTCCCTCTGCTCCCATTAACTCGTTTATATTTTTAGAAGATATCATGTTTATTCTTTCTTTTTCAATCTTTTTTATAACCTCTTCTGTATCTATCTTATGTTTTCTCAGATTTCTAAGTATATGATGAGCAGCGCTATCAATGAAACATTTAGCTATATACATTCTCTTTTCTTTTTTATTATAAAAATCGGCTTGATTCACCAATAAATATCCTGATACATTCTTTTTTCTTGGATAATAACTTCCAGAATAAAATCCATAATAATTATAAAAATTTACTATAACACCATACTTGCTTATAAAGTTAAAAAACTTAGTGTTTAATGTTATTTCACCAAAAAGATGCAATCTTTCAACTGCTTCTATTGGAATATCTCTAGATAAATCTCCGCCATTACTAAAATGGATTGTATTTTCTCTTCTTTTTATCTGTCCATCAGTAAATATATAATAATCCTTACCCATAACCATTAAGCCTCCTTTACAAAACAAAATTGATAATAGGCACATTTTTTACAATATGAAAGTTTTATGATTCTCGGAGGCTTGTCCTTATTTAAAATCTTATCTATATCTACTAAGGTTTTTTCTATCTCCAGTTCTGATTTTTTATCTAATTCAACAATTTCATTTCTTCTTTCTTTTACATAATTTAAAACACCTTTTTTCTCAACCCCAAGCTGTTTTAAATAATACAAATAGTAAAGAAGCTGCATCTTATCAACACCTTCCATTTTACTTGTTATCTTTATTTCACGTACAAACTCCTTATCCATTATATCCAATCTCAACATGTCATCAATTAAAACTTCTCTTGTCTTTAACCTTGAATAAGAATCCTCATGAACTGTTTTTCCTTCCATGACTCTGTCGCTGGTATCTTCCATAGTTATTCCTTTATTAAAAAGCCACAGCTTTCTTTTGCAAACAAAATAATAGTTAAATTTTATTCCCTGAACTTTAAAATTTTCTAAGTTAAATTTCATTTTCATCACCCTATATAATTTGATCTTCATCATCAAATGATTTTACATTCTTAGGTTTTTCAAGCCCTTTTTCATAAGTATAATTGAATCTAATTACAGGTATTTCATTATAGTCATCAAGTTTTACTTTTTCAGTATTTACAAAAAGATTTTTAATAGCCCACTGATATTCATACCCTTGTATACTTAAAGTTATATTTTTAATATTATTTTTAGCAATTAATTTTTCACTGTATTCTTTGGAATTATTCATTACTTCTATATTATCATTTATAAAACTTTTATTTTTTATAAATATACTTTCTGGAATAACTACTCTTGTTTCAATTTCTCTTAAAGAAATATCACTTTTATGAACTTCATATGGTTTTATATACTGAATTGTTTTTATTGTTTCTAAGATTTTATCAAAGTATTTCTTATCTTTTAAATTTTTAACAGAGTATACTTCTTCCACAAGTTTCATTTTTTTCTCTTCATCTAATTCCTGCATATTATAATTTTTTATTGCTTTCTTAGATAAATCAAATATATCAGAATCTATAACTGATTTATTACTAGTATTTATTCCAGATGTTCTTTTTTTATTTCCAATATAAATGTAAACATTAATATGTCCATCTTTAAGTTCTCTATTTCTATAAACTCTCCCCATTCTCTGCAAAAGTCCACAAATATCCGATAATTCAGTATAAAGCACATCAAAATCTATATCCAAACTTGCTTCTACAACTTGAGTTGCTATCCATATTCCAGTATCCTTATTTTCTAACTTTCCCATTTCAAAAATTTGATCTTCTTTTATAGTCCTATCTTTTTTTATAAATTTACTATGAAGCAAATTTATCTTATCATATTGTAGTTTTCCTTTTAACTGAATCTTAAGCTTATCATATATTTCTTGAGCCTTATAAACAGTATTTACTATTATTAAAACCTTTTTATCCATGCAGTTATTTTTAATTAACTCTGTATTTATATCTTCTTCCAAAATTTCAATTTTGTGCCTTAACTGAACTTTTCCATTAACTTTTTTGTAGAATGGTTGCGGTTTATTAAAATCTATTTTTAATTTTTCCATAAAATATTCAAATACAGGTGGAAAAGTCGCAGTAACTATAGTAAATTTTCCACCTAATTGTATTATTTTATGCAATGCAATTATAAGATAAGCAACTAATTCTGGATTATACATTTGTATTTCATCTATTATGAGTTTTGAATATGCCAAGGTTGCTAATTTTAATTCATAACCTTCATACATAAATACAAAATCTATCAATTGATCTAATGTACACACAGTTAGTGGAAGCGATAATTGTCTAGTTTTATCATAGTATTCTATATCAAACTTATTTTCTTTATCTCTCTTAATATATTCTGATGATGTATCGGAATGAAGAAGACCTGTTTTTTTCTTTAAAAATCTTATTTTTCCAACAACCCTATCATATATAGCATTTATTGAAACTTTTAATGGAAGTGTAAAAAATCCCTTATTATTTCCAATCCAAAATAGAGCAGCTTCTGTTTTTCCTATTCCTGTTGATGCTACTATTATATTGCTTTTATCTTGATTATCAATTAAGTATTCTTGAAGTTCATTAGGTTCATGATTATCTTTTTTCAAATATGCCAAGGTTTTTTCATACAAATTTGTATTTTTCTCTTCTATATTTATACTGGCACTTGCAGCAAAATCTATCTTATTTAACAATCCTTTAGTCATTATGTATTGATAAACTATTTCATCCTTATCATCATTTGGTATTCTAGCATTTCCAATTACAAATCTTACATAGTTCTTATATAATTTTCTTAATTTCCTAATCTTACCATACTTAAAGTCCTTTACATATTTACTCAGATCATATTGTATTATTTTTTGAAGTTCCTCCGAATTATTTAAAGATTTCCTGTTATGATGATAATATATACTTTGATACAATATTCTAATTTGATCTATATTGTATTTTTCCTTAAGTTCCTTATAAGGTAAAAACGCTGGACTCAAATATCCATGTGGTATTTCTTCTATATCCGGAAAATCATCTTTTAAATCATTTTTCATTTCAAGTTTACTCATTAATTTTAATTGAAATTTGGTATTCATCTTTCCTAAATCATGATATAAACACGCAATCTTAAGCATATCCCAGTCAACATAATTTATATTTGGATAAAGTTTTTTTAATTTTTGAAACTGTTTTATTAAATTATCAGTATGTTCCATTATAGTTTCTTTCGGTTTCGTTTTTGCTATATAATAATTAATCATAATCGAGCACCCTCTAACAAAAGTTTAATAAATATATCCATACATACTTTAAATTGATATTTAATAACATATTATGAAACATGTATGAATTTTAGTTAAAACAATTTACCCGCATAATACTTAAGCTAGAAATACAAAGTTCCCGTAATCATCCAAAATGGTTTCTACTTCACTATATACTTCATTCATATTAGCAACTCCATGAATAACTTTAATTTTTTCCCACTTTCTTATTTGAACATCTTTTTTTATATTTGCTTTATCATATTTTTTATTTAAGTTGTAAATTGTTCCTTTAGCTTTAAAACTGTACTTATCAAATAAACTTACAGGTATATATGCATCATAATCCAACTTTTTAGAGTTATCCATTAGCGTTTTCTTAATATTAACTACATTTATACTTTCAATTACAGCTAGATCTTCCCTCCTCCCTAAAGACATATATTCCTTAGGATTTTTTAAGGAATCATATATAAACCGAATAAGCTTCTGATTTTCTGGAACTATGTGTATTAATAGCTTTACACCAACAAGAAGTTCTGCTGTGGAAACTCCCCTTATTGCTCCATAATACTTTTCATCTTCCGAATTCATAATTTTTATATTATGTCTGCCTTCTTCAAATGCAGCTCCAGCAAATTCATATCTTGTATACAAATCATTTATTTTTGAATGATATTTACCCTGTATACTAACCTTCATAGGAACATATTCATCAAAACTGCACAAGTTATGAATCATACCTATTACTGTTGAATATGGAGGAAGAGGATATGTCTCTTTAAGTTGAAAACTAGTAGGTTTCTTATAATTAACTAAGTTTTGATACAGCTCTAACCTTATAGCTTTTTTTTCATTCATAAAATCACCTACTTACTTTCTAGATAATATGAATTAACTTCATCTTCTAATTGACTAAAAAATTCTCCCATATCAACTGTTGAAAGCTTCTCACTTATTTGTTTCTCGTTATTAAATATTCCGTTTATTAAGCCAACCTTTGTATTTGGTTTAATGCTTTTATCCAAATTATAAACACTTTCTATACTATTTATCATTACATTGTTTTTATATACTCTTAATTTATTTTCAAAGAAAGGATTTTTCAAATCGTATACGCCTCCAATAGCAAAAACAGGCGATAAATTTTCCCTTCTTCCTTTTATATCTCTGTATAAAAACTTAATAGTTTCCAATAATTTATTTATTCTTTTAGCCTTTTCGCTGTTTTCTATTTCAATTTCTCCATCTGCCCCAATCAAATCTAAATCAATAGCTATAGTATAAGCATAATATGATTTATGGATTTCACTTTGAGCTATATTTCCTCCCTTTATTTCTTCTCCTTGCTGTGTATATCTATCAAGTAATGATTTATTTGTCAAAAAATCCATATCAGAATTAAAACTTTCAAGTGAAATAGCATTTGATAATCTTACTACCGCAGCCCTTGTCCTACCTGGCTTTTTAGTTTTCATATATCCAAATAAATCAATCTCAGGATACTCTTTTATTGTAGCATCAATCGCAAATTGAATTACAGATCCATCCAAGTCTAAAGGAGTATTATCTTCACCCATTTGTTGTACAATATTATATCTAAGTGCTTGTCTTGATATATAAGTATAGCTTTCGCCTGTACCTCTTGATATCTTCTTTAATGCAGCTACATTTCCAACACCTTCACCGTAATTAGCACTTTCAGCCTCAAATATAAAACTTGCAGTTAATCCTTTTTTATTCATATTATTTTTCCTCCTCATATCCTTGAAGTCCTATTAAAAATGCATACCCAATTTCCTGAAACTTATTTTCATCCTTCAACATACCTATAAAATCTGTTGGTATTGGACTATTTAAATACAGATATGCATTTATTAAAGTCTCCATAAATTTAGATGTATTTTTAATTTTCAATGAATTTAAAAGCCTATAGGTTATTCCAGAAATTTTATTTTTACTGCTACCTGAATATCCAGAACGCAACTCCAAACCATATCTTTCAAAAGTATCTATATACTCACCTTTATTTTTATACTTTGTCATCTTCTTCCTCATACCTCCTTGTAAAAAATCATGATTAATTTTTAAGATCAAATAAATAAAACCAATTCCATTGAATTTACCTTCTAAATTTAAGGAAAGTAAATAATTTATAAAACTAAATTGATTTTTATTATTATAAAGTCTTTCTAATACTTCCGAATATAAATTTATATAATAGTCCTTTGATATTTTTATATATACATTTATTAATTTACTTAATCTTTTTCTATTTTTATATATAAGTACAAGCTTTGACTTTGATAACAAATTAAAAGAATAAGGCCTCCTAACATTTTGAAAATCATATTTAACAACTTGTATATTTTCAATTTCCTTATTAAAATTTTCAACACTACCTTGTTCTATATTTTTTACTATATTAAAATATCCTTGTTCCTCTAACTTCTGAAATTTATCAATGCCTTCCAATGATAATGTATTCGCACTAAATAAATCTTCTATACTTGAATTTTGATTTATAAATAAACCTTTACCTTTTAAAATAGTAAAGCCTGCCGGAACACATGAATAAACTAAATTACATACTGGACATATATATGAGTCACCATTAAAATTCCAAAAATGTGATGATTTTCTTGACATATCTACACCAATCTTACTTAACCATGTTAAATCATATGCTTTCGGTTTAGATAATTTAGATATTTTATTGTCACAAGTAAAACAATCATATTTGTACTTTTTCTTCTCTGCTTCAGCATAATTTAAGACTCCATCAATGAAATATGTCTTATACTCTTGAAACATATCATTTTTACTGTTATTTCTATTTAAGAAACTAACATCTGACCAAAACTGTTGTATAATATTATAAATTATATTTTTAGCTATAATTATTCTTTTTACATCATCTCTTTTTAAATAATTTATTATAAGTTTTAGATTATTTAATTGATTACAAATTTCTTCTACTACATCTTTTATGTTCTGCTTTTTAGTTTTCTTTATCTTCTTTAGTTTCTTTTCCTTTTCAAGTAAATCTATTTCCGGGTTTTTAAGTAAAAGGTATGCACTCTTATAACTGTTACTTGTTAACTTTTTTTTTATATTTTCAATATAATTATTGATTGTTTCTAAATTCTTGTCACTAACTTTATTTTTATCAAAATTAATTATATAATCTTCAAAGCTAACTATTTTATACCAAGAAGTAAATCTTTTATATTTTCGAGAAAAGTATTTAAAATATTTTTCTTCGAAGTTTACCAAAGCATCAGCTTCAAATTCAAAATACTTTCCTTTAGGATTGTAGGATATTTCTTCTTGGTTCAATATTTTTATCAATCCAACCAATCCAGCATTATATAACCAATCTGACATCTTCAGTTTTATAGTTGTCATAAAATTTCACCTCCATTACACCACCTCTATCATTCCAAAACCTTGATTCCTGCGATATCCCACACCTAACATATATATATCCTTCAAATCTTGAACATCACCACATAGTTTAAATATTCCAGAATAAGCTTCAACATAATATATGTCTTTACCAGAAACCTTTTTAAAATCTTTTATTTCTTCCTTAACAACTTTTTCTTCCATTAATACAGGTGCAAATTGTACATTTTCTTTTAAACCATAACCTCTATAATTTTCGAGAATTTTGTTTTGAATATAATTAAATTCTTTAGAATATTCATTACTCGTAGGAGAAATTGAATTTCCATTTATGTCTTTCATGTAAATAGGTGATAATGTTTTAAAGCATAATTCTTCTTTTAAAATGTTTTTTTCCTGCTGAATAGTTATCTTAAGTTTATCTATTTGGTATATTTTCTTATATTGAAATGATTTCTTCTTTAAAATACCATTATAAAGCTTCAACATGAATTCAATGTCAGGTGAAGATATATTAATTTGCACAAAACCATTGATCTTTATTTCTTCTTTATCTATTTTGTAATCCTTCAGGTAAACAGAAAAAGTAAAGTTCTTTGATTTTTTATTCTTCTTATTTTGAAAATAATATAGTTTATTTAAATATTCCTCATCTTCTGCCTTAAGTGCTTCTTTTATCATACTTACAAGCATCATATGATAACATAGTGGTATTTTTTCTGTTTTAAAAGTACATTTAAATCTCACATTTTTCACCTTCTTTCCCCAAATTGTCTTATAAATTTATTATAACAAGCCTTTAGGAACTAATTATGCCATAATAGCAAAAATACTGATTACACTAAATAATTGTAATCAGTATCACTATTAATAATATTTTTGGATTTTATCAATTTCTTCTTTTATTGCTATTTTAAGCTCTTCAGGTTCTATAACTTTCACATTGCCTCCCATACTTAATATCCAACTAACTATTTCTGTTTTTCCAGACATAGATGCCTTAAATATTATAGATTCATCATCGTTCCAGGTGATTTTCTGATTTTCAACCCATGTTTTCTCACTTATTATATATGACATTGGCTTATAAATATGCAGCTTTACATTTAATTTACTATCTCTATAAATTCCAATGCTGTCTTTCATATATTTTTTTAATGAAAAGTTTTTATCCATCTGAAATTTAGAATCTAATATTCTATATTCTTTAATTCTAGATATTTTAAAATCTCTTACTTCTTTTCTCTTTTCACAAAATGCTATCATATAAAGAGAATTTTTATAACTCATAATAACATAGGGATGAACTATTCTGATACTTAATCCAGAGCTTAGTGAAAAATACTTTATTTCTACTTTTCTTTTAGTTATTACTGAATAGTTTATATCTAAAACTTTCTTTTTATCTTTAACATCAACATTTTCTCTTGCAGATTTTTGAAAATACCGGGCACAATTTTTACTATTAGATTTGCTAATCACATTCATTTTATCCATTAAATTATTAAACTCTTTACAATACAGAAAATTCATGCTTTTCAATTGAAGATTTACTAAATTAAGTATTGCTAAATCTTCATCACTGATATTTAAATTCAATAAATAATCATATCCTTCTATGCTGTATCCTCCATCAACACCTGTTACAGAAGCTATATTTACTCCGGCCAACTCTAAATCCTGCTTATATTTTCTGATTTGTCTTTCATCGACCTCCAATTCTTCAGCTATATCCTTGCATTTCATTTTACCTCTGCTCTTTAAGAGTATTATCATGTCCAATAAATTAGAAAATTTACTCATATTATCAAACTCTCCAGATTATATTTTTATCTTCTCCATCTAGATAGCCAATGGTTGAAGATAGTCTTTTCTATCAATTTTTTTAATAGTCTCCTTAAATGTCAATATTGTCTTTATAACTTTTGAGTATCGAATTTTATCTAAAAAATCAAATAACACGATTGCCGGTTTCATTTAATCATCACTTTCACAAAACTTTATGTTATACAGGGTTTGTAATTTTAAAGTTAATTTATACCTAAGGGAGATGCTGACAAAATATAGGTACATTAAATGCTTTTATCGTAATTCTTGGCCCGGTATTTTAGAAAATATATAAAGATTGATATGTTTGAGCACAGCGAGTTTATCAATCTTTATTAGATTTTCGAAATACCGGGCTTTAGAATTACTAAAAGCATTTATAGTACCGGATTTTAGCAGCATTTCCCGGAGGAGGGATTGATTTTTCATTTATAAACCCTATATCAGATTTTAACTATATTCTGAGTATAATCCCCTGCAGTTTCTATTATATTTTTGTGGCAGGTAAACAAAATAAGCTGAAAATCACTTCCTCTTTTAACTGAATAAGAAGATAAGAATTTTAAAGCTGCCTTAAGCCTTTGGTCATCATACTGCATCAAAACATCATCTAAAAATAATGGCAGTGAAGTATTTTTAGATGATATTAGTTCCGTAATTGCCAGTCTGAGTGCAAAATAGGACTGGTCAACAGTTCCATTACTTAAATATTTCCACTCTCTATAGTGAATACCTGATTTAATTGACATATCATAATCTTTTGAAACAAGGATATTATCGTATTTACCATTACTGAGACTTTTAAATATTTCTGACGTTTTACGATTAAGTTCTGGACTGAAGCTGCTTCTCATTTCGTCTGATGCTTCACTTACAACTTCTAATGCAGCCTTGAGTGAATTGTAGTAGTCATTTTTTCTTTCTAGCTCATTTTTCTTTTCTTCTATCTCTCTCTCAATATTAATCGAGTTTTTATCAGGTGTCCTTACTCTCTTCTGGATTTCAAGAAGACGATCTCCAATATGCCTGTCTAAAAAATATTTTTGCTTTTCTTTTAATTCTTCCATAGAATAGCTTCTCTCTTTTTCATATTCACCCTTATAGCTAACTATATAATCCTCAAGTTTCATCTTTTCCGCATTTAAGCTATCATATGAAGGCAAGCTATATCCCATACCTTCTGCTATATCAGATACCTCTTTCTTCCTATTTTCAATGATACTGACTTTCTCTATAAGTCCTTTTATCAAAACCTTTGCTGCTTCATAATCCTTTACATCCTGGTATTTATTTACTTTATCTAAAAATTGCTGATGCTTTTTTAAATATTCATCCTCAATCTTATTTACTGCTTCTTTGCTTTTTATATTGGACATATAATAAAGATACTTTTCATTATATTCCTCTATAGATGAAACTGACTTTTCCTGCATTTTTTTAAGAATATCGTCCTCTAGTGAGCTTAATAAGTCCTTTATCATATTTTCATAGGAAATCACATATTCTTTATCAAAATTTTTAACACTTGCATTTGATATTTCATTTTTTTTATTTAAACCTAATTCTTCAGAGTATTCATTATTTACATAGTTTAATTCTTTAATCAAAGCCTCCTTTTTGATATATAAATTATTTAAAGCTATATCATGATTATTTTTTATATCTAAAAATTTTCCCAGCAGGTTTAAATAATAATCATTTTTCCCTTTAGTTAATTTTAGATTTTCTTCAATTTTTACAATACTGTCTGATATAATTTCTATTCTACTTTTATATTCTTTTGTTTTATCAGAAATGTACTCTTCATTCCTTTTATATTCAGTTTTAATATTTTTAAGTTCGTCATTATTTTTTATATCTGAGTTCTGATCTTCATATTTGTATTTAACACTGCCTGAATTATGATTTTCAAACAGATACGAAGCTATTAAAATAACAACAGCCACTCCTATTAATGAAATATGGTTTATAACTAAAGCCATTATTACAAAAATAGCAGCAATACTTATGCTTAAAATAAAGAATTTATTATGGCTTTTACTTTCTCCTTTAGTTCTGTCTTTTTGCACCTCATACACTGATTCCTTCTCATTTAAAAACTTAATTTTCTCATCTAATACCTGCCTTCTAGAATTCCATTCTATTTTATTTCTTTCAAATTCGTGTACAATGGTATCCTTTTGACGTATTTTACTTTCCCTATCCTCTTCATATTTCTTGTAATCCATATGATATTTTTTAAATTGTTCTATGAGTTCTGTATGTTTATTTAGAGAATTTTTAAGCTTACTATAATTATCTTCTGACATCTTATATGATTTAAAATTTGGAAATAAAAATTTGTTAATCCTGTCCAGTAAATTCTCTAATCTATTCTTTTTTAATACGAGTTCATTTATACATTCATATTCTTTTTTACTAAATGGCATTAAGCTTTTTCCACCATCAATTGATGATTTGAGCTTTTCAAAACTCCCCTTAAGCTTTTCACTTTCATCCATGAGCATGCTACATTCCCTTAAGAATTGCTTTAATTCATTAAACTTAATCTTCCCTTTACAAATATCTTTTTCCAGATTACTATAATCTAATATTTTTTCTATAAGAGAATCTATTTTGTTAAGTCTGTCTTTAATTTCCTTGACTTTAATCATATTATCTATATTTTCCTGCTTATGAAGCTCTTTTTTTAGTGCATCATATTCTCTCAAATTATCGCTCTGCTCATCCTCAAGTGCTTTAACTTCAGACAGTTTATTATATAAAACATTTAATTCATTTTCGGTATCAACAAGTATTCCTTTTTTACCACTTTTTGATTTCATATCTTCTACTGCACCATTTATACGTTTAAAAACAAGTTTTTCCGATACATCTTCATCTCCTGATGAAACCAAATTTGACATCAATTTTTCTGCTACATCATCACCATTTCCATCTGCAGAGAAACTTCCAATATTACTTATATATGAACTGCGCTCAAATCCAGATAAATTAAGTCCAAAAAACCTTTTTCCCACTTCCTCATCTTTCCCTAGGAGCACCTCTTCACCATTATCCATATTAATCAATTTAATTTTATCCGATTTAGGAGTTAAACCCATGTCCTTCTGAAAGCTATAATGCGTTTTACCATCATAAAATTCGATGACACCATTCATATTGGAGCCATCCCACGGCCTATATTTTTTTCTGAGATTTTTATTTATATCTCTTCCCCTTTCAAGTTTACTGTAAAACATCATTTTAATAAATGCCATAATGGTTGATTTTCCGGATTCATTCTCACCATAGACTAATTGAAAACCGCTTTTTAAATCCAAACTATAATCTTTAAATTTACCAAAACTACCTATCTTAAGTTTGTTAATCTTCATTATACTTCACCTCACATGAGAATGCTCTTAATCCTATTTTAAGTGCCATATAGAGTTTTTCTTTTTCTTTAGGTTCTGCATTATCTATTCGTTCTAACATCTTTCTTACAAACACATTCTTAAGAGTTATTTCATCTGAAAGATTGTCAAAATCTATATTCATCCTTGTGCTATCCTTAAGTTTAATAAAAAAGACATCACATAAAAATAATCTTATATCATTTATATCAATATTTACATTATTTGAGAGCATGCCATATAAATCAATCTTATAAAGATTTTCCGCATATTTTTCCCCAAACCTTAATTTCATTTTGTCTATTATAATATCCGCCGCCGTTCTAGCATTTTGTGCATTTGAAATGTCCACTCTAAGTTCAATATTCATACGCCCGCAAACCCTTCTATAATCCAACTTGCAAATGTCTTTTGATATAGTACCTATATAGATACCTTTTTCATCAAGTTCATCAAAACCCCTTCCCTCAGGGCATCCTGAATAAGCATAAAATGTACTGCCAGCCTTAAGTACATCCGTTTTTTTATGAATATGTCCCAGGGCAATATAGTCCATTTTACTATCTGAAATCTGTTTTTCTGTAATTGGATTATACCTGCTCCTTTGATTTTGAGCTACAAGTTCTCCATGGACTACACATATATTAATCAAGCCATCATCAACATTTTTAAAGTTTTTGATCATGGACGACTTACTCTGTGTACTTAAAAAAGCCGTTCCCCACACGCACACACTAGAATCTTTAATTTCTACCTTTTCAAGAGAATTTTTAAATATGATAACATTTTTAGGCCAGAAGTTTTTAATTACATATGGTGAATCACTTGAAGCGGGGTCATGATTTCCAGGTGCAATTACAACTGTTGTATCTTTTATTGCATCAAATCCGTCTCTTATCTCACAAAGTAAATTTTTATTAACATGAACATCATCAAACAAATCCCCTGCTATAAGCAGCAATTCAACATTTTCATCCCTGCACAACTTTAAAATATTAAAAAATGTACCTTTAATTTCAGCTTTTCTTACAGCAGCCTTGTTCCCAAGTATTGATAGTTCTGATCCTAAGTGAATATCTGCACAATGAACTATTTTAATTGTCTTCATATTTGTCACCTCGTACTAATACCAATTCTTATCAATATATATAATTATATATTACAGCAATTCTTTAATTAAAAACACATGAATCTCCATAAAAAATAAAGATGATGCTATTTACAGCACCATCTTTATTTTTAAACATTTGTTTTCTTTATATAATGGCAATTCACATCTATATGATTCAAAAATAACAGTAACCTTTCATAAAGCGGATTTACCTTATCTCCATATCTTTTTTCAAGACTCTCTCCAATATCTTTTACTGTTTTCTCACCGTCAATCTTTAAAAAAACATAACTTGAATACTCATCCAAAGTAATTTTCTTATACTTAGGAATTTCAAAATTTAGTTTTCTCATCAGCTGTTGTATCTTATGTTCTTGTTTTTCAAGTACAGTAACAATATTATTCTCATCTACTTCATACTCCAAATTATCTGCTACTTTAAATATTACATTTAGAACATCTTCATTATTACTCAGCATTTTTTGCCTTACTTCTCATTATAGGTATTATAGATGCTATCACAAGAACTATCAATAATATATATCCCATGCCATTACTAGCAGCAAATCCAGTTGGTGTTCCTACTTTTATAACCCCGGTTACCTGAAGTATTATACCAATAAGACCTATAATAGAACCTCCGGCAACAAGCCCGGACGATAAACTTATGCCATTAGAAACCCTTGCTTCTCTTTGCTTATCGTCTTTAGATACCTTATCCACAAACAAACGAATAAGTGCACCTATTAATATTATTGAAGTTGTAGCTATTGGTAAATAAAATCCTATAGCTACTGTCATTACAGGCATTTTTAGTAAAAATAATGCTATTCCAATAACAATACCTACAATTATCATGACCCAAGGTAACTTACCTGACATTATACCAGCCGTAAGTGTAGACATCAGGTTAGCTTGAGGTAATGCAAATGGTACATTATCACCAGTCATTGAAAGTTGACTTGAAAGAAGCAATATAACACCAGTAACTACTGCTGCACCAATTATTCCGGCTATTGCAAAATACTTTTGCATTTCATTCTTGTCACCGCCAATTACAAATGTAACTTTTTGTGACTGACAATAACCACCAGCAGCAGATATAGCAGTAACAATAAATGTACCAAATAAAAGCAATGATCTATTATTTGCCGGACTCTTCCATCCCATTATAACAAATAATAATGTTACTATAACTATAGAAGCAATAGTCATGCCGGATACAGGAAGATTTGAAGTCCCTATAGTTCCTGTTAATCTTCCAGATACTATAACAAATAATAAAGATAATATTAATGATAATATGGATACAATTATTGCCATTAATATATTTCCGCCAGATATTAAAAAACCACCTATAAATCCTATTACTATACCACCAATTAATATTATATTTTCAGCAGATGAACTGCCTTTACTATCTGACGTATTTGCATTAAGAGTTTCTTTTACAGATGATATTATTGTAGGTATAAGTTTTATAGCACCTATAAATCCTCCAGATAACATCATGCCCGCTCCTACATATTTTACATAACTTCCTGCTATATCAGCAACCTGCATTGCATTTATATTTACCTGAGGATTATTCCATACAGTCGCGCCACCTTCTCCAAGAGAAATAAAATACCCTATCAAAGGTGTAATAGCAAAATTAGATAATATTGATCCGGCAAACATAGTTAGCGCTACATCTATACCCACTATAAATCCTATGCCTAAGAGTAAAGGATTAGCTTCAACTTCAAATTTCCACTTATAGAAAGCTTCATTTACATAACTTATAACATTATTAGCTACATTAAAAAATGAACTAGTTACAAGAGTTATAACACCTCCTATAGAAAATCCAATTCCCATAAACTTCACAGATTCTTTAACCCCTTCTGAAGCAACAAGTGTTTCAGATATAGCCATCGATTCAGGATACATAAGATTTCCATGTTCTTGAATAATTAAATAATTATACACAAGAGAAGCTGCTCCTACTCCAAACAAAACTCCTCCTATTCCAATAACAAATCCCTCTAAAAAAGAAAAATGCGCTCCTATCAAAAGTATTGCTGGTAAAACAAATATCATACCACTAGCAATAGATTCTCCACCACTTGACATGCCTTGTACCAAATTTTTACCAAGAATTCCTTTTTGTTTGGCAAACATAGCTATAAATACAGAACCTATTATAGAACCTGGTATGCCAGCTGCAACTGTAAGTCCTGATTTCATACCTGAGTATGCCGTTGATGCTGCAAATAATACTGATAAAATAATTCCAATAGTTAATACAGCGGCATTTCCGCCAGATTTAGATCCATCAGAAATATACGGAACATAATCTATTCCGGATACATTGCCATATGCGCCTTTAGACAATTTTTTATTCATAATTCTTGCCTCCTTTTATACATTATCTTTATAATTATAACATAATTTCCAGCAAAATACAGTTCGAAATTCTTCTAATAAATAAGATTTATTAATTATAAGATTCATAATACTTAAAATATTATATGTTGTTTTTTATTTTCTTCCACGTACTTCAATTTAAACAATATTTATAATATATCAAATACATAAAGAGGTTAATTATATCCACAAACGCTCAAAAAAGACATATGGTTTCACTTAAGAAATCATGTGTCTTTTTAATTTAAAATTCTGTCTTATTTACAGATACATCTTTTTTTATAATTGGTACCTTTTCACAAATTTCCATTCCTAATCTTTGTTGAATCTTTATAAGCATACCATTTTTATTTAAAGCACCTAAAAACACAAGCGCAATTACTCCCCCAATTATTGTTGCAGTAAAAAATAGCGGAACATAAAACATAAGTGAAAGTTCTTTCCTTCCCCAAAAATATGTCATTATCGGCGATGAAACAACTGCTCCTATAATGCCGGTGCCTATAGTTTCTCCTAGTGCCGCAAATAACAAATTATTTCTAGATATCCTATATAAAACTCCTGATAAAAAAGCTCCAAATACAGCACCTGTAAGAGCTAAAGGTGGTATTCCCATAATAAGCATTCTTATAATTCCAATTAATACAGCACAAAGTAATGCATACCAAGGTCCCAAAATAACTGCACACGTAATATTGATGACAGATGACATAGGACACATTCCTTCAATACGTAGAATTGGAGAAATAACAACTCCCATTGCTATCATCATAGCTAACATAAGTTTTCTTAGTAATTTTGACTTTTTTTTCATAAAAATAGGCCTCCATAATAGTATAGTTTGCCAATGTTATCATACAGAAAATACTATTATTTAGGTATAAATTTAAGACAACTAGATAGCATTTTACCATATAATTATATTGGTCGGTCGAAGCTCAAAAGCTTCCTCTCACCTTGAAACACAAGTTCCCTAGCTATTTAGTTGTTACATTAATTAAAAAGTACCGGGCGCTCCCCCGCTGCTTATATTACACAAAAAGAGTATACCCGATCCTAACATTAAGGAAGATATACTCTATTTACATTCATTAATTAAAAAATTCATAAACAAATATTTCCTTACGTCAGGATTACCCGAATCAAGTTATGGGTCGAAGCTATAACTTCCTCTCAGCCTGTATATATATACAAGCTCCCCTTTTTTTAATAATTATATCATACACTATTTTTATATGCAATATTACATTACTATTATAATTTTAAAATAATTACAATTTTTTCTTTAATTACTTTAGAAATAATTAATTTTTCAAGTATATTATTAACAATTTCTTAATATAATTCTATCGAGTGATTTTTAGCTTCAGTTGAATTTATAAATTTAGAAATAAGGTGATACTATTGGAAACATTTAAAAAAATAACCTCTAAAAAAATAGACAGACTTTTTATAAAAATAAATGATATAATTTTCAACCAGATACCAATACCAATATGTCTCGTTAATTCGGAGTGTAAAATTGTAACTTTTAATAATTCTTTTAAAGACTATTTTAACCTTAAACTTGAGAATGAAAAAGGTAAATTTGTAGGAGAAGTAGATCCCAATGCTAGATTTCCTGTTATTTTAAAAACCGGAAAAGCCGAAATTAATAGAAAGCACAAATTTCAAGGCAGAGATATAATAGTACATAGACTTCCCCTTCATTTTAACAATAAATTGATTGGCGGAATTAGTATAACTATTATAGGAGATTTAAATTATATTTATAGATTAGTAACAGAAAACAATCTAATAAAAAACTTAAAATCTTATAAAAATAATCAATCTGCTATCTCCGAAGTATATAAAGCTAAATATACCTTTGATGATATACTATCAAATTCCAATTGCCTAAATAATTGTAAAGAGCAAGCTAAGTCTTTTGCTGAAACAGACTTGACTGTTCTAATAACTGGCGAAAGCGGGGTTGGAAAAGAGCTTTTTGCTCATTCTATTCATAATTACAGTAAAAGGAGAAAAAATCCTTTCATAAGTATAAATTGTGCAGCAATACCAGAAAGTTTAATAGAGTCTGAGCTCTTTGGACATGAGGAAGGTTCTTTTACTGGAGCTACAAAGAATGGTAGAATGGGAAAATTTGAATTAGCCAATACAGGTACGATTTTTTTAGATGAAATAGGAGATTTACCACTCAAGATGCAAGTAAAACTGCTTAGAGTTCTGCAGGAAAAAGAAATAGAACGAGTTGGAGGTAATAAAATCATAAATTTAGATATAAGAGTTATAGCAGCTACAAACTGCGACCTTCAAGAAAAAGTTAATTCTGGTACCTTTAGAAAAGATTTATTTTATAGACTTAATGTCTTAAACTTAGAAATACCTCCTCTTAGAGAAAGACCTTCTGACATATCCCTTTTAATTGATAACTTTATAAATAACTTTTATAAAAAATATGGCATATGTGGTGAATTTACTGAAGATGTTTTAAAAACATTATGTTTATATAAATGGCCTGGAAATGTAAGAGAACTAAGAAATATTGTAGAGAGAATGCTGGTTATTTCTAAAGAACATTCAATTAAAGTTGACAGCATACCTGAAAACATATTGAATAGCAGCAAGGAATCAATGGATGCTAATATAAAACAACTTATTAAAACCAAAACCTTCAGCCCATTAAAAAGCAGCGTCTTTAAAACAGAAAAGGAACTTATAATAAATACTCTAATAGAAAATAACTTTAACAAATCTAAAACTGCAGAAATCTTAGGCATACCTAGAATGACTTTATATAGAAAGTTAAAGGAAATAAATTTGAAATAGATTTCACAATTTAATTATAAATAATTAATTAAATTGTGACTAAAACTAATATGCAGAGACATGCTCACAAAATGAAAATATTTATAATACTGAAATTTGGTATAGGGTTTATAAATGAAAGCTTAACTTCGACTTGTAAACCCTATATCCTGAAGGATAATTGATTTATTGAATCTTCTTATTATTGATTAGGAAAGATAGTCAATACTAACCTGAACATATGCTGCTACCCCTATTGGTAAAGCGTCTTCATCTACTTTAAAATAATTTGAATGATGTGAATAACAACAATCTTTTGATTCATTTCTTCCTCCTAGAAGCATCAAAGCACCGGGCACAGATTCCAGGTATTCCGAAAAGTCTTCAGAACCCATTATCTTTTCAGTTGCTATAAAACCATCTTCTCCGACTATCTTTGCAACAGATTTTTTGGTAAATTTAGCAGCCTTCTCATCATTAATAGTTACACCACAAATGAAATTATAATTAAACTCATAGTCACATCCATAGGCAGCACATATATTTTTTATTACTTTTTCAATCCATATTGGCATATTTTTTCTACAATAAGAGCTGAAGGCTCTATTCATTCCTTCCATTTTTGCAGAACCCGGAGTTACATTAAACCTATCTCCTCCTTTTATTGTACCTATATTTATCACTATTGGAGATCTTACATCATTTACCCTGCTGACTACAGTTTGCATGCCATTAATTACTGAAGCGGCACACACAATTGAATCTATTCCCTGCCAAGGTGCTGAACCATGACTTGATTTTCCCTTAATTTCAAGATTCCATATATCACCTGAGGCCATTAAAGGACCTTCTTGAAGTATTACCTTGCCTATAGGAGTATCCGCCCATATGTGCATACCAAAAATGAAATCCACATCCGGGTTTCTTAAAGCTCCTTCTTCTATAATTTTTTTAGCACCAGAAGCAACCTCTTCAGCTGGTTGAAAAATAAATTTAACTATTCCCTCTAAATTATCTTTCATTTCCGACAAAATCTTTGCCGCTCCTAAAAGCATTGCAGTATGACAATCATGTCCGCAGGCATGCATAAATCCTGGATTTTCAGAAGAAAAAGACAATCCTGTTTTTTCTGTTATAGAAAGGGCATCCATATCTGCTCTCAGTGCTATAACTTTCCCTTTTGCACTGCCTTCCAATATTCCTATTACACCGGTTTCCCCTATACTCTCTACTTTAATACCCATTTTTGAAAGTTCTTCTTTCACTTTTCGTGAAGTCCTATATTCTTTAAAAGATGGCTCTGGATGTCTGTGAAAATCTCTTCTAAGTCCAACTACATAATCCTGTATTTCTTTAGCCTTTTCTAAAATATTAACATTCATTTTAACACTCCTAACCAAAATTATATAAAAAACTATAACTCTATAGTAATTTCAAGAATATGCTTGATATTATTACAGATGCTATTGATACAGTTGCAAAACCTCCTACCAGCATTCTCGGAAGAAGAATATCAACTACATAAAGCCTTTCTTCTTCAGTATTACTTACAGACTTACAAACCTCATTAGTTATAATATAATCCGCAGGAAATCCAAAAAGAGAAGTAAGTGCACATGCAAAACCCATTTCTTTTGTAAAACCTAAGAATCTTCCAATTATCATAGATACTGCAAACATGCCAAAAATGCCTAAGATTATTAAAACAATAATAGGAATTAATATTTGTACTAATTGGCCTGGTCCCACACCAGAAAGTCCTGAAAATACATATGCCAAAAGACCGGAAATAAGCCAATTGAATGCTCCGGCTTTAACAAGAGCAGTTTCTTCAAGAAATCCAATTTCACAAAATATAACACCAAAAATCAAGCATATAATGTACTGATTAATAGCACCTCCTGTTAGATTTGATACAAAACTTGCTAAAATAGCTACAATCATAACTTTAAATAATATTATCACTGGAGAATGATATTCTTCTGGTAAAGGTGGAATCAATTTTTTCTTTATATTTTCTACATTCTCAGTTTTTAAAACCTTACTATTCTCTATTTCCTTCTGGTTTGGTCCATTCTTTCTAAAGTTATCTAAAACCCTTCTGCCTTCTCTTTTTAAACACCAAGAAGTGAGTGGGTATCCAAAGAAACTGTGAGTTATAAACATTGCAATCGGAAGAATTGCTAATGTAGTGATTCCTTTAGCTTTTAAACCTTCTGACATTAATAAAGCTGCTACAATTCCTCCGGTTAATGGCGGAGTTGCTGCTACCACCGTATGCCAATCAAAAAATATTCTTCCTATGGTCATGGTCATAAAAACTGTACCACATATACCAAGTACTGCAACAACTACTGCTTTCCATTGTTCTATAAGTTTTTTGAGACTCATTAATGTTCCAAGATGAACAAGAATTAAGCTCATACAAACCTGAACAAAATTTGTCCCGAAAGATGCTTGGGAAACAACATCTTTAGGCACAAAAGTCCAAAAACCTAATAAGAATAACACTGCTGAAACAAAAACTGACGGTACATAAGCTTTTGTTTTGATAGAAACAATCTCCCCTATCAGCAAAAATCCCATTACTATGAGAAAACACTGAATAGCATTAAATGCCATAGATAAATACCCCCTTTTATAAACTTGAAACTTTTAAATAGTAAATAAGAGCAAATATTATACCAATACTATAATTACGTAATATTGCAAATAAAATAAACGGGTGAACTTTTAAATACACCCGTTTATGTAAAATTTATTATAAAGTTTACTGACAAAAAACGTATGATTTTGTTACAGTTTTAAAATTTTACTTTGTAACAATATGTTACTATAAATATATTTATAGATCTTTGTTTAATACTTAGAGTATAATTTTAGTAGGCAAAGGTAGTAATAATTACTGGTTAAAATAATAAAGGAGATACAAAAAGTATCTCCCATGTACATAAAAATCCATTATAATATAAGTTGATAAGACTATATAGAAATGGGTGAGATTATGTACAATTTAAACGATACTTTAAGTTTAAATGATAATGAAATAACTTTCAATAGTTTAGAGAAAAAAATATATAAATATGCGTGTGATACAGCATGTGAAATTCTAAGAGAGGTGCTTTCGCACCTGGACCGGAGGTTAATGGATGAAAGAGATGCCGAAATATATAGAAATAAAGGATTAAGGCATACGTGTATAAAAACTATTATGGGAGATGTAGAATTTGACAGACGTATATATGAATACAAAACTGATCAAGGGAAAAAGGCATATAAATTCTTACTGGATGAATACTTAAAAATGGATACAATAGGCCATATTTCAAGCACTTTAGTAGAAAAAATAGTAGACAATGTAACCAATGTGTCTTATAGGAACACTTCAAATAATATTAAAGAACTGGCAAACCAGGAAATCAGCCATACGGCAGTATGGAATGTAGTACAAAAATTAGGTTCTAAAATAGAAGAAAAGGAAGAGAGGAAGATACTGCTGAATAAAATGGGAAAATTAAAGGGCTCAAGGGAAGTTAAGGCCTTATTTCAGGAGATGGACGGCATCTGGTTAAGCATTCAGGGGAAAGATAAACCTAAAGGAAGGAAGTCTAAAAAGAAAGAACTTAAGCTGGGAGTAACTTATGAGGGCTGGAAAAAGAGAGGTGGCAGAAAAGACGGCTATGTAGTTCATAATAAAACAGCATGCGCCAGCTTTGGAACAAGTAAAAAATTCAAGGAACTTAGTGATGCCGCCATTGCAGAAGTATATAACACAGATGAAATAGAAGTAAGAATTTTGAATGGGGATGGTGCCCCATGGATAAAACAGAGCATGGGTGGAGAAGGCGTATATTTTCAGTTAGATCCATTCCATAAAAGTCAGGCAGTACTGAGAAATATGGAGGATAAAAAGGAAGCATATAAACTCATGAAAATGCTGCATGACGGAAAAATAGATAAGAGTTTTGAATACTTAACAGGTCTTATGGTTAAGTATACTAATAACGAAAAAAAGTTTAAGAAATTAGAAAAACTGTATACATATCTCTTTGAAAATAAGGCAGGATTAGTGCCATATCACTTAAGAGAAGAGATAAAGATGCCGGAGGCACCTGAAGGACTGGAATATAGGAATTTAGGCACAATGGAGCATAATATTTGTGACATACTGGCCCAGAGGATGAAAGGGAGAAAAATGAGCTGGTCTATAAAGGGTGCAAATAATCTGGCAAAAATACTGGCAGAAAAAGCTGGTAAAAGAATATACCAAACAATCGATGAGATATGTTCAGGTTCTATTTCAGATGATAAACTGGAGAAAATAAAAGAGGTTATAACATTAACGGCAGCTGATGTTAACAAGAAACCTAAGAAGAGCAGGTATTACCATATACATAAAGCAGGGATACCATTTACAGGCTGCGCCGTAACCAATGGCAGAAAAGCGATACAGAGCTTTTTTCAGGAAAGAAATCTCAGTGAACTGGTTTATAGATAATTTAAAAACTCGGGATAAAAAGTTAACAGGATAAGTGCGCCCTTCCGGGCTGTGGACGGGGCCATACGGGAAGAAAAATATCAACTGAATTTACAATGGAAATTTTAAAAAATAAAATTGCCCACTTTAACTTGACACAAACTGTTTAATAAGTATCAGACATATATCCACTTATTTGTGTTAAAATATAATTGGTAACAATTTTAAAATATTTTATATGTGGAGGAGAACTATTTATGGATGAAGTTTTAAAATTTTTAAATGAAAACAAAGTATTTTATCTTGCAACAATCAATGGTGAGACACCTGCAGTGCGTCCATTTGGATTTGCAATGAATTACAATAACAAATTATGTTTTTGTACTGCTAATACAAAAGATGTATACAAACAAATGAAAATCAATCCAAACATTCAAATAAGCGCAGCTTCACCAGAAGGAAAATGGCTTAGATTAACTGGGAAAGCAGTTTCTTATACTTCTAAAGAATCTCAACAAGCAGCCTTAAATACTATGCCCACATTAAACAATATATATAAAGTAGATGATGGTATCTTTGAGATATTTTACATAGATTGTGTAAGTGCAACATTCTATGATATGCAGGGTAACTCTCGAAGCGTTAAATTCTAAATAATTAAAAAAGCTTTCTTTGATCAAATAATGACCATAGAAAGCTTTTTCACTCTACAATTTTCATCTATATATATTATTTTCGCTAATTACTTTATTATTGTACATTTTTTTGATATAATTATTATACTCATAATTTTCTGAATTATCTAATTATATTTTAAATGAGATTTAATTAGATATTTTACGAGAAATACAATATCTAAAAGTAAATCAAGGGAAATTATACATTTTTTTACTTATTGATGTTTTAAGTTGATTTAATTTTATTTATCCGAGTGTTAATATAAAATATGTGTTTTACATTTTTTGTAATTATAATTAAAACTGAATTGAAAGTAATTTTTCCAATATACGATCATATAATATCATATTA
Source organism: Clostridium fermenticellae (assembly GCF_003600355.1). Taxonomy (NCBI): domain Bacteria; kingdom Bacillati; phylum Bacillota; class Clostridia; order Eubacteriales; family Clostridiaceae; genus Clostridium; species Clostridium fermenticellae. The sequence continues at coordinate 1,336,309 of NZ_CP032416.1, read as the reverse complement.
AATTTACTCAATTCTATGTAAGGAGAAACTTAACTATGTTGAATCTTGATATAAACTACTATGAAGCATATTCATATACAAATGATGACAACTTTAGAACATATAAATTTTTAGGAAGTAGATTTATAAAATTCAATAAAACTTCTGGAACATTATTTAGAGTTTGGGCTCCCAATGCATTAAGTGTAAGCGTTGTTGGTGACTTTAATAACTGGAATTATAAAATTCATATAATGAAGAAGCAGCCAAAAACTGGATTTTGGAATCTCTTTATTGAAGGTATTCATGAAGGTTATTTATACAAATACGCTATTTTAACATCTGATGGAAAATCTATTTTCAAATCAGACCCTTATGCCTTTTATTCAGAAGTTAGACCCAATACAGCTTCTATAGTCTACAGTATCAAAAATGATTATAAATGGAATGATCAAGTATGGTTTGAAAAAAAATCTAAAATAAACTCATTTTCTTCTCCAATTAATATATATGAAATAAATTTAAGTTCGTGGAGATTAAATAATCAAAAAAAGTTCTATTCCTATAAGGAGATGGCCGACTTGCTAGTTCCATATATATTAGATATGGGCTACACACATATAGAGCTTATGCCAATTACTGAACATCCCTTCGATGGCTCCTGGGGATACCAAACTACCGGCTACTATTCACTAACAAGCCGATTTGGGAGACCTTCTGATTTTAAATATTTTGTGGATAAATTTCACCAAAATAACATAGGTATTATAATGGACTGGGTTCCGGGTCACTTTTGCAAAGATTCACATGGACTGTACAAGTTTGATGGTTCTTATCTTTATGAATATCAAAACAGTGATTTAAGAGAAAATTGTGGATGGGGCACCTCTAATTTTGATTTAGGAAAAACAGAGGTAAAGAATTTTTTAATATCAAACGCACTCTTCTGGTTTGAAATATATCATATAGATGGTATAAGAGTCGATGCAGTAGCAAATATGCTCTACCTGAATTACGGAAAACAGGACAATCCAAACTTAAAAAATAAACATGGTGGGATTGAAAATCTAGATGCAGTTGAATTTTTAAGAAAACTTAATAGAGCCATATTTACGCATTTTCCAAATTCTCTAGTTATAGCTGAGGAATCTACAGCATGGCCTATGGTTACACGTCCAGATTATGATGGCGGTCTTGGCTTTAATTATAAATGGAATATGGGTTGGATGAATGATATTTTACGATACATGAGTCTAAACGAGAATGAAAAAATATATAATCATAATCTGATAACTTTTTCAATAATGTATGCCTTTTCCGAGAATTTCATACTTCCAATATCGCATGATGAAGTTGTTTATGGTAAAAGATCACTTTTAAATAAAATGCCTGGAAAATATGAAGAGAAATTTTCTGGATTTAGAGCATTCCTCGGATATATGATGACTCATCCGGGTAAAAAACTAAATTTTATGGGGAATGAATTTGCACAGTTTGATGAATGGAAATTTGATTCAGAACTTGATTGGAATTTACTACTATATCCAATGCATGAAAAGGCAAAAAAATACGTTAAGGCTTTAAATTACTTATATAGAAATGAAAGTGCACTATGGGAACAGGATTTTAATTTCAATGGTTTCAATTGGATAGACGTTTCAAACAACAAGCAATGTATAATTTCTTTTATAAGGCAAGGAATTAGTAAATATAATTTTATTATTATAATTTGCAATTTCGGTTTTAAATCATATGATGATTTTAAAATCGGGGTACCAAGGTTAGTTAAATATAAAGAACTTCTAAATAGTGACGCTGCTATTTATGGCGGATCTGATAATTTAAACCGTGAAATATTATTTCCAGGTATGGAAAAGTGGAACAGTAAACCTTTTTGTATAAAAATAAACCTTCCAGCTCTATCAACTATTTTTATTAAACCTATAATTAGCTCAAATGAAAGTAACTTCAAACTACATGAAATACATTCTAAAACAGAAAAATCATTAAAAGGAGGTATCTCTAATGATAAAAAAAGAGATCATTGCAATGGTACTCGCAGGCGGTCAAGGTACAAGGTTAAAAGAACTCACAAAGTTTAATGCAAAACCAGCAGTACCTTTTGGTGGAAAGTATAGAATTATTGATTTTACATTAAGCAATTGTACACATTCAGGTATTGATACTGTAGGCATATTGACACAATATCAGCCATTGACTTTAAATAATCACATAGGCATAGGCAGTTCATGGGATCTTGATAAAATGAACGGAGGAATTACTATACTTCCACCTCATGTAAGCGAGACAGGTATGAACTGGTATAGTGGCACAGCTGATGCAATATATCAGAATATAAATTTTGTAGATTACTATGAACCAGATTATATAATTGTACTTTCCGGAGATCATATATATAAAATGAATTATTCTTCTATGCTTAAATATCATAAAGAGAAAAATGCGGATGCAACTATAGCAGTTATAGAAATTCCTCTTAAAGAAGCATATCGTTTCGGAATTATGAATACAGATAAAAACGGTCGTATAACTCAATTTGAAGAAAAACCACACAATCCAAAAAGCAATATGGCTTCCATGGGAATATACATCTTTAACTGGAAAATAATAAAAGAATTTTTGAAACATGATGAAAGCAATCCATACTCTGGCAATGATTTTGGGAAAGATATAATACCATCCTTAATTAGAAATGGTAAAAAACTATTTGCATACCCCTTTAAAGGATACTGGAAAGATGTTGGTACAATTCAAAGTTATTGGGAAGCAAACATGGATTTATTGAGACAAGATAATAAGCTTAATTTATACGAGGACGACTGGAAAATTTATTCTAATACCCCTACTCTTCCACCTCAATACATAGGTAATGGTGTGAAGTTAGAAAATTCAATGATATCAGACGGATGCGTAATATTAGGTGATGTTATAAATTCAATTCTATTTCCAGGAGTACACGTTGATAAAAATTCAAGAGTAACCAATTCAGTTATTTTACCAAATGTAACAATAGAGAATGATGTGATAATAGACAAAGCAATTATAGGCAACAACTGTGTAATTAAGCATAATAACATAATAAGTAATTCAGATCAAATTGTTCTAATTGGTGAAGACAGAGAAATAGGTTTAAATTCTATAGCTATATAACAAAGTGATAAATAATACTATATTATTGGGGGGAAGGAAGATGAAAAAAGTTTTATTTGCAGTGTCAGAAGCTCATCCTTTTGCGAAAACTGGAGGTTTAGGTGATGTTGCCTATTCTCTCCCTAAATATTTAAGAAAATTAGGTGTTGACGCCAGAGTCATACTTCCTAAGTATTCACAAATATCCTCAAACTTCAAATCAAAGATGGAACACATAAAAAGTTTCACTGTTCCAGTTGGTTGGAGACAAAAATATTGTGGATTAGAAAAATACAATTTTGATGATGTTCCTTTTTACTTTGTAGATAACGAATATTATTTTGAGAAAGACAAACCTTATGGATTTTTTGATGATGGCGAAAGATTTTCTTTTTTTTCAAGAGCTGTCCTAGAATCGATAAGATATATGGGAGATTTTTTCCCAGACATAATACATTGTAATGACTGGCATACCGGTATAATACCTGTGCTATTAAATGAACATTACAAAAAAAGCAATGAATATACTAATGTAAAAACTGTTTTTTCAATTCATAACTTAAAATATCAAGGAATTTTTCCCAAAGAAATACTAGGCGAGCTTTTAAGCCTCGGTGACGAATATTTTAGTGAAGATAAGATAAAATATTATGATTCAATCTCATTTATGAAAGCTGGAATTAATTTTTCGGATATAATCACCACCGTAAGTAAATCATATGCTGAGGAAATAAAAACCCCATTCTACGGTGAAACTTTAGATGGACTATTAAACAGCAAGAATTATAAACTTTATGGAGTCGTAAATGGAATTGACTATGAAATCTTTAATCCAGCACGTGACTTAAATATATCTTATAAATATAACTCATCAACTATAACTCAAAAAGTAAGAAATAAGATTGAACTTCAAAGATCACTAAACCTTCCGGAAAATAAAAATATACCTGTTATTTCTATGGTCACAAGACTGGTTAAACAAAAAGGACTTGACTTAGTTATATCTATTATAGAAGAACTTCTTTCTATGGATATTCAACTTGTAATACTTGGTTCAGGAGATGAAAATTATCAGGATTCGCTGCAATATTTTTCTCATATATATCCGTCAAAACTCTCTGTTAATATAAAATTTGATACAAAACTAGCATCCAAAATATATTCTGGCTCTGATATGTTTCTAATGCCATCTTTATTCGAACCATGTGGTATTGGACAACTCATTGCACTAAGATATGGTACCCCACCTATAGTAAGGGAAACAGGAGGACTTAAGGATACCGTAATACCTTTCAATGAATATACTGGAGAAGGTAATGGTTTTTCATTTTTTAATTATGATGCTCATGAAATGCTAAATACAATAAAATATGCTGTGAAAATATATCATGATAAAAATATGTGGAGTAATATTTCAAAAAATGCAATGCTCTCAGACAATAGCTGGAATAATTCTGCCAAAACGTATATTAAACTATATGAAAGTTTAACATAATATTTAGAGGTGATTAAGCATGTCATTAAATAAAGAATATATTAAAAAAAACTTTAAACAAAAATTAACGAGTATGTTTGCAGAGGATATAAATGAATTAAATAAATATCAATATTTTGAAGCTCTGAGTAGTGTTATTAAAGATTATATTTCAAAATGCGTTAAAAATACTAATAAATATTATCTAAAAAGCAAACAAAAGCAAGTTTATTACTTCTCTATGGAATTTTTAATAGGAAGACTACTTGAAAGCAATCTGATAAACCTTGGTATAAGAGATATATGTAAAGATGCCCTATCAGAACTTGGAATAAATCTTGATGAAGTTTTACAAGCAGAATCAGATGCCGGTCTTGGTAACGGCGGACTTGGAAGATTGGCTGCCTGTTTCCTTGACTCTATGGCATCAATTGGAATTCCCGGACATGGGTGTGGAATACGATATAAATACGGACTTTTTGAGCAAAAAATAAAAAATGGATATCAAGTAGAAGTACCTGATAACTGGCTCAAAAATGGATATGTATGGGAAACAAGAAAGAGTGAAAAATCAGTTATAGTAAAATTTGGAGGAGATGTACAGCTTATAAATGAAAATGGGAAGCTTAAAGCAATACATCAAAATTACGAACCAATACTTGCAGTACCATATGACATACCCGTAGTAGGGTATAAAAATAATATTGTAAATAATTTAAGACTTTGGAGTGCCGAAACAATTGATAAAGACTTTGATTTTTCCTCATTTAGCAATGGTGATTATTTGAAAGCTGTAGAATATAAATATTCTGTCGAATCAATAACTCAGGTTCTATACCCTGACGATTCAACGGAAAAAGGAAAACTTTTGAGATTAAAACAAGAATACTTTTTTGTAAGTGCAGGTCTTCAAAGTATTATAAGACGTTATGAAAAAATGAAGCTTTCTCTAGATAGTCTTGATAAATATATTGCCATACACATAAATGATACTCACCCTTCTGTTGCAATCGCAGAACTTATGAGAATATTAATCGATGAAAAATCGATGTCATGGGATGAAGCCTGGCGAATAACTACAAATATTACTGCTTATACAAACCATACTATTTTAACTGAGGCACTTGAAAAATGGCCTGTAGATATGTTTAAAAAATTACTTCCTAGAATATACATGATAATAGAAGAAATAAACAGACGTTTTTGCGCCAAAGTATTTGATAAATTTAATGGAGACCTTAATAAGGTAAATAAAATGTCAATAATATCTAACAATAATATAAATATGGCTTACCTATCCATTGTGGGCAGTCATTCTGTAAATGGTGTTGCAAAACTCCACACAAGGATACTAAAAAAGCAAGAATTAAAAGATTTCTTTGAATTTTACCCGGATAAATTTAATAATAAAACCAATGGTATAACCCACCGGAGATGGCTCATTCAATCAAACCCAAAACTTACTGATTTAATAAATGAATTGATCGGAGAAAAATGGATTAAGCATCCCCTGGAATTAAAGAATCTTGAAGGTTTTTCTAATGATAAATCTATACAAGACAAATTTCAACATGTAAAATATCAAAACAAAATAAATCTATCAAACTTTATCAAACAAAAATACAATATAGATGTTGATCCTGATTCAATATTTGATGTTCAGGCTAAAAGACTTCATGCATATAAAAGACAGGTATTAAATATACTGAATATTCTAGACCTATATAATAGGCTTATCGAAAATCCAAATTTAGATATTATCCCCAGAACGTTTATCTTTGGTGCAAAAGCTTCTCCTGGTTACTTTTTAGCAAAGCAGATTATAAAATTAATAAACAGCGCTGCAGATAAAATAAATAATGACAGAAGTATAAAAGACAAAATAAAGGTAGTATTTCTTGAAAATTATGATGTATCCCTAGCTCAAAAGCTTATACCTGCTGCAGACATAAGCGAACAAATTTCAACAGCTTCAAAGGAAGCCTCTGGAACTGGTAACATGAAATTTATGATGAATGGAGCAATTACTATTGCTACACTGGATGGTGCAAATATTGAAATAAAGGATGCAGTTGGAAACGACAATATTATCATATTTGGTCTTACAGCAAATGAAGTAATTGATCTCTATAAAAATAAAAACTATCACTCAAGAGATATATTCAATTCAGATCAAAGAGTTAATAAGATTCTAACACAGCTTACAAATGGATTTTTAGGCGTATCTAACTATGAATTTAACTCAATATATGATAATCTTCTTTTCAATAATGATGAATATTTCGTACTAAAAGATTTTGCACCTTATGTAGAAGCTCAAAATAGAATAAATAATCTTTATAGAGATAAAAATAAATGGAATAAGATGAGTATATTAAATATAGCCAATTCTGGTGTATTTTCAAGTGATAATACCATAACTAAATATGCCAATGAAATATGGCATATAAATAAAATTGACTTTAATAATAAATTGTTGGAGGAAAACTGAATGAATTCGATATTTCATAATTCATGGGACTCATTTTTTAGATTTCCATTTGGCGCAGTTGAATGCAACAAAAATGTATTAATTAGGATTAAATTACCTTATGATAAAATAAAAACAGTAAAATTAGTTGTCTTTAATGATCATAATAAAAACTACTATTCCATGGAACTTGAATCAAGAACCGATTGTGTATCTATATTTAAGTATATACTTAAAACTTCATCAAATCCTGATTTACTTTTCTATTACTTTCAAATATCCATAGATAATAAAATCATTTTCTATGGAAATAATTCAGAAATGACCGGCGGTATTGGGAAAATTTACTCACGTTTCCCATCCCCCTATCAAATTACTGTATTTAAGGAAAATTACTCAACACCTTATTGGTTTAAAAATACAATAATCTATCAGATATTTGTGGATAGATTCTTTAACGGTAATGATAATAATTCCATATCAAATCCAAAGGAAAACAGCTTCATATACGGAAGTTGGTATGACAAACCAATGTACATAAGAAATTCTAAAAATAACAATATAGAAAGATGGGACTTTTTTGGAGGCAATTTAAAGGGAATAATTAAAAAACTTGATTATCTAAAAGACCTCGGCATAAGTACAATTTACTTGAATCCAATATTTGAATCCAGAAGCAATCACAAATATGACACAGCAAACTATAAAAAAATAGACAGTATGTTTGGCAATGAAGCTATACTTAAAGAACTCATACATAAGGCGTCTCTAAAAAATATTAATATAATTCTAGATGGCGTATTCAGTCACACGGGTTCAGATAGTATATACTTTAATAAATTCAACAGTTATAATTCTATAGGTGCATGCCAATCCAAGTCTTCTAAATACTATCCATGGTACAACTTTAAAAATTATCCTGATGAATACGACTGCTGGTGGGGAGTTTCAGATTTACCAAACGTAGATGAATTAAATAAAACTTATTTAAATTATATAATAGAAGACGATGACAGCGTTATAAAACACTGGATGAAGTTAGGTATAAAAGGATGGAGACTTGATGTTGCGGATGAACTCCCTGATGAGTTTATAAAAAAACTTAAAGCTGCCTCAAATTCATTTGATAAAGATTCAATTGTACTAGGTGAAGTTTGGGAGGATGCTTCAAATAAAGTAAGCTACAATAAAAGAAGAGAATATTTCTCAGGTTACGAACTTGATTCTGTTACAAATTATTTAATGAGAAACAATATACTCGATTTCTTAAGAAACAATATAGATTCATTGACTCTAAGAAATAGGTTTATGAGTCTATACGAAAATTATCCGATTCATAATTTTTACTCTATGGTAAATATTATAGGCAGCCATGATGTTGAAAGAATATACTCCGTTATAAATTCAATCGCACTTAAAAATTATGCTGATAAATTTAATGATAAATCAATTGATATACCCTTTAGGCTTTTAAAAATAATAACTCTAATTCAATTCACATTCCCGGGTATTCCTCTACTATACTATGGGGACGAAGCTGGCTCCGAAGGAGGAAACGATCCTTCTAATAGAGCAACATACCCGTGGAAAAGAGAAAATAAGATTATATTAAATTGGTATAAAAAATTGATTCATATAAGAAATAATATAGCATCACTTAAAACAGGGGCATTTAAACAAATAAATTTTGGTTATAACATATATGGATATTTCAGATATATTTTACATGGCAAGGATGAATTTAATATACCAACTGAAAGTTCTATTTGCCTCATACTTGTAAACAAAAGTCCTTATGACACATATAATTTCACAATAAATACATCGGATTATATAAAGGAAGCCAGTTTAAATAGATTAACTAATATATTCAATAAAAATGATGAAATAAGTTTAATTTCTGATACCTTAAATATAAGCATAAAACCACTTGATATAAAATTATATATAGGAATTTAATCTATTAAGGTTTCTAATTTAAATTAGGGGCCTTAATTCATTCCCTGTTTATAATTTCTGCCTTGAGTATTATTGACATCAGCCATAAATTATGATAAATTGATATTTTATATATATTATGATATAATTATATTAATTGGTTTACAGTAAAATATATTAATTTATTTAAATGACACAATACCACCTTTATAAGGTGGTTTTCTATCTAAAATAATTTCTATTTTGTATTATATAATTCAAATATTTTGAATTATATAATTATTTTTGCATTATTATTTATTATAGGAGGACTCTTTTATGAGAAGAAATTACAGAATGAAGAAAACAATATCAATGAAACAGTTCATTTCAGAATTTGGTGAAAACTTTTCTGAACATACTAAAAAAAGACTGTTGGAGCTGGAGGTTCCCAGTGTCTTAACAAGAAAACAGATTAGTTATGTACTTGATCTTAAACATGTTGAACATACAAAGTATGATTGTTCTGAAGAAGATAATTCTAAAACACAAAAGGAATACGTATATGGTCAATTTATCGTTCTAGATGATGTATTATATTTTTCAAATAATTGTATTGAAGATGAAAAAGTTATGAAATCACCTATAGTGGACCAAATATATAACTCACTTAAAGAAGATGAAGTATATATAAAAGATGATATTGATACAACAGGGAAAAAGATAGATGATAACAATATCGATTTTATAATAGATACAATTTTTACAGTATTTCCAGAGGTTTCGCAAAGATATTTAGATATAGTAGAAGAAATGTTGTCACATTCACGATAAACCTTCTTTAAATTTATTTTCTGCATTTGCAAATCTCAAATTTTCCTTTATTATAGATTTCAAGTACGAAATGAACATTTTAGTTATCTGTAAAAATAGTGCAGTTGTATATTGTCTCGGTTCGAGCTTTAATACTGCACTATCCATTTTTTAATGCCGCTATTTATTTAGTTTGAGTTTTTTGAAATACTCACCAATTTTTAAATCCGTACCTAATATATGACTTGATATCCAACTTGAAACAAAATCAAGTAAATCTAAAATAGCTTTCTGTTGATTGATATCTATTGATTTAAGATCTATATTTTCAAGCTTATCAATAAATTTGGCATGAATATGCTTTTGTTCTTCTAATCCAGGATAATCATACAACTCCATAATTCTTTCTTCATCACCAAAATGATAAACTGTATAATCCTTAAGCTCGTCCAATAAATCAAGTATTTTATCATAGTAATCAATATGATTTTCATCCATTGCAAGTTCATAAATATTCCTGCCTATTTCAAATAACCTTTTATGTTCATCATCTATCTGTTTTACATCACAACTATAGTTCTCTTTCCACTCAAACATTATACCCTTCAGCTCCTTTTACATCTGTAATTTAATTTGTACTAATTCTATATTAATTTTATACCATAATGACCAAAGTTTAAAGCATAATATGGTATAAAACTTTACTTTTATTTCCCATACTATGCTTTTATCTATGCTTTCATATTTTCAATATATTTGAGCCGACATCTTTTAATCAACATAAAATTATAATATAAATTAATTTTCCAATATCATAAGAATAGCAAGTTTGGCTAAATCAAAGATAGAATTTTTCTCATTTGATATATTTATACTTTCATTAATCATATTATTATCAGTTCTAAACAATGAGACTATATTTCTCTTAAACGATAATTTATCAAAATCTTTTAACTCATAACTATGATCTTTTCTTTCATCCTTCAACTTATACAATTCAAGCAGCAATTTTTCTATATTACTTATATTTCTATTCTTTATATTTTCTTCTTCCAAACTTTTTTTCAGTGACAATATCAGTACTTTGATTAATCTGCTGGAAATCTGATCATCTAATTTATCATAATTGTCACTTATAAACTCTATTGATTTGTTTAATTGATTAGAATATATATCTATATTTTCATCAGTCATCGAAAATGCAAGCAGAACTATTGCAGTAGTTTCCATCTTATTTTCCAAATCATTATCTTCGTAATCGACAAAAGAACCATCTGCAAACTGATTTCTTGCAATTATTCTCAGCAATCTTTTAATTGGATATAAATTTTTTAGATACAAATTGTCGTCTGAAGTATGTTTTCTTGCATCTTTTTTAAATCTATGCATTGGTTTAATATCTTCTGATTCATAAATTTCTTCTATTTCATTTGCAAGATTACTCTCATCAATTCTTGTTGGAATTATATTTTTAAGTTCTATTCCAAGAACGGGTTCTTCTCTTAACTCCATAAATATAAATGTAGTTTCATGACTTACTATATTATTTTCCTTAGATAACTCTATTATCTTTCTCCTCATTGCATCTTTTATATGACCACGTTCAGCTTCCATATTAAATTCTATTGATTTTATTCTTTTTCTAGCCCATACCTTTTTTAATAAATTAGCACTTTCCTCCATATTAAAATTATCCAGATCAATTTCCTTTAAATAAGATTTTCCTTCTACATTTCCCCTTATTGATATCTTGCCAGAAACCTCTCCATCCACATTTGCGAAAATACAAAATGGTTCTCTATCATACATATAATCTATAGTCCTAGGATAGGTTGATTTTACCTTTAAATCACCCCAATCTATAGTCATATCATCAACCTCAGGATTCTTTATCCTCTTGAACTGCTTTAATACTACATTCTCTATTCTTCTTTTATTATTTATAAATTCAGCCTTTCCAAAACTCTCATGCGCAAGCTTATTTAAGAAATAGTTATTTGCAACCGAGTCTATTCCAAAAGTAAATATTCTGTTGTCTCCTATATTTTCCATTACATAATTTAATATATCATTTTCTTCTTCTACCTGATCATCAGTAAATATAAGTATTGTGTTACGTCCACCTTCATTTTCGATACTATATTTTATACCACCAAATATATCTGCATCTTCCTCATCTTGGAGAGCATCAATCCAATAAGAAGCTTCTCTTAAAGTATTTGCATTAAATTCAACCATACCATTTTGACTAAAATGGCTAAGCTCATTTCCCATGGCTATAATATCAAATTTATCACGACTAGTTAAATTTCTTATACACAGCTGGAGTGCATTTTTAGCCTGTTCTAATTTGTTTCCTTTCATAGTATCTGATATGTCTATCAAGAAAACATAATTTTCTGGTTTATAACTTTCAAATGAATCAAGCTTAGGTATTATTCTTAGATAAATTATTCCTTTATCTACTCCATCCTTCTTGTACTCACATATCATACCATCCGCTTCCTTAGGACTTTTTTCTTTCATATAAAGAATAAAATCCTTATCCATTGATTGATATATACCCCCTAAATTCACCTTTGAGATATTTTCTCCATCTCTTTCTATTTTTATATTGTGTGATGGAGATCTAAATTCCAGCATACACATAGATTCAACTATTATATTGGCCTTGAATTCAAAATCAGTTTTTTTCTTCCTTCCAATTATTTTATTTATGGTGCTTCCTTTCAACATTTCAAGTTTAAAACCATGTTCAAGCCTCTGACTTTCAAATATCAAAGGTATTGATAATTTAAATGTGCTATCTTTATATTCAAGTTCATCTATATATGAAAGTTTTATAACTACTGATTCACCAGCAATTATATTACCTATATTCACTTTGAAAAAATGTGGTTTGAATTCCTCTAAAATTAGGGTTTTTTCCCTTCTTTCTAAAGCACTTTCATATATTTTGCACGCCTTATCTTTTTCCTCTACAACAGCTTTAAGTGTTCTTCCACTTATCTCAACCTCAAATCCAGAGATAATAGCTGTTTTTGGTATTGGAAATACATAAACTCCCTTCGTATCCTTCTTACCATAGTTTTCATAAGTTTGATTTATAGATATCTCTGCAAATTGTCCACAAACATTTCCGTTTATACTCACCCGCTTTAATATTAAATTATGAGAATTTTTACTTTTACTCATACCAAAGGCCATTATTAATCCTCCTCATTTATTATTTATAAAAATTTATTCATCCCATACCATTTTAGCTAAGGGAAATGGTTTAAGTGCCCTGTCGAGTATCCCCTGTACATATGCAATTAATATTCCATAGTTTACTATAGGTACTCCAAATTCTTTAGCCATGTTAATTCTATACAACATAGAAGTTCTATTTAACATACATCCTCCACAATGAACTATTAATGAATATTTTTTTATTTCATTTGTAAATGAATTACCGGATGAAAACTCAAAATCAATTTTCTTTCCAGTTATCTGCCTTATCCACCTAGGTATCTTAACCTTTCCTATATCATCTGATTGTCTATGATGGGTACAGCCTTCAGCAACAAGTACCTTATCATTGTCTTTTAATTTCTTTATTGCTTTAGCTCCTTTTATAAGTTCTACCAAATCGCCTTTATATCTCGCAAATAATATAGAAAATGATGTCATCAAGATATCCTTTGGAGTATCTGCCGCAACTTTCAAAAAAACCTGTGAATCGGTAACAACCATTCTAGGTTTTTTAGATAAATTCTGAAGAGTCTCCCTGAGTTCATATTCCTTCGTAACAATTGCAGAAGCATCACTTTCCAAAACATCTCTTATTGTTTGCTGCTGCGGGAGTATAAGTCTTCCCTTTGGTGCCGCTTTGTCTATTGGTGTAACAAGTATAACAAAATCTCCAGGCTTTACTAAATCTCCAATTATTCTGAATTTATCTTCATCTTCAGGCATTATATTTATTATTTGATTTTTCAGTTCTTTTATTCCTTCTTTAGTAAGCGCTGATACACCCACAGCAGGTACATTAAATTCATTTTTTATACTGTCTACATATCCTGCTCTAACTTTTGATATATCGGCCTTATTAAATACCAGTATAAATGGAAGCTTTTTATCATTTATCTGTTTAATTATATATTTATCATAATCTGTAATTCCAATAGTTGAATCCACTACAACAAGTGCTATATCAGTTTTATTTAGAACTTCAATAGTCTTTTCACGCCTAAGTTTTCCAAGTTCTCCTTCATCATCAAGACCTGCAGTATCTATTATTACACATGGACCTATCGGAAGTATTTCCATTGATTTATAAACAGGGTCTGTAGTTGTACCTTGAACATCTGATACTATAGCCGTATCTTGATCTGTTATGGCATTAATAATACTTGATTTTCCCGCATTTCTTCGTCCGAAAAGTGCTATATGTACTCTTACAGAACGTGGTGATTCATTTAAGCTCATCATATTACCTCCTATTTTCCTGGTATACCAGGCTTTGTTAGTACAAAAGGATTCATTATTTCCTCTATTTTTTCTCTGCTTAATGTATTTTCCTCAATTAAAATCTCTTTTATAGTTTTATCTTCTTTTATCGATTTTTGTACAATTTTGCTTGCAGTATCATATCCTATATATTTTACAAGCGCTGTTATAAGAGAGGTAGATCTCTCAAGATTTTTACGGCAATTTGCAGCATTTACCTTTATATCTTTAATACATTTTTCATTAAATACATTAATTGCCCTGCATAGAAGTTCGAGTGAATCAAGCAAGCTCTCTGCAATCAATGGAGTAAATGCATTCAATTCAAGCTGTCCAGATGCGCTTGCCATTGTAATTGCAGTATCATTTGCTATAACTCTCATACCAACTTGAGCAATCATTTCCGCTATAACAGGATTAACCTTACCAGGCATTATAGTGGATCCTGCTTGAACTTCTGGTAAGACAATTTCACTAATTCCTCCTCTCGGTCCAGAATTTAAAAGCCTTAAATCATTTGATATTTTAATTAAATTTACAGAAAGAGACTTTAAAAGTCCAGAGACTTCAACAAACACATCACAATTCTGGGTTACATCTATAGGATAATCTGATCTCGCTATTCCAAAACCAGTCAAATCTTGAAGTACATCTGTTATCATATATATGAATTTGTTTGTAGCATTTAATCCAGTACCTATTGCAGTTCCACCAATATTTACTTCTCTAAGTCTTTCTTCTACTTTATAAATCCTCCACCTATCCCTTGCAATTGCTTTAGCATATGCGCCAAATTCCTGCCCTACCATTATAGGCAGCGCATCCATCAACTGAGTCCTTCCAAGTTTTATCACATCAGAAAATTCATTTTCTTTTTTCTGTAATTCTTCCTGAAGTTCAGCAATACATGAACTCAATTTTCTTATCTTTCTTATCGCAGTAATCCTAAGAGCTGTAGGATATACATCATTGGTTGACTGAGACATATTTACATTATTTAAAGGATGTATAATATTATATTCTCCTCTTTTCCCTCCTAGTATCTCTATAGCCCTATTTGTTATAACTTCATTTACATTCATATTTGTAGATGTACCAGCACCACCTTGAAATGCACTTATTTTAAATTGATCATCAAGTTTTCCATCAATTACTTCCTCACTGGCAATTATTATTGCATGAGCTTTATCCTCTGCAAGCTCTTTTAAATTACTATTTACTATAGCAGCTGCTTTTTTTATAAGTGCAATGTCTTTAATTAAATCCAGATTTACACTTTTGCTTCCTAAATCAAAATTTTCGAGAGCCCTTTGAGTATTTATCCCAAAATAAACTGAATCCTCTATATTCTTTTTACCAAGTAAATCTTCCTCTACTCTAAATCCCACATTTTTACCTCCCCCGCATGCAGTTTAGTGAAAACTTGCCTTATTATTATTTTATAATAAAAAAATACAAATTAAAATAGAGGACTACAGGTATATTTGAATACCAATAATCCTCTTATTTTTAAATCATATTCTAAAATGAAGGAATTATACTTCCTTTGTATTTTTCTTCTATGAATTTTTTGATTTCTGGAGATGTTATTGCCTTATCCAGTGCCTTAACAAAATCCTTATTCTTATCTTTAGCCCTTACTACTATAACATTAGCATATGGTGAATCTTTTGCTTCTATTGCTATTGCGTCTTTAGTTGGATTAAGATTTGCTTCTATTGCAAAATTTGAATTTATTACAGCAGCATCTACATCACCTAATACCCTTGGAAGCTGTGGTGCATCTAATTCTTTTATTTGTATATTTTTCTTATTCTCAGTTATATCTGTTTTGGAAATAAGTTCTCCATCCTTTACTTTTATGAGTCCAGATTTCTGAAGTACCTTTAATGCCCTTGCTTCATTAGTTGGATCATTCGGTACCGCAATTACTGCACCATCCTTTAAATCTTTTATATCCTTAACCTTTTTAGAATAAATTCCCATTGGCTCCAAATGTACCTTCACAGTATACACAAGATCAGTGTGTTTTTCTTGATTAAATTTTTCCAGGTATGGTATGTGCTGAAAGAAATTAGCATCTATTTCTCCTGAATCAAGTGCTGTATTTGGTGTTACATAGTCTGTAAATTCTTTTATCTGAAGGTCATAACCTTCTTTGGCAAGTATAGGCTTAACCTTTTTTAATATCTCTGCATGAGGTACCGGGCTTGCTCCAATTTTTATAACTTTCTTTTCCTTACTTGCCGGGTTATCCTTGGTAGAAGTATTTCCACAGCCAGTAAAAACTACTGACAATACTAAGACTGATAGAATAATAGATAATATTTTTTTCATATTATTTCCCCCTTAAAATAACATTTGTTTAAAAAGCAGTAATAACTGTACCCTTATATTTTTCTTCAATAAATTTTTTAATTTCTGGTGAATTCAATGCCTCATTTAAAGCCTTTATATATGGTTTATCCTTATCTTCTTTTCTAACTACCAGTACATTTATATATGGTGAATTTTTATCCTCAATAAGTATTGAATCTTTAACTGGATTCAATTTTGCCTGAAGCGCATAATTCGTATTTATAACAGCTGCATCTGCATCATCCAATGCCCTCGGAAGTTGTGGTGCATCTAATTCCTTTACCTGTATATTCTTCTTGTTTTCTGTTATATCAAGTTTAGTTAAAGCATCCCCATTCTTTAACTTTATGAGACCACCCTTTTCAAGAAGTTTAAGCGCTCTTGTTTCATTTGTTGGATCATTTGGAATTGCAATTACTGCACCATTTTTCAATTCATTCATATTTTTAACCTTTTTTGAATAAACAGCCATAGGTAATATATATACTTTAGCAGTATAAGTAAGATCCGTGTGTTTCTCCTTATTATACTGTTCCAAATAAGGGATATGCTGATATAGGTTTGCATCTATACTCTTACTTGTTAAGGCAGTATTTGGAGTTACATAATCCGTAAATTCTTTTACCTGTAAATCGTATCCTTTTTTCTTTAAAATAGGTTTTAACTGATTTAAAACTTCTACGGAAGGTACTGGTGTTCCACCAACTACAATTGTCTTCTTATTTTGATCTTTTGAACCCGAATTATTTGAACTTGTATTTTCACATCCAGCCAGACTGAATAATAATACAAACGTCAAAATAATTGTTGATATTTTTTTCATTTATATTTGCCCCCTTTATTATTTATAATTCATACTAAATTCACTTGCCCCTGATTTAATACGAATTTTCTTCTTTAGAAAGTCGGAATCAATGTTCCCTTGTATTTTTCCTGTATGAATTTTTTAAGTTCAGGAGAATTTAAAGCCTCTGACAATGCTTTTATATAAGGCTTATCTTTGTCTTCTTTTCTAACTGCAAGAATATTTACATAAGATGAAGTTTTATCTTCAGTATATATAGAATTTTTAGTAGGATTTAAATTTGCCTGAAGAGCATAATTTGTATTTATAACAGATGCATCTACATCATTAAGCGCTCTTGGAAGCTGCGGAGCATCTAATTCCTTTATCTGTATATTCTTCTTATTCTCAGTTATATCTATTTTAGTAACAGTATCATTACCCTTAAGTTTTATTAACCCGGCTTTTTGTAATAATTTAAGAGCCCTTGCTTCATTAGTTGGATCATTTGGTACTGCGATTACCGCACCATTTCTTAATTCATCAAGCTTTTTTACTTTTTTTGAGTAAACTGCCATAGGTGCTATAAAAACTTTTGCAGTATAAGTTAAATCAGTATGTTTTTGTTTGTTGAAATTTTCAAGATAAGGTATGTGCTGATACAAATTTGCATCGATCTCCTTATTTGCAAGTGCAGTATTTGGAGTTACATAATCTGTGAATTCCTTTATCTGCAGTTTATATCCTTTCTTTGCTAATATTGGTTCTATCTTTTTTAGAACCTCTGTTGCTGGTACTGGTGTATCACCGACAATTATTGTTTTTTTGTCATCAGATGCAGTTGACTTTGAACTGCTGCTTGAGCTGCAGCCAACAACACTAATTAATAATGATGCTGTTAACACAAGTGCACCAATCTTTTGAAATTTTTTCATTTTTATCTTCCCCCTTAAATGTCTATTTTATTAAGTATCTATACAACAAATTTCCTATTCCCTGAAGAATTTCTACTAATACTATAAGTATTACTACTGTATACATCATTACATCCGTTTGGAATCTATAATATCCATATTTTATGGCCACATCTCCAAGGCCGCCTCCACCTATAGCACCAGCCATAGCTGAACAACCTATAACACTTATTATAGTGAGCGTTATGCCAAGTACAATTGATGGAAGAGACTCCTTGATCATAACCTTAAATACAATTTGAAGATCACTTGCCCCAAATGATTTTGCAGCTTCTATCACTCCTGGATCTACTTCCTTAAGTGATGACTCTATTACTCTAGTTGCAAAAGGTGCTGCTGCTATTGTCATTGGTACTATAGCGGCAGTTGTTCCAATAGTTGTACCTACAATAACTTTTGTGAAAGGCAATATAGCAACCATTAATATAATAAATGGAAATGATCTTAAAATATTAACTATAACTCCTAAAATCTTATTTACTGCTTTATTAGGCCTTAATCCTCTTTCATCAGTTATTATAAGTACAATAGATGGAATAAATGCAATTAATACTGCTATTATTGTAGATACAAATACCATATATAATGTTTCGCCAAAGGCCGGTAATAATACTTGATTAATTAAATCCATTTTGTTCTACCTCCCATTTTATATTTTTTGATGATAAGAATTCACATATCTTATCTTTATATTCTTCTTCAAAATTTATTACGAGACTTCCAAGTACATCATTTCTGAATTTTTCAAGTTTTCCCCAGACTATTGAAATATCTATATCAAGTTCTCTTGCCATAGATGTTATTATACTTCTCTTACTGATCTCTTTAGGAAAGAATATTCTTATATTAACTCCTGTTTCAGGGAGAATTTTATCTTCACCTAATAAGTTCTTTAAATTGCTATTTGGCTTTAAGAATAATTCTTCTACATTTCCCACATCTTTTATTTGCCCATTTTCCATAATTGCAACCCTCTGGCAAATTTCTTTAATTACTTCCATTTGATGAGTTACTATTACTATTGTTATGTTTAATTTATCATTTATCTGTTTTAAAAGCTGAAGTATCGACTTTGTGATTTTGGGATCTAATGCTGATGTTGCTTCATCACACAATAAAACTTCAGGATCTAGGGATAATGCCCTTGCTATTGCAACTCTCTGTTTTTGTCCTCCACTTAAATTTCTAGGCTTACTTTTTGCCTTATCCTCAAGTCCAACAATTTCTAATAACTTAAAAACCTTTCTATCTATTTCTTTTTTGTTATATCCCCATACCTCCATTGGAAGTGCTACATTCTCATATACTGTCTTTCTATTTAGCAAGTTGAAATTTTGAAATATCATTCCAAGCTTTTTTCTAAACTCTCTTATTTCTTTTGATCCCATATCTTTTATTTCTTTATCATTTATCATTACACTTCCATTATCATAGTTTTCAAGTCCATTCAAGCACCTCAAAAGTGTAGATTTACCAGCACCACTTTGTCCTATTATTCCAAATATTTCTCCTTTATTTACATGCAAACTTATATCTTTCAGAACTTGATTTTTCCCGAAACTTTTATTTACACCATTTATTTCTATCATTAAAATGCCCCCTAGATTAATTATTTAAAAATACCTTATATAAAAATGCAAAATTAAAAGCTGAAGAAATATCTCCAGCTTAAATAAACCTAATATTTCTCATCTCTCAGCTACAAATGTAGCCGCAGGAGTTGGCACCATTATACTATAAAATATAATACTGGTTGCCGGGTTTCATAGGGCCAGTCCCTCCACCGCTCTTGATAAGTGAATTTCAATATTAACTTGTTTTGTTATGAATACTATTATAGTTACACATTAGAATATTGTCAACAGTTTTTTTACAAAAAATTTGCTCAAATTAACCACTTGAGATGTATGCATTATCCATGAGTTACATATATTGCGTATAAACATTTGTTATTATGACAATAATTACATTAAAAGTGTAAGGAGGTGAAATATGTGAGAATTCCAAATCATATAGGCATCATACCTGATGGTAACAGGAGATGGGCAATCAGTAATGGATTAAAAAAAGAAGAAGGCTATTCAAGGGGACTTGAACCAGGTATGCAATTATTTAAAATATTTAAAGAATTAGGTGTAAAAGAACTTACTTATTACGGATTTACAGTTGACAACACTAAAAGACCTGCTGTTCAAACCAAATCATTCACTAAAGCTTGTATAGAAGCTGTAAATATGCTTTCAAAAGAAGATGCCTCATTACTTGTAATTGGTAACACCAAATCTCCTATGTTTCCAGAACAACTTCTGCCATACATAAACAGAAAAAAATTTGGGAAAGGTTCCATGAAAATAAACTTTCTAGTCAACTACGATTGGGAATGGGACTTATCAAATATTAAATTACATATAAAAGATAACACTAAAAATTTAACTAAATATTTAAAATCCGATGACATAAGCAGGGTAGATTTAATAATAAGGTGGGGAGGCAGAAGAAGGCTTAGTGGTTTCCTTCCAGTACAATCTGTATATTCAGATTTTTATGTAATTGATGATATGTGGCCAGACTTCAAACCAGATCACATATACGAAGCATTAAAATGGTATGATAATCAAGATATAACTCTAGGCGGCTAGATTTTTACAGTTAGAAATTAGTAATTTAAAGAATAAATCATAGTAGCCTTTAACATAATTTTATCATCAATCCATTTGTCCATCACACAAACTGCTATTGGATTTCCACCAAATACTTTGTTATAGGGTTTGTAATTCCAATCTTAACTTATGCGCAGGCCGGGATTTCTAAAATTTAGACACATTAAAAAATTTTGTAGTAAGTATTAGCGAGGCGTTCTTAAAAGTCTTAGTGGATTTTATATATTTGAGCAAAGCGAGTTTATAAAATCTACTTAAACTTTTATGAACGCAAGCTTAGACTTACTAAAAATTTTTTAGGTGACGAATTTTGGGAATGTCAGCTGGAGTATAATTTAAGCTTGGAATTACAAACCCTATAATACAAACAATCTTAATACATAAACTTCATAAGGAGATTTATCATTTAATACTAAAAACTTTATATAACTTTTACCTTATTAACTAGATTACCTATTTTTTCAATATAGCAATCTATTATATCTCCATCTTTGAGCAATTTTACTGGTTCAAAACCCATTCCAACTCCGCTTGGTGTACCTGTAGATATTATATCTCCTGCTTTTAAAGTAACTCCTTTTGATAAATCACTTACTATATATGGTATATCAAATATCATATTTTTAGTATTTGAATTTTGTCTCACTTGTCCATTAATAGTACATTTTATATTTAATTCTACCGGGAATTTAATTTCATCCTTATACACAATATATGGTCCCATGGGACAAAATGTATCAAGGCTCTTTCCTTTAAACCACTGTTTATGGGTTCCCTGAAGATCCCTAGCCGACACATCATTTAATATTGTATATCCAAAAATATAATCTTCTACTTCTTCTCTTTTTATGTTACTTCCATCTTTTCCAATTATAATTGCTAGTTCCGCCTCATAGTCAACTTGATTTGTTACATCATAAGAAAACTTGATTTCATCATCATATCCTATTGCAGGTGATGCAATTTTAGTAAAGTAAATTGGAGCATCTGGAATAAAAGTATCTGTTATCTTTGTCATTCTTATTTCCTTTGCATGTTCCTCATAATTTTTACCAAGGCACATGATATTCCTTTTAGGATATGGTATTGGAGGAGCAATTTTAACTTCTGTCAAATTAAGTCCTTTAAAATTTTTATTAGAAATTATTTCTTCAATCTTCTTAATCCTTTCATCTGTACAACCTTCTATAAATTCAAGCATATTCAATGGACAGGTTTCCTTTATAAATTCAAACACATCATCCAATGATATAATTTTATTTTCTAAAACTACACCAAGTTTTTCTTTTCCCTGATAAAGATAATTTACAAATTTCATATTCTACAATCCTCTCCTATACATAAAATTTTATATACACTAACTTGTTAATTATTAATATTATAAAATTTATTACACTTATTCTCAAGCAAACATATTATAATCATAAGGAGTGATATGTATGTATTATAATGGATCAGAAAATAACTATAGAAATTTAGTAACTGGTGTAAATTCTCGTATTATGACCAAAGATGGCAGGTTTGTAAAATCCATAAATTTTGATAATGCAGCCACTACCCCTCCTTTTTCTTCTGTAATGCAAGAAATAATAAACTTTTCAAAATACTATTCTTCTATTCATAGGGGAACCGGATTCAAATCCGAATTTTCCTCGAAAATCTATGAAGATTCGCGAAAAGCCGTATGCAATTTTGTCCATTGTGATTATAATCAAAATACTGTCATATATGTTAAAAATACTACTGAAGCCATAAATAAGCTATCTTATCTTCTATACAATAAAAATAAGGATTTAGTAGTTATATCAACAAGAATGGAACATCATTCAAATGATCTACCATGGAGAAACAAATTTAAAACTGATTATATAGAGGTTGATAATTTAGGAAAGTTAAAATTAGATGATTTAGAATACAAATTGCAAAAATATATAAACACAGATAAATTAGTGTGTGTAACTGGTGCTTCAAATGTAACTGGATACAAAAATCCAATACACAAGATAGCAGAAATGTGCCATTTCTATAATGCGAAAATATTTGTAGATGGTGCCCAACTTATACCACATTGTCCTGTATATATGAATTCTAATTCAAACTCTGACCATATCGATTATCTAGCTTTTTCTGCCCATAAAATGTATGCTCCATTTGGCACTGGAGTACTCATAGGGCCAAAAGAAACATTCATTGATTCAGAACCAGAATACAAAGGCGGAGGAACAATAAAGCTAGTAACTGATGATTCTGTAGTATGGGCAGACCCTCCAGATAAAAATGAAGCCGGGACACCTAATGTGATGGGGGTAGTTGCAATGCTTGCAGCTATAAAAACACTTACTAGTCTTGGAATGGATAATATAGATAAGTATGAAATGGATATATATAGATATGCTTTAAATAGACTTTCCTATATACCAAATCTTGAAATAGGATGCGATACCAGTCCAGATTGTGACAAAGTTGCAATAATCCCTTTTAATATAAAGGGGATTTTTCATGAAACCACTGCAAAACTATTATCATCTATATCACAGATTGCTGTAAGAAGCGGCTGCTTCTGTGCACAGCCATATGTTCAAAGACTTCTAAAAATACCAAAATCAAAAATAAATTACTACACAAAATATCCAGACTGTAGACGTCCGGGTTTTGTAAGATTGAGTTTTGCACTTTATAACACCTACTCTGAAATAGATACACTTGCAAATACTCTTGAATATATAATCAGGACAAGATAAAACAGGGTTCATACGAGCCCTGTTTTCTATCTTTCAATAGCTGTAAGTCCCGTCCTTACAATTTCTTTAATACCATAAGGCTTCATAAGTCCTATAAAAGTTGATATTTTATCTTCATCTCCTGTTACCTCTATTGTCATACTACTATTATTCATTCCAATAATCTTTCCTTTAAATATATTAACCAGTTCTATAAGTGCTGATTGATTTTGAATATTTGTATGAACTTTAATTAGTAAGAGTTCTCTATAAACACATTTATCAGCATTTAATTCTGTAATTTTTATTACATCAATAAGTTTATTCAACTGCTTATTCATCTGTTCTATAGTATATTCATCACTAAATGTTACTATAGTCATATATGATATAGTAGGATCTTCAGTGATTCCAACATTTAAACTGTGAATATTATAACCTCTTCTACTAAATAAACTTGCTATTTTGCTTAAAGTTCCTGAATGATTTTCAACAAGTAGTGACAAAACATATTTATTCATAAAAATGCACTCCTTTACAGTGTACTCTCATTAGAGTCAACAATGCACTCTATTAAAAATGCACTATCTGATTTTTGTATCTCCTTAAATGTTTCAATAAATTCTTTATTTGAATATACCTTTTTTCCTCGTATATTATACGCTTCCGCTATTTTAACAAAATCAGGATTGCACTTAAATTCAACTCCAAACTCACCTTCATATTCAAATTTTTGAATTTCTCTTACCATTCCAAGTCCAGAATTATTAAATACAATTATCTTTATATTTAAATTGTTTTCTTTTATGGTAGCAAGTTCAAATAAACTCATTTGAAATCCTCCATCTCCCATCACAGCTATTACATCCTCATCTGGATTCGCCATTTTGGCCCCTATAGCTGATGGAAGCGAATATCCCATAGTTCCAAGCCCTCCTGACGTTATAAATCTTCTCTTTCCAAAAATTTTAAAATTGCGGGCACACCATATTTGATTTTGTCCAACATCTGTTGTAATTATCGCAGTATCTCTCATTTCATCAGAAGTCAATTTAATTATTTTTTTAGGATTTACTGAATCGTTATATTCATATATTTTCTCTTCTGAATCTTTCCATTTTTTAATTTCCTCTACCCACTTAATATAATCTCCCGGTTGAATTTTATCTGCCATTTTTGATAATATATTTTTACAATCTCCAACGACTGGAATATCTATCTTTAAATTTTTTCCTATCTCTGCAGGATCAATATCTATATGAATAATCCGGGCATTTTTATCAACATGCGTATCTTTCACTGTAGATCTGTCTGCAATCCTTGTACCTACAAGTATTATCAAATCAGAATTTGATATTGCCTTATTAGCATATGAAAAACCATGTGAACCAATTAATCCAACATAATATGGTTCACCTACATCCATATCATCTTTTCCCATTAATGTATGAACAACTGGTATTTTTGACTTTTCTACAAATCTTTTTAGTTCAAGCCTTGCATTAGCTGCAACAATTCCACCTCCAACACAGATCAAAGGCTTTTTACTCTCTTCAATCTTCTTAATCGCCTTTTTAATTTGCCATTTATGGCCATTTATGTTTGGCTTATATCCCCTTATATCAATGGCAGACGGATACGAAAACTTAATTTCTTCACGCTGAACATCAATTGGTATATCAATCAATACAGGTCCAGGTCTACCTGTTCGTGCTATATAAAAAGCTTCTTTTATAATACGCGGTATATCCTTTCCTTCTTTAACTAGATAATTATGCTTTGTAAATGACTCCGTAGCTCCAGTAATATCAGCTTCCTGAAAAACATCTCTGCCTATTAGATTTGAACTTACCTGTCCTGTAATTATTATCAAAGGTATTGAATCCATATACGCAGTTGCTATTGATGTAATTATATTTGTGGCACCAGGTCCTGATGTTGTAATACAAACTCCAATACCTCTTGAAATTCTTGCAAATCCACTTGCAATATGTCCAGCAGCTTGTTCATGTCTTACCAGGATGTGCCTTAAATCTGATTTTCTCAAAGCTTCATACAAAGGAACTACAGTAGCTCCAGGATACCCAAATATTGTAGTCACATTTTCATTTTTTAAACATTCTATAATAGCTTCTGCAGTTCTCATAAATAACCTCCTAAAAATTTATTTTCTATATTTCAGTTAATATCAAATCTCCCATTTTATCTGTCCCAACAGGACTTTTGCCTTCCTCCATTATATCTAAAGTACGATATCCCTTTTCAATTACTTTTAAAACAGCATTTTCAATATCTTTTGCAGCTTCAGACATTTTGAAATTATATTTGAGCATAAGAGCTGCACTCATAATTGCTGCAATTGGATTTACTCTATCCTTTCCAGCTATATCTGGAGCTGAACCATGCACAGGTTCATATATACCAATATTTCCAGAACCAATGCTAGCTGAAGGCAGCATACCAAGAGAACCTGTTATCATAGATGCCTCATCACTAAGTATGTCTCCAAACATATTTTCGGTAAGTATTACATCAAATTGTCCAGGATTTCTTATAAGCTGCATAGCTGCATTATCTACATACATATAGTTCAAATCTATATTCTTATATTCCTTTGAAATATTAGTTACAGTTTTTCTCCAGAGTTTTGATGTTTGAAGTACATTTGATTTATCAACAAGAGTTACTCTGCTATATCTTTCACCTGCTATTTCAAATGCAACTTTAGCTATCCTCTCTATTTCGAAAGTAGAATATTCTGTCACATCATATGCCTTTTCTCCATTCTCAATTTCTAATGTACCTTTTTTCCCAAAATAAGCTCCTCCCGTAAGTTCTCTTACTATCATTATGTCAATTCCATCCTTTAAAATCTTATTCTTTAAATTGGATGCTGAACTGAGTTCTTTAAATAATACAGCCGGTCTTAAGTTTGCAAATGCCCCCATAGTTTTCCTAAGTTTCAAAAGACCTTTTTCTGGTCTCATTTCTGGCGAAACATTGTCCCATTTAGGTCCTCCAACAGCCCCTAAGAGTATTGCATCACTCTCCTTACAAATTTTAATTGTCTCTTCCGGAAAGGGATCTCCAAATTCGTCTATTGCACTTCCTCCCATCTTTCCTTCATTAAATTCAAAATCTATATCATATTTTGATGAAACTGCATGTAAAACTTTTATTGCCTGAGAAATCACTTCCGTTCCAACACCATCACCTGGCAAAACTGCTATTTTCATTAAACTTTACCTCCTGAATGTAATATAAATCTATTTATTTTCTAATTTGACTTTCTATATATTTTATAAGGCCGCCGCTTTTTATTATTTCCTGCATAAATTCAGGAAATGGTTCAGCCTTATATTTTCTATTTTTACTTATATTTGTAATTTCTCCACTAATTAAATCAATTGAAATTTCATCCCCGTCCTCGATATCAGAAACCGCTTCGGCACATTCCATTATGGGTAATCCTATATTTATTGAATTTCTATAAAATATTCTTGCAAAACTCTCTGCTATAACACACTCTATTCCAGATGCTTTTATTGCAACAGGTGCATGCTCTCTTGACGAACCACATCCGAAATTTTTACCAGCTGCTATTATCTTATGTGTCTTTGATCTATCACTAAAACTTTGATCAATATCTTCCATACAATGCTTTGCCAGTTCTCTAGAATCACTTGTATTTAAATACCTTGCAGGTATTATTACATCAGTATCAACGTTTTCTCCATATTTAATAACTTTTCCACTTATCATTATCTCATTACCTCCTCTGGAGATGATATTTTCCCTGTTATTGCAGATGCTGCTGCAACAGCCGGACTTGCTAAATATACCTCGCTTTCCTTATGTCCCATCCTACCTACAAAATTTCTATTTGTAGTTGATACTGCCCTTTCACCCTTTGCAAGGATACCCATATGTCCTCCTAGGCATGGCCCACAAGTTGGGGTACTTACCACAGCTCCAGACTCTATAAATATTTCTATTAATCCCTCTTTCATAGCTTCCATATATATTTTCTGTGTTGCAGGAATTATTATGGTTCTAATATTTTCATTTATCTTATGACCCTTTAACACCTTTGCAGCTGCTCTAAGATCATCGATTCTTCCATTAGTACATGATCCTATAACCACCTGATCTATATTTATATCTCCTACTTCATCAATAGTTTTTGTATTCTCAGGAAGATGTGGAAATGCAACTGTTGGACGTATTTTAGATAGATCTATCTCTATAATCTCATCATATACGGCATCTTCATCGGCCTTCATAATTACATAATTCCTATTTGAATGTTCCTTTACATATCTTACAGTCTTTTCATCAATTTCAAATATACCGTTCTTTGCACCAGCTTCAATTGCCATATTTGCCATAGTAAATCTATCATCCATTGATAAATTTCTTATTCCATCACCAGTAAATTCCATTGACTTATAAAGTGCTCTATCGACACCTATTTTGCCAATTATATGCAGGATAATATCTTTTCCACTTACCCAAGGCGATAATTTTCCTTTAAGTACAAATTTTATTGCTGAAGGAATCTTAAACCAAACCTTTCCTGTTGCCATTGCCGCGCCCATATCTGTACTTCCAATTCCAGTTGAAAAAGCCCCCAATGCTCCATATGTGCATGTATGTGAATCTGCACCAATTATAATATCACCACAAACTGCAAGCCCCTTTTCCGGAATTAATGCATGCTCTATTCCCATCCTGCCAACTTCAAAATAATTTTCTATCTCCATTTCATGCGCAAAATTTCTGCTGCATTTACACTGCTCTGCTGATTTTATATCTTTGTTAGGTGTAAAATGATCTGGTACAATTGCGATTTTACTTTTATCAAATACTTTATCAACACCTATTTTATTAAATTCATTTATTGCCATTGGAGTTGTTATATCATTTCCAAGTACCAAATCCACCTTGCATTTAATAAGCTGTCCAACTCTTACCATATCAGTTGATGCGTGAAAAGCCAAAATTTTTTGTGTCATAGTCATTCCCATACTTAATTACCTCCTATTTAAATATATATTACCTTTTTATTAATACTGTTTTTAATAGTATTAATAAACCTATTAATAAATGTAAAATACCAATTATTTTATTATTCCAAACAGTACATTCATAATAATGCATTTTATTTATAAGTGTACTGGTACCTGTCTCAACTACATCCCGGAGTTATATCTCACAAATCAATTTCTCAATATCCTCATCAGATATATTCTTTTTTCTGTCTGCTGCATTTTTAAATTTCACAAATGCCTCATTAAGCTTTTCAGTATTTAAATCATATCCCATATCCTTTAAATGCTGACAAAATGCATGCCTACCTGAATGTTTTCCAAGTACCATTGAGCTTTTAGTTAATCCAACAGATTCTGGAGTCATAATTTCATAAGTCCTACTGCATTCAAGAACTCCATGCTGATGAATTCCAGCCTCATGCGCAAATGCATTAATTCCGACAATTGCTTTATTATTTTGAACTGCCACACCAGTAAGTTTACTTACAAGCTTGCTTGTATTTACAATTTGAGTCGTATTTATTGATGTCGTACATTTAAAACTATCTGATCTAGTTCTTATTGCCATAACTATCTCTTCCATTGCAGCATTTCCAGCTCTTTCTCCAAGTCCATTAACTGCACATTCAATTTGTTCTGCACCGTTTTTTATAGCTGCAAGTGAATTCGCAACTGCAAGTCCAAGATCATTATGACAATGAACACTTATAATTACTTTATTTATATTTTTTACATTTTCCTTTATTCCCTTTATAAGATTTCCATATTCATCTGGTATTGTATATCCAACTGTATCAGGTATATTTAATACATCTGCACCTGCTTCTATTGCTTTTTCAAGAACATGGTATAAAAACTCTCTATCTGTTCTCGTTGCATCCTCTGGCGAAAATTCAACACTCGGGCATAACTCTTTAGCATATTTCACCATATCATATACACTATTTAATACCTGATGTCTACTCATTTTGAGTTTATATTTCATATGAATATCCGAAGTTGCGATAAATGTATGTATTCTGGGGTTTCTAGAATATTTTAAAGCTTCCCATGCCGCATATATATCCTTTTTAAGTGCCCTTGCAAGGCCAACTATTACGGGTCCTTCTATATTTTTTGAAATAGCTTTAACACATTCAAAATCGCCATTGGATGCGGCCGGGAAACCTGCCTCAATTATGTCTACTCCAAGATTTTTAAGTTGCTTTGCAATCTTTAGTTTTTCATCTATACTTAGACTCACTCTAGGTGTTTGTTCTCCATCTCTTAATGTTGTATCAAAAATATATATTTTTTTAGTCATATATTATCCTCTCCTTAAATCAATTTTATTTACTCAAAAATCTTCAATTAAAACGTCATAAACGAAGTGCAATAATCCTCATCATTTTCTCTACTTTGCTTCATTTCATTTATATAAGTATAATAAGCTTTATTTCCAGATATTTTTGAATTTTCATTTTTTATATTTTCTTCTGAATTTTTAGAATTTATTTGTTCCATTTTTATCCCTCCTATTAAGTATTTTATGGTATAAAAAAACAGACCTTCTTCGCTCTGGGGCGAAAAGTCTGCTCGCGGTACCACCCAATTTTATATCTCAATTTTAATAACGGTTATATAAAACCGGCCCGGCTTACTATAAACAATTCAGCCTGCAACTTCAGGGTGAGTTTCAATATGTACACTTATGGGCTTACACCTAAACACCCACTCTCTTTAAAGTATTTAACACATTTACTTAGTCCTATCACAGCTTTTATATATTAAATTTTGTAATCAATGGTATAAAAAAAACAGATCTTCTTCGCTCTGGGGCGAAAAATCTGCTCGCGGTACCACCCAATTTTATATCTCAATTTTAATAACGGTTATATAAAACCGGCTTGGCTTACTATAAACAATTCAGCCTGCAGCTTCAGGGTGAGTTTCAACATGTATACTTATGGGTTTACACCTAAACACCCACTCTCTTTAAAGTATTTAACACATTTACTTAATCCTATCACAGCTTTTAATAATTAGGAAGAGTCTAATATAAAACTCAACTTCATATATATTTTTTAGTTTATCAACTTATTGTTTTATATTCTATCACTCGATCAATATAAATGTCAATAATAATTTTTAAATTTTAAAAAATTTTTTTATCAATACTATCTTTTCCAATTAATTTAGTTTTATATTTGTATTTTTTCATTTTAATATATTGTGTATTCAAACTAAAAAGTGTAAAATTATATTGTGCTAGGTAAGTTTTTACTTAAACAGTATATTTTTAATACGGATCATAAATTGTATAAGGAGATGACGCAAATGGATAAACTATTTCTCGAAGAGTTACTGAAGAATATTTCAGCAGACTCTTTTACTGTTACTTTTTGGGATGGCACGACAAAAAAATTCGGAGATGGTGAACCTAAATTTAAAATAACATTTAATAAACCAATAAGTAAAAAATCAATTTTGGAAGATGCAAGTCTAGCCTTTGGTGAAGCTTATATGAATGGAGATATTGATTTCGAAGGAAGCGTACAGGAAATTATTGAATCTATCTACAGAAACAAAAAAAGTTTCCTCCACAACCACAAGTTGCTCAATAAACTATTCAAATCAGTTGGTACATCAATAAAAGATCAAAAAAAAGATATATCGCATCACTATGATATCGGAAATGATTTTTATAGTTTGTGGCTTGATAAAAATTTAAATTACTCTTGTGGATATTTTAAAAATGAAGATGATAGCCTGGATCAAGCTCAGGAAAACAAAGTAGAATACATATTAAAGAAACTGAACTTAAAGGCGGGGCAAACCCTACTTGATATAGGATGTGGCTGGGGAAATTTGATATTAAAAGCCGCAAAATTATACAATGTTCATGCACTTGGAATAACCTTAAGTAAGGAGCAATATTCAAGCGTTCAGGAAAAAATCAAAGAAAATCATCTGGAAGATTTAGTTGAAGTTGAATATCTAGATTATAGAGAACTTCCTAAGCTAAACAGAAAATTTGATAGAATTGTAAGTGTAGGAATGCTTGAGCATGTTGGTCATGCAAATATACCAATGTATATGGATACTGTAGAAAAAATATTAAAAGATCATGGCGTATTCCTGCTTCACTGCATTACAGGACTTTTCGAGAGTGAATGCAATAAGTGGATAACAAGATATATATTCCCGGGAGGATACATTCCTTCTGTAAGAGAAATAGTATCATCATTCCCAGAACTCGATTTCCATCTCGTAGATGCTGAAAGCTTAAGGCTTCATTATTGTAAAACCCTAGAGCACTGGGCTTCAAACTTTGAGACTCATCTTGACGAGGTAAAACAAAACTTTGATGATAAATTCATTAGAATGTGGAGATTATATCTTAATTCTTGTGCGGCATCTTTCCATTATGGAGTAGTAGATATACATCAATTTATAATAACAAAAGATTTAAATAACGAATTACCAATGACAAGAAATTATTTATATAAATAACACTTAATTGTTTATAAATTTTTATATGAAAATATAATAAACTTGCTGGACACATATATAGTATATGTGTCCAGCAAGTTATTTTTTGCGAATCATTTGCATAGGAAATTGTTTTTCATTATCAATTGATAATATAATTCTGTTGAGATATTATTGATAATCTGTTGATTTATATTATATTAAAGTTTATAATTAATGTAACATATTTATCAATTGAACATATAATATTTAATAGATTATATATTTAGATTGAATTTTTATATATAAATAACATGGAGGTTAATGTAAAAATGGGAAAGAACAATGCAGCAGTTTTATCTATATTTTCTAATTCGCTGCTCATAATATTTAAATTTTCAGCTGGTCTATTGATCGGATCTGTAAGTGTTATATCCGAAGCAATTCATTCTTCTATAGATCTTATAGCCAGTTTTATAGCATATTTCTCTATAAAGAAAGCATCTAAGGCTGAAGATTACGAGCATCCTTTCGGTCACGGCAAGTATGAAAACTTATCCGGATTTGTTGAGGCAATGTTAATATTTTTAGCTGCGGCTCTTATAATATTCGAATCAGTAAAAAAAATCATATGTGGCTCAAATATAGAAGCTGTCGGCCCTGGACTTTTAGTTATGGGAATTGCAGCTCTGGTAAATCTTTTTATTTCATTGACTCTAAAAAAGATTGCACAAAAAACAAATTCCATAGCCCTTGAAGCAGATGGTGCACATTTATTCACAGATGTAATAACAGCTTTCGGCGTATTTTTAGGACTTTTACTTGTAAAAATAACCGGAATTAAAATTATAGATCCTATAACTGCTGTTATAGTTGGATTTTTAATAATAAAAACATCAATAGACTTAACTAAAAAATCAATGAAGGATTTAGTTGATAGCAAATTATCAGATGAAGATATAAACAAGCTTCTAATCATAATAAATTCACACAAAGAAATAAAAGGATATCATAATTTAAGAACAAGACAATGCGGAAATGAGAAACAAATAGACATTCATTTAAATGTAGATAGAAACTCATCTTTAATACAAGCACACGATATCTGTGATATTATTGAAAAAGAAATAAATAATGTATTTCCTAAATCATATATCGTTATACACGCCGAACCAGAAACACAAAAAAAACAACTTCCAGAAATATAAGTCTCTGGAAGCTGCTTTAAATTTAGTATTAAATAAAACAAAAAAGATTTTATTTAAATATTTAACTATAAATGCTGCATTATATGTTAAAATTAACATATAAAACTTATATGGAGTTTATAAAATCTGCTTAGATTTTTATAAATACGAACTTAGACTTACTAGAAATTTTTTAGGTGACGAATTTTGAAAATGTCAGCTGAAGTATAGGTTAAGTTTGAAATTACAAAACCTATAGATTTTCTAACTTAAACATTTAATTGGAGGTATCAATAGATAAATGAATGATTTACCCAAAATATTTAATGATTTTAGTGATTCAAGAAAGCAGGGATTTATTACCATAAAAGACCTTAAAGACAGTGGCAAAAAAATTGTAGGTACTTTTTGTACTTTTACACCATGGGAAATTATAAATGCTTCTGGTGCCATATCTGTATCTCTTTGTTCTAAAAGTGATGAAACAATACCGGATGCTGAAAAACATCTGCCTAGAAATTTGTGTCCTCTCATAAAATCAAGTTATGGATTTGCTCTTACCGATAAATGCCCATACTTTTATTTTTCAGATTTAATTATTGGAGAAACTACATGTGATGGGAAAAAAAAGATGTATGAATACCTTGGAAAGTTTAAAAATCTACATATCATGCATCTACCACAAAAAGCTAATGATAAAGATAGTTACAAATTGTGGAGAGATGAATTAATAAATTTAAAAGAAAGACTTGAAAAGGAATTTAATGTTACTATTACTCAAGAAATGCTTGAAGATTCCATTAAACTACGTAATAAAGAAAGGCTTGCTCTAAAAGAGTTTTATGAATTAGGTAAAATGACTCCTCCGCCAATAAATGGTATAGATCTATTAAGAGTTATAAATGGTTCATCTTTTAAATGGGACAAGGAATCTTTAATAAAAGATCTGCATGATATGGTTGTAAAAATCAAAGAAGATTATAATAATGGTAAAAGAGAAGTATCAACAGATGCCAAAAGAATACTTATAACCGGATGTCCAATGGGCGAAGCCACAGAAAAAATTGTACATTCAATTGAAGATAACGACGGTGTAGTAGTTTGTTATGAAGATTGTACAGGTGTTAAAGAAATTTCCAAACTGGTTGACGAAAAGCAAGACCCAATAGATGCAATTGCAGATAAATATCTAAACATCGGATGTGCCTGTATGACACCAAATACTAATAGGATAAATTTGCTCTCAGAACTAATAGATGATTATAAAATAGATGGGGTTGTTGATGTAATACTTCAGTCATGTCATCCATATAGTGTCGAATCTTATGGAATAAAACAATTTGTAAATAACGAGAAGAATTTACCTTATATGGCCATAGAAACAGATTATTCCCAAACTGATGTAGGACAAATAAAAACCAGAATTTCAGCATTTATAGAGATGCTTTAACATTCAATTCAATCAATATAAGAATAGAAATCCGATTCAGTGAATGTAAATCAGATTTCTATCTTTATATTTACATTTTACAAAACTTCCTCTATTATTCCACCACCAACAAGCAGATCTTTAGAATAGAACACTACAGACTGCCCTTTAGTTATAGCCCTCTGTTTATGTTCAAATTTTACCTTGACTCTTCCATCAGAAAGCTGAGTTATCCATGCGCTGGAAGCTTTAGCTGAATATCTTACTTTAGCTTCTACTTCCATCGTTCCCTGAAGACTTTCGAATGGTATGAAATTCACATTCTTTGCGATTAGCTCTGTTTTAAATATATCTTCCTCATCTCCAAGAACAATTTCATTTGTAAGTGGATTTATATCCGCAACATACATTGGTTTCCCAAATGAAATTCCAAGCCCTTTCCTCTGTCCTATCGTATAATATATTATACCTTTATGAGTTCCAAGCACATTCCCTTTTTTATCAACAAAATTTCCCGGTTTTATTTTATCTGGAACCTGCTTTTCTATATATCTGCCATGATTATTATCTGGTATAAAACATATCTCTTCACTATCCTTCTTGTTATGAACAGAAAGTCCTATTTCCTTTGCGATTTCTCTTATATGATCTTTTTTGTATATACCACATGGCATAAGTGTATGGGATAATTGAAATTGAGTTAAATTATAAAGCACATAGGTCTGATCCTTCTTATCATCTTTTGATCTTCTTATTACGTACCTTCCATTCTTATTTTCTATTATCGCATAGTGACCTGTTGCAACATAATCAGCTCCCAAATCCATGGCCTTCTTTAATAATGCATCAAACTTTATATATTTATTACAAGCTATACATGGATTAGGAGTTCTTCCATTCATATATTCATCTATAAAGTAATCTATAACATCTTTTTTAAAAATTTCTTTAAAGTTAATAACATAAAATGGAATATTAAGTTTATAAGCAACTCTCCTCGCATCTTCTACTGAACTTAATGAACAGCATCCTCCTTCATTTGCTTCATATTCCTCATCCTCCTGCCATACCTGCATAGTTACTCCTATAACATCATATCCTTGTTCCTTAAGCAAGTAGGCAGTTACAGAACTGTCTACTCCTCCACTCATTCCGACAACAACCTTTTTATTCATAATTACCACCTTATAGTCATAAATTAATATATTATTTGTTATTTCTCAATTTATTCACACATTCTTTAACTACCTCTAGAACATAAGCTATCTCCTCATAAGTAGTTCCTGATCCTATTGTAAATCTTATAGAGCTTTTTGCCATACTTTCTGTTAATCCTATTGCAATAAGTACGTGTGATGGCTCGAGTGCTCCTGCCGAACATGCACTTCCAGATGATACATAGATTCCTCTGGAATCAAGCATTATAAGCAATGTTTCAGCTTCTATTCCCTTAAAGGTTACATTTATATTTCCAGGAAGCCTCTCTTTTCCCGGTGAACCATTTAAACTTGTATCCTGTATCTCAAGAAGTTCTTTAATAAACATATCCCTGAGCTTTGTGAGTCTCTCCTTTTGAACTTCCAAATTTTTAACTGCAATAGAAATAGCCTTTCCAATACCCACAATACCAGGTGTATTATAAGTTCCGGCTCTTCTGCCTCTTTCTTGTGAACCACCATGAATTAAACTATCTATTCGAATTCCTTTTCTTATGTACAGCGCACCTACACCTTTAGGTCCATAAAATTTATGTGATGACATTGAAAGTAAATCTATATTCATAGTTTTAACGTCAATTGGAATATTCCCAACTGCTTGAACTGCATCTGTATGAAATATTATTTTATTATGTCTGCAAAAATCTCCGATTTTCTTAACAGGCTCTATAGTTCCTATTTCATTATTTGCAAACATAACCGATACCAATATAGTATCTTTTCTTACTGCTTTTTTTAAATTATGAAGATCGACCATTCCATATTTATTTACAGGAAGATATGTGATCTCGAATCCGAGTTTTTCCAGATACTTGCATGTATTTATAACTGCATGATGCTCTATAGCTGTAGTTATTATATGTTTTCCCTTATCTTTATTTGCAAAAGCTATGCCTTTA
The DNA here is from genome assembly GCF_003600355.1 of Clostridium fermenticellae. Taxonomy (NCBI): domain Bacteria; kingdom Bacillati; phylum Bacillota; class Clostridia; order Eubacteriales; family Clostridiaceae; genus Clostridium; species Clostridium fermenticellae. The sequence continues at coordinate 1,299,286 of NZ_CP032416.1, read as the reverse complement.
AGTGCCCAATTATCAGACTCTGAACCTCCAGATGTAAAATATATTTCATCAATATTTGAATTTATGGCATCAGCCACCCTCTTTCTTGATATATCTATAGCCATTCTTGTCTTCCGTGATATATGATAAATAGATGATGCATTTCCAAAGTATTCATCCATATAAGTTTTCATATCTTTAATAACTTCCGGCTTCATATAAGTAGTTGCCGCGTAATCCATATAAATTTCTCTATTCATTTTAAATATATTCCGCTAAAGACACAATTGTCAAAGCAGATTTTAAACACCACCTTTATTAATAGTTAAAAATTATATTTTAAAATTCTACACACTTTAGTATATCATAAAAATTACAAAAATTAAGTAACAAAAAAATTTTATAAACATAACTTATTATTGTAGCAGATTGTTTAGGAGGAAATATGTATTATAGTGATTTAGATTACATGAGAACAGATGATTATACAAACTCTGAAGATGAAAACTTTGAATCAGAATGTCCTTTTTCTATGTGTCCTTTCGTATATCAAACTTTGAATATGCCAAGGGTTAACCCACCCGGACCACCTCCATCATTCACACCAAACAAGAAAAACGCACATAAAGGATGGTCCGGCGGTCCTAGTGGTCCTGGCGGCCATGGCGGTCCCGGACCAAGGCCAAGACCAAAACCAATTGATTCAAAAGCCATAAGACCATGTAGAAACAGATTTGCATATATATGGCAAACAAACGGGAATTCATACTGGGCATATATAACTTCTATTGGTCCTAGATCTATATCAGGATTTAGATGGACACCAAGAGGACGTAGATGGACATCCTTTGGACTTGATTTAAGAAATATAGAAGCCTTTTCCTGTTCATAAATACCAATACAGCCTGTTGAGTTATATTCTCAACAAGCTGTACATTTATCCTCTAACAGATATAGCAATTTTAGTATCTAAAACTTACTAAATCATTTATTTGTAAATAGCTTTTTGAAATAATTAATCAAACTTTCAGGTTTTTCTTCCCCATATATATAATACGAAAGTTCATCATCAAACCATATTATTACTACGCTCAGTAGGTACCAATAGAAACAATTTTTCAGGCATATTTGTCCAAAAAAATTACATTTTTCATAAGAATAATTCCATATACTTAATCCTAGATACATATTTAAAAATGTGCCACTTAAAAGCTCCACTGCAGTGATAAGTGAACCTCCTATAATTACCTGCTGCCACATTTTAAGTTTATAGTATACCTCCCTATCATTCAATGATCCTATTACCAGTGCACACATTCCACCGATCGGAAACATCCACAGTGAAGTCCATCCACATAAACTCCACCTCGATATGCCATTTATACCATTTAGTGAGCAGCAAATAGCCCTTACTATAACCTCTACATTTAAATAGATACTTCCAAATATCAAAAAGTGAATTATTTTATTCTTTTTATGTTTCAAGTAAAACACCTCTCCAAAATATTATTTCCCTATTTTGAAAAATGTATCACTAATGCTGTTTTACAAAAAACTCAAAAGACTGCTGACAAAATAAGTTTATCAACAGCCTGAAATATAAGTATACCACGTATATTCTAATTTAAATATTTGCTTAAGTAACCTTTCTTATATTGAACATGTTACTTAATATCTGCCAGTTTTGAGGAAATGGTTGTGCTAATACCCAATAACTTATTCCCCGCAATCCATACTGGCTAACAAGCCTATACTTTTCTCTGACACTACGCGCATCTTCAAACCATACTACATGTTCCCTTCCACCAGCATCAAAATAATTATAATATGGTGATTGAGATTTTTGATCATATTTTATAGACTGCTTGTATTGTCGTGCTCTATCTATCGCTTCTTGATTTCCTATACTCTCTGCAAACTCTCCTCCTGGCGTATATGGAAGTGTCCAGTCATATCCATATAGTGGAATACCAATCATAATTTTATATGGAGGTATTACAGAAACAGCATAATTTATTACTTTTCTTACTTCATCAATTGGGGCTACAGCCATAGGTGGTCCGCCTGACCATCCCCACTCGTATGTCATTATTATTACAAAATCAACTATTTCCCCATGTGCTTTATAGTCATGTGCACCATGCCATGCACCTTCTAAAACATCATACGTCTTGGGAGCCAAAGCTGTAGCTATAATATATCCAAGAGGATGAAGTTTTTGGGCAAGTCTCCTCAAAAAATCATTATACTTCTGCCTATCTGCTGGAGGTATCCTCTCAAAATCTACTATTACTCCAAAATAAGATTTTTTCCTTATTAAATCGATAATATTATTTATTAGAGTTTCCTGCAGGTTTTCATTATTTAGTATTCTGCTTACAAGCTGGGTATCAAAATTACTACCAGAAATATTCGTAACGGAAAGCATTGGTGCTACACCATTAGCTTTGGCTTCTTCAATTATGGTTGAATCATTTAATGGTGTAAGCCCACCACTTTCTGTAATATGATGACTAAATGGAGTTAGATATGTTAAATTCTTTATAGGTTCTCTTAATATTTCCCTTTCTCTATCTGGAGTTGAAGGTTGTATAAATGCGTTAGCCTCAATTGTGCCATAGTTTTTACTATATTCCGGAATTCTTAAATTCTGACCTGGAAAAATCCTAAATGGACTCATTAAATCATTCAATTCAATTATACTCTGAACAGAAACTCCAAATTTGTTTGAAATTGACCACAAGCTATCTGATGGTTTGACAACATACACTCCTTCCTTGGTCGGTATAACCAAGCTTTGTCCAACAACCAAAGTATCTGAATTAGAAAGCTCATTTGCACTTATTATACTCTGTGGTGTTACTCCATATCTTCTAGCTATAGACCATACGGAATCACCTGATTTAACCACATATATTTTCAATAAAAATTACCTTCCTTAAAGTATTACTATTAAAATTATATTCATATGTGAAACATTTATGAATAAATTAAATTGCAGCTAAATACAAATTAAAAAACACCATATAAATTATATGATGCTTTTTAATTACAATACAATTACCTTTTTTGCCTTCTTAAAAATGCTGGCACCTCCAGATTATTTTCATCTATGCCTTTATAATCTATAGAAGCCTCTGACTCATCCTTATTAGATGTAAAACTCGGTTGATGTTTTTTATCCAAATCGGACTTGCCAAAATCCATCTTACTTGATTTGTCACATTCAAATCCTGTAGCAATTACAGTTATTCTTATTTCATCTTTTATATTCTCATCAATTACAGCTCCAAATATAATATTAGCATCTGGATCTGCTGCATCCTGAACGATTTCAGCAGCCTCATTTATTTCAAGCAACCCCAAATCCGGTCCTCCTGTTACATTTAATAGTACACCAGTTGCTCCAACTATTGATGTTTCAAGTAATGGACTTGATATAGCCTGCTTAGCAGCTTCCTGTGCTCTATTATCTCCTGTACCCTTTCCAACTCCCATATGTGCAAGTCCTTTATCTATCATAATAGTTCTTACATCGGCAAAATCCAAATTGACAAGTCCTGGTATAGTTATCAAATCAGATATTCCTTGAACACCCTGTCTTAGCACATCATCTGCAAATTTAAATGACTCCATTAATGTTGTCTTCTTGTCTACAATATTCAGCAGTCTCTCATTTGGTATTGTAACTAAGGTATCTACTCTTTCTTTTAAGTTCTTTATTCCCATCTCTGCATGGAGCATTCTTTTTCTCCCTTCAAAAGGAAAGGGTTTCGTTACAACTCCAACAGTAAGTATTCCAGCGGATTTCGCTATTTCTGCGATTACAGGAGCTGCTCCAGTTCCTGTTCCGCCTCCCATCCCTGCAGTTATGAATACCATATCAGCACCTTTTATAGCTTGAGATATCTCATCCTTACTCTCCTCAGCAGCTTTTTGTCCAATTTCAGGATTAGCTCCTGCTCCTAATCCTTTAGTAAGTTTATCACCTATTTGAATTTTCTGAGATGCCTGCGAAAGCATCAAAGCCTGTTTATCCGTATTTATAGCTATAAACTCAACATTTTTAAGTCCTTCTTTAATCATCCTATTTAAAGCGTTGTTTCCTCCGCCTCCGCAGCCTATTACCTTTATCTGAGCAAATTGTTGAACATCAACATCAAAATCTAGCACAATACTAACCTCCTCATTAGAAAAAATCTGTGAAAAATTCTTTTATTTTTAATAAAAATCCCGTATTATTTTCATATTTATCTGATTTCTTACTTTTTTCTTTAGTCCATTCATCATATTTTTTTTCTGTACTATCTTCATTGCCAAATACATCTTTTTTATTTTTGACCAGGTCTGCAACATCTTTAACTATTCCTACAACAGATGCATACAATGGGTTAGAAGCTCCTATATAGTTAGGGATTCCTACCCTAACAGGTTTTTGCAATATTCGTTGACTAAATTCTTCAATATCCTTTATTAAGGCCAAGCCTCCTCCTACAATAACTATACCTGATAACTTATCATAATGTCCACTCGAACTTACTTTTTCACCTATCATGCAAAGTATCTCTTCTATTCTAGCTTCTATTATCTGTTTTAATATAGAAAATTCAACTTTTATCTTTGAATTATACTCAGATATAATCTCTACATTTGAATCGCCATTGCTATGTTTTTCTCCCACATTTCCATATTTTTTCTTAATGTTCTCAGCTTCAGAAAATGGAAGTTTGAGACATATCGCAATATCATTAGTAATGGTATTGCCTCCTAAAGGTATACTATCAATATGTACTAATTTTCCTCCAGAAAAAATATATATATTTATACAATCAGCTCCAACATCTACAACTGCAACTCCTCTTTCAATTTCCTCTCTTTTCAATATAACCTCAGACATAGCTATAGGTTCGAATACTATACCCAGAACCTTTAATCCGGATTTATTAATACTCTTAAAAATATTATTTACAACTGCACTTTGAGCCAGTATAAGCTGGACATCTGCCTCAAGTCTCAGTCCACTCATTCCAACTGGATCTTTTATCTTATCATATCCGTCTATAATATATTGCTGTGGTATTACTCCTATTATTTCTTTATCGGATGGAATTGTAATTACTTTCGCTGCTTTCAATACTCTTCTAACATCGTTTTCCTTTATTTCTTTATCCTCAGATGATATAGCCACTACCCCTTTATTTAATTTCAATTCACTTATTATACCAGGCAGCGAAATATAAACTCCTGAAATCTTTGCATCTATCATCCCTTCTAATGAATTTATGCATTTTCCTATAGCTTCAGATGTAGCATCTATATCAACAACAATTCCCCTCTGTACTCCTCTACATACTGATGATGTTATCCCCATTATCTGCATAACACCATGCTTGTCTACTTTACCGGCAGCAGCGCATATCTTTGAGGATCCAATATCCATTCCGATTATATATTCACTCATCAAGCACCTTCCCCCTCAAATGCAAATCATCAAATTATATATTCAACTTATATATTTTATATTCAACAAAAAAATTAATTCTCCTTTTATATTTTATCACATTTTAATAAAATCTCAAATATGATTAAAGTACGCAATTGTGACATATTTCTATGTAAAAACAAGGAAGAGGTGAAAACTCCTTCCTTGAATGCTAATTCGCTTTTTCTAAATCGTTTATATCGACACTTCTCGTATGAACTGTATGATTCCATTCTTTGTTATTTTTTTGTAAAATTCCTTGAATTGATATTGGAAACCAAGTTATTGTGTATATTGGATATATTATATAATATAAAAATACTTTTATACTAAATTTTTTTTCCAATGCTAATACAAATGGTGTGTATACATACTGTAATACCGAATATGCAATCGCAAGTACAGTAATAAAATTAAAATTAATAGAATAAGCAGCACCATTAAGACCTGTCATTATATGAAACATCTTAATACAATAACTAATTATGCCGACAATAGCAGAAATGCCTATAAGTATAGTAACTATCGGCTGAATACTATATAATGCACAATCAAAAGATGTAAAATTTAATTTCACTATAGACCTCTTCAAAAGCTTAAAAAAGTATCTACTTGCAACATCAGCAAATCCTTGCATCCATCTCTTTCTCTGTCTCCAGGATTGCATAAGTGTAAGAGGTTTTTCATCATAAATTATAGCATCATGTGCCCATCCAACTTTATAACCATTTAAAACAAGTTTACACGTAAATTCTAAATCCTCGGTTAAACAATTGGCACCCCAACCTAGTTCTTTTAATATATTAATATCTATACAAAAACCTGTTCCACCTAATTGACTAGATAAACCAATATTGCTTCTTGCAAGCTGAAACATTCTATCACAAGACCAGAAAGCTATTGAGTAACTTCCTGTAATCCAAGTATCATTAGGGTTTTTGCTATCAAGATAACCTTGTACAACTTTATAGCCTTCACAAAGTTTGTTATTCATTTCCCTAAGGAAATTTCTATGTGCCAAATTGTCCGCATCAAATATCGCAACAGCATCATATTTTTTATGTAATTTAAATATCTTTGCAAACATCCACTCTAAGGCATATCCTTTACCAACTTTTTTCTTATCCGTTCTTTTATATACAATTGCTCCTTTTTCTTTTGCTCTAATAAATGTTTTATCACTACAATTATCAGCAATAACAAAAATATCATACAATTTCTTAGGATAATCGAGATTTTTTAAGCTCTCTATAATGTCACATATAACAGCTTCTTCATTATGTGCAGCTACAATAAGTGCAAATCTTTTTTCAGGCTTTATTCCCTTTTTTTCCTTTTTCCTCCATATTCCAAAAAATGATATAAACAAATAATATATAGTTATGATGCAAACTACATACATTAGAATGCGAGACGCATCATGAATTATTTCTTGAAAAATACTCACTCCTGAATCCCTCCTAATTCAAAACTATTTTAGCATAAAAAAAAAGTAATTACTATAGATTTCACATAATTGCAAAAAATATTCATTAGCCCATAGGGTTAATGAATATTTTTAGTTCAAAATATAAAATATGCTCTTATATCTACTATAGTGAAATTATTTTTGATAACATTTCTCTATCAACAGCATAATTTAAAGCAGATTCATATGATATCATATCACTTCTATATAGATTTGATAATGCCATATCCATAGTTACCATTCCATATTTAGAGCCTGTTTGCATAGATGATTCTATCTGATAAGTTTTTCCTTCTCTTATCATATTTTGAATAGCATTAGTAGCTATCATAAGTTCAAATGCTGCAATTCTTCCATTTCCATCTATCTTTGGTATAAGCTGCTGAGAAACTATCCCCTTTATAACACCAGCCAATTGAATCTTGATCTGCTGCTGATGGTACGGCGGAAATATATCAATAATCCTATCAATGGTCTTAGTTGCACCCATAGTATGTAATGTTGAAAAAACTAAATGTCCCGTTTCAGCGGCAGTTAACGCTATTGATATAGTTTCTGGATCCCTCATCTCCCCTATAAATATAACATCTGGATCCTCTCTTAAAACAGCTCTAAGCGCATTTGCATAGCTCCTTGTATCTCTTCCTATCTCCCTTTGATTTATTATAGACTTATTATGCTTATACAAATATTCAATTGGATCTTCTAAAGTTACAATATGAGCCGCTCTTGTCATGTTAATCTCATTTATCATTGCAGCTATCGTAGTGCTCTTTCCTGATCCAGTAGATCCTGTAACTAGAATCAGTCCTCTTTTATTAAGCGTCAAGTCCTTAACAGCGTTTGAAAACTTTAATTCATTTAAGGTTGGTATTCTTAATCCAACAACACGAATAGCTAATGCAGCACTACCTCTTTGTTTAAATATATTAACTCTAAATCTCCCGAGACCTGATACGGAAAAAGATGTATCTATTTCCCCTACCCTTAGATACTCATCATACATATTTTTTTCCAATATTTCTTTTGCATATTTTTCCGTATCAGTTGGCTTTAGCTTCTCATTAGATATACTAAGCAATTGGCCATCTACCCTTATGACAGGAGACACTCCTACTGTCAAATGCAAATCAGAAGCCTTTTTATTAACTGTAGTATCCAATAATTCCTTTAATGGTATCAAATTAATTCTCCTTTCAGCAATATTCACTCTAATAAAATAAATTTCTTAAATAATTCCATAATGTATTATATAAAAACATATATTGGCATTAATTTAACTATAGTCTACATATACAGATAATATTCTACAAATTTTATATAATTCCTCTTTTACCATAAAATTTTATAAATTACATTTAAAAAACATTTATTATCACATAGAATAAAAGCTGAAAATTAATAACCAATTTTTAACTTTGAATTATTAGTTTTCAGCTTTTAACTATTCCTTTCCATAATTCAGCTCTTTATATAACTTCTTCAATGCCCTCTTTTCAATCCTGGATACATAGGATCTGGATATTCCAAGAATTTTCGCTATCTCTCTCTGTGTCCTAGGCTTTCCTTCTAATAAACCATATCTCATTTGAACAACATTTTTTTCCCTCTCTGAAAGACATGTATTGATTTTTGAGTATAATTTTTTCACCTGTATTTTGCTTTCAACTATTTCTATTATTGAATTCTCATCACTACTTAGTATATCCATAAGTGATATTTCATTGCCCTCTTTATCTACCCCTATAGGATCCTGCAAATATACTTCATTCTTAGTTTTTTTATTATTTCTTATAAGCATGAGTATTTCATTTTCTATGCATTTAGCCGCATAAGTAGCAAGACGCGTTCCTTTTGAAGCATCAAAAGAATCAATAGCCTTGATAAGTCCCACTGTTCCTATAGATATCAAATCATCAAGATCCTTGGTAGGATAAGAATACTTTTTTACAATATGTGCTACTAATCTTAAGTTTCTTTCAACTAATATACTCTTAGCTAAAATATCTCCATCTTTAAGTTTCTTTAAATAGTACTGTTCCTCTTTATCACTTAATGGTTGTGGAAACGAAGTATTATTCGTTACATATGCAGTTAAAAAAAACATATTACCAATTATACCTAATAGGCAATTTGCTAGAAACAAAAGATAGTCCTCCCACTAGTGCTTATTAATATATTATGATTATATTTTAAAAAAAGTGCATACATTTTTTTTAATTATTATTTAGTTTTTGTACTATACTTTTGAAAATTGGCACAGCAGTGGTTCCACCACTATCATTATCTTTATCAATATCCTTTACAAACACTACCATAGAATAAACCTTACCTTTAATATTAAAAAAACCTACAAACCATCCATCAGAATGTTCTTTTACTACATTACTATTCTTTACAGTTTCCATCCTCTGTGTACTTCCTGTTTTTCCTCCAATCACACATTCTGGCATGTAAGCTTGTTTTGCTGTTCCATTTTTAACTACATTAAGCATTTGATCTTTCATTATCTGTGCCGTCGACCTGTCTATAACTTGACGTTCATTGATATCTATTCCTTGAATTTTCTCATTATCATCATTAACATAGCTATCGACTATTGTTGGTTTAACATACACGCCATTGTTTGCAACTGTATTAGCTATACTTATAGCCTCTACTGGCGTTATTCTTATATTTTGTCCTATAGACATAAGTCCGAGAGTTCCATCACTGACTTTAGGATCCTTAACCTCACAATTTCCTGCCTCTTCACAATCAAGACCTAAAATCTTTTGAAATAATCCCTGAGAAGTTGCATTATCATAAAAATTATTAAACCCAACCTTCGCACCTATTTGTGCAAATACATCATTACATGATACAGCTAATGCTTCTTTTGGTGTCAAACTTCCATGCATTTTGTCATCTTCCATTTCATAAAAACCTCTGCAACTAAATTTTTCATCTGCCTGTATACTCTTTCTATCCAGGCCAGCTTCTTCAACTATTACTTTGAAAATAGAGCCAGGAAAAAATCCGTGATTTGTAGATGCCCCAAGATTTATATTAGGCTTACTATCATCCTTCTGAACCATTGCCTTTATCTTTCCAGTATCAGCCTCCATTAAAACAACACCTATTTGACTATACTTTTTATTATTATCGTTATTTAATATATCTTTTATTTTATCTTCCATTTCTTTATCAACTGTTAACCTAACATTTGTATTATTTTCAGGAAGTTCTGTTTTTTGACTTATTATTTTACCATTTACATCCCTATTTATCACAAGCTGAGGTTTTTTATTATTTTGTGTTTTTTTAAAAATTTGTCCCTCAAGGGATTTAGGCGATTTCATAGTACTCCCGTCAGGTTTTTTATTATTCATCAAAAGATTTTCGAGCTTCCATGTATCACCTTTCTCCGATTCTGAGTAGATATAAGTATAAAATCCCTTTATATCCTTTATATTTTTAAGTTTGTTATAAGTATTTTCATCAATTGGATAATAAATTTTTTGGCTACTATTTAAAATTTCCTCCTTAGATAGATCGTATTTACTATTATAATTTCTAAGTATGTACATAAGGGTCAATATCTCATTCTGTTTTGTATCTATATTATCCTTGCCAAATATGTCTGGTGAAATAACAGCATAATACTTCTTATTATAGTTTATAAGCTGCTTTCCATTACAATCGAATAATAAAAAGTTTGTATCAGTTAAATCCTCTTTATATGAATATTGGGATTCAGCCATAACTGATAATCTATTTGAATTAAAACATTGCAGTCTCACTATATTGATATACAATGCAATAATTATCAAAATTAATACTACAAATATAAACAGAGTTCTCTTTTTTATGGTAATTTTACTTAATTTAATTATCAAAAAAAAACACCTCACTTCAAACTAAAATTTTGCCCAAAATAAGGTATTTTATTCATATTTATCTTTTACTTTTTATAATTAAATCATCTTTTTTTAATTTAACTTCTGATACTATTGTATAAATCATCTGAGCATTCGGTGTAGAATCGATTCTTTCTCCAACATCATTCCTTATATCTTTGACACAAATCTCAAAATTATCTCCCTCAGGCCTTAAAATTTCAACTTTATCTCCCTCAAATATTTTATTTCTCTGTTCTATAGTAGCAATATGTGAATTTCCATCATAATTCTTAACTTTACCAACTATATCATAATCTCTTATATATGATGACGTTTCATAAACTTGATTTGGCTGTCCAAAATAAAAACCTGTGTGATATGCCCTATGACTTACTTTCATTAAATTATCGAGCCATTTTTGTTGAAATTTATAACCTTCAGGATTTTCAAAATATGCATCTAACGCCTGTCTATATGATTTTACAACAGCTGCAACATAGTAGGAACTTTTCATTCTTCCTTCAATTTTCAGCGAATTGACTCCTGAATTCACTAATTCTGGTATATGTTCAATCATACATAAATCCTTTGAATTCATTATATATGTACCTTTTTCATCCTCAAACACCGGAAAATATTCATTTTTTCTTTTCTCTTCCATTAAATAATATTTATATCTACAAGGTTGGGCACACTGTCCTCTATTTGAATCTCTTCCTGTCATGTAATTTGAAAGCAGACACCTACCAGAATAAGATATACACATTGACCCATGAACAAAAACTTCTAACTCACAATCCTTAGAAACATTAGTCCTTGTTTCCTCAATTTCTTTCATCGAAAGTTCTCGAGCTAAAACTATCCTCTTAGCACCTTGTTCATGCCAAAATTGTGCTGCTTTCCAGTTTACACTATTTGCCTGAGTACTTAAATGTATTGTCAAATTAGGAACCACTTGTTTTGCTGTAACAAGTATACCTGGATCAGAAACCAGAATTGCATCCACACTTAGCTCATAAAGAGTTTTAAGATATTCTTCTAGCCCTTTAAAATCTGAATTTCTCGGGAATACATTTACGGTAACAAACACTTTCCTGGACCTATCATGCGCATATTTTACACCTTCATAAAGCTCATCGTCTGTAAAATTATCTGCAAATGCTCTTAAATTCAACTTACTTCCACCAAGATAAACTGCATCTGCACCAAAGTCTACAGCAGTTTTAAGTTTTTCTAAATTTCCAGCTGGCGCTAACAATTCGGGTTTTTTCAAATTAATTCCTCCTTGTAGTTACTGCAATACCATCTCCCATAGGTATAACAGATGTTATAAATTTTTTATTATCCGATACAAGCCTTAGATATTCTCTCATCCTCTTGACAATAGTTATTTTTCTTCTAGCAACTAATTTATCACTAGCAACCATCCCTCTAAATAAAGCATTATCAGCTATTATTATACCATCTTGCTTTAAGAGTCTTAAACATTCAGGAAGAAAGTGGTTATAATGGCCTTTCCCAGCATCTATAAATATTAAATCATACTCATTATCTAAATCTTTAAGAACTTCCATGCAGTCCCCTTCAATAATATCTATACTATTCATAAAACCATAATTTTTTATATTATCTCTAGCCGTTTTGAGCATATCTAAGTTTCTTTCAATAGTATCAATTTTAGCTTTATTATTAGAAGCTAAACTCATTAATATGGAGGAATATCCTATAGCAGTTCCAAGTTCAAGTATTCTAGAAGGTTTTTTTATATGTATCATAAGTTCTAAAAATTTAGCTACTTCTCTATGGATTATAGGTACAGAATTTTCACTGGCATACATTTCTAATTCCTTTAATACACCAATATTATCTTCTATAAGTGACTGTATATATTTCTCCATATAATCATAAGTAATACCACTCATTCCTACCTCCAGATATCTTTTCTTTATATAAATAAATGGTAAAATACAGATATAAATATCTGTATTTATAGCCACTAAGTAACAATATTATTTTCTTCTTGATGCCTTTTTTCTAAGATCAGTATCTAATATCTTCTTTCTTATTGTTATTCTTTTAGGTGTAATTTCAACTAGTTCATCTGCAGCCACAAATTCAAGCGATTGCTCTAAACTCATGTGTTTAACTGGTATTAATTTTAAAGCTTCATCTGCTCCTGACGACCTTGTGTTTGTCAAATGCTTCTTTTTACATACGTTAACCTCTATATCATCAGCCCTTGAACATTCTCCAACTACCATTCCTTCATAAACATCAACACCAGGTTCCAAAAACAAAATTCCTCTTTCTTGAGCATTAAATAATCCATACGTGATTGTTACTCCATCTTCAAATGCTACAAGTGAACCTCTAGTTCTTTCTGGAATTTCCCCTTTATATTCCTCATATCCTGATAATACATGGTTCATTATTCCATTACCTTTTGTATCAGTCATAAATTCATTTCTGAAACCAATTAAACCTCTTGCAGGTATTTTAAATTCTAACCTAGTATAACCATTTACAGCAGATGTCATATTCACCATTTCAGCCTTTCTAGGCCCAAGTTTTTCCATGACAATTCCCATAAATTCTTCAGGTACATCTATTGTCAAGTATTCAATTGGTTCAAGTTTTTTCCCATTCTTCTCTTTAAATATTACTGTAGCCTTGGAAACCTGAAATTCAAATCCTTCTCTTCTCATAGTCTCTATCAATATTGAAAGGTGAAGTTCTCCTCTTCCACTTACTTTCAAACAATCTGGTGAATCTGTTTCTTCAACTCTAAGTGATACATTCGTCTCCAATTCTTTCATAAGTCTATCTCTTAAATGTCTCGACGTTACATATTCTCCATCACGTCCTGCAAAAGGCGAATTATTAACCATAAAGTTCATGCTGAGTGTTGGTTCATCTATATCTACAAATGGAAGAGCTTCCGGATCACTGGGATCAGCTATTGTTTCCCCTATGTTTATATCAGGTATACCTGAAACTGCCACTATATCTCCTAATTTAGCTTCATTAACTTCTTGTTTCTTTAATCCGCTGTATACATATAAATTTGATACTTTTACATTTTCTACTTTTCCATCTTTTCTTATTAAAACAACTTGCTCATTTTTATCTATAGATCCTCTTTCAATTTTACCTATTCCTATTTTTCCAACATATTCATTATAATCAACAGTCGTAATCAACAATTGAAGCGGCATGTTCAGATGACCTTCTGGTGCTGGAACATTTTTTATTATAGCATCAAACAAAGGTTCCATGGTTTTAGAATCATCCTCTAATTCTTTCTTGGCAAATCCAGCTTTTGCAGAACAATAAACCAATGGGAAATCCAATTGTTCATCATTTGCTCCTAATTCTATAAATAAATCAAATACTTCATCCAAAACTTCTGCCGGCCTTGCATCTGGCCTATCTATTTTATTTATAACAACTATAGGGTTCAAATTAAGCTCCAGAGCCTTTTTTAAAACGAATTTAGTTTGAGGCATTGGTCCTTCATATGCATCTACTACTAGAAGCACACTATCAACCATTTTAAGTACACGTTCAACTTCTCCACCAAAATCAGCATGACCCGGAGTATCTACTATATTTATTTTAATTCCATCATGTACAATAGCCGTATTTTTAGATAATATTGTAATTCCTCTTTCTTTTTCGAGATCATTTGAATCCATCACTCTCTCCTGAACCTTCTCATTCTCTCTGAAAACATTACTCTGTTTTAAAAGTGCATCAACCAAAGTAGTTTTACCATGATCGACATGTGCAATAATTGCAACGTTCCTTATATCATTTCTTGTAAATAAATTCATTATAGTTCCTCCACCTTTTTTATTAAAATCCAATATATATTTGAATTACATTCATAACAATTACAAATACACTTATTTCAAACGCTCAAAAAAATTGGATACTCTCAGGTATCCAATCTTCACTCATTACCATATCTATTTTAGTATCATAAATTTAAAAAGTCAACTTATTAGTATCATTTTTCTCCAAAAGAAAAATCAATACCTATAACATCATTCAAAATTTTTATTAGTTCATTCCACATAATACTAAACTCTTGCTCTGCTTGAAGATATTCATTAACAGATGGATTCGACGATATCAACGAACCTATGCCTTTAATTTTCTCTTTTGTTGCATCAGATACATCACCATTTTTCATCTGCTGAGAATAGGCTTCCACTTGTAATTTTCTAAATTCAATTAAAACATCTTTATCTTCTTTATTGTCTTTAATTTTCTCAGATGCTTTTCTTAATTTTACAACTTCACTGCATTTGTTAAGTTCTGCTGCGAGTTCATTCGCCTTATCATATATATTCATAAAAACACTCCTGGTAAAAAGATTAAGTATTATATTTCCATAATTATAGGTAATATCATAGGTTTTCTCTTCGTCCTTTCATATAAGAACATTCTTAAAACTTCTTTTATATTCGACTTTATACTTGCCCATTCAGTTATATGCTTTTCTTCACATTTTTTAAGAGCACCTCTTACTATTTCTCTAGCCTCTTCCATTAGATCTTCAGACTCTCTGACGTATACAAATCCTCTGGATATAATATCAGGACCAGCTATAACATTTCCAGTCTGTTTTTCTATTGTTACAACTACCGTTAATATACCATCCTGTGAAAGATGTTTTCTATCCCTGAGTACAATGTTACCAACATCGCCTACGCCTAAACCATCTACAAATATCTGTCCAGACATAACAACTCCATTTTTTCGTATGCTGTCACGCGATACTTCGATAATATCCCCATTGTCTGCTATAACTATATTATTTTTATTCATACCAAGTTTTACTGCCAACTCACCATGTTGTTTTAAATGTCTATACTCTCCATGAACAGGAATAAAAAACTTAGGTTTTACAAGTGTATGCATAAGCTTCAATTCCTCTTGACAGGCGTGACCTGAAACATGTACATCAGCCAATGCTTCATATATAACATCAGCACCTTTTTTAAACAATTGATTGATAACCCTTGAAATTAATTTTTCATTTCCTGGTATAGGTGATGCGGATATTACCACCATATCTCCTGGAATTATATTAACTTTTTTATGCTCAGAAGCCGCCATCCTTGAAAGTGCTGACATAGGCTCACCCTGGCTGCCCGTCGTTATAATAGTTACCTTATTTTCCGGATATTTATTTATGCTGTCAATATTTATAAATATATCCTTTGCCGCCTTTATATAGCCAAGCTCCATCGCTACTTCCATAATATTTTCCATACTTCTTCCAGATATTGCAACCTTTCTATCATATTTCATTGCAGCCGTAATCACCTGCTGTATTCTGTGTATATGAGAAGCGAAGGTTGCAACTATTATTCTTCCCTTTGCCTCTGAGAAAATTTTCTGAAAAGTATTACCTACTGTACTTTCCGACATTGTATATCCTGGTCTTTCAACATTAGTACTATCGGCCAGCATGACTAATACACCTTTCTTACCCAATTCAGCAAAACGGGCGAGATCAGCAACGTGTCCATCGATAGGTTCATAGTCTATCTTAAAATCACCGGTGTGCAAAATCACTCCAAGTGGGGTATGTATTGCAATTGCAACCGCATCTGCAATACTATGACTTGTTCTTATAAACTCCACAGACGAATTTTCAAGTTTAATTATATCCTTCGGTTTAACACATCTTAAGTCAACAGAATCCAACATATTGTGTTCTTTTAATTTTGTTTCCACGATCCCCAATGTCAATTTAGTCCCATATACAGGTACATTTACCTCTTTTAATACATAAGGCAACGCACCAATATGATCTTCATGACCGTGCGTTAGAAATATCCCTTTCACTTTATCCAAGTTTTTTTGTAAATATCCTGTATCTGGTATTACTACATCAATACCTAACATTTCTTCATCTGGAAACTTCAATCCACAATCTATTACGATTATATCATTCTTATATTCTATGACCGTAAGATTTTTCCCGATTTCATTCAATCCGCCTAATGGAATAATTTTTATTTTTTCCTTTTCCTTGCGCAAAAAAATCTTTCCTCCTTTTTTAATTATTTATTTTTAATGTTTTTACATTCGCTACATATTCCATAAAACTTCAAACTGTGGTTAGTTATCTTAAAATCATACTTAGATTCAATTTCATTTTCCAAACCCTCTAATAAATCCGCTTGTACTTCAAGTACTTTTCCACAATTTTTACAAATAAGGTGATGATGCTGATGATTTTCTTCCTGATGTACTAATTCATATCTTCCGCATCCATCATCCAAATCTAATTTACATATTACTCCAAGATCTTCTAATAATTGAATTGTCCTATAAACCGTAGCAAGACCTATCTCTGGACAATCCTTTTTTACTAGATCATATAACTCCTCCGTAGTAAGATGACTTCCTTCATTTCTTATTATTATATCAACTATAGCTCTTCTTTGCGGTGTCAGCTTATATCCTTTTTCTTTTAAACTATTTTTAAGTCTCTCTACTTCTCCAGGTGAAAGTTTTGACATTATACTTCTACCCCGTTTCCATAATATTTTAACTTCATATGTATCATATGAATAATAAATTGCAACTTAAATTATATAAATATAAGATTTAAAGATATTACCTTTCTATTAACTTATAAGATTATTCGTCATCAAATAACGTGTAATAAGCTTCCTGTACCATATTAAATTCATCATCATCAACTGTCACTAATACATCATTTCCTTCACTATCTTTGTCTATCCTAAGTACCACAGCTTCATCATAATCCTTTTCATCTTCAGGTACAACAATGACATATTCATTATCTTCAATATCCAATTTTGTTATAACTCTAAATTCAACTTCATTTCCATCTTCATCATTTACCATTATTGTCATTGCATCATTTTCCATATTTTCACCTCTCTATAATAGCTGTACTATGAATCTTTCTTATTAGCCATACCATCCAAATAACCTTGCAATATGTAAGTAGCAGCCATTTTATCTACTATTTTTTTTCTTTTATTTCTAGACAAATCAGCCTCTAACATTGCTCTATGAGCTGCCACGGTGGTTAATCTTTCATCCCACATCTTTATAGGTAAATCTATATTATCTTTTATAATATCACAAAATTTTAATACTTTCTCACTCTGAGGTCCCAAAGTTCCATTCATATTTTTGGGTAATCCAGAAACAATAGTATCTACCTCGTATTCTAAACAAATTTGCTTTAATTTTTCTATATCTTTCTCTTCACTTTTTCTTCTTATAGTAGTAATACCCTGTGCAGTAAAGCCAAGAGGATCACTTACAGCCACTCCTATAGTCCTGTCACCTATATCTAATCCCAGTATTCTCATAAAAATCTCCTAATTTGCATACATAATAAATAACTATTTAACCTAAAACAAAAATGCCCCTTTAAGGGCACTTTTATTTTATCCCCAAATAAGCTTTTAGAACTTCCTCCATAATTTCATCTCTTTCAAGCTTTCTTACTAGTGCTCTTGCTCCATTATAATTTGTTATATAAGTGGGGTCACCAGAGATTAAATATCCTACTAATTGGTTAACAGGGTTATATCCCTTTTTAATTAGCGAATCGTAAACTTCAGTCAATATCTCCTTAGTTAAATCCCTTTTGTTTTTGGATATATCAAACTGAATAGTATTATCATTGCCCATTTATATCACCTCGCTAATATTCTAATAAGTATATTATAGAACATATTTTTAAAAATGTATACTATTTGACTAATGTTTCCATAACCATAGCACTTTTTTCTACTGCCTCATATGCCTTTTCAGGAAGTTTTCCACCAGCCTGAGCCATATCTGGTCTTCCTCCACCACTTCCTCCTGCAATAGCTGCAACCTCTTTTATAAGTTTTCCACAGTGTACTCCTTTAGCTAGAGTATTTTTAGATGCCATAGCTACAAACTGAAGCTTATTGTTTGCTATACTGCATAACAATACTACACAATCTCCACCTTTACTTCTAACTTTATCTGCTAAAGTTCTAAGCGCATCACCTTCAACATCCTTCACTACTCCGGTAAATAATTTTATACCATTTATTTCCTTGACATTCTTAATTATCTCGTCTTCTGCACCACCTGCTAGTTTTGCATTTAATTTCTCAATTTGTTTATCCTTTTCTTTTATTTCTCGCATTTGAAGGTCAATCTTATGAATTATTTCTTTATCAGAACACTTTAATCTTTCTGCTGCCTGTTTTAATAAATCACTCTTGCCTTCAACAAAATCTAATGCTCTAAATCCTGTAATAGCTTCTATTCTCCTTATACCAGCTGCAATTCCAGTTTCAGATACTATTTTAAATAATCCTATTTCAGATGAATTAACTGCATGTGTTCCACCACATAACTCCATACTAAAATCTCCAACCGAAACTACTCTAACTTCATCTTTGTATTTATCATCAAATAAAGCTATTGCACCAATTTTTTTTGCTTCCTCAAGATTCATAATACGGGTATTTACTTCTAATCCACTCATTATAGTCTTATTTACAAGTCTCTCAACACTCTTTAATTCATCACTGTTCAAAGCCTTAAAATGATTAAAATCAAATCTCAACCTTTCATCATCAAGATATGAACCTGACTGATGTACATGATCACCTAAAACTCTTTTCAGAGCCGAATCCAAAATATGTGTAGCAGTGTGATTTCTTCTTATTTTATTTCTACGTTCTTCATCAACAGCCAAATTTACATTATCATTTAACTTTACACTGCCTTTTTCAACTTTTATAAAATGTAGTATTTTACCTGAAATATTATTTTTGCAGTCTACTACTCTTCCCTTAAAGGAGTCATTATATATATATCCAGTATCACCTACTTGACCACCCATTTCTGCATAAAAAGGGGTATGTTGAACTACAATTATTCCATCATCTGCTTCATTTAGTGAATCAACGAACTGTTCATCCCTAACTAAAAGTATAACTTTTGAAGTATACTCTATATTATTATACCCTTCAAACTCAGTTTCTATATCAAGTGGTATTTTATTTAATATAGTATCTTCTGTTCCCATATAATTTGTCTCTTCTCTTGCTGCTCTAGCTCTTTTTCTCTGTATATCCATTTCCTCATCAAATTCTTTCAAGTCAACTGACATTCCATTTTCTTCGAGTATCTCTTCCGTTAATTCGATAGGGAATCCATATGTGTCATATAATTTGAATGCTTTTTTACCAGATAAAACTGTTTGCCTTTTTTCAAGCATATCATTCATAAATTCATCTAAAATCTGCATTCCACTGTCTATAGTTTCATCAAATCTCTGTTCTTCAAGGCTTATAACTCTCTTTATATAATCCCTTTTCTCTGATAACTCAGGATAATTTCCACACGAATTATCTATAACTACATCTGCTAGTTTATACAAAAAGGCATTATTTATTCCTAGTGATTTTCCATGTTTGGCAGCTCTTCTTAAAAGCCTTCTAAGAACATACCCTCTCCCCTCATTTGAGGGTAATATGCCATCTGAAATCATAAAAGTCAAGCTTCTTATATGATCAGTTATAACTCTAATAGATACGTCCTCTTTCGAATTTTCATCATATTTAACATTAGCAATCTTACATACTTCATCTAAAATATTTCTAATTGTATCGACCTCAAATATGCTTTCCTTGTTCTGCATTATAGTTGCCATCCTTTCAAGTCCCATTCCTGTATCTATATTTGGATTTGCAAGTCTGTTATAATTTCCTTCCTCATCTTTATCAAATTGAGTAAATACAAGATTCCAAAACTCAATTACTCTATCATCATCCCCAGCTTTTATGAATTCATCTACCGTCTTTATTATTCCTCTTTCAATATTTTTATCATAGTGTATCTCAGAACAGGGTCCACACGGCCCTACACCATGTTCCCAAAAATTATCCTCTTTTCCAAGTCTAAATATTCTTGATTCATCCACACCAATCTCTTTGCTCCAAATTTCAAATGCTTCATCATCATCAAGATATATAGTCACATACAATCTATCTTCTGGCAATTTTAAAATTTTAGTTATAAACTCCCAGGCCCATGAAATTGCTTCTCTTTTAAAATAATCACCAAA
Source organism: Clostridium fermenticellae (assembly GCF_003600355.1). Lineage (NCBI taxonomy): Bacteria > Bacillati > Bacillota > Clostridia > Eubacteriales > Clostridiaceae > Clostridium > Clostridium fermenticellae. The sequence continues at coordinate 1,278,362 of NZ_CP032416.1, read as the reverse complement.
AGAAAAGTTTCCGAGCATCTCAAAGAAAGTTCCGTGTCTAGATGTTTTTCCTACATTTTCTATATCCCCAGTTCTTACACATTTTTGGCATGTAGCAACTCTCTTTTTAGGTGGAGTTTTAAGTCCAGTAAAATATGGTTTCAGTGGAGCCATACCAGCATTAATTAAAAGTAGACTCTTATCATTCTTAGGTACAAGAGAAAAACTATGCATTCTTAAATGTTCTTTTTCTTCAAAAAAGCTTAAATACTTCTCTCTTATATCATTTAGTCCCAAATTTTCCATTTTCATCACTCCTAATGTATTAATTTCATAAAAAAAACTCCCATCCCCAAGGGACGAAAGCTACTCCGCGGTACCACCCTAATTACACAAATATTAATTGTGAACTCATTTATAACATAACTCCCGGGCTGCTTCAATATTATTCTCAAAAAGTTTTCACCAACCACTTTTTCTCTAAGTGCAGAAATATATTTACTTCTCCTGATCATCATCAATAATATTACATTTTTACTTGATTATTATATGATTATAAGCAAAACTTTACAATATGTCAATATAGAGTTAACTATAAAATCAAACCATTAAAATATGTAATAATTTATATTATCATAAATTCCTTTAATTATTACTCCAATTGGAATTGCAAGTATCATTCCCATGAATCCTGCTATTTTCCCGCCTAAAATCAATAAAATTATTACCATCAGAGGATGCATACTTACACTATCTCCTGTAACCTTAGGTGATAGTATATTTCCTTCTACCTGTTGTAGTATATAAAGCCAGACTGTAACCCACAGTGCACTTTGCGGTGACCTTATTAATGCAACAAAAATAACCGGGAATGCTCCAAATATCGGTCCAAAATACGGAATTATATTCATAAATGCATTATACATAGACAATATTACAGGAAAATCCACCTTAAAAAACATAAGTATAATAAACGTAAATGCTCCGATAATTGCACACAAAAACAATTGACTTAATATATATTTTCCAAGTACTTTATCTATATCTAAGCTAATTTTTTTTATTATATTTCTGCTTTTTGCCGGGAAAAAATTTAAAGCCGTGTTATTTATATTATTGGCATCTGATAAAAAATAGTATGATATTATCGGAATAATAGCAAATGCCATTAAATTTCCCCCCATATTAAGTATTACATCAAACAATCTTGATCCTGCTAATGTAATCTGATGATTTACTTTAAGTGACAAATCATTCATTATTCTATATATAGTTGGATTATTACTTATTATTTTTATTTTATAGTATAAATTATCAATAAAATTCTGAATCCCGCTCACAGCATCACTTATATTTGAACCTTCTCTAATTATAGATGGTATTAAAATACCTATACCTAAAATAAATATAAATGTCAATACACATATGATAATAAGTGCACTATAATTGCTCTTTAGACCAAATCCCTCTAGATATTTTTGTACAGGTTTTAATGCATATGATATGATAAAAGAAATAAAAACCAGGTATACTACTTCTCTTATTATAATACTTTTTATTAGAAGATATATTATTAACAAACCTATAAGTGCAGATAAAATATATCTTATTTTTTTGCTTTTATAATCTACCTTCATCTAAATCATCTTCCTTAAATAATCGATGTGGCAAACTCAATAAACTTACATTCTCACTTCTCTTATTCAAAAAAATATTCTTATCCCCAAGTATTATATCTTTTACAAGTACTATTTTTTTCCCGTATATAAAATTATTAATAATACCTGTCGATACCACCAATGTAAGTATATTAAATTTCTTTTCTTCAAACATTATATCTTCTACTATGCCAATTATATTCTCTTCTCTATCACGAACATCTATTCCTTTTACATCCTTAAAATTTAAGAAATCACCATTTGTAGCTTTTGCAACTATCATCACAGAATTAAAACTTACAATATCCTCAAACAAGATACTAATATTTTTTCCGAACCAATTATTAGATGATACACTAAACCCAAGTACTTTTCTGCTATCAAAATCTACAATAATATCATTTATAAGTCCAAGCTTTTTACCAGTTAAATCTATTACCTCCATAAGCATAAAATCCTTAGATCTATACATAATGCACATCTCCTAAATACAAATTCTCTATGGTATTTTTCCCAAATACAAAAAAAATATAACCTCTTTAAAAAGAGGTTATATTAGAAACAAGTTATTAATTTCCGTGAACATGTTCATGAATAGTCTCTGAATGTGTTTTTAAATCCCAAGGTTCTAGTCCTACTGACTCTCTGTAGTTATTTATTGCTTTATGAATTGCCTCTTCCGCCAAAACTGAACAATGTATTTTTACTGGTGGAAGTCCGTCTAATGCTTCAGCTACCGCTTTATTTGTAAGACTCCATGCATCCTCTAATGTCTTTCCCTTTATAAGTTCAGTAGCCATACTTGAAGAAGCTATTGCAGAACCGCAGCCAAATGTCTTAAATTTAACATCCTTTATGACATTATCCTCAACCTTTATATACATTTTCATTATATCTCCACATTGTGGGTTTCCAACCTCTCCTATACCATTCGCGTCAGGAATTTCTCCTACATTTCTAGGATTTCTAAAATGATCCATAACTTTTTCACTATACATCATAATTATTTACCTTCTTTCTTATTTTTCTCATTTGACAAAAATTCTTCCCAAAGTGGTGACATATCTCTTCTTCTCTTAACAACCTTAGGAATTACTTTAAGTGCATAGTCTACGTCCTCTTCTGTAGTTCCTGCTCCAAGACTTAGTCTCATTGATCCATGTGCTATCTCATGAGGCAATCCTAAAGATAGAAGTACATGTGATGGATCCAGTGAAGCTGATGCACAAGCACTTCCTGTTGAAATCTCTATACCATAATCATTCAAATCAAGTAAAAGTGTTTCACCTTCTATACCTATAAAACTAAAATTAGCATTTCCAGGTAACCTTTTATCTAAGTCCTTTCCTATTGGTCCATTTATTCTAGTATAAGGTATCATTTGCGGTATATTTTCGAGCAGATTATTTCTAAGTTTCGAAAGCCTTGCTGATTCTTTTTCCATTTCATTCGTAGCTAACTCTATTGCTTTCCCTATTCCAACTATTCCAGGAACATTTTCAGTCGAAGCTCTCTTACCTTTTTCCTGCTCTCCACCATGAATAAGATTCTCTATTTTTACACCTTTTCTTAAGTACATAGCTCCTATTCCCTTAGGTCCATAAAATTTATGTCCTGACATCGAAAGTGCATCTATGTTCATCGCTTTGACATCTATGTTTACATGTGTAACAGCCTGAACTGCATCTGTGTGAAAATATATCTTATGTTCTTTGCATATCTTGCCTATTTCTTCGATAGGTTGAATAGTTCCTACCTCATTATTAGCAAACATTATCGAAACCAATATAGTTTTATCTGTAATAGCATTTTTCAGATCATTTAAATTTATAAAACCATATTCATCTACTGGAAGATATGTTACTTCAAATCCATTTCTTTCGAGAAATTTACATGCATTTAATATAGCATGATGTTCTATTTTAGTTGTTATAATATGATTTCCTTTATTTTTATTTGCAAATGCTATTCCCTTTAGTATCCAGTTATCACTCTCTGAACCTCCTGCTGTAAAAAATATCTCACTTTTTTCAGCATTCAAAGCTTTTGCAACTCTTCCTCTAGCTTTATCTATAGCCTTCTTAGGCTCATCTGATATAGAATACAAAGAAGATGGGTTCCCAAAATACTCGGTAAAGTAAGGAAGCATCTCTTCCAATACCTCCGGCTTAGTATAAGTAGTTGCTGAATAATCCATATAAATTTTTTTATCCATTTATAAATTATCTCCCTTCACTTTGTTTAAATTCATTTGTTTATAATCATCTACCATATCTTGAAGTGTGGTCGATTCCATCACATTGTCAATACTTTGCTTTATCCTAGTCCATAAAAGCCTTGTAGCACAATAATCAACATTGCTGCATACATTTTCCTTGCTTGCATCTATACAATCTGATATTTCAACTGGTCCTTCCAGAATTGTCATAACTTCAGCTACTGTTATATCTTTTGGATCTCTACTTAATATGTATCCTCCCTGAGCTCCTCTAATACTCTTTATGAGTCCAGCCTTTCTCAAGGAAGAAAATAATTGTTCGAGATAATATTCAGATATATTTTGACTTTCGGATATACTCTTTATGGATAATGGCGGTTCACCATAATGAATTGCCAGATCAACCACAGCTTTCACACCGTATCTACCTTTAGTTGATAGCTTCACTTAACCACTTCCTTTAATGTTGAGTACTTTACTATACTTTATGTTTTTATAATATCAAATCATAGTAAAATTGTCAACAATAAAATACTAATTTTTGCAGTATAGTGTATAATGATATAAAATATGTTCTAAGGGCGGTGATATTATGGACTTATTTGATATTGCTAATGAAAAAAATAATAAAGAGTTAAAACCATTACCTGAAAGGATGAGACCCGAGACTTTAGAAGAATTTATCGGTCAGGAACATATCTTGGGTAGAGACAAAATGCTATATAGAGCAATAATTACAGATAATATTTCTTCAGCAATTTTTTATGGACCACCTGGCGTTGGGAAAACTACTCTTGCGCGAATTATAGCAAATACAACTAAGGCAATTTTTTATGAATTAAGCGCTGTAAATTCAGGTACAGCCGATGTAAAAAAAATTATTAAAGAAGCAGAAGACAACTTAAAATTCTACTCAAAGAGAACAATACTGTTTATTGATGAGATACATAGATTTAATAAAGCGCAGCAAGATAGTGTACTAAATGCAGTTGAAAAAGGTATTATCATATTAATAGGTGCTACTACAGAAAATCCCTATTTTGAAATTAACAATGCTCTTCTTTCACGTTCAATGATTTTTGGGTTTAAACCAATTTCTTATGATAATGTAAAAAAAGCACTTAAAAACACTATTAAAAGCCCGAAAGGATTTAGCTATCTAAAAATAGAAATGGAACCCGAGGTACTTGATTATTTTGCAGTACACAGTAATGGTGACATAAGAAAAGCTTTAAATGCTTTGGATATGGCTGTTAAGACATCATCAAGAAAAGATGATAAAATATTTATAACTGTTAATGATGCAAAAGAATGTATCCAAAAGAAAATATCTCTATATGATAAAAGTGGAACCTCACATTACGATACTATAAGTGCCTTTATAAAATCTCTCAGAGGAAGTTCTCCAGATGCAGCAATTTTTTATCTAGCTAAAATGCTGGATTCCGGTGAAGATCCAATGTTCATAGCGAGGAGAATTGTCATTCAAGCCTCAGAAGATGTCGGTAACGCTGATCCGATGGCTTTGGTTGTTGCTACAAATGCCATGAATGCCGTACACATGATAGGTATGCCTGAGTGCAGATATGCATTATCTGAGGCAGCCATATATGTAGCATCAGCACCAAAATCAAATGCTTCCTGTATTGCAATTGATTCTGCATTAACTGATGTTAAAGAACGTGGAGATTCTGGTGTACCCCCCTATCTAAGAGACGCCAATTATAAAGGTGCATCTAAACTTGGAAATGGTATTGGTTATATGTATCCTCATTCTTACGGTGGATTTGTAAAACAGCAGTATTTGCCTGATTCCCATAAGGATACAGTATATTACAAACCAACATTCAATGGCTTCGAGGACAGAATTAAAAACAGACTAATTAAACTCTGGGGTAAAAAATAATATAGGGTTTGTAATTTGAAAGTTAATTTAACCTTCGGGAGATACTGACAAAATATAGATACATTAAATACTTTTATTGTAATTCTTAGCCCGGCATTTTAGAAAATATATAAATATTGATACTGTTTGAGCACAGCGAGTTTATCAATATTTATTAGATTTTCAAAATACCGGGCTTTAGAATTACTAAAAGTATTTATAGTACTGGATTTTGTCAGTATCTCCCGAAGGATGGATTAACTTTTCAGTTACAAACCCTATAGCCTTAAAGTTAGTATTTTTCATACTCTCTCTTTCTGTTCTTAAAGTAAACTATTTTAAGATTACACATATCTGCAATCTCTAATCCAACTTTGAAATTCATTCCTATTGCATCTACATTGTGTGCATCTGATCCAATAGTTATATACCTTCCTCCAAGTTCCCTGAACCTTTTATATATCGGGATCATACCCTTCACAGCAGTTTTATCACTCAATCTTCTTGTATTTAATTCTATACATTGATCCCTTTCTATAATTACATTAAATATAGAATCTATTAAATTTGCATGTTCATTATAATATATTTCCTTATCGTCAAATTTGGCATATCTCGATATATAATCTATATGTCCCATACTATCTATAAAGTCATACATTCTTACACAGTCAAACATAGTTTTAAAATACTTATCATAAGCCTGTTTTTTAGTCTTTCCTGAATAGTATTCCCCATAGTAAAGATCTTGATCATCAATTAAATGTATAGAACCAATAACATAATCAAAACAATTGTCATTTATCAACTTTCTGCTTTCCGTCTCACAATCTTCTTTCATCCCTATTTCTATACCAATTAACAAATTATTCCCCTTATATTTTGAATATTCCTCAAAATACTTTTTTTCATCGAAACAAAATAAACCCTTTTTAGGAAATTTTAAATCCATGTGATCTGTAATTATAAGCGAAAGTCCCTTTCTTTTCGCATCATTTAATGCCTTTTCTATTTTCATATCTGAGTCAGTTGAAAATTTGGTATGAATATGTGTATCGAACAAAAAAAACACTCCTTCACAAAATGTTAACAAAATAATTTTAAATAAAAAATACTCTAATTAATATAAAATAGATTTTACACTTTTATATTTAAAAAATAAAGAAAAATATTGATATACAATGTATTGTTCATATACATGTCTTAAGTATCCTTATAGCATTAACTGTAATCTATTCATATTTATTGCATTTAAATATTATACATTTTTGGAATAATTTATAATATTTTTCTCCTGTAACTTGAGTTTTGGTATATTTTAATGGTATAATAAAAAGCATTGGCAAGGAAGTAGCCGATTTTTAATTAATCTTATAGGAGGGGAACGCTATTGAATAAAAAAATGCTATCTATTTTTATGGCGTTGATTTTATCAGTGATCATAAATAGTAACGTTTTTGCTTCACCAAATACGAATACATCTGATGAGTTAAAGCAAACTCAAAATAGCAAAAAAGAAGTACAAGCGAAAATTCAGGATTTAAACAATCAAATTGATAATGTAATGAAAAATGTTGATAAAAATAAACAGGATATGAATAAAATTGCAAAAAACATTAAAGATACACAGGTAAAATTAGAAACTGCTAAGAAGAATTCTGAATCTCAGGAAAATTTATTTGGCAAGAGGATAAGAGCTATGTATATAAATGGTTCTGGGAGTTACCTTGATGTTATTTTATCATCTCAAAATCTGAGTGATTTCCTATCAAGACTTGATACTGTCTCTAGAGTAATAGGATTTGATAAAAACGTTATCAATAAGCTAAAGGTAGAGAGACAAGCCATACTTAATCAAAAAAATGCCTTAGACTCTGAAAATTCAAGATTGCAAGCTCTAAAATCAACAAATGATATTAAATTATCAAAACTAAATAGTGATATAAAAGAGCAAAAGGAACTTTTAAGTAATGTAACAGAAAAAGAAGAACAATTATTAGCAAGTCAATCTTCATCTTCATCTACATCTAATGAATCAGCTTCTGCATCTAATGTCAGTGGTACATTATCACGTGGTATGTCTGGTTCAGTTTCATATTCGGGGGTTGTTAATATATGTGCAACTGCATACTCAGGTGACGGCATAACTGCCTCTGGAACATCAACCAGGAGAGATCCCGGTGGTTATAGTACCATAGCAGTAGATCCTAGAGTTATTCCCATTGGATCGAGGGTTTATGTTGAAGGTTATGGCTATGCAATAGCTGAAGATACAGGCGGAGCTATAAAAGGAAATAGAATAGATTTATTTTTCAACTCAGAAGGAGAAGCTCAAAATTGGGGCGTAAGATCTGTTAAAGTTTATATACTTAAATAATTAAACAGGTTATTAAAATTTACCAAGTATTTAAAATACTTGGTAAATTTTAATTTAGAATAGTATTTTATATTAGACTATTCATTCCACCAGCCCACTCTGCTTAAACATTTTTACGAATTTTTTATTTAATTTATTTATCTTTTCCTTAAAAAAAATTCCCATAAATAGAGCCAATAAAAAATATATACATAATATGGTGACATCACGAATTAATGTACTCTCTAATATTCCTCCAATAAGTTCTCTCATGCCTCCTATTGCATAAGTGAAAGGAAGCAGAGGATTTATATATCTAAAAAATGAAGACATTAATTCTACAGGGAAAGTTCCTCCAGAAGCTGAAACCTGTAATACAAGCGCTATCATTGTAATCGCCTTTCCTATATTTCCAAATACTGAAACCAGGGTGTATACAATCATAATAAAAACTATACTTACAAATATTCCATATATCACATACCAAAATGGATGCAATACATATGTTTTTAATATAAACAAATTTCCAAGTGTAACTACTAATGCCTGCATGATAGTAATACTTGCAAATGTAAGATACCGTCCAAAAAAACTTTCTAAGGGAGTAACCTTGATACCATTAGAAAAATCATTAACACCAACAGAAAGTATAGATAACAGTATAAAGGCTCCGACCCAAATTGCAAGAACTGTATAGAATGGAGCCATAGCAGATCCATAATTAGGTATTGGATAAATTCTCTCCTGCTTCATTTCCACAGGATTTGCTAAGAAATCACTTTCCATTTTTGCATTTCTCTCCATTATATTTATTACTTCATTTAATCTTCTATCTTCTGTAAGATTCTTTATTTTTTCGGCATCCGAATGTACATGTTTTGCAGCTTCAGGAAATCTATCTTTTATATCTTTTAATATATTAGATCCCATATTGGTACCATTTTCAGCATTTATAATTAAACTATTTATGGTAGGTATATTTTTCTGTGCATTTTGAAGTATTTCTATTCCATCTGATGAAAGACCAGATATATCCTCTAATATACTTTCTATTCTATAAAATGTATCTTCACTAAAATCGTTATTTATAAATGTAGCTAAATTTGAAATTTCATTAGCTTCATTTAATATAGAATTTATTTCTTCGTCAGATACTTCTTTTCCATCATCTATATAGCCTATAATTTTATTTAACTTACTTTCTTCATCTATAAATTTATTTTTTAAATCAGATAATCTACCTATAAAATTTGAAATAATTTCACTATCCGCATAATTATTTATAGAGTTAAGAAGTTCAATATTATTATCAATCTTTTTAATCATAGAATCGCAAGTATCCACAATTATAACTAACTTCTTTCTCATTTCACTCTGATTATTGTCAATGAGAGGTTTTATGTCCTTTAAAATATCTAAAGCATTATTAATGGAATCTTTCATACTATTCAAATCTGACTTTATCCATGAAGGTATCATTTCTAATGAAGATTTCGATTTTTTCATAAAATTGTTACTTTTTTCAGCAATATCTACAGTCTTATTTAATCCATCAGACACTACTGAAACATTTTTCTGAACATCTCCTAAAAATTGTTTAAATAGAATTGAACTTGTATAAGCAGTGTCTATATAATTACCAACCTTAGGCATACCTTTATCCATATCCATTATTATATCAGCTATATTTTGAAGCTGAGGTTTTATATGCTCAAGTTCTACTCCAAATTGATTTAAATACGAAAACACAGTATCACTACATGTTTGAATAAAATTTCGCGTAATTTCATCCTCAAGTGCCGTTGCCCCATTTTTAGTTATTTTTGGTGCTATAGCATTTATTTTTTCATTCACTGAGTATATTAGTTCTGATTTCTTTATAACATTGCCATTGATTATGGATAAAAGATTTTTAGAAAAATCTTTTGTAATTGTTATGCTGGCATAATACTTTCCTGTTTTAACCCCTTTTTTTGCATCTTCACTACTTACAAACCTCCATCCTATATTTTGATCATTTTTTAATTTTGCAATAACATCCTTTCCAACATTTATCTTAATATTTTTAAACTCAGAACCCTGATCCAAATTTACTATTGCAACTGAAAGATTTTTAGTATTTGAATAAGGATCCCATGATGCTGCAATATTAAACCATGCATAAAGAGACGGCAATATTATTAAGGCTGTGATTATAATTATTGCCACATAATTTGTAAATATATTTTTAAGATCTCGTTTAAAAATTCTAAAAATATTTTTCATAGATTACTTAACCCCTTGTTTTTATTTATAATTTATTTAATATTTATTTTTAGAATTTTTATATATATTTACTCACTAACTTATATCCATTTCAGTATATAATTAGAATTAATCAAATTTTATACCCTCTTAAATTATACTCTCAAGAACAGTTTTAAACTTGAACTCTCTTATTTACAATAACTATTACATAGTTATACAAAATAGTTTTATATTTAAAATGCTTATAAAAAAATCCATATTTTTAATATCATGTAAAATATAAGGATTTACTTATCTGATACATAGGTATAGAATAGATAAAAACTGTTTATAATATATAACAAATTGTTCAAGAGTTATTTTGAAAGAAAGTGGTATAATAATTTTATAATCAATTTACTTAAGGGGGGTATTATGTATGAGTATAAAAAACTCTTTAGAAAAATCTACTAAACAAGTCATTGTAAGTAAAATTATTGATTATCTTGACAAGAATCCAGGTGAAAATGCGAATAAAATATTTTCGGCTATAAAATTACTAACTAAAAATAAATCATCGCTATCCCAAATTGAATTTGTTGAGAATTACTATAACAATGATGCAGCAAAACATAAATTCATACAGGATATTTTGGAAAATACAGATCCTAAATGTTTAAAAAAATTCTTTACAAATTTCTTCTCAAATGCAATCTGGTATGCCAGTCCTAAAAGGCAGGAATATATGGATAATGAAGACACAAAAATACCATTCGTAATGCTTTTGAGTCCATCTATGAGGTGCCCACTCCACTGTAAAGGATGTTACGCCTCAAGCTTCAGTAAGGAAGATGATATACCACCAGAAGAGGTCGATAGAATTATAGGGGAAGCTAGAGATCTAGGAATTTATTATATTATCATACTGGGTGGTGAACCTTTCTTTAATGATTATCTACTAGATATATATAAAAAATATGATGATATAATGTTTACTCCTTTTACTAGCGGACTCCTAATAAATGAAGAAATTGCAGATAAACTTAAAGAATGCGGCAATGTTATACCTATGCTCTCAGTTGAAGGCTTTGAGGATGACACAGACTCTCGTAGGGGAAAGGGAACGTATAAAAAAGTTATGAAAGCTATGGAACTGCTTCATGATAGAGGAATACTGTTTGGAGTATCCTCAGCAGTTACAAGAACCAATATAAATACAGTTCTCAGCGATGAATTCACAGATATGTTAATCGAAAAAGGTTCAAAAATGAGTTGGTATTTTCTGTTCATGCCAGTTAATGGCGATGATGAAGATTTTAAAATGATGCTTACAGCCGAGCAAAGAGATTACCTTGGAAAGAGATGTAGGGAAATACGGGCAGCTAAGCCATATTTCACTTTGGACTTCTTTAATGATGCACCATATGTTGGTGGATGTATAGCAGGTAAATATTATTTTCATATTAATTCGCATGAAGATGTTGAGCCATGCATATTCTCACATTTTTCTACGATGAATTTAAAAGGAAACCATTTGATTGATGCCTTTAGAAATCCATTTTTCAAAAAGCTTAGATCAATGCAACCTTATAACAAAAATATGTTAAGACCATGCATGATGATAGATAATACTAATGTCATAATAAATGTATGTAAAGAAGTAGGTGCAAAACCTGATGACTTAGGTGCAGAGAAAATGCTCCACGATGAGGAATTTCATAAAAAAATAACGAAATCAGCTCTAGAGTTCGCACCATATGCTGAAAAAACTTGGGAAGAAACCTTCGGGAAAAAAGGTAATGATAATTTTGCTAAAGGATAATTTTCCACTTTAAATCCAAAATTATATTTTATAATATTGACATAAATTAGTTCATTAACTTTTTTTGGTATATACCGACTACTTTATAGACTAAGTTACCCGGAATTTTGGTTAAAATTTTATTTATAATTCCGGGTATTATAATTCTCTTATTTTTTAGTAATCCAAAATATGCGATTCTTGCAACTTTATCTGGTGACATTCCTATTTTATTATCACGTTTACCAGCTCTCTTTGAAAAATTTGTTCTTGTAGCACCAGGACAAAGTACTGAAACCATAACATTATACGGTTTCAGTTCCTCTGAAATTGCCATTGAAAATGATAAAACATATGCCTTTGTTGCATAATAAACTGCTGTAAAAGGCCCCGGAGAAAATGATCCAGTTGATGCAACATTTAATATCTTACCTTTTTTTAATTTTACCATATCTTTTGAGAATAATTTTGTAAGTTCCGTTAATGTAACTATATTAAGTCTTAAAATTTCTTTGTCACTTTTTAATGATTTTTTATGAAATGATCCAACATATCCTATTCCAGCATTATTTATAAGTATATCCACATTCTTACCAATTTTAGTTACACTCTCATACACTTTTTCAGCTGCATTATTTTCTAATAAGTCCTGCTGCAATACGTATACCTTTATATTGTACTTATCCATTAACTCACAAGCTAGTTCATTTAATTTAATAATATTTCTAGCGATCAAAATAAGATTATATCCATTCTGTGCAAATATTTTTGCAAGTTCACAACCAATACCACTTGATGCACCAGTTATCAGTACTGTTTCAAATTTATTCATAAAACACCATCCCAAAAATCATTATTCATTCTATTAATCTATTTTGTTCAAATATCTTTACAATATTACCCTAAATTACTCTAAAAAAATTATATCATATATTTATATATTTTAAGCAAGGCCCGTAAATGTAAAATATATAAGAATAGTATTCAAAATTATTATTACCGATGCTATAAAAATACCCATTAACCTTATAACACGTTTATTTACTAGAGCACCCATTAAATCTTCACGTTTAGATATAATTAACATCTGAATTATCGGAAATGGCAAAATAAAACTTAAAACAACCTGACTTAGCACAAGAGCGTACATTGGATTAAGCCCAAATGAAATAATAATTAGAGCTGGTATCATAGTTATTAATCTTCTTAAATTTACGGGTATACTTAAATTCACAAAACCCTTCATTATAGTTTGACCTGCCAAAGTACCAACTGCAGAAGATGAAAGCCCAGCCGCAAGAAGCGCTACACCAAATATACCACTGGATAACGGTCCTATTAATGGCTGTAATGATTTATGAGCCTGCTGTATAGAATCTACAATTATACCATTCTTATAGAATACAGCCGCAGATACGACAACCATTGCAGCATTTACAATAAAGGCTATATTCATTGCTATAGCAATATCTATCTTTTCCATTTTTAAATGTTTTAACTTGCCGGCATCAGATGAATCTGTGCATCTGTTTTGAACAAGTTCAGAATGAAGATATATTACATGTGGCATAACTGTTGCCCCAAGCATTCCAACAGCAATTAATACAGCCTCACCATTAGGAAGTGATGGTATTATCGTATGAATTCCAACTTGAATCCAATCAGGTTTGGCCAAAAATATTTCTATTATATAAGCAACGGAAATTATTGCTACAAGAGCTGATATTATGATTTCAATCACTTTTTGTCCATACTTCTCCATACAACATATTATAAAAGTTATAACTCCTGTTAATAAACCCGCATATATCATAGGTATATGGAACAATAAATACATTCCAAGAGTTCCGCCTAAAAATTCTGCCAAATCTGTTGCCATAGCTGCTATTTCAGCAACAATCCAAAATATCCAATTAAGAGCTTTGGGAAATACCTTTGAACACATGTAAGGAAGATTATGCCCCGTAGCAATCCCTATTTTTGCAGACATAGTCTGCAAAAATACGGCCATAATATTACTCCACAAAATGACCCATATTAATGTATAATTGAACTTAGAACCTCCGCTTATATTTGTCGCAAAATTACCAGGATCAATATATGCAACACTTACAACAAATGCAGGTCCTAAAAATTTTGTAAATTCCCGTACTTTATTTTTTCCAATATTCCTATTTCTAATTATGTTATTCTTTATAGAAATATCTCCTGATTCACTGAATACAGAATTAATTAAATTCTTTTCATTCCGCATAAAAGTAGTACACCTTCTTTTTTAATATATGTTAACTAAAATAGTTATTATAAGTTAATCTTGTTAGCCAAGGCTAATTTTTATAATATAGACTATGTAATTTTCATATAAAGTGTTACTTTAAAGTAATCTTTTTAGCTCTTTATACATATAATCTATTAAATATTTCAACTCAAAGCAGGTGAATATTATGACGAAAAATACTTTTTACACCTTCAATGAATATATGAAAAAAGAAGATAACCATCTTACTGCTTCTATGGAAGATTATGTTGAAATGATATATAGATTGTCATTAAAAACAGGCTTTACAAGAATTCATGAACTTTCAAATGCACTTAACGTGCAACCTCCATCAGCAACAAAGATGGTACAAAAACTCGCAGAACTAAATCTTTTACAATATAAAAAATATGGTATCCTGACGCTTGAGGAAAAAGGTAAACTTATCGGATTTGAATTATTAAAACGTCACAACATGATTGAAGAATTTTTAAAAATACTTGACATTTCTGAAACAAATATATTAGAAGAAACGGAAAAAATTGAACATACGATAAGTAAAGAAACCATGAATTGTTTTAACGATTTTCTTGAATTTATAAAAATCAATCCCGAAATAGCAGATAAATTCAAAGATTATAGAAAAAATTTAAAAAATCAACATATTAGCTAATCATATTTTTAGAGACACTCCAATTCTGGCAGACATGAGTATAAAATAATAATATTAACACAAAATAGAATTGGAGGTGTATTATTATGAATATAAATTTATCAGAAAAAGAAAGAATGTTATTAGAGGATCAAAAAAATCATGAGGAGATCTGTATAGAAAAATACTCCAATTATGCAAACCAGGCAAGTGATCCTCAGCTCAAACAAATATTTAATCAAAACGGTCAGGAGGAAAAAAATCATCTCAATACTATAAACCAATTATTAAGCGGCACAATTCCTCAAATGAATCAGCAACAGGGTCAACAACAAAATCAGCAGCAAAACCAACAACAGCAAAATCAAAATTTGTCTTCAAGCACAAATCAAGCAAGTGGATGTAACTGCGAAAAAGATATGTGCACAGATCTACTTATGACAGAAAAATATGTTTCTGGAGCTTATGATACCTCGATTTTTGAATTCAAAGATCCTCAGGCACGCAATGTATTAAACCATATACAAAAAGAAGAACAACAGCATGGAGAAAAGATATTTAATTATATGCAAAATAATGGTATGTATAATGTTAAATAATATTAGCATATATACATAAAAAAAGCCGTGTTAGTAATTCTAAAATAGCTAACACGGCCTTTTTATATTTAAAATTAATATTTTTATTGACATATGCCATTTATAAGATTATTATAATACATAAGAGGCATATGCCAATAACCAATAATTAGGAGAGAAGGTATTTTATATGAAAATTGCACTACCATCACACGGAAATCAAATTGATGATCATTTTGGACACTGTGAATATTTTACCGTTTTTACAGTTAATATGGATACTAAACAAATAACCAATCGTGAGATCGTACCATCACCAGAAGGCTGCGGCTGTAAATCAAATATAGCTAGTGTACTTAAAGATATGGGAGTTACACTTATGCTTGCAGGTAATATGGGGGAAGGTGCTGTAAAAGTACTGAAAAATTCTGAAATTGATGTTTTGCGTGGATGCTCTGGAGATGTAAAGGATACAGCTATAAAATGGATCAATGGTTCTCTTGTAGATTCAGGTGACTGCTGTCATGAACACGAACATGGCTGCCAGCATTAATAAACTACAATATTAAAAGGTTTGTTTACACATAAGGATATGTTACTAGAATAAAAGTATTTATAGTTCTTAAAAATCTTAGTGGATTTTATATGTTTGAACAAAGTGAGTTTATAAAATCCGCTTAGATTTTTATGAACACAAGCTTAGACTTACTAGAAATTTTTTACGTGACGTATTTTGGAAATTCCGGCCGGAGCATAAGTCAAGCTTTCATTTATAAACCCTATAACATATCCCGGATCGTAAATTAATTTTTAGTACAAACCATCCTCTATTTTATAAGTTTTAATACACAAATTTATGAAACTTCTCATAGCATCCGTTAAATATTTATTTTTATGGCATATTATTTTAAATTGCCTTTTAAAACTAATTCCTTTAATAGGTACCTTACATATAATACCTGCTTTAGATTCATTTATTACTGAATTTTTTGAGATAACAGAAATCCCAAGTCCCTCTGCAACTGCAATTTTGATTGTATCAGTATTATTACATATCCATGCAGCCTGCCATTTTAATTTATTCTCTGTCATCTTATCTTCAAACGTCTTACGAGTTCCACTTCCTTTTTCACGAATAATAAACTTTTCTTTTTCAAGTTCATAAGGTTCAACATAAGAAAGTTTTGCAAATCTATGATTAGGATCACATATAAGAACCAATTCATCATTCATAAATGGTCTATTTATAATATCAGGATTTGTTGTTTCTCCTTCAACAAGTGCCATATCGATTTCATCGTGAAGGAGCATTTTTTCAATTGTTTCAGTATTTTCTTCATATACTCTTATATCAGTTTCAGGATCTGTCTTTTGAAAGTTTGAGACAAGTTTAGGCAGAACATAAGCCCCAACAGTAACACTCGCGCCAATGCGAATAGAACCTTTTTTACATAAAGCTTTTATATTATTTTCCAATTCTGAATTTAATTTAATAATGTATCTAGCATAACTCAACAATTTTTTCCCGGCCTGAGTCAGGTAAAGTTTTCTTGATAAACGTTCAAAAAGTCGTACTCCATAATGATCTTCAAGTTCGGAAATTGCCTGACTAACTGCTGATTGAGATATAAAAAGTACTTCAGCAGCCTTAGTCATATTCATTTTATCACATACAACAACAAATATATTGAAATGCCTTAAAGTCATAATATCCTCCCTATATATTAGTATATACTTATTATTATAATAATATAATAATATTTTACTTACATAACATCAAGGTGTATTATAAAAAACGGACAGGAGGAAGATATTATGAAAACAATAATTAATAAATTTCCAGGAATTTTATTTGCACTAATTATAGCAGTACCGGCATGGATAATTGGGAATATTTTTCCAATCATAGGAAGTCCCGTACTCGGAATTTTGTTCGGTATGATCTTAGCATTTTTTAATAGACCAAGCTATCTTGATGAAGGTATAACCTATACATCAAAAAAATTACTTCAATATTCAATTATACTTATAGGTTTTGGAATGAATCTTTTTAATGTTTTTAAAGTAGGTAAACAAACAATTATTTTAATGATTTTTACTTTATCCGCAGCATTTATCACTGCTTATCTTGTTAGCAAATTATTAAAAATAAATAGTAAAACAGCAACCTTGATTGGAGTCGGGTCTTCAATATGTGGTGGTTCAGCTATTGCAGCAGCAGCTCCAGTAATTAACGCAACTGACAGTGAAGTTGCTCATTCCATATCCACCATATTTCTTTTTAATGCCATCGCAGCCTTTTTATTTCCGTTTCTTGGTCACATATTTAATATGAGCAATCAATGTTTCGGCCTCTGGAGTGGTACTGCAGTTAATGATACTTCATCCGTAGTTGCTGCCGGTTATTCCTACAGTAATGCAGCAGGTAATCTTGCAGTTATAGTAAAACTCACAAGAACTTTAGCAATAGTTCCTGTAACCCTTGTACTTGCTATTTATACTTCGAGAAAAAAAGCCAAGGACAAGCATATGTCATACAACATATCTAAGATATTCCCATGGTTTGTATTAGGATTTGTAGCTGCATCAATAATTAATACTTTCCTGCCAATACCGACTTCAGTATCTAAATTTTTATCGGAGGCTGGAAAATTCGTAATAGTAATGTCCATGGTATCAGTTGGCCTTAATACCAATATTATACAGCTCATAAAAAATGGCACAAGACCAATTATATTAGGTTTTTCATGTTGGATCGTCCTTGCACTTACCTCTCTTGGCGTACAGCATTTTATAATGGGAATCTTTTAAAATTATAATTAACCGTTACTATAGGTTTATAATTAAATAATTTACATAAAAACACTATTGAGTTATATTATAAATATAGGGGCTTTAAATGAAAGCTTAAGTTATACTCCAGCTGACATTTCCAAAATTCGTCACCTAAAAAATTTCTAGTAAGTCTAAGTTCGTATTTATAAAAATCTAAGCAGATTTTATAAACTCGCAGGCTCAAACATATAAAACCCACTAAGATTTTCAAAAATACTTCACTAATACTTACTAAAAAATTTTTTAATGTGCCTACATTTTGGAAATGTCAGCTTACGTATAACTTAAACTTGGAATTACAAACCCTATATATAAAAAAACAAAGTTACAACTGATATATTTCTTGCTAGTGATACTACCAGAAAAACAGCTTTGAACTCCATAAAACAAGAATTTAATATTAAAGGATAAATTATTAAATTTTAAGGAGGAGTACATTTTGACACTACAACAATTAAAATATGCAATTGAAATTGCAAATTGTGGTTCAATAAATGAAGCAGCAAAAAAACTTTTTATATCTCAACCCAGTCTTTCAAACGCTATAAAAGAACTTGAAGGTGAACTCGGAATAATAATATTTGATAGAACTAACCGTGGAATTAGTATTTCTCTAGACGGTGTGGAGTTTCTAGGATACGCACGGCAAATTATAGAACAAACTGAGTTAATAGAAAATCGATATCATGGAGTAGAATTAAAACCGATTCACTTTTCTATTTCAACGCAGCATTATACTTTTGCAGTAAATGCCTTTATAAAATTAATAAATAAAGTTGATCTTACACAATATGAATTTAGTTTGAAGGAAACAAAAACATATAATATTATTCAAGATGTTAGAACATTACATAGTGATATTGGAATTTTATATATTAATGAAACTAATTCAAAAATTATGAATAGCTTATTTAGCTATAACAATTTAAAATTTACTCCACTTTTTAATACAAATCCATATATTTTTATTAATAAGGATCATCCTCTTGCACATAAAAAAAGTGTTACTATTGAAGATGTGAAAGAATTCCCATATATAACATTTGAACAAGGAAATAATGACTCTTCTAATTTTTCAGAGGAGATATTAAATCTTTCAAAAATATCAAAAAGTATTCACGTGAATGATAGAGCAACTATGACTAATCTACTAGTTACAACAAACAGTTATACAATTGGAACAGGAATCATAGTTTCCGGATTAAATGGGAATAAAATTAAATCTATACCTATTGAAAGTGAAAGTATATCGACAATTGGATGGATTACCCATAAGGATATCAAAATGAGTAAAATAGCCCTATGTTATATAAATATTTTAAATGATATTATTTCAACTAGTTATGATTTGAATTATTGTCTACTTTAATATTTAAATGGAGGTTAATATGATTAACAAGGTTTTAAACACAACAAAACACAGGCCACCTTTTCATTATGATATTGTAGGAAGTTTTCTTCGCAGCAGTGAAATTAAAAAAGCTCGATTGGATTTTCAAAATAATAAAATAACAGCTAACCAACTTGAAGCTATCGAAAATATAGAGATTAAAAAATTAGTGGAAAAAGAACAAGAAATCGGGCTCAAGATAGTTACTGATGGAGAATTTAGGCGTTCATGGTGGCATTTAGATTTTTTCCTTGGTATAAAAGGAACTCAAAAGATCAACTTAAATAATGATATGAACCTAAAAATCTCCAATTTGACGATTGCACCTGGGGTATGTTTTGTGATAAAAATTATTGGGAAAACCGACAAAATGAAGGTACAAATATAAAGGACATTGCAAATTTATATTTGAAAGTAAATAATAAAGCTCTTGAAGATCATCCAAAGGATATGATTATTACAACCCATGTATGTCGTGGAAATTACAGTTCAAGATGGGCTTCATCCGGTGGTTATGCTCCAATAGCTGAGATATTGTTTGAGAAAGAAAATGTAGATGCATTTTATTTGGAATATGATACAGATCGCGCTGGTGATTTTTCACCTTTAAGGTTCATAAAAGATAAACAGGTAGTTTTAGGTCTTGTAAGTTCCAAAACAGGTGAATTAGAAAAAAAAGATATTATTATAAAACGTATTAAAGAGGCTACTCAATACATTGATATCAATCAAATTTGTCTAAGTCCGCAATGCGGTTTTGCATCCACAGAAGAAGGAAATATTTTAACAGAAGAACAGCAATGGAATAAACTTCGCCTTATAAAAGAAATTTCAGGCAAAATTTGGAAATAACTTAATATATAATATTATATAGCATTTTATTTTAAACAATGCATATACTCTTTTGCCTTATCCCATGGAACCAAGAAGCCTTGTCCTTTAGAACAAAATACAGATGCAGATGTGTATTCAATATCTGCATTTTTGTTATACCCTACTTTTTCTATAACCTTTTCTTCATTGTGACATATATCGTATCCGTCAAACTGAAAATTAATTTTTCCCCTGCCATTTGTTGAAGTTATAAACTCCAAATTATAATTCATAAATTCAGATACAGGTCCACGCCCTTTTATAAATACTTTACCATCATGTATATCTGGATTTCTAAAACTTCCATTTAATTTCTGTATATCCGATATTATTTTTCCCATATACTCTGTATCTGCTGATATTTTAAATCGATAATATGGTTCTAAAACAATATTTTCTGACATTTCCAGTCCCTGTCTTAATGCCCTCAAAGTAGCCTCTCTAAAATCTCCACCACAGGTATGCTTGATATGAGCTCTGCCTGTAATAAGCGTTATTTTTAAATCTGTTAGAGGAGAGCCCGTTAAAATACCTCTATGTTTTCTTTCATATATATGGGTACGGATGAGATTTTGAGTGCCAATTTCAAGATTCTCGGTACTGCATTCACTATTAAATACAATTCCACTACCTCTTTCTCCAGGTTCCAATTTTAAATGAACCTCAGCATAATGCCTCAATGGCTCAAAGTGACCATACCCCATACTGCCCTTAAGAATTGTTTCCTTATATAAAATTTTACAAGATCCAAACTCGACCTCTAAATTAAACCTCTCAAGCACAATCTGTTTTAAAATTTCCAGTTGAACTACACCCATAATATGAACTTGTATTTCCTTAGCCTTTTCATTCCAGCTTACATTTAGACCTGGATCTTCATCTTCTAAAATCTTAAAATAGCTTAAAACCTCTCGTGCATTTAATTTTTCATCAATTATGACTTTAGTTTTTAAGGTTGGAGCCAAACTGTAGTCTATATCTTCATTCAAATTTCCAACACCATTTCCTATTTTTGAGGATGATAGACCACATACCGCAAATAATTCTCCTGCAGAGATACTTTCTGTAGTTTTAAACTTGTCGCCATTATATATTCTTATCTCATTTACCTTATTTAAATTTTTCCCAATACGCATTTCTTGTTTTACATTAAGCATTCCACTTAATGCTTTTATATAAGTAATTTTATTCATGTTTTCGTCATGCCTAATCTTATACACTATTCCACTAAAGGGAAGATCATTTTTATATTCAGTAAATGTCAAACTATCAAGTTTTTCTATAAATGTATCTATTCCAATATCTTTTAACGCAGAGCCACTGAAACATGGAAATAGTTTATTTTGCTTAATAAGATTTTGCACATATTTAAGCCACAGTTCTTTGTCATATCCGTTTTCCAAATACATTTCTATGAGATTTTCATCTTTTTCCGCTATAAATTCAATAAGATCTGTATCCATACTTCCATCTTTAAAGGAAGAATCGTCCATAAGATATATATCATCTGTTAAATTTAATCTTATCTCATCTAAAACAGAAGAAACATCCGCAGTTTTTATATCAATCTTGTTTATAAAGATAAAAGTAGGAATTTTATTCTTTCTTAAAAGTTCCCATATAACCTCAGTCTGACTTTGTATACCATGAGTTCCACTTATTATAAGAATCGCATAATCCACAATATTTATTGATCGTTCCATTTCCATAGAAAAATCCATATGTCCTGGTGTATCTACTAGATAATAAGTTGAAGAATTATATTCAAAAACTCCTTGTTCAGAAAATACAGTAATTCCTCTCTCCATCTCTACATTATGCATATCTAAAAACGCGTCTTTATGATCAACTCTTCCGAGATTTTTAATACTTTTTGTGTGATACAGTATTTGTTCGGCAAATGTTGTCTTACCTGCATCCACATGTGCAAATATCCCAATCGTTTTATTCATAGTGATTACTCCTAAATTCAATGATTAAAATAACTAATCTTTAAGTTCAGTAACTATATTTTGAGGCTTTTTCCCTAAAAGTACCTGAACTAAATTCTTTGATGCAACCTTTGCCATATCTAATCGCGTTCTATATGTAGCAGAACCAATATGAGGCACTGTTACTACATTATCCATTTTTAATAGATGGCTGTCTTTCTCTATTGGTTCATTCGTAAACACATCAAGTCCTGCCGCAAATATTTTTCCACACGTAAGTGCATCTATTAATGCAGCCTCATCAACAGTTTTTCCCCGCGAAGCATTTATAAATATACTTGTTTTTTTCATCAAATTAAACTCATTATAACTTATCATATGTTCAGTTTCCTTTGTAAGCGGAGTCATTAACACTATGTAATCAGACTTCCTTAAAAGTTCATCTAATTCAACATATTTCGCCCCCAATTTATTTTCAATTTTTGTTTTTTTGTGTCTATTATGATAGATTATATCCATATCAAATCCAAATTTTGCTCTTTTGGCAACCTTTTCTCCTATTCTTCCCATTCCTATGATTCCAATTACAGAATGATGTACATCTATACCAAATAAATTTTCATTGTCTCCTTTGTTCCATTTTCCCTGTTTTACATATCTATCTAACTCTGCAATTCTTCTTGCAGATGACAAAATTAATCCAAATATCAAATCCGCAACGGTATCATCTAAAACATATGGGGTATTGGTACCAAGTACACCCCTTTTCTTCATTTCCTTCAAATCAAAATTATTATATCCAACTGATATATTGCTTACTACCTTGAGATTAGGGGCATGTGATAATAATTCACTATCTATCTTTGTTCCGCTTGTTAAAAGCCCTTCTGCATCCCTTAATTCATCAAAAAGTACATCCTTAGGAATGTCATCATCAGAATCCCACATCTTACAATCGCAATTCTCTGATACATAATCAAATACTTCTCTTGGAACTGGCTTTGCTATAAATACTTTCGGGTTTATTCATTACTTCTCCCACCTAACTGCAGATTATTTTTTTCTTGTTATCATATGCCTTTGAGGTCTTATCGTCATATCTGTTACAATTATACCTTCTTTTTGGCTTAAAATATTTTGAACTGCATCACCTATACATTCTGGCATTATGTAACTATCATCTGCATCACCTTCTCTAAAATTACACTTATCATAAAAATGTGTTTTAACTATATCTGGATGTATAGTTACAATCTTAACACCATACTTTCTGCTTTCTTCAAACAAACTTTCCGAAAAATGTGTAATTCCTGCTTTAGATGCAGCATATGCACACCCATATGTACTCCACTTTTTAGCTGTTATGGATGATATATTTATTATATACCCTCTATTCTTTTTCAAATCCCTTAAAAGTAAATTTGTAAGTATCATCGGGACCTCCAAATTAACCTCCACCATCTCTTTTATTTTATACGGATTTAATTCTTCATGAGGACCAAAATACCCAATTCCTGCACTATTAACAAGAATGTATATTTCTTCCTCCTTTTTTATTGACTTTATATTATCTATAAGTTTATGTGTTTCTCTCAAATCGCAGCAAATTCTTATAAAGTTATCCATTTCAGAATCGACTCTAGAAAAATCTCTTCCGAAACCATAAACTTTATACCCTATATTCAAAAGTCTTTTGCTTATTTCAAAACCTATCCCGGAGGATGCTCCTGTCACAATTGCAGCTTTCATAAAATTCACCTTTTTTCTTTTAATGTTTTTATGTTATTCGATATCTATACCAGCTAGCTTAATCAAATATAAGGCATTTCTTGTAGTCGATACCCCATCTCTTAGTTTATAGTCAAATTTTAATTTATTATCTATGTAGTATTCCTGAAAATGATAATTTTTTATTCTGGAATACTCCTGTTCCAAATTAGACAGCTCCAAATCATGGGTGGAAATAAGTCCTGAAGCCCCTTGCCTGCCTAACTGTTTTATAAGTGCTTTTGCTCCTTCATGTCTGTCAATAGAATTAGTGCCTTTAAACAATTCATCTAATAGGAAAAATATTTTTTTATTTTCCCTTACACCTTGAGTAATTTTCTTTATTCTTAATATTTCAGCATAAAAAGAAGATATATTATTTTCTAAGTTATCACTTATTCTCATACAAGTAAAAATTTCCATTAAAGAACATTCAAACTCTCTTGCACACACAGGGGCACCAATATAACTTAACACCAAATTTATACCTACAGTTCTTAAAAATGTACTTTTTCCAGACATATTTGATCCCGTTATAAGTAAGATACTTCTATCCTTATTAATCACAACATCATTGCATACTCTCTCATCTCCTAAAAGAGGATGCCCTAATTCTTTTCCCCTTAATATTAGCTTTTTATCTGCAACTGACGGCATAACCCACTCTGGATTGTCATATACGATGTTTGAAATACTATTAAGTGCCTCAAACTCACCTATTACATCAAACCAGATTTTTAAATCATTCCCACATTTAATCCTCCATTTTTCAAATTCTATCACACATCTATAATCCCATAATAGTAATATATTGATTATTATAAAGAATGCATTCTGTCTATCTGCAATTCCTCTATATATATCTGATAATTTCTTAATTGATGTTACAGCATCTTGATCTCCTGTAAGCTTATTTTTTAATTGTTTTAAATAATCACTTTTAAAGTCCCTGCCCTCAATTAATTTTAACAATTTAAGGTATAAAGTTATATTATCTTTGTACTTGCAAACGCTATTAAGCACATAATTCCTTTTCTTTGATCCAATAAACAGCACCATCATCTGTAAAAGTATCATAATCCATGGAAGTTTAAAATCTAAATATGGAGTAAAACAAGCAAGTAAAATAAATATAATTGTTACACACGGCAATAACCTTGCAGTAAAAATAAATCCTGGCTTATTATATTCTCCATTTCTGTCATTGCCCCATTTATAAAGTTCTTCAGGATCGGTACTTAAATCCTTAATAACCATACCATAAGCTTCAAATTGCTGTCTCCATTCTACGTTTTCAGCCAATTCTTTAACTGACTCTTGGGTAAATCCAACATCATCATATGTCTTGAGTGGATGAGTAAGCCTTTCCCTAAGTGCTCTTCTTCCCATAAATGTTTTACTGCTGTTTATCCATTGAAACAATGAAGATTTACCAAATATATCTAAGTCATCAGAATAATTATGTTCCTTATCTTTAAATTCACTTCCATCATCCTCAAAGTATTTCCATTCTCCATTTAATCTTTTTAGTGATCTTTCGTTTATTTCTTTTAATGCAACTAAATTGTTTCTTCTGCAAACCTCTTTGTTGTGTTCAATAATCAAATAAACAAAGACAGCAGCTGAAATAATAAAAACACCTGCACTTATAATATAGCTCTTAATAATAAAAGTATAAATTGTAATCACTAATCCAATTAGAAAAGTAATCAATCTGAAATATGCTGTAACTTTTATTGATTTATTTTGTTTTTCAATCAAGCTACTGTAATTTTTAAGTCTATTATAATATTCATCATACCTAGTATCCACCTTATTCCTCCTAAGCATTTAATTTAATACATAATCTTAAGATACCTTTATACAACTAAATTTTCAAGTAAATTCGGCATTAAAAATCAGATATTGCATATATTGCGTATTAAGCATTGATCATAAATATATGGTTATATGCTTAATAAGTGAGATATCACTTTCAAGGTTTCTAGGGCGATTAGCCCTTGTAATTTATACTATAATTACAATTTTAAACATATATTGAAGTAATTAAAAAAATCTGAATAAGATCATATTTTAAATGATATCCGGGACTTTAAGGTTTTTCACAGCACTTCGTCAAAATTTATAGAAAAAGTTTTAAATGTGTCTTCAGCCTTACAGTACTCCACTACGTAAAAATTTTACTTATGTTTGCAATAAATTGTTTAATGCGATATTCTATATTTTTAATTGATTTGGAATTTTATGAATGGTAATCCTCCGAATAATATAATCCCGGAGGGATATTTTAAACTTATGGGAGTTACAAAAAATAGCATATCTATTTTCATAACAGATTTAAATTTAAATGTGAGTTTTACTATATACCCGGGAAGTTAATATCCTAATAATTAAATTAGTACAGTCATTACTATAACTTAAAGAAGGAAGACTGTAAGCCTTCAAACCCGTTAGGGTGCTCTGTTCTTCTTGTGAAGGGCAGGTTATTTTAATTTTAGATATATTTAATCTTTTACCGGGAAAAATTTCGTTATTTATTATAACTTCTGTAATTTTGAAATATCCCTCCGGGATTAATGTTATATATACAAGGACTACGTCCGTAAAACCTTTATAAAGAGAATACAATCATGGAGATTATAATGTAAGTTGACAAATACTATTGCAAGAAAATGAGTGAGATTATATATGATTTATATTTAAATGGAGTAGAGGACTTTTAAATCAATATGGCTATCGCCATAAACCCTTAAAGGCGAAATTATTTTATTGAGCATTTGATTTATAATTTATAAGGACAAACTTAACTCATACGCAGAGGTATACTTAGAAACTGAAGGCACATCTAAAAAGTTTTTTACATCTCTTGGCGAAGTCTTTTAGAAAAATTTTAGTAGATTATATATGTTTGAGCAAAGCGAGTTTATATAATCTGCTTAAATTTCTAAAAGACAAGCTTAGAGATGTTAAAACTTTTTTAGGGTGCCGAAGTTTGTGAGTATACCTCTGCGTGTGAGTTAAGTTTGTCCTTATGTGCTATAATCTTACAACAATGCTTAATACGCAATATATGCAATTTATGAATCAGATGCCTTAAAATACTAATCTTTTTAATCCACTCCATCAGCTCTTTTACCCATGACTTTTTTATTTAAAGTTTTTTGTCTTCTCTTTTCAAGCTCCTTTACTATATCATCTAATGTAACTTTCTGATGAACCATTAGAACTAAGAGATGATATAATAGATCACTTATTTCGTATATCTCCTCCTGCTTATTTAAATTTTTACTGGCTATTATAACTTCAGAGGACTCTTCTCCGATCTTCTTTAATATCTTATCCAATCCTTCTTTAAATAGATAACTCGTGTATGAACCCTCAACAGGATTGTCCCTTCTGCTTTCTATAATTTTATAAAGATCTCTCACAACATTATTCAAATCCATTTATAACTCTCCTCCCAAAATATATGTTCCAAATTTACAAAGTTAGTCTACAAATTTAACTTCTATATAGAGTTTGTAATTCCAAGCTTAAGTTATACGTAAGCTGACACTTCCAAAATGTAGGCACATTAAAAAATTTTTTAGTAAGTATTAGTGAAGTATTTTTGAAAATCTAAGCAGATTTTATATGTTTGAGCCTGC
This sequence comes from Clostridium fermenticellae, assembly GCF_003600355.1. Taxonomy (NCBI): domain Bacteria; kingdom Bacillati; phylum Bacillota; class Clostridia; order Eubacteriales; family Clostridiaceae; genus Clostridium; species Clostridium fermenticellae. The sequence goes on along the minus strand of NZ_CP032416.1, from coordinate 1,250,309 downwards.
GAGTTTATAAAATCTGCTTAGATTTTTATAAATACGAACTTAGACTTACTAGAAATTTTTTAGGTGACGAATTTTGGAAGTGGCAGCTGGAGCATAACTTAAGCATAGAATTACTAAAAGCATTTATAATACCGGATTTTGGCGGCATCTCCCGGAGGATGGATTAACCTTTCATTTATAAACCCTACAGTATATCTCGATAAAAGCAGCTTCTATTGCCTGTATGACATGCTGCTCCAACTTGATCTACTTTTATAAGAAGTGTATCACCGTCGCAATCCAAACTTATACTCTTTACATACTGGTAATGTTTTGAAGTTTCACCTTTATTCCAATACTCACTTCTTGATCTGCTCCAAAACCATGTCGTCCCGCTCTGCAGAGTTCTCTTTAAAGATTCTTCATTCATATAAGCAAGCATTAAAACCTCACCATTTTTATAATCCTGAATCACTGCAGGAATAAGGCCGCCTTTAAAATTTACTGATTTTAAATTTTGAGTATTTATACTATCATTCATTTTATTCTCCTCTTTAGAAACTTAGATTCTAACCTCCACATTTTTATCCTTCAAATACTGCTTTACTTCGGTTATGCTGAGTTCCCTGTAGTGAAAAAGAGAAGCTGCAAGTGCTGCATCGGCACCTGTTTTAGAAAACACATCATAAAAATGCCTTAAATTTCCACAGCCCCCAGATGCTATAATAGGGATGTTTACTGACCTGGATATTATATCTGTAAGTGGTATATCATACCCATTTTTAGTTCCGTCTGTATCCATACTTGTTAAAAGTATTTCTCCTGCGCCCAGAACTTCTACTTTTTTAGCCCACTCTACTGCATCAAGTCCGGTATCGATCCTGCCGCCGTCTATAACTACATTCCATCCTGTTTTATCATCTCTCATCCTGGCATCTACAGCAACAACTACACATTGACTCCCAAATTTATCTGCAGCCCTTCTTATGAAATCCGGGTCGCGGACCGCCGCCGAATTTACAGATATTTTATCAGCACCAGCTCTTAGAATATTTTTAAAATCATCTAAAGTTCTTATACCTCCTCCGACAGTTAATGGTATAAATACCTCTTCCGCTGTCCTCCTAACTACATCTATCATAGTTTCCCTTTTATCACTTGTTGCGGTAATATCTAAAAATACTATTTCGTCCGCGCCTTCCTTATTATAAGCCTTTGCTATTTCTACAGGATCTCCCACATCCTTTAAATTCACAAAATTAACTCCTTTTACTACTCTTCCGCCTTCTACATCCAAACATGGTATTATTCTCTTAGTAAGCACAAATCAATTCCTCCCAACTTCTATTGCATCTTGAATAGAGACAGCACCTGAATAAATTGCCTTTCCTATTATAACTCCATAAACTCCAGTATTCTTCAAGTTTTTTACATCTTCTATATTACTGACTCCACCTGACGCAATTATATTGCAGGAAACGCTTGAACTAATTTCAGAAAGCTGCATTAAATTAGCACCTTTTAAAGTTCCATCTCTGCCTATATCCGTGAATATTATAGTTTTCACACCAACATCTTCAATTTTCTTTGCAAAATCTATATAATCAGTTTTACTTATATTAACCCACCCATCCACAGCTACTCTTCCATCTTTAGCATCTATTCCGACAGCTATTTTTTCTCCATACTTTTTCACTGCCTCTTCTAGCATATTAAAATCATTTAGAGCAGCTGTTCCAAGTATAACTCTTGATATTTTATTTTTTATTAAATTATTTATAGTCTCAATATTTCTTATACCCCCGCCAACTTCTACAGGAAGGCCAGTTTCATTTATTACCCTTATAACTTGAGACAAATTATACATTTTACCACGAACAGCACCATCCAAATCAACCATATGTATAAATTCAGCTCCAGCAGCTTTAAATTCTAAAGCCGCCTTTACAGCGTCTCTTGCAACCACCTGTGCCGATGACATTTTACCTTGATAAAGTCTAACACAATTTCCTTCTTTTAAATCAATCGCTGGAATTATAATCAATTAAAAAACCCCCTTATAACTATTAGAGTCTAGTTAATTTTGAAAAATTCTTAAGTATATGCATACCAATATCACCACTCTTCTCTGGATGGAATTGAACTCCAAACAAATTTCTTCTGCTCACAACAGCTGGTATTTCTATTCCATAATTTGAAACTGCATTCAGATCCTCGGTATTCTCTACCTCGGCATAAAATGAATGTACAAAATAAACATAACTTTCTTCAGTGACACCATCTAAAATTTCACATGTCTTTTTTATATTTATACTATTCCATCCCATATGTGGTATCTTTACATCTGCATATATTCTTTTTATTCTGCCTTTTAGAAGTTGTAATCCTCTGCTCTCTCTTATTTCTTCTCCAAGGCTAAATAGAAGCTGCATTCCAAGGCATATCCCAAGTGCTGGTTTACCTGACTTAACAACCTCTTTAAATATTTTATCCAATCCCTTTCTGCTTAGATTTTCCACCGCATCTGGAAAGGCACCCACTCCAGGAAGTATAATTCCATCTGCGTTTATGATGTCAGATGAATCAGATGTTATAATTGCCTCTTCTCCTATATATTGAAGTGATTTTTGCACACTTCTTAAATTTCCCATTCCATAATCTATTATTGCAATCATAAAATCACTCTCCAATAACTTTTATTTGAAATAACTTAAAGGGTACCTTTTGTAGACATTATTCCTTCTATTTTCTCATCCAATTCTGCCGCCTCTCTTAAAGCCTTTCCAAAAGCTTTAAACATTGCTTCTATAATGTGATGAGAATTTTTTCCATAAAGTTCCTTTACGTGAAGTGTAATTCCTGCGTTAAAGGCCACTGCTCTAAAAAATTCTTCAACCATCCCTGTATCCATCTCTCCAACTCTTTCTTCATCAAATTTTGCATCAAAAACAATATACGGTCTTCCGCTTATGTCCATTGACACCATACAAAGTACCTCATCCATCGGTAGAAATACTGTACTATACCTTCTTATTTTTTCTTTGTCACCAAGAGCCTCATGAATACACTTTCCGATAACTATACCTATATCCTCAATTGTATGATGTGAATCCACATATAAATCACCCTTTGCAGCCACCTTCATATTTATGAGTCCATGCCTTGACATAAGGCTTAACATGTGATCAAAAAAACCTATGCCAGTATCTATATCATATTTCCCACTTCCATCAAGTTCAATTTTTACATTTATATCTGTTTCATTAGTTTTACGTGATATTGAAGCTTCTCTCATTATTATCACCTCAACTTCCATCTACTTTATAAATTTTTTTAAGCACTCAATCGTCAATTCATTTTCTTTTCTGCTGCCAACGGTTATTCTTATAAAATTGCTTAATCTTGCATCATTTAAATAATTTCTGACTGATATACCGTTTTGTAAGAGTCCTTCATACACCTGTTTCGAATTTTTAAGTCTCATTATGACAAAGTTAGAGTGTGTACCATAAACTTCTAATCCATCTATAGTTTTTAATTCATCAAATAAAAATTTTCTTTCCTGTAATATCTTTTCTGTATACTCTCTTATATAGCCAGTATTTTCTAGTATAACTTCACCAATAGCTTGAGTTACTGAATTCACATTAAAAGGCGGTTTAACCTTTTTTATTTCCTGAAGCAGCCTATAATTTGTTATTAAAAATCCCAGCCTTATAGCAGCCATAGCCACAGCTTTAGAACATGTTCTAAGCACTATGAGATTTTCATAATTATTTATCTCATCAATTACTGAATTACCATAAAATTCAATATATGCCTCGTCAATTACAACTATAGAATTACATTTGTCCACTATTTTTAATATATTCTCTCTTTTTATTACTGTTGCAACTGGATTATTGGGATTTGATAAAAAAAGTACTTTTACATCTTCTTTATTTACAGAATCTATAATTCCATCAACATCTAGAGAAAAATCTTCATTCAACTCAAATACCTTTGCTCTTCCTCCCGCTAATTTTGCATAATTTTTATACATTGAAAAATCGGGATTCACACACATTATGCTTTCACCTCTGTCTACAAATGTAGAAACTATTATCTGTATCAATTCATCTGAACCATTACCAGCCATTACATTTTTAGCATCCGCCCCTGCATAATCAGCATAAAGCCTGCACACTTTTCTTGAAGCAGGATCAGGATATCTATTAAAGTTAAGTGTCATAATTTTTTTGACTATTTTATTTAATATATCTTCTTTTATGTTCATAGAATTTTCATTGGCATCAAGTTTTACATCACATTTTACCTCTAAAGCATCATACGGCTTAAAGCTCTTAAGGTTTTTTCTAGTTAATTTTTCTATCATTTTAACACTCCCCTAATAATATTTACTTTAGTCTAACCTTTACCGAATTTGCATGTGCTGTAAGTCCTTCTATATCGGCAAATTTAATAATATCGTTTCCTACTTTACTGAAACTTTTCCTCGTATAATATGTGAAACTTGATTTTTTTATAAAATCATCTACAGATAAAGGCGAGAAAAATCTCGCTGTCCCGCTTGTTGGAAGAACGTGATTAGGTCCTGCTATATAGTCACCAAGAGGTTCCGGAGCAAAATTTCCCATAAATATTGATCCTGCATTTTTTATGCTCTCAAGAATGGAAAACGGTTCTCTTACACACAGTTCTAAATGTTCAGGAGCTATGATGTTACTTAATCTAATTCCGTTTTCAATATTATCTGTAACTATAATTAATCCATAATTTTTAAGTGATTCTAGAATTATATTCTTTCTACTTAAAGTTTTAACCTGTCTTTGTAATTCAATCGTAACTTTCTCTGACAATTCTTCTGAATCGGTTATTAAAATTGCTGATGCCAGTTTATCGTGTTCTGCTTGTGACATCAAGTCAGCAGCTATATACTTTGGATTTGCACTCCCGTCGGCTAATATCAATATCTCACTTGGCCCTGCAATCATATCTATACCAACATATCCAAATACACTCTTTTTAGCTTCAGCAACAAAAACATTTCCAGGTCCAACTACCTTATCCACCTTATCAATAATATCCGTTCCAAATGCGAGTGCACCAACTGCTTGTGCACCTCCAATCTTATATATCTTGCTAACTCCAGCTATATCAGCTGCCACAAGTATGTTTGAATTTATACTTCCGTCTTTTAATGGAGGTGTCACCATTACTATATCTTTAACCCCTGCTATTTTTGCTGGTATTACATTCATTAAAACTGATGAAGGATATGCAGCTGTACCACCCGGTACATATACTCCTACTCTCTCAAGTGCCATAACTTTTTGTCCAAGTATAACTCCATTCTCTTTTGTAACAATCCATGAATTCCTTTTTTGCTTTTCATGAAAGAACATTATATTTTCAGCAGCACGCCTCAATACATCTAAAAATTTCTTATCTACAGTCTTATAGGCATTCTCTATCTCTTCTCTACTTACACATATATTTTCCTTACTTATATTTTGACTATCAAATTTATTCGTATATTTTATTAAAGCATCATCACCATAATTTTTTATATCACTTAATATTTTATCTACTGATTTGCAAACTTCATCTTGCATAACCTTTCCTCTATCTCTAAAACTTTTTAAATAGTCCTCTGCAGTTTTTGTTTTACTATATATGGTATTTATAATTTCTTCCTTCACAAAATACACCTCCAGTTTAAATAGATAATTTTTCTCTCAATTCAACTTGCTTTTTTATATAATTTATTATTTTTTCTATCTCTCCCTTTTTCATCTTCATACTTGCCACATTAACAACCATTCGTGCACTTATATCACATATATTTTCATACACTAAAAGGCCATTCTCTTTAAGTGTATTCCCTGTTTCAACTATATCTACTATTGCATCTGATAAACCTAATATAGGTGCCAATTCAACAGACCCTTCTATCTTTATAATTTCAACATCTGTGCCAAGCTTTCTAAAATACTCCCTCGCAACATTAGGATATTTAGTAGCTATTTTTTTTCTATTATACCCGTGATAAAATTTATTCTTGTCTTTAGGCCCCGCAACAACAAATTTGCATGCTCCAAATTTTAGATCCAGTACCTCATAAAATTCTCTACTCTGCTCAAGCAACGTATCTTTTCCAACTATACCAATATCAACAACACCATATTCAACATATGTGAGTACATCAGGTGCTTTAACAAGTACAAACTCTATATTATGATCATTATCTTCAAATATAAGCTTTCTACCCTTATTTATAATCTGTCTACAATCTATTCCACAGGATTGAAGCAGTTTAACAGCTTCTTTTTCAATCCTTCCTTTTGTCAAAGCTATCTTGACAGTTTTAGAATTATCCATAATAAAAATTTCTCCTGACATTTATTTATAAATTTATAATTCTCATATTCTTTCTACCAGCATAATCTACAGCATCATCTTTACTGTCAAAAGGACTTATTTCAGCTATCATTCCTTTGATTCTAAGCTCTAATGCCTTTTTATATGCTTCTTCAAATAAACTATCATCATAACATATAAGAACTTTAGGTTTCTCATTCTCACACATACGACAATCATCTCCAAGTGCAGCTATTATACTATCGACATCTATTGCAAAACCAGTCGCAGGCTGATCATCACCAAATTGAGCTATTAGCTTGTCATATCTTCCCCCGGTTAATATATTTCCACCAACTCCATGTGTATATCCCCTGAAAATTATACCCGTATAATAATTAAGATCCTGAACCATTCCAAGATCTATCGACAAATAAGAATCAAGGCCTATGCTTTTTATTATTGTATATACCTTTCTTATACTTTCTAACGCATTTTGCGCCCTTACATTATCCGATATGATTTTTTCGGCCCTGTCAAGTATTTCTATACCCCCAAATAATCCTGGCATTTCATTTAATACATGCAATATTCTATTGTCAATATTACCTCTTTCACTTTTCATCAATTCTGATAGAGCCGTAAAGCTTTTACTCTCAATACATTTTCTAAGTTTTTCTCTTTTTTCGTCATTAAGATTTGTCTTTTCAATCAATGCTTTAAAAAATTCAGCATGACCTAGTTCTATTTTGAAATCTGTGAGTCCACAATTTATAAGAGATCTAATTCCATTCACTATAGCCTGAGCATCCGCATTTAAATTACTAATTCCTATTATCTCAATTCCAGATTGTATTATTTCATTATTTTTTCCATATAAACTTTCATTAACCCTATATATAGTTGAGGTATAACATAATTTAAGCGGATGAGGTGCTTCTTTAAGTTTAGTTGCTGCTATCCGTGCTATCGGTATTGTCATATCAGGTTTAAGCACCAATATTCTTCCTTGATTATCAAACAATTTATACATTTTTTCCTGAGGCAATGTTGTATTTTCTATATTAAATACATCATAAAATTCTAGTGTAGGGGATTTAACTTCTATAAATCCATTCTCCATGTAAGTCTTCCTTAATATGTTTTCTACATACATTCTTTTACTGTATTCATCAAATAAAATATCCTTTGTCCCTTCCGGTATATATTTTCTCAAATTACTCATCAATCTCACTTCCCCATTTTATTGCGTTATTAATTTACTACGATAAAGTGATAAATTAATATAATTATTGTAACAGCTTCCATAAGAAATTGCAATATATAAATATATTTTTTATTATAATTTTCTATTTACTTAATTACTAAAATAACTTGTTATAAATATAACCTTTACTACAAATATCTTTAAAATACTATATAAAACTATGTGTGAATAAATAATTTATTTCATATTCATATATTATTATAATCATTTAAGTTTAAATAATTATTTTTATTCTAAATATATTGAAAATATATATTTTATAGTTATTATTATGAAAATTATGAATTTTTTATGTTCTGTTGACATTTGAAATAATTTAATATAATATATCATCAATAGCTACTTTTTGAAGTTTATTACAAATAACATATTTTAATTTTTACAATAATTGTATGATTGTTTACAGTTATTGTGATATTTCAATATTATTCAGGCTATATCAGTCTTTAAATTTGTTAAAAGATTGATAAGTATAAATTAACTCTTTCTTAAAATTTTATAATACTTTCTCTCATTTTATTAAAAGTTTTAAGATTCAATTAAAGAACTCAATGTTTAACTCCCTTAAACATTGAGTTCTTTAATTTTAAATATTATTCTCTACTCAATCAATTCTAAGATATCTTTATATATCAGAATATTCGATATACTACCATAGTATCTTATTACACCATCTATAACTGTAAAAGGATCCTCATATCCCTTATCAATCAATTCTTTTATTCTAGGATATGTATGGCCAAAATTATTACATTTACTTATATCTATAAATTCTAATTTTACATTGTTACATACATCACTTTTTCGTATAAAGGTCTCAAGAGCACCATACATATCTGCAATAGTATTAATAGATTTTAAATCATTTCTGCCGCGGCATCCACAACAGTTATCATTTTCACACGAACTACATCTACTACTTTTATATCCTCCACATCCACCAGAATTTAAATCTATTTTTTTGCTTTTCTCTCCAAATATCTGAATTAATACATTTTTATTTTGATTATCTATCATTATCATCTCCTCTTGAATTAAATAACTTAAAACATTTTTTAACTTGTAATAAATAATTTCATTCCTATTTTAAATTTTATTTTGCAATTTTAAAAGAAATTCTTCATTATTATATTTTAAATAGTATATTTATATTAATACATAAAAATGCGAACTGCAATATTGCAGTTCGCTACAAATAGAAATAATTTTATAATATTAAATATTTGATATCTTATCTATATAATTTCTGTCATCACTTAGTCTTATGAGGCTTTCCCTAAAATATTTACTCTTACTCTTCGGAATTTGTTTTCTCCTTATTAATTTAATCATAACCATACATATATCATATTTCTTTACGTGCGTATGACCCTCCTTAAATTTTTTATGTGTGTTGTGAATAATATAATCACCTCCAGCTTTATATATCTTAAATTCTGGATTTTGATATATCTGTACACTCACAGTTTTATCACCTCATAATTATAATAACATAATATTATTATAAAATATTAAATTCCTTATTACATTATGCCATACTTTACGTTATCTTAACTTTTAGATTTATAAAATTAATATTATAAATCTATTTATATTAATATATGAAGATCAAATTAATTTTGACTAATAAATATTTTAGACTGTAATCTCCGCCTTTTCTCCAAGTAAATTCTTATTTTCATCAAGCAAGGGTTTTATTTGTTTATTAATAAAATCTATAACTTGGCCAGGTGCTCTTCCTATAAACTTTTTAGGATCTATTAGAGATACTATTTCATTCTCTGTCATATTAAAAAATTTATCAGATATTATTCTTGATATTAAGTCATTTTCCTTTCCTTCTTCTTTTACCATTTTTGCTGCTTTCATAGAATGCTGTCTGATCCTTTCATGTAATTCCTGTCTATCTCCACCCTTTTTAACAGCTTCCATTATTATATTTTCTGTAGCCATGAATGGCAGTTCTTTCTTAACATGGGTCTCTATAACTTTAGGATATACAACCATATTTGATGATATATTCATATATAAATTTAGAACTCCATCAAGTGCCAAAAATGCTTCTGCTACTGATATTCTTTTATTTGCAGAATCATCAAGAGTTCTTTCAAACCATTGAGTAGATGCTGTTATGGCCGGGTTTAAAGAATTTATAATTACATATCTAGATAACGCACTTATCCTTTCTGATCTCATAGGATTTCTCTTGTATGCCATTGCAGATGATCCAATCTGATTCTTCTCGAATGGCTCCTCCATTTCCTTCATATTTTGGAGGAGCCTAAGGTCATTACTAAATTTATATGCACTCTGTGCCACCTCTGAAAGTGTATTTAATATTATAGAATCAACCTTCCTTGTATAAGTTTGACCTGTAATCATAAATTCACTGTTGAATTTCATCTTTTCAGAAACCATTTTATCAAGAGCTTTAACTTTTTCTTCATCTCCATCAAATAATTCCATAAAACTAGCTTGAGTTCCTGTTGTACCCTTAACTCCCCTAAATCTCATATGATCTATAACAAATTCTAAATTTTCAAGATCAATATATAAGTCTTGAATCCAAATACAAGCCCTTTTACCCACTGTCGTAAGTTGAGCAGGCTGTAAATGCGTAAATCCAAGGGTTGGCAATTCTTTATATTTTAATGCAAATTTCGTAAGCGAGTTTATAACATTTAATATCTTTTTCTTAATTATAAGAAGGGCATCTCTCATTATAATTAGGTCTGTATTATCACCTACATAACAACTAGTAGCACCAAGATGTATTATTCCCTTTGCTTCCGGGCATTGAACACCGTACGCATATACATGACTCATAACATCATGACGGACTTCTTTTTCCCTCTCTTCTGCAACTTCATAATTTATATTTTCAATATTAGATTTAAGTTCACAAATTTGCTCATCCGTTATATTTAAACCAAGTCGCTTTTCACATTCTGCTAAAGCAACCCAAAGTTTTCTCCAGGTTTTAAATTTCATTTCATCAGAAAATAAGTAACTCATATCCTTAGAAGCATATCTACTATTAAGTGGTGTATTATAAACATCTCTTTTTTTCATTTTTACAAAAGACCTCCATACGTATATAGTTTCTATTAATATATTTTTCATTCATATTATAACATATAATAATCCTTAATAATATATATTTGTTCGTATAAATATATCCATCGTTCTATTTTTTATCAAAATTAATATAATTTATTAAACAAGATTATAGTTATAGAATAAAAGGAGGTATATATTTTATGTATAAACTAAATGTTTTAGACAAGCTTTCATTTATCTTCATAATTATAGGGGCTATTAATTGGGGATTAATAGGATTATTTAACCTCAATATAGTAGGACTTGTATTTAGTGAACCTGTAAATTTAATCGGGAGAATTGTTTACATATTAATAGGAATATCAGGAATAGATATGGTACTGTTTTTATTCAAAATGAGAAAAAGTTTTAAAGAATAAAAACAGTTATAAATAAAAGGTTTAATTATAAACCTTTTATTTATAACCTCTAATTATTCTTCAAGAGAATCCAATAATTTAACAATTTCTTCTAATGCTAATGATTCATCATCACCTGAAGCTGAAATCTTTATTTGAGCATTTTTAGTAACTCCTAATGATAATACTCCTATAAGACTTTTTACATTAGCCTTCTTTTCATCAAATTCTATACTTATATCTGATTTAAAAGAAGATGCTTTTTTTACTAATAATGTTGCCGGACGTGCATGTAACCCCGTTGAACTCTTAACTATAACTTCTTTTGATACCATTTTCGTTCACCCCTATATACTATTCTTAAAATCGTATTTAATTATAACATTTTCATTGCATATTTAACAATACTTATTACTTAAAATTCGACATGATAACTATAAATTATCATTCTTAATTCAAGGATTTTACAAATTGATCTATTCTATTAAGCCCTTCCTGAATATTCTCCATAGAAGTAGCATATGAGAGCCTAACGTAATTATCAACACCAAACCCTGCACCAGGTACTACTGCAACTTTTTGTTTTTCCAAAAGCATTTGTGAAAAACTAAGAGAATCCTTTATTTCAATTTCATCAGATTTTTTACCAAACAATCCTGATATGTTCATCATTACATAAAATGCGCCTTCAGGTTTTCTGCAAGATATATTATCTATCGAATTTACTCTTCCTATCATAAAATCTCTTCTTCTTTTGAATTCTTTTATCATGTTATCTATATCAGAAGGATCAGAATTTAATGCTTCCAATGAAGCATACTGAGCTATTGAATTTGGATTTGATGTGGTATGACTCTGTATGTTAGACATAAGTTTTATTATTTTTTCACTTGCGGCAGCATATCCAATTCTCCATCCTGTCATTGCATAAGTTTTTGAAACACCATTTATGACAATAGTTCTACTATAAGCATCATCTGAAAGACTTGCTATGCTTATATGCTTACTCTCTCCATATATTAATTTTTCATATATTTCATCTGATAAAATAAACAAATCATGTTTCTCAGCAAATTCCGCAATTTCTCTCAATTCCTCTTTGGTATAGACGGTTCCTGTTGGATTATTGGGACTGTTTACGAGAATCATCTTGGTCTTCTCAGTTAGTGCTTTATTAAGACTCTCTATTGTATATTTAAACCCATTCTTTTCATCAGTTTTAACGAATACTGGAATTCCGTCAGCCAATTTAACAAGCTCCGGATAACTAACCCAATATGGTATGGGGATTATTACTTCATCTCCCGGATTTAAAACTGCGGAAAATGTATTAGCCAGGCATTGCTTTGCCCCCGTTGAAACAATTATCTGATTTGTATTATACTTCAAATTATTATCCTTATAAAATTTATTAACAATTGCCTTTTTTAATTCTACTATTCCTGAAGCTGGAGTATACTTAGTATATCCTTTTTTTATAGCTTCTATAGCAGCATCTTGTATATTTTTAGGTGTATTAAAATCTGGTTCTCCGGCTCCAAAACCAACTACATCTATTCCATTTGATCTCATCTCTTTTGCCTTAGCAGTTATCGCTAAAGTTATAGATGGTTGGATCTGCTGCGCCTTTTTTGACAAAGTCATTTTCATTCCCCCATTTCTATAATAATTATATATTAAATAATTTTCCAGTTAACTTAGCTCCTTGCTACCAGTACAACACCTATTATAATAAATGCAACACCAATAATCCTTAAAATCGAAATATTTTCCTTAAATAAAAAATAGGAAAAAATCATAACCAAAATATAACCCATACTCACCATAGGGTATGCATAACTCAACTCTACCTTACTCAAAACTTTTATCCACAGTAAAAAACTCACCCCATAGGATATTATTCCACACATAACTGGTAAATTTTTAATTATGCTAATTATACTAGGTATAAGGTGCCTAAATGTTAAATCCAATTGAACTCCTGTTATTCCGTACTTTACAAGTACCTGTCCTACAGCACCTAATAAAACTGAAATTAATATCAATACTATCATAAACTTAACTCCTTGCATTTACATATAATGAGTTTTAAAAAGTTATAAAATCCATATACAAACATAAATATTTCAGGAAATGAGTATCTTCCCTGCCCTTCAGTAACAAAATATATTGAAGTGAACATGCAAAATAATACTACACAGTATAAATCAAATCTATTTATATTTAAAGACCTAATATGAAATAAATTTAAAATTATATATACGCCATATAATAAAAAATATAATATTCCAAACAAAAAAATTACATCTTTTATAATACCCGTAATTAAATATATAGTTATTCTCATAAATTTACTCAGATTCGCACCATGAACGCTATATACTATATCATCACCTACAAAATATGTATTAAAAAGTCTCTTAAATCCAAGTATAGCAAACTGTTTAGGATGATCTTTTATCCATTCTTTAGCAGCATTTTTAAGCATTGTATTCTTTTGCGTCATATTTGCCGTTTTATATTCTTTAGTTTTAACAACTGAATTTTCTACATTATTTGCAGCCATCCATCTTCCAGCTTTATTTTGAGAATTATTATTTATGTATAAAACAATACCTCCATTATTAGATACATATGTATACTGTCCCATTAGCTTTGTATTTCTATAAATCCATGGCGATATAACTAGTATACTTAAAGCTAATATAACAAGAGAATTTAAAATCGGCCTTAGAATCCTTTTTTGAATTATTAAATCCACTAAAAATACAGCAAAGAAAAATACCAAGAAAAATGGTTTTATCATTGTATTTATTCCAGTCAAAATACCAATAAATAAATATCTTAATTTGATCTTGCTAAAATATAACATGGTTATCCCAAGCAGTATCGTTGTAAATAATATTTCAGTGCCTAGAACACTATTAAAAAATATATTATTTGGTATCATAACAAATAATGTAAATATTATCTTTCGTTCTCTCTCCTTTAACTGTATCTTTTTAAGTATACTTAAGAAAAAAATATTTGAAATAAATGTAAGTATTATATTAAATATCTTTCCAACAAGTATACTTGCTCCAAATATTCTAAATATGCCGCCTAAGACTATAGGATAACCTACAGAAGTATACGTATCTCCCCATGATCCTCCATTTGCTATTTTAATCGCCAATGTATAGTAATAGTCAAAATCAGAAAATGGTTGAGTATTTACAAGTGTTACCCATAGTATACAACAAGCTAAACCTATAAGCATAATAATTTCATAAAATTTATTTCGTTTAATTACGTCAACTTTCATAATTACTGTTAGGTCCTTTCTACAATCATTAAAATCCATTTATAACTTCAAATATATTATAATCAGTACTGATATTCCCCATAACAATATATCAACCAAAAAAGGAGTGTCTTTGAAAAAAACATCTTCAGGTTTTCCACCTATATTTTCCTTATCCATCAGATACTGATATCTGAATATACCATACAATATAAATGGGATTGTAAATATCATAGTTTTACTTTGTACTGAACTAAATGTATAAAGGCAGTAAGCCATTAGTATAGATGGTGTAACTATAGTAAGCATACTATCTATATAATCTATAGAATATTCTTTTAATATCTTCCTATGCGATGAACTTTTATCCTTTAAAGCTATCAGTTCACTTTTTCTCTTGTTAAGTGCTAAAAATAATGCTAACAATATTGTACATAAAAATAGCCATGGAGAAATCTGAACATTTGAAGCAAGACTTCCGCTTTCTACTCTAAGTACAAATCCAAAGGTTATAGTCATTACATCTAATATGACTATATTCTTTAATTTAAAACAGTAAAATATATTTACTATTATGTAAATCAAAAATATACTCAATATTTTCAAGTTTAGATATATATAAGAAAAAAATATAACGCAAAACAATATAAGAATATCAAATATAATAGCCGTTCTTTTTGAAATGCGTCCACTTGGAAGTGGCCTTTTTTTCTTGTCTGGATGACATTTATCTTTTTCTATATCAACTATATCATTTAATATATATACAGTTGATGATGTAAAACAAAATATAATAAAAGTTAATATATTATAATAAAGTAGCCTTCCATTTAAGAAATTACCAGAAAAGACTATGGCAGCAAACACAAATGAATTTTTTATCCACTGTTTTGGTCTCATAAGTTGTAATATCGCCTTTATGTCCATATTTTCCTCCTTGCAATACAAAAACTATAATACAATGCCTTTTTACATTTTAACACAGAGCAAAATATAGTCAACTTAAATTATACATATTTTGATATAAGTATAATTTAATTTTATCACATATATTAAGAAAAAGGCCTGAAATTTCAAGCCTTTTATTTATATACTATCTTGGTTGAACAATTAACTTTATCGCAGTTCTTTCTTCACCATCTATTTCAATATCCGTAAATGCGGGAATACATATTAAATCTATACCACTTGGTGCTACAAAACCTCTTGCTATTGCAACAGCTTTTACAGCCTGGTTTAGAGCTCCTGCTCCTATAGCTTGTATCTCTGCAGCCCCTCTTTCTCTTAAAACACCTGCTAAGGCTCCTGCAACTGAATTTGGACTTGATTTTGCTGAAACTTTTAATACTTCCATAATATACCTCCTACATATTAATTATAATAATCATCTAACTTTACTTGTTATTGTTACTACAATATACTATTCTACATAATACTATTCTACATAAAATTAAAAATTCCTTTTAATTTTTGTAAAGCTTTTACAAAATTTAAAAGGAATATTAACAAAATCAATTACTTTGCGTATTCAATCGCACGTGTTTCTCTTATTACATTTACTTTTATTTGACCAGGATACTCCAATTCATTTTCTATTCTCTTTACTATGTTTCTTGCCATTTCCAAAGCTCCTGCATCATCAATTTCTTCTGGTTTGATCATAATTCTTATTTCTCTACCTGCTTGAATGGCATATGACTTTTCCACGCCTTCACATGAATTTGCTATTTCTTCCAGCTTTTCTAATCTCTTTATATAAGCCTCTAAAGTCTCTCTTCTAGCTCCAGGCCTTGCTGCTGATATAGCATCTGCTGCTTGAACAAGCACAGCTTCAAGCGATTCAGACTCTACATCATCATGATGAGCTGCAATAGCATTTACAATTATAGGAGATTCATGATATTTTTTTGCTACTTCTGATCCAATAATTGCATGGGGTCCTTCTACTTCGTGATCAACTGCTTTACCTATATCATGAAGTAATCCTGCCCTTTTCGCTATGGTAGGATCAATTCCAAGCTCTGATGCCATAAGACCAGCTAAATATGCAACTTCAATTGAATGTTTTAATACATTTTGGCCATAACTAGTTCTATATTTCAATCTTCCTAACAATTTTATCAATTCTAAGTGAAGGCCATGTACACTTGTTTCAAAAGTTGCCTGCTCTCCCTCTTCTTTTATGTTATTTTCAACTTCTTTTTTAGCTTTTTCAACCATTTCTTCAATTCTCGCTGGATGAATTCTTCCATCAATTATCAGCTTCTCTAACGCTATTCTAGCTACTTCTCTTCTTATAGGATCAAATCCAGAGAGAATAACAGCCTCCGGTGTATCATCGATAATTAAATCAACACCAGTCAACGTTTCAAGAGTCCTTATATTTCTGCCTTCTCTTCCTATTATTCTACCTTTCATTTCATCATTAGGGAGAGAAACAACATATACAGTTGTTTCTGCAACATGATCTGCTGCACATCTTTGAATAGCACATGTTATTATTTCTCTTGCCTTTTTGTCTGCTTCTTCCTTTGCCTTTGTTTCTACTTCTTTAATCATAATTGCAGATTCATGCTTGATTTCCCTTTTAACTTCATCTAGCAATATTTCTTTAGCCTGCTCAGATGTCAACCCTGATAACCTCTCAAGTTCCTCTCTTTGTCTTTCATATAATTGCTCTACATTTTGTTGTAATTCATCAATTTTTTGCTGTTTTTTATTAAGATTTTCATCTCTTTTTTCAAGCATATCACTCTTCTTATCAAGAAGTTCTTCTCTTTGAATTAATCTTCTTTCAAATCTCTGGGATTCATTTCTTCGATCCCTTGATTCTTTATCAAAATCTGCCCTTAATTTATGGACTTCTTCTTTAGCCTCAAGTATTGCTTCCTTCTTTTTGGATTCTGCATCTCTCTTAGCTTCTTCTTTCAGTCTATTAGACTCTACAAGAGCCTCCGATTTTATAGTTTCAGCCTTATTTTTTATAAGGTATAACATTATTAACAAAACAATAGCTACTACTATACCAGTAATAATCACATATATAATAGAATTCATACAAACACCTCCTTTGCTCTTCCGCGTATATATTTCAGATAAATATGTAAGCATAGAAAAGGTGCCCTATTTATTCAATTGGTATTTATTTAAATAAATGATAAACCAGAATTTGTCTTAATTTTATATTATATTTTTATTATTGTCAAGTTTTAAGAGTTATATTATTAATTTAATATGATATTCCATAATAAACATAACTTATATTTGAAATACTATATTTTTTAAAAGAAATCTTATTCTTATTCTTTAATTTAAACTTCTATTTTTCTTGATCAACATCTTCTTTTTTATTCTTAGGTTTTTCCTTACTCTCTTCATTTATCTTAGGATTTATAATTGGAAGATCGTATTTTTCTCTTATCGTATTTTCTATCTCATACATTATATTTGGGTTTTCTTTTAAAAATTGCTTTGCATTTTCCCTTCCTTGTCCAAGTCTTGTCTCTTTATATGAGAACCATGCCCCACTTTTTTGAACTAACTCTTCTCTTACACCAACATCCAAAACATTCCCTTCTCTTGATATTCCCTGTTTATACATTATATCAAATTCTGCTTGTTTAAACGGAGGTGCAACTTTATTTTTAATTACCTTTATCCTAGTTCTATTCCCTACCACTTCATCGCCTTGTTTTATAGAGTCTATTCTCCTTACATCCATTCTGACAGAAGAATAAAATTTAAGTGCTCTTCCACCAGGTGTAATTTCTGGATTTCCAAACATAATACCAACCTTTTCTCTAAGCTGGTTTATAAATACTACTGAACATTTGGATTTATTTATAGATCCAGTAAGTTTTCTTAAAGCCTGAGACATAAGCCTTGCTTGAAGTCCAACATGAGAATCTCCCATTTCTCCTTCTATTTCTGCCTTAGGAACTAACGCAGCTACAGAATCAACTACTATAACATCTATAGCTCCAGACCTTACAAGTGCTTCAGCTATTTCAAGTGCTTGTTCCCCAGTATCCGGTTGAGATACAATCAAATTTTCTATATCTACACCAAGTATCTTTGCATACCCAGGATCAAGTGCATGCTCAGCATCTATAAATGCCGCTGCTCCACCAGCTTTCTGAGCTTCTCCTATTATATGTAATGCTACTGTAGTTTTACCAGATGATTCGGGGCCAAATATTTCTACAACTCTTCCTTTTGGAATACCTCCTATTCCAAGTGCTATATCAAGATCCAAGCATCCAGTTGATATTGCATCTAAGTCAAGAGTACTATGTTCACCCAATTTCATTATAGAGCCTTTACCAAACTGCTTCTCTATTTGCATCAACGCAGAATCAAGTGCCTTTAATTTTTCGTTATTAACATTTGCCAAAACAGCCACTTCCCTTCTCTAAATATGATATATATAATATATTGAATTTATTCGAACATTTGTTCTAAGATAATTATATAATACATTATATATTTGGTCAACCTAGTATATTTTAACTATTTAAATCAAATCTGCATTATAGGATTTATTCAACATAAAATCTCATTAAAATCATTGATATTGTTATATAACATTATAATTATACACATAAAATAATATTTTAAACAAAAATAGAGAGCTAAATTCAAAAACTTAACTCCCTGCTTAATCTATTTACTTGATTTAAATATATCATTATTATTTACAAAGTATTCTAATCCAGATATTATAGTCATTATTATAGCTAACGCCATAACTGCATCTGTCGTTATATTTAAAAACTTATGTGGATATGTAATAAATTTCTTTAGTACTCCTAAAGAAACATGATTATAATTTAAATTTATCAAAGCTAATATTATAGCTATTATCTGAGTAACTGTTTTTGCCTTTCCCCATTTACTAGCTGCTATAACTTTTCCCTCTGCAGCGGCAACAGTCCTAAGTCCACTGACTGCAAATTCTCTAGCTATAATTATTATTGCAACCCATGAAGGTATTATGTGATATTCAACCAAACATACCAATGCCGTTGTGACCAATAATTTATCTGCTAGCGGGTCCATTATTTTGCCAAAACTAGTTACTTGGTTTCTACTTCTAGCAATATAACCGTCCAACTTATCTGTTATAGATGCCAAAATAAATATGACTATAGAGATAAGTATGCCATATGGTATATCCTTTACAGTGACAAATATCAGAAAAAATGGAACCAATATAATTCTAAGTATTGTAAGTTTATTAGCAAGATTCATAACACTCAACTCCTATTAAATCATATTCAAAAGCGTGAGTGATTTTCACTTTTACAATTTCACCTATTTTCAAATCATTATTAGAATTAAAGTAAATCATTCCATCGACTTCAGGTGTCATTTCATAACTTCTTCCATACCACTCTTCTTCTTTGCCTTCTACTATAACCTCATATGTCTTTCCAATCTTTGAATCATTAATATTCTTTGATATCTGTTGTTGAATACTCATAAGTTCTTCTTCTCTGCTTTCCTTTACATCTTCAGAAACCTGACAATCCATTAAAGCAGCAGCAGTACCTTCCTCTTTAGAATATTTGAATACTCCTAATTTGTCAAATTTAATATCCTTTATAAATTTCTTGAGTTTTTCAAAATCTTCTTGTGTTTCACCTGGAAATCCAACTATAATAGAGGTCCTGAGTACAATATTTTTTATTTTTTGTCTAAGCTTATATATATTATTTATTATATCCTGTCTGGTACCTTTTCTTCCCATAGCCTTTAATACATTGTCGCTTATGTGCTGAATCGGTATATCTAAATATTTACATACTTTTTTATTGCTTTCTATTTCGTCTATAAGCTCCTGTGTGATCTGTTCAGGATAACAGTATAGAATCCTAATCCATTCTATGCCATCTATTAAAGAAAGCCTTTTTATAAGTTTGTGAAGTACACTTTTCCCATATATATCGATGCCATAAATACTTGTATCCTGTGCTATTAGTATTAATTCCTTTACTCCAGACCTAGCTAAACTAGTCGCTTCCTTTAATATACTCTCTATTTGTCTACTCCTATATTTCCCTCTTATTTTTGGTATTATACAATAGGTACAAAAATTGTTACATCCCTCTGCTATTCTTATATATGCGAAATGTGAACCGGTAGTCAAGACTCTGTTTCCTTCATTTATATTTACATCACTATATGTACAACTGTAGAATTTTTCCTTATCTCCACTGATACACTTATCTATTGCTTCACTCAGTTTATCATAGTCATTTACCCCAAGAAGTATATCTATTTCGGGGATTAAATCAATTAATTCCTTACCATACCTTTGAGTAAGACATCCTGTTGCAACCAAAAGCCTGCATTTATATTTACTTTTGTATTCAGCCATTTCCAATATTGTATCTATGGATTCCTGCTTTGAACTCTCTATGAATCCACATGTATTTACAATTATAATATCAGCTTCTCTAGGGTCATTTACTATAATATGCTCAGCCTTAATACCACTTAAAATAATTTCTGAATCCACCCTATTTTTGTCACAGCCTAAACTTACTAGTCCAATCTTTACGCCATCCACTATATTTCCTCCTGTATTATAGTATATTAAAATCAACATATAATTTATTTTAAAACTACTTATTAATTTTTACAAGCAGTAAATTAAATTCTTATTAAATCACAAATACAAATTCTATATATCATCTCTCTTTATTAATATCTTTCGAGGTTTACTTCCATCTCTCGCAGATATTATTCCATTTGCCTCCATTTGGTCTATAATCCTAGCCGCCCTATTATATCCTATTCTAAGTTTTCTTTGAAGAAGTGAAGTAGATGCCTGATTTGCTTGTACAACAATATTTATCGCCTCTTGTAATAATTCATCACTATTATACTCATTCTTACTATCAGTACTTGTACTAATTTGATCTATTATATCATTCTGGTAACTTGGTGGTTCTTCTGTAGACTTTATAAAACTAACAACTCTTTCAACTTCGCCTTCAGATATAAATGCGCCTTGTATCCTTATTGGTTTTGACTCCCCAACTGGATAAAAAAGCATGTCACCTTTTCCTAATAATTTTTCTGCACCAGCACTATCTAGTATAGTTCTTGAGTCAATTTGGCTAGATACAGCAAAAGATATTCTCGACGGAATATTTGCCTTTATGACACCTGTAATTACATCTACAGATGGCCTTTGAGTTGCTATAACTAAGTGCATACCAGCAGCTCTCGCCATTTGCGCTAATCTACATACATAATCCTCAACATCATGAGGTGAAACCATCATTAAATCGGCTAATTCATCTATTATAATTACAACAAAAGGAAGTTTTTCTAAAGTAATTTTATGACCGGCTAGTTCATTATAACTCTCAATACTTCTAACACCATTACCAGCAAATAATTTATATCTTCTTTTCATTTCCTGTACAGCCCAATTTAAGGCTCCCGCTGCCTTCTTAGGATCAGTAACTACAGGTATAAGCAAATGTGGTATGCCGTTATATATACTTAACTCTACTACTTTAGGATCTATCATTAAAAGTTTTACATTATCCGGGGAATATTTATATACTAGACTTATTATAAGAGTATTTATACATACACTCTTACCTGATCCTGTTGATCCTGCTATAAGCATATGTGGCATCCTTGAAAGATCAGATATAACACAATTACCTGCTATATCTTTTCCAAGACAAAATGCAAGATTCTTATTTGAATTTTTGAATTCGGGGGATTCAATAACCTCTCTTAAATATACTGGTGTGAGCTCCCTATTTGGGACCTCTATTCCTATAGCTGATTTTCCAGGAATAGGTGCCTCTATTCTAATTCCAGATGATGCAAGCCCTAGTGCTATATCATCAGCTAAGTTTACTATTTTACTAACCTTAACTCCAGGGCTCGGTTGAATTTCAAATCTTGTGACGGATGGACCTTTACTGACTTGAATAACCTTAGCTTCAACTCCAAAACTCAACAAAGTTTCTTCAAGTTTACTGGCGTTGCCTATTAATTCTTTTTTATCTTCTTTATTCAACTTAGATTGTGAATTTGTATTCAATAAATTTGAATTTGGAAATTCATATGTAGTATTAGTAGTCATATTCTGTATTCGTCTACTTAATTCATCATCCATAGGAATAGGTGCATCAACCTTTCTGTCCGATGCACACTCAATATTTATAGGGTGTTTTCTATATTCGTTATGCGTATACTCTTCTTGTTCATCTAACTTCCGATCTTCCTTTCCTCCTTCAGATGACTTCATAAAATTTAGTATTTTTATCTTAC
The DNA here is from genome assembly GCF_003600355.1 of Clostridium fermenticellae. NCBI lineage: Bacteria > Bacillati > Bacillota > Clostridia > Eubacteriales > Clostridiaceae > Clostridium > Clostridium fermenticellae. The sequence continues at coordinate 1,227,661 of NZ_CP032416.1, read as the reverse complement.
TATTTATATTTTTTATAAACTTTTCCCTTTTACTATCAACACTCTTTTTAGTACCTTCCTGCTCTTCGTCAATAAGTTTTATAGCATCATCATCATCTTTGTGAATGAAATTTCTTATACTATCCACTACTTCATATATGCTAATCCTGCTCATTAAAATAATTGATATTATATATAATGATATAAAAATCACATAACATCCAACTTTGCCAAATAACTTCATTAATGGTATGTCTATTATCATTCCTATAATTCCAGCGTGAATTATATCATCTGATTGATACAATTTCCTTATTGAAGCTTGAATATCACTATCTATATAATAATTATCAATCACAGTCATTTGTATAAAAAGTAATGTATTTATCAGAAAAAGCATTATACCATAAAACTTTGGACTGAAATTTATCTTTTTCTTTTTGGCTATATAGCAAAAACCTATAAATATTATTAATGCTGGAAATATAAAAGCTCCCAAACCAGCAGCAGTTATCAGCATTTTCTTTACAAATTTGCCAGCTATGCCCGATGTCTCTGTTGAGAAGACACTAATTAGCATAAGTATACCTGCTGTAACTAGTACAATACCCTTCACATCATTATTATTTTGATGAATTTTTACCTTTTTAGCCATGTACGTTATCACCTCAAGTTAATAATTCTACGTGCTTATAATATTTCCTTTTATTTAACATATCAAATACATAAAATGAAATATTTTATAATCTTATCTATTCATTATCTGACTTCTGTTTTATCAAGACTTCAAGTTTAGTTAATGCAGCACTTATCCCTCCTACTTCGTCAATTAATCCCTCTGCAACAGCCTGTTTTCCAATCAAAATTGTACCCATATCATTTAATAAATCATCCGTCTGTGACATAAGTTTTTTTAAAGCCTCTTCTTTAATTTTTGATGTTCTAACTATAAAATCGGTAATTCTATCCTGCATCTTTCTAAAATATTCAAACGTCTGCGGTACTCCTATTATTAATCCATTCATTCTTATGGGGTGAACTATCATCGTTGCAGATGGTGATATAAATGAATAATCAGCTGAAGTTGCAAGTGGAACTCCTATAGAGTGTCCTCCTCCTATCACAAGTGAAACTGTCGGTTTGCTTAAACTTCTTATCATTTCTGCTATTGCAAGACCTGCCTCTACATCTCCACCAACAGTATTTAAGACTATTAGTAAACCTTCTACTTTTTTGTTATTCTCTATTGCTATTAACTGTGGAATCACATGTTCATATTTTGTTGATTTAGTCTGCGGTGTAAGTACCATATGCCCTTCTATCTGACCTATTATTGGTAAAATTTGAATTCTATCAATACTGTTAGGGATATTTTGGTTTCCAAATTCCTTTAAGTTTTCTCTTTCTTGACCCTTTTTATCATCTTTTTCACACATATAATTTCCCTCCTTTAACACAATTATATTTTGTGCATTAGAGAAATTATATATACATTTTTTACTATTTAAATTAATGATATTTTTTTAAAAGTTCTTCATCCGCATCTATTATCACAGTTTTTGTTCCTATTTTCCTAACATATTCCCATGGCACCTCTATAAATTCATTTTTACTGAATAGGCCTATTTTAGATTTATTGTTAGTTAAAACAAGCATTTTAAAATTACCATTTTCGTCTATTATTACATCATTATTTCCCAAACAATTAAATTTGTTTCCATCATTTACATTAATTACTTCATAGCCTTCCATTTCACTATACAATTTTAAATTCTCACTCATAATTACCCTCCTTAAGTTTAAATAAATATTTCACACATATCTATTAATCTACAATTATGATATGAGAACTTAAAATATTACCATGATTTTTCTAAAGCTTCTATACCAAAAATTCTAAACAAATTTTTTATTCCCAGCTGTATTAAATAAATCTATATCCTTTTCTATTAAATTTTTAATATTGTCCAAATTAATATCATCACCAACAAAAGCAGAGTTTACTATCCCATTTTTGAATGTATAATCCATAACTCTATTTATATCGTCAGAAGTAACACTGTCAATCTTAGCTATTATGTCTTCAGGCACCTTTATTTTATTTAAAAACAACATCGATCTTCCATTACTGAACATTCTGCTGCTAGTACTTTCGAGTCCTAATATATAACTTCCTTTAAGTTGTTCCTTAGCTACCTCTAATTTTTTATTGTTTATCCCATTTTTTGTAAATTTATATATTTCTTCTTTTATCATATATATTACATTTTCACAATACTTACTATTTAAACTATTATATATATTTATTATTCCTGTATTTTCAAATGAGGATATATATGAATATATTGAATAGCATAGTCCCTTCTCTTCCCTTATCTTCTGAAAAAGAAGTGATGATGCTCCTCCACCAAATATACTATTTAAAATTGACAATGCATACATGTCTTCATTATCCATATCAATTCCTGGAATTCCAAGAGTCATATGAAGCTGTTCTATACTCTTTTTCTTAAACATATGATTATTTAAAATCTTAGGTTTAGAATATAATGTAACTTTTTTATTATGACTTACCCAATTTCCGAAGTACCTCTTTATTAAGTTTAATGTATTATCGACTTCAAATTTTCCGGAAATAGACAATACTGAATTTTGTGGTATATAATATTTTTCAACATAATCTAATATTTGCTGTCTATTAAATGAATTAACAGTATCAATAGTGCCAAGTATTGGAAGTGATATAGGATCATCTCCCCATGAGGCCTTACTGTGCAAATCAGCCAAAACATCCTCAGGAAGATCTTCCCCCATATTTATTTCCTCTATAATAACTCCTTTTTCCTTCTTTATATCTTGAGGTTCAAATTTGCTATTAAATAGCATATCAGCTATTACATCTATAGCAAGTTCAAGATGAGAATCCAGAGCTTTTATATAGAAACACGTAGATTCTTTTCCAGTAAAGGCATTTATTTGTCCACCCACATTTTCTATACATTCCGCTATTTCGAGTGCACTCCTATTTTGAGTACCTTTAAAAAGCATATGCTCTATAAAATGCGATATGCCATTATTATTTTTATTTTCATTTCTGGAACCATTTTTTACCCATAATCCAACACTTACTGAATTAACATAATCTATATTTTCTAAAACAACCCTTAAACCATTATCTAATTTAAATAAGTTATACATATATCCTCCTACAAATAAGATTATTAAATACAGATAAATATTTTATATCTTAATTATTAATAAAAATAAAAAGGCATTTTAATGCCCTTCTACTTTTGCTGCTCTTTAGAATTCTTATCTTCCGAATCCTTTATAGCATCTTTTCTGGATAAGTTAATCCTTCCCTGATTATCAATTTCAGTAACCTTAACTAGTATTTCATCCCCTACAGATACTACATCTTCAACTTTATTTACCCTACTAAAATCAAGCTTAGATATGTGAACAAGTCCTTCTTTTCCAGGAAGTATTTCCACGAAAGCCCCAAAATTAGTTATCTTAGTTACTTTACCAAGATATATCTCTCCTGCTTTTACTTCTCTAGTCAAATCTTCTATTATCTTAAGTGCCCTTTTTGCTCCAACACTATCCTCAGCCATAACAAATATTCTTCCATCTTCTTTGATATCAATTTTAACTCCTGTCTCAGCTATAATTTTATTTATAACTTTTCCACCTGCACCTATAACGTCTCTTATCTTATCTGGATCAATCGTCATAGTATAAGTCTTAGGTGCATATTTAGACACTTCTGCCCTATGCTCCGGTATACATTCATTTATTTTTCTTAATATGAATAATCTACCTTCTCTTGCTTTTTTAAGAGTTTCATTGATACATTCAATAGTTAATCCATGTATCTTTGTATCAAACTGTATAGCTGTAATTCCTATCTCTGTTCCGGCGACTTTAAAATCCATATCTCCAAAAAAATCCTCTATACCCTGTATATCTGTCAGTATCTCTTGCTTTGACAAATCTTCATTTGTTATAAGTCCCATAGCAATTCCTGCTGCTGGTCTTTTTATTGGAACACCAGCATCAAGTAATGCAAGTGTACTTCCACATACGCTGGCTTGTGATGTTGACCCATTTGAACTCAATACTTCTGAAACCAACCTTATTGTATACGGAAATTTATCCTCACCAGGAATAAGTGGATCTAATGCTTTTTCTGCTAAAGCACCGTGTCCTATTTCTCTTCTTCCTGGTCCTCTGAGTGGCCTAACCTCTCCAGTACTATATGATGGGAAATTATAATGATGCATATATCTCTTAAATTCCTCTGAACCTAGTCCATCTAAAATTTGAACATCTCCTAAAGCTCCAAGAGTTGCAACTGTCATTACCTGAGTTAATCCTCTAGTAAATAGACCAGTACCATGTGTCCTGGGCAGCAATCCCACTTCACAACTTATAGGTCTAATTTCATTAAATGCTCTTCCATCTGGCCTCCTGTGTTCATTAAGTAACATATTCCTGACTATTTCTTTTTGAATTCTATATATAACATCAGCAATGTCAGCACCACTATCTGGATATTTTTCACTGAATTCTTCGTCTATTCTTTCTTTTACTTCATCAATAGCTTCATTTCTTTTATCTCTATCCGTTATGTACATAGCTTCATTCAACATATCAAATGAAAACGCTCTTATCTCTTTTTCAAGAGTATCGTCTACTTCGTATAATGTTGGTATAACTTTTTGCTTGCCAAATTTTTGCATGGCTTCTTCCTGAAATGCGACTATTTTCTTACATTCTTCAAATCCAAATAAAATAGCATCATACATACTATCTTCAGGTATTTCATCTCCACCTGCTTCTATCATCATAATTCTCTCTTTTGTAGCGCAGACAGTCAAATTTAAAGTACTCTTTTCTCTCTGTTCAAGTGTTGGATTTATTACATATTCTCCATCAACGATACCTACTGATACTGCTCCAACTGGAGTATCAAATGGTATACTTGATAAGCACAAAGCCATCGATGCCCCATTTATTGCTAATATATCCGGCAAATTATCCTGTTCTACAGAAAGAACAGTACATACTACCTGAACATCATTTCTATATCCTTTTGGAAATAATGGTCTAAGCGGTCTATCTATAGCCCTCGCATGTAAAATAGCCTTTTCAGATGGTTTACCTTCTCTCTTGATAAATCCTCCCGGTATTTTACCTACCGAATATAATCTTTCTTCATATTCTATACTTAGTGGGAAAAAATCCACCCCTTCTCTTGGCTCATTTGAAGCATTTGCATTTATAAGAACCACCGTATCTCCATAGCTTACCAATAATGCACAGTTTGAAAGCATTCCAACTTTTCCATAATCAATTTTAAGAGTTCTTCCTGCTACACTAGTCTGTAATGTCTGACTCATAAATAATTTAACCTCCCTTCATAGGTTTTAATATTATTATAGTTATTAGTAATTTTTATTATACATTTACTGAACTTACAAAATTATAGTTGATATCTTATGCTTTAAAAATTGATAACTAATTAAAACAAGAGCGGTATTTAAGCCGCTCTGAAATTACTTTCTTAAATGTAATTTTGCAATAATAGCACGATATCTCTCAATATCTTGTTTCATCAAATAATTTAAAAGTCCTCTTCTTTTACCAACCATCATCAAAAGACCTCTTCTTGAATGGTGGTCTTTCTTATGAACCTTTAAATGTTCATTTAAATGATTAATTCTCTCAGTAAGCAATGCAATCTGTACTTCTGGAGAACCTGTATCTCCTTCATGTCTTGCATACTCTACCATTATCTTATTTTTCATTGCCTTTTCCATCTACTGACACCTCCAATTGTAATCTCCCAATTCCATGAAAGCCGTCGGCAAGTCGGTTCTCATAGCATAGGGTTCACGAGTGTATTATAGCAAATATATTATCAAATGTAAATTAATTTTTAAGATTAATTTCTAATTTATGCTTAACAGCATACATTTTGTCTTTTTTTAGCCGTGCTGATAATTCCTCTAATGAATCAAATTTTTTTTCATCTCTTATTCTATCTATAAAAAATATAGTTATATGTTCATTATAGACAATTTTATTAAAATCCAATATATTAGTTTCTACACTCAATTTATTATCATGAACAGTAGGATTGTAACCTATATTAGTTATACCTCTAAATGGCCTTCCATCATAGTATACAATTGTATAGTATACTCCTCCCCTTGGAAGTATAAATCTTTTATCATAATCAAGATTTACAGTTGGAAATCCTAATTTTCTTCCAAGTTGCTTACCTTTTATTACATTTCCCTCAATCATAAACGGTCTTGTGAGCATTTTCCTGGCAGTTTTTACATCGCCTTCTTCGGATATGAGATTTCTTATTATTGAACTACTTACAATCTGGTTTTTTAATTTTACTGGTTCAACTACCTGAAGCAAATATCCATATTTTTTACTCATTTTCTTTAAAAGTTCTAAATCGCCCAAATTCTTATATCCAAATCTATAATTAAATCCAATTACAATTCCCTTGACATTATAATGCTCTACTAGGTTAATTATGAATCTTTCAGGAGTTATCTTCATAAATTCCTTGTCAAAGCTTGCAAAATTAATTATATCAAGTCCAGCAGATTGTAATACATTTATTTTAGTTTTATTATCCATAATAATTTTGGGAGCCAATTCTTTATTTATAACCATACGAGGATGATTCTTAAAAGTAAATACCATGCTCTTTGCATCATTTATCTTAGCAAGCTTTATTGTTTTATCTATAAGTTTCATATGTCCCATATGTAACCCGTCAAAGCTTCCAAGTGCAACATATGTACTATTTTGTAAATGCTTTTGAAAATTATCTTCTATTACAATCATATTAATACTACCTCTGTAACAATAACTTTGTCATTTTAAATCCAGAATCTTTTCTAATTCCTATACCAATAAATTTATCCTTTCCAATATAGACTCTATGAAATTCATTCTTTTGTATATTTCTTATAATAAATGGATTATTCATTTCTACTCCATTTAATAATAATTTTTCATATTTTTCATCTATATGAATCTCTGGATAATCAAACAAAACTTTATCCATGGATATAATATATTTGTATATATTATCTTTTGTAAGTTCATCAAGTTCTACAGAATTTCTTATATTGAAATTTCCCGTTTCAATTCTTTGAAGATTCCACATTGATCCCCCACACTTTAACTTTTCACCTATATCATAACATAAACTTCTGATATATGTGCCCTTAGAACATTTTACAGTAAAAATAACTTTTGGAAGATTCAATTCTAATATATTGATAGAATAAATTTTTACTTTTCTAGGCTCTCTTTCTATTTCTATACCCTGTCTTGCAAGTGAATAAAGCCTTCTTCCATTCACCTTCAAAGCTGAATACATTGGTGGAACTTGATTTATTTCGCCTTCAAAACTCTTTATTGCCTTTTTTATTTCATCATTTCTTAAATCTACTCTTGAATTTCTAACTATAGTTCCTTCTCTATCATAGCTATCAGTAACTACACCAAGCATAAGTTCAACTCTATACACCTTACAGTCACTCATTATATGATTAACTAATTTCGTCGCAGATCCAATACATACAGGTAAAACTCCTGATGCCTCCGGGTCTAAAGTGCCAGTATGTCCAACCTTCTTTATACCAGTTAATTTTCTAATCTTTCTAACTACATCAAAGGAACTAATTCCAACTGGTTTGTTTATATTTAATACTCCATCCATATACGTATATCTCTCTTTTAATTAAATTCTTTTTTTAATGCTTCAACTATTAGTTTCTCAGCCTCATATACATTCTTTCCGTCCATAGAACAACCAGAAGCCATAGTATGTCCGCCTCCACCAAAAATTTCGGCAACCTTCCTTACATCAACTCGAGATTTTGATCTCAAACTTACTTTTGATCCTTCATCTGTTTCCTTCACTAAAATTCCAACCTCAATACCTTCCACCTGCATTGCAAAACTTATAATATCAGAAGTATTAGTCTTTTCCTCAATTCCTAAACTCAAAAGCATATCTTTAGTAAGAGTCATTAAACATATTTTTTTATCTATTAACTTCATACTTTCTATTGCTTTTCCATATAACTTTATTCTCTCAAATTTCTTATTATCAAATATAGTTCTATGAATCTCACTAAAATCAATACCTGTATTAATTAGGTCTCCTGCTATAGTATGTGTAACACTTGTTGTAGATGGATATTTAAATGATCCACTATCTGTAATTATCGAAGTATATAAACATGAAGCTATTTCTTTATCAAGCTCTATACCCATTATCCTTATCATTTGATAGATAATCTCACTGACAGCGGCTGCATTCGTATCTACATAATTTAAATCCGCATATAAATCATTTGACATATGGTGATCTATATTTATTAAAACATACTCTCTATTATTTAAATCTAAATTTGCATTTATTCTATCTGTATTTCCACAATCGAGTACTATAACACACTCAGTATTTGGCCTTACATTTAATTTACTCCCATCTATTTCACAAGAACAAGGCAAAAATTTGAAATCTTCTGGGATTATTTCTTTTGATAATATATATGCATCCTTCCCCATTTTCCTCAATGCCTGCATTAAAGCTAAAGAAGAACCTAAGGAATCACCATCTGGAGAAGTGTGAAAAGTAATCGCTATACTATTACTCTCCTCCATCTTTTCCAGCACTTCATTCATTACCATTTTGCTTATCCTTTATTTTCTGAAGAATTTTATCTATATGCATCCCTTGTTCTATACTATTATCTATTTCCATTATTATTTCAGGAGTATACCTTAAACTAACCTTTCGTCCTACTTCTCTTCTTATAAATCCTGCAGAACTTTTTAAAGCTTCAAAAGTACTCGTTTTAGCATCTTCATTACCAAAAATGCTTACATATACTTTTGCATATCTTAAATCTTTTGTAACATCAACTTTCGTAACACTTACCATTGCAGTTATTCTAGGATCCTTTACCTCATTTTGAATTATATTACTTATCTCTTTTTTCATCTCTTCATTTATTCTTCCGCCTCTATACTTAGCCATATAATTCACCTCATTTCTAGTCACTCCAAAAGCAGGAATAACCTATTCATATAAACTACAACTGCTTCTTTACTTCTTCCATTTCATAGGCTTCTACCACATCGCCCTCTTTTATATCGTTAAACTTTTCAATTGAAAGGCCACATTCGTATCCGGAAGCAACTTCTTTTACATCATCCTTAAATCTCTTTAAAGATGCAAGTTCAGACTCAAATATCACTATTCCATCTCTTATAATTCTAACACTGCTGTTTCTAATTATCTTACCATCCGTAACATAACAACCAGCTATAGTTCCAACATTTGAAATCTTGTATGTCTGTCTAATCTCTGCTTTTCCAATTACAACTTCCTTATAATCCGGTTCAAGCATACCTTCCATAGCAGCTTTTATATCATCTATTGCATTATATATTACCCTATATGTCTTTATATCAACTGATTCCTTTTCAGCCAAAATTGTTGCATTAGAATCTGGTCTTACATTAAAAGCTATTATTATTGCATTAGATGCAGATGCCAGTGCTACATCCGTTCCAGTTACAGCTCCTACTGCTCCATGTATAACTCTTACCTTTACTTCTTCATTAGACAACTTTTCTAAAGATTGTTTTAAAGCTTCTATCGATCCATGAACATCTGCTTTAATTATAACATTTAACTCTTTTACCTTGCCCTCTTTTATCTGATTATACAAGTTTTCAAGTGAAACCTTGTGGGTTGACTGTAAATATTGTAATCTAAGTTTTTCTTTTCTTTTATCAGCCATTTCTCTAGCTGTTTTTTCATCTTTTACTTGATGAAATCTATCTCCTGAAGCAGGTACTTCTGAGAGTCCTAATATTTCAACTGGTATGGAAGGTCCTGCTGACTTTATCTTTTTGCCCTTGTCGTCAAACATAGCTCTTATCCTTCCATATGTTGATCCAACTATTATAGAATCTCCAACATGAAGTGTTCCATTTTGAACTAATAAAGTTGCTACAGCTCCTCTTCCCTTATCGAGTTTGGCTTCTACAACTGTTCCTTTCGCATTTCTATCAGGATTTGCTTTTAATTCCTGCATTTCGGCCGTTAAAATAACCATTTCCAAAAGTGTATCTATTCCTTCTTTTGTATGGGCCGATACTGGAACACATATTACATCTCCACCCCAATCTTCAGGTACAAGATCATACTCAGTTAATTCCTGTTTAACTCTATCTGGATTTGCACCAGGTCTATCCATCTTATTTATAGCTACTACTATGGGAACATTAGCAGCTTTACAGTGATTTATTGCTTCCACAGTCTGAGGCATTATGCCATCATCTGCCGCTACAACTAATATAACTATATCAGTAATTTGTGCACCTCTTGCTCTCATGGCAGTAAATGCTTCATGTCCTGGAGTATCTAAAAACGTAATCTTTTGTCCATTTAAGTTTACTGTATATGCACCTATATGTTGTGTAATTCCGCCAGCTTCCATACTAGTAACTTTTGCTTTTCTAATTGCATCAAGTAATGAAGTTTTTCCATGGTCAACGTGTCCCATGACTGTTATAACTGGAGGTCTGCTGACTAAATTATCATCTTCATCATCATCTTCCTCTTGTTCTACCGCTTCTTTATCAATATCCAATTCCTTCTGAACAACTACAGTATCAAATTTTTCTCCTAATTTTTTGGCAGTAGAAAAATCTATCTCATCATTTATAGCTGCCATTACTCCCATAAATATGAGCTGTTTTATTACCTCTGTAGTCTGTTTTTTTATTTTTTCAGCAAATTCCTTTACAGTTATAGTACTTTCCTCTAATTCTATTACATTATCTCTATTTGAAGCTAAAGCTTTTGACGTATCTTCTTTTTTATCTTTATTATTCTTATTCTTTACCTTACTCTTTTTTAAAGACTTCTTGAGATCTTCTTCTGCTAAATCTTCATATTTTTCCTCTATGCTCTCTTCATCATCTGGATTCTTTTCATCTTTTTTTTCTGCAAATAATTCCTTAATTAACTGAGCATCTTCTTCCTCTATAACACTCATATGATTCTTTACTTTGACATTAAATTCTTCTTGTAAGATTTTTATTAAACTTTTACTTGATATATTTAACTCTTTAGCTAATTCGTATACTCTTACTTTTGTCAAATAGATCACCCCCGAAACTAAATTTTATTTCCATATGTCAATTAATTTTCTGCTTATGTTTTTATCAGATATTCCCAGTACTTTTATAATATCTACACCTATTGACCCACTTATTTTATCTCCATCAATATTTTCTATTACAGGTATATTAAATTTTTCTGCATAGTTCTTAAATTTATTCAGAGTATTTTTACTTACAGTTGAAGTAAGTAATATTAAAAAAACCTTGTGATGTTTTATACCATCTTCACATTTATTATAACCTTCCAGGATTTTTCCTGCACGTTTTGCCAATCCCAAGAACTGAAAAAAGTCATTTTTCATTTTCTATTTCTTCCTTAAGTCTATTGTATATCTCTTCATCTATAGTAATTTCAAGGTTTTTTTCTAGCCTTTTACTTTTGAGCGCTTTGTCTAGACAATCTATGTTTTTACAGACATAAGCTCCTCTACCATTTTTTTTACCTGTCAAATCTATAAAGACTTCATCTTCTTTATTTTTCACAACTCTTATAAGCTCTTTTTTAGGTTTCATTTCCATGCATCCAGTACACATTCTTTTGGGTATTTTTTTCACCTTCATACTCTCACCATCCAGTCCTAAAAACAAATTTATTCTAAAATATCACCGGTGTCCTCAACATTTTGAGTGTCACTATTAGCATCTTCCTTACAAATGTCCCTGGCTTCATCTGCTTGAGATTTACTTTTGATATCAATTTTCCATCCCGTAAGTCTTGCAGCCAATCTAACATTTTGACCCTCTTTACCAATTGCAAGTGAAAGTTGATTGTCATCTACCACAATCTGGGCAAATTTACTTTCTTCATCCAATGTTACATCCAAAACTTTAGCTGGACTTAAAGAATTAGCTATATACTCCTCCGGGAGCTTACTCCATTTTATAATATCGATTTTTTCATTTTTGAGCTCATCAACTATATTCTGTACCCTTATACCTTTAGGTCCAACGCAGGCTCCCATAGGATCAACATTTTCATCATTTGAACTGACTGCTATCTTAGTTCTAGAACCTGCTTCTCTTGATATTGCCTTTATTTCAACAGTTCCATCAAAAATTTCTGGAACTTCAAGTTCAAACAGTCTCTTTATGAGCCCGGGATGAGTTCTTGATATGACAATCTGTGCTCCTTTTGTAGTATTCTTAACCTCCACAATATAAAGTTTAAGTTTATCATTAAAATTGTATTTCTCACCACGCATCTGCTCATTAGGTCCAAGAACAGCTTCTGTTTTTCCAAGATCAACAAGTACATTATTCTTATCTTTTCTAATAACAGTACCTGTTATTATATCATCTTCCTTTTCTATAAAATCATTATATACTATTCTTCTCTCTTCTTCTTTTATTCTTTGAATAACAACTTGTTTTGCAGCCTGTGCAGCTACTCTTCCAAATTTTTTAGGAGTAACCTCTATACTAACTATATCATCAATATTATAATTTGAATCTATACCTTTAGCATCCTCAAGAGATATTTCATCTACATCATCCATCACATCTTCAACAACTGTCTTCTGTGAATATACATGAATTTCTCCATTCTCCCTATTCATTGTAACCTTGACATTTTGATTTCCTGCCCCATGATTTGCATAATTCTTCTTATAAGCAGCAACCAATGCATCTTCTATAGTCGTAAACAACAAATCTTCACTTATTCCTTTTTCTTTAACTATCTCTCGTAAAGCTTCAATAAACTCCTGATTCATTTTTCTAATACCCTCCCTTAAAATTCTGCTCTTAAACTTACATTTGAAACTTTATTTCTCGGAATGGAAATATTACTTCCAGTGCAATCTACCACTATATTTTCCTTATCAAAATCAATTAATTTTCCATCATATTGTTTTTTTCCATCAAATACAGAATATAATTTTATCGATACATCTGATCCAATATATCTTTTTAAATGTTCTTCAGTATATAGTGTTCTTTCTATTCCTGGAGACGACACCTCTAAGTAATAACTGTCTTTTATCGGATCTTCTAAATCTAGCATATCACTCACAGCTCTACTTACCTTCTCACAGTCATCTAACGATATATTTCCATCTTCTTTATCTATATATACTCTTAGGTAATTTTCTTTTCCTTCTTTTACAAATTCAAGATGATACAAATCAAATCCGAGTTCAGATACAATAGGCTCTACAAGATCTCCAAGCCTATCCTTCAAACTGTCTTTACTCATAAATTTATCCCTCCCTATTTATATACCATATAACTTGAAATAAGATATAACTTAAATCATACATAATTTAAAAACGCAACTAACGCTGCGTTTTTAACAAATAGAAAGAGCGGGCTTTAACCCACTCTACATAATCTCAGTAAAACTATCTAGCTTTGTTAAAACCATTTTAGCACACTAAATAATTTATTTCAAGAAAAACTTATCTTACAATCTGCTAAAGTTTAACGTATATATAGCAAATCTTATATTCAATTTACATCTTTTTAATCTGATCTATAAGTTCATCTACCAGGTATTCTTCTCTAACCTTCTTTATTATTTTTCCTCTCTTAAATATCAATCCTTCGCCTTTTCCTCCCGCTATTCCAATATCGGCCTCTTTTGCTTCTCCAGGTCCATTAACAACACAACCCATTACTGCAATCTTTATACTTTTATTACAATTATCTAGTCTTCTTTCAACTTCATTCGCTATTTTTATTATATCTATCTGTGTTCTTCCACAAGTAGGACATGATATGAATTCTATGCCACTTTTTATTAATCCTAATGTCTTTAGAATTTCTTTGCCTGTTTTAACTTCTTCTATTGGATCACCAGTAAGAGATACCCTTATAGTATCACCTATACCCTGTGACAGTAAGGCTCCTATACCTATGCTCGATTTTATCGTTCCTCTCCATATTGTACCTGCTTCTGTCACTCCCAAATGAAGTGGATATTTGACTTTATTTGATATAATTTTATAACTTTCTATCATTTGATTGACGTTAGACGATTTTATAGATATAACAATATTATGAAAATCTAATTTTTCAAATATAATTACATGTTCCATTGCACTTTCAACAAGAGCTTCCGGGCATACTTTCCCATATTTATTTAGAATATTTTTTTCTAAGGAACCCGAATTTACACCTATCCTTATAGGTATATTTCTTTCTTTGGCTGCTTCAACTACTTTTTTAACCTTATCTATATCCCCAATGTTTCCTGGATTTATTCTAAGCGCATCAACTCCATTTTCAATAGATTTAAGTGCTAGTCTATAATCGAAATGAATATCTGCGACAAACGGAATATTTACCTTATTAACTATTTTTTTTATAGAATCTGCAGCCTCCATATCTGGTACAGCACATCTTACTATATCACAGCCACAATTCTCGAGTTCTTTTATTTGGGCAACTGTACTTATTGCATCTCTTGTATCTGTGTTGGTCATTGATTGAACTGATATAGGTTCTTTATCTCCAATATATGTATTTCCTATTTTTATTTTAAAAGTATCTTTCCTTTTCAAAAAATCATCCCCTTTATAATGAATGCTACCACCTTAGAAGATGACAGCATAGATTTTATAGGGTTTGTAATTCCAAGCTTAAGTTCCAAACCCTATAAATATTTATTAGATTTTTATAGGGTAGAATATATCTTTTATAGTTACTAAAACCATAATAGTCATCAGCAGTGCAAAACCTATATAGTTAATGACTCCAACTTTATTATCACTTACCTTCTTACCGGTTATTATTTCAAATATAAATAATAAAATATATCCTCCATCTAATGCCGGTATAGGCAGCAAGTTAAATATTCCCAATTGAAGTGTTATATATGCTGCAAAAGCAATAAGGCTTAAAATTCCAGCCCTGGCAGCTGCTCCAGATAATTTTATTATCGTAACAGGTCCTCCAAAATCATTCATGGATGCTCTTCCAGCAAATAATATCTTAAAAAATGCAAATGTCTGTTTTATGAGAGATCTAGTTTCATCCAATCCATATTTTACGGATTGACCAAAAGTCGCATTTTCAATTGTTTTAAAATATATACCAACAACATACCTATTTTCACTTTTATCTCTTATTGGTGTTATTTTAATGTTTTGTTCTTTACCACCTCTAATATAGGTTACATTAACAGATTTAGCACCATTAGTATATAACTCCGTTACAAAATCATCTCCAAGTGCTACCTTAGAATTATTTACCTTTACAATTCTATCTCCAGATTTAAGTCCCATAATAGCTGCAGGTTGATTTTGGACAACCTTATCTACTGTTGAAGATACATATCCCCTTGCTGACGCTATTATCGCAAATAACAGTACTCCAAGTAATATATTCATTACAGGTCCCGCAGTTACTATACTCAATTTTTGCCACGCAGTTTTATTATTAAACGCTCTCGGATCGTTACTTTCAGATTCTTCTCCAAGCATCTTAACGTATCCACCTATAGGAAGTATTCTTATAGAATATACAGTTTCTTTGCCATTTATACTAAAAAGTTTAGGTCCCATACCTATAGCAAATTCCTCAACTTTTACACCATTCAATTTTGCAAGAGTGAAGTGACCAAGTTCATGGATTAAAATTAACAATCCAAAAGCTATTATAGCTGCTATTATATACAAAAAAATCCCTCCAATTTAATCGAATTTATTACAAATATATTCTTTTACTTTTGAATCTATTTCCAGTATATCTTCCAATTTATACGAATTTTTAACTTCAAACTTATTCATACTTTCTTCTAATATATCTCCTATATCTAAGAATTTAATCTTTTTATGTATAAAAAGTTTTACAGCTTCTTCATTTGTCGCATTTAAAATTGCTGGCATAGTACCTCCTATCCTTCCTGCTTCATATGCAAGTTTCAAAGGTTTAAACGTATCTAAATCAGGTTCCTCAAAAGTCAATGAACCAAGTTTAAAAAAATTAACCCTCTTAACTACAGCCCCATATCTATTCGGATATGTCAATGCATATTGTATAGGAAGTCTCATATCTGTAGCTGCCAATTGAGCTATAACGCTGCCATCACTATATTCTACCATAGAATGTATAACACTTTCTGGATGGACAACCACTTTTATGTTATCATAATCCATATTAAACAGCCAATGTGCCTCTATAACCTCAAGTCCTTTATTCATAAGTGTAGCTGAATCAATAGAAATCTTCTTACCCATATTCCATCTCGGATGTTTTAACGCCTGATCAACTGTAACATCTTTAAGCTCATCAAGTTTTTTTCGTCTAAATGGTCCTCCAGAAGCAGTTACTATTATACTTTTTACAGAAGTTCTGTCATTTCCCTGCAGACATTGGAATATAGCTCCATGTTCAGAGTCTACAGGCAGTATCTTTACATTATTTTTTTTAGCTTCTTTTATAACTAGCTCTCCACCTGTAACTAGTGTTTCCTTATTGGCTAATGCTATATCCTTTCCTGACTTTATAGCTGCCATAGTTGGAAGCAATCCAACCATACCGACTACAGCTGTAACAATCATATCAACAGAGGAGAGTGTACTTATTTCTATTAATCCATCCATGCCGAAAAATACGTTTGTTTTTAATTTTTTCTCTGCACAATAAGACTGTACCTTTTTAAACGCTTCCTTATCCATCATTGTAACAAATTGAGGTCTAAACTCCCCAATTATATCTATCATTTTATCAAAATTCTTATTTGCAGACACAGCAATGAGTTCAAATTTATCTTTAAATTTTCTTATAACATCAAGTGTTTGCGTTCCAATTGATCCTGTAACGCCAAGTATAGCTAATTTCCTCAAATCTAACATCTCCTAATTTATATCAAATAATAACTTTCAAATTCATTACAGAATATTTTAGTTTTTAAGATTTTTAACACGATTAAATATACCATATTTATTATTTAAAATAAAGTAATTATAATCACCTTTCTATAGGATTTTTATGCAATAACCCTATAGTTAATATTATGTTAAAAAGGAATCTAGTAAGAACTGGATTCCCTTATATTTGCATTACGAATGTTAAATAATAATATACTATAACAGATGAAAATAAAATGCTGTCAAATCTATCTAAGATTCCACCATGGCCTGGTATCAAATTGCTATAATCTTTAACTCCTGCATGCCTTTTTATTGAAGACGCTGTAAGATCACCAAACTGACCGAAAACTCCACATATAAATCCTAATATTATGTAATGATATAATGGTATAATAATTCCTCTTGAATTAATAAAGATTCCAAAAAACAAACATCCAATAACACTGCCTATTATACCACCTATAGAACCTTCTATAGTTTTTTTAGGACTTATCTTTGGACATAATTTATTCTTTCCAAAGTACTTTCCAGTATAATATGCCGCTGTATCACAAAGCCACGATGCTATAAATATGATCCAAACAAAATAATTTCCATGCTCTTTATTACTTACAAGGACTATAAAACTAAAAAACACTGAAGCATACAAAAATGCAAACATAGTTAAAGAAACATCTATAAAATTATATCCCAGATCTAAGACTGGCATACATAACAAAATGAAAAGTGTTAATATAACTATAAAAAACACCAGTTGAGTATTTATAGACTTATCCAGGGTTATATAATATATTATACAAAGTGCATATCCTATTGTATTTATAGGATGATTTTCTCCATTATGTCTCATGACATTATATAATTCATACATTCCCACAAGTGACAATATCATAATGCCATATTTTAAAATTTCTCCCCCTACAAATAGAACTATTAAAAATGGTGCCAGTATTGCTGCCCCAAGGTATCTACTATTCACTAAATCATCTCCTACACTAAAAATTTACAACATCAAGATTTATTTTATTCCTCCAAATCTTCTATCCCTATTTTGATAATCATATATAGCTCTATGGAGGTCAACTTTTTTAAAATCTGGCCAGTTTATATTCGAATACCAAAATTCTGAATAAGCACACTGCCAAAGTAAAAAATTACTTAATCGTTGTTCTCCACTTGGCCTTATTATTATATCTGGATCAGGTATATTTTTAGTGTAAAGATAATTACTTATTAATTTTTCATCTATATCACTTTCATTAATTATGCCATCTTTTATATCAGAGACTATGTTTTTAAATGCGTGAACAATCTCATTTCTTCCGCCATAATTTATAGCAAGGTTTAAAGTTAGTCCAGTATTAGTTTTAGTTTTCTCACAGGCATCTGTTAATTCTGTTTGACAAATATCTGGCAATTTAGACATATCACCTATATGATTTATCTTAACATTATTTGAGTCTAGTTCCTTAAATTCGCTCTTTAAATATTTTGCAAGAATGTTCATTAGTGTTGTAACCTCTTCTTGAGGTCTTTTCCAATTTTCAGTTGAGAAAACGTATAAAGTTAAATATTCTACATTTAACTTGCTGCATTCCTTAACTATTTCTCTTACAGCTTCTACACCAGCCTTATGTCCCATGGCCCTTGGCAATTTTCTCTTTTTCGCCCATCTTCCATTTCCATCCATTATTATTGCTATATGTTTTGGTATATTATTCATATCAAGTTTTATATTATCTACTTTAAATCCTTCATCTTGTTTATCTAAAAACTTAAACATCATCTACCTCCATATTACACTGTTTTAAAGTTCATACTTTTATATTATATACTAATTTATCATCTTCTACTAGTAATAACCTATTTAATTCAAAATTTGCATACAACAAACTAAATTTTAAAACATATTTCTACAGATATGTTACTATATCTTCGTCTAAAGTAAAAAACAAGATATCATTCTGTTTGAATGCTATCTTGTTTTTAGACATACAATTAACTTAGCAATGAACAATCTAATTGTAGCTTTTTATTATATTGCCATAATTTCCTTTTCTTTATTTTCAACTAATTTGTCTACTTCCTTTATAAACGAATCTGTCTTCCTTTGTATCTCTTCTTCACCTTTTTTTATTTCATCCTCGGAAATATCTCCCTGCTTTTTTAACGATTTTATCTTATCATTGCAATCTCTTCTTATACTTCTTATAGCGACCTTACATTCTTCCCCATCTTTTTTTATATTTTTAACTAGATCTTTCCTCGTTTCTTCTGTTAGTTCAGGTATTATTAACCTTATCATTTCACCATCATTGTTAGGATTTATACCTAAATCTGATTTTAAAATAGCTTTTTCTATATCCTTAATAGAATTTTTATCCCAGGGTTGTATGGCAAGAATTCTAGGTTCTGGAACTGATATATTAGCTAATTGTGATATAGGTGTAACAGTACCATAATATTCAACTTCTATTTTATCTAGTATTGCCGGATTGGCTCTGCCTGCCTTTAATGATGCCAGTTCTTTTTTCAAAACTACAGTAGTTTTAACCATTTTTTCATTTGCCACATTTAAAATATCTTTAATCATAAAAATACCTCCCTTTTATTTACTATTTAGAAACAATTGTACCAATGTTCTCTCCAGTTACGGCTTTTATTATATTTTCAGGAGTATCTAATCCAAATACTAATATAGGTATATCATTATCCATACATAATGAAGTTGCTGTAGAATCCATAACCTGTAAACCCTTATCTAAAACTTCTATGTAACTCAATTTGTTAAACTTTTTAGCATCCTCATATTTGTGAGGATCTTTATCATAAACACCATCTACTTTTTTTGCAAGAAGTATAACATTTGCTTCAATCTCAGCAGCTCTTAATGCTGCAGTAGTATCTGTTGAAAAATAAGGATTTCCTGTACCTGCTGCAAATATTACAACTCTATCTTTCTCAAGATGTCTCATAGCTCTTCTCCTTATAAAAGGCTCAGCTATTTCCCTCATTTCTATTGCAGTTTGAACTCTAGTGTTAACTCCTATATTTTCAAGAGAATCTTGAAGAGCTAAGGCATTTATACAAGTTGCAAGCATACCCATATAATCAGCAGTAGTTCTGTCCATTTCTTTTCCATTTCTGCCTCTCCAAATATTTCCGCCACCTACAACAGTTCCCACTTCAACACCCATATCTACAAGAGCTTTTATTTGCTTTGCTATTTTATTACTTATATCAAAATCTATCCCAAATCCTTTTTCTCCTGACAAAGCTTCTCCTGAAAGTTTCAACATAACTCTCTTATATTTAGGTTTACACATATATTATACCTCCAATTTGTAATAAACTATATATTTATTTTTGTACTTTAAAAAAAGAGAACACCCTGTGTTCTCTATTTTCAATTTCTTATTTACCCTGCATTTGTTTTTGAACTTCTTCAGCAAAGTTTTCTTCCTTCTTTTCTATTCCTTCACCTTTTTCAAATCTCACGAAACTTGCAATTTTTATTGGTGCTCCAATTTCTTTTGATTTTACCTGAAGATATTTTTCAATGGTAAAATCTGAATCCTTAACCCAAATTTGGCTAACTAAACAATTCTCTTTGTAATACTTCTGAATTCTTCCCATTACCATTTTTTCAACAATTTTTTCAGGTTTTCCCTCATTTAAAGCTTGAACTTTATATATTTCTTTTTCTTTTTCTAGTACATTTTTATCTACTGAATCCTTATCTAAGAATAGCGGATTAGTTGCAGCAACCTGCATAGCAACATCTTTTGCAACTTCTTTTAATAAATCACTCTGTTTTTCACATTCAAGTTTAACAAGAACACCTATTCTTCCTCCACCATGAACATAAGCCTGAATTACACCATTTTCTACTGAAAGAGCTTTAAATCTTCTAACATTCATGTTCTCTCCAAGCTTTGCAATTAAAGCAGTCAAGGCATCTTTTATTGTAGTAGTATCATCATATTTTTCCTCAACAAATTCTTCTACTGTCTGAGTACTTGTAGAAGCTGCTTTTTTCGAAACAATATCAACAAATCCAGTAAAATCTTCATTTACTGCAACGAAATCAGTTTCACAATTAACTTCCACTATTGATGCCTTTTTACAATCATCTGATAAATAAGTTTTTACTATTCCTTCAGATGCCACTCTTCCAGCCTTCTTAGCTGCAGCTGCCAATCCTTTTTCTCTTAATATCTCAACAGCTTTTTCTGTATCACCATTTGCTTCATTTAATGCTTTTTTGCAGTTCATCATTCCTGCGCCGGTTCTTTCTCTTAATTCTTTAACCATTTGTGCAGTTATCATGTTTATTCCTCCTATAATCCTTTAATTAAAGTCAATTCAAAAGGTAAATGAAAAACTTTTCATTTACCTCAACAGACTATTCTGCTAACTCTTCTCCTTGTTTTCCCTCTACTACTGCATCTGCAATCTTTGATGTTATCAATTTTACAGCTCTTATTGCATCATCATTTCCCGGGATTACATAATCAACTTCATCTGGATCACAATTTGTATCAACAATAGCTACTACTGGTATTCCTGAAATCTTAGCCTCAGATATAGCATTTCTTTCTTTTCTTGGATCAACTACGAAAAGTGCTCCAATATTGTTAGCATCCATTTTCTTTATTCCGCCTAAGTTTCTTTCTAATTTTTCCTTTTCATTTCTAAGCTTTATAACTTCTTTTTTAGGAAGAACTTCAAATGTTCCGTCTTCTTCCATTTTTTCAAGTTCTTCTAATTTTTTAATTCTAGCCTTTATGGTAACAAAGTTAGTCATCATTCCACCAAGCCATCTATTGTTAACATAGTGCATTCCACTTCTCAATGCTTCTTCTTTGATAGCTTCCTGTGCCTGTTTTTTAGTTCCTACAAATAGTATATCTTTTCCTTCTTCGGCAGTACTTTTTATGAAGTCATAAGCTTCTTCTACCTTTTTAACTGTCTTTTGTAGATCTATAATATAGATCCCATTTCTTTCTGTGAATATGTATGGAGCCATTTTAGGATTCCATCTTCTTGTTTGATGTCCAAAATGAACACCTGCTTCTAATAATTGTTTCATTGAAATAACTGACATAATCTTACCTCCTAGGTTTTTTCCTCCATCGCAATCATATTTACAGAATACCTTAAAATCAAAGGAACCATTCCATAAATTAAGCAATGTGTGTATTATCACCTATAGTAGTATATCATAAGCATCAGTACTATTCAACTATAAATTCAAATTTCTACGGTATGCCTAAATAATAAAGGCTAGGCTAAAATATCTTAACCTAACCTTTAAATAATATTATTGATTATTTTATCTTTTTTAATTCATCCAATAACTTTTCATTTAGTATCTTTATATGAGTTCCTTTCATTCCTAATGATCTTGATTCAATAACTCCGGCACTCTCAAATTTCCTAAGTGCATTTACAATAACAGATCTCGTGATTCCAACCTTATCCGCTATTTTAGAAGCAACTAGCAAACCTTCATTTCCATCCAGCTCATCAAAAATGTGCTCAACTGCTTCTAATTCTGAATAAGAAAGCGTGCCTATTGCAAGCTGAACCACAGCTTTTTTTCTTGCATCTTCCTCTATTTCATCATGTTTTGCCCTTAATATTTCTAATCCTATTATTGTAGCGCTATACTCTCCCAGAACTAAATCATCATCTGTAAATTCTTCATCAAACCTTGCAAGCAAAAGAGTGCCTAATCTTTCTCTATTTCCGTTTATAGGTACTATAGTTGTTAATTTGTTATCAACTTTACAAGATTCATCATCTTCAAAGACACACATACCATTATTAGGTAAATTAGATAATGTCTCATGAACATTTAATAACTTAGAATTATATTCTTCAGGAAATCTCATTTCACTTATAACTCTATTTTTCACAACATCACATTCAAATCCTGTTGAAAAATTATATCCAAGTACCTTCCCTTTCCTGCTTATAATATAAACATTACAGTTTAATACGTCGCTTAATAAATTACATATATCATTAAAAACAACTGGTTCGGTGCCCGACTTCTGTAATATCTTATTTAACATTCTAGTTTTGTCTAATAAAGACTTCATCGTTATTCCTCCTTATAATTTGCAATACAACCAAACTATTTGTTATTTACAATATTTATATAGTAATATCATTAAAATACAAAAACGTCACATACTAAAGTATCATGTAAATAATTTAGACTTTTTTAAATATTTAGAATTATCTCTTACACACATTAGTTATCATAACATAATAGTAATTGTATTTCAACCTGATTTTTATATTATTCGACATATTGTTCTTTAAGCAGCATATAAATCAAGTTTCCTCATTATATAAAGAAATAGCTAACTTTAATTTTTATCTTCTACTTGTTGTATATTTTTGCATTCATCATTAGAGCATTGCAAATAATTGCCTTTAGCCTTGCTATATTTTTTAACCATATAACTTCCACATACAGAACACTTGGTTAAAGTAGGTTCAAACCAACTTATAAAATCACACTCAGGATAGTTACTGCAGCCATAAAATTTTCTGCCTTTTTTACTTTTTTTAACTAAAACCTTTCCTCCACACTTAGGACATTTTACATCTAATTCTTGAACTATAGGTTTGGTATTTTTACATTCAGGATATCCAGGACACGCAAGAAATTCTCCAAATCTGCCATGTTTTATAACCATATTTCTTCCGCATTTCTCACATTTTATATCCGTTACTTTATCCTCTATTGTCACCTTCGCAATTTCCTTTTCCGCAACATCAATAGCCTCTTTAAGCGGACTATAAAACTCATCAACTACCTTATTCCATTTTTCTTTACCCTCTTCTACATCATCAAGTTTTTTCTCCATTTCTGCGGTAAATTCTATATCGACTATCTGCTTAAAATATTCGCTTACTATATTATTTACTATTTCACCCAATTCGGTTGGCTCTAATGTCTTTTTTAATCTTTCAACATACTTTCGGGCAAGAAGTGTTGATATTATTGGAGCATACGTACTCGGCCTTCCTATTCCATTCTCTTCGAGTGTTTTTACAAGGCTAGCTTCAGAATATCTAGCAGGTGGCTGTGTGAAGTGCTGTTTTCCTTCTATAGATTTTCTAACTAATTTCTCTCCTTCTTCCAAAGTCGGAAAATTTGTATTGTTCCCTTCATCATCAGTTGTATAATCATATACCTTCATAAAACCATCAAACTTTATACTTGAAGCATTTGCCTTAAGTCCATATTTCTCATTATATATATCTACGGATATAGCATTAATCGTGCACTCTGCCATTTGACTTGCAACAAATCTATTCCATATAAGCGAATATAATTTGTACTGTTCTGGTTTTAAATTTTCCTTAGCTATTTCAGGTGTAATCTGAACATTAGTTGGTCTTATAGCTTCATGGGCATCTTGTATATTTTTTTTACCCTTAAAGTTTCTAAATTTCTCTACAGTATATTCTCTTCCGAATTTCTCCTCTATAAAATCCTTACACGAATTTTGTGCTTCAAGTGCTATTCTCACAGAATCTGTTCTCATATAGGTTATAAGTCCAACTGTCCCATACCCTTTAACATCAATGCCTTCGTATAATTGCTGAGCAACTGACATAGTTCTCTTAGTTGAAAAACTCAATTTTTTATATGCATCCTGTTGAAGCGTACTAGTTGTAAATGGAGGAAGCGGATTCCTGGTCTTTATTGACTTTTTTATCGATTTTACAATAAACTCTCCATTTTCTAGTTCTTTTATTATTTTGTCAGTCTCCTCTTTGCTCTTTATTTCTATTTTCTTTTTATTAAATGTCGTAAGTTTAACTTTAAATGCTTTTTTCATCTTTTCCTTATGAAGCTCACACTCTATTGTCCAATATTCTTTGGGTATAAATCCTTTTATTTCCTTTTCTCTGTCACATATCATTTTTAAAGCTACAGATTGTACTCTACCCGCACTTAATCCCCATCTTACCTTATTCCATAGTATAGGACTTATCTTATAACCAACCAACCTATCAAGTACTCTTCTGGCCTGTTGGGCATTGACCAAATCCAGCTTTATCTTGCGTGGGTTTTTTATAGCGTTTTTAACAGCATCTTTTGTTACCTCATGAAATTCTATCCTGCAATCCTGATCTTCATCCAATTTAAGTACATGAGATAAATGCCACGAAATAGCCTCCCCTTCTCTATCAGGGTCAGTAGCAAGGTAGATCTTATCACTTTTTTTTGCTTCTTTTCTTATTTTATCAAGAAGTTCTCCCTTTCCTCTTATCGTTATATACTTAGGATTGTACTCATTATCTATATCAACTCCCAATTGACTCTTGGGTAGATCCCTTACATGTCCCATAGATGCTTGAACCGTATAATTTTTACCTAAATATTTTCCTATGGTTTTGGCTTTCGCTGGTGATTCAACTATAATTAATTTCTGTCCCATTTTTAGCTCCAGTTAGCATTTTAACTAGAGTTTTACACCCCCTCGTTTTAAAACTTTTAGTTAATAAATGTATTCTATTTTCAATAAATACTATTCACTATATGTAAATAATTATACCTTCACAAATATAGATTAATCTATTTAAGAGGTTTTTTCTATCCTTGCAAAGTAGTTTCCTGAAATACATATTACCCAGTTTCTAAGTTGCAATTCAAATAATACCTCATATAATTGTTTTATGTCAATATTAGTTCTTCTAAATATATCATCTATATGCATTGGTTCATCACTCAACACATTATATATTCTTCTTTCTATTTCATTAGACATATCTAAAACTTTTTTACATTTGACTTCATTCTTGTAATTTAAGCCCAAAACTTCAAAAACATCTTTAATCTCTGTGAATACATAAGACCCTTCTCTTATAAGTTTATTCGTTCCCTTACTTTGATTTTTGAAAATTGAGCCAGGAACACTCATAACATCTCTTCCCTGATCTAATGCTAACCCAGCAGTTATAAGAGATCCACTTTTCTCCCCGGCCTCGATTACAATTACAAGGCTGCTGAGTCCACTTATTATTCTATTTCTAACTGGAAAGTTATATGAAAATGGTCTAGTTCCAGGCATAAATTCTGAAATAACACAACCTTTCTCACATATTGAATCATATAATTTTCTATTCTCCCTTGGGTATATTACATCTATTCCACATCCTAATACTGCACAAGTAAATCCATTCTGAGCAAGACTCCCTGTATGTGAAAATGTATCTATTCCCCTCGCCATTCCACTAACTATATTTACTCCATTTTGGGCAAGTTCTCTGCTTATTGCTTCCGCAATATTTTTACCATATACAGTGTAATTTCTTGATCCCACAATGGCAACATTCACATTTTGACTGAGTTTTTTTATATTTCCCTTATAAAACAATATTGATGGATAATCACATATATTCTTCAAATTACATGGATAGTCTTTATCATATAAGCTTACAGTTCTTATATTCTTATTAATGCATTCCTTATAAATATCTTCAAGTTTTGATCTGTCCCAAAACTTTTTAATGTATTTCTTTACTTTTTCATCTATTAATGAATTATCATTGCTGTACAATACATAACTCCATATATCATAAATACTATTGAAACTACTTAACAATTTTATTTTAGATTTATTCGACAACTTTATTGAACTAAACCACAAATCGTATATACTCATTAATATTTCTCCTTAAATCAACTTGACAAATTACATTTTATATGCAAGTCTATAATTAATTATTAATATCTAACAGATATATTTATCTATAACTATCTATTTTAAGAAAGGATACAAAATACTATGGACAAATTATTATTTGGCATTTCAGGACTTCCTCATGGAAACGGAACTCAAAAGTTTAATTACTCATCAGGAATAGAATATTTAAAATCCTTAAATCTTGACGCAATGGAACTTCCTTTTGTGCGTTCCGTAAATGTAACAGATAAAAATAAAGAAAGTATACTAGAAACTAAAATTAAAAATAACTTTTACCTTTCAGCTCATGGTTCTTACTATGTGAATTTAAATGCTGATGAAGATGAAAAACAAAATAAATCGCTTGAAAGAATCATAAAATGTGCTAATGGCCTATCAAAAATAAATGGAAGAAGTCTTGTATTTCATCCAGGCTTTTATCTAAAGGACTCCAAGGAGGAAGCTTATAGTACAATAAAATCCAACTTGCTTAAGCTTCCACATGATACTATAGATTATAGACTCGAGACTACAGGTAAAGCCTCTCAATTCGGAAGCTTAGAAGAATTAGTATCACTCTGCAGAGAAATTCCTTCATGCAAACTTTGCATCGACTTTTCTCACATACATGCAAGATATAATGGTTCCCTTAAAAGTTATGATGATTTTGCAAAAATATTACAATATGTAAAATCAAATTTGGGAGAAGATGCACTCAAGGATATGCATATACATATGTCAGGCATAAGGTATAGTGCTAAAGGAGAACGAAATCATCTACCACTTAAGGAAAGTGACTTTAATTACATAGATTGCTTACGTGCATTTAAAGATTTTGACATAAAAGGATGTATAATATGCGAAAGTCCTATACTTGAAGATGACGCTCTTCTCCTAAAAGAAACATATGAAAATTTATAATATATACTTTTAAAAGACTCTTTATAAAACTAAAGGGTCTTTTATATAATCTCCTCATTTAAAAACCTTCTGTACTGAAGCGATTCTACTATATGTTTTTTTTCTATATTTTTTGATCCTTCTAGATCAGCTATTGTTCTGGAAACCTTTAATATCCTGCTATACGCCCTTGTACTCAAGTTAAATTTATTATATATTGTAGCCATAATATCTGAACACCCTCTGCTTAATTTACAATATTTTTTTATAAGTCTTGTATTCATTTCAGAATTGCAATGTATGCCATAATTTTTAAACCTTTCTTTCTGAATCTTCCTTGCCATCTCAACTCTGTTTCTTATGCAAGATGAATTTTCATTTTTAGTTTTACTTTGTATTTCATTATATGAAATTGGATTCACAAAAGTAAATAAATCAATCCTATCTATTATAGGTCCAGACAACTTATTTATATATCTCTTTCTTTCGTAATCGCTGCAAGTACACGGCCTTGATGACTTATAAAAACCACACGGACATGGATTTGTAGAAAATACTGCCATAAAATTAGCTGGATATTCGACATTACCAGAAAGCCTGGATATTCTTATCTTCTTTTCTTCCAATGGCTGTCTTAATGCTTCTAACACTTTACTTTTAAATTCTAATACTTCATCCAAAAATAGAACTCCATTATGAGAAAGCGATACTTCCCCGGGCATAAGATTTCCACCTCCTATAATTGAAGTAACCGTAGTATTATGATGCGGATTTCTAAATGGCCTATTTTTTATTAGACCGTTGCTGCAATCAAGTTTACCTAATATGCTATAAATTTTAGTTACTTCTAATGATTCCTCATAGGTAAGCTCTGGCAATATAGATGGTATTCTTTCTGCAATCATTGTCTTACCGGATCCAGGTGCTCCAACCATTAATATATTATGATTACCAGCTGCCGCAACTTCCACAGCCCTTTTGCAACTCTCCTGTCCTATAACATCCTCAAAATCTAAATTTGATCTAATGCAATCGTAATTTTCACTATATTCGTATGGCACTAAATCCCTATATGATATATACCCTGCAACCTGTTTTAAATCATTAAAATAATATGCTTTGCTTCCTTTTACAGCTGAGCACTCGTTTGCATTTTCATATGGTAATAAAAAACTATTTATATTATTTTTAATCGCCTCGATAGTAATCGGAAGAACGCCCTTTATTCCCTTCAATTCGCCAAACAATGAAAGTTCACCCATTATTACAAATTCTTCTGTATCAGTAAAAACAATCTGATTTGTTGCAGTAAGTATTCCTATAGCTATAGGCAAATCAAACTGTGAACCATCTTTTCTAACATCAGCTGGAGCTAGATTTACTATTATTCTTGCTACAGGAAATTCAAATCCAGAATTTATTATTGCAGCTCTAACTCTTTCCTTTGATTCCCTAACTGAAGCTTCTGCAAGTCCTACAATATTAAAACACGGGAGTCCCCTTTCTATATCAATCTCGACACTTATCATAAATCCATCTATACCTCTAACTGCAGCAGTTATAATTTTAACTGCCATAATATCACCTCTGCTTAAGTATTGACAAATAAAAAATTATATATTCAAAACACACTGATTTTTTGTAAACATATACAAATGTGATTTACAATCGACGATATTAATGTTAGAATCATAGCATATAAACTTGTTTATTAGTACTTTTTAAACATAATACTATTTTACAATATATATTTGAAAGGAAGATATGTATGCATTCTTTTAACAAGGATATAGGTTCCCTGGGCGAAGATATTGCTGAAAATTATTTAAGACAAATTGGATACACAATTCTTCAAAGAAATTTCAGATGCAGGATAGGTGAAATAGATTTAATTGGTAAGGATGGAGACTATATATGTTTTATTGAAGTCAAAACAAGATATGGTTCATTATTTGGTAACCCGTGTGAATCTGTAACCTATTCAAAGCAGCGAAAAATATATAAAACAGCTGAACTATATATAATGAAGAAAAAACTTTTCAAATTTAACTTTAGATTTGATGTTATTGAAATAATTCTCTCAAATGACACTAATACTCCTTCTGTAAAATTGATCAAGGATGCATTCCAACTATAAGAATAGGCACAACAAAAAACTGCATTATCAAAAATGCAGTTTTAATTTATATAATATTTTTCAAGAAATACCTTCTGTGTATTTTACATACACCATATTTACGAATAGCTTCTATATGTTCCTTAGTTCCATATCCTGAGTTATTTTCAAATCTATAGTTAGGATATTCTTTAGAATACTCCCTCATTAAATTATCTCTATATACTTTTGCTATTATAGATGCACATGCTATACTTGCACTTTTTGCATCTCCTTTTATGATAAACTCATTATCTATGTTTAAATTTTTTACGGCATACCCATCTGAAAGCACCAAGTCCGGTTGTATTTTCAAGCCATCCGCAGCCTTTCTAAGTACCTCATTATTGCACCATGATATACCTCTCTCATCAATTTTCGTATTATTAATCAATGCTATATTAAAATCCAACGCCTTTGATTTTATCACTTTAGAAAGCTTTTCTCTCACAGATGCCGATAGTTTTTTAGAGTCTTTTATTCCTAAAATCAAGTCTTTATCACTCTTGTAATTTAAATTTAAAATTACAGATGCAGCTACTATTGGACCTGCAAGTGGACCTCTTCCTACTTCATCTGTCCCCGCTATAAAAATGCATTTGCTAAACTTTCTATCAAATTCATACATACTTTTAACTCTATTTATTTCCTGATCCATTTTATATATAAATTTGCTTAAACTCTCAGACAATTTTATAACATTTTTTCTTTGGTCACCCGAAAGTATCTTTATAACCTTAAGATATTTTTCTTCTTTAGTATCAAAATAAGAATTCTTTAAGAGATTGACATAACTTTTTATATCTGTAAATTTTAACTTTGATGAATCATCAAATAAACAGTTTTCTGTTATATCAAAATCTAAATTTCCATCATTGCCTATATTCATAAAACTTAAAACCTCATTCCATGTAACTATTCTACGGTCTCTCCAATGATATTTTCCCTAATTTTCCGCCTCTAAATTCATCAAGTATTATTGTGGAAACTCTAGTATAATCTATATTATGGCCTGATAGAACTGCTCCTCTTTTTAAAGCTATAGCCTCCATGTTTTTTAAAGGATCATCATATAATTCATTTAACTTATATCTGATCATCAAGTTACTAGGATAATCCTCCATAAGCCTTTCTATTAATTTTAGTGCTAATTCTTCTGTGTCAAGTATTTCATCCTTTATTGCACCAGTAAATGCTAAATTTAATTGAGTTTCAGGTTTTTCAAGTTTGGGCCATAAGATTCCTGGTGTATCCATAAGTTCAATACCAATTTTAGTTCTTATCCATTGTTTGCTTTTTGTAACACCTGGTCTATCACCAGTTTTCGCATTTTTACTTTTTGCAATTCTATTTATAAAAGATGATTTTCCAACATTA
The DNA here is from genome assembly GCF_003600355.1 of Clostridium fermenticellae. NCBI lineage: Bacteria > Bacillati > Bacillota > Clostridia > Eubacteriales > Clostridiaceae > Clostridium > Clostridium fermenticellae. The sequence continues at coordinate 1,196,474 of NZ_CP032416.1, read as the reverse complement.
GGTATGCCAACCACCATTACTCTGTCCACTATCTTTGCAATTCCTCTTTGCTTAGCTCTATCATGTTTATCCTTTAAAAGTTCATTCAACAACGATTTGATGGACTTCAAACCATCTCCTGTAACACAGTTTGCACTTATTGTTTTTACATTATTATTCGATAGACATTTGATCCAACCTTTAGTAATCAATGGCGCACTTAAATCACTTTTATTTAGTAGTATTATTCGCGGCTTACCTTCACATATATCATTTATATCAGGATTTTCACTTGATTTAACTATTCTAGCATCTCTTATCTCTATCACGGCATCAACAAGTTTCAAGCTTTCCTTAAGTTCTCTCTTCGTCTTTGCCATATGACCTGGAAACCAATTTATAACCATATTAACCTATCCTTTCTAATCATTTCAAAGGTCCAAATCTACTAAATGGGAATATTCTAAGTGCAGCTCTTCCAACTATCATTTTATAATCTACAAATCCCACATCACTAAATCTACTGTCTCTACTATTATTTCTATTATCTCCTAAGACAAAAACTGTATTTTGTGGAACAGTAACCTCATTAAAATCAGCCATTGTCTTCTCAAGTATGTACGGCTCATCTTGCTCTACATCATTTATATATAATTTATTATCTTGAATTTTAATTCTGTCTCCACCAATGCCTATAACTCTTTTAATAAATTTTTCTTTTGGATTAGCAGGATATTTAATAACAACTATGTCACCTTTCTTAGGTGCTCTAAAATAATAACTTACCTTTTCAACTATAAGTCTATCCTTATTGTTCAAAGTAGGATCCATAGAGTGGCCGTCTACACTAACTGTTTCAAATACAAATGTAATTATAAGAAATGCCGCTATTATCGCTATAATTATAGATTTACCTAAATCCAATAGCTCCTTCACCAAAACAAAACACCACCTTAATATACAAAAAGGGACTCTAAAAGCCCCATTTCAATTATAATATTTCCTTTACCTTTGCTGCCTTACCAACTCTGTGTCTTAAGTAGAACAATCTTGCTCTTCTTACTTTACCTCTTCTTACAACTTCTAATTTTTCAATTATAGGTGCATTAACAGGAAAAGTTCTTTCTACTCCGACACCATAAGCTACTCTTCTTACAGTGAAGGTTTCTCTTAAGCCACCATTCTGTCTTTTAAGTACTATTCCCTCAAATACCTGAATTCTTTCTCTGTTTCCTTCTTTGATTCTTACATGGACTTTTACAGTATCTCCTACATTAAATTGTGGTAAATCATTTCTTATTTGCTCTGCTTCTATTTGTTTTATTACTTCTAACATTGTGCATTACCCTCCTAACAATTATTCGACGTTCATATCCAGCTAATTTACAAGCAGACAGCGGAGCGCCTGTATAGCACAAACTTTATTTTATCATATGCTTTTATAATTTTCAACATTATTAAGTATATATTTTTTAAGTTTGCAATCGACTATAGCTTTACATCTTTTATAAGCTTTTTATCCTCTTCTGTAAGCACATACTTTTTAAATAAATCAGGCCTTTTAATCTTTGTTATATTTAAAGATTGAGCCTTTTTCCACTTCCTTATATTATCATGATGTCCTGAGATAAGTACCTCTGGCACTTTTTGTCCTCTAAAATTTTCTGGCCTTGTATACTGAGGATACTCAAGTAACCCACTGTAAAATGATTCATCAATACAACTGTTGCTGTTAGATAATACCCCATTAATCAACCTGCATATACTATCTACTATCGGTATGCAAGCCATTTCTCCACCTGTCAATACAAAATCTCCTAATGATATTTCCATATCTATATATTCATAAACTCTTTCATCTATTCCTTCATAGTGTCCACACAAAAATATAAGTTCACTTTCCCTAGAAAGCTGCTTTGCTAAATCCTGATCAAAAGTTTTTCCTCTAGGTCCTAAGAATATAACTTTTCCATTATTATTTGTTTTTACCGTCTTTATAGAATCAACTATTGGCTGCGCTGCCATTATCATGCCAGCTCCACCCCCATATGGGTAATCATCAACTTTTCTATGCTTATCTAAAGTGCAGTTTCTAATATCAAAAGTATTTATCTCAATAATATTGTTTTTTATAGCCCTTCCAATTATACTGTGGTTAAATATATCAAACATCTCAGGAAACAAAGTCAATATATCTATCTTCATTGCCATGTATCTAAAGGCCTTATGATCACTTTTTTATCTTCTACATTAACATTAACCACAACATTTTTTAATGCTGGAATTAGAAGTTCTCTACTACCTTTTATCCAGTATACATCATTATTTTTTGTTTGTATTACATCTGATATTTCTCCATAATCTAAGCCATTTTCATCTACAACATGGCATCCTACTATATCTGCAATAAAGTAACTTCCTTTTTTAAGGCTTACAGCATCTTCTCTTGAAACTTCAATATATTTCTGCCTATATTTAGTCGCCTCATCAATACTATCTATATTTTCAATTTTCAAAATAACTATCTTGGGTCCAATTTTGCATGAAACAACTTTATTTTCATTACCATCAATATATATTTTATCTAATTTTTTAAACCTTTTTACATCATCTGTTAAAGGATATACTTTCAATTCACCATTGATTCCATGAGTATTTATTATCTGACCAACAGTTAAAAACTTCTTCATAAGTGTACCCCTCCTTTTAAAATTAATCAAACAAAAGAGTTAGGTATACCTAACTCTTATATTATCTCAACAACAACTCTTTTATTTTCCTTTATAGCTGCCGCCTTCACAACAGTTCTTATAGCTTTTGCTATTCTTCCCTGTTTTCCTATTACTTTTCCCATATCATCCGGAGCTACTTTCAATTCTAAAATAATCGACTGTTCTCCCGATATTTCATTAACTTGAACCATGTCTGGGTTATCAACTAGTGATTTGGCTATAATTTCAACTAATTCTTTCATTCATTACACCCCCAGTAACTATTTTGCAAGTTTTTCATTTAATCCAGTTTTTTCAAAAAGCCTTTTTACAACTTCTGTTGGTTGAGCACCATTTTTCACCCATTTAACAGCCTTTTCTTCATCAAACTTTATAGTAACTGGCTCAGTTATTGGATTATAATATCCTATTTCTTCAATAAATCTACCGTTTCTTGGAGATCTTGAATCTGCAACAACTACTCTATAAAATGGAGCTTTCTTTGCACCCATTCTTCTTAATCTTATTTTAACTGCCATTTATATCACCTCCTTACAAGCATTGTATTATTTAATATAGTAACTATAAATCTTTTATTTTAATAATTTTACTCGATACAAATAATGCTAGAAAGGCATCTTACCACCAAATAAGCTTTTCTTGTTAAATGACTTTTTCATACCCTTCATCTGTTTCATCATCTTTTTCATATTTTCAAAATCTTTTAATACTTTATTTACATTTTGAACTGCAGTACCTGAGCCTTTAGCTATTCTCTTTTTCCTGGACATAGAAGAAGATATTATAGAAGGATTTCTCCTTTCCTTCACTGTCATAGAATTTATTATGGCTTCCATTTTTGCAATTTCCTTTTCCTGATTGCCTAAATCTATACCCTTTAATTCTTTGGGTGTAACACCAGGTACCATTTCAAGAAGCTTATCTAATGGTCCAAGTTTTTTCATTTGATGCATAGAAGTCAAAAAATCCTCAAGATTAAATTCCTGATTCATAATCCTTGTTCCTAATTCTTTAGCTTCATCTTCATCTATTGCCTGTTTTGCTTTTTCAATAAGAGACAGGACATCACCCATTCCAAGTATTCTAGACGCCATTCTATCTGGATGAAATTCCTCAAAGTCACTCATTTTTTCACCAGTACCTATAAACTTGATAGGTTTCTGCGTCATAGCCTTTATTGATAGAGCTGCTCCTCCCCTTGTATCACCATCTAGTTTTGTGAGTATTACTCCATCTATATCCAACTTTTCATTGAAACTGTCAGCCACATTTACTGCATCTTGACCTGTCATGGCATCAACTACCAACAATATTTCATCAGGCCTTGCATTTTCTTTTACATCCTTTAATTCATTCATTAAAGTCTCATCTATATGAAGCCTTCCAGCAGTATCTATTATAACAACATTCAATCCATTATTTTTTGCATACTCTACGGCTCCTTTAGATATATCAACCGGGGTAACCTTATCACCCATTGAAAAAACAGGTATATCTATTTGTTTTCCAACTACTTGAAGCTGCTTTATGGCCGCAGGTCTATATATGTCACATGCTGCAAGAAGTGGTTTTTTATTCTTTTTTCTCAGCTGAAGTGCAAGTTTACCACACATAGTAGTCTTACCAGCTCCCTGAAGACCAACTAGCATTATAACAGTAATTCCATTTGAACCATATTTAATGTCACTCTGAGTGCTGCCCATTAATTCTTTAAGTTCTTCATTAACAATATTTACAACCTGCTGTGCTGGAGTCAAACTTTTAAGAACTTCTTCTCCTAAACTCTTCTCACTTACCTTTTTTATAAAGTCTTTTACAACTTTATAATTGACATCTGCTTCCAAAAGTGCAAGTTTTACTTCGCGCATAGCATCTTTTATATCTTTTTCTGAAAGTTTACCCTTACCCCTAAGCTTTTTTAATGTACCTTGAAGTTTAGACGTTAATCCTTCAAAAGCCATGCCATTTCCTCCTAAAAATTATCTATTATAGATTTTTTTATATTCTTAAGTATCAATTTGCTATCTTTATCTGCACATTTAACTTTATTTAATTCACCAAGTATAGATTTTTTAGCATCTCTCATTTTAAAAATTCTATCCATAAGAGCAATTTTATCCTCATATCCATCCAAAAGTTTATTACATCTTTTTATTATATCATAAACTGCCTGCCTACTTGTAAAGGTCAACTCAGATATTTCTGATAATGACAAATCATCATTATAATATAAATCCATTACGTTTCTTTGTTTTTCTGTTAAAAGCTTTCCATAAATATCCATTAATATAGATACTCTAACTCTATCTTCCATTAAGCATCTGCAATACTTCTACTGCATATCTCTCCTTTACTTACGAATTACATAATAACAAACATTTTTAGATGTGTCAAGTAGCTTTACTTAACACATCTAAAAATTTTAAAAAAGTGCCTCAGCAAATTCCTTTGCATTAAATTCTTGAAGGTCATCTATCCCTTCTCCAACTCCTATAAGTTTGACAGGAATATTTAAAGTGTTTTTTATCGATATTACAATACCACCTTTAGCCGTTCCATCCAATTTGGTTAGTATTATCCCATCTATAGGACATACCTCCGAAAACTGTTTTGCTTGATTCACTGCATTCTGACCTGTAGTAGCATCCAAAACCAACAATATTTGCTTTTTAGCTTCACTGAATTCTCTGTCAAGCACCCTATTTATTTTCCCAAGTTCATCCATTAAATTCTTTTTATTATGAAGTCTCCCGGCCGTATCACATATTAGTATATCGGATTTTCTTGCCTTTGCTGCTTGTATTGCATCAAAAACAACAGCTGCTGGATCTGATCCCTCCTTATGCTTTATAAGATCAACTCCAGACCTATTACTCCAGACCTCAAGTTGGTCTATAGCTGCAGCTCTAAAAGTATCTGCAGCAGCCACAATTACTTTATGACCATTATTTTTAAGTTTTGAAGCCATCTTGCCTATGGAAGTTGTTTTTCCAACTCCATTCACACCTATTACCATTATCACTTCTGGAAGCATTTCAGGCTCTATTGAAGATATTTCATTTCCCATCATATCTGCAACAACCTCTTTAAGGCAAGAATTCACTAAAGTAGGATCTTTTATCTTCTTTTCTCTTATTTTCTCTCTTAACTTATCTATTATCTCCATAGTGGTTTCTACTCCTATGTCAGCTGTTATCAATATTTCTTCTAGACTTTCATAAAGTTCATCGTCTATGGTCATTGCTCCGGCTAGGATATCAGTTACCCTCTCTGTTAAATTATTTTTCGTTTTACTCAAACCGTTTTTTAATTTATCAAAAAAATTACTAAACATTACTTATTCCTCCACGTTTATAAAATTATGAGACTTTTTCCTTCAAATCCACAGATACTATTTTAGATATACCTTTTTCCTCCATAGTAACACCATACAACACATCCGCAGCTTCCATAGTTCCCTTTCTATGTGTTATAACTATGAACTGTATGCCATTCGAAAATCTCTTTAAGAAATCAGCATATCTCACTACATTTGCATCATCAAGTGCAGCTTCTATTTCATCTAATATGCAAAACGGCGTTGGCTTCATCTTTAATATAGCAAACAAAAGAGCTATAGCAGACAAACCCTTTTCTCCGCCTGACATAAGATTAATATTTTGAAGCTTTTTACCTGCAGGCTGTGCTTTGATCTCTATATTTCCCGTAAGTTCATCTCCATCTGATAAAATCAAGTCTGCACTTCCACCCTTAAAAAGCTGATTAAATATCTCATTAAAATTCTTTCTAAGCTCTTCAAAATTCTTTGCAAATAAATCTCTCATCTTATCTGTCATCTCATTTATAAGGCTTATAAGTTCACTTTTGGAACTTACAAGATCTTCTCTTTGAGAAGTCATAAAATTAACTTTTTCAACTAAAGTTTTATACTCTTCTATTGATCCAAGATTCACAACACCAAGTTCTGAAATTTCCTTTTTTAAGTTGAATATATCTCTTTTATATGATTCGAGATTTGGTATACTTTTTTTTAATTTTAATGCCTCTTCAAAAGTAATTTCCAATTCCTGATTTAATTTAGTATAAAATCCATCTTTTTCGGTATTAAACCTTGTTATAAGTATCTCTATTTTATGTAATTCCTTCTCTAGCTTTGATTTATCCATAGAAATATCATGTATACCTTGATTATGTTTTTCAAGCTCCTGTTTTATACGTATTAAGTCAACACTTATATCTCTGCTCTTATGATCAAGTTCTGATAGATACTCATCTATTTTTAAAATTTCACTTCTACTATTATTTATATTGTTTTTATAATCTACTAACTCGTCTTCAAGTTTCTTTATTTCATCTTTTAAATTAACTTTTTTTGTGGTCATCTCATCTATACTAAACTTTATATTTTGGAGTTCAGATCTTTTATTTAAAACACTTTCATCTATTTGAGCTTTTTCTACTTTAAAACCAGTAAGCTTATCCCTATTCTCATTTATTTCCTTATTTCTATCTTCAAGTTTATTTTCAGTTTCAATTATAAGTTTATTATTTTCCATTTGTTTATTCGATATAACCTGCAATTCAGTTTCTTTTAATTTTATGTTATTAATTGTTTCTTCTAATTTTAAATTTAAAGAAGCTATTTCAGTTGTACAAACTTTTATATTTTCATTAAGTTTTTTGTATTCATCCTCAATTGTCCTTATTTTTTGATCTATCTTCGCCACTTCCAAATTCTTATTGTAAATTTCATCCTTAAAATTAAGATTTTGATCATCTAGCTTCTTAATTTCATATCTATGAATTCTTATACTATTATCCAGAGTTTCAACTTTTTCAGTATACTTGTCTATTTCAAATTTCGTTTCATGTATTTGCCTTTTTCTTCCTATTATACTAATACTTTTATGCTGAAGGCTTCCACCTGTAAGCGAACCACCTGGATTAACAACTTGACCGTCAAGTGTAACAATCTTGAAGGAGTAATTGCCCTGTTTTGCTATCTTAAGTGCATTATTCATATTATCTACTACAATTGTCCTACCAAGAATATGTACAATAGCATTAGTAAACACAGTATCATATTCTATAAGATCACTTGCTATTCCTATATACCCATTCATGCTGCTTATATGCTTCATATCAGTAAATTTTTTACCTCTGACTGTATTTAAAGGCAGGAAAGTTGCTCTCCCTATATTATTGTCTTTTAAATACTTTATAAGTTTTCGCGCAATGTTATCATTAAGTGTTATAATCTGTGATATAGTAAAACCTAAAGCTATTTCTATCGCAATTTCAAATTTTTTTCTAACCTTAAAAACATCACCCAATACAAAACATCCGTCTTTACCCACATTTACTTTTCCCTTATTTATATCATTCATAAGTATCTTAACAGATTTTGAATAACCCTCATGTTGTTTTTCAAGATTATTCAGCATAATATAATTAGCTTCTAACTTTGCCTTTTTAGTATTAACTTCTCTCAGTTCATTTTCACAAGATAAAACTGACTTATTAAGTTGAACTATACTCTTTTTATTCTGATGAATTTTATCATCAATACCTGATATTTCACTTTTCATATCAGAAAAGGTTTTTTGTAATATGCTTTTTGTATTCAAATTCATGTCCATAGAATTTGAATACCCCCTGCACTGCTTTTCCATATTGCTTATCTTTTCTTTTAATTCCTTAATATTATTATTCATCATAGTCAAATCATTTTTTACATTTGATACAGTTGTAACGTACTCTATCTGGTCATTCTTCAAATTTTTAACTAGATCGCTTTTATCATATATGGATGCACTTAAATTATCTATCCGCTTTTGAAAAACATCCGTATTTTCTTTAAGAAAATTTTGTTTTTCAATTAAATTTCTCAAAATTTTATCAATATCATTCTTATTTTCAATTAAACCCTTAACTTTTAATTCAATATCCTTAAATTCGCTTGAATGAGTTTCTATAGAAATTTTTGCATTCTTTAATCTTTCATTAAGCAGGTTTATATTTGCCTCTATATTTTGTTTCCTTGATTTATTATCATAGTACTGCTTTTTATAGTCCTCATCTTTAAGATTCAATTCTTCTATTAATGCATTATTCTTAACTATATAGTCATTAACATTCTTATAATCCAAATTCAGTTTATCTATATCAGAACTTATCTTATCTGATTTTTTATCAAGGTCATCAATTTTAATTTGTATTTCTTCAATGGAATGAATTACTATATTTACTTCCTTATCCTTAAGTTCTTTTGATATAACTATAAATTTTTTAGCCTTTTCATTCTCCAGCCTCAATGGTTCCAATCTTTCATTATATGTTCTTAAAATATCATCTATTCTTATTAAATTTGCATCTGTATTTTCTAATTTCTTCTGAGCTTCATCTTTTCTCCATCTAAATTTGACTATTCCAGCTGCTTCCTCTAAAAGACCTCTTCTATCTTCAGGTTTACCACTTAAAATTGCATCTATTTTGCCTTGTCCTATTATAGAATAACCTTCTTTACCTATACCGGTATCCATAAAAAGCTGCTGAATATCTTTAAGTCTGCACCGGGTATTATTTATGTAGTATTCACTTTCCCCTGAACGATATAATCTCCTAGCTATAGTCACATCGGTATAACCAATTGGCAGCTTTTTATCTTCATTATCGAGAGTAAGGGATACCTGGCTTAATCCCACAGCCCTCCTAAATTGAGTTCCGGAAAAAATTACATCTTCCATTTTACCACCTCGGAGGTTTTTTATGCTCTGCTCACCAAGTACCCACCTTACAGCATCTGCAATATTACTTTTTCCACTTCCATTTGGACCGACAATACCTGTAACACCCTTCTTTAGGGTTATTTCGGTTTTATCTGCAAAAGATTTAAAACCACGTATTTCAATATACTTTAAAAACATAAAGTCACTCCTATCTACCTAACATTGGGAGTAAGCTAACTAAAAATATAATAACTACAAAAACAATAAGAAATTTAGTCATTTTCTCTCTTTGCTTCTTCTTCAACTTTAAACACTCCATTCTACATAATAAGATTGCAAGTCTACATAATATAGTTTATATTATAAAAATAAAAATATCAATTATAAAATAAAAGCCCTGCGATTCAACACACAGGGTTTATAATAGTTTAATTATCTTGGTTCCACGATAAACTTTATGGCAGTCCTCTCTTCCCCATCTATGCTTATTTCAGAAAAAGCCGGAACTACTACTAAATCAATCCCATTTGGGGCTACAAACCCTCTTGTAATTGCAATGGCTTTTACAGCTTGATTAACTGCTCCTGCTCCAACTGCTTGAACCTCTGCGGATATATTATCTCTAAGCACTGCTGCTAATGCTCCTGCTACAGATTTTGGCTGTGATTGAGCTGATACTTTTAATACTTCCATGAAATAATTCCTCCCTACAAATATTAGTTATATTCATAGTTATATTTCTATAAAATGTTTTCATTTCCTTCTTTATACTTTTTTATAATATACTTATATATTGACACCTTTTTGCACTCTTTTCCCATATTAAAAATCAATTTACCACGCATAACAGAATCATCCTGTATAATCTTAACATTTTTTGTTTTTATTTGTTTCATAGTGTCATTAAAAAATTTCTTTTTATCTGCATATAATTTTGAGATATCCCTGCTGTTTATATAAACAATAACATCATCACTATTACTCGCTGCAATTTTACTATATAAGCACTCATTATATATCCTTCCCTCAACCAGCTCTCTAAAGGCAGGATGAAAAGGTCCTGCAATAAGTTCACCTCCAACATTTATTTCTGTTGTTGGCTGAAGTCCTATTCTTATGACATTTATATTACTTGCAAGAAGCATAATATATAATACCCTGCATATATTTACAGCTTCATACAACTCATATGGCTTATAGATGTTTTGATTATACATTTTTTCCATGGGAGTATCTTTTATAACCAAAGCTGGATATATCCTATATATGTCTGGTTTCATAGCTATAGACATTTTGATACTCTCAATATCCTTTTCAAAACTATCTCCTGGAAGTCCAAGCATCATCTGATGTCCCAGACAAAATCCATACTGTCTTATAAGTTCAGAAGCTATTCTCACATCCTTAGCAGAATGTCCCCTTCCGGATTTTTTAAGAACTTCATCATCTAAAGATTGAACTCCAAGTTCTATTACATCAACAGAATACTTCTTTAGATTCTTGAGTATATCATCATCAATATAATCTGGTCTGGTTGAAAGATGTATATAATCTATATATCCTCCATCTTTATAATACTTCGCCACTTCAAGCAATTCATTCTGCTTATTAATATCTATTGCTGTAAAAGTACCACCAAAAAATGATACCTCTATAGTAGACTCATCATGATTCATAGTCTTTAGGTACTCTTCTATAATATTTCTTGTGAATTTTGCATCTACATTTTGTACATTTTGTGCACTCGCTGTAATTGTATTTTGATTGCAAAATACACAATTATGAGGACACCCTTCATGAGGAACAAAAATCGGTATTATATAATGACCTTTACTCATCTTCTTCCTCCATATTATCAAGTGCGCATCTTGCTGCATTTTGTTCTGCTTCTTTTTTACTATATCCAGTTCCATTACCAAGCATTTTTTCATTCACTAAAACTTGTGTATAAAATTTTCTTCTATGAGGAGGTCCGTCATATTTTAATAGATTGTATTCAATATCTACATATCCATTTTTTTGGGCAATTTCTTGAAGTTTTGTTTTATAATCAAGAATTATCTTATTTAGCATTGCTTTCTCTATTATATTTTTAAAATTAGACATAACAAATACTCTTGCCTGTTCAATGCCTTTATCTATATAAATTGCAGCAATTATAGCTTCCATACAATCCGCAAGTATAGATACTCTTTCTCTTCCACCAGTTAGTTCTTCTCCTTTGCTCATTCTTATATACTTGCCTACGCCCAAATTTTTAGCAACTTCATAAAGCGAATTTTCACACACTATAAGTGCCCTTTTTCTTGTAAGCTCACCTTCTGCTTTATTTGTATAATTTAAAAACAAATACTCCGATATACAAATTTGCAAAACAGCATCTCCTAAAAACTCAAGCCTCTCATTAAATTTTATATTTTTATTCCCGTTAGCATATGAACTATGGGTGACAGCAGTTTTTAATATATCTTTATCACTAAATATTACTCCTAATTTTAGTTCCAAATCATCTAATACATATGTATCTCTCTTCATTAAATAAACTCCTTTTTGAAGTTTATTCTTCAATTTGCTAAATATTAACATATTCAAGAATAAACTACATTTTAAAAACTTAAAGTCCCGTACATAAACGGGACTTTAAAATTACTCTTCTGTATGAGCTTTTATGTAATCAACTATATCCCCAACAATAGTTACTTTTTCAGCATCCTCATCAGGTATTTCCAAATTAAACTCTGTTTCCAGAGCCATTATCAATTCAACTACATCTAAAGAATCAGCACCTAAATCATCAACAAATGATGATTCCATAGTAATTTCTCCTTCATCAATACCAAGCTGTTCCGCTATTATACTTTTAACCTTTTCAAATATCACAGTCTTCACCTCCTAAAAGCTTTATAAATAAATAATATTACATAACGGTTACACCGTCAATATAAAATAGTATTAAAATTATTATATTAAAATATTTAATATTAACAGTATTTTATATTAATAGTATTTTTTTAATTATTCTACTTTTCACTTAACTGTTTTTTTATAATACCTGTAATTCCATTTTGATGACATATAACGGCATTACCTATCGCATTTTTAAATGCCTTGCTGTTTGAACTTCCATGTGCTTTCACACATATACCATTGGCTCCTAAAAAGCACACTCCACCATACTCAGTATAGTCAAACTTTTTCTTTAAATCCTTGAACATTGGCTTAAGCAGGAGTGCTCCAAGTTTATTTCTGTTTGATTTTAAAATTTCATCTTTTATCATCCTGAACAGATTCATGCCAACGCCCTCATACATCTTTAATATAGTATTGCCAACAAAACCATCGCACACTAAAATATTCACATCACCATTTGAAGCATCTCGCGGTTCAACATTTCCTATAAAATTAAGTTCTGTATCCTTTAACATATTATATGCATTTTTAGTAAGTTCATTACCTTTTTCTGCTTCTACACCTATATTTACAAGTCCTACAGATGGGTTTTTTATATTTAATATATTTTCAACATATAATTTTCCCATCAATGCAAACTGAACTAAATATTGAGGCTTACAGTCAACATTTGCGCCTGCATCTACTACCATAAATGTTCCATTTTTTCCGGGCAATATTGGTGCTAGTGCAACTCTGTCAATACCCTTTATTCTTCCAAGTATCAAAGTAGAACCTGCCATAAATGCTCCAGTACTTCCTGCTGAAACCACTGCATCAGCTTTTTTATCTTTGACAAGTTTAATTGCTTTAACTAAACTAGAATCCTTTTTCTTTCTAATAGCCATAACAGGTGCTTCATTTGTATCTATAACTTCTCTTGCATCTACAAGCTGAATTCTACCGCGGGTATAATTATAATTAGTAAGTTCTCTTTTTAATTCTTCTTCCTTGCCAGTAATTACTATATCTGCATCAAATTCATCCAAGGCCATAATACAGCCTTCAACTACACTTTTAGGTGCAAAATCTCCTCCCATTCCATCAACAGCTATTATCATATAACATGCCCCCTGTAACAAAAAAAGAAAGTCATATGACTTTCTTCCTATTTCTCAGTTGAAACAACTTCCTTGCCATTATAATATCCACAATTCTTACATACTCTATGTGCAAGTTTCATCTCATGACATTGAGGACATTCAACTATTCCTGGTAAACTCGCTTTAAAAGTCTGAGCTCTTCTTGAATCTCTTCTTCCTTTTGAAAATTTTCTTGCTGGATTTCCCACAATAAACACCTCCTTAATCAGTCGAAAACATCTCTTTCAGTTTTGCCAATCTAGGATCTATATCATCATCTTTACAATTACATGTGAAATAATTTAAATTAGTCCCACAATGCTGACATAACCCTTTACAATCTTTCTTACATAATCTTTTAATTGGCAGCATCAATATTATATTATTTTCTAATACTTCTATGATATCTATTGCATTATCACTTATAAAAATAATATCATCATCTTTATTGTCCTTTTCAGCGTTTTCAAATCTTTCTTTAATAGGAATATCTACGATATAACTAAACTTTTCTAAGCATCTTGAACAAGTGAGTTCTAAAACAGTATGTACCGCACCATTTAATTCAATGATATCTCCTGCTTTACTTAAAATCCCATCTAATTTAATTGGTTCAAGCAATTTGATATCTTCGCTTCCATCATTGAGGCTATCTTTTTCCACATTAACATGGAGCTCTTTTTCAAACACTTCTTTTTCTAATAAATCTGATACACATAATTTCATAATGCTCACCTCTATACATTAGCCACAATTTATTATATAGAGATGGGCATTAAAAGTCAAGATTTATTTGATTTGCAGAATCCTATGTAAACAATAATATAAATAATTATTTTTCCACGATAGCCCTTGTATCCCTTGCTATCATAAGTTCTTCATTTGTTGGTATAGCAAGTACTTTAACCTTAGAAGCTGATGTACTTATTTCCATAGCTTTTCCTCTTGCAGAGGAATTATTGGCATCATCTATTTCTATTCCTAAATATTTTAATCCCTTGCAAATTCTTTCTCTTCCATCTGCTGCATTTTCTCCAAGACCAGCAGTAAATACAATACAATCAACTCCATTTAAAGCAGCAACATATTGTCCTATGTAACTTATTACTCTATAGTAATAAACATCTAACGCAAGTTTGGCTCTCTCATTTCCATTTTCCTGAGCCTCTCCCAAATCTCTAAAATCACTGCTTAATCCCGAAAGTCCTAATACACCTGATTCTTTATTTATTAATTTATCAATTTCTGCTGCTGACATATTCAATTTATTCATAAGGAAGGTCACAACAGCAGGATCTATATCTCCACATCTAGTTCCCATAACAAGTCCTGCAAGTGGGGTAAATCCCATTGTAGTATCTATAGACTTTCCATCTTTAATTGCACAAAGACTTGCACCATTTCCCAAATGACATGTAATAATCTTTAGATCTCTTAAATCTTTTCCCAGCATTCTAGCAGCTTCTTTTGATACAAACCTATGAGAAGTTCCATGGAATCCATATTTTCTTATACCATACTTTTCATATAAGTCATATGGTAATGCATACATATAAGCATAATTCGGCATAGTTTGATGAAATGCAGTGTCGAAAACAGCAACCATAGGTGTATCCGGCATAAGTTCTTTACATGCATTTATTCCTATTATGTTAGGTGGATTATGAAGAGGTGCTAAATCTACACAATCTTCAATTGCTTTCATAACATTATCATCTATTAAAACAGATTCTGCGTATTTTTCTCCTCCATGTACAACTCTATGTCCTACTGCTGATATTTCAGACATATCTTTAATTACTCCATGTTTTTCATCGATAAGTGCATCCAGAACCAATTTGATTGCTATTTTGTGATCTTCCATTGGCTGCTCGATCTTAACCTTTTCTCCATTTACCTTGTGTGTTAAAACAGAACCTTCAATTCCTATTCTCTCTACAAGTCCCTTTGCTAATACGCTTTCATCTTCCATATTTATCAATTGATATTTCAAAGATGAACTTCCGCAGTTGATTACTAATATTTTCATTTATATCTTCCTTTCACATTGAACCATATTATATTTAAATTTATAGCTGTAACAGTATTACAACTAATTGGCCTGCGCTTGGACTGCAGTAATAGCCACTACATTTACTATATCATCTGCACTACAACCTCTTGATAAATCATTTATTGGTTTAGCGAAACCTTGACATATAGGTCCTATAGCTTCAGCTTTAGCAAATCTTTGAACCAATTTATATCCAATATTTCCTGCTTGAAGATCCGGAAATACTAAAACATTAGCTTTTCCAGCTACATCACTTTGAGGAGCTTTTAAATTTGCAACTTCCTTAACTATAGCAGCATCAAGCTGTAATTCTCCATCTATCGACAAATCAGGCCTACTTTCTTTAGCAATCTGAGTTGCCTTAGTAACTTTATCAACTAAATCGTGACTGGCACTTCCTTTTGTTGAAAATGATAACATAGCAATTTTGGGATCTATTCCACAAAGACTTTTTGCTGTCTCGGCAGTGCTTATAGCTATTGATGCTAATTCCTCTGCACTTGGTTGAGGATTTACAGCACAGTCTGCGAATAACAACATACCATTTTTTCCATAATCACAGTTTGGCACTTCCATGATAAACATACTTGAAACTACTGATGTTTGAGGTGCAGTCTTTACAATTTGTAATCCCGGTCTTAATAAGTCACCTGTAGTATGTATAGCACCAGAAACCATTCCATCTACATCTCCAAGTTTAATCATCATTGTTGCAAAATAAAGAGGATCTTTTACTATCTTTTCTGCTTTTTCTAAAGTCATTCCTTTTTTCTTTCTAAGTTCATAAAATGCCTCCGCATATGCCGAAGCCCTTTCCGAAGTTTGAGGATTAGCTATTTCTGCTCCACTGACATTCACACCTAACTTTTGGGCTTTGTCAGCTATTACTTTCTTATCACCTACCAAAACTATATCAGCCAATTCATTTTCTAATATTTTTGAACAAGCTTTGAGATTTCTCTCTTCCTCTCCTTCTGCTAGAGCAATTCTTTTCTTATCTGCTTTTGCTTTTTTCCAAATTTCGTTCATAAGTTCCATGTTCGTTTCCCCCTATAAATAAATTTACATACACTTATACTATAATCCTTTTTCTGCACATTTTTCAATAAAAAAAATAAATTCCTTTAATTAGAGAATTGTATGAATAAATCAAATATACTGTATATTATTCTCAATAAAATTGATATTATTTATATTAAAAGTAAAAAATCATTTAAACTTGTATTACATCTAGTAACCACTCAAAGATTGACATTTGAAAGTTCACAGATTAATATCAATGTATAGGGGTGTTTTGTATGAATGTTACTGGAATTATCGTAGAATTTAATCCTCCTCACAAAGGTCATATTTATCATATAAAAAAAACGAGAGAAATATGTAAATCAGATGGCATAGTAGCTATCATGAGTGGCAACTTTGTTCAGAGAGGCGAACCAGCTTTAATAGATAAATGGAATAGAACAGAAATGGCTTTAAAAAATGGTGTTGATCTAGTTCTTGAACTTCCCGTTGTATACAGTCTATCATCCGCTGAATTTTTTGCATATGGCGCTTTAAGCCTTTTAGACAGTATCGGTACAATAAACAATATATGTTTCGGAAGCGAGCTTGGAAAAATTGAGCCACTAATTTCTATAGCCAAAATTTTATCTTTTGAAAATAATGAATATAAAATATTATTAAAACATAAATTATCACTTGGTCTGTCTTATCCAGGTGCAAGAAATAAAGCTCTTATTGAATTTTTAAATAACCACAATACTGAGTACCCTGAGCTTAACAATATTAATCTAGACAACTTATTGCAAGCATCAAATAACATACTTGGTATAGAATACTGTAAAAATATATTAAAATTAAAAAGCAGTATAAAACCATTTACAATAAAAAGAATAGGTGAAGGCTATAACAGCACATCTTTGAATCAAGATATTTCAAGTGCAACCGCAATAAGGAATTATATTAAAAATTTTTCTTCATTAGGTGGATTAAAAAAATTTTTGCCTGATAATGTATACTATTCTTTGGAAAATCTGAAAAAAAATCAATATGAATTTGTTTTTAGTAATTCAATTTTAAAATATATAAAATATAAATATTTTTTGGATGGCACAAATTATATAAAAAATATTCCCGATGTATCAGAAGGAATTGAAAACAGGATATTTAAATTTTTAAATGAAGCAACTAGCTTAAAAGATTTGATTGACAAATCAAAAACAAAGAGATATACATATACACGTATAAGCAGAATATTGTGTCAATTTTTTATCGGTTTTGAAAAGTGGAATACCGACTTTATAAGAAAATCCAAATGTTCATATGCACGGGTTCTTGGTTTTAATAAAACCGGATTAAAAATATTAAAAGAAATGAAATCTAATTCTGCAGTGCCAATCTATACTAAACTTCCAAACAATATTAATGATTCACTTGCTATTGATGTGCAGAGCACTAAAGTCTATAGCTTAATAAACAAAAATATAAATGCTGCTTCTGATTATCTTATAAGTCCAATAAAATATATTTAACACGCCGTTATTTTGTAGAACCTCCATTATTTAAAATAAGAGGAATATATTTATATGTTTATTTATATATCTATATCAAAAGACATACGATAAAATTTATAAATTAAAGATGGAGGTACTTAATGTTAAATTCAATATTCTACATATTAATATTTATTATAATTGTACTTTTAGCCATTTTACTAAAAAACAAAAATATAGTTATAACCATAATTTTTTCACTTATTATAATTCAAATTATAATAACTCCGAAGCTATGTATCGATGGCGTAATATCTGGGGCATCTTTATTTTTTTATAAGGTTTTTCCATCCCTTTTTTCATTTTTAATTGTATGCAATATTATAATGGCTTACGACGGAGTGCATATATATTCTAAGTTACTTGGAAAGTTTATTTGTAAACCCCTAAAACTTCCTATAAACTGCAGTTTTGTCCTTATAGTAAGTGTACTTTGCGGCTATCCACTTGGTGCAAAATATGCCTGTCAATTATATGAAAATAAGATAATAAATACGAAGACTTGCGAGAGACTTATAAACATAGCCTCAAATGGCAGCCCTTTGTTCATATTAGGCTCAGTTGGCATATCAATGTTAAAAAATGACTCAATAGGTTATATACTGCTTCTATCAAATATACTCTCGTGTATAGCTATGGCTTTCATAGTTCCTTCAGATGGTGTTGTCTTAAAGGATACGTTCTTACATCCTCATAATGTAAAATCGCAGCAAAACATTGGAAATGTGCTAAAATCAAGTGTAGAAAGTTCCATAAAGAACTGTTTATCAATAGGAGGATTTGTGACTTTATTCTCTGTAGCAAACAATATAATTAAAAACAATATATTATTTCATATATTATCAAATACTATTAACAATATAACAAAAATACCATTAGATGCAATTCAGGGCTTTATACTTGGAATAATAGAAATGACCAATGGCTGCAATTTAATTTCAGAGACCAGTCTGTCGCTGTTATATAAAATAGCAATTATAAGTTTTTTATTTACCTTCAGTGGCTTATCCATAATTTCACAGGTATATTCATTCACCTATAAGTTCGATATATCTATGAAGACATATGTTTTTAGAAAACTTATTCAGGGTGTTATATGCTCCTTAATAACCATATTTTTATATAAGATATTCTTCTATCACAGTTTGCCTATTATAAGTAGTTTCAATAATAACGCCGACTGCAACCATTATAGTACACAAAATCTTATATTACTTATATATATACTGTTTTTAATCCCATGGATATTAAGTAAACTAAGATCCTTATTTCATATCTCTTAATTCTTTTATATTTTGTTTTATTACATCAGTTTTGAATTTTATACTTGAATCAAGTTCAACTAAAAAACCCTGCAGTTCACTTTTCAAATTTAAAAGTAACTGCTTCTTTTTTTCAGTTACCTCTCTATCCAATTCATTTAATATTTCGTCGGCATAATCCCTTGCCCCTAAAGTAATAGATTTTGCATTCTTTTTAGCAGATTCTATTATCTTATCTGCTCTTTCTGTAGCTTCTTTAGTTATATCATGATTTTCAACTTGTTTTCTCAAAAACACTAAGTTTTCCTTTTTTAAATTTTCCGCTTCTTGAATAGACTCATTTAATATTCTTTCTTTTTCCTCAACTATCCATTGAGCCTTTTTCAATTCATCAGGAAGATAATTTATAATTTTTTCAACTATTTCTAAAGTTTCATTTTTATCTAATATTACTTTTCCTGTCATAGGAACCTTAGCAGATGTCTCTAAAATTTCATGAAGATATTCTAATAATTTTATAACATCCATTTTCTTTCCTCCTAAAGTTCTTTTATTTTTTTAAATATACAAGGTATAATTTCATCCGGCACTAAATCTTTAATACATCCATCAAATATTGCAACTTGTTTTACAGCAGAGGAACTCAAAAAAGAATTTATCGCACTTGTCATCATAAATACAGTTTCTATTTCGGGATCCAGTTTTTTATTCATAAGTGACATTTGCAATTCATACTCAAAATCAGAAACAGCGCGCAGACCCTTTATTATTATCTTTGATTCCTTTTTCTTCATAAAATTTATCAAAAGTCCACTAAAACTTTCAACTTCAACATTTGGTATATTTTTAACAACTTTCGTTATAAGTTCGACCCTTTCATCAATAGTAAACAAACCTGCTTTATTTGGATTTACAAGTACTCCTATAATTACCTTGTCAAACACTTTACATGCCCTTTTTATTATATCCAAATGGCCATTCGTTATAGGATCAAAACTACCCGGATAAACCGCTATTTTCATTTTTGGTTCTCCTCCTCATACTGATAAAAACATACTGTTGTGTTTCCATATTTCCTATAATTGCTTAATACTATCCTTGAATTACCATAATACAATTTTTCTGAAGTATCTATTTTTGTAACTATTATTCCATCTTTTTTAAGCAATCCCTTTTGATCAATTGATTCTACAGCCGGTGGTATCATATTTTTCATATAAGGCGGATCTATAAATATTATATCAAACACTGTTCCCTTTCGCTGAAATTCTTCAAGAACCTTATATGAATCCATGTTAACACATGTACATATATCTTTAAATTTCAAGTTCTCAACATTTTTAACAAGAAAAGAATATGTTTGAGGATCCTGATCCACAAGATAGCACAACTTGCATCCTCTGCTTGCAGCTTCCAATCCAAGACTTCCCGTACCTGAAAACATATCCAAAACTTCTGAACCATATACTCTCATTTGAATTATATTAAACATAGCTTCTTTTACTCTATCTAAAGTAGGTCTTGTAATATTTGCTCCAATTGGTGATATGATTTTCCTGCCTTTTGCAAGACCTGCAATAATTCTCATATTTCTTCCTCCCTATTTAGTTACAGCTTTAAATAAAATTTTGATAATTTCTATAACATTTTAACACATCTATTATCATTATACAAAGAATTTCATAAAATTATTAGTTGAAACAAATAAACCTTGACGTTTTCTCAAGCTTATCTAGTATTTGTTCTTTTATCCTAAGATCTCTCTCATCTGTACTCATAATAAGCCTTTTAGCCTCAATATTTGCAAATTTAAATATTCCTATATCCTCTACCACATCTGAAATCAAAAATTCATCTTCTCCATGCTGCTTAAAACCGAATACTTCTCCTCCGCCTCGTATTTTTAGATCCTGTTCAGCTATAAAGAATCCATCATTACTGCTCTCCATTATCTCCATCCTTCTCCTTATTATGTCATTTTTAACATCTGGAATAAGTATGCAGTATGATTTATATTTTCCTCTTCCTACTCTTCCTCTAAGCTGATGTAATTGTGACAATCCAAATCTTTCAGCATTTTCCACAACCATTACAGTTGCATTTGGAACATTAATTCCAACCTCAATAACTGTGGTTGATATTAAAACTTTTACTTTTCCAGTCTTAAACTCTTCCATAATTTTTTCTTTTTCCTTAGAATTCATTTTCCCATGAAGCATCTTTATTGATTCTTCCTTAAAATATTTATTTTTTAGATCATTAAATAATTCCTCTACAGAAGTTATATTAAGTACCTCATTTTCTTGTACCAGTGGGCATACTACATATGCCTGTCTTCCCTTCTCTATTTCACTCAAAACAAAATTATAAGCTTTATCTTTATTTATTTTACTCACATAACGCGTTTCTATTTTTTGTCTTCCAGGAGGCAACTCATCTATTATGGACACATCTAAATCACCATATAGGCATAATGTTAATGTCCTTGGAATAGGAGTTGCAGTCATAACCAAAGTATCCACATTTCGAGATTTATTTGTAAGTTTACTTCTCTGCATTACTCCAAATCTATGCTGTTCATCTGTCACAACTATTCCAAGCCTTTTAAATTCAACATCATCTTCAATAAGAGCATGTGTACCTACTACAAAATCAATCTCTCCAACTTTAAGTAAATCCTTTATTCGATCCTTTTCCTTTTTACCGGTACTTCCAGTCAAGAGTTTTATATTTATATTGAAGGATTCAAACAGCTTTTCGGCCTCTATAAAATGCTGCTTTGCAAGTATTTCTGTCGGTGCCATCAAACATGCCTGATATCCATTCTTTATAACATTAAATATACTTATAAGTGCGACTATAGTCTTACCGCTTCCAACATCACCTTGTACAAGTCTACTCATCGTCTTTTCTCTCTTTTCATCCATCAATATTTCTCTTATAACTTTATTCTGAGCTTTAGTAAGAGGATACGGGAGACTATTTTTGAGTTTAATTAAGTCATCGGCTATTCTAAACCCCATACCACTGACATTTAAAGTTCTTCTCTTGAGCATCAGTAATTTAAGTGAGTATGTAAATAGTTCTTGAAATTTAAGCCTTCTTCTAGCTTGATTTAATTTCTTGAAATTATCCGGGTTATGTATTGTTCTTATAGAAGTATCTAAATCCAATAATTTATACTTTTCTATTAAGCTCTTGGGTAGATTTTCCTCTATTTTTATATTACTCAATAAATAAGCTATCAATTTCATTATACTATTATTACTTATTCCCGATTTAAGAGTATATTTTGGTATTATTCTTTGCCCGGCATTATCTGGTAACCTTTCTCTTAATACTTTAGGATTCATTATAAATAATTCATGATTGAACTGTTCCATTTTTCCTGAAATAGTATATGTATTATTTAATCTAAAATTATTCTTCATGTATGGCTGATTAAACCATTTACCTTTAAAATAATTACTGCCACTATTGAACAATATAGTGGTTATTACTTTGCCTGACTTAGTTCTTATATCCCTTTCTATCTTTTGCACCCTACACTTTACTATAACTTTTTGATTCGTTTTATTATTATCTATATTTCTGCAAAGTGAAATCACTTCATAATCTCTAGGAAAGTATAACAGCAAATCCATAATATTAAATATAAAAAGTTTATTTAGAATTTCAGTAGTCTTTGGGCCTACTCCCTTTAAAACATTTATATTATCGTATATATTCATATAAAAAACACCACCTAACAAAAAAAAGCCCAATTACAGGCTTTTTTATTTTATTCTACAGACACTATAAAATAATAAATAGGCTGATCCCCATTATAACATTGTACATCAAGTTGAGGATATTTTTCCTCTAATTTTGATACAAGTTTATTTACAGTTTCATTATCACAGTCTTCACCATATAATATAGTTATAAGTTCACTTTCTTCATTTACCATACTTGAAATAATATCTTCACATATTTGATATCTGTCTTTACCTACATACTCTATTTTACCTTCTATAATTCCAAGCATATCTCCACTCTTTACATCTTTTCCATCAATTTGGGTATCTCTCACTGCAAAAGTTACAGAGCCGCTTGCTATTTTATTTATAGCTCCCAACATAGATTCTACATTACTATCTAAATCCAAATCTTCATTAAAACAGGTTATTGCTGCAATACCCTGGGGTATTGTTTTTGTAGGTATAACTTTTACATTTTTATCCGTCAATCCACATGCCTGATTAGCTGTCATTATTATATTTTTATTGTTGGGTAAAATAAATATATTTTGAGCATTAATACTATCTATACTTTTCAATATATCCTGAGTACTTGGATTCATTGTTTGGCCACCCTCAATTACATTGTCTGCCCCAAGATCTTTAAATATATTTTCTATTCCCGAACCAGTTGAAACTGAAATAATTGCATATTTTTTTACATCACAATCACCTTTAGATTTTTCTATATTTTTACTTTCAGTTTTTATATCCGGGCCTCTATCCTTTATATCAAGTAAATTTCTATGCTGTTCTTTCATATTGTCAATCTTTATTTTTGATAATTCACCAAGCTTAATAGCCTCAGATAAAATCCATCCAGGGTTATTTGTATGGATATGTACTTTTATTATATTATCATCTTTAACTACTACCATTGAATCTCCAGCAGTCTTCAGTTTGCATTTTAAGGCCTCTACATCAGCATCACTTGATTTAATAAAAAATTCAGTACAATATCCAAATCTTATATCATGATCATCTAATTTACTTGAAACATGTTTAACTGTATTTTCCAGTTCATCATTAATATAAAGTAATTCATCTGTATTTTCCTCTAAAACTTGATACATACCTTTTAAAATAAAGAGTAATCCCATACCACCAGCATCTACAACCTTAGCCTTTTTTAAAACCGGAAG
This sequence comes from Clostridium fermenticellae, assembly GCF_003600355.1. Classification (NCBI taxonomy): domain Bacteria; kingdom Bacillati; phylum Bacillota; class Clostridia; order Eubacteriales; family Clostridiaceae; genus Clostridium; species Clostridium fermenticellae. Next base: position 1,172,213 of record NZ_CP032416.1, on the reverse strand, counting down.
CATATCAGGTGTTTTATTTAACATATCCTCACAATGTTTACATACCTCTTTCATAAGTACTGTTATATCTTGAGTCTGAAACTCCTGAGCCTTTTCACCCGCAGCCTTTATTATTGTAAGTATTGTTCCTTCGGTAGGTTTCATAACAGCTTTATATGCTGATCTTGAACCTTCAACCAAACTTTGAGCAAACTCACTACAGCAAACCTCGTTTTTCCCTTCTAATCCTTTTGCTATACCCCTTAGTATCTGTGAAAGTATTACTCCAGAATTACCTCTTGCACCCATAAGCGCACCTCTGGAAACAGTTTTCGCTATATCAAAAATACCTTTATTCTCCATACCAGATATTTCTAAAGCTGCACTTCTAAGTGTCATAGACATATTAGTTCCTGTATCCCCATCTGGAACTGGAAAAACATTTAATGAATTTACATACTCCCTCTGTGAATTCAATTTGTTGCTCGCATTGATTATCATATTGTAAAAGCACTTTCCATTTATCTTTAAGTGTTCCATTTACTGAATTACCTCCTAGACTCTAACACCTTGCACATTTACTGTTATACTTGAAACTTTAATTCCTGTATAATTTTCTACATTGTATTTTATTTTCTGAATTACATTATTGCATATTACTGATATTTTAGTTCCATATTCTACTATTATATATAACTCTATAAGTAATGTATTGTCCTTACAACGAACTTTTACTCCTTTACTTAAATTTTCACTTTTTATCAATTTCCAAAGTCCATCTTTAGCATTTCTAGAAGCCATACCTACTACTCCATAACATTCCATAGTGGAAATACCTACGATATTAGCCACAACGTCCTCCGAGTAATCAATATAACCGTGTTCATTATTGATATTACATATCATAATTAACCCTCCTTAATACAACTACCATATTACATATTTTATATTAAATAAAAAATTTATTCAAGGAAATAAAATTACCACCCTTATCTTGATAATTTACAACTGTAAGCTTATTTATTCTTATTTTCACACTTTAGTATATATCGTGACTTGCACTTATCAATGACTATGTGGTAAAATAATAAATGTTTGAATTGAAAAGGAAGTTTATTTAAAACTTTCGAAGGAGGTGTTTTAGATGTCAAAAAAATGTGAAATTTGTGGTAAAGGCGTTGTATTCGGAGTACAGTTCAGTCATTCTCATCGTCAGTCAAAGAGATCTTGGGCTCCAAATGTAAGAAAAGTTAAAGCTATAGTTAATGGAACACCAAAGACTATGCATGTTTGTACAAGGTGCCTTCGTTCAGGAAAGGTTCAACGTGCCATATAATAAATAAAAAATGCAATTGACAAAAGCAATTGCATTTTTTTATTTCCATAGAAATATTTCAATGATTTATGTTATCATAACTTATTTTTTTCTTCTGAAAAATTTTATTATGGAAGATAGAACTTTAGGAAGCCTTATAGTCACTATTTTCAAATCAATCACACCTCTTTATTTATGATTTTGAATCAGGTACCATCCAACATAAATAAGCGTTACACCTACAACAATTATCCAGCCCCAAATAGGCAAAACAATTGTCACTATAATGCCTATGCCAACAGCCATAGTTACAAAGCCCAAATTTTCTTTAATTTTCTTTATAATATATTTTTTTGACATATACTATCCTATATAATTACTCTATACTATTATATGAAGAATGTCATAATAGTGTTACAAATAAAATTCACTTAATCTTTACTATAAAACACAAGCAACAATCCACTTGAAAAAGTGATATCAACCTCTTCATTTAAAAACTCATTTGACACACATCTACTGTCTCCAATTTTAAGCAAATAATTATCAAGTTTGTATTTCGCACCATATATGCTTAAATCTTCAACTCTGTCACAATATGCATGAAGTGAAAATGTATCTTTCCTTTTCCCTTTAAGTTTTACAGATTTATCAGTGAGCCAAATAACATTAAAATCATCCTTTATGTAACACCTAACACCTTCCTTTAAACATTTTAAAAGCATGCCAATACTTCCAAGCATATGATCGACTCTTGTTCCAGTACAGCCAAGCAGTACAATTTCATCAGGATTAAAGCTAAGGGCTTTTTCAACTACCGATTCCGTATCTGTAAAATCTTTCTCCGGTGGAAACTTTTCAACAGAACATTCTTTACAATTATCAAAATGTCTAAATGCCTTTTCATCTATAGAATCAAAGTCTCCCATCAAATAATCCGGGATTATGGAATATTTATAAAGCACATTAGCACCACTATCTGCACATATTAAAATGGAAGAATCTTTTAATTCTTCCTCAATTAAATCAATTGATGGTGCATTCCCTCCAGATAAAATAACTACCTTCATCTAAAGATCTCCCCTTAAATTCTCTATATTTTTTTTAATGTTACCGCCCTTAAATACAGCTGAACCAGCAACTATTATATCAGCACCATTTTTAACTACTTCTTCTACATTTTCCATTGTGATTCCACCATCTACTTCAATTAATAAATTCTCATTAAACTTATCTTTCATTTCTTTAAGTTCCCTTATCTTATCTGATGAGTATCTTATGTATTTTTGTCCCCCGAATCCTGGATTTACAGACATTATAAGCACCATATCTAAATTAGGAATAAGGTATCTTATACTTTCTATTGGAGTCGCCGGATTTAATGCTACAGCTGCTTTAACTCCAAAACTTTTTATATAGTTTATAGTCCTATCCAAATGTTTATCCGCTTCATAATGTATAGTTATTATATCCGCACCACTTTTTACAAAGTCTTCTATATATCTGTCTGGTTTTTCTATCATAAGATGTACATCAAATGGAAGAGATGTAATCTTTCTTATAGATTTTATTACAGGAATTCCAAAAGATATATTAGGAACAAACATTCCATCCATTACATCTATATGAATCCAGTCCGCTCTCGATTTATTAAGTAATTCAATATCTTCACCCAACCTTGCAAAATTAGCTGATAATATTGATGGTGCTATCTTTATCATTTTTTATTCCTCCTTATAATGTACACTACCACTTATTACTTTTATTTATTATACTTTCTAATGTTTTAATATAAAATTCATACCGCCTGGCATTTATCTTTCCATCTTCAACCGCTTTTTTTACTGCACATGATGGTTCTTTATAATGTATACAACCTGTAAATTTACACCCACCAATATAATCTATAAATTCAGGAAAATAATTCTGTAATTCTAACTTATCCATAAAATCTATATCTATCGATGAAAAACCTGGAGTATCAACCACAAATCCATTGTTCACTTCTATAATCTCACTATGTCTTGTCGTATGCTTTCCTCTTTTTAGTTTCTCACTTATATCCCCGGTTTCCATTAATTGTTTACCAACAACAGCATTTAATATAGTTGATTTACCAACACCTGAAGCTCCACAAAATACAGTAACATTATTATCTAATATATCAATTATATCATCTATACCATATCCATCTTTTGCTTTCAAAAATATTGTTTTATATCCACAACTTTTTATCATATCTACCACATCTTCTATATTTTGACTCCTCATATCTACAAGATCCAGTTTATTAAAACAGACAATTACCTTTAATCCATTATATTCACAATTTAAAAGGAGCCTATTAATCAAATCTAAATTTACATCAGGATTTTTTAGTGCAACAACCAATAGTGCCTGAGTCACATTCGCAACCGCTGGCCTTATAAGTCTATTTTTCCTCGGATATATTTTATCAATAACTCCCTTTCCATTTTTTATGGATACTTCGACATTATCACCAACCATAGGCACAAGACTATTATATCTAAATTTACCTCTCGCCTTACATTCTATTATCTTCTTATCAACTTCTATGTAATAAAAACCTGATATTCCTTTTGTTATAATACCCTGCATATAACCTCCTAATTTATATAGTTCACACATTTCATTATAAAAAGTTAGGCCTCAAGTAATTTTATTACTTGAAGCACTAACACATTTAACTATTGTTTATTCTTTGATGGATTGCTTGGATTGTTATTATTCGGATCAGTATTAGTGTTATTGCCATTACCATTACCTTTATCATTACCATTTTCACCATCATTTCCACCATTATCATTATTACTGTCTCCGCCATTATTTCCGCCATTATTATTAGAATTATTTACATCTGATGGTGTGGTTGTTGGTTCCTTATACTGGTAGTAATTAAGATTGACGGTTGACCCCTGTCTTGCAGAACCACTTATTGATTGACTTGCAACCTTTCCATCTTGAGACTTATCATTGGTAGTTATTGCTGATTTAGACACTTTAAAACCAGATCCATATAAAATACTAGCTGCTTCATCCACACCCTTTCCAGTTACATCTGGTACTGTAACATTTTTAATCTGTGGTCCTCTGCTTACAACAATACTCACCTCAGTGTCCGATGTGGCATTTGAATCAGATTCCGGACTCTGACTTATAACATAACCACTTTGAGTACTATCACTATACTTATAAGTTATGCTTCCAACCTTAAGCCCACTACTAGTTATAATATCCTTTGCAGATCCCAAATCAACTCCAACTACATTAGGAACACTCAAATTATCCTGCCCAGAACTAACACTAACTCTAACTTCAGAATTCGCCTTTACTTTTGTTCCTGAGGAAGGATATGTCTTTATTACAGTTCCTTCAGGTTGACTACTTTTTTCCTTTCCCGCTAAGACAAATTTTAATTTTTTATCTTCTATTGCTTTTTTAGCATCATTCTGTTTCATACCAACTACATTTGGTACTGAAACCTCTTTTGCAGATGCATCAAAATATTTGCCAAATGCAAAATACCCCGTAACTGCACCTATTACAACGACTAACAATCCTATTGCAGCCATAAGTATTCTTTTTTTCTTTTTTGGATTCAAATTTTTAAATTTGGATGCATCTTCGATATCGTTATCTTCATTATTATCTTCATCATCATCTTCAAGATCATCTTTATCATTATAATTTTTGTTTTTATCATCATCCATAACTATCGGATCCATAACTCTGGTCATATCATCATCCAAGTCACTTATACTTATATTAAAATCCTGATTCTTTTCTATCCTTCTAAGATCAGTCAGCATATCCTTTATATCTTGGTATCTGTTTACAGGTTCCTTTTCAATCGCTTTCAGTATAAGTTTATTTAAACTTTGAGGGATATCATGATTTATTTCTATTGGAGGAACTACTGGCTCCTGTATATGCTTTAATGCTACAGATACAGGACTATCTGCATCATATGGCACTCTTCCAGTAACCATTTCATATATAACTATACCAAAGGAATATATATCAGTTCTGAAATCTACAAAACTTCCTTTGGCCTGCTCTGGAGAAAAATAATGAGCAGATCCCATAACTTTACTCGAATTTGTAATCGTTACTGAATTAGATGCCTTAGCTATGCCAAAGTCTGTTACTTTAACTACTCCATCATCCGTAACCATAATATTATGCGGCTTTATATCACGGTGTATAATATTATTCTTATGTGCACATGCTAAAGCCTTTGATATTTGAATAGCTATATTCACAGCTCTAGTTGTGTTTATTCTCTTATTTTGTGTAATTATCTGCTTTAAAGTTTTACCATCTATATACTCCATTACTATATAATTTATATCATCCTGAGTTCCTACATCATAAATATCTACTATATTATTATCAGAAAGACTTGCCGCCGCCGTTGCTTCTCTTTTAAATTTTTTAACAAAATCACTATCATTTGAAAATTGTTTTTTTAATATTTTGACTGCTACAAAACGATTTAGAAGATGACATTTAGCTTTGTAAACTAAAGCCATACCCCCTTCTCCTATCTTTTCTAACAGTTCATATCTATTCCCTAGCATAGTACCTATCATCTTTACACTCTCCTTAAAATACAATAACTGATATATTGTCTCTTGCACCTTTTAACTTACTAAGTTCAACAAGTTGTTTGCATGCATCTTCATTATCATTTTTCAATATTATATCATACATTTCACTTAAACTTACATCATTAGATAATCCATCTGTGCATAAAATAACTTTTTTTATATCATTCAATTTTACATCAAAGGTGTCTATTTCCACAGAAATATTAGTTCCTAAAGCTCTTGTTATTATATTTTTATTAGGATGATCTACAGCTTCTTCTTCTGTTATACTTCCTTCATCTACAAGCTGCTGAACAAGAGAATGATCCTTAGTCACTTTTACTAATCCATCTTCTTTCAATATATAACAACTACTATCGCCAACATTTGCTACTACCATATCCTTATCTTTTACAAGACAGGCAGTTATAGTTGTCCCCATACCTCGTAATCTTTCGCCACTCTTTGAAACTTCAAAAATTTTTTTATTAGCAAGCTTTATTCCCTCTACTAAAGCATTATCCATATCATCTATTGAATTTAAAGATTTTACATACTCTATAGTGGTATCCACTGCCAATTTGCTGGCGACCTCACCTGCATTGTGTCCACCCATTCCGTCGGCTATTACATAAATATCACACTCGTTTTTACTTAGAAATCCTAAATAGTCTTCATTTATCTTCCTAAAGTTTCCTACGTCGGATAACATCCCCACCATATCTTACACCCCTTCCAGGTCATTTTTAGATTTTAAATAACTTCTCCTCAGTTGGCCACAAGCAGCATTAATGTCTGAACCCATTTCTCTTCTAATCGTTGTTTCTATACCATTTTTTTCTAAAATATCATAAAATCTTTTAACATTGCTTAAGGATGATTTTTCATAGTTTCTCTCTCTCACTTTATTTATAGGTATTAAATTAACATGACACAGCATACCTTTAAGTAATTTAATTAATTCGTAAGCACATTCATCCATATCATTTAAATCCTTTATAAGTGCATATTCAAAACTTATCCTTCTGTTAGTTTTTTTTATGTAATACTTACATGCATCAATAATTTCACTTATAGAATATTCATTCGCTATAGGCATTGTAAGTTTCCTAAGTTTATCATTCGGTGCATGAAGTGATATCGCAAGTGTTAACTGATATTCTTTATCAGCAAGATCTAAAATTTTGGGCACCAATCCACATGTTGATAAAGTTATATGTCGTTGTCCTATATTAAATGTATAATTTGAATTGACCATATCCAAAAATTTTAACACATTTATATAGTTATCTAACGGTTCCCCGCTTCCCATCAATACTACATTTGATATTCTATCTTTAATTTTATATTGTGCATTCAATATCTGAGCTAATATTTCGCCTGTACTTAAATTTCTTATTCTTCCTCCCAGTGTAGAGGCACAAAACTTACAACCCATTCTACAGCCAACTTGAGTAGAAACACATATAGAATTTCCATATTTATATTTCATGACAACACATTCTATTACATTTCCATCCCTAAATTCATATAGAAATTTAACTGTATCATTAGTTTTTGAGGTATACATCTCGACAATTTTAGGTATATCTATATAAAATGAATTAGTTAATTTTTCTTTAGTTGATTTAGGAAGATTTTTCATGCCGTTAAAATCCCATATATTCTGCTTATAGATCCAATCCACTATTTGCTTTGCTCTAAATTTGCTTTCTTTATTCTGCTCCATCCATTCCTTTAACTCATTCATATCAAAATCCAAAATATTATACATAACCACACCTACCTACGTCTTATCATCTTGGCAATAAAGAAACCATCCATAAATTCATCTGGCAAAATAGTTATAAATCCTTCTCTATGATATATAATATTGGTTAACTTTCCAACATAAAAAGGCTCGATTTCAAAGTTAGCATGTTTTTTTATAAACCATTTTATGTTGTCCTCATTCTCCTGCCTATTAAGCGTACATGTAGAATATATAAGTTTTCCACCAGGTTTTACATATTTTGCAGCATTTGAAATAATTCCTTTTTGAATCCTTACAATACTTTTTAAGGATTCATTATTTTTAGTCCATTTAATTTCAGGTTTTTTAGATATTATACCAAATCCTGAACAAGGTACATCAACAAGTACTCTGTCACCAAACTTTTCATAATCTGGATTGTATTTTGCTGCATCAGCCTCAATACATTTTACATCTGTTATACCAAGTCTTTTAAGATTTTGTCTTATTAAAGACAGCTTATTTGCATGAATGTCAAATGCAAATATACTACCTGTATTTTTCATAAGCTCAGCTATATGCGAAGTTTTTGTACCAGGTGCACTGCATAAGTCGAGTACAGTCATATTCTCTTCTAAATCCATAGATGGTGCTACAAGCATTGCACTCTCATCTTGTACTGTTATAAAACCATCTTTAAATAGAAGATTATCCTCTATATTTTTCCCTTTACTTATTACAATGGCTTCAGGACATATTTTTCCCTCTCTAATTGAATATCCATTTTTTGTAAGGCTTTCATACACTTTATCATATTCTGTTTTTAAATCATTAACTCTAACAGTCACAGACGGTGTTTTATTTAGTCCAGCTAATATATTTTCAGTAGTTTCAAAACCATATTGATTCAGGAACATTTTTACAAGCCAGGGTGAAAACGAGTATTTAAACGCTAATTCAAAATCTGGTGAATCATAATTATAATCGGTTTTCATATTTCTTATATAATTTCTGAGAACTGCATTTACAAACTTTGCATTCCTAATCGCTTTTTTCTTTGTAAGTTCAACTGCTTCATTTACCACAGCGAAAGACGGAATCTTATCCAAATATCTTATTTGGTATATAGATATCCTTAGTATATTTAAAACATCAATATTTACCTTTTGAAGTCCACTTTTAATATAATTCTTTAATATAGTATCTATTGTATATTTATACTTTATAGTTCCATACACAATTTCAGTAATTAGAGCCTTATCTCTATCATCTATGTCTTTATAATTGAGTTCTTTTTTTAACTCTATATTTGAATAGGCTCCTTCATTAAGCACTCTCCTCAGTACATTCACTGCTATATTTCTAGCATTATTCATCACTTTACCTCTTCTTAAAATATAAATTTATTAGTCATCTCTTCTGCTTAATACTATTAATCTAATAAGTTGTGCTATCGATGTTAACGCAGCTGCTACATAAGTCATGGCTGCAGCAGACAAGACTTTCTTTGCGCCTCTAACTTCATCACCATATAAAATACCTCTACTGCTCAATATTTTAAGTGCCCTGCTTGAAGCGTTAAACTCAACAGGAAGAGTTACAATTTGGAAAATAACAACTGCTGTAAAAAGTAATATCCCGGCACTTATAAGTCCCCTAAATCCAAGTATTATTCCAGCTATAAAAAGTATCCATGAAAAATTTGAACTAAAATTTACAACAGGTACTATAGTATTTCTAATAATTAGAGGTGCATAATGTCTCTTGTGTTGTATAGCATGACCTGTTTCATGTGCTGCAACTCCAATAGATGCGACGGAATTACCATAGAAAACATCCTCAGAAAGCCTCATAACCTGTTTCGATGGATCATAATGATCTGTAAGTTTTCCTGGTATCACTTCTACAGGTACATAGTTAAGACCACTGTTATCCAAAAGCATTCTAGCTACCTGAGCACCAGTGTATCCATTCATGCTTCTATAATTAGAATACTTATTAAAAGTAGAAGACACTTTGTACTGAGCCCATGCAGATATTATTAAAGCTGGTATCAATATAATAAATGTACTATCAAAATAAAACATAAAAAATACACCTCCTCATCTATAATAGAGTTATTATCCAAGTATAACATTACACTTTATTTCATGTCCTCTTATATAATCACTAACCTTCATTGCCTTACGTCCAGGAAACTGTATTACCTTTAAAAGCAAAATTCCTTGCTTACAGGCAACTTTTATACCACAACTTGCAATATCTACTATATATCCAGGCTCATACTGTTTTGAAGTTTCATCCAAGATTTCAGCCTCATAAATTTTCATATTTTGACCATCGTATTCAGTATATGCAACCGGCCATGGATTTAAACCCCTAATAAAATCCTTTATCTCACGGCTAGTTGAATTCCAATTTATTTTTGCCATTTTTTTATCAAGCATTGAAGCATACCCTGTTGTAGTCTCTCCTTGTTTTTTTCTTGTAATCCTTCCCTCTAAAATACCATTTAATGTTTTTATAAGCAAGTCCGCTCCATCCAGCATCAGCAAATCATGAAGTTCTCCCGCAGTCATGTTATTACTTATTTCCATCTTACTTTGGAGAAGCATATCTCCTGTATCCAATCCTACATCCATCATCATCGTGGTATTTCCAGTTTCTTTCTCCCCATTTATAACAGCCCAGTTTATTGGTGCCGCTCCTCTATACTTAGGTAAAATAGAAGCATGCAAATTGATACATCCATACTTAGGTATATCAAGCACTTCTTTGGTAAGTATCTGACCATACGCCACCACCACAATAAAATCAGGAGCCATATCTTTCAATTTTTCTATTGCTTCTGCATCTGTCTTGAGCCTTAAAGGCTGATATACTGGTATACTACTGTCAAGCGCAATTTCCTTTACTTTGGACATGGTCATTTTTTTTCCTCTTCCTTTAGGTTTATCAGGTTGAGTGTATACCCCAGTTACATTAAAACTTTCTATAAGCTTATTAAGTGATGGGACTGCAAATTCTGGTGTTCCCATAAACACTACACTTATATTACTATTTTTCATTCTTATCAACTGCCTTATCTATAAATAATATTCCATCCAAATGATCTATTTCATGACACAAGGCCCTTGCTAGCAATCCTTCAGCTTCTATAATTATATCTTCTCCATCCTCATTTAAGGCTTTAACCTTAACTTTATATGGCCTATTAACCTCCTTTGATTCTCCTGGAATACTTAAACACCCTTCCTCATCGACTTGATTTCCATCATAAGACATTATTGAAGGATTTATAAGTCTAATTATTCCATCCCCTACATCAATTACAATCATTCTTTTAAGTATTCCAACTTGAGGTGCTGCAAGACCTACACCATCTGAATCATACATAGTTTCCTGCATATCATCAAGTAAAGTTATAATTCTATCATCTATCTTATCTACCTTTCTACTTTTTTTCCTCAGAATTTCGTCTCCATACTTTCTTATATTTCTTAATGCCATAACTTAACCTCCTAATAACATTCTAATAAAATCTAGTTTATTATATAAATACTTTACAATAATTATAATACCATATAATTAAAGCAAATTATTTGGATGAGCGTCAATACTTATCCTGATATCATCCGACACATTTTTCATTGTATTATAAACAATATCTTTTATCTCCTTAATAAATTCAATATTCATTACACCTTTTATAAATATTTGCCATCTAAATAATTCTTTTATCTTAGAAATCTGACACGGACATGGTCCTAACATATTTATTTTATCATGTTTTTCTAATTTATTTTTCAATACCACACCAACATTTTGTATATTTTTTATTAACATATTTTCATTTTTAGAACTCATATTTATTAAAAGAATATCTGTAAATGGTGGATATTCCATAGATTTTCTAATTCCAATCTCTTCTTTAAAAAAACCAATATAATCATTTTTCGCAGCATACACTATACTATAATTATCAGGATTGTATGTTTGAATAATAACTTCACCATTTTTTTTACCTCTTCCTGATCTTCCCGATACTTGTGTAATAAGTTGAAACGTTCTTTCCGCAGATCTAAAGTCTGGCAAATTTAGTGAAACATCTGCTGCAATAACTCCAACCAGTGTCACATTTTTAAAATCCAAACCCTTTGCAATCATCTGAGTACCAATAAGTATATCTGCTTTTCCATTCTTAAAATCATTATATATTTGTTCATAAGAATTTTTTGTTCGTGTAGTATCAAAATCCATTCTTAGAGTCACAGCTTGAGGAAAAACCTTTTTAATTTCTTCTTCCACTTTTTCAGTTCCCACACCAAAAAATTTAACATATCTGCTGCCACATTTGGGGCATATTCTAGGCAGATTTCGACTTGTACCACAGTAATGACATATAAGTTTTCTCTTATCACTATGATATGTAAGCGAAATATCACAATGTTCACATTTAAAAACATACCCACATTTTCTACATGATACAAAAGTTGAAAAACCTCGTCTATTTAGAAACAAAATTATTTGCTCTTTCTGTTCAAGCCTATCTTCTATACTGTTATAAAGTTCTCTGCTAAAAATAGATTTGTTGGAGGCCATTAACTCCTCTCTCATATCAACTATTTTTATCTTTGGCATAAGGGCTCCATCCACCCTGTTTTTTATAGTTATAAGCTCAATGTTTCCTTTTATACAATTATAATAAGTTTCTATTGATGGTGTTGCAGAACCAAGTATCAATTTACAGCCCTTAAAATCAGACTGAAGTTTTCCTATCTCTCTTGCATTGTATTTTGGGTTACTATCCGATTTGTAACTTTCCTCATGTTCCTCATCAATTACTATAAGTCCAAGATTTCTAAATGGAAGAAATATTGCAGATCTCGCCCCAATTGCAAGTTTAACTTTTCCTTCTTTCACCCTTAGCCACTCATCATACCTTTCACCATCAGAGAGTTTACTGTGGAATACACTTATATTATTTCCAAACCTCCCTTTAAACCTTTCAACCATTTGCGGTGTCAGTGCTATTTCTGGAACTAATATAATAGATTCTTTATTTTGCTTTATCATTTCACTTACAAGGTGCATATATATTTCAGTTTTTCCACTGCCAGTTACTCCGTGTATTAAAAATACTTTCTTATCAGAATTTAATATTTCTTCAATTGATGACTTCTGCTCAAAATTAAGTTCTTTAACTGCATATTTTTTGTACTTTCTTTTATCATATCTACTTACAATCTTTTCTTTATTTATAAGATATCCATGTTTTATCAGCGTATTAATTGAAGACAATGACAAATTAAAATTGCTTGATAAATAACTTTTACTATATATCCCATTATTATTTCTAACAACCTCATATATCATTTTATAATTATCCTTTAGAAATTTCCCATCGAGTTCCTGTGCGACGCATATTACGTTTTCTTTTTTATTCTTCATACCTTTAAATGTTCCGGCAGGTAGAAAAGGTTTTATGCACTCTAAATAAGTACTTAAATATTTTTTTCTCATTTCCTCTATTATTAGTAAATCATTTTTATCAAACAGAGGAAAAGGCTCACAAATTTCCTTTAAATCTTTTATTTTGTTTTCTCCGTCATACTCATTATAAAATCTAACTATAAAAGCATCTATAAGCTTATTTGATCTGCCAAATGGAACCTTTACTCTATATCCTATATCAATTTGTTCTAAAAAAGCCTCTGGAATTCTATATGTAAATATCCTATCCAGTTGCACAGAGAGATTGTTAATTATAACGCCAACATATTTATTCACTTAATCACCTTTTTAAATCCATTAAATTTATAATTCTTTCTTAACATATACTAACTCCCACCTAAAATAAAGCGGGAGTTAGTATAATAATATAAAGTTATCTAGCATTTATCAAATCAAATAATTTCCTAGCGACCTGTCTCTTAGGCATTTTCTCCATAGGAATAATTCTGCCATCTCTACACAAAATAGTAGTCCTATTATTATCCGATGCAAAACCTGAATCCGGTGCAGTTATATCATTTGCGACTATAAAGTCTAAGTTTTTATTTTCAAGTTTTTTCTTTGCATTTTCAAGCAAATCATTACTCTCGGCTGCAAATCCTACAAGCACTTGATCAGTTTTAATGCTTCCAAGTTTTTTTAATATATCATTGTCCTGAGTTAAAACCAGATCAAGATCGTTTCCAGATTTCTTTATCTTCTTATCAGAGTAATTTTTAGGTTTATAGTCTGCCACTGCTGCTGCTTTTACGACTATATCCTGTTTGTTAAAATTACCCAAAACAACATTTAGCATATCTTCATTCGTCTTAGCATATACTGATTCTACTCCAATAGGCGGCTTAATATATGTATTTCCACATACAAGTGTAACCTCTGCTCCCCTATCTCTTGCCTCTTCTGCAATAGCATATCCCATTTTTCCCGAAGATCTATTCGTAATATATCTAACAGGATCTAAGGCCGCCATCGTTGGACCAGCTGTAACCAGCACTTTTTTACCTTTTAAATCTTTTTTATCATATAAAATACTCTGAATAACCTGAACTATTTTTTCCACATCTGCTAGTTTACCTGTTCCATAATCACCACATGCGAGCCTTCCACTGAATGGTTCTATAAACTCATATCCAAAATCCTTTAATTTGCCTATATTATGTTGAACTATAGCATTATTATACATATTAGTATTCATAGCTGGTGCAAAAATCACCTTTGCCTGAGTTGCCATAATTGTAGTAGATAATAAATCATCCGCTATACCATTTGCAACTTTTCCTATTATATTAGCAGTAGCTGGTGCTATAAGCATTAAATCTGCTTTTTTAGCAAGAGAAATGTGTTTTATTTCCCATGCTCTAGGTTCAGTAAACATATCACAATTAACTATATTCTGACTCAATGTTTGAAAACTTAAAGGAGTCACAAATTTTGATGCAGATTCAGTCATAATTACATCTATATTAAAACTTTCTTTTTTTAATCTACTTATTATATCCAATGCTTTATACGCAGCAATACCACCAGTTACTCCTATTACAATATTTCCTTTAGATGACATAATTACTTTATACCCTCCTTGACTGTCTTATAAGTAATTGCACCTTTATAGATTTCATTAATTGCTATAGTAACAGGTTTAGTAGAATCAACACTTACGAGAGGTTCAGATCCCTGTATAAGTTGTCTTGCTCTTTTAGCAGTCATTGTAATCAATGTATACCTATTGTCAACCAATTTTAACAAATCCACTACAGATGGATTAATCATATCATCATTCATCAATAATTTCCTCCTCTAAATCCAGTATTTTGCCTTTTCTTCTATCTGCACGACACTGTTCAGCTATTATAATACTCTGTATTCTCTTAACTGCCATATCAACAGTATCATTTACAACAACATAATTGTATCTAGATATATACTTTATTTCCTCATATGCCGATCTAAACCTCAGCATCAAAGACTGCGGAGTTTCAGTTCCTCTGTTGCTTATTCGTTTTCTTAGTTCATCCATTGATGGTGGAATTACAAATATAAATACTCCATCTGGACAAGTTTTCTTAACTTTTAATGCACCTTGAATATCTATTTCTAAAATAACATTGATCCCATTTTTAATGCAATCAAGTACTTTTGACTTAGGTGTTCCATAATAATTTCCATATACCTCAGCATACTCAATAAAATCATCATTCTCTATTTTAGTCTTAAATTCTTCCTTAGTTAAAAAATAATAATTTACGCCATCCACCTCTCCTTGTCTTGGCTGTCTTGTCGTAGCAGAAACTGAGATAAGAAAATCACCTTTTCCAACTAAAGATTTACATATAGTCCCCTTACCTGTGCCTGATGGTCCGGATATAACTATTAAGAGTCCTTTCTTTTCATCCATTATTCCTCTGCCTCTCCGGGCTCTACTTCCTCATCTTCACCCTTTGAAGATAATCTATGCGCTACCGTTTCAGGTTGAACTGCAGAAAGTATTACATGATCACTGTCTGTAATTATAACTGCTCTTGTTCTTCTGCCATATGTAGCATCTATTAGCATACCTCTGTCCCTTGCCTCTTGAATTATTCTTTTTATAGGGGCAGATTCAGGACTTACTATAGCTACAAGCCTATTTGCTGAAACTATATTTCCAAACCCTATATTTATTAATTTTATATTCATATGTTTCCTCCTAATTTTATTCAATGTTTTGTATTTGTTCTCTAATTTTTTCTATTTCATTTTTTATGGTTAAAGCATAATTAGTTATATCTAAATTATTAGCTTTTGATGCAATTGTATTTGTTTCTCTGTTCATTTCCTGAACAATAAAATCTAACTTTCTTCCTATTGGTTCATCATGTTCTAAAGTCTCCTTAAGCTGTATTATATGACTTTTCATTCTAACTATTTCTTCATCAATACATGCCTTATCTGCAAAAATAGTAACCTCTGTCATAACTCTATTTTCATCTATACTATAATCGCCTAATAACTCTTCTAACTTTTTCTTCAATTTATCTCTATACTCTTCAACCACAACAGGTGATTTAATTTCTATTTTATTTACTAAATCTTTAATCGCATCACATTTACATAATATATTCTGTTTTAACTTAATGCCTTCTTTTTCTCTCATGGAAACCAACATATCTATAGCTTCATTTAAAGGCTCACATATGATATCATTCCACACTTCTTCTATATCTTCCTGTTCCTCCTGTACATTAACTGCATCTGGAAATTTAGTTATCAAAGCAAGAGATATTTTATCATCTATATTATATCTACATTGTATATTTCTTAAACATTCAACATAATTATCTACCAACTCTTCATTTAAGTCAACTTTAATTCCCTTTTTTCTTAAATTATTTCTATTTATAAAAACGTCTACTTTGCCTCTATGAATTTTCTTCTGTATAACCTTTCTAATTCTATCTTCAAGACATATTAAAGTCTTAGGCATCTTTATATTTATATCACAATATCTATGGTTAACTGTCTTTATTTCTATGGTAAACTCTCCTGTATCATCTGATAAATTTCCTATCCCAAAACCAGTCATACTTCTTGCCATATCATTCATCCTTCCGTGTGTAACTGTTAATTCATACTAATTATACATAAACACTAATATTAATTTCAAGTCAAATTTATGTCATGATATAAATATTGATATACTTATTTAATCCATAGTTATACCGATATTGATTATATCATAAAATGTGATGTGAAAATATTGTAAATTTCCTTAATACTTAAAGGATTATACAGATTAATCCACCATTACCTTCGTTTATAATTTTCTGAAGAGTTTTCTGTATTTTAATTTGTACATCCTCTGGCATTTTATATAATTTGTTTTGTAATCCTTCTTTTACTAAAATTTCAAGAGACTTTCCAAACATATTACTCTGCCAGATTTTAGATGGATCACTCTCAAACTGTTCTAAAAGTGATTTTACCATTTCTTCACTTTCGCGTTCTGTCCCCATTATAGGTGAAACTTCCGTTTCTATATCTGCTCTTATAAAATGAAGTGATGGTGCACTAGCTTTAAGCTTTACGCCAAATCTATTCCCCTGTTTTACTATTTGAGGTTCCTCTAACTTCATTTCTGAAAGCTGAGGAGCAACCAGACCATATCCTGTTTCTCTAACATCTGTCAGTGCCTGCGATATTTTGTCATATTCAAATTTTGCTGCATGCATTTCCTTAACAGCAGAGAGCAAATCACTTTCACCAGAAATTTTACTTTCACATATTTCGCTTAGAATATTATAAAATAAATTTTCCTTAGGCCTTAAGTTTATTCTAGCTACACCTTGCCCCATATTTATTTCACTTATATTTGACTTTCCAACGAATTCAACGTCCTTGATATTCTCCATAGACTTATTTATATCTCTTATTTTATATATATTCTTGCACATTTCCTTGACTACATCTATAAAATCTATTTTTAACCAATGCGATGACTCAAGCTTTTCTATCCATTCAGGCATATCTATATTTATTTCCTTTATAGGAAACTCTCTAAGGACTCTTTCAAAAACATTAGTTACATCTTCTTCAGTCATATTTAAAACATTCATGCACTGTACTGAAACATCATATTTTTCTTCAATTTCCTTCTTTAATGAAATTGTCTCAGGAGCATACGGATGTTCTGAATTAAGCACCACTATAAATGGCTTATTTATATCCTTAAGCTCATTTATTACCCTTTCCTCTGCTTCAACATAATCATCTCGCGGTATTTCCGTAATAGATCCATCCGTTATAACAACAAGACCTATTGTCGAATGTTCATTTATAACCTTCTTTGTTCCAATTTCAGCAGCTTCTTCAAATGGTATTTCATAATCATACCATGGAGTAGTAACCATTTTTGCATGTTCGCCATCCATATACCCTGATGCATTTTTTACAATATATCCAACACAATCAACCATCCTAACCTTAAATTTAGTATTTTCATTTAAATTTATCTCTATAGCTTCATTTGGAACAAACTTAGGCTCTGTAGTATGAATTGCCTTTCCTGATGAACTTTGAGGTAATTCATCTTTTGCCCTTTCTTTCTTATAAGCATTTTCAATTTTAGGTATAACCATAAGCTCCATAAATCTTTTTATAAACGTCGATTTTCCCGTTCTAACTGGACCAACAACACCAACATAGATGTCTCCCTGCGTCCTTTCTGCTATGTCATTATATATATCAAAGTTATCCAAGTTATTCCCCCCACTATTATAATATTAACAATATATATATATGGAGGGTCATATAAAATTATTACTCTTTCTTCCTTCTAAACTCCAACTTTATGCCCGTTCCCTCAAAGTCAAAATTATCTCTGAGTTGATTCTCTAAATACCTCTGATATGAGAAGTGAAGACACTCTGGATTATTTACAAAGAATACAAACGTAGGAGGTTTAGTACCTATCTGCGTTGCATAATAAATTTTGAGTCTTTGTGTTCCCACTATAGGTGGTTCCTTCATACTTATCGCTCTACTTATAACATCATTTAAAACTCCAGTTTTTATCCTCTTTGAATAATTATCATAAGCTCCCTTTACAGTTTCAAGTACCTTTTGGACTCTTTGTCCTGTCAATGCCGATATGAACAAGTATGGGGCATAAGACAAAAACGAAAGATTTACTTGCATCTTATTTTTAAGATTCTTCATTGTATTAGTTTCTTTTTCCACCAAATCCCACTTATTAACAATGACAATTATGGCTTTATTCATCTCGTGAGCATATCCTATTATTTTCTCATCTTGTTCAGTTACTCCATGAACAGCATCAATCATAAGTATACAAACATCAGCTCTTTCTATAGCTGCATACGTTCTTATAACACTGTATCTTTCTATTTCCTCTTTTACCTTACTTCTTCTTCTGATTCCCGCAGTATCTATTAGAATAAACTTTCCATACTCAGTCTCCAGATAACTATCAATAGCATCTCTTGTAGTTCCTGGAACACTACTCACTATAACTCTATCCTCACCTATCAATTTATTTATAAGTGACGACTTTCCAACATTCGGTTTACCTATAAATGCTATCTTTATGTACTCATCCTCTTCATCATATGAATCAGGATCCTTAAAATTTCCTACAACCTTGTCAAGCATATCGCCTAATCCTAATCCTTGAGATGCCGATATTGACACAGGCTCTCCAATTCCCAGATTATAAAATTCATATATATTATTTTCATCTTTTAAGTGATCTATTTTATTTACTACTAAAACAATCGGTTTACTGCTTTTTCTAAGCATTTGTGCAACTTCTCTATCAGAATCAGTAAGTCCTTCCTTGCCATCCACTATAAATATTATGACATCAGAAGTTTCAATAGCAATTTGGGCTTGCCTTCTCATCTGCGAAATTATAATGTCACTACTTTCAGGTTCAATACCTCCCGTATCTATTATTGTAAAATTATATTTAAGCCATTCTGCCTCAGCATATATTCTATCTCTTGTTACTCCTGGTGTATCTTGAACTATTGATATCCTTTTTCCTGCTAGTTTATTAAATAATGTTGATTTTCCAACATTAGGTCTTCCTACAACAGCTACAATAGGTTTTCCCATATTCATTCCTCCTCACAATGTTCAATTACAATATCTACTAAATCTTCTCCTGTAAAATTGCATATTAATATTTCTCTATTTAAAGCTCTAGATAAATCTTCAACTGTCATATCATCTAGAAACACTTTATTATTATCATGACTAAGTTCATAGCCTCTTCTTAACATATTATCTGGTATAATTACATATTTTCCTATTTTTTTATTTTTCAGTTGATCTATTATATCGGTTGCAGTTAGCAAACCTGCTACAGTTATATTTTTTCCAAAAAAGTTGTTTACTATTTTTTCTACCTTTATATCTATTTTATCATTTATGAATTTAATTCTATTTGCAGCTGACAATATTTCCTTATATGCAGACACCCCTGTTACCATGGTAAATGAGCCTGATAAAGGCTCTCTTATTTTATCAAGCGAACTATCAATATAATCTCTAAAAATTCTAATCATTCCTATGCCATCTTCTAATTGTTCAAATTGTCCATAAAACTCCTTATCAGGAACATCTCTTTCTGCCAAAACATAAAATTCATCTGATAACCTTACAAATGGCACCCCAACCTCCTTTATATATTTTTTTTGGATCTTTTCAACCATACTTATCTGTTTTGATGCAGAATCTTTATTGTATAATTTTAATGGATAGAGTCCGTCTCTAAATTTTGTAGTACCAACAGGCACCACTGCCAAATTAATTATACTAGGATATAAAATAAATAAATCTTCTATAGTTTTTCTCAGCTCATACCCATCATTTATTCCAGGACACAATACAACCTGACAATTCATTTTTATGCCAAACTGTGCCATCTTTTTCATTCTTTTATACACATTGCCTGCAAATCTGTTATTAGTCATCTTAATTCTAAGTTCTGGATTGGTAGTATGTACTGATATATTTATTGGACTTATTTTATACTTTATAATTCTATCTATATCATCCTCACTCATATTTGTTAAGGTTACAAAGTTTCCCTGTAAAAAAGCAAGTCTTGAATCATCATCCTTGAAATAAAGAGTTTCTCTCATCCCCTTAGGAAGTTGATCTATAAAGCAGAAAATACATTTATTGTGGCAACTCATAGGTCTATCCATAATGGGATCTTTAAATTCAACCCCTAAATCCTCATCATATTCCTTTTCTATCTCAAGTTCCCATAGTTCACCATCTTTTTTTTGAATTTCTACATCAACATACTCGTCACATATTAAAAATTTATAATCTATGATGTCCTTGACCTCTTTATCATTAATAGATATTAGAAAATCACCTATTTCAATCCCCAATTCTTCTGCTATACTTTCCGGTTTAATTGATATAATCTCATTTTTCATGTATTAAACTCCCTTTTCTTGCTTACATCTAGTAATATTACCGTAATACTAAAATTTAGTCAATCTACAGCATAAAAAAGGACATCCTTTAATAAAGCAACTGGATGTCTTTTGTTCTTTAACTATTTTATCGAATTAATAAGAAAAATTACTATTCCTGATATAAGAGCGCTTGCAGGTATGGTAACTACCCATGCAGTCACTATATCCTTTGCCACGGCCCACCTAACCGATGAAAATCTTTTAGCAGCGCCAACTCCCATTATTGCTGTTGTAATAATATGAGTTGTACTAACTGGTGCATGAAACATTGTTGCTGTGAATATTACAGCAGATGCACCCATCTCTGCAGAAAATCCATTAACAGGCGCAAGTTTTGCCATTCCACTTCCCATAGTTTTTATTATCTTTTTGCCTCCAAAACTTGTGCCAAGTGCCATAGAAACAGCACAGCATATCTTTACCCAAATAGGTATTGAAAAATGATTCAAAAAACCAGCACTTACAAGTGCCATCGTTATAATTCCCATAGATTTTTGTGCATCATTTCCACCGTGATTTAAAGCTATAAGCATACCTGAAAAAATTTGAGCCTTTGAAAAAATCTTTGTAACTTTAAAAGGAGTCGTATTTCTAAGTATAAATCTCAATATAGTCATAAATACAAAACCTATTACAAAACCTATAATCGGTGATAAAAATAACCATAATATAACTTTCCAAAAAAAAGTGGCCCAGTTTATTATGGCGAAAGAACCTTTGTAGACAATTGCCGAACCAATTAATCCTCCTATAAGTGCGTGCGATGAACTACTAGGTATTCCAAAATACCATGTAATTAAATTCCATATTATTGCACCAATCAATGCAGTTATTATAACTTCTGAAACTATATGATTAGGATCTACAATACCACTACCTATAGTTTCTGCAACTTTCACACTTGTAAATGCACCAATAAAATTCATTATAACTGACATAATCACAGCCTGACTCAAAGTTAATACCCTGGTTGAAACTGAACAAGCTATCGCATTTGCACTATCATGAAATCCATTTATAAAATCGAAAATTAACGCAATAATAATAATAACAAAAGTCAAAACTAATGTATCATGCATTTTTCATTACTACTCCTTCAATAACGTTAGCTATATCTTCACAAGCATCCAGAGTGTCTTCAAGATATTGATAAATCTCTCTCCACTTTATTACTTCAATAACCTCCATATCACTTCTAAATATATCCGTAATAGCTTTTCTAGAAACTTTATCTCCCTCTTCTTCTATCCTGTTGACTTCTATAATTTTTTTGGATATTAAAGTACTTGTTTTCATGTTTTTTAACTCTTTCATTATGGTAATTATTTCATCACAACAACTTACTATCATATCGCTTAATATTTTACCTTCTTTAGTACACTTATTTACATTTAACATGACAAACCTGCTGCCAGAAGATTCTATGTAATCAATTATATCATCCATACCTTTAGCAATTGAATAAATATCTTCTCTGTCAAAAGGAGTTATAAAAGTCTTATTTAATTGCTGAAGTATCTCATGCTGTTTCCTATCGCCTTCATGTTCGATCTCTTTAAGTTCCTTTATATTTTGTTCTGAATTTTCCAAATTATTCAAAAAATCTAACAATAATAAAGCTGCTTTATGAGCTATTTCAGCAATATCTATGAATAAGGTATAAAATTTGTCCTCTTTTGGAGTCAAACTGAACATTAAATCCCTCCTAACGTGAAAGTATACATTTTCGACCCTATAAAGTATACCATAAATTTTATTTAAATAAAATACAAAAAATCCTGAGTAAACGTTTAATGTATTAAGCTAATAATTTTTTTCACACAAAAATTTAAAATATAAAGCAGGAAATAATAAAAAAATATTGTAGAATTACAGTAATAAAATTAATACTATAATCCTACAAATTATAGATACAAAATGCTAACTTTTTACTCATTCAAATCCTTAAGTTCTCCTGTCACTGCATAAATTGTCCATTCACATACATTAGTAACATGATCACCAAGTCTTTCTAAATACTTGCACGCAAACAAAAGCTGAGTTATTTCTCTTATCTTTGATTTATCATCTGCCATTATTATAAGCATTTCGTTAAAAATACTTTTATAGAACTTATCTACATCATCATCCAATTTACATGCCCTATATGCTTCATTTATATCTTTATAAACATATGCATCAACGCATATTCTTATCATTTCAATTATTACTTGAGTTATCTTTGGTATATCTATTAAATTTTTTATATATTTCTCATTTTTTAACTGTTGTGTAATCTTAGCTATATCCACAGCATAATCAGCCATTCTCTCTATATCAGTTACTATTTTACTTGTTGCAAATATATTTCTTAAATCCTTTGCAAGTGGCTGTTCTTTTGCTATAAGCCTTATACATTTATTTTCTATCTCTTTTTGAAGGTCATCAACTAAATCATCATTTTTGATAATTTTATCTGCTAGTTCTCCATCTTGATTAACTAATGACTCCACAGACTCACGCAACTGTTTTTCGGTTATATTTCCCATTCTAATTAAATCATTATTTAATTCTTCAAGTGCAGAATCAAATCCGGTTCTCGTCATAATATATCACCTCTTTTATTTAACTTATCCAAATATTTAACTTATCCAAATATTTAACTTATCCAAATCTACCAGTTATATAATCTTCTGTTCTTTTATCAACTGGTTTATAAAATATACTTTCAGTCTTATCATATTCAATTATTTCTCCATTTAAGAAAAATGCTGTGTAATCTGAAATCCTTCCAGCTTGCTGCATATTATGTGTCACTATGATTATAGTATACTTTTTCTTCAGTTCATCCATAAGTTCTTCTATTTTGAGTGTTGATATAGGATCAAGAGCTGATGTTGGTTCATCCATAAGAAGCACATCAGGTTCTACCGCAAGTGTTCTTGCTATACACAATCTCTGCTGTTGTCCCCCCGATAGCCCTAATGCATTTTTATCTAATCTATCCTTTACCTCATCCCATAGTGCTGCATCCCTTAAACTGCTTTCTACAATTTGATCAAGCTTCTTCTTATTTCTAATACCGTGTATCTTAGAACCATAAGTCACATTATCGTATATTGACATTGGAAAAGGGTTTGCCTTCTGAAATACCATACCAATTCGCTTTCGTAACTCTATAACATCATAATTATTGTATATATTTAAACCCTCAAATAATACATCGCCATCAATTTTTACTGATTCTATTAAATCATTCATTCTATTTAGTGTTCTTAAAAAAGTTGATTTTCCACATCCAGATGGTCCTATGAGTGCTGTAACAGCATTTTTACATATATCCAAATTTATATTCTTTAATGCCTGAACCTTTCCATAATATAAATTCAGATTTTTAATTTCTAGTATACTCATTTAAATTTTACCCTCCTAATCCCTTCCAGCATATGATCTGTATATCTTTCTTCCTATAATCCTCGCAGCAATATTAAATATTAGAACCATTATTATTAAAACAGCAGAAGATTTATTTGCTATCGCAGCCGCATCCGGAACCATACCTTCTGAATTCAACTTCCATATATATACTGACAGTGTTTCTGCAGGCCTCATTAAACTAAAAGGTGATGTATTTCCAATCAAACTTACATTATTAAAATGCAATACCGGGGCGCTCATACCTGCTGTATATAAAAGTGCTGCTGCCTCTCCGAAAATTCTCCCGGCCGCCAAAATAATTCCCGTCATAATCTGAGGCAATGCTGATGGTAACACAACCTTTTGAACAGTTTGCCATGTTGTTGCTCCAAGCCCCAAACTAGCCTCTTTTACAGCTTTAGATGCTTCTCTTATTGCATTTTCACTTACCCTTGTAAGAGATGGCAAATTGAGAACTGCTATTGCAAGTGCACCTGATAATAATGTAAAACCCCATTTTGTCATATTAACAAAGATCAAAAGTCCAAATAATCCAACTACAATCGATGGAAGGGATGCCATAGTTTCCATACACAAACTTATTATGTTTAATATGATACCGCGTTTAGCATACTCTGCAAGATATATACCGGCACCAACTCCAACTGGTATTGTAATTAAAAGTGATACGGTAAGCATATAAAATGAATTGAAAAGTTGAGGTGCAATTCCTCCTCCTGCTTCACCAATCTTTGGATTTCCAAATAAGAAAGAAGGATCAAGAAAACCTCTTCCATTGAACAATATATACCCAACTAATAATATAAGCAGAATTATAACAAATGCAAAAATAAAGTAAATAACACCTGTCCATATTTTATCCTTTAACTTAACATTCATCTATTTCAATTCACCTCTTTTTTCAATAACCCTTATGAGTAAAATAAATACAAATG
This sequence comes from Clostridium fermenticellae, assembly GCF_003600355.1. Taxonomy (NCBI): domain Bacteria; kingdom Bacillati; phylum Bacillota; class Clostridia; order Eubacteriales; family Clostridiaceae; genus Clostridium; species Clostridium fermenticellae. The sequence goes on along the minus strand of NZ_CP032416.1, from coordinate 1,146,720 downwards.
ATATTATAAGAAGTAAAAACGCAAGAGACCACAATGCATCGTTCCAAGGTGTACCCGCTGCCGTATTTCCAATATCCATAGTTAAAACACTTGTAAGTGTTGATGTAGGACTAGTCAAACTCTTTGGAAATTTAATAGAATTACCTATAACCATTTGTACTGCAAGTGCTTCTCCAAAAGCTCTCGCAAGCCCTAGTATCACTCCAGTCAAAATACCACTTTTAGCAGCAGGTATTATTACTTTGCTTATAGTCTGCCATCTTGTGGCACCAAGCCCATAAGAAGCCTCCAGATAACTTTGTGGAACAACCTTAACTGCATCGGATGATAAACTTGCTATAGTCGGAAGTATCATAATACTAAGTACTAATATTCCTGCTAACAAACTAAATCCTATACCACCGAAATCTGCCTTTATGAATGGAAGTAAAACACTAAATCCTATCCATCCATACACAACAGATGGTATACCTATAAATAATTCCAGTGCAGGTTGTAATATTTTCTTACCAATTTTAGGCGATATATAATTCATAAATATGGCAAGTGCTATACTTACAGGGGCACTTAATATAACTGCACCTATTGAAACAAATGCCGAACCTACTATAAATATAAGCGCTCCTAATTTAGGGGGTGAACTATCCGGAACCCAGGTTAATTTAAACAGGAACTGCCAAATCGAATAACCATCTCTAGTAAAAGTTTTTATTCCATTGGACACTAAGAAAGCTATTATAGTAAGTGTAAGGACAACTATAATAAAACCGCATATCATAGCATATCCTTTACCAATATATTCATTTTTAAATTTCTTCCAAATGCTTTTGTTTGTAATACCACTTTTCATTATAAGACTCCTAATATCTATTTTTTCAGATCCGAGGATGGTATATATCCTAATTTTTCAACTAATGGCGTGTTTTCATCACTCATCATATAATCTATAAATGCTTTTGATAAATCTTTGGCCTCACCTTTAGTATACATATGTTCATAAGACCAAAATTTATATTTGCCTGAAACTATATTATCTTTATTAGCTTCAACTCCGTCTATCTCTAAAGGTTTAACATTCTTTTTTACTTCATCACTTAAATATGAGAGTGCCAGATAACTTATTGATCCTTTAGTTGATTGTATTGATTTTTCAACATTTCCGTTTGAATCTTGAACAGTTCCAAGATCTTCCTTTTCATCTTTTCCATCCATAACTGTATCTTTGAAAGTAGCTCTAGTTCCAGATGACTTTGCTCTATTTATAACATTTATCGGAAGATCTTCTCCTCCAACATCCTTCCAGTTTGTAATTTGACCTGTAAATATTTTTTGAATCTGTTCCTTTGTAAGACTATCGATTTTTACATCTTTATTTACAACAACCGCAAATCCTATAGCACATACTTTATGGTCAACAAGCTCCTTTGATTTTGTTTTATCAAGTGCTTTATCTGCAAAAATATCGGAATTTCCTATATTTACGCTTCCTTCTTCAACAAGTTTTAAACCTGTTCCACTTCCTCCTCCTTGAATGTTTATAGAAGCATCCGGATTTTTTTCACTGAACTTTTTACTTGCCTGTTCAACTAATGGCTGTAAAGCAGTCGAACCTGCTGCTGTTATTGAACCCAAAACTTCTTTCTTATTACTTTCCGAAACTGATTGATTACTGTTTTGTCCACAACCGACAAATACTCCAGAAATCATCATGATAAATAATGTTCCTACGATAAACCTAAAACTATTTTTCTTCATTATAATAACCCCTCCTAAAATACTTTCTGATCACAAGTATTATAATAAACTCTCAAGGTTAACGCATTATTATACCTATGTTAATTAAATTTAACAATACTGCACTCTGATTAATATTTTTTATAAAATAAAAATAGATACTTGCTAAAAAAGTAAGTACCTATTTACATCTTTTTTATATATATTTTGTCCTTTTTATTTTACTTTAAGGGGATTGATATAATAAATTTGCTTCCTTTTCCGGGTTTGCTTTCTACTTTTATATTTCCGTTGAACGAAATAATTATATGTTTTACTATAGCAAGTCCAAGCCCTGTTCCCCCCTGCTTCCTCGATCTTGCTTTATCAACTCTATAAAACCTTTCAAACAAGCTTCCTATATGTTCTTCTGGTATACCAACCCCGGTATCTTTTACTTCTATTACACAATTGCCATTCACAGTTTTTGTGGTAACGCTGACTTCGGCACCATTATTTGAATATTTTATAGCATTATCAACTAAGTTTATGATCATTTGTTTGAATCTATCTTTATCGCCATACAGTATTTGCCTCTTATCTCTAATAAATTCAAGTTTTATATTTTTCTTGCTTGCCAAATTTCTGACAAGATTAAAAACATCTGTTATAATATCATTCACATCTATCTTTTCATTTTTTTCTTCACGATCATTCTCTATGTGTGACAGCGTAAGTATATCATCTATCAGCCTTGTGAGCCTATTTACTTCATCGTCTATTATATCTAAAAATTTCTCCTTATTTAATTTATCATCAACATATCTCAATGTCTCAGCGAAACCTTTGATTGATGTTAACGGGGTCTTGAGTTCATGTGAAACATTTGCCACAAACTGTGACCTCATATTCTCCAATTTTTTTATATCTGTGACATCTTGAACTACTGCTACAACCCCTATTTTCTCTCTACTCGTATTTATTATATCAGCAGTTTTTATTCTCAATTCTCTTTCCTTAGGTGAAAGTATCTTAATCTCTTTATATTCATCAGAACCTTCCTTTAATATGCTTTCAAATTCGAAATCCCTTATATTGTACAATAATTTTTTGCCTATTATATCATTATCTATTCCAAAAATTTCTTTAGCATATGGATTTATCATTATAATATTAAGGTTTTTATCTACAGCTATAACACCACTATCCATACTTTTTAATATAGCTTCCAATTTATTTTGTTTATCAAATGCATCTTCAATAGTTTTTTGCAATTTTTCCGCCATATTATTAAAGGTGATACCAAGCTGGCCTATTTCATCATCAGTTACTATATTAACCCTCTCATCAAGTCTTCCAGTTGCAATTCTATCAGTTGTAACCTCTAAATCCTTAAGTGGTCTTACTATGCCACTTGATAATTTTAAAGCAAATATAATAGATACCACAACAGAAAGCAGCACTATCATTATATAATATTTTAAATAATTGCTTTCTAATCCCTTTATAATTTGAGTTGTCATAGCGCTTCTTAAAACGTATCCATTGTCAAACGCCGTTGCAAAATAAAGAGTCTTTGTTCCAATTGTTTTACTGTTTCTTATACTATAACCAGTGCCATATTTCCTTGCTTCAATAACTTCATATCTTTCATTATGATTTTCCATACTTGAAGCCTTTGCCACAGTATCACTTATAACCTTACCATTTTTATCTATAAGAGTCTCACGTATATCATCATTGTTAAAACTTTTAGTAAATAATGTACTATTATACTCATCATTGTTATTCTTAATTACATTTATTATAATCTGATTATTTACCTTAAGATTTTGTTTTATATTTTGAATATATTCATAGTTTTCAATTACAACAAACAATATTGTTACTATAATTAATGTAAAAACTAGTGTTGTGACCATTGAAATCATTAATTTTTTTTTCATTTTATTCACCCAAATCAATTTTCTTGATTAAATCTATATCCAACTCCTCTAATGGTCTCTATATATCTAGGATTTTTATCATCCTCTTCTACTTTTTGGCGTAAATGTCTTATATGAACATCTACGGTTCTAGTTTCTCCAACATATTCATATCCCCATATTTTATCAAGTAAAAAATCCCTAGTCATAACCTTTCCTCGATTTTTTATTAAAATCTCCAGTAACTCAAATTCCTTTAGAGTTAAATCCAATTTTAACCCTTTTCTAGTTATATCATGTTTTTCAAAATTAACAACTATATTACCAAAAACAAATGATTTATCTATTTTTTCAGATGATGCCCTTCTTAGCACAGCTTTAACCCTAGCTAACAATTCTCTTATTGAAAAGGGTTTTGTAATATAATCATCAGCTCCAAGTTCAAGACCAAGTACTTTATCAAATTCCTCTCCTTTTGCTGTTATCATTATTATTGATATATCCAGACTCTTTCTTATCTCTTTGCATACATCATATCCATCCATACCAGGAAGCATTAAATCTAATAATACAAGATCTGGCATTTGCTGTTTAACTATTTTTAGTGCATCTACCCCGTTATTTGATACAAGGGTTTTATATCCACTATTTTGTAAATTAAATTTTAAAAGCTCGCATATATGTTCCTCATCATCTACTATCAGTATTTTTTCTGATGACATAATACTTCCTCCCTGTAAACATTTATTTAAGAAATATAAAAGAAAACATCCTTCCATCCTGATTTTTTCTATAAGAATGTGTCTCATATTCCTTTGAACAGAAAGTGCATATATCTAAGTTTCTTATATCTTTAACATCTTCTAATTTAAGTTGATGTATAATACAATTTTGCATACTAAGGTACCTGCCATCATGTATATCAACGCCTTTATACATTGGATTATTAACGAATTTTTCTATAAGTTCATCACTTACTTCATAGCAGCACTGATGAATATGAGGTCCAATAACTGCTGCAATGTTATTACAGGTGCAGTTATATTCATTTTTCATCTTTTCAATAGTTTTATACACTATACAACTGAAAGTTCCTCTCCATCCACTATGAACTGCAGCTGAAACATGTTTTTCAGTATCATATAATAAGACCGGGACACAATCTGCAGTAAAAACTCCAATTGCTATATTTTTTTTATCGGTTATAAGTGCATCCGCTTCGTGCTTTTTTCCATCATAATTTATGATTTTATCACTATGAATTTGACTTAAAAATCCAACTTCATTCACATCAAACCATTTTTTTATATTCTGTATATTCTCCATACCAACTTCTTTTTTTCTGTCAAAGTCCAAATTATTATATGCCGTAGAAAATACCATTTCGGCCCCCTCAAAAGGTACCTTTATGAATTTATATCCATCCACCATAAAATCCTTCATAACAATTCTCCTTTATTATATGATTTAATGATATTTTAACATTTTTCAAACAACATATCACCATTATCAATATATTTTAACCGTCATACCCAGATTGGATATAAAAAATAAATGGCATACATAAAAGTATTCCATTTATTTGTGTGCAATTAAATTCTTTATTTCTTCCATAAAAGTATTTACATCTTTAAACTGTCTATACACAGAAGCAAATCTAACATACGAAATTTCATCAAGATCTTTCAAGCTTTCCATTATCATTTCACCTATATCTTTTGAACTAATTTCGGTTGTCATATTATTACTTATTCGTTTTTCTATTTTATAAGCTACATTTTCAATTTCTTTTCTGGAAACAGGTCTTTTCTGACATGCTTTTATTAATCCATTTATTATTTTATTTCTGTCAAAATACTCTCTATTCATATTTTTCTTTATTACCAGTATTGGTATATTTTCAATCTTTTCATAAGTAGTGTATCTCTTATTACATTTTAGACACTCTCTCCTTCTTCTAATTGCCATATTGTCTTCAGTAGATCTAGAATCAACTACCTTGCTTTCACTATAACCACAATAAGGGCACTTCACATCCATTCACGTCCTTCTTTTAACTCTAAATATCTCTCTATATATTATACACTGTTTGCAAAAAATTTGTAGTATTTATAATTTTAAAGTCACAATAAATTAACCATATTTATTTATTATTCAATATAAATTCTTCTCCATTGACCAATATAACATCAACACCTATTTTAGATATATTTTCCCATGGAATTTCTATATCATCATTTTTCCCAAACCACGATATCTTGCTGGATGGTATTATTATAGATACTACCTTATTTGATTCACAATCTACTTTAAAATCCTTTATAAATCCGATTTTAGTCCCCGTATTTATATCTATAACCTCCATAGCCTTCAGATTTGCTATAGAATATAAACTCTCGTTCTCTTCCATATTATCCGCCTCCTTAAAATTATAAAAATTTAATTACTTTCATCCCTACATTATATGTATATTTATATTCTTTGATGAAATAAATTTAGGCAGATAAATATGAAAACCTGAAATAAACATTTTTATATTTACTTCAGGTTAAAAATAATACATACTATAAAATAATATAATTACACATACTTCCTCATATGTCTTAATGCTGTTTTCTCCAATCTGGAAACCTGAGCTTGGGATATCCCTATTTCGTCTGCAACTTCCATTTGAGTCCTTCCGTCAAAAAATCTTAAATTTAATATAAGTTTTTCCCTATCATTCAATTTTTTCATAGCCTCCTTGATTGATATATTCTCAAGCCAGCTATCATCACCATTCTTATTATCACTTATTTGATCCATTACATATATTGCATCTCCGCCATCATGATATATAGGTTCAAATAATGATACTGGATCCTGAATAGCATCTAATGCAAAAACCACTTCCTCTCTTGGAATATCAAGTTCTTTGGCTATCTGTGATATAGTTGGTTCCTTATTGTTTTTTCCGACCAGTCGATCTCTAACCTGTAAGGCTCTATAAGCAATATCCCTCAAAGATCTGCTTACTCTTATTGAATTGTTATCCCTTAAATACCTTTTTATCTCTCCAATTATCATTGGTACAGCATAGGTCGAAAACTTAACATTTTGGCTTAAATCAAAATTGTCTATTGACTTTATAAGACCTATACATCCAACTTGAAATAAGTCATCAATATTTTCACCTCTGTTATTAAATCTCTGAATTACACTAAGTACCAACCTTAGATTTCCTTTAATAAAAACATCCCTAGCGCTTTCATCTCCATCTTTCATTTGGATTAAAAGTTTTTTCATCTCTTTTTCTTTTAAAACTGGTAGTTTTGCTGTGTTTACTCCGCAAATTTCAACTTTATTAATTGTCATAAAGTATCGCCCCTTTAGAATAGATAGCATTTAAATTGTTTCCTAAGGAGCAATTTTTTATACTAAAGACAATCCTATAACATTTTATTTATTTCTTTCTTTAGTCTTTTTATTATTCTTTTTTCAAGCCTAGAAATATATGATTGAGATATACCAAGCATATCAGCTACTTCCTTTTGAGTTTTTTCAATTTTGCCGTTTAAACCAAATCTTAAGTTTACTATTTCTTTTTCTCTGTCATTTAATTTTTTCATAGCTATGGTAAGCAGTTGCTTGTCAACTTCATCTTCAATCAAATTATAAACTACATCATTATCTGTACCTAGAATGTCCGAAAGTAATAGTTCATTTCCATCCCAATCCACATTCAATGGTTCATAAAATGATATTTCCGCTTTAACTTTACTATTTCTTCTTAGATACATAAGTATTTCATTTTCTATGCATCTTGAAGCATATGTAGCGAGTTTAATTTTCTTTTCCGGATCAAATGTATTTACTGCTTTTATGAGACCTATGGTACCAACTGAAACTAAATCTTCAACATTTACACCAGTATTTTCGAATTTCCTGGCTATGTAAACAACTAATCTTAAATTTCTTTCTATAAGTGTAGAACGTACACTTTCATCACCTGATACAAGTTTGCTTACTAAATCGTCTTCTTCTTTTTTACTAAGTGGAGGCGGCAAAACATCATTTCCCCCTATATAGTAAATATCTTTAACAAAAATTTTTAATTTTGCAAGTATTCTGTTTGCAACTATTTTTAATTTTAACATCACAGTTTACATCTCCTTTTCATTTTTGTATTTTCTAGAATGTCATGCTTCTTGAAAGCAAAGCATTATATTCATTAAATTCACTTAATTTTTTATTGCAAAATGCAATTATAGCATCTTTTTTTTCACTTTTATCATTCTCATGTATAACAACACATTTAGGTTTTATTCCTTTCATAACTCCACTTTGTCCATTAATTACCTTGTACGGTATATAAAACTTGTCATATACATTTAAATCAATATCTTTAAAAATTGATTCTTCGACAACTATTACAGGTAAATTTGTAGCTGGTTCTCTCAATTCGTTTCCTGTATCTAAAAAAGCATTTATTGTTTTCACACTATTATCTAGTACAATATCAACTTTAAATACAAACTTATTAATACTTTTCTTATCTTTCACATAAATTAATATTCTATCTATACACATATAAATCAACATAATTGATATCATAAGCTTTTTATATGAAAAATCATATATAGCAAAATAATTTTCATAAATAGAATTATTATATTCTATAAACATACACATACCTGCAAGTACCATAGAATATAAAATAAATATACATAGAATTTTAAAATTCAATTTGAGCTCTTTACATCTAAATGCTATAAATACCATTATTAACGCTGCAAGAAGTTTAAATAAAATAGATGAGAACCTAAATAGAGCAGGATAAACAAGTACAATTGTATACATTCCTCCAAATACAGCCGAAATAAATATATATACAAATTTAATCTCTATTTTAAGAGTTCTCGCAGTCAAATACAGCAAAAAAAAATTTACTATTACATTTTCCAGAATTAGAACATCAATATATACAATCAATAAAATTTCTCACCTCTGTGTTTATTATTTATACCAATATTATATACCTATTAATTTCAATTTTTTGTCATTTTTTAATCAAAAATAATATTTTTGATTTACATGATTTTCCAAAAAATTTAAAGGAATTATTCTAAAATCTCCACTTTAGAATAATTCCTTTAAATTTTTTATTTATTATTTAATATTATGATTTTTTAATACATCAAATATTCTATTTGATATAATATCATATCCACGAGAATTAGGATGAAATTTATCTGAGGAAAGATATCTATTAGTATTTCCCTTGAATAAATCATATGTCGGAATAAATATAACATCGTATTTGGATACAAAATTATCTGTCATATGATTCCAAAATTCCAGTAAATTAGTTTCACTTGATGTCAATTTATCTTCTGAAGGATTATATAAGCCTACAAATACTACTGTACAGTTTGAATTAGCATTTTTTATACACTTAAAAATATCTTCAAGATTACTAAAATATTTATTTTCTATCGCTTTTACATTATCTAATGTAAGTTCATTTGATTGAGCAGAAAAATAAAAATTCTTTATTTCATTTCCTCCAATGGATATAAATATAATATCCGCTTGCTTTATATCTTGAACAGTTTCCTGTCTTTTTACAATATTTAAAAGTCCAGAAGATGTATCACCATTTACAGCAATATTATCAACACTAACAGAACTATTTGTTTTATTTTTCCACAATAGTGCAAAATCATTTACAAAACCTTTTCCAGTCTCATCACCAGTTCCTCTTGCAAGCGAATCCCCCATAGCCAAAATATTATATGAATTTTTGTATACTTCTTTTATTTTAGAATTATGACTTTTACTTAAACTAAAATATAACCCTCCAGTCCCAATAATAATTACAACAAGAAACAATACAACAAACTTAAATTTTTTATTCACAGTATCATCTCTGGATCCTTATACTCTTTATCAAAGGTTTCTACAGATACACTTTTCATTTTTTGATCATCATATGGTTTATCATTATAGTCTCTTTTCTCCATTACTATTCTTTCTACTTCATCTATACCGTTTATTACCTTTCCAAAAGCAGCATACTGTCCATCTAAATGCGGTGCATCATCTGTCATTATAAAAAATTGAGAACCTGCAGAGTCTGGAGCCATAGTTCTAGCCATAGAAATCACTCCTTTTTCGTGCTTTAAATCATTCTTAAAACCATTCCCTGAGAACTCACCTTTAATTGAATATCCAGGTCCTCCCATTCCTGTACCTTCAGGATCTCCACCCTGAATCATAAAACCAGGTATTATTCTGTGAAAAACCACACCATTATAGAACCCTTTTTTAACTAAAGATATAAAGTTATTTACTGTGTTTGGTGCGACATCTGGATAAAGTTCTATATCTATCTTCTTTCCGTTTTCCATTTCAATTGTAACTATAGGATTTTTCATTTTCATTCCTTCTTTCATTCATTATTATTTACCACAAAAAAATATAAATATTTATTAAACTACTCGCATTTATACAATAATTATTATTCTCATATATGTCAAGCAAAATTTATTTTATTTGATATCGGCAGTTCAACCGTAAATTCTGCCCCATCTTCTGTATTATAAGCATATATTCTGCCATTTAATTTCTCTATAACATTTTTACTTATGGATAATCCCAATCCAAACTTTCCATTTTTACCTTTATAAAACCTATCAAATATATAGGGAAGTTCATCCTCTTTAAAGCCTGAACCGTTATCTGATATTTTTAATATAACCCTATCTGCTACAATTTCCGATGATATTGAAACTGTTGTTTTCGCGTACCTTATAGAATTACTTATTAAATTATTTACAGCACGTGATAACTTTTCTTCGTCCGCTAACACATATATATTGTTCTTTAATTTCTTAACTGAGATCTTCACTGAATACTTAATTGCAATAATATTTATACGTTTTACACAACTCTCTATAAACGCATTAAAATCCAATTCATTCATATTGTAATTTTCTTCTATCGAATCAAGTCGTGATAAATAAAGTAAATCTTCCACCAACCTAGTTAATCTTTTGGACTCATCAATTATTATATCAGCCGCATTTATAGGATCAATAACATCATACTTTATACCCTCAGCATAACTCTGAATAGACGTGAGTGGTGTCCTGAATTCGTGTGATGCATTTTGTAGAAATGTTTTCTGTGCCCTATCATATGTCTCAAGTTTTTCGGACATATTATTTATGTTATTTACAAAATCACGAAGCTCGTCATATACCTCCACATCAATTTTATTTCCAAAGTTTCTTTCTGAAATCTCCCTTAATCTTTTATTAAGATAAGAAAATGATTCTGACACCTTTTTTGCAGTTATAGATGAAAATATTGCTGTAATAAAGGCTGATATAAGCAAAATTACAAATAAAATTAAATTTATTTCAAGCTGGATCTGATTTATCTTTTGAAGACTGGAGTATATAACAATCCATCCAAGTCCAAAAGAATTCTTATCTGATACTGGCCTTACTACAGACACATACTGAATACCTGAAAAATAAAACCCCGAAAATTTACCTTTATCCAAATCTTTAGACCTATTTACCTCATATAATAACTGATTTATCAATTCATTTGATATCCTATTATAATTTTTGCCTTCTGGAATAGTTTTTATAATCTTTTTATCCTTATCTAATAAAACATAATCGGCATTTAATACAGAAAGTGATTTCTTTAAAGATTCATCTAACATAAAGTGAAATTTTAAAAAATTATCATCACGTTTCCGTAAATCTACAGGAGGTGCTTTCTTTGAGTCAGTCAGAAAATCCGGACCATGTCTTAAAGCTTCATTTTCTGTATTTACAGCAATTTTATTCAATTCATCTTTTATATCATTTTTTATATATGTACGTACAGCAATATTAAATACTATAGTCGTTAACATAGTAAGCATAACAATTGCTGTAATATTATATTTAAATATCTTCCATTTGATCGTATTTTTCTTCATTAAATCATTCCTAATCATCTATTTTAAAACCAAATCCCCATACAGTTCGTATTTTTAATATTGATCCAATATCAGAAAGCTTTTTTCTTATCCTTTTTATCATATCATCAGTTGCTCTAGTTTCAACTTCATCTTCAAATCCCCATATTTTATCAAGAAGTTCATTTCTGCTAACTGCTCTATTCTTATTTAAAACAAGATAACTTAAAAGAGAAAATTCCATTTTTGTTAGCCCAACATCTTCACCTCTAAACCTAACTTCTTTTTTATCTATATTTATTGAAATATCATATATATTAATAACATTAGTTAATGTACTATTTCTTTTATCAAAGTCAATTCTTCTAAAAATGCTTTTAATTCTAGCAATAAGCTCAATTGGGCTAAATGGTTTGGTTAAATAATCATCACTTCCCAGGGTTAATCCAGCTATTCTATCAGTTTCCGTATCCTTGGCAGACACAATTATTATAGGCACAGAACTCTTTTCCCTTATAAGTGAGCACAATGAATATCCATCCATTTCAGGCATCATTATATCAATAATAAGCATATCGGCAGGTCTTGCATTAAAAGCCTCGAAGATCGAATTTCCGTCATTAAATATTTCTACTTTAAACCCCTCTTTTAAAAGGAATGATTTTATTATATTACAAATATTTATTTCATCATCAGCAATGTATATTAATTTTTTATCCATATTTCATCTTCACCTCATCATTATATTTTACCATGAGGGAAATATTGATATCATCTAAATTTTATATTACTTCAAATTTGCCACAATTTTGCGGGGATTTAATTTAGCAGATAATTATAAAATTAAATTAGTATATGTTATTTGTTTTAAAATTTATAATCATATATTGATCTTAAGTTAGTCAAAAAGGAGGGCTTATTATGATTCTAAAGAAAAATTTTACTAAAATAAGTTTATTTTTTTTAGCATGTGCATCTATAATATTATTTACTTTCACTTTATTTAACTACAAAAATACTAATTCAAATTACAACAGAATTGAATTTAATGGTACACCGCAAAAATCACAACAGAATAATGCTAAATTTAATAAATCACGGAATCAAAAACCTGATCAAAATAAACAAAATAACTTTAATGGATTAAGTAATACACCTAAAAATAATAGTATGGTGAATAACAAAAATCATCAAAATAATTTTAATCATCAGCAAAATAATTTTTCTAAAGGAACATCAGGAAAATATAATATTATGATAGCTGTTTATTCAATAGCATTTATCATATTATCCATTTTACTATATTACTTTTTTAAACATAAAAATAATAAAATCATTTACCCGGACGAAAAGTTCATTATTATATCATTATTGTGTATAGGATTGTTCTTAAGACTTTTCCTCTCAATTGTTACAAAGTCGCATAATGACCTTAATTTATTTGGAAACTGGGCAAATGCTGCTGCAAATAACCTATTTCAAATTTATTCAAGCTCAAAGTCAGTTGATTACCCACCATTATACATGTATATATTATATTTAATTGGTAAAATAACGAGTATTCCAGGCACAAGTTCAAGTTTTAACCTGCTGTTAAAGTTGCCATCAGTGATTGCAGACATAATTACTTCAATTATTATATACAAACTATGCAAAAAATATATTTCACCTAAAACTGCTTTATTGATATCAGCATTTTATATTTTTAATCCGGCTATTTTTATAGATTCTGCTGTTTGGGGACAAGTAGATTCATTTTTCACATTACTTATTGTACTTTCAATATTCACAATTTCTGAAGAAAAACTTATTTTATCTTCTATATTATTTTCCGCTGCTATACTGATGAAACCTCAGGGAATTATATTTTTACCAGTATTGTTCTTTGAACTTGTAAGAAGGAAAGATATTAAGATTTTCTTAAAGGCCGCTTTGGCTGCTATAATTACAGCAATTATTATAGTGCTCCCATTTTCAATTACAAATGGGTTCACCTGGATATTTAAACTGTATACAAATACTGTGGGTGAATATCCATATGCATCAGTCAATGGATTCAACTTTTTCAGTTTGATAGGTAAGAATTTTGTTAAAGATACAAATACTGTATTTGGTTTAAGTTATCATATTATAGGACTTATATTCATAGTTCTTACTACGCTGTTTACCTGGTATATATATATTAAAGCAGATGATAAAAAAATTGCACCGGCTGCAGCATTACTTCAGATATCAGGTGTATTTACTTTTTCAACAAGCATGCATGAAAGATACTTATTTTCTGCTGTTGCATTATGCATTCTAACTTATATATATATTAAAGACAAAAGATTCTTACTCCTGAGCCTTGGTTTTACAATAACTGTATATACCAATATTCACTATATACTTGTATATTCAAATATTAGCTCATTTAATACAATGCTTACTGTAATATCACTATTAAATGTATTGTTATTTATATATTTGGCAAAAACCTTATTAGACATCGCAGTGAAGAAAAAAACTTATTTATAGATCTTTATATAAAGCGCCGTAATATTTTTACAATATTACGGTGCTTTACAAGTTGTCTACTTTTAGATTGCACAATAATTAATATTTTATTTATTGCACTTCCAGATTACAATCACAATTTAATGTGCAATAATTAAATCTATGCATTTACTATTTCTCCGCCATTTACATGTATCGTCTGCCCTGTAATATATGATGCATTCTTCGATGCTAAAAATACATAAGCGCCTGCACATTCGACAGGTTCACCTGCCCTTCCCATAGTTGTATTTGATCCAAATTCTGAAGTCTCAGTATCATTAAATGAAGCCGGTATTAAAGGAGTCCATATTGGACCAGGTGCAACCGCATTTATTCTTATACCAGTCCTTCCTTGTGTTAATGCAGTAGATAATGATCTCGTAAAAGCCTCTATAGCTCCCTTTGTCATTGAGTAGTCTACTAATTTTGGGCTTCCCCTGAATGCAACTATTGAAGTAGTATTTATTATAGAAGATCCACATTTTAAATATTTCATTGCTGCTCTAGTCATATAAAATGTTCCATATACATTTGTTTTAAAAGTTCTGTCAAATTGTTCATCTTTAAGCTGTTTTATATCCTGGCACTCATACTGTACAGCTGCATTATTAACAAGTATATCTATCTTTCCATACGACATGGCAACCTTTTCTATGGCTTCATTGCAAAAATTTACATCACTTATATCTCCAGGTATGAGTACGCATTTAGCACCTTTGCTTTCAACGATACATTTAGTTTCTTCAGCATCTTTATGTTCATTTAAATATATTATTGCTATATCTGCTCCCTGATTTGCATAAGCTACTGAAATGGCCCTGCCTATACCACTGTCTCCACCTGTTATTACAGCCACTTGATCCTTTAAAAGATCTCCCTTTTTATTATACAGTGGATCATCATATACAGGTTTGGGATTCATTTCATACTCAAATCCAGGCTGCTTATTTTGATGCTGCTTTGGAAAATTTGTCGGAAAATTCATATTATATCACTCCTCTATTATATTCTTTTAGAAATAGTATCTTCCACTTAAAGAAAAATATTTATTAAAAAAACCCAAATCATAAAATAATTTGGGTTTAAAACGTTAATAAAACTATCTACATGGTTTAAACGTTTTACAGCAGGTATCATCACTAGTATGAGGATTAGCTTTACCACTCATAGGATTTACCTCTAATTGATCTGCATGACACATACTATCCTGCCAATAATGACAACTATCAACTCCACACTTTACTTGCATTCTACAATTATTATCCATAATAAAATCCTCCTTAAATTAAATATATAAACTTAATACAATAGTAGTATGGATTTATTTTAAAATATTATCCTATACAATAAATGTAAAATGGCATATATACTTTAACATTCTATAAGCCCTAGTCTGGTTCTACATGAACTATAGCATATCTTATTTTAAATTCGGAATTCAACATTGTTTCTATTTCTTCAGTAATCTTATGACTCTCCTTTACCGTTAAATTTGGATTAACATATATTGTAATATCAAGTAAAATATTATTTCCATGAACTCTTGCCTTTATATCTTTTACTTTATGTACCCCACTAACTTTTTTTATTTTTGAAACTACTCCTATAAGCTTTTTTTTATCAAAACCATCTGTTAAATCATATGAAGTTTCTTTAAATATATCAAATCCAGTTTTTAATATTATTAGTCCTACAACTATTGCTGCAAGTGGGTCTATCCATGGCAAACCAAACTGAGATGCAATAATTCCTACAGCAGTTCCCAAACTCACAATAGCATCCGAAAAGTTGTCTTTTGCAGATGCCTTTAAGGCGGAACTTTTAACCTTAACAGCAATTTTCATATTATATATATACACAATATATATTACTAAAGCACATAAGATAGCAACAAACGCCGACAATATATCTGGAGCTTTTTTATTTAAAAATATTATTGAATGAATACCATTATAAATAACCTCAAAACTCACAGCTATCATTATTATCGACGCAATTAAAGATGATATCGTTTCTGCCCTCAAATGTCCATAAGCATGATTATAATCAACAGGTTTTCTAGATATTTTTAACCCTATTATAATTGATATAGATGCAATTATATCAGTTGAATTATTAATCCCATCTGCAATAAGTGCTTTCGACTTAAAAAGATAACCAACTATAAGCTTAAATATACTCAAAATAACATATATTATAAGACTGATTCCGGCTCTTTTCTCAGCTATTTTAATATTTTTATAATCCTCTTCCATATTTATTTCCCTCAAACTCGACTGTGTATAATATTTTAGTATTCCCCTGCTGCTAAAATATATAAATTTTTCAACATTTATTTATCTTGACAAATATAAAAAATACCATTATAAAATAATTAAAAATATATTGATGAGAGGATTTTCATAATGAATAATTTTTTTGATTTAATAGAAAAAAGAGAGAGTTGTAGAAACTACAGCAATAAACCAGTGGAAAAAGAAAAATTAATTTCTTGTATAGAGGCAGCCAGAATTGCTCCATCAGCTTGTAATGGGCAACCCTGGAGATTTATAATCATAAATAATAAAGAACTTTCATTTAAAGTTGCCAAATGTATTGAAGATTTAGTTATGAATAAATTCACAGAAAAATGTCCTGCCTTTATAATTGTACTTCAGGAAAAAACAGATATAAAAGCTAGAATAGGGGCAAAAATAAAAAATCAGGACTATTCCTCAATTGATATAGGAATTGCATCATGTCAATTATGCCTGGAAGCCACTGAACAGGGATTATCAACTTGTATTATGGGGTGGTTTAATGAAAAAAAGTTAAAAAATTTACTTAATATAGATCCGTCGAAAAGAATCAGACTTGTAATAAGTATAGGTTATTCTGCAGATACAGAGATTCGCAAAAAAATACGTAAAAACATTGATGAAATTGCAAAATTTATATAAAAACAAAAGCTTAACTTATGTTCTTGCCGGGATTTCTAAAATTTAGGCCTA
Source organism: Clostridium fermenticellae (assembly GCF_003600355.1). Lineage (NCBI taxonomy): Bacteria > Bacillati > Bacillota > Clostridia > Eubacteriales > Clostridiaceae > Clostridium > Clostridium fermenticellae. The sequence goes on along the minus strand of NZ_CP032416.1, from coordinate 1,129,597 downwards.
CGCATAAGTTAAGCTTAGATTTATAAACTTATTTTAAATGAAAGGTTTTATTTTATTTAAAATAGGTTTTTTTAAAATTTGTTAAATAGTATGTTAAACTGTATAATAAGTTTATAGTATTTAATATATACTCTAGAGGAGGTAGTTTAAGTGTTTTTAAATGAACTTAATAAAAAAGAATCCATTGCATTTGTAAATTTGGTTGAACTTCTTGCCAAATCGGATAATTTATTTGCCAAAAAGGAAAAAAATTTGATTTGTGACTACATAGAAGAACTTTCACTTAATAAAGATGAAATACCACATATGTCCTTTGATAAAATTATTGAACAATTAAAAGATTCAACCTCAAGAATTAAAAATATAATTTATCTTGAATTAATAGGTTTAGCTTTAATTGATGGAAGTTTCGATGAAGAAGAAATTAAATTTTTAAATGCTATTGCCGGCCAATTTAAATTTACCAGAGAAGATCAGCAAAAATTTATAGATTTTTTTAAGATATTAAAAGATAAATATGACTCAACATTTCTTGATGCTGATAGCAAAATAAATTCTCTAAAAGAACTTGCTGAAAGTATATTATAAATAAAACTAAGCTCCATACTATAATAAATTATGGAGTTTAGTTTTTATCTCTCGTAAAATATTCCTACAGCCGCAAATCCAAAATAAAATAATATATATACAAATCCTTTAGAATCAAAATTTACAATCATATTTAATATGTATATTATCAAAATAGCTGTAATCATAATCACCTTATTTGCCCCAATTTTATTCGATACAATTCCCAATATAAATGATATACATGGATAATAAAAGAACATCAATATAATTATCGATTTTAAAGATAAATCTTTTGTAAGATGAGTAACTGCTATAATTAAAATTGTAGATATAATAATCATGATCACTGTAAATCTGATATTGATAGATTTTAAATTCTGCTTCATCAATTCTGCTCCTTGTCTATATAAATTATCATATATTTATATTACCATTAAAAATACAATATCAAAATAAAAAAGTTCCATATACAAAATTTAATTATCAAAGTTTTTATATATTTTAACAGATATCATAAAAGATATTAAATAACTTACTAATCCAAATATGAATATTGAAATTACAGCTATATACATAAAATCTGGTCTTGCAATGACTTTAAAAATCTTCATTCCCATAGATGTTTTATAAAACTTCATTAAAATCTGGGGCAATAAACATATTAAGACATATGTTATTATCTTTAAACCTTCTGCGAATCTGCTATCTTTTATATCAAATGGATTCATAATTGAAAAATTTATTAATAATAATCCTAAAGGAGCAATGAGCACCCATATATTGGTAAGATTATATCCACTAATTCCAAATGTCCTCAAAAGAAAAGTTTCTAAAACTATGATAATGTAAAAAAACAGTGTATACAATATCATCATAAAATAATTTACAAATACTATTGTATTTTTATAAATTGGGAGACTGCTTATGACCATATACTCATTTTTTTTCTTTTTATATTTTCCCATCATTAAAAAAGTCAGATATCCCATTAAAAACACTATAAAGCCGTATCCTATATCATTGTATTCTTTAGAGCTATAAATTATATATATAAAAATAGACACAAATGCTGTCATTATAATTATCAAATTCTTCATAAGAATAAAATCTTTTTTTATTAAATTTATCATTTTATCTGCCTCCAAACTTTATATATCCTTCTTTTCATAAAACTTGATTGACAATAGCATCGACATAATAAAAATTAAAATTACAGACACAAATATCAAAATCTCAAGTTTGAAATAATTTATATTAAAAAAATTTATAGTTCCATATATAAAATCTAAATTATCTTCCAAATTGCCTATAAAAAATGAAAAACTTGCTCCAAAGATAAAACCATATAATAATGTTGAAGCCAATCCAGCAATCTTATAATTTATAGCAAATTCAACAAATAGGTTAATAGACATTACAACCGTAATAAATTCAAAACCAGTTAATAATTTATCCAGTTTAATAATTTTTAAATTATATCCCAGTATATAGCTCAATCCACAGTATATGAGCATTATAAATACTTGTACTAAAATTAACTCTGCATAAATTGAAATTACTATATTCTTTCTCTTAACTGGCAGTGAATTTGTAATATTATTTACCTTTCTAAATCCCTCAATTCTTTGTATTGCCTCTATAATTATAAATACAGCAGAAAAACTAATTAAAAAATACATTCCATAAATATTAAGCTGATCATGGAAAAAAAATATTACAAGCATAATTATAAAAATACTGATAGCATTAGTTCTTTGATATTTGAGATCTTTTAATATAAGATTAAACATTTCTTTCCCCCTTTGCCGTAAAAAACATAATATCTTCAAGACTTGCTTTTTCCATAATGATTTTGTCTTTATAAATCCTTTTTATAGATTTCCTGTCACTTATAAGAGCTTCGAAACCATATTTATTTTTTCTAATTCCAATAAATGAAGTCTCATTTTCATGGTTTAAAAGATCAAGGGGACCTTTTATCAACGCATACTCATCCATAATAACATCCTTTTCTTTTGAAAAAACTATATTTCCATCATTTATAAATGTTATATAATCCGCAATTTTTTCAAGATCAGTTGTTATGTGTGTTGAAAAAAATACACTTTTATCTCCATCCTGTATTAATTCATGCAGTATGTCTAGAATCTCTCTTCTAAAAATAGGATCAAGCCCGGCTGTTGGTTCATCCATTATTATAAGTTCAGCATTATGACTTAGTGCCATAGCAAGTGCAAATTTAGTTTTCATGCCCTTTGAAAGCTTCTTAATTTTGATCTTTGGATTTAAACTAAATCTATTTATATAATCATCAAAAATTCTATCATCCCATTTTGAATAAAATGGTCGTATTACCTTTCTCATCTGATCTATCGTTAATTCCTCATAGTAGTAATTTTCATCATATACAAAACCTATTCTGTCCTTTATCTCTATCTCATGTTTCTCCATATCCATTCCAAATAATTTTATTTCTCCCCCCGTCTTTTTCACTAAATTCATTATAAGCTTTATAGTCGTACTCTTTCCCGAACCATTGGGTCCTATAAATCCCATTATGTATCCCCCTGGAAGGGTGAAACTAATATCTTTTAATGTAAAACTGCCATACTGCTTCCTTAAATTTTTTATTTCCATAATATTATCCATAAATTATTTCCTCCATCTACCTAATAAATAATTTAAATTGTAAATCAGCTATTGTACAGCACTCTAAGAATTTCTATAATTTCATCAAGAGAAATATCCATTGCTATACTCTGATCAACTACATCCTGAAGTTTTTCTTCTATTATTTTTATTTTTCTTTCTTTCAAAAGTTCTTTGTTCTGCTGAGAAACAAAACTTCCCTTTCCAGGAACAGTTTCAATAAAACCTTCCCTTTCAAGTTCTTCATAGGCTCTTTTTGTCGTTATAACGCTTATTTGAAGTTCCCTTGCGAGATTTCTTATAGATGGGAGATGCTCCCCCTGCTCTATATCTCCCCTTATGATAAGTGATTTCATCTGTTCCTTTATCTGCTGATAAATTGGTTTGTCAGCAGAATTTGATATTAGAATATTCATATATATTACCCCTTAATTTTTGCGTATATACTGTATATATTTATTATATACAGTATATACGCAAAAAGCAACAACCCAAAATATAAAAACTGCCCTATATTAAAAATTAATTTCTAATATAGGGCAGCTGAATTTTTAAATATAAAATAGTCTTTCTAAAATCTATGCAACCTCTGCACTATTTGTTTTACCTAATTCATCGAGATATTTATCCGCCTTACCTCTATCATATTTATGTTCCCATTTAGATACTACTATAGAAGCAAGTGAATTTCCAACTACATTTACACAAGTTCTTGCCATATCTAATATACGATCTATTCCTGCTATAAATGCCAATCCTTCTACAGGAATTCCAACAGAACCAAGTGTTGCAAGAAGTACAACAAACGATACTCCCGGCACTCCTGCTATTCCTTTTGAAGTAAGCATTAAAACTATTACTAAATTAATCTGAGCTGCCAAAGACAAATGTATTCCATACATTTGTGCTATAAATATAGCTGCAATAGCTTCATACAATGTTGATCCATCCAAATTAAATGAATAACCTGTAGGTATAACAAATGTTGCTATTGACTTTGGGCATCCAAACTTAGACATCTTCTCCATAATTCTTGGCAAAACAGCTTCTGAACTTGCAGTACTATAAGCAAGTATCATCTCATCCTTTATTACTTTAAACAAGTTAAAGATATTTACTCCGACAAGTCTTGCTATTGTACCAAAAACAACTAATATAAAGAATGCCATAGCACCATAAACTGAAATAACTAGTTTTCCAAGTGGTATTAAGGATGCCACCCCAAATTTTGAAACCGTAACTCCAATAAGAGCAAAAACACCAATAGGTGCTGTTTTCATTATCTGATTGGTTATCCAAAACATAACTTGTGCTATACCATCTACTACTTTAAGTACTGGCTTAGCCCTTTCACCAACAGCCGAAATTCCACAGCCAAACATAATTGAAAAGAAAATTACCGGAAGCATGTCTCCATTAGAAAGAGATTCAAATATATTTGTTGGAACTATATTTACAAGTGTAGCCACAAAGCCATGATTTGATGTCGTTTTGGTTGTATTAACATAGCTTGAAATACTAGTCTTTGTAATAGCACTCATATCTACTCCAATACCTGGATGGAATATATTAGCTATAAGTAATCCAAGTATTATAGCTATAGTACTAACTATTTCAAAATACACTATAGTTTTCAGTCCAATTTTACCTATTTGCTTTAAATCACCTGCACCTGCGATAGCAACTACAAGAGCTGAGAACACAATAGGAACTACTATCATTTTTATTAATCTCAAAAAGATATCACCAAAAGGTTGTAAAAATGCTGCTACTGCAGAATTTCCCTTAAAAATTGCCCCTACTATGACTCCCAGAACAAGCCCGATGAATATCTGCATACCTAAACCGATCTTAATTTTCTTCATCTATATCATCCTTTTCTAATAATTTATATCGAATCAATCCACTTTAATAATGGTATAATGCAATCTATAAAATCCTACAAAAAACTATAATGATATTTTTAAACTTTTTAAAAAATAGATATATCTGCAAACCTTCCGTTAATAATTCTAATAATTCATATTTTCTGAATATTAACAGAAAAATATTGTATATTTCAAACTTTTTATGTTATCATCTTTAATTGACAGTTAAAAGTGTGCTTTTTAAATTATTTATATTTTTTAATGCATATACATCTATAAAATGATTTCATTATTCTAATATAAAAGTAAATCAATTTAACAAAATTGAATAATTTATATTTAATCTACCATTAATTAAATAGGGCCAAAGTTATATAAATTCAATCCAAAGTTACTTGAATTTATGTTTGATTGTATCTAAAGATTTAGCTTATAATATTATTGGCTTTTATTTTTTATTGGATTTAAGGAGTTGTATACCATTGAAAGAAAATATATTTACTTTAATCTTAATGGCAATTGTAGTATCTCTATCAGGTGAATTAAAATTCTATCCATTTCACAGCACCTTTCAGATAAGCTTTGGTGTACCAATCTTCTTCTTATTTTTACTTATGATAAGAAAAACGCCTCGTGTATTACTAGGTTTAATCGTTGGCTTGAGTGTCTTTGGATTCCGCTTTACATTGGATATATTAACAAAACCAGGTTTTGGATTTTATCATAATTTATTATTTAATCTTCCAACATTTTTTTATTATTTCACATATGCACTGATGTTTACATTAACCAAAGTCAACAAAACAAAAATACATCCACTCTGGATAGGTTTTTTATCTATTATAATAGAAACATCATCAAGTATAGTAGAACTCACCTTCAGATATTTTCTATTGAATGATATGATTACAATTTCAATTGTAATTGAAGTTTTTTTAATAGCAATAATACGAAGTTTTTTTGCCCTAGGCTTCTTCTATGCAATTAAACTTCATGAAGTAGAATTGAAAAATATTGAACAGAAAAAACAAAATGAACATATGATTCTTTTGATTTCAAATTTATATGAGGAATCAATGCAGCTTCATAAAACCTTAAAACAATCAGAAAGTATTACAAGAGACTGCTATAACTTATATGAGAATTTAAATAATAATGATGTTATATATGATCCCAAAGATTTATCTCAAAAACTACTATACATTACGGGCCAGATACATGAAATTAAAAAAGATAACCAAAGAATATATGCAGGACTATCCAAAATGATTATGTCTGAAAATTATACAGATTATATAAGTATAGATAAGATAAGTTATATTGTAGTTAACACAAACAAAAAATATGCTGAATCATTAGACAAACAAATTGAATTCATTTTAGAAATTAATGATTCTTTCCCAGAACTCCATGTTTATACAATTCTTTCTATTATGAATAACTTAATATCAAATTCTATAGAATCTATCAAAGATAAGGGCTGCATAAAATTACTCATAAATAAATTTAAAAATAATGTAGAAATTACAATTTCAGATACAGGAAGTGGTATACCTCAAAAAAAGAACAAGTTAATTTTTAAACCCGGGTATACTACAAAATATGATATTTCTGGTAAGCCATCAACAGGAATGGGACTTCCATATGTAAACCAGGTTGTAAATAATTTAAATGGTTCTATAAACTTAAAAAGCAATAAAAGTAAATTTAAAACAATCTTTACTGTTAAGCTCCCAATTTCTTCATTGATAAAGAAATAAATATTAATATGATTATTTTAAAATAGCAATTAATATGTGAATATAGCTTGTTGAATAACAGTATTGGTTGTTCAACAAGCTCTTGTAAATTTATGGTACTTTATTCAAACTTTTTATTTTACTGCTTATAACTTCAAATTTTTCTTTATCTTTTAAATCTAAGGCACCATCTGCCATCACATATAATGCCTCCAAATAAATTTCATCATATTCCTTCTTTGTAATAGGCTTTAATAAGAATTCACTATTATATTTAGCAGCAGGTTTATCTCCAAAATAAACTTTTTTAAGCACTTTTATATATGCTGCAAGTTCATCCTTAAATAAAACAAAAAAATTTCTACTTTGCCTGTCTTCGCCATTTTTTATAGAACACATTTTTATACAATTTCGTTTTAAAGAATTAATTACTATTTTCTCACCATCTTTAATTCTAAATTCTTGAAGATCTATGTGTTCATCATGTGTAAGTTTATCATTTATTCGATTTAAAAAATTTATATACTTTTCTAATTCATTTTTGGTTAAAGAATATTGATTGTCTATAATTTCTCTATTAACGTTTTTCTTGAACGATAGACTGCAATTAATTAGGTCATCAAATGATACAATTATATAATCCGTCATTTTATTTAAAACTTTATTTGGAATAAGTTTTATTTGGTAAGAAAAATCATCTTCTACTTTTGATAAAATAAAATTGCTAATTTCCATAATCAACTCTCCTAAATATATTAAACTCATGTAATTATACATGAAAAAAGTCGTTTTTTGTATATATGAAAAATATTAAAAGTATTAAAAATATAATGACATTACACTATATTTTTAATACTTTTAATTTTTAATTTAAAATAAAAATAACTTGCGTCCACAAGTCACAGAATATGGTGCAGGTGAAGGGACTCGAACCCCCATGCCGTAAAGCGCTAGATCCTAAGTCTAGTGCGTCTGCCAATTTCGCCACACCTGCATAATATTATATTGGTGGCTTACCGGGGAATCGAACCCCGGACACCATGATTAAAAGTCATGTGCTCTACCAACTGAGCTAGTAAACCCTATGGCTGGGATGGCAGGATTTGAACCTACGAATGATGGAGTCAAAGTCCATTGCCTTACCACTTGGCGACACCCCAATAATCAATAGCCGTACAATAACGGCTGACACTCATATATTATAATTATTTTTATTATTTTTGTCAAATATTTTTCATTGCTTATGTCGATTATGGGTAAAATTGGAATTGCTATCAATAAAGATTTTTAATGTTTTACACTATCCTTAATTAATTTCATAAATACCTCAGGTGTAACTACCTTTACATTTGGATTTGCTTTTAATTTATTTATTACATAATTAACATTTTCAGTGCTCTTACTCCAAACATGAACATAGACAAAGGTATATGCTTTAGAATTTGATTCATTTACCTCACCTGAATCCACTCTGCTATTAATTTTTTTAACCAATTCATCCTCCGACTCGATGTTGTCCCACAGCAGATCTCTACATGATACTATTGGTTTATTATTAGACCATACTATCTGTCCTTTGAAATTATCATGTTTTTTATAATCAAGATAAAATATTCCATCTATATTAGATTTTTGAGTAAACTTATTCCAAAGATCGACATTATTAAAAGACATATCATCTATAACAGAAATATATCTTTCTCCTGATCTTTTCATATAATCATTTAGTACATTAATATATGTATTTAACTTACTTCTCTTAAATTTACTCGGATACATATATCCATTTCCAGAAGGAGCTACAATAAAATTATTATATTTATCTTCATTACTTATACTATCATAGTACATCTTAAATACAGTAGGCGCTAAATAATATATAGATGGACTCATAGACCACCCCAAAGAAAGTTTATCTCGGTTACTATAACCATACCATTTATCAGAGGTATAATTGCTCCCTAAATTCCACTGCTGATTGTCCCCGTCAGACATTATAAATGTAACATAATGAAAGTTTCCCTTTTGAGAAAGCATAGAGTCAGGTTTTATTACAATATCCTGTAATGGAAAAGCACTTAATACAGTTAGATTATATGACCAGTCTGCAGCAACCAAACTTGTACCACACTTTGATGCTATACTAACATTTATAAATTCATCAGGTCCCCATCCCATACAGACGGAATTACCCTCCATAGATAAAAAAACTTTTTCTCTCAAAGCTGTCTTATTTATACTATCTTCATAGAATACAAGCGATTTGCTCATTATAGCATAATCTCTCAATGGAGCAGCTTTATCAGGGGAAATTTGAATCACAGTAGAATGATTTAACCCCTTATTCCATAAATTATTATAGGCCCAATTCTGATCTGTATTTCTGCAGTCACCATTAATTTTTGTAATCCCGTTATTTATTACCTTAGATTCTATTGACTCGTCAACAACTATAGAATTATTTAGCGATGCAAGAGAACAAGCATTATTTATTGAAGGATCTTTAGAATTTTTGTTACTATAAAGTATATATCCGTCTATCTTATCTTTATAAATTTTTAATAACTGCCATGGATCTTGAATTTTTTCATATGGTATTTTATAATTATTATTTAAATCGCTAAGCCATACTCCGTAATCCGGCTGAGAAGAACTAAGTGTATATATTTGGGAAGTAGTATGTCCATTAACTATTCCCTGAAGACTTGCTATCATTGTCTTTTCTGCATTAGTCATTAAATCCTGAGAAATTACATATAATTTCTCAGGAAGGATAGGATTTTTTACATAACCAGAAATTTTTTGTGTCTTATTATTCAAAACAATAGAAGATGTTGTTGTTGTATTTTTACTACCTTTCCACTTACTCCATTTTACATCAAATGAATTACTGTTTTCTTTGCAGTAATCATAAAACTTTTGTAAAAAATTCATTCTTTCATTGTTTTTAAAAGATTTAACCTGTTCTTCATCATAATTTCCTAATGCAAGCTCTCTTTTTATAATATCCTCTGCACTCACTTCATTACAATTTTTCATCATGTCATACATAATCATAAAAGTTCCTGTTCTACCCATACCTTGTTTGCAATGAAAATGAAGCCAAGAATTTTTAGACTGTTCTTTTGCGAACTTAACAAAATAATCCACCATATCATCTTCTGGTATTCCACCATCTCTAACTGTAATCCTCTTGTAAGACAAGTTATTTGATTTTACAAGCTTATCTTCATCTTGAACTTTTGTTGGTATTATAGTATTTTTAGGATGATTATAAAATGTTAAAGGTTCGTTAAGTTTTATGCTTTTAAGATTTTTAGCTTCCTCTGCCAGCACCTGTTTTCTAGTCAGACCTACATTTGCATTGTTTTTTTCACCAACCCAACTAACTGAAAATTCATTTACAAAACCGTGAGATTCCTGTCTTAAATCTACAACCGTTACAGGTAGTGACGTACCTATTCCTTTTACTAAAATAGGAAGAGTACTTACATCAAACTGCTTACTGCCCGAAATATTAAGTTCATTAAGTCCCTTGAGATTTAAATTTTTATCCTCTACAGCAGATAAATCTGATGTTTTTCGAAATTTTCCCTGCAAAATATTTTTTCCCGCAAATAATTCCAGAGATAAATTTACATCCTTTTTTCTATTGAAAGTTTCTAAAGGAGCCGCTCCGCTTAATAATGATAGAGATATTATGCCTACTAGAATAAATGTCACTACAGAATAAATAAATACTCTTATTCGTTTGTTCAACTTTTTTCACTCCTCCTTCAAATAAAATATTTATAAATTTTTATAAAATTAGTATTGGACAACAAAATTACTTTTATACTAATTTAAGCTGATATTTTAAAATAATTTTAAATATCAGCTTAAACATACAAAAAAATAAAGCTGCTGCATTAATCAAATAATGCAGCAGCTTTATCTCAATTATAAATTTAAATTACATTAAATATTTTCTTTATAAGTTATCCAATCACTCCAGCTTCCAACATATAATCTTGCCTTTATGCCAATCTCGTCTAATATTAAAAAATTAAAAGCAGCATCTATACCGGAACCACAATATACTATAACTTCTTTTTTATCAAACAAGCTATTAAACTTTTCCTTTAAATAGGATATAACTTTAATAGTATTGTCATTGTTTAGATTGTCTTTCCAATAATAGTTTACAGCCCCTTTTATATGCCCTGCTATTTTATCTATCGGTTCGTTCTCCCCTCTATATCTTACTTTCGTCCTACAATCAATTATTGATACTTCAGAATTAAATTTTACTTTATTAACATATTCCATATTGACCTTTATATCCTCATTTATGTCTACTTCAAATACACCTTTTTTTAATACCTTAGGTTCATCTACTGAAAGAACATTACCATCACTTATCCATTTATCTATCCCGCCATCTAAGACGTAATTGAATTTATGTCCTGCAAACCTTAGCATCCAACAAAATCTTGCTGCAGATCCAATTTTATATTCGTCATAAGCCACTACTACAGTATCATTGCTTATTCCAAGATTCTCAATTGTATTTTTAAAATCATTAATTTCAGGTAAAGGATTTCTTCCACCATGCTTACTGCATTCACTGGAAGATAACTGCTCACTCAAATCTATAAATTGAGCTCTTTTTAAATGCCCTTTCTCATAAACCATCTTTCCATATCCCTTATCAAGCAGATCACCCCTACAGTCTACAATGACTAAATTTTCATCATCAATATGTTTTTTTAGCCATTCGGTAGTTACAAAATTTTTCATTTTAACTCCTCCTATCTATTAAAAAATTAATTTATTTCATATCATATGTTACAGAATTCATTAGTTTAAAATGTTATACTAATTACGAAACATAATCTTAATATTATTGAAGGTGATTTTTTGAAACTTAAAAAAACAAAAAACAATATATTAAACTGGCTGAAAAATATAGCCTATGACTCTAAATCGACAGCTGCAAGTGGATACAATGCCTATGGTCATTGCCCCAATTTTGCTACACGTTGTTGTTTAACATGTGATAAATGCTGGAAAAACTATCACTAAACAAAATGTTATAAGTCATTTTACAATCCTAAAATGACCTGTTATCTTTGGCATCCAGTGCATAAGCTCATCATCTTCTCTAGCATATGGAGGTACACTATGTATTATGTACGGAACTCCATCTGCTCTCCTTTTATCAGAGACAACAGCTATATGCTCTCTATTATCAAAGGTTACAATATCTCCAGGCTGCCAATTTTTTAAATTATCTAAATCATTGGGCTTTAATGTTGTAGTTACATTTTTAACATTCCTCTTAAAATATATATATAAATTAGGAACTCTTCTAAAATCTATATTAGGGTCAGGTTTTCCTTCAACTTTTTTATAGGCATCTGGATGATTTCTTATATCATAATCCACCTCATCCTTTAAATTATATCCGGCATTTTTAAATGCCCTCCAGATTAAATCAGTACACACACCTTCATTGTCAGGCGGATACCCGCCAACATAATATGCACTTTTATACTTTACCTTATTCCTTGCTTCCTTCCTTGCACCAAGAAGTATATCTTCTTGATCCTTTATACCATTTTTATTTTTATCTGAATTTACTAATATTATTGATTTGTCTAATTTTTCATCTAGTGTTTCTTTATTTTTTATAATATTAGTATTCTTAGGCTTTATATCATAACTATTTAAACTTTTGTGTATATAAAATCCAATACCTATTGCTGACAATATGATGCAAAAAATAGTTGAGATTAAAAACTTTTTCACCATATTTGCCTCCTTAATTAATTTTTCCAGATGATTATAACATTTTATCTTTCACTTTAAAAGTGCACTATTTTGATAAGTAGAAAGATATATTGCATTTAAATAGTAACTATGATATTCTTATGTGTATTAATCGCAAATAATCTATAAAAACGACTAATTAGGCATTAATACATCTTTATTTTTATAAAACATCAGAAAAGACGCATTAATTGACAAACTAAATTTTTTCAAGTATCTTAGGGGGACTATTTATGGAACAAAAATTAACTTTTAAACAAAACCTTTTGATAGGTTCATTATTATTTGGACTATTTTTTGGGGCAGGCAATTTAATATTCCCTGTTCAAATGGGGCAGGAAGCCGGAAATCATACTTTAGCAGCAACTATTGGATTTTTAATTACAGGTGTAGGATTACCTATTTTAGGTGTAGTCGCTTCGGCACTTTCAAGAAGTGAAAATTTACTTGACATGGCAAGCCCTGTTAATAAAAGTTATGCAAAAATATTCACTTGCCTTTTATATCTCACAATTGGACCGCTGTTTGCAATTCCACGTACTGCTACAGTTGCATTTGAGATAGGAATTCATCCGTTTATTTCTGACAATTATTTAAAAATAGGACTATTTATATTTTCATTAATGTTTTTTATTTTTGCGCTTTATTTTTCATTAAAACCTGGTCGAATTTTAGATTGGATTGGTAAATACTTAACCCCAATCTTCTTGGTACTTTTATCAATTCTATTAATTGTAACTTTCGTAAAACCTATGGGACAAATTAGTCAATATGCGGCCCAAGGCAAATATGTTTCTCAACCATTATTTACCGGTTTTCTGGATGGATATAATACAATGGATGCCTTGGCTTCTTTAGCCTTTGCAATTATAATTATTTCTAACATAAGAAAATTAGGTATAAAAAATCCAACCTCTATTGCCATCGAAACATGTAAATCAGGTGTAGTGAGTATTATTGCTATGACATTTATCTATGCATCCCTGGCCTATATGGGAGCTACAAGTTTGGGAAGTATAAACCGTGCTGATAATGGTGGAATCATTTTATCTATGGTAAGTAATCATTATTTTGGAGTCATCGGAAAAATATTGCTTGCAGCTATTGTAACAGTTGCTTGTGTAAAGACAGCTATTGGTCTCATTACTTCTTGTTCTCAAATGTTTAGTGAAATGTTTCCAAAATCCATTTCCTATAAAAAATATACAGTAGTATTTACAATATGTTCGCTTATAGTTGCCAACTTTGGATTAAATACAATTATACAACTATCTATACCTGTTCTTATGTTTTTATATCCTCTGGCAATAACTCTAATTATATTATCTTTGCTTAACCCTCTTATCCATAAGCAGAGCACGATATATAGGTTTACTACAATCTTAACATCCATTGCTGCATTCTTTGATTTTTGTAAAGCGCTCCCTGATTCGCTTTCAAAGAGTGGATTAATATCACAGCTTGTCAATTTTGCTCACTTATATCTTCCAGGCTTTGACTATGGACTTGGATGGATATTACCAGCATTTTTGGGATTTTTAATAGGTTTAATTATTGCGATTGCCCGCAGTAAAAAAAATGTATTCAATAATTAATATTTGTAACCATACATTTATAGAATAATTGCACCAAAAGTTAGTTTACACTCCGGGATATGTTACCAAACTTCAGTACCAAAAATACTTTCATTTTAGTAACATATTCCTGCGCATAAACTAACTTTTAAATTTATTTTTTTCAATTCAATCTTCTAATCTATTGAAATTATTAGTCTTACTATAAATACTCATAATTTTTGTAAACCAAAGGGCTATCATCCTAAAAATTTTTTAGAAGTTTCCAGGTTACCAAAGACTGTATATATTTCCCCGCATATAAGTTAAGCTTTCATTTACAAACCATATAAATGTTAAAAACTATGATATAATTAAGGAGAGATGATTAGAATAAATATCTAAAGGAGTAATAATTATGTTTCATATAGTTGATATGAAAAAATGGGAGAGAAGTGATCACTTTAAATATTATACTGAACAATTAAAATGTGGTTACAGCGTTACTGCAAATCTAGATATTACCTTATTTAAAAAATCTTTAAATAAAAATGGGCTCAAATTTTATCCATCCTTTATTTATTGCGTTAGTTTCAATATTAATTCTATGAAAGAATTTAAAATACGGCTTAAAGAAAATCATCAACTTGTCATATATGATATTGTTCATCCTAATTACACAATTTTTCATAATGATGATCACACATTTTCAGACATGTGGTCAGAATATACACAGGATTTTTATAAATTCTACGATAACTATAGACAAGATATGAAAAAATACTCAGGTTTAAAAGGCGTAAAAATCAAACCAAATCAGCCTCCAAACTTCTACTGTATATCCTGTGTGCCATGGCTTAATTTCACAGGATACTCAACATACACAAGTAGCACTGAACCTGCGCTCATGCCAATTATAACATACGGGAAGTATCATGAGGAAAACGGGAAATGGCTGATGCCATTTACTGTTACAATATCTCATGCAGCAGCTGATGGATATCATGTTAGCAAACTTATTAACAACATCCAAAAAACAATAAACAAATTTGATCTTTAAAGCAAAATTTTTGTAGTAGTTAACATATGAGGGGTGACCATCTTGGGAAATATACAATCCTTTAAACCAATAATAGATAGAAATTCAAGAATCTTAATATTGGGTTCAGTGCCCAGTGTTGAATCATTAAATAAAAAACAGTATTATGCAAATAAAAGAAATCAATTTTGGAAAATAATATTTTCACTATATAATCTTACACCATTAAAATCATATGACAAAAGAATAGAATTCCTTATGGAAAAAAACATTGCTCTTTGGGACGTTATAGGTGTATGTTCTAGGGAGGGAAGCCTAGATTCAAATATAAAGAATGAAATTCCTAATGATTTTAAGACTTTATTTAAAAAGTATCCAAATATTAAATATGTTTTCTTTAACGGAAATAAATCCTATGAAACATTTAAAAGAAAAGTAGGTTTTAAACAATACATTTATATAACATTCTGCAAATTACCATCAACAAGTCCCGCCCACACTGTTCCCTTTGAAAGCAAACTTAGCAGATGGAAAAATATCCTAATTAAGGTATAGATTTCATTCTACATAAACCTATACCCAATTTCTTCATTTACTTCAACAAATATATTAAATTATTGCTTGGATTTGTCCTTATCCCAAGGCATAATATCTCCATCTTCCCTAAGGTAGTCTAAAATTTGCCATACCCCTTCTTTTGTGTAGGAGCTGACGAAAAAAATTTTCTTGCATCCAGCAAGTCTGAGCCATCTTTCTGCACGTTTTGGATCACCATTAGGTTGATCTATTTGTGTCACTATACCTATAACTTCTCTATTTACACTCGGAGTAATATTAGGCGGATATAGTGAATAGGGTTCTATTGAACTAGCTAACAATCCGACTACATCTGCTTCATATGTATATAACGCCAGTGCAGCAGCTAAATCTTTATTCTCTGCATACTCTCTAGGTGTATCAATAATAACATCAAAATTATTGATATACTGAGTTTTATGATATGAAATATCCTTACCTCTTAAAGCTTGCATGAGTGTAGTCTTCCCACATTCACTTCTGCCAAATAGAATTATCTTTCTCATATATTATCACCTATGTTCTTGTTATCCCACATACCGTAAATCCAAGATTATTCTTACAATATTCTATAATGGATGTAACAGCAGCCTGAATTTCTGAAATTCCACCTGTTATAATTAAAGTTCCACTAAATCTATCTATAAATCCCAAATCTACGTCCGCAGTTTTATTAGCTATATCTCCAGCAATAATCGTAGTCTCACTTGGACACATTGTCAGTATACCAATTGCCGCTTTTTCATAATTAACTGCAGGATCTAGTCCCAATTTTTTATATATAATTTCATCTGGACTTGCAATTATATGTGCGATAGTAATCTGCTTACCTGGAACTGTCTCTTGAATAAGTCTTGTTTTTCCTTCCATGTCTAATATACTTTTTTTCTCCATAAAGCATCCTCCTTTCGACTTATTTTGACTTACACAGATTTAATGTTATGCTTGTAGAGCACAATTGTCAACTATGCAATCCTTTAGTATAAAAATTACCTACTATTTCTAATTTTAGAACCCATTTTAGAATAACTTGTATCATTTACAGATTCAACTTTATATTTTCCAGATTCATAAATGATCTTAGCTATACTCGAATTATCTATATCTCTTATATTAAAGCTTTTATCTAAATAATCAATAATAAGCCTCATTATACCACCGTGAGCTACTATAAGTACATTTCCTCCATCAAGCTTTAAATTTTCTCTACATATATCATCCAAAGTCTTCATGGCTCTCTTTATTGCTGTATCATAGTCTTCAGCTTCATTTGTATCATCCAGTACTGCACATGAGTTACAGTATTCTCTTTGAAATTCATATTTTGCCTCCGCTTCCTCAACAGATTTAACATTTAAATAATTTAGTATATCACCAAACATTATGTCCTGAATCTCACCTTCGTACTTTCCAAAATACACTTCTCTAAGTCCATTCAATTCTTTGAGCTTAAGATTACCACTTACCTTATTTTCTTTTATAACAATTCGTGCTGTATTTATTGCTCTTCCCAAATCACTGCTATAAGCAGATTTAAATTTTATATTGCTAAGTCCAATACCTGTATTTACAGCTACTTCTATTCCCTTTTCTGTTAATACCCCATCACACCATCCCTGGGTTCTATTAGCTTTATTCAATATAGTCTGTCCATGTCTCATTAAATATAAAACAATTCTACACCCCATGTTTCCCTCCACATATAAAAATTAACTATTTTATAATATCTCTAATATTTCTACTGAGTATTTTTCAGCAGGGGCCTCCACCTCGACTACATCACCAACTTTTTTACCATTTAACGCTTTTCCTAAATCCGATTCTATGCTTATAAACATATTTTCTGGATCTGCATCTAATGTAGTTACTAATGATACAACCTCTTCATCTTCACCCTCTATAAATTTAATTTTAAACTTACTGTTAATTCCTATTATTGATTTATCTATATTTTTACCGTCAATCACAGTTGCAGTTGAAATCATACTCATTAAATATTGAATTCTATTATCATTTTCTCTATAATTAGCACATGCTTCTTTATATTCAGCATTTTCGGACCTATCACCATGTGCAGCAGCTACTAATTTTTCTTTCGCTATCTCCGCCCTTTTTACAGTCATTCTATAATCCAATTCTTCTTGCAATTTCTTAATATTTTCCTCTGTCAATATATTCTTCATAAAGGATACCCTCCCTATCATATATTATGTTATCATTATACAATATGTAGGAGTAAAATAAAATTAAAGTACCGTCTTAAAATTGATTAAAACGGCACTTTAATTTCTTACTTACATTACACGAATTGCGTGATATCCTTCATGAATGGCGTTAAGAATTTTTCGTGGAGCTCCTGCATCTCCAATAACCGTTAAATTCTCAACCTTATCTTGAAGTTTATCTTCTAATTCATTGTTTGAACGATATCCTGATGCAATAATTACTGTATCGCATTCAAGTGTATATTCTTTATCATTCTTTATATAAATTACGCTATCTGGAGTTATTTTAATTACCTTTGCACTTCCAACTACATCTATATTTCTTTCCTTAATCATAGTTCTCAATGCCTGATCATTATTTAGGCAGTGTTCTGATATTGCTAAGATATCCTCTAACATTTCTACAATAGTCACTTTTTCAGAAGTTTCCTTCATATATGCTGCAGTTTCACAGCCAACAAGTCCACCTCCAATTACAACAACCCTCTTACCAGGTTTTTTGATCCCCAGTAAATAATCATTCGCAGGAACTGAATTTTCAATTCCTGAAATTGGCGGCATAAATGGTTTTGATCCAGTAGCTAGTATAATTTTGTCGTATTTGCCATCTAAAACTTCTTCCTCAACTGCTTCCTTATTTAGTACTACCTTAACTCCAAGTTTCAATATTTGACGTTCCATATATTTTATAAGATTCAACACATCATGTTTAAATGTAGGAAGTCCTGCTGGCCATAGATTGCCGCCTAATCTTGATGATTTTTCCCACAACTCTACATTAAATCCACGTTTTGCCGCTGTAATAGCTGCTGACATTCCTCCAGGTCCGCCGCCTATTATTAGTACAGATTTTTTAATATCAGTTTTCTCAGGAAGCATATAATCTTTTTCTGCGTAACATAGTGGATTTACAGCACAATAATAATGTTTGCCTGAAAATCCGGCCAATAAACACTCATTGCATCCTATACATGGAACTATATCCATAGTATTTCCCTTCTTAACCTTGTTTGCCCAGGCTGGATCTGCCAGCATTTGATGTGCTAATACAATGTAATCTGTTTTTCCATCACTTACAGCTTTTTCTGCCTTCTCCGGATCAAACATCTTACCTTGTCCAAGCACAGGTAATGAAACCACTTTTTTAACTGCTCCTACAACATCCATTTGATGTCCTTCTTTTTCATACACTGTAGATATTGCTTTATGCCAAACCTCATAACAGCCAACATCAACATGAATGGCATCTATACCTGCATTTTCAAGTATTTTAACCATTTTAAGACCTTCTTCAAGTTCACGCCCACCTTTAGCACGATGCACAGGTGTGAATTTTACAAGTATAGGAAAGTCAGTTCCAACATTCTTACGCATAGAATCTATACACTCAAGAGTAAACCTCATACGATTTTTTAGCTCTCCACCATATTCATCAGTACGTGTATTCCATTGTTTTGACTGAAATTGATCTAACAGGTATCCACCGTAAGCATGTAATTCTACTGCATCTGCGCCTGCCATCTTAGCAAGACTTGCAGAATATCCAATCTTGTTAACGATATCATGAATTTGCTCTTTTGAAAATGGCTTGCATTTCAATGAAGGAAACCAGAATGCACTGCAATCACTTGCTGAATAAGGAGGTGTAAACGGATCCGTAAACTGTTGACGTCCTAATCCTGGAGAAACTTGCACACATACTTTTGCTCCATAGTGATGGCATCTTTCTATAAGCATGTTCAAACGTTCAACATGATGAAAATTGCTAAGTTCCGTACAAGGACGTGCTTCATATTTAGTTGTAACTACATTAGCACCTGTAATAATAAGTCCTGCTCCACCTTTAGCTCTTTCTTCAAAATAATTAATGGCTTCTCTACAATATGCTCCATCTGCTTCACCTGTTGTTCCCATCGGGCCCATAACAATACGATTTTTAAGCTTCATACCTGCAATTTGTGTCCTATCAAATAATTTCAAACTTCCTCTCTCCTTTACCTAAGTTTTATTTTATATTACTATAGTAATATAATATCCCGTTAAATAATTGTCAATATAGATTTTTTAAAATCTGTATGTTACCATATAAATAATTCATAAAATATTTACAGAAATTTTCTGGAGGCAATAATGTTAAATAAATCAACTAGAGATTTTATAATAGAAACAGCTAACAAATTATTTATTGAAAAAGGTTATAATAATGTTACAGTTGTAGATATCTGCACTGCATGTGATATTTCTAAAACAACATTTTATTATCATCTTAAATCTAAAGAAGATATTATACTGCAGTTTTACGACTCATTAACTCAAAATATATCTGAACGACTATCATCTATTATAGCTATGGATAATCACTGGGAACAATTAGTAATGTGTTTTGAATCTCTCGTAGAAGAGGACTCAAAATATGGAACTGATTTTTTTAGTCAAATGCTGATTAGCAACCTAAAAGAAGATTACGGGAGTTATGATTTAAGAGACAATCTTACTAACATTGCAGTAACAATAATAAAAAAGGGCCAGAAGTCAGGGCAAATAAGAAATAAAAATAAAGCTGAAGATTTATATAAAGCAGCCGCCCATATGTTCTTTGGATACGAAGTCACCTGGTGCATTAAAAAGGGGAATTTTGACTGGAAAAAAGAACTACGGAGATCCTTAGAAAATATTTTTGACACAGCACCGGAATATAGAATTTAATTTACAAATTTATATGTTATATATAGAATTTGTAATTCCAAGCTTAGATTATACGTAAGCTGACATTTCCAAAATGTAGACACATTAAAAAATTTTTTAGTAAGCCTTAACGAGGTATTTTTGAAAATCTTAGTAGATTTTATATGTTTGAGCCTGCGAGTTTATAAAATCTGCTTAGATTTTTATAAATACGAACTTAGACTTACTAGAAATTTTTTAGGTGACGAATTTTGGAAATATCAGCTGGAGTATACCTTAAGCTTGGAATTACAAACCCTATAATTATAAACTAATAATAGAAATATGAGGTCAAATATATGGGCATAAACACAGTAATAAATCAGATAATCTCACTATTCCTAGTAGCCTTGGTAGGCTTTTATGGGGGTAAAAAAAATATAATAAATGAAAATTTTTCAAACGGGCTTTCTAAATTAATAGTAGATATAACAACCCCTTTTTTAGTTATTGGATCTTTTAGCCTTTCATATGATGCAAGTATTTCAAAAAACATTATAAAAGCTTTCATTTATAGTTTTCTTATCTTCATATTAACCCCTTTACTAGTCAAACCATTATTGCTCAAAATTGAAAAAGGTAAGAGAAATGTATTACAATTTGCAATGGTATTTTCAAACTGTGGTTTCATGGGTTTCCCAATTGCCCAAAGTGTATTTGGAAACGAAGGAGTTATATATGCTGCTATATTCAATATGGCTTTTACTATATTTGTCTGGACCTATGGTGTCATGCTTTTTAAAAATAGTACAAGCTTTAAGGATGTCCTCAAATCTCTAAAAAACCCTGGAATAACATCTGCATTAATCGGACTTATCATTATGATATTTTCAATAAAGATACATCCCATACTTTTAAGTACAATGAAAATGATTGGAGGACTAACAACCCCAGTATCAATGCTTATAGTTGGAAGTTTATTATCAAGAAGTAATCTTGTAAAAATTATTAAAGATAAAAGCATGTATTATGGTTCATTTATAAAACTTATAATAGTTCCATTTGCATTATACATAGTGTCACTATTATTTAAAGAAAATTCTATAGTTTTAAAAACATTTATACTTATGCAGGCTATGCCCGCAGCTGCATTTACTACTATTTTTGCGGAGAATTTCAATAAAAATAAAGAGTATTCTGCCTTTATAGTATCATTTTCATCATTACTTTCAATAATTACAATTCCAATAATAATTAGGTTCTGCCTTAAGTGAACGATAAACTTGATTAATTATAAGGGTTTATAAATGAAAGCTTAAGTTATACTCCAGCTGACATTTCCAAAATTCGTCACTAATACTTACTAAAAAATTTTTTAATGTGCCTACATTTTGGAAATGTCAGCTTACACATAACTTAAGTTTGAAATTACAAACCCTATAATCTGCAGAATAAATCTGAACATTAAAAATTATTCTTTAAAAATTAGGTAATATAGTATATTATATAAGCAATATGATTTTATGGAGGGGTATGTTATGTTCAGAGAAATGCGAAGAAAAGATAGAAAAATTAAAAATGACGAGGCTTTTAAAATTTTAAAAAATAGTACCTATGGTATTTTATCAACTATAAGCGAAAATGGTTATCCTTATGGTATTCCTATAAATTTTATCCTTTTCAATGATTCAATTTATTTCCATAGTGCTTTAGAAGGACATAAAATAGACAATATAGCAAAAAATAGTAAAGTGTCCTTTTGTGTAGTTGGTCAAAATCAAGTTCTATCCAAAGAATTTAGTACAAAATATGAGAGCGTAATTATATTTGGAAAAGCAGTTAATGTTTCAGACGATGACGAAAAAAATAAAATTCTTTTAGAAATATTAAATAAATATTCGCCAGATTACATTAAAGAAGGAAAAGAGTATATAAAAAATGCAAGTAAAGCAACCAAAATAATAAAAATTAATATCGAACACATTTCTGGCAAATCAAACAAATAATGATTTGAAAAATCTAACCTTATACTTAAAATGGATATATTGCGTATTAAGCATTGATCATAGATATATGGTGCTATAAGGACAAACTAGCCTTATACGTAGGGGTGCAATAACAAAACTCAGCATGTTAAAAAGTTTTAACAGTTCTAAGCTTGTATTTTGGAAATTTAAGCAGATTATATAAACTCGCAAAGCTCAGACATATATAATCTACTAAAATTTCCTAAAATACTTTGCTAAGAACTGTAAAAAAACTTTTTAAATGTGCTTTCATTTTGTTATTGCACCCCTGCGTATAATCCCAGTTTGTCCTTATAAGCTATATATTTAAACCAGGTTATATGCTTAATAAGTGAAATATCACCTTCAAGGGTTCTAGGGCGATTAGCCCTTGTAATTTATACTATAATTACAATTTTAAACATATATTGAAGTAATTAAAAAAATCTGAATAAGATCATATTTTAAATGATATCCGGGACTTTAAGGTTTTTCACAGCACTTCGTCAAAATTTATAGAAAAAGTTTTAAATGTGTCTTCAGCCTTACAGTGCTCCACTACGTAAAAATTTTACTTATGTTTGCAATAAATTGTTTAATGCGATATTCTATATTTTTAATTGATTTGGAATTTTATGAATGGTAATCCTCCGAATAATATAATCCCGGAGGGATATTTTAAACTTATGGGAGTTACAAAAAATAGCATATCTATTTTCATAACAGATTTAAATTTAAATGTGAGTTTTACTATATACCCGGGAAGTTAATATCCTAATAATTAAATTAGTACAGTCATTACTATAACTTAAAGAAGGAAGACTGTAAGCCTTCAAACCCGTTAGGGTGCTCTGTTATTCTTGTGAAGGGCAGGTTATTTTAATTTTAGATATATTTAATCTTTTACCGGGAAAAATTTCGTTATTTATTATAACTTCTGTAATTTTGAAATATCCCTCCGGGATTAATGTTATATATACAAGGACTACGTCCGTAAAACCTTTATAAAGAGAATACAATCATGGAGATTATAATATAAGTTGACAAATACTATTGCAAGAAAATGAGTGAGATTATATATGATTTATATTTAAATGGAGTAGAGGACTTTTAAATCAATATGGCTATCGCCATAAACCCTTAAAGGCGAAATTATTTTATTGAGCATTTGATTTATAATTTATAAGGACAAACTTAACTCATACGCAGGGGTATACTTAGAAACTGAAGGCACATCTAAAAAGTTTTTTACATCTCTTGGCGAAGTCTTTTAGAAAAATTTTAGTAGATTATATATGTTTGAGCAAAGCTAAGTTTATATAATCTGCTTAAATTTCTAAAAGACAAGCTTAGAGATGTTAAAACTTTTTTAGGGTGCCGAAGTTTATGAGTATACCTCTGCGGTGTGAGTTAAGTTTGTCCTTATAGCCATATATCTATGAACAATGCTTAATACGCAATATATGCAATTGATTCAATTTATATATTCAACAATTCACATAAAAATCTGGCTGTCAGCTCGCCTAATATAAATCTCCTCCAATTCATGCTGATGGTAAAGGTAACCCTTGTCATCATAATACTTGGCACCCATTGGACATCTTTTTACACAAGCACAGCACTTAATACACTTACCAGGCACAGAAAACACATCTGCAGGGTCAATAGCACCCATTGGACAGATACGGGCACACAAACCACACTTGATGCACTTGTTTGGATCAGTTTTAGGCTTCACCTTTAAGATATTAATAGAGTGACCATAACGATCTTGTGGAACATAGTACGGTCTAATGGGATCACATCCAACCACAGTTACTGGTTCATTAGGCAGCTGTTGCAAGTTTTTTATCTTATCAGCAGTCTTTTGTCCAAGTTGCACAGCCAATGCCATATCCTCCTCATCGGGACGCCCTTCTCCCAGGATTCGTGAAAAGGAGTGTTCACCCACAAATGCACCTCCAGTTATAGGATAGAATCCGTTAGTCCACATAACATTGCGTAATTCCATCAATCCATCGTCAAAATTTCGATTGCCAAACAAACATACAGGCACTCCCAGCGTATTGTTACCACTTACCTTTTCTTTAAGATATGGCAACAGTAGGTTAGGCACACGTCCAGCATACACTGGAACTCCCAGAACCACCAAATCGTCAGGGCCAAAGGAGAGCGCTCCTTCACGATCCTTAGGCAGGTTAAAGCAGAACTGCTTGTACTCAGTATTCATGACCTGAGCTACAGTTTTAGCCACGCAGGTGACTACTTTTTCAGTAGTACCAGTGGCACTAAAATAAACAGCCCAAATTGTTTTAATTCCTATCTTACGTACTTCCTCACTCATTCTAATTCTTCCTTCCCCATTAAAAAATAATGCTCATTGCAATTGGGTAAAATTTTTAACATTTCTGTATTAAAATCAAATCTGTTATTAATTTCATATTACTTTTATTTATAATTGTTGTCAAATTAAGGTATGTAAAAATTAAATTTTATCAATACAATATTTTTTAAATGCCACCTCTGTACAAAAAACGAATACTGTAGTAATATATATAAGGATTTTAAAATTCTATAATGAGTGTTCCTTGCTTAACCACTCATTTGTAAAAAAACAAGGAGGAATTAATTATGAAACGCTACAATATAATCAATAACAAAAATAAAAGAGAACTTGTCTTGTTAAAAGCATCTCCATGTATCTGGGGGCATTGTTCATTTTGTGACTACATAGATGACAACAGTCTTGATACTAAGTCCAATGAAATTCTAAATCGAGAAGTTCTAAAAAACATTTCTGGAAAATATAAATCACTTGAAGTTATAAACTCTGGCAGTTGCTTTGAACTTCCTAAAAAAACTTTAGATGATATAAAATCCATAGTTATATCTAAAGGTATAAATAAACTATTTTTTGAAGGTCACTGGATATATAGATTCAGGCTCTCCGAAATGGAGAATTTCTTTAAAGTTCCAATTATATTTAAATGTGGAATAGAAACTTTCAATAACAAATTTAGAAATGAATTTTTAAACAAAGGTGCTGTATTTTCAAGTCCTCTAGAAGTATCAAAATATTTCAAATCAATATGTCTAATGGTCGGCATAAAAGGTCAGACTACAGATATGATAAAAAAGGACATAGAGTACTTACTTAAGTATTTCAAATATGGTTGTATAAACATATATACAGAAAATTCAACTCCTATTAAAAGAGATGATAAATTAATACAGTGGTTTAGAGAAAATTACAGTTTTCTTGATAATATGGACAATATAGAAATTCTTTGGAATAATTCAGATTTTGGAGTTGGAGGTAATTAAAAATGAGTTCTTACAATAAAAAACATAATATTTCTATTAAAATACTAGTTAAAATTGCGATAACAGCTGCTTTATACGCAGTTGCAACTATGGCCATAGCACCTTTAAGCTATGGTGCTGTTCAATTTAGACTTTCAGAAATAATGACGTTATTAGCTTTTATAGATCCTATTTATATACCCGGGCTTGTTCTTGGATGTGCACTTTCCAATTTATACAGTCCACTTGGAATAGTTGATGTTATAGTTGGTACTTCTGCTACCTTCTTAAGTGTATACCTAATAAGCAAGACTAAACACTTAATACTAGCATCTCTATGGCCGACAATTATGAATTCTATACTAGTTGGTGCAGAACTGTTCTTTGTACTTCATCAGCCATTCTTTATATCTTCAATATATATAGCCATTGGTGAATTTGTAGTTGTAACTTGTATAGGATGTCCACTTTTTAAGTTAATTATGAAGAAAAACAATCTATTAAAAATCTTAAAATACCAGTAAACATATATAGGGTTTGTAATTCTAAGCTTAAGTTATACGTAAGCTGACATTTTCAAAATGTAGGCACATTAAAAAATTTTTTAGTAAGTCTTGGTGAAGTATTTTTGAAAATCTTAGTAGATTTTATATGTTTGAGCCTGCGAGTTTATAAAATCTGCTTAGATTTTTATAAATACGAACTTAGACTTACTGGAAGTTTTTTAGGTAACGAATTTTGGAAATGTCAGCTGGAGTGTAATTTAAGCTTTCATTTACAAACCCTATAATGGTAAATAGCTTTTAATACAGCTGTATATTCTAGTCTTCAAATTTAAAATCTTTTAGGAGATCGGCCAAACTTGTATTTGCCTGTTCTTTGTCTACATATTTACCAAGATCTCCTTGTGTTTTTCCCTGTGCTTCCTTTATGCTTAAACTGATTCTGTCATTTTCATTATCTATATCTAAAATTTTTACTTTAACCTTATCTCCTACCTTAAGCACATCAGAGACTTTCAGTACTCTTTCATCTGATATTTGAGATAGATGGACAAGTCCCTCGATACCATCAGTTATCTCGACAAAAGCTCCAAAGTCTACAATTTTTGATACAGTTCCTTCGACTATATTTCCAGCCTTAAATTTTCCAGCTACATTATTCCATGGATTATCATTTACATCTTTTAAAGAAAGAGATATTCTGTTTTTATCCTTATCTAACCCGATGACATACACTTGAACTCTATCACCAACACTTACCATATCAGAAGCCTTCTTTACTCTTTTCCAAGATAGCTCTGACAGATGTATAAGTCCATCTAATCCTCCTAAATCAACAAATGCTCCGAAATTAGTAAGCCTTACAACAACTCCTTCTCTTTTTTCTCCGACCTTTATACTATTTAAAAGTTCCTCTTTTTTGATTTCAAGCTCTTCCTGCTCAATTTTTTTATGAGAAACTACTATTTTCTCATTTTCTTCATTAAATTCAATTATCTTTACTTTAACAGTCGTGCCTACAACCGAATTTAAATCCTTAGTATATGTTACTGAAATTTGAGATGCTGGCATAAAAGTTCTTATACCATTTATAAATCCTACAACTCCGCCTTTTACAGCCCTAAATATAGTTAAATCTATAATTGAATTATTGTTAAATGCAGCTTTGAGTTTATTCAAAGCACCTATCTTATCTGCAGCTT
The DNA here is from genome assembly GCF_003600355.1 of Clostridium fermenticellae. Classification (NCBI taxonomy): domain Bacteria; kingdom Bacillati; phylum Bacillota; class Clostridia; order Eubacteriales; family Clostridiaceae; genus Clostridium; species Clostridium fermenticellae. The sequence continues at coordinate 1,101,889 of NZ_CP032416.1, read as the reverse complement.
TTTTGGACACAAGTACATTTCCTTCACCGTCATTCATTTTAATAACATACACATATATTTCATCATTTTCATGTAAAATCTCATGAGGATTTACATCCTGATCATCACCCATCTCAGCTTTTGGAAGAAATGCATCCGACATATAACCTATATTTATAACAGCACCATCTTCAGATACAGATATAACCTTCCCTTTTACAATTTCGTTTGCCTTTATTGTATTCATTGAATTTTCAATCTGGTCAATAAATTCATTCATTGAAATATTATCTTTTTCTCCTGCCATATTATTTATCTCTCCTAACTATATATAACTTTACAAATCACTCAGCGATTTATACCCAAATATCGTTTGTGCATTCTTTACTGCCCTAAGTACTGCCTTTTCAACTACTTTAGCAGACAAAAATCCAACAACTGATATATCCGCGTCAACTTTACCAGTAGCCATAGTAAATATTGTATCGCCATCAAACATAGAATGTGACGGTCTCATAGTTCTTCCATATCCATCATGAGCCATAGATGCAATTTTATTCATTTGACTCTTATTAAACTTACCATTTGTAACCACTGTTCCAATCGTCGTATTACCACTAAACAGATTTTTCCTTGATGCATAGTTTTTAAGCATTATATCTTCTGTACACGCAAAAGTTTTCCTGTCTGCATTTAAAGCGCCTGCTATTATTTTTCCAGTACCTGGATCTATAACGTCTCCAAGACAGTTTACGGCTATACATGCTCCTACCTTAAGTTTCCCAACTTGAACTGCATAACATCCAAGTCCACCCTTCATAGCATACTCTGCTTTTTCAAATATCTTTCCAACAGTAGCACCGCAACCTGCTCCAACATTTCCCTCGCAGGACTTATTTAACTCTGAATTCTTACATGCTTCATATCCCATATTTTTATCTGGTCTTATTTTATGGTTTCCAATCGCAAGATCAAATAAAACAGCCGAGCAAACAATAGGGACTTTAGTAACCTTTACATCAAATCCAATGTTTTTCTCTTCCAAATACTTCATTACTCCTGAAGCCGCATCAAGTCCAAAGGCACTTCCTCCAGATAGCACTACAGCATGAATTTTATCTACTAAATTTACAGGATCGAGGAGATCCGTTTCCCTTGTTCCAGGTGAACCTCCTCTTACATCCACTCCTGCTGGCGCTCCGTTCTCACAAATTACAACAGTGCACCCTGTTGGTCCTTCTAAATTTTGTGCATTTCCAATTCTTATGCCGTCAATTTCTTCAAATGCTATTTCTTTCATATATCTTCCCCCAACACATACAAAATTATTGTATTTTTTGATTTGACGAACCATCTAATTTCATTCTATATAAATTAATCTCCATGCTAGTCGGATCAATTGTACCATAGTATATCCAATTTCCTATTGTATTTAAAGAAACTATATTGCTGCTATTATTTATAAGCTTATAACTACTTCCATCAGTTTTTATGCTGTATATTCCTTTAGAATTATAGCCAGAGCAATATATATAATCATCCTTAACCTTGATTGCTGTGGAACAGTCAACAGAACTCAAAAGTTTTTTATTTGACCCGTCGATTTCCATTTTATACAATGAATCTGAATTATTATCATCGGCTGAACCATAATAAATATAATTACCAACTATATTTACATTTTTGCTATTATCAAAATTTAACTTTTGTCTTTGTGTACCATCTTTTCTAATTCTATATATACTGTCATTGTCATCACTATTACAATAATATATAAAATCACCTGATACTTTCATATAATCAATAGCTGAATCATTTGAAATCAACTGATTGTACAAACCATCTGTACTAATTCTATATATTCTATAATTATCATCTACATTTAAATAATATATATAATTGTCAACCTTTTGAAGGTAAATTCCGCGAGCTGAACCTATTTGCTGTTTGGAGGTTCCATCGCCATTCATTTTATAAATTAAAAAATTCTTAGGATTGTCACTGCTTATGTACTCTGAATAATATATATTATCTCCATCAAAATTTAAATATCTTAAATTATTGTCACTTACCTTTTGTTTATCGGTTCCGGTCTTATTAACCCTGAAAAATGCACCATTCCCATTATTATCACTATAATCTGCATAATACAACCAGTTATTGTTAGACCATATCTTATTTGCAAAATCATCTGATATCTTTTGTGCTTTTGTTATATCTGTATTATCTGATTTTATTGAGTAAATTCCTTTGGTTAATCCTGATATTGAATTATTGGAGTTCAAACCAAAATACATGTATCCGCCATCATTTACAATGCTTGAACCATTATTTTCGACATTATAGTAATATACGTTAGACCCTGAATTACTTTTCGTATCATCAACTTCATAGTTAATTGATTGTTTTATGTCATCAAGTTCAGAATCCTTTATTCCAGCACTACCGCCTATGACATACATATTCTTAACATCTGATTTTTTATCTGCTAAAAGATATTTTGCATTTAAATCATTATTATCACTAACAAATACAATAGGATTGCCATTTATGGCTGCAAATGCAGATGTACTTAATGCATCTGGAAACTGTTCTGAATATGCCAAACAGATATTGTTAAAATTAAACTTGTCCTCAAAAGCTTTAATTATATTTATATTCATATCATAATTGTCCTTACCAGTTATTCTTTGAACATTAGGAAATTGATATGCAGCACTATCTGATATAACATCGCTATTTCCAAGTACATACGTTTTAGGTATATCTCTGCCGCTTATAAAATTCATTACAGAATCCGGCACAGTATCTTTAGGCATAAGTATTATAGGTATCTGAAGTTTTGCTGCTATAGGTGCTATTGAAAGAGCATCATGAAAATCAGAATCAGCTGCAAGTATTATACCATTTTCAGTACCTACTTGCCCTGCAACTGCAGCTGAAGTTTCATTTCTATCTAACCCATAAAATCTCTGGGTACTTATACCCATATTTTGAACTGATTTTTCTATTGATGGATTAACCACACCATCTCCACCTACAATTATAGCTTGTTTAACATTTAATCTCTTCAATTCATTATAAGAATTATCATCTAATTTATCTGCTTCAGTCAATAGAATTGGTGCATCGTATTTCTTAGCAAGTACAGATGCACTTAAGGCATCAGGAAAATTTTCTCCATTGACTATTACTGCATAATTAGAAGTCGTTTTCCAACCTTCTTCTACAATCTTTGAGCAAGTTTCATATCTGTCACTTCCCCAAAGCCTTTCACTATTCACAGCATATGCTGCACTAACTTTGTAAGAAGACATCATAAGCATACCTGTTACTGCGGTACTTATAAGCACATTCATTAAAAGCTTTCTTCTTAACATAAAGTTTTACCTCCTATGTAAAATACATTTTCGTCTTATTATACCATAATTAAGTACAATAAAAAAACTCAAGTCAAAATGTAAGACTTGAGTTTATTATCTTATTTATCTATTTCTTATTTTGCTGACTGCTGTTACAACTGCCATAGTTATCAATACTGACAAAATAGCTTCCGGTATTCCATTAATAGCACAAACTGTTAATATACCATCTTTAGCAGCATTTACACTTATGTTTAATGCTTTGGCATATGGTTTTAAATATATGATATATACCATACCCATAACACCTATAGTATTTGTACATGAACCAATGAATCCAGCAACCCCGGCACCTAGATGTTTAAACTTCATACCACACAATTTATAAGAATAATATGCAGTTATTCCTATTAATATACGCGGTAAAACTGATACCAGCGGATTTATAAATGCAAATGATACCGGTGTTGGTGTCGTTATAGACTGTATAATGCTAAAAACTCCAAAAATGAGTCCAACCATGCAGCCGACTACCGGTCCTTCTAATACGGCTCCTATAATTACAGGGACGTGCATAATCGTAGCCTTTACTGGTGGTATAGGTATAAATCCCAGACCTGTAATCCCAAGTAAAATTGAAATTGCTGACAACATGCCAATTACTGCAAGCTGCCTTGTGTTAAATTTAACAAGCGAATTCAAATGCTTTTCCATAATACTCCTCCGTTCTTATTCCTTTTAGGATATAATTCGGATAATTTCTTATAAATTAAGTTCAGTTTCATAAGAATACCGACGGTTTTATTGTATCATTTTTAACACAAATTTCAATAGAAATTTTATCTTTTTTTAATATTATAACTGGTATATTTTATATATTGAATCCCATTCGTTTCTTAAGATTCCATACAAATACATATCATATCTTGTTCCATCCCTATGAATAAATTCTCTATAGACTCCTTCTTTTTTAAATCCAAGTTTTTCATATAACCCTATTGCACTTTTATTATATTCTATTACATTTAATTGTATTCTATTCAAATTAAGTTCTTCAAAACCAAATTCCATAGTTAGGTAAAGAGCTTCTTTTGCAAATCCCCTCCCCCTATACTCCTGTTTTCCTATTCCTATATATATTACTCCGGTACCATTATTCCAAAGTATGTCTTCAAATCCAGTAATACCTATAAGCTTATTATCCTGTATAGTCCTTATTGCAAATATATATTCATTATTTGATCTTCTTATAGAAGATATCATTTCCTTTAATTCACTTTTTTCATGTGGATATGATACAACCATATCATAAAATCTTAAAAAATATATATCATTATACCATCTTTCTAATTCTGTTATATCTTCATCTGTAAAAGCTGTAAGTTTAACTTTTTTACCTTTTAGTAAATTCTTTACTGACATATATACATCCTCTTTTCCTTTCATACTAGCAATTTAAAATAAATTTTTTTTCCAATTTTATAGGGTAATAAGACATCTTTGACTTTCTAAGTCCTACAATCCCAAGATCCTGTTCTCTATTTATTATTTCAGCATCGTTAAAACATCTATCAACAAATTCTTTATTTATAAAGCTGTATGCTCCATTTACATTTCTATCAGCCTTCTCAATGTGAATCACAGCTAGTTTACTGTTTAATCTTTCTCCTATCGTAAACGCTGCAATCTTACCATCAATATATACAGCTATACCCACTAAGGATAGTTTTTCAATATTATCAACTATATCTTCTATACCCTGTAATTCATAATATAGCATATCTTCCTGTCCACTTTTATTTTCATCATACCAAGTACGTGCTGATTCTATAACATCATCTGCTACATTTTTACTATTTATACTTACCACCTCATAATTATAATTCTTGACAAAAGAATTATAATGGTTCTTCTTTTTATGAAGTTTTTTGCCAGACAACATAATAAGTTTCTTAGCTTCATAAAGATAATCAAAATTATCTCTATCCTCTTTTATGCATCCATCAATATTTCCAAATAAACTCTTTATTTCAACTATAAAATTTTCTTCTAAGTCCTTAAATAAGTATTCCATATGAAATTCCATCTTATAATTTGAAAGTTTCTCGACTATATCTTTTAGATCGTCTTTATCATATCCCAAAGGTTGCATAAAGTAGTAATCACCATTAAAATCTTTTTTCTTTATTATAAGTGCATTTTTATAAATAGTATATCTAATATCACATGCATCTCTCCAAATATACAAAGTTGTAAATGAATATTCACAGCTTAAAAATTTATATGGATAAATGTATTTATCAAAAAGTTCCTTATCTTCAAGTTCTAATTTTTTGAAATCCATAATATCTACCTTTCTATACTAAATTTTTTCTTGTAAACTAAAATATTATTTAATTTAAAATATCACATAAAATAATACAATACAATTGTTCTTAGATAATTATATTAAATTTATGGCTATTACTCAAATGACAATCTTTATATTTTAATAATTAATATTATATAAAAGATAGTAATGTATACGTTTATATTCTCTAAAACTATATTATTTGCTATAAATTTAATAAAAATGTTATACTTAAATTAAATTTAACATTGTATATATGTTTTTACTTTATTTTTACAATCTAAATATTTACAACCATTGGAGGTATACACAAATGTTTAAAAAAAAATGGAACTTAATTCTAGTATTTTTAATAATGTTTTCATTGATATTTACTGGATGCAGTTCATCAAATTCAAATAATCAATCTTCAAATAATACTAAGAAGAATGAAGTAGTAAAAAATACAACTTACCCACTTGAAGTAAGCGATTCATTAAAGAAACAAATTGTAATCAAGAATGAACCTAAAAGAGTCATATCATTATCACCAAATATAACGGAGATAATATATGCATTAAATAAACAGGGTACACTTGTGGGAAGAACTGATTATTGTGATTATCCAAAAGCTGCACTTAAAATTCAATCCTTAGGCTCAATTACAGATCCAAATGTTGAAAAAATTGTCGAACTGAAGCCTGATCTCATAATAACCTCCAGTCTTACAAAGCCAGACACATTAAAAAAATTACAACAGCTTAAGTTGAACGTTTTAGTTTTATCAAATACTGAAAGCTTTGAAAATACATATGATTTAATAAAAACTATAGGAAATGTTTTAAACGAAAATCAAAAAGCCTATACTGTAGTTTCAAATATGAAACAGAAAATACAAAATGTAGAATCAAAAATAAAAGGGAAATCCAAGCCATCAGTATATTATATTATAAGTTATGGCAAAAATGGTGATTTTACTGCCGGTAAAGATACCTTTATAGGAAAAATGATCAATATGGCCGGCGGAAAAAATGCTGCTGATGATGTTATGGGCTGGAATTATAGTTTGGAGAAACTTATTGAAAAGAATCCCGACATAATGATATGCTCTAACAAATTCAATTCAAAAGCCGGTATAAAATCTGCTAATGGATATAAAGACCTAAAAGCAGTCAAAGATAATAAACTATTTGAAATAAATGATGATTTAATAGATAGACAAGGGCCAAGACTAGCTGACGGTTTTGAAGCTCTGGCTAAAATAATACATCCTGAAGCATTCAAATAACTTATATGAAGGAAGATTTTACTATGAGCTTTTTACATAAAAAACATTTTAAGCTTAGCTTTTGTATTTGTATAATATTACTTATTTTGGTTTCCTTAATATCAACTACTCTAGGATCTGCAAATATACCTTTGAGAGAAACTTTTTCTGTTATGTGTAGTAAAATACCTTTTATCAAAAATCTCGTAAATTACAGTAATATATCTCAGGATCACATTCTTATAATAACTGAAATAAGGCTTCCTAGAATAATAACATCCGCACTAGTCGGTATTGGATTGTCTGTAGTTGGAGCCTCATTTCAAGCCATATTTAAAAATCCAATGGCAGATCCATACGTACTCGGAATTTCATCAGGTTCCGCATTAGGTGCTGCTATTGGGTTTATTCTTGGTTTAGATGGTTCAATCTTTGGTAATGCCACTATTACTGTACTTGCTTTTATATCCTCTATTTTAACAACGTTGATTGTATATAGCATAGCAAGGGTAAAGAATAAAATACCAACTACAACACTACTTTTGGCCGGTGTGTCTATGGGATTTTTGTTATCTTCCTTAATATCCATAATAATGGTATTTAATAGACAGCAGCTTGATAAAATTGTATTTTGGACACTTGGAAGTATGTCTGCATCAAGTTATAATCAAATATTAACTCTCCTCCCATTTTTACTTATAGGTTCCATTATAATTTTATCTTTTTCAAAAGACTTAAATATAATGTTAACAGGTGATGACACTGCAAGAAGTCTTGGAATAGATGTAGAAACTGTAAAAAAACTGATACTTGGAGTATCCTCGATAATAGTTGCGGCGTGTGTCTCAATAAGTGGAGTAATCGGATTTGTCGGCTTAATTATTCCTCATGTTGTTCGAATGATATTTGGTCCTGATCATAAGGTATTATTACCATTTTCAATGATAATTGGTGCTATATTTATGATAATATCGGATACAATTGCAAGAACAATAGCTGCTCCATCGGAAATACCTATTGGTGCGATAACAGCTTTATTTGGTGCCCCATATTTTATTTATCTTCTCATTAAAACTAAAAAGAAGGTGATTTAATTTGAATTCATCTGCCATTGATATTAAAGATTTACACTTTAGCTTTGATAAAACAGAAATACTACATAAAATTAATATAAATTTTACAAAAAATAAATTTTATTCAATCATAGGTCCTAATGGTTCCGGTAAAACCACATTATTAAAAAACATCTCAAAAATTTTAAAACCTACAACTAAAAGTATCTTTTTGGATAATATAGATATTCTTGATTTTAAAAATAGTTCTCTAGCAAGAAAACTGGCGGTTGTTCCACAAAATACAACAATAGATTTTGATTTTACAGCCCTAGACATAGTCTTAATGGGAAGATCCCCTTACCTTTCAAGATTTGAAAGTGAATCAAAAAAAGATTATAGACTTGCTAAAAATGCAATGAACATGACTAACACATGGCAGCTTCGCGATAAAATTATAAATCAACTAAGTGGTGGTGAAAAACAAAGGGTACTCATAGCAAGAGCACTTGCTCAAAATACTGATATCATATTAATGGATGAACCAATATCTCACCTTGATTTACATCATCAAATAGAGATTCTAGACACTATCAAATTGCTAACTAAAAGCATAACAATAGTCGCCGTATTACATGATCTAAACCTGGCCTCCCAATATAGTGACTATATAATACTTATGGATAATGGTTCTATAATAACTAGTGGTACCCCTGATGAAGTTATAACAGAGAAAAATATTAAAGGTGTATATAAAATAGATATGTGTATGATAAAAAATCCAATAAACAATAGACCGCATATAATTCCATTTACATCCAAAAAAAATACGAATAAGCTATGAAAAGCAACTCTTTAAAAGAGCTGCTTTTTTATATAGATTAGTTGCCAAAGTTTTTATTAGAAAGTTCTTTTATAAAATCATAAGCCTTTTCGCCCTTATCTGATGTCTTAGAAATATCTCTAATAGCCCTTAAACTACTAACTTTTGCCTCTAAGCTACCAACTTTTCCCTCTAAATTATCAACTTTTTTATCTAAATCACCAATTTTTTTATTAACATTTTCAAATCCATTTTGCATTTCAGAATACATTTTTCCCTGACTTTCTTTTAAGTCAGCATACATTTTAGTCATGAATTCAAATATTTTATCGTTTTCCACAATTATTCTCCTTTATGATATTTAAGTGTATATATTCTTTCTTCATTATTAATTATAGCAGATCCCTTTTGTCTCTTCTATTTGTTAATTATACTCTAAGTTAATTAATATTATATCATGAAATTATATTTTAGGAAGTTTATAGATTAAAAGATTAGAAAAACTACCGACAGCAATCGCTACCAGTAGCTTTTTCATTATGGAATATGGTATACATATATATTAAATGTCTTTCTTGACAATTAGGTTTCAAATTTATTAATAAACTATTAATAAATTTTTGGAATACTATATATTGAAAAGTTTCAAAGTAACAAATATGCCAAATGAAAAATAATATATATTGTGTATAAATCTTTTAATATAAAAAATATAGCCAATTATAATAGGTGGTGATTATTTACATGTATTGTATCGACGCTGGAAGTATATATTGCCCATGTCACCTAGCCGAAACTAACAATTGTGTACACTGCTCACAGCTTTCTAATAATGAATTTTGTCAGTGTAAAGATTGGTGTGGAGTATGTATATATGAAAAGTATCTATCAAATGGAGCTACTGCTTCAAAAATAAGAGAGACTTATAAATGCAAATTGATAGAAAAAGAATCTTTTGAGGATAACCTGTATATGTTTAGAATAAAAGTATCTCAAAGTCTTGCAAAAGAGTTAAAGTATCCAGGAAGTTTTATATTTTTAAGGACTTTAGACAGTTTAAATTACTATGATGTTCCAATATCTGTGATGGAGTCAGACATTGATAGCTGTATTATAAAACTCTTAATAAAAGTAACCGGAATAAAAACCCAGAAATTATCTGAATCGGCTGAAGGAAACGATCTCTTAGTAAGAGGACCTTTTTCAAATGGTATAATGGGGCTATTAAATATAAATAAATCTAAAAATGGAATATCAATAATTACTGCTCGTGAAATAGGTATAGCTCCATCAATTCCTGTTATGAAAAAATTATATTCAAATGGCAATAAAATTATTTCACTGATTGAATGTAAATACAATAAAGATATCTATAAAGATTACTTTAAAAAATTCAATTTGGAAGTTATAGACTGTTCTATACTTGATCATGGAAATCTCACAGATGACTTTAAATCCAAGCTAAGTGAAATCTTAAACAAATACAAGGTCAATTTACTTCACTGTGGAGGGCCTGATATAATGACCTATAAAATCATTAAATTTATAGATAAATCTATAAATCTTTCATGCTGTAATAATGCAAAGATGACTTGTGGTGAGGGTATTTGTGGAAGCTGCACAAAACATTATGAAGAAAATGTAGTAAAAAGGTTATGTAAAGTACAAATAGATCCAAGAGATTTATTTAAAGACAGAAGGATCATATAAGGAGGTATTCTTATGAAAGTAATCATAATTGGTTCAGGTTGGTCAGGATGTGCTGCAGCTTTAACTGCAAAAAAAGCTGGTGCAGATGTTACAATATATGAAAAAACAGATATGGTACTTGGCCTTGGAAATGTTGGTGGAATAATGCGAAATAATGGAAGATATACTGCTGCTGAAGAAATTATAGCTCTTGGTGCTGGAGATCTTATAAATATTACAGATAGTCTTACAAGACACAAAAATCTGGATTTTCCAGGGCATAAACATGCATGGCTTTATGATGTAAATAAAATAGAACCCGCTGTTAGAAAATATCTACTAGATAAAGGTATAAAACTAAATCTAATTTCTAGAGTTGTAGATGTAGACATGGACGATACTAAAATAAAAGGCATATTCACAGCTGATGGAGAATATGAAGAAGCAGATGTATTTATTGAAACCACTGGATCTACTGGACCTATGGGTAACTGTATAAAATATGGTAACGGGTGTTCCATGTGTATACTAAGATGTCCATCTTTTGGTCCGAGGATAAGTATAAGTGAGTGTGCAGGTGTGGAAGATCTTCATGGTGAAAGGTCTGATGGAACTTATGGAGCCTTCAGTGGTTCATGTAAACTATCAAAAGATACTGTAGATAAAAATCTTTTAAATGAAATTGAGAAAAAAGGCGTTGTTGTCTTAAAAGTCCCAAAAGAAGATATAAACTTGGATAAACTCAAAGCAAAAGTATGTCAGCAATACGCCCTAAAAGAATTTGCTGAAAATATTGTTCTTCTTGATACCGGACATATAAAGCTCATGACTTCTTATTATCCTTTGGATAAATTAAGAAAGATACCTGGTCTCGAAAATGTAAAATTTGTAGATCCCTATTCTGGTGGTAAAGGTAATTCTATACGATATCTTTCTGTAGCACCGGTTTATGATGATTTAAAGGTACAAGGAATTGATAATTTATTCTGTGCCGGTGAAAAAAGTGGTTTATTTGTTGGCCATACAGAAGCAATATGTACAGGTTCCTTAGCTGGAAATAATGCTGTAAGATACGCTCTTGGTTTTAATACCCTGGTACTTCCAGATAAAACAGCCATCGGAGATATAATTAGTTATGCAAATTCACGAATTAAAACTAAAGAAGGAAGGCAAAATAGGTATACCTTTGCTGGTGCAGAATATTTCAATAGAATGAAGGGAAAAAATCTATATTCAATAGATAAAAATGAAATCCAAGCTAGAATAAAAAAACTTGGTTTGTCAAATATATTTAACCAATCTTTAATTTAAAATTTATAATGGTTAGGAGAATTTAATGCTATGAGTATGTTTTATTCAACATATTTATGCCCGTTTAATAATTTTTTTAGAAGTACTTCCCTAATAGACATGAAGCTTGGCGATGTAACTGGTGACAAAATCATCGATAAGGTATCTATTTATGGTAATAAGTCAGATGATGATCCTGACAGCGAATTTATAAGTAATATTACAATTGTAATTCAAAACGGACACTGCAATCGAACTAATATAATTACCCCAAAATTCAATGAAGGATATAATCCAAGATTATTTTTAGGAGATTTTAATAAAGATAACGTTTGTGATATAAAAATAAGTATTGACTCTGGTGGAAGCGGTGGATATGGTGTTTACTATATATACTCATTCAAAAATAATATTCAAACGGAACTCTTTAACTTTGAAAATTACAATGATAAATACAAATACAATGTAGATTATATGGATTTATATAAAGTAAAAATTTCCTGTCTTACTCTAAATCAAGTTTTTACATTAGATATAAGCTATAAAGACAAATCTTACCTATCAAAATACTATGACAGCAATGGAAAACTTATAAATCCTATTCAAGGTGAGGTTCTTTCTCTAGGTGCATTAATTCCAATAGCCTCTGATGAAAAAACTAATAATTATGATTTAACCGCATTTCAGCGTATAATTGGAACAACTAATGGAGATACTTTAGGCTATATACAAAATATGCTCACTTTTGATAATTCAAAATTTACATCTTACAATATGTCTATAACAATCCCCCAAAATATATCATAGATAAATTAGGCTGCCATTTAAGGCAGCCTTTATCGTAGTTCTAATCAAATATATCTCCTTGATTCAAAATTTTATTCGGATCAAAAACAGCTCTTATACCTCTCATAATATTGATTTCATCATCTGTAAACTGCAAATTCATATGTTTCTTTCTAGTCTTTCCAGTCCCGTGCTCCGCTGTAACAGTTCCACCGTACTTTATAGCAGCCTTGTATATCTCTTCTTTAAGTTCTTCATAATATGAAGGCAACTTTCCATTATCACTCATAATAAAATTGTGTATATTTCCGTCTGCTATATGTCCAAGTGATAAAATATGATTATTATATTTTAAAGAAAGTTCCTTAATATCATTAAAATATTGTGGTACATCTGCCGGTGGTACAGCTACATCAAGTGCATCTGATATATTATCTCTATAAGGTGTGTATCCATTACTTCTTATCTCTAAAATATGTCTCTGCTCTTTTGGTGTTTCTGCTATAATACTGTCTACAGCATTATATTTTTCACATATTTCTACAATTTTTTCACTATTTCCGTAGAGCTCATCTTCATTATTTTCTTCAAGTATAAAAAGCAAATCCACAGATCCTTTAGAAGCTGGCCATGTAGTTCCAAGATCTTTTGCAGATGTGTTCGATATATCTCTATCCATATATTCAACGGCCAATGGAGTTATTCCATCTTGAAGTATTGCGGGTACAGCATTACAAGCATCCTGCTGTGAATTGAATGAAATGATTAAGGTTCCGCTGTATTTGCTCTTAGCATACAATCGCAAGGTTACCTTAGTAATAATTCCCAGGGTACCTTCACTTCCAATCATCATATGAAGTAAATCATACCCCATATTATTCTTAAGGAGCTTTCCACCCAAATTAACTATTTTACCTGTCGGAAGTACAACCTCAAGTGCCTTAACATGATTTCTCATGATCCCATGCTTTACAGCTTTTGTTCCGCCAGCATTTGTGGCAACCATTCCTCCGACTTGTGCTCCTTCATCTCCCGGATGTACCGGGAAAAATAATTCACTTTGATTATTTAAAACCTCAAGTAAATCAGCTAATGTGACTCCTGCCTCGACTGTAATCATAAGATTCTTTTCATCCAGTTCAACAACCTTGTTCAATCTCTCAAGTGACAAAATTATACTTGCTGTCGTCGGGATCGCACCTCCAACTACTCCTGTTCCGCCTCCTCTTGTAATTACTGATATCTCCTCTTCATTCGCATACTCCAATATTTTAGATATTTCTTCTGGTGATCCAGGTTTAACAACTACACAATCCTTTGATGCTTCTGGTCTAAGAAGTGGTTCTGTTTCATCATACAAATAACCCTGTATCTGTGATAAATCATTTGTAACCCAGTCATCACCTGATATCTTTTTTAGACTTTCAACTACCTTGTAAGGTTCATTTTTTAATAATTCATTTTTCAATTTTATTGCCCCCTTTTTATTAAATAAAGCCCTTCTAACTATTTTTTATTTTACTAATTAGTTCAGGTACAACCTTGTAAATATCATCAACAATCCCATAATCAGCTGCATTAAATATTGGAGCTGACGGATCAGTATTGATTGCCACAATAAAATCAGATTCTTTCATACCAGCCAAATGCTGCGGCGCTCCAGAAATTCCACAGGCTATATATAACTTTGGCTTCACTCTATTTCCACTATATCCAACCTGAAAATCCTTAGATATAAAACCATCATCGACAATGCTTCTACTTGCCCCTACAACTCCGCCTAAAATTTCAGCAAGTTCTTTTATCATACAAAGATCTTCAGCTTTCTTTATCCCTCTCCCTGCTGCAACTACTACACCAGCATCTGAAATATTAACATCCTGAGATTTTAATTTTTTCAAAACCTTAACCAAATTATTATCATAACTTACCTTATCCACATTTATAATTTCACCAATATTATTTTCATCTCTAGGCATTTCATTAAATTCTTTATATCTTACTGTAGCCATTTGAGGATAAGTATCAGTTTTTATGTGAGCCAATATGTTCTCACTAAATGCCGGCCTTATTTGAATAAGTTTTCCATCTTCATCTACTTCGAGTCCTGTACAATCTGCTGTCAGTCCCGTGCCTAGTGCAGCTGCAACTCTCGGTGCCAGCGATCTTCCAAGTGTAGTTGCTCCAATTAAGCAAATCTCAGGTTTAATCTTCCTTATCAAGTTTTCCAAATTTGCCTTGTAAATCATTTCCTCAGGCTCATTAAACTCATTTCCAGTTATATAAAATACTTTATCTGCCCCTCTATATATAAGTTCTTTTACATCCATTCCTTCCTGCCCTAAAATAACGCTGTATACAGATGTTTTCAATTTTCGCGCAATTTGCTTTGCCTTTCCAAGCAATTCAAAACTAACTCTATGGATTTGTCCATCTTTTTGTTCAGCAAATACTAATACACCATTATATTCCCTACTCATTGTTTACCTCCAATATTTTATTTTTTCTGAATATATTAATTAATTCATCTTCTGCCTTTTGAGTATCTGCTTCTCTAAAGATTCTTCCCTGTCTTTGTTGAACACTTGGAACTTCTATCTTTTTTACTTTAGTAGGTGATCCTTTAAAACCAACCTTTTCTTCATCGAGAAATTCTTTTAGATCATCAAAAGTAAGAACTTTTATTTCGGCCTTTCTAGCCTTCATCTTATTCTTAAAAGAAGGAAGTCTTGGTTCATTTATATCCTTAGTAACTGTGATTAATCCAGGGAATTTCATTTGCTTTAAATAAGTTCCATCCCAAATATCCGAGCAAACTGTAATATTTTTATTATCAATGTTATCGATTTTACTCACATAACTGACATGTGGTATATTCAATACCTCTGCAATTTCAGGTCCAACCTGCCCTGTATCGCCATCTACTGTTTTTTCTCCTGCAATTATCAAATCATATTCTGAAATCTTCTTAATTGCAGCTGCAAGGATAACTGATGTTGCCTTGGTATCTGAGCCGCCAAATTTTGCATCACTTACAAGTATCCCTTCATTTGCTCCTCTTGCAATACATTCTTTAAGTGCCTCTTTTGCACTAGGAGGTCCCATACTTATTACTGTTACTTTTGAATCAATTTTTTCACTTATCTGAACAGCTGCTTCAAGTGCATTTAAATCAAATGGATTTATTTCTGTACCTGCTGATTTACGATCTACAACACCCTTTTCTCTGTCAAATTTTACCTTGTCCATATCAGGGACCTGTTTAATTAAAACTACGATATTCATGTAAATTTCATCCTTCCTTTCTATAAATTATGAACAATCACTGGCGCATTGGTCATACCTTTAATATCTAAATACAATTTAAGGTACAAAAAAAACAGACTAATTCGCTGGGGCGAAAAATCTGCCGCGGTACCACCCATTTTTTATCTTAATTGTATTAACGGTTTATAAAAACCGGATAAGCTTAGTTAATTCAGCTTACAGCTCAAGGGTGAGTTTCAATATGCATGTTTACAGATTCACACCAAATACCTGCTCTCTTAAAAACATTAACATATTTATTTAATCCTATCATTGCCTTTCTCTATTTGCAATGAGTTTACTACAAATTCAAAGTCATGTCAATATAAAAAATCTTATTTCTATAATAAATAATATATAAAAAATTTAATAGCAAAACACTTTCTTATATATTAAATATTTTATAATTTTATCTATATATATGCATTCACGAACACAAGTATGACAGAAACTATACGATTCACTTAATCTTTTCCCCATGTAATATTTAACGAAGTCACTACATGATATAGGGTTTATAAATGAAAAGTTAATCCATCCCCCGGGAGATACTGTCAAAATCCGATACTATAAATGCTTTTAGTAATTCTAAGCTTAACTTATGCGCAGGCCGGGATTTCTAAAATTTAGGCACATTAAAAAATTTTGTAGTAAGTGTTAGTGAAACGTTTTTAAAAATCTATCATATTTTAAAAACATACTTGTATTCATAAAACCCTGACATTATAATAAAACTTGTATGAACAAAGTAATAATTTAGTCTTAATTAGCATAGTATCGCGATTAATTTGCAGGTACTTTTTATTTTTAATTATTCAAAATCTACTCAATAGTTATAGGGGGACTTTACCATGACTGAAGATGAAATTTCTATAAAAAACAAAACTTCTTACCTTATAGTACTTTTTATACTTTTATCTATATTTTCCTGTATTATATTTAAACTTTCCCTATCTTATGCATTTTTTACAAGTATAATTTTCTGCTCTTATATATACAAAAAAAATGGACTTCCTGTACTAAAAACTTTAAATATAATAAAAGAAACTTTAATAGAATGTAAATCTCTTATTATTTTGATAATATCTATTGGTGCTATTATATCTGCATGGCTAATATCCGGAATTGTACCTGCTATGATGTATTATGGACTAGAATATATGCAAAATTTAAATTTCTTACTCGCTGCATTTATAATAACTTCATTAGTCTCCTTCTTTATGGGAACTGCAATCGGTACAGTTAGCACAATAGGCATTGCCCTTTTAGGACTTGGAAAAGCTTTTGGAATACCTGGTTACATTACATTAGGAGTAATAATATCCGGGGCCTCTATAGGTGACAGAATTTCACCAATATCTAGCCTCTGTAATCTGACAATAGAAGGTATGAAAACAAATTATAAGAACACACTTAAATCCGTACTTACAACACTTATACCAGAGTACTTTATATGTTGCTTTATCTATTATTTACTAGGCAAAAATTACAATATTTCGAATAAGGTTTCAAATATAAATTCTCTCACTTTTGCTTTAAATAAAAGTTTCCACATATCTCCAACGCTTTTACTTGTACCATTAAGTATTGTAGTAATGTCATTCTTAGGTATAAATATATTGAAATCGGTATCAATAGGAATAATTTTAAGTATTTTTTCTGCCATATTCATACAGGGAATAAGTTTAAAAACTACAATATTAATAATATTTACTGGCTATAAGGCTCACACAGATTTTGCAGTTTTAAATAAAATATTGTTAAGTGGCGGAATTATCTCCATGTTTGGGATACTTTTAATACTAATCGGTGCTTTAAGTTTAAGCAGTCTTTTATGCAAAACAAAAACAATAGACCCTATTATAAAAAAATTGACATCTAAAATCACATCAAAAGGAAATCTTATATTTAAAACTGGAATTATAAGTGGCCTTTTAACATCTATAAGTGATCAAACAGTCGGAATTATAATTCCATGCAGTTTTTTGAAGAAAAAATATGAAAAAATGAAAATAGATAACAATATATTATCAAGGACTATTTCAGATACCGGTATTGCTATTGCCCCACTTATTCCCTGGAATGCAAATGCATTATTCATTGTTGCTGTAACGGGAATTTCAGTTTCACTTTATCTTCCATATGCAGTACTATGTTATGTTGCACCAATAATCACATTTTCTACAGCATTTTTAACCTCCTGTACGAAAAGTCATAAATGCTATATACCAAAACTGCATGAATGATAATTTTATTTATAATTTAAAATAATTCAGATTTCACAGATACATTTAAATTTGTAGAGCATTTTAAACCTATTCTATCTAAACACTACTTTTTATAGTTGCAATCCTAAAAATTAAAATTTATAATTTAAATCACATAAAAATATGTGACGATAGAAAGAAGTAATCAAGTATATTGCAAAGAGAGACAGTGGTTGGTGTAAACTGTCTAATATGCTTTATGAAATACATTCTTGAACTGCAGGTTGAAACTTTTAAGAAGTAAACTGTGCCGGTTAACTTCCGTTATAAAGTGAGAGAAGAACAAATACTTGTTTTTGAAATAGGGTGGTACCACGATTAATCGTCCCTTAATCGTAGGTGCTTTTTTTATCTTATAAATTTCACTATTATTGTTCAATTAGGGTGGTACCGCGATCATTCGCCCCTTTACATTGGGTGCCTTTTTTTATTGCTATTTTAAAAATTCTTAATTTTGTTTAACTAGGGTGGTACCACGATTATTTCGTCCCTTAATTTAAGGTACCTTTTTCATAAATAAAAAGGAGGGCTATAATAAATGAATATATCTTTAATAATCATAATACTATATATTGCTATGTTATTTGTAATAAGTTTTTTCGCAAGAAAAAAGGCATCAAAAGGAGGAGAAAGTTATACTTTAGCTGGTAGACAGCTAACAACTCCAATGGTAACCTGTTCACTCATAGGACTAGCAATTGGGGGTGCTTCTACTATAGGTGTTGCAGAGCAAGCTTATAATGTTGGTCTTTCAGCTGGATGGTACAATGTAGCATGGGGAATTGGTGCAATTATAATGGGGCTTGCGCTGGCTTCAAAATACAGAAAATTCAATGTATCAACTGTTCCTGAACTATTTGGAAAATTTTATGATGAAAAAGGGCGATTTGTATGTGTACTATGCCAAATTATAATTCTAATCGTAGTAGTATCGCTTCAATACATTGCAGGTGGAGCTATACTATCATCATTACTTCCAAATATCTTCACCATAAAAACAGGAATGATAGTTAGCGCATGTGTATTCGTAGGAATAACCTTTATAGGTGGCATGTGGTCTGCTGGTCTATGTAATTTATTCAATGTTCCTTTAAAGTACACAGGAATAATATTATGTACAATACTCTCTGTATCACAAAGAGGCGGCCTTCAGAATATAAGACTTTCTCTCCCCCAGGGTATTCCATACTTCAGTCCTATTAAAGGAGTTGGGCTTTGGATAATACTAAGCTGGATCTTAGTCATGACAACTCAAGTTATGTCTATGCAGGGACCTGTTCAATTAACCTTTGCAGCAAAAGATCCCAAGGTTGCAAGAAACGGCTTTGTGTTTGGTGGACTTTTAATGATTCCAATAGGTTTTTTATGTGCATTAATTGGTATGTCAGCTAAAACAGCATTTCCACATGTAAGCGCAACAATGGCTCTGCCAAAGATGATTTTATCACTGAACCCGGTGGCTGCCGGAATAACACTTGCTGCACTTTGGGCTGCTGATGTTTCAACCGCCTGTAATTTACTTTTAGGTGCATCCACCTTAGTTACAAATGATATATACAAGAAATTTTTAAATCAAAAAGTAGAAGACAAAAAGCTTTTAGTAATAACAAAACTTTTCGTAGTTATAATTGGAGTATTTACTTTTATACTTGCTCTTTCAATGTCAGGTATACTTAAAACTATATCAATTGGTCTAAGCCTTACAACTGCGTTTACAATAGTATTTTTATTCACCATATTCGCTCCAAAACTCTGTAGAAAAAATTCTGCATTCTATACAACTATAGCTGGTATAATTACATTATTTTTGTGGCAACTTCTGCCTTCTTTTAGAATTTTTCCTCATGTAATATTTATGGAGTGGATTATATGCCTTGCAGCCTTCTTTTTGACATCTATACTAGATAAGACTAAAATCCATAATCCTGAATTTAAGGATAAGGAATCTGTTTACAATTCAAAGTATATAAAAGCCTGAACTTTTTATATAGAGTTTATAAATGAAAAGTGAGTTTATAAAATCTGCTTGGATTTTTTTAAGCGCAAGCTTAGACTTACTAGAAATTTTTTACGTGACGTATTTTGAAAATCCCGGCCGGAGCATAAGTTGAGCTTTCATTTGCAAACCCTATATAAGAAAGTGAAGTCACTGTAGATAACACTTAGTCTATTTTTCTTATACTATAAACAGCGTATATAACCATAAATGCACCTATTACTTGAAGAATTGTAACATTCTCTTTCAAAATTAATACCGATAAAAACATAGCTGTTGGTATTTCTAAATTTCCTATTATAGAAACCCTTAAAGAACCTATCTTTTTAATTGCAGAATATAATAATGTCAAAGGTATTATTTCACACATCACTGCCAAAAGTAGTACAGATACCACAAGTTTTATATTAAAATTAATATAAAAATCAATATGCGGAAGTTTTACTAATATCAATGAAATAAATGAGAATAAAATAGAATAAAAATTAATAGAAAATGAATTCATGTTACTCATCTTTTTTTCTGTATATATATTCATAAAAGCGTAAAATACTGCTGATAAAATACCATATACTATTCCTATAGCTGAAAATGTACCCATACCTTTTAAAATTCCAAGTGCTAAGAAACACCCAATAAAAGCTACACATAATAGAAGTATTTTACTAACTCCTATTTTAACTCTTTCAAATACAGCTGAATATATAAATACCATTATTGGATATGTATATAGTAATATTGTAACTACCGAAACATCCAAATAATCAAACGCTAAATAATAAAATACAGTCATAAATGTATTCCCAATTACACCCAAAACAGCTGCATGATATAAATCCTTCTTACTTATTATAAGTGAATCCTTATCTATGATAAGCATAAAAATAATCATAATAGGAATTGCTATTAAATACTGCAAAATCAATAACGTTATAGAATCTATCCCCTGTGAAAGAGATGTTTTTATTACTATTCCGCAGGTTCCAAAAAGTACTGCTGATAAAATAGAATATATGTAACCTTTTTTCAAATTGTAACTCCCCTGCCCTAGAATATTTTGTCATATGACATCTAAACTAAAGTATATCATAAAAAAACTTTTATTCATAATCTGAAGCAGCAGTAAATTAAGGTGAGTTAAAAAATGCATATATTGCATATAAAGCATTTATTGATTTAAGTATATAACTTATGTAAACTTGATAAATATGATTTCTCCTTTAAGGGTTTATGGCGATAGCCATATTGATTTATACTATAATTGCAATTTTAAACATATATTGAAGTAATTAAATTTTCATAGAAGCAGTTATTGAAGCCATCTACAGTTCAATATTCAAACCCGATAAAGGTATAGTTCAAATACTCGGACTTAATATAACAATAGCTTTGATAACATTGGTGATTATTTCTTTAACATTTTTTTTAATTGCAAGTATATTTGATGAGGTAATGAAAATAAAGGAAGATAATGATCTAACCATATAAAATAGGAGTGATATCATGTCTATCGTAGTTAATTTAGATGTAATGATGGCAAAACGAAAAATTTCTCTTAAAGATTTAGCAGAGAGTATAGAAATCACAAATTCTAATTTATCAATACTGAAAACTGGAAAGGCAAAAGCTATTAGATTCTCTACATTGAATAAATTGTGTAAAGTATTAGATTGTCAACCTGGGGATATAATTGAATATGTAAAAGATGATAATTAAATAAAAATAAGCTCTATAATATCGATTTTATTATTAATAATTCTAGGAAAAAACTGTTTGTTATGAATACTGTAAAAAGATTTGATAAAACAGGAATTTACCTAATCATTGACTACGTCCATAAAATTTTTATAAAAAGAATACAATCATGGAAATTATAATGTAAGTTGTGAATGCTATACAAGAAAATGAGTGAGATTATATATGATTTAGCTTTAAATGGAATAGAGGACTTTTAAATCAATATGGCTATCGCCATAACCCCTTAAAAGCGAAATTATTTTATTGATCATTTGATTTATAATTTATAAAGACAAACTTAACTCACACCGCAGAGGTATACCTGGAAACTGAGGGCACATCTAAAAAGTCTTTTACATCTCTTGGCGAAGCCTTTTAGAAAAGTTTTAGTAGATTATATATGTTTGAGCAAAGCGAGTTTATATAATCTGCTTAAATTTTTAAAAGGCGAGCTTAGAGATGTTAAAACTTTTTTAGGGTGCCAAAGTTTGTGAGTATACCTCTGTGGTGTGAGTTGAGTTTGTCCTTATAACCATATATCTATGATCAATGCTTAATACGCAATATATTCATTTTGTCCTTTTTATTTTGCTTTATGACGGCTAGCAGATCTTAACATCATTACAGCTGTATAAATTACAACAAATATTACTACCCATATTAATATATTTAGTGGAAGAGATTTAACAATATATGCTGCAATTAGCACTCCAACAATACCAAATACCGTAATTGACATTGATGCCTTTCTATCATAAGCGCCTTCTTTTACAAACTTAGCTGAAGCAACTGGCATTAAAAGTGCGCAAGATGCCATCATAATTGGGAATGCAGCCTTTGGGCTCATTCCAAGTGCATAAATCAATGCCATACAAGGGGCATAAAGTCCAATACCGAGTGTCATTAATGCTCCTAAAATGAAATTACCAACTACAGCTATTATTAACTTTGCTCCTGTAAGTCCAGCTGCAGTTCCGCCTGACGGCATAATATTTAATCGTCCACAAAGCATAATAACAGCAACTATAAGTAATGCAAAACCCATTGCAATTTCAACTTTTCTTTCATCAAGTTTAGAAACAAACTTGGCCCCTATTAATGCTCCTAATACAGCTGCAGCCAACATTGCAAATAATGTAACAGGTTCAACCTTAACAACTGTTATAAATATTAATGCTTCTACTATAACTGGAATAGCATTGGCAACATTCAAGGTTCCAGGAAGTGTTCTATCATGAGTAAGTTTGAAATTTTTTAGAGCAGCAGTTTCTGTAGCAAAATTTCCAATTCCTAAGGTATCAAAAAAATTCATAACAAGTCCTATTGCTCCTATTGCCCAGAAATTTCCTGACTCTAATTTTCCTTCCTTTGAGGTTTTTACATAGTCCTTTAAAAATACAAAAGCAAAATAAAGTGCAAAACCTATTAGTAAAATATAGAGAACTGTAATTATCATATAATTCCCTCCTAAAATATAATATTTAAAGATTAAGTGAGGATGTCCTCACTTAATCCTTTTTAGCAAAATATTAAGTTTCACCTGAAGTTTCCACTTATAATTGCTATTATTTACTTTGACAATGTTCCTTACAAATGTTAAAAGCTTTCTTATTTGGACAATTCAATAGATTTTTGAGTTGTTTTTCTGAGTGCCGATATAACTGCATTTCTAAAGCTATTCTCTTCAAGAGCAGCTACACCTTCTATAGTAGTTCCACTTGGAGAACATACCATATCCTTTAAATCACCCGGATGTCTTCCTGTTTCAAGCACCATCTTGGCGGAGCCATAAACAGCTTGAGCTGCAAATTTATAAGCTTGATTTCTAGGCATTCCATCTAAAACTGCTGCGTCTGCCATTGCCTCAATAAACATAAATACAAAAGCTGGTGATGAACCACTGACAGCAGTTACTACATCCATTAATTTCTCATTAACTATTTCTGCTTTTCCGAAACTTTCAAATATACTAACTATTTCAGACACTTCTTCTTTTGATACCATTTCATTAGGGCAAATTGCTGACATTGCTTCACCCACAAGTGCCGGAGTGTTAGGCATAACTCTAACTACTCTGATTTTTTTACCAAACATCTCTTCTGTAGCTTCAATAGCTCTTCCTGCTGCAATAGTAACAATTATTACATCTTCTTTAACCTGATCTTTTATCTGTTTTATTACTACTGGATATAAGTTTGGTTTTACTGATAACACAATAATATCAGCAGTTTTAGCTACTACATTATTGTCTGTTGTAGTTTTAGTTCCGTATTCTTCAGCAACCTTAGCCAAACTCTTTTCATTCAGGTCGCCTACAATGATACTTTGAGGTGTTACTAATTTTGCATTTATTATTCCACCAATCATTGCCTTACCCATATTACCGCATCCAATGAATCCTATTATTTTATTCATATTAACACTCCTTTGTTTTTTTAACAGACGCTTCCTTCAAAAGTTTGTTCTGTTCTATTAATTATCTCATCTTGTAGTGCCCTGTCAAGGTTATTAAAATAATCACTATATCCTGCAACACGAACTATAAGATCATTGTATTGATCTGGATTTTTTTGAGCATCTAAAAGTGTCTCTCTATCTACAACATTAAACTGTATATGATGTCCATCCATTTTAAAGTACGTTCTAACCAGGTTAGCCATATTATCAAGTCCATTTTCTCCTGCAACAACAGATGGAGTAAATTTTTGATTGAGCAGGGTTCCGCCAGTTTTTATATGCTGCATTTTTGCACATGATTTAACAACTGCTGTAGGACCGTGTTTATCTGCTCCTTGTGCTGGTGAAATTCCTTCCGAAACTGGCATATGTGCCTTTCTTCCTTCCGGACTTGCACCCATAACGTCTCCGAAATAAACATGGCATGTTGTTGGAAGCATCTCAATTTTATGGAATCCGCCTCTTCCATTTCTTCTTCCGTTTATAATGCTAAAGTATAAATTAAATATGCTCTTCATTACGTCATCTGCATAGTCATCATCATTGCCATACTTCGGAGTCTTATTCCTAACTAAATTATAAATATAATCATGTCCTTCAAAATTATCTTTCATAGCTTCTAATAATTCTTTCATAGTAAAGTTTTTCTTGTCAAATACATTATATTTTATTGATGACAAACCATCCGTAATATTTCCGATACCAACGCATTGAATAAATGTTGAGTTATATCTTGCTCCTCCTGCATTATAATCCTTACCTTTTGAAATACAATCAGAAATTACAACAGAAAGGAATGGTTCAGGCATTTGAGTTGCAAATAATTTTTCTACTACTCTATTGCCTTTTATCTTAACATCGATAAAATATTTCGCTTGTTTTTTATATGCCTCAAACAATTCGTCATAAGTTTTAAACTTTGAAGCATCTCCAGTTTCAAGACCAAGCTTCTTGCCTGTCATTGGATCTATTCCATTGTTTAATGTAATTTCTAATATCTTATTCATATTAAAATAGCCTGTCAGTATATATGCTTCCTTTCCAAAAGCTCCTGACTCTACGCAGCCACTGTTTCCACCACATCTTGCATCTTCAAGAGATTTTCCTGCAAACATTAATCCTTGAATAACTTCATCTGTATTAAACATTGACGGCTGTCCCCAACCCTCTCTTGCAATTTCACAAGCTCTCTTTACAAACTTTTGTGGACTCTTTTTACTTATTTGAACATTTGAACTTGGCTGCAGTAAGTGCATCTCATCTATTACATCAAGCAGCATATAACTTACATCATTAACTCCGTCTAAACCTTCTTTAGTTACTCCACCAACATTAATATTGGCAAAATCCGTGTAAGTTGAGCTTTCTTTTAATGTGATACCAACCTTTGGCGGTGCCGGCTGATTATTAAATTTAACCCAGAAACATTCAAGTAATTCCATTGCCTGGTCATGAGTTAATGTTCCTTCTTCAATTTCTTTTTGATAGAATGGGTTTAAATGCTGGTCTAATCTACCAGGATTAAATGCATCCCATGGATTTAATTCAGTAATAACACATAAGTGTACAAACCAATACATTTGAAGTGCTTCTCTAAAGGTTCTCGGAGCATGTGCTGGTACATGACTACATACATCAGCTATGTCAAGTAATTCCTGTTTCTTAACTGGATCAGTTTCTTTTTCTGCTAATTCTTTTGCATAAGCAACATATCTCTCTCCTAAAATCATTATTGCATCACAACATATTGACATAGCATCAAGCTCATTCTTTTTATCTAAAGCTTCATCATCTTCACAAAAATCAAGTTTATTTATTGCATCCTGAATATCCTTTTTAAAATCAAGGAATCCTTTATGGTATATCTTATCATCACCTGCAGTATGTCCCGGTCCTCTTTGCTCCATAAATTCTGTAAATATTCCAGCTTCATAGCAGTCTTTCCATTCTTGTGATACATTTTCAAGAATTCTGTATCTCATGGATCTATTTTGCCAATATGGGATTATAACATCCTTCTGTAATTCTTTTGCTTCATCATTAACTGTGAAGTTTATTCTTTCACGCTGCGACATAACATCAAAATCCTGAAGTGTATGACAGCATAATTCTGGATAAGTGCAGGCTGTAGCAGGTCCTTCTCCTCTTTCACCAACAATTAATTCACCATCATTAATGCAAAGTTTCTTTTTTGAGTTGATTTCCTTTAAAGCCAATGCCCTAAGCACAGGAATTGGAACTATTCCCTCATACTTTTTGGTAACCTCATCTACAATTTTTGCTCTCTCCATTGAAAGACTTGGAACAGCGTTTAAGCTTTGCTCCCTTAATTTTTTTACTCTTTCTGTCATCATAATACTTAACCCCCTATTTTAGTTTTTATCCCAGCTTTTTTAAATTTATCTGCAATTTTGTCCATAACTTCATCTGATGGTTTTTCTAAACCTGATAGCTTATATTTCTTATTAAGTCTTACATATTTGTCCATACCCATCTTATGATAAGGTAACAAGTTTACATGTATTATATTTAATTTTGATATAAAATCAACTGCTGCATCAATATTTTTGTCATCATCATTTACGCCAGCAATTATTGGCATTCTTATATAAATATTACTGCCTCTTTCAGAAAGTTTTTTCAAATTTTCTAAAATAACAGTATTGCCGACGCCCATATATTTGAAATGCTTTTCATTGTCCATGTGTTTTATATCAAATAAGAAAAGATCTGTATTATCAATTATTTTTTCAAATTGACTCCAATCTGTATACCCACTGGTATCAATTGTTGTATGAATACCTCTATTTTTACAAGCTCTAAGGATATCATTTAAATAATCTGCATGCATCAAAGGTTCGCCTCCAGAAAATGTGACTCCACCGTTTGATTCATCATAAAATGCCTCATCTTTGATTATTTCCTTCATTAAGTCCTTTACTGTCATCTCTTTTCCTATAATCTCTCTGGCATTGCTTGTACAAAAATCAGTGCATTTTCCACAAAGATTACATTTGCCTTCATTAGTTACAGGATATCCATCCACAAATTCTATTGCTTTTTGAGGACACATTTTTAAACATAAACCACAACTTTTACATTTTTCTTTAAAGAACATAATTTCAGGGTTTGATTTTTGACTTTCTGGATTATGACACCACCAACAATTTAGTGGACATCCCTTTAAAAAAACTGTTGTACGAATTCCAGGGCCATCATGAATTGAATACTTTTGAATATTCATTACTATACCCGCTGCCACATATCTCACCTTCTTATAATAAAAAATTTTTTATACTTTTACTAAAATCAAAGTTACAATAATTCATACTTTTTTATTAGGATATTAAACATATTTCATTATTATGAAATTGCAACCATTTCTCTAGTTAAATAATTAATTTAGATTACTATTTAAATAATTATAGTTTTATATTAGAAAACGTTTTATATTTACAATAAATGCATTTGAGCATATTGATTGTTTAAAATGTATCAATCAATTAATTATATTCTATAATATTTTTGTTATTTTGTCTACTATTTTTTTTACATATATAAAAAAAAATTCATACATATAAAAATACTGTATCAATAATTGAACCAATGTGGCCTTTTCATAACGTTTTTTAATCATTTACTATCATATATTATTTTTTGAACATTGTTATATTATTACTTTTTATTGCCCATAATAATTTTATATATATGAAAATTTTTCACATACATAAACTATTATGGACAGCAATTACCTTATATAATATAATAATAACGGGAATTGTTAAATAATATAAACATATAAAAAATTACAGCAACTAAAAAGAGGTGACACAACATGAATTCAGACATTGGTAAAAAAATAAAAGAATTAAGGACTCAAAATAATTTAACCTTAAATGATTTAAGTGAAAAAACCAATTTGTCCACAGGCTATTTGTCTCAGCTGGAAAGAGGTCTCACAAGCATAGCCATTGATACATTATCCAATATAGGAGAAGCTTTAGGTGTTACATTATCTTATTTTCTCACCGAACCAAAGAACAAGGATAATTTTATTCTAAGAAGTTACGAAAGACAAGTACTTGAAGTTGAAAACAACAAAATAATACAATTTCAATTAACAAATGATATGGATAATAAAAATCTACTCCCACGAATTTTCGAAATTCTGCCAAGCAGCAACAATGAAAAAATAAACCTTTATCCTCATGCTGGAGAAGAATTTGTATATGTACTGGAGGGAATTTTAACTTTGTTAATAAACGATAAAAGCTATGAATTGTTCCCAGGAGACAGTGCCCATTACAACTCAAACCTTTACCATAACTGGGCGAACAATACAAATAAAACCGTAAAAATACTGACAGTCCATACTCCAAATCTTTTTAAAAAATAGTTATATTAAACACATGAGATAAATTAAACAAGATCAATACTTAATGTATTAATATATATGCAATATCTAGCATTTAAATTCCAATTTTATTTTAAAATCATACCTTTATTGCGTATTAAGCATTGATCATAGATATATGGGGCTATAAGGGCAAACTGTCCTTATAAGTTATATACTTAAATCAATAAATGCTTGATATACTAATAAAAGTATATAAATAATTATATACCTTATGTAAACTTGATAAATATGATTTCTCCTTTAAGGGTTTATGGCGATAGCCATATTGATTTATACTATAATTGCAGTTTTAGACATCTGTTAAGATAACTAAAAAAGTCTGAATAACCTGTAATTCAGATAGTATATTCAGAACTTTAAGATCTTTTTGGGCATAAAAGATATTTAACTAAAATTTTAGATAAATGAAATGATTCCAGGACGATTAGTCCTATTGAATTATTTAAATTTAAATGTGAGTTTTACTATATACCCGGGAAGTTAACGTCCTAATAATTAAATTAGTACAGTCATTACTATAACTTAAAGAAGGAAGGCTGTAAGCCTTCAAGCCCGTTAGGGCGTTCTGTTCTTCTTATGAGGGGTAGGTTATTTTAGTTTTAAATATATTTAATCTTTTACCGGGAAAAATTTTGTTATTTATTATAATTTCTGTAGTTTTAAAATATCCCTCCGGGATTAATACTATGTATACAAGGACTACCGTCCGTAAAACCTTTATAAAGAGAATACAATCATGGGAATTATAATGTAAATTGCGAATACTATAAAAGAAAATGGGTGAGATTATATATGATTTAGGTTTAAATGGAGTAAAGGACTTTTAAATCAATATGGCTATCACCATAAACCCCTAAAGGCGAAATTATATTCAGAAAGTTTATCAAATTTACATAAAGTTATAAAATCACTTATATACTTTTATTGGTATGTTAAGTATTTGATGTAAACATAAGTAGAATTCTTATGTAGTGGAGTACTGTAAGGCTGAAGACACATTTAAAACTTTTTCTATAAATCCTGGCGAAGTGCTGTTAAAAATCTTAAAGTTCTGGATACTGTCTGAGGTACGAGTTTATCCAGGTTTTTTAGATTTTTAACAGCACAAGTTTTAGATTTATAAAAAGTTTTAACGTGTCAAAGCCTTACAGTATTTCACGGGAGTAAGAATTCTACTTATGTGTCTACAACAATGCTTAATACGCAATATATGCATTTTATAAATTTTACATTTCTAGTTTTACGTTGTATTCCTCAAGCCATAAATTAAGCTGTATAAGATATGCTATTAATTGTGGTCCCTTCATAAGTTGACCAAACCAAGGAGTTTTATATGATTCTCCGCCACTTTCCATGAGTTCGGTTACATTCTTTAAATCTATTATATTTAGTATAGGTGAAGTTTTGTCATTTAAAATTTCCCTAAGCCAATTTTGAACTAATCTTGTATATCCCGGATCAAATGTCTTTGGATATGGACTCTTTTTTCTCTCTATTACATCCTTTGGAAGCATTCCTTCTGCTGCCTTTCTTAATATTCCCTTTTCCCTGTTTCCATAAAATCTTATTTCAGGTGGAATATTAAATGCATATTCAACTAATCTATGATCTGCAAAAGGTACCCTCACCTCTAAACTATTTGCCATACTCATACGGTCTTTTCTTGTTAAAAGTGTTATCATAAACCACTTTATATTTAGATAAACCAGTTCACGCATCCTTCTTGCATATCTAGTATCTGTATCCAAATATGGAACCTTAGCTATATTCTCTTTATATTTTTCGTCCACAAATTCCTGTAGATTTATAGATTTAAATTGAGGTGATAAGAGTTCACTCCTCTGTTTTACAAATCTCGACCATGGAAATGTATTTGCATTCACCATTTCCTCCCTTGTAAACCAGGGATACCCTCCAAAAATTTCATCTGCACATTCACCAGAAAGTGCGACAACATTATTTTCTCTGACTGCCCTGCAAAATAGGAAAAGTGATGAATCTATGTCTGCCATTCCTGGTAAATCATTTGCTTCAACCGCATTCTTAAGTGCTTTTGCAAGATTTTCATTATTATTTAACACTTTATGGTGCTTACTTCCTATAAATTCAGACACCCTTTTAGCCCAAGTACTATCTGTAGTTATAACAAAACCATCATTTTTAAAATATAGTTCATTATCTTCATAATCTATTGCATAAGTATTTAATACTTTACCTCTAGCTTTAAATTCTTTTGCTGCAACCGCAGAAATTATACTTGAATCAAGTCCTCCTGACAAAAATGTACATACTGGAACATCAGCATAAAGCTGACGTTTTATCGCATCAACTAATATATTTCTAACATGTTCAGCCGTTTCATCTGTAGTTTCAATATGTGGATAACATTTGAGTTTCCAATATTCCTTGACTTTAACTCCATCCTTTGTAAATATTAAATAATTTGCAGGCGGAACTTCAAATATATCCTTTAAAACTCCGCTCCCTAAATTTCTTGCAGGTCCAAGTGCAAATATCTCTGTAAGTCCCTCTTCTGTTAGTATCGGCTCAACAATTGGATGTGCTAAAATAGTTTTTATTTCAGATCCAAATATTAAATTTCCATCCTTTATAGAATAAAAAAGAGGTTTTACACCAAGATGATCCCTTGCAATAAAAACTTTCTTATCCTCTTCACAGTAAATTGCAAAAGCAAATATGCCATTTATATGGTTTACACAATCCTCTCCCCAATGTATATATGATGTTAAAAGTACTTCAGTATCTGAGTATGAGTCAAATTTATAACCTTCTTTTAATAAATCCTTTCTCACTTCTTCAGTATTATAAAGTTCTCCATTATAAACAATTATATATTTCTTATTATGACAGAATTTAATCATTGGTTGAACTCCACCTTCCGGATCTACAACTATAAGCCTCCTGTGTCCAAACAGAACATCATGAGATATATAATATCCATACGAATCAGGTCCTCTTTTCTTTAATGTATCTGTCATAGATTCTATTATATTTTTATCATCCGTTAGATTTCTATTAAAGTTGACAATTCCTGCTATTCCACACATAATAATATCACCATTCTTTTATATTATAGCTTCTTAAATTATATTATGTTTCTCATAAAATTAAGTTACATATAGGATTTGTAATTCCAAGTTTAAGTTATACGTAAGCTGACATTTCCAAAATGTAGGCACATTAAAAAATTTTTGGTAAGCCTTAGTGAAGTATTTTTGAAAATCTTAGTAGATTTTATATGTTTGAGCCTGCGAGTTTATAAAATCTGCTTAAATTTTTATAAATACGAACTTAGACTTACTAGAAGTTTTTTACGTGACAAATTTTGAAAATGAAAGCTTACATATAATTCAAGCTTGGAATTACAAACCCTATAAAATTAATGGTGCCTTAAGCAACGCTCAGGACACCATTAATGTATATTATTATTTCATGCTCTGTTCATATGTTTGAATCATCTTTTTAACCATCTGTCCTCCAACGGAACCATTCTGTCTGGATGTTAAGTCACCATTGTAACCATCTTTAAGAGTTACTCCTACTTCTCTTGCAGCTTCCATTTTAAATTGATTTAAAGCTTCCTTTGCCTCTGGTACTAAAACTTTATTATATGACATAATTAATTCCTCCTCTTTATATTGTATTTTGTACTATACTTTATTGTAATCATAGTTTGTACTTTAAAAGAAAAATTAATCATGTAATTAATGGTACAACATGTACTTATTTCTGATTATAATTATCTAAAAAAGAATACTTTTCTCCATCTTTTTGCCATCCTACTATAGAATCCATATTTACATTTTGGGCAGCTTTAAAAATTGATTTTTCAACATCTTTAAAATTTCCTTTTAATTCCTGAATTAAATCTTTTATTTCATATCTCTTATTTCCCGTCTTTTTTGCTGCAACCATACAGGCACAATTAAGCGGCCAAATTCCACTTCTTTTTATAAATCTTTTAATATAATCCTCTTCTACATAATAAAGCGGTCTTATAAGTTCAAGGCCTTTAAAATTGGTTGCCTTTAATTTCGGCAGCATAGTCTTAAAATTACCAGAATAAAATATATTTAATAATGTTGTCTCTATAACATCATTGAAGTGGTGTCCAAGTGCAAGCTTATTACATCCTAATTCTTTTGCCTTTGAATACAAAATTCCTCTTCGCATTCTTGCACACATATAACATGGATAATCCTTCGCTATATGATTTACTACTTCAAATATATCTGAATTAAATAAATGTATTGGTATATTTAAGTATTCACAGTTATCAATTAAAAGCTTTCTTATGTCTGGATGATATCCGGGATCCATAGATATATATTCAACTTCAAATTTAATCTGCGAATGTTTATTTAATTTTTGAAATAATTTAGCCATAAGCAAACTATCTTTGCCACCAGATACAGCTACTGCAATTCTATCTCCTTCTTCTATAAGCTTAAAATCTTTTATAGCTTTCACAAATTTAGACCATATATGTTTTTTATAAGTTTTACTGATACTATTCTCTATTTCACTAAGAGGTTTTCTTTCATTATATGGAACCATAACCTCGCAGCCGTTTCCTGCAATATCATTCATTATATCACTCCTAATCTTTTACGAAGTTATTATATCACTTTACTAAAAATTTGTCCTTTTAATTACTTTAAGTTTATTAATTTATGTAACATATATTTGATATCATTCATAATATAATATTGTGTAATTAATTTTATTGGAGGCTTTAAATTATATAATTATATAATTTAAAAATGTTATAACTGCCTTACAAAACAAATATTGTATTCAAAATGAGGTGAAAATATATGTCTTACTCAAATAGAGAATTGCTCGCACGTATCGTAAAGTGTGAAGCTGGTGGAGAAGGCGAAATCGGTATGAAGGCAGTTGCAACTGTTATCATGAATAGGGTAAGAGTCCCTTACGGTGAATATCACCGGGTAGGTCAGGGAGATATCAGAAAAGTAATTTATCAAAAAGGTCAATTTGATTGTATGAGATCAATATTGGGTGGTGTTGCTAACCCACAAACAATATGGGCAAATCCACCCGATCAAATTCACTATGATATAGCAGATTGGGCATTAGCTGGTAATAGATTATATAATATTGGTTATTCTTTATGGTACTTCAATCCATTTGCACCTGACTGCCCATATACATTTCCACCAAATGGTTCTGGTAGTTTTCAAGTTAGTGTTGGACAACATTGCTTTTATAACCCTACTGAACTCTATGCTAAAACTTAATTTTTTGATCAATATTCAAAGTGGAGGTAATTGGATGTTTCCTGATTTTAATTCATATTGCACGAACTGTTTCTATAGAACCGTACCGCCTAACTTTCCGGGTTCAAATATGTTCCCATACGACCAAATGACTAATACTTCAAAAACTAGCGATACTCAGGGTGCAGAACATTCTACTAGTACTAACACACAAATAGACCCACCTTCTAGAGTGGCGGCGACAACACAATCTCAAAATCAGACATCTGATTTTGCAGAAGCCCCTGGTGCTCCTACAAATCTAGGGACTGAATATACTCAGGGATATTTAAAAACTAAAATAGGCAAGAGAGTTAGGATGACATTTTTACTTGGTACAAATAATCTACAGGATCGTACAGGTATACTTACAGACGTCGGCATAAGTTATGTTATTTTAAAGGAAGAAAGTACTGGAGAGCTGACTCTTGGAGATATATACTCTATAAAATTCGTAAATATATTTCCTTAATAGTACACATTAAATTAGAGCTAACTTATCTATAGGTTAGCTCTAATTCTTTAAAAGTTTTAAATATAATCATTAAATTTTGAATTTAGATATTTTATGTTCAAGTTCAGTTACAATCTTCTTTAATTCATCAGATAACTTTGTAACATTCTCTGATGATGCATACATCTCTTCGGAGGATGCAGCTATTTCTTCAGAAGATGCTGAGGTTTCTTCTGAAACCGTAGTTACAGATTCAATTTTACCTGCAATTATATTCTTCGATTCATTAGTTGATTTTATAGATTTATATGCCTCATCTACTAAAGGTCCAAGCTTTTCTATAAATAATGACATTTCTTCAAATGAGGAAATGGTACTATCTACTATGCCTGATTGACTTTGAACCACATCTTTCACCTTATCTGAAGTAGAAATTACATCCCTACTTTCAACACTTATAGATTGAATCAACCCTTGTATCTCAGATGTTGATTGCTGTGATTGCTCTGCCAAGTTTCTAACTTCCTCAGCTACAACAGAAAATCCTCTTCCAGCTTCTCCTGCCCTTGACGCTTCTATAGCAGCATTCAATGCCAATAAGTTTGTCTGTTCCGATATATCGTTTATAACTTTTGTAATATTTCCAACCCTGGAAACACTTGAATCCAGACTGTTTATTTTCCTTGATGCCTCTTCAAATGAATTTTTAACATCTTTTATTGACTTTAAAAGCAGCTTCATATTATTCTTTCCATTATCAGATTTATCCTTTGACGATTTAGATGTCTTTTCAATATAAGAAAATTTGTCAAATATACTTTGAATTTCTTGGTCAAGTTTGTCCATGCTTCCTGATACAGAAATAAGATCTTCAGATTGTTTTGTTGTACCTTTAGCAACCCCTTGTACAGAATCAGCGACCTCATTTGCAGCACTTGTCATATGGGAAGCATTTGTATTCAAATTGTCTGACATGGATTGAACCTTATTAGAAATTTCCCTTATTGAGCCTATTGTATTCTTTAAACTATCACTCATGTTTTTAAAACTACGTGCCAAAATACCAATTTCATCTGTGTTATTTATGTTTATATCATTATTCAGATCACCGTCTTCTATTTTTTTAGCTGCAGCCACGAGTGAATTCAAAGGTAATGTTATACTTCTCGACACTTTAATTAATATAAATGCTGCCAGCAAGAATGCTATAAGTGCCAAAATAATCACAATGCCCATAATTTCAAACAACGTCTTATTTGCATTCTGAAGAGACATACCTATATCAAATGCTCCTACATTTTTACCATTCTGAACAACAGGAACTATTATGTTATAAACTGACGTTTTATCTTTATATTTATATTCAGACGTATAAATTTTTCCATTAGTAATAGCGTCCTTTTCCATTTTATCGTTTACAACAGTTCCAACTTGACTCTTCTCACTATGAGCGGTTACTTTAAAATCCTCATTTATAAATGAAGCAAATACCACGCTTTTATCCTTAACTAAATTTTCCATCAAATTCTGGATTTCCAAATTTGATGTCAATTTTTGAACCTTATTTGCCAGGATTCCTATTTGAATAATCCCCCCATCATCTTTCTTCAGTGAACCATACTTAAAATAATTACTTGTTTCACGGCTTTTTCTAATATTTTCTATAGATACACTTTTTTGTCCCGTTAAAACTTTATAGGCATCGGTTTTACTATCAAATACCTGATCTAAACTTGCAGGTATATTTGAGTAAATTATCTTTCCCGAAGGGTCAGTCACATTGATTTCATCAACTTGAAATTGTTTTGCCATAAGTGTTAAATAGTCATTATTTATCTTATCTGAATTACTTACAAGAAAACCTCCCAATGTTTCTATTCTAGTATTTATTGAACTATTTAATTCATCAATAGAATTACTATTTCTCTGGATTTCATTTACAACATGATTTGCCATAACAATTCCATCGGTTTTCATCTGAAATAGAATTTTATTTCTAGATATGTATATTGACACACCAGATAAAATAATAATTGCAATTAATATTATAATTATAGGGACCGATAAGATTTTAAATTTTATAGACTTTTGAATACCATCATCATTTTTCATATACTTTCCTCCTCTAAATAAATTGACGTACATTTATGTAAATTTGTACGCGTTTGATACATATAAATATTACAATAAAATCTAAAATAATACAATAAATTATTTAATTGTAAAAAAAATAGAACTTTTAGTTCTTAATATGAACTAAAAGTTCTAAGATAAATTATTTAAATCTTAAATCTGGATATTTTTTGCTCAAGTTCATTTACAACTTTCTTTAAATCACCAGAAAATTTTGCAACATTTTCAGAAGATGCAAACATTTCTTCCGATGATGCTGCTATTTCTTCAGAAGATGCAGATGTCTCCTCGGACACTGCGGTTACTGATTCAATTTTCCCGGAAATACTATCTTTTGATTCATTAGTAACTTTTATAGATCTATATGCATCATCAACAAGTGGCTTTATTTTATCTATAGACTCTGACATTTCATCAAATGATTTCATTGTGCTATCCACTATTGAAGACTGATCTTGAACTACACCTTTAACTTTACTTGAAGTTGAGATTACATTTTTTGTTTCATTACTTATAGATTGAATAAGTTCCTGTATCTCAGCTGTTGATTGCTGGGATTGCTCTGCTAAAGTTCTAACTTCTTCAGCTACAACTGAAAAACCTCTTCCGGCTTCTCCTGCTCGTGACGCCTCTATTGCAGCATTTAGCGCCAAAAGATTGGTTTGTTCTGATATATCATTTATTACCTCAGTAATACCTCCAACTTTAGAAACACTTTTATCAAGATTATTTATTTTCTTAACTACTTCCTCAAATGAATCCTTTACATCAGTAATTGATTTCAAAAGTATATTTATTTCTTTTTTGCCATTGTCCGCCTTATCTTTTGTAATATTAGATGTTTCTTCCACATGAGAAAGCTTATCAAATATATTTTGAATTTCTTCTCCCAGTCTCTCCATGCTTTCTGATATAGAAACCAAATCCTCAGATTGCTTTGTAGTTCCCTCCGCAACTTCCTGGACAGCTCCTGAAACTTCATTTGCAGCACTTGTCATATGTTCCGCATTAGTATTCAAATCATTTGACATAACTTGGACCTTTTCAGAGTTTTCTTTTATAGAAGCTATGGTATCCTTTAAGCCATTACCCATGTTCTTAAAGCTGCGTGCTAAAACACCAATTTCATCTTCGCTTTTTATGTCTATTTCATTATTTAAATCTCCATCCTCTATTTTTTTGGCAAAAATAACTAATTCATCTAAAGGAGAAGTTATGCTCTTTGATACCTTGGTAAGCATAAATACAGCTATAAGAAATGCTGCAAGAGCTAAAACAATAATAAGTATTGTAATCATACGTACTGTTTTATTTACATTCTCCATAGACATGCCAAGATCAACTGCACCTATAGTTTTACCATTTTTAGAGACAGGAACCAAAACATCATATACTGGTATCTTATTTTCATATTTATATTGAGAAGAATACGTCTTTCCGTGAGCAGCCGCAGTTTTACTGCCAATATCATTTACAGTGATGCCTACTCTAGTTTTATCACTATGAGCCTTTATTTTTAAATCACTGCCTATAAATGCTGCATATACAACACTCTTATCCTTAACCAAAGATTGCATAAAATTTTGCATTTCTAGATTAGATGTCAACTTTTGGACAGCATTTGCTAAAATTCCTATCTGAACTATACCTCCATTATCCAGGCGCATACTTCCATACTTATAATAATCATTTGATAGTGTACTTTTTCTTATATCCTCCATAGAGAAATTCTTTTCTCCCTTCAGAACCCTATATGCATCCGTTTTACTATCGTACACATAACCCACATTTGTTGGCAAATTTGTATATATAGTTTTTCCAGATGGATCAGCAATATTTATTTCATTAACTTCAAACTGTTTAGAAAGTAAAGTCAAATAATCATCATTTGCCTTGTCCATATTAGCATTTAAAAAGCTACTTAAAGTCTTTACTCTAGTATCTATAGATCCATTTAATTCATCTATAGAACTATTATTTCTCTCTATTTCACTCGAAACATGATCTGCCATCACCAGTCCATCTGTCTCCATCTGCAGCAATATTTTACTTTTCACTTCATATATAGACATACACGCTATTAGGGCTACTACAACAAAAATTATAATTATCGGTATTCTTAAGATCTTAAATTTCACAGACTTCTTTAATATTGCATTGTTTCTCATATAAATTCCTCCTTAAGTAACTCATATTAAAATATTACAATTCAATTATCGTAGATAATACCATATTTATTAATATATCTTTAAGATTAACCTTTTTAGTTATAATAATCATATAAAATATCAACTTATTGCTATTTAACACAAATACCGACAAAAAAAGAAGAACTGCTGATATTATTCAGCAGTTCTTTTAATAAATTTTATAACTTCAAAATTTAATTATCATCTCTTAATATATTTATATTTTTACCCTCCATAACTTTATTCATATTCCTAACAGCGCACATTTTTCCACACATTGTACAAGTTTTTTCGTCTTCCGGTCTAGAGCTCTCTCTATACATTCTAGCCTTATCTGGATCTATTGCAAATTCAAACATTTTATTCCAGTCAAGTTCTCTTCTTGCTTTAGCCATACTATTATCTATATCTCTAGCTCCATTGACACCTTTTGCAATATCTGCTGCATGTGCTGCTATTTTAGTTGCTATAATGCCTTCCTTCATGTCATCTAAATCTGGTAGTCTTAAATGCTCTGCCGGTGTTACATAACATAAAAAATCAGCCCCGTAGGTTGCTGCAATTGCTCCGCCAATTGCACTAGTTATATGATCGTAGCCTGGTGCTATATCAGTCACAATAGGTCCTAGAACATAAAATGGTGCATCATGACATAACTTTTTTTCCATCATCATATTAGCTTCTATTTCATTTAAAGCCATATGCCCTGGTCCTTCTATCATTACCTGTACATTTCTTTTCCAGGCTCTCTTCGCAAGTTCTCCCAGTGTCATAAGTTCTTTAATTTGACTTGCATCCGTTGAATCATTCAAACATCCAGGTCTGCATGCATCTCCAAGACTTATTGTAACATCGTACTTTTCACATATATCAAGAACCTTATCAAAATATTCATAAAATGGATTTTCTTTATTATTTAGTTTCATCCATGCATAAAGAAGACTTCCTCCTCTGGATACAAAATTCATGAGTCTTGGATTTCTATTAAATACTTCTGCTGTTTCTCTATTTATACCTGCATGTATAGTCATAAAATCAACACCATCTTTTGCATGCGTCTCTATAACTCCCAAAAGTTCCTCAGCTGATATATCCTTTAATTCCTTATCATAAAAACCAACAGCATCATACATAGGTACAGTGCCTATCATAGCTGGTGACATACCTATAAGCCTTGTCCTAAATTCTTTGGTTTTTCCAAAACAGCTTAAATCCATTATAGCCTCTGCCTTCATATCTATTGCTTTTTTCACCTTATCAAGTTCTAAATCAATATTACAGCAATCTTTTGAAATACCTAAGTTTACATTTATTTTTGTTTTTAATCTCTTTCCAACTCCCTCTGCACTTAAATTTTTGTGATTTTTATTAGCTGGAACAACAACCTTTCCCTCTGCAATAAGTTTCATAAGTTCATTAACATCCATATTCTCTTTTTCTGCCACTGTCTTAATTTCATCTGTAATTATCCCTTTTCTTGCTGCATCCATTTGTGTCGTATAATCCATTTTAATACATCTCCTTTTTTGCATAAAAAAATAGAGAAACATGTAATGCTTCCCTATCTAAACTTTTTATACAACTCTATATTTAAAGTTATGTAAAGTTTTTCCTACGTTGGCATTACCCAAATCAGGTAGTACGGGTCTAAGATTCTATCTCACTCTCAGCCTATAATACAGGCTCCCCAAAACAATACTATTATTTAACTAATTAATATCACATATTCATGTATATGTCAATAATCATCAGACTTAAATTCTTTAATTATTCTCTTTTATAATATTTTTACTCGATAATTTATAGGAATAGTTGACAAATGCTATCTTTTTAATTGACATCACTAAAGTCAGCATAATAACGGATGACAATGCAATCAAACCTCCTGGCGCACAGCCAATATAATATGAAGAAAATAGACCTATTAAAACATCCACAACACTAAATAGTATTGAAGATACAAGAGTAATTTTAAATCCTCTTTTAAGTTGCAGTGCAGTTGCTACTGGCAGTGCAATCATTGAACTCAAAACAAGAACTCCAACTATTCTTATTGAAACAGAAACTGTAGCAGCAACCAATATTAAAAATATATAATTTACAAGTTTAACCCTGATTCCAGATATTGTTGCTGCTTCTTCATCAAAAGCAATGAAGACAAGTTGATTATACAGGAAAAACATCAATATATATGATATTATACTAAGTATTAAAACCGTATATAAATCTTCCTTAGTTACTGTAAGGATACTTCCAAATATAAATGAATCAACATTTGTATGAAGTTCTCCAGAACTCATTATCGTAATTGCAATTCCTACACCTAATGACATCACTATGACAAGTATAAGTTCTGCATACTTTTTAAAATAATTCCTCAAAAATTCAATTAAAACTCCACATATTGAAGTAAACAAAAATGCAACAGCAATAGGATTTTTTTGTGCCAAAAGTCCTACCGCAACTCCAGCAAGTGAAGTATGCGAAAGAGTATCTCCTATCATGGAATATCTTCTAAGCACTAAAAATATACCTATACAGGGGCATAAAATAGAAATTAGGATTGCTATTGCAAAAGCATTTCGCATGAATGTATAATCAAACATAAAATTTATTACCTCCATTGGCTTCCACGTATTCATTAATGTACGTTTCTGGTTTGCACATATGTCCATTACCATTTGCAATGTGATATATAAGAGATGAATTTGAAATCGCTGCCTTAAGGTTGTGTTCTATTGATATGACCGTTATACCTGTATCTCTGTTTAAACTTTTAATCAATGAATAAATCTCTCTTTGGCTTTTTATATCAACACCAGTAGACGGCTCATCTAAAATAAGCAAATGAGGATTTCCCATTAATGCTCTTGCTATAAATACTTTTTGACATTGTCCTCCTGATAAATTGCCTATTAATGAATTTTTAAATTTTAACATACTCACTCTATCCAGGCTCTTTTCAACTATTTTTTTATCCTTTATTTTTAATATTTTTCTATAACAATCAAGCATTTCATAAACTGTAATTGGAAAATCAGAGTTTAAAAAATCAGATTTTTGTGCTACATATCCGACATTCTTAGCATCATTAACTATAGTGCCACTTGTAGGCGATAATATATTAAGTATTAATTTTATCAATGTTGATTTTCCACAACCATTTTCGCCCAATATAGAAACATATTCTCCATCTTTTATAGTAAGATTAATATTATTTAATATATATGGCGCAAGATTATTATAAGAAAAATATAAATTATTGATCTTAAGCATGTATATGTCCTCCTATTATTTATTGACAAATTCAATTCACATAATATATTATATATGTAAATGCAAATGATTTGCAACATAAATTTTTAGGAGTGATAATATGTTGAAGACAAAAAAAGTGCTTGCCATATTTATAACTGCAACTATAATATTATTTTTTACTGGATGTGGTAATAATATACATAAAGATACTGTAAAGAATTCAAATTCAAAAATAAGAGTTGTAGTTACATTTAACGCTCTTCGTGAATTTGCCTATGCTATTGGTAAAGATAAAATAGATATAGAAACCTTAGTACCAGAAGGAACAGAACCTCATGATTTTGAACCCAAAGTAAAGGATATGAGAAATATAAGTGATTCAAAAGTCTTCATATATAATGGTTTTGGAATGGAAAACTGGGTAGATAAAACCCTTGAATCAATAGACAATAAAAATTTGATTGTTACCAATGCCTCAAAAGGAATAACTCCTATAAAAAATGGTGATTCTAATGAAATAAAGGAGCATGGTCAATATGATCCTCATATATGGCTTAGTCTAAAAAACGCTAAAATTGAATCAAAAAATATAAGAGATGCACTTGTTAAGGCAGATCCCTTAAATAAATCTTACTATGAGAAAAATTTCAATGATTTTTCTAAGAAAATAGATGCACTATATAATTCTTACAATGAGAAATTAAAATCAGTTCCAAATAAAAGTTTTGTTACAGGGCATGCTGCATTTGCATATCTCTGCAGAGATTACGGATTAGAACAAAGAAGTATAGAAGATGTATTTGCATCTGAAGAGCCAAGTGCAAAACAACTAAAGTTACTTACTGATTACTGCAGAAAAAATAAAATTAAAACTATATTTGTTGAAGAAATGGTAAGCCCCAAAATATCTGAAACTCTGGCATCAGAAGTCAATGCAAAAGTTAAAAAAATATACACAATTGAAAGCAAAGAGGACAATAAAGATTATTTACAATCTATGGCTTCAAATTTAGATTTAATTTACAACAGTTTAAAGTAATTGCCGGCAAAAAATTACCGGCAATTACTCAGTTTATATTTATATAGGGTTTGTAATTCTAAGCTTAACTTATGCGTAGACCGGGATTTCTAAAATTTAGGCACATTAAAAAATTTTGTAGTAAGTGTTAGTGAAGCGTTCTTAAAAATCTTAGTGGATTTTATATGTTTGAGCCTGCGAGTTTATAAAATCTGCTTAGATTTTTATGAACGCAAGCTTACACTTACTAGAAATTTTTTACGTGACGTATTTTGGAAATCCCGGCCGGAGCATAAGTTAAGCTTTCAGTTATAAACCCTATAAATTTCTAAATCGACATATTAATTTACTTTAATGAAAAGTACCTCCACAAAGTTAATCCCTGGTTATTGGAAATCCTCCTTTAAAATATTCTTTCGGATATAATAAATCCTTTATTTTTTCTCTGCTGCACTTTCCATTCTCCATAAATATATTTGGTATTCCCTCCAAGGATACACGTACATTTTCTATATCAAATATATCACAGACATTTTCTATACACTCAGATACTTCTTTATTTGTACTGCACTTTAGATAATCTGATATCTTATCTCCGGTAATCCATCCACATTCTGAATAGTCTTTATCATAATTTAGAACAGTACATTTTAATCTTCTCTTATCATTTCCAGCTATAGACGACATAAAAAAAGTTTTCACCATTATATCATCTATCGGAAGACTATACCCTGCAAATACTATATGTTTTGCATTTTTCATCAAAAGGCCAACTTCTGTTTTAACCTCCTCAAGTGGTGCAATACTTTGCTTTTTAGCCATTGTTTGCATTATAAGCGGCATATCAGACGGATATGTTATTTGTCCACAATAAGGACATTCTATTGCCCCATGTCTGCTTTTCAATTCCTTCTCGCTTCTATATTTCCAGTTTTTCTGCAATTCATCTACTATAGATGGTCCAAAAACTTCAGTAGATAACCTACACCAACTTCCACCAAAAGTAGTTATATATTTACCACATTCCGGGCATACTCTTGAATCAAAAATTCCATGTGGAAATAATATCTTCCCAATACGTATAATTCTAGATGGATATTCATAATCATTTATTCTTTTACATTGAGGTTCTCCAACAGTATACCATATCTCATTATTAATACTGTCTATTTTCTTTCCAGCTATCTGTGTACCAAAATCATCAAATAATCTTAATTTTAATCCACAATTCAAAAATACCGACTTATCATTAAATTCTTTATGTGCATTAAAAATATTCCACATTATTATTGGATCCCAAT
The DNA here is from genome assembly GCF_003600355.1 of Clostridium fermenticellae. Lineage (NCBI taxonomy): Bacteria > Bacillati > Bacillota > Clostridia > Eubacteriales > Clostridiaceae > Clostridium > Clostridium fermenticellae. The sequence goes on along the minus strand of NZ_CP032416.1, from coordinate 1,057,479 downwards.
TAAAAGATATAATTGCATATGAATATAAATAAAACCTTCTGCTTGTTCTTACATATCCTCTCTTATCAAATTCAAATGCCTCTTCTTTCATAAGGTCTGTAAGTGTCCTTGAAAATTCATAATATGGTGTAAGTTCATCTTTATTCATATATCCAGGCTCAAACTGTATACTTAATCTTTCTAATTCCTCAATAAGTAAAATAAGACATCTTTTGGCTCCTTCTACTCTTTCTCTTCTTAAAAAATAAGTTTTTCCAGATATAAATGCATTAAATCCCATTTTATTGCCAATCAATTGATCAAGCATTGTAAAAAGCTCATGCATATTTACCTTTGTATTTGTTCCTATTATAAGCTGAAGGGCTTCTAAATCATATATCTTACACAGTATGGGGTCTTTTACTAAATCCTCGGTGACCAACTTCTTGAAAGCATATCTCAATTTTTCATTTTTACCCTCCAAAAATGAAAAATCATTTTTATTTATTTTTACTACAATCTGTATTAATTCTCTAGTTGCATAAAGTCCAAGGGATTTAGTAGCCCCAGCTCCCCAAAGTATAACCGTTTCCGGCCAATATTTTTCAGACATAAAAATCACCTGTATCTTTTATCCAATTTTATTTTCTGTGTTTATCAACATATTTCCTAAAATTCCATCTAGTAAAAAATTCTTCAGCAGTCTTATAACCAGCTTCAAATAATTTCATGCTTTTCTCTTTACTTATATTGAAGTCAGTAGTTTTAACATTCAAAGTTGGTATTGATATAGTTCTAATCATATCTTTATCAGATATATACTTTTCATCATAAGTTTCTATTATACACTCAGCCAAATCTAATACGTATGAAATGAAATTGTCATCTCTATTACTATAACCTTTTTCAGATTTTTCAAACTTAAGCCCAAATGTCGGCCATCTTGGAACCCCTTCTACGTCAAATATCCAAACTGGAAAGTTACTGAGTATACCACCATCAACAATATAATTATTCACACCATTATACTTTATATAAACTGGCCTAAAATAAAATGGTATACCTACACTCATTCTGACAGCAGTTGAAATTTTAAATTCCATAGGATCTATTCCATAATCTTTTATATCATCTGGAAGTATAAGAAGTTTCTTTTGGGTAACATCTGCTGCTATTATTTTTAAATTCGATTCTCCATTTAAACTCACATCCTTAAACTTAGTCTTATGTTTAGTTTCTAAAAGTTCCTCCACAAAATTTTCTATATAATCACCTGAGTACAGACCCTTTCTTAATATTATATTAAGTATTCTAAATGGAAGAGACAAATACCTGCCTTTACCAATAAATTTAGTATAATCTATATTCATCATTATGTTCTTCAAGTCCTTACCATTATACCCTGCAGCTATTAGCGATGCTATTATTGCCCCCGCAGAACTACCCGCAACTTTTCCCCATTTGTAACCATTTTGCTCAAGTGCACAAACAGCACCAACAAAACCTATGGCCTTAACACCACCGCCTTCAAATATAATATCAGCTTTCAATTTAAATAACCCCTCAAAAAAATGCATCCACTATATCTTATTATTTTATTTCAAATTTGTGCATCAAATTACATACCATAATAAAAGTAAATTCAAACTATTTTCTAATCAATATAGGGTTTATAACATACGTGTAAAGCTAATACAATTAATTCCAATCTGCAGGAGGAATGTAATAATCCATTAACCTTTCCTCTGTAGATTTACGTTTTCTCTTTTCTCATTTGCAACTTTTACCGAGTTTCACTAGAATATCATATAATAACCCTGCCGATTTTACATTATTTATATTAGCATAGCTTTTCCAGCACTTAAATAACAGCTCTATCTGCCATCTTAATCTATAAATATCAAACAGCATGTCTGCACTTGCTTGATACCTATCTACATTTGTTATCATAATTACCCAACTCATAAGCTAAGCTCCCTATCTATCTTTTTTAATGTTCTAACCATTTTATCTTCGATAATATGCTTTAAAACAGCTTTTAAAAACTTTGCTCCCACTGGAAGCCTGTTTTCTAAACCCTGTCTTGATAGAGTTAAACCAGTAGATATGTCTTCACAAAAATCTGATATAGTTCTTAATGATGGGGCCGGAAGGCTGTATATCCCGAATGTAAATGCCTTAAAAAATGTGAATCCATCTAATTTACTAAACCTTTTAGTGAATTTAGTATCTACTGCTATTTTATTTATATTTTTCCTTAAAATATCACTAATAATTTTTTCTAATTTGTGCATACTACCTACTGTATTGTTTTTCATAAAGATCACCCCTTGTTTTTTTATTTACCTTTAGGAGTGACCTTTTTTATTTATTTTATAACTGTAAATTTAATTACCTGGTGCTAAATTTTGGCTTAACTTTACGCTCATGGGGTTTGTAATTCCAGGATTAAGTTATACGTAAGTTGACATTTCCAAAATGTAGGCACATTAAAAAATTTTTTAGTAGGTCTTAGTGAAGTATTTTTGAAAATCTTAGTGGATTTTATATGTTTGAGCCTGCGAGTTTATAAAATCTGCTTAGATTTTTATAAATACGAACTTAGACTTACTAGAAATTTTTTAGGTGACGAATTTTGGAAGTGGCAGCTGGAGTATAACTTAATCCTGGAATTACAAACCCTATTAGAATTTACAAGCATAAGTTAAGCCTAGAATTACAAACCCTATGAAAATTGTGAAATCGAAAGTTGTTAAATAATAAAAAAAGACATTGTAATAGCACATGTCTTTTTTTATATTATTATACTAGTTTTCTGACTTTTAAACCTCTAGCATTCAATAAATAATTCATCTTAAGTTTAAGCTGCTGCCTTTCTTTTTATAGCAATATTTACAGCATTAAATAATATCACCCCAGCTATAGTATTTATAATTGCTCCCGGAACAACTACTGATAAAAATAATGCTTTAAAACTTGTTGGAAGTCCAACTATCACAAAAGCAACACTTAAAAATGTAGTTCCACTTATAAAAGTTCCAATAGCTGTAGTAAATACAATCTTTATCTGGTTATTAACCCTCTGCCTAAAAGGTTTTAATACTAAAAACATTATATTCACAGTTACAATTTTATCTATAACATTAGGTATTTGTCCTCCAGGAAAACCAGTAGTTGCTGCTGCTAATATTCCTGCTATAAGTCCTGAACATACACATGATTTGTAATCATCATTCAATATCATTATAATAAACAACATAGCCAAAGAAAAATCAGGTTTCATTCCAAGAATCAATGGTGGTGTCAATTGGTGTAATATTGCTCCTATTGCCAGAAGCAGTGAATTTATAATCATCTTTTTTACATTCATAATTAATAATCTCCTCTCGATATAAAACATCTAATAATTTTAGATTAATTCATCATTTATATAAAAAGCCGGCTTCCATCTATCAAATTAAAAAATAAAAAAACTCCGTCCTAATAATATTATTAGGACGGAGATACACTTCCGCGGTACCACCTAAATTACGTAAAAACGCCTCTTATTTAAGATACTAACATATCCTAGCCATTATATCGTATGGCAAACGGTAACCACTACTCTTCTAAACGAATTTCGATTTACTTCTCAGAGGTCCATTCACTAATAAGCTCAAATATTGAGATCACACCATCCTCAACTCTCTTCGACTAAACTAAATTAGTTACTCTTCCTCATCAACGATTTTATATATTGTATGTATAATATCACCAATAATTATACTTGTCAACAGTCGAAATGAGATTGCATAAATTTATTTTAAAAACTCCAAACTAATCTTGTTTTTAGGAGGTGAAAATTTATATGCAGAAAAAAAGATTAGATAATCAAGATGATAAAACTAAGGCAATGTTAAATCATAGTAATGAGAGTAGAAATTCTGAAACAGGATATTTAAATCGTGGTAATCCCGCGAGTATAAATGCTAAAGCAAGAGCTATAAGAAATAATAGCAACCGCTAAGGTATTTAAAAAAGAGACAATTAGCACTGAATAGTATTCAATACTAATATGTCTCTTCAAGTTTTTAAATTTATATCATAGAATTCTTAACAAGTAATTTATAGCAGTAATTAATTATTTCACTTCTCTTAATTATCCCTATAAATATATCATTATCATCTACAACTGGTACAAAATTCTGATTTACTGCCAAAGATATAAGATTTTCTATATCCTCGTCAATATGAACAGGCTTATTCCTTACTTTTTTAATTATATCTCTAATGATTATTTTGCTCGTATCCTTAAAATTAAATTCTTGCGTATCTTTTATTTTCCAGAGTAAATCACCTTCTGTTAAAGTGCCTTCATACTTACCCTTATCATCTATAATTGGAATAGCCGTATAACCACTACGTTCCATCTTTTCAATGGCTTGTCTCATGGTTCCACTTATACAGGCATGCACAACATCCTTCTTTGGTGTTAGAAAAAAAGCTATGTTCATGACTCCCTCCTTTTTATTAATAAGTTATATTAGTATATTCTTTAAAACTTTAGTCAGTTTTATCAGAATACTCTCTTTCAACATACTGCATCTTCTTAAGCATATCCTCTATTCTTATAATTTCTTCTTCTGATATTTCAGTATCTCCTCTATATATAGATTCAAGTGATATTTTAAGTCCCGTAATAATACTTCTAATTTCTTCTATACTAAAAAGCATTAACAAATCCTCATTCATAATTGTTACAGCTCCTTTCATAAAAAATATTCTATACGGATATATTTAGTTACATATACAATACCTCATATTACAGAAAATGACAAGTGAGTTACAAAAACATCCACTTGCCATCCACTTTACTCAACATAAGTTCTGTATACAATTAAAAATTTGCTATAAAATCACAATAGTTTTCTAACATATCTTTAGTATAAACTTTTTTGCCCATAAGTCTATATATTATATCAGCCTTTTTATAGCCTTCTTTATATAATTTATATTCCCTAAGCAGTCTCTTTAGCATACCTTTATTTATTTTAAGCAGTGTAACTAGTTCATCTATAGTATAAAATTCTTTAACCAATATTTTTTCTAATTTTTCTTGAAGTTCCAGTTTATATTTTAAATCAAGCTGTCTGTTCTTATGAGGACCATTTTTTCCCCTGTGATGTTCAGGACATAGATACTTAAAATTAATTGGAAAATCAACTCCACCTTGACTTCTATAGACTATATGATGTTTGTCGGCTTCTTTGCCGCAGACTTCACACTTAAACAATTTTTCCCCTCCCACTATAAAAATCAATTCTATACTTTTATTATATCATAGCTTTAAGAATATTCCACAAGTAAAATTAACATATAGTGCTTCACATATTTTCCATTATAGAATTTCTGATTATATCTGATAAATCACGTCTCTCATCTTTTGAGATTTTCTGGGTATCAATTGGTTTTAATATCTTAACAATTACATCTGCAGGCCTAATCCTCCAGCCATTAGCCTCCAAAACTTTGTATGTTCCATTTATTGCAACCGGGACAACAAGAGAATTTGATTTTAATGCAAGCTTCATACTACCTTTTTTAAATTCAGCAACAGGTTTTCCCTTACTCCTAGTTCCTTCAGGGAAAATACACATATTATAGCCATTCCTTAAATTTTCTACGCCCTTATTTATTGATTTTACAGATTCTCTTATATTTGTTCTATCTATAAACACACAATGAATTTCCTTCATCCACCCACTTATTATTTTTACTTTAAGTAGTTCTTTTTTCGCTATAAATCCAATAGGTCTATTAACTGCAGTAATCAATACTGGTATATCAAGTAATCCTTGATGGTTTGATACAAACAGACAGCTTGTATCTGGTAAATTCTCTATTCCGTCAACATGAAGAGTTATTCCAGCCTCTTTTACTGTGAAATTCGCCCATTTTAGAAGATATTTTCTTGATAAGGCTTCAGCATCTTCTATTCTTCCGATCTTCCTTAAATGATCTATCTTAATTTTTTTGGGTACAGACACTATTATAAAAAATACAAATTTCAAATATAATATAATCGACTTCATACTATCAACTCCCAAATACAATAAAAACAAACTAAAAATATAATTTTTATAATCGTCACATTTTATCTATTTTTATTGCCTTTTATTATCTTTATAAGTAAAATTACTAAAAATACAAATAATATTAAAAATATAGGGGTAGCAGAATAATATAATATTTCACCAAAATCCATATGTACCCTCTCCTTTATAAAAAATTTAATTAACGAAATAATATAGATATCTTTAAATCTAATTAAATATGATATACTTAAGTAACATACAGCACAGTCATTTATATTATATATTCAAATAAAAATAAAAACAACTCAAATAACAAGGGGGTTTGTGTCAAGTTAAAGTGGGCAATTTTATTTTTTAAAATTTCCATTGTAAATTCAGTTGATATTTTTCTTCCCGTATGGCCCCGTCCACAGCCCGGAAGGGCGCACTTATCCTGTTAACTTTTTATCCCGAGTTTTTAAATTATCTATAAACCAGTTCACTGAGATTTCTTTCCTGAAAAAAGCTCTGTATCGCTTTTCTGCCATTGGTTACGGCGCAGCCTGTAAATGGTATCCCTGCTTTATGTATATGGTAATACCTGCTCTTCTTAGGTTTCTTGTTAACATCAGCTGCCGTTAATGTTATAACCTCTTTTATTTTCTCCAGTTTATCATCTGAAATAGAACCTGAACATATCTCATCGATTGTTTGGTATATTCTTTTACCAGCTTTTTCTGCCAGTATTTTTGCCAGATTATTTGCACCCTTTATAGACCAGCTCATTTTTCTCCCTTTCATCCTCTGGGCCAGTATGTCACAAATATTATGCTCCATTGTGCCTAAATTCCTATATTCCAGTCCTTCAGGTGCCTCCGGCATCTTTATCTCTTCTCTTAAGTGATATGGCACTAATCCTGCCTTATTTTCAAAGAGATATGTATACAGTTTTTCTAATTTCTTAAACTTTTTTTCGTTATTAGTATACTTAACCATAAGACCTGTTAAGTATTCAAAACTCTTATCTATTTTTCCGTCATGCAGCATTTTCATGAGTTTATATGCTTCCTTTTTATCCTCCATATTTCTCAGTACTGCCTGACTTTTATGGAATGGATCTAACTGAAAATATACGCCTTCTCCACCCATGCTCTGTTTTATCCATGGGGCACCATCCCCATTCAAAATTCTTACTTCTATTTCATCTGTGTTATATACTTCTGCAATGGCGGCATCACTAAGTTCCTTGAATTTTTTACTTGTTCCAAAGCTGGCGCATGCTGTTTTATTATGAACTACATAGCCGTCTTTTCTGCCACCTCTCTTTTTCCAGCCCTCATAAGTTACTCCCAGCTTAAGTTCTTTCTTTTTAGACTTCCTTCCTTTAGGTTTATCTTTCCCCTGAATGCTTAACCAGATGCCGTCCATCTCCTGAAATAAGGCCTTAACTTCCCTTGAGCCCTTTAATTTTCCCATTTTATTCAGCAGTATCTTCCTCTCTTCCTTTTCTTCTATTTTAGAACCTAATTTTTGTACTACATTCCATACTGCCGTATGGCTGATTTCCTGGTTTGCCAGTTCTTTAATATTATTTGAAGTGTTCCTATAAGACACATTGGTTACATTGTCTACTATTTTTTCTACTAAAGTGCTTGAAATATGGCCTATTGTATCCATTTTTAAGTATTCATCCAGTAAGAATTTATATGCCTTTTTCCCTTGATCAGTTTTGTATTCATATATACGTCTGTCAAATTCTACATCTCCCATAATAGTTTTTATACACGTATGCCTTAATCCTTTATTTCTATATATTTCGGCATCTCTTTCATCCATTAACCTCCGGTCCAGGTGCGAAAGCACCTCTCTTAGAATTTCACATGCTGTATCACACGCATATTTATATATTTTTTTCTCTAAACTATTGAAAGTTATTTCATTATCATTTAAACTTAAAGTATCGTTTAAATTGTACATAATCTCACCCATTTCTATATAGTCTTATCAACTTATATTATAATGGATTTTTATGTACATGGGAGATACTTTTTGTATCTCCTTTATTATTTTAACCAGTAATTATTACTACCTTTGCCTACTAAAATTATACTCTAAGAACAAGGGGGATAAATAACAATTGAAATACACATTATATCTAATAGTCTTAATAAATATCATGGTTTCAATAATCGTTATAATACTAGAAAGAAAAAATCCAGAAAAAACCATTGCATGGCTGGCAATTTTTATCGTACTTCCTCCTATAGGTTTATTTCTATATATCTTTCTTGGTCGAAATTGGAAAAAGCACAAATTACATGATGAGACAAATATAAACATAGAAGAACTTATTTACGAAGCTATGCGCGGCAGTAACGCGTGTGAGTATTCGGCATTAATAGAATTGCTTTCAAGAAACAGTGAATCACCACTTTTTAGAGATAACAGTGTAACAATTTTTAAAGATGGAACTGAAAAATTCAAGGAACTAAAAAAACAACTTTTAAAAGCAAAAAATCATATTCATCTGGAATATTATATTGTAAAAAGTGACACTATAGGAAATGAAATAAAGGATATCCTAATAAAAAAAGCACAAGAAGGCGTTAAAATAAGATTTATATTAGACAAAGTCGGATGCATTGGAATAAAAAAAAGTTATATAAGAGATTTAAAAGACGCCGGAGTCGATGTAGTTTATTATTCTTATTTTTTAGCTCCTTTTTTAAAGTACATAAATACACAAATAAATTATAGAAACCACCGAAAGATAGTGATAATCGACGGTAAAGTGGGTTTTCTTGGTGGAATAAATATTGGTGATGAATATATAGGTAAAAGCAAATTCGGATATTGGAGAGATACACATATAATGGTAAAAGGCGATTTTATATATGGACTGCAGGCCGTATTCCTGGATGATTTTGCTACGATTAAAGAAGCAAATAAAGAATTATTCTACTATGGAGATAATTTTGAGGAATTCTTTCCCGAATATGATAGTTATGATGGAAAATTAATGCAACTTATAAAAAGTGGTCCTGACTCTGAATTTCCTGCAATCGAGCAGGCAGTTTTAAAAATGATAAGTACCGCAAAAAGACATGTTTACATAACGACTCCTTACTTTATACCTACTGAAAGTATATTAAATGCCTTAAAAATAGCATCTTTAAGTGGAATAGATGTAATTATTTTATTTCCTGAAAGATATGATCATATTCTTGTTCATTATGCTTCTATAACTTATCTTGAAGATCTAGTGAGAAATGGGGTAAAACTTTATTTTTATAATAAAAATGCATTTGTACATGCAAAAACTACATCCGTAGACGGCACACTCTGTACAATAGGTACCTCAAATATGGATATAAGAAGCTATGAACTCAATTATGAAATAAATGCTATGATATACGATGAAGAAGTCACAGAAGAACTCGAAAACTTATTTTTTGAGGACTTAAAACATAGCAGAAGAATTTCTATAGACTATTTTGATAATCTTCCTCCTTACATAAAAGCTTTTGAAGCCTTCTGTAAAATATTTTCATCTCTAATGTAATAAGGATAGGAAATCTCCTACCCTTATTGGATTTTAAAATATATCTGATGAATTTTCTTCTTTTATAAAACCTTTCCTATAAGCTGTAAGAAGCTTTTCAAGATTAGCAATTTGCTCTTCTAACTCACGCCCTATATCTGTATCTGCAACTTTCTTCCTTTTAACAGCATGTTCCAGTATTTTAGTAGACGAAATTATATCTTCATTATTTTTTATTGCATCCTGTATGGCAGTAAATGGTTCATGTGATGTCAAAAGTAATCCATATGAATTATAAATAAGAGTATATCCTGCTATGCCAGTTTGAGGCTGATAAGCCTTACAAAATCCTCCATCTATAACAAGTAAACGCCCATTTCCCTTTATGGGGTTTTCACCCTCCTTAGTCTTTACAGGTATATGCCCATTTATTATATGGGACTCTTCTGGATCTAAATTAAATTCAGTTAAGATATTTTTACATATAGTTTCATCATCTCTATATTTATAGTAATAATTTTTTTCCTCATAATGAGTATTTTTATCATCTATAAAATATCTTTCGAAGGTAGTCATTCTTTTTTTACTAAATTCTGGTGAATCTGGTCCACACCATAAATACCACATCATATCCATACCATATCTTTTAACACGTTCGTCATTTTTAAAGAAGTACGAATCCCTTGCGACTCTATCAAATCTATCAAGTAAACTTCTCCCACTATATTTTATATTTCCTATCTTTACCTCTTTAAAACTTCCATCCTTATTTAATGGAATACATCCATGGTATAATAAATTTGAATTGCATACTAAATACATAGAACCCTTACTATACAAGAAGTTTATATGTTTTTGTAATTTCTCACTATTTAAAAATGAATTAGTGAGTTTATCAATTAATTCACTTTCTCCATTAGTCAATTTATAAGGATTTTTAAAATCGATTGTCGGAAAATTAGTGTCATTTAATTTATATATCTTACCATATAGATTTATCTCACCTTTTTCTATATCTATTTTATCCAAAAGCAATCTGTCATTCATTCCAAATTCAGCTCTTCTTTTTATAATGTTGCCTTCAACCTTAAATTGAATAATAGCTATTGCTTTATGCATTTTTGCAAAAAGGGATATTTCACTTTCACTTATATTTTTGTCTATCGTTTTTGGTATAAAATCTTTGCATGGATCATCATCGTATGTGTCCATAGCAAATGTAGCTAAAGGTAATAAGTTAATACCGTATCCATCTTCAATAGTTCTTAAATTTGCATATCTAAGTGAAATCCTTAAAACATTTGCAACACACGCTTCACAGCCTGATGCCGCACCCATCCATAATATATCGTGGTTTCCCCATTGAATATCAACGGAGTGATGTTCCATAAGAGCATCCAGTATTATATCTGCTCCAGGTCCCCTATCATATATATCTCCTATTATATGAAGCCTGTCCACAGCTAATCTCTGTATAACTTTTGATATTGCTACAATGAATTGATCCGCTCTATTTATATCTATAATAGCATTTATAATACCATTATAATAATCTTGCTTATCTATTCTATCTCCCTGTTCATGAAGAAGTTCTTCAATAACATATGCAAAATCCGGAGGAAGTACCTTTCTAACCTTTGACCTTGTATATTTTGAGCTTACATTTTTACATATTTCTACAAGCTGATGAAGTGTTACTTTATACCAATCCTTTATATTTGTTTCAGTTTTTTTAACTAATTCCAGTTTCTGTTCAGGATAGTATATTAAAGTAGCAAGTGCTGACTTCTGATGTTCAACTAATGAGTTTCCAAATACATCATCTATTTTTCTTCTCAAAACACCAGAGGCATTCTTAAGCATATGCGTAAATGATTCATATTCTCCATGAATATCACTTATAAAGTGCTCAGTTCCCTTTGGTAGATTTAGTATAGCTTGTAAATTTATTATTTCTGTACTTGCACTTGATATTGTAGGATATTGCTTAGATAACAATTTGAGATATCTTAAATCTTTCTCTATAACCTTTAAATTATTTTCATCGTAGAAAATCATTTTATTTTCTCCTTCTAAAATTAATTAACATTATAATAAGTTATACTTTATTCATCATTAGTATACTATACATTATAATATTAATATATCACATTGCAGCTAATACTTTCTATATATTTTTAAATAATTTTTAATCTTTCCAAAACCATTTTTTAGAATCCTTTTTATTCTTTTTAAGAGTACTTTTTTCTATAAATTTATTATTTATAGTAGTGTTTTTATTTAAGTCACCCTCTACTCCAATTTTATTTATCTTACCTTCCAATTCTAATTTTTCTTCCGTAACTGATTTAAGTTTATTCTTTAAATATGCTATCTCATCCCTCAATACTGTATATTTCTCCTCAAGCATCTTATTTGTTTCAATTTCATTCTTTAATCTATATTTTACATTGTTAAGTTCCTCTTTTTCATATTCGAAACTATCATACAATTTTTTGAAATTTTCTGCAGTAATAACTTTATTCTTTTCTATAAATCCACTGTTTGCATTTAAGGTAACTTTTTTCAAGAAATCTTTGAAGAAAAATACTTTCCTAATACCTGCATAATATCTATACGGGACACTTATATAAGTGTTATCTTCATAACTCTTATATAACACAGTCTCCAATAAGTTATCTTTACCATATATATAAATTTTAGGCATACTAAATTTTATTCCTCTATCAAAAGAAAAACTTCCATAAAGTTCATTATCAGAGATCCAAAAAATCCATAGAATATTATTGTAAAATTTAATCAAACATGAACTCACATTCTTACCATAAAATACAATAGTATCTCTTTTTATATTATCCTTTTTATAGAGATAAACAACCTTACTTTTCTTATGTTCCTTTATTATGCATATATAATGCTGTTCATCTCTATCAACTGTTAAATCACAATCCAAACATGGAAATTGTGATTCATAAATAATACTTTGATATGCCCAATTATTGTATCGTGCATTGAAATATTTTACAATTATCCTATGCTTTTTATCAAAATCACTATCTATCAAAAATATATTTGAATCACAATCCTGAACTATTTTAAACATCATGCTAAATGCAGGTGTTGATCTAAGTACTACATGCGGCCTGCTCCATTCTCTATTATTTAATTTTACTATTTCAACAAGTGTTTCTGATATATTCTTTTCATCATTAACATTGTATATAAGATGGATATCATTATTGCAAAAAAATGCTCTAATATTAATAGGCATAATCGTATTACTACATATATTTATAGTTTCCTTAGACTTAAACTCACCATTACCAAATTTCATAACAACAATATTACCATATATATTCTGATAAAATAAATAAACATCATTGTTGTAATCTTGCATCGCATAAAAGCCTTTAAAGGCAATCCTCGAAATCATAATTTTCTTTGACCATTCATTATTGCATAACTTTTGATAATATAAACCAAGTTCATTTTTATATGAAAACTTTACTACATCACCATTTTTTACTTTAAAAATGTATTTTTCGTATATTCCACATTGCAAAATATTCATCTCCTACTCTTTATAAAACATTGCTCACAATCTGGAATATATATGACATCATCAATCAATAGTCTTGTTACAACCAATGAATCAGCTGAAAAATTAACCTTTTCATCTTCAATTTTAGCAGCTTGAATTATCCTTGTAAAAGAATTTACTACCATAGCAGTATCATATTCATATACTTTATATGGCATATAAATGGTCGCCTTCTGTGACCCATTTAGAGTACCATCTAATGTAAATGTATTTTTCTTATCATCAGAAATATCTATACTATATGGAATAATAAAACTATATTCAAATACCAGATATTCGCTATTATCTTTAATTCTTTTTTTGCTCTGCATTTCTTTAAGTATTTCACACTTTTTGAAATATATATTATCTATATTAGTGAAATCACATTTATCAGATGGTAAATCGATCGACATATCATTAAATAATACTTTTTCTTTATAAGTTGAGATAACCTTCTTACTAAATATAGGTATTTTATTTTTTTCGGTTTTAATCTCAGTTTGAAAATCATACTCTAAGGCTTCATCTTCTATTCTAGATACTGATATATCATATGGATTGTCATTTTTCTGCTTAAAATATACAGTTGCAGTAACTTTATTTATTTTAGTATCAACTTTATCGAGAACACCGTCTCCTTCAAAATCTTTACTTGTAACTAAAAGAGCTCCTTTATTTCTATCAATACAAAGCTTTTGGGGAAATTCAAAGGTTGTCTTTATTAAATTAACAATCTCACCTGTTTTTATATTTAAAACCTCAATTCTCTTAAGCTTTGAATTAAGTACATATAATAATTCATTATATATCTCTAAATCCTTAACCTCAGCACACAATTTTAGTCTTATATAAGATATGCTTCCATTTTTTAAATTTACTACAGTTATATTTCCACTATTTTTTACCGCCCATGCTGATTTATTTCCAATATAAACCTTATTTTCATATACACACATACAATATGGACTATTACCAATATTTTTATATTGTAAAACAAGTTTTAAGTCTTTTGTATTATATACTTTTAATTTACATTCTATAGTGTCTAAAATAAAAAGACGTTCATTATTTGCATCAAGTTTTAACGAATTTATCGCGGTAAATCCATCTATACATCCAACTTTTTCCCTGGTTTCAAGATTATATACAATTACCCTTTCAATATTAGATACATATATTTTGTTTTCATTCATATCAATTTCTGCTATACCATCATTTTCTACATTCCAAACTTCCTCACGTTTATAAAGAGTATCAAAAATTATAATTTTATTATCTCTTCCACTTACAGCATAAATATTATTTTTTGAATCAACTATTACATTTGTAACTTTACAACCAGTATCTATCTCTTTTACAACTTTAAAACTCTCAGCATCAATAATTGATATAATATTTCTATTCAAATGCGATACATAATATATAGTATTGCTATCTTTCAATAACTTTCATCCTTTCATAATATTACTATATATCATCTTATTTTTTTCTTAGAATATGAGAAAATATAGATTCATTTTTTTCAATTTCAAGCTCCTGTTTGACTTTCTTATTTTCCTCCTTCAAATCCTCTATTTGACTTTTTAGCATAGAGTTCTCCTCAAAAAGTATATTATTTTGATCATCCAGAGCTTTCCTTGCATCTTTCTCCTCTTCTAATTTTTCTTTTATAGTATCAAGGCTTTGCTCAAGTTTATTTTTTATATCTGCAAGCATACTACAGTTTTCATCAGAAATACTTTTTTGTGTAAATACTTTATTTATCCTTTTTTCATAATTTTCTATGAACTTTTGTTTTTTCTGCAATTCAGCTTGAAGAATTGAGATTTTGTTCTCAAAAATTTTATTAACAGAATTTACTTCAGATATCTTTTCTTTTATTTTTTTTACATCATCGTGCGAAACATTAGATTCACCATTTTTTTCAAAATGTGCTTCTGAATCGAAAGTCATCTTTAATATATAGTCAAAATCATACAGCCTTGCATCTACATCTTCTGTACCATATACCGTACTTATAAGCACACTTGTATTAAATACAAAAATACAATTATAAATTTTCAGATTTACAGCAGAATCAATATTAACCTCCATTGCCTCTGACCAGTTTTCATTATCATATAACAAACATTTTATTTTATTTTCTTCTATAAAACAGATATAAACATTATTATTTTTATAGAAAATAATCGGTTCTATAATTTCACTTTTGCTTTCAAAAACTTTATAGTTACTTATTTTATTATCAAAATCAATACACACATGTTCAAGTGTATAAATTGAATTTTCCTCAATCCCATTAAGTATGTGTATACCAGTATTAGCTATTATTATTCTAACCGATATTTTTTCTCCTTTTAAACCATATAATCTAACAGGATCTGTCCAGAAGTCATTTTCATAAATCAAATAATTGAGCGCTATCTCATCACCAGCATCTGTTAAAAAAAATAGATTGATATTGCCTGTGATCCCAATTTTAATATAATAATATTCATCTGATACAGAAGGTAAAATAATATCATATATCCTATTAAATTTTGTATTCTTGCCATCCCATATGCAATGCATAAGTATTCCATGATCTCTTCCATTATTTTCACAGAGTAAAAAGAAGATATGCATATTCTCTTCCATTATTTCAATCTTGAGGTCTGATATTACTATATTAGAATTATCTGCTTTATAAAGTACCTTTCCCATCCACTTATTATCATTAATTGTACAGTATACAATTTCACCTTTTAAATTTGAATACACTATGTGAACTTTATTATACACATCAACATATACTGTAAATGTGTTTATTTCTTTACATACTATCTTTTCTCTAGTCCATTTTCCCTCATTATACATAACTTTATAAACTAGTTCATTATTTTGATTTAAATAATACTTCCATACATTATTGTTAATGTCTTTATATATCCAAGGATATTCATTTTTCACTGCACTCCCCCCTTATAAAATTATATTCTGATATAAAAATTTTATAACTCTATTTTTATTTAAAGATTTCATTTAAAGCATTTGAAAATATCACCATCTTAATCTTTCAGCATATGATGTAATGTAAGCATTTAGATATTTTTCTAGTATAATCTTCAAAAGGAGGAAAATTTATGTCCATAAATTTTGAGAAATTTGTGCCACGACCAGGTCTTGTAAACAAACAAGGACGACTACCTGATCCTTCGGAATTGGTTTGTATCGAAGTACCTAAAGTTTTCG
This sequence comes from Clostridium fermenticellae, assembly GCF_003600355.1. Classification (NCBI taxonomy): domain Bacteria; kingdom Bacillati; phylum Bacillota; class Clostridia; order Eubacteriales; family Clostridiaceae; genus Clostridium; species Clostridium fermenticellae. The sequence goes on along the minus strand of NZ_CP032416.1, from coordinate 1,041,092 downwards.
ATCAATGTTTAATAAAAAGATGTCTATTTTACCATGACGGTCCAGACACAAATTCAACTGATTGTGAATTAAGAAGTAACCCACTATCAAATCCAAAAATGTATATAGGCTGTAGAGATTTTAAAGTAAAGCTTGTTTCTGTAGATAAAGTCCCACTTAGAGATAAATGTGGATTCTACAAATTAATTATATCTTACATTATTTCATTCTATGCAGATTATATAGATTGCAGTGCAGTAAACAAATGTGAATTTTTTGAAATCAATAGAACAGATGTCATAGGAAAGTTCTATTGTCCTAATTCTGTATCCCAAGTTTCAGATACAAGTGTACATTTAGATGATGAAAAGCAAGATGACAATATAATAAAACTTGTAATGGTTGCTGAAGCTTTACAAGGGAAATTTGCTCAGGATAAAAATGGATGTAATGTTTTAGATATTACATTAGGCTACTATATAATCGTAAAATCTGAACTGGTCGTTCAACTTTTAATACCAGCTTATAGCTATTGTACTTTACCTAAGGAGCCATGTCCTTGTGAACCAGAAGAAAATGTATGTGAAAAATTTAAAGAAGCACCTATACCTAAATTCTATCCAGATCAAAACTTAGATCCATTATTTGATGATTCTGATTGTGATAACAGTTGCGATTCAAGTGACAACACAATATGTAACTATACGGATCAAAATAACAATATAGATTATAATTGTAATGATCAAGATCAGAATCTTTGAAATGCTTTCTCACAATTTTATATAGAATTCGTCTAGTGAAAGGAAGAATCTAATTAATACTTTATATATTATAATTTTCACACCAGTGCTGTGACAAAGCCCCATAAAGGGGCTTTTATTTTAACGGCTAAAAAATATACCCATTAAAATTAATGAGTATATTTTCTTATACTTAATTATAAGAATGATGGCTATTAAATTTACTTTATTCGTTTCACATATACTATTATATACGATTTTGTATTCTGTATCAATATGTATTTTAAATCTTTACAAGACTTTTTAAAGTTAAAATAGTACAGATTTAAAATCTGTACTATTTTAGCATATTCGTTTACAACAAATTTCTATATTTTTTCTTCTATATTTTTTAGCGCACTAACCAATTTATCTATATCATCCTTACTATTAAAATAACCTATACCGATTCTTACTGCTCCTCGTTCTAGTGTTCCAATAAGTTCATGAGCTGTAGGAGCACAATGTATTCCAACCCTAACCATTATGTTATATTTTCTATCAAGTTCAAATGCTATATCTTCAGCTGGTATATTTTCCAAATTAAAAGCTATAACCCCAACTATCTTATTGTAATCTTTCGGACCATAAATATGTATTCCATCTATTTCGTCCAATCTTTGTAAAGCATACTTTACAAGTTCTTGTTCCTTTTTTCTTATATTTTCTATACCTGTAGAACATATAAAATTTAAAGCTTCTCCGAGTCCTATTATTCCAGCGACATTCAAGGTACCGGCCTCATATTTATTTGGAAGATAATCAGGCTGATATGGATAACTTGAATCTCCTCCTGTTCCTCCCGATTTTGAAGGCATTATATTAGCATCCGAATCACAATTTATCAAAAATCCACCAGTGCCGGTTGGACCCAATAAACTTTTATGTCCTGTAAATGCTAAAATATCTATGTTATCTTTAACAACATCTATAGGGTAAGATCCTGCTGTTTGTGCTGAATCAACAAGAAACAATATATTATGCTTTTTTGCAATAATACCTATTTCCTTTATAGGCTGAATAGTACCAATAACATTGGAAGCATAAGTAAACACTATCAACTTAGTATTGGGTTTTATAAGTTTTTCAATATCGGAAGCTTTAGTGATTCCCTCTTTAGTACATGGAACCTTAGATATTTCAATATTTCTATCTCTTTCCAAGGTTTTCAAAGGCCTCCAAACTGAATTATGTTCTAAACTGCTTGTTATAACATGGGCTCCTTCTTTCAGAAATCCGTTTATAACCATATTTAGAGCTTCAGTTATGTTATATGTAAATATGACTTTAGATGGATCATTTCCATTAAATAATTTACATACCATTTTACGCGTATTAAATACCAATCTATCTGCTTCAATTGCAGTCTTGTAAGCTCCTCTTCCAGCTGTAGCTCCTATTTCCTTCATATACTGCATCATCTTTTGAATTACTGCATCGGGTTTTGGATAAGAAGTAGCTGCATTATCTAAATATATCCCCATATAAATCCCTCCTGAATATCTTAATTTACATACATATTATATCACAAAATATCACTTCAATCTTATAGGGTTTGTAACTGAAAGCTTAACTTATGCGCAGACCGGAATTTCCAAAATTAAGGCACATTAAAAAATTTTGTAGTAAGTCTTAGCGAAGGGTTCTTAAGTCTTAGTGGATTTTATATGTCTGAGCAAAGCGAGTTTATAAAATCTGCTTAGACTTTTATGAACGCAAGCTTAGACTTACTAGAAATTTTTTACGTGACGTATTTTGGGAATCCCGGTCTGCGCATAAGTTAAGCTTCTACTTGTAAACTCTAATAGAGTTTGTAATTTTAAAGTTAATTTATACCTAAGGGAGATGGATTAACTTTTCAGTTACAAACCCTATTTTGCACATTAAGCATTATTGTTAATTATATACGTATAAGGACAAACTAATCCCAAATAGGTATTTTAAAACTACGAGAATAATATTTACTGTAAAGTTATATTTTTACCCGGCGGCGTAATTGCACTCTCAATATTTTTAACTGAAAGATCAGCTACAGCCTTAATCGCATTCCCCTGTTTAAATACAACTATAATTGGACTCTCATCTTTACCAATACCATATTCCTCTGGTACTTCTTGTCCAGTAATATCCATTGTTCCACAAGCTACATTAGCATGTATTTTTGAAAATTCTTCTATTATTCCTAGCATCTTGTTTTCATTTTTCACAGAAGGAAAATAGAAACCTACAACTGAATAAAAGCTTTCCTCTATAAAGCCCTCAAAATTTTTGTCATCCAGTTTTTTTAACATTACAAACTACCTCCTTATTTATATAGTAATTTTTGTATATATAAAGTAACCTGTAAGCCTTAGTAATATAGCATTTTTCAGAGTATTGCAATAGTATTTGGTATACCAAATACTATTGCAATACTCTGAATATTATGATATACTACAAGGAGCAGGGGAAGATATTCTGCAAAATATGATCCCCTGTATAAAAAAAGTTTAAAACACACACTTAAAAGTTAACCAAATGTTACTCAGATCTAGTTACATTATCTACCAAAGTCTGTTTCCTTATAGGCTTTGGTAGTCTAGGTAAAACTACCGACATTACACAAGCATATAATGAAAATAATGCTGCAACTGTAAATACAATACCCCAATTATAATGAGCAGCAAGTGCAGCTCCTAAGCCGCCGCCTAAAATAGAAGCAAACCCTTTACCACTGTATAAAATACCATAGTTAGTAGCAGCATAAGTGGAACCAAATATATCGGCATTTAAAGATGGGAATAAGCTGAAAAGTTGTCCCCATGTAAACATAACACACATCAATAAGACTACATATGCTATACCATTTTTGCTTCCAAACACAGGTAATAAAAATAGGAAGATTGCATTCAGTCCAAAGGACAGACACATCGTTCTTGTACGACCTAACTTATCTGAAACTGATCCCCAAAAAACTCTTCCAATACCATTTGCAAGGCTATTCAACATAACTGCTGCTACAATGAATGAAGAAGCAATTCCTATTTTTGTACCAAATGGTTTTGTATTAGCTGTAACTACTAGCCCACCAATACTTATCGATAAAAACATGGTCCACATAATCCAGAAGTGAGGAGTTTTTATCACTTCACTAGGACTAAATCCAATTTTTGATTGATCCACTTTAACAGTTTTTTCTTTTTGACCAGGCATTTTTGTACCAACAGGATAGCGAAGTATAAATGCTATAATTACAACAACAACACCTTGAAATATACCAGTACCCATAAATGCTTGTGAAGGTCCACTGGCATTTAATATTTGTTGAATTACAGGCACAAAAGGCATAGCTCCTATTCCAAAAGCTCCTGCTATTAAACCTGATGCCAAGCCACGCTTATCCGGGAACCAGCGAACTGCAACACTAACAGATCCACCATAAATGATTGCAGCTCCTACTCCTGCTGCAGCGTAAAAGCAATACAACATAGGAACAGAATTTACCTGACCAAGCATTGCCCATCCGCCGCCAATTAATATACCTGCAAGAGCAAACATTAGTTTTGTTCCAAACTTATCAAGCAATAATCCACCTACCGGTTGAACAAAGGTTTCAAACATTATAAACAAGGTAAAAGCATACTGAACAGCAACTAGAGACGAATGTAACGACTTAACTAGCGGAGTAGTAAACAGAGTCCATGCATATTGAAGGTTAGCAATCATTATCATAGCTAAACAAGCAGAAATCAACTGAACCCAACGATTTCCGAAAAATGATCCATAAGCATTGAGATTTTTGACTTTCATGTCATCAATATCAGACATTCAGTTCTCCTCCCTTTAAATTATATTAAATTTTAAATTTATTAGATATTTAATGCGAAATATAAATTTAACATTAAATATTTAAACTAGATTATAACCCCAGAGCAACTAAAGAGTGGTCCGGGGTTACACAACAAATTAACTTTGCTCGAGATTTTGTGAAATTCTTTATTCTGTTATTGGAGCTACAGTATTTTCTACTCCAACTTCTTTTAAACGTTGATTTGCAAACTGCTGAAGTTTTTCAATATGCTCCGGTTGCAGATGACTAAATCTGCCTTGATATTTAATATATTCACTAACTGGTTTATACTTTTTAGGTACAACGGTAAGTTTATATTCACCATTAACAAGTTCATATATTTGCACCATACCTGTATCAACTGCCAATTTTGCAACTTCAACTGTTTTTTCTGCTGGGAAACTCCATCCTTTTGGACAAGGAGCATGAATATAAAGAAAAGCAGGTCCTTCAGCATTACAAGCCTTTCTCACTTTATTCATTAGGTCTAATGGATATCCAAGTGATGCTGTAGCTAAATACTTTAATTCAGGATGGCCATGTGCCATCATCTTTGTTATATCTTTAGGCATAAGCTTCCTTCCTTCTGGAACTACTGGACCCGCAGGTGTAAATGTAGTCCATGCTCCATAAGGAGTAGTTGGAGAAGCTTGAATACCTGTATTTGCATAAGATTCATTGTCATAGCAAATAAATACTATATTATGACCTCTATAGAAAGCAGCAGACAGAGCTTGAATTCCTATATCAGCTGTACCACCATCACCAGCCATAACAATTATGTTTGGATATTCTGCATCAGTCTTACCTTTACGTATCATAGCTTTGTAAGCTGCTGCTATACCAGAAGCAACTCCACCACCATTAGTTATTTGTGCATGTATCCATGGAACTGACCATGGACCACAACCATAACTTGTATTTGCAACATACATGCAGCCAGTAGGGCCTATGAAAATTGTATTTTTTCCAGCTGCTTTAGCAACTAATCTATATTGCAAAGCAGGACCACATCCTGCACATGTACGGTGACCAGGAACGTAACATTCCTCTACTGGTGCTTGTTTAATTGACTTAATTTCTTCTAACACTTGACTTCCTCCCCTCATACCTAGACTTCAAATGGTGACCAATAGCTTTGTTTTTCAACTTTACCTGTTTTATTAACTTCTTTTAATATATTGAAGAACTTATAGAACTCATCATGAGTAATCATTTCTCCACCTAAACCGGCAACAAATCCAATTGTATTAACTTTTGAATCACAATTATACAAAGCTGCTCTAGCTTCAGTTAAAAGAACACCTGAGCCACATGAAATACCAAAATTAACAGAATTATCAACTACGCCCACAGACTTAAATCTGCTTAAGCACTCCCTCACCTGTTTAGTTGGAAATGGACGGAATGTACGTAATCTAACTACACCAACCTTTTCTCCAAGATTACGTAAATGCTTGACAACAGTTTTAGCTGTTTCAGTATGTCCACCTTGCATAAATATAACTGATTCAGCATCATCAGTCATATATTCTTCTAGCCAAGGGTCATATTTACGTCCAAATATATCAGCAAATTCTTCATGAACTTCTTCAATTACCTTATAAGTACCTTCTACAGCTAAATGACGTTGATACTGAGTTCCGGGTCCCATTTCTGGTTCCATCTGAGCACCCATAATCATAGGATTTCTTGGGTCCAAAACATGGTGATTCTTATATGGTGGCAAAAATGCATTAACTTGTTCTTGTGATGGTATATTAACTTCACCAAGTATATGAGATACAAAGTATCCATCCTGACACGCATATTGAGGTAAAAGAACTCTAGGATCTTCACCTATGCGATAATATAAAAGAGTTAAATCCAGAGCTTCTTGAGGCGTGGATGCCCAGCCTTGAATCCAGCCTTGATCACGACAACATAAAGCATCGGTCTGCTCCGACCCGAAATCTCCTGGCGGGTCTAACGTACGGTCAGCAATTGCCATCTGAAGTGGTAACCTTTCACCAGATATTGGTGAATAAACTTCCATTGCATAAGCTACACCTACACCTGAACTACCTGTAAAAGCACGAGCTCCCGCAGCTGCGGCTCCATAAACAACACTTAATTGTCCATGTTCTCCTTCACCAAGAACAAATTCTGCATCTAATTCTCCATCTGCAACCATTCTCGACAATTCCGACATTATTCCAGTATATGGACGTATTGGGTATGAGCAAATAACATCAACATTAGCTAATTTAACTGCATTGGCTGTCGCAACGCAACCAGATATTCTTTTTATATTCTTTTTCATTATGATAATTCACCTCCTATTAATATTAGACTAATCTTCAAAATCTAATTCAGGAACTAAGCTTATTGCTCCAACTGGACACTCTTCAGCACAAATACCACAACCCTTGCAATATTTCAAATTGAAACTAATAGGATTGTCTTTAGTCATAAGCTTTACACATGAATCCGGGCAAAATATCCAACAAGTTTGACATTGTATACACTTATCAGTATCCAATATTGGTCTTCTAGTACGCCAGTGACCAGTTATCATTCCTTCATTTTCTTTTTGTGGTGAAGACACTGTTCCTGCAAAAGGAATCTTTTCATACGGTACAGCCATTTAACGACACCTCCTTAATATTTTAAGCAGAAGCTTTAGGTAAACTACTTGCATCTACAACAACAGCTTGATTAAAGGCTTTCTTTGCAGCGCTCTTATTAACAATTTTTTTCAATAAGTTTTCAAATTTTACAATTCCTGTGCCTTTAACAACGGCAGCAGCTAATGCAGCACCCATGCCTTTACCAATACCAGATGCATCAGTAGCACCTTCTGCTCCTGAAAGAGTAATTATTGATTTTGATAATTTATTGGCATCTATTGCTACAATCTTAGAAAGATTTTCAGTATTCTTTTTAATAAATTTAAATAAGTACTCAGGTGATCTTTTAGTGTTGACAATCAAAACTGCTCCTGGCCTAATTCCTTTTAGAATATCTACACCTTTAACAAGAGTTTCTTCTGTAAGTACTACTATATCAGGTGTTTCATTCTCATAAACATACTTAGATTCAATTTCATTAGGGCTAATTTTCCCATACGCTCTTACCGGAACATATATACGATCCGGAAGATCAACATAATTCTCCCATGCTTGAACAAACTTACCTTCTAAAGCAGCGGCTTCTGTCAATGAAACAACTACGTCACGAGCTTCTTTGTTTTCATATACTCCTCTTCCCCAAACTGTAATTTGTGTTAAATTTGGTTCAGCAAACAAATTATTAGTACTCAATTTGCTACACCCCTTCCTTCCTTTTTGATTGGCATCTAAATTTGACTTTAAATTTAACTTTTTCCTGTCCTCACCCCCTTTAAGTTCTTTTCAGAATTTACTTTGGTAATGGCCTGATTAAAAATTTCCTGATCTATTTTGACCTTTAACCCTGTTTTCATTGCTCTCGTAATTGCTATAAATGAAGTTCTATGGCATAAATTAGCCAGTTCTGCTCCTGTCATTCCTTCTGTACTTTCAGCTAATTGCCTAAAATCAATGCTGCCTGTTAAAGGTAACCTTTGAGCATGAATTTTTAAAATAGATTCTCTCCCATAAATATCTGGAAGCTTTAGTTCTATTACATACTCAAAGCGCCCTTCCCTAAATAAAACTGAATCAATCAAATTTATTCTATTTGTAGCAGCTAATACAGTTACTCCATCAAAATCTCTTAACTTGTCAAATTCATATATTAGTTGACTTATAAGCATATCTGTCAAATTATTTGCTTCGTTAGATCTAGAACGAGTTATGGCATCTATTTCATCGAAAAATAGAATGCACGGAGCACTTTGTTTTGCTTTAACAAATATATCATGCAAAACCTTTTCTGACTCTCCCATCCAGTGAGATGATAAAGTAAGACCACTTATGGTAATAAAATTTTCTTTTACATAGTTACCGATGGCTTTTGCTAATAAAGTCTTTCCACTACCAGATGGACCAGTTAGTAAAATCCCCTTAGGCGATCTAAAATTATATTCTTTACATAGTTTGGGATCAATTAAAGGGAACTCAAGCAAAATTTTCATAGTTTCTTTAATTTCATCTAATCCTCCAACCTCTTCCCACTTTACATCAGGACTTTCTGTAACATATTCCCGGGCACTTGATGGTTCAATTTCTTTCAGAGCTTCAATAAAGTTTTCCATGGTAACTTTAAATGGTGGTATATTTCCACCTGTTTCAATTTTAGGTAAGACATTACGTAAAGCTACCATACCAGCTTCCTTACACAAAGCCGAAATATCCGAACCAACAAATCCATAAGTAATCCTGGCTAACTCTCTCAAATTTACTTTTTCATGGAGAGGCATACTGTTTGTATGAATTTTAAGTATATTAAGCCTTCCTTCTTTATTAGGGGGTAATATTGCAATTTCTTTATCAAATCTACCCGGACGTCTTAACGCTGGATCTAATGAATCAAGTATATTAGTAGCACCAATTACAATAACCTGTCCTCGACTTTCCAGGCCATCCATAAGTGCAAGAAATTGCGCAACTACTCGTTTTTCCACCTCACCATGTACAAATTCCCGCTTGGGAGCAATGGAATCAATTTCATCCATAAAAATTATACTTGGAGCTTTACTCTTAGCTTCTTTGAAAATTTCCCGAATTTTAGCCTCACTTTCTCCATAAAATTTGTTCATTATTTCAGGTCCGTTTACATGGATAAAATGAGCCTCTGTTTCAGACGCTATTGCCCTGGCAATTAAGGTTTTACCTGTACCTGGTGGACCATAAAGAAGAATGCCCTTTGGAGGTTCAAATCCTAATTTTCTAAATGCATCTGGATATTTCAATGGCAATTCAACAATTTCTCGTATTCTTTTAATTTCTTGATTCAAGCCACCTATATCTTCATATGTAACTCTTGCCTTCGAACTTGAAAACTCACTTTCCATAAAAATAAGATCTGTTTCTTCCTTTATCACAACTGGCCCTGATGGTGCGGTTCCACTTACATGAAATACGATTTCATTATGACCAAAAATCATTAATGTTACTTCGTCACCACTAATTACCGGTATTCCTCTAATTAAATTTTTTACTTCTTTTTCATCATCTTCCGTACATTTAAAAAATATATTTGTCGTAGATAAAGCTACCCTTCTTGCTGTTTTTATTTCAGTTTTAGTAATTGTTACTGATTCATTTAGTTTTATACCACTATTTCTCCGGATTGTTCCATCCATTTGAATGAAAGGCATTCCATAAATATCATTAAAAGATGGATAAACTTTGGCTGAAGTGTCTCTTTTACCTTTAATCTTAATGGTATCTCCTGTATCCACTCCTAATTGTTCCATATCTTCTCGATTCATGCGAACTATGCCTTTACGCGAATCTTCCAATAAACCTTCTTTAACTTTTAATTTAATAATATTAAACTCACCCATTGTATACACCTCATTTTTATTTGTAGTAATGCTCTGCTAGAGAAAGTTTAATTTCAATGTTCACTAATTCAAAACAGTATACGGTATACCATATTAGTAAAAAATTAATTTTGCTCTTAAGAATATTCATTGAAGAAATTAATTTTGGCATTTGTTTATTTAATATGGTATACGGTATACCATATTGGAAGGAACATTTTTATCTTCGGATTACATTTCTACAGATAACAAAGCTAAAAAATTCATTTATTTGACAGATAGAAATTCTTGTAAAAATATGCATTAAAGTTTACTTTCACATTGCTTTTTCTAGTTGGTTTGGCTATAATTAGATTAAGTTTAGTATTTTTACTTTACTATAGTAGATATTTGAGATTTCAATAGTTTTACCTTCTGCTAAAGGTTTACTAATTTCTCAATATCTACTTTTTTAAAATCACAAAATTGCATTGCCTTTCCATTATCACTTCCTGGACCATTGATAATTTTATAATAAAAAATTTCTTAATATCAATAAAATCAGCTACTTTTATACTATAAAAGCAATTTTTTCAAAACTATCATACAACATTTTAAATTTTCTGAAAAATTATTATCTATTTATAAGTATAGCATGTTTTTTTCTATTTTCAATAGATTTACAAAAAATATATTTTTTTACTTTTATAAAACTTCTCTTAAATGTACCATAAATCCTGATATTTAATTAAGTATACAAAACTTATAATCTTAAAAATATTTTATTAAAATGGTATACAGTATACAACTTTAATAAATAAAATATTTTGAATTTTTTAATAATGCTACTGCTTTTATTTTTAATATAATTAAACATCCTTTGAATAAGCCATTTTCCAATATACCTCACTTGTTTTTCCCACATGTATTTTAGCCGCATTATATGCTTCATCACTATTATGACTACGCAAGGCTTCAATAATTTTCTTATGTTCTTCCAATACTTCTTCTATACGTCCTTTTTTTGTATACGTTAATTTTGTAAAGCTGTTAATATAACCACGAAGTGTATTAATAAAATAATATAAATGTGGACTTTCTGCAGCTTTACAAATAATTTCATGAAATTTTTTATTCATCATGATAGACTTTTCAATATTCCCATTTTCATATTCTTTTAACATTCTATTATTAATTGAATTTAACTTTTCTAATTCATTATTTTTGACTTTTGTAGCTGCAATACTACAGCTAAGAGCTTCTAATGCTATTCTCATTAATTGAATTTCCTTAATATCTTCTCTACTAAATCCAGAAACAACAACTCCTCTGCGAGGAATATGAGTTACCAATTTTTCAAATTCAAGCTTACGAATAGCTTCTCTGACTGGAGTTCTACTTATTTTTAATTGCTCTGCAATATTACGCTCTACAAGTCGTTGACCTGGTTCTAATTTTCCATCAAGAATGGCATTGCGTAAAATGGAAAATACTGAATCCCTAATATAACCAACCTTATCAAATTTTATTGGTGAAAGTTTATAAGGCATTCTATTTTACCTCCTCTTAAAATTTTTAAATTTTGATTATTTCCATCTTTATAAAAAGATTTGATTATCTTTATTTTATCACAATATTTGGAACAATATTGTAAAACTGTATTATTTTTTATAAAAAACTACATAGACTCAATATGCATATATTGCGTATTAAGCATTGATCATAGATATATGGTTATAAGGACAAACTCAACTCACATCGCAGAGGTATACTTACAAACTTCGGCACCCTAAAAAAGTTTTAACATCTCTAGGCTCGCCTTTTAAAAATTTAAGCAGATTATATAAACTCGCTTTGCTCAAACATATATAATCTACTAAAATTTTTCTAAAAGACTTCGCCAAGAGATGTAAAAAACTTTTTAGATGTGCCTTCAGTTTCTAAGTATACCTCTGCGTATGAGTTAAGTTTGTCCTTATAAATTATAAATCAAATGCTCAATAAAATAATTTCGCCTTTAAGGGTTTATGGCGTAGCCATATTGATTTAAAAGTCCTCTACTCCATTTAAATATAAATCATATATAATCTCACTCATTTTCTTGCAATAGTATTTGTCAACTTACATTATAATCTCCATGATTGTATTCTCTTTATAAAGGTTTTACGGACGTAGTCCTTGTATATATAACATTAATCCCGGAGGGATATTTCAAAATTACAGAAGTTATAATAAATAACGAAATTTTTCCCGGTAAAAGATTAAATATATCTAAAATTAAAATAACCTGCCCTTCATAAGAAAAACAGAGCACCCTAACGGGTTTTAAGGCTTACAGTCTTCCTTCTTTAAGTTATAGTAATGACTGTACTAATTTAATTATTAGGATATTAACTTCCCGGGTATATAGTAAAACTCACATTTAAATTTAAATCTGTTATGAAAATAGATATGCTATTTTTTGTAACTCCCATAAGTTTAAAATATCCCTCCGGGATTATATTATTCGGGGGATTACCATTCATAAAATTCCAAATCAATTAAAATATAGGATATCGCATTAAACAATTTATTGCAAACATAAGTAAAATTTTTACGTAGTGGAGTACTGTAAAGCTGAAGACACATCTAAAACTTTTCTATAAATTTTGACAAAGTGCTGTGAAAAACCTTAAAGTCCCGGATATCATTTGAAATATGATCTTATTCAGGCTTTTTTAATTACTTCAATATACGTTTAAAATTGTAATTATAGTATAAATCACAAAGGCTGATCGCCCTAGAACCCTTGAAGGTGATATTTCACTTATTAAGCATATAACCTGGTTTAAATATATAACTTATAAGGACAAACTTAACTCACACCACAGAGGTATACCTGGAAACTGAAGGCACATCTAAAAAGTTTTTTACATCTCTTGGCGAAGTCTTTTAGAAAAATTTTAGCAGACGGCACACGCCTAAAACAGATATAAATACTGTAAATCAATTAAAAATATAGAATATCGCATTAAACAATTTATTGCAAACATAAGTAGAATTCTTACGTAGTGGAGTACTGTAAGGCTGAAGACACATTTAAAACTTTTTCTATAAATCCTGGCGAAGTGCTGTTAAAAATCTTAAAGTTCTGGATACTGTCTGAGGTACGAGTTTATCCAGGTTTTTTAGATTTTTAACAGCACAAGTTTTAGATTTATAAAAAGTTTTAACGTGTCAAAGCCTTACAGTATTTCACGGGAGTAAGAATTCTACTTATGTGTCTACAACAATGCTTAATACGCAATATATGCATTTTCTTATCTTTTAAAAATTTACTAGATTTAAATTATGGATATATATACACAGGTGTATTTAACTTAACATAGTTTTTCAAAATATTTATATCAGAGTTTGACAAAACAATACTTCCATATGTTAAGCTGCTTGTACCCTTTCCTCCATGTATTCCGACATCCCCACCTAATGCTGTATTCCATGGAGGTTGTTTTTTATTATCTATTGAATTTTTTATTCTATCAAAGGTCTTTTCATTTATCATTCCTTGCTCTAATCCTTTTTTAGCATCATTTATATTAGGATAACTTATTCCAATAAAATACGTATGCTTTGTCTTGTCAGTTTTATAGCAAACATAATAACTTCCCTCCGGAATTTTATTATCACCTTGCATCTCTTTTTTCCCATCTATTGAACTTCCAAGACTTACACCAAGTACTCCAATAAGCTTATTATCTCCATATAATTCAAGCACCTTTTTTTTCTTATATATCTTTAATAAGGTTCTATTTGGAAGTTTACCAGGCTTTTTAAAAAATATTCCCTTACTATCACCATCTTTATTTAAATTATTTTTGCTTTGAGAAAACGCCTTATTATATGATGGTGCATTAACAGATTTATTTTTTATATATGATTTTATTGAAATAGTCGAAACACTACCTATTAGCATTAATCCAACTATCAAAAATATAATAGGAGAAAGCTTATTAATCCTCACCATACCACCTCAATTTTAACAAATTCTATATACCTATCACAGATCTAATCCAATTTATTAACCCTCCACTCTTTCCAGAAAAAGATTTATATTGATAATACATATTATCGTATCGTTTCACTTTTTCATTATAATTGTCAAGTTCCTGTTTATAATTTTTAACTTGATCATTATACTGTATAATCAAACTATTTTTTTGATCTTTATTTGCAGAATTCATTTTTGTCTTTAATTTTTTAATCTGATCATTTTCCTTTATAAGTCTTGAATTTATATTTTCTAAAGATCTTTTATCATTTTCTAAAGACACACTCATATCCTTTATTACCTGTTTATTTTGCATTTGTTCATTACTTTTCAAATCTACAAGTCCAGCAATAATAACGAACAAAAAAATTATAAATATCATTAGGATTTCAAATAAGAACGATTTTAATAATGCCTTAAACTTATTCAAAATGACCCCCCTGTTTAAATTCATATTATAGTAAATAAAATATCTTATTTTTGATTTGACTTATATTTACCATATGATGATCACAGGATTTTTATTACATTTTAAACTTATAGGGTTCGTAATTCCAAGCTTAACTTAGCCTCTAGCCGGGATTTCCAAAATACGTCACGTGAAAAATTTCTAGTAAGTCTAAGCTTTCATTTATAAACCCTATATTACCTCCAAAATTCACAAGCAATATTTTTTAATTCATCTTTATTTCTTATTACACTATAGTTTGTTGAATAATGTTTTAAAAGCTTCTTATATTCATTATGGGTAAACCTTTCATCTATAAATAATATTATTCCTCTATCCTCAGCTGTTCTTATAACCCTTCCTGCTGCTTGCAAAACTTTATTCATTCCTGGATACATATATGCATATTCATATCCAGCCCCTACTTTTAAGTTAAAATGTTCCTTGATTATATTTCTTTCAAAACAAATTTTAGGCAAACCAACACCAACTATTACTGCACCTATGAGCTTATCGCCTTTTAGATCAATTCCCTCTGAAAACATCCCTCCAAGCACAACAAATCCAATCGTATTTTTATTAGGAGAATCAAAATTTTTAAGAAATACCTCCCTTTTATTCTCTTCCATATCTATCATCTGAATTATTGCATTAAAAGAGGTATATTTACTTAAAAACTCGTTATATACTTTTTCCATGTACTCATAAGATGGGAAAAAGACTAAATAATTTCCTTTCTTTGCACTTGCAATACAATTTATATAATCAGATATATCTTCATATGTATTTCTCCTGTTTTTATATTTTGTAGAAATTCTGTTTGCAATTATCACACTTCTGTTCTCACCTGGAAATGGTGAAACTGCTTTTATTACATAATCACCTCCTTCTCCTCCAAGCATTTTTTTAAAATAGTTTATTGGAGAAAGTGTTGCGGAGAAAAACACCGAAGATTTACATCTCTTTAGAACATTATTTAAAAGCTTAGATGAATCCACACAAAACAATTTTATCTTTAAATCATCACGGACTCTTTCAACATAAGTTACAAAGTTTTCATCATACATTTCGGATATTTTAATATACTTAATAACATTAAAATAAACTTCAAGAAGTTCCTCATATCCTTGAGTATTTTCATTTTTAGAAAGCCATTCTTCAGATTTACTTATAAAATCCTTCAATAGTGGATAGATGTCACTTACTTGCTGCTGATCTACATAAAATCCTTTATTTCCACACATTTTTTTTAGTTTTACCATAAACAAGTTTATCTTATTTAAAGAACGTGATATTGATGGTTCTATTATTCTCATAGTTTTTTTTAAATCTAAAATCGGTTTTTTATATAACTCAGATGAGAACATTTCTCTAGACCTATCTATTAAATTATGACATTCATCAATCAAAAATACATAATCTTGTTTTTGTTCTTCAAAAAAACCTCTCAAATATGCTGATGGATCAAATACATAATTATAGTCACAAATCACAAAATCAGCCACTGATGTGATTTCTAGTGAAAATTCAAATGGACAAATTTTAAACTTTTTTGCATATTTTACAATTACATTTCTATCTATGATATCCTCATTATCTAAAACCTCAAATAGTGCTTCATTGACTCTGTCAAAATGACCTTTTGCAAATTCACACGCCTCAGGATTACATAAAACTTCTTCATTAAAACATATTTTTTGTTTAGCAGTTATAATTACAGATTTTAGCTTTAATCCTTTATATTTCATCACTTTCAATGTTTCTAAAACAACATTTGATGTTATATTTTTTGCAGTAAGATATAATATTTTTGACACTAGTCCTTCACCCATGGCTTTTATTGATGGAAATACAGTCGAAATTGTTTTTCCAATACCTGTAGGAGCTTGAATAAATACATTCTTAGAACACTTTAGAGTAGTATATACTCCTACAGCAATCTCACGCTGCCCCTGTCTATACTTTTTAAATGGAAATTTTAAAACTTTAATTGATTCATTTCTATCTTCTTTCAATTTTTTAGTATAATTTGCAAAGTAAAAATATTTTTCGAGCAAATCATAAAAAAAGTATTTTAAAGTTTCAAACCTGAATACCTTTTTAAAATATTTTATCTGATCTGTAACTATATTGTAATATGTAAGTTGGACATCTATATCTCTTATTCCATTTTGAATCGAATATATATAAGCATAGCACTTAGCCTGTGCCCAATGAACTTCATTATAATTTTCATCTATATTTTTTAGTGGAATTGTTGTTGTTTTTATTTCATCTATTGTAATTCCATCCTGAAAAATTATTACTCCATCAGCACGTCCCTCAATAAAAAAATTAAAACTTTTATATTCAAATTCATATTTCAAGCTCTGTTCCGATTTATACTCCACATCTTCCATATCATCTTTATATTTTTTTTGCAGTAATCTATGTATTTTAGAGCCTTCAAGTGCCCTATTATTACCAATAAACTTCGAATTTAAATCCCCACCTTTTAAAACAAATTCAACTAATTCACGTACCGATAATTTTATTTGATCATTATTTTTCATATTTTTATCCTCAATTTTTTTCATATTTAGCAAATTCCCTCTTGATTAAATTTTAATATAATTTATTATTAAAGTATAAGTACTTACCATATTTATGTAACTTATATACAATTATACCATGTTTTTATAGAAAAATAGCCTTTAAAAGGTTAATAATTCTTTAATATATACGATAATATAATTATGTATATAATTGGTATTATCTAGTATATATTAAATTACTGTAATTAATTTATTTTTGGGGGGGAAAATATTAAAATGAACAGATCAAAACAAATGATTTTTGCATTCTTCATATCAACAGCAATCATGAGTAGTAGAAATTTATTACATACTAATCATGTACTAGCTGATGGTATTTTACCTAATATACAAAGTAATGCCTATAATGGCAATAATATTTTCACTAAATGCGGATATAAGGGTCAATGTACCTGGTTTACATATGGAAGAGTTTTAGAGAAACTTTCGATAGCACTTCCATCAGAATTCTATGGCAATGCCGTAGACTGGTGGTATGCTAATGCAAGAGACAAGGTGTACTCATATGGATATGAGCCACAAGCTAATTCAATAGTTGTTTGGGGTGGAGGAAACTTAGGATACGGGCATGTTGGCTTTGTTGAAAAAGTAGAAGGTGATACTGTATATTTAAACGAAGGAAATTTTAATGTAAGAGGGTCATATGACGGAAATGTAAAAACATTATCCAAAGAGGCTATGAAGACAAGAGGCAATTTATATTTAAAAGGATATATATACTTGTCTCAGAATAGTTCAACTTCATCTGATAATACACAAAATACAGATTCATCCAGTGGACAAGCAGTTATAAAAACCGGTACTGTAAATACATCCAGTTCATATTTAAATGTAAGAAATAATGCGTCCACATCTTCAAGCGTTATTGGTTCCCTCGCTAAAGGTACAAGCATTAGTATATTTTCGGAATCAAATGGATGGTACAAAATAAAATATAATTCATCTTACGGATATGTAAGTTCCACATATATAGCTTCTGGAACAGAAAGTCAAAATACCACATCATCCACCGACACTGTTGAAGCTGGTGCAATAAGTATGACAGGCAGTGGCACTGTAAATGTATCAAATTCCGGTTCATACTTAAACGTAAGAAGCAGTGCATCTACATCTTCAAATGTTATTGGTTCTCTTGCCAAAGGCGCAAGTGTTAATATAGTTGAAAAATGTGGTGATTGGTATAAAATTAACTATAGTTCATCTTATGGATATGTAAGTTCAAAATATATAAACTTAGGTTCGTCTTCAAGTACCAGCACTCAAAATACATCCACCTCTAATAACACTGGTTTCGTAAACATTAGGGATCATTCATCGTATTTAAATTTAAGGAGTACTCCTTCTGGAACTATAGCAGGCTCCTTACCTTATGGTGCAGAGGTTCAAATACTTAGTACAAACAGTGGTTGGTACAAAATAAATTATAACGGTAAAACAGGCTATGTTTCCGCAGCCTATATAAAATTATCATCTAACTCTGCCAAGGTATCTCAAACTACTGCTGCACAAAATTCTTCAACTTCCGCCTCAGATTTAACTGCATCAACTAACACTGTATCAGTTAAATCTGAGCAAAATCCTTTAAAGGATACAATAAAATCAGTTAAATTAAGTGATCCATCTGCAACTTTAAATTTAAGGAATAGCCCATGGACTGGTAAGATACTAACTGAAATTCCAAATGGGGCCAAAGTTGAAGTAATATCTACAAGTGGCCGCTGGTATAAAGTAAAATATGATTCTTATATTGGTTACATTCACTGCGATTATATAGATATAAATCCAGGCTCAAACAGTGCCAATGTTTTAGATGCTAATTCAGAATCTAATTCAAATAAAGCCGATAACTCAAGTACAAATGTAAGCAATACCTCTTATAATGATGTAGTTACCATGAACTATATAAATATAAACCAGAGCAAACTAAAGCAATTTTTAGAACAAAGTAATTCATTACTAGCAGATGACAGCTACTTTTCAGTCGTGATCTCAGCCGCAAGCCAGTACAACTTAAATCCACTTATACTTTTTGCTATTGCCGGTTCAGAACAGGGATTTGTACCTAACAATACATCCAGCGCGTATAAAATTATAAATAATCCCTATAATGTATATGGCAGCTGGCAATCGTACAACACAAATATAAGTGATTCATCTGCTATAGCCGCCAGAACTGTTTTAAATCTCTCGAAGGGTATGCCTCAAGGGACAAATTTATTTTCATATATAGGCCCCAAATATGCCTCAGACAGTAATTGGGGAAGTAAAACTTACAGTATATTTAAGCAGTTAAGCTCAATTGCACAATCATAGTCTGCAGTTTAACTTATACCCCGGGAGATGCTGCCAAAGGTTAAATTAACCTTTAAATTACAAACACTATGTATGGTTAATGTATGAAAGCTTAAGTTATACGTAAGCTGACATTTCCAAAATGTAGGCACATTAAAAAATTTTTTAGTAAGTCTTAGCGAAGTATTTTTGAAAATCTTAGTAGATTTTATATGTTTGAGCCTGCGAGTTTATAAAATCTGCTTAGATTTTTATAAATACGAACTTAGACTTACTAGAAATTTTTTAGGTGACGAATTTTGGGAATGTCAGCTGGAGTAAAATTTAAGCTTTCATTTATAAACCCTATAAATTATCATTGTGCAAATACACCAATCAATATTATTAAAAATATAAATACTATAGTTATTATTATACTTTCTTTTCTTCCAAAATTCATAGTCCATCCAACTCCAAATCTCTTTTCTACAAATATAGCGGGATCATTTTTATTTACATAAATAGTATTTCCAAGTTTCCAATACCTGTCATCATCTACACTTGAAAACTCATAATTAATTTTTTCAGAATTATTTTTTAACTTTATCCTGCTTCCACCCTGACCTGATTTTATACTTAAATATATAGTAAATATTAATATAAAAACTGTTATTAAAATCGTAATAATAAAAGTATAACTCGAATTTACCTTAACCACATTAAATATTGATAAATTTCCAAAAGTAAAAAGCAGATCAAGAACTACACTACTTATAATTATATACTTGGACCAAACGTGTCTAAACATTTTATCCTTCTTTTGTGATTCCTCAGGACTTGAAGGGTTTATTTGTTGCTTTGACCAGGCTATTATTTTATACGTAAAAAACATTATCACTGTCATAAAAATTTCTGTTATAGGCATAAGCCATATAACTTTATATGACTTGTTCATCCATCCATTAGGATTACCATAAAAATCAAAATGAATTGGTACTTTTGACGGGAGACTGCCATAATATTTAAACCCGATTACTATATTGAATACTATTATAATCAAACATATTAAAAACCATTTAGATGATACAAGTACCTCATTTCTTCTATTTTTAGAAAAATCGGTATTTATCATGACAACTTCCCTCTTGCCCTTAAACCAGGTATTTTTATTTTTAATAAGCTTAACTTCCTTATTACTAAAATAATAGACAATAAATGAAATCAAAATATATAAAAGTACACTTGAAATTTCTATGATATCAATATAATCCGATAATATATATGCAAAGCAAAAATTTAATAATATAAATAATAAAAATACAATAATATTTCTTTTTACATAATTTACAAATACAGATTTCAATTCACTATTTTCAATTTGTTCCTCTGGTATTCTTACTCCAAAAAATATATCTTTTCTTGTAAGCTTGGGCATCAATATTTGTATTATAAAAATCACAAATAGTATAAAACTCATAAGTGCAGCAAATATAAATTGATCACTTTTCATATTTTACACCTCCTAAATATATTTTAAATAATTCATTACATTCTTTTAGAAAATCTTCTTTATCTATTCCTTTGCAGACCGCCTCTGCTATTGTATATTTCATGTCCTGCTTTAAATTTTCAATATAGTCTAAGGAAGGTTTTTTAGAAATATTACTTATTATGGCACCTTTTCTTCTGTCAATAGTTACAAAACCATCCGCCTTAAGTAAATTATATGTCTTGTTTACAGTATGCATATTTACACCTATATCTTCTGCCATATGTCTTACAGATGGTAAACTATCACCTTCTTTTAATTGTCCTGTAGCAATACCATATATTATTTCTCTTTTAAGTTGTATATAAATAGGTGTATCAGATTCGAAATCCAATCTCATCAACATTTTTTTATCATCTCCATATGATATACTTGTTATACATATACTATAACAAGTATATCACAATGTCAATAAAAAAAGCTATGATCTGAGATTTACTTCACTAATATCTTCAAATCATAGCTTTCACTACTTTTTGTCTTTCGTCTTCTTTATTAATACACCATCATCATCAAACATACTTTTCAGATGTTTTTCAGTTGTAAAAACCGTACACATAAGAACAGGAACAAATGCAATTAAAGGAGCCCAAAAACCTTTATTTCCGATTACAGCATATGATATTCTTCCAATTACAAGTAGGATTATACCGGCTATAATGTATTGATTTGACGAATATCTATTTCCTTCATCCCATACGTCCTGATTTTTAGTTGAAAAATCAGTACGGTATCCATACCATGAATTAATTTCTTTTGGTCTTACTATTTTAGGTATAATTCCATACCCTAAGGTCACAAGTCCAAATACAAGTGAATATAACAAACCATATCCTCCCTTCAATATTATATATTATAATACTATAGTTTGTTCAATTTCATTGTAATTTTATCCAATAAATTTTGTTTTTTATTACCATCTTCAGGATACACTGCAAACACAACATTAAGGTCATAATTCTTATATCTGTTTTCAGCCTTCTTAAGAATATTATATTTTTCAATCACATTTTTCTTTAGAAGCATCATTTTATTTTTATCACAATCTGGTAAAACACCGACAAAAGCTGAAAATCCGTATTTTTCAAACAAGCCTAGGTTTTTAAATATTCCTTTTAATTCTTTATACAGAGAATCCAATAAAAAGAAATATTTTTCATTAAAATCTATTTTTTCATTTTTCACTCTAATGGTCTCTATTTTTGTCAAATTCATCATAAAAACAGATAGATTTTTTCTATCTTCTCTTGCTATATCTATTTGTTTTGATAGATACTCTTGAAAATTAAGATAAATTATTTCCTCATAGCCAGATTCAGTCTTCTCATCTCTAATTAGCCTTTTTACTCTATTTGCTAGAATTTTACTGTCAAACGGTTTTAAAATATACTCAGAAGCACCTTCTTTTATACATTTTATGAAGTCATTTCTTGTACTAAGTTTAGTTAGTATCATAATTGGTATTTTATAATCTTTTGCCCTTATCTTCTTTAACACTTCAAAGCCGTCCTCATTGCTGAGACCGATTTCTAAAATTATTAAACCTATCTCATCTCCTTTATCCGAAAGTTGATTAAAAAGGTCATAAGAAGAATATGATTCATATACATCTATATCCTGATCTTTCAATATTAATCTTACCCTGTACCTTATATAGGCCATATCATCCAATACAATAATTTTTTTCATAACATTACCACTTTCATTATACATTTATAGATATCAATTTATTTATAAGCATATTTTAAGATATTCCACCATCTACTCTTATTATTTGACCTGTTATATACTTAGAACTATTTTTGCTTAAAAATAACACAGTATTAGCAATATCGTTTACTGTGCCAAACTTTCCAACAGGTATTTCTTCTTCTAATTCATGTTTTTCATCTTCAGATAACCACTTATTCATATCAGTGTCTATAACACCTGGTGCAACTGCATTTATTCTTATATTTGATGGTGCCAGCTCCTTTGCCAGGGACTTTGTAAATAAATTAATAGCACCCTTAGTTGAAGAATAAATCACTTCACAAGAAGCTCCAATATCTCCCCACATTGAAGATATATTTATTATAGAACCACTTTTCTTAGGAATCATGTACTTAATAGCATTGTGCGAACAATTTATAGTTCCTTTAAGATTTATATCGATCATTTTATTCCAATCAGTTTCATTCATATCAATAAACAATCCGACATTCGAAATACCAGCATTATTAACTAATATATCTATCTTACCAAATTTATCAACAGCTTGTTTTATTAATTTTTCGCTTTCTTTAAAATCACTCACATCCGCCTTAAATATAATTCCATAAGCCCCTATTTCCTTTATACTTTTTAAAGTTTCCTCTGCTGCTTCTTCATTCTCTCTATAATTTACTAAGACTGAAGCCCCATTTTTAGCTAATGCAATAGCTGTGGCTCTGCCTATTCCCCGAGAAGCACCTGTAACTACAGCCACTTTTCCAATCAAATTATCCAATTAAGTTTCCACTCCTTTAGTATAAAATAAGGCAATTTCATTAAATATAATTACATTTTCTATTCTATATTTATAATTATATCACGTAAAAAACAATTTACATACTAATTATAGTCATAAAAATGAACTTTAACCTCATAAATCAAAACACTTTAATTAAATTAACCAGTAATTTATGTTTATTCGATTTATTTTTTTAATTATAAATAATTTGTTAATTACTGTTCTCTGCTACTGAAAAACTTTGAATTATACTATATAATTGTATAAAATACATCATATTATCTTATAAACTATATAGTATAAATCTGAGGAGCTGATCATTTTGAAAAATTTTTTAAATAGAATTTCCTACTATTTTAGAAATAGTTATGGAATAGATAAACTTTCAATTCATCTTTATATTGCCGGATGTATTCTATCGCTTTTTAGATACACAAGTACATTAGGCTTTGTTTTTTTTATATATAGTACATGGAGATGCCTCTCAAAAAATAGATATAAAAGATATAATGAATTACAATCATATGAAAATTTTATAGCACCCATCTCCAATTTTTTTAAAAAACTTACAACTTCTATGAACGAACAAAGATATTATAAAATATTTAAATGCCCAAATTGTTCCCAAAAACTAAGAGTTCCAAAACATAAAGGGAAAATAACAATAACATGTAGTGTATGCGGCACTACATTTAAAAGAAAATCTTAACACTTTTTATATATTATAAACTATACTATAATAAAGATAATAATTCAAAGTAGGTGCTTAAATTGGCTGAGAGAAGAATATTTACTTCAATTTTAAAACTTTCATTCTTAATACTTGTAATAATTTTTCAACTTGTATTCATAGCATTAATCTATGGTACTATTCACAAGTTTTATATATACTATTTTGCACTATTTGAAATTATAAATCTCATATCTGTAATACATTTAAATTATAAAGATAAAAATGCATCTTATAAAATCAGCTGGATACTTTTAATTCTTTTAATACCTGTCATAGGTGTCCTTATTTATATTTTATCTAGAATCGGTATAAACCATAATTTTAGAAGAATTAATAAACTGAAAATGGATAAAAGTGTACTTATCGATGAAAATCAACAAACTCTATCTGATTTGAAGAAAAAAAATAAAGTTAGATATAATGAAACAAGACTTATCAAAAATATTAGTAATTGCATAACATATTCAAATACAAAAGTTGATTACTTTCCATCTGGTGAAGAGATGTATAAAAAACTTATTGTAGAACTAAAAAAAGCTAAAAAATTTATTTTTTTAGAATACTTTATAATCTCAGACGGCCAAATGTGGAATAATATCTTTGAAATCTTAAAGAAAAAGGCCGATAGTGGTGTAGAAGTAAGAATTCTAGTTGATTATATAGGATCTTTATTTGTCTTCCCAAAAAACTTAAAAAAATCTGCCAAAGCTCATAATATAAAACTTAAAATTTTTAATCCATTTAAGATAATGCTAAATTTTATGCTAAATTATAGGGATCATAGAAAAATAACAATAATTGATGGACGAATAGCATTTAATGGTGGCATAAATATAGGGGATGAGTACATAAACCTCTATAAAAAATATGGGTACTGGAAAGATATGTCTATTTGTTTACATGGTCAGGCAGTTTATAGCTTTACAATCATGTTCCTGAAAATGTGGCAGTCAATAATAAAAAAAAGGGAAGATTTTAAAAAATACAAATTTATAGCTGATAATACTGCGAAAAATACTAATAATGGTATTGTTATTCCTTATTACAGTGGCCCAGTTAAACAAGACGAAATTGCTGAAGATATATATATTAATATTATAAATAGTGCTAAAGACTACATTTATATAACTACTCCATACCTAGTAATAGGTCACGAAATCATACTGGCTTTATGCTTAGCTGCAAAAAAGGGTGTTGATGTAAGAATAATAACTCCATCTATACCTGATAAAAAAATCATACAAATTCTTACCAGGTCTCATTATGACAAACTGCTTGAAGCAGGCGTAAAAATATATGAATATACGCCCGGTTTTATTCACGGGAAAGTATTCTTATCAGATAATGAATGTGCAATTGTTGGAACAATAAATATGGATTATAGGAGTCTATTTCTTCATTTTGAATGTGCAACTTACATGTATGGTGTTCCTGCAATAAAAGATATTTATAAGGATCTTATGAATACTATAGAAACATCTAATGAAATACAAGAAAATGTTTGGAAAAATAGGAATCTTATAAAAAAAATCATAGAGTCTATTTTAAGAATGTTTGCTCCCTTAGTATAGGGTTTGTAAATGAAAGCTTACATATAACTTAAGCTTGGAATTTACAAACCCTATATAGATAATTTAAAAGCTGTGAAATCATGAGGTTTATAAATCAACTAATTACATTCATTCTTGCTATTAAAAACATTGTTTTCATACCGAGATTCGTAAACTTTTCTTCATATTCTGTAACTACATTTTTAGTAAATCCACAGTCATGAAGATCATACGTTAAATATTTTATACTAAAATAATTATCTTTAAAATATTCTATAGATTCATCAAAAAGTTCTCTATTATCCGTTTTAAACCAGATCTCTCCGGAAAGTCTTAAAAAATTTTTATACTTGTTTAAAAAACATGTATGAGTAAGTCTTCTATTTTTATGTCTTCTCTTGGGCCATGGATTGCAAAAATTTATGTATATTCTACTAATTTCATTTTTTCCAAAAACATCTTGAATGTTATTTATATTCATGGGAATTATCCTTGCATTTTCAAGTTTAGATTCTTCAAGCTTTCTAAGTGCATATACCAAAACCCCGTCTTTTAAATCAATTCCTATATAGTTTATATCTTTATTATTTACCGCATTAGATGTCAAGAAACCTCCTCTTCCACATCCAAGTTCAAGATAAATATCATTATTGTTTTTAAATTCTTCATGCCACACACCTTTATTTTTAATTGGATCTATAATCGTCAGATGACTAGCTTCCATTTCAGGTCTGGCCCACCATTTCTTTCTAAGTCTCATATTTAGAACATTCTCCTTCACTATTTGGGTTATATCATACTACATCATTAAATTGACTATTTTCATAAACATGCCATATAAAAGTGACGATGGTACTCCGACTATATAATTGGCAAGAGGTGTAGCTACAAAAATTATGAGTATTATAAGCTGATATCTATATAGAGAATCTGAAATTCTAAAGTATATTGACGGAAACAAATCTCTTAAAATATGAAAACCATCTAAACCAGGTATTGGTATGAGATTAAATACAAACAACATACAGTTAATACTCACAATAGAATAAAATATACTCATAATAATGCTATATAATATTGGAACATTCCCAAGTGAAATTGATCCAAATTTAATTATAATTCCAACACATAAAGCCCCTATAAAGGCTAGTATTAAGTTGGCAAAGGGTCCTGCAAAAGAAACCTTCAAATCATCTTTATATCTATTTTTTAATGCATTTGGATTAGTTTCTATAGGCTTAGCCCAACCAAAACCTATAAGTATAATCATTAAAAAACCTATTATATCTACATGCACAAATGGGTTTAGCGTAAGTCTTCCTTGAAACTTAGGAGTTTTATCACCTAATCTATCTGCAACTACAGCATGTGCATATTCATGAACAGTAAGTCCTATAAGTACTGCAGGTACTATAAGTATTTTTTGTAGTAACCAATTGTTCAATAAAAATCATCCCTTCTTAAATGTTTAATTAATTGGAGTCTTTACTAATTTTCCATCACTCACAGATGCAATTCCATTTTCATATATCTGTACAAATGTACCTAGATATTTATATTGTTTCCTATTTTTCATTTCTGTTACAATACCTTTAAAATTATCATTTACATATATATATCCTGAACTATCAACATATATATCGTTTTTATCAACTGAACTATCTAAACTTACAGATGTAAATGTATTTGTATCTTCTTTCATATTACCATAAAATATCTTCGATACATTATTATCTTTATCAGCTTGACCTATATATATGGTGTCATCATCGTCTATTCCTAGAAGTGTTGGATCATCAACACCATTTATATCAATCGGTTGATTCTGATCCGTTGCATATATCCTATGATAAGTTAAATCTTCATATACCAGTTTATCTTCATGTGGTATTATGTTTATTTTACCTATCATATAAGCTTTTGTATCCACCTTTTTCAATTCTTTCATTATATTTATCCAATATACACTGCTTCTTTTTCCACCATTTGCAACTTTAACGTATATAACGTTGGTGAGTGGAGATGCTTGTATATCTGCAACCTCTGACTTTTTATCCGACCAATCTAATTCTTTTACATCCTCTTTTATATCCTTATCAACATCGTAATATGCCAAAGTGAAATTAGATGCAAATTTTGAATTTGATTTTTCCGCTATAAGCATTCTATTTCTATCCGGAAGCCACTTATAGTACGAAATTTCAACATCATCACCAAAATCGACATTCTTTTCATCAGCTGTTTTAGTATCCACTACCTTTAGAGTATCATCATGGTAGTACGCTACAAATTTTCCATCATATGACATTGTTATATTCTCAGCATCATCAGGTATATTAATACTTGCTTCTTGACTCTCATTGGTTTTACTGACTATTTTTTTAGTTTTTACAGGAGACGTATCAGAGGTTAGAAGATACTTATCTGCATAAAAAAATCCAGAAAACTGCAAAATCAATGATATGAGAGCCCACAGTGTAATCCTTTTTAAAACTTTCATATTGAATTCTCCTTCATATACATTTTCAGCTACTATTTAACATAAAAGACTGATGGAACAGATCTTTCACCTAGCGGGTCACATGGATTATTAAGTATTTCTCCTTTATAATACATAGTTGAAGAAGACCCTCCATCCAAATTTGAAGCATTAATAGCATCATATTGCAGCATTATATTTTGTACATCTTTTAATGTAGCTCCCAAGCTGCTTGTTTGTCTTCCATCTATAACCAGAAATAATATTGAGCCATCTTTTCTTTGACCTATTGCTGTTCTTGGAGCTATTCCCCAGCCACCATCTCCTGATTTTATAGTACCCTTACCATCCACAACTAAAGCCGGTGAAAACGATATAGCATCAATAACTCCAAGTGACATCATTTCATTTAGACTATGAGATCCCACTAGCAGTACTCCATTCCTGGTAATTGCAACAACATCTGTCTTAGACTCTGGATTATTAATATCATTATACATAATTTTACCATTACTCATAATTATTCCAACTGGCTTTCCGCCTGTTCCTGTCCACTTACTATCTCCAGATGAACTGTCTATAAATCCTCCTGCATTTATTGCTGCAACTGCTTTATTATCTTTTACTATCTGGCTTGTCATTTCCCCTTCAAGACCTAATTTTTTACTATATCCAACTTTAACTCTTGTAGGATCATGTATAATTAACATATATCCTTTGTATTTCTTCCCATCACTAATTTCTTCTCTCTCTATACTGTCATCATGTTTATTGCTAAATTTTAGCTGCATTATATCACTTTGTTCCAAGTTATCAATACTATTTTCTCCCAAAATTTTATTAATTTCGTCATCTGATAAAAATAACTTAGCTATATACTGGTGGCTTAATGTAGTCATAGCCGCGCCAACTACTGTTTTTTTAACATTTTGAAATGGTCCATAAAATATTAAAAGCGGAGCTGTTACTCCAGTAAATATCAGTTCAAATACCAAAAAAAGTACTATTGTTTTCCAATTTCCAATTTTCTTACTATGCTTGGATTTTCTTTTGTCCATGCTCAAACCTTCCCTTTCTAAAAAATATATCTTTCAATATTGTACAATAAATGACGAGTTTTTTAAATAGCATACTTATCCAGCAAATCTAAAAGTTTTGTTAATAATAAAAATCCTAACAACTCTTTATTGCTAGGATTCACATTTTTCATATTATTATTTATGATTTTTAAGAGCTTTTGCAAAAACTTCTGCTGATCCAAGATTAGTAGCAAGTGGAATACAGTGAACATCACATATTCTAAGCAACGCAGAAATATCTGGTTCATGAGGTTGTGATGTAAGCGGATCTCTTAAAAAAATTACAAAATCCATTTTTCCTTCAGCTACCCTTGCTCCAATTTCTTGATCTCCTCCCATAGGACCTGAGAGAAATCTATGTACTTTTAAACCAACTATTTCATTTATGAGCTTTCCTGTAGTTCCTGTCGCAAAAATTTCATGATTTTTAAACACATCTTCATATCTTTTCACAAAATCAACAATATCATCTTTTTTTTTATCATGTGCAACAAATGCGATTTTCATAAACATTTCCCCCTAAAAATTAATTTTCTTTCTTCTCATACCAACACTTAAAATCAAACCTAATCCTATAAAATTAGTCATCATTGAGCTTCCTCCATAACTCATAAATGGAAGAGTTATTCCTGTTATAGGCATAATTCCTATAGTCATTCCAATATTCTGAAGTATCGAAAACAACATAGAAGCAACTATACCAATGCACAGTACTGAACCAAAAATATCTTTTGATTCTCTCGATATCTTAACAAATCTATATAATAGTATAAAATATAAAATCACAAGAAAGGCTGCTCCCACAATTCCCCACTCTTCTCCAACTACTGAAAATATAAAATCTGTGTGATCTTCTGGAACAAATCCTCCTCCTACTTGTGTACCCTTTAAAAATCCCTTGCCCCAGAATCCGCTCGAGCCTATTCCTATAAGCGATGATATAAGTTGATTCCCGGATCCAAGTTCATCCGATTCTGGATTCAGAAATGATGTAAGCCTGGTTTTCCAATATTGTTCCATCAATGGGGAATTCCATATAATAGCAACAAGACCAACAAGTCCTGCCATACCACCACCAATAATTTTAAGATTCAATCCAGATATAAAATACATTCCGAGAACGGAAAAGAAATAAATCATAGTCATCCCCATATCTGGTTGAATTACTATAAGAACCATAGGTATTAAAGCATATATTGTAAGCTTGACAAAATTTCTTATATTATTGATATTTCCCTCCATGTCATCAAGCTGTTTTGCAATCATTATAATCATCCCAAGTCTCGCAAATTCGGATGGCTGAAGCTGAATAGGACCTATTTTCATCCATGATGATGCACCATTTACAGTAACCTTGAATAAAGTATCATTTAGTATAAGCAAAAAAATACCAAACCAATATATTATATTAGCATAATTCTTTATTAAGGAATAGTCGAATAACAAAATGACACATATAAGCAACAGTCCAACAACAAGCCATATAAGCTGAGCCTTAAGATAATATGTACCTGACTTCATATGCGTAGCACTATAAATATTGAGAGATCCAAATACTACTAAAGCTATTACTACAATAATTGACCAAAAATCTAATTCTTTTACAAGCTTTTTATTAACAGTAACTTTTTGCAACATAAATTTTATCCCTCCAATATAAATATGATTATACCACAATCATGAAAAAAAGCTATGTAATTTACATAGCCTTAAATAGCTTTTTCTATCTTTTCGTCATTTTTATCGGAATACTAGCAATTAAAGCTGGAGAATCGCCATCTATTTCTTCCATTTTCGTCATTTTTACGTCAATTTCTCCAGAATCAATCTCTACATACTTCGAAAGCACTTCTAGAATATCCTCTTTTATTGATTCCAATAACTCTGGTGAAACACTTGATCTATCATGTATTAATATTAATCTTAAACGTTCTTTAGCTACTTCTTTTGGGGAAGGCTTTGAAGAAAATATTTTGAACAAATCCATATTATTCCCTCCTTTATTTTATATGAAATAGCTTTTTCAAAGCTGAAAAAAAACCTTCATTGATTGACTCTAAATTCATGAGTGGAACCTTTTCTCCCATTATTCTCTTAGCTATATTTCTGAATGCCTGTCCCGACATTGCCTTATTATCTAAAACTATCGGTTCTCCCCTATTCGTAGATACAGTAATACTTCTATCATCAGGTACAACACCTATAAGTTCTATTGCAAGACTATCCAATATATCATTAATGTCAAGCATCTCTCCACTTTTAGTCATATCATAATTTATTCTATTTATTATTAGTTGATGATTCTCTAGTCCTTTTGAATCTAGTTTTCCTATAACTCTATCAGAATCTCTTACAGATGTAACTTCCGGATTTACTACAATCAATGCTCTATCCGCTCCAATTACAGCATTTTCAAACCCCTGCTCAATACCAGCTGGACAGTCTATAATTACATAGTCAAAATCCCTTTTCAATTCATGTATCAGATTTGTCATCTGTTCCCGACTAACATCATTTTTATCTCTAGTTTGAGCAGTCGGAAGTAAGTAAAGATTAGATAATCTTTTATCTTTTATGAGAGCTTGTTTCAATCTACATTTATCCTCAACTACATCTATTAATGTAAACACGATTCTATTCTCAAGTCCCATTAAAACATCAAGATTTCTAAGTCCTGTATCTCCATCTACTACTACTACACTTTTCCCAAATGACGCTAATGCTGTACCAACATTGGCTGTGGTAGTAGTTTTTCCAACCCCACCTTTGCCTGACGTCACTACAATAGCTTCTCCCATTTAAAATACCTCCATTATATAAATTTATTAGGTAAATATGGTTCTACAATTATTGTATCACCTTTAACTCTAGCAACTTCTGGATATTGAGGTTTAACATTGTCTTCTGGTGACCTTGTCATCACATTTGCTATCTGAAGTATTTCAGGTTGAAGATAAAAGGCAGCTACTAGCGCTTTTATATTACCTCCAAATCCCGCATGAACATATCCTTTTAAAGCCCCTAATATAATAATATTCCCACCTGCATATATTTCTGCACCTGCGTTAACATCTCCTATTATAACTATGTTGCCGTTATAGTTTACAATTTGACCACTTCTCACAGTTCTTCTCAAAAACTTAGTACGTCCTTCATAAATTCCTGTAAATACCTTAACTTTTTTCTCTTTACTATCTTCTAGTATACAATCTTTTATGAGAAACTCTTCAAATAGCA
The DNA here is from genome assembly GCF_003600355.1 of Clostridium fermenticellae. Lineage (NCBI taxonomy): Bacteria > Bacillati > Bacillota > Clostridia > Eubacteriales > Clostridiaceae > Clostridium > Clostridium fermenticellae. The sequence goes on along the minus strand of NZ_CP032416.1, from coordinate 1,008,619 downwards.
CATCCTTCAATTTACGGAATTCTTTTTGGTTGATATACTTAAGTTCAGTCGTTATTTTAAGGGTAGCACCTTTATAAAAAACTTTTCCTCTTGATAACTTGCCAATTAAAGTTTCGAGCATTTCATCAAAATCTTTAAATTTATTGATATTTATAACTGCATTAATGCCCTCTTTATTACCTTTAATTATTATACTATCCTCCAACATATTAGACCTCCAATAAAAGTCACCTATTTTATTTATATTTCAACACAGTACCTGTAATTCCTTTTAGTAATTTGTACTATATATTATATTTTAACATAAAAAGTGATCATTTTACGATATAATTTACCATTAATGTAAAGTATTAATCTTTTAAAATTAAAATGACAGGTTATAGCATATAACCTGTCACTTTATATAGAGTTTACAGCCCAAATATCTATATTATTGGCCGGTACTGCTAGTTCCAGAATCTGAACCATCATTCAGATGAAAATATGCGGAATATATATCTCTAGCCACATATGCACTTTGGGCTCCCTGACCACCATCAAACATTACAATACATACAGCTATCTTAGGATCATCAAGTGGTGCAAATCCAACATATACTGAATAGTCAGTCCTGCCAACAGCCTCTTGATTATTAGTACTGGCTGTACCAGTTTTTCCTGCTGTCTGTATAGAAAAACTTTGAAATGCACCTGCTGCAGTACCTTTTTCATTAACAGCAGCCATTCCTGATTTAACTGCCGCCAGGTTCTCAGCACTGATTCCAGTTTTCTCTATAACCTCTGGTTTGTTTTGTTCAATAACCTTTCCATTTGGATCCAAAATTTCATCTACAAGATGAATTTTATATCTAGTGCCACCATTTGCAATAGTCGCAATATAATTAGCAATTTGGAGAGGGGTAAATTGATTCATACCCTGACCTATAGCAGCATCATACATTGGAGCTGTAACATTTATCTGGCTATTTGCATCAGAAACCGTTGTATAATATATACACGATATCATTGATTTTATGTCTTTATCTGATATACCTTTATCTTTATATTGAGGATCTTCTTTCACTAAATTAGTTATTAACTCATTATACGTATCCTTATTAAATGATTTACTTCCATCTTTTATTGAACCCTGTATTGATTCTTTAAGCTTTTTCTTTATATCCTTTACCTTACTAGAATCATTATCATTATCATACAGATCAATAGGGGTAAATTTATATCCATTGTCACCACCAGACTTTAGCGTTTGCATTGTCTTATATAAATACGTACTAGCATACAAATTTTTCATAGACCACATATTATACACCTGGCCAAATGCTTCAGGTATTTCTATGCCAGTTGATGGTTTTTCATCAGAAGTAGGTGGGACACCAAGTCCAAATTTCCATGCATATTTAGCAAGTCCATCGCTGCCTAATGCTTTTTTTATAAGTCCACCTACTGTCATAAAGTATGGATTACTCGATTTTTGAATGGCACTTATAAGGTCAACTGGTCCATTTGCTCCATCCAAAGTAAAGCGTGTATAATTTCCTCCACCTTTATCAAATATTCCTTCATCATCCACCACAAAACCAGGTGTTATAACACCACCCTGAAGTCCTGCAATGGCAGTCATAGGTTTAAATGTAGATCCTGGAGGTATAAGTGACTGAGTCGCATAATCAAAAAGTGGTTTCGCATATATATCATAAGGATCCTTCCTTACGGTAGTATTATTTTTTATACTTTTATCCACAGGAAACAATGTATTCAAAACTTCATCTTCTGTTTCACCAGGATAATATGCCATTAATCCCCTTTGTTCTATATAATTCTTACCAAATGCTTTAAGATCAGGATTAAAAAATTGGTTATATAAATCTGTACTTAGACTTCCGGGAGTAGAAAACAAATTTGGATCATACCCCGGCCTGCTTGCAAGTGCCAAAACACCACCTGTATTCACATCTAAAACAACTGCGGCTCCTCTTGTTGCATTAGCTGTATTGGAACGCTGCTGTGCAGAAGGGTTAGCTCTTAATTCTGACATTTTTGTATCAAGTGCCTTTTCTGCAGCTGCTTGAACTTCCTCGTTTATAGTGAGTTTTAAACTCTGACCGGGATAAGAATCTCTGCTGCCAAGTTCCTGAATTATTCTTCCCTGCTTATTGAGTTTAACAATTTTACCACCTTTAGAACCTTTTAGTCTATCCTCATATGAAGCTTCAAGACCTGCGGCACCTATATAATCCGTACTTGTGTCATATCCTTTTTCACTGTATTTTTCATCGTCAGATGTTATCTTAGATATATAACCTAAAAATGCAGATCCAACTTCACCATACGGATACGTTCTAATTGGCTGTGTATCGACATCAATTCCAGGAAGCTCATTTAACATCTGTAAAAAAATCAAAGCGGTACTTCTCTTTATATTGCTGGCAACAGTTACCGGTTTATATCCTGAAAAACTGTTCATTTTAGCAGTATCTTTTATTATCATAAACCTTCTCTGTTTCTCAAGGGAATACTTAGAACTATTTATATTATATTTTTTCACCAGAAATTTAAATGTTTCCTCAGGGGTTATTTTAAGCAACTCTTCGTCGATTTTTGCCTTATCTTCAGTAGTAAGTTTATCTGTACTCTTATCTCCGAATAATTTTTTCTGCACATATGAATCCATACCTCTATCCTTTTTAAATCTCAATTCAAGATTTTTTTGAGTTTTTGGATCGTCACTTCTAAATTCAAATCTATATGGATTTATCTTTAATTCAAAATCATCTTTCTGAGTTTCTCCATTTTCATCCAGAATCTTAAACACCTTGTCCATAGTCTGAAAAAATGTTTGATCTATCTCATCAGTTTGATTATATACCAGAACATAACTTTGTGTATTAGTTGCAAGCACCTTGTTATTAGTATCAAGAATCTTTCCTCTAGGTGCAGTTTCAGGAATTTCTCTTATAGAATTGCTATCTGCCTTTGCTTTATAATCCTCTCCCTTTACTACCTGAAGAAAAATTATCCTGGATAAAATAGAAACAAAGATTAAAACCATTATAGTTATTAGCGCTGCATATCTATTGATACCATTCTTTTTATCGATTTTCATGAAATCACCATTCCTCTAAAATCTCCATCGCCTTTCCATATATGGCTTTTGGCAAAGCCTATACACACCTTTATACATAACAATTGATATAATTAAACTGTATATACCTATAATAAACACATTCCCGAAACTGCTGTACACCTTGCCTATATACAATATCACAAAAACCATTATTCCCTTTAAAATACTCAAGGCAAAGCAAGTCATAACTGGCATAATCATCTTTTGTTTAAGTATACTGTTTCCTATAAACCCAGCTAATATACATACAATCATATTTGTGAATGCATTTATGCCAAAACCATTCAAAAAATAAACATCCTGCAGCATACCACATAATGTACCAATCCACATTCCTTCCCAACTTCCATTTATAATCGAGTACGAAATTATAAAAACTAAAAGCAGATTTGGATATGCCCCTCTTATAGATATAAATGGCATAAGTACATTATCCAGCATAAATAACAATATTGACAGCAATAATAAAATCAATACTTTTTTCATATCATATCACCCTAATATTTCACATCTATTTTATTTTTAGGTATAACGACAAAAACATTGTTAAGTTTATTAAAATCAACGTATGGCTGTACTATAGCATTTTTCATTACTTTTCCCTTATCTTCCTCGATACCTATTACTGAACCTATTCTTATTCCCTTTGGATAAAATCCTCCAAGACCTGATGTCAATATAACATCGCCTTTTTTTACAGTAGAATCCTCAGGTAGATAACATAACTGTGCAAGTAATTTATTATCACTGTTTTTATACCCTTTAACTACACCGCTATTTTCATCTGTACTCTCTATAGTTGCACTAACAGCTATATTCTCATTGGACAATGTCTGTACTATAGACCAATTAGACCCAATACTTGTTATCTGTCCAACTAAACCATCTGGAGCTGCAACTATCATTTGTTTTGTAATTCCATTCTTAGTTCCCTTATTTATAACAAACTGATCTAAAACTCCGTCACCACTTTTACCTATTATGTCACATCCTAGATAATCATATTGTGAATTTTGATTCTTAAAATTCAACATTTTTCTCAAATCATTATTTTCATTCTTAAGTGAATTATACTCTACTAATTTATTTTGAAGTTCGCTATTTTTCTTTTTTAGCTGTTCATTTTCATCCTTTACATCAGAAAAATTAAATATAAAACCCACAAAGTCTTTAACACCATTATTAAATTTATATATCGTGCCTTGAACTGGATTAAAGGCAACACCTATGCCATTTTCTAAAAAAGGTAATTTATTTCTCCTAAATCCCTGTGTAATTAAAATTAAAAATGTAACTGACAGTACTACAATTGCTACTGCCAGTTTATTCTTAAATATCTTCATAATTATTATTTTCTACTTGCTATTATCTTATCTATAGTATCAAGTGCTTTGCCAGCACCAAGTGCAACACAGTCAAGAGGAGATTCCGCTGTATGAACAGGCATGTGAGTTTCCTTATTTATAAGTAAATCCAGTCCACTAAGCATCGCACCCCCGCCAGCAAGCATTATACCTTTATCCATAATGTCTGAAGCCAATTCTGGAGGTGTTTTCTCAAGAGTAGTTTTTATAGAATCAATTATTGAATACACTGCTTCACTTAATGCACTTCTTACTTCAGTTTCTGTTATATTTATAACTTTAGGAAGTCCTGATATTAAATCTCTTCCTCTTATTTCCATAGACTTTTCTTCTTCCTTTTCTAATTTAAATGCTGATCCGAGCTGTATCTTAACATTTTCTGCAGTTCTTTCTCCTACTGCTAGATTATACTCTTTCTTTATATAGCTTACTATTGCTTGATCTAATTCATCTCCTGCTATTCTTAAAGATTTACTTGTAACTATTCCACCAAGGGATATGACTGCTACCTCTGTAGTACCTCCACCAATATCAACAATCATACTTCCAGTTGGTTCGTTTACAGGAAGTCCAGCACCAATAGCGGCTGCCATAGGCTCTTCCATAAGTAGTACATCTCTTGCCCCAGCCTGCTTTGTAGCTTCATCTATAGCTCTCTTTTCAACTTCTGTTACACCTGAAGGAAAACATATAACTATTCTCGGACTTGTAAATGCAGATTTTGGACTTATTTTCTCAATAAATTTCCTAAGCATAGTCTGTGTAACGTCAAAATCGGCAATTACACCATCTTTAAGAGGTCTAATAGCAACTATATTTCCTGGAGTCCTTCCTATCATCTCTTTAGCTTCGGCTCCTACCGCTAAAACTTTTTTTGCCTCGTTATTTATAGCCACAACTGATGGCTCTCTCAATAATATTCCTTTGCCTTTCACATATATTAAAGTATTTGCTGTTCCTAAATCTATTCCCATATCTCGTGATATGCCAAATAATCCCATTATTTTTCTCCTTTCAATACATAACTACAATATTCCTTTTTCCTTTAAACTAATATATTTACCATTACCTATAATCAAATGATCTAATAAATTAATTCCTAAAATTTTACCACACTCTTTTAATCTATAAGTTATATTCAAATCTTCACTACTTGGCGAGGGATCGCCAGAAGGATGATTATGACATACTATAATTGAAGCACTATTTTTTTTGATAGCTTCGCAGAATACTTCACGTGGATGTACTATTGAGGAATTTAAATCTCCAATTGAAATATCCTCAACACATATTACGATATTTCTTGTATTTAGTAATATAGTCATCAAATGTTCCTGCTTTAGGCTGCTCATTTCACTCATTACAAGATTAGCTGCATCAAATGATTTTAGTATTTTATACTCAGAACCATCTTTATATGAGTTAAACCTCTTAGATATCTCAGCCACAGCTAATATCTGCGCAGCTTTAGCCTTCCCTATTCCATAAAGGTTTCGAAAGGCTTCTAAATCAGAAGTAAGAAGACCATTAAGTCCTCCACTTTCTTTTATGACCCTATTACTTAATTCTACTATATTCTCCTTTTTACTTCCAGTTCTCAATATTATCGCCAAAAGTTCAGCATTTGATAATACTTTTGCCCCATATTTCATGAGTCTCTCGCGAGGTCTCTCACTTTTAGATAAATCCACAATTCTTCCCATATAAATTACCTCTTTATAGATTTACCCCCATACTCCTAAACATTTTAGACAGCTTATTTAAAGGCAATCCCACAACATTGTAATAACATCCGTGAATTTCCTCTACAAATAATCCACCATATCCTTGAATACCATAGGCTCCTGCTTTATCCAAACATTCACCTTTTTTTATGTATTTTACTATGTCACTATCAGACAAAGTAGAAAATTTAACATCTGTACAGACAAAATCCTTCTTTATTTTATGATTTAGTGTATCTATCAAAGTTATTCCTGAATACACTTTATGAACATTTCCACTTAATAATTTAAGCATATCAAATGCTTCTTCTTCATCACCAGGCTTACCAAGAATTTTATTTTTAAAGGATACAATAGTATCACATCCAACTATTATATTCCTATCATTAGCTTTATTATTTAAATATTTTTCTACACTTGCGGCTTTTTTTTGAGCCAGCTCCATAACATAATAGGCACAGTCTCCTTCAAATTCGACTAAGCTCTCATCAAAATTACTTACTATTACATCAAAATCATCTATGATTCTATAGAGTAACTTCTGTCTTCTAACAGAAGATGATGCCAAAATAACTTTCATTTTTAGTACCACCCTTCGGCCTAGAATTTTCTATACAATATTATAGCTATAATTGTTCCCAGTATAGTCATTATACTTACATTTACACTTGCACTCAATGTTAAAATCATAAATCTCAAATTTAGCACAAATGGTGTAGAACTACCTATAGTATATGATTTTCCTAAAAAGCTCAGCATGTTAAAACTATTTCCTATTATATCCCCGACAAAACTTCCAAATACAGCTCCTAAAAATATTATAAACCATAAAAAGCCACTACTTTTTTCAGCTCCTTTCAAATTAATCCCCCACTTTAATTTTATATCTAATATAGTTTATCATTTAATAAAGGGTTAAACAAGTACATATACAATTGTTTTAAAAAAATTTTAAAAGTAAGTATTATATTTACAAAAATAAAGAATATTATATAAAATACAATTTTCTTCACTTTATATAATATTCTTTATTCACAATTAAGGCATATCTATTTTTTCCCGACTTTACTTAAAAAACCATATATATAAGTATATTCACTTTCAACATTATCTTTTGATATCCTATCCGGTAACTTATTTATATAAGTTTTAATTTGCTTCAATTTATCCAAATTCTTACCACTTCTAACACTCTGAAGAGAATTACTCCATTTCTTTAAATCAGCTGTTTCTACAGCCTCAACATTTTTATCAGATGCTTTATTCAAAACTTGTATATAAGCATTTACTATTTCCGATATCTGTATGTCACATGTGTTATCCTTATAGATTGAAAATGTCATTTTCGAATTATCAACCTTTTGCTGATTGAGAGATTCTGCCACATTTTTTCCTGTTTCTTCATTATAAATTCCGAGTAGAATTCTTGTTTTATCCTGCTCTGTTACCGAAAATGGTGTTCCATACTTCTTTAGAACATTTTTCTCCTGCTCCGCATTATTTTTATCTTTATATATTCCCCCTTGTACAGCTACAAATTTTCCTATCTTTTGATTATCTTCCACAGCAGTATTATTCTTGGTTCCACTGCCACTTTTATTATCTGTTTGTTTAGAAACAGTATTTTCTGCCTTGCTCCTATAATTGCCTCCGCTAACAAATATTTTAAATATTATGGTGGCAAATAAAAATGCAAATACTAGAATGAGTACTACTGTTAAAACGAATGTTTTACCTCCACCTCTTTGTCCCAAATCATACCTTGTGTACTTCATTTTTTCACCCCTAAGCTTTGCCTTTATCCTTAATATATTAATATTATAAATATAAAATTTTATTACATATATTAAAAATATAGGATTTGTAATTCCAGGCTTAAGTTATACGTAAGCTGACATTTCCAAAATGTAGGCACATTAAAAAATTTTTTAGTAAATCTTAGTAAAGTATTTTTGAAAATCTTAGTAGATTTTATATGTTTGAGCATGCGAGTTTATAAAATCTGCTTAGATTTTTATAAATACGAACTTAGACTTACTAGAAATTTTTTAGGTGGCAAATTTTGGGAATGCCAACTGGAGTATAATTTAAGCTTGAAATTACAAGCCCTATAAAATTAGGATACTTAAAATACACGATTTTGGGACAGAGTTACATAACTTTTACACCTTCCATATCCGGTTTTAACAATATAATTTTCCACCTGTCATCTAATTGATTTAAAAATTCACCCATTTTATTTACAAAATTATCTTCATCTTTATTTAAAACAGCCATAAGAGTTGATCCAGAACCACTTATAAATTCCCCAACTGATCCCAATTCTTTAGATTTAGCAAATATACTATCCAGATTGTTGATTAATTTATTCCTATATGGTTGATGTATCTTATCATCAAAACACATTCGTAAACTATTAAAATCTTCATTATACAGAGAACTTACAAGCATAGTTGCCCTTGATATATTGAATATACAATCCTGTTTTTTATAAAATTCAGGAAGAACCTTTCTTGAAAGCTCTGTACTAACTTCAAACTCTGGTATCATTGCTGCAAACTTAAGTTGTCCTGGCATACTTATTTTAGAATAATTTACCATACCATCTTCATTTATAGATACTACCATACCTCCGACTACTGCTGGAACAACATTATCAGGATGTCCTTCTATATCAGTTGCAATTGATATAATTTCTTCAATTGTAAGTCTATTCCCCATAATAACATTTGCAGCACTTACTCCTCCAACTATGCAAGCAGCACTGCTTCCAAGGCCTCTACTCATAGGTATGTCACATTTTATGACATTTATTTTAAATCCATTATATTTATAGTGAAATCTATCAAGTGCATTTATTATGCTTTTATATATAAGATTATCCTTATAATCATCAGAACTCTTCACATTATCGTTGTATATTTCAGTTTCCGTATAAGTTTCTTCAACTTCTATTTCATTGTATAACTTCAAAGCCATTCCAAGTGTATCAAATCCCGGTCCCATATTAGCAGTTGTAGCAGGTATTTTAACTTTAATCTTTGACATAAACAAGCCTCCCCATCCAAAATGCACATCATCTATCCATAACTAATATCTTTTTCACTTTTTCAACACCATCTAATTTTAAAAAACCATCTATGATATTATTCAAAGACTTTTCATCTGAAGCTTTTACAAATGCAGCTACCTCATTCCCATTGTCACCTGTAACTGAATTTGAAAATATATGACACATTTTGAAATTAGCTGATATGTTTTTTATTACTTCTAACCTATTACTTGTATTAATCCTTATAAGCCATCTATCTTCACTAGACCAATATTTATCAATTTCCGCTATTTCATCATTAAAACTCAAAGGGCTTGTTCTTTTATGTCCTATTATATCAATGATATCTCCAAATACTGCACTCGCAGTTGGAAACATCCCTGCTCCCTTTCCTGAAAAAACCACATCCCCTACTGCATCTCCGTCCACAACTATAACATTATATTCATTTTCTATTTTCCCTAAGACTGATTCTTCTCTAACCATTACAGGCATTATAGATGCATATATCTTTCCTTCTTCTCTCCTGCTCATTCCAACGAGTTTTATATTATATCCTTCTTGCTTAGCATACATAAAATCTTTTTCATCTATATCAGTTATACCTGTTATATTTATATCTTTCCATTCAACTCTTCTATCATATGCAATAGTAGATAATATGGATAATTTTCTTGCAGCATCATATCCCATTACATCCGACTCTGGATTTGACTCCGCAAATCCACTTTCTTGTGCAAGTTTGAGTGCTTCATCATATCTCATGCCATCAGCTGACATTTTAGACAATATAAAATTTGTTGTACCATTTAAAATAGCCTTTATACCGTTTATCTCATTTCCAACAAGACATTCGCTGATTGATTTTAATATTGGAATTCCACCCCCTACACTGGCCTCAAATTGAAGTGTAACTCCATTTTCCCCGGCTATTTTGAGAAGTTCACATCCATATTCAGCTATCAAATCCTTGTTTGCAGTAACTACATGTTTTTTTAAGTTTAACGCTTTTTTTACATATTCATATGATGGTTCAAGTCCTCCCATTGCTTCCACAACTATATCGACTTTAGCTTTAAATATTTCATTAATATCATCGGTCATTATATCACTATTTTTATTATCTTTATGTTTTTTAGTATTTTTTACAAGAATCTTGGATAAAATCAGCTCCTGATTTAAATTTTTCTTAAATTTTCCTCTATTTTTTAATATGAGTTCAGCAACCCCACTGCCTACAACTCCATAACCAAGCATTGCTATACAAGCCATTATAAACTGCCCCCTCTTTACTTATTAATTCATTCTACAGCTACCAAATCTACCTTTATGACATTTTTAATTGCTGCAATTTCATCAACTAATTCATTAATTTCTATATCCAGTTTTGATGCATCAAATGTTATTGAAACACTCGCCGCTTTATTTATCGGAATGTCCTGATTTATTGTAAGTATGTTTCCTTTTTTAGATGCTATTTTATCCAATATCTTTGATAATGTACCAGCTTCATGAGCAAGCATTAGCCCTAACGTGACCTTGTGACTGGTTAACCCTTCTGACAAGGTAAATACAAAATCCTTATATTTATAATATGTGCTTCTGCTTATTCCTACTTTTTTTACGCCATCAGATATATCCTTTACTTTTCCAATTCTTAAAAGTTCTTTTAATCGCATAACTTTAGTGAAAACTTCTGGAAGAATCCCTGTATCAATTATTAAATATTTATTACTCATAAAACCCTCCATTTTTTGTATGTATATCGCGTACACATGTACGTCCATAGCATATATTGTTATTATAGTAACATAATAATTTACTAAGTTCAAGCATTTAAGTAAAATTTGTTTATAATTTCGAAAGAAAACGTTTTTCAAAATACAAAAATAAAACTTTGTCCTAGATACAAATTTCTATACCTAAGGCAAAGTTCATTATAAAAAATTAAATTTACACTTATATAATTTACATATTACCTATTTTCTCCTAGAAATAAATTGTGTATGAAGTAACTCATGTGACTTTTCTCCTAATGGCTTCTTTAAAAATTTATTGTATATTTCCTTTATAGCAGGATTTTCATGAGATTTTCTTACACTTAAATTGGCATCATGCTGATATATAGATTTTTTCCTATTTTTATAAGCCTGATCTCTATCAGAATCAATAAACAATTTAGGCTGTCCTCCACCACTTATGCATCCTTCCGGGCAGGTCATTACCTCTATGAACTGCAAGTCACACTTTCCACTCTTTATTGACTCCAAGACAGTTTTAACATTTTTAAGTCCAGATACGACCCCAACCTTCAAATGGAAATCTTCAAGTTCAATTTCAGCTGTTCTAAATCCTTCTCCTCCCCTTACCATGGTCAAATCTAATTTAGGAATCGTTTTTTTAGTTGCAAGCTCATATCCAGTTCTAAGTGCTGCCTCCATAACACCTCCAGTTGATCCGAATATAGCTCCCGCACCAGAATATTTGCCAAGAGGAGTATCAAATTTTTCCTCTTGTAATTGATAAAAATCTATTCCCTCATCTTTTAAAAGCTGAGCCAATTCTCTTGTAGTTATAACCAGATCCACATCCCTATAACCACTATCGTGCATTTCATCCCTTTCGCACTCAAATTCCTTACAGGTACATGGCATTATAGAAACACTATAAATTTTACCTGGATTAATTCCATTTATCTTAGCACCATAAGTTTTAAATACCACACCAGCCATCTGCTGCGGCGACTTACAACTTGAAAGGTGATTTAATAATTCAGGATACATTTGCTCCAAATATTTTACCCAAGCTGGACAACATGATGTAAACATAGGTAAATTTTCATTATCTTTTAGTCTTTGTATTAATTCGCTTCCCTCTTCCATTATAGTTAAATCCGCACCAAAATTCGTGTCATAAACTCTATCAAATCCCAATTTCTTAAGAGATGCTGCCATTTTACCCGGCGTCAATGTTCCAAGCGGCAAACCAAAATCTTCGCCAAGCGCTACCCTTACGGAAGGTGCACACTGAACAACTTTAAACATATCTTTATTTCTAAGCATTTCTTTCAATTTTTTTACTTGTCCGAGATTATAAGCTGCAAAAATAGGTTCTCTAACACTATTTAACATTCCTCTATCGAAAAGTTTTTTACTTCTTGGAGTAGACACTTCATCATCTGACGCAAGATATCCTTTACATATTTGAACACATTGTCCACACATGACACATTTATCAGTATCTATGCTTTGAGGCTTTTCATCCTCTCCCTCTATCGCATCTACAGGGCACACTTCAGCACAACGTCTGCAGCCAGTACATAATTCTCTATCTATATTTATTATAGAAGCATTTGACATACGTAATATTCCCTTCTTTCAACATTCATTTTAATATCCGAAATTATAAACCGTTATCCGACATAAGCTCTAATGCAGCTTTAATATTATGATCTTTCTTATCTTCTTCAGGATTTACTATTCTTAAAGCATCTTCAGGACATGCTTTTACACAATTAGGCTCCCCACCGGCATTTTTGCATAAATCACACTTATATGCTATCAACTTTAATTTTCTATTTATTCCACCATCAATTGATTTTCCTTCAAATTTAGGCATTAAATCTACTGCACCTATTGGACATACAATCGTACAAGTTTTACAACCTATACATAACTTTTGATTTACTATTATATTTTCATCCTCATAGGTAATAGCTTCTGTTGGGCATACTTGTGCACAAGGTGAATCCTCACATTGTCTACATTGAATTCTTATGCTATACTCTTTATTTTTGACAATAAACGCTCTTGGGACAATTGGTGTATCCATATTGCCTACTGTAGATCCACATCCATTTTCTCTATGACTTGCAGCACAAGCTACTTCGCATGAACGACAATTTATACATTTTTTCGGATCTACCAAAACAAAAGGATTAAGTTCTAATTTCATTTTATAATTTACCACCCTTCTTTTAGTACCGTATCGTCTAAATATTATAATCTTTGTATATCTTTGCAATTTGTTTGGAACTTTTTTCTCTTTTACACTTATCGCACATAACCTTATTTAAATCAATTTTCATACCTGCTTTTTTATATGCAAATTTAATATGCTCCTCTGTAGCAAAATATCTACCACAAGCACTGCATTTTATCATCTTAAATTTTTTACCCCAAATTTCTAATTCATTGTCCTTTTTAGTTACCTTTATGGCATTAGTTGGGCATACATTGGCACATGATTCACATCCAATACACTCCGGTGAAATCTCATTATATGGGGTTGATACATCTTTATATATACCTCTGTTTACAGTTGATATAGCTCCTGCTCCGAGTTTATTGCAGGCTCTTGTACAAAGTCCACATAATACACAGTTTTCTGTCTTATCTAGTTTAAATCTCTGAACTCTATGTTCGTCCACATCAAAATACTTTGCCAGGTCATCAATTTCTTTATTTTCTGGACATCTTGCTTTAAGAAGCATAACCACATTTTTTCTTATTCTTTTTATTTTATCAGAGTTTGTAACAACTTCTACCTCTTTAGCTACAGGGAATAAGCAAGCTGTAACAACCTTCGAACGTCCTCTGTCTATAACCTCTACCATACATAATCTACAACTTCCAATTCCAGACAGTGCATCACTATGACATAGCGTGGGTATATATATATTATTTCTTCTTGCAATTTGAAGAATAAATTCTCCCTTTTCACACTCGCAATGTTTTCCGTCTATAATTATATTCATAAGATTCACACCCCTTATTTCACTTTGACTGCATTAAACTTACATATATTAATACAGTTACCACATCTTACACACTTCTGAGCATCTATTTTGTGAGGCTTTTTAACATCACCAGATATAGCATCCACAGGACAATTTTTTCTGCACAAGTCACAACCTACACATTTGTTAGAATCTATTGTAAAGGTTGTCAATTTCTTGCATACTCCTGCGCGACATCTCTTATCACGAATATGCTCTTCAAATTCATCTCTAAAATATCTTATAGCAGCTAAGACAGGATTTGGAGCACTCTTTCCAAGTCCACATAATGCTGCCTGGCTTACCATAGAGCATATTTCAAGTAATTCTTCTATATCTCCATTTCTTCCCTTTCCTTCACAGATATCTGTAACTATTTCAAGCATTCTCTTAACACCTTCTCTGCAAGGAACACACTTTCCGCATGATTCTTCTGCTAAAAAACTCAGATAGTATTTTGTAACATCTACGATACAGGTTCTATCATCCATTACAATCATTCCACCTGATCCCATCATTGAATCAGCTGCTTTAAGAGTGTCATAATCAACTGGAAGATCCAGATACTTTTCAGGTAAACATCCTCCTGATGGCCCGCCTATTTGAACGGCTTTAAACTTTCTATCATTTAATACTCCGCCACCTATATCAAATATTATTTCCCTTAAGGTTGTACCCATAGGAACTTCTACAAGTCCAGTATTTTTGACCTTTCCAACTAAAGAAAACACCTTTGTTCCTTTACTTTTTTCCATATTTCCTATAGTATTATACCAGCTGCCACCTTTTTGAATTATTATAGGTACATTGGCCCACGTTTCAACATTATTTAACACTGTTGGCTGTCCCCATAATCCTTTCTCTGTAGTATGGATATACTTTGCTCTAGGTTCTCCAACTTTTCCTTCTATTGATGCCATAAGCGCTGTAGATTCACCGCACACAAATGCTCCTCCACCTCTTACTATCTGAATATCAAAAGAAAATTCCGTTCCAAGTACATTATTTCCTAATAAATTATTTTCTACAGCTACATCTATAGCTTTCTGTAAATTTTCTATAGCTAATCCATATTCATCTCTTACATATGCAAAACCATGGTTAGCATGAATTGCATACGCACATAAAGTCATGCCTTCAATAACACTATGGGGGTCACCTTCCATAACACTCCTATCCATAAATGCACCTGGATCACCTTCATCACCATTACATACTACATACTTAGGATTAGTGTCAATATCAGTAGCAGTCTGCCATTTACGACCGGTAGGAAATCCAGCTCCACCTCTTCCTCTTAGTCCTGAAATTGATATTTCATGCAATACATCCTCAGGTTTCATTTCAGAAATGGCATGTTTTAAAGCTTTATATCCTCCTCTTTCAATATAATCATCTATACTTGTAGGGTCTATTTCTCCAACATTTCTAAGTGCAACCTTATATTGTCTTTTGCAAAATTCACTTTGTTTATGATTTTTAAGTCTCTCTTTAGTAGAAGTTTCAAAGTACAATAAATTTTCAATAATTTCTCCATTTATCAAAGTCTTTTTTACTATATCTTCTACATCTTGAACTCTAACTTTAAAATAAGCTATATCATCCGGATATATTTTTATAACAGGCCCTTTTTCACAAAGTCCATCACAGCCGGTTGCTTTTAACTCAAATTTAGTTTTTACTTCTGCATTGACTCCCAATTTTTCTGTTATATTTTTAAATTCATTGTAAACTGCCATACTATCTTTTGCCAAGCAACCTGTCCCACAACATACATTAATAGTTTTCTTTTGGTCCATTATTTTTCACCTCTATAATTATCAATAATTTCTTTTATCATTTTAGGCGTCAAATTTCCGTAATATTTGTCATTGATCATCATGACAGGAGCTATAGCACAACAGCCAATACAATTGACGGTATTGATTGAAAACATAAGATCCTCTGTGGTTTCACCTGGTTTTATTCCCAAATGTTTTTCTAATTCATCAAAAATGACCATAGATCCAGCTACGTGACATGCCGTTCCATCACAAACAGTTATAATATACTTTCCTTTCGGTGTAAGACTCAGAGCCTTGTAAAAAGTAGCCATACCATAAAGCCTGCTTACGGGTGTATCTAGATATTTTGCTAACGCTTCTATTGAATCACGAGGAATGTATTTATATTTCCTCTGTATATCCTGTAAAATAGCTAAAGTAAACCTTTGCTCTTTAGGATATTTTTGTATAACATCCATTCCATCTAAATTACTGGTGTCATTTTTTTTCTGTACAGTATCCATTCAATCCCACCCTCTTATTTATTAAGTATTTATAATAAACAGAACTCAATTCTGCTTAAATCAATTTTGCTAGAATAAACTTCAAAAATTTATTTAATTTGGATCACAATATTCTGCATGTTCTTGTTAAATTTTTGTCATTATTCAGAAATATAAAAAATAATATCGGCCAACTTTCATTTTGATATATAATTATTCTAGAATATTCTAAATTCAATGTCAAGTTGACTTTTTTTTAACAAACTTCCATCATTTTAAGCATGATTAATGGTATTTATTTACTAATTTAATTGCACATAAAACACCGCATAAAAAAAGAGAGGCAAAAACCTCTCTTCTAAAAACTATTAAATTCAATAATAAAATCCAAAATACCGTTGCTCCAATTTTGACACCTATCTCTCGATAGGTGGGTGTCCTCACAGATGCTTTTATCTCTTCTAAACCATTACAAGGATTCATATAAAAGTACATATCCACATCTAAATATTGAACTCCCAATTTTATAATGTAGGTTCAAAACTTAGAGCTAGTCGAATATTTCAGAAAATATTCAACATTTGGTGCGAAGGACGGGACTTGAACCCGTATGATTTTACTCGCTACCCCCTCAAAGTAGTGCGTCTGCCAATTCCGCCACCTTCGCTAAAAAACTATAACAAAGACTGACTCTTTTAAATTAAAGTGACATCTTTGCCTAATCAGTATTATACTATTTATTTTACATTTGTCAATATAACTTTTAAATGCTATTTTTATTTCAAATTACTTTTTAAGTTTATCTTTATATAGATATTTATATATTGTATAATTCATCTTTACCTTTTTAACATATTTATTAGTTTCTTTAAAGGGTATGTAATCCAAATTTTTTCCGTCATTAGAATGTTCTTTTTGTTTTAACCATTTTTTTACATTTCCTCTCCCGCCATTATATGCAGCAAGCATAACATTAATATTTCCATTAAATTCACCATTTAAGTCATTTATATACCAACATCCCATTTTTATATTAAATTCAGGTGTCATCAGCATATTCATCGTGAATCCATAGATATTCATTTTTTGAGCAGCCCACCTAGCTGTATCTGGGGTAATTTGCATAAGACCATATGCATCCTTATTAGATATTGCATACTCATCAAAATTACTCTCAGTCTTTACAACTGCCGCTGCCAAATATGGATCTATATTATACACTTTTGAATATTTGATGATATAATCTGAATACTTTAACGGAAAAAAGCACATTGCTATATTTTTCCCAAATATCAACGCTACTACAAATAAAATTAAGATTAATATCCTTATTACCTTTTTCAACTTACTCTGTGCCTGATGTTTTAAGGCACTTCACCCCCTTAAGTTTTATACCAATTTTATTTAGTACAATATATAAATTATCTCTCGTCTGTACTACACTACTTGAATTATCTATAATATAATTCACGAATTTTCTCTTTTCTTCTAAAGTCATTTGAGAATTTATTCTATTTAAAACCTCTTTATATGAAAGCCCATCTCTTTTTTTAACTCTTTCTATTTGGGTATTAAAATTTACCCATACAAGTAAATTTATATCCATATACTTATGAAAATTATTTTCTATTAATGTAGGTGCATCAAAAACACATACTTTTTCCCCTGACATCTCACATTTATCTAATCTTAAAAACGATTCTTTTCTTATAAAAGGTATTATTATATTTTCATATTTTTTTCTCTCATCTTTATTTTGAAAAATATAATTTCCGAATTCCTTCCTTTTTAATTCATTGTTCTTATCAAAAAAATTATTTCCGAATTTCTTTTTTACATCTACAAGTATTTCAGGATAAATCTCAAAAACTTCTCTTGCTATCTTATCTGCGTCTAGGATGCAGAACCCCATATCGGAAAGCATTTTGGAAACAGTGCTCTTTCCGCTTCCAATGCCACCTGTAAGCCCAATTTTAAGCATAAACACTCCCCCATTTACTTTGTATCATACCAACTATCTCCTATATTTATATCCACCTCTAAAGGCACACTTAATTTTATAGCATTCTCCATTTCGTTCTTAACTAAGTTTTTAACAATCCCAATTTCATTCCTGTACACATTCAATATCAATTCATCATGAACTTGAAGAATCAACCTACTTTTAAGTCCCTGTTCATTCAACTTGTCATACACATTTACCATTGCTATTTTTATTATATCAGCCGCACTTCCCTGTATAGGTGTGTTCATTGCCAATCTCTTACCAAATTCTCTCACCATTTTATTTGATGAATTAATTTCTTGTATGCTTCTTCTCCTATTTAAAATTGTAGTTACATATGACTGTTTTTGAGCCTTTTCTATAATATTGTCTAGATATTCTTTTACACCAGGGTATCTCTCAAAATATTTATCAATATAATCCCTGGCCTCTTTTCTACTTATTTTCAGATCTTTGGCAAGACTGAAATCTCCTATACCATAAACTATACCAAAATTTACGGCTTTAGCATTACTTCTCTGAGTATGCGTTACTTCATCTATAGGAACATTAAACACTTCAGATGCTGTTTTTGTGTGAATATCACTATGATGTAAAAATGCATCTATTAGATTATTATCATTCGCTATATGTGCAAGAACCCTCAGTTCTATTTGTGAATAGTCAGCTGACAATATAACCGAGTCATCTTCAGGGATAAATATTTTTCTTATCTCCTTACCCATCTCATATTTTACCGGTATATTCTGCAAATTTGGTTCTGTACTCGAGAGCCTGCCTGTTGTTGTTACCGTTTGATTAAAACTTGAATGAATCTTATTATCTGTATCAATTACAGCCTTAAGTCCCTCTATATATGTAGAATATAGTTTTGTAAGTTGTCTATAATATATTATTTTTTCTATTATAGGATGCTTATCATAAAGTTTTTCCAATACATCTGCATTTGTTGAATATCCAGTTTTAGTTTTCTTTATAACCGGCAAATCGAGTTTTTCAAATAAGATTTTTCCTAATTGCTTTGGAGAATTTATATTAAACTCCTCATCTGCCATAGAATAAATCTCTTTTTTAGACTCATCAATTTCAATTTTAAACTTATCTTCAAGTTCTACAAGCTTATCTCTATCAACCATAAATCCCTGAGCCTCCATCGATGCAAGTACATTTATAAGAGGCTGTTCCATATCATACAGCAGTTCATGCATATTCTTTTGATCTATATTATCTTTAAGTACTCTATAAAGCTCTTTAAGCAGAATTGTTCTTTTTAAATCAGCCTTATCATCTTCTCCATCTACAGAGATAGCCAAATAATCTTCTATCACAGTTTCAAAATCATATTTTCCCCTTGAGGAATCCACTAAATAAGCAGCTATTTTAGTATCAAAGTCTATACCATTAAAATCTATACCCATCTTTTTCAAAACTATAATAGGAAGTTTGACATCATAACTAATCTTCTTAATATTAACGTCCTCAAAGATAGTTCTCAATATCATAACTGTTGAGTTAGCGGAGGCATCATAAATATCCTTAACATTCATAATATAGCTTAAGTCACCTATATTTATAAATATTTTATCTATACAGCTTTTAGAATATATATTTTCATCCATAATTTTAAATGTAATGTATAAATTCTCATCTTTTTTAGCTGCATCCAATATTTTTTGTGCAGAACTCTCCAATTTTTGTAAATCGCTTACTAATTTAAACTTTAATTCACTCTCTGTTATCTTTTCAGTTGGTATTATCTTTTCAAGTAAAGATCTAAATTGAAGTTTTATAAATAGTTTTTTAAGAGCACCTTCATCATATCTATCATCTGATTTTATATCAGAAAGATTAATCTCTATAGGAACATCTGTTACAATGGTAGCAAGTTTTTTACTGAATATTGCCTGTTCACTATACTGTCTTAGGTTCTCTTTTAACTTGTTTCCCTTTATGTTATCAATATTAGTAAGTACATTTTCTATACTTTTATATTCTTTTATCAATTTAAATGCTGTCTTTTCACCTATTCCTGGAACTCCAGGTATATTATCCGACTTATCACCCATTAGCCCTTTAACATCTATATATTGAGTAGGTGTCACTCCAAATTCATCTATCATTCTGTTTTTATCGTATATTTCTTTTTCGCTAACTCCTTTTTTAGTTATCACAACTTTGACATCATTCCTTGCAAGTTGAAGCGCATCTCTATCACCTGTAACTATGTATACCTCTATACCATTATTATCTGCAAATGTAGAAATAGTTCCTATTATATCATCTGCTTCAAAACCATCTATTTCAAATATATTTATAGAAAGCAAATTGAATATATCTTTAATTATAGGAAATTGCTCTGCTAATTCAGGAGGCATCTTTTTTCTACCAGCCTTATAATCTTTATATTCATTATGTCTGAATGTTGGTGCTTTTTTATCAAAAGCACATACTATATAATCAGGCTTTATCTCTTCTTTCATTTTAAGCAGCATCGTAATAAATCCATATACGGCATTAGTATGTATTCCTTCAGAATTAGTTAGTGGTGGAAGTGCATAAAATGTTCTGTTCATAATACTATTACCGTCAAGTACTAGTAATCTTTGTTTTGACATATTTAAACCTCCTATATCAATATATTAAACTTTCGAACCTCTTTATTATATCATCTTAATATTATCTATAAAACTTATAATTAGCTTTAGTGCATAAAATTCTATATTTTCATCTAATATTTCCTAGTATTAACCAAATTATCTTTTTAATCAGAACTTAAAAAAACAGCAAGTTTTTAAAACCTGCTGTTTTTGCATAGTTACTCTCTAAAAATCCTTCCTATCATTTCAAATAAAAATTTGTGAGACTCTCTATCTTTTTGATTCACTTTTTCTTTATTTTTTTCCAAATCACTCTTTTTAGATTTTTGAGCCTGCTTTTTCAATATAATCACTTCCCATATATTACAATTATTAAAATCAAACCCTTTATACGCATGAATACAAAATCAAACTTAAACTAATTTAATTTTAAAATTTATTATTATATTATTATAATATCTAAACCAACTTTTGTCACTATTTAGGATAAACTTTTACAAATTAGTTTTAATTAGTTATAAAAATAAGGTTCTAAAAATATAGAACCTTATTTTATAAATTAGCTTCAATTAATTCTTATTTTTTAGTAAATTTCCTGTTAAAACCAAATGCATAGTATGCTATAAGTAAAATTCCAAACCATACTGGTGCAACAGCAAGGGACATAAGCGTATCATGGTTAAACATCATTACAATAATTACAAATGCCAGGAAGAATAAGCTTATCCAATTTGCATATGGAAATGCAATTGTAGGGAATTTCAATTCTTTTACCTGATCAGGAGAAAGCCTCTTTCTAAATTTCATCTGACATACTAATATTGTTCCCCATACCCAAATTGCTCCAAATGTTGCAACACTTGTTACATAAGTAAATACTTTTTCAGGAACAACATAATTAAGTAATACACCAACTAGTAAGAAACATGCCGAGATTATTATTCCAAACATTGGAACATGTGATTTACTTAATTGTCCAAATCTTTTTGGTGCAACACCTTGTAAAGAAAGATTATACAGCATACGACCTGTACTAAAAATACCACTATTGCATGAGGACAATGCTGCTGTTAATACAACGAAATTTATTATTCCTGCAGCTGCGCCAATTCCAAGTTTGCTAAAAGTTAAAACAAAAGGACTTCCTATTGTTCCTAACTGATTCCATGGATAAATTGCCATTATTACTGTAAGTGCACCTATATAGAATATAAGTATTCTCCATAGAACCTTATTAATAGCTGAAGATATTGTTTTTTCAGGATTCTTTGCCTCACCTGCTGTAACTCCGATAAGTTCTATACCAAGATATGCAAATGCAACCATAACAACCGACATAACAGGGCCACTTATTCCTTTAGGGAAAAATCCACCATTTGTCCACAAATTAGAAATTCCTATTGGTTTACCACCATTTCCAAGTCCAAATATTATCATTAATAATCCTAATATTATCATGGCAATAATCGTAACAACCTTAATTAATGCAAACCAAAATTCAAATTCTCCATAGGCTTTTACTGCAATCAAATTTACCGCTGTCATTATTATAACTGCTGCAAGAGCAGGTATCCATTGAGGCATAGACGGTATCCAAAATCTTACATAAACTCCTACTGCAGTAACCTCAGCCATACATGTTACAATCCACATAAACCAATAAGTCCACCCGGTTAAATATCCCATAAGTGGATTAATAAATTCACTGGCATATGCACTGAATGATCCTGAAACAGGATATGCAATTGCCAATTCTCCAAGTGCTCTCATAACGAAAAAAATCATAAGTCCAGCTATCGCATATACTAGAAGAATTGCTGGTCCGGCAGTTTGAATAGCAGTTGCAGAACCTAAAAATAGTCCAACTCCAATTGCTCCACCAAGTGCAATCAATTGAATGTGTCTTTCTTCAAGGCCACGTTCAAGATTTTCATTTAATGCATTTCTCTCTCCCATTTTAATCCCCCTTAAAAATTATTTTTGATAATTCCTTGAATTTTTTGATAAATTAAAATTAATTACTGTTATTTAATGCATTAAAAACTTCTAAGAATATTGTTACAAATATTCAGAATTAATAAATTAATAATACCATATATTTCTCTATCCTGCAAGTATATTATATTTTATCCTAAAACGCGGTATATTTTATGTATTATAATGTTGATTATGCATATATATTGAAGGTTTATTCTAAATATTTGAATTTTGTATAAATTATTTTTTAGTGAATATATAAAAATATCCAGCAAAATAAATTTTACTGGATATTTTTAATTTATATCAATAAATTGCATTTACTTGTGGTGTAAATACATTTAAAACAATCGAATCCTCAAGTGCTAAAATACCATGACTAGCATTAGACTTGACATAACAACTATCACCAACTCTAAGTATTTCCTTTTTGCCTTCAAGTTGAACCTCAAAACTTCCTTTTAATATATAACTTAATTGTTCATTTTTATGAAAATGTATCCCTTTAACTGCCCCCCTCAAGAAATGAAATTCTACTCCCATTAAACTTCCCCCATGAGAAATAACCTTTTTTGAAATTCCATCATCTATATTTTTAAGTTTAACCTCATTACTTTTTATAATCATTTAGCTATACCTCCCGAACTTAATTGTATTTATATAGCATTTTATTTAATTATAGCAATTATTCAGAATTATATATATATTTTTTTGCGATAATTTTATACTACTAGTACTAAATATTCTTCACAATCTAAATATATGCATCTTTATTATTTTGTAACATATTTTATTTTCTGTCATAATATAATATTGTAATTTGTTATTACGGAGGTATTTTATGTATCCTTACAGAGACGACGCAGAAGGGCCTGAAAATATCAACGATCAGGACAATCAAAATGATGAACAAAAATTCGAAGATAATACATTATCAAACAATTTTTGTCCTATAGCTCAGCCAGCATTTATGAATTACTATGATATGATGAGAGAATCACCTATCAAATGTCCAATGATGGCCGACCAGGATTATTACACAACCGATGAAGATTATAATTACAATTATTACGATGAGGATTATGATAATGAAACAGACAATGACTCTTATGATCCTTATTACAATGGTATTGACGATGATATGTATAGGGGCAGAAAGAATAGAAGACGTAAAAGATGCAGAAGAAGACGCAAGAGACCTTGCCAAAATTTCTGTCCTTACTGGCAGTGGTGCAGATAATTAAGAATAATTCAAAAAATTGTACAGCTTTATAGTTCAGTCTTTAAAAGTACATTTTAAGACATATTGCCAGCATCACTATGATGTGACAATATGTCTTCGTACATATATATCTAATTTATTTAATAACCGTTAATACCTCTAGTAATTTCATATATGCTGAAATTTTAATTCCATATTTTGCTAATACGCATACAGATAGGATTGAAATTTCTTTTTTTGTATGTTAATATATTTAAGAGAAATTTTAACTTATTTACTAGTAAATTTTTCTTTATTTAATTTCTATATTTTAATACCATCAAAATATAATGGAGGAAAATAATGATTAGTGAAATAGCTGAAAAAATTCATAATTTAAGGAAAAAGAATAATCTTACTTTAAAGGATTTAAGTAAAAAGACTGGTCTTTCAGTAAGCTTTTTATCTCAAATAGAAAATGGATCTTCTTCACTTGCAATTACATCACTAAAGAAAATTGCAGATGCATTAAACGTTACAATGAATTATTTCTTTACCCCACCAGAGATCAACAACTTTTTAGTTAATTCATCAAACACTAAAGTATTTAAACTAGAAGGTTCTAACTCTGAATATTCAAGAATAAGTGGAGACTTTTTTTCAAGAAAGCTCGAAGCAATGCTGATAACAATACCACCTGAACAAATGCATGGAAGCACGTTCAGTCATCCTGGAGAAGAATTCGTATATGTACTTGAAGGCACTTTAATTGTAACCTTAAATAAAGAAGAGTATATCGTAAACGCCGGGGATTCTATTCAATATCCCTCTACTGTCTTACATTCATGGTTTAATCCAATTAAGGAGCCCACACGTTTGATTTCCGTAGTTACTCCTCTTATTTTTTAAAATGGACTATTACTAAAAAATGATATGCTCCCTGTTAAGCCAACAAGTAAGGCAAAAAAACTCGTTTACTTAACAGGGAGCAATTAAAAATTTAGTTTGATAATTCATTTTTTATTGATATTTTTCCATCTATCATACTTATTTCTATATTTGACCCCTCCGAAAACTTTCCCTGTAAATATTGCTCAGAAATTTCATCTTCAATATACTTTTGAATAGCTCTCCTAAGTGGTCTGGCTCCATATTTATCATCATATCCAACATCTAATATAAAATCCTTAACCTCATCTGTTACAGATATGGTTATATTTTTCTCACTTACTTCTTCTTTAACTTCTTCAAGCATTAAATCAATAATTTTATATATTTCTACTTTTCCTAATGATTTAAACACTATAATATCATCTATTCTATTAAGGAACTCTGGTTTAAAAACTTGTTTTAATGAATCTTTTGCATGATTTTCTAAACTATTATAACTTTCTTCTCCGAATCCTATTCTATTTCCCTTAAAATCAGTACCAGCATTTGATGTCATTATAATAATAGTATTATCAAAATATACTGTTCTTCCTTGACCATCCGTAAGTCTTCCATCTTCAAGTATCTGCAATAACATATTAAATACATCCGGATGCGCTTTTTCAATTTCATCAAGTAGTAAAACAGAGTATGGCTTTCTCCTAACTTTTTCAGTAAGCTGTCCTCCTTCATCATATCCAACATATCCAGGAGGCGCTCCAATCAATTTTGATACAGTATGTTTTTCCATATACTCAGACATATCGACACGTATAAGTGAATCCTCACTTCCAAATAATTCACATGACAGTGCCTTAACAAGCTCAGTTTTACCAACACCTGTTGGTCCTACAAATATAAACGATACAGGTTTCCCTTTTTTCTTAAAACCAAGACGATTTCTTCTTATAGCCTTAGATAAATTTGTAACTGCCTCATTTTGTCCTATAATTCTTTCGTGCAGACTATTTTCCAAATTTAAAAGCTTTTGTGATTCTTTCTCCTTAACCTTATGGACTGGGATTTTAGTCCATGCTTCGATTACATAGGCAATGTCATCTGTAGTTAACTGTACATTTAAACTTGTATCTCTAAGTTCATCAATCTGAGTTTGTACTTTACATTCACTTGTTTTGAGCTCAGCTGCTTTTTGGTAATCAGCACTATTTGCAGCATTCTGTATTTCATTCTGTATTTCATTAAGCTCCCTATTTAAATTTTCCAAATTTAAAAGAGATTTATTGTTTAGATTTGCCCTTGAAGCAGCCTCATCAATTACATCTATAGCCTTGTCAGGCAAATATCTATCAGAAATATATCTTTCAGATAAATTAACAGCTGCTTCAATAACCTCCTCAGGTATCTTTACTTTATGATAATCCTCATAATATTTTTTTATACCATTTAACATCTCTATCGTCTCTTCTATTGTCGGTTCTTCGACTAAAATAGGCTGAAATCTTCTCTCCAAGGCAGAATCCTTTTCAATATATTTTCTATATTCTTCAATCGTCGTTGTTCCAATTACTTGTATCTCACCTCTTGCAAGAGATGGTTTTAGTATATTAGCTGCATTTAAAGCACCTCCCTGTGCTTCACCTGCTCCTATTATATTATGGATTTCATCAATTACTATAATGATATTACCATTTTCTTTTGCCTCTTCGACAATTTCCTTCATTCTACCTTCAAACTGTCCTCTAAATTGAGTCCCTGCAACAACTGAAGTTAAATCCAGAAGATATACTTCCATGTCAAGCAGCTTAACCGGCACTTGTTTATTGGCAATTTTGAGTGCAAGACCTTCTGCTATAGCAGTTTTCCCAACTCCAGGTTCTCCTATTAGAACAGGATTATTCTTAGTTCTTCTGTTTAAGATTTGTATAATTCTATCAATCTCTCTATCTCTTCCAATTATATTGTCTATTTTATTGTTCCTTGCTTTTTCTGTTAAATTTGTTCCGTATTTATCTAGTTTTTTTCTTTTCTTAGAGAATAATTTGCTTTTGGTTTTAATATTACTTGAATCATTATTAACTTTTTCATTCTTTGCTGGATCTTTATTTTTATCAGAATCATCTTCTATATTTTCTATATTTTTATTAGGTGTTATAGAATTGAACAAATTCATAAACATATCACTATTTGCAAATTTATCTATATCTATCTCACCAATCATATTATTTATTTGATTTGAGAAGTTTTCTATATCTTCCTGTTTTATTCCATTTTGCTGCATCAATTGATTTATAGCCGGCAATCCAATATTTTTTGCACACTCCGGACACAACCCTATAGTTTCAAATTTTCCATTTTCTACTTTCAATGTAAAAACTGTAGCTACATTTTTATGACAAATAGAACACAACTGCATTTATATCATCTCCATAACTAGTATATAATATTATTATGATGATTATATCATACTTTACTCATATTAATATTAATTACCATGTTTTTTAGCATCAACAGAATGCCAGAATTCATTTCTTTAATTATTGTTTATTTAAAAATTACAAACATACTAACAGTATATTATATAACTATATAAATGTATATTATTATTTATCGTAATATATTATAATTCATAAATAATTAACTTAAAATTTAAATCAAAACTTATTTTTGATATAATATATTTACTTATATCAATTGGAGGTACTTAAAATGTTAAAACGCAATATGACACTTGAACTTGTTGCAAAATTTGAGGAATACATAAGAAAAATATTAAGAAACAAGGAAGATGGGAATTTAGACAAAGCTATAACTCTTATAGATGATACTTTTAAAGAAATATTCAGATTGAGTCTTAAATTTTTCAACTCATTTTCAGACGAAAGCCTAATAGATATGATAAAATCCGGAGGAAGTATAAACTCAGATAAATGCATAATGATGGCAAAACTTTTAGAGGAAGAAGGTTTCATACTTGAACTTCAAAAAAAAGAAAATGAATCATTTTGCATATTACTTAAATCATTAAACTTATTTTTAGAAGCATGCTTGAATAAAAGTTCCGATTCAAACTTAAAAGATTATTTTTCTGATATAAATTCAATTATAAATAGAGTAAAAGAATACAAACTCCCTTTATATATAGAATATAAATTAATCGATTATTATATTTGTGAGCATAAATATGACAAAGCTGACGATATAATATTTGAAACATTAGAATTTGACAATTTCAGCACAACATCTATAAAATCTGCATTAAAATTTTATGAAGATCTCCTACTAAAGGAAGATAGTGATCTTGAAGATGGTAATTTGCCTAGATCCGAAATAGCAAACTCTTTATCTGATTTAAAAACAAAATTAAATAATTAACCAAAATAAGCTATATCTAAAAAGGTATAGCTTATTTTCATTTATTTAATATATATACCCAATTCATCAAGCTGCGCTTTATCTACAATATTAGGTGCTTCCGTTAATGGACAAAATGCATTTTGATTCTTAGGAAATGCAATTACATCTTTTATATTTTCAGTTCCAGCAAGAAACATTACCATTCTGTCAAGTCCATATGCAAGTCCTCCATGAGGTGGTGGCCCAAATTTAAATGCCTGAAGTAAATATCCAAACTTTTCTTTGGCTTTCTCCTCGCTAATTCCTATAACCTTAAACATCCTTTCCTGTAAATCTGTATTATGTATTCTGATACTTCCTCCTCCAAGTTCCTCACCATTTAAAACTATATCATATGCTTTAGCTCTGACACGTCCTGGATCTGAATCAAGATACTTTATATCTTCGTCCATTGGCATAGTAAAAGGATGATGCTCAGCCTCAAATCTTTCTTCTTCCTCATTATATGAAAGAAGCGGAAACTCAGTTACCCATACGAATCTAAATTTTTTATTATTCTCAAGTATTCCAAGCCTTTTTGCCATTTCAAGCCTTAATGCACCTAAACTCTGTAACACTATACTATTTTTATCCGCTACTATTAAAATCAAATCTCCTGTTTTAGCTTCAATTTTATTTAATATACCGGAAGTCTGTTCATCAGTTAAAAACTTTGATATCGATGATTTTACTCCATCTTCTCTATTAGCTATCCACACAAGCCCTTTTGCTCCATATGTTTTTACAAAGTCAACTAATTTATCAATTTGCTTTCTCCCCATACCTGCGGACTCTGGAACTTTTATTCCTCTTATAGAGCCACCATTTTCAATGGCATTCTGGAACACTTTAAAATCTATATTCTTTACAACATCTGTCAAATCATTTATTTCCATTCCAAATCTTAAATCAGGTTTATCGCTTCCATATTTCTCCATGGCAATTTTATAGGTCATTCTCTCTATTGGGAGTTTTACATCTACTCCAGCTACTTCTTTAAATACACTTTGTAAAAGTCTCTCATTTAATTCCATAACATCATCCTCTTCTACAAAGGAAAGCTCCATATCAACCTGCGTAAATTCAGGCTGTCTATTCGCTCTTAAGTCCTCATCCCTGAAACATTTCGCTATTTGAAAATATCTATCATATCCGGATACCATTAAAAGCTGTTTATATAATTGAGGTGATTGTGGTAAAGCATAAAAGTTTCCCGGGAAATTCCTGCTTGGTACAAGATAATCTCTTGCACCTTCTGGAGTACTTCTTCCAAGTACTGGTGTTTCCATTTCAAGAAATCCATTTTCATCCATGAAATTCCTGATGATCTTGGTAATCTTATGTCTTATCATAAATATTTTCTGTATATCTGGTCTTCTTAAATCCAAATATCTATACTTAAGCCTTACACTCTCAGCAGCATCAAGCCCTTCTTTTATGTATATAGGAGGTGTTTCAGATTCAGATAATACCTTTATATATTCTCCTCTTAATTCCACCATTCCTGTCGGAAGTTCTGCATTTGGAGACTGTCTTTTTACAATAGTTCCTGTAACAGCTATACAGTATTCTGATTTAACACCATCTGACTTTAAAAAAGCCTCTTTATTTATTTCTTCTCCAAATACAACCTGAAGTATACCACTTCTATCCCTCAAATCTATGAATATAAGGCTGCCTAAATTTCTTTTTCTTTGAACCCATCCCATTACGGTGACTTTATTATCTATATTATCTTCTCTGAGCTTCCCGCACATTATGGTTCTCTTGAGTCCTCTTAATGATTCTCCCATTATTATTTCCTCCAATTCATATAATAATCATTCAATATTTATTTATATATAGGGTTTATAATTCCAAGATTAAGTTATACGTAAGCTTTCATTATAAACCCTATAATCTAACTAAAGTAATTAGCAATTAATTAGAATACTAGAATACTACATCAAATTATACATTTATTTTTTCTATAAGGTTAACTATTTCTTCTATATTATTTATATTTATATCAAACTGTTTTCCATCTTCCATTCTTTTTAATTTAGCAGTACCAGAATCTAGTTCATCATCTCCTAAGATCAAAGTAAATCTTGCATCTATTTTATTTGCATACTTCATTTCAGCCTTTACACTTCTATTCATGTGATCGCATTCACATCTTAGTCCATATTCTCTTAATTTATTTATAATTTTAAGCACTCTAATCTTAGCGGTTTTACCAATTGATCCAATATACAAGTCTATATAAGGTTCTTTAGGTATTTCTATACCATTTTCCTCAAGTGTTAATAGAGTTCTTTCTATACCCATTCCGAATCCAACAGCAGGCATAGACGGGCCTCCAACTTCCTCTATTAAATAATCGTATCTTCCGCCGCCACAGATAGTAATTCCATTGTGAATTATTTCGAATACCGTCTTACTATAATAATCAAGTCCTCTTACAATAAGTGGGTCCACTTCATACTCAATTCCCATTGCCTTTAAATCCTTCTTCAAATTGCTAAAATGCTCCCTGCAATCATCACAGATATAATCAAGTATTACCGGAGCATTTTTTACTATTTCTTTGCAGCCTGGAACTTTGCAGTCCAATATTCTCATAGGGTTCTTTTCAAATCTTGTTTTACATGTTTCACACAGTTTGTCATAATTATTAGATAAAAATTCTTTTAAAGCCTCATTATACTTTTTTCTGCATTCTGGACATCCTATACTGTTTATATTAAGCTTAACATCATTTATTCCAAGTTCTCTATAAACTCTGATGGCAATACTTATTATTTCTGCATCTAATGAAGCTTCTTTTGCTCCAAATACTTCAACTCCAAACTGATGATGTTCCCTTAACCTTCCTTTTTGTACATTTTCATATCTGAACACTGGAGTAAAATAAAAAAGTTTTGTTGGCTGTGCCTCATTGAAAATACTATTCTCTATAAAAGCCCTTACAGCAGGTGATGTACCCTCGGGTTTAAGAGTTATACTTCTTCCTGCCCTATCATTAAAAGTATACATCTCTTTCTGTACTACATCGGTAGTATCTCCAACGCCTCTCTCAAACAATTCTGTATGTTCAAACATAGGTGTTCTTATTTCTCTGCATCCATATGACGCAGCTATTTTCTTAAATTTATTCTCTAAATACTGCCATTTATAAGATTCTGAAGGCAGCAAATCTTTAGTTCCTTTTGGAGCTTGTATATTAACCATATTTAATTCCTCCTATTTATATAGTGTATCTAATAGCTCAATTTTCTTATCTATCATTTCACGGATTCTCTTTATATATTCCCTTACATCCTTGACATTAAAATGCCTCTCTATTCTGTTTTCATCAGGAAAGACTACTTTTGTCACAGCATCTGCACCACAGGCTATAATAGTTTGCTTTTCCTCTATCATTTGAATATTATATAAACTTTCCTTACCTCGTTTTGCATATCCTATATTCTCCATATTGCCAACCATATTCTTTTGCCTGTACACATAATATGGACTCATGTCCATACTTTTTGACAAATTGATTGTCTCATCATACATCAAATTTAATTCATGCTGTTCTGGTACAGCAAAATTTATATTATTCACCATATTTTCATGAAGCCTTGAACCTCTTTTTACAGACAGTCCATGAACTGTAAGGTTATCCGGATCAAGCTCTTTTATAGATTCACAGGTTTTTTTTATATTATGCAAGCCTTCACCAGGAAGTCCTACTATTATATCCATATTTATATTTTCAAAACCCAGATTTCTTGCTGTATAAAATTTATCAGCCACATCCCATGCAGTATGCCTTCTTCCTATCAGTTTGAGTGTTTCATCATTCATAGTTTGAGGATTTATACTTATCCTATCTACTTTATATTTCTTCATACTTTCCAGTTTGCTTAAAGTTATACTATCTGGTCTTCCGCATTCAACTGTAAATTCTCTTACATGATTTTTAAGTACAAAACTATTATATATTTGATACATAACTTTTTCAAATTGTTCATCACTAATAGAAGTCGGAGTTCCACCTCCAAAATAAATACACTCAACATTCAATTTTTTTCTATTAACATATTCTGCTACAGTATTCAATTCAATAAACAAACATTTGAGGTATTCTGGAACAATTTTTTTACACTTGTCTATAGGATTTGACGCAAAGGAACAATATAAACATCTAGTCGGGCAAAATGGCATATCTATATAAATACTGATATTATCTTTATTTTTGTTTACAAACCTATCTTCTAATTTGGCTATATCGACACATAGTTTAGCTTTGTCATACCTTGTGTCATAATGGTATTTAAAATATTCTATTATCTGATCACAATTTTTTCCATATTTTAATAACTCAAGTGCTATTTTACTAGGTCTTATACCAACCAATGTTCCCCAGGAAATTTCCTTTTTTTCTTTTTGTGAAAGATATTCGAAAACTGCTTTTTTTACACTCTGTTTTGTTCTAAGTCCTTTAAAAAATTCATATCTTTTTAAATTAGCTCCATCAGAAATAACTACAGTGTCATCTAAAACATCAACACTGTAGTTCCAATTCTCATTTAAAAATTCTATGCTATAAAAATTATAAAATATGTTAAACAATTGATAAATATCATATCTAAAATCCATGTTATTAAGTTTTATCACAATAGTCTTTAGTGAATTCATATTTTTAATTAATCCTCCAATTTAAAATACCAAAAAATTATTCAATGTAGATAAACCTCATCATAGAAATGGATTATTAATTCTCTCACTTCCTATGCTACTTTTAGGTCCATGCCCTGGACAAACAATAGTTTCATCAGGTAATACCATTAATTTCTGCTTTATACTATTTATAATAGCATCATAATCTCCACCATCAAAATCGGTCCTTCCAATAGAAGATAAAAACAAAGTATCTCCTGTAAAAATAATATTATCCACTAAAAATGACATTCCACCTGGTGTATGGCCTGGAGTGTATATACATTTTATAATTTTATTACCTATTTTAAAAGAATCATGATCATCTATAAATTTATCAACTTTTTTAGCTATATCTCCATACATAAAAGTACCACATTCAATCATCTTATAATCTTTTTCATTCATATATACAGGTGCATTGAATTTATCCTTAAGATATGCTACCGCGCCTGTATGATCAGCATGACCATGAGTCAATAGAATATATTTTAGACTTCCTGTAATTTCCTTTGATAAAAGTTCTCCATCTCCACCTGGATCTATAACCACCGTTTCTTTTTTTTGATCATCTGTTATTATATAACAGTTTGCTAAATAAACTCCTACAGCAAATGATTTTATGTCCATACTTCTTCCCCCTTAACACAATATTTTAAAATACTTTTTTACTATCGATTAATATAGTAGTTGGACCGTCATTCTTTATAGTAACCATCATATCCGCCCCAAATCTTCCAGTTTCAACTTTCTCTACAGACTCTTTACATTGCCTTACAAATTCATCATACACCTTTTCAGCATCTTCTCCACCTAATGCATTTATAAAACTTGGTCTTCTTCCGTGTCTGCAATCTCCATAAAGTGTGAATTGTGAAACTATAAGAAGTTCACCATTAATATCCTTAATAGATCTATTAAGTTTACCATTCTCATCTTCAAATACTCTTAAGTTTATTATCTTATCTTTTAGATATGCTATATCATCATAAGTATCTTCTTTTGATATTCCAAGTAATACATTAAATCCCTCACTTATCTCTCCAACAACCTTGTTATCTATTTCTACCTTAGAATATTTAACTCTTTGTACTACAGCTCTCATTTAAACATTCCTCACCTTCAAATCAATTTTTAGTCCTATCAACATCTAAAACTCCTTTAACTTTCTTTAACTTTTTCATAACAACTTTTAAATCATCTATATCTATTATTTTAAGCTTCATATTTATAATAATTATCGAATTTTTGGGAGGCTGTGTATTTATTGCATAAAGATAAATCTTACTATCGCTTATTATCTCCATACATTCTGAAAGTAACCGTGCCCTATCTTCACATCTAAGCATTATTTCTGCTATGTACTCGGCGCCTTTAGGCGTTCCCCATCTGACATCAACTACTTTATTTCCTTCTTTTGAAATCAGGAATTGGGCATTTTTACAATTACTTCTATGGATTGAAACTCCTCTTCCCTTTGTTATATATCCAATTATAGAATCACCCGGAACTGGATTACAACATTTAGCAAATCTAACAAGTAAGTTTTTCTCTCCCTTTACTATTACAGCGTGTGAATTTGATTTTTGTTTCGGATGTTTCTCTACTTTCCCTAAATGTTCTTCGATAACTTTGTCATTACTCATTTCACAATTTTTACTCTTAATATAACTCTCTTTCAACTTTAGAACCACTGTAGATGGAGTCAATGCTCCTACACCTACTGCTGCATAAAGATCCTCTAATGATTTCATATTGTATTTTTTCAAAATATTTTCTAAAGTACCACCCTTAGATATTTCTCCAAAATTATATCCCTGCTTTTTGGTTTCTTTTTCTAATATATCTTTACCTTTATTAATATTTTCTTCTCTTTTAGCCTTTTTAAACCATGCTCTAATCTTACTTTTAGCCTGATTACTTTTGACTATATTAAGCCAATCTATACTAGGTCCTTTAGGTGTAGTAGCTGCAAGTATCTCAACTATTTCTCCGGTTTTTAAATTATAGTCAAGGGGAACCATCTTTCCATTTACTTTAGCACCAACACATCTATTTCCAATATCAGTATGAATTTTATATGCGAAGTCAATAGGCGTAGCATCATAAGGAAGATTTATTACCTTTCCCTTTGGAGTAAAAACAAAAACTTCATCTGAAAACAAATCTATTTTGAAACCTTCCATAAACTCTTCTGCATCAGAAGTTTCAGTTTGCCATTCAAGTATTTCCCTTAACCATGTGAGCTTCTTATCTATATCATCTGCTGATGTTATCCCTTCTTTATATTTCCAATGCGCTGCTATACCATATTCAGCTGTCCTGTGCATTTCAAAAGTTCTTATCTGTATTTCAAATGGCTTTCCCTGTGGCCCTATTACAGTTGAATGAAGAGATTGATACATATTGGGTTTTGGCATTGCAATATAATCTTTAAACCTTCCTGGAATTGGTTTATATATAGTATGAACTATTCCAAGTACAGCATAGCAGTCTTTCACATTATCTACCAATATTCTTACAGCAGTAAGATCAAAAATTTGGTCTATTGTTTTATTCTTATTTACCATTTTCCTATATATACTATAAAAGTGTTTAGGTCTCCCATCTATATCTGCAGCTATACTGGCCCTATCCAAATTTTCTCTTAATTGAGCAATTATTTCAGCTATATATTTTTCACGCTCCCCTCTCTTTTCAGCTATCTTTCTAACTATAAAATAATATTCATTAGGATTTATATATCTAAAAGCAAGATCTTCTAGTTCCCATTTAATCTTAGACATGCCAAGCCTATGTGCCAGGGGAGCATAAATGTCAAATGTCTCTTTAGACTTCTCTTTTTGCTTTTCAACAGGCATATATTTTAATGTTCTCATATTGTGCAGTCTATCGGCAAGTTTTATCAAAATAACTCTAATATCTTTAGTCATAGCAAGCAGCATTTTTCTCACATTATCTGCCTGTTGTTCCTCTTTCGTCTTATATTCAATTTTGCCAAGTTTAGTTACACCATCTACCAAATTGGCAACTTCTTTACTAAATTCCCTGGATATATCTTCATAAGTGTAGTTTGTATCCTCTATAACATCATGCAGTAAACCAGCCGTTATAGTACTTGTATCCATACCCATATCCGCTAATATATAAGCTACCTCTACAGGATGTATTATATACGGTTCACCCGATTCTCTTTTTTGAATTTTATGTGCTTCATATGCCAAATTATAAGCTTTCTTAATCATTTCTTTGTCAACATTACTACAATTTTTATCTATTTTTTCAAATAATTTATCCAGCATATTACTACTCCCTTAAAATCAATGGCTGGTTTATAAAACCAGCCATTATTTTTTAATAATATTATATTATATCATGTAGAAACTTGCAATTTTAAATTAGCATGCTATAAATTATACTTTACCAAAGACACGACATCATAATTTTCCAGTTTTTCTTTTCCATGAAGGTCAGTAAGTTCAATAACAAAATCTATTGATACCACTTCACCCCCAACTTGCTTCACTAACTTAACAACAGAATTTATAGTACCACCGGTAGCAAGTAAATCATCTACTATTGCAACTCTCTGGCCTTTTTTTATAGCATCTTTATGCATCTCAAGCTCATCATTACCATACTCCAATTCATAATTGACGCTTACAGTTTCACAGGGTAACTTTCCTTTTTTTCTAATTGGCACAAATCCAGCTCCAATTGCATATGCAACAGGTGCTCCAAATAAAAATCCTCTTGCTTCTGGTCCAACAACAATATCTATATTCTTATCCTTCAAATAACCGGCAATTTTATCAACTGTATACTTAAATCCTTCTTTATTTTTTAATAATGTAGTTATATCCTTAAAACTTATTCCCTCTTTAGGAAATCCCTCTATAACTCTTATTTTATCTTTTATATCCATGTGTTTTCCCCCTCAACATATTTAGCAATATTACGTAATAAGTATATATTAATTATTTACAAACATTCAATATTTAAAAAAATTTTTGTATAGTATATTTCCATTCCCTAGTGTTTCATTTTTAAGGTATTTCGCTATTTGTTCTGCCCTATCCATAGATGATGTTGTAAAGAGTTCAACAGCTATCCTTGCATTATCAACCGTCCTTTTGCATTTTATAGAAGATATAATGTTTTTAGCCAGATTATATACATTAAACACATCTATATCATCTATATTATAGACCTTTAAAAGTGCTTTTAATCCATAATTATTAGTGCAATTAAAATGCAGCAAACCCTCATCAACCATTATTTTATTTTCTCCAAATAAATTCGTTCCATGAAATACTGTTCCAAGAGTAACCAAATCAAGATATTTACTTATATATCTCATCTGATAATACATGGATATAGCCTGTGAAACTTTAAATGCAACCCCAACTGCAGATAACCCCTTAAACGGATAATTACAGTTTCCTTGATTTGGATCTAATATGTATGTATATGGCAAATTGCCCTTACACTTATGATAATCTGTTATTATAACATCTATATCCAATTTCTTACACAATTCAACCTGAGATGTAGAATTTATCCCACACCCTACTGTTACAATTAACTTTGTTCCTAACAATTTTATATAATCTTTAACTTCTTCAGAATTAATATCAAATTTATCATCTATACTACTTGATACAAAATACTCTACATCTGCATTTAAATATTTTAAAACAAGCATAAGTAAAGAAATAGCAGTTATAGAATCAACATCATAGTAGCCGTATATTACTATTTTTTCTCTTTCATTTACAGCTTTTGCTATTCTCCCTAGAGCTTCTTTCATACCCTTCATTAAAAGGGGATCATGTGTAATTAATTCTTTAGGGCTATATATGTTTACTTTTTGTATCTCCATAATAAAATCCTCCAAATTTATCGAAAGCATATATATTATAAATGATATTGTCACGTTTTACAAACACCTTATAGGGAGATTATTGACAATAGTAAAATCAAACATATAAATATCCTCTAGATTTTTTATTTTATCACATACAATCCAATATTTAAATATTTTAATTGTTAAAAGTTTATATTTAGATTTATATCTGGAATTTATTAACTTAAAGTGTTATGATTAGATAAAAATTGACTCCTTATGATAAATTTATCCTAAGAAGTCAATTAAAAATATTTTATTTAGTACTAAGCTTTGCATTTCTTGAAGATTTCTTATGAGAATGTTTTTTTAATATTACCCAAAATGGAGTAGCTATGAATATAGAAGAATAGCATCCAGAAACAATACCAACTAACAATGGTTTTGAAAATTCTCTCATAGACTCTAGAGGCACAAATATATAAACTGCAATTAAAGTTATTAAAACTGTTAAAACTGTATTTATAGATCTGGCCATTGTCTGAGTTAAACTAGCATTTGCAAGTTTAATTGGATCAGCTCCCCTCATATACCTGTGATTTTCTCTTATTCTATCAAATACAACAACTGTATCGTGCATCGAATAACCTATAACGGTCAATGCCGCTGCAACAAAGCTTGAATCAACAGGTATTCTAAAAATAGCATACACAGATAGCAATATAAGAACATCATGTACAAGTGAAATCATAGATGACATACCAAATGTGAACTCAAATCTAAAAGCTATGTATACAAGCATTGCAATTATTGCTATAACTATAGCTTTAATTGCCTTTATTTTCATTTCTTCACCCATTGATGCACCTATATTTTCTTGATTTGAAAGGGAACTTTTCTTATATTTGGTTTTTACATTTTTTACAATATTACTAACCTGATCATTAGTCAAACTTGCACTTTTTATTTCTATTGAATTTCCATTAACTTTATTTGATTGAAAATCTCTCGTATATTTACTTACCATATTATCTATATCTGTTTTATTAAAATTAGAGCCAATCTTTATTTCTATTACAGTACCACCCTTGAAATCAAGACCATATTCTAATCCTTTAGTACACATAAAGAACATACCAATGACAATTATTATAAGGGATATAGTAAACCAGATCTTCGTCTTTTCTATTATCTTAAGCATATTTACTTTACCCCCTTTCTGAAATCATGTACACCAAACGTTCCTATGGTTTCTGGATGGTTAAAGAATCCAATATTTGCCGCCAATTTTATCAAAGTTCTGGTAACTGTTACAGCAGTAAACAAGCTAAGAACTGTACCGACTATAAGTGTAAGTGCAAATCCTTTTACAGATCCAGATCCGAGCCCGTACAATATCAAACCAGAAATTATAGTTGTCATATTAGAATCTAATACTGATGTCATAGCTCTTCTAAAGCCCGCATCAATAGAAGCCTTTATAGACCGTCCGCCTTTGAGTTCTTCCTTAGTTCTCTCAAATATAAGAACATTAGCGTCGACTGCCATACCTATTGTCAAAAGTAAAGCTGCTATTCCTGACAAGGTTAATGTTACAGGTATATTTGCAAAAGCTAGAAGTACTATATATATATACAAGGTAAGTGCCAAATCAGCAATAATACCTGGAACTCTGTAGTAAAGTATCATAAATATCATAACTATTCCTATGCCAACCTTACCAGCTAACAGACTTAATGGCAGTGCATTTGAGCCAAGTGATGCCCCTACAGTTTTAACTTCAACCGGTTTAATCTGAACTGGAAGTGCCCCAGATTTGATTATATCAGCTCTTCTTTTCGCTTCATCAATACTTGAGCTTCCAGAAATCTCCGCTTTACCATCAGTTATATGTGCATCAACTTGCGGATCAGTAATTTCCTGATCATCCATATATATAGTTATTTTTTGTCCCATAAATTTCTGAGTAGCATCTGCAAATTTTTTAGTTCCTGATGATGTTAACTCAAGGCCTATTTTAGGCTGTTGATCATTCTGACCTGCATATGCAGTAGCATCCTTTACATCTCTGCCCGTAAGTATAACTTTATTGTCAGGCCCTACAAATTTTAGTTCTCCAGTTTTGGCTACACTATCAACTATTTCCTTAGAATCATACTTTCCAGGAATCTCTATTCTTATTCTATTTTTTCCTTCTCTAGCAACAGTTGTTTCACTTACACCTAATTTATTTACTCTCATATTTAAAAGTTCTATAGTTCTATCCATAGTACTTTGATCAACATTTTTTGACTGCACCTCTTCTAGCACAGAGACTCCACCCTGAAGGTCAAGTCCTCTAGGTATAACTTCACCAAGTGGTTTAAGCCTGTAGCCATTAAATGTAAGTCCATATATACCTGTATATACTAAGAATCCCAATACAACTATACATAAAGCAAACAATATACTACTTTTTGCTTTGTTTTTCATCTTCATCCTCCTTCGTAAATAGTTATGCTGCACTATTACATCTATTTACAATAGCCATTATATTACTTTAAAAAAACACCGTCAATATATAATAATAGCAGAGATTATTCAATCTATTCCTGCATAAATTTTGATTTAAGAGCTATAGCACATTCTATCCTCTTTTTTTGCATTTTACACCCTAATGAATACGGTACATGCATATCTCCATTAAAATTATAATTATTCGCCTGACATCCGCCGCTACAATAAAATCTCGCCCAACATCCTTTACATTCCGGCTTTCTATATATATTGGCATTTTTAAATTCAGAAATGATATCTTCTTTCAATTTGATATCTTCCTCAAGTAAATTTCCAAGTTTAAAATTTTGATTTCCAACAAATTGATGACATGGATATATATCTCCTTCTGGTGTTATAGCAACATACTCATGTCCAGCACCACATCCTGATATTCTCTTATATACGCAAGGTCCTCCTTTTAGATCTATATTAAAATGATAGAACTTAAATTCTCGTCCTTCTTTATGCCTTTTAATCATTTCCTCGTATAATTTGTCATATTGTTTAAATATTGTGGGTAAATCTTCTTCC
Source organism: Clostridium fermenticellae (assembly GCF_003600355.1). Lineage (NCBI taxonomy): Bacteria > Bacillati > Bacillota > Clostridia > Eubacteriales > Clostridiaceae > Clostridium > Clostridium fermenticellae. The sequence continues at coordinate 967,644 of NZ_CP032416.1, read as the reverse complement.
CTAAGCGAAAATGGGCTTGATTCTTCTAACACAACTGGTTCTACTGATATCTCATCAAATCCATTGTCTGCTAAAAACTTTATATCCTCAAAAAAATCCAAGTTCAACCTTGTAAATGTTCCTCTTGCATAATACTGTTTTGATTTGTCTCTCATAGACACCATCTTCTTTATTTTAGGCATTATTGCATCAAATGAGCCACTTCCATCTACCCTTACCCTAACATTATCATTAACTTCTTTTCTGCCATCTATACTTAAGACTATATTTCCCATATTCTTATCTAGATAATCCATTATCTCATCATTCAATAGAGTAGCATTTGTTGTCATAGTAAATCTTATATTCTTGTTATGTATTTTTTCCTGCTCTTTGGCATATTCAACAACTTGTTTTACCGTATCAAATGCCATAAGAGGTTCTCCTCCAAATAAATCCACTTCTATGTTTTTTCTAGGTCCTGATTTCTCTATCACAAAATCTATCGCTTTTTTGCCTATATCAGGTGGCATAAGTTTTCTACATCCTTTATAATCACCTTCATCAGCGAAACAATATTTACACCTCAAATTACAATCATGTGCTATATTAAGACAAAGCGCCTTTATATAACTAGGAGTCTTAGTCTCATCTAAAGCTATGTCTTCATACAAATCATCTGAATAAAGCATGCCTTCATCTTTCAATTCTTTAATTTCTGAATATGCTTCATCTATTATTTCTTTCGGATATTTGCCATCCAACTTTTTCATAACATCCGATAAACTAAGTAAACCATTATCATCTAAAATATCATATACTAATTCGTCTACCATATGAACAGCCCCAGAGTTAACGTCTACTACATAAAATTCTCCACTCTGAGTAAACTTATGAATATTTGCCAACTTATTTTCCTCCCTAAATTTATATATAATTCAACTACACCTATAGAACAAAGCTTGTTTAAATTTAAAGCAGTAACAAAATGTTACTGCTTAAATTTATATTAATTTTCACAAGCCAAATTAGCAACTGTGCAGGAAGTTTTACATGCTGATTGACAGGAATTAGCACATTCCTTACATCCAGGTTTTTTTAAACTGTCCTTTATGTTTGTCCCATTTATAGTTTTTATATGTTTCATTTAAATTCCTCCATTCTTTACGGTTTCCCGTTTGATTATATCATAAGTAAAACATAAAATAAAGTTAAGAATCCTTTAACTATATTATATATTTACCCCAAGCATTCCAGACAGAAGTCCAACTAAAAGTGCAAGACTAAACCTCTTAATTCTATCTATACCTAGTACAGCTGAATTTCCAGAAATTACTGAAACTATGTAAAGTATCAACAAATATAGTACAGCTACTATAATGCCTATAAGCCAACCCCTTCTTCTAATCTTTTTTACAGCATATATGGAACCATACATTATACTAATCAAGGTTGTTATCAAATAGAACATTGAACTTACTTTGCTACTTACCTCAGTAAAAGTCATAACAACTGCAAATATTAATAAAAGAACTACTGTCATTATGAATCCCCTTAAAACACCTTCTGCTGCCGGAATATAATTTACATTATTATTCTTTTCCATAAAAACACCTCCTATCTAATAGTACTTATGTAGAAAGAAGGTGTTTTATGATTAATTTTTATTTTCTTTCTTATCCTTTTCAGATACATGTGAATCAAAATCTGTCATCAAATCTAATATACCTGTCTTATCTATTTTTATTTTAATCTTATCAGGACCAGTTTGAATTATAACTGCCTTTCCCTGAATATTTGTTATCTTTCCAATTATGCCACCTTTGGTGATAACCTCATCATTTACCTTTAAAGCTTCAAGCATTGTGTTATATTTCTTTTTTCTCTTATTTTCTGGTACAAGTATAAGTATGTAACACAAAATTAGCATTAGTATAATAGGAGAGAATTGTATTAATGTCTTCATTTTTATAATAACCACCTTTCTAAATTATTGTTAAAATTATGCCCTTCCATTCCAGTCATTTAATTTTTGTTCTTTATATTCTTTAAAGTAATCACCATCAATAGCATTTCTAATTTCCTGCATCATATTATTATAAAAATATAAATTGTGCAGTACACACAGTCTCATTGCAAGCATTTCCTTCGCTTTAAATAGATGCCTTATATATGCTCTCGAATAATTTCTACAAGTTGGACAATTACATTTATCATCTATCGGTTTTGAGTCAAGTTCATACTTGGCATTCATCAAGTTTATCTTGCCATTTTTAGTAAATACATGACCATGTCTACCATTTCTAGCAGGAAGAACACAATCAAAAAAATCGACTCCTCTATCAACTGCTTCTAATATATTGCTTGGGAGACCAACACCCATTAAATATATAGGCTTATCCTGAGGAAGATTTGGGACCACAGCATCTATTATCCTGTACATTTCATCATGTGTTTCTCCTACTGCTAATCCTCCTATAGCATAGCCATCTAAATCCATACTAGCTATTTCCTTTGCATGCTTTATTCTTAAATCATCATATGTTCCACCTTGATTTATACCAAACAACATCTGCTGTTTATTTATAGTATCTGGAAGTTTATTCAATCTATCTAACTCTGCTTTACACCTGGCTAACCACCTAGTAGTTCTCTCAACAGATCTTTCAACATAATCCTTTGGTGATGGATTTGGTATACATTCATCAAATGCCATTGCTATAGTGGAAGCCAAATTACTCTGAATTCTCATACTTTCTTCAGGTCCCATAAATATTTTTCTTCCGTCTATATGTGAATTAAAATAAACTCCCTCTTCTTTTATATTCCTCATCTTTGATAATGAAAAAACTTGAAATCCACCTGAATCAGTCAGTATTGGTCTATCCCAATTCATAAATTTATGAATTCCACCGAGTTTTTTTATAACCTCATCGCCAGGTCTCAAATGAAGATGGTATGTATTTGACAGTTCAACCTGACATCCTATTTTTCTTAAATCAACGGTTGAAACAGCACCCTTTATAGCTGCAAGAGTACCCACATTCATAAATACAGGCGTTTGAATTACTCCATGTGGAGTAGTAAATTCGCCTCTCCTTATTTTGCCGCACTTTTTAAGTAGCTTATACATCTAAACACTCCTTATTTTATAAACATTGCATCTCCAAAACTAAAGAATCTATACTTTTCCTTAACTGCTATATCATAAGCATTTAATATGTTTTCTCTTCCACACAGTGCACTCACAAGCATAATCAGAGTTGACTCCGGAAGGTGAAAATTTGTTATAAGTCTATCTACGACCTTATATTTGTATCCTGGATATATGAATATATCTGTCCAACCCGACTGTTCTCTAACTCTTCCATTTTCATCCCCAATTGTCTCAAGCGTTCTACACGAAGTAGTTCCCACAGCAATTACATTTTTTTGAGCTTCTCTTGTTTTGTTTATTATGTCAGCAGTCTCTTTACTCATACAATAATATTCTGAATGCATATTATGCTCTTCAACATTTTCTTCTTTTACAGGTCTAAAGGTACCAAGACCAACATGCAAGGTCAAAAATACAACATTTACACCTTTATTTCTTATCTTTTGAAGAAGTTCTTCTGTAAAATGAAGCCCTGCTGTAGGTGCTGCTGCAGACCCTAATTCTCTTGAATAAACGGTTTGATACATTTCTTTATCTTCTAATTTTTCTTTTATATAAGGTGGAAGCGGCATCTGTCCAAGTCTGTCAAGCACTTCTTCAAATATTCCTTCATATTCAAATTTAACATTTCTTATTCCTTCTTCTTCTATGTCAATCACTTCAGCCTTAAGTTCACCGTTTCCAAATACAAATCTATTTCCGATCTGCGCTCTTTTACCAGGTTTTACAAGAACCTCCCATGTATCTCTGTCAACTCTTTTTAAAAGGAGAAATTCCATCTTTCCCCCTGTATCCTCTTTTGAACCTATAAGTCTTGCTGGTATTACTCTTGTATCATTTAAAACCAAACAATCTCCTTGATCTAAATAGTCGATTATATCCTTAAATATTTTATGGTCAACACTTCCACTTTCTTTATCCAATACCATAAGCCTAGCCTCATCCCTTTTTTCCATAGGATGCTGGGCAATTAATTCCTGTGGCAAATAAAAATCAAAATCCTTTAGTTTCATAATTCCACTCCATTCTGTCTTATGTGTTTAACTTATTTATCATCAAAAAGAGAACACTGCTCTTTGCCATTATCTTCAGATTTTTCAACGCTTATATTTAAATGCTTGTACGCGAGCTTAGTAGCTATTCTCCCTCTTGGCGTTCTGACTATAAAACCTTTTTGAAGAAGGTATGGTTCATATACATCCTGTATAGTATCTAATTCTTCACCTATAAAATATGAAAGGGTTTCTATTCCAACTGGTCCTCCATTAAAGTTATCCACAACAGCCAGCAGTATTTTATTATCTATATTATCAAAACCTTCGCCATCAACGCCAAGAAGTTTTAATGCACTTTTCGCTGTTTTAAGGTTTATTGCCCCATCACCTTCAACATCAGAATAATCTCTAACTCTTTTTAAAAGCCTGTTGGCAATTCTAGGAGTTCCTCTTGATCTTTTTCCTATTTCGGATGCAGCCTCATCGTCTATATCCACCCCAAGTATGCTTGCAGATCTAACTATTATCTCCTGAAGTTCTTCTTCTTTATAGAATTCCATAGCACATAGTACTCCAAACCTATCCCTTAAAGGCGATGTCAAAAGTCCAACCCTTGTGGTAGCCCCTATAAGAGTAAATTTTGCTAGATCAAGTCTAATAGATTTTGCTGCTGCACCTTTACCTATTACTATATCAAGTGAATAATCTTCCATAGCTGGATATAATATTTCTTCCACATTTCTATTAAGTCTGTGAATCTCATCTATAAAAAGCACATCATTATCATTTAAACTAGTCAAAATAGCTGCCAAATCTCCAGCTCTTTCTATAGCAGGTCCAGAAGTGACTTTTAAATTTCCACCCATCTCAATTGCTATTATATTAGCAAGAGTGGTTTTCCCAAGTCCAGGTGGTCCATACAAGAGCACATGATCTAAAGCTTCATTTCTTTTTTTAGCTGCCTTTATAAAAATTCTAAGTTCTTCCTTGACCTTCTCCTGTCCAATATATTCATTTAATCTCTTAGGTCTTAGACTATATTCATTTTCATTATCTCCACATATATTTGCAGGTGCTACTATTCTATCTTCCACAAAATTCACCTACCTAACACATTAAAAATTTGAGAGAAGCTTTAATCATATCTTCAACAGAGGCATTTTTATTAACTTTCTTAAGTGCCTTTGAAGCCTCTCTTTCAGAATATCCAAGTGTAATCAATGCCTCTAATGCTTCAGCTTCCATATAATCTGATTCATCATTTTTGTTGCTTTCATCTACAATCATATTTTCATCTTTAGGTATTTTATCCTTCAATTCTAGTATAATTCTTTGAGCTGTCTTTTTACCAACTCCAGGAGCTCTCACAATTGTCTTTTCATCTCCAATCAAAATAGCATATTTTAAATTACTCACATTACTGATTGAAAGAAGAGATAATGCCGCCTTAGCGCCTATTCCATTTACGGTAAAAAGTAAGTTAAACATATTTAATTCTTCTCTTGTCAAAAAACCATATAGACCAATAAAATCATCTCTAACAATCTGCTGAAGATATAAAGTTATGTATTCATTTATTTTGGGGAGTTTTGCAATTGTGCTTCCAGAAGTATAAATTTTGTAACCAATGCCGCCATTTTCAACTATTATATAATCTTTATTCATTCCAATGTAAATTCCTTTTATATATTCATACATATAAAATCCCCCAAAATTATAGTATTATAACATATAATACTTTACCATTATAATAAACTTAATTCAACCACTGTTAAAATTAACAGAAGTTTAGCACTTAAAAAATTTTTAGGACGGTAGTCCTTTGAATTATAAAGTCTTATGAATATTTACAGTAGAATTAATAGATTCCGATTTTTACTGGAAATTATACGGAAAAAATTTGCATAATAAAAGCATCCTTTTTATAATGGTTTTGCTAAAAACTAAAAATAAAAGGATGCTGATAAAATGAGTAAAAGTTATTTGAAACAGCTACTCACTTATATTAACAGGGTATATGATATAGGTGAAAAAATCAATAGTTTAAAAAATAAAATAATAAAATCTCCAGCAAAAGTTTCAACAATAGCTTTCGTAGTATTATTTGGATTCATGCTTCAAATAAGAAGTTTCAATAGATTAGAACATTGGATTGAAAAGAATAAATTTAAAAAGGTATTACCTAAAAATACTAAAATGCTACGCATTGACGCCGTTAGGCGTTTCTTGAATGATTTTGATCTTGATGGCTTAAAAAATATCAACAAGCACATAATAAAAACTACTGCGAAGAATAAAGTATTTAGAAATGGTACTATAGATGGTTTAAAGGTAGCTGCCATAGATGGTGTAGAACTATTTGACAGTATTAAAAAATCTTGTAACAACTGCCTTACAAGGGTTGATAAAAAAGGTATAACGCATCATTTTCACAGATCAGTAGTTTGTGCAATGGTTGGTTGTGATCCACATATTGTTTTAGATCAGGAAATGCTTGAATCCCAAAAAGATAGTTCAGGTAAAGATGAAGGAGAAATTACTGCCGGCAAACGTTTAATTAAAAAGCTATATAAAAAATATCATCACTTTGCGGATATCATTGTAGCTGATGCTTTGTATTGTAATGCTACATGGATAAAAGAAGTACTCTCTATAGGAATGAATGCTGTAGTTAGAGTAAAAGATGAACGTCTTCACATTGTAAAAGACGCATTAGCTTTATTTAAATGCCGTGAGGCAGATAAGAACTGGATTGTAAGAAAAAATACAAATATCTACACAAAGATTAAGGCATGGGAAGATGATAATTTTGAAATGTCTGATAAGGATATAAAAGTAAGGTTCTTGAGGTTTGTGGAAGAAATTCATACTGGAGACAGAATAGAGATTAAAGAAGGATGGATCATAACAACAGATAAATTTACATCAGTAGAAAGCCTGTGGAAGATAATGCATAAAAGATGGGACATTGAAAATAATATATTTCATCAACTGAAGACGGAATGGCATTTAGATCACTGTTTTCTTCATAGCCCTACGGGCGTAGAAACAGTTTTAATGTTTATAATAATAGCATTTAATTTAATGCAGTTATACTTTTTTAGGTGTATAAGGGGTTTTAGAGAAAAGAATATGCTTCAAATGGATATTATTGAAGATATAAAAGATGAAAGATTTACTATAGAAGATAATTGGAATAACCCTATATTTGGAAAGACATAATTCAAAATTAAAACTGGAAATTGATTATATAAATTTATCGGGGTAAAGAGGTATTATAATTATTTTTTCGACCTAACGGTCTCCGGGCTTACCAGCCCTTTAAATAAATGTAATTGGATACAATTCCAGTAAAAATAAAATTTTTACTGGAATTTAGGTGCTAAATCTCTGTAAAATTAAAAACTAGAGTCCTTTTGATTAAAATTCAGTTAATAATCAAATTTAGAGGACTCTAGTTTTATCTAATTTTTGGGTCTTTGACAGTTGTATAAATAAATTTTCCTTGAAAGCCGTGGTATAGGCTTATTTTTTTGTCAAATTTTAAAACTTTATAGTGCACAATGTCACACAATGTGGTATAATATAAGTATTATATAACGAAAGGTTCTAAAAAAATGAGATTACAAATTGTTAAATCCAAAAATGCTGCTTCTTTATATGTCGTAAAATCCATATTTGAAAATGGGAAACGTTCTTCTAAAGTTGTTGAAAAACTTGGCACTTATTCTGAACTTTTAAAAAACTTGAAAGGTGAAGACCCAATAGAATGGGCAAAAAAATATGTTGATGAATTAAATCAGAAGGAAAAAGAAGAAAAACGAGAAGTATTAGTAAAATATTCTCCTGCAAAGCAAATTTCAAAAGACGAGCAGCATTTATTCAACGGTGGTTATTTGTTCTTGCAGCAACTTTATCATGAACTTGGTTTAAACAAAATTTGCAAAAAAATTTCAGATAAACATAAATTCACCTACAACCTTGATTCTATTCTTTCTAGATTAATTTATGGTAGGATTATTTTCCCGGCTTCAAAACTTGCTACGTATGAATTATCAAAAAAATTTATGGAACAACCAGATTTTGATGTTCAGCATATTTATAGAGCATTAGAAGTAATTTCAAGCGAAGCTGACTTTATTCAATCTGAACTATATAATAACAGCTTAAAACTATATGACAGAAAAAAAGGTATCCTTTATTACGATTGCACAAACTACTTCTTTGAAATCGAACAGGAAGATGGCTTAAAACGATATGGCGTTTCAAAAGAGCATCGACCTAATCCTATTGTTCAAATGGGCCTTTTTATGGACAGTGATGGTATTCCGCTTGCCTTTTGCATTAATAATGGAAATACCAATGAACAGGTTACCCTAAAGCCTTTAGAAGAAAAAATAATATCAGATTTTAATCTTTCAAAATTTGTTGTTTGCACTGATGCAGGACTTGCATCCACCACCAACAGAAAATTTAATAACGTTGATAGTCGTTCTTTTATTACTACCCAGTCTGTTAAAAAATTACGAAAACATTTAAAAGAATGGTCGTTAGACCCAACAGGCTGGCGCCTTAGTGATTATAATCAAACATATAACCTTAATGAATTAGACGAAGAAAAAAATTTTAAAAATATTTTTTACAAAGAACGATGGATTAAGGAAGACGGATTAGAGCAAAAATTAATCGTTACATTTTCTCTTAAATATAAAAATTATCAATCTACTATTCGTAACCGACAGGTTGAAAGAGCTCAGAATACAATAGATAAAAATCCTACAAAATTAAGGAAATGTAATGTTAATGATTATAAACGATTTATCACAAAAAGTCATTCTACTCAAGATGGTGAGATTGCTGATAAAGAAATTTTAAGGATTAATACTACTCTAATTGAACAAGAAGCTATATTTGATGGATTTTATGCAGTTTGTACAAACCTGGAAAACGAGGCTTCCGCCATAATAAAAGTAAATCAAAAGCGTTGGGAAATCGAAGAATGTTTTAGAATTATGAAAACTGAATTCAAAGCAAGACCTGTGTATCTGCAACGTGACGATAGAATTCGAGCTCATTTTACCACATGTTTTATTTCACTAATAATATATCGATTATTAGAAAAAAAATTAGAAGAAAAATTCACTTGCTCTGAAATCATTTCCGGACTAAGATCTATGAATTTTTATAAAATCAAAGGCGAAGGATATGTTCCTACTTACACAAGAACAGATTTTACAGATGCTCTGCATGATACATTTGGTTTTCGTACTGATTATCAAATTATAAATAATAAAATGGTAAAAAAAATTTTTAAAGACACGAAAAAACAAAAAACATTACTCACTTTTTGAATATAATTTAAAGCTTGGAAACCATTGATTTTAATAGGTTTACCAAGCTTTTTATCTTCTTCAACTGTCAAAGACGAGATAATAAACTTAATTCAACCACTGTTAAAATTAAAAACTAGAGTCCTTTTGATTAAAATTCAGTTAATAATCAAATTTAGAGGACTCTAGTTTTATCTAATTTTTTAATGTGGACTTTGCTATTCATAATCTTCTAATCGCGCTTCTGCATCTTCTCTTGTATCACATTCAAAATATTTATTACCCTTTGTTAAAAGTTCAATATCAGCCTTTTTTAATCTGCTTATTTTTATATCTGTTATATCTCTGTTTTTATCTTCTATAAACATGTTTCCATTACTGTCTGTTCTATATATTGCAATATACCCATTTTTTATCCCCAGGGCATATTTATTAGGAGCATATTTATCCACTTCTTTAGTAAATACGACCTGTGAATTAGTCATATTTGTAACTTTATATCCGTCTTCTTTGTACATATCATTCAATTCACCTTTAGTCTTACCAGACAAATTTTTGGAGTTATTTTCTTTCTGTTTTATGATATCTCCACTCTTAGTATATTTTATTTTAAAAATAACATTTGCATTTGAAGACACTTTAGGTTCCAATTCAGATTGTGCATTTACAGATTTTTCTGTAGTATTTTGTGTGTTTGAATTCTCAAGCTTATGTACACATACATAATAAACTCCACTAAAAACTGCAAGAGTTAATAAAGTCAGTAAAATGTTTCTTATTTTTTTCTTATTTCTATAAATAAAGTCCATAATATTCCTCCTTTTATTGAATATTATGGACAACACTTTGTAATTTTATACAGTTGATACTTTAATATAGTAATTATTTTACTGTGTACAATATCTGGACAATATGGAACATTTAATACCTATAACTAAGCACTAATACCTTCAATTTTTGCTTTAAATTTAAATACATTTCATGGATGAGATTCAACAAAAAGGACCTTAAATGATTTAACATCTAGTCAAACATTTAAATACATCTGGTGCTAGTATAAAAATGTAGACACAAAAATTCGAACAATATAAAATAAAAGAAAAGGAGTGTCTACACAGTGTCAAATAGATCTAAGAGATATACAGAGGATTTCAAAAATACAATAGTTGAACTTTATAATTCGGGTAAAACCCTGAGTGAATTAAACAGCGAATATGGCGCATCTAAATCAACAATAAAATTATGGATTAAAAAGGCAGCACCAATACAGATAGATAAAAATAAAACTATTACAACAGCTGAGTATCAAAACTTAATCAAGAAAATGGCAAAGTTAGAAGAGGAGAATGAGATATTAAAAAAAGCTATGGCCATATTTGCAAAGAAAAATTAGATACAGTATACAATTTTATTAAATACAATAAAGATAACTATAGTATTAAATTAATGTGCAATATCTTCAATATTCCAAGAAGTTCTTTCTATAAAAGTTTAATAAGAAAGCAGAGTATGCGAAGCATTGAGAATAAACAGATTCAAGCTTGTATTATGAAGATTTATAACGATAGTAAAAAACGCTATGGGGCAATAAAAATAAACTATAAATTAAAACGGATCAATATAAATATAAGTCTTAAAAGAACCCAGAGGCTTATGAAAAAGTTAGGTATAAAGTCTATTGTCTGTAAAAGATTTAGACCTTTTCCTTCAAAATATAAGGTTGAAGAAAAGGAAAATATCCTTAAAAGAGATTTTAATACCAGTAGAATAAATCAAAAATGGTGTACCGATATAACATATATACACACTATAAAAGACGGCTGGTGTTATCTTGCATCCGTCATGGATCTCTACAGCAGAAAAATAATCGGTTATAGTTTCTCAAAATCTATGGATTCTAAACTTGCTGTAAATGCAGTTGACAATGCTCTTAATCTACAGAAACCGGTTGAACCACTGGTTCTCCACAGTGATCTTGGAACTCAATATACAAGCTGTGAATTTGAAAATTATCTTCTAGATACTCATTTAATAACTCACTCTTTCAGTGCCAAGGGTTGCCCTTATGACAATGCCTGCATTGAGTCATTCCATGCTTCATTAAAGAAAGAAGAGGTAAATCTTGTTAAATACTGCGATTATAATTCTGCAAAATTAGCTGTATTTCAATACATAGAATCATGGTATAACAGGATTAGAATCCATGGCTCTATAGGATATATTACCCCTCAACAATGTGAGGATAATTGCAAAAAATCTGCTTAAATATTCGATATTTTGTGTCTACTTTATTGACTTAGATCCAATCTTATGTTAAGGTTCAACTACCAGTACTGCTCTTTTCCATCTGTATATTGAATTATTTAAATACATCTTATGTTAAGGTTCAACTTTTTTACAGTTTTACTATTACGAACAACGGCCTTCATTTAAATACATCTTATGTTAAGGTTCAACTGGTGGAAAGGAAATTAAAATACCTAAGATAAGTATATTTAAATACATCTTATGTTAAGGTTCAACATGATAATAACGGCGTAGATATAGGTGTTACACAATTTAAATACATCTTATGTTAAGGTTCAACGGTTTACTACTTCTTGCGATATAATAGAGAATTAATTTAAATACATCTTATGTTAAGGTTCAACAGAATATGATATGAACGCTTTTTATTTATATACAAGATTTAAATACATCTTATGTTAAGGTTCAACTATAATAAGCTATATCCAAAAGATAAAAAAGATCCATTTAAATACATCTTATGTTAAGGTTCAACTGTTAAAACTCCTTTCTTTTTTTATTTAACTATCTTTATTTAAATACATCTTATGTTAAGGTTCAACGTATTTCTTAAATTACTGGTTTTATGTTTGTAATCATTTAAATACATCTTATGTTAAGGTTCAACGATCCATTGTGTAGGACTGTACTGCAGTTGGCATTGGATTTAAATACATCTTATGTTAAGGTTCAACGGGCAATGCATTTACAAATGGATTCCTTGAAGCTTTATTTAAATACATCTTATGTTAAGGTTCAACCCATATGCCGAGCCATACTGGATCATCTGTTTTACCTATTTAAATACATCTTATGTTAAGGTTCAACGATAGAAAACCTGTATTGGGGAGCAGGTGGAGTATAATTTAAATACATCTTATGTTAAGGTTCAACGGAGATACTAAATTATTGAATTGTGATAGTATAGCATTTAAATACATCTTATGTTAAGGTTCAACCTTTCTTATATACTTATTTACAATATTCTCCGTTGTATTTAAATACATCTTATGTTAAGGTTCAACCCTCTTTCTTCTAATTTATATTTACAATATATCCATTTAAATACATCTTATGTTAAGGTTCAACGCCATAACAAACCTCCTTTTATTTATAAACACTATGATTTAAATACATCTTATGTTAAGGTTCAACTCCGCCTAGGAGATATTTTAAAATAGTAAATGACATATTTAAATACATCTTATGTTAAGGTTCAACACGGACAATACAAAGACGAAAAACTTAGAAGTAAAAATTTAAATACATCTTATGTTAAGGTTCAACTGTAAGAAATTGTTTCTCTGCTGCATCTATAGATAGATTTAAATACATCTTATGTTAAGGTTCAACAATATTCCATGCTATCTAGTGCGTCCATATTGATGTTATTTAAATACATCTTATGTTAAGGTTCAACAAGAGATTTATTAAAACACTGTAACGATATATCTAATTTAAATACATCTTATGTTAAGGTTCAACAAGATTTAAAATTAAATACAAAAAATTGTCATTAATTTAAATACATCTTATGTTAAGGTTCAACTATTTTTTCAATTTTTTATTGAAATCTCCAGAAGGCATTTAAATACATCTTATGTTAATGTTCAACTTATAATTATATCTTTCTATAAATTCAGTTAAATACATTTAAATACATCTTATGTTAAGGTTCAACCCGTTTTGTGGAAAAGAAAAAATAATATCAATTGGATTTAAATACATCTTATGTTAAGGTTCAACGCAGGGTTATTCATTATGTGGTTAATTGCATATTTCATTTAAATACATCTTATGTTAAGGTTCAACCAGATCGTTCAAAAGAATTTATTCAATGGTTCAACAGATTTAAATACATCTTATGTTAAGGTTCAACTATAACAAAGGAAGGGGCGAATTTAAAGCTTCATGGATTTAAATACATCTTATGTTAAGGTTCAACTGCATTATTGCAGAACTATAAATTTATGTATTTATTTTATTTAAATACATCTTATGTTAAGGTTCAACAACTATTTCTAATAAATCTGTGTCGATTATACCTTGCATTTAAATACATCTTATGTTAAGGTTCAACGTAATATCTCCAGAACATAGAAACAGTATGGTTTAATTTAAATACATCTTATGTTAAGGTTCAACAAGTCAAGAAACATTACTAAATAAAAAAAGATCCAATTTAAATACATCTTATGTTAAGGTTCAACTTAATAATAATTTTGTATAAAACATCTTTTATACATTCATTTAAATACATCTTATGTTAAGGTTCAACTAACTAAACAATGGTTTAAGCATGTAAGTTATATAATTTAAATACATCTTATGTTAAGGTTCAACATGTATAACTGCACTTTAGGCAATTTGTAATCATATTTAAATACATCTTATGTTAAGGTTCAACCAGATACACCAACTATAAAAACAAAAAAAGGAGATTATTTAAATACATCTTATGTTAAGGTTCAACGTTCGTAAAAGATTTGCATTACGCACTAAGCAATTCATTTAAATACATCTTATGTTAAGGTTCAACAATGGCTTGGTACGAGGGAACTTTTTCATGTGGACAATTTAAATACATCTTATGTTAAGGTTCAACGAAACTTTCACACATAAAGATAGGAGGGATTTACTGATTTAAATACATCTTATGTTAAGGTTCAACGCTTTTTATTTTTACCTTAAAATGGGAATAAAGAGGATTTAAATACATCTTATGTTAAGGTTCAACTGGCTTAAAAGCCACCTTTACTGATTATCAATTACATTTAAATACATCTTATGTTAAGGTTCAACACTCCTGGAATAAAACCAAGGCAAGCATCATAGCCTTCATTTAAATACATCTTATGTTAAGGTTCAACCTGGAAGGCCTAGCATGGGAAAATCAATTTTAGCTACATTTAAATACATCTTATGTTAAGGTTCAACTACTATGGCAAGTTCAAGAGCAGATGCAATAGCTTCATTTAAATACATCTTATGTTAAGGTTCAACCAACAAAGTCGTTACAAATTTAGCTAGGAATTGACTATTTAAATACATCTTATGTTAAGGTTCAACAGATGAAATGGAACTTGTAACAGGCAGACGAGTAAATTTAAATACATCTTATGTTAAGGTTCAACTATACACAGTCCTTCAAGAAAAACATTTTCTTATGGATTTAAATACATCTTATGTTAAGGTTCAACAAATAAGATAGAATTTAAATTTTAGATAGCATTATGATTTAAATACATCTTATGTTAAGGTTCAACCTAAACTTTGCAATATCATTTTGAGTATGCTGTATTATTTAAATACATCTTATGTTAAGGTTCAACTTTCCTCTTTGGAATGGCAATGGAACAGTAAAAATAGATTTAAATACATCTTATGTTAAGGTTCAACCTTTAAGTTTGCCTGATATTGCTTTATCATCTAAAGGATTTAAATACATCTTATGTTAAGGTTCAACTGGATTTATAATAGTCCATAGCAACGCTTATAACATATTTAAATACATCTTATGTTAAGGTTCAACTATCTAGTCAACCATGGGATAAACATAAAACGGTCTTATTTAAATACATCTTATGTTAAGGTTCAACGCATAGCAAGGTTATAATTTAGCCGATTATAAATTTGATTTAAATACATCTTATGTTAAGGTTCAACTATAAAAATATTAATAGATCAACATTTACGATTATAATTTAAATACATCTTATGTTAAGGTTCAACTATATTTATATATATATGTTACATTATATAATATAAATTTAAATACATCTTATGTTAAGGTTCAACCCACCCCTATCAACAACTTCATATATACCTAAACCTATTTAAATACATCTTATGTTAAGGTTCAACAATCAAATGGCGTTGCATTTGCCATGTTTTGTGCTATTTAAATACATCTTATGTTAAGGTTCAACTCAAGCTCAGCGTTAACTTCCTCATTATTTCTCCAATTTAAATACATCTTATGTTAAGGTTCAACTAAAGCATTAGAATTTAATTCATGTAAAGAATTTATATTTAAATACATCTTATGTTAAGGTTCAACAAAAATAAATAAATGAGATGATAAATATAGATATATTTAAATACATCTTATGTTAAGGTTCAACAAAAGAATTAAAAGGATGGCAAACTGATAATTCGCAATTTAAATACATCTTATGTTAAGGTTCAACCACACGTTACTTCATTCATGGTATAATAATATCATAAATTTAAATACATCTTATGTTAAGGTTCAACGAAGGTTCATATAGCATATATTTTAAATATAATACCAATTTAAATACATCTTATGTTAAGGTTCAACGCTTTAAAGGAGGTAAACAAATTAAAAAATACCACATTTAAATACATCTTATGTTAAGGTTCAACATGGACTTATATAACCATCTTATGGAAGAGGAAAATTTAAATACATCTTATGTTAAGGTTCAACATGTAATATATCATAGTACTGTATATTAATATATATATTTAAATACATCTTATGTTAAGGTTCAACTGAATATTTAAAGTGTGCTATATATCGTCATGAAGGATTTAAATACATCTTATGTTAAGGTTCAACAGATCAAAGTATCTTAGAACTGTTAAATGGAACAAAATTTAAATACATCTTATGTTAAGGTTCAACTTCAAGTTGTTCAAGAGCCTTATTTTTCATATTTTAATTTAAATACATCTTATGTTAAGGTTCAACTATTGTTAAATCATTACCTGAATATAAAATTTATAAATTTAAATACATCTTATGTTAAGGTTCAACAAGATTTATGTCCAATATATTATGAAGAAGCATTATTTAAATACATCTTATGTTAAGGTTCAACTATTAGATTTGGCAGAAGGTAGAGCACACTTTGTATATTTAAATACATCTTATGTTAAGGTTCAACCTGTGCAAAATAGCCATTCATTATTTTTATTATAACCCTAAAAGTATTGATAATAAAGACTTTATCTAAAATTTTTCCAACCGTTTTTGTTTTTTGTATGTAATAAATAAGAAAGTGCTCTAACTTATTGAATTTAAATGACCTAAAGCACTTCAGCATCTAAATGTGGTTGGAAAATATTAAGTATATATTAGTAAGAATACTATTGTAACATTCTATCCTTAACTTTACTGATTTTCGACGGCCTATATAAATACTTTGATTCATCACATATTTCTATAAATTTGAAGATATATTTCTTGTAATAACATAAAGACACCTCTAAATGTAAATAATTTTATACATACATTTAGAGGTATTATAATTTCATCATAAAACAGTAAGAAACGTATATCATCACACTTTTTAACTATCTAAATATAATAAAATATTGATATGAATTATTCTTCAAATTCATCAGGAAATTCAGCATTGTGGTAAACATCCTGAACATCATCATCATTAAAACTGTAAGGCATTGATATATCAAGGTTTATTATACTTTTATCCACTCATTGTATAACTACATTTATCATAATAAAAATATTAACTTTATACTTTAATATTACTATGTTTATCGTAATTATTCAATGATATATCAACTTTTTTCCACAAAAAAAATAGCTCCTGATTTTCATCAAGGGCTTATACTATATATTCATCCATTTTTATTTTAAAATTTCTAGGGAAAAAAGAAGTTCATCTAATTTACTTTTGCATTTGGTCTATCAAATCATTTTTTTGTTTAAGTAAATCAATTTGTCGTTGCAATGCTTGTCTATTTTCTTCACTGCCACTATACATACCTTCCCTTTGAGATTCTATCTCATATATTTTATTATCTATTTCTCTCATTTTACTAGCATATTCATTAGTTTTATCATTAATCGGATTACTATTACTTTTCACATTGGCTTTCTCTGCATTATTTTGTGGCACTTGTTTAGCTTCTTCTTCTGATTTAAAATTTTCTTGTTTTTGATTCATAGCTTCGTCAATTGAATCCTTTAAATTTTTGGCATCTTCATTATTACTATCAATCTTTAATATATCATCTAAATATTTATTTGCATCATCGTACTTATTATTCTTTAATGCATCATTTGCCAGATGCATGTTTTGTGCTATATATTGTTTCTTACACTCCTTAATTTCTTTTTGAGCATTAGAATACCACTTCAAACCGCTCTTATCTATCGTTTTAAATTTTTCTATGGCTCCCAAATATTTTTTATCACTTGCTAATTTTACTCCATCATCATAAATTTCTTTAAACTTCTTTAATGTTGCAGCCAATTTTATATTTTTCTCAACTGAAGAATCTTCTTTATATTTTAATGATTGCTCAAATAAAGCTGAAGCTTTATCATAATCATCACGATCCATATACTTATTTGCTGTAGTTATTAAATTATTGTATGCTTGTACTTTATTATATCCATATACGCCAAATCCTATAATCACTAGTGCCAATATTACTAATATAAGAATTGGAAACTTACGTTTGTTTAAAAACAGTTTAATTTTTCCCATATTAACCCACCATTCTATTTTAAAAATTCATCTAGAAATACACTTTTTTGTTAGGTAAATATAAATACTACTATGTAATGATACTGTTTAAAAAAAACTCACTAATATTAATTACTTACTACAATGTGATACTTATAAGCTTTATCCCAATCATAACTATTAGGAATAATATTTATATCCCCACCACCTACAGTAGTAGTTTTTATAACTGTTGACGATAATGACTTCATAATACTACCATCAAATAAAACTCTCTGTGAAGATTTTGAAGAAACATTCCCTATTAAATTAATTTCTTGTCCTACTTTTAATTGTATACTTGAACCATTGGGATAATTTGTGTCCATTACATATCCTCTTTCATCTATTGAATATTTTATTATAATAGAACTATTTATTGCTTGTTGCTGTTCTTTGACATTTTCTTTTGCTTTAGATTTTCCTTGTGCCTGTACAATTTTAGCTTTTAATCGTTTAGCATCACTACTATTAGCATCTATCTTCAATATATCATCAATATATTTATTTGCAGTATCATAATCTCCATTTTCAATTGCATTATCAGTATTTTGAATATCATCATTTATAGCATTCTTTTTACATTGTGATATTTTACTTTGTGCATTATTATATATTTGCACTGCACTTTGATCTATACTACTAAACTTCTGTATAGCTTCTGAATATTTCTTATTGTTCATTAACTTTAAACCTTGATTATATATACTTTGGTATTGTTTATATTTTTGTGCTTCTGCAAGCTCTTTTTGAACGTTGCTATCACTTCTATATGTTAGTGCTTTATTATATAATTGTATTGCTTCATCACAATTTCCTGCATTTAATTTTTGATTAGCTGTTTTAACTAAATTATTAAATTCCTTGGCTTGTACATATTTATATCCACCAAATCCTGCACAACATATAACTACTAGCACAATCAAACCTATAATTACTTTTTTTATTTTTATTTTTTCAGAATTGGATATTATTGTTGGGTCTTCAATATCCTCATTCATAATTGAAGTTATTTCATCATTATTTATTTTTACTCCACACTTATTGCAATATATACTTTTATCTGATATTTCTTTTCCACAATTAGGACAAAGCATTTTCTTATCACTTCCTTGTCATTCAAAACTATGGTACATTATTTTAGAAAACCATTTGACTTATTTAACTTTTTCAATATCTAAAGAACTATTTATTTGGGGAGATTTTTTAAAATAGTATTCAACTTTTTTACAGTTGCTAAGTGCTTCCTTTTCGCTAGCTCGAGTATTCATTGGAAATGACACTTCTACTACACAATAATTATGTTTTGATAAATCTATTTGTTGTAAATGTTGCTTAGAAATATCTTTCCCATTTAGTTCAATTATCTCTGGACTTAACCAATCAAAATTATTATCCATCTTTTCACCTTTAAAAGCTGATAGCTCCTTATCATTATTTAAAACTAAAGAAAAATCTTGTGGTTCTAAATTTATACTTTTATCACCATTATTTTGAATTAATACAAACAATTCTATTACAACTTGCTGAGGTTGCAAATTAATTGTCGTTGGTAAAAGTCCATCTTTTCTATGTGAAATGCTGCACCATCCTGTAACATTATCTTGATTACCCTTAAATACAACATTTTTTTCTTTAACAAAATTACTGGTGGGAATAGGTGTTGATATTTTTAAAACTTTATTGCTAGAACTTTTAACACTTAATTGTGATTGTAATTTGAAATATACCTCAACGGCCACAGTCGAAATTACTACTAATGCTAATATCATAAATACAATTAGTTTTATCGGCAATCTTTTCTTAATCATATCATTTTTAATTTGATTATTATAACTTATTGGACTTCCACATTTTTTACAGAAGTTATCGTTCTCTGATATTTTTGAACCACACTTATTACAAAACATTTAAATTTACCCCACTCTCAGAACTTTAATTAATTATTTTTATGTTTTTTAAAAGTACTTGAAAATACTATAGCTAAAATACTTACGCCTAATCCTCTAGCAAACATAGCAAAACCTTTTAAAGCTCTCCCAACATCTTGATAATATACTTCCGCTAGTGATGTACCAGCTTCAGATCGAAGCGTTATCATATCGTCTCCAGCTTTACTTATTTGTTCTGCTGAAATAAAAAATAATGCACATCCTATAATTGCTAAAGCAATAAATATTTTAAATATATTATTTTGAGCATTATTTGATGATATTTCTTTAACCTTATTATCATTGCTTGTTTTATTAATATGTGATTCATCATCCATCATAAATTTCTGTTTATCTTTTATTCTTAAATCACTTCCACATACACTACAAAATAAACTATCATCTTCAATTTCACTTGAACAATTTGGACAAATCATAATAAACATCTCCCACCTTACTTATTTTCTTTTATACCAACCACTTTATATTTAGAAACTCTATCTTGATTTATAACTGGTGCTTTAAAGTTCCAATTTTTATCTCCTTCTAAATTATTAATATTCGCTAATGTACTCTCCACCTGATTACCACTTGCATCATATAAATTTATATCTACTTCAACATAGCTATAAGAATCATTTGATAAATTTTTTATAGTACCACACACATGCCCATCTGAAGAGTAATCATTTTCCAATTCTAACATTCCATCATCAGATGTTAATTTACCTGAAGTATTAGGATGTTGCACAGTTTCAGTTTGTGTGGCTGTATTGTTATCAGTTTCAGAAGTAGCATTATTATCTTGTTGTGTATTTGTACTACTATCATTATTTTGATCAGTACTTGTACTACTATTATCATTTTGTGTACTTACCTGAGATATAGTATTTTTACCAACTTGAGAATTTTCTTTGTGACTAAAATTACCAATAACTATAATTGCAATTATACCTATAATAATTGATCCTACTATAACTTGTTTCTTTTTAAATTTAAAATTTTGTTTTGTTGATAAAGAATTTCTAATATAACATAATCCAGTTAATATTAGCATTAAACCAGTTAGTGCCAAAATACACCCTAATACTAGTAATGTAATTATAAATACCTTATTATTAAGCAAAGCAATATTTGAACTATTATTTTTTAGATAATTAAACATTGGAGCAAATATTATAAATGCTATAGTAAGTATCACTAATAATGCATTGGTAAATTTAGTAAGTTTATTTTTCATAGAATATGATCCCCCTCATATATTTATGTCCATTCATAATTTATTCATATTATCAGTATTCTACAATTTATAACTAACTCCTCCTAAAATTCCATATTATATAACATTAATCTATAAAGATACAAATAAAAGCATCAAATTCCACAACATAAATACATTACCATTTTTAACTTAATGTGTGAGTTAATGTACTAGAGCGCTTTTAGATAAATTCAACCGCTAAAAAATTGTAAAATACCCCCTACCACTATATAGGTATAAAAAAAGAAGGTATTATTTCCTTACCTTCTCATACTCTTTGACTAACTTATAAAATGTATTTCTTTTAAGTCCCAACTGTTCCATAGCTTCATTGCCTTTTAACTCTCTATTCTTCCACTTTGTATAAACTTCTTTCCAATTGCTTGGATACTCTATTTTTTTTCTACCTTTAAATTTTCCTTGTGCCTTTGCTATTGCTATACCTTCTCTTTGTCTTTCTAATAAGTTAGCACGTTCAAATTCTGCTATTGCTCCTATCATAGTTAACATTAATTTTCCTGTTGCTGTAGATGTATCTATATTCTCCTTATTGCTTACTAAATGTATTCCTTTTGCTTGGAGTTCTTCTACTATGTTTAATAAGTCCTTTGTACTTCTTGCCAATCTATCTAAACTATGAATATATATTGTATCGCCTTCACGTGCAAAATCTATCATTGATTTTAACTCTGGTCTATTTGTATTTTTGGCACTCACCTTTTCAGTAAACCATTTATCAATATCACGTTTTTTTAATGCTTCAATCTGCCTTTCCTCATTCTGCTCAACTGTACTTACTCTTACATAAGCTATATTCATATTATTGCTTCCTTTCCTTAACTTCTTATCTATATTATATCAATTTGTTTGTTTTAAGTCAATAGCTATAGTAAACAAATGTTTATAAATTATTAAAGCAATTCTATATAAACACTTTTAAATATATTTTGCTTATTTATTTAGAGTATACTTCAAGTAAACAATTGTTTTTTCCTTTCAAACTGTAAAAAAGTTATTTTTGAATAGAAGAAATTTCTACTTTTGTACAATTTAACACATTATGAATATATTATGTTAAAATATTAATTGATTAATGATTAGTAGATTAGAATTTATGAATGCGATTCTTACAAAAACAAAAGGCATTAGTAATATTAAAACTAATTATTGTATAACAATATTGGAGGTATAAATGGAAGCATCATTATTAAGATTAATAAAGAAAATAAGAAATGAAGAAGTTGTTCTTTGGGCAGGAGCAGGTATGTCTATTTATGCAGGTGTTCCATCTGGTGGTAAATTAGCAGAAAAAATTATCGGTAATGCAGAAGAAGATGAAAAAGATATTTTGAACAACAAAAAAGCTTTATTACAAGATGTAGCTGAAGAATTTGTGCAAATGAGAAATGGATCTAAGAATGAATTATTTCAAATAGTTATGGAACAAGTTGTAAAGGAATATAAAGATATCCATATACATGAAATGGTTACAAAAATACCTCAAATTCGAACTATAATTACAACTAATTATGATAGATTATTTGAACAAGCTTATGGAAATAATTGTGAGGTAGTAATTCATAATCAGAATATTCCTTTTGCAAAAAATCGTAATAAAGTAAAGTTATACAAAATACATGGAGATTTTTCATTTCCACAGTCAGTAATGTTAACAAGGTCTGATTATAATAATTTTTTTCAATCAAAACAATTAGAACCATTATGGGATATTGTAAGAGCTATCATTGCACAAAATACTATATTATTTGTAGGATATTCTCTTGAAGATCAAAATATAGAAGTAATCTTTAATCAAATAATTGATAAGTTAGGAGATTTTCATTGTGAAAGCTTTTTTGTATCTCCAAAATTACCTCTATATAAGCAAAAAAATTTAACTAAAAAACATATACAATATATAGACATGACTGCTGAAGAATTATTTTCTAACATTAAGAGTGAAATTGATAAAAATATATTACTAGATTGTAAAAATGGAACAATTGGCATAACTACTGCACAAAAAATATTACGAGAAAAAAGTATTAGTGTAAATTTTAAAGTAGATGACTCTATAAAAATATCCTCAATAAAAGCTACTGATAATTTGCTCTTTACAGGAAGTTTAAAATTAAGAACTGATCTTGATAAATCAATAAAAGAAAATTTTTATAAGATTATATCTGGTAAAAAAGTTGGAACTGTTATTCTTCCAGAAGGTAGTTTATTAAATTTAAAACAAGAACTAAAAGGAATAAATATACCTTTGGTTGATGATTGGTCTAAAATTCAACTTGAGATTAAAACTACACCAAACGAAAAAATTGATACAAATTTAGTTTCAAGTAAGAGTGGAAATATATTGGAAAATGTAAGAGCCGAATTATATAAATTAAATAATAAGGTTATTGTTGAGTTTATTCATACGTCATTAAGATTACGTTTAGATTTAGATCTTTTAAAAGAAGAAATGAACTTCAATTTTGAATATGGTAAACTAACTAATATTATTGAAGGAAAAAAACTCTTATCAATACTAAATAATTGGATAAATGATGATGAAGAACTATTGGTATATAATACCTGTTCTAGCAATGTAATATTTACTATTCCGAGTATTCCACAACAAATTAAAGAAGAATCTAAAAAACATATAAAATGGTTGAACAATCTTTGTAACAATTTATTTGATATTCAAAATTATTACAAAGTGAACTTTAAATTTCCTGATAAAATTACTAAAGAAGATAATGATAAAATTGAAAGAGCTGTTATGTTTATAAAAAATCGTAAAGTTGCCTGTAACAATTTAAAAGTTACACTAGATTTTAATGAATCGTGTGATATTTATAAATATATCCAAATGGGGAATAAGGAATGTAAATTATCACTAATATCAGCGGAAAAAGAAAGTTTTGAACTATTTGGAGTAGAATTAGAAATTGGAAAATATGCTATTGAAGTTAATAATCCATATTTTGAAAATTTGGAAGAAATTCAAAAGATGATAGAACATGGGTATACTAAAATACCTGCAATTATAAACAGTAAAAACAATGAAATGTTTACTTTTTATAAAATTTGATCTAAGGGTATAAATAAAACTTACTATAAGTAAATTTTAAAAAAATCTAAAGAAACAAATAACTACTTTTATTAACCTATTCATATTAATTTAAATGGTGTGAAGCTTTTTCTACAAATTACCTTCTATAATAAGTTTTTAAATCTCTGCAACCATTGATATGACTACACTTCCTCGATAAGCACCGATAGTCACTAAAAAGTGTGTATCGAGTGAGCTTAGTTATATCAACGGCTACAGCTACTTTTTAGTCAAATGTAATCGTATCCACAAAAAAATCACTCTGCGGTGTGAGTACATGTGATTTTTTTTGATATATATGTATCAATTCAATTTAATTTTCTATAATTACCTTTTTAATTAAATTTTGAAAAATCCTTTACAATATATTGTTCAAACCTTGGCAAAGCATATTCTTCCTCCTTACCAGTTTGTTCATTTTTTCTTTTACCATTAAATTTAATACTAGTTTTTCCTTTATTTTTTCCATTTTTATTAACAGTACAATTATTTATATATTCTTCAGAAGACATTATCCATACTGTTTCTAATCTTTCTGAATAAAATATAAAGAAATAATTTTTTCTTTGAGGAACTATTGTATTTGCAAATAAAGCAGCATCTCCAAATTTCACATCTTTGAACGTGATTTTATTTGTATTTCACAAAAAGTATCACAACCTTTTCTAACAATTACATCTGTATCATGATCATTCACTATAGGTATATAACAATCTAGTCCATATTTTAACATTTTGCCAATAATATAATGTTCCATTCTTTTGCCAAAACTCATTGCATTATCATTACTCATAAATAGCATCTTCCCCGCATGATTACTTTTATATTATAATTAATTTATGCCATTATAATTTAACAATTTATTTATATAATCAGCGCAATCCTCAGCAGTCATCACTATTTTATATTTTTTTCTAGTATCTTTTACTATATATTCATTTTTATCAGAGAATCTTAATACAAGATTATTTATTATATTTATAATACGATATTCTCGTCTAACTAATATATCAAAATTCCTTGGATGTTGAATGCATATTATTTCATTATTATCTAAATTTAATATATCATTTTTTGTTATTTTTCTATTTTTAATTTTTATACACTTAGCATTATTTAATTTTTCTTGTATTGCCTCTATATATGTTTTTGACACTCTAATTACCTCCTAAAATTTAATAATTAAAGCCTATAATTTATTTTGAATATTAAATTTGTTATTAATATAAAATTACACCTAATTACCAAGATTATATATATCTTTAATTTATCAAATAATATATACTTAATTTTATATCTGAAAGCACCATGTTTCTAAAATATTTAAAAAATTGTTCACACCATTTAGCAGAATTTACATCACCTTTTTTTACTGCTTTATCATACATTGAATTATAAATATCAAACATTTTTAAATTTTTTACTTGATTTAAATATGCTTTTATTGCTTCCTGTACATCTTCCCTTTCTATCCAATCATTCATAGCAGTTTCATATTCTACTTGTGTCATACTTTTTATTTCACTATTATAACTTTTTTCACTACGATCTGAATCAACATACCACTTAACAAAATAGCATATCTTATTAACATTCGATTTTATTAATTTTTTTATATCATCATTTACAGCTTTTTTCATATAATTACCTCTTTCTTATTAAAATTTTTTCTACAAAATAAAGAAGAGATATATTGCAATCTCTTCTTATGCATCATATAATTATTGATATTATATTTATTAATATCCAAATCTAAAACTAGACATAAATTGTCTAACAGGACTATTATTTAATTCTCTTATAAAGCTTTCTCCATCAATAACGCCTGGTAATTCAATTTTATCAAATGAATTAGTTACGTGTACTACTGTTGGTTGATTATTACTTTGACTATTTACTTCAGGCATATTATTTTTAAATGTTGGCAGCAAAGACATAATATTATTTTTTAAATCAACACTTATTTCTGGTATTTTATCTATACCTATATCACTCATTGCTTTAGCAAATTTTGATGCTTCAGCTATATTTTTAGTATCCCCTGGATTTAAAAAGCTCTCTGGTTTACTTGGACTACCATCAACCTGTGCTAATCCTGTGTAATTTACTAATCCACCATCTTTATACTTATATAAATCACCTGCGTCATGAATAGGGAAATATCCTTTTCTAGCCAAGTCCTCTTGATATAATCTATTAGTATCGTATCTGCTTGAACCAGCTCTACCACTAAAACCAGTACCAGATAAAATTCTTATAGTGTCACCATATTGAACTTGAAGTATTGCCGCGTCTGAACCTGTAGCATATTCTATTGGCCTTGTATCTACATTACTTATGTGTGTTGGATTATAGGAATCCACTTGTACCCCTGCTTCTGCTGCCGCTTCTAATAATTTATTGAATGATTCTATAGCTTCTTGCACATGGTTATTAACTGTGACAACAACTCTATTCATACCAAGGTTAGTTACGTCACAAATATTATTCATACTTGCAATAACTGTATCTAAATTAGTATTTGCACCAACCTCTATACTATAGCTTTCTTTTGTTTGAGCATCTTGAATTAATACTTTTTGTTTTTGTGTACTTTGCTGTACATTTTTCTCCATATTTTGATTGTATTTTTTAACATTTTCTAAATCTTCATTCCTTGCCTGTTGTAATGCTTTATTTGTATCACTTGCCGTTTGACCATAAATTCTTCTTGCTTGAGACTGATTAACTAAAGTATTAATTTGCGTTGTAACTGCTTCACCACCTAAAATCCAGTCACTTGACTTCATTTGAACTTTAGTTGGATCAAATTCCTTAGATGCTATATCAATCAAGTTATAATACGTACTATCCAATGTTTTTTTAGCATTTTCTAAATCCTGACCGCTAGCATACACATTCCTTTTAGTACTAATCTCTCTATCTAAGGCATTATTTTCAACTTGTTCTGCTGTTGCACTTCTATCTGCTCCTGCTAATCTAGTAGCACCATTTAATGCTAATCCTTGTGTATTTGCTTGTGTACCTATTACTATATCACCTGATTTGGTATGTAAATTCTCCCAATCCCTTTCTGTCCATCCATCTGTAGATATATATGTATAAGCATCACCATAAGTTGCTTTAGCATTTAGCATATCCTGCCCTGCTGCATAAATAAAATGTTTGGCTCCTTGTTTTTCTGACCATTTAGCTATTTTTTGATTAGTTTCATTCCTATCTTGACCCCATAACCTAGTACCAGTACCATCATTTTGATTTTCTGTAACTCCATATGTAACACCTGCACCACCAACAATTAAATCATTATCACTTAATTTAATTGCTTTACGCTGTTCATCTGTCATAATACTAATATCTTTATATGTATAACCATTTGTACCTAACATAGCTTTAGCATTTTCAAGATCTGCATCTGAACCATATACAATATGTTGTGTAACTGTTGGTTTTTCTGGATTCGTAATACCTGTAATACTATTTTGTGCATCACTAAAAGTAGGATTTAATTTATTCATTTCAGCTATTTGTTTTTCAACATTTTCTGTTATAACATTAGTAATATCAGGAAATGTCTTGTTATATAGATTAGATATTTGATTTAAACTATTTTCAACAATTGTAGCAATATCAGTTTGACCATTCTTAAATAATTCTCTCTGGTCATTAAACACATTTTCTATATTTGTTTTAATACGTTCCATTGTTTCCTGTCTCATTGATACTTCTTCTTCAAGTTTTTCCTTTTCGTCATTTAAAGTATCTCTATCATGACTTTGTTTATTCTGTCTTTCCCAATCATTGTCAGATATTTGTTTATCACGTAGATCTTTTTCATCTTGGTCAACCAACTCTTGGTTTGCAACATATGTAAACTGCCATTCACCATTTTTATTTTTAGTTAACTGCTGAACAGTTCTATTTTCTTGGTCTTCCTGTAATTTCTTTCTAGCTTCTTCAAGATCTAATAAATTTTTATTCCTAGTTTCCTGTTCCTCAAGATTTTGTTCTTGCTTATCCATTAACTTTAATTGAGCATCAATAGCATTTTCTTTAGCTTTAGCATCATCTTCAAATTCCTGCTGAGTTTTACCACCATAAATAGATTGTTGTGCTATATTTAAAACTTGATTCTCAGCCAATTCTTCTGATTTCTTAGCATTGTCAATTCTATCTTTCTTCAATTCAGATTGTTTTTGTAAAGCATCGTTAATTTTGTCATTATATTCAGTCCATACTTCAGAACCCTGTTCAAATTCATTGCGTAAATCTTTCCATAAACTAATTTGATCTTTATATGCTTCATTCTGTTTCTGTAAATCATTATCAATTTGATTATAATAATTCAATTTTTTATCAAAGTCTTCAATGGTCTCACCATTTGTTCTTGAAGAATCAGTTTTACCATTCAATATATCAAGTTCATCATTTATATTTTTTATATCATCTACATAATTTTTTAATTTATTTTCTAAATCAAGTTCATCAATATTCACTCGCAGAGTTGCAATGGTCTTTTTAGTTTCCGCTATGCTATCATTTATTGTTCTTATTTCTGAGTTCCATACTTGCTTTGTAGTATCATTTTTTTCTTTATTTAATAATTCTGTTACAACATTAAATTCATCTTCTTCACCAGCTAAAATATTTTGTTGCTGTATTAATTCTTTTTCAGTTAAATCTAATTTATCTTTATAATTATTTTTATCTTTTGTATCAAGTAAATCTATTTGTTTGTTTAATTTATCATATTCATCCTGATAAATTTGAATTCTTGATTGATACTCTGCTTTAATCCATTCATCAAATATCGAATGTAAATTTTGAATAGTTTGCTTTTCCGTATCCATTAATTCAGCCATATCTTTATTCAAAAATTCAAGAATATGTTCATTATAGCCACCTTTAGTAATAGCATTATATAAATATTGTCTTTTTTGTTCCATAACACCATATTCATCATTTATATTCTGCCATTCAGTTTTTAATAATTTAACTTTTTCTTCAGCCCCATCATTATACATTTCAGATTCTGTTTTAGCTATACTTATTTTCTTTTGCCATTCGGTAATTTGATCATCAAATTCACCCTCCTTGGCTTTTATTTCCTGTTCCGTAATTTGATCAATTTGCTCTTTTAAACTGTCAATATTGCCTTGTAAATTTTCTGCCTGAGATAAAATACTTTCAGCGCCAGATTCATATGTACTACCTACACTTGCCGTACTATCATCAGTATTATCTCCATTTTTTAATTTACTATATGTTGACATAACTCTGTTATAATAAGCTTCTGTGCCTTCACCATATCCTTTAATTCCGCCTTTTAAACTTCCTGCCTGATTAACTCTAGTTCTTAAATAAGAGGCCAACGCATAAATAGATGCTTCTGGATTAGCCCTATTTGACAATCCTACTTCTCTGGCTGTACTTGCTAAAAATTGTCCTAATCCTGTAGCTCCAGAACTCCTATTATATGCATTAGGATTAAATCCGCTTTCTATTTCTATTATGGAAGCAATTAAAGTAGGATCAAATCCATTTTTTGTAGCTGCATCATTTATCCAATCTGAATATTTCCCTGTCCATTTTGTACCACCAGATGTAACATTGCCTGAGTACCCACCTGACATACTACTTAAATTATTAGCATAATCTTTTCCAGCAGCAGATGCTTGTTGTGTTAATGCTAATTCTTGTTGTAATAACTCCCTTTTCTTTTCCAGGGTTTGAATATACTTTTCACTATGGTCATTTAGAGTGGTTAGCTCATAGTCATAATCCTTTACGGAATTTTCTACTTCTTTTATCTGATTATCATAATCTTTCATTGCATTAGTTGCTTCCTTTACTGCTTGAGTAGCTTGTTTTTGTGCTGCTGTATTTTCCTTAGTTGCAGAGGTAGCATTTTCTTCAGAAGGTGTATAATCATTATTATTTTCATCTGCATTTCCTTTGGTAGCATCAGTTACTTTCGTTGTAGAATTATATATGTTATCCAATATAGCTATAGTATCATTATCCCTTGCTTCAGCAAATCCAACCGCTTGATGATGGCGTGCTATATCTCTTTTATCATCTTCATTGGTAGTATTTTCGTATTCCTGTTTTAATTTTCTTTCTTCTTCCTGATACATCTTAACTCTAGCTTCAATTTGCTCATAGGTATATGTAGTGTCATTTTCTTGCCACGTCATTTTTTTCTTTGCTGCTTCCATTGCAGTTTTAGCATTTGTTTGCATTTCTTTATTTTCTGTTTTCAACATCTCAGCATTTTTATTTAATAACCCGGCATTTGTAATTGTTACATTCCCATACTTATTTTTTGAAATTGTTAATCCCTGTATACTATTTGCTAAATCTTCAGATAATTGTGTCATTCTTTCCTTTTGAGTAGAATTCTTATTTTCTACCTCACTAAGTTGCTGATATTCTTGTATTTCTTGAAGAGTTTTATTATTTTTATCTTCTTTTGCTTTAGTTTCATCTTGGACACTCTTTAACATATTAATATTACTTATTTCATTTTGAGAATTTGCTAAAGTGTCGGCTGACACACCAGCATCATCCATAGCTTTCTTTTCTTCTTTTAAACTTTTAGTAATAGAATCATATTTTGCTTGTGCCTTTATTAAATTAGCTTCATTTCCATTTGTTGGACTTTTATCATATTTATTTGCTGCATCATCTAATGTCTTTTTAGCTTTTGCTTGTTGAGCAACTAGATCATTTATTTTCTTTTTCTGTGCCATCAATGAAGCTGATGCCGATTTGATTTCTTCATTAGAATTATCTTTCATGGCCTGTGTTAAATTTTCATAAGAAGATTTTAAATTGTCCGTTTTCTCCTTAGAGTATAATTTTAGTAGGCAAAGGTAGTAATAATTACTGGTTAAAATAATAAAGGAGATACAAAAAGTATCTCCCATGTACATAAAAATCCATTATAATATAAGTTGATAAGACTATATAGAAATGGGTGAGATTATGTACAATTTAAACGATACTTTAAGTTTAAATGATAATGAAATAACTTTCAATAGTTTAGAGAAAAAAATATATAAATATGCGTGTGATACAGCATGTGAAATTCTAAGAGAGGTGCTTTCGCACCTGGACCGGAGGTTAATGGATGAAAGAGATGCCGAAATATATAGAAATAAAGGATTAAGGCATACGTGTATAAAAACTATTATGGGAGATGTAGAATTTGACAGACGTATATATGAATACAAAACTGATCAAGGGAAAAAGGCATATAAATTCTTACTGGATGAATACTTAAAAATGGATACAATAGGCCATATTTCAAGCACTTTAGTAGAAAAA
Organism: Clostridium fermenticellae; assembly: GCF_003600355.1. NCBI lineage: Bacteria > Bacillati > Bacillota > Clostridia > Eubacteriales > Clostridiaceae > Clostridium > Clostridium fermenticellae. The sequence continues at coordinate 935,767 of NZ_CP032416.1, read as the reverse complement.
ATAGTAGACAATGTAACCAATGTGTCTTATAGGAACACTTCAAATAATATTAAAGAACTGGCAAACCAGGAAATCAGCCATACGGCAGTATGGAATGTAGTACAAAAATTAGGTTCTAAAATAGAAGAAAAGGAAGAGAGGAAGATACTGCTGAATAAAATGGGAAAATTAAAGGGCTCAAGGGAAGTTAAGGCCTTATTTCAGGAGATGGACGGCATCTGGTTAAGCATTCAGGGGAAAGATAAACCTAAAGGAAGGAAGTCTAAAAAGAAAGAACTTAAGCTGGGAGTAACTTATGAGGGCTGGAAAAAGAGAGGTGGCAGAAAAGACGGCTATGTAGTTCATAATAAAACAGCATGCGCCAGCTTTGGAACAAGTAAAAAATTCAAGGAACTTAGTGATGCCGCCATTGCAGAAGTATATAACACAGATGAAATAGAAGTAAGAATTTTGAATGGGGATGGTGCCCCATGGATAAAACAGAGCATGGGTGGAGAAGGCGTATATTTTCAGTTAGATCCATTCCATAAAAGTCAGGCAGTACTGAGAAATATGGAGGATAAAAAGGAAGCATATAAACTCATGAAAATGCTGCATGACGGAAAAATAGATAAGAGTTTTGAATACTTAACAGGTCTTATGGTTAAGTATACTAATAACGAAAAAAAGTTTAAGAAATTAGAAAAACTGTATACATATCTCTTTGAAAATAAGGCAGGATTAGTGCCATATCACTTAAGAGAAGAGATAAAGATGCCGGAGGCACCTGAAGGACTGGAATATAGGAATTTAGGCACAATGGAGCATAATATTTGTGACATACTGGCCCAGAGGATGAAAGGGAGAAAAATGAGCTGGTCTATAAAGGGTGCAAATAATCTGGCAAAAATACTGGCAGAAAAAGCTGGTAAAAGAATATACCAAACAATCGATGAGATATGTTCAGGTTCTATTTCAGATGATAAACTGGAGAAAATAAAAGAGGTTATAACATTAACGGCAGCTGATGTTAACAAGAAACCTAAGAAGAGCAGGTATTACCATATACATAAAGCAGGGATACCATTTACAGGCTGCGCCGTAACCAATGGCAGAAAAGCGATACAGAGCTTTTTTCAGGAAAGAAATCTCAGTGAACTGGTTTATAGATAATTTAAAAACTCGGGATAAAAAGTTAACAGGATAAGTGCGCCCTTCCGGGCTGTGGACGGGGCCATACGGGAAGAAAAATATCAACTGAATTTACAATGGAAATTTTAAAAAATAAAATTGCCCACTTTAACTTGACACAAACTTAATAAAACCAAATCTTTAAATTTTTAAAATTTTGGTATATAATATAGATAATTAACAAATTCCATATAATTTTTATTTGACCTTTAAATACGTTGTATATTTAAGGGTCTTTTACTTTGCTTTTTATTCTATCAATTTACTAGAATCATAATTGTTATTACCTAACAATTGATTTTCTAATTCATTAAAATTATATTGTCTTTGAGGGTAGTTATTAAATAAACTTGGTTTTTTAACAGGGTAATTCTTAACTTTTTCAATAGTTTTTTTTACCTTATTTACTACACCTTCCACCTTAGTGGACACTTCTTTTTTCAGCATAGTATATATATTGCTAATAGAGCCACGTCTACGCACTTTTATAAATTTAGCTTTAACTAATTCATTCAGCCCTCTTTGAACAGTCCTGACGCTCTTATGGAGTTTTCCAGCGATATATTGTTGTGAAGGATAACAACAATCTTTGTTTCCGTAGCATAGAGATAAAAGAAAATTATAAATTCTAAAACTGTTATCCGAGATGCTGGAGGTAATAGTAGGATTATCAATAACCGTATAATTAGTCATTATATTCTACCTTCCCTACCATAGCTTCAAACATATCTTCTTCTATTGTAAAATATTCTACTGATATACTGCTCTCATATTGCAATCCTTTATATACCCTAAATCGAGGTATATTAACGCTTGGCAATTTAGTAATAACTATATACATTTCTAAAAATTCAGAGGTAATTTTATGTTTTTGGAAAATAATTTTTTGTGTACTATCACACAATTCATTTATCATACTAAAAATTTTTTCTTTTAACATTATTTATCACCCCTTCTATTAGATTTTAGATTCATGAGAGGTGATGTTTTTATGCTCATTTGAATAATGTCTTTGTCCTTAATTGATTGTAAATATCTTTTTGTTATAGAAATATTTTCATGACCGAGGAGGCGGCTTAGGGAATAAACGTCTAATCCATTTCTTAGTTGAGTTTGGGCAAAATAATGACGTATTGTATGAGGAGAACATCTTATCTCTTTTCTGACGTTTGCTTTTTCTCCAGCAATTTTAATAATTCTTTCTACCGCTTCAACTGTTAAAGGTTTTGCTCTATTGGAAAGAAAATAATTATCATAATTTAAATTTTTATCTTCAAAATAAAAATTCTTAATTCTTTCATATTTTATCATCATCTTCTTAAGTACAGGAGATATTGGTACATATCTTTCTTTGTTACCTTTACCTAATATTCTTATAATAGTTTCTCTAACATCTGTAATCTTTAAATCACATAATTCTTGGTTTCTAATACCAGTATCAGCAAACGTGGCTATTATAGTTTTATTTCTTGCATTTAAAAAATCACTATAATTAAACACATTTAACATTCTATTTATTTCGTTACTATTAAAAGCATTAATTACAACTTTACCTTCCTTTTGCCAATTAACTTTTAATGCTGGATTAACATTTAAGTATTCTTCATCTGTAGCATATTTAAAAAATGCACGTATATTTTTAAGTATTCCATTTATATAAGTAGGTTTTCTACCTTTTTTCTGTAGATATACTATGTATTGCTTTATGTGCAAATGCGTTACTTCTTCTAATTCAATAATGTTATATTTATTTTTTAGTCAATTATGAAATAAAGCATTATTATTCCTATATCCTTTTTGTGTTTTAACACTATAATTTTTAATTTTAATTTCAAATAAAAATTCTTTTAAAATATCACTTAACAACATAAAAAACACTCCCTGTATATTTTTTTGTTATACAAAGAGTGTTTTGTTTATCATAATTCACGATAATAATTTTATAATATTTATCATAATACAAAAACCATAATTAATAAACATTCAAGTTTTTGCTATATGTAAAATGCCTGCCAACCCTTTATTCTTCAAATTCATCAGGAAATTCAGCATTGTGGTAAACATCCTGAACATCATCATCATCTTCAAGTTTATCTATAAGTCTTTGTACCTTTGCAGCATCTTCCATATTTACAGAAACCGTATTATCCGGAATCATTGTTACCTGAGCAGATATAAATTCATACCCCTTTTCCTCCAGATTTTCTCTGACTGAAGAAAAATCCTGAGGTATGGTTATTATTTCGAATACTTCTTCTAACGATTGAAAATCTTCGGCACCAGCATCTAAAGCTTCCATCATTATTTCATCTTCATCCATTTCATCTTTTTTCTCTATAACTATTTGACCTTTTTGCTGAAACATCCAGCCTACGCACCCATTAGCTCCAAGATTTCCGCCATGTCTTGAAAATGCAGTTCTAACACTGCTTGCTGTTCTATTTTTGTTATCAGTTAAAGCATTTACTACAAAGGCAACTCCACAAGGTCCATATCCTTCATAAACTATCTCTTCATAGTTTACACCATCCATTTCACCTGCGCCTTTTTTTATTGCCCTGGTTATAGTGTCCTGAGGCATATTATTGGCTTTGGCTTTTGCTATAACATCCCTTAATTTGCTGTTTGACTCAACATTTGAGCCACCAGCCTTAGCTGCAATTGCCAATTCTTTGCCAAGTTTAGTAAATATCTTTCCTCTTTTAGCATCATTTTTCCCTTTTTTAGCTTGTATATTATGCCATTTTGAATGTCCTGACATGTTTATTCCCCCTAACGTGTTGTTATATATTATATTAAATCTTAAAAGTTCATATTATTTGTATTAAACAAACTTTTTCACATAAATATTTAATGTAATTTGTAATTTTAGGTCATGCAAAAATACCTAAAACATTATATCATACAAATCATGATAAATACAAACTAATTGGAAGTAAACCCTGAGTCAGTATAAATTAACAGTTTTAAATAATCTATTTTCCATTTTGAAATAATACTCTTCATCTTGAATCTCAATATCACATTTTCCGTTTGTAGTTTCAACAACTGCATTTTTGACATTATCTATATTATCTGTCTCAACGTATATTGTAGCTTTAACCTTATCTTTATAATCCATATTTTCTATAGTCCATAATTTTTTTTCAAATAAATACTTTATTTTGTCGATCATATCATAATTGATAGTTATATTTAATACACTCCCTCTTACTTTTTCTACTATACCACCTTCCTTCACAGCCATTGCTGCAGCTTTTGAATAAGCTCTAACAAGTCCACCTTTTCCAAGGAGTATGCCACCAAAATACCTTGTGACAACAATTACAGTATCAGTTATACTATTCTTCTTTATAACGTCCAAAACCGGAATTCCTCCTGTTCCTTGAGGTTCACCATCATCACTATATCTCTGTATCCCTAAATTTTCTCCTATGATATAAGCATATACATTATGCCTTGCTTCTTTGTTTTTACTTTTTATCTCATATATAAATTTTTTGGCACCTTCTTCATTTGAAACTCTTTTTACACTACCTATAAATACTGACTTTTTTTCTTCAAACTGTGCACTTTTTTCATCTTTTATCGTGAAATATGCCATAAAATCACCTCTTATCCTCAAGATCGCTTTCCAAATACCTCTGAGCTGAAAGTTTCAAATATTCTTTATCTGTACTATTATAAATTTCTTTTATTTTGTCTGCTGCCTTCAAACTTTTAATTTTCAAAAGAGCCTTTACTGCATACATTATCACTTGCGAATTTGAATCATCAAGTGCTCTTATTAAAATATCCTCGGATTTAATATCGCCTATTTTCCCCAAAGCGGATATCGACATTCTTCTAACATTTACGTGATTATTTACAGAAGCCTTTGAAAGTATGTCAACTACATCTTTATTACCTATTTCTCCAAGTATCCATACAGCTATTTCTTTGGCCTTTGTACTCATATCCGCATAACTATTTCTTATAAATTCTATTAATTCATTTTTATCCTCACATTTAAGACCTTTCAAGGTGTCAATTTTATCTTGTTTAGGTGTAGTCATCATAATCTCAAATAATTTATGTACATCATTGCTTTTTGCTAAAATGCCGTATTTTATCTTTCCATTAAGTATGTGTCTCTTAATAGTATCTTCAGATAAATTTCTAATTTTGCAAAGTGTATTCACCTTTTTGCCTTCCAGAAACATAAAATATGTTATATCGTCATCATCATAATCATCTATTTTACTCCAATCTATATCTACCATACCCACTTTTTTCAAATATTTCTCACCACCAAAATAAAATTTATAGGGTTTGTAATTCCAAGCTTAACTTATGCGCAGGCCGGGATTTCTAAAATTTAGGCACATTAAAAAATTTTGTAGTAAGTGTTAGTGAAGCATTCTTAAAAATCTTAGTGGATTTTATATGTTTGAGCCTGCGAGTTTATAAAATCTGCTTAGATTTTTATGAACGCAAACTTACACTTACTAGAAATTTTTTACGTGACGTATTTTGGAAATCCCGGCCGGAGCATAAGTTAAGCTTTCATTTACAAACCCTATAGTTTTCAATTAAATTCCCAATAATTTTTATTCCATTTTCTATATTCTTTTTATCTATTTGTGAAAAACCAAGCTTAAAGTACTTTAATCCATTTACTGATTCCTTATAAAATATAGTTCCAGGCATAATCAAAACATTTTTATTCTTTGCTCTTCTAAAAAGTTGTATTGAATTAATATTAAACCTATCATTTATTTTTACATAAAAATGCAGTCCACCACCAGGAACTATAAAAGAAACTTTATCATATAAATATTTCGTTAAAACTTCCTTCATAAATAAATACTTCTTTGAATATATTTTATTCAATTTATCTATATATTCCTTCCAAAGTCCCTTAGTTATATATAAATCTAAAGCTCTTTGCATAAGACTTGAAGTTGAAATATCAGTATTTACTTTAGAGTTTTGAATACTCTCTTTAAATTTTTTGGGTGGTATTAAATATCCTATTCTTATTCCTGGAAGAAAAATTTTAGAAAAACTCTTTATATATATAACTCTGTCATTTCTATCAAGACTTTTAAATGTCGCATATTCTATATTCTTATCATATATAAGTTCTGATAGATAATCATCCTCTATTATATAAAAATCATATATATCGGCAAGCCTTAATATTTGTTCTTTTTTTTGCCTGCTGTAGCTTATTCCTGTAGGATTTTGAAAATAACTCATAGTATAAAAACATTTTATATTATTTTTTCTGAGTATCTTTTCAAATTTATTTATATTTATTCCTTGAAATCCAACTGGAATTTCACATATATTGGCTCTTCTCCATTTAAAAACTGAAAGTGCCCCACTGTATGTCGGCATCTCGACTAATACACTATCATTTGTATTAATTAAAGCCTTGCTTATTATATCAATACCCTGTTGTGCTCCGGATATTATTAAAATGTCATCTATATCGACTTCATCATTCCAAAATACTTTACTTATACTTTTTCTAAGTCCGGCATATCCAAGTGCCTCTTGATAACTCAAAGCATCAACTCCATCTCTATCAAGCACCTCATTTAATACGTCTTTAAATGAATTTACCGGGAAAAAATCACTGCAGGGGCTTTCACCCGTGAAATCAATGTATTTTTTAAAGTCTCCACTCGAAACCTTTTTTATTGTGTTAGAATATTCTCTCCTAAAACTTTTAAATGAATCCTTTCTTTTTGCATAAGTTCCACTTCCTATTTTTTGCACTGCATAACCTTCATCTTTAAGCACATTATATGTGTGTACAATTGTAATATTATTAACCTCCAAAAATTCTGCAAGTTTTCTGATCGGAGGCAATTTTTCACCATCCTTTATCTCATTATTATCTATAAGTCTTTTTATATGGTTTGAAATCGCAACATACTTTGGGATACCATGTGAAAATTTTAAAAAATATTTATCCATATAAGAATGCCTCTCCTAAATTCAATTTTTTACTTACATAAATAATTATACTATCAAATAAAGCTTTAGCGAATTTAAATTTGCTAAAGCTTCATTTGAACGATGAATTTTATATAAAGTAAACATTTTCTTTAAAAACCAACATACCATTTTCAGTTTTCAGATCTCTGCTATCCTTTTTTATAATATTTTTCTGCCAAAGTTTGTTTAATATTTCTTCCATATTTATATCATAATTATTAAATAATTTATCTTCTTTTATATCTTCAGAACTTAAAAAGCAATCTTTTTCTCTCATATAATTAATAAGTACATTAACTAAATTCCTTATTGAACTATCAATATTTGATTGGAAATACTTAAGTACATCTGTTATTACTTCTTTTATATCATCTTTATTAAAAAATAATTTATCTACACATTTTCTAAAATTATCATTCAAATTCATCGCCATCGTCATTGCATCTTTGCTTATCATATAACCAGAAAAATTAACATACAACTTAGAATATTCCTCAGCGCACTTAACAGCCGCTGTATATGCAGTATATATACCATCATTATATAAATATTTCTTACAAATACCTATATTTTTTAACAGTTTCCCCAAATACACCATATTCCATCTTTCTCTGTCTAAATCCGGGTAGTACCTTCCATTATCATATCTTGTTGTAATTTCTATATCTTTGGAAAATACCAACCTTGAAGAAGCAAATATTCTATGCATAAAGCTTCCCTTAAGGTCTTCTTCTTGAAATCTCACAAATTTATTTTTGCCCATAAGCTTTATATGTACAGGTATACTTTTCTCTTCTGTATAAATATTTTGAACATCAGAGTAACTTTTATCTAATATAACGAATAAATCAATATCAGATTCATCCCACAGATCACCTGTTACCATACTTCCAAAAACCATAACTGCGAGAACTGATTCATTTGACCTCATTCTATCCACTATTCCATTAAAGGCTTTTTGGTATTGCAAAATAGTCTTTTCCATAATATTATTGCCCCCTTTTTTAAGCTGATAATAAAACTAATATTTTTATTAATTGTGTGATTTTTTATATTATATAACATAATTGAATAAAATTACAATAAACCAGGTATTTTTCCTCACCTGTAATAAAACTATTAATCATTAACTTACATAAATTCACTTTATATTACTTAAAAGATACTTTTGGCACTTGTTATATATCTCATCATCAACTACCACCCTTATATGTGTTCCATTTTCTACATACTCTTCACTTTTAATCTTTGAATTTCTATGAAGAAATGCAACTACAGACTGTTCAGAATATGGTATCAAATATTCTACACTTCTCAGTTTAGATGGAAGTGTTTTTAAAATCTGTTTTAATAAAAGCGCTATATTTTCACCCGTTTTTGCTGATATACAAACTGAGGCAATATCCTTATTATTATCTAAAATGCTATTTATTTTTTCAGAAGATGCTTTATCTTTCTTATTTAATACAAGTAAGGCAGGTTTATCTTCTACTCCAAGTTCCTTGAATATACCATTTACCACATTTATCTGTTCATATGCATATTCCGACGAACAATCTACAACATGTAAAAGTAAATCTGAATAAATAACCTCCTCAAGAGTTGACTTAAAAGCCTCCACAAGATCATGTGGAAGTTTTCTTATAAATCCTACTGTATCTGTAACAGCTGCCATTCTCATATCTGGAAGTGCTATAGCTCTAGTCGTAGTATCAAGAGTTGCAAACAACATATCTGCTTCAAATACCTTATTTTTTTGTATTCCTTCATTTGCTGATGCAACATCACACAATTTATTTCTTAAAGTAGATTTACCTGCATTCGTATATCCAACCAAAGATATTTTTAAAAGCTCATTTCTTTTATTTCTCTGAGTACTTCTAACCTGTTTTATTTTTTTAAGTTCTCTATTCAAATCATATATCTTTTCTTTTATATGCCTTTTATCTACCTCCAGCTTTTTCTCTCCGGGGCCTCGTGTGCCAATACCTCCACCTGTTCTAGACAATATTATTCCAAGACCACTTAATCTTGGAAGCCTATACTTAAGCTGTGCAAGTTCAACCTGTATCTTGGCTTCCCTGCTCTTAGCCCTTCGTGCAAAAATTTCAAGTATCAGTGTAGTCCTATCAATGACCTTTGCTCCAATACTTTCCTCCAAATTTCTAACCTGAGATGCAGAAAGTTCGTCATCAAAAATGATTATATTTGAATTCTGCGATTGCCTAAGAAGTGCTATTTCATTAACTTTTCCTTTTCCAACATAAAAAACATTATCTATTACAGCCTTTTTTTGAAATACCTTGTAGACTACCTTTACATTACAAGCCTCTGCAAGTTCTGCTAGTTCATCTATACTTTCCTGACTTTCAATTCCTACTAATATCGCTCTTTCAGAATCATCATAAACAATATCATTATCTTTCATCAATTCCTCAATATCCTTTATAGATTTAAGTATGTTATAATTCAAACCATCCTGAATATTAAGCGGTCTTGTAATTTTAGCATTTAAAAGCCCATCTTGAATAGAACAAAAACCGATCATTATACCCTTACATTCACTTTCATTTACACCAAGGGCAGCAATACAATCCAATTTTAGCTTTAAAAGAGCCGAAAGATCTATTGCTGATAAGTTACAATTTCCATTTGGGTGCGTATGTATTATCCTTATACCGGATAATTTTTTCTGCTTTATATAAACTTCTGGCATTTCAACAGTACTACTGTCTCCTACCGCCACACTTATAACATTTCCCTTCCGATTTATAGCAACACTTATTTCTCTATTTAAATGTGTAGTAATTTCACTTAACATGTCTATAAGGTCATTGCTGCATATACTGTCTTTGGGCATCTTTATCTCATAAATTTCATCAAGTTTTCCCAAAATAGAATTTCTAATACCATCTGTATTTCCATATATCATAATTATTCACCTCAATAAAATATACATAATATAACTTTAACTGCAAAGTATATCTACAAAACATTATTTTAACTTAAACTAATAATAAAGTAAATGCTGCAGTAATTTGCCCATAAAAGCATCAGGAGGTTCCGAAATCCCCCTGATACAAAAATTTAAACTAACTTAACAGAATAATAAATATTCCCATGACAATTATTGAAAGAGCAACTATAGAAAACGTTTCCACTTTGTTTTCTTCGAAACTTTCCTCATCCTTTTTTTTATCAATTACTTCAACAGACCCTTTTAAATCTTTCTGATGCACTGTTTTTGTATTTAAAGATACCATCTTTGACATTTACAGCACCTCCCATAATTTAAATTTAAAAAGATTATATAACCTACTAAAGGTGTCTATTAGTTTGAAATAATTTAGGAAATATATTATTTAATATTATTATACTACTTTTTTAAATTATTGTTAATATTTAAAAAATTTGAAATCTTTTTATTCCTACAATATCACTTTCATGTGAGATTAAGAATTATAGTCATATATTTATGAAGGTATTGAAAGCCCGTTAAAATCTTGTTAATATAATTAATATAAATAGAGGACTTTCGATTTAAAAATTAATTTGGAGGATCACACATGGAAGATAAAATAAAAAAAGCATTAATATCAAAAGAAGAAATATCAAATAGAATTTCTGAAACTGGAAAGCTTATATCCAAAGAATATAAAGGTAAAAATTTATATGTTTTATCACTACTAAGGGGCAGTTTTATATTTACCGCGGATTTAGTAAGGGCAATAGATTTACCCTTAAAAATAGGATTTATGACAACTTCGAGTTATGGCAATTCTGAAATATCTTCTGGAAATGTAAGAGTAGTAAACGACATACCTGATAATATCAAAGGATTAGATGTGCTTATCGTAGATGATATTATAGATACAGGAATAACTATGGATTTTGTAGTAAACCACGTAAAAGCATTAGGAGCAAATAGTGTAAAATGCTGTACATTATTAGATAAGCCTACTAGGAGAAAAACAGATATAAAACCTGATTTTTTCTGTTTTGAAATTCCAGATGTATTTGTAGCCGGATACGGATTAAACTACGGGGATTATTATAGAAATATACCTTATGTATTCAACTTTGAAGATAAATAACAATATAATTAAAAATTATAAATCATAGGATTTACAAATAGAAGCTTAACTTATGTGCAGACCGGGATTTCTAAAATTTTTTACGTGACGTATTTTGGAAATCCCGGCCGGAGCATAAGTTAAGCTTTCAGTTACAAACCCTATAAGTACTATAATTATTTTTGATTCTGGAGTTTAAAACCGCTTCCATCTAATCCTAAGTTTAAAGCAGTTTGTGGTACCTTTCCGACTATTATAGTTTCAGAAATAGGGACTTCATTTTTAATACTTATATTTTCACTTTTAAGTGGTACTATAATTTTCATATTTGTACTAACCTCTACATATATTTTATGCCTGGTTTGATTTATTCCTGCACTCTCAAAATTTGAAATATATTTTGTTTCTATATATCCAACCGGCTGCATCTTCACCGTTATATTAGGTCCAAAAAATGCAAAGAGATTATTTTTTAGTACATATCCTAATGGAATTTTCACCCCATCTTCTCCCACATTTTTTAGTTCTTTTTGTGATTTAATAGCTACATCACATGCTATCTTATTCATCCTTAAAGTATCTGCCTTCATCATAACTATATTTCCATCCCTATCCTTTTCAGTATGTATAATGCTGTCGTAATTAAATTCTTTAGTATATTCCTTTAATATAACTGAATTTATTATTTCAGTAACCTGTGCTCTAATCTCTGCTTCAGATGCAGTAATAATAGCTGGACTTATAAGAAAATTGACCACATATATATTAGTAACTATAATAAAAATTATTAATACTATAATAAAATACACTTTTATTTTCTTATTTATACTGAAATTTCTTATTGTGCTCACTTCCTTTTACCACAGGGTTAACATTCATTTCATTAATACTTTATTTTGTGATATAATTATTTAAATCAATTATTTTACATAAACAAGGAGGACAATTATGAGCAAGAAGCGTAAAAGAACTAAAGCCAAACCTCATTCTAAGGCTTTAAAAATAACGCTTATTACTATTTTAACTTTAATTATATTAGGAGCAGTAACATGTACAGGAGTAGTTTTCGCAATAATAAAAAATGCTCCTGCTTTAAATGTCAACCAACTTTTAACATTGGATGAATCTTCTGTTTTATATGACAATCAAAATCAACTCATGGATGTTGTAGTTACAAGTCAACAAAGAAAGGTTATCTCTTATAAAGATATGCCGCAAAATCTAAGAAATGCATTCATAAGTATAGAAGATGAAAGATTTTATAAACATAAAGGCATAGATGTAAAAAGAATATTGGGTGTCGCACTTATAGATATAAAAAATAAAATAACAAGACAACCTGGTATACAGGGTGCTTCTACTATAACCCAACAGCTAGTGAGGAACACAATGTTATCTTCAGAAGTTTCATTTAAAAGAAAAATTCAAGAAATCTATCTTGCTGTAAAGCTTGAAAAATATCTATCAAAAGACCAAATTCTACAAGCATATATAAATACAATATATCTTGGTGGAAAAGCATTGGGAGCTGAAGCTGCTTCAGAGCAATATTTTAATAAAGATGCAAAAGATCTAAATTTAATTGAATGTGCATTTATAGCTGGAATACCTCAAAGTCCATCTGTATATTATCCTTTTTCAGATGCAGCAAAAAAAAACCCTTCACTTTATTTAAACAGAACTAAGACTGTACTAAAAAAAATGTATGAGAATGGATACATAACTTCTGATGTCTATAACAATGCTCTAACAGACCTCGCAAATAACAAATTGGTATTTGAGCCTCAGAACTCAAACAGTGGAAAACTCAATTATGAATATTTTACACTTCCAGCCATAGATCAAGTGAAAAAAGCGCTGGAAAGTCAATATCATTATAGTGAAAATCAAGCAGAGCACATGTTAATGTATGGAGGTCTAAAAATATATACAACGATGGATAAATCAATTCAAAATAGTACTCAACAGGTGCTAAATACGACAACTATATTAGGCAATAATTCATCCAACAATATAGAACAACCGCAAGCTTCCGCAGTTATAATGGATTATCGCACTGGAGAGATTAAATGTATTGTTGGTGGACGAGGAGATCAACCAGCAAGATCTTACAATAGAGCTGCTTCTAATAGTTTTTTGCGGCCTACGGGTTCAAGTATAAAACCGTTAACTGTATATTCACCTGCGATTGCTTCAAAAGAATATACAGCAGCTTCAATTATTGATGATTCTCCACTTAGCAATGATTTATCCCAAAAATATAGTTCTGATGGTACATCATACACTCCACATAATGACTACTCAAACTACATGGGTGATATAACCTTAAGGACCGCATTAGAACATTCAAGTAACTTAGCTTCAGTAAAGATTGAAGATAAAATTGGTCTTTCAACTGGAATAGACTATGCTCAAAAATTTGGCTTGACATTAGATGAACATGATAAAACAAGTATATCTGCATTATCTTTGGGACAGTTACACCATGGTTCAAACACTCTTACTATGGCAGCTGCTTATGGAGTTTTTGGAAACTATGGTACATATACCTCTCCTAAACTCTACACCAAAGTCGTTGATAGATCTGGAAAGGTAATTTTGCAAAATAACACTACTACAAAAAAAATTATGTCAGCACAAAGTGCATACATAATGTATGATTTATTAAAAGGTCCAGTAAGTGATCAAGGTACAGGACCCAATGCCAATTTTGGAGATATGCCGATTAGAGGTAAAACTGGTACTTCTACTGATTCAAAAGACTTATGGTTTTGTGGACTTACCCCTTATTATTCTGCCGCTGTGTGGATAGGTAATGATGATAATTCCATAATCACAGGACTTAACAGTAATTCATCAGCCTCTTTATGGGCAGCTATAATGAAACCTATACATCAAAATTTACCAAACAAGGATATTGATATACCAGACAGCATCGTAACAGAACCAATATGTCAGCTTTCCGGTAAACTTGCAACTTCAATATGCTATAGTGATCCAGATAAAAGCACTGTTTATAACGAACTATTTATAGATGGAACTCAACCCACTACTTATTGTAATAACGCCCATCTATCAAATAAAATAAACTCATTTTTTAATAACTCTGGATTAAAGAAATCTAATCGGAATAATAACAATAATGCTTCTAATGGTAGGAATAATAATAACAATAATAATAATAACAATAATAATAATATTCCTGATGATAAAACACAAAAAAATAGTAATAATACTGATATCAATTTGGACGATAACAACACAGACAATCAAAAAGTAAATTCAGATAGCAACTAAATAATTGGGATTATCACATTTATTTAAACGTGATAATCCCAATTATTTTGATATTAATCTTTTGTCTTTGGATTAAATATCAATGCTGTTATATATCCAAATATTATTGCAGCACTTACACCACCGGCTGTGCCTTTTATTCCACCAGTAAAAGCACCTATTAATCCTTTAGCATCTACCTCTTTTATGGCAGCCTTTGCAAGGATATTTCCAAAACCAGGTAAAGGCACAGTAGCTCCTGCTCTACCATATTTTATCACAAAATCGTATATATTTAACGCCCCTAAAAATACTCCTGCTGTAACAAATGCAACAAGTATTCTTGCGGGTGTTAATTTTGTCTTATCCATAAGAATTTGACCGATTACACATATAATTCCTCCAACTATAAATGCCATTAAATAACTTTTCATATGAATTATACCTCCTAATCTCCATATTCAATTGACACAGCATGAGCTATACCAGGAATACTTTCTCCTTGAAGTGAGGATGTAGTACTTAAAAGAGCACCTGTTGAAATGAGCAATACTTTCTTAAACTTCTTGTTCATCATATTTTTATATATATATCCACAATAAACTACAGCAGAACATCCACATCCACTTCCACCAGCATTTGTATCATCCTGACTTTTATCAAATATTTCCTGACCACAATCCATATAATTGGAAGATATATCATATCCATATTTCTTTACTAGTTTTTCAGTTATTTCCTTACCATATTTTCCAAGATCACCTGTAGCTATTAAATCATAATAACTCGGGCTGCGTCCTGTATCTTTAAAATGCTGATAAATAGTTGCCGCAGCAGCTGGTGCCATAGCAGATCCCATATCATTAGAATCTGTAACTCCATAATCCTTTATCTTTCCAGTAGTGACATACGTTACATATGGAAAATTCCCAGTTTTTCCAAGAACCATTGCTCCTGCACCAGTTACTGTCCATTGGGATGTAAGAGCTCTCTGCGTTCCAAATTCTAATGGAAATCTAAATTGTCTTTCAGAAGCAGCAAAATGTGATGAGGTTGCGGCTATAACATAATTTGCAAATTCTCCATCCATTATCATTGATGCTATGCTTAATGATTCAGTCATTGTTGAGCATGCACCGTATAATCCTATAAAGGGAACATTCATTCCTCTAACTGCGAAACTGGATGCTGACAGTTGATTCAAAAGATCTCCTGCAAATATGTATCCAATTTTTTCTTCAGTTAAATTTGCCCTTTTTATACTCTCAGATATAGCTGTTGACAGTATATTTGTTTCAGCTTTTTCAAAACTTTCATTTTCCTTATGATCATTTTTTAAAATGACATCAAAATAGTCCTTAAAATTTCCTTTACCCTCCTTAGGTCCAACAACGCTTGCCGTAGATATAATTCTAGGTTTACTTTCAATTCTCACAGTTTGATCTCCAAGTCTTTTATTCAAAATTAAACCTCCTTTAAAAAAAACTATTTATTATAAAGTAAATGATGCCAACCAGCACTGATGAACCTATACCATACACAAGTACTGGTCCTGCTATAGTAAACATCTTAGCTGCTACACCAAACACATAGCCTTCTTTTTTAAACTCCATCGCCGGAGAAACTATTGAATTTGCAAATCCTGTTATAGGTACAACTGTTCCGGCACCAGCATAATTAGCTATTTTATCATACACACCTATTCCAGTTAAAAAAGCAGCTAGAAATATCATAACTATACACACATATGTTCCTGAATCTTCATTTGACAATCCCATACTCAAAAACCAGTTGCTAAAAAATTGTCCAATATCACATATCAGTCCACCTATAACAAATGCATAAATACAGTTTTTTAATAAATTCGGCTTTGGCTGCGTTTTTGAATATAAACTTTGAAATTCATTTCTAATATCCTGTTCATTCACATTCATGTATAATCCCCTCTTTCATAGATTTTATATCTTATTTTATGTTATATAAGAAATTTTAAACAAAAATAAGAACATAAAAAAAATATCTCAAAATAGAATTAATTCTATTTTGAGATATTTTTATCCAGTCAAACTTTTTTTCATTACTTTCAAAACTCTTTTTTCAATTCTAGACACTTGTACTTGACTTATTCCAAGCATTTTTGCTACCTGAACCTGAGTCTTATCTTTAAAATATCTTAGCATTATAATCTGCCTTGATTTTACATCTAAACTCTTCAATGCCTCTTTCAATGCTATCCTATCTACCATTTTTGTATCTTCTTCATGATTCTGACTTAATTTATCAATAAGTAATACTGGTGATCCATCATCTTGATGTATAGTATCATACAAATACTGCAAACTGTTCGCGGATTCCATAGCAAAAACTATTTCTTCTCTGTTAACACCAGAATACTTAGCTAATTCATCAATCGTTGGTTCTCTATTCAATTCCTTTGTTAGACTCTCTTTATCATAATGCAACTTTTTAGCAGTATTTTTCACACTTCTGCTAACCTTTATTATTCCGTCATCCCTTAAAAATCTCCTTATCTCCCCAAGTATCATAGGTACTGCATAAGTAGAAAACTTTACATTGTACTTCTCATCAAAATTATTTATTGCTTTTACAAGTCCAATGCATCCAATTTGAAATATATCCTCATATTCATATCCTCTATTTAAAAATTTTTTACTGATAGCTGATACAAGAGGCAAGTTTAATTTGACTAATCTATTTAGATCATCTTTGTCTCCGTTTTGGGCACTTCTTATAAGCCGAACATTATTCTCATAGTTATAATCTATTTTTTTAACTGCTTCCTCACCCATATCAATTCACCTAACTTAACGATTTAAATTTTTTCTTCATCACAATTCTTGTCCCTTTATTTTTTTCAGAATAAACTTCTAATTTATCCATAAATGTTTCCATTACTGTAAAACCCATTCCTGATCTTTCTAAATCAGGTCTTGATGTATATAAAGGCTGTCTTGCAAGTTCTATATTTTCTATTCCTATACCGTCATCACAAATTGTAATAATAAGTTCTTTTTCTTCTATTACAGCCTCTATTTTTATTATTTCCTCCCTGTTTTGATATCCATGTATTATAGAATTTGTCACTGCTTCCGATACAGCAGTTTTTACATCTGTAAGCTCTTCTATAGTAGGATCGAGTTGAGATACAAAAGCTGCCACCGCAACTCTAGCAAAACTTTCATTTTCTGATTTACTTAGAAACTCTATTTTCATCATATTATTGTACATTTATAACTCCCCCCGAATTAAATACTCTGAACCGCTTCTTCTATAGTGTCATAAAGGCTAATTATCTTAAACATACCAGATAACTCAAATACCCTCTTTATCGAATCAGTTGCTCTGCTTATGCATATGTTTCCCCTCTTCATCTTAAGCTTTTTATATCTGCCTATTACAACTCCTATACCCGAACTATCCATAAAACTTACATTTTTAAAATCCAATATTAACTTAATAATTTTGTCTTGATTTAACTTGTCATCTATTTTATTTCTTACTTCCTCAGCACTATGATGATCAAGTTCCCCAATCATATGTACAATAAGCTTATCATTTGATTCTTCAAATTTTAAATACATTTTATCTAAACTCTACTAAAATCATAAAATTCTAGCGTTAAAGTTTCTCTTCTTTAACTTTAATTTACCATATTATAGCTTTCATATAATATGACTGTAAATAATTTAAATATCATTTACAGCATATGCATAAAACTGCATAGTCCGAGTCAGACACTTTAACCCCCCTTCAAAATTGTAATTAAAATATCCTAATGATTATATTCTATATCTGTAATATTTTTCCTCTTTTTTCTTTAAAACAATTCTATAATTTATTTTTGCCATTTATAATATTTATATACATATTATTCATAATTCACATAATTTATAATTTTATGTTTAAAAATATAGAATTTAAATTTATTAAAAGTTTTTATGATGAGGAACCTAAGCCAAGATTTCATCCATAAAGCCTATAGAAATTTATTTAAAACATTGTTATAATATTATTTGCATGCATAAATAAACATTAGGTTTGGAGGTATATTATTATGGATATGTGGCTTAGAGAAGGTCAAATAGAAGATGCTGTTATGACCTATAAAGTGAAAGAAACTCTGGTAAGGAAAAAAACTAAATATCAAGATTTATGTATCGTTGATACATATGCATTAGGTAGAATGCTTACATTAGACGGAATCGTTCAAACTACAATTAAAGATGAGTATGTATATCACGAAATGATAACTCACATTCCCCTTTTTACACATAAAAATCCTAAGAAAGTTCTTGTAGTTGGTGGTGGAGATGGTGGTACAGTAAGAGAAATTCTTAAACATCCTTCCGTTGAAAAAGTTGTATTATGTGAAATTGATGAAGATGTTATTAAGGAATGTAAAAAGTTTTTACCAGAAATAAGCTGTGGATTAAGTGATCCAAAATGTGAAATTTTCATTGGTGACGGTATAAAATATGTACATGAACATAAAAATGAATTTGATGTTATAATAGTTGATTCTACAGATCCATTCGGTGCAGCTGAAGGATTGTTTGGTGGAAGTTTTTATAAGGAAATATCTGAATGTCTAACACAAGACGGCATATTTATAGCTCAAACTGAAACACCTTTTTATTTACCAGATACAGTAAAACGTGTGTATGATGACGCAAAGGCTGTATTTCCTATAACTAAATTATTTATGGCTGGAATTCCTACATATCCAAGCGGGTTCTGGAGTTTCACAATTGGCTCAAAAAAATATAATCCGGAAACAGCTGACTTATCAAATACAATTGATATTGACACAAAATACTATACAAAACAACTTCATAAGGCTTGTTTTGTACTCCCTAAATTTATAGAGGATATATTAGAATAAGCATAAAAACTATAGGGTTTGTAATTCTAAGCTTAACTTATGCTCCGGCCGGGATTTTCAAAGTACGCCACGTAAAAAATTTTAGAAATCCCGGCCGGAGCATAAGTTAAGCTTTCAGTTACAAACCCTATATATTTTTCATATCTATAATCTGTTTTTCTGATGCTGTAATGTTAAAATACTTATCTAAAATATCATCATCAATTCTTTTACAATCACCTATTAGAGGTATTTTTAATTTCATTAATTTATTGGGATAATATTCAAATAAATCTTCTCCAAGTTTTTTAGCAATGGTTTTAAAATAAAACTCATATATCCTGCTGTTGAGTAGCTCTGAAATATACTCGTAACTAATTTTAAATTCTTC
Source organism: Clostridium fermenticellae (assembly GCF_003600355.1). Classification (NCBI taxonomy): domain Bacteria; kingdom Bacillati; phylum Bacillota; class Clostridia; order Eubacteriales; family Clostridiaceae; genus Clostridium; species Clostridium fermenticellae. Next base: position 915,987 of record NZ_CP032416.1, on the reverse strand, counting down.
TTTTATACAAAGCGCATATACATCAGCACTAAAATAGCTTCCGATATCTATTGAAAACCTGTTATTACTGCTCTTATACGGAAATATTATTTTCTTACCTTCAAAGAGATCCGGACTTCTTCCCCATTGAAGTTCAAACCATTTTCTTATTCCATTTTTACATTCTCTTCTATCTAAAAGCTTACATTTATATTTATAAATATGATTAATTATATTTGGATACCTTTTCTCATCATCTATAAGATCTGAATATATTAAAAACTTGTCTTCTTTAATAATTTCATTCTTTTTTATAAAACTACTCTTTATCCAGGGTTTTATTATATTTGTTTCCAAACTTTCGTTAAGTACAGTATCTTTATCCACAACAAAAGCTCTGTCACATCCTGTGATTATTCCTTGATAACTTGTGCATATATCATCTAAAGTATAATGTGTCTTTTCAAATATTTTATCTAAAATCTTCCTCTCATTTTCATCTACTAAATTCCATTTATTGTTTTTTATATACAAGTTTCCAACATAAAATTTCCTGACTTTATTAAGTTTATTTAAAAAAAGACTATCAAGAAATAATTTTGTTCCTTTATACTTCGTTTCGATTGGCCTAATAACTTCTGCATTATAATTTTCAAGCTTTCTATTTCTAAGAAATATTATTACTGGATCTATTCCTATTCCCTTAAATGGACGTATACCGTAAAAATCTACTATTTTATAAATATATGTATAATTTCCAATCAAACCACGAAGATTTTCACCGCTTTGAGATTCCATAAAATATCTTAATGTGATAAACGTCAATTTTCCATCAAATTTTAAATTATCAATTGATTTAGAAAAAAAGCAATATGATATGTCTCCCTTATCACTGTATACATTACTATAAATATTCTTTAAAATACGTGCATATGCTTTATCTATAGACTTGTGACCTATATATGGTGGATTTCCTACTATGATATCATATTTACAATTTAGTTTTGTTAGTAAAAAATCAGTCGTGATAAATTTATTAAAATTCACATATCCATACATTTCGAATATATCTATTTGTAAAATCTTTAATGCAATTTTGTCTATATCGAAACCATATATATTATTATCTAAGATGTGTTTTACTACTAAATTAAAGTCTATATCCAAATTATTATTAGAATTTATAAGGTCTAAATTTTTTTCAAAAATAGACTTTAAGCGTTTTATACCTGGAATAATTATATTCCCGGTTCCACATGCAGGATCTAAAATTTTTAAATAAGGATTTTTCACTACATCCTCTTCATTTATAGTATTATTTACAATATACTCAGCAAGCTTAGGAGGAGTATATATAGCTCCTGTCGCCCTGGTATAATGTTTCACTTTATAATATTCTTGTCCGAAACTTTCATTCTCAGACATCCCAAAGATTTTTCTACAATTTTGAATTGCTATTTTTTTATATATAATATCTAATGGCTGTAAAATTATATTATATAACTTAAGTACACTATCCTCAAATTTTTCAATCATATTTAACTCTCCTAAACAATATACTCTGAAATAATAAATATCAATTCAAATTGCTATAAAGCAGGATAAGTAGTTAAAAACTAGATATCCTGCTTTTGTAATCCACTGCAACTTTAATTAGAAATCTTGGTATTACTATAAGTCTCTTTATACGCCAAGGTTCTTTTATAACTCTATAAAGCCATTCAAGGCCAAAATTTATCATCCACTTTGGAGCTCTTTTTAATTTTCCAGAAAAAACATCAAAGCTTCCTCCTACACCCATAAACACCTTACAAGGAAGTTCTTCCATATTTTTAATTATAAATCTGTCCTGCCTTGGTGAACCCATCGCAATAAATAGTGCGTATGGTTTTACTTTTTTTATATCTTCTAAAATTTTCTCACAATTATTTAAGTCAAAATATCCATTATGGCTTCCAGATATATTTATACCTGGGTATTTAAGCTTAAGATTATATATACAACTTCTTAATACATCTTCTTTAGCTCCAATTAAATATATACCATAATTATTGTTTTTACATATATTTATTATTTCCTCCATAACATCTATTCCAGCTATTTTCTCATTTACAGGATTTTTAACTATTCTTGAAGCAATCAAAGTTCCAACACCATCTGGTATAATTACTGAATTTTTAGATGTAAAACTTTGGAACATATCTTTATCTTTTAATCCATTGTATAATACTTCTGGATTTCCGGATACTATATTTACTTTTTCAAATCCTTTTATATAATTGAGCAATTGATACTTAGTTCCATTAAACACTTCAAATTTTAATATTTTGCTAAACATATCAAAAAGCTCCTTCTTTTTTAGCAACTGAAAATACCGTTCGAAATAATATTTTTATATCCATTAATATCGAAAACTTCTTTATATAAGAGAGATCATAATAAACCGTCTTTCCAAGTTCTATCTCTCCTCTTCCACTTACTTGAGCTAATCCAGTTATACCCTGAGTAACAAGTAACCTCTGTCTATAAGCTTCAGGATAATACTTAACAACCTCTGGAATCTCAGGCCTTGGCCCAACAAGACTCATAGTACCAAATAATACATTAAATAATTGAGGTATTTCATCTAAACTTGTTTTCCTCAAAAAAGCGCCAGCTTTAGTCACTCTATTATCACTTTTACTCTGAAATACAAAATTACTCAGATCACCTGGTTTAATATCAAGTTCTCTCTTTTTCTCGGCATCCACAATCATAGTTCTAAATTTGTATATTGTAAACTCTTTTTCATTTTTGCCAACTCTAATCTGTTTAAATATAATAGGACCTTTTGAATCTAATTTAATCCATATCGACAAAATCAATAATAGTGGTGATAGTATTACAATTCCTATCAAAGACAAAATAAAATCCATACATCTTTTAATTGCAAACTGAAACTTTTTACTCTCTATATCATCCGCAATATTTATTTTTATATCTTCAGCCTTCATTTACATCCTCCCAAAGTATTCTTACAAACAAATATTGAACATACATAAATCTTACAAGATTGATGAAAATTTTTCAATTATTAAACACAATCTTTAAAATCATCCTATTATTTAGCCATGCTCCCGGCAATATACTCACTTATGGATGCAGTTCCTCCATATATTATCTGTGTAGTAAATTTTCCTGTATCGACAAAATCCTTTTGAATCTTATTATTATCTCCTAAAAGTATTAAAGGTGCATTTAGTTTTGCAGATAATACACTTCCCGCAAGAGCATCTGGAAAATCTTTACCTGATGCTAGAGTAATAATATCACCATCCATTTTAAAATATTTTGCAACATTAATGGAGGTCTCATATCTATCGCTCCCGCCTATTCTCACAATTTTATCATCAGATAATCCAGTCAAAATTTTTATATTATCCTTAGCATAATCAGAAACAACCCCATTTCCACCTATTATATAAATTTGAGATGGATTAATCTTTTTTATAGTTTCTTTAGATTCACTTGGTATATCATATAAATCAGAATATATTACAGGATATCCTTTTGCTGCGGCTACAGCTGAAATACTAAGTCCGTCAGGAAAATCATTTCCTGAAAGTACGACAATTGGTGTTCCCTTAGAAGCATTAATTTTATCATTTATAGATTTAACTGCTCCATACTTTTCACCATCCTGCAGTATCTCTATATTATTATATCCCAAATTTTTCAAACCAGTAATTATATTCTCATTTATATTTCCTTCATCCCCAAGTATATATATTTTTCCACTGGTATTCATATGTCTATTTATATATTGCACTGCCGACTGATTTTCAGTATAAGTTTTTCCAGAAAGAAGTATAGGTGCATCTAATTTTTTTGCAAGAACACTTCCACTTAATGCATTATTAAAACTGTACCCGGAAGTTATAACCACACTATCAATCTTGGAGCTGTTAAACTCTTCTGCAATAGCTTCCGCAGTTTGAAATCTATCTATTCCACTAAGTCTCCTACTAGTATAATTCTTAACTTCTGCAGGTTTCCAACTGGCAATTTTCTCTTGAGCTTCATCATAATTTTGTAATAATTCTCCCGAATCTTCTTCTCCATATGATCTCCACTGATTAAAATTCAACATCTGATCATATCTATTAACCACAACACCATTGATTTTATAATATGTATTATAATCAAAAGAATTATCTACTGACCCTTCATCAGTTAGCTGAACATTGTAATTACTGTAACCGGTTAAAAATAAATTACCTTTAAAATAATTTTTTGTAGATGACTCTAACATAAATACATCACACCAATTATTTCCATAAAATACATTATTGTATATATAATTATTTTGTGCATTAGAGCCTATTGCAAGCCCATAAGCATGATTATCATAAAGGCGATTATTAGTTATTTTGCAATTGCTGCCTCCATTAGGAGCTCCATATAATTGAATAGCTGCTCCAGCATTATCATGAATATCATTACCATCAAATATCCAATTATTAGCTTGATACCCAATGTATATGCCATGATCCTTTGGTTTATTTACTTTTAATCCTATACTGTATATACTGCAATTTTTAACCGTACAATCATTAGAATTTTCACCATCTATACCTGATGTACCATAAGGTCTATAAACTGGATAATCTAAATCGCATATCGTTAAATTACTCATCTCCACATGATTAGATTTATCAGTCAAATAGATTCCAGCACCTGTATATTCAGCCATTTTTATTCCTTGTACTTTCCAATATGAACTATTCCTAAAAGTAATGGCATCTGGTGCTATTTTCCCTCCCCAGTTTAATCTGTAATCACCCTCCATAGTTACAGATTCCCCTGGATAGTTTTCCACAGTAAACCATGCGTCTTGTGATCCCTGTCTATTAAATATATCTGTAGTCTCTTTGTACACTCCTCCTCTTATTAGAAGAGTATCTCCTGGATTTAATGCATCTAATCCAGCTTGAATTGTTTTAAACGGACTATTTTTACTTCCATTATTTTTATCATTTCCTGATGGAGAAACATATAAAGTTTTCGGCGAATCAGCATATACTCTATTATTTACTAATACCATATTAATCCCAAAAATCATAGTAACTATAACTATTATGAAAACCAGTTTAATTTGCATAACACTTTCTATTTTTACATTCATAATAAAACTCAGACTCCTCCCCCTTGAAGTTTGCCGATTGTTGTCCTACAAAACAAATTCTATTAATAACACTATGCCATTTTTCATTAGCAGATAAAATTATTATGGCAATATTTGATCTAAGTTAATATTTAATTTGCTGATCTATGTTTAAAATTATCAATTAATTCAAAGAATTCATCTACTTTAAATATATAAATACATACAGCGTATATTAAGCTTCCAAAAACAAACGATATTAATACACAAACTACGCTAGATTTAACTCCCATACTTAAGAAACTTAAAACTAACTTGTTTATAGTAAGTATCACCAATCCCATTATAATAGATGCAATTAATATTTTCAAAAAATCAATACACACTTTTTTTAAATTAATACCATTTAGCTTTCTATTTAGATCCACAAGCATTAATATAGTTGTTACTATTACTGAAATACTTGTAGCTAAAGCAAGTCCTGATACTTTCATATACTTTACGATAAATATATTTATGATAACATTTATTCCTATACCAACAAAACTATTTACCATAGGAGTTTTCGTATCTTTTATCGAATAAAATGCCTTATTTAAAATATCTCTTAATCCATATGCGACCATAGATGGTGCATAGAATAAAAGAGCACTCGATGTAAGTTTAGCCGCTTCATTCGTAAAAGCCCCCCTTTTAAATATAATTGTTATAAATTGATCCCTTAAAAATACTATTGCAAAAGAAGCAGGTATCATTATAAGCATTATAGCAATTAAAGATTTCTCAAGTTCTTTTCTATATCCAATACTGTCATTTTTAACCGCCATTTCAGATAATGATGGATATACTATCATTGATATTCCTATTGCAAATACTTCATATGCAAGTGTATTTATTTTATTAGAACAGTCTAGTACAGTTACTGCGCCGAAAAATATATTTGTTGCAAATGACCTGTTTACAAATAAATTAAGCTGTATTACCGAAGTACTTATTATAACAGGAATCATTAGTTTAAACATTTTATCTATTTCTTTATCTTTAAAATCTATGGTAGGTTTATATCTGTATCCAAGTTTCCTATATTTAGGCACGTTTATTAAAAATTGCATAAAGAAACCTATAACGGTCGCAACTGCAAAACCAATAATTCCAAATTTTGAGGCCATAAATACAAGGTATATTATATATACTACATTAGAAACTGCCGACATTGCAGCCGGTTCATAGAATTCCTTATGACATTGAAGTACACCAGTTATAACACTTTGTAAACTTACAAATATAAGTGATATAAGCATTATTCTAGTTACCCTTAATGCTACTTCAAAAACTTTGGGATCCTTCTCAAATCCATGCCCAAATAAGTATATTATATCCTTAGCAAAAATTATTAATACCACTGTTATCAATATTGTATAAATAGAGGATAAATTTATAACATTATTTACAAAACTATTTGATTTTTTTTTGTTTAGTGTTTGCATATGATCAGTATGTATTGGTATAAAAGTTGTTGTTAGTCCATAACTTATCGTAGTAAGTAAATACACGATGCCAAGCCCAAAATTATATACATCTGTAATATACGTCGCTCCGAATTTAGCAGCTATTAGGGAATCTCTCACAAGTGCAAATAATTTTCCAAAAATTATAAATATCATAACTACAAGTGAACTCTTTAAAAATTTTTTATTTGTCATAATTTACACTCCGATTATATGTAAGTATCTTTTTATACACATTATAATAATCACTGCAAAACTTATCCGTAGAATAGTTGCTCATGCAAAAATCATAAAAACTGTTTCCCATACCTACCAATTTATCTCTACTTATGAAAGCATCTTTCATACTCTTATAAGTTCCATAAATATCATTATTTTCTATAACAAATCCAGTTTTTTCATTTACGACATGATCCAGATCACCAACTTTAGACACTATAACCGGTACTTTAACCGCTGCACTCTCTAGTATAACTAAAGGAGGTAAACCGCCTTCACTCAAAGAGTTTAAAATACTCACATTTGATGCATTAACATAGTCTGCAGCATTTTCCTTAAACCCGGTAAATATAATCTTATCTTCTAAATCAAGTTCACTTACCTTACTCTTTAATTCCTGTTCTAAAGGTCCATCACCAACTATAATAAGTCTTATATTTTTTACCTCTTTCTCAAGCTCAGAAAATGCTTTAATTAAATTTAATTGATTCTTGACTGGATGCATTCTAGCAACATTCGCAAAAACAAAATCATCCTCACCTATATTAAGTTTCTTTCTAATTTTACTATTATTCTCATTAACTTTTACAGAATTAAAATTTATTCCATTGGAAACTATAAATTTTTGTCCTTTAAATCCATCTTTAGTCATTAAATCTTTGATATATTTTGAAACACATACATAATAGTCAAAACTCTTAAGCCCTATAATACTAAGATAGGTAAAAAATATAAACTTAAATTTACTATTTAAGAAATCCTGCTTATAATTGCTGTGTATTGTAGCCACAGATACTACGTTTAAGTATTTTTTTAAAAAATAGTGAAGCAAAAAAGCTTTTGCTCCGTGAAAATCTATTAAGTCTATATTATTTTCCAATACATATTCTAATATTTGATTTTTACATTTTAATAGTCCCTTAGGAAATTTTACCACATCAATGTGCATGTCTTTCGCTTTATCATAAAGCGGTCCATCTCCAATTACTCCTAAAATACAAATGAATCTAGGCAATGAGTAATTAATCAAATTTAATACATGATTAGCTCCTCCACCTATATCATTTCCAGATATTATCTGTAGAACTCTGATTTCTGACACCTCCTTAGGGCTTCACCCATAGCAAGCAGCATCCAGAAAAAGGATGTAGTCTTAGGAACAAAAAACAAGTTGTCAGATAAATTCATGACCAGAAATGCTATAACCGAAGCAAAAAAACCTGTGTAAAAGTACTTTAAAAATTTATCTTCAAGTGAATCAGTTAACTTTTTAATTCTAATCAATGCATTTATTAAAATTGATATAAAGAAGATTGTGCCAAAAATTCCAAGCTCACTTTGTATTTTTAAGTATGAATTATGACACGGAAATCTTTTATAGTCATAATATATATATAATTCATGGTACTTTGCAACATAGCTATCATATAAACTTACAAAGTTTCCATTTCCAACTCCTCTTATTGGATGATCTTTTATCATATACCAAGCTGTTTTCCACAATTTAAGTCTCGTGAAATTCTCAGAACTATTTCCTATATCCATAATTCTAGAACCAATTTGCGGTATCAAGAACATTAAAATTCCCAAACCACCAATTGGGACTATAAGCTTCAAGCTGTAAATTATTGCCAGAACTACAAGTCCAATAACAAATCCAAGCATTGCATTACGTGAATAACAAAATACTATATTCATTGCCAAAGCTAACGAAAGCAATAAATAAAATGCTTTTTTCTTAATACCTTTTACATATATCATAAGCATAATTATAGGAAATATTGCAAGTACTAGAAATGCACCAAAATTATTTGCATTATCTAAAGAAACGGTAACTTTAGGTCGTCCTAAAAATCCGTCGGTCTTTACAAAATTCTTGTTAAGTTCAAATTTAGTAAAATACTGAACAATTCCGAATACACTCATTATAATCGTACATACTATATATGATCCTAAAAATCCCTTTATAAGTTTAGTTTCAGCAAACTCGTACTTTATTATAAAAAACAATGCTGCATAAGTAAAAAATCTAAATGTTTCTTGAAGTGCCATTCCTTTTTCAGCCGCATAAGTAACTGAAATTAACATAATTAAAAAAAGCCCTGATATAGACAATGTAAGATAATCTGTAAAAAAATCTCTTATACCATTTATAAATCTGTTTCTAGAATCCTTATTCAATATAACATTCAAGAAATAAATCACAAATATCAAAAATAATATGTAATCACCAAAACTTACGTGTTTGAATTTGATCTCATTTGATATTAGAGGATTAACTATAATATACATACATGTAACTACATATAAAATTATACTCAATACATTCACCCACTTTTAGTTGAACTTAACATAATTTATAAGATTATCTTGACATTTTTGTATTCTTTTCAATAATCTTATTGGATTTAAACACATAGAAACTGAATAAACCTCGTAAAAAACCAAACCCATAACTTACGTGCAATATTGGGAATATTAAAGGAATATATTTAAGTAACTTAAAATTGCCCTTAAAGGCTTTTAATGAAGCAATTAGATCTCCAATTAAATATATACAAACCTCCAAAATCCAGAGATAAAATACTGGTTTTATAAATGCTCCAAGTAGTATTCCCAAAATATTAGTTACAACAAATAATAATGGTACCAAATGTCTTACAGATGCAGGTTTACCATGTTTCTGCATTACTCTTACCTTCCAAAAACCATACTGATAGTATTGTTTCCAAAGTTTTCTTAAAGATGACCTGCTATAATATGATGATTTAACTTTAGGTGTTAAAAGAACTTTATATCCATTTTTAACTACCCTGTAGTTTAATTCATCATCCTGATTTCTAACTAATTCATCATCAAAATATCCTATTTTATCAAGAACTTCTTTTCTATATGCCCCAAAAGCAACTGTATCAACAAATGTTTCTTCATGAGCATACCTAAATAATGCATTTCCAACTCCAAATGGTGAGCTCATTGCAATAGCTACAGCTGTACCCTTATCATCTTCGCTTATAGTCTTTATAGGGCCACCTGCACATCCTATTTCTTTATTCTTTAATGCCTCAACATTATATTTTATAAAGTCTTTATCAGCAAAAGCATGTGCCCCAAATATTATAACTATATCTGCATTGCTCTTTCTTATTCCTTCATTCATGCCTTTTGGTGCTGTATATCCATTATTATCAATAAGCTTTACATTTCCATATTTCTCTTCATATTTCTTTACTATATCTCTTGTACTGTCATCTGACATACCATCACACACAAATACTTCAAAATATTCTTTTGGATAAGTTTGTTTCATAAATGAATCCAAACATTCCGATATATACTTTTCCTCATTTCTACATGGAATAATTATAGAAACTGTATCCATACTATTACTATTCACCTACCTCTTTGCTATCTTATCCATTATAACCATCCTTAAACTATTTAATTCTTTTATATTTACAATAAATGCTGCTATTACAAATACAATTATTCCGATTAAAGATGATACCACAATCTTTATAAAAACATTTATTGTGGAAGTGTAGCTAAGATGCATTATATTATTTAAAATTTTTATAACAATAACCATTGGTATCGATGCTATGATTGTTTTTATAATCGTTTGAATTATATATTTTCCATTTATACTTCCTATCTTCTTTCTGAGTGTATAAATCAATAATATACAAGCTATATACATTGAAACAGCATCGGCAAGTGCCAATCCTTTAAGCCCCATAATACTTTTAAACAAGAATATAAGACATATATTTATTACCATAGCTATAGCGCTATTTATCATTGGTGTTTTAGTATCCTTCAAAGTATAATAGGCCTTGCAGACAAAATCTCTCATACCAAACCCTAAAAGTCCTATTGAATAAAATATTAAAAGTACAGAAGTCTGTATAGTATCATTTTCTGTAAAGGCTCCTCTTTGAAATAGTATATATATTATTGATCTGCTTTGTACCATAACTATAAAGGATATTGGAAGTATCATAAGTATAAGCATACCAAGAGACTCACTTAAAGTTTTCTTCATTTCTAATACTTTATTTCCAGCCATCTGCTTAGACATTTTAGGATATATTATAGTGGCAATTGTCATTACAAATATATCTACAAACAATGCAAATACCCTGTATGCATAATTTAAAAATGTAACACTTCCCGCACTATAATTGGTAGCCTGTGCTCTTTCTATAAATGTATTTATTTGTTGAACTCCCGTCCCCAGTATTACTGGTAAAAGCATTACGCACATTTTTATAAGCATAGGATCTTTAAAATTCACCTTAAAACTATACTTAAATCCAACCTTCTTCATTGCCAAAAGTTGTGGAATTATCTGGGCAAATGTTGCTATAAAGGTTGCTATTGTAAAACCTATCACTCCATATTTATCTTTAGCTATAAGTAAATACCCTATTGTTATAATATTCAAGGGAAGAGCCACAAGTGCAGGTACTGTAAAATTCCCCTCAGATTGAAGAACAGCATTAAATATATACATAACAGCATTAAATATAAGTGTTGGAATAAGTATATTAGTAAGTTTTTGTGTGAAAATAAGCTTTTCACCAGTAAAACCCGGGTTGAGCACCATTACTATAGGTTTACTTAATATTATACATACTATTGAAATTGCAAATGTAACAATTATAAAAACATTTAAAGTATTATTTATAAATTTAGCAGCTTCTAATTTTCCCTCTTTCAATTTTTTATCATTATACAGAGGAATAAGAGTTGTTGTTATAGCTGCTCCTATCATTATAAACAGTACCATGGGAACATTGGATGCCTGAAAATAGGCATCCAAATCTCCTGCTTTAAAACTAGCTGCAGTAACGCTGTCCCTTATAAGTCCAAGAAATTTACTTACAAATGTGCAAATCACTATTATACCAGCCGTCGTTGCTAATTTTTTAGAATCAATACTCATACCTCATCTTATCCTTTAAATTATTTGTTTGTATAAACGAAACACTTAATGCAAATAATAACCAATTAGGTAAAAAATACGTAACCGAGCTTGGTGAAAAGCTTCCTATCATAAATCCTATTAAAGAACTTAATAAAGCATATGCTATACATTTATCCATATTATTTGTATTCTTATTTCCTATTTTAAATAAGTTATATAAAATATATAAATAAAATAAGCCATACAATATAACAAATATACCGAAGTCACCAAATATTTCTGTTGCCAGTCCATGAACACTATATATACCGTGAGTATTTTTTACATCCATCAAATGCTGAATTGAATTTCCAGCTCCGAATCCCAATACCTTTCTTTCTTTTACAATACCAGTCACAATATCATATATTATAGTTGCTCTTACATTTTCTGATCCTTCTTCTCCAATATCTGATTTATTCATCTTTGCTATATCGCCTATTTTCCCCATTTTTTCAATCATCTTTTGTTCATAATCACTGCTGTGGCTAACTAACAAATAACTATATCTATATACCCCTGCAAAAGCAACTACTATTATCAAAGGATATATAAGAGCTTTTATTTTTCCTTCTTTGAATAGTATTACTGTAAAAGCTATCATAGTAAGTGCTATAGACAACATACATGCTCTTGAATTTGTAAGAACTAATGCTGTAAATCCTAGTAATGTGAAAGTACCGTAAAATACTTTACCTTTAATAGATTTCGAAAAATAAAGCAAAAATAATAAAAATGGAATTCCCATACTAAGAAATGTAGCATAGTCATTTGCATTAAAGAAAAATACAACCGGTCTGCTTCTTAAAACCAAAAGTTCTTTTGTCGTAAGTTTGTATAAAATACTATCATAATAATGCTTTACTGGAAGTTGAGTCCCAGTTATTGCTTCTATAATGCCTATTATTATAGTAAGCAATAATACAAATCCAACTACTTTGAGTGAGTTGTAAAAATTTTCTCTTGAAGTATTAAATGCAGCTACTATAAATACGAATAAAATCATCATAGCATATATTATTATATACTTTATATTAAGGCTTTTACTTTCCGCCCATACAAAACTTAAACATATGTATACAAACCACAATAAATAAAATCCCAATAACTTTTTATTTAGTTTTTTTAATATATATCTATTTTTTATTAATTTCAATGCTGTTAAAATAGCACATATAACAAGCAATATATGAAAAAAGTACAGCTTTTCATGACTAGGAAAATATAAAGTATATTCAAATATACTCGCGACCAGTAATGTATAATATATATTATCGTAGAAGTCCTCTGCACCTGTCAAAAAAGCTGCAGCAACTACACTTATAAAAAATAACGCACTTATTATATAATTTCCATTTATAATAGAGGATCCTAAAAGTACAACGAAAACTATAGCAATATATATGCCGCTCCTTTTATTTAGTCCATACATTAATTTTTCCCCCTATTTAGAATTTTTTCATAAAGTTTATCCATTATAACGGCATTTTTTTTCCAATCATATTTCTGATTTGCTATTTTAACCGCATTACTGGAAAACTTTCTAAGTTTTTTCTCATCCTCAATCAACAATTTTAGCTTATCCTTTAAAGCATAACTATCTTCAGGATTTACCATATATCCATTATAATCATCAAATACTATTTCCTTTAATCCTCCAACATTTGTACAAACTACTGGTCTTCCACAAGCACAAGCTTCTACTGCTGACACACCAAAACTCTCACTTAAAGACGGTATACATACTATATCCATCTTGTTTATATAATCAGGTACATTAGTATTGTCTATACTTCCTACAAATTCAACATACCTGCTTATACTTAACTCCTCACATAATTTTTCAAGACTTGCTTTTTCAGGACCATCTCCGACTATCATTAGTCTTAGCTTTTTTCGTGTATCCTTCAAAAGATCATTAAATGCCTGTATAAGATATTTTATTCCATATATCTTGTGCAAATTTTTAACAACTCCAATTGTGATATATTCATTACTAAGTACTGGTACTTTAGCACTAAATCTATCTATATCAACGCCAAATGGAGTTATTGTTATATTATCTTTATTGTAATATTTTCTAGTTTCATTAGCCATATCACAGCTGGTAGAACATACTGCGTCTGTTCCTTTTAAAATAAATCTAAGTAACTTTGCATTTACAGAACTTGATTTAGGAAATTCATATACATCACTACCCCAAACAGAAATTATAAATGGATGATATGAACTTATACGTCCATACAATCCATAACTTGTGGCATAGTGACTGTGCAGTATATCAGGTTTTATGTATTTTACTATTTTTCTAATTTTGAAAAGCAGCATAAAATAGGCCAGTTTATTTTTAAATGGTGGTTTCACAACAATAACTTTTACATTTTCCTTATATACATAATCTGTATCTCTCATAGAGATTAGATATATCTCATTATCTGATTTTGAAAAATGATCTACCCATTTCCGTGTGTGTATACTATCTGCATCTGCTAAAAAGCAAATTTTAGCCATAAAAACACCTCAAATATATAAATTATCTTAATTAAATATTTCCTATTGATTCTTTAATAGCTGATCTTCTGCAACATCTCTTAAATACCTAGCAGGATTTCCTGCAACAATCTTAGCATTTTCAACATCTTTAGTTACAACACTTCCTGCTGCAGCAAATCCATCTTCACTTATCACTTTACCAGGCAATATTGTTGCTTGTGCTCCAATTCTTCCACCTTTTTTTATTGTAACTCCTTTAAAATGTTTATATCTTTCCTTTGAACGTGCTGCATAATTATCATTTGAAGTTACAACTCCAGGTGCTATAAACACATTATCCTCAACTTCTGAATAAGCAGTCAAGTAAACATTTGTCTCTATTTTACAATTTGACCCAACCTTACAGAAGTTTTCAATAGCGGCTCCTCTTCCTATAATAGTTTTTGAACCAACGGTAACATTTTCTCTAACTGTAGCAAGATCTGCAATTAAAGTTTTTTCACCAATAGTACATCCACAATACACTATAACTCCTGCACCTATTAAACATCCTTCTTGTATAAATGCTGGATCAAGTTTTTTATCATCCTTGAATATACTATTCACAGACCTCATAGGTTCTTTTCCTATTACAGTATTATCATCTATTCTTACATTATCACCTATGTTACTCCCTTTATGAATAGTAACATTATGGCCTATAATACAGTTATCTCCGATCCTTACCCCATCTTCTACAACAACAAATTCACCTATACTAACATTATTTCCTATGCACGCATTATTTGATATAACTTTGAAATTTTCACTCAAAATAAACACCTCATTAACAATTGTAATATGTACGGCCGCTTGCTTATTAATATTAGCCAATACTTTAATTTAGGGTAACACCATTATTCATGAATTTTTTTAATTCCCTTCATCTCCATAGTTGAGAACTTTTCAAGAGGAAATTTAACTGGCATACCAGTGAGTCTCGACTTGTATGCTGCAAGAATTATTGACATTCCCTTTTTCCCTTCTTTTCCACTTACTAAAGGCTGTCTGTCATAATTTATTGCATCTATCATATCCTTAAACAGTGGAATATGTCCAAATCCATATACTGTATCAGGATCACCTTCCTGCTCACTTAAAATTCTTTCTTCCTCATCCTCTTTTGCATCAGCAAATCTCCAGGTTTCTATTTTATTTACTGCTAATCCACCTATACAAACAGCGCCATTTTCACCAAAGATACTTAAAGTTTCTTCTAAATTCTTAGGATACACACATGCACTCCCTTCAATAATTCCTATTGAACCATTCTTAAATCTTATAATTACAGCTCCAAAATCCTCTGCTTCAATATCTCTTAGAAATGTATCACACTCAGAATAAACTGAATCTATCTCTCCACCCATCATCCATTGAAGGAGATCTATATCATGTATACATTGATTCATAAGTGTACCGCCATCTAACTCCCAAGTTCCTCTCCATGGAGCCTGAGTATAATAACCCATATTTCTATTCCAAAGTATTCTGGCTGTTCCATTTATAAGCCTTCCAAATCTATTCTGTTCAATAGCTTTTCTCAATTTCTGAATAGGTTTATTAAATCTATTTTGATGACTTACACAAAGTTTAACATTATTCTTCTCTGCCGTCTCTATCATATTATCTGCATCCTCAATTGATAATGCCATAGGTTTTTCACATATAACATGTTTTCTTTGATTCATACAATATACTGCAATTTCTGGATGATATCCACTCTCTGTTGCAACAGTTACTACATCTACATTCTCTTTTTCAAGCATTTCCTTATAATCCTTATATACATTCACATCACAAGCTTTGCCCATCTTATCTATGTATTCCTGTTTCTTTGCTTCTGCCTTATCCAGATTAATATCACAAACAGCTGCTAGTTGTGCTTCTTCCTTATTGGAAGCTAATGCCTCAATATGCTTATATGAAATTCTGCCGCAACCAATAATAGCAAATTTCAATTTCTTCATAAAAAACACTCCTCGATTTCTAAAATTATATTATAAATAAATACCAATACCTATATAACCTTTTAATGACAAATCAAAAGTTACACGCATGCTAACCATCCACAATATGATTATTCGCCACACTGCAGATAGATAGCTTACAATTTACTACTTACTACTTACTACTCTAATCTCGTAACTTATAATTTGTCACTAATTTATTATAACTTATGAATCTTCTCTCTATTATTTTTAACATCTTTAGTTGCATTTCTCGTATCATATAGTAGTTTAGCTCTAGATACAACTTCCTCATAATCATAATCACTATGATCAGTAGTTATAATTACTATATCCGCATTATCTATTTCCTTTTTCCAATCCACAGAATTATAAGTCTTTCCATTATGCTTAAATTCAGGTATATACGGGTCATTTATGATTACATTTGCGCCATTTTTTTCTAAGTTTTCTATTACCTTTAAGGCAGGCGACTCTCTCATATCATCTATATCTTTTTTATACGCTACCCCAAGTAAAAGAACCTTTGCTCCATTCATTGCCTTTTTATGTCCATTTAATAATTTCATAGCGTTATCAACTACAAATTCAGGCATAGAATCATTTATTATTCCAGATGATTCTATTAGTTTTGTGTGAAAATCATATTCCTTAGCTTTCCATTCCAAATAAAATGGATCAAGTGGTATACAATGTCCTCCAAGTCCTGGGCCTGGATAAAAAGCCATATATCCATAAGGTTTTGTTTTTGCTGCATTTATAACTTCCCATACATCTATTCCCATCTTATTGCACAACAGGGCCATTTCATTTACCAAAGCTATATTTATATTTCTAAAAGTATTTTCAAGTATTTTTTCCATTTCCGCAATAGCTGGTGATGATACCGTATATATTTCACTTTTTAAAACACTTCTATAAAGAGTTGCGGCAACTTCTGTACATTCTTCAGTACATCCTCCAACTACTTTAGGCGTATTCTTTGTTTTAAATTCTTTATTGCCCGGATCAACTCTTTCTGGTGAGAATGCTAAAAAGAAATCTTCTCCACATTTTAAACCATTTCTTTCAAGAATTGGTTTTAAAACCTCTTCCGTAGTTCCAGGATATGTTGTGCTCTCAAGAACTACAAGCATTCCTCTATGCAAATATTTTGCTACATTTTCAGTAGAATTTACGACATATGATATATCTGGTTGTTTATATTTATCAAGCGGTGTAGGTACACATATACAAACTGTATCTACATCTTTTACAAAACTAAAATCTGTAGTAGCAGTCAGTTTTTTATTTTTTATAAGTCCAGTAAGATCTGAATCTACTACATCACCTATATAATTTTTACCATTATTCACCATTGAAACTTTTTTATCTTGAATATCAAAGCCAATTACTTCGTATCCAGCTTTGGCTTTTTCTACAGCAAGAGGAAGTCCTACATATCCTAATCCAACTACTCCTAATTTAGCTGTTTTATTCTTCAATTTTAGTATTAAATCATCTTTCAACTGTGACATACTTTTACCTCCTAGTTTTAGCACGTTTACGTTTTTCATTATAATATAACTTGATTTTTTTGTCATCTAATAATATATTAATTTATATTTTATACATACTTTTAAGTGACAGGAATTAAAATCCCTGTCACTTCTAAAAGCAGTTAAATTAATCATTTTTCTTTCTCTTATAGGTTGGAACTTTTTCTGCTACAAGTTTAAAAATATCTTCTTTATTCATGTGTACTACATTTCTAAATTGTTCTATAGATTTTTCCACAAAATTTATATCGACATAATTAGGTTTTTCTACAAATATCTTATCATGTTCTGTGGATGTAAGTGCAACTTCGTTCATTAACAGTTCTTCATATAATTTTTCTCCAGGTCTAAGTCCTGTATATTTTATCTTTATATCAACCTCTGGCTTATAACCGGAAAGTGTGATTAAATCTCTTGCCAAATCAACTATTTTAACAGGTTTACCCATATCCAATACAAATATTTCTCCGCCTTTAGCTATAGCACCTGCTTGTATAACTAGTTGCGCCGCTTCTGGTATTGTCATAAAAAATCTATTTATCTCCGGATGTGTCACTGTAACAGGTCCACCGTGAGCTATCTGTTTTTTAAAAAGAGGTATAACAGAACCATTACTCCCCAAAACATTTCCAAATCTAACAGCTACATACTCCGTTTTGCTTACTCTATCAAACGCCTGAACCATTATTTCACAAAATCTTTTTGTAGCACCCATTATATTAGTTGGATTAACAGCTTTATCTGTACTTATCTGTACAAACTTTTTAACATTAAATTTATCACAACATTTTAAAACATTATAGGTTCCTATTATATTATTCTTAATAGCTTCCGCTGGATTTTCCTCCATAAGAGGCACATGTTTATGTGCTGCTGCATGAAAGACAACATCCGGTTTATAAAGTTCAAATATATCTGAAATTCTTCTTTCATCTCTTATTGAAGCTATAATTATTTCTTTATATAACTCCGGGTAATTATAATTAAGTTCCATTTGAACATCATATACATTATTCTCATATATATCCAATATTAAAAGTTTACTAGGATTAAATCTAGCTATCTGCCTGCATAATTCAGATCCTATAGATCCTCCTCCTCCGGTTACAAGTATAACTTTATCCTTTATGTATTTATTTATATTTTCATCGTTTAGACTAACCTCATCTCTTCCAAGTAAATCATCTATATTTACTTCTCTAAGATTACTTATGTTTACTTTACCACCTATAATCTGATATAAACCTGGAAGTGTCTTTACTTTACAATTTGTACTCTTACAAATATTTATTATTTCGCGCTTAGCCTGAAGATCTGCTGAAGGAATAGACAATATTATTTCCTCAACTTTTTTTTCCTCGCAAATTTTTCTTATGCACTCTCTTCCACCCAATACCTCTATACCATTTATTAACTTACCCTTTTTCAAGGGGTCATCATCAATCATTCCAACTATGTTGTATTTCAAATTACTGTGTCTCTTTATCTCTTTTATTATAAGCGCAGAGGCATCACCAGCACCTATTATAAGTACTTTCTTATCTTCCGTTTCTACTGATTTTTCATTTTTACTATCCTCAAGTATTCTATATGTAAATCTTATTCCTCCTAATGCTAATACTGATAAAATCCAAAATATTATATGGACAGTAAATGGAAATCTATAATACCTGTTTTCAAGAAATTTGTAGTTTACAAAATAACTGTATACTATAAAAACAATATTAGATAATGTAACTGAATATATTATCGACATCAATTCCTCAATTGAAGCATATTTCCATATACTATTATATAATTTAAAAAAGTTATTGAATATTAATCCTATAACTACAACAGGAAATATTGATAATTTTAAAAAAACCATATACTCCTGCGGTATATTAAAATCAAATCTTAACGAAAAGGCAAAATACAACGTAACTAACAGAAAAACTATATCATATATAATAAGCTTTTTATCTTTCTGCATCTTAACACTTCCTTAAACTAGTCATTATGAATATGTGATAAAAACTCTCTTCTCTATTTTACATCATTAAAAAAATTATTCAATATATTTTTCCACAGCTGACTTATAAATTGCATATATTGCCGTATTAAGCATTGTTCATAGATATATGGGGCTATAAGTCCAGTTTGTCCTTATAAGTTATATACTTAAATCAATAAATGCTTTATATACTAATAAAAGTATATAAATAATTATATAACTTATGTAAACTTGATAAATATGATTTCTCCTTTAAGGGTTTATGGCGATAGCCATATTGATTTATACTATAATTGCAGTTTTAGACATCTGTTAAGATAACTAAAAAAGTCTGAATAACCTGTAATTCAGATAGTATATTCAAAACTTTAAGATCTTTTGGGGCATAAAAGATATTTAACTTAAATTTTAGATAAATGAAATGATTCCAGGACGATTAGTCCTATTGAATTATTTAAATTTAAATGTGAGTTTTACTATATACCCGGGAAGTTAACGTTCTAATAACTAAATTAGTAAATTTATATATCAATATCACTAAAAAAGGACTGTAAGCCTGCTTACTGAAAAATGACACAGGCCTTATACCATATACCCAAAAATTATGATTATAATATAAATCAACAAGGCTAATCGCCCTAGCCCCTTAAAGTTGCAAACATAAGTAGAATTTTCTTACGTAGTGGAATACTGTGAGCCGAAGACACATTTAAAACTTTTTCACAGCACTTCGTCTTAGATTTATAAAAAGTTTTAACGTGTCAAAGCCTTACAGTATTTCACGGAAGTAAGAATTCTACTTATGGTGCTTACAACAACGCTTGATACGCAATATACGCACCTTATTCTTGCTTTTTTTTAGTTATTATTTCCTTTTCGAGAGTTTTAAATAGTTCCTTATTACTTAAATCTAATAAATATTCCATAAATGGTTTCTTAAGTTCATCCCTCTTAAGTGCATATTCAACTGTGGCTTCCAAAAATCCAAGTTTATCTCCAACATCATATCTTCTGCCCTCAAAGTTATAAGCATACATAGCCTCACACTTAATTAAAGTCTTAAGAGCGTCTGTAAGCTGTATTTCTCCACCTTTTCCTGGAGAGGTATTACTCAGTATATCAAATATTGTAGGTGTTATTATATATCTTCCTAGTATTGCCATATTTGAGGGTGCTTCTTTAACTTTTGGTTTTTCAATTAGATCCTTAACTTTATAAACTCTGTCTTCTATGTACATTCCTTTTATGATACCGTATTTATATACATCCTCTCTTGGAACCTCTTGAACTCCTATTATTGATGTTCTGTATTCATTAAAGCAATCTATAAGTTGTTTTAGACATGGAATTTTACTGTCAACAACATCATCACCAAGCATTACTGCAAATGGTTCATTTCCAACAAAAGTTCTCGCACAATTTATAGCGTGTCCGAGTCCCTTTGGTTCCTTTTGTCTTATATAATATATATCAACCATATTAGATATTTCTTTTACCATGGAAAGCAATTCTTCCTTTCCATGCTCATTAAGCTCTTTCTCAAGTTCTACAGACTTATCAAAATGATCTTCTATAGCTCTCTTATTTCTTCCAGTTATTATAAGTATTTCCTCTATACCTGAAGCTACAGCCTCTTCTATAATATATTGAATAGTTGGTTTATCAACTATAGGAAGCATTTCTTTCGGTTGAGCTTTAGTCGCAGGCAAAAATCTAGTTCCAAGTCCAGCCGCAGGTATTATCGCTTTCTTTACTTTCATAAGCATGTTTCCCCTTTCTATTGTATCTGCTATAGGGTCTACAAGTCTAAGCTTAACTTATGCATAGGCTGGGATTTCTAAAATTTAGGCACATTAAAAAATTTTGTAGTAAGTATTAGCGAGGCGTTCTTAAAAGTCTTAGTAGATTTTATATGTTTGAGCAAAGCGAGTTTATAAAATCTGCTTAGACTTTTATGAACGCAAGCTTAGACTTACTAGAAATTTTTTACGTGACGAATTTTGAAAATCCCGGCCGGAGCATAAGTTAAGCTTTTATTTATAACCCTATATATATGTTGTAATACTTAAATTTTATTTTTTAAAAAATACTGATCTATCTCTTTTACAACCTCATCCTCTGAATTTAATTTCTTCGCTAGCTCAAGATGGATTTTCGCATTTTTTAAATCATTTTTATTGACATAACACATTATAAGATTAGTACATATTTCAACTGATTTAGTAACTTCAAATGCCTTTCTAAGATAAACAATTGCCGTATCATAATCACCTATACATGCATAATTTATCCCCATCTCATTTACAACTTCTACAATATTGCTATCTATATTCATAGACTCATTTAAATAATATATTGCTTTTTCATAATTTTCCAACATTCTATATGCAACTGCAATATAATAATACAAAGTTGCATCATTACCAAACTCATTTGTAAGAGGTATCAAAAGTTTCAATGCCTCTGTTGGATCATCATTCAATATTTCCTTGCCTTTCTCATAATCAGAAACAAGCTTTAAAGAATCTTTGAGTTCAGTTACTTCAGGCGTTTGTTTTCCACCTTTTGCTATATAATTATTTATACAAAATAAAGCTTTATCATAATCATTTTCTTCTTTCCTTATTATACATTCATAAAGATATGGAAGTGCATAATCGTTATATCTTTTTTCAGCCGTTTCTATAATTTCCAACTCTTCATTTTTATATTCACTATATTGTGCTCTTAATGTTTCCAATAAAACAATCATCTTATCATATACATCTTTTGTTTCCTCTATTTGAGCCAGACCCTTGAGCATTATATAAGCATCATTATATTTTTTGCTTTTTACACATTCACCTATTTTGCCTTTTATGAATATATCACTATCATTTATTGTAGATAATATTCTCACATATTCATTCGAAAACCTAAATGATGGATCTGCTCCCAAAACATAATACATACCTTCTATAAAAAAACT
Organism: Clostridium fermenticellae; assembly: GCF_003600355.1. NCBI lineage: Bacteria > Bacillati > Bacillota > Clostridia > Eubacteriales > Clostridiaceae > Clostridium > Clostridium fermenticellae. The sequence goes on along the minus strand of NZ_CP032416.1, from coordinate 893,171 downwards.
CATAGGTATTTTTGCTAAATCTTCTCCAAATTTAACTTTATCTATTATATTATAGGTTCTAACTGGAACATATATACTATTATCTATATCCATATTAAATAATTTTTTTACATTTTCTTTGCTTAATTCTAAAAACAAAACCTTTGATAATTCTTCTGAAAATTTCGCATTAAAAGCCATATTTACAAGCACCCACTCCTAAAATATTCTATTAATCAGATTTTCACATATTATATAATTAATCACATGCTTTGTGTATGATTCCCATAACCTTATTCTCGAACTTACTCATTTTTAGTTCAGAATTTTTGTAGCTGTCACCAACAACAGACATATATATCTTTATCTTAGGCTCAGTCCCAGAGGGTCTTACTGCAAACCATGATTTATCCTCAAGTACAAATTTAAGTACATTTGATTTTGGTAAATTAACTCTATTTTCTGTAATATTTACTATATCCTTTTCTATACCAATCTTATAGTCTATCTTCTTTACTATCTTTGATCCTCCAAAATTGTAACTCATAGAGTGTCTCATAAATTCAAGAGCACTTTCTATTTTTTCATGTCCTTTCTTACCTTTAAGTTCTATTGATACTAACTTTTCTTTATAAAATCCATACTTATTATATAGCTCTGTCAAAGCATGATATAAATTCATTCCTTTATTTTTATAATAAAGTGCCATTTCACAAATAAGCATACATGCTATTACTGCATCCTTATCCCTGACAAAATTACCGGCAAGGTATCCATAACTCTCCTCAAACCCAAATACAAATTTTTTATCATTATTTTCTTCAAATTCTTTTATCTTTTCACCTATATATTTAAATCCAGTTAATACATTTATAAGTTCAACACCATATTCCTTTGTTATCTCTGAAACCATCTCGGTTGTAACAATTGTCTTTACAACAATTGAATTACCGGGAAGTTTATTAAGTTCTTTAAGTGAACTCAACATATAATGTGTTAATAAGATCCCCATTTGATTTCCAGTAAGTGTTTTGTAATTTCCACTATCATCTTTTACAACTACACCTACCCTATCACAATCAGGATCTGTTCCAAAAATTATATCAGGATTTATATTGTCTGCCATTTTAAGTGCTATATTAAATACTTTTGGATCTTCTGGATTGGGATATTTTATTGTAGGAAATGTACCATCTGGCATTTCCTGTTCTTTTACCACATTCAAATTTTTATATCCAAGTTCAGAAAGAACTGTTCTGACAGGAATATTTCCCGCGCCATGGATCGGAGTATATATTATTTTTAAATCTTTTGCAAGATTATTAACAAGTTGTTTTCTTATTGTCAATTTCTTTACATTTTCTATATAACTTCTATCAACATCTTTTCCTATAATATTTAATAATCCTTTACTTAAGGCTTCATCCAATTTCATTCTTTTGACTATGCTTAAATCATTTATTGCTTCTATATATGAAAAAATTTCTTTTGCACTCCTGTCAGTAATCTGGCCTCCATCTTCTCCATATACTTTATAACCATTATATTCTTTTGGATTATGTGAAGCAGTTATTACTATACCAGCCTTACTTTTAAGATATCTTACTGTATACGATAGCATTGGTGTTGGTCTTAGACTCTCAAACAGATTAACCTTGATCCCATTAAAGCATAAAACCAATGACGCTGTTTCGGCAAACTCTTTAGACATTATCCTTGAGTCATAAGCTATACTTACTGATATGTCCTGACTTTCATATTTATTTAAAAGGTAGTCTGCCAAACCTTTAGTTGCCTTTCCAACAGTGTAAATATTCATTCTATTCGTTCCAATACCTATAATTCCTCTCAATCCACCAGTTCCAAACTCAAGGTCTTTATAAAATCTATCTTCTATTTCCTTCTCATCTTTTATACCAGAGAGTTCTTTCTTCGAATTCTCATCTAAAAATTGTGAGTTTAACCACAAATTATATTTTTCTTCGTATAGCATTTTCTACCTCCTGCATTATTAAATTTTTGTTATTTACTGTAGTTGGTTAAATCTATGCTTAATAAAACCAATTTATGAAAATAAACTTATTTCAAGTATAATCCATTATATCACTATATGTAAGGGTTTTACATATAAGTTATCTAAAAGTTATTTGTTTGTTTAAATTTTAGAAACAAAAATTTTTATGCATTATTGCAATTACAAATTATTTAACTTATAATTATAATGGTTTTTTAAATAAAAGCTTAGACAAGCCCTTGAAGCTCAAAGTCTAAAGGATATATTTTCATGAAGGAAGGTGCTTTATCAAGGTGTATAAATTAGATCAAAATCAAACTCCTTTATTCGATGCACTTATGGAATATGTTAATAGAGATACAATTCCCTTTCATGTTCCCGGACATAAAAAAGGAGTAGGTGCAGATGAACAATTTAAAAATTTTATTGGTGAAAATGCCTTTAAAATAGATGTTACTGTATTTAAATTAGTAGATAGTCTTCATCATCCTACAGGCGCTATAAAAAAAGCTCAAGAACTGGCTGCAGATGCATATGGTTCAAGTGCAGCATTTTTTTCAATACATGGGACATCTGGTGCAATACAAGCAATGATTATGTCCACAGTTAAATCTGGTGAAAAGATATTAGTACCAAGAAATATTCATAAATCAGTAACTGCTGGGATTATACTAAGTGGTGCAATTCCGGTATATATGCAGCCGGCTTTTGATAAAAGGGTTGGCATAGCACATGGAGTGACACCCGAAACTGTAGAAAAAGCTCTTAAACAAAACCCTGACGCAAAAGCAGTTATGATTATAAATCCAACATATTATGGTGTAGCTACTGATATAAAAAATATTGCACAAATAACTCACAGCTATAATATACCTCTTATTGTAGATGAAGCACATGGTCCACACCTTGGTTTTAATGATAAATTACCAATATCAGCTATGGAATCTGGAGCTGATATTTGCTCACAAAGTACTCATAAAATAATAGGTGCTTTAACTCAAGCGTCATTACTTCAAGTTAATTCAAAATATATAGATACAGGTAGAGTTCAACAGGTTTTAAATTTGCTTCAAACCACATCACCATCCTATATTTTAATGGCATCCTTAGACTGTGCTAGAAGGCAAATAGCTTTACATGGAGAGGAATTACTCAATAAGGCAATAAGCCTTGCGAACTATGCAAGACGCGAAATCAATAACATTCCCGGATTTTATTGTTTTGGTAATGAAATATTACATAATGAAGGTGTGTATGCCCTTGATCCGACAAAAATGACAATAAGCTGTAGAGATTTGGGCATAACAGGATATGATCTAGACATGATACTAGCTAATAAATATCACATTCAAATGGAACTTTCTGATTTATACAATGTTCTCGCTGTTGGATCATTCGGTGATACAAAACAAAACATAGATTCACTTTTATCAGCTTTAAAGGAAATTAGTAAAGAGTATTATGGAAGCAGAAACAAAAAATCTGATTTTATAGATATTCCATCCATTCCTCCTCAGATTATGATACCTAGAGAAGCATTTAATAGTGAAAAAATCTCTGTATCTCTAAAAAATAGTGTTGGAATGACAAGTGGTGAATTCCTTATGGCATATCCACCTGGAATACCTATACTGTGCCCTGGTGAGAAAATAACACAGGAAATAGTAGACTATGTTCAAATACTCAAGGAAACAGGATTATATGTACAGGGTACTGAAGACCCAGATGTAGAATATATTAAAGTTACAAAATAAAAAAGATGTGGTAAAGATTATTTTTTTCAATCTCTACCACACTTTTTAATTTAATATAGGACTCTTCCTGTAATTTCTTTTATATTTTTACATCCAGTCAAAACCATTGCAGATTTCAGATCGCTTTTTATATTATCTATATAAGTTTTTACACCTTCCCTTTGTCCTCCAAAAGATGCTGCTACAAAAGGTCTGCCTATTAATACTCCATCAGCACCCAATGCTATAATTTTGAGAACATCAACACCTGTTCTAATTCCTCCATCTGCAAGTATTGTAACCTTACCTTTTACAGTTTCCGCAATTTCAGGTAAAACATCGGCAACGCCAGGAGTTTGGTCAAGTACTCTTCCTCCATGATTTGAAACAACTATAGCACTTACACCTGCTTTTACAGCAAGTTCTGCTTCGTCAGCAGTCATTATGCCCTTTAATATAAATGGAAGTTTTGTACTCTCTACTATTTCTTTTATCTGATCTACTGTTTTAGGCATAACAGATTTTCCATGAAGTGACAGTGTTATAAGTCCGCATGCATCTATATCCATTCCAACAGCATATGCACCAGATTCTTCTGCAAGCTTTATCTTTTTTATTACATTTTCATTTTCCCATGGTTTTATAATAGCTATGCCATCTCCACCAAATTTTTTAAGTTGTTCAAGGTTAGTAATAAGAAAAGATTCAACGGCAGTATCACCAACCATAGGATATACTCCTGCATCAAGGCATCCACCTATTACCCATGATATGTACTCTTCTTCTGAGAACTTTCCACCCATATTTAAGGTTGTTCCTGATACTGGAGCAGCAAATACAGGTACATCCATTTTTCTTCCAAATAGTTCTACTGATGTATCCGGATCTTTAGCATCATGTATAACTCTCATATTTAATTTATAGGAATCAAGAGCTTCAACATTTTCTGAGAATGCTTCTCCTGTTCCTTTTCCACCCATTCCAGGCACTTCTCCTGCACATGCTTTTCCATCACATACACGACACACCCTGCAGCTTCCATTTAAATTTTCGCGTGCATTCTTTAAAACCTCTTTATAATCCATTTTTTAGCCTCCCCAAACTAAACATACACAAAAGTACTTTAGTTTAAATAATTTGTTCTATAATTTAATTATAGTTTATCTGTATTAAATCTCAACCTATAATCACATTCATTTATAATTTTTATATTATTATCGATTAAAAGCTGCGCTGTCACTCCATTTCCATCTATTAATGTATTTGAAAATGTTCCATCATAAATTTTTCCACATCCACAGGAAGGACTTTTAGATTTAAGCACAGCAAATGATACATTAAAATTCTTACATATGTTATAGGTTTCAAATGCACCTCTTATAAATTTATCAGTAGAATTATCTCCATTTATACTAATTAACCTAGCCATCCCCTTTAAAACATCTTTTCCCGTACCATTCTTAATCTCGTGAGGTTGTCTTGGTGTTGTAAGTCCACCAAGCTGCTCCGGACATATGGGGATTATCTTTTCTTTATCTAAAGTCCTCATAACTTCAGTATCAAGATTATTTTTTCCATTATATTTACAGTTAATTCCACAAAGACATGCACTTACAAGTACCATAAAAAACATCTCCCATCTATACTAATGATTTTTAAGTTCTACAATAGTTACTCCTGTTCCACCTTCGCCATACTCTCCTAATCTATAATTTTTAACGTGTGAATGAGATTTTAACATTTCCATTATTGCATTTCTTAAAACCCCAGTTCCTTTTCCATGAATTATAGTAACTTTTTCATACCCTGCAAGATATGCTTCATCAAGATATTTATCAGTATTATATGTAGCCTCAATAGAATCCATTCCCCTTAAGTCTATAGATGAAGCAACTGTCTTAAGATTAAGTTTAACCTTTTTTTGAGACCTTTTTTGTGTATTTTCACTGTTTTTCTTTGACTTAACCACCCTTAAGTCATTTAAATTCAAGTCTATTTTCATAATTCCTGCTTGAACTTGAACCATTTTTTTATGATCAGGCCTAGAAAGTACCACTACATTCTGATTTAAAGACACCGCAAATACTTCATCACCCTCTTGTACATCCTCTAAACGTTCACCATCATCTTTTCTTACTATTTTTGCTTTTTCTTCAAGTCTGTCAAGTCTGTTTGATAATTTCTTTCTATTTTCCTCAAGCTTTTGTCTTGCATCAGACGTATATCCCATTCTTTCAAGCTCTCTCATATCCTTTAAAATTTTGTCAGCCTCTTCTTTTGCTTCCCTCACAATATTTTTAGCCTTTCTCTGTGCTTCTATAAATGCCTTTTCTTTGCTGTGGTCAAATGCTGTAAGCCTTTGTTCATATTTATCCTTTATCTTAGCTGCTTCCATTTTTAAAATTTCAGATTCTCTAGCATCATTTTCGGCTTTTATACTCTTGTTTTGAAGATTTTGTATCAAATCTTCAAACTCAAGACTTTCATTCGTTATCGTTTCTTTAGCCATATCTATTATATAATTTGGGAGTCCAAGTCTTTTAGATATTTCAAATGCATTGGATTTTCCAGGAATTCCAATCAAAAGCCTATATGTTGGTCTTAAAGTCTCAACATCAAATTCAACTGATGCATTTTCAACTGACTCTGTTCTTAATGCATATGCTTTTAATTCACTGTAATGGGTAGTTGCAATTATTTTTGAATTTCTATTCTTCAAATTTTCTAGAATTGATATAGCAAGTGCCGCACCTTCTGTTGGATCTGTACCTGCACCAAGTTCATCAAATAATACTAATGAACTTTTATCCGCTTCATTAATTATATTTACTATATTTTTCATATGGGATGAAAAAGTAGACAAGTTTTGTTCTATACTCTGTTCATCTCCAATATCAGCAAAAACTTCCTTAAAAAAGCTTATGGTTGAATTTTCTTTGGCTGGTATCATAAGTCCGCTTAATCCCATTATATGAAGTAACCCAACTGTCTTTAATGTTACAGTTTTACCTCCTGTATTCGGTCCTGTTATTATTAGTGAAGTAAAATTTTTGCCAACACATATATCAAGTGGAACAATTACTTTTCTATCTATCAGAGGATGCTTTGCCTGTATTATATCTATAAATCCATCATCATTAACATTAGGTGCTGTGCAATTAAACTCACTCGCAAACTTGGCCTTAGCAAATATAAAATCAAGTTCCCATACAATTCTAGAATTATTCCGTACAGCAATTATATTGTCATATATGTGAGACGAAAGCATTGCAAGTATTCTATTAATCTCGGATTTTTCTTTTAACATAAGTTCCTTTATTTCATTATTTAAATTGACTAAATTCATAGGTTCTATATAAAGAGTAGATCCGGTTGAACTCTGGTCATGCACAAGTCCGGACACCATATTCTTATATTCAGACTTTACCGGAAGTACATATCTGTCGCCTCTAATTGTATAAAGATTATCTTGAAGATACTCAGAATACATCCTCACAAGTGAATTCACCTTATCTCTTACAGATGAGTTTTTATCTTTTAGTGATTTTCTTATAGAATAAAGAGTCTGACTTGCACTATCTGAAATTTCCTCTTCACTTTCTATAGCATTGAATATCTCATCCTCTATGTTTTTAAGAGGAACAATCCCCTCACATATATCCTCTATCACTCTAAATGACTCTTCCCCTTCTTTGTGCTTAACATATTCCTTAAACCTTCTTGCGCACCTTAACATATTAGCGATCCTCAAAAGCTGAATTGGAATGAGCGAAGATCCTTTCTCGGCCATTTTTATACCGTCTCTTATATCATATATACCGTCAAAAGGTGCACTTCCTTTTGTAACAAGCAATTTGAAGGCCTCTGAAGTTTCCTCAATATGTTCTTTTACTTCATAACTATTATCATAAGGTTTTAAATCATCTATTAAATCTTTTGCTGCCTGAGTGTTTGTATATCGTTTTAAGATCTCTTTTATTTTATTAAACTCTAAGACTTTTAAGGCCTTTTCATTCATAACCTACTCAACCCCTCTTTTATAATGTCCTCTTGTAAATTCTACAAAATTACACTCTTTCTTTTCATTATTTAAAGTACCCAAAACTTTAACTGCTTCGTCATAATTTTCATCTATAAAATCTATTCTAAAACTTTTTACTTCCATACTTTTAAGTTCCGTAGTTCTATCTAATATATTGAGTGGAACATTATTAAATATATGGCTTCTACAGTATTTATCAGTTTTAACCAAAAATTCTGCCCCAATTTTATCCTTTAGATAAAAAATTCCTTCATTACACTTACAAGAGCAATCACTTTTCCTATTCCTTCCACCAAAAATACTACCTATAGGACAATATTCCGACACCATACTTTCTATTTTACCATAAGTAAGAACTTGAACATTTTTATTTAGTCCTTTAATTGTTCTCTCAATTTCAATTTTATTTAATTCTACGCTTAAGCAGATCGAATCTATAAATTCATTATATTTCTTAAGGGAAAATTCATTAAAAACATTTAGTTTGTAATCTGAAACTATATGTATTTTATCTTTAAATACATTAATTATACCTAGATTAGCCGTAACTATACCTTTTATATAAGGCAAAAATTCATTTATTTTTTTACATACACTGTCAAATTCATTTCTTACTATATTAGGTACCTTAATCCAAAGATTGAAATCACTGTTTTTGCCTATTAAATCCTCAAAATTATCACTTGACCTATAAAACATATCAATTATTATATCTTTAAATCCACTGTCTTTAACTGCTCTTAATTGTTCCTCAGTATTTACGCATATCATATATTCAGGTAATAGATGAGATTTTTTTTCATCTTTAAAAATTTTGGACATATACTTTAAATTTATGTCTGCTTTTTCTAAAACTTCTGTAGACTTATTTTCAAGTTTCTCTATAAATTCTCTCCTGACTTCATTTATCTTGGATATTGGTAAAAATCCATTCTCATAGGCTTCAAATATTATATTTGAAAATTTAAATGGCGTATCACCACTTTTACTTAAATGTATTATAATATCTTCCTTCATAACAGGTTTTTTTATTGCCTTTTCGACTATTGCTCCTTCAATTGAGTAGTTTACATTATTGTAATAAGCACTTAACCTTATAGGTTCATTCAATTTAAAATTCACCTTTACATCAAGGTTTATTTTTCTATTAAAATTATTATTGTATTTGCCCTGCAGCTCCTTAAGAAAGTTAAAATCAGAAGTTTTATAAAGATCGTCACCTCTTTTAAAATTAGATGGTTTTAAAATAACTTTATTACCCTTCTTCGCTTTTTCAACTTCTTCATTATTTTTAATTATCTTAGAAACTGTCAGTCCAGAATTTCCATATCTAATTCCATCTTTTATAGATATATCTTCCTTAAGTATTACACTCAAGTCTTTATTCACTTTCCCAATTAAAACTCCAGTATTTTTAGGGAATGAATATGCCATCATATCTTTTCCCACATTTCCATATAAATAAGCCTTTGAAAAACCTTCTCTATTAAATAACTGAAGTAAATGCTTTTTTTCATTGCTTAAATCCTCATACTTCTTTGAAGCAATGGCAATATCTATTGCCTTCCTATAGGCTGAGACAACGCCTGCCACATATTCCGGCCGCTTCATTCTTCCTTCTATTTTCAAGGATCTAGTACCGCTTTCTATAATATCTCTAATATTTTCAATAGTACACATATCCTTAGGACTTAATAAATATCCCTTACATTTAGATTCATTTTCCTTATTTATTATTGTATATGGAAGCCGACATGGCTGGGCACATCTGCCTCTATTGCCACTTCTTCCACCTATAAGACTACTCATAAGGCACTGACCTGAGTAACATATACAAAGAGCTCCATGTATAAACATTTCCGTTTCTATACCCATATCTTTTGATATATATTTTATTTCTTTTAATGAAAGCTCCCTTGAAAGTACAATTCTTTTAAACCCTAGAGAATTTAAAAACCTTGCACCTTCTGCATTATGAACTGTCATCTGAGTTGATGCATGAAGTTCGAACCCTGGAATAAGCTCTTTTATACAGGCTGCAAACCCCATATCTTGAACAATTAAAGCATCAACACCAGAGTTGTATAAAAATCCGGCATATTTTAATGCCTCTTTCATTTCATTATATTTTAGCAGTATATTTACTGTCACGTACACTTTAACACCATACAAATGACAGTAATTGACTGCTTTTTTAATACTATTATTATCAAAATTTGATGCATAAGCTCTTGCAGAAAATCTATCACCGCCGATATAAACAGCATTAGCTCCAGACTGAACTGCCGCATATAAACTTTCCAAACTTCCTGCAGGTGCCAGTAGCTCAACTTTTTTCATCCGTTCATCTCCTAAAACAAAAATTCATTCAAATTTTATTATACAATAACAAGATCATATTTATAAAGTATTATAAATCTTCGCGTTAAAAGTTTTGTCCTCACAAAAATCTGATATAGTTCTTAATGATGGGGCCGGAAGGCTGTATATCCCGAATGTAAATGCCTTAAAAAATGTGAATCCATCTAATTTACTAAACCTTTTAGTGAATTTAGTATCTACTGCTATTTTATTTATAGTTTTCTTTGAAATATCATTAATAATTTTTTCTAATTTGTGCATACTACCTACTATATTGTTTTTCATAAAGATCACTCCTTGTTTTTTTTTATTACTTTTAGGAGTGACCTTTTTTATTTATTTTATAACTATAAATTTAATTACCTGGTGCTAAATTTTGGCTTAACTTTACGCTCATGGGGTTTGTAATTGCAAGCTTACACTTATTAGAAATTTTTTATGTGACGTATTTTGGAAATCCCGGCCGGAGCATAAGTTAAACTTTCATCCACAAACCCCATTTTAATTTAAATACATGATTTTAATATATCTAGACTTTCACTGTCAATTAAGTCAAACATTTTTATGGATCTCAATATCTCTTTTTTTGCCATATCTCTATAGCCATATTTATAATACAATTTGCCAAGTTGAAGGAGCACTGATTTATCACTTATTAAGTTCAACAACTCAAGTGACTTTTCAAATTTATCAAATTCCATGTTAGCTAAAAGTATTTCAAATACTTCAAATATAGCTGAGGTATATTCTTTTTCATTTTCATCCTCTGACAAAATAGATGTTTCCTTTCCTTCAAATATACTTATCAATTCATTGTAGACATTAATAATTTTTTTGTTATGATCATTTCTTTCAAGATAAAATTGTCTTATCGTTCCATGGGCAAAATCATATTTACCCAAAACTAAAAAACATATAATTCTATACATAGAAATTTGAAAGTAATATAAATTTTCTTCTGATACTCCTTCTGTATACTTAATACACTCCTCAAATTTTTTAGATCTTATTAAACATTTAATCTTAAAAAAAGCCAAATCCTCGGGAGTGTTCTCACTAGAATATCTGTCTATATATTCTAGTGCAATATCATAATATCCCTCCATATAAAATAAGTCTGCAATAATCTGATATTGATTTTTGATATCATGAAAAAAATTTTCTATAATCTGCTTAAATTTATCTATGGGTGTATTTTTTTTCTTCAATATATGAGTTATATTATATAATGGTACAAGATAATCGGATTTAAATCTTAAAGTATCAACAGAGTATTTATATGCCATATCATAATCTTTTAAATACAGATATATTTTGGAAAGTTCATACGAAGCTTTAAAAGTTCCAGTTCCATACATACATTTCAGCATAAATGGAGCTTCCCCCAATTTCAAGCATTTTTCAAACACTTCTATTGCCATAGTTGGTTTATGCTGCATTTCAAGTACTAATCCCTTTAAATAGTATAAATCCGTAAATTCAGGATAATACTTTATTCCTGTTTCAATAAATTCTATTGATGTATCAAAACGTTTTAGATTGTAATTCGAAATCACTATTTTTTCTATAAGTTTTGGTGCAAAACCAGTTGATGGATTAAATTTATCATATGCCTTATAATAATTTTCTAAAGCTTTTTTCTCATCATTGATTGATGAATATTCTGTTCCTATATTAAAATAATTAAACTTATTTTGAGGATCTTTTTCTATTTCCTTTTTAAGAATTTTAATATTTCTCTCGTTTTTCTTTTTATTTAAAATCTCATTGTCTAAATAACCATAATGATATATTCTTATAGACTCACATATACCATTTATCGGATGATCAGAATTTATCAATTGATTGTGTATAACACCTTTATAACTGTATCCATAGTTGTTTTTAAATAATCTAGGATTTAAATTTATACTTATATTATTCCCTTTAGCCATTCCGAAATAGCATACTGTTTCAAAAAAATACGTCTTGCTTACATCAAGCTTATCCTTTAACTCATTAAATTTTTGCTTATCATCTTGCGCAAATTCATCATCTGCATCCATAATTAGTATCCAATCTTTAGTTGCATATTTCAATGATTCATTTCTAGCTCTGCTAAAATCATCACACCATTTAAAATAATATACTTTTGCACCGTAATTCTTTGCTATATCAATCGTACTGTCAGTTGATCCTGTATCTACTATTATAATTTCATCAACCAAATTTTTAATACTTTCAAGACACCTTGGAAGATCTTTCTCCTCATTTTTGACAATCATACATAAACTAATTTGATCAGCCATTCATCTCTTTCTCCTCCTATAATTTTTATTTATTAGCGCAAATACATTTCTTTAAAATTTCTACACTCTCTTTATCAATCAGGTTATACATCTTTACAGATTTAAATATTTGATCCTTAGCTCTATCAAAATATCCATATTTAAAATACAATTTTCCTATCTCAATAAATTTATATTTATCTTTTATACAATCCATGAGCTTAAGTACTCTATCTGATTTTTGAAGCTTATTGTTTATTATAAATATTTCAATTATCTCAATTATAAATTTAGTATACTGTCTATCATTTTCATCACTTGACAAATCTTCTACATCTTTGTCCATAAAAATATTAACCATCTCTTTGTACACTCTAAAACATTTTTTAACACTTTTCGATTCCGATAAACCTTTATGATTAAATTTATTCAGTTCTTCTAAAGCTGTCTTGTATTTCTTCATAATAACCAAGCTTATTATATTATTAGTAAACAACTTAAGATATACTAACTTTCCTTGATATATACTATTAAGCCTTACACAAGCATCAAACTCACCAATTCTAGCAAAAATATTTGACTTTAAAACACATACTTCTTTATAGTATAATTTAGTGTTATCTAACTTTCGTATATATTCTAAAGCTGTATCATAGTACCCTTCTTTATAAAATAAATCTGCAATAAAATAATATTCTCGTGGAAAATCAGAAAAAAATTTTTCTATATTCAATTTAATTCTATCTATAGATAAACCTTTCTCCTTGAATATATTTAAAATATTAATAAGCGGTCCTAAATAATCTGGTTTTACCTTAAGTGATTCGATAGAATACATATATGCCTTATCGTAATCTTTTAATTTTATATATATTCTTGATAATTCATCAAATGATCTGAAATCTTCAACACCATAAATTGATTTTAAAAATCCAGGTGGACTACCAATATTTATGCAAGTCTTAAACGACTCTATTGCAGATAAATATTCACCGAGTTCGTCACATATTATCCCTTTTAAATAATATAAATCTGAAAAATCCGGATAATAACTTAGTCCTACATTTATAAATTCAATCGCTTTATGAAAATTTCTCATCTCATAATTTACTTCTACTATTCTTTCTATAAGTTTTGGAGAATACCCCAAATACGGTTTAAAATCCTCATAACATTTATAGTAACATCTTAAAGCTTCACATTTTTTATTTAAGCAACAGTATTCATTACCCAAATTAAAATAATTAAACTTATTTTCTGGATTCTTCTTTATTAACTTTTCTAAAATTGTCATATTCCTATTTCTTTTATTTTTGTCTATCATTTTTTTATTTATATAGCCATAATGATATATTCTTATCGATTCAAATTTTGACAAAGCCTCATTTTTACTATTTAGAAGCTGATTATGAACTGCGCCCCTATAATAATAACCATATCTATTTTTAAAAAGGCGTGGATTCATATTAATACTTATATCAAAGCCTTTTTCATATCCTAAATAACTTAAAGTTTCAAAATAATATATATACTTTTTATCAAGATTTGATTTTAACTCTTTGAATTTAATCCTATCATCCATGCAAAATTCATCGTCCGCATCCATAATTAATATCCAATCCTTAGTCGCATACTTTAAGGATTCATTTCTGGCTATGGCAAAATCATCACACCATTTAAAATAATATATCTTTGCATTGTAACTTTTTGCTATTTCAACTGTTTTATCTTTTGAGCCTGTATCTACTAATATAATTTCATCAACTAAATCCTTAACACTTTCCAAACATCTTTTGATATCTCTTTCTTCATCTTTTACTATCATACAAAGACTAATTTCTTTTGGCATTTACAAATCACCTCATTATTTTTTAAAAATAAAATCAAATATCAATGAAGTACCTTTCTCAAGGTACTTCGTTAAGATGATTCTTAATATCTGCCATTAAACCACACCTGAACAGTTGCTGTTCTTGATGGTGTCCAAACTTTGAGTTTTGTATAATGAAAATAATATTCATTAGTAATAACTTGTGCTGTTTCTCCAATTACTGTTCCCATTCCTCCTATTAACGCATAATTTGCTGTTGGAGTTGGTGCTACTGCAAGTTGCACGTTTATGGTATCACCTGTAGATGAAGATAGCCTATTAATATACCAAGAATAATCCTGATACTTAGAAGTATCAATAACAGTTCCAAAAGTTCCTGTTGTAGATATATCAGCTATTGTTTCCGACATTTCTGTAAATTCCCTATCATAAAGGCCAACCATAAGTTGACCATTAGTATCAACCTTAATACTCTGATTACTTATTCCATCAAATCCTTGAGTTAAAACAGTTCCTGTACTTACATGAACTGTACCATTTGTTATTGAATCTATCTTTTCTATTGTCGTAAGTGTACCTTTGCTTACTTGAACTGTTCCCCCTGTTATCGAACTTACACTACCTACTTCTTCTATTTCTGATAGAGTTCCTGAACTTACATGAATTGTACCATTCGTTATTGAATCTATCTCTTCTACTGCTGTAAGTGTACCTTTGCTTACTTGAACTGTTCCCCCTGTTACCGAACTTACACTACCTACTTCTTCTATTTCTGATAGAGTTCCTGAACTTACATGAATTGTACCATTCGTTATTGAATCTATCTCTTCTACTGCTGTAAGTGTACCTTTGCTTACTTGAACTGTCCCACTTGTAATCGAGTCAACTTCCTGTATACTTACATTTAAATCTCCATTAGAATTTGTTTTTATAGGTCTATATTGGCTTCCATCATAACCATATACAGCACTTTTTAGTTCTCCTGCTGAATGTTGAAATACTATATTATTAGACAAAGTTTCTCACTCCTTATTCTTATGACGGTAAAAACATTTTGCGTGCTTCAATATTTATAATATTGAAACTTCAATACAAATGTGTCAAAAGAATACTCTATAGTCAATTATTTTCTAAACTATCTATTAACTTTAATATTTTATTTTTTTGTATATCTAAGGAATAATTATTAACTATAAAATTTCTATATTCTTTCGAATTATAATTATGATTACATACCATATTTACCGCTTCATCAATGCTATTCCACAAATATTCATACGGATATATGTCTTCAGCACCAACAAAATTATGAATTACAGGCTTTATTCCTTTACTCATAGCCTGCATTACACTTAAATTTTGAGATTCAAGTACACTTGTACATAATATATAGTTTTTATCCTCAAGCCATTGGTTTATATCATCCTGCCATCCATTATAAATTATATTTTTTTCCATATGCATTTTCTTTATCATATGAGAGAAATAAAGTACATACCTTTCATCTTGAAATTCGCCTGCTATATAAAGTTTATAATTTCTATTCTTTTCATACATTGCTTTGAAAGTATGAATGAGAAGCATAGGTCCCTTTTTAAAATTAATGTATCCTACATATGCTATATTAATTCCATCAGATCTATCTTTATAGTTATAACTATTTATATTTATTCCGTTTTGTATAACCTCAACTTTTTTATCTTCTACACTAATCTTGTTTTTTAAAATATCACATATATTTTTACCTACACATATAAGTTTATCTATGTTTCTCCAATTTACTAAATTTATATAATTTGTAAAAACTTCATAACTGTGAAGTCTGCATACTATTATTTTTTCCTTTGCAACATCTAACTTACTTCCATAAACAACAAGATCATCACACCACTCAAACCAACATATATCTGCTTCTTTCATTTCTTTATCAATTTGATTATAAAAACCAACTATTACCTTTTTAACTGTATACACCTTTGACAATTCTAAAATTATATCTTTCAAAAAAGTATCAAGTCCGCTCTTAACAAAAAAAACTATTTTTTTCATAATACCTCCCATTTCTCAAATTAATGAAATGTGTATATTGCATATCAAGCATTGTTGTTAGATATATAGATATAAGGACAAACTATATATTTAAACCAAATGCTTAACATACTAATAAAAGTATATAAGTAATTACACGTAAACTTGATAAGTATATTCTGAATATAATTTCACTTTTAAGGGTCTAGGGCGATTAGCCCTGTTGATTTATATTATAAGATCTGTATCATTTTTCAGTAAGCAAATTTATTTTTTGGATTTTTCTATTATAAATTCAATTAATAGTTTTATCTTTTTAAGACTTCGTTTGCAACCCGAAAGGGAGTATTTTATTACTTTAGTTTTTTATCTGGAACCTTAAACCTATCTATAATTAAATCAACTTAAAAATCTTTTGCCCTATTTAGACTTAAATCATACATAATCTCACTCATTTTCTCGTATAGTATTCGTGTACATTACATTATGATTTTCATCGTTGTACTTTTTTCTTATAGAAGTTTTACAGACATAGTCCTTTTATATATAGCAGTAATCCCAAAGGGATATTTCAAAATTATACGAGTTATAATAAGTAACGCAATTCTTCTCAATAAAGTATTAAATATATTCAAAATCAGAATGTAATCTACACTTCGTAAGAAAAACAGAACGCCCTAACGGGCTGAGGATTAATCGTCTCAAAATCATATAAAAAATAATTTATCGAGATTAAGGAATGATTTTAATTAAATAACGGTAACTGAACTTGTTAGATCATTATAAAAAAAGACAACATTATTTGCTGATCCTGTAAGTTTAAAGTAAGAACTTATCCAAACTTTTTTAATTACTTTATCAGATAGCTAAAAATTATAATTATAATATAAATCACTAGAGCTAATCGCCCTAAACCCTTAAAGGCGAAATCATATTCACAAAGTACTTATCGAATTTACATGAAGTTATGCAATTACTGATATACTATTAAGCATTTTATTTTAGATAAGTATGTTTTATAAGGACAAACTGGGCTTATACGTAGGGGTGTAAAAACGAAATGAAAGCACATTTAAAAAGTTTTTTTACAGTTCTTAGCAAAGTATTTTAGGGGAATTTTATATATAACATATATCTAAACAGAGATGGATATCGTATCAAGCATTTGCTGCAAATATAAGTAGAATTCTTACGTAGTGGAATACTGTGAGGCTGAAGACACATTTAAAACTTTCTCTATAAATCTTGACAAAGTGATGTTAAAAATCTTAAAGTTCTGGATACTGTTTGAGGTATGAGTTTACCCAGGTTTTTTAGATTTTTAACAGCACAAGTCTTAGATTTATAAAAAGTTTTAACGTGTAGAAGCCTTACAGTATTCCACTACGTAAGAATTCTACTTATGTCGTTAAAACAAAGCTTAATACGCAATATATGCAATTTACTTATATACCTGATAGATGAATTTTATTTCCACACTTGCAGTATTACCTGGTGAACTTAAAACAACTCTATAATATTTCCCATAATACTGGGCAACTAATACGTCATTACTATTAGCACTCACATTAACTTCCTGTTCTCCAACCCATGTGCTTAAATCAAAACTCACCTCAATTTTTGCATTTAAATCACTAGTGCTTAAATTATTTATGAAAAATGTTCCTTGTATCATTCTTTCTACATTTATAGGCTGAGTAACTTCCTCACCTTCAAAATCTAAGATAAAAACTCTTTTTCTTACTTCCACATATCTTCCATCGTTAAAATTATTTTCTGTATAATATTCTAAGAATAATTTTGGAACAATTTTATAATTACTAACCAAATTGGAGTAAAAACGCACAAGTGAATCCGCATCTCCATTTGATTTTAAAAGCATACCATTCTTTAAAATATTATCATTATTATCAAACAGACTCGTTATATCTATATCCAGCCATTTATCACAATCATGTATATTGAATTCAATAAATTCATTACTAACTTCTGGCATATTATTAAAAGTCGTAAATCTATTGAACTTCTGTTCAAGTGGATAAATATATAAAGTATTAGTCATACCATTAGAAATTTGCTTCTTCACATATAATCTCAAAATAGCAGAAATTATTATATAATTTTCATATGAATCATCAGATTTAAAATACAAATAACTTTGATATAAATCTCCATTATAAAATCCAACATCCAAAATGCTTTTTTTAAAATTCCTATCAGGATGTAAATTTGTAAGTATTAGACTTCTGCTGCATGAGAACTGTATTTTTTGACTTGACATATTTATCCTCCTCCCCAATTATAATATGATAAATATCAAAAATTGATGACCATATATAGATTTTAAAACAAAAAAATAAGCCAACTGCCTTAAATGCATTAGCTTATTTATCTCTTAGTAAGACATTATTTTTTTTTTTCTCTTTTGCCAAATCTATCTGATTTTCCATTAATTTATGATTAAGATCCAATACCTTATATTTAGAAGACTGAAGTTCAAATTTAATCTGCTTATTCTGAGCTATTATTTCCTTATTCTCTTTCATGTATCTCTTTGCTGTCTCTTGAAGTACTTCCATTTCTTGCATTATTTTATTTATATACTCTTCCTTCTCTTCAATATATTGTGCATTAGTATTGTTCTTTAACTTTGACTGAAGTTCTCCATTATATTCTTCCAAATGTTTTAACTGTTTCTTAAAAGATTGAATATCCTCTTCGTAATCCTTATTTTTTTTATCTATATCATCAAACTTAGCCTTGAGCTGATCATACTTATCCTTTTGTTTAAACATATCATCAACTATATTTAAAGCCGACAAAATTGCTGCCGATGCCGTACTTAACTTAATATTATTTTCAGTTATACTCCTAACCTTTTTATCTACATAAACTGCTACTTTATGTAGGTATTCTTCTTGTTCATTACCTTTTAAGTTATATTCTACTCCATTAATTTTAACTGTTACAACGTTCATAAGAACACCTCTTAGATAAATAGTATATTATAAATCTATTATTATAATAATATCATAAATAAATACTTATATCAAAATTTATTGTATAAAATTTGAAGAAATTTCAATTTGTAATAAATGAAATTCCCTCAAATTTTATTATAACTATCTAAGTTGTGCACCTAATTTATTTTCCAGAGTTCTTATGATCTTATCATGCAACTTGTTTACCTCAGTATCTTTTAATGTTCTATTTTCATTCCTATATGTTAAAGAAAATGCTAAACTCTTCTTTTCATCAGGTATCTGCTTTCCAGTATAAACATCAAATAATTTTACGCTTTCGAGTATAGATGATCCCTGTTTTCTCATTATATCTTCCACATCTTGAACAAGTATATCCTTATCTATAATAATTGAAATATCTCTCGTCGCAGCAGGGAATTTCGGAAGAGGTTTATATTTAATATCTAAGTTTGCATAATTATAAAATACATCTAAATTCAATTCTGCAATATAACATTTTTCTTCCATACCGTAATTATCAAGTACATCAGGATGCACCTCTCCAAAGATGCCGACAAAATCCTTTTTTAAATATAACTTTGCAGTTATCCCCGGATGAAAAGTAGGATTTCCTGTCTCCCTTTTTAATGAATACTTTTCCACTTTAAGTGCTTCTAGTAAATTCTCAATTACACCCTTTAAGTTAAAATAATTCACTCCACCATAAATTCCTATAGTTACAATATTCTTTTCTTCTGGAAGTTTATCTGGATCTTCATTAGGTATATAAATTTTCCCGACCTCAAATAATCGTGCACTCTCATTATTTCTTGAATAATTTCTGCTAAGTGCTTCCATCATAGAACCTATTGAAGTAGTTCTCATTACACTAAAGTCCTCACCGAGTGGATTCTTTATTTTAACAGCTCTTCTTAAACTGCTGTCTTCTGGAAGAAGTAATTTGTTAAATATCTTCGGACTTATAAAGGAATAGCTTATGGATTGATTTATTCCACATCCGATTAATGTTTCTATAACCTTATCATCAAGATGCTGCTTTCTATTTTTTCCACTTTTCATACTGACACTTCTTATCATTGTATCAGGTATTTTATTATATCCATAAATTCTTGCTATCTCTTCTGCAACATCTTCTTTTATGTTTATATCGGATCGAAACGTAGGAACATCTATAATTAATTTTTTATCATCTATCTTAGTTTCAAGTTCTAATCTATCTAAATATTCTTTCATACTTTCTACATCTATATCAGTTCCAAGAAATTTATTTATCCATACTGAATCAACTTCAACTGCATGAGGAATAACTTTATTTGGATACATATCGATAGTCCCTCTGCATACTTCTCCAGCACCTAATTCCTGAACAAGATTACATGCTCTATTTAATGCAATCTCTGCCAGATTAGGATCCAAATCTTTCTCAAATCTGGATGAAGCCTCTGTTCTAAGAGCTAACATCCGGGAAGATACTCGTATATTGGTACCATCAAAGTTTGCACATTCAAATATTATAGATGCTGTGTCATCTTTAACCTCAGAATTAAGTCCTCCCATTATTCCTGCAAGCCCTATAGTTTTTTCTCCATCTTTTATGGTCAAAACATCAGAATTCAATATTCTTTCCTGTCCATCTAATGTTGTAAATTTTTCACCTTCCGATGCCCTGTCAACTACAATTGTGTTAGTAGATATTTGCCTTGTATCAAATGCATGCATTGGTTCTCCAAACTCAAGCATTACGAAATTAGTTATATCTACAATATTGTTTATAGGTCTTACTCCTGCTTCTAAAAGTCTATCCTGCATCCATCCTGGAGACTGCTCTATCTTAACATTTTTGATTTCTCTCGCCATATATCTTTTACAAAGGCTATCATTTATTTTTACTTTAAATTCATCATTAACATCATCATTACATCCTGCTGTATATTTAGTATTTGGCATTCTGTACTTTAAGTTTAATGTAGCTGCTGTTTCCCTTGCTATTCCTAATACACTCAAGCAATCCGGTCTATTTGATGTTATCTCAAAATCAATTACTGCACTTGTCATATTTAATACATCTTTTATATCCTCTCCAATAGGTACATCCTGAGGAAGTATCATAAGTCCATATACAGGCTTATCTCCAGCAAGACCAAGTTCTTGCTCAGAGCAGAACATTCCATTTGACATAACCCCTCTTAATTTACCCTTTTTTATCTTTACACCGTCATGAAGTACTGAACCATGGAGTGCAACTGGAACTATATCTTGTTCTTTCATATTTGTTGCAGCTGTAACTATTTGCAAAAGTTCATCTTTATTTATATCCACCTGACATATCGAAAGTCTGTCAGCATCAGGGTGCTTTTTTATTTCAACAATTTTACCTGTAACTACATTTTGTATTTCATCTCCCGTTATATCCACACTTTCAACTTTTGATCCACTTAAAGTAAGCCTATCTCCAAGTTCTTTAGGTGAAATTTCTATATTAACATAATCACTTAACCATTTAACTGGAACCTTCATTAACCATCTCTCCTTTTCACACTGCTTTGCATATTTAATTATTCTAACTAAAACTGATTTAAAAATCTCATATCACTTTCATAAAGTTGTCTTATATCATCAAGTCCATATTTTAGCATAACCATTCTATCAACCCCAAGTCCAAAAGCAAATCCACTATATATCTCTGGATCTATATTACAATTTCTGAGCACCTGAGGATGCACCATACCACATCCCAATAATTCTATCCAGCCTTCACCTTTACAAACTCTGCAGCCTTCGCCATGACATACAAAACATGTAACATCCATTTCAGCCGAGGGTTCGGTAAATGGAAAATGGTGAGGCCTAAATTTAGTTTTTATATTATCACCTAACATTTTCTTTGCAAATGCTTCTAGTGTTCCTTTTAAGTCTGCAAAAGTCACCCCTTTATCAACAACAAGTCCTTCCATTTGATAAAAAATAGGTGAGTGTGTTGCATCAACTGAATCCGAGCGATATACTTTTCCTGGAGATATCATCTTTATAGGCGGCCTTTGCTTCTCCATGGTTCTTATCTGTATTGGAGAGGTTTGAGTTCTTAAAACTATATTATCATTTATGTAAAAAGTGTCCTGTTCACCTCTTGCTGGATGATTCTTAGGTATATTTAATGCTTCAAAATTATAATAGTCAAGCTCAACTTCGGGTCCTTCTTCAATTGTAAATCCCATAGTTGCAAATATCTCTTTCATCTGATCCAAAGTTTGCTCTAAAGGATGTCTTTTCCCTAAGTTTTGTCTTATTCCAGGCATTGAAATATCAATAATTTCATTTTTTAATCTTGTGTCCTTCTCACCATTTTTTATGTTTTTTAAAGCTTTTTCTATAGCACCTTCTAACGCTGTCCTTATCTCATTTGCCATTTTACCAACTACAGGTCTTTCCTCCTTAGATAACTCTTTCATGCTTCTAAGTATTTGTGTCAGTTCACCCTTTTTACCTAAATATTTAATCCTAATACTATCAATGTCTGAAGTGTTTTTAACATTTTTTAAGCATTCAATTGCACTATTTTTTATATCTTCTAATTTTTGCTTCATTTTAATTTCTCCTTCCTTATGTTTTTATAAATAAAAAAAGCCCATCCCAAATAAGGGACGAACTTATATCCGCGTTACCACCCAGTTTAATATCAGCAAATGATATTCACTTTAAAAATATATCGGCTTTAACCGCCAGCTGCTAATCTATTTCACAACTGGAACTCAAGAGTGAACTTCAATATATACATCTCCAAAAGGCTCACAGCTAATAACCTTTTCTCTCTTTAGAAAAATAATATATTTACTCTCTCTATCACAGTAAAATATGATAACTTATTATTTTTATATTTTACATATATACATACAAATTGTCAACACATATTTATTTATTTGCTAAACTTCTGTATTTATCTGTCTTACAACTTCAAACATTATAACAGCTCCAGCTATAGATACATTTAATGATTCCGCATTTCCCGGCATAGGTATTTTAATTTTTATGTCTGATAAATCCAAGATCTGGCTGCTGATTCCATTTCCCTCATTGCCCAGGGCTATTATAACTTTTTTATTCAAATCTAAATCATAAAAATTTTTGTCAGTATCAAGAGAACTTGCTATAAGTTTAAAACCATGCTTTTTTAGTAAATTCAACTTTTCCAAACTATCATCCTGTATAACAGGTATATGGAATATCGATCCCATAGTTGATCTAAGTGTCTTTTCATTATATACATCAACTGTACCTTTTGTAAGTAAAATTCCAAGTGCTCCAGCAGCATCGGCTGTCCTTATAATAGTACCCATATTTCCCGGATCCTGAACTTTATCTACAAGTATATAAAATCCATCTTCATTTTTTACATTTATTTTTTTATTATTAACTACAGCTGCTATACCCTGTGGATTATCCGTATTACTTATATAATTAAATAATTTATCTTCAAGTAAACATATTTTAGTATCTTCACAAATATTGTATCGGGATTCTAAAGTCAGCCATTTATTCTGCACTCTTTCACTTAATAAAATTACAGGAACCTGAAAATCAGATTTTAATGCTTCACTAACAAATCTAAATCCCTCTACAAGAAATTGATTCTTCTGAATTCTATACTTTTTTTGTGACAACTTCCTTGTATGTTTTATAATACTATTATCTTTACTATAAATTTTATCCATTCAAATCACCTATTTAAGAGTAAGTATGTTTTACTATAGGGTTTGTAATTCCAAGCTTACATATAACTTAAGCTTTCATTTATAAACCCTATAAAATAAAAAATACAGCATTCTGCTGTATTTTATGTATAATCTATGCGTTTAATTGCTTTTTTGCTATATCCACCAAATTAGTAAAAGCTTTTGGATCATTTATAGCTATTTCTGAAAGCATTTTTCTATTTATATCAATTCCTGCAGTTTTTATTCCATTCATAAATTTTGAATATGAAAGACCATTCATTCTAGTTGCTGCATTTATTCTTGCTATCCAAAGCTTTCTGAAATCTCTTTTCTTTAATCTTCTTCCTACATATGCATTTCTTAATGCTCTTATTACTGTTTCATTAGCAGTTTTAAATAGCTTACTTTTAGCTCCATAATAGCCTTTCGCAAGTTTTAAAACTTTTTTATGATTTTTACGTGCATTTACCGCTCTTTTTACTCTTGCCATTTTAAAAACCTCCTTCTACAATTGATTTTATACGTAAGGCATTAATTCTTTCATCGTCTTTTCTTGAGTTGATGAAACATATCCTGCTTTTCTCAAATTTCTCTTAGTCTTTGCACTCTTTTTTGTTAATATATGACTTTTAAAAGCTTTTGATCTCTTTAATTTACCTGTTCCTGTAACCTTAAATCTCTTTGCTACACTTCTTTTTGTTTTCATTTTTGGCATAATAAATTCCTCCTCTCAATTATGCTTTCTTATGTGATAAAACCATTATCATATTTCTTCCTTCTAATTTAGGAGCTTTCTCCTTAACACAGATATCTTCAAGCTTACTGTAAAACTCATCTAATATTTTCTTGCCTATAAATGAATAGTCAGCTTCTCTTCCTCTAAATCTAACAGTAACTTTAACCTTGTCTCCTGCCATCAAAAATTTTCTTGCATTATTCGATTTAATGGATATATCATGTTCCTCTATAGTAGGACTCAATCTAACTTCTTTTATATTTATGACCTTTTGTTTCTTTTTAGCTTCTTTATCCTTTTTAGTCTGTTCATAAACATATTTACCTAAGTCCATTATTTTACAAACTGGTGGTTTTGCATTCGGTGATATTAAAACTAAATCCAATTCTTTTTCTTCTGCAATCTTAAGTGCTTCCCTGGATGACATAACCCCAACTTGTGAACCATCATTTCCAATAACTCTTACTTGCTTTTCCCTTATGCTTTCATTACTAAGAAAATCTTTATTAATAATTTTCACCTCCTAGGTGTTTTTAACAAAACTTTATAAGTTAACAATAAAAAGGACGGCTTAAGCCGTCCTTAGAATAACAAAATCAAAAATTCCATAAACCTTACTAGCCGTGCTGTAAGGTGAGAAACGGCTGTTTCTTCTTAACATATGCTATTATATAACTAATTTTTTAATAAGTCAATATTATTTTATACTAAATTGGCTCATAAAAATTATAGAAATCATATTTGGTTATTAATCTATTTCACTAATTCTATTATCTATTTCACTTCTAACTTTCTTTATAAAATCATTTAATTTAACTGATCCGAGATCTCCTTGTTTTCTGCTTCTTACAGTGATATTACCTGCTTCCATTTCTTTTTGTCCTAATACAAGCATATAAGGAATTTTTTGAAGCTGAGCTTCTCTAATCTTATATCCTATCTTCTCATTTCTCAAATCAAGTTCAACCCTAATTTTATTTTTCTTTAATTCACATGCGATCTTCTTAGCATACTCAATTTGGTCATCAGTTATATTCATAATTTTAACCTGTACTGGTGCAAGCCAAGTTGGAAATGCTCCTGCATAATGTTCTGTCAGTATTCCTATAAACCTTTCTATTGATCCAAATACAACTCTATGAACCATAACTGGTCTGTGTTTCTCTCCATCTGCACCTATATAAGTTAAATCAAATCTTTCTGGCATTTGAAAATCCAATTGAATTGTTCCACACTGCCATGTTCTGCCTATACAATCCTTTAAATGGAAATCTATCTTTGGTCCATAGAATGCTCCGTCTCCTTCGTTAACCCTATACTCCATACCTGCTGCATTCAATGCATCTCTTAATCCATCAGTTGCTGCTTCCCAGTCTTCATCACTTCCCATTGAATTTTCTGGTCTTGTTGATAATTCAACAAAATATTCGAATCCAAATACCTTATAAAAACTGTCTATAAGTTTTATAACATTCAATATTTCATCTCTTATATTGTCTTTAGTCAAGAACATATGTGCATCATCTTGAGTAAAGCACCTAACTCTCATAAGTCCATGAAGTGCACCTGATTTTTCATGTCTGTGAACAATACCCATTTCAGCATATCTTATTGGAAATTCTCTGTATGAATGTATTTGACTCTTATATACAATTATTGCTCCAGGACAGTTCATAGGTTTTATAGCATAATCTTCATCATCTATCTTTGTAAAATACATATTCTCCTTATAATGATCCCAATGTCCTGACTGTCTCCAAAGTTTTTCATTTAATATTATTGGAGTCATTATTTCATCATATCCAGCCGCTTCATGCATTTCTCTCCAAAAATTCTGTAGGGTATTTCTTATAATCATTCCCTTTGGATGGAAGAATGGGAATCCTGGTCCTTCTTCATGAATACTAAATAAATCAAGTTCTTTACCTATCTTTCTATGGTCTCTTTTCTTAGCCTCTTCCATCATTCTTAAATATTCTTCAAGATCTGCCTTCTTCTCAAATGCAGTTCCATATATTCTTTGAAGCATCTTATTTTTCTCGTCACCTCTCCAATAAGCACCTGCTATTGAAAGAAGTTTTATGACCTTTACCTTACCAGTTGATCCAACATGAGGACCTGCACATAAATCCACAAAATCTCCCTGTTTATAAAAAGATATTACCGCATCCTCTGGTAAATCTTCTATCAACTGAACTTTATAAGGTTCTTGCTTTTCTTTCATAAGCTTTATAGCTTCTTCCCTGGGCAATTCAAACCTTTTAAGTTCCAAATTCTCTTTTACTATTTTATTCATTTCAACTTCAAGTTTTTCAAGTATTTCTGGTGTAAATGAAAATTCTGCATCAAAATCGTAATAGAATCCATTATCTATTGCTGGTCCTATAGCCAACTTTACATCAGGATACAACCTTTTAACTGCTTGCGCTAATATATGTGAAGCAGTATGTCTTAATATCCATTTTCCATCCTCATCTTCAAATGTCAATATTTCAAGCTTACAATCTTTATTTAATTCACTCATAAGCTCTGCCTTTTCGCCATCTATTTTCGCTCCAACAGCTTTTTTTGCCAGAGATGAACTCAATTTAGAAGCCACTTCTGATACTTTGGTTCCATTCTCAACCTCCATAATACTGTTATTCTTTAAAGTAATCTTTATCATGACTGTTTCCTCCTATTTATAAATTTATAATTAAATAATTATATATAAAAAACACCCGTCCAATATATGGGACGAGTGTAGATCGCGGTTCCACCCAACTTCAACAAATTAAATATAATACTAAACGATACCTAATGTTTGTTACCTTAAATCTTTAACGCAGATACGCGGGAATACCTACTAAAATTCAATATCCAACTCAAAGGTGGTTTTCAATAACACTTACCTGAGAAATCTTCCAGCCAGTGGATTCCTCTTTCTTAAAGCAGTCTATTATTTACTCTTCCTTTTCAAAGTCTTTATTCAAAAATATAAAAACTCATCCCAAAAACATGGGACGAGTATTAATCGTGGTTCCACCCAATTTGATAATAGATAAATAAAATCTATAATCATCTCAGAATCTTTAACGCAGATTTACGGAAATATCTACTAAGTTCAATACTCAACTCAAAGGTGGTTTTCAATAACACTTACCTAAGAAATCTTTCAACCAATGGATTCCTCTCTCTTAAAGTAGCCTGTTATCTACTCTTCCTTTTCAAAGTTTTAATCATTTATTGTGATCATTATATTATGTGTATTTATATTTGTCAATAGATAATTTTAAAAAACTAATTTTTAATTTTACTGTTAAACAAACTTTCACATTTGTCCTCTACCGCACTACACGAATCACATACCTCACAAATTTTTACCCTATCTTTAAATATATTTTTTATAGTACCTATAAACTCTTCATTTTGTATATTTTCCATACCATGAATAACTATATTTTTAGGACAATTTGTTATTAAAATGCCTATAATTACGTCCTCTTCATTAGAATTTTGTTTATACTGAATTTCATCCAAATCCATGAGTAATTCACGAGTAATATCTTTTCCAGTGGCATCTCTTAATAAATATTTACCATATTCTGTTATTACTATATCTATCTCATCAATTCTACTTTCCTGAATCTCAACAAAATACTTTAAAAGTTTTATAAAATCATTATATTCTTTCTCAACCATATATTGTTCTACTATTTTATCAACAATACTTTCCAAATCATCTTGAAGGTCATTCATTCTAAATCTTATAAAACCATTTATATTTATCTCATTATTCTCCCTTATGCAGTCAGCAATTTTATCTAATATCATATTTTTTTTATTCATACAGTATATAGAGTTTTGATCAAATTTGTAACCATATCCTTTTAGTACACTCTTAATATTTTTCATAATTTGATCTATTTCATCATATCCTAAGAAGAAATAGGTATCAGATAACAATTCAAATAAATGTTTATCACAAAATTCATTTATAACAATATTATAAATAATTCCTGCAACATTCATATTGAATAGATTATATACCTTTTCACTTAATTCTCCATCACAAAATACCTTCACGAAGTGAGTATTAGACTGTATATTTTCTGAAATTCCCATGATAAAGTTCTTTTCTTTAAAATACCTTACTACATTTTCTATATCATATATTAAATCTTCTCTTTTATCATCATATACAACAGTAAGTAATAACATTTGACACACTCCCTTCTTTAAATTAGTATATGTGTAAACAAAATGTATATACAAAAATTTATTTGCAAATATCGACAATAATAATATAATAAGTTATACTCGATACTAACTTAAATAGGAGAAATTTATGTGTGTAATTATAGATTGCAGAACAAGCATTGAAGAAATAAATAATCTAAAAAAACTTGGGTTCAAGCCACTTATGTGTCCTAAATCAGATTTACTTTATGAAGCAGTATCAGGCCATCCTGATATGTTGTTAAAAATTGTAAACAATAATACAATTCTAGTACATAAAGACATGCCCCTAAGCTTTATAAATAAGTTGAGAAATTTAGGATATAAAATCTTTTTATCAAAAAATAATTTAAATAGCAAATATCCAAATGATATTATATTAAATAGTGTGAATCTAGATGATATTTTTATACATAATATTAAATATACAGATCCTGTACTTTTAAATTTCATGAAACGGAAAAGAAAAATAAATGTAAATCAGGGGTATACAAAATGTTCAACAGCTATTGTCAGCAATAAAGCAATAATTACAAGCGATCTTTCTATAGCAAATGCTGTCAAAATCGAAAATATAGATACACTTTTGGTTCCACCTGGAGACATACTTCTTCCAGGTCTTGATTATGGATTTATAGGAGGATGCTGTGGATTAATAGACAGTCATACTATGGCTTTTTACGGAAATCTTAAATATTACAAATATGGAAAAGAAGTACTTGAATTTTTGAATAAATATAGCGTAAATCCTGTATTTTTAAGAAATGATAGACTTATAGATAGAGGGAGTATATTAAAATTATAATGTAAATATAAAAAACAAAAACAATCTAAATATCAAAACCGATACTTAAATTGCTTTTTTACTGTTTGGAGGCGCCACCCAGATTTGAACTGGGGATAAAGGTTTTGCAGACCTCTGCCTTACCACTTGGCTATAGCGCCGCAAAATGGAGCGGAAGACGAGATTCGAACTCGCGACGTTCACCTTGGCAAGGTGACGCTCTACCACTGAGCCACTCCCGCAATGCTGGTGGCCAGACCAGGAATCGAACCAGGGACACGAGGATTTTCAGTCCTCTGCTCTACCGACTGAGCTATCTGGCCAAATTGGCGACCTAGAAGGGGATCGAACCCTCGACCTCCGGCGTGACAGGCCGGCACTCTAACCAGCTGAGCCACTAGGCCGCATTTTAAAACTTGATGGTGGGCACAACAGGGCTCGAACCTGTGACCCTCTGCTTGTAAGGCAGATGCTCTCCCAGCTGAGCTATGCGCCCATATTATTAAACCTACCATCTGAAACAAATAATAACAACATCCTTAAAGGACATTGTTATTATATAATAATTTCTTTACCTTGTCAACGCTAGAAAAATATATTTTTACAATTAGTAATCATACAGTGATGCTATTTATTTACACTTTCAAGTATTTTTCCTATATCTTCATGCGTAAATTCATATGATTTATTGCAAAACTCACATACGAGTTCTTCAGTTTTTCCGTCATCATATATACTCTTTAAATCTTTGCTTCCTATGCTCATAAGCACCTTTTCAACTCTTTCTCTTGAGCAGTCACATTTATAGACAGGATGCACGCTATCAAGTATCTTTAAATCCATATCTTCGAATATAAACTCCAGTATTTCTTCTACACTCATTCCTTTTTCAATTAAACTTGTTACAGATGGAATTTCTTGAAGTCTGTATGTAACTAAATCTGCTGTTAAATCATCTGCTTCTGGCATCATCTGGATTATGAATCCACCTGCTGCCTTTATACTTAAATCTTTATTCACAAGTACGCCAACTCCAACTGCAGATGGTGTCTGTTCCGATACTGTAAAATAATAAGCAAGATCATCACCTATTTCTCCAGTACATATTGGTACCTGCCCTACATACGGCTCTTTAAGGCCCATATCCCTTATAACAGTCAAATTTCCATTTTTACCAACAGCACCACCGACATCAAGTTTTCCCCTTGAATTTGCCGGAAGATCTACATTAGGATTTCCAATATAGCCTTTTACATGTGCATCTGCATACGAGGTAACAACAACCCCCTTAGCTTCTCCTCCACCTGATATCTGCAAAGTTAAACTATCTTTATCTGATTTAAGCATGGAACCCATGATACTTCCAGCCGTAAGCATCCTTCCAAGTGCAGCTGCTGCAGTTGCACTGCACTTATGAATTTTTACGCCCTCATTTACAAGTTCTGTAGTTATTGCTGCTATTATTCTTATTTCTCCACCTTTAGCAGTCGCTCTTACCAATTTATCCTTCACCTTATAAATCTCCTTCTAATCATCTATTTTTACAATATAAACTATTCTCTCTGTAGAATCATCTATACTCTTATCTTCATAATTGTCAATAGTCTTTAATATCTTTAAACCCGCCTGTTTTATAAATAGACGTATATCCTTATCTGTATATGCTCTTTCCATATGTTCTTCTATGAATTTTCTATACATATCACCTTCCCGAACAAAAAAGGTCAGATACATGTCCACAACATTCTCTTTAAAAGAGTTTTCCCATATATAAGTGACATTCTCATCATCATAATTATAAGTATTATTTCCTAAAATATTTGAAAGTTTATAATATGAATTTATATCAAATATAAATATTCCATTGTCTTCTAAGTGTAAGGCCACTCTCTTAAAATATTCTATCATGTCTTCTTCCTTTAAGATATAATTAGTTGAGTCAAGGCAGCATGTTATAAGATCAAATTTTCTATTTAGGTTTAACTTTGCCATATCCTGGCATACCATTTTAACTTTAAATGCATTATTTCTAAGTTTTAAATCCGCCTCAGTTAACATATCATAAGACAAATCCACGGCCCATGCCTCCGCAAAACAAGAAGCCAAATTTTGAGTCATATTACCTGTACCGCAGCACAAATCCAAATAGCGCTTTTTTGTAACATTAAAGTCATCACAAATCTTTAATATCACTTTTGACCATTTCAAATAGTCTATATCTGAATTTATAAGTTCGTCATATATATGAGCAAAATCTCCGTAACAATTCATATATTAATCATCTCACTTTAATTAAATACTTTAGCCATATACTCCCTATGAATCATCATATCATTACTTAATGATATATATTATAAATGTTCAAGTCAATAAATTATCTTAAATACATTATTTCATTCTTATGAAATGATGCACTCATAGCAATAAATCAGCTCACCTATTCAAGGCAAGCCAATTAATCTATTTTTCATATTCTTTTAATATAACATCATTTTTAGGAAGATTAAGATCCTTCTTTCTCTTGGTCATTATACCTCCAATTCTTCCAGTCTCTTCTGACGTAAGACCACTCCAGCCGTACTTATCCACTTTTTCACTTAATCCTAGTTCATCTGCTATCTCAAATTTCATCTTTTCTCTAAGTTTTTCGGCTTCATTTAATTCTCTATTTGATTTTAGTTTAGCCTTTATTACTTTTTTTAATGGAGTTCTTCCCATATATAACACCACCCTCACTTTTAATACTTATTTTTTACATTAAATCAACATTTATTCATGTATTCATGATATAAATTAAAGTATCCTAGCACGGTGTTTTTGTATATTTAGAACTATCTTCCATTAGTATAAGCATATTTTATTTCATATAAAGATCCAAATGAATTGCACATCAAATTTTTTATGTATTTACGCTTATACACATTGTTATTCCTATAATCAATAGGTGAAATAACAGCATCTTGTGTGATCAATATATTTTCTGCTTTTTTTAAGTTCTCAAATCTTTGATCATTCTGACTTTGCGGTAAAATCGCCGCTTTTTTTATCAGGGAATCGTAATTTTTATCATTCCAATTTATTTTTACCATCTGTGAATCTTTACTCCACATAAGTAATTCTGATAATGGATCATTAAAATCCGCAGTCCATATCATAGATGCAAATTCATAGTCCCCTGATAATATTTTACTTTCAAATTTATCCCATGGAACATATTCAACCTTTATATTTATTCCTAGATTTTTCTGATACATATTTTTAAGAAATTCTGCTATATTCTTCTGCTCATAATCTGTATCAGGCTCAAGATATGTTATAGTTATACTCGATGGATCACCATCAAATCCTATTTCTTTTAATCCTTTATTTAAAAGCTTCTTAGGGTTTTCACCCAATTCTTGTAATTGTTTCACAGGTTCTTGATTTACTTTTTTCCTGAAATTTTCATTTCCTATTTGAATAGAAGGTGATACTAATCCATAAGCAGAAGTATATAACCCCTTCCATAATGTTTTAGATACTTCCTCTCTATCAACTGCAAGTGAAAATGCTTTTCTTATATTCACATTTTTAAAATACTTGTTGCTTTGATTAAACACATCAAAATCCGTAGTTGGTTCACTTACACTAATTACATTAAATTTGTTCTGTTTATCTAATTTATTTTTCAAATCAGGTTGTATTATATTTGCAATATCAATTGAACCGTTCAGTAATCGTGAATATATAGTATTATTTTCTTTCAAAACCTCCATAGTAGCTTTCTGAAGTTTTACAGAATTTTTATCCCAATAATTGTTATTTTTAATAAGTTCTACTCTATCACCATGAATCCATTGTTTTAATAAGAATGGCCCACAAAATACTGTTGAATTGCTATCTGATCCATATTTATCAGTATACTTTTTAACAATATCTTCACGCTGAGGCTGCATAAATGAAAAACTAGTTAATTTTAAAAAATATGCACATGGAGCTTCTAAAGTTATCTTTAAAGTATTATCATCTAATGCCTTTACAGAAACTATATCAGATGAAACATTATAATTAGATGTATTATAAATTTTAGCTCCTTTTATATTATACAAGAGATATGCTTTTTTTGATCTTATATTGGGATTTAATGTTCTTTTTATACCATATTCATAATCTTTAGCTGTAACTTTTCTACCATCTGACCATTTATTATTTCTTAAATAGAATGTCCAATTTAATCCATCTGATGTAACCTTCCATCCTTTTGCTCCTGCTGGTTTTACTACTTCATTTCCATTTTTATCTTTTTCAATTCTTGTAAGTGCTTCATTTACTTCAGTCAAAACCTGAATAGATGATGTATCATAATCTTTAGAAGGGTCAAGTCCTTGAGGTTCAGATTCTAAAGTCATATTTAAATATTGATTTTTATCAACAGATATAATTTCTTTTTTTTGATATGTTTCCTTATGTAAACAACCTGTAACCGTAAAACTTATTAAAACCGTTAATAAAATCAGTGGTTTTTTTATATTTAACAAGTGTCTTTTCCTCCTTTTTATGATATTATTATAAAAATAAATTGAGTATACAATTTAAACTATATTCTAATCTTATACCAATTTAGTTAAAATAAATACAAATATAACATTATTACTATTTTGTGTATTTATAACAAATATAGAAGTTCCTATATTTATTCATTATATCCAATTTTATATTTTTTCAAAACTATAGCTTATTCTATTTAAAAAGTATATATTTTTATTCATTTGAGTTATATAATATATAAAAAACACTTTGGGAGGGGTTCATATTATGAATTATAATGTAGCAGTTGTTGGATGCACAGGAATGGTTGGAAGAAAATTTATAGAAGTATTAGAGGAAAAAAATTTTCCAGTAAATAAAATCTATTTTTATGCATCTTCAAGATCTGCAGGTAAATTCTTAAAATTTAAAGGAGAAAACGTATTAGTTGAAGAATTAAAAGAAGATAATATCAAAAATAAAAAAATAGATTTTGCACTATTCTCGGCCGGTGGAAGCGTAAGTGAAAAATTTGCTCCCATTTTTGCCAAATATAATATTACTGTAATTGATAATAGCAGTGCGTGGAGAATGGATCCAGAGGTACCTTTAGTTGTCCCAGAAGTCAATCCAGAAGATATAAAATGTAACAAAGGTATAATTGCAAATCCAAATTGCTCTACAATTCAAGCAATGGTAGCTTTAAAACCTCTTAAAGACAAATACGGAATAAAAAGAATAATATATTCAACATATCAAGCTGTATCAGGAGCAGGTATGGGTGGATATAATGATTTATTAGAAGGATATAAAAATAATCCTCCTAAAAAGTTTCCTTATCCTATAGCCGGAAATATTTTACCACACATTGATGTTTTTCTTAAAAACGGATACACAAAAGAAGAAATGAAAATGGTAAACGAAACAAAAAAAATACTACATGATGACAATTTAAAAATAACTGCAACTACTGCAAGAGTTCCAGTAGCATATAGCCACTGTGAAAGCATAAATGTTGAACTAAAAAATTCTTTCGATTTGAAGGATATTTTTGAGCTTTACAAAAATGCTCCTGGTATAATATTAAGGGATGATCCTGATAACCTCGTTTATCCTATGCCTATTGATGCAGCTGGACATGATGAAGTATATGTTGGCAGAATAAGAAAAGATTTCAGCATTGATAATGGATTAAACTTATGGGTCGTAGCTGATAACATAAGGAAAGGTGCCGCTAGTAATGCTATTCAAATAGCTGAATATATAATAAACAACAAATAAAAAATAAATTTAATAAAATATAAGGGAGTGTTTTTTATGACTTTATTTAAAGGCGCTGGTGTTGCCATTATTACACCATTCAATGAAAATGGTGTTGACTTTGACAAGTTAAAGGAACTGATAGAATTTAATATAAAATCAGGAACTAATGCTATTGTAATATGCGGAACTACTGGAGAAGCTTCCACTATGACTCTAGAAGAAAGGAAAAATACAATAAAATTTACTGTTGATACTGTAAATAAGAGAATTCCAGTTATTGCAGGCACCGGAAGCAACTGTACCCAATCTGCTGTAGATATGAGCAAATGGGCAGAAAGTATTGGGGTGGATGGCGTATTAGTAATTACACCTTACTATAACAAGACTACTCAAAAGGGACTTATAGAACACTTTAAAACTGTGGCATCAAGTATTAAAGTACCAATAATAATATACAATGTTCCAGGAAGAACTGGCATGAATATACTTCCTAAAACCTTGAAGGAATTAAGTGAAATTGACAATATATCTGCAGTCAAAGAGGCAAGTGGAAATATAAGTCAAATAGCTGAAATAAAAGCTCTTTGCAGAGATAAACTTGATATATACTCCGGGAATGACGACCAAACAATTCCTATTCTTTCCTTAGGGGGTATAGGTGTTATATCTGTGCTTTCAAATATAATTCCAAAAGATATAAGTAATATGTGCAAACTATTCTTCGAAGGTAAGATAGATGAAGCGTTGAAATTGCAACTTGATTCACTTGCTTTAACTAATGCATTATTTATAGAAACAAATCCTATACCTGTAAAAACTGCAATGAATCTTCTTGGAATGAATGTAGGCAAGTTAAGACTTCCTCTCTGCGACATGAGTCAATCAAATCTAAAGGTTTTAAAGAATGAACTTAAAAATTACGGACTGTTAAAATAATTATAGGGTTTATAAATGAAAGCTTAAGTTATACTCCAGCTGACATTTCCAAAATTCGTCACCTAAGAAATTTCTAGTAAGTCTAAGTTCGTATTTATAAAAATCTAAGCAGATTTTATAAACTCGCAGGCTCAAACATATAAAATCCACTAAGATTTTCAAAAATACTTTACTAAGACCTACTAAAAAATTTTTTAATGTGCCTACATTTTGGAAATGTCAGCCTACGTATAACTTAATCTTGGAATTACAAACCCTATAGAGGATTTATAGTTAAAAAATTAATCCATCCCCGGGAGATACTGACAAAATCCGGTACATTAAAATTATAAATCCTATAAATGATTCTAGCCAAAACTTACAATATTGTATTTTACAGGAGGCTTTTAAAATGATTAATATCTTATTAAATGGATGTAATGGGAAAATGGGAAAGGTTGTATCAAACTGCATCACCAATTTTCCTCAATTAACTATAGCTGCTGGAATAGATAAAAATGCTCAAGAATCAACTTATCCCGTTTTTTCTAATATATCTGATTGCACTATAAATAGCGACATAATTTTAGATTTTTCAAGACCGGATTCATTAGATAGCCTTTTAAATTATTCTATAGATAAAAAGATTCCAATTATTTTCTGTACAACCGGATATACCGATGAACAGATTGCCAAAATAAAAAAAGCTTCTGATAAAATTGCCGTTTTTCATTCGGCAAATATGTCCATAGGTATTAATGTAGTAAATAATATTCTAAAAAATATAAGTAGATTCTTATACAATAATTTCGATGTCGAAGTTATTGAAAAACACCATAATCAAAAAGTAGATTCTCCAAGTGGAACTGCAATTTTACTTGCAGATACTATAAAAGATTCTATCCCTGAAGAAACTACTTATGTGCATGGTAGAAACGGCATAGCAAAGAGAAAACATCAGGAAATAGGAATCCACTCTATAAGAGGTGGAAGTATAGTTGGGGAACATGATATTTTATTTGCAGGGCAAGGTGAAACAATAGAATTAAAACACACCGCCTTATCAAGAGAAGTATTCGCAATAGGAGCACTAAAAGCTTGTGAATTTATGTCAGGCAAGCACAATGGACTTTATTCAATGGATGACATCATAAGTCAATAGATAAAAACAGCTGAAAATTAGATTTTCAGCTGTTTTATTTATCGCCATTAACACATACATTAAATACATCTTTTTATGATCTCGGTTTGCTTTTCCAATCATATAT
The DNA here is from genome assembly GCF_003600355.1 of Clostridium fermenticellae. Classification (NCBI taxonomy): domain Bacteria; kingdom Bacillati; phylum Bacillota; class Clostridia; order Eubacteriales; family Clostridiaceae; genus Clostridium; species Clostridium fermenticellae. The sequence goes on along the minus strand of NZ_CP032416.1, from coordinate 855,530 downwards.
TTGTGAAAAACCCCACTAATGCTGTGATGCATGTATAAGCGGCATAAAAATGTCATCTACAATTTCTGCTATTGTTGTGTCAGAAATAGGCCCCCGCTTTGTGATAAGTTCGTACTGCAGCAGAGCAAAGGGCAATGAAATAATCCTGGGTGATAGTTTTTCAAGACAGACCTCACCGTGAAGTTCAGCATTTTTCATAATTGCCTTCATACCCACTATCATCTTGTTTTCTGATTTCTTCTGGATAATTTGCGGAATCAAAGCAATTATAGTACGCCAAACTTGTGGTTCCATCATAAGTCCTCTGATAGTCTGAGCACCGATTTTTCTCAGTGGTTCAACACGCGCATGAAGATATGCATATACATCGTTGCGCAAATCACCTGTGTTTGGAACCTCATTAGTAATTTTAGGTAGATATTTACGCATGGCGGCAATCACAAGCTCTGATTTGTTGTCCCATCGGCGATAAAGAACGGCCTTATTTGTTCCTGCTCTTGCTGCGACGCTTTCCATAGTTAGATGAGCATAGCCGGTTTCAGCAAGTTCCTCCCATGCAGCTAATAGAATTGCCTCTTCCAGAACTTTTCCGCGGCGACGAGTATTCTTTTTTTGTTCATCCATTTTTTATTTTCCTCCGAGCTTTAAGTTTAGTTCTCCCTATTATATAGCAAGTATGTAAGAAACAATTAAGTTTCTTATTGACAAAATCATATATTTATTATATCATAGCTATATAAGAAACACAAACGTTTCTTAATTATAGATATGAAAGGATCTTGTATATGAATACAATGCTTAATGAAAAATCCAAAAATGAGAAACTTGATCCAATAGTAATCAGAACTGCTTTTATTCTAGTTATTGGAGCTCTCGCACCACTGTTTGATTCAACGATGGTTAATGTAGCAATCCATACAATTGCAGCTGATATGAAAGCAAGTATTTCTTCCGTACAATGGATTACTACTGGATATGTTTTAGCAATGGGGCTAACTGTCCCAATTTCAGGCTGGGTCACTAAACGATTTGGATGCAAACGATCGTACATCTTCTCATTAGTGCTTTTTTTAATTGGCTCCATGTGCTCTATATTATCATGGAACATAGAAAGCATAATTGTTTTCCGAATTATTCAAGGTACCGGCGCAGGATTATTAATGCCAGTATTACAAACAGAGCTTGTACAAATTTCTGGCGGTCGCAACCTCGGACAGATTATGTCCATCGTCAGCATTCCTGCTCTACTCGGACCAATTTTGGGCCCGGTACTAGGAGGAATTATCGTCAACAGTTTTAGCTGGCGCGCCATTTTTTGGGTTAATGTTCCAATCTGTATCGTGGCAATCCCGTTAGCTATATGGGGAATACCGGATGATAAACTTTCGGAAAAGAAATCATCTCTTGATGTGATTGGTATGCTCTTACTTTCCCCGGCATTTGCTCTTCTGATCTACGGTATTACCCAAATTGCAACTCATGGAAAATTAAATGACAGTGCAGTCTATCTTCCTCTTACCATCGGTATCATTCTAATGGCAGCTTATGTCATCTATGCATTAAATGCAAAACGAGAAACAGTTCTAAATATACGGCTCTTCAAATCCGTAAATTTTTCTGCTTCCAATATCCTTCTGATTCTATGTGGAATCATCACAAATGGAGCCATGCTGATGCTGCCACTATATTATCAGGAAGTACGCGGAGCGAGCGCTCTGTATGCCGGATTATGGCTGCTTCCGCAAGGAATTGGCATGCTGCTCACTAGAAACTGGGCTGGTAAATCAGCCGACCATAATGGCTCGCGCAATATTGTGCTGATGAGCCTCACTGCTATTGCAATTGGCACTCTGCCATTCGCTTTCGTAGGTACAGATACGAATTATATCCTTTTGTCTTCTGCCTTATTGATTAGAGGTGCAGGACTTGGAGGTTTGCTGATTGCAATCATGACATCCGCTTATATTGGACTTCAAAAAGAGCAGATTCCCCATGCAAGTACCGCCACAAGAATTTTTCAAACCATCGGTGGAGCTTTCGGGTCAGCTATTCTTGCAACTGTCGCTCAACATCAGATGGCGAGTCACACTAACCTCAATCTTCATTTAATTTCCAATGCATTCGATGTCTCTTTCTTATGGGCAATTGGTTTTACTCTAATTGCAGTAATCCCTGCATTGTTTTTAACAAAACATAAAAAATCGAAACCAAAAATGTCCGAGCAGGAAACAAATTTGTAGGCAAACTAACAGCAGTAAAAATAGCATAAAACAAGTTTGAAAATATTAAATTGGAGGACGTTCATATGAATGAAAATAAAAAAATATCGTTATCTAAAGAAAAAGAAACATTATTTATTACACTAAGGGCAAAGGCTATAGATAGTCTTTTAGTAAATTCTATTCTTCATGATGATACTGCTTATAAAATTCTTAAAGAAATTAATTATGATTTCGCAAAGTTCGAAAAAGATGATGATAGCGGCACTGTTGTTCGTGCCAAACAATTTGACGAATGGATAATTAAATACATTGAAGCAAACAAAAATTCTACTGTTGTTTATATTGGCTGCGGATTGGACTCACGAATTACTAGAATTAACCCACCATCAACAGTATACTGGTATGATTTAGATTTTCCTGAAGTTATAGAAGTTCGGAAACTATTTTATTCTAATAAAGATAAATATCAAATGATTGACTCTTCTGCCACAAATTTTTCATGGCTTGAGAAAATTTCTAAAGATCGGCCAACATTGATTATTGCAGAAGGTGTTTTGGAATATCTCTCATCTGAAGAGGTGAAAGAATTGTTTAGACGTATAATAGATCATTTCAATCACGGAGAAATTATATTTGATGTAATGAATTCTTTGGCAATTAGCATAGGAAAAAAGGAGCTCGAGAAAAAAACAGGTGCTGTTTATAAATGGGCTGTTAATGATACAAATGAAATTGATTTAATTAACTCAAAGCTTAAAAAAATAAAAGAACTTCCTCTTATGAATTCTATTTATATAAAAAAGTTGTCTTTTAAAAGTAGATTAATATTTGATCTGTTATCACTTGTACCTCCAGCTAGAAATGCAATGCGTTTAATGAAGTACGATTTTTAGTTCTAAAATAAATAATATATACTGAATATGCATATATTGCGTATTCAGCATTGTTGTAAGATTATAGCACATAAGGACAAACTCAACTCACACCACAGAGGTATACTCACAAACTTCGGCACCCTAAAAAAGTTTTAACATCTCTAAGCTTGTCTTTTAAAAATTTAAGCAGATTATATAAACTTAGCTTCGCTCAAACATATATAACCTACTAAAATTTTTCTAAAAGACTTCGCCAAGAGATGTAAAAAACTTTTTAGATGTGCCTTCAGTTTCCAGGTATACCTCTGTGGTATGAGTTGAGTTTGTCCTTATAAGTTATATACTTAAATCAATAAATGCTTTATATATTAATAAAAGTATATAAATAATTATATAACTTTATGTAAACTTGATAAATATGATTTCTCCTTTAAGGGTTTATGGCGATAGCCATATTGATTTATACTATAATTGCAGTTTTTAGACATCTGTTAAGATAACTAAAAAAGTCTGAATAACCTGTAATTCAGATAGTATATTCAGAACTTTAAGATCTTTTTGGGCATAAAAGATATTTAACTAAAATTTTAGATAAATGAAATGATTCCAGGACGGTTAGTCCTATTGAATTATTTAAATTTAAATGTGAGTTTTACTATATACCCGGGAAGTTAATGTCCTAATAATTAAATTAGTACAGTCACTACTATAAACTTAAAGAAGGAAGGCTGTAAGCCTTCAAGCCCGTTAGGGCATTCTGTTTTTCTTATAAAGGGCAGGTTATTTTAGTTTTAAATATATTTAATCTTTTACCGGGAAAGATTTCGTTATTTATTATAACTTCTGTAGTTTTGAAATATCCCTCCGGGATTAATGCTATGTATACAAGGACTATGTCCGTAAAACCTTTATAAAGAGAATACAATCATGGAAATTATAATGTAAATTGCAAATACTGTTACAAGAAAATGAGTGAGATTATATATGATTTAGGTTTAAATGGAGTAGAGAACTTTTAAATTAATATGGCTATCGCCATAAACCCTTAAAGACGAAATTATATTCAGAAAGTTTATCAAATTTACATAAAGTTATAAAATCACTTATATACTTTTATTGGTATGTTAAGTATTTGATGTAAACATAAGTAGAATTCTTACGTAGCAGGATACTGTAAGGCCGAAGGCACATCTAAAACTTTTCTATAAATTTTGACGAAGTGCTGTGAAAGACCTTAAAGTCCCGGATATCATTTGAAATATGATCTTATTCAGATTTTTTTAATTACTTCAATATATGTTTAAAATTGTAATTATAGTATAAATCACAAGGGCTGATCGCCCTAGAACCCTTGAAGGTGATATTTCACTTATTAAGCATATAACCTGGTTTAAATATATAACTTATAAGGACAAACTTAACTCACACCACAGAGGTATACCTGGAAACTGAAGGCACATCTAAAAAGTTTTTTACATCTCTTGGCGAAGTCTTTTAGAAAAATTTTAGCAGACGGCACACGCCTAAAACAGATATAAATACTGTAAATCAATTAAAAATATAGAATATCGCATTAAACAATTTATTGCAAACATAAGTAGAATTCTTACGTAGTGGAGTACTGTAAGGCTGAAGACACATTTAAAACTTTTTCTATAAATCCTGGCGAAGTGCTGTTAAAAATCTTAAAGTTCTGGATACTGTCTGAGGTACGAGTTTATCCAGGTTTTTTAGATTTTTAACAGCACAAGTTTTAGATTTATAAAAAGTTTTAACGTGTCAAAGCCTTACAGTATTTCACTGGAGTAAGAATTCTACTTATGTGTCTACAACAATGCTTAATACGCAATATATGCACTATGTAACTTATAGTAACTTTTTTATTCTATGTAAGGACTCTCTCAGTTCATCCATACTGTATGCATAAGAAATTCTTATGTATCCTTCTCCTCCACTTCCAAAGGCACTACCTGGAACCACTGCAACTCTCGTTTCCTTCAAAAGTCTCTCACAAAATTCTTCACTTGATAAACTAAATTTCTTTATTGAAGGAAATATATAGAATGCTCCCTTAGGCAAATTAGTTTTAAATCCCATATTAATCAATTCATTATACACAAAATCTCTTCTCTTAATAAATTCCCGCTTCATATATTCAACGTTACTTAAACAACTTCTGAGCCCAGCATATGCTCCCCATTGAGCTATTGATGATGTACACGTTACATTATAAGCATGAGATTTAACTATACCACTCATAATATCATTTTTAGCACATACATATCCAATTCTAAGCCCCGTCATTGAAAACATTTTTGAAAATCCACTTACAACTATTACTTTATCTTTTATATCATCAAACTGTGCCATAGAGTAGTATTCATCTTCAAAACATAAAGAAGCATATATCTCATCACTTATGACCAAAACATTATTTTTATCTATTATATCATGAAGTTTATCTCTGTCATTTCTTGATAAGACTGCCCCTGTTGGATTACAAGGATAACATAATACCATTATTTTAGGATTTTCCTTTTTTATTAAATCTTCAAGATAATCAAAATCTATACTATAATCTTCATTAAATTTATAATTTAGTATACTGCCGCCTAAAAGTTTAACACAACTTTCATATGCTGGATATGACGGATTTGGTATAAGCACTTTATCACCAGGATTTATTAACGCAGAAAATACTGACATCAGACCTTCACTTCCACCAACTGTCAGACATATCTCATCTTCTGTATATAATATTCCCATTGACTTTAAATATCTTGAAATTTCCTGCCTCAGTTCTACTATTCCAGCGTTTGTTGTATATGTGGTTTTATTACTATTTATAGCATCAATCATAGCTTTCTTTATTTTTTCCGGAACATTAAAATCCGGCTGCCCCAGCGTAAGTGATATTGCATCCGGATATTTTGACACTTTATTAGAAAATTTTCTTATACCAGATATTTCTATTGAATTTACTCTATCTGATAAAAAACTGCTGCCCATAAAATCTCCTCCAATAATTCTCAAAATTAAAATATTAAAATCCAAAATACTTAATATTTATTATACCACTGCTTTTCATTTTTAAATATAGGGTTTATAAATGAAAGCTTAACTTATGCTCCGGCCAGGATTTCTAAAATTTAGGCATATTAAAAAATTTTATAGTAAGTCTTAGCGAAGCGTTCTTAAAAATCTTAGTGAATTATATATGCTTAAGCAAAGCGAGTTTATATAATCCGCTTAGATTGTTATGAATGCAAGCTTAGATTTACTAGAAATTTTTTACGTGACATATTTTGGAAATCCCGGCTGGAGCATAAGTTAAGCTTAGAATTACTAAAAGCATTTATAATACCGGATTTTGTCAGTATCTCCCTTGAGCATAAATTAACTTTAAAATTACAAATCCTATAATTCTACAAAAATATTTATATTTAAACTTTAATTAATTTGTGATATTTATTATAATAGTATTATTATTTAAAAAATATAGGAGGCTGTCTGCATGAATTACGATTTAACTAACCCATACGAAATAGCAAGATACATAAAAGAGTCTAAAAAATCCACTCCAGTAAAATTATATTTAGAAGGTGATCTTAGTGGATGCAATCTTGGAAATATAGAAAGTTTTGAAGCGAACTCTAAATTTTATATATTATTTGGAGAAGCTGATGAAGTTTTTGATTTGCTTGATCATAATAAAGATAAAATTAAAAAATTCAAAGTAGAATATGATAGAAGAAATTCTGCAATTCCACTTATAGATGTTACAAAAATAGGTGCTAGAATTGAACCAGGTGCAATTATAAGAAACAAGGTGAAAATCGAAAAAAATGCTGTTATAATGATGGGAGCCGTTATAAATATAGGTGCTGAAATTGGTGAGGGCACAATGGTAGATATGAATGCTGTAGTAGGTGCAAGAGGTAAACTCGGAAAAAGAGTTCATCTTGGTGCAGGTGCTGTAGTAGCTGGTGTTCTTGAACCACCTAGCAAATCCCCTTGTGAAATAGGTGATGATGTTCTTGTAGGGGCTAATGCAGTAATACTTGAAGGTGTTAAAATAGGTAAAAACTCTGTAATTGCTGCTGGTTCAGTAGTTGTGGAAGATGTACCTGAAGGTGTTGTAGTTGCAGGAGTACCTGCTAAAATAATCAAAAAAGTAGATGATAAGACTAAAGATAAGACTCACTTACTTGATGATCTTAGAAAATAATATTATTTATTTTTCATTATAATAAAGATTACAATTCACAGATTAACTTACACGTAAATATATATTTTGATAAATCTAAGCATTTAAAAATTTTGTGTAAGTCCAAATACCACGATATTTAGAAATATATACTTAAACATAAATTAATCTGTGAACTAACCACCCTACAGTATTTTACTTTTATGAAATTTGTTTCTCATCTTGATTTTTTCCATCTGCTTTTTCACATGTTTCGTCTGTTTTTGGATCATCACTCTCTTTATTTACCTTTTCCATCTTTGAAATTGAAACCTCATATGCCATTTTCTTCATGACTTCAGTATCGGATATTCTCTTTTGGTATTCTCTACTCTGAAGCCTCCCCCATACTCTTATATTGTCACCAACTTCAAGATTCTTACAAAATCTTGAATTTCTTCCCCATGCTATAGTCGGTATGTAATCCGATTTATTATAGGATCTATTAACCGCCAAAAGCATATCTGATATCTCTCTTCCAAAAGGAGTTGTCCTATATATAGGTTGTTTACAAATAAAACCATCAAGGAATATCTGATTTGGATTTCTACTTTTTTCCTCACAGAAAGCAATATTTCTCACAAATACTGTTAATATAAGCCTATTAGCTCCATTTATAAATTTATTATAAGACCTAAGCTGTCCTTCTACGATGAGTTGAGATCCAACCTTTATCTCCATTTCACTAATTAATCTTTCTGATATTGTTACAAATAACTTATCCTTTGTACTACTTAATCTAGGAACCTCAAAATAAAAAGTATAAAATCCCTCTCCGTACATTTCATGACTAAACTGTAATTCAGAAATCACTTCTCCTTCTAAATAAATTTTATTATTTAACATTAAATTGTCCATTCTAACCCCTCTTTCCATTAGTTTTTAAATTACCTCATCACAATATAGTTATTCAAAGCAGATATAAAATATACTAAAAAATATTAATTAAAATATAAGTTTTACCTTATATATAAATTATTGGCATCTTTCCCCTCTATAAGACTTATAGTTATTCCTGTCATAGCTGCATATAGTTCGTCCTCATTAGTAAATTTCATTTTTACCGGTATTTCAAGTGGTTCAAGTATCCTATCATCACAAAAAAGCGTTCTTTGAAGACAATAAACAAAACTATCTTTATCATCAATACTTGATACTGTGACCGTATTCTTGTTTCCCAATCCATAAGTTATTATATTCCCAAATACATCTATATTAGAATTTTTATAATCTGCCAAATCCATATTTATTAAACAATACTTACCATTTATAAAGATATTCTTGATATTAGTATTTGAATTTACTACGATGTAATTATAATTATTTTCTTTTTTAACCATATATCTGTTAAACGTATTCAAGTCTACTTTCATCAAATCTAGAATTTTAAACAGGTATCCATTAAAAGCTTTATTCGTTCCTATAACAGCTATTGTTTTCATACTATTTATTACCTCCTTTATTAAAATAATTTATTATTTAAAATTATTTTTAACTAGAGATAAGTTTTTATACCATTTTTATTCTTATAAAGTTAATAACTATATTTCCATTATAATACAAATATGTTGTGCATTTCAATAAAATTATGGTCTAAATCATAATTTATTTATATTTTAATTCTGAATTTGTCTTCCACTGTAATCTATATGATAATTAGTTTTATATATTAGATCTCCAACCTTTACAAATTTATATCCTTCCTTCTTTAAATTTTCAATTATTCTAGGCAAATTTTGCGGTGTATACTTAGCAGTAGTATGAAATAATAATATTGAACCAGGTTTTACATTTTTCATAATTCGATTATATTCTAATTCCATACCCTGATCCTTCCAATCTATGCTGTCTGCATCCCATTGTATACAATACCATCCAGCATTTTCTACAGTTTGAATAACTGAATTATTATAAGAACCAGAAGGACATCTAAATAATTTTGTAGAAGTTCCAATCAAATTTCTTATTTTAGCATCATTGATATTAATATCCTCTATAATTTCATCTTTGGAAAGCTTAGTCATATCAGGATGTTTATCAGAATGATTGCCTATCTCGTGTCCCCTTTTATACAACTCTTTAACTTCATCAGAATGGCTATCTGTCCACTCACCAACCAAGAAAAATGTAGCTTTTATATCATACTTATCAAGCGTATCTAAAATTTCATCCATATTATCATTTCCAAGACTCACATCAAATGTAATAGCAACTTTTTTCTCTTGTGTATCTACAGAATATATCGGCAGCTTTCTATTCGTATTTATGAATACACCTGTATTTCTACGATTTACAAGCATAGATACACATATAGCTATTGTCAGCATGATAACTACAAATACAATCTTTTTCTTTAATATACTATACAATTTTTCTCCCCCAATATATTAGTTCTCATAAATTTATATAGTATAAATATCATCTAAATATTACTACTAAATTTTAAAAACAAGGGACGGTTAAAAGAATTTCATAAAATCAAAGCTTTATTTATTTTATTATTTTTTATGCTATAATATATAAGTAATATAGATAAATGAGTGTTTATAGTGAGGAGGATTCATATGTTTGATGACACTTTAGAATTAGCGGAAAATAAACTTTTATTATTATACATTTTTAATAAAATGAGCTTCCCAATTTCTAATAATCAGATAACAGAAATAGTACTTGAAAATAACCTTATAAATTATTTTACACTCCAGCAATATTTAACGGAATTAGTATCCTCTAACTTTTTAAAATATACAAATAAGACTGGAAATTACAGATATATTATAACAAATAAAGGTCAAAAAGTTCTTCTACTATTCGCCAATAGAATTGCAAAACAAAAAACTAATACTGTAGATGAATATCTTAATAAGCAAATAGATAATATTAAGAAAAAAGTTACTGTAATTGCTGATTACACAATAGAATCTGAAAATAACTTTATTGTTGATTTAAAGACCTTGAAAAATGATTCTGTAATTATTGACCTTAAGTTAAACGTAGACTCAAATAAACGAGCAAAAGAATTGTGTGAAAAGTGGAATAAAAACTCCTTAAAGCTGTATAATAAGATAATAGATTTACTTAATGAAGAATAATATTTAAATTAAAATCATACCTGTGGGTTCTCCTCCTATGGGTATATATTTTTTTTGTTTGCTTAAAACATTTACTTTTATTAATAAATTATTATAACTATCACCAACATAAATATTTTTTCCATATTTAATTATAGCTCTTGGCATTCCACCTACTATTATATTTTCATCTTCCCTATAACAATTTATATCTATCAAGCTTATACTTCCATCACCAAAATTTGATACAAAGCATGAATTTTCATTGCACCACATATCTATAGGTGAGCTTCCAGCCGTAATTTTTGTTATCAATCTGTAATTTTTCAAAGATATTATTGCTATACTCCCCTTATAATCTGATCCTATATTACTTTCACATACTAAAATATATCTTCCATCTACTGTGAAGAGAGCTTTGGTAGGGTATGCTCCTACACGTATATTTTTTATATTTTCATTATTTGTACAATCTATTAGACTTATACTATCATCTTCTACATTAGAAATCAAAAGTAGTTTTTTTTCTCTATTTATACATATACTATGAGGTAAATTTCCACATGGAATTTGAGAAATAATTTGTTTTTTTAACAAATCAAAGGCAATAAGACTGTTAGTATCTCCACATATTACATATGCTGTATCTTTAAATACTACTACATCATTACAATGTACACCTATATAATGACTGCTTTCTTCTACTCCATTTTTTATATCTAATATTGATATATTATTACTATAGTTATTAACAACTAATAATTTATCTTTATATGAGCATATGCCATGAGGCCCAATTCTATAGTTAAAATTATGTTTTTTTAAAATAATCCTCTTATCTTCTTTAAATTTATCTATGTTTATACTAGAAATACAATCTGATGAAGTATTACACACATACAAAAAACTCAATATTATCACCCTCTCACAAATATAATATGAAGATTAATGAAAAATGGCTTTAATAAATTTGAAATTTTTGTGTTGAATAATATTTTTATATTTTATATAATGATCTTGTTAATAAAATATTTAATTGATCGGAGAGTGACAAACTGTGTATACTTATATACCAAAAGGTGTCTGTTCTAAGAAAATAAGCTTTGATGTAAAAGATAATAAAATTTTCAACGTTTCATTTGTAGGTGGATGTAATGGAAATCTACAAGGTATATCAAAACTTGTTGAGGGTATGAATATAAATGATGTTTCAAAAAAATTAAAAGGTATATCATGCAATGGGAAAGGTACTTCCTGTCCTGACCAACTTGCTCAGGCAGTTCAAGAATTCATACCAAAAAAATAAGCTTAAATTTTTTATTCATATTATGCATATATTGCGTATTAGGCATTGTTGTAAGATTATAGCACATAAGGACAAACTCAACTCATACCACAGAAGTATACTCACAAACTTCGGCACCCTAAAAAAGTTTTAACATCTCTAAGCTTGTCTTTTAAAAATTTAAGCAGATTATATAAACTTAGCTTCGCTCAAACATATATAACCTACTAAAATTTTTCTAAAAGACTTCGCCAAGAGATGTAAAAAACTTTTTAGATGTGCCTTCAGTTTCCAGATATACCTCTGCGGTGTGAGTTAAGTTTGTCCTTATAAGCTATATATTTAAACCAGGTTATATGCTTAATAAGTGAAATATCACCTTCAAGGGTTCTAGGGCGATCAGCCCTTGTGATTTATACTATAATTACAATTTTAAACATATATTGAAGTAATTAAAAAAGCCTGAATAAGATCATATTTCAAATGATATCCGGGACTTTAAGGTCTTTCACAGCACTTCGTCAAAATTTATAGAAAAGTTTTAGATGTGTCTCCGGCCTTACAGTATCCTGCTACGTAAGAATTCTACTTATGTTTACATCAAATACTTAACATACCAATAAAAGTATATAAGTGATTTTATAACTTTATGTAAATTTGATAAACTTTCTGAATATAATTTCGTCTTTAAGGGTTTATGGCGATAGCCATATTAATTTAAAAATTCTCTACTCCATTTAAACCCAAATCATATATAATCTCACTCATTTTCTTGTAACAGTATTTGCAATTTACATTATAATTTCCATGATTGTATTCTCTTTATAAAGGTTTTACGGACGTAGTCCTTGTATACATAGTATTAATCCCGGAGGGATATTTTAAAACTACAGAAATTATAATAAATAACGAAATTTTGCCCGGTAAAAGATTAAATATATTTAAAACTAAAATAACCTGCCTTTCATAAGAAGGACAGAGCACCCTAACGGGTTTGAAGGCTTACAGCCTTCCTTCTTTAAGTTTATAGTAGTGACTGTACTAATTTAATTATTAGGACATTAACTTTCCGGGTATATAGTAAAACTCACATTTAAATTTAAATAATTCAATAGGACTAACCGTCCTGGAATCATTTCATTTATCTAAAATTTTAGTTAAATATCTTTTATGCCCAAAAAGATCTTAAAGTTCTGAATATACTATCTGAATTACAGGTTATTCAGACTTTTTTAGTTATCTTAACAGATGTCTAAAACTGCAATTATAGTATAAATCAATATGGCTATCGCCATAAACCCTTAAAGGAGAAATCATATTTATCAAGTTTACATAAAGTTATATAATTATTTATATACTTTTATTAGTATATAAAGCATTTATTGATTTAAGTATATAACTTATAAGGACAAACTGGACTTATACGTAGGGGTGCAATAACAAAATGAAAGCACATTTAAAAAGTTTTTTTACAATTCTTAGCGAAGTATTTTAGGAAATTTTAGTAGATTATATATGTCTGAGTTTTACGAGTTTATATAATCTGCTTAAATTTCCAAAATACAAGCTTAGAACTGTTAAAACTTTTTAACGTGCTGAGTTTTGTTATTGCACCCTTACGTATAAGGCTAGTTTGTTCTTATAGCCCCATATATCTATGATCAATGCTTAATACGCAATATATGCATTATACCTTCCTTGATTTACTTATTATTTTTCTCATATCACCTATCATATATAAAGATCCAGACACAACAAGAAGATCATCATCACTGCAATAAGATAATGCTCTTTTATAAGCCATTTCATAACTATCTTCTGACTCACAATTTTCATTTACTTCTTTTATCATATCGCAGAGTTGACGAGAACCTTCTGCTCTATATGTATTTGGAGCCACTGTTATAATTTTTCGTGCTAAAGGTACTATTTCATTTACCATTTTACAAACTTCCTTATCAGCTAATATCCCAAGTATTAAAATCAGATTTTTATATTTAAAGCATTTTTCTATGCTTTCCTTTAATTTTTGAATACCATCTACATTATGTGCACCATCTAAAACAACAAGGGGATTTCTTTTCATTACTTCAAGTCTTCCCACCCATTTTACCTTCTTTAAGGAATCATATATACAGCTTTTGTCTATCTCAATTCCCATTTTAACTAATTCTTCAACTGCAAATATTACAGTTGCACAATTAAGAATCTGATACCTGCCTATAAGTGACAACTCGATATTATACTCATTTTGTGAGGTTGTTACTTTAATATTTTGAGCAAAATTTACACTTTCACTACTTATTTTACAATTATTGCTTTCAACAGACATAGATGATACTTTAATAAGTTTAGAATTTTTATCTAAAGAAACTTCTTCTATAACTCTTTCAACTTTCTTTTCGTTAGGATACAAAACAATTGGAATACCATTTTTTATTATTCCAGCTTTTTCATATGCTATCTTTTCTAATGTATCTCCAAGCAAATCCATATGATCAAAACTTATAGAGGCAATAATACTTAATATCACCCCTCCCTTAGTTTTATTATTATATTCCTCAATTACGTTGGTGCAATCAAGCCTTCCACCTATTCCAACCTCTATTACAGCAAAATCCACATTTTCATAATAAAAATAGCAAAACATAACACATGTTATTATTTCAAATTGTGTAGGTCTTTCAAATCCCATTTCCATTACTATGTTAACGACCCTTGAAATATTAGTTATTATCCTGCTTAAATCATCTTTAGCTATATTTCTTCCATTTATCTGAATTCGCTCCTCAAATTCTTCTATATAAGGTGAGGTAAACATTCCAATCTTAAAACCTGCATCAATTAAGATACTTGTAATCATTGCAGTTATAGAACCTTTACCATTTGTACCTGCTATATGTATAAACCTCACTTTTTTATGCGGATTTCCTAATAATTCAAGTATCTTTCTAATTCTTTCAAGTCCAGATTTTTTTCCGAATCTAGCTGCACTATCTATGTATTCTATTGCTTCATCATAATTCATTTTTTATCACATCCTTTTGCTATAAACTATGGTAAATTAACTTTTGAGCCGGCAACTTTATGCGTATTTTTAGAGATAAGTTTTGCTGGCGTAAAATCAAATACAACTTTGCCATTTTCCACCTTTAATGCAGCTTCAAAGTCTTTACCAGACTTGCTCCTGAAACCCTTCATAATTTTTGTTTTTTTATCCTTTATAAGTTTTTTAACCATAGCTTCACTTATCTTTTTCCCGGCTATTTTGTTTCCTACAAAAAACTTGCATCCTTCCTTCCATCTGCTGCAGCCATAGCCTGATTTATTCTCTTTTACTTTACCTTTACCACATACCGGACATATGCCTAATCCCTCATCCTGAAGAGTAAAATCAAACACAACATTAGATTTCTCTATCTTGAGCCCGGCATTAAAATTCTTGCCATTTTTGCTCTTAAACCCTTTTATAATTCCCGTTTTTTTATCCCTTAAAAGTTTTTTTACAACTGACTCACTTATATCCTTTCCAGCTATCTTTTTTCCTATAAAAAAGTTACAGTTTTGTCTCCATCTGCTGCAGCCATAACCTGTTCTGCCAGTTATAATACTTCCCTTTCCACATGCAGGACATGCCCCTAAACTATTAGATTCATTCTCTGTCCTATATACCTTATTTTCTATTCTACTAATTTTTATATTTTTACCATTAGTTATTATACTATTTAATTCACGTTTTACATTATCCACTACGGTACCTACGTCTATATCACTTTTATATACCTTTTTAAGTTCCCTTCCAAACTCAACGGTTTTTTCTTTGTTCATATCAATATTAAGCTTTTCAAGAACTTCTATAAGTTTAGTTCCCTTATCCTCACATTCTAAATGTCCTTTGATTTCTTTTATATATTCATATTTTTGTGCATTTTTTATAATTCCTGCCCTTGTTGCCACAGTGCCTATTTCACAGCCTTCAAGTATAAATTTATATTCATCATCATCATTTTCTGATTCAAGTTCTTCTACTTCTTGTTTTTTAAAAGGATTTTTGAGAAAATTGTTCAGTTCTGATTCTGTTACCTTATTTGGTTTTTGAGTTTGTTTTTCATCTACTGAAAGCTTTGTATCAAGTTCTTCACCTTCAACAAATTTAGGAAGTTCATTTTCCCTTTTCATTCTTTCATATTTTAAAAATCCCTTTTGCTTAATAACATTTCCCTTAAGTTCTATAATTTCATTTTCTATATTTATGATTATCTTAGTTTCTTCTACCAATGCCTCTTCATTTAAAAAATTACTTATAAATCTATTCTTTATCGCATCATAAACCTTTCTTTCACCTTCAGTTAAATGCTTTTCACAAGGAAATTTTACAGTAAGTGTAATCGCACTATGGCTTTCAACCTTTTTATTGTTAAATATAGTTTTTTTATCTTTAAAAGCTATATCTACATTATACTTTTCCCTTACTTGTGCAATAACACTTTTTATTTTACTTTTCTCATTATCAGCCAAATATTCTGTATTAGTCCTTGGATATGTAGTATATCCATTTTCATACAGGCTCTGCAAGTATTTTAATGTATCATCAAGGGACATTTTATAATCTTTAAACATCTTGTTCTGCAGAGTATCAAGTGAAAATAATTTAGGTGGATACTTTTTTACTTCTTTCTTTTCTACCTTACTTACTATTGCTTTTTTATCCTCCAAACCTTTTAATAGCTTTTCTGCTTTTTTTCTTTCACTCACTGAAAAATGTCGGTCTTTTAACTTAGCTTTTATTTTTAGGTTTTCTTTGCTTATGATCGCACCTATTTCAAAAAAGGTTTCTGGTTTAAAGTTTTTTATTGTTTTATCTCTATCATATATAAATTTAACTATTGGTATAAGCACACGACCTACAGGTAAAAATGATTTAGATTTTATGCTTAAATACCTTGTTAAATTTATCCCATATGTCCAATCAAGATATGTTCTTGCAAGCCCTTCATTATATAAATTACTATACTCCCCATCATCTTTTAAAGTTTTTAATTCATCTTTTATTGTTTGCATAGTTTGTTCTGGAAGCCACATTCTTTTTACAGTTTTTTTTAATTCACTATCCTTAAAAATTCTATTTACTATATTATCTATAATAACTTGACCTTCTCTATCTGCATCTCCACAATTTACAATCTCTAAAACATCTTTTCTATTAATTAAATCATTTATTATTTTAAATTGTTTTTTTACCCCACTGTCGTTTCTTATCTTAAATTTAAAATTATCTGGAATAAAAGGAAGCTCCTCAAGCTCCCATCTTGATTTTTCTCTATTAAAATAATCATCTACATCAAACAACTGAAGAAGATGCCCAAATGCAAAGGTTACAATGTAATTACTGTCTTCAAAATATCCATCATATCTATTCATGCTCCCAATGCTTTTAACTATATTCATGGCCAAGCTCGGCTTCTCTGCTATTATTAAACGCTTCATTATACTAATGTAAATCTCCTTTCAATTGTCCATTCACAAAATTTGAACATCCATTCTACGTGTTAATGTATGTTCATACTAATCACAATTTTCATCATGTTTTTCTTTTAACTTTTTTACATAATTATCTCCCCATTGGTACATCATATTCAAAACCGGAATAACACTTTTACCAAAACCAGACAATGAGTATTCCGTCTTGGGTGGCACCACAGGATATACAACCCTATTAATCAATCCATCATGTTCAAGATCCCTAAGCTGCTGTGTCAACATCTTCGGTGTTGCCTGTGGTATAAGCTTCTGGAGCTCATTGAA
This sequence comes from Clostridium fermenticellae, assembly GCF_003600355.1. Classification (NCBI taxonomy): domain Bacteria; kingdom Bacillati; phylum Bacillota; class Clostridia; order Eubacteriales; family Clostridiaceae; genus Clostridium; species Clostridium fermenticellae. The sequence goes on along the minus strand of NZ_CP032416.1, from coordinate 838,026 downwards.
TCTTAATGTTTTATTTATAAGATTCCATAAAATAATTCCCTTGTACTTGCCACATATGACCTTTATTGTAGCATCCATTGAACAGCTAAATCTTTTCTTCTCTAACATATATATCTCCCTATACTATCTTTTTATATACTATATTACTTTTAAGTACATTCTTGTTATATTAATCCTTAATGTTTATAATGATAGCATACGTTCATTAGGATATCAAATTTTTAATTATTTATAGAAAGGAAGATTTTATATGGATTTTTTGGATATTGCAAAGAAAAGGTTTGCCTGCAGAAAATATACTAAAACCAAAATTGAAAAAGAAAAAGTTGATAAAATTTTAGAAGCAGCACATGTTGCACCCACCGGTGCAAACTGCCAGCCTGTTTCTTTAATCGTTATTCAAGAAGACGAAGGTTTGGAAAAGGTCTCTAAAGCCGCCGATATTTATGGGGCGCCATTAGCAATATTAGTTTGTTCAGATGAAAATAAAGCTTGGACCAGGTCTTATGATAACAAAAATGTAAGTAATATTGATGCAAGTATATTGACTGATCATATGATGCTCGAAGCAACTGATTTAGGCTTGAATAGTGTGTGGATTTGCTATTTTAAACCAGACGTACTAGCAAAAGAATTCAACATTCCGAAAAATATGGAAGTCATAAATATACTTGCTATAGGATACGGCGATGCTCCAATTCAGAATCCTGACAGACACGTATCAACTAGAAAACCGTTATCACAACTCGTTCATTATGAACATCTATAAATATAAAAAACTGCCCTTAGTTGAGCAGTTTTTTAGACTTACTAGAAATTTTTTAGGTGACGAATTCTGGAAATGAAAGCTTACGTATAACTTAAGCTTTCATTTATAAACTCTATAAATATTATATTATAACTTATTTTATTCCTGTCGAGCCAAAACCATTATCGTTTCTATCAGATGCAGCTATTTCTTTAACTTCTTTTATAGAAACCTTTAAAACAGGTTTTATCACCATTTGTGCTATTTTCATATATTTTTCAACCTTAAAATCTGATCTTCCATGGTTTATTAATATAATACAAATTTCTCCCCTATAGCCTTGATCAATTGTACCAGGACTATTTAAAACTGTTATGGAATTTTTCAAGGCCAATCCACTTCTCGGTCTTATCTGGGCCTCTGTATTTTCTGGAAGCTCTACTATAATACCAGTTCTTATTAAAGATGTTCCTCCTGCACCTATAACTTTTTCCTCTATAGAAAATAGATCCATTCCAGCATCACTTGCATGAGCATATTCCGGCAATTTTGCTTCTTCACTTACCTTTTTTATTTTAATTTCCATAGTTAACTTCTCCTTCATTTTTATACTCCAATACTACCTTTAAGTTATCAGGTTAAGATATAGAGTTTATAATTTCAAACTTAATTTATGTGCAGGCCAGATTTTCAAAATATCGGGCTTTAGAATTACTAAAAGCATTTATAATACCATATTTTGGCAGTATCTCCCGGAGAATAGATTAACTTTTTAACTATAAACTCTATATGTTTTCTATTTATTTAAACTATTTAGTCTCTCAATTACTTCGTCAAGCATCTCGCCATATTTTTTGCCTTTATTTCTCTCCTCATCTACAACCTTTTGAGGTGCCTTAGAAACAAACTTTTCATTTGAAAGCTTTTTCTCTACTCTTTCAATTTCTTTTTGTAATCTCTCCTTTTCCTTATTTAATCTCTCAAGTTCTTTCTCAAGGTCAATAAGCTCAAACAAAGGCATAAATATTTCTGCACCTCTCGTAACAACTGAAACTACATTTTTAGAAATATCCTTCTTACTTTCTAAAAATTCCACCTTACTAGCTGATGCAATCTTTTCAAAGTACGGTATACCATTTTTAAATGCTTGTTTTGCATTTTCTTCAGTAACATATATCATAATCTTAGCTTTTCTTGATGGAGGCACATTCATTTCAGTTCTAACATTTCTGACTGATTTTATTGCCTCTACAATATATTCCATATCACTTTCAGCCTTCGGATCATCAAGTTCTTTTTTGAATTCCGGCCATTTTGAAATTGTTATTGATTCACAATTTGTATTCAAGTGAGTATATATTTCCTCTGTGATAAATGGCATTATAGGATGAAGCAATTGGAGACTTGTAGTTAACACTTCATTTAATATATTAAATGCAACTCCTTTTACTTCTTCATTATCTCCATACATAACTGGCTTTACAAGTTCAATATACCAATCACATAATTCTCCCCATATAAAGTCATAAATCTTTTGTGCTGCTATTCCAAGTTCGAATTTTTCTATGTTATCTGTAACTTCTTTTACTACTTTATTCATTCTAGATAATATCCATCTATCTGCTTCAGTGTAATTTTTGCAATCCTTATATTTATTCATTATATTCTGATCCAAATTCATAAGAACAAATCTTGAAGCATTCCATATCTTATTTGCAAAATTCCTTGACGCTTCTACCCTTTCAGGATAATATCTAATATCATTCCCAGGCGCATTTCCACTTATAAGTGTGAATCTTAATGCATCAGCACCATATTCTTTAATTACATCTATCGGATCTACTCCATTACCAAGAGATTTAGACATTTTTCTTCCTTGAGAATCTCTTACTATACCATGTACTAACACATGATCAAATGGTATATCGTCCATACAATAAAGACCGGAAAATATCATTCTTGCCACCCAGAAGAATATTATATCGTATCCTGTAACAAGTGTACTGTTAGGATAAAAATGCTCTAAATCTGGAGTTTTATCAGGCCATCCAAGTGTAGAAAAAGGCCAAAGTGCTGAACTGAACCAGGTATCGAGTACATCCTTATCTTGTTCTAAATTAGTACTCTTACATTTTGTACATTCATGTGGTGTATCTACTGATACAATAGTCTCCCCACAATCCTTGCAATACCATACTGGAATCCTGTGTCCCCACCAAAGTTGCCTCGATATGCACCAATCCTTTATATTTTCCATCCAATTGAAATATGTCTTATCAAATCTCTCTGGCACAAATTTAACTCTTTTATTTTTTACAACATCCACAGCTGGTTTTGCAAGTGATTCCATCTTAACAAACCACTGTTTTGAAATCATCGGCTCAACTACACTCCCGCATCTGTCATGACATCCCACATTATGGTTTAATTCCTCAACACTTACCATGAATCCCTGTTCTTCTAAATCTTTAACTATTACTTTTCTAGCTTCATATCTATCAAGCCCATCATATTTTGTTCCCGGGAATTTAATTGTTCCATTTGGATTCATAATTATTATTTCTTCAAGATCATGCCTCTTTCCTACTCCATAATCATTAGGATCATGTGCTGGGGTTATTTTAACTGCACCAGTTCCAAATTCAAGATCAACATAATCATCTTCTATAACCGGTATTTCCCTATTAACTAATGGAAGAATTAAAGTTTTTCCTACCAGATGTTTATATCTTTCATCTTTAGGATTTACTGCAACTGCCGTATCTCCGAGAATTGTTTCAGGTCTTGTAGTTGCTATCTCAATGTATTCATTCTTACTTTGAGCCAAAGGATATTTTATATGCCATAAATGTCCTTTTTCTTCTTTATATTCAATTTCGGCATCAGACAAAGCAGTTTGACATTTCGGACACCAATTTATAATCCTATTTCCCTGATATATAAGTCCATCGTCATATAACTTTACAAATACAGTTTTTACTGCTTTATTAAGCTTTTCATCCATAGTAAATCTTTCTCTTGTAAAGTCAACAGATGCACCTAATTTTTTGACCTGTTGTCTTATTCTCTCTCTATATTCATCTGACCATTTCCAAACTTCCTTTAAAAAAGCTTCCCTTCCCATTTCCTTTTTCTTTAAGCCTTTTTTTAGAAGTTCTTTTTCAACTTTAACTTCCGTTGCTATACTCGCATGATCCTCTCCAGGAAGCCATAATACATTATATCCCTGCATTCTCTTTGTTCTTATCAAAATATCCTGAATGGTATCATCAAGTGCATGACCTAAATGAAGTTTTCCTGTAATATTTGGCGGCGGCAAAACTATAGTATATGATTTCTTACTTTTATCAATTTCTGGAGTAAAATATCCCTTTTCCTCCCAATTTTTATAAATTCTATCCTCAAATTCCTGCGGATCATATGTTTTTGCAATATTCTTTGATTCTTCCACTTTTTAAACCTCCTATCTTTATTTAAAAATTCACATTTAATGTGAATAACTTTCACATGAATAAAAAAGGCTTTCATCCAAAATAAAGGACGAAAAGCCGCGTTACCACCTTTTTTCCTGCATAAATACAGGCTCTTAATAAAAATAACGGTTAAGAGAACCGACTCTGCTTACTTGAAAACTTCAGCAGAGAAACTCCAAAGCTACCTTCAAAGTAAATCTTATAGGAAATCTTCCAGCTAACAAACTTCCCTCTCTTTATAAAAGATTATTACTTTTACTCCTCTTTTTCACAGTTTCTGATATTATTTTCATAATCATTAATTTATATTATAACTTTAAATTTCAGACTGTCAAGAATAATTTTTATTTAGTTTGTGTCATTATGATTGAATTGTGATAATGTTTTAGTATACCGAATTTGATTATATCCCAAATATGAACGCAAGCTTAGACTTACTAGAAATTTCCTACATGACGTATTTTGGAAATCCCGGCCGGAGCATAAGTTAAACCTAGGTTTGTAAACACTATAAATCACTAAAAAATAAGTACTAGCCCTTGAAATCACTGCTAGTACTTATTTTCATTATGTTATTCTCTCTCATACATCCAACTTCCGTTATTGAATCCACTTCCTCTATTTGACTGAAAATCCGTAAATGTACTATCCCAATTATCAACTGACCATAATCCAGTACAATCAAACTTATAATTAAGATAATCTATAAGATCATTATAGTCTACATTATATGTCTGTATTACAGGATATATAGGCTTGTCCAAACCAAGTTCTTTATATGACTCAAGCATAGTATCAACTGCATTTTTCATTGACCACTGCATTTCACCCCAATAACATTGAGGTGCAGCAAAATCACAATACTTATTAAACACAGAATACGGTATATCTTCATGATATGTAGCTATAGGGAAAGAAGAATATCCTAAAACAGCATTAGGTTTTTTGCTTCTCACAATTTGGAGGACTTGCTCTGCCTGATCAGTTTTTCCTGCTACATCAACTTCTGGATCAAAAATATAATAATCACTATTATCTAAAGCATCTACTATCAAATCAGCTTCTGCCTCAGGGTAATTAAAATAATTATATCCCCAGGTCCCAACTATAAAACCTGCCTTCTTAAAATCATCAACATACTTTAAAAAATCGCTCTTAAAATTCACGCCTCCGCCAGTTGTACCTGAACCCTCATGGTATTTTATACAAATATTACTAATTCCAAGCGATTTCAGCCTCAGTATAAAATTATTTATACCTCCATACTCATCAACTTGATCCTGAAGCTGCCATATCCATGCAAAGGTAGCATCTGTTTTATTTTTTACAGTTGGTGGTATAACTTTTTTATTAATAGTTAAATTTAATTTAACTTTATTACTATATCCTGAAACACTTCCCTGATATGTATAAGTTCCTGCTGCAAGAGAGGCATCAAATGACTTGTCCCAAGTGACACTTACTTGCATTTTAGTTCCATCTGACATATTAGCAGTAACAGTATCAGGAAGTGTATAACTGTCACCTTTATTTATAGATACACTTATATCATCTATTCCAGTTATAGACTGAACAGGAGTTTTAGATGCTTCAGTTTTAAAATTCAAACTAACTGGATTTCTAAGTCTTTTATTTTGCTTCGATATTAAATTAGTATCTACACTCAATATGTATTCACTGCTTGGACTATATTTTGATACTGGAGTTACATTAACACAAAAATCATTTTCACTTAATGTTATACTCGTCGGTATCTCATTGCCATTATTTTTTTCTATGATCTTCACACTATTTTGTGCAGCCATCAATGTTACCGACTGACTTAATCTAATTTTCCATACTTTATTCAAGGGTATATTATTTAAATCACCGGCATTTACTATCGAAGTCTGCGTTATAGTTTGCTCAGCTTTCAAAGAATTTGCTGTATTTTGTGCCACAATTTCAGAAGTATCCTTATCATCTGTGGACGTTAACTGCCCTTGGGATACACTAGAGACATTATCAGCTAGTACTGTATTATTACAAAAACTGAATTGGCCTGCTGCAAAAATAACTACAAATATAAAAAAGTATTTTAAGTACTTAATCAAAATAGTTTCCCTCACTTTCCGTATAAAACTTCCATGTAAATACAATACTATACAAGTATACCCTTAATATTATATTTATACAAGTTTTATTACCTAAAAACAGAGATTTAGCACTTAAATTCCAATGGAAATTTTATTCTCACTGGAATTTAAGTGCTAAAGCTCTGATAAATACTCATAAATCTTTACAATCAAAGGACTACGTCCTAAAAGTTTTTTAAGTGCTAAAATCTCTGGTATAATTGTAGAAAAGTTATCAATAAAATGTTAAAATACTATCATTAGTAGCTGTAAATTTAAGTACAGTTTAAATTATTAATTAGAGGGAAGTGTTTTCAATTTGATTAAAGAAGAAATGACACCGAAAGAAAGGACAACCGCTTTTGCTAAAGGAGAAGAAATCGACAGAATAGTATGTGTTCCAGATATGGGTGTTACTATGGCACCTTTTATTGGAGTCACAGCCAGAGATTATTATCATTCAGCTGAACTTATGGCAGATTTAGAGATAGCTTTGTTTAATAGACTTCATCATGATGGTGTAAGTATATCTACTAGTCTTAGAGGAATCGCTGAAGCTATGGGTGCTAAAGTTGGTTATCCTGAATATGGAATTTCATATTTAAAAGAACCAGCTATTAAATCAATAGATGAAATAGAATCTCTTAAAGTCGTAGATCCTTTAAAAGATGGTAATTTGCCAACTTTACTTAAAGCAATAAAACTTACAAGAGATGCTCTTAATGATAAAGTCGATGTTGGAGCGGCTATGTCTGGTCCCTTTAGTGTTGCAGCTTCTGTAGTAGGTACAGAAAATTTACTAAAATGGATGATAAAATATCCTGAAAGGGTACACACTTTAATGGATATAGTTGCAGAATCTAATAACAGATATATAGAAGAGGTAGCAAAACTTGGAGTATCTATAGGATTTGCAGATCCAGTTTCATCTACTAGTCTCATAAGTCCAAAACAATTTAGGGAATTTTCATTACCAGCTTTAAAGAAAAATATTAATAAAATAAAGGAAAAAACCGGAGGAAACCCTAGTATACATGTCTGTGGAAAGAGCAGAGAATTATGGGAGGATATTGTAGATGCAGGAGTCTCTAATTTCAGTATTGACAATGCAGAAGATTTAGAGGAAGCTAAAAAAGTAATGGGAGATAGGGTTGTTATTACCGGTAATGTTCCACCTGTAGATGTAGTATACAGGGGAAGTAAAGAAGAGATATTTGCATCAGTTAAAGAATGTATTAAAAAAGCTCACGATTCTAAAAAGGGTTATGTTTTAAGTACAGGCTGTCAAATTCCAATGCATACACCAATAGAAAATATTGAAATGTTTATGGAAGCAGGCAAGAAATATGGCACATATCCTATAAACTTATAACATAAAAATTAATGTCATTCATTTGAAAGTTTTTATGAAAACATATTCATAGATTCTAAAACAAACTTATGAATAAATTTTCATAAGTTTGTTTTTATAGTATAAGTAAATTTAAATTAATTGAATGAGTTATCAAACTTAATTTAGTTATAGAAAGAGGTAGTTTATGGCTAAGATTACTTTTATGGAAAATAATTTAGAGATAGAAGTAGAAGACGGTACAAAGCTTATAGAATGTATAAGAAAAGCAGGATTTAATATTGAATCACCTTGTAATGGAAAAGGAATTTGTGGTAAGTGTAAAGTTATAGCAAATGGAAATCTTTCTCCTAAAACAAAAGAAGAGAATAAATTTACAGATAAAAAGAATATTAGACTTGCTTGCATGTGTCAGGTTATGGGTGATGCTCAAATAGAATTAATAGCCAGGGATAGCAATAAAAAATTAAAAACTATTAACAAAGGCTTTTCCATAGAAGTACCTTTAGATAGTAGAATAAGAAAAATAGAAATAAAAGATATAGATGAAAAGACTAGTATACCTTATAAAAATACTTTAAATGTTATTACGGAAAAATTAAGTGTTTTAAAGAAAATAGGTGAAATAGAGAAAGTTAAGGGAAAAAACTTTTGTGGAGTTATTAATGAAAATGAACTAATAGATATAATACATCAAAACGAGCCTGTTTTAGCTGCAGCTGTGGATATAGGTACTACAGGTTTATCAGCTTATCTTTTAAATTTAGAAGATGGACAAATTTTAAATAAAGTATCAGATTTAAATCCTCAAACAGAATACGGAGGAGATGTATTATCTAGAATAACTTATTGTATGGAAAACGAAGATGGTATAAAAATTTTATCTAAATGTATAGTAGAAAAAATAAATTCTATGGTAGAAGAATTAATTGGCAGGGACTACAAAAATAATAATATTTATGAGATAGCTATAGCAGCAAATACAACTATGCTGCATCTTTTTGCAGGCGTTAATCCAAAGACTATAGCCAAAGCACCATATAGGGCTATATTCCTAGATGAACTTGAAATAAAAGCTAAAGATATAAATATAAAGATAAATGAAGAAGCAAATGTGATATTGCTTCCATCATTATCTTCTTATGTAGGGGCGGATATTGTGGCAGGTATTGTGGCGACAGATTTTCAAAATAAAAAACATCCATCTATATTTATAGATATAGGAACTAATGGAGAATTAGCTGCCATTTATAAAGGCAATATGTCAGCATCTTCAACTGCGGCAGGACCAGCATTTGAAGGTATGAACATTTCTTGTGGATCAAGAGCTGAAGATGGTGCTATAGATAGCTTCTCTATAGACAAAGAGTATAACATTAAGTATTCTACTATTTGTAATAAAGAAGCAAAAAGTATTTGTGGCAGCGGACTTATGGATGTTATGGCAGCATTAATAAAAAGCAAAGTAGTTATGACTAGTGGAAGATTTAATAAGAATATGCCATATGCCTTAAAAGAGAGACTAAAAGATAAAAAATTTTATATAACGGATAAAATTTATATATCTCAAAATGATGTAAGACAAATACAATTGGCTAAGGGAGCAATATCTTCAGGTGTTACTATGTTATTAAAAGAAATAAATGCCAATATAGAAGATATAGAAGAAGCTGTAATTGCAGGAGCTTTTGGATATCATATAAACCCAGAAAGCATAAAAACATTAGGAATAATACCAAAGGGATTCAAAGGTAAGATAAACTTTGTTGGAAATTCTTCTATAGAAGGGGCAAGACTGTCTTTATTAAATAAAGGTATTTCAAAAATCATGATGGATATAAGAAGAAGTATTAAAGTTGTAGAGCTTTCTACAAGAAAAGACTTTCAAGAGTATTTTGTAAAGGCTTTAAGCTTTTAAAATATTAACACTTATATAGAGCTTAATAATGAATATAATATATTATATGAAATCTATAGTTATATAATATGTTTTTAAGGAGTAATGATAATGGATTACGATGTGAACTTTAAATGCGTTTTAGGTACTGAAGATGAAATACCTAAAGAAGCTGTGAAAAAAGCAGGTGTAAAATTCCCGGATGTGCACAAAAATGCTAAGGAAATGGCAGCACTTTCAAAGAGTATAAGAGAATGCAATAAAGATCTTTTTTCTGTGGTACCATTTTGCATGACAGTAGAAGCTGAGGCTCTAGGAGGGCAGATAAATTTAGGAGATGAAAAGGCTGGCCCCAGAGTATCCAATTATACATTTAAAACCATTGAAGATCTTAAAGGACTAAAGGGAATAGATTTTGAAACTAAAAGAATAAAAGAAGTTTTAAAATCTGTTGAAATATTAAAGAAACAAGGAGAAACTGTAATAATGGATGTACAAGGGCCTTTTACTATAATAAGTTCTTTAATAGACCCAAGAGTTTTTTATAAGGCAGTAAGAAAAAACAAAGATGAAGTAGAAAGACTTATGGAAATAGTAGAAAAAGGTTCAGTGGAATTTATAAAAGAAGGTATAAAAAAAGGAGCAGATATAATATCCTTTGGAGATTCTGCAGGAACTTTAGATATATTAGGGCCCAAAACTTATAAAGAATTAGGTGGAAAATACACTTATAATGTTTTAAAAGAAGCTATAAATTATTTAGGAGATTCTATAATTCATATTTGTGGTATAACTTCAGCTTCACTAGATAGAGCAGGCTTTATAAAATCAAATCCTATAAAAGTACCGGAAGGCATCACATATGGACAGGCGATAAACTATATTAGAAAAAAAAATAAAAATGTAAAAATATTAGGGCATAATTGTTTAAGAAAGACGACTAAACCGTTGAAACAATCCACAGTTTGGGAGATACAATTATAATTATTATAAAATATTAAGGAGGAAAATAAATGAGCAGCATATCAGAAGAATTAATAAATAAATTATCAGAATCAGTAGTAGAAATGGAAGAAGAAAAAACAGTAGTTTTAGCTAAAGAATGTATAGAAAAAAATATTAGTGCTTATGAAGCTATAGATAAAGGTCTTGCCCACGGAATGAACAAAGCAGGTGAACTATACGAGGAAGGAGAATATTATATTCCAGAATTGCTCATGTGTTCTGATGCTATGTACTCAGGATTAGAAGTTTTAAAACCTCATCTAGAAAAAAATGACTTAGGAAATAAACATAAAATAGTTATAGGAGTAATACAAGGAGATACACATGATATAGGTAAAAATCTAGTTAAAATAATGATGGAAACAGAAGGATTTGAAGTTATAGATTTAGGAAGAGATGTAGCACCAAGAGAATTTGTAGACAAAGCTAAAGAAGTAAATGCAGAAATAATTTGTATGTCTACTTTAATGACCACAACTATGGATGGTATGGGAGAAGTTATAAACATACTTAAAGATGAAGGAATAAGAGATAACTATACAGTCATGATAGGAGGAGGGCCTATTTCTCAAAATTTTGCAGATAAAATAGGTGCCGACATATATACAATAGATGCTTCAAAAGCAGCAAGATGTGCTAAAAAATTGATAACAGAAAAAGCCAGGTGCTAGATTAAATAGGTAGTTATGGAATAATAAATTTCAATAGAAAAATTTAATAAAAATATAAAAAATTTAAATGTAGAGGTACAGCAAATGTTAACACCAAAAGAAAGATTAAATTTAGCATTAAAAAATAAACAAGTAGATAGACCACCTTGTATATGTCCTGGTGGAATGATGAATATGATAATAGAAGATTTAATGGATATAAGCGGTTATAAATGGCCAGAAGCTCATACAAATCCGGAAATCATGGCTAATTTAGCTATATCAATGTATAAGGAGGGAGGCTTTGAAAATTTCGGAGTACCTTTCTGCATGACCATAGAAGCAGAAGCAATGGGAGCTACCGTAGATTTAGGAAATAAGACAACTGAACCTAGAGTTATAAAATATCCAATAGACTCAGTAGTAGACTGGAGAAAATTAAAAAGTATAAATCTAAATGAAGGAAGAGAAAAAGTAGTTTTAGATGCTATAAAAATTATAAAAGAAAAAAATCTGCCAGTTCCAATAATGGCTAACTTAACAGGTCCTATAAGTGTAGCTTCATCTTTAATGGAACCTATGAATTTTTATAAAGAATTAGTTAGAAAAAAAGAAGAAGCACACAAATTCATAAGTTTTGTAACAGATAATTTAATACAATTTGGTAAAGCTCAGCTTTTAGCCGGGGCTAATGTTATAACAATTTCAGATCCAAGTGGTACTGGAGAAATACTAGGGCCAAAATTATTTAAAGAGTTTGCAATACATTATTTGAATAGAATAATAGATGAGCTTAAAGATTACACAGATGGAACAATAATACATATCTGTGGGAGACTAAAAAGCATATATAAAGAATTAAATGATCTGCATAGTGATGTTATAAGTTTCGATTCTATAAGTAGTGTAACTCAAGTACGTAAAAATGTTAATAATAAAGTAGTAATGGGAAATGTAAGCACATTAAGCATACAAAATAGTACTCCTAATGAAGTAGAGAAGCTAGCTAATACTTGCATGGATTTAGGAGTAAATATATTATCACCAGCTTGTGGTATAGGAATTAAAAGCCATATAGAAAATGTAAGAGCAATGGTAAATGCAGCTAAAAAAAGAAAGTATGTTTATTTTACACGAAAATGTAAATAATCTATAATATATTCCAAGTTACTTCTCCTAAATAAGTGGCTGTTGTACTAAAAAAATTAGTACAACAGCTATTTAATTTTAATTACATGACTCTTCCTGGAATGATTGCATCTATTATTCCAATAACAATAGCTGCAAGCAGTGCTCCTAATATAGATACCCTCATATTTGTAACTAAAAATTGTGTAAGATAAATTATTATTGCAGAAATAATAAATCCTTTAAAGCCTTTTCCAAAAGGCGATGCATCAACTCCCATAAATTTTTCAACTAAATAATCAAGAAAAGTTATTACAACTGCTGCCAATAAGAATGACCACAGACCTCTGATAGTAAAGCCTGGAGTCAAAAAAGATGTCACGGCTAAAACAATCGCTACAAAAATGAATCGTATTATCCAATGAGAAAATGAATTACTTTCTTTTTTGTTATCCTGATTTTTTTGGTTTGCTTCATTATTTTGCATTATAAAAACTGCCTCCTTATTTAAAAATTTATGATACAAATATAGTGTGTATCATATTGTTTAAAAATATAACTTAATAATTTAAAATTATTGTATACAATTGTCATTACATTATTATATATTTTTTTAAAAACATTTTATTAACTATAACCTTTAACACAATCAAATTTATATTCATATCATAAAGTAATATAAATTTGATTTGGGGGATTTTATGAAAAGAAGAAAACTTGATATCTTTTCTATTTTTCTAAGTATTATATTCATAGTTGTATTATTTACAGGATGCGGCAGTACAAATAATAGTACTACTACACAAATAATTAGATTAAATGAAGTTGCCCGTTCAGTTTTTTATGCTCCAATGTACACTGCTATAAACAAAAACTTCTTTAAAGAAGAAGGTATCGATATAAAATTAAGCACAGGTCAAGGTGCTGACAAAACCATGCAGGATGTATTAAGTAAAAATGCCGATATAGGATTTTGCGGTCCCGAACAAGTTATATATATATACAATCAAAAAAGAGAAGATTATCCAATTTTATTTGCCCAACTGACAGCAACTGATGGATCTTTTTTAATTGGAAGAAATTCAGAACCTTCTTTTGATTGGAAAAGTCTAAAAGGTAAGACAATAATAGGTGGACGACCTGGAGGTGTTCCTGAAATGTCTCTTGAATATGTGCTAAAGCAACATGGTTTAAGTCCTGGCAAAAATATAACCTTAATAACAAATTTAGCATATACAGCTACAGCGGGCGCATTTACCTCTGGTACAGGTGATTACGTTTCCCTATTTGAACCAAGCGGAAGTATGATCGAAAAAAGTAAAAATGGTCACATTGTAGCTTCAATTGGTAAATCAGCAGGAATTTTACCTTATACATGTTATTTTTCAACTAAATCTTATATGGAAAAAAATCCGGAAACAATAAAAAATTTTACTAAGGCTATATATAAAGGGCAACTTTGGGTACAAAAACATAGTGACAAAGAAGTGGCTGAAGCCATAAAATCATTTTTCCCTGGAACTGATGAGGAAATACTGATATCAGTTGTAAAAAATTATAGATCTATAAACGCTTTTGCATCCGACCCTGTCCTTAAAGAAGAAAATTTAAACAGGCTTATGGATATAATACAAAGTTACAACAAAAAACTTATTCCGCAGAGACCAGCATTTGATAAAATAGTTAATACTAAATTTGCAGGAGCTGCAATGAAAGAAGTTAAATAATAGAATTTTGATCAAAAATTTAAAAAGAGTAAAGTGTATAAAAAATTATCCACCCTACTCTTTTTAGTATTATTTTTTTTCAATTACGACTTTTTCTTTTCTAGGTAAATCTAACTTAGAATTATTCTCTTCGCTTTCTAAAGCCTTAAACGCAACTGAAAGCATAAGTTTTATTCTATTAAGCTGATTTACTTCACTAGCACCCGGATCATAATCTATAGCTGCTATATTACTGCCTGGATATCTTCTCTTAAGTTCTTTTATCATCCCTTTGCCAGTTACATGATTAGGAAGACATGCAAATGGTTGCATACATATAATATTTTTAGTTCCACTTTTTATTAATTCAACCATCTCAGCAGTTAAAAACCATCCTTCTCCAGTTTGATTTCCGAGTGAAACTATAGGTTCTGCTCCTCTTGCCAGTGTTTCTATATCATCTGGTACAGTAAACCTATTGCTCTTTGCGAGTGCATTTCTCATATGTCGTCTAAAGTATTCAATAAATTTTATAGCTGAATTGTTTATAACCGTACTCTTCATACTACCAGATAGATATTTATATTTAAAGTTCGCATCATATGCACAGTATAAGAAGAAATTCGTTAAGTCAGGTACAATAGCCTCAGCACCTTCTCTTTCAATTATATCAACTACATTATTATTTGCCGTGGGATGAAATTTAACTAAAATTTCTCCAACTATACCAACTCTAGGTTTTTTAATATCATTTATCTCTAGATTATCAAAATCACTGACGATTGAGTATATATTCTCTTTAAATTTTTTGTGATTTCCATCTCTAACATTCTCTTTACATTTTTCTACCCATTTTTTATACAGTACATTGGCTGATCCAGGTATCTTTTCATAAGGTCTTACTCTGTAAAGCACCCTCATAAATAGATCTCCATATAAAACTGCTATCAAAGCTTTATTAACGAGCCCCATACTTATCTTAAACCCAGGATTCTTTTCTAATCCAACTACATTAAGTGATATTACTGGGACATTCGACATTCCTGCCTCTTTTAAAGCCTTTCGCAAAAATCCTATATAATTTGTTGCCCTGCATCCTCCTCCGGTTTGCGACATTATAACAGATGTATTATTTAAATCATACTTACCCGATTTAAGTGCTTCAATAAGTTGACCTACAACCATTATAGAAGGATAGCATGCATCGTTGTTAACATATTTTAACCCTTCATCTACAGCTTTTTTATCAACAGATGGCAAGACTTCTAAATTATATCCTGAAACATTAAACGCTTCTTCAAGGAATTGAAAGTGTATAGGTGACATTTGAGGACATAAAATAGTATGTTTTTCCCTCATCTCTTTTGTAAAAACTATCTTTTTATTATGTTCTACAACCTTACCAGGAATAAATCCTGCATCATTCCTCTCGTCAAGTGCGGCTTTTAATGAACGTATCCTTATTCTGGTTGCACCCAGATTGCTGCCTTCATCTATTTTCAATACAGTATATATTTTTTTATAAGAATTTAATATTTCCTGAACCTGATCTGTAGTTACCGCATCAAGTCCACATCCAAATGAATTAAGCTGTATTAACTCAAGGTTGTTATTATTGGCTACAAAGCTTGCTGCAGCGTATAATCTCGAATGATAAACCCACTGATCTACTACCCTAAGAGGTCTCTCAACATTGCCTAAATGGCATATGGAATCTTCCGTTAAAACAGGCATTCCGTATGAAGTAATTATATCTGGTACACCGTGATTTATTTCAGGATCCAAATGATAAGGTCTTCCAGCCAAGACAATACCTCTCTTACCAGTCTTCTTTAAATATTCCAGTACCTCTTCACCTTTTGATCTTATATCTTGTTTGACTTTTGCATCCTCAGCATATGCCATCTCAACAGCTCTAGCCATCTCAGATCTGCTTATACCAAATTCTTTAAGCTCTTCTAAAAGTCTTTTTATAAGTTTCTTTTTATTATCTATAGGCAAAAACGGATTTTTAAATGTTATATTCTTATCTCTTAAAACATCCATATTATTTTTTATAACCTCAGGATATGAGGTAACCATAGGACAATTATAGTGATTATCCGCATGTTCCTGCTCTTTCTTCTCATATGGTATACACGGATAAAATATAAAATCAATCCCTCTTTTAACAAGGCTCATTATATGTCCATGAACTAATTTTGCCGGATAACAAGCAGATTCAGAAGGAATTGTTTCTATACCCAAAGAATATAATTTTTTGGAAGATCTAGGTGACAACTCCACTCTAAATTTAAGTTCTGTAAAAAGAGTAAACCAAAATGGGTAATTTTCATACATATTTAAGACTCTTGGGACTCCAACTCTGCCTCTCTTAGCCTTATCTAAGGCTAACGGAACATACTTGAAGAGTCTATTGTATTTATAGTTAAATAAATTAGGAATATCATTCTTCTTACGTTCAATTCCTGCTCCACGCTCACATCTATTTCCTGATACAAATTCTTTCCCATCTTGAAATCTATTTACCGTAAGCAAACAATTATTTGCACACTTACCGCATCTTCTCATAGATACATCTGTAGTAAATGTGTTTAATTTATCTACTTTAAGCAGAGTACTCTTGCTTCCACTCACATACCTATTCTTTGCAATTATAGCTGCTCCAAAAGCACCCATAAGTCCTGCTATATCTGGTCTTATCACTTCTCTTCCAGATATAAGCTCAAATGCCCTGAGTACTGCATCATTATAAAATGTTCCACCTTGAACTATTATTTTCTTTCCAAGTCCCTCCGGGTTTCTTATTTTTATAACCTTAAATAATGCATTCTTAATTATTGAGTAAGACAGTCCTGCAGAAATATCACCTACAGTTGCCCCTTCTTTTTGCGCTTGTTTTACTTTGGAATTCATAAAAACAGTACATCTAGATCCCAAATCCATAGGACTCTTAGAAGTAAGCGCTGACCTGGCAAAATCCTCAACACTCATATTTAAAGAATGAGCAAATGTTTCCAAAAATGACCCGCACCCTGATGAACAGGCTTCATTTAGCATAATACTGTCAATAAACCCATCCTTTACTTTAAGGCATTTCATATCCTGACCACCTATATCTAATATAAAATCAACTCCGGGCTGAAAAAATTCTGCTGCCTTATAGTGTGCCACCGTTTCGACCTCACCTATATCTACTGACAAGGCGGCCTTTATAAGTGCTTCACCATAACCAGTCACACACGAATTTATTATATTTGCATTTTTAGGTAGTCTTCCATATAAATCCTTTAAAATTTTAACAATTGATTTGAGGGGACTTCCCCCATTACTTCCATAATATGAGTATAGAAGATTACCAGATTCATCTATAAGAACGGCCTTCGTAGTAGTTGAACCAGAATCTATACCTAAATAACAATTTCCCTCAAATTCCTCTAGCCTCAACTTATTAACTACACTCTTACTATGTCTCTTTTTAAATTCATCAAGTTCATCCTCATCTTTAAAAAGAGGCCTTAATGTCTGAACTTCATCATCAACTGATTTATTCATGAGCGACAGTGTATCAATTAATGATTTAAATGAAATAACTGATTCATTTTTAGATGAAAGGGCAGCCCCCATTGCAACAAACAATTGAGAATTATTCGGAAAAATTATTTCTTTCTCTGTAAGATTTAATGTTTCTGTAAATCTCTTTCTAAGTTCCGATAAAAAGTACAGCGGTCCCCCTAAAAATGCTACATTTCCTTTTATTGATTTACCACAAGCAAGACCACTTATAGTCTGGTTTACAACTGATTGAAAGACAGAAGCCGCAATATCCTCTTTTGCCGCTCCTTCATTTAAAAGAGGTTGTATATCAGTTTTTGCAAACACTCCACATCTAGCCGCTATAGGGTAAATAACTTTATAATGTTTAGCTAATTCGTTTAGACCTTGAGCATCCGTCTTTAATAATGATGCCATCTGATCTATAAAAGCACCAGTACCACCTGCACATGTGCCATTCATTCTTTGATCTATTCCATTATCAAAGAACGTTATTTTGGCATCCTCTCCTCCAAGTTCTATAGCTACATCTGTATTTGGGATAAATCTCTCAATTGTATTTGTGCAAGCTATAACCTCTTGAATAAAAGATATATTAAGCCATTTAGATACTGAAAGTCCTCCAGAACCAGTAACCATTATTGTAATATCTGCTTCTTTAAAACGTTTATAAGCTTCTCTTATGACATCTGCAATTGTGCTTCTTATATCCGAAAAATGTCTTTGATAACTACTATAAACCATACTATCTTTATCATCACAGACAGCTATTTTTACAGTAGTAGAACCGACATCCAGACCTATACGAAATAAGTTTTTCATAAATTATATCACCTTTTACAATTAATAAATTAATGGAGTAAATTCAAATTTTATTTAAAATTTGAATAACTAAATTATTGTATTTACTAATAAAATCATATTATTTTTTTTTTACAATAAGTACAAAAATAAGCAGTATTAAAAAATAATTATTATTAATGAGTGATTACTCACTTTCATTTTATATTACCAAAAGATTATTGTCAATATATATAATTGGAT
The DNA here is from genome assembly GCF_003600355.1 of Clostridium fermenticellae. Classification (NCBI taxonomy): domain Bacteria; kingdom Bacillati; phylum Bacillota; class Clostridia; order Eubacteriales; family Clostridiaceae; genus Clostridium; species Clostridium fermenticellae. Next base: position 819,355 of record NZ_CP032416.1, on the reverse strand, counting down.
CTATATATATATTTATAATTAACTACAGAGAGTAAAAAATAACCATATTTTTAATATATACGGTTATAACTATTTTGCAGACTTATATTAATATAAAGTCATTATGTTCTAATATTGCTTACTGCTATTATAACATATATTTTCTTTTACATACACATTAAATATAAACGATACAGTAAAACTCTTTGTCTATTTAACACTATATAATATCGTAATTCATATACTGAAATATATATGACAGTAATCAAATTAATAGGAGATGATCACTTGAGTAAAGTATATGTAAAACAGATATATATGAATTATCATTCTCTGACTACTTGCACTAAAGCATTAAATGATGTAACCTTTTCAGTCAATGATGGTGAATTTCTAAGTATAGTAGGGCCATCTGGTTGCGGAAAATCAACTCTCTTAAATATAATAGCAGGACTTTTAAAACCATCTTATGGTTCTATATATATTGATGACGAAAAAATGACATCGTACTCCAGCAAAATGGGATATATGTTTCAAAAAGATCAACTATTTGGCTGGCTTACTGTATGGGAAAATATCATACTCGGACTTAAAATTCAACACAAAAACATAGATAATTATAAATTAAAACTCAACACTTTATTAAAAAATTATGGACTAATTGATTTTGTATCACATTATCCGGATGAATTATCGGGTGGTATGAGACAAAAAGTTGCACTAATAAGAACCCTTGCCTTAGATCCAGAAGTTTTATTATTAGATGAACCATTTTCTTCACTTGATTATCAAACAAGACTCAATATAAGCGATGAAATCTTTAAAATTATTAAACACGAAAATAAGACAGCTATAATGGTCACTCACGATATATCTGAGGCAATATCTATGTCTAACAGAGTAATAGTATTATCAGAAAGACCAGCAAGCATAAAAAAAATTGTTGATATAAAATTTTCTATTCCACACGATTCACCTTTAAAATGCAGAGAGGAACCTGAATTCAGAATTTATTTCAATAATATTTGGAAGGAGTTAAATTCACAATGATAGATGAAATAAAAGAACATAAAGTTTTTATAGATAATATAAAAAAAGAAAGAAAAAAAGTAGTTGCCCTTAGAATAATATTGCTTGTATCTATTTTTGCATTATGGGAAATATCAGGAGATTTAAAATGGATAGATCCATTTTTGACAAGTACACCATCAAGAATGTTTAAGACCCTAATAAAATTATATAATGAAGGAAACCTATTTACAAATATAGGAATAACATGTTTGGAAACAATAATAGGTTTTACACTTGGAACATTTCTAGGAACAATAATTGCAGTACTTCTGTGGTGTTCAAAACTTGCTGCAAAAGTCCTAGATCCATATATTGTAGTTCTTAATGCTCTCCCTAAAATAGCTCTTGCTCCAATTATAATATTCTGGGTTGGAAATGGTATAACTGCGATAATTGTAATCACATTACTTATTTCAATTGTAGTTACAATTATAACCATATTGGATGGCTTTAATTCAGTAGATAATGATAAAATCAAACTTTTAAAAACCTTTGGTGCAAGAAAATTTCAAACATTAACACATCTGATAATACCTGCTACAGTACCAACCTTTTTATCTGCTCTAAAAATAAACGTAGGGCTATCATGGGTTGGAGTAATAATGGGTGAATTTTTAGTTGCAAAAGAAGGTTTAGGATTCTTAATAGTATTTGGAGGTCAAACTTCAGAACTTGACACGGTAATGTTAAGTATACTGATATTATCGATCCTTGCCTACCTAATGTATGAAGGAGTTAATATACTCGAAAAAAAACTCATTTCAAAACTAAACCATTGACGTAAATATGTATAAATTGATGCTTTTTGGGATATTATTTCTATAGAAACATTTTAATTATATCTGATATCACTATTAAATAAAGTTGAGGAGGATTTAGATGAATTATTTTCAAATGGGCAATGACTACTATAACTCTAAAGACTATAAAAATGCTATATATATGTACGAAAAAGCCATAATTAAAAAGGATAATGTTTCATCAGCCCTTTACAATTCCGCTGTATGTTTCATAAAACTAAAAAATTATAAAAAAGCTATAGAATTACTAAAATCAGCTATAAGTTTAAAAAAAGACAATAAATACTTTTTTAATCTTGGTTATTGTTACACTATGATTAAAGACAATAAAAAGGCGCTACTATATTTCAATACAGCATGGTGTCTTAATAATAATGATCTGGATTGTGAAAAAGCAATTAATAAAATAATGAAATCTTATTCATCTAAATCCTAATTTGTATTAATAAAAATATAAACTACTTAAAATAAAAGAAATCCATTAAATGGACTTCTTTTATTTTAAAGTTTCAAATATATACCCTTTTGATTTAAAATATTGTATTACACCTGGAAGTGCTTCCACAGTAGTTACCTTGGCAGGTGCATCATGCATCAATACGACCAGATGGTCATGATTGTCATATTTTTTAACATTATTAATAAGATTAGCTACAGGAACGTTATTATGCTCGGCATCACCAGTTAGATCATTCCAATCCACATAATGATATCCTGCTTTTTTAGCTGCATCTCTAAAAGGAGCAAGTCTACGCCCAAAAGATCCTCCAGGAAATCTCATAATTTTAAGTTTATAATTAGGACCAATAATCGACTTTAAAGTCTTATCACACTTATTTAAATCATTTAAAAAGATTTCAGGATTAGAATATAAATAATGCATTTCATGCGTATAACTATGATTTCCAACTACATGTCCATCATTTATTTCTTCCTTTACTAAATCCTTATTCTGTTCAGCATTCTTACCTATTAAGAAGAAAGTAGCTTTTACATTATATTGTTTTAAAATCTTAAGTATTTTAGGTGTATTATTCCTCGAAGGTCCATCATCAAAAGTCAAATACACCACCTTTTTACCATCTGATTTATATGGATTAAATCCACTTGAATCCTTGGTATTTATTGGATTAATCTTGCTTTCCCTTTCATTCATCTTCTTCTGTTCTAACTGTTTTTGATTTTTTTCCTTTGCCACACTTGCCATTGCTGTTTTTTTGCCAGATATTTTTCCACCTATAAATAGTCCAATTGAAAATAATGCCACAAGAGATATAATCATAATTATAATACGCTTTATTTCCCTATTTCTTCTAGCATTATTTCTCTTACCATGTCCACCTTCACCATACTTATCCATATATACCATCTCCCATAATTTTGTCAAAATAATTATATAGGGTTTGTAATTCCAAGCTTAAGTTATACGTAAGCTGACATTTCCAAAATGTAGACACATTAAAAAATTTTTTAGTAAGCCCTGGTGAAGTATTTTTGAAAATCTTAGTAGATTTTATATGTTTGAACCTGTGAGTTTATAAAATCTGCTTAGATTTTTATAAATACGAACTTAGACTTACTAGAAATTTTTTAGGTGACGAATTTTGGAAATGGCAGCTGAAGTATAACTTAAGCTTTCAGTTACAAACTCTATATAGAACAAATTACTTTCTTGTTAGCAATTTATTAAACATTTTACCATTCTCCTATTATTTGAGAGCTTCTGTGATCTAAATTAAATCTTCTATTATCAAAATAGTTTCCACCATTGTAAAAAGTAGTATCAATATTTATCCATTTGTTTTCTTCTGGTATGTATACTTGATTCCATGCATGGCTTACCCAACTTACTCCATTAAAACCTTCTCCAATCACCAATCTTACTTTTATGTTATTGGCTCTTGCCATAGCAACATACAAACACGAATAATCAAAACAAATACCTTTTCTTGTATTAAAAGCCGGTATAGCTCCTGAACTTACATTAAAATTATTGTTCAAAACACTATTCGCCTTTTCATGATCATAAGATATATTACTTCCTACCCAATCATATATAATTTTTGCTTTTTCTCTAGTACCACTGTAATTTTTAGTAATCTGTCTTGAAAACTGATCTATCTCATCATTAGATTTTACTCCCTGATCTAATGTGACCCCATTATAATAAGCTATTGTATTACCCTTATTTACAAAATTTTGAGTTGTACTTTCCTCAGAATCCGTTGAATCAGGATTTTTTATTACAACTTTGAATGAATTGTCTATTATATTTGGAAGTTTTTTCGCAACAGTCGAATTCATAACTGGAATTACAATTTCTCTGCAAATGTAATTATATGGCCTCGATGTTTCAGCATATCTATTAAGTTTTTCACTTATATTAAATATAGATGTTATATTAATTATAAAAACTATAAATATTACATAACATATGGCTTTTGGAATTTGAAACATAGTTCCAGCTATTCTATTAAAAAAATTTCCTCTCGTTTTCAGAAATTTATCAACAGTATCCAATATAGGATAGGATATTGTATAATTTATAAGATTTAATAAAAGTTTTATAATTTTATATATCAAAAATATAATTATAGGTATAAGAACCGAGTAAACAATAATTATATTATTATTAATATAATTGGTAAATTTATCTGGAATAAATTTATATATATTCATATATACTCCATATTGGTGCTCAATAAATATTTTTTTGCCACTGTAGACTCCTAAAAAAATAGCTACCAAGAATGAAATATTCCTATTTATACTATCAATGTCACCTTTGAAATCTCTTGAACTAAATTTAAACAAAAAACCCTTGATTAATGGATAAAAAAATATTAAAAATAACATAATTGTTATTGGATTAGTTTTCATATTATTCACAATAATCACCTTCTTAACCCATTTTAAAAACAAGTTTCTCTTATGCTATTTCAAAAAAAGAAAATGCTTTATTTAAACATTATCCTCATTAAAATCAATAAGCAGTTTTAAAACTTTTCTTATATTCTCATAGGAATATCCTCTCCTTACCAAATAATTTCCAAGTTTTCGGTATATCCTTACAGCACTATTCTCTGACTTTGATATTATATCATATCTTCTCTTAGCTATCCTTTTTAATTCATCAATATCATTATTATTTGTATCTTGCTCTTCCCTATTTTTTATAACCTGCTTATCACAATCATTCTTATCAATTACTTGATTTAATACATCTTTTAATATATCTTGATTATATCCCCTCGTTATTAGGTAATTCCCAAGTTTTTTGTACACTTTTTTATAATTTATTTCTGTTTTCTTTAAAATATTATATTTTTTTATTGCAAGTTTTATTGCATATTTAATTTCAGTTGAACCATCTATATTTTTAAGTTCAGAATCAACAATTGATTTATCTATTCCTTTTTTTAATAGTTCACATTTTATTTTATTTTTTCCCTGCGACTTTATTTTTTCCATAATATAAGATTTAATAAACCTTTTATCATCTATAAATTTATATTTTTTTAAAAAATCAATAACGCGATTAATTGCGTTATCTTCAAATCCTTTTTGAATTAATTTTTGAGTAATCTGATACTCTGTCTTATATGATCTTTCAATAGTCCTAAGTGCAGAATTTTTACATTTTACGAAATTATCTTCATCAATTATCTTTTTTATATAATCAGCCTCTAATTTCTTTCCTTTTATAAAGTTATATATATAAATCAATTCTGTATCACATGAAAATCCGAATTCGTTATTTATATATACATTTACTCTATTTTTATTATTTTTTTGTGTTTCAATTTTTGTAATAGCCTTTTCCTTTTCTTCCAAAGTAAATCACCCTATCTCCTGCCTTTAACTATATGAATAGTTGGTTTATCAAAAACAAGTCTTGCAACATTATATATATCCTCTTTTTTTACATATTTCAATTCCTCTATATCTGTTATGAACTTAAATATATCTTCATTATTTATGATTTGGCGAAGAACATAATCACCTATATTTATTGAATCTTCCAAAGTAAAAGCTATAGCAGTTTTTAATACTTTTTTCATATGGTTTATAGTATCATCATCAAATATTATTTGTTCATATTTTATCTCATTAATACAAGAATTTATAGTATCTAATGTTTTATCAATATTCTCATCCGCCACAGCTGTATATATATATAATATTTTTATGTGTTTTTGTAAAGTTAAATCTGTATAAATATCGTAAGCCAACCCTTTTTCTTCTCTGAGTCTCCTAAATAATATTGAATTAGCACTTTCACCAAACTTATAATTTAATACCCTAAGTGCAAGCTCCTGTTCTACAGTTATATCATTAAATGTAAATGCATAAACTATAGTACTTTGTTCTATATCTTTTCTATACGAAACTTTAGTTATTGGAATATTATCCTCCACTACTATTTCACTTCTTTTAAATTGCCTTAATTTCCATATTCCAAAATACCTGTAAACAATATCTAACACCTTATCGTGGTTAAAGGGAGATACTATTGACATATAACAGTTATTAGGAACATAATATTTATTATAAAATTCCAATATATCATTTCTTTTAAATTTCGCTACTGTTGTATCATCTCCCATAGTATCATATTTCAATGGGCTTTTATCAAAAGCAAACTCATTAACCTTCTTAAAACTATAATCCTCTATATCATCCTTGCTTGACCTAATTTCAGCTAATATAACCTCTTTTTCCTTATTAAGTTCCTCAATTGGAAATGTAGAATTCATAAGCATATCTGATAATATTTCCAATGAATGTTCAAGCTCATCATCCAAAGCTGCTATACTATATACAGTATTAGTAACATCAGTATATGCATCATATTCTCCACCCAAATTTTCTAGATACGAATTTATTTGCTCATTATTCCGTTTCCTTGTTCCTTTAAAAAGCATATGTTCTATGAAATGTGATATGCCTCTTTGATTTCTATCCTCATATACTGAACCTATATTTATTCCACAATGTATGCAAATCATCTTAGTATCTTTTTTAACGGTTGCAATTTTTATGCCATTTTCTAAAATTTTTTCCTGAACATCAAACATAATAATTATCTTCCTTTTTATAATATACTTAAGTGAATTCGTAAAGTTCATCTATATATATTATCATAATAAACAAACTATATACAATAAACAAACAATAAAATATATAATTTCAATCTATTAGACGTATTCCAAGTTTAGAATAGAACGAATTCCCTACATTATCACTTATTTGAAGTCCATTTTTCTTTTGAAACTCATGAACTACCAATTTAAAATAATCACCATATATACCATCAGGTTTAGCTTTATAATAATCTTTTTCTTTTAATATCAACTGAAGTTCATATATATCTGACCCTGTCATTCCTGGACGTAATATTCTTAAAGATTGTCCAAATCTTGCATATTCACCACCATAAATTATTACAGTAGTTCCGATTGGAATATAATCATATAGCTCCCTTACTTCCTTATTTTTCATTCTTATGCAGCCATGCGAAGAATTCCAACCTATTGAATTAGGATATATAGTACCATGTATGCCATATCTTCCCCATGGGACATTGAATCCCATCCAACGTCCTCCAAATCCTTCACCCCAGGTATCTTTACTTATTATTTTCCATGTGCCAATTGGAGATGGGCTGATAGGCTTACCTGCAGCCACAGTATACATCTTAGACAATTTACCATCTTTAAAAACACTTAATTCATTAGAAGTCGTATCCACAATAATTATGTAATTATCTTTCAAACTTATCTTGCTACTTACATCTTTATATGAAGTAACCAGAGGCCTATTGTATAACATTAATACTTCAATCACAATTATAAAAGATACAATGAGCATCATTCTTTTCAAATGCATTTTTAATCCCCCCTAAAACATTTTATGTAGTAAGGGGGAATTAAAGAATTTATTTTTTATTTCTATATTTAGATTTTTTCTTTTGAATTGAATACCCAAACTTGCCTAATGATCTTTTAGGCAAATTAAAATACTCACCATGAGAATAACATATAAGTTCAGCCTCTTCCATACGTATTTTTCCATTTTCATCAATTAAATTTTCATCCACACTCACTGCCAAAACCTCAGCTAGAAACAATTCGTGACTTCCAAGTGGTATTATGCGTTTAACGCGACATTCTATATTTATAGGACATTCTTCTATAGAGGGAGTTTTTATTTTTGTACTATCCTCTAATTTAATGTTACACTTATCAATTTTATTTATATTTCTTCCAGAAGTAACCCCACAAAAATCAACAATTTTTGTCATTTTTGAGCTTGGCATGTTTATAACAAATTCATACGACTCTTTTATGTATTTATATGAAAGTCTTTCTGGTCTTATGGCCACTGTAAGCATAGGTGGATGTGTGCATGCACTTCCAATCCACCCGACCGTAAATACATTCTTATTTCCACCTTTATCCATACTTGTTATAAGCACAGCCGGAACCGGATTTAACATACTACTCCCCTTGAAATGCATTTTTGACATATTATATTCATTCCTCTCCCATTTATTACAATAACTATTATATACTGCTTTATAACGCCGTATTGTTTAAATCCTTGTATTATTACATGAGTAATATTATAATAATAGAGTAATATTATTTAATTTTGAAGTCAATTATATGATTAATTTTAATCAAAATAAAAATAGTTTAATCATATAGTTTTCTTTATATAATAAAATTTAAAATAGTAGGTGATTGTATGCGTAATTTAATTTTAACCGAATCTGGTAAGAAAAAACTAGAAGACGAATTAGAATACTTAAAAACCGTAAAAAGAGTAGAAATTAAAGCCGCCTTAAAATCTGCACGTGCACAGGGTGATTTAAGTGAAAACGCTGACTATAGCGCAGCAAAAGATGACCAATCAATGACAGAAACTAGAATTTTAGAATTAGAACAACAATTGAAAACAGCAGTAATTATCGAAGATACTGATGAAGCTGATGTTTTTGGCATAAACAAAACTGCACTTATAAAATTCTATGATGTTGATGATGAAGAGAAAGTAACTCTTGTAAGTTCAGTAGAAGCTGATGCTAAAAACATGAGAATAAGTATTGATTCTCCATTAGGTAAAGCCCTTTATAAATCAAAAGTCGGAGAAAAATCTACTGTAGAATCACCTGATGGTGATTATGAAGTAGAAGTTATAAAATTAATAGATTAACCTAAAATATATACCAGCAGTTGAATATAATAAAAAACAGCAATTGCTGTTTTTCTCTGTTGATATTAAAATCTATATTTAATTTTCTTTTTTGTCATTACATAGTATACCATTTAGAAATAAATCAGCAATTTCTGTTGGATCTTTGCTTTTATCTTCATTTGCGAAGTATTGAGGTGAAAAGTTGCTTAAAACAACATACCCCAATAACAAACTTATTAGAGTTCTCGTTATAATTTTGGGATCCTTTTCTTTAAAAATATTATTTTCTATATTCTTTTCCACAAACTCATTTAAAAATGCTGAAATATTTGGTATGACATAATCCTGCATTTCTTTTAAAAGTTCTTCATGATAAATGGATTCCACACATATAGTTTTTATTAATTGTAAATTTTCATCTACAAGCTTTAATCTTTCATCTATCATATTTTCGAGTACTTCTTTTACAGATTTTTGTTTTTCTTGCTCGATTATATTTTCAATCGATTCTGACATTAAGGGTCTAAAAAAATTAATAATTAAAAGAGTTGATAAATTTATAAGTAAATCTTTTTTACTCTTATAATATCTAAAAATAGTTCCCTCAGCTACACCTGCTTCCTTAGCTATCTCACTTGTCCTACTTCCCTCAAAACCTTTTTCAGAAAAAACCTTTATAGCAGCCCTTAATATATCTTCTTGTCTTTTAGTCATTTCTTTAGGCATAGAATACTTAAAGTCGAACAAATTTTCCATAGTATCTCTATAATTATTTTCCATATTGCCCTACTATCCCCTTTTTAAATAAATCATATAACTATGAGTGACTGCTCACTTATATAAGATATATTATATTATAAAAATGTTAATGTCAATTATAAAACAAACAAAAAAGGCTATAGCAATATAACAAACTATAGCCTACAATTTCTATGCTTCTACTGAGTTCAAAGCTTTTAATAGATTATCAATATCTATGCCGTGAACTTGTGCTGCCTCTTCCAGTGTTTCAGCCTGAGCTGAAGGACAACCTACACATCCCATTCCAAACATCATTAAAGTTTCAGCATTTTTAACATTCATTTTAACAACTTCGCCAATTGTCATATCTTTATTTATTTTTTCCATATTTATACCTCTTTTCCTGTTTCATTTATAGTATATTAAGTATACTATAAATTATATTATCTCATATTTTGATTTTTTACAAATAAAAATATAAGATTTTTATAATATATTTTTACCATAGATCACTTCAATTTAAGTGGTATACCACATGAAACCATATATACCTCATCACTTACCTGTCCCAAAAATTGATTAATGCGTCCCAAAATATCAGAAAAAATCCTTCCCATCCTATATTCTGGAACTATCCCACAACCTACTTCATTTGTTATTATTATAAGATTCCTATTTTCATTCCTAATTATCTTAATTAGCTTATCTATTTCCAGGTTGATTTTCTTTTCTAGAGAATCTATTTCACTCACACTCATATTCTCAAAATCACAATTTTCATCAAGCATCAAATCTGTAATCATAGTTCCTACACATTCAAACATAATATATTTCTCATTATAATCTCTCAAAACAATATCAAAATTTTTATGTCCTTCATATGTAGTCCATTTACAATTTCGACGATTCCTATGAATTTCAACTCTTCTTTTCATTTCAAGATCAGTAACAACCGCTGTCGCAATATAAAGAACATCATCTTTATCTTTTAAAAGCTTCTCTGCAAAACCACTCTTTCCACTTCTACTTCCCCCTGTAATTAAAACCACATTTCCCATTACATCAATTCTTCCTCTCTTTACTTCATAATTATTGCTATTAACATTAAGCTAAATATTTCATTTAACTCGTTACTAGCACCTAAAGTATCTCCAGTAAGTCCTCCTATTTTTATATCACAAAATAAATTAAAAATAACTGTAAAAATTGCACCTGAAAATACAAGCATCAACACATACTTAGGATTCATAACAAGTGACAAAATTACACTAGTTATTAAAAATGCTATAAAAAACTGAAGTTTACCAACATTTGATATAAAAAGGTTTCCTGTACCACTGCTTTTAGCTGTTTTTCCAATACATGCTATAAATACGGTACATAATCTGGCAATCATCGGAGAAGCTATAATTGCTATAGGAAATTTAGGCACTATAAAATATAAAAGGGTATACTTAAGAAGTATATCTATTATCAAACTTATACACGAATACGTTCCTATTCTGCTGTCCTTCATAATATCTATTGCCTTCTTATCCTCCTTAAAGGCAAAAAAGCCATCACATGTATCACCTAGTCCATCTAAATGAAATCCACCTGTTATAAAAATTCCAATAGTTACAATCAAAACAATCGTAACATTCAAGGGTAGTATCATCACAAGTCCTTTATATGCAAAAAACTGTACTGTACCAATAATAAGTCCTATTAAAGGCATAAATGCCGCTCCTCTTTTAAAATCACTTAATTCGCATGGCAAATTAAATTTTACCGGAATCTTAGTAAGAAACTGTACCATTAATAAAAAATTCAAAAAAATTCTCTTCATATACCTATTAATTTCCTCCAAACGAAATATTTATCCTTAAAACATAATTATACATGCATTATAGTATCTATATAGAGATTATCGTATTCATATTTTATAATTGATATATCACCATTTAAAGAGTTGAACTTCCAAAAAAAATCAATACTGTTTAAAACATAACAGTATACAGATCGTATTATGCCACCATGACAAACTATAAGTACGTTATCTTCATTTAATTTTAATATATCATCCATAAAGCTACTAACTCTGCTATAAGTTTGAATACAACTTTCCCCACCTAATGGCGGTGTATTTTTCCAATCACTATTCCATGCTTCAAATTCGTTCTTAAACAACTTACTGAGTTCTTTATAATTTTTACCCTCAAACTTTCCAAAATCAGTTTCATTCAATCTCTTGTCAACAATTGTATTAATTTTTTTGTCTTTCAATATTATATCAGCAGTTTGGACAGTCCTACTTCTTTCACTTACATAGAGCTTTTTAAAATCTACGTCACTTAGTATTTCTGATGCTTTTTCAGCTTGAGACTGTCCAACTTTTGTTATTGGAACATCTAAACTACCATAATAACATCCTAATTTATTATATATAGTCTGTCCATGTCTTACAAAATATAAATTCATATCATATTCCATCTCCATTAATTAACGAAATGATATATCTAAAACTATTACTTGTAATTATATAGTAAACCCAAGCAAATTACAAAATCAAATAGAACCATCTTAAAATATTATCTTAAGATGGTTCTAAAAAATTAATTTTTATGAAATTTTTATTTAAAATATCTATTTAATAATCCTCTAAATGCAGCACCATGTCTTGCTTCATCCTTGCACATTTCATGAACTGTATCATGTATTGCATCATAATTTAACTTCTTTGCCAATACTGCTAAATCCTTTTTACCCTTGCAGGCACCATATTCTGCTTCAATTCTTACTTCTAGATTCTTCTTTGTGTCAGGTGCTACTACCTCTCCCAGCATTTCTGCAAATTTAGATGCATGCTCTGCCTCTTCAAATGCTATTCTCTTATATGCTTCTGCCACTTCTGGATATCCTTCTCTGTCTGCCTGACGGCTCATTGCAAGATACATTCCAACTTCAGTACATTCTCCTGTAAAGTTAGCTCTTAATCCTTCTATTACTTCTTTATCCACTCCCTGTGCTACACCTATCTTATGCTCATCTGCCCATGCCATTTCGCCATCTACTTTTTCAGTAAATTTATCTTTTCCTGCTCCACATTGAGGACACTTCTCTGGTGCCTCTTCTCCTTCATAAACATATCCACATACTGAACAAACAAATTTTTTCATATTAATATTCCTCCCAAATCATTTATGATCTTAATTTATTTTTTAATATTTATTTTTATTTAATAATTATTATTTATTATGTTTTTAGTTTACTACTTTAAGTATTATTTGTCAATATATTTTTAAAAAATTATAAAAAAATTGTTTTAAAAATTAGTAATCTTTAAAACAATTTTTTTATAATTAATCTATAATCTTATATTATACTTTCCTATAGCACAAAATATAGTACTATATAAATAAAAACTCATTTCTACATTCAACAATTAAATCAATAATACATTAAATAAGGAATACACTACAGAATAAATTAAAAATTATCTAGTGGTATATTCCTTATTTAGAGAAACGAACTAAAGTAAATTTATTGTTAATTATTTAACATATATAATTTTATCATATATAGTATAAAAATCAAGTACAGTTGATATAAATTTCAAATTTTCACAATATAGAAAAAAATATATACTTAAAATGATAAAATAGCATTATTAATTATTATTTAAATACAATTTATCATTACATTATCGGTAATAATTATCTATATACAATCTTTATATTAACCATTTTCAAAAATCTTTCTAAATAAAGATAGAAATTTGATTAAAAAAATGTATTATTTTTTACTTTCTCCTTTAATAACATTTTTTTTATTAATGGAAAATATATAAATTATGATAATAAATGCAAACCAAAATGGTGCTGCATAAATAATAGGTCTTGTACCTGGATTAATAGCCATTATAATTAATACTAAAGCAATAAATCCAAATACTATATATGACGAATATGGCCACCATGGCATTTTAAAAGCTATGCGTTCATTATTCTTCATTTTAGCACGCCTGAATTTAATTTGAACATAAATAATAGTTGCCCATGATGTCAAACCTGCAACAACAGCTAATCCGGTAACAAACCCAAATACTTTTTCTGGAACAAAATAATTAGCAACAACCGCAAGCATAACTACTGAAGAAATAAGAATAATTGATGCATAAGGTGTTTTGGTTTTTTTAGTAATTGAACTCAAAAACTTCGGTGCATTACCTTGCAGAGAAAGATTAAACACCATTCTTGATCCAACATAAATACAACTATTCATCCCGGATAATGCAGCCGTAATCACTACAAAATTAATTATTCCTGCAGCTGAATGAATACCTACTTGTAAAAATACAGCTACAAAAGGACTTCCTTTAAATGTTGCTGCACCATTCCAAGGAAACAGTGACACCACAATAAAAATTGCACCAACATAAAAAATTAATATTCTTAATGCTACATTATTAATCGCTTTTGGAAATGATTTCTCTACATCTTCAGATTCTCCTGCTGTTGTACCAATCATTTCTACACCTAAAAATGAAAATGTTGCCATAACTAATCCCAGCAAAATACCAGAAAATCCATTAGGAGCAAAACCACCATGTGCCGTTAAATTAGTCAATCCAACAGGAATTCCTTTATGTCCAACACCAAAAAAAATAATAAGAATTCCAAAAGCAATCATTGCCAATATTGTAACTACCTTAATCGCTGCAAACCAAAATTCAAATTCACCAAATGATTTTACTGAAGTAAGGTTAACTATTGTCAATATTAATAAGCATATAAAACCTGTTAACCAAGCTGGCAGCTGTGGATACCAAAAATTCATATAAATACCGGATGCAGTTACTTCCCCCATAGCTGCTAACACTAGCATAAGCCAATATGTCCATCCAGATAAATAGCCTAAAAATTTTCCCGAATATTTATATGCAAATGCACTAAACGATCCAGATACTGGCTCTGCTACACTCATCTCTCCTAAAGCTCGCATAGTTAAAAATACTATACATCCGGCAATTAAAAATGATACTAAAACGGCTGGACCAGCTGCAGAAATTGAATCCTTGCTCCCATAAAAAAGTCCAGTTCCTATTGTTCCCCCTATAGCAATCATTTGAATATGTCTATTTTTTAGACCTCTCTCCAATGATTCTTTTTCATAAGTTACTTTATTTTCTGAAGCCATACATTTTCCTACCCTTCTCACTTTATTTTACGGTCAATCTAGAAAGTATAAAATCTTCTTTTAAGTTTACTTTTATTACCACCCTTTTATTGTATTCAATACCTCATCAGGTATATTCCCCTGCAGATAATCTTCAATAGAGGACTTTATAATTTCCAAGGCCTTAAACATTTCATCCTTCGTAATAATTAGAGGTGGTTGAATTCTAAGTACATTTCCATTTAGGCATATTAGAATAACTCCCTTTTCATAACACCTGTAACATATTTTCAAAGCACCTTTTATATTTTTTTCTTTGCTGATTTTATCTTTAACTAATTCCACTCCTATGGATAATCCAACTCCTCTTACATCTCCTATAATAGAACATTCGTCTTTCAGATTATTCAGATAGTTTTTCGCAAAATTCCCTACTTCATTAACATGTTTTAAAAATCCATCTTCAGAAATTATATTTATAGTACTAACAGCAGAGGAACAACATACAGGATTAGCAGCTGTTGTAAATATATGAGCAGGAGGATCAAGACTCTGCATTATCTCTTCTCTTCCTACAATAGCACTCAACGGCAGTCCGCCACCCATGGATTTCCCAAGAATAACCGCATCCGGAATCAAATCAAAATTTTCAATACCAAACCATTTTCCTGTACGGCCAAACCCCTGCTGGACTTCTTCACTTATAAACAAAATCCCATTTTCAGCACAAAGTTCATAGAGTTTCTTCATATATCTTTTTGGAGGGATTATAAGCCCAGCATCTCCTTGAATAGGCTCAATTATAACTGCTGCCACTTCATCGGAAGGCAAATAGCTGTCAAATGCAATCTGGATCTGGTTTAAGCATTCTAGATTACAGCACCCTTCTTTTTTACCGTAATTACATCTATAACAGTTAGGATAAGAAAAACTATAAATTCCGGGTAAAAAAGGTCCTAGTTTTCTCTTCATCTTGGTTGTAATTGCAGACATGGACATAGATCCATAGGTAACACCATGATAAGCTCCAATAAAACTAATTATTGAACTTTTCCCGGTATAAGCCCTAGCAAATTTAACTGCTCCGTCATTAGCATCTGAACCCGAAAGCCCAAAAGCAACTCTTTTAGGAAATTCTCCGGGTGTAATTTTTACAAGTTTTTCTGCCAAATCAATCATAGGTTTGTTATAAAGGTAGCCAGGAGTATAGTGAACATATTTGTTCACCTGTTCAATTATAGATTTTTTAACCTTCTCATTAGCTCCCCCTACATTTATTGAACCGGCACTGGAGAGCAGGTCTATATATTCATTCCCGTCTATATCCTTTACAATAGATCCTTTTATGCTTTCCACTACTAATGGAAAATATGGAATTCTACAGGCCCTAGAAATAACTCTGCTGTCCCTTTCAACTTCTTTGATACACTTATCTATTTTCATGATTCATAACCCCCTTCTATTACACTTTATTCCTACCCATCCACATATATTCTTTTATCAAATCATAAATAATAATTATCTACATAAAACCTTTGTTGACAAATAATCATTTTTGTTATACACTATAACTAATTAAAAATAAGGGTGGTGTTTATGAATAATTTAACTACTATTTTTAGAGAGAAAAAATTAAAACTTACTCCTCAACGTATTGCTGTCTATAAATATTTAATCTCGACAAAGAAACATCCATCTGCTGAAATAATATATAAAGCCCTTCAGGAAGATTATCCTACAATGAGTCTTGCAACTGTATACAAAACATTAAAAACATTAACAGATGTTAAGTTAATTCAAGAAATCAATGTAGGTGAGGGCAATTTCAGATATGATGCAAATATAATACCTCATCCCCATATAAAATGTATAGAATGCTCCAGGGTGGATGATATTGAAGGAATTTCATTTTCTCATTTAAACAATGAAATTAAAGATCTGACAGATTATAATATTATTGGAAACAAAGTATACTTCTATGGTATTTGTAAATCATGTCAAGATAAACTTAGCAGTCATTAGCTAAAAAGACTGTCTTTACAGTTCAAAAGACAGTCTCTTTTAGCTACTTATATGTTTCATTTAGTATTTCATCCCACAAATCACCTGATGTCCTTCCTTCTAAGACTTCCTCTAATTTACTCGATATATTCAATTTCAATTTCTCAGGTATATTATACGTATAAGGAATATTATTCTCATTACTCTTTGATAATTGATCCACTATATTCTTATTTATCCCATACTTAAATATCTTATTTACATTCTTGTTACTAGTCACATACCCATTATTTGATAATTTCTTATATAATTTATCGCTCACAATAAATTTGGCAAATTTACTTATCTGCTCTCTGTTTTTAGTATTTACAGACATGCATAATATAGAGTTGCAGGATACAGGCACACTCATTTTAGATAATGCATTACCTGAATATTCCATAATTGAAATGTTGTTATTTTTCGCAAGTTCTTTTGTATAATATGAAGACGTTATCAAAACTGGTATGTCACCTTTATTAAACTTTTTTATACTACTTTCATTTCCAATCTCAAAGGTGTTTTTATTTAATACTCCCTGTTTGACTAACTCTTGAATATTATCAAATGCAGTTTTCATTTCTGGTAAATTTCTATATGCTTCCAAATTGTTGTAGCTATCTTCAATCCTTTTCATACTTATCTCATTATTTACCATTATAGATAATACTGTGCTATTTATATCAATATTATCATCTAAAACTACCGGTATTCTTAAAGACATTTGATTTAAACTTTTTAATAGTTCTTTAAAATTGTCAATATTGTCAGGTGCCTTTAATTTAAAAGAATTGATGGCATCCTTATTGTACAATACTTCAAGAGTATATGGCATTATTGGAATACCATAATATTTGTCCTTAAATCTTCCGTATGCATTTACAACCGTATAATATTTATCATTAATTTTATTTTCTTCATAAAAGCCACCTATATCATTTAATAATCCCTTATTGACTATATTTATCATATCATTTCTAGAAATACATATTAAATCAATATCCTGTGACTTGCCTAATTGATTTTCTATTTTATCACCTATAATATTATTTGCTGTAACTTTAACTTCAGGATTATCCTTTTTATATTCATCTATAATATATTTTAATATATTTTGTGTTTTTACATCTTTTGTATCAATATATATATTGAGTTTTTTTTCATCTTTTGAAGCATCATAATTTTTACATCCATTAATACTAAATGAAAATACTATACATAAAATAAATATCAAAAGCTTTTTTATATGATTCAAATACTCCCCTCCTCTTATATTTCAACTAAAATATTTACAATTTTATAATAAAAAAATTATTCTAAATTTATTCTTTACATATTAATTAAATATATAATCCATTCATATAATTAATTGGAGGTGAAATACATGAAACTAAGGATATTATTTCTAAGGAAAAAATATATTTATATTTTTTTAATTATATTTATACTTTTGATATTTCTACTTGTACTATTCATAAAAAATGATTCTACTCAAACCTTTAACGATGTATCGCAAACAAAGACAATAAAAAGCGATTTTGACGGTGATGGCTATAAGGATAATTTAAATCTAAAAAAGAATTCAAATAAATATTATTTAGACATAAGTACAAAAAACAAGACATATAATCTTACTTCTAATTTTAGTAAAAGTATATCTGATGTATGTAATTATTGGCCTGTACACATAACTTTTATGGATATATCGCGCGATAAAATTCCTGAAATATTTGTTCAAGGCTCCGTAAAAGACAAGCCGGTTCAATATGTTTTTTCATGGATTGATAGTAAATTTGAAAATGTATTTTCAAACTCAAGTAACATATTGGGTTTTATTGATTGTAAAAATAATAAAACCCCTAAAGTAATATCAGGTAAATTCTCTAATAATACTATATATACTTACAACTATATATTTCTAAATTACAAATTTAAAAACTATAATTATGAAAATAGTCAAACATTTATGGGAAAAGACAGCATATGTGGCTTTATAAATCTTATACAAACCTTGCCACAAAGCAAAGATTATATCCCAAAAGATATATTTAGTGCAAATATAATAAATAAAGAATTTGACTTATTATCAAACATGTCATCTCAAAATAACACTTATACATTTCAAGATGCAGTATTTGAAGAAACAAAATGTACAGACAAAGGGGATCCTTCTGAAATATTATGGAAATTAAATTTTAGAGGTATTTCAAATGAGGATAAGACTTCCAAAAAAAACTACACTATAAATATAACTCTAGTACCTGATCAAAACAGCACTGAGAAATATTACTTTAAAATTTCATCAATGTCATTAATATGATTTATTATAAAATAAAAGGGACCGTTTAACGGTCCCAAGGGGGATGGGGGGTTATTAGCATCAATTTTTAAAATTTGATGCTCTAGGAGAATATATCTCCAAATCACATTTATTATATTATCCCAATATGTATATTTTATTCATATGTAGTAAAACTTTTTTAGTATTTAATATACAATTCTCTTAATTCCTCCTTTACTTCCTCTCTCAATTTTTTAGGTTCAATAACCTCAGCATACTTTCCAAAACTAAGTATCCATGATTTCACATCTCTTATATCATCTAAGTACATATCGAGTACAACTGATCCATCTTCTAAATCTGTTATATTTTGATCTATATGCCATCTTCCATTTCTTATAAAATCTGAAATATGACTGCAAAACCTTATACTCACTTTTATTTTTTCACCATTGAAGGCTGCCCAAAGGTCATCTAAATAATCTTTTAGAAAAAAGTCATGTGGTTTTATATATATTTCATTTAATGTTTTCAAACTCTGTATTCTACTTACCTTTAAAATTTCTATACGACCTGTCATATGACAATATCCAATCAAATACCATGATCCCATTCTAAATATTAGATCATATGGATCAATTTTCTTTATAGTCAAATTACTTCTATTAATTGAGAAGTAATTAATACTTAAACTTCTTCCTTTACTTATAGAGTAATTTATTTTAGATATTTTGTAATCCAAATTTTCAAGATTTCCAGTTTGCTCAAACCCAAAATGAGAGTTTTTATTAATAATTTTTAGTTTATCATTATTATTTACTTCCAAATTTTTTATCTTTGTTACAGCCATTTTAAGTTCTTTTTCTTTCGTAAAACCATTTTCCTTTGTTAGTATTTCTGATGCCATAAGAAGGGCCTCCAATTCTTCACAACTTAAGTTCGCTGGTTTCATATAAAATTCTTCATCTATACAAAAACCACCATATCGTCCCTTCTTAGTATAAATAGGAATATTTGCTTCATTTAAACTGCTTATGTACCTATATATTGTCTTTTTATCAACACCTAAACTTTCTGCAAGTTCCGATGCTGTTGTAAGACCCTTAAATTGTAAAGTTATTATTACTTCTATTAAATGAGAAATTTTTGACATACACTTTTACCTCCTGTATGTTTTATGTAACCTTTAAATATATCGTAAAATTTCACAAATATTTTAGTAATTTCTTAAATATAATAATATTAACTAATTATTTTTTACAAAAAAAGCGCAGCTCGCGCCACACTTTTAAAAAATTACTATGCACTTAAGCACAAGTTAGAATAGCAGTTACAGCTATGACTGTTGCAATTATTCCATCATTAAACCCTCCATAAAAGATCACACCTAGTGCTAAGATTATAGTCAAGGCAATTAAATTTGTGTAACTCGTCATTTATACTCCCCCTTCTTAAGGCCTTGGGTTTTTCATCTCTACATATGTTTTATTTTAACTCCTGTTTCTTTTTATGAGTGCATTAACTCTATTAAATGCATTTTTTATTTCATCTTGTTTAGTTTGTTCATCAATATTTTTATCATTAATCTTTCTCGAAAGACTGTTTACTATATCTAAAAATTTAGGGTTTGCTAGCAATTTTGCAAAATCTTGAGCATCTCTTCCGCCCTTATTGCCTGTATAAGCATTAGGCATCCTTCTATTACTAGTATTATTATTGCCTTTATTCATTCCTAATGAAGACATGAGTGAAATAACTTGATTTATGTCTATACCCTTAAGTATATCATTCAATGGATTTCCCCTGCCTCTTTCATGATGTTTAGACATTATGCAACTTACCTCCTTTTATATTAAGGAGAGTCATAATTTTGACTCCCCTTCATTTTTATCTGTTATGGAAAGTTTTATAATGCAAATATAGCCGCTAAAACTATGACCGTTGCAAATATACCATCATTAAATCCTTTGTAGAATACTACACCTAGTCCTAATATTATGGCTAAAGCTATTAAACTTTCACAACTCATGCCCCCACCACAGCAGTAACTACTTCTTCTACAACTCATCTTCTATTCCTCCTAATTTTTCCTACTCATTTTAAATCCGAAATCTTAAGTACATCATCTGATCAGCGTTTTTTCTACATCAAAAAGTTTTTTATAATATATATTATTCATATTCATCCGTTTTGTGCCTGGAATTTAATATATAGTATTTATCCATACTTAGGAGTAAACTTTATCTTTAGTTTATCCATTTTTAATTAACATGTTTAAATTTGAAGATTTTTATGACTAATCGTCATAGTCAACATCTACAACATTATCATCGGATTCCTTATAATCTGCACATTCACATCCATCTGGATCATCGTAGTCATAATTATCACATCTGTCGTCATCATAATTTCTGTCACAATCATCAGGATCTTCATAGTCATCATAACAACCATTATCACGGTCATCATCGTCTTCACAATTGTCATCATTACAATCACATTGGTCATCTCGGTCACAATGGTTATCTCGATCACATGGGCCTTCATTTCCTAAGCATCTATCATTACAATTTCCATCTCTCGTAGAAGAACACAATAAAAATATTAATATGAATATTCCTATCCATATATTGTTACCGTATCCATAACCATATCCACAACCATCTCCATACCCACAACTTCTCCTATAACGTCTATAATATCTTGAACCCTGGCAGCAGTATGTCTGGTAAAAAATAATGAATAAAAAGATTATGCAAATCCAATTATTATTACCAAACCAACCATTATTATCACAACAGCCATCATCGCTATCACAACAATCTTCTCTATTATTCATGTTATTAAACATATTTATAAGTTGATTTATTTCCATGATTTTCCTCCTTAAAAATACTTTCTATTCTCTAATATTTTATTCTACTAACAATTCTTTTGACACATAAATAAAGGAGTGTAGTTCAAATATTATTTTGAACTACACTCCTTTTCCATATATACAATTATATTTTATCAATCAAAAGTGCCATAGTTGTTATAAAATTAAATGTAAAATGATTAAATACTGAATACCAATATCCTTTTTTATCAATTAAATAACAATTAAATATACCTATCCAGACCAATATAGGAAATGATCTTAAGTTAAAATGGGCAAATCCAAATATTAAACTGCTTATTAATGCAGACAAATATATACCCATTCTATTTTTAAATATCTTTTCAAAAAACAGCCACCTAAATACAAATTCTTCAACTACAGGAGCAAATATTATCATAACAGGAATTATAATTATAAATCTCCATAGCTGCATACTGCTCATCCACGAAACTACTTCCTGTCCCTCTAATTTAACATTTAACCTTGAAAGCAGTATAGTTTCAACAATAGATATAAGTAATGAAACAGTATAAGAAATCGCCGATAATTTTAAAGCAGAAAATATACTAAAGTTTCTTCCATTAAATTTGAATCTATTGTAATCAAATTTTAATACACTGTTTATATCTCTTCCAAATTTCGTTTTATTATAAGTATTATCAATTTTATTATCCAGATAAGATGTACCTGCAGATTTAATAAACTTTATATCAAATATAATAAGTATAAAAGGCAGTAAATTTTGCGTAAATATAGATCCACCCAAATAAATCAGTGTAATTATAATTAATACAATTATATTTTTATGTTTTTCTCTCCAAAACTTTGCAAAAACAAGTAAAGGTGGAATATATGCTAATAAAAATACAATTATATCTTTTATAGTATCTAATCTTATCAATACAATATCTCCCTATTTCTAATTAATTTTGACAATCTACAATTTGATCAAATAAATCTAAAAGTTCCTCTTTTCCGTATTTTTTTAATGACGAAAAAGTAAATATTTTATCTTCTTTGCCTAAATTCAAAGTTTCCCTTATAATTTTTAAATTTTTTACAAGCTCACTTTTCTTTAATTTGTCAATTTTAGTCGCAACTATAGTATATTGATATCCATAATATCTTATCCAATTATACATGATTACATCATCCTGTGTTGGTTTATGTCTACAATCTACAAGTAATATTATCATTCCCAACTGCCTTCTATTGCTTAAATATGTTTCTATTACTTTTCCCCAACTTTGTTTTTCAAATTTAGAAACTTTTGCATATCCGTATCCTGGCAAATCAACAAAATAAAATTGATTATTCACTATAAAAAAATTAACAAGCCTGGTTTTTCCGGGAGTACTGCTTACTTTAACTAACTTACGTCGATTCACTAAAGTATTTATCAACGATGATTTACCGACATTTGATCTTCCAACAAATGCTATCTCTGTCCTATTATCCTTTGGATATTGATCAGAAGATACTGCTGATGTTACAAATTCTGCCTGCTTTATTTCCATACAAAAATCACCTACTAATCCTTAACTAAAGCATTATCCAATACATTATCTATATTATCTGCTAATATATATTTTACTTTATTCTTCACTGTATTTGGTATTTCTTTTAAATCTTTTTCATTCTCCCTAGGTATAATTATAGTATCAATACCCGCCCTATAAGCTGCCAAACTCTTCTCCTTAAGACCACCTATAGGAAGTACTCGTCCAGTTAATGTTATCTCACCTGTCATTGCTACATTATGTTTAACCCTCCTATTACTTAATGCAGAAATCATAGCTGTTATCATAGTAACTCCTGCTGACGGTCCATCCTTAGGAACTGCCCCTTCAGGTACATGTATATGAATATCTTTCTCCTTATAGAACTTACCTTGTATATTATATTTACCAGCATTAGATCTAACATAGCTATATCCTGCCTTTGCAGATTCCTTCATTACATCTCCAAGTTTGCCAGTTAACTCTAATTTTCCAGTCCCGGGCATAACACTCACTTCTACTGGTAATGTATCTCCACCATACCCAGTCCAAGCCATTCCTGTTACTACACCAATCTTATCTTTCTTATCAGCTTTATCATAACTAAATATTTCTGGGCCTAAATATCTCTTAACCTTGGTTATAGTTATTTGAATATTTTTTTTATCCTTTTCAAGCATCTCCGTTATAGATTTTCTTATAACAGCTGCTATCTTTCTTTCTAGGCTTCTAACCCCAGATTCTCTAGTATAATTATCAATAATAAAATAAATAGATGAATCTGAAAATTTAATTACATTTTTATCAATTTGGTGTTCCTTAAGCTTTTTTACTATCAGATGATTCTTTGCTATATGAAATTTCTCCTCACCTGTATATCCTGAGACATTTATAATCTCCATCCTATCAAGTAAGGGTCTTGGTATAGTATCCAGACTATTTGCCGTTGTTATAAACAATACATTGGATAAATCAAAATCTAACTCAAGGTAATGATCTCTAAATGTATTATTCTGCTCACCATCTAATACTTCTAAAAGCGCATCTGCAGGGTCACCCCTAAAATCATTGCTCATCTTATCAATTTCATCTAATAAAAATAGCGGATTTTTCGATTTTGCCTGTTTCATGCCATATATAATTCTTCCCGGAATAGCCCCGACATATGTTTTTCTATGTCCTCTTATCTCTGCCTCATCTCTAATTCCTCCAAGTGACATTCTAACAAAATTTCTATTAAGTGCATGAGCTATTGATTTTGCTATTGATGTTTTTCCAACTCCTGGAGGTCCAACAAGACATAATATAGGTCCTTTAAGCGAATTACTAACCTTTTTAACCGCTAAATATTCAATTATCCTATCCTTTACATCTTTAAGCCCATAATGTTCCTTTTCAAGAATTTCTCTAGCTGATTTTATATTTAAATTATCCTTTGTTTGTTTATTCCACGGAAGTGCAAGTACCCAATCAATATAAGTCTTTATAACTCCACCTTCACTAGAGTAACTTCCCGCATTCTTTAGTCTATCTAATTCATATAAAGTTTTTTCTTTAACGGGCTTAGGAAGTTTTGCTTTTGTTATTTTTGTTTTATAATTATTTATTTCCTTTTTATCTTCATCTTCTTCACCTAATTCTTCTTGAATAGCCTTTAACTGCTCTCTTAGATAGTAATCTTTTTGTGCTTTATCTATTTTTTTCTTTACATTTAATCCTATCTTCTTCTCGAGCTTTAAAATATCTACTTCTTTTATCAATATATCCAAAAGTTTTTTTAATCTGCTGACTACATCATAAGTTTCTATAAGTTCCTGTTTTTTATCCTGTTTTAACATAAGATAGGAAGTAACAGTATCAGAAAATCTACCAGGATTATCTATGTCATCCAATGCCATAAATGTCTCTAATGGTATAGTACCTGATAATTTAACATATTCATTAAAAAATTTCTTAATGCTGCGAACAAGTGCCTCAGTCTCATTATTTCTATCACACTCATCATCCTCTAAGACTTCAACTTCACCTTTCAGAAAAGGGTCTGTTTGAATATATTTTTTTAACTTTCCTCTACTTTGCCCTTCAACTAAAACCCTTATTGTATCTCCTGGTAATTTCAAAATTTGCTTTATACTACAAATAGTGCCTATTTTAAAAATATCATTTTGACTTGGTTCCTCAACTTTTGCCTCTTTTTGAGATGGCAAAAATATTTTTTGTTCTTCAAGCATTGCTTGCTCTAAAGCCAATATAGATTTCTCTCTACCAACATCAAAATGTAAAACCATATATGGAAATATTGTAATACCCCTTAGAGGAATTAGAGAAAGACTTTCTATTTTATTATTATTAATGTTATCCACTGTCTTTTCCCCTCACTTTAAAAGATTTAATCTTAATACTGATTAATTGTAAAACATTAAATTCAAAATAATCAATGGTTAGACTAGTATATTATAACTATAAAACACGTTTTTTTCAATTACTACTCAAATCTTTATAAACTATAAACTCACAATTATAGTTTGTAATCAAAATCTATTGAGATTTTACAGATTCTGCAGCAAGAATATCTATATTATTTTTCGAATCTAATGATTGTTTATCCAAAATATCCTTTTGATTATTAAACAATGCAGCCTCTATAACTTCCTCTATATTATTAACAGGTAAAATTCTAATGTCTTTCAAAGCTGAAAAACTATTTTGCCAGTTTTCCTCAGGTATTATTATAGTCTTTGCACCTGCTTTCTTACCAGCCTGAATTTTAGCATTAACTCCTCCTATTGCCTTAACTTTGCCATGTATTGATAATTCTCCTGTCATCGCAATTTCATTATTTATAGGTATTTGTTTTATAGCACTATACACAGCCGCTGCTATACTGATTCCAGCTGATGGTCCATCAACCGGGGCATTCCCAGAAAAATTTACATGTATATCATATTTACTGCAATCTAAGTTAAAAACCTCTTCTATAACAGTTATAACATTTTCAACTGAGCATTGAGCTGTACTTTTTCTAAGTATCTTCCTATTTTGCATATTTATTTCTTCCCTGTCTACAATGCCAGTCACATTTAAACTTCCCCTATGAGAAGCAACTTCAGACGCTGTTGCTTCTATCTCCATAAGTGCACCAATATTAGATCCATATACAGCTAACCCATTTACATAACCAACCATGGGTTGTGAATTTATTTTTCTCTCAATTCTAGGAGAATATCTTCCATTTTCTATAACCCATTCAACATCATCTATACCAATCATAGTTTTATTTTCATTCAAAGCTATACCTGATGCCAATTGTATTAAATTAACTGCATCACGACCATTGCTGCAATATCTTCCTATTATGCCATATGCACTTTTTTCCATAGAGAAATTTATCTTTTTAAGTGAATTTTCAGCTATCATCTCAATCTCTTCCGGAAGTAAATCCCTGAAAAATATTTCCACACACCTTGACCTTAGTGCAGGTGTAATTTCTTCTGGATTTCTAGTTGTAGCTCCAACTAGTCTAAAATCAGCTGGTAACCCATTTTCAAAAATATCTTTAATGTATACAGGAATATTTGTATCCCATGTACTGTAATATGAACTGTCCAAGAAGACCTTTCTATCTTCCAGTACCTTGAGTAACTTATTCATTTCTACAGGATGCAGCTCTCCAATCTCATCTATAAATAATATTCCTCCATGTGCCTTAGTTACTGCTCCTGGTTTAGGCTGGGGAATACCTGCTATACCAAGATAACCTGCTCCTTGATATATAGGATCATGAACAGACCCTATAAGAGGATCTGCAATTCCCCTATCATCAAATCTTATAGTAGTTGCATCTATTTCTATGAATTTAGATTTTTCATTAAATGGAGAATACGGTCTCTGCATTGCATATTTAAGGACCAATCTTGCCGCCGCTGTTTTTCCAATTCCCGGAGGACCATATATTATTACATGCTGAGGATTAGGTCCACAAAGTGCTGCCTTTAAAGCCTTTATCCCCTTTTGCTGTCCTATTATTTCATCAAAAGTCGATGGTCTGCTTTTTTCTGTAAGAGGCTCCGTTAATTTTATATTTCTAAGCTTTTTTAAATTTTCCATCTGAGTCTGACTCTCTTTATTTATAACAACTTTTCGTGAATTCTGACCTTTTAAAGCTGTAAAAAAGTATATTCCCATTACAAAGGTTGCCGCCATTTCAATAATCATTAAAGTATATATCATATTTTAAATTCTACCTCCAAAATCCTATATAATACCTTTTTATTATGCACATATTTTGCTTTTCATATTCTTTCTAATAAAGTTATAATTCAGGAATTTATATAAAATTGAGATAAAATATTATTTTAAATATAAAAATGAACACCAAAATATAAAATTTCAGTGTTCATCTTAATTACGCAGTTTCAGGTCCTTTTCTGGATCTATTCTTTTTCACTTTTATTGGAGCTCTTTTTCCATCTTCCGCCTTAATAGTTTTAGGTTTTTTTGTCTTTATAGTATTTTTATCTATTATAACCTTAGCTATTTCCTCTTTAGAAGGTATGTCAAACATTATATCCTTCATTGTGTCTTCTATAATAGCTCTAAGACCTCTTGCACCAGTATTTCGTTTAAATGCCTCATCAGCTATTGCATCTAAAGCAGCTTCTTCAAACTCAAGCTCAACATTATCGATTTCAAATAACTTTTTATATTGTTTAACAAGTGCGTTTTTGGGTTCTTTTAATATACTAATTAGTGCTTTCTTATTTAATGCCTCAAGAGTTACAACTATAGGCAATCTGCCTACAAACTCAGGTATAAGACCAAATTTCAGTAAATCACTTGGCATTATTTCCTTTAACAACTTACCTATATCTTTTTCATTTTTAGACTCAATTTTAGCGCCAAATCCTAAAGTACTTATCCTCGTTCTGCTCTCGATAATCTTATCTATACCATCAAAGGCACCACCACATATAAACAATATATTAGTGGTATTTATCTGTATAAATTCTTGATGCGGATGCTTCCTCCCTCCTTGAGGAGGTACTGACGCAACCGTTCCTTCAAGTATCTTAAGAAGTGCCTGCTGAACACCTTCACCTGAAACATCCCTTGTTATAGAAGGATTTTCCGATTTTCGCGCTATCTTATCAATTTCATCTATATAAACTATTCCTCTTTCAGCCTTTTCTATGTCATAATCTGCATTTTGGATAAGCTTTAAAAGTATATTTTCTACATCTTCACCAACATAACCAGCCTCTGTCAACGTTGTAGCATCTGCTATTGCAAAAGGAACATTTAAAAACTTAGCTAGTGTTTGAGCTAAAAGAGTTTTTCCAGAACCAGTAGGCCCAAGTAACAGTATATTACTCTTTTGTAGTTCAACATCATCTGCATTGACATTATTATTTATCCTTTTGTAATGATTATAAACTGCTACAGCTAAAGACTTTTTAGCTTCTTCCTGACCTATTACATATTGATCAAGATACTCTTTTATCTCGACAGGCTTAGGCAAAGAATTCATATCTACCTGCACATCTTCTTCAAATTCATCACTTATTATTTCTGAACAAAGTTCTATACATTCATCACATATATATACTCCAGGACCTGCAATTAGTCTTCTAACCTGATCTTGGGTTTTACCACAAAATGAACATTTGAGCTGTTTTTTCTCATCTATTTTGGCCATTTTAACACCTCACTAAAGGTTTATTTTTTTTTGGTAATTACTTCGTCTATTAATCCATATTCTTTAGCATCTTGAGTTGACATGAAGTTATCTCTTTCTGTATCCTTCTCAATTGTCTCCAAAGGCTGACCTGTCCTCTCACTGTAAATAGTATTGAGTTTTTTCTTTATTTCAAGTATTCTCTTAGCATGGATTCCTATATCTGTTGCTTGACCTTGGAATCCTCCGAGAGGTTGATGTATCATTATTTCAGCATTAGGAAGTGCAAATCTTTTTCCTTTTGCACCAGCACATAATAAAAATGAACCCATTGAAGCTGCCATTCCTATACATATAGTGGATACATCAGGTTTTATATATTGCATTGTATCATAAATTGCCATTCCAGATGTGATTGAACCTCCAGGACTATTTATGTACAGATATATATCTTTATCAGGATCTTCTGCCTCTAAAAATAACAATTGTGCCACAACTAAACTTGCACTAGTATCATTCACTTCTTCACTCAGCATAATTATTCTATCTTTTAATAATCTAGAATAAATATCATATGACCTTTCTCCTCTATTTGTCTGTTCCACAACTACTGGTACTAAACTCATAAATTTCTCCTCCTTTTTACTAATTATTAAAAATATTACCAGATTAGTATAAAATAATACAATAATATTTTCAAGTCTAAAATTAATTGCCAGAATAATTCCTGGCAATTAACCCTCTAACATATTATGCAACTGCTTTACTATTGTTAACTAATAAGTCAATTGCCTTTTGATTAACTACTTCTATCTTTAAAAGATTTCCTTGAGCACCCAAGATTAATTTAGCAGTTTTTTCTAGTTTATCATCTTCAGTACCATACTGCTTTGCCATCTCCTTAGCTTTAGATAAAAGCTCTCCTTCATCAGCATCTAACTTCTCAACTTTAGCTATTTGCTCTAACATTAAGTCAGTTTTTACTCTCTTTTCCGCAGTATCTTTCATATATTCTTTAACTTTTTCTTCAGTATTGTTTGTATATTTATAATATGACTCAAGATCTAATCCTTGATACTTTAATCTCATCTCTAAATCCTTAAGCATATTATCTACTTCTTTATCAATCATAACCTGTGGTATATCTATTGTAGTATTTTCAGAAACAGTCTCTATAACAGCCTCTTCAAATTCCCTTTTTTCTTTTGCTTTATTAGACTCTTCCATCTTTTTCTTTATATCAGCCTTTAACTCATCCAAAGTATCAAATTCAGAAACATCTTTAGCTAATTCATCATCTAAATCCGGTAATTCCTTTATCTTTATACCTTTAATTGTAACTTTAAAAGTAGCCTCTTTTCCATTTAATTCTTCTCTTCCATACTCTTCCGGAAATTTAACTATAACGTCTTTTTCTTCACCTTTATTCAATCCAATCAATTGATCCTCAAAATTATCTATAAAAGTACCCGAACCTATCTCAAGTTCATAATCCTTTCCTTCTCCGCCTTCAAATGATTTGCCATCCATAAATCCTTCAAAATCAATAATAGCTATATTTCCTTTTTCAATAGTTCCCTCTTCTTTAGTTTCTATTCTAGCGTTTTTTTGCTGCATAGACTTTAATTCGTTCTCTATGTCCTCATCTTTTACTTCATACGTTGCTTTCTTTACTTCTAACCCTTTGTAATCACCAAGTTTAACTTCTGGTTTTACAGTTACTGTAGCTGTATATACAAATTCCTGATTTTCTCCTATATTGACTATATCTATTTTAGGATAATCTACAGGTTTTATATCATTTTCCTCAATAGCCTTTGGATATGTATCATCGCAGCAAAAATTCACTGCATCTTCATAAAGTACTCCTTCTCCATAGTATTTTTTTATTATGCTTATTGGAGCTTTTCCCTTTCTAAATCCAGGTATGTTAAATTTCTTTGAATTTTTCTTGAAAGATTTTTTTAAATAATCATTGAATTTTTCTGTTTCCACTGATATTTCTAATTTAACAACATTATTTTCTAGTTTCTCTACCTTAGCATTCATAGCCTTATTCCTCCTACTCTTCAACATGCTTATGTTAGCTATATTATTATAACATATATTTAAATCTATTAATACACATTATACAATACTATATTCTATCAAATATAATTGAGTATATCCAGTACTTCTGTAATATTAATTATATACCCAAAGCCATAAAATTTACAGCTATTTTTATCAACTATTCTCCAAAAGTCCCATCTGCTTTCAAATATACAGTCTTATCATCTGAAATAACAGTCAAACCCTTATCAGTTATTTTATCTAATTTCACATTTTCGCCTTCAATTCCTTGAACTAAAACATTATTCTTATTACTTAGACTTTCTATCCATACATATTTCGTTGTTTTACCTATCCAGGGAAGTTGGCTTACATATGCGATATTATTATCGTCTAAAAATTTCGGATTACTACACCAAATATAACTGGAATCAGATGAAAGTTGAGCATCCTTAGTTATAGTATTTCCACTTGTAGGAGTATATTGAGGATTTGTAATATCCTGTTTATTTCCACTTGTGTCTAAAAGCAGTATAGCTTGATTTTTAGAATCATAAATAATAACATTCTTCTTTGAAGGATTTACATCATAAGATAGATTTTCACCATCACATGTAACACTTTTAAATAACTTATCCCCATTATTGATTTCATATATTGCCTTTGCTGTCTTACCATCACTTAACTGTATACTATATGAATTTTGACTTGCCTTAGTATCTTTTTTAGTTTTAGTTTTATTAACTGGAGCTTTTTGTGTACTCTGAACATTCTGTTTAGTATTTTTACTTAAATTTTTACTTGCATCTTTAATTGCTCCACTAAAAGATACTACAGAAAATCCAATAAAAACAATAACTGCCAGGGCAATTACAATACCGGCAGTAATTATCCTTCTTTTCCTCTTCTTCATCTTTTTATCATAATCCTTACTAAATATACTTGGCTTTGCCACCTTTAATTCCTCCTATATACTATATAATACATGAATATCAGAATTCTTCTTTAAATATATAAAATTATTAGCAATAAAACTACTTTATAGTAACTCATTATTTATTATAACTCAAATACATTAAAAATAATAACATTTTTAGCAATAAAATAGTTGAATTTCAATGTAAACAATTTTTGAACTTATAAATATTATACAGTATACAAAAAGATGTATCATTAGATCATAAAATTTTTAATGATACATCTTATATAACTTATACATCTAAATATTCACTTATAGTCCTACATTCCATAATTTCATTTTTATTCTTAAGTGCTATTGCTGTTAAAAATATTTTTGCAGTATCAATACATGTAAATATTGGTACTCTATATTCTTCTGCTTTTCTTCTCAGTTTAAACCCATCACTTTCTGAATTATTTCCTCGTGTAGGTGTATTAATTACAAGATCTATTTTCCCTTTGCTTATGAGTTCAGGTACTTTCTTTATTTCTATAACTTCACAATTAAGTAATCTATCATTAAAATATTTTGCTGTTGATTCAGACGCATATATATTAAACCCAAGCTTAGAATAATCCTTTATAATTTCAAATCCTTCTTCTCTATCAAACTCTTTTAATGATACATATATATTCCCACTGCTTATTATATCTATCCCAGACGCACTGAATCCTTTATAAATTGCTTTATTAAAATCCTTATCCACTCCAAGTACTTCACCAGTTGACTTCATCTCAGGTCCAAGATACATATCTGCATCTGCCAATTTTTGTCCTGAGAAGATAGGAACCTTTACTGCATATAACTTCCTATTTTTCAATAACCCAGTGCCATATTTAAACTCTTTAAGCTTTTTGCCAAGTGACACTTCTACTGCAATCTTAACCATTGGAACACCAGTTACCTTACTTAAGATAGGTACTGTTCTGGATGCCCTTGGATTTACCTCTATTACATATACTTTTTCGCCATCAAAGACATATTGTATATTGACAAGTCCTATAATTTTCATATTCTTTATAATCTTTTCTGTATATTCTACAAGTGTATTGACAGTTTTCTTTGGAAGTGTAATGTACGGATAAACAATCATACTATCTCCAGAATGTACTCCTGTCCTCTCTATATGTTC
The DNA here is from genome assembly GCF_003600355.1 of Clostridium fermenticellae. Taxonomy (NCBI): domain Bacteria; kingdom Bacillati; phylum Bacillota; class Clostridia; order Eubacteriales; family Clostridiaceae; genus Clostridium; species Clostridium fermenticellae. Next base: position 785,887 of record NZ_CP032416.1, on the reverse strand, counting down.
CATTATGCCCGGCATAAGCACACTTTCTCCATCTGATATTGCGTCAACTTCTATCTCCGTTCCTTTTATATACTTATCTATGAGTATTTGATGTCCCGTAGATAATCCGACAGCCTCCTTCATATACTTTGTGAGTGCAATTTTATCATATACAACCTCCATTGCCCGACCACCTATTACATAAGAAGGCCTTACTACAACAGGATATTTTAATTTTTCTACAGCATTATACGCCTCTTCAATACTTGTAACAGATGCACTCTTTGGAGAAGGTATGTCAAGCTTTTTAAGAAACTTACTGAATTTATCTCTATCCTCTGCAAGATCAATCGACTCAAAAGAAGTTCCCAATATCTTAACACCATTTTCATTGATTTTTTCAGCTAAATTTATTGATGTCTGCCCTCCAAGCTGCACTATGACACCCTCGGGCCGTTCCCTGTTTACAATATTCATAATATCATCTATATGGAGAGGTTCAAAATATAGTTTATCAGCCGTATCAAAATCTGTACTTACGGTTTCTGGATTATTGTTTACTATTATAGCTTTATAACCTATATCCTTTATTGCCCAAACACCATGTACACAACAGTAATCAAATTCTATACCCTGCCCTATTCTTATAGGTCCCGAACCTATAACAAGTACTTTTTTTTCATCAGTTATTACATTTTCATCCTCATCTTCATAGCATGAATAATAATAAGGTGTTTGAGCCTCAAACTCTCCACTGCATGTATCCACCATTTTGTAAACGGGATATATTTTATTCTCCCGCCTGATAATATCAAGTTGTTCTTTGGGAACTTTCGAAAATTTGCATATTTCTTCTTCTATAAATCCCATAGCCTCTGCTTCATATAATAAATTTGCACTCATTTTCTCATTTTGAAGTCTATTCTCCATATTAACTATATTATTTATTCCATTTAAAAACCATCTGTCTATCTTTGTTATTTCAAATACCTCTTCAACACCTATTCCTTTTCTAAAAACTTCTGCAACTGCAAATATTCTTTGATCATCCTGCATTTTTATTTTTTCAATTAATTCATCTACACTCATTTCTTCCATTTTGTGTATCTTAAGTGTTGAAAATTTTCCATCAAGTGAAGTAACCGCCTTTAAAAGTGAACTTTCAAATGTTCTGCTTATAGCCATAACTTCTCCTGTCGCTTTCATCTGAGTTCCAAGACTTCTTTCTGCACTGCTAAATTTATCAAATGGCCACTTGGGTATTTTTGTAACTATATAATCTATTGATGGTTCAAAGCATGCACTTGAATTTCCTGTAACATAATTTTTGAGCTCATCCAAGCTATATCCTATAGCTATTTTAGCAGCTATTTTTGCAATTGGATATCCTGTAGCTTTAGATGCCAATGCACTTGATCTGCTAACCCTAGGATTCACTTCTATAACAACATAATTGCTGCTATCTGGATCAAGAGCAAATTGTATATTGCATCCCCCCTGAATTTTAAGGCTTCTTATTATATTAATAGCTGCTTTTCTGAGCATATGATATTCCTTATCCCTTAAAGTCTGGGATGGAGCTACAACTATACTATCTCCTGTGTGTATACCTACCGGATCTATATTTTCCATGTTGCAGATTATTATACAGTTGTCCTTTGCATCCCGTATTACTTCATACTCAAGTTCTTTCCATCCGGCAACACTTTGCTCAAGCAGAATCTGACCTATTGGACTTAATTTTATACCAACATCACATATTTCTAAAAGCTCATTCATATTCTCAGCAATTCCACCACCTGTACCACCTAAAGTATACGCAGGTCTTATTATTACCGGAAATCCATACTTATTAACAAATTCAACACATTCATCGATATTTGTAGCTATTATGCTCATAGGTATCGGCTGATTTATATCTATCATAAGTTTTTTAAATTCTTCTCTGTCCTCTGCCTTCTTTATCGATTCACTATTAATTCCGAGGAGTTTTACATCAAACTTTTGCAATATCCCCTCTTTTTTTAGCTTCATCGCAAGATTTAGGGCCGTCTGCCCTCCAAATCCTGCTAAAATTCCATCTGGTTTTTCCTTCTCTATGATTTTGGACACACATTCTATATTTAAAGGTTCTATATATACCTTATCAGCTATATGTGTATCCGTCATTATTGTCGCCGGATTACTATTTATTAATACAGTTTCTATTTTTTCTTCCTTTATAGCCTTGCACGCTTGTGTACCAGAATAATCAAATTCAGCAGCCTGACCGATTATAATTGGTCCCGAACCAAGTATTAATACCTTTTTCAAACTTTTATCTAATGACATTTAAACTTCCTCCTACCTTAAATCTATATCAATTTAAAATACAACTACCATTTAAAGTAATGTCCAGGTATAACACCTGGACATTACTAACATTCCATTATCTTTATAAAATTGTCAAATAAATATGCTGAATCTTCAGGTCCTGGTGCACCTTCTGGGTGAAATTGAACTGAAAATACCGGAAGAATTTTATGTTTCATACCTTCTACTGTATTATCATTCAAATTTACATGTGTTATTATCATATCTTTTTTTACACTTTCAGGATCAACCGCATACCCGTGATTCTGAGATGTTATATAGGCTCTGTCTTTTTCAATATCATACACTCCATGATTCCCGCCTCTATGACCATATTTCATCTTGTAGGTATTTCCGCCAATTGCTAAAGCAAGCATTTGATGCCCTAAGCATATCCCAAATACAGGGTATTTGCCTAAAATATTTTTAATTGTATTAATACCGCACTTAACTGACTTAGGATCTCCAGGTCCATTACTTAATAGAACTCCCTCTGGATTCAATTTTACTATATCATCATATGATGTATTATAAGGAAGAATTGTTATATCACAATTTCTTTTCTTCAGATTATTTATTATATCAAGCTTCACTCCAAAGTCCAGCAATGCAACTTTATGACCGCTGCCGGATATGTGTATTAATTTTTTAGTACTTACTTCTTCCATATAATTTGAATCAGCTTCAGTATTGCATAAATATTCTTTTAATTCATTTTCACTTAATTCTTCATTTGTTATAACACACTTCATTGCCCCGCCGCTTCTAACCTTTTTAGTTATACTTCTTGTATCTAAACCACATACTCCAACTGTACCCATTTTCTTTAACATATAATCAACCGTATCTTCACTTAGGTAATTTGATGGATTATTTGATATGGATTTTACGATAAGACCCTTTGCATATATTTTATCCGATTCATCTTCAAACTTATTTACTCCATAATTTCCAATGAGTGGATAGGTCAATGTAATTATCTGACCTGCATAAGATGGATCTGTTAGTATCTCCTGATATCCTGTTATAGATGTATTAAATACCAATTCTCCTACAGCCGTCCCAGCCTTTCCAAAACCATTCCCCTCATAAAAAGTACCATCTTCTAAATATAGTAGTCCATTCATTTTATACACCTCTATATAAATTTATCGTTTCATGTATACATAAATTATACATAAAAATTATCATATATCTTTCAAACTTAAAAATTTTTGTATATGAAACATAATTACTTATCATAGAAACTATCAAAGTATACAGCTTATTTTTAACATATCACATTATAATAAATAACTTCATCTTGATCTGATGATTAATTTTTATACATTTTTATTTATATTTATACATAGGTTATCATAATGATGTCTTGTTGTCAATAAATATTTATATAGGGTTGTAATTCTAAGCTTAACTTATGCGCAGGCCGGGATTTCTAAAATTAAGACACATTAAAAAATTTTGTAGTAAATCTTAGCGAAGGGTTCTTAAAAATCTTAGTGGATTATATTTGTTTGAACTCAGCGAGTTTATATAATCCACTAAGATTTTTATGAACGCAAGCTTAGACTTACTAGAAATTTTTTACGTGGCGTATTTTGGAAATCCCGGCCGGAGCATAAGTTAAGCCTAGAATTACTAAAAGTATTTATAGTACCGGATTTTGGCAGTATCCCCCGGCGGATAAAATAACTTTAAAATTACAAATAAATGTTTTTAATCATAAATTACTAATTCTTGAGTAAATATTAAATCTTTAATTTTGGTATTTAGCAATGCATTACTATATTTGCTATCAATAATACTTCTAACTGTTTTTAGACCAATTCCTCGATTATATCCTTTTGTAGAAAAACCTTCTTGATATATTTCATAAATCTTAGGGGTATCTTTAATACATGAGTTTTTTATAAAAAATATAGTAGCACATTCATTCTTTATTACAGCAATATGTATTTTTTTATTATCAGTTAACTCTGTTCCTTCAATTGCATTATCCATCAATACTCCAATAATTCTACAAATATCTATAACTCCCATTGAAATATCACATATATTATCTAAGATTTCCAACTTAACTTCAATATTTTTTGAATCAGCGATTATTATTTTTGAGGATATTAATCCTTTTAATGAACTAATTTTAATACGTTTAAGTGGATATAAATATTTATTGTTATTAATTATCTTATTACTTTCTGGTAATATTTCATTTTTATAAAATTGTTTTAAGCCAACAATATCTTCTGATTTTATATAATTTTCTAGCGTCTGTAATATATTTAAATAGTCGTGTTTAAATCTCCTTAAACTATTTTCTGCACTTTCAAGCATATCTATATATTGTTTAAGTTGTTGATATTCCTCATTCTTATACTTTTGTTCAAGTTTTATTTTAATATTTCTATTGTTAAAATAGCATAATATAACCGAACTAGCTAGAACAAATAATAATACTATTATATTTAAAAAAATAGTAATTCTATCTATGTCTTTAAATATGTAATTATATACAATAATTCCCGAAATTATTATAATAAAATCAACTATCATATAAGCTATTATTAATGAATTTCCTTTTATAAAATCATCTAAATTATCCGTTTTAATCAAAAGCTTGTTGAAAATCATTCCTATAATTTTACTTATAATATACGAAAATAAAATTGTACTTAGCCCTGCTATAAAGTATATATCGGAGTTGGTTATTATTTTATCATAGTTTACTTTAAAAATATTAACACTAAAAAAAACAGTAATAGAATTACTGATAGTAAAAATAATATTTATAAATACTGCTTTAACTATAGATGTATATATCTTTTTTGAAATTATATATAAATACAAAGCAGGATTTAAAAATAATGATAAAAATATTACAACATCATATTTAGCTATATGTAATAAAAAAATCAAGATATAATTTATAATACTAAATATAATTAAATTCTTTTTATCAAATCCATCAGAGCTTATATTTATAATAATTATAATAAAATTAATAATTATAACAGTTGTATACGATAAATCAAATACTAAATTACCCATTTATCCAGCAATCCTTTCAAACGTTTCTCTGATACATAACATTTCTCACCGTTTATCATATACACTATAAAATTTTTTTTATCTACAGCTTTAATCTTTTTAGTATTTATTAAATATGATCTGTGTACTTTATAATAATCCGATGTTACCTCTTTCTCAATTTGTTTTAATACACCATAAAACTCCAATTGTTCATCACAGGTATGTATTCTTATCTTGTGATCCTTAGTGCTAGTTTCGAAAAATAAAATATCATCTAAATTAAAGTAAATAACTTTATTTGCTATATTTATTTTTATAGAATTTTTTTTTATTGCAAGAGCATTTTTTGAATCATTATAGACTTCAATAATACACTCAGCAATCCTCTTTTTCATGTAATCAAGATTTCCCTTTATTATATAGTCCATAGCTTGTACCTTGTATTCAAAAGTAAGAAGCGTAAGTTCCACATGAGATGTTATAAATACAATATACCCCATAGGATTAATTTTTCTAATTATTCTTGCAAGTTCCATTCCACTTGTCTTAAAATCCAATTCAATATCTAAAAAACACAAAAGTGCATCGCTCCTATATTTTTTAACATATCTAATAACTTCATCTGGATTTTTTGTAGACATTTGAATTTTAAAATTATAATTTAAATTAAGCATTTCACTTACTACAATATTCTCTATTTGATTTCTATGATAATCATTATCTTCACAAATTATAATGTCAATCATTTCATTACCTCTCTCGCCCTGTAAAATAATAATTACAATTGATACTAATTATATTATATTTTTATGATATTGTACCACATACAGTGTTATATTTCCACTATATGACTTTTTTTGCTATTAAAAATATACCTTGAAAATCTATCAATTTTACAAAGTATCCTAAAACAAATAAAAATAATCATAAAAACATAGAAAGCCTTTTTTAAGGTATAATATCCCTACTTTACGCATTTTAACTTGAAAATACAATAAAACTTATAGTATATTGGTTTAGGACTGATAGTTAAATTAACTACAAACTCGTTTAAACCTCTTGGCCAAGGGTTTATTAAATAAATTTATTTGCAAAGGGGATTAAAAATGAAATTTAAAACATTATTATTTATCGGGATTATATCTGTAATAACAGCTACTCCGGTTTTCGCAATGGGATCAGGTCATAGTTATTATATCAACACCTACTATAGCAATGATACAATGTGCAATGGAGATAAGGGGCCGGAGCATAGTGTAAAGATTAGAATAACACACAATACAAGTGCAAAGCAAACATATGCATTATCAGCTTGTGGATGCAATGGATATCATGTTGGAACTAAAATAATACTTAGAGGAGAAAGTAGTGAAGTTCATGCTTCTAATTATGTGCAAACTAAAAGTTTAAGTGCTCCTGGAAATTTGCCCGCTTCTGAATTACACAGAGTAGATTATAAACTTTAAAATTTAAAAAGGATTCATCACAAAATTTTATGGTGAATCCTTTCTAGATATTCAAACTGCCATTAAACAATCTGGAGGTATTTTATGAAAATATCAGTAAAGTATTTTAGAAAAACAAAATTTTTAACACTATGTTTAACTTCTATATTAATTTTTGCATCACTTATAATAGGTTATATTGAAAAAGTATACGATATAACACTGGAAGCAAATAATTTTAAAACAATAAACAGCATCTCCTTTTATTTTAATGAAAATGGTTTTAAATTAGAAAATGTGATAAAAACTTTGAAGGAAATTGAATCTCAAAAGAATATAATAATTATCCATGAAGGAGGAGAGGCATTTATTCCAGGAGTATCTCAATATGGATTTTATTTTAATGGAATATATAAAAATAAATACAATTTACTTGAAGGGAGATTCTTTACTACGAATGATTTTAAAGGAAATAAGAAAATAGCAGTTGTAGGCAAAGATATTCTCAATAATACAAACACAGAAGATGGTAAAAAATATATATACAGGGGTAATGAAAAATTTTTAGTTGTAGGAATAATGGGTAAGAAAAACAAAGAAACACAATATGATTCCTGCATATTATATAATTTAAACTGTGACCTTAATTATGAAAATCTCACATATTTATATGGAGGATTTAACTTAGACAGCTTGGTAAGAAGCGATAATGATCTTAAAAATTTAATCCATAAAATCAATACAAGAAACAATAGCAGTTCTATAGAAATATCTAATCAGGCTCATGCTGTAAGCCCATTAATAACTGCACTACAAGGTTCCAGTACTGTAATGCTTAATTTTTCACTTATAATACTATGTATTGTTATAACTCTTATAAGAACTACTTTCCACTGGATATACACAATTTCTCTTGAACTAGGAGTAAGAAGGATGTATGGGGCTTCAAACAGGGACATCATTTTTCATATAACTAAAAGATATTTAATGATATCTTTTATATCATTTATCATATCAATTGCGGTACAAAAAACTCTTATAATGAGTAAATTTCTTCAAATACAAAATGCGAGTTTAAATGCATTTAATATATTTATAAGTGTCATTTTTATTTTACTTATAGGCATTATAGTTATAGGAATAAGCTCCTTGGGTATAAATAGGGCTCAGATAAGTTATCTTATAAAAGGGAGGGCATAAATATGAAAATTAAATACGCCCTCATGGGAATATCCTCCAGATTCTTTTATTCATTTTTGATCATTACCCAACTGACTTTTGGATTTTATTCTATATATGAAAACATAAATATGTATAAAAGAGTTAATTCTGAAACAAATAAGGTCGAAAGGTTCTTTAAAGATAAAAAAGCCTATAAATTAGAAGCTGAAGAATTTAATTTCAATGCTAACAGCAGTAATTTTAAGACAATAGTGGATATTTTTAAAACTATGGAAAAAAGCAAAAAATATACTTTTGTAAGAAATTCAGGATCAGGAATGATGATTCCGACTTTTAATAATTATAAGCAATTTCAAGCTTCAGGTGAATTTCATGCAGTTGTTGATGGTAAAACATATTTTCAAACTAAAGACATGTGCATAAATAGACCATATATAAAAATGTATCCTTTAAATGTTCAGAAAGGAAGAATGTTTACTGACGATGAATTTAATTTTATTGGTGACAATAATGTATTCCCTATTATAATTGGAGCAAACTACAGCAAGTACTTTAAAGTAGGAGATAAAATTCCAATGGATTCACGTATAGGTAAAATTGTAGGAATACTTAAGGAAAATGAATACTCTCCGGGTGATGTATCTCAAATCGGTGAAAGATATGTAAATTTGAACAACTATATTATATCTACAGATGCTTCCTATAAAAATGAAGTTAGTTTATGCGATTCGACCCTATTCAATACAAATTACATTATATTTGATAACTCTACGGAACAATCTGAAATAAATAGTGAGCTTTCAAAAATAAAAAAGGCACTTAACGCTGTACCTGCAATTAGGAATGCAAATATGAGAGATCTTTCAAAGTATATAACTCAAGATAGAGATATGCTTGAAGAACAGTATGAAATAATCTCCATAACTTCTATAAGTGTAATCATATTTGTTTGTATAACCTTCATAATATCAATACTTGACTCTGTAGATAAAAGGAAAAAAGAATATGGTATACACATTATGAGCGGAGGGACATTATCTGATATTGCCAAAATCACATATTGGGAGATATTTATAACATTTTTTATATCATATGTAATTACAGGATCAATTATATACTACAGAGATGGAAAGCTTATAAATATAAACAGTCTGATTCTGCTATTTATTATTGTATTAATTATATCCTTAGCTGCAGCAGTAATTCCTGTGATTAAAATATTTAAGCTTAATATCAATGAACTAGTAAAGGGAGATGAATAGTTATGGACATTATAAAATTAAACAGAGTAAACAAAATATATTCTTCTAAACAAAATAAAGTAAGAGCATTAAATAATGTAAATTTAAATATAACTGAAGGAGAATTGATTGCAATAGTTGGTCCATCGGGTTCAGGTAAATCCACTCTGCTAAATATACTTGGTACATTGGATACAATAACAGATGGAGAATATCTTCTAAAAGACCAAAAAGTACATAAATTAAAAACTTCCATGTTGTGTAAAATTAGAAACAAAACCTTTGGATTTGTTGTCCAGCATTTTGCACTAATAAATGATTATACGGTGTTTGAAAATATAGAAATCCCACTGGAATATGGAAAAGTAAAGAAAAACGAAAGAAAAAAAATTATAATTAATGTGCTCGAAAAATTGAATATGAAAGATAAAATGAATAAGAAAATTAAAGAGCTTTCAGGTGGACAGTGTCAAAGGGTTGCAATTGCCCGGGCAATAGTAAATAATCCAGAAATAATACTTGCAGATGAACCCACCGGAGCATTAGATCAAAAAACAGGACAAGATGTAATGAATATTTTTAAAGATTTAAATAGTGAAGGTAAAACAGTTATTATAGTTACACATGATTTAAAAATAGCAAGTCAATGCGACAGAATTATAAAAATAGAGGATGGAGAACTATTATACAGTAAATAAATTTAATCTTTTCACTAAATTACATGCTTTATTATTAACTCTTAATCTTTCAATTAGTAACCATTATAGGGTTTACAAGTAGAAGCTTAACTTATGCGCAGGCCGGGATTTCTAAAATTAAGACACATTAAAAAATTTTGTAGTAAGTCTTAGCGAAGGGTTCTTAAAAATCTTAGTGGATTATATTTGTTTGAGCTCAGCGAGTTTATATAATCTGCTTAAATTTTTATGAACGCAAGCTTAGACTTACTAGAAATTTTTTACGTGGCGTATTTTGGAAATCCCGGCTGGATCATAAATTAAACTTCCAGTTACAAACCTATGACTTATTTTATGTTTCTGCTGCCCGGTTTTATATATGGAGTACCATCTTTACACATAGGACATTCTTTCTTTTCATAACTTTCTATATTGAGTTTTACAGCACTATAAAGTGGATATTCTACTTCTACTCCTCGTGCTCTTCTGTCGACTATACAAGTTATTCCCACTACTTCTCCGCCCAAAGCCTTGATTACATCTGCTACCTCTAAAAATGATTTGCCAGTTGTAATAACATCTTCTGATATTATAGCCTTCTGTCCTCTTTTTATTTCAAATCCTCTTCTTATAGTCATTTTTCCATCCTGCCTTTCAGCAAATATGCCAGGTTTTCCAGTCTGCCTTGCAAGTTCATAGGATACAACTACTCCTCCCATAGCTGGTCCCACTATTATATCAAAGTCTAAATCTTTAAGTTCATCTGCTACAACCTTTAAAACCCTCTCGGCCTTATCAGGATATTGTAGAAGCTTTGCACACTGGCAGTATTTATCACTGTGTCTCCCGGAAGATAGTAAGAAATGCCCTTCTAAGAGTGCTCCCGTCTCCTTTAAAGTATCTATAACCATTTTATCTGTATTTTCCATAAAATCATCCTCCATATAATATAATTTTAAATTTAACTATAGGATTTGTAATTCTAAGCTTAACTTAGCCTCTAGCTGGGATTTTTATGAACACAAGCTTAGACTTACTAGAAATTTTTTACGTGACATATTTTAGAAATCCCGGCCGGAGCATAAGTTAAGCTTTTATCCATAAAACCTATATTATTCCTCTTATTTCACTGAGTGAATTTATATTTTCCCTTTTCATATAATTAGAAATTCCATCTATAATTTCAATACAACTCATTGGATTCATAAAATTTGCAGTTCCAATTTGAACTGCAGATGCACCTGCCATGATAAATTCAAGTGCATCTTTCCAGGAGGTTATTCCTCCGAGTCCAACTACAGGAATATCAATGGCCCTGCAAACTTCATATACCATTCTAAGTGCTATAGGCTTTATTGCAGGTCCTGACAATCCTGCTGTAACATTATTAAATACTGGTTTTTTTAAATTAATATCTATCGCTATTGCTTTAAATGTATTTACAAGTGATATAGCATCCGCTCCAGCCTCACAGCATTTATACGCCATATCCACTATATCCTCTGCATTAGGTGAAAGTTTTACCATCATTATCTTATTGCAGGCTTTCCTTGCCTCTTTAACAACTTCATATGCCACACTTGATTTTATTCCAAACGCCATTCCGCCCGACTTGACATTTGGGCAGGATATGTTTAACTCTATCATATCCACATCAGTATCATTTAATTTTTGAATACCAGCTATATATTCCTCTATACTTCCACCGCCCAAATTTGCAATAGTTACAGTATTGTATTTTTTCATATTAGGAAGCTCATATTTTATAAAATGATCCACACCCGGATTCTGAAGTCCTACACTATTTAGCATACCAGCTTTACTTTCAAAAACTCTCACACCATCATTTCCGTACTTTGGGTTTAACGTAAGACCTTTTGAACATATTCCTCCAAGACGTGATACATCATAAAAATTATCATACTCTTCTCCAAAACCAAATGTTCCTGATGCCGCAATTACAGGATTTTTAAAATTCAAACCGCATATATTAACCGAAAGCATATTATTCCTCCTTAAGTATCAGATCATCTCCAAAGAAAACAGGTCCATCCTTACAAGTTCTTTTATTCCCATCTTTAGTCTTGCAGGTACATACAAGACAAGCTCCAACTCCACAAGCCATATGTTTCTCCATAGAAACATACACCGGAATACTCTTTTCTCTGCACATTTTGATTACCTTTGACATCATTATTTCCGGTCCACAACATATTACAACATCATATAACTCAGGCTTGAATATTTCCGTTATATAACCTTTATGTCCATATGTTCCTGTTTCTGTTGATATATTTATATTATCTACATAATCTTTAAGATCTTTAATCTCATAAAATTCATCCTTAAATCCTGAATAAATATCAATACTGCCTGAATCCTTAAGCTCCCTGACTAACTGAAGCATAGGTGCTATGCCTATTCCACCAGAAATTAAAGCTGCTTTCCCATTTATCTTTTGAATGTCAAATCCATTTCCAAGTGGTCCTGTAATCTGTATTGGATCTCCCTTTTTAAGTCTGCTTAATATTTTAGTACCTTCTCCAACATTCTGATATAAAAAGACTATTTTTTTATCACTTACAAAGTGTATACTTATTGGCCTTGATAAGACTGGATAATCCCCCCATGCTCTGAGCATATAAAACTGTCCCGCCCTGCCGCCAAATTTTCCCCTTATTGAAAGTTTAAAAATATTTTTAAATACCTCAACATTTTCATATACTAAACTCGTACTAAAATTCAATACAATTCCCTCCAAACAAATTATAATTTACTCTTTATATCATCTCTCATTCTAATAACTTCTTTTCTTGCATATCCACCAAAATTTTTTTCTCCATCAGATGCTTTCCTATATGCAAGCAAAATGCCTCTTGAAGAGTTTACAACTCCTCCATTTCCACTCTTAAAATAAACAGCCACATCTCCAGCTTTTCCTCCTTGAGCACCATAACCTGGTATAAGAAAAAACATCTTATCCAAACTTTTTCTTATTTTTACTCCTTCATCTGTATGTGTACATCCAACAACTCCGCCTATAGGTCCATAACCATTTAATCCTAAATATTTTAAATTAAGCTTATTTATCTTGTTTCCAACCACATCATATACCTTTTCGCCTGATTCAGTCTTTAAATACTGTACATCAGAGGCACCCTCATTAGATGTTCTAACAAGTACAAATAAACCTTTATCTTTATTTTCAATGTATGGAAGATATGACTCTATTCCATCAAGCCCCATATACGGATTTAGTGTTACAAAATCGCTCTCAAAATCTCCTTCAAAGTGGGCCTTTGCATACATCTCAGCCGTTTTTGCTATATCTCCTCTTTTTACATCAGCTATTATAATCGCATTTTTGTCCCTCAAATATTTTAGTGTCTTACGATAAACTGTCATTCCCTTTAATCCAAGAGCTTCATAATATGCTATTTGAACTTTATAACACGCAGCAACATCCAATGTATCATAAATGATACTCTGATTGAATTCTAAAATTGCATTCTCAATTGAAGTATGTTTATTTAACAGCCATTTAGGTATATATTCCATAGATGTATCTAACCCGACACATACATGTCCCTTTTTTTTAACACTATCATACAATTTATCTATAATCATTTTATTATCAACTCTCATTTCACTTGAATTATAAATTATTTATATATCCATTGCCTTATAAATTTCATCACAGTACTGGCACTTATACTCTCCTTTTTCTTCATCTATAAGTTCAAATACATGCGGTAAATTTCTCTCTATTGAAGTTATACATCTAGGATTTTTGCATTTTATAATATCGGTAACCTTTTTGGGGAAAGTTAATTTTACTTTTTTATCTATATTCTCATCTTTTATTACATCTATAGTTACATTAGGGTCTAGAAATCCTAATACCGTAAAATCTAAATTCATACTATTTTCTATTTTTATTATGTCCTTTTTACCAAGCTTCTTACTTTCAGCATTCATTATAAGTGCCACTGAATAGTTGGCTCTGTCAAGTCCAAGGTAATTGAATATTTTTATACCATGACCTGCCTTTATGTGATCTATAACTATACCATTTTTAATACTATTTATTGTAAGCATAATTTTAATCCTCCCGTAAATTATTTACGCCTAAAAGCTCAGCCATAAGTGCCATTCTAACATACATTCCATATTTGGCTTGTTTAAAGTAGCATGCTCTTTTATCACCATCCACTTCACCTGATATTTCATTTACACGGGGAAGCGGATGTAATACTATCATATCTTTAGGTGCTGTATCCATCTTTTTACTATCCAGTATATAGCTATCCTTAAGTCTTATATAATCCTCTTCATTGAAGAATCTCTCTTTTTGAACTCTAGTCATGTATAATATGTCTAAAGACCCAATAGTGTCCTCCAACCTTTCCATCTCCTCAAATTCAATATGGTGATTTTTTAATTCATTTATTATATAATCTGGAACTTTTAATTCATTAGGAGATATTAAAATAAATCTATTATTTTGATACCTTGACATAGCTTTTATTAAAGAATGAACAGTTCTCCCAAACTTTAAGTCTCCGCAAAGGCCTATAGTAAGGTTATCTAAACTGCCTTTTATTGATTTGATTGTTAATAAATCCGTGAGTGTTTGTGTTGGATGCTGATGTCCTCCATCTCCAGCATTTATAACAGGTATTGTAGAATATATCGAAGCAACCTTCGGTGCACCCTCCTTAGGATGTCTCATAGCAATTATATCTGCATAGCAGCCCACAACCCTCACGGTATCTGCTACACTCTCACCTTTTGAAACCGAGCTTGAGCCAGGTTCTGAAAATCCTATAACTTTCCCACCGAGCCTTAACATTGCAGCCTCAAAGCTAAACCTGGTTCTTGTACTAGGTTCATAAAATAACGTTGCTAGTATTTTCCCATCGCACACATGTGAAAAACTTTCTGGTGATTTTATTATTTGGCTTGCTAAATCAAAAATCTCATCTAACTCTCCAGGTGAAAAATCCATTGGATCAATTAAACTTCTTCCTTTTAACATATTTAATTCCTCCTTCTTAGCCTCTCAGTGCTAAATTTAAAGGTATAAAAAAAGCCTTCCTATCGGAAGGCATAATTATACTCAAATATTATCAATTACTATTTAATATAACCTTCCCAATCTCACAGGATTAGTATTAAAGGATTTTCTGTTTTTTCAAATATATCATGAATCTTATATAAAGTCAAATCTTTTTAGACATAAGCGCAGCTCCAATTGCTCCAGCATATCTCCCAAGCGGATGTGTCTTCACATTGCCTTGTAACTTTTCAGAAAGTCTTTCAACTATATAACTATTGTCACTGAGACCTCCACTTAGAAAATAATTAAATCCTTCTGAGTGCTTTTGACACAAAGCTTTAACTTTATTTGTTATTGAATCTATAACTCCATATGCTATATCTTCTCTTCTTTTATTACTTCCAATCAAACTTATGACCTCTGACTCAGCAAAAACAGTACACATTGAACTTATGGTTATTCCGCTTCCGGATCTAGCCATATTACTCATCTCATCTATACCAAGTCCAAGTGTATTAGCCATAAGTT
This sequence comes from Clostridium fermenticellae, assembly GCF_003600355.1. NCBI lineage: Bacteria > Bacillati > Bacillota > Clostridia > Eubacteriales > Clostridiaceae > Clostridium > Clostridium fermenticellae. The sequence goes on along the minus strand of NZ_CP032416.1, from coordinate 770,394 downwards.
CCAAAAATCTACCGGTGCCTGCAGCGCATTTATCATTCATTGTAAAATTAGTTATATTGCCATCTTGAACAGTTATTATCTTAGTATCCTGGCCACCTATATCTATAACAGTACAATTTTCTCCCGTAAGATAATATGCTCCCTTACCATGACAGGTTATCTCAGTTATAGTTTTATCAGCATATGGCACTGATACCCTGCCATAACCTGTGGCTACAATCTTACAGTTATCCTTGTTAATTCCCAAATCAGATAATCTTGCTTTTATCTCATCTGCTATTTTGACACTGCTCCAACCCGTTGGATAAACAAAATTACATTGAATTTTATCATCTTTAAATACACATACCTTAGAAGCAGTAGATCCTATATCTATTCCAACGTAAAACATAAACTCACCTCACACTATAAATAAGGATTTTTAAACTCATGAACTATAGAGTGAAGACCCGATGTATTAATTTTGTTTAAATCTATCAACTCTTTTATTTTTTCTTCATCACATTTATTGTACATTATAGAAATTCCACAGCATAACGAAATTTCTCTTGGTGTCGGAACTATAGTATATCCTATCTTTTCATTTTTCAGAAGTTCCTCCATCCTTATTGCATCAGTGTGTGATGGAAATAATATATAATACCTGGTTTTTTTCATTATAACATCTCCAAGAATGCCTCAACCCTTGTTTTTATTTGTCCCGAATCTTCTGTAGAATAATCTGTTTCTATATGCATTATAGGGATATTTCTATCCTTTAATTCTTTCTCAACAGAACTACTTTCAACAGCATAGGTATGGCAAAAAGCCAAATCGGCATCTATAACTCCATCAATATTATATTCTTTTACATATCTTACTATATCATCTATTCTTCCTGTGTTTGGAGTGAAGCATGCACAATTTATATTCAAATATCTATCGGATATATTGGTAATTAACTGTTCCATTGTTTCACCTTCACTAGATACCTGATTTTCAAAATATCTAGTGCCTGTACAATTTTCTTCTACTACTACTTCTGCATCAAGACTCTCTATTATGGAATGCAATTTCCAATTTGGAAGTGCCATAGGAGTTCCAGTTATTAGTATTCTTTTTTTAGTACCACAATTGCCCTTATCTTCTTTTACTCTTTCCTCAAGTTCATCACATAATTCATTTAACTTTTGTGTAAATCTCTCAGGATCATCATAAAAAGCTATTTGTGATATTAAAAGTGAATCTAAACCACTTATAGGTGAAGGTTTATATTTTCTTAAATCATATAATCTTTTTAAGGCTTTCCTTTTCTCACTTACAGTTTTCATTGCAGCTTTTAAGGACTCAACAGTAATCTTATTTCCTGTAAGTTCTTCCATTTTATTTATAAATTCTTTTATTTCACTAGCCCACAGTTTATAATCTTTATCTCTTTTCATTTGAGGGATTTCCATAACATGGACAGGTACATATTTGTCTAACACTTCCCAAGCCTTTTTCTTTCCATCACATGTAGTCTCTCCAATTATCATATCACATGACTGAAAATAAGGACATGTTCCGCCAACTTTCGCTCCCATTAGTGCTTTTATTAATGGACACATATTTCTAGGAAGTACCTTTTCTCCATCCTCTACCCAGAATTCAGAACCAGCACAAAGTCCAACTCCTACTGCACCTGCTGCTAATATAATTTCGTCCGGGACAAAAACACAAAAAGTTCCCACAACTTTAGTTCCCTTTTTTTTGAGTTCATCTAATTCTTGTATTCTAAATCCGTGTATCTCAGCTACAACAGAATTAAAATAGTTCATACCCTGAGGTCTATTTTCTTGAGTTAAATATGTATTTCCATACATCTCAGGAAGTACTGCACAAAGCTTGTCATGCTTCTCTAAATCAACTCCTAGTTTTGTCCATAATTCTTTGTAATTTCCCATTGTTATTCCTCCTAATTTGATTATTTCAGTGTGACTGAAAATGTTTACAAAAATTCCAAAAAAATCATTATATATAAAATGCTTTAACAATTCTTTTTTAACACATTTTTGTTCTATATTAAATTATTTTTTGATAAATGACGTATTGTGTCATTTTAAATACAACAATATAAAAAAATTTATTATAAAAGGGATATGTTGCCGGTTTGGCAACATATCCCTAAATTATAGACATATACTAATTCTCAAGTCAAAATCCACTAGATACATTTGTAAGATCCAAGTTTGTATCCTGATTCTTTAAGTTTATTTTTAATTTGATCTCCATGTTCTTCAGAAGGTACAGTAACTTCAAATAATACATCTGCAAAATCAAGACCTTTTTCATTCCAGTTGTTATTTTGTCTCACTGTAACAACATTTCCTCCCATTTTACCAATTTCAGATATTAATGTTCCCAGGGTTCCTTCTTTATCCTGAAGTTCTACTGAAAATCTAATTCTTCTCTTTAATAAAACTAATTCTCTTTCTATTATTTTAGCAGTCGTAGCTATATCAACATTTCCGCCGCTTACAAGTGCAACTACATTTTTGCCTTCCATACCTTTTATTTTTCCTGCAAGTAAAGCTGCAAGTGGTGATGCTCCTGCACCTTCGGCAATTAGCTTATTTCTCTCCATAAGTTCAAACATACCATATGCTATTTCATCTTCACTTATAGTAACTATTTCATCAACATACTTCTTTATATACTCGAAACATTTATCTCCTGGAGTACTTACTGATATACCATCTGCAAGTGATTTAGCTCCCGGTAAAGTTACAACCTCGCCTTTTTCAATTGAAGCCTTACTTGAAGCAATTATCTCAGGTTGTACACCAATTATTTTTATTGATGGTTTTATTGATTTTGCTGCTGTTGCTATACCGGATATTAATCCACCTCCGCCGATTGGAACTATTATACAATCAGCTTCTGGAAGTTCTTCTAATACTTCAAGTGCAATTGTTCCCTGTCCAGCCATTACATCTATATCATTGAATGGATTTATAAATGTTGCACCAGTTTCTTTTTGAACTTCTACAGCTTTAGCATAACAGTCATCATATACCTGTCCTGACTGAATAACTTCAGCGCCATATCCCCTAGTTGCTTTAACTTTTGCCAAAGGAGCAGTCTCTGGCATAACTATTGTTGACTTAACATTAAATGCTGTTGCCGCATATGCAACTCCTTGTGCATGATTTCCTGCAGAAGATGCTATAACTCCCCTTTTCTTTTGTTCATCTGTCAAATTCACTAATTTATTGTATGCACCTCTTAATTTAAAAGCGCCTGTTTTTTGTTTGTTTTCACACTTTAAATATATATTGCAATTACACTTATTTGAGAAAGTACTTGTGTAAAACAACGGAGTTTTTCTTACTACCTTTTTAATATTTTCCTGTGCTTTTTTAATTGTGTCTAAATTTAATTCCATAATATTTTCCCTCCATTAATTTAATATTCAAAAACGTTTACAGCAATATTATTATAACCAAATTACATAAATGCATTTAGCATATATGTTTCACTAGTTCGTATTACACGATCATTCTAACATATTTGTAGTTCATATGCAATCATTTTCATAAAAATTTTATAGCTTTTTTGTTTTTTATGTATATAGAAGTCTAATTATATTTATTCTAAGATTAATTTATATAGAAGGAGATGCTGACAAAATATAGGTATATTAAATGCTTTTATTGTAATTCTAAGCTTAACTTAGCCTCTAGCCGGGATTTCTAAAATTTAGGCACATTAAAAAATTTTGTAGTAAGTCTTAGTGAAGCGTTCTTAAAAGCCTTAGTGGATTTTATATGTTTGAGTAAAGCGAGTTTATAAAATCTGCTTAGACTTTTATAAACGCAAGCTTAGACTTACTAGAAATTTTTTACGTGACGTATTTTGGAAATCCCGGCTAAAGGCTAAGTTAAGCTTTCAGTTACAAACCCTATACTAACCAAAGAAAAAATTTAATATTAATAATGCAATTAATCCTACAAAGCAAGCTATAGTTGATGTAACAGACCAAACCTTCATTTGTTCTTTAACATTATTTATACCAATTGATTCATTGATAACCCAGAAATAAGAATCATTGAAGTACGAGAATATCATTGAACCAACGCAGGCTGCTAAAGCTGCAAAAACAGGATCAACATGAAGTAATGGTATCATTGGAGCAGTAACCGAAGCCGAAGTCATCATAGCCACAGAACCTGACCCCTGTACTAATCTTAATAAACAAGAAATTAAGAATGGTAACAATATTGGAGGTATACTTGTTTTTGCAATGTTTGTTGCAATAAATGTTCCAACTCCACTATTTTGTATAATCATTCCAAGTGCTCCACCACCTCCGACTAACAGAAGTAATTTACCACTTGCTTTAAGTCCTTCCTCCATAGCATCCAATGTCTCTTCTTTAGTGAATTGACTAGTTAAACCTATAATAGCAATCAAGAGTCCTATTGCCAGTGCAATTATTGGAGCACCTGTAAAATTAGAAAGCGACATTATAATAGTATTTTTAACTTTCAACGATTTTAGCACAGTATTTAATAATATCAATAATATTGGAATTAAAATTGGAGCAAAAGCCATAAACGGTGAAGGCAAATTTTTATTTGCTTCAATATTATTATCCTTTGTTTCGTTAAGTGATATATTTTGTTCTTGTTCTGGTCTTACCCAGCCATCCTCAGTATCATTAGGTAATTGATATATTTTCTTTCCTAAATACTTTGCATATGGTATTATAGCACATAATATCGGAATAGCTATAATAGTTCCAAATAGCATAAATTTTCCGATGTTGACATTTAAAATTCCTGCGACACCTATAGGCCCAGCAGCTGGTGGAACTAAAGTATGACTCATAAGAAGTCCGCCTGCTAATGCTATTCCAAGTGATACAACAGATTTACCGGTCTTTTTAGACAATCCTTTGACTAATGGTGCTAATATTATAAATCCCGATGTACAAAATATTGATAGAGAAGTTACAAATCCGGAAGTGGCCAGTGCATATTCTTCCTTTTTATGTCCAAACAATTTTATAAAAGTATTCGCCATAACCTCAGTAGCACCAGATACCTCTAAAAGTTTTCCAAGCATAACACCAAATCCGATTATAATACCTATGCTGCTTAATGAATTACCAAATCCCTTAGTAATCGAATTTACAAGCGTCATTTGATCCATACCACCAATAACACCTATTGTAACAGCACAAATAATTACTCCCAAAAATACATGTACTCTCGTTTTTGTAATTAAGAATACAAGTAAGCATATACCAATAATTAGACCAATTATCATTTGTATTCCTGAACTCATAATTTTTTACCTCTTTCTCATAAATTTAATTCTGTTTACTTAAAACTTATTATTTGCCCATTTTTTGATAGAGATACTCTACACATGTTATTAATGTATCATCTTTTCCAACTAATCCACCTTTAGTTAAAATTGGTTTTTTATCACAAATTCCACCTATAACCTTACCATAAATAGCAAGAGGAACAACTTCATCCAGTACTTCTATTCCATCTGCTCTTATTCTATTGCAAAATGCCTCCGTAACATCTCCACCTGAAGTGTACACACTGCCTACCTTAGTATCTAATTTTTCAATTATTGTATAGATAATTTCAGCAATAGACTCTGTTATTAAGTTTGCACATTCTTTTTTATCTAAGCTGAACCTTTCTTTTATAACTGAGAAATCCAGAACATCATTATCCTCAAGAGTTGTTGTAACAAGTAATGTATTATAATTATCTTCTTTACTTGTAATCTCATCTACAACTCTCTCTATCTCTTTTCCTCTCTTTTCATCATCCAAGAAATCCACTGTATTAGTCTTTATAATTAATGGATTATATTTTTCCTTTAAACTCTTAATTTGCTGCCTTGTAAGACTACTTGCACTTCCTATTCCACACAGTACTTTTCCTTCTAATAAGGTTTCTTTATCTTTGTCTTTATTTAATAGATCCGCTGAAACTGCCGTGAATGGACCTGGATCAACTGCTACAAATTTAAGTTTACTATCAATACAAGCTCTTGCAATTTCACTTATATCATCATTTGTATAAGCATCTATTATAATTACTCTGTTGCCATCTTTAGCATTTCTAATTATTTCATTTTTTATGGTTTCAGAACCCTTCAAGACCTTATCCAGAGGGACAAAACCCACATTGTACTTGGTTTGTGTTTTAACTATTTCAGTTATTCTAGATGTTTTGACAGGGCAAGTAGGATCTTTAACAACCTCTGTTTTTTCAAGAGGTATTCCATTAACCAGAAGTATATCTCCTACACTCACACGACCGGAATCTGGAAAAGATGCAACAACAATAGCAAAAGTATCCTCACCTAATGTATCAATAATACTATCAATCTCATATCCAACATTGCCTCTTAAAGTAGAATCTATTCTTTTACTAAAAAATAGTTCATCTTTATTTTTAAACATATTTGCAGCATCCTTCACTCTATCATAAGCTTCAGAAGGTTTTAAAGCTCTGCTGTTAGTTGTAATACACAAAACATCAAATTTATTGAACTTATTTATATCTGATTTTTGAAGTAAAGTTCCAACTTTCATACCATTTTTCGCAAGTATAGCTCCTGTATCATTTGCACCAGTCAAGTCATCTGCGATAATAACTGTTTTCAACATATATCCTTCTCTCCCTCTTATTTTTATAGTTTGTTAAAAATTAAACGGTTACATTTTATTATGATATGACTATAATCAACCATTTAAAAATATACATAATATTTATATTTCTACTGAAAATATGATAAAATTATATTGTAAAATTATAATTTTTGTTTGCCTCTTTTACTTATGGAAAAGATTGAGGGATCTTTTCTATAAGTAAAAATAAGAGGCTTTTATTTATATTTTAATTATTTTTTTGAGTTTCTTTTAAAAATCTAGGTCCATACTTAGCCGCAAGTAAAATAGCCTCTACCATGCTAACATCACTTACTTTTCCTGTACCGGCTATATCAAATGCAGTACCATGATCTACTGAAGTACGTAAAAATGGCATATTATTTGTTAATGAAATTGTTCTTTCAAAATCAACCATCTTTGTTGCAATATGACCTTGATCATGATAAAGTGAAAGAACTGCATCATATTTCCCATTTAATGCTTGATAAAATACAGAATCAGCTCCAATTGGTCCACTTATATCAATACCCTTTTTGCGTAAGTCCTCAACAGCCGGATAAATATATTTAACTTCCTCGTCACCAAACAGACCATGTTCTCCAGAATGTGGATTTAATCCCGCAATAGCCATGTGGGGCTTTTCAATACCTAAAACTCTAAGTGCCTCCTGACATCTTACAGCAAACTCTTCAATTCCCTCTTTAGTTATTAATTCACAGGCATGTTTTAATGAAACATGTCTACTATAGAAAAATGTCCTAAGTCCCTTTACTTCAAACATAGTAAGCGGGTCTTTAACCTTGGTTAAACTCTCCAGAACTTCAGTATGTCCAATATAAGGCACTCCTGCTTTTTTAAATGATTCTTTATTTAATGGAGTAGTAGCTATAGCAGTTACTTTTTTATCTAATGCTAATTTTATCGCATATGATAAATAATCAAATGCCGCTTTGCCACACTGTGCTTGAACTTTTCCATATTCTAGTGTTTCAATATTTATATTCTTCATATCAATAAGATCTATATTGCCCAATGTATATTTACCATCACATGGATTTGAAACTGTATTCAGTTCTAATGATATATTTGTTATTTGAAGTGCTTTTTTTAGGACTCCATAATCTCCTATTACAAGCGGATTACATACATCATATATTTCTTTTTTTCTTAAAGCCTTGACTACAATCTCAGGTCCTACACCAGCAGGGTCTCCTAAGGTAATTGCAATAATGGGTTTAATCATAATTATCTCCTCTTTCCAAACAAGAATATTTAAACAAATACACAGTTATCAATTTTATGTTTATCAAAGTCTTTAATAAGTTTTTCTGACTGTTTATCTACTATTATTCCTGTAAGCTCATCAAATTTAGACACTCTAACCATACTTTTTTTATCATATTTATCACTACTGGCAAGCAGAAAAGATTTTTCACTTATTTCCATAAAAGTATGTTTTAAATGCATCTTCTCTATATTAGTTGTCATAAAACCGTCTTTTATGCTAAATGCGTCGCATCCCAAAAAGCATGCATCAACATTATATTTCTCAACAGACCTGCAGGCTTCAATTCCCATACATTCCTGAGACTTTGTAAATACCCTTCCTCCTATAACTGTAACTTCTATATTAGGGAAATCACTTAAAAAAAGTGCAATTTTTAGATTACTGGTTATTACTTTAAGGTCTTTGATGTCTCTTATACTTTTTGCCATTTCCATTATTGTAGTACCGGCATCTAATATTATTGTAGAATTAGGTTTTACAAATTCGGCAGCTTTTCTTCCTATTAAATTTTTTTCCTTTATCATATACTTCTCTTTTTCTAAATAACTCTGTTCTTTGATTATAGGACTTTTTACAATAGCACCGCCAAATGTTCTATCTATAAGTCCCTGTTTTTCTAAAAATGATAAATCTTTTCTTATTGTAACCTCCGAAACATCTAATTTTTTAGATAATTCCAAAACGGTTACATTACCTAGTTTAAGAATATAATCATAAATTTTTTCTCTTCTTTCTAAAGCAAACATAAAATTTCTCCTATAAATCATTATTGATTAAGTAACACTTTGAAAGTAATATTATAATATCATACCTTTTAAATGTTTTCAATACCTTTCATTTAGTTTTTTTATTAACAATATTAGTATTTCCAAATAGTAAAAAGTTATTTGAATAAAGTATAATACGACTAAAAGCACCGTGTTTTAAATTTCACGGTGCTTTATATTTTTATCTTTTATTAGACTTTGAAATAATTTAATTACTATTATTTAATTAAGCCTTTTCCCCTTAGAAAGTCATCTGCTACCTTTTCAGGCTTTTCTCCATTATCCACTCTGTAATTTAATTTTCTCATATCAGCATCTGTTATACTTCCTTCTAATTTATTTAACAATGGTCCTAATTCTGGATACTTCTTTAATATATCATCTCTAATTATTGGAGCCGCATAATATGGAGGGAAGAATTTTTTGTCGTCTTTTAAAAGTTTTAACTTAAATTTTTCTAACAGGCCATCCGTAGAAAAAGCATCTATTACTTGTACTGAATTTTGAGACAGCGCTGAATATCTCAAACCACCATCTATACCTTTTACATTTTTAAAGTTTAAAGGATATAATTTCTTTAAACCAATATATCCATCAGGTCTATTAGCAAACTCCATGGTAGAACCTAAATTTAAGCTTCCACTTACTTTAGATAAATCTGATATAGTATCAATATTATACTTATCAGCCAATTCTTCCTTTAAAGCTAATACAAAGGTATTATTAAATCCCAAAGGCTTTAACCAATCAATATTATAATTTTCTTTAAAATAATCTTTTACTTCATTATAAACTTTATCTTGATCTGATGGGACCTGCTTTTTCATTATATTAACCAAACCTGTACCTGTATATTCCACATACATATCTATATCTCCAGATTTAATAGCATTAAAAACCACATTCGTCCCACCAAGATTCAATTTTTTCTCAACTTTATAATCTGTGTTATGTTCAATTAGTGATGCCATAATATTTCCAAGTATCAATTGCTCATTAAAATTCTTTGAACCTATTACTATTGTCTTTTTATTACTTGCAAAAGCATTAAATAAGCCAAGTCCTACAATTACAACAACAAGGGCTGCCGCAACTATTTTAAATTTCTTATTTTTAAATATTTTATTTCTTCTCCTAGATTTTAATCTTGAATTAGATGCTTTAATTCCATCTGGTACAACTACTTTTTCTACCTTTCCAATTATAAAATCTAAAGCAAGAGCAAGAATACACGCTGGTATTGCTCCAGCTAAAATCATATTATTATCAACGGTCTGTACACCAGAAAAAACCAAATACCCCAATCCTCCAGCACCTATAAATGCTGCAATCGTCATAAGTCCAACAGCAGTAACAGCAGATATTCTTATACCAGACATAATAACAGGGAGTGCTAATGGCAGCTGAATCTTAGTTAAAATTTGAGATTTTGTTAATCCCATTCCCTCAGCAGCCTCTAACGTAGATGGATTTATATTAGTCATTCCTGTAAATGTATTTTTAATTATAGGTAGTAGTGAATACAAAACAACCATAGTAATAGCCGGCTTACTGCCTATACCAAGTATAGGTATCAAAAAACCCAAAAGTGCTAAACTAGGAATAGACTGCATAATATTTGCTATCCCAATTATTGGAGCAGATAACTTTTGAATTCGCGTAATTAATATTCCTAGAGGTATACCAATAGCTATAGAAATCAATACAGCTAAAACCGTTAACTCAATATGTTCACAAAACAAATTATATATCTGATCTTTTCTGTCCGATATAAAGAGAAAAAAAGAATTTAACGCATTTAAACTATTCATCCAGTAAAACCTCCTTGTCTAAAAACTGATTACTTAGAACATATAAAAGGCTACTTTTAGTAATGAGTCCTAATAACCTTGTATTATTATCTACAACTGGTACATATCCTATATTTTCTTTTCTCATTTTTTCTAGTACATTTATTATTGAATCCTGATCAGAAACTGTTACAATACCTTTTTCCATAATATCCTTTAACTTTGTATTTTTATTAAATGTCTTTCTTATATCTTTTAAAGTAACAAGTCCATTAAGTTTTTCATTACTATCAACTATTAATAAACTATCAACATGATTTGACTGCATTATTTGAATAGCTTGAAGTAATGTTCTTTCTTCAATGGTCTTAACTGGATTTTTTATCATTATATCTTTTACTTTAATTAATTCCGGCTGATTCCAAATTCTATCCTGACCAATGAATTCTTTGACAAAATCATTGGCTGGACATTTAAGAATATTTTCAGGAGTATCAAATTGTAGCACTTCACCATCATTCATAATACAAATTCTATCTGCTAACCTTAGTGCTTCATCCATATCATGAGTTACAAATATAATAGTTTTCTTTAATTCTTGTTGTATATTATATACTTCATCTTGAAGCTGACCTCTTGTAATTGGATCCAATGCACTAAACGGCTCGTCCATTAGAATAATTTCAGGATTCATCATAAAGGCTCTGGCAATTCCAACTCTTTGTTGTTGTCCTCCACTTAATTCATTTGGATATTTATCTATATATTCTTCACTGTTCAATCCAACAAGCTTTAATAGTTCAAAAACTTTTTTTGTAACTCTATCCTTATTCCATTTCTCTAAATTAGCTATCAAAGCAATATTTTCTTTCACAGTCATATGCGGGAAAAGTCCCGTCTGTTGTATAACATAACCCATTCTTCTTCTAAGTTTTATAGTATCTTCATTTACAATATTCCTACCATCAATTAGAATTTCTCCGGAAGTAGGATTTATAAGTTTATTTATCATCTTTAAAGTTGTAGTTTTTCCGCAACCACTTGGACCTATAAATACAACTAATTCGCCTTCATTTATTTCTACATTTATATTTTTTAATACAATCTTATTTTTAAATTTCTTACTAATATTTTTAAGCTTTATCATATTATTCCCCCAATTCAAATTAATTTAATTATTTTGTTAAATTAAGATACAACTTATATATTATCATAAAGTTGTACCTTTGTAAAGTTAACTTGATTTTTCACCAATATGAACTTAAAATAGTTTTAGGTTATAAATAAAATTAAGTATAATATTTTAAACATTGACTATATACTAGTTAGGAGTTTTTCAAATGACAAACGAATCAATCATAAGGCCCGTTTACCAACAAATAGCAATTGATATTGCATCAAGAATAGTATCTGGTGATTTCCCTATAGGATCAAAGCTTCACGGGAGATCTACACTTGCTGGGAATTATAATGTTTCTCCTGAAACAATACGAAGATCTGTTACATTATTAAGTGATATGGATATAGTTACGGTTATAAAAGGCAGCGGTATCATTATAAAATCTGTAGATAATGCCATTAAGTTTATTGATAAATTTAAGGATATAGATTCCATGAAGTCGCTAAAAAAAGAAATTTCAAATATAATTACAAAAAAACACGAATTAGAAAATAATCTGCAGCTGTTAACAAACAAGCTGATCGATTATTCAGATAGGTTTAAAAACTGCAATCCATTTATCCCATTAGAATTTGAAATAGAAAATACTTCAAGTTTTATAGGTAAAACGATAGCTGAGGTTAATTTTTGGCAAAATACGGGGGCTACTATAATTGCTATAAGGCGTAATAATAAACTAATTCTTTCACCAGGACCATATGCAACTTTTAATAAAAATGACGTATTCATAGCTATAGGTGACGAACAAGCGTATGAGAGAATAAAAAAATTTTTTAAAGAGTGACTAAAAATTAATAAGGCTCATGAGAATTCTTTGCTATTCTCGTGAACCTTTATTTCATACTCTTAACATTTAAATCAATATAGAAACCTTAAGTTGCTACAAATTCGCCTCCATTTACATGAATAACCTGACCTGTAACATAGCTTGAATCATCAGATGCCAAATAAACATAAATTGGTGCCAATTCTACCGGCTGACCGGCTCTTTTCATAGGAGCATCCGTACCAAAAGTAGTTATATACTTAGCATCAAAACTTGATGGCTGTAATGGAGTCCAAATTTCTCCAGGGGCAACAGCATTTACCCTTATTCCCTTTGAAACAAGTGAAAGTGCAAGAGAACGTGTAAAGCTTACTATAGCCCCTTTAGTAGATGAATAATCTATCAAAAGCTTTTCACCTCTATAAGCCGTGATTGAAGCTGTATTTATAATTTTACTTCCTTTTTTAAGGTAACGCAGGGCAGCTTTTGTAACGTGAAAAAATGAAAATATATTGGTACGAAATGTACATTCCAGCTGTTCTGTCGAGATATTCTCAATGCTATTTTGCGGAAATTGTACTCCTGCATTATTTACCAATATGTCTAAATGTCCAAAAGCATTAATAGACTCTTCAACTATTTTTTTACAAAAGCGCTCATTTTTTAAATCACCTGAAATCAAAACACATTTTCTCCCTTGATTCTTAATCAATTTTTTTGTATACTCAGCATCCTTATGTTCATCATAATATGCAATAACAATATTTGCACCTTCTTTAGCAAAAGCCAATGATACAGCTCTCCCAATTCCACTGTCTCCACCTGTAATTAAAGCTACTTTATTCTTTAGTTTATTGCTTCCAGTATAATCTGGATCATTAAATATTGGTCTAGGACACATAAGAGTCTCAAGTCCCGGCTGTACAGGCTGATGCTGAGGTGGAAATGCTATAGGAACTTTTTCACATTTTTCCTTCCAACCATAATATGGATAACTAAATATCAAATATAGACCTCCTAAAAAAATTATCATTACATTATATGCTTATAAATAGTTTATGTTAAATATTTTTGTAAATTTTTACACTTTATACTTAAATGGACGTCTCCAAATATTTATCTATTACTTTTACGAGATCACCTATTTCCGGTTTACTAAGCTGTGCATCTGCACCTACAGATATCCCCTTGTGTTTTAAATCATCTGTTATAAGTGAAGAAAATATTATAACCGGCAGCCTTTTTAAAATAGGATGTTCCTTAATTTTTCTCGTAAGTGTATGCCCGTCCATTTGAGGCATCTCAATGTCTGTAATTAACATTTGAACGTCTTCTGTAAATTTCTCATGCTTTTCGTCTTCTAAATTAATCAAATAGTCATAGGCTTGTTTACCATCATTAAAGAATTGTAAGTTTTTGAATCCTGCTTTTGTAAGTGTATCCTTTAGTAATCTTCTTATTAAAACAGAATCATCAGCTAGTACTATTTTAATGTTAGATCTATCCTTATACTCTACATCTACAATTCTGTCCTCACTTATACCTGTTTTAGGACTTATATCTGTAACTATTTTTTCAAAATCAAGCATCAGTATTATTTTATTATCTAAAATAATATTTCCTGTAACTAAGGGATTGTCATATATATCTTGAGGCTTCATTATATCTTCCCATTTTATACGGTGAACCCCTAATATTTCGTCAATATTAAATGCCACTTTAATTTTATTAAATTCACATATTATAACTCTAAAGTTTTTAATATTTTCCACGCCGCTTTTTCCATCCAAAACATATTTCAAATCAACTAAAGTCACTATCTCATCTCTGCATAGAATAAGTCCTCCTACAGCCGGATTTGACTGCGGCAATTTTGTTAAATTATCAACTTCCACTATTTCTTTAACCTTTATAACATTTATCGCATAATGTTTTTTATTTATTACGAACTCTAATATCTCAAGCTCACCTGTTCCACTTTCTAGTAATATATCTGCATTCATAATATTATTCATACCTCTCTTTCACTATTTTAATTAAAAATCGATTAATACATAATTCCCCTAATACTATATTTTCGTCAGAATATTTATATTATGAATAAGCTTATAATAATTTTGATATTTATTTTTAATTTTTCCTATTTTCTATTTAAAACAATTTTTAATAATTGTTCTCTTGTATTAATATCTGGATTTTCCAAAACCATTTCTAGTAAATCATTTAATATAATTCCTATATTAACTCCCTCTTTATAACCAATTTCAATCAAATCATCACCATTAATGGAAAGATCTTTTACTGACATCGGATCCTTTTTATTTATTAAATCGTCTACTTTAGATTTTAAAATCAGCACATCGTCAAAATTTATATATTTTGTTGAAAGGGCCTTTCTATCGGCCTCTATAAGTTTTAAGAGATCATATATATTTTCTTTTCCAAGCCTTACAATTAGTTTTTTAACTGACTTATCATTCAAATTTGTAGATATCATATGATTTAAAATAAGTTTGCATATAATATCTACTGTTTTATTATCAAACTTTAGTCTCGTAAGAATTTTTTCTGCTAACTTAAAACTAACTAATTCATGTTTATAAAAATGTCCAACCCCGTCGCTATCTAATGTGAAACAATAAGGTTTACCTATATCATGAAGTAATGCCGCCCACCTTAAATTCAAATTCTTAGGTACATTCTTAACAACCATTATAGTATGCATAAATATATCTTTGTCATGATGTTTGTTATGTTGATTAAAATCATATGTATTTTTTAATTCTGGAATGAATTTTTCAAGTAATTTAAAATGTGCAAGAAAAATCAAACCTTTATCAGGATTTTCAGAAATTAAAATCCTATTCAATTCATCTCTGATCCTTTCAACTGATACTCTTTTAATATTAACTTCCAGTTTTGATATAGCAAGCAGAGCATCTTTATCAATGTCAAAATCAAGCTGACATGAGAACCTTATACACCTAAGCATTCTTAAAGCATCTTCATTAAATCTCTTAAAAGGATTTCCAACACATCTTATTATCTTGTTTTTAATATCTAATTCTCCACCAAAATAATCTATTAGTCCATTTTGCTCATTATATGCCATACTGTTTATAGTAAAATCCCTTCTTGCCAAATCATCTTTTAAATTTCTTGTAAAAGCCACAGTATCAGGATGCCTAAAGTCACTATAATCTCCATCAGTCCTGTACGTAGTTACTTCAAAATATTCATTTTCTATAACAACGGTAACAGTACCATGTTTTATCCCCGTTTCAATTACCTTAAAATTAATTTTCTCAAATATACTTATAACATCATCCGGAAGTGCACTTGTAGTAATATCCCAATCATTAGCCCTTCTACCAACTAAAGCATCTCTAACACATCCACCAACAACATATGCTTCATATCCAGCATAACCTAATCTTTCTAAAACAAATTTCACACGGCATGGGATTTCTATATTTATATTCCTCATCGAAATCACCTCGATATTATTTTTATAAAAAATTAGACTGTCTCAAAAGTCAAAATTAAGACAGTCATATAGATTAAATTTATTTTATTTTAGAACTATTTTTGCATATCCTTCTGCTTTTTTACCAGCAAGTTCTACTTTAACATTTTTAGAGTCATTCCCAGAAATATGTACTGTATTATTTATATTCCCACCTTTTTCAAATAGTGTCTTATTATCATTATATACTTTTATAATTATATTCCCCTGTTTTTCTGAAG
Source organism: Clostridium fermenticellae (assembly GCF_003600355.1). Classification (NCBI taxonomy): domain Bacteria; kingdom Bacillati; phylum Bacillota; class Clostridia; order Eubacteriales; family Clostridiaceae; genus Clostridium; species Clostridium fermenticellae. The sequence goes on along the minus strand of NZ_CP032416.1, from coordinate 754,195 downwards.
AACTAATTTTCATTGTATAATCAGACTTTTTAGAAGTTATCTGCTTTGTATCTTTTCCATCAAGCAATTTAAACTTTATGTCATAAATATTACTTTTAGTATTATCTGTCCAGAATTTAGCATCGGCATGCAATCTAACATCAACTATATTGAAATTATTTCTTTGTTTGTCTATCGTATAATCATAAATTCCAATACAGGCCAATAGACATATTATTACAAACCAAAACATACTTCTTTTAACCTTTATCATATATAAGCCTCCAATTAAGAATTATATATAAAATTATAACACATATTTACAAATTAAAAACGAAAAGTAACAAAAATAAAAGATTTCAAATTCATTTTACTAAAAGGAGAGGGTTATCCTCTCCCTTTCTTAGTCTCCTTGCTGCTTTTTAATTATTCCGTCATATTCATTTAAAATCGAATCCAACATCTGACTTGCAGCAATTATTTTAGGGTCTAACAGTATACTTTTTTGGTTAATCAAGTTATTCAGATTTTCCTTTAGATCTTCTATTTGCCGCAAAATCTCTTTTATTTCGTTCATTGCCTTTTCCCTCCTTTCTTTAAATAAGTATACGAAAGAGAGAAAAGACGATAAATATTAAACTAATGGAAATTCAGCTGAACCTTATAAATATTTAGAATAATTTATCGAAAAGAAAAAAGTCCGTGCTAAAACACGGACTATCTTTTATACATTATTTCACTAAAACTTTACGATAGGTTTTTTTACCTTTACGTATTTTTATTCCATTCTTTAACTGCCTGGATGTAATATTTAAATCTGTTGATTCAACCTTAGTATCATCAATAAATACTCCTCCCTGGTTAATCAATCGTCTGGCTTCACTTTTAGAAGAAGCAAGACCAGATAGTATCATCAAATCCAAAATACCAATAGAATTATCTGTTAATTTGTCAATATTAATTTCAGTAGTCGGCATATATGAATCATCTTTTCTATCTATAAAGAGTGCATGTGATGTTTTTTTTGCATTTTCCGCCTCCTCTTTTCCGTGAACAAGTTTAGTCAATTCATAGGCAAGTATTTCTTTTGCCTCATTTAACTGACTCCCCTCCCATTTATCCATTTCATCAATCTGTTCAAGTGGAAGAAATGTCAGCATACGCATACATTTTAAAACATCATCGTCTCCAACATTACGCCAATACTGGAAGAATTCAAAAGGTGTTGTTTTATTAGGATCAAGCCAAACAGCTCCGTTTGCAGTTTTCCCCATTTTTTTACCTTCAGAATTCGTGAGCAGTGTGATTGTCATAGCATAAGCATCTTTTCCCAATTTACGGCGGATTAATTCTGTACCTGCAAGCATATTAGACCATTGATCATCACCACCAAACTGCATATTACATCCATAAGTTTTATATAAATGATAAAAATCATATGCCTGCATAATCATATAATTAAACTCTAAAAATGATAAACCTTTTTCCATTCTCTGTTTATAACATTCTGCTCTAAGCATATTATTTACCGAAAAACAAGCTCCTACATCTCTTAGCATTTCAATATAATTTAATTTTAAAAGCCAATCTGCATTATTTGCCATAATTGCTTTGTCCGGACCAAACTCTATAAATCTCTCCATCTGTTTTTTAAAACAATCACAATTATGCTGTATTATTTCAGGTGTCATCATAGAACGCATGTCAGTACGTCCAGATGGATCTCCGACATATCCAGTTCCGCCACCTATAAGAACTACAGGTCTATTTCCTGCCTTTTGCAGACGTTTCATAAGACAAAGAGCCATAAAATGACCAACATGAAGTGAATCAGCAGTCGGATCAAAACCAATATAAAATGTTGCTTTGCCATTATTAACAAGTTCTCTAATTTCATCTTGATCAGTAACCTGAGCAATTAAGCCACGGGCTACAAGTTCATCATAAACTTCCATAAAAAACAACAACTCCTTTATAAATATTAAAAATGCCTCCTGCTCCCAACACGGAACAGAAGGCATAAATTGCGGTACCACTTCTAACTTAAAAATCCCTCACAGAATTTTTCTCAAAGAGTGCAAACACACTCATATGCTGTATCGGGCACACCCAGCAAAACCCTACTACAATTCAGGCAGCAGCTCCAGGATGTATTCAATACGGAAAATTTATACACTCTCACACCAACCGAGTGTTCTCTTAATAAACTTATACCGATTTACTTATCCCCATCATAGCTTTAAATAATTTAATTGAATTGTAGTTTAAAAGCAGACAAATGTCAATAGAAATTTTAAAAAAATCTAAAAGACCCATAAACTACAGGGTCTTTTAGATTTTCAATACAAAGTTATGATTATACTATTAAATCAAGTGCTTGTTTTAAATCAGCTATTATATCTTCAGCATTTTCTAGTCCAACAGATAATCTTACAAGTCCATCACTTATTCCTGCAGCATGTCTTTCTTCTGCAGAATATGGTGAATGTGTCATAGATGCAGGATGTTCAATAAGAGTTTCAGCATCTCCTAAACTTACTGCAAGAGTTGCAAGTTTTAAACTATTCATAACTAATGCACCCTCTGATACTCCTCCCTTTAATTCAAATGAAATCATAGCACCAGGAAGTTTCATCTGAGACTTAGCAAGATCATGATATTCAAAACTTTCAAGACCAGGATAGTATACTTTGGATACAGCAGGATGTCCTTCTAAGAATTCAGCAACCTTCATAGCATTCTCACAATGTTTTTCCATTCTTATAGGTAAAGTTTTCATACCTCTTATGATAAGATATGCATTGAAAGGACTAAGTACAGAACCAGTCATATCTTTTAATCCGAAAACTTTAACCTGATCTATAAATTCTTTTGTACCAACTGCAAATCCGGCTATAACATCTCCATGTCCATTTAAATATTTAGTTGCAGAATGAACAACTACATCAGCACCCAATTCTAAAGGTCTTTGTATGTAAGGAGTACAGAATGTATTATCTACAAATACAAGACAATCCTTGTTATTTTCATGAGCTACAGTAGATATAGCTTTGATATCATTAACTTTTAATGTTGGGTTTGCCGGAGTTTCAAGATAAACAACCTTAGTATTTGGTTTTAAAGCCTTTTTTATATTATCAATATTTGTTGCATCAACAAATGTTACATCAACACCAAATCTTGTAAGGCCATGATTTAAAAGGGAAAAAGTGCAGCCATATAATGTATCAGATGCAACTACATGATCTCCAGCTTTTAATGCAGTCCAAAGTGAAGCTGAAATTGCTCCCATACCAGATGCAGTAGATACAGCGGCCTCGCCACCTTCTAATATAGCAAGTTTTGCTTCAACTTCTGAGCAAGTTGGGTTACCAAGTCTTGAATATACATATCCATCTTCTTTGCCAGCGAATCTATTTCCTCCTTGTTCAGCTGAATCAAATATAAAAGTTGATGTCTGGTATATTGGAGTTGCTAAAGCTCCAAATTGTGTGTCACCAACATGTCCTCCATGTATTGCTAATGTATTAAATCCCAATTTTTCATTTTTCATAAAACTTATCCTCCTTATAAATTTTAATTACACTATATTATATAAGCAAGTTTCATGCCAACTTATTATTGCAGTATTTATCGAAATTTGTAAATGTTTTCAACCATTTCTTAAGGATAAATGTAAACCTTTATTTACACTTGTAAAGAAATATTTACATTTAGGACATACTTACTTTGATTATAGATTTTGTTGCCAAAATCACTTCCATTTTATTAAAGCAAAGTTTTTTTATTTACCATTTAAGCTATTACTGAACACACCTGTACAGCAAGTGGTTTTCAAAATAGACTATGAAAATTTATACCATATTTATTTAACTTATTTATTATGGTAGTATGAGATACTCCAAGAGCCTTTGCAGCTTTTCTACAACTTTTACAATTTTGCATAGCAGATATAAGTGCCTTTTTTTCGGCAGATTCCACCACATCTTTTAATTTAAAATTAAAAGATGAATTTTCTTGCTTTTGCTCACAATCTGTATTTTTTTGAAAATCCATAATCAAATTTTCTTTTTTAAGCAAGTAACCTTGACATAAATTCATGGCTCTTTCTACAACATTTCTTAATTCGCGCACATTTCCTGGCCAATCAAACTTTACAAGCTCTTCTATAAAACTCATATCAGCCCCTTTTACATTTTTGTCCATTTGCTTATTAAGTATTTTTATAAAAAAGTTAACGAGCATTGGTATGTCTTCAAGCCTCTCCTTAAGACTTGGAATATATATAGGTATGACATTTAATCTGTAATATAAATCATCCCTAAACGTTTTCTTTTTAATCATATCCTCTAAATTTCTATTAGTTGCTGCAATTATTCTAACATCAATTTTTTCCTCTATATTGCTGCCTATCTTTCTTATAGTGCCTTCTTGTAAAACCCTTAAAAGTTTTGCTTGAAGCGTCAGAGATAATTCTCCTATCTCATCTAAAAATAATGTGCCTTCATTAGCTGCTTTAAACAAACCGTCTTTACCATTTCCCGATGCGCCAGTAAAGCTTCCTTTTGTGTATCCAAACAATTCACTTTCTATTAAATTATCTGGGAGTGCTGCACAATTTATTGCCAAAAACTTTTTATTTGCTCTTGAACTTAATTTATGTATTGCTCTTGCAAATAACTCTTTACCGGTGCCACTTTCACCACGAAGAAGTATAGTAGAATTATTCTTTGCAACAGACACACATATTTTCTTGGTTTCCATAATCGCAGAACTATTACCTATAATATCTTTAAATGTAAGGTCTTCTTTTGGCGTAATTGCATTTGACATTTCTATTGCTTCATTGATATCTTTTATGGAAGCAACAGCTGTTATAGTTTTCCCTTTGTCATCCTTTACAGAACGCCCTGAAGTAATGTAATGAAAATTGTTTGTTGAATTTTGTCTAAACATTTCAATATTATTGTAATCTTTTCCAGTCCTTAAAAGAGTAACTACTGGATCTTCTGGAGTTAACAATTCTTTTATATTTTTTCCGACTATCTCTTCCTTCTTTATGTGAAATATTTTCTCACAATAATTATTAAAAAGTTCTATTTTCTCATTTTGGTTTACAGCCAATATACCATCTTGTACAGCATCTATAATTGCTATAAGTCTTCTCTCATTTTTTTCATAAGATAGCAATTCTACTTCCTGTGTTTTTATAACACCCTCTATATTAGCTATCTTTTCAATTATATTTAACTTTCTCTCCTCCTGCAGAGTTTCTATCTTCATATACATTTTATTAGGAAATACCTCAAGTGAATGGATGTTTATATCATTTTCATAAAGATTTTTTAAAATATCTAGCGCCATTCCAATTCTATCACGTGAGATTATTTCTAGTCTAAAATAGGTTTTCATAAACATCACTTTCCTTTTTAATATTTACTATATAATTTTATATTTAAAGTGCAACCTTTTCAAGTATTAGAAAACCCATAACTTTATTAAAAACCATATAACTCTCACGAATGTTTATGATAATATAAAAAAGCAAACTTTTTGAGTTTGCTTTTTTAAACATAATATTATATGTATTTAAATAGTATTAGAAACTTCTTCAACTTCCTCGTCTTCCAATTTTAAAGCTCCCCTTGCCGGAGTTTTAAATTTCGGTATTCCAAATATTATGGCTAGTACAGATGCAACACCTAGAAGATATGGATAACAAAGATACTTCATTATTAAAAATGGAGAAATCACCGCAAGACTAGATGCAGCCAAAAGTTGGGCTCCATACGGTATACAACCTTGTACAAAGCATGCAAAGGTATCTAAAAGACTTGCTGTCTTTCTTCTGTCGACACCATAATTTTCGGATAAATCTTTAGCTAGTGAACCAACTAATATTATAGAAACAGTATTATTAGCAGTACATAAATCTACTAAACTTACTAATATACCAATTCCAAATTCAGCACCTTTTTCAGAGTGAATCCTTTTCTCTATAGCATTTAATAAGAAGTCTATACCTCCATTAAACTTGACCAGTGCCCCCATTCCACCAATTAATATTGATACCATAGATATATCTTCCATTCCTGCAATGCCTTTTGCACAAAGCTGGAATACTGTAAATATATCAAAAGAACCATAAATGATACCTATAACAGAGGCTAACACTATACCTCCAATTAGTACCAGCACCACATTAAATCCAGTTAATGCTACTATTAAAACAGCTAAATAAGGCAATATTCTAATTAATTGGAAATGATAATTCCCTGTGTGACTTATGTTCATGCCTAAAGTTAAAAATGCATATATTATCAATGTTATAATAGCTGCAGGAAGTACTATTTTTACATTAGCCTTAAATTTATCAACCATTTCACAGTCCTGTGTTTTTGTGGCGGCTACTGTGGAATTTGATATCATGGATAATCCATCTCCGAACATCGCACCACTTACAACAGCTGCTACCATGAAAGCAATAGGAAGTCCTGTCTTTTGCCCAATTCCAACTGCAATAGGTGTTAATGTTACTATAGTTCCAACTGAAGTTCCAAGTGACATAGATAAAAATGATCCAATAATAAATATTCCAGCTACCATGAAGCTGTGGGGAAAAACAGCTAGTCCCAAATTTACAGTAGAATCAACGGCTCCCATAGCCTTGCTTACTTCTGCAAAAGCACCTGCAAGTATAAAGATTAAGCACATAAGTATTATGCTAGAATCACCAGCACCTCTGCAAAATCTCTCAACTTTTAATTCTATAGGTACCTTTTTGTTTTGAAGTATAGCTATAGTTGATGCTATTATTACAGCAACAATTACAGGCATTTTATAAAAATCTTTCATTACAATTGATACACCGAGGAATAATACCATAAATACAACTAATGGGAGCAGGGCCATACCACTACCTACCTTTTTTTCATTCATTTTTCATATACCTCCATTAATTTATCTTACATTTCAAAATATTTATTACGCATTTATCATGCCAAAAACTCAAGATCTTATATTTCCCCTCGAATTTAGGGGAATAAAATAAAAATCAGAAATATGTAAACGTTTCATGCCATTTCTTTGATTAATATGTAAAAAAATATTTACAATTGTAAGACTATTTTTACAGCTAAAATCATGTATTGAGATTAATACTCTCATATAAATAATTATAACAGATAAAAAATATGAGAATGTTAATAATTATAACATTCTCATTACTTTTCATCTATCATTATACTTTTTCTTCCATATATATAATTCTATTATATTGGGCTCCTTGTTCTTTTTCTTACAATAATCTATATAAGCCATAAATATTGATAATGACATTTCAAATACCCCCATTAATATAAATTCTATTTTTAAATTCATACTCATTTGTCTTTTAATATTTATATGAAATCTTTAGCTTAATCATGACTGATTTAACTTTTAGAATTTATAATTTAAAACTTTTGTATAATAATATTATATACGAACACAAGTTCTATTTCAAGATAAAATAAATTTAAAATAAAGACTAATCCATTAAAAGATTAGCCTCCAAAATATGCTCTATCCACTTATCTAAGATAACGTACTGCCAATTCTCTATAGAACTTAATAGAATCGAGATACTTATCTATTTCTACATATTCATCTGGTTTATGTGCCATGGTTTCATTTCCCGGGCCATAAAATAGTACTGGCAGATTATTACCCAGTTTAGGTACAAAGACAGAAGCATCTGTATAATATCTTACACCATTGACATCATGTTCACTATTAAATAATTCATTAGCAGCGGATAATGCTAATTTTATTAATGAATCTTCTTTAGATGTGCCCACTGATGCTAAATCATTCAAAACCTTTAAATCAAATTTAGCATTAGAATTTTGTTCAATGTCTTTTAATAATACTTCTATATCATGTAAAATTTCCTGATGCTTTTGACCCGGGACAGTACGGATATCAATTTTTAAACTGCACATATCTGGAACTACATTTGTTCTTACACCACCGTTAATAGTTCCTAAATTTATAGTTGGTATTCCAAGCAGAATATCTTCCCTATATTTAAATTTAAATTTATTATTTAATGTATTAATAAAAATATTCATGTTATCAATTGCATTTATTCCTTGATCAGGCATTGAGCCATGAGCTGTCTTGCCATAGGATATTATTTCAATCCATAGAGCTCCTTTATGAGCAACAACAATCTTGTTATTAGTTGGCTCTCCAATTATCATAGCTCCAGCATCATTTAAAATTCCGTCTTCTATCATTACCCTTGCTCCAAGACTGTCTACTTCCTCACCAGCTGTAGCTGCAAGAACAAGATCTCCTTCCAAAGTAACTTTTGATTTAGCAATTTCTATCATAGCTATAGTTAACGCAGCTAAACCACTTTTCATATCAGAAGCTCCACGACCATAAATACAATTATTAACTTCCTCTGCAGTAAAAGGTTGATGTTTCCAAGAAATATCTCCTGGCGGTACTGTATCCATATGACCACAATATATTAAACTCTTTTTATGTCCCTTTCCTTTAAGCCTGGCAATAAGATATGCACGATTTGAATCAAGTGATCGCATCTTACATTCAATACTATTTTTTTTCAGTTTATCTGCAATAACTCTGGCTACTTTTTCTTCATTACCTGGAGGATTAACACTATCAATTTTTATAAGTTCTTTAAGAAAAGATATATATTCTTGCATTCATTTTCACTCCTCTTTATATTATTAAATATCTATAGTTTTGGAAATTTCTACTTTCTTTTCACGTATTGTAAATGCAATACAAGCAGAAACAAGAACAGCAATAGCAAGAAAAACGAAAGCCATTCCGAATGAACCTCCAGAAATTTGAACTAGAATTCCCATAACTATTGGAGAAATAAAACCTGCGATTTGGCCGGCAAAATTAATAAATGAAGAAGATGCCCCCATTACTTCAGGATTTAAAATATTCATTGGCAGGGCCCAAAAACCACCAAAAGCCACACATACAAAAAATCCAGTCAAAGTAAGAAATGTCATAGCCAATCCTTCCCCAGAGGTATTATAAGTTAAAAATAACATAATAGCTGTTAGTATTTCAGAAATAACAATCAAATTACGTCGTTTGCCAACAAAATATTTGTCTGAAACATAACCACCTACAATAACTCCTACTGTACCTGCAAAGAAAGGTAACGATGCAATTATCCCCATTTTTAACAATTGAAAACCACGTGCATTTACCAAATAAGAAGGTATCCATGAAGAGAAACCCCAAAAAACTATATCGTAAGTAAACCAGGTAAAAAACAATTTCCATGCAACAGGAAGTTTAATAATATCTATAAATTTCACTTTGTCAACCGTACTTTCTTTTTCGAAGTTTTCATCTTGAATCACCTTTAATTCCTCAGCAGAAATCATTTTGCTATCTTTAGGATTATCTTTTATAAAAAACCATATTAATAAAACAACTATGATACCTGGAATAAACAAAAAGTAAAACACACTTCTCCAACCATAAGCTGCCATAATTCCTACCACAAACAGCGGTGCAATTGCAGGGCCCAATGAATTTGAAGACATCATGATAGAATTTGCACTAGCTCTTTCTTTTTTAGGAAACCAATTTGCAATAGTTTTCCATGAACCACCCGGGAAACTAGCTTCACCAACTCCAAATAGAAATCTAATAATTAACATATGTGTTAATGATGCAGCCATACCAGTGAAAACAGTGAACACTGACCACCAGGAAACAGCTATAGACATAATTTTCCTTGCTCCAAACTTGTCAGCCAGCATACCTCCTGGAATTTGGAATAAAGCATATCCTGCAAAAAATGTACTCATTACAACACCCATAGCCACTGGAGTAAGATTAAAATCCTTAGCAATATATGGCACTGCAACGGTCATTACCATCCTGTCCATATAGCATACGGTCCATGTAAGAAATAAGATTGCCAAAATTATATTTCTTTTCTTCCTCATTCTTTTTCCTCCTTCCATTTTTGATTGTAAGTACAAGGTTTAGTATTATTTTTTCAACTTCCTTCAAATACTCTCCAAAAGATTACTTTATTTGCACTTTCCTTCGAAATATCTCCAATGAATGAAATAGTATCACCAATTATTCCTATGTCTGCTTTATACCATGGATTCCCGGATCCTGATACAATTTTCCCATTTTTTATCACAACATCATACAATTTTATCCCCCCTAATACTTTAAAAATATTTAATTAATGATGCTTAGCGAATTTATTTAATAATTAAAAATAAATTGGTTTATTTGATAATGTTATGATAATTACACATTTTTTATATTGTAGTTTGAGTACAAAAATAATGGCTGAGTTTTGTACTACTCAGCCATTTCCATTAATTTTAATGATATAACTATATTAGTTTTTTCTTCAGAATTTTTAAAATCTATATTTAGCAGTTCTTTTATTTTACTATATCTATACTTAATAGTATTGTAGTGTACATACATGTCCTTAGAAGCTTCTTTAAGATTCCAATTATTCCGTACTATATAATAAAGAGTCTTCAATAAATCTGCATTATTTTTCTTATCATAACTAATTAACTCCTGCAAATTTGACAAATAAAATTCTTTAGCATCATCACTTTTATACACTAATGAAAGTAATTTATATATTCCAAGTTCATCGAAAAAAACTACTTTATCGCACTTATATATTATTCTGCCTAATTTTACTGCTTTCTTGGCATTTTCAAAACTTTTATAAATATTCATAACTGATAATTCATAATTACCCACACCTATAGTAACTGTAAATTTATTTTCATTTAAAGTTTTTGCACATATTTCTTCACAAACTTTTCTTAATTGTTTAAAAAAATTATGATTATCTAAACATAAAGGTTTTATTAAAAAAACAATACTGTCACTAAATGTAGTATATACTACTTGATCAAAGTACTTTTTCATGACTTTTCTAGCAGATTCAAATATTATTAATTTAGTTTCTTCAAGCGTGTAGTTTTTCTTTTTATCCTTTATTTTCAAGTACCGCAGTTTAAAATCATCTATATCGACTATAATTGATACCAACCCAGAACTAAGGTTCCACCCATAAAGCCTTGACCTGCTTTTAACTTCTTCAGGAGTTTTAATATTATTTATTATCAAATCTCTTACAAATTCATCTTTATATCTTTCTTCAATCTGCACATTAGATATTTTTTTCTGTATTTCAAGTTTTAAAACTGTGCTTGCATGTTCAACGGCAATATCATCATAAATATTTATCTTTCCATCTCTTAATATTTCGTCTGATATTACAATATAGCCATAATTTTTTTTATCGATATTTATAGGATAATTCTTGTACTTGGTTAGTATTTCACTCAATTCCATTGTTTCTATATCACTTGCAAATTTATCTGAATATGCCTTTATATAATATTTCTTTTCACTATATGTATCATAAAAAGCAACATCACCTTTCAAAATATCCCCTAAGGTATTGACTATTTGCCGGGTATCTCCTCCATTTATAACAAGTTGGGTGAAAAATTTATGTATGTTCTCTGAATGTTGTAATTTTTGAGCTTGTTCATTAATAATTTTAGAAAGAACTGGATTAATGATTTCAACAAATGTAAATTCTATAGGTATCTGAACTATAGGTAAGGATAATTTATTTGCTATCTCAATTGCCTTTTCAGGAAGTATGTCAATAAATCTATTTAATTTTATTCCCAATGCTGAAACACTAGAATTATTAATATTAATTATCAATTTTACAAATTTGTCAAGATCATCCTTTATACAATAACCTGTTGTTATAAGAAATTCTCCTCCTTTTACCCAATTTCCCACATCTGGCGCATCAATAACACTAACTGATGTTACTTTTCTCTGCAAACCATTATGTCCTGCTATTACCTTAAAATCAGAAAAATTATTAATTTTAAGCATGTTTTCAACAGTTATTGACATATAAAAACCTCCTTTATTATCCTTATTATTATATGATAAATCTATAACCTTTAAGATATATTTGTGACTATTTCCTCTACTGCACCTGTAATATAAAAAAGCAGTATTGACTTTATAAAGTCAATACTGCTTTTTTATTGAACGATTCTATTTAAATACTTTATACACTACAGATGAAGGAATAACGCCTTCACCGCCAATAATCCATTTCATTTTTACATCTGATTTTAAACCTGCTAATTCACTAGTAATATCCGTTCTATTAACCATATCTTCATCCATAAGAATAATAGGACTATTTGATAGAGCTGCTAAAGCTGATCCGGATAAAGCATCTGCGAATCCTTGTCCAGAGGCAAACATAGTTGCTCCATAATAAAACTCAAAATTTTCCAGAACTTTTAGATTAGTTTCATATCTGTCAAGTCCGCCTATTCTTTCAGCATTGGGCAGTTTACTTGCTACATCTTCACTAACAACTCCCGAGCCTCCTATTAAATGAGTTTTATTTACGTCATGAGTTTTAACAAAGTTTTGTATACCTTCTGATAATTTAACACCATCTGTTAAAATAATCGGTGTTTGTGAATATGCTGCATAAGAAGCTATAGACAAGGCATCTGGGAAATTAACTCCTGAAACTACAAACATTTCTCCATTATCAGTACCTATATAGTTTGCTACCGCTAAGGAAGTTTCATATCTATCAAGTCCACTTAATCTTGTAATTTCAATACCCTTTGCAGATAATTTGTCTTCTATTTCCTTTGATACAGATGCATTTCCTCCAATTATAAAAACTTTTTTTACTCCTAATCTGGATAATTCTGCTTCTGTGTTTGGCATAAGAGTCTTTGGATTTGTTAATAATATAGGTGCCTCATATTCTTTAGCTAGTGGAGCTGCACTTAAAGCATCAGCAAAATCTTCTCCAGAAGCAAGTACTGCATATTCTGAACTTGACCACTTTTGTGAAACACTTATACTCGTTGCATATCTATCAATGCCTTGAAGACGGTTAAATTCCTTCCCTGTATTAAAGCTTACAGTATATTTATCATTATATAAAGTACCTGCAGAGTTATTAACTGCACCAGGTTCTATATTTAAAGTAAAACTAGAGTCATAAGGTAAATCATCATGTTCTATAACAAGCATTCCATCATAAACGGAACTCTTGACTGGATAATTCTTATCGCCACCTTTTAAGGTGATTTTTGAGTTATCAACTACGTCTATATCACTGTCAAATTTTATAACTACAGGATAATCTGGCGGTACATCTGTATCTCCATCATTAACTGCCGAAACTTGTACTCTTATATTTTTTATTTCTGCTTTAGAGTCTACGGATTTCTCAGAAGATACAGTATTGTTATCCTTTTCAGACATACTATTAATATTATCTGAATCCGATATAACCCCCGCTAAATTAAAATTTTGAGTATTGCCAATACTACTGGCATTTACTGTTGCAATGCTACTAAGTCCTAAACCAAAAGTCATCGTAAAAGTCAATAAAATTTTGCATGTTTTTTTCATAAAATTTCCCCCTATTATATTCAAAATTTTTAAGCTTGTAAGTTATTAACTTAACATGCACAATTTTATTTTACTCCCAATATACCATTATTTATATAGTATCTTAATGCCATCATAACCATAAAATGTAATTATTAATAGGACAATGTATTTACGTTATTAACTAAATTCGGAATATTTTTTCTATAAATTCTTCCCGAAAAAGCTTCATGCGGAAGTGATATAAATTTAACATCAGGTTTAATGATAGTGCGATAAATAGGGTCTGCAATCACCGTTTTCACATCTTTCAAGTGTGCCATAATATTATCTTCACCTTCTGCAAGAATATCTCCTCGTAATAACAAATTAGATTTTGTTTCCAGAGGACATAAAACTTTAAGTTTCATATTCTTTGCAAGTTCAAGTGCTGCAGCCAATGATTCTGAATAAATACTTTCGCCAATAATAACTGCATCACTTTCACAGGTAGTTCGTTTGTCATATGCAATTTGTGATTTTCCTGTATTAATTGCCTTATCTAATGCTTCCATTATTACAACTGTAAACTGTTTTCCCATTGGAACGCCTATAACATAAGGAGTTCCAAACTTTTTCTGCAGTTCTTTTGCTGCAGGAAGTCCTGTTGATGAAATAACTATATTAACCTCTGCAGCCCCGGATTGTTTTATCTCGTCTAAGGTACTTCCCATTGCCCATGTAGATAAAACTTTAAAGCCAGCATCAGTTAATCTCCGTTTAATACTATCTATACTTCCATTTATAGAATAATCTAAAGGCGTAGCACCAAGTATGTTAACACCTCTTTTTATTTTATGAAGACCATTGACTGTAAAACACCTGGCTATTTCAACAAATGCTTGTCCTGCTCCTAAAATATATGAATGCATACCATTTGTATTAATCCCAAATGACGGAATTTTAGTTTTTTCCTCAATAACTTTAGCTATTGCATGAAAATCTGTTCCTGTCATCATTGGAATTGGAGTGCCGGCAATAGCTATAAATTTGGGCTTAAGCTCATTTGCCGCATCCACAATATCATTTATCATTTTCTCATCATCACCCATTATGGCTTCCATCTCTGTAAGTCCCGTTATATATATCATACTGTCCATATCATACCATCGTGGTTCATCATGAGTACTATATGTTGAATTACAGCCAGATGCATCATGCATAATAGTCATTCCACCAAGTTCATATAATGCCGAACATACTCCTGATACATCAGCTGTATATGTCGAAATAAATGCTGAAGATTGTTTCATAGTAAGCATTCACACCCCAATCCTTTAATTTGTATGTTTTCTTTTATATCCTTAGGTTTAATAAACGCTTCCTTCATAAGTCCTGCAAGCTTAACAATTCCATCAAATCCATACATTCCTCCGCCTTCTACTATGTTTACAAAGTTTTTATTTTCTGTAAAATAAGCTGCCTTTTGTCCTATTGCAAGACTATTTTCAGGACATTTTCTATCAAGGACACACATTTTTGCATGCATTGTAGCATAAATCTTTATTTCCGGTTTATTTTTAACAAGCCAGTTAAAATCACATCTATCATCTTCTATAAATGTATCTACGTATATTCTGTTAACATTAAATCCATTCTCTACAAGTAATCTTGCAAGTCCACAAGGTCTTGGTACCGCCGTATAATCTATTGAAATTTCAGCATTCTTAATCAATTCTCTTGCATCTTTTAAAGCATCCTTTGCCACTAGCCTTTGTTTTTTATAATCCTCTTTTGGTAAACCTAAATATTCATTTAGTCTATTCAAGTTATCTGCTATCTCATCAAAGCCATAACATAAAGGGAGGTATAAATATTCCTGACCCAATTTGTCTTTAAGAAATTCACCTGCAGGTAAGGCACTTTTAAAATATATTATATTTAAAAAACTTTCCGCCATATTTAAATACTCATCATAAGTTTTGCAAAGAGTTATATCCTTAAGTTCATATCTATTTTTATAAATTGTATCTATAAGTTCACTGCTTTCATCAGTTTTAATATTACTTCCAATTATATTTATACTTTTTCTATTAATTTTCTTAGGTTTAAGGGCACTATATATTTGACGTTTCGTTTTTTGCTCCGGCGTCAAACCACTTTTCCTCATTATTGGATCCATATAGCACTCCAGAAAGTCAATATCGGGATACTTATTTCTAAGATTACTGTATATCATTTCAATATCGCACCCCATAAAATGGTGTATGCATGCAGTATATATCAAAATAGAACGCGGTTTCCCTGGAAGTTTTTTTATTATATCTGACACACCATCTATTATGAGTTCTTCCATATTGCCTTGAAGCACATTATGCTCCCCAACCGCTATGGTTGAAAATCTATCTCCTGCTCCCATCTCCTCTGCAGTTAAAACAACTCCCCGAAGACAATTTGCTGCACACACGTGTATCTGATGTGATTCTGGGACAAGCATTCCAATGTGAACTATATTCCAGGTTCCCCTAGCAGGAGGACTATATTGAAGTCCGGATGCAAAAGGTTCAGGAAATAGAGCATCTTTTATTTTAATGCATGCACCTGTTTCTTCAATATGTGAAGATACTTTTATAAGCATGATATCTCCTTTCCGCATGTCCTCAGTATACTCTCTGCGAGTCTTTTATACTGTTTTGCCATATCACTTTGAGGAAATGCCTCTATTACTGTTTTTCTTAAAGCTTCTGCCTGCTGAACAATGCCACTTCGATCTAAAATTCCAATTATTTTCGAATTAATATCCCTGGCAAGTTCTTCTACCTTGTCGTATTCATTTTTTACATTTCTTTTATTTAAAATAAGGCCTCCAAGTTCTGCATAACCTCTATTTTTAAAGTTTTCCACAGCCACTGCTATATTGGCCGCTGCATGAACTGCCATATTCTCTCCGGAAGTTATTATAAATACCTTATCAGCATAGCCTCTGCGCATAGGCATCGAAAATCCACCACATACAACATCACCCAGTACATCATATATTACAACATCAGGTTTATATACTTCATATGCACCCTTTTCCTTTAATTTTTCGAGTGCAGTTATAATTCCTCTCCCGGCACACCCAAGTCCGGGAGTTGGTCCCCCGGATTCCACACATATTACACCGTTATATCCCACAGTCACCATATCTTCAAGTTTAAAGTTATTTTTATTTGTTCGAACAAGGTCAAGCACTGTGTTTACATTTACTCTATCATGGAGTAAAACTGTAGAATCGGCTTTAGGGTCACATCCTATCTGCATAACCTTCACTCCGCTCTCAGAAAGTGCTGCAGATATATTAGAAACTGTTGTAGACTTACCTATTCCACCTTTTCCATATACCGCAATCTTTATCATAACAAGCTTCCCCCTTTACACATGCTAACAAATCCTCGGAAGTAATTCACCACCAGGCTGCGGCAGCAATGTTTCCGATCCTATCTCTGTTTTTAGTACAACACATCCAGTCATATCACTTGTTACTTCACCAATAATTGCCGCATTTTTTGAATATTTACCTTTATGAAGTACACTTACAATATCCTCTGCGGTATCTTTTGGCGCAAAAACAACAAGTCTGCCTTCGCATGCAAGATACAGAGGTTCTAAACCAAGCATACCGCATACACCTCTCACACCCTCTGCTACGGGTATGTTTTTAGAATCAAGTTCGATACCAACCTTACTTTGTTCTGCTATTTCATACAATACAGTTCCTACTCCCCCACGGGTAGCATCCCTTATAACATGAATATCCTTTGAAACATCCAGCATCGATTTTACTGTGTCCCAAAGTGGAGCACAATCACTTGCAACATCTGCTTCAATACCAAATTCATTCCTCTCAAGCAAAACTGTACAACCATGTCGTCCTATATCACCAGTTACTATAACTGCGTCACCAGGTTTTGCATTGAATCCAGAAGTATTTACATTATCCAAAATTTTTCCTATACCAGTTGTAGTTATAAATACACCGTCAACTTGCCCTTTCCCGGCAACCTTTGTATCTCCAGCGACTATTTTAACATTAGCTTCCTTAGCAGTTTTCTCCATAGCTACTGCTATTTTTTCCAATTTATCCATAGGGAAACCTTCTTCAATTACAAATGCACATGATAAATATAGTGGCTTAGCTCCCATACATGACAAATCATTTACTGTACCGCAGATGCTTAATTTTCCAATATTCCCACCTTTAAATTCCGATGGTGACACTATAAATCCATCTGTAGTAAAAGCTAATTTTCCACCATCGAAATTTAATACAGCAGCATCATCTGCCGTCAAATCAGGATTGGAAAAATGAGCTTTAAAAATTTTATTTATAAGTTCTGATGTCTGTTTTCCTCCAGCTCCATGAGCTAATGTAACTGTTTTATCCATTTATATTTCCTCCATATTGATAATATGCCGAACATGCACCTTCATTTGAAACCATGCAAGCTCCAATAGGATGAAGCGGTGTGCAGCCTTTTCCAAATACTCTGCAGTCCGATGGCCTGCATTTTCCCTGCAATACATCGCCACAGCGGCATGCCGGATTACTTCTTCCCTTTATCTCTTTTATATTAAATTTTATCCTGGCATCAAATTCCTTATACTTATCCCTTAATTTAAGACCTGAATTTTTTATAATTCCAAGTCCTCTCCATTCAGAATCACAAGATTCCATTGTATCAGATACAATAAGCTTAGCAGCTTTACTTCCATCCCTGGTTACTACCCTCGGGTAACAGTTTTTAAAAAAACTTTTTCCTTCCTGCAATTTTGTTATAATAAAAGCAATCGCTGTCATAATTTCATTTGCCGTAAAACCTGTTATAACCCCACTCACACCTTCATTTACCAGATCTTCACATAATCGTGTGCCTGTTATTGCATTTACATGCCCCGGATATAAAAATGCATCTGCACTATCCTTTAAAACCCTATATGCCCCAGGCATAGTTTTGTTTGCTGTGAGAAGTGAAAAATTTTTAATACCTGCATTCTTTGCTTTCTTTACTGCTAGACAACTCGCTGGAGTTGTTGTTTCAAAACCCACAGACAAAAATACCACCTGTTCTTCAGGATGTTCCTTTGCATATTCACAGGCATCAATAGGTGAATACACTATTTTAATCTTACCGCCGCTGGCTCTGGCCCTAGCAAGATTCATTTCTGATCCAGGGACTCTTACAAGATCTCCAAAAGTACATATCGTCGCATTATATTTAAGACATAACATAACAGCTTCATCAATGAATCCAACAGGAGTTACACATACAGGACACCCCGGGCCTGATATAAGTTCTATATTATTTGGAATAATATTTCTAATACCAAGTCTGAATATTTCATGAGTATGAGTTCCACAAACCTCCATTATACGAATTTTAGGTCCATCATAGGATTCTATAATCTCTTTTGCAGTTTTCTTTTCATTGCCATGCATACTACAATTCCTCCATAATTTCATCTGTTTCATTCTTATCATTATTAGTTATTTTAGCAATGGCAATTCCCGCATGAACCATAACATAATCTCCAGGTTCCAGTTCATCTATAAGTTCTGCTGACACTTCTCTCTTTGCTCCTGAAGCATCTATAAGTGCCATTCCTTCATTTATTTTTACTACTTTTGCTGGTAATCCCACACACATTATTTTGTATCCCCTTTCATCTATTTATATAATTCATTGCAACTACAGCCTGGCCAAGTGATATTCCACCATCATTTGGAGGAATTAAGCTGTGAGTTAAGACTTTAAATCCCGATTTTTCTAAAGACTCAACACTCATCTTCAGCAGCAATTGATTCTGATACACTCCACCGCTCAGTGCTATAGTTTTAATTTTCGTTTTTTGAGATGCAAGTATACACGCAGATGTAATCATTTCTGATAGCCTTACATGAAAAAGATACGCAAGCATTTGTGAATTTCCTCCATTTAAAATTCCTTCAACTATATCCTTAAAAAGCAAATCAGTCTGCATAACTATACGCCCATCTGAGTTTTCATACGTATCATCAAAATTATTAGTATAAGAAATTTCCGCAGTATCCTTTTCTCCATACGACTCCGCTGCAAACTCAAGAGCTGTGGAAGCTTCACCTTCAAAAGATGACTGCTTTCTAATATTCAAGACAGCACTCACAGCATCAAATAAACGTCCTGCACTTGTAGAAACAACACTATTTATCTTACTATCAGCCATTATGCATTGAACATTGAAATTTTCTTCATCACATAATTTAAGTTTCCTTGCAATTTCAAAAGCTTTTGCCCTGTCTTTATATATACCATATATCATAGATACTGCAATTCTCCATCCCTCTCTCGAAGATACATCTCCTCCAATTTGGAAAAATGGCTTTATACTTGAAAGTCTTTCAAATCCATTATAATCCGCTTTTAATATCTCGCCTCCCCATATAGTGCCATCTGTTCCATAGCCAGTTCCATCAAAAGAAACTCCTATAACCGGATCTTTATAGTCATTTTCGGCCATGCAAGATACAATATGGGCATAATGATGCTGGACTTTTATTAAAGGCAGCCCAATACTTTCGGCAACTAATGTAGTATTATACTTTGGATGCATATCACATGCAACAATACCCGGCTTTGTTTCAAGAAGAATTTCCATCCTGTTAATAGACTCTTTTAACGCTTTAACCGTCCTTAAATCTCCCATATCGCCGACATATGAGGATGGATAAAACAAATCATTTTTTCCTATACAGAATGTATTTTTAAGTTCTCCGCCAACTGCTAAAACCTCACCCTTAAATTCATTCGAAACCATACAGGGAAGGGGCGCATATCCTCTTGATCTTCTTATCATATAAGGTTTATCATCAAAAAAATCCATAACTGAATCATCTGCACGAATACGTATCATCCTGTTATGTGATAAAATAGCATCACACATACCTGAAAGTTCAGTTACTGCATCGCTGTCATCTCTGCATATTGGTGCTCCTGATATATTGCCGCTTGTCATAACAAGACAATCCGGTACATCTATATCATCATCATATTTGAATATTAAAAGCTGGATTGGTGCATACGGAAGCATAACTCCAATTTTTGGATTACCTGGAGCTACACCATTACTAAGGGTTCCAGAAGAATTTTTCCCAAGCAGTATTATTGGTTTTTGATGTCCATCTAATACTTCTTCCTGAACCTTACTTACAATGCACTCACGCTTAACAGTTTCCATATCACACATCATAACTGCAAATGGCTTAGCCGGCCTATTTTTAAGCTTTCTAAGACGCTCTACAGCTTTTTCATTTGCAGCATCACAGCAAAGGTGAAAACCTCCAATACCCTTTATAGCAACAATTCCTCCATTATGAATTATTCTCCTGGTATAAGTAATTGCATCTCTTCCCTTCTCTTTTCTTCCAATTATATAAACCTCAGGTCCACATTCATTACAGCAAACCGGCTGAGCATCATATCTTCTCGTTTCTGAGTGAGTATACTCATATTCACACTTTTTGCACATTGAAAACTCTCCCATACTCGTACGAACACGATCATATGGCATTAAATCTAAAATAGTGAGTCTTGGTCCGCAGCATGTACAGTTTATAAAGGGGTGCAGATATCGTCTATCATTTTTATCAAAAAGTTCTTTTTTACATTCAGGGCATATTGCTATATCCGGTGACACAAAAATCTCTCCGTGTTCATGCTCACTTTCTATGATCTCAAATTTATCAAATCTTTTAAAACTTGGAGCATCTTTCACATCTATTTTAAGTATTTCAGAACGTTTAGGTGGATTATTTTTTAAGTCATACAAGAATCCGTCTAAACCTTTACTGTTTCCCTGTGCAAATATTTCTACATATGGTCCCTTATTACACACACTTCCAAATACTTTATTTTTATCAGCATGACGACTTACTGTAGGCCTAAAACCCACTCCCTGAACAATTCCATATACTCTAATAAGTATTGTTTTATACTCATCCATTTAGTATTACATCCTTCCTGATACTGCAAAATGTGGTAACTTGATATACTCTCCCTTAAAATCAGGCACAGCACGTTTAAAAGCTTCATCGCCTATAATCACATCAAAATTTCCCTGTCTTACAAGTTTTATAAATTGATCCTCTTCCTTAAGAAAAATATCCTGTTCTTCTCTAAATTCTTCCTTCAGCATAAACCATGATGCCACTGTTACTCGGGTATTAGTGATTTTATTTATCTTATCCCTTATAGAATTTGCTATAACCTGCTGGTGTACTATTAGAATATTTTTATTATAAAAGTTCTTAAAATTACCTTCTTCATTTTTAATTACATCAAATTCTACTGGATAACATACTTCATATGGTGTTTTAAACCTTTCTCTCAAATACTTTGCAGCCTTTAACCCGGAAGGAGCCACAACTATATTCTTTTTTGCAGTACCTGCTTTTTCTACCTCTTTAAGGTCAGCATCCATACCATAACAATATACATTGTCAAAACCTTTTCCCTTTAAGTATCCTTTTATTCTATCCGCATCATAAAAAGAAGTCATATCAAGGGGAATTGCACCAATTACGCCGACACTTTTTTCATCTATGCAAAGTCCATCCTTTGCAAAAGTAGAAAATATCTCTAGATATGCTTTTTCGGCTCCGACATCATATAAATCCATACCTGTAGTTTCAATTGTGATTATTGGTATATTCAATTTCTTTTCAGCCATTCTTTTTATAGCCTTATAGTCCGTTGCAATAACTGATGGTACTGGTGTTCCAATGACTGCTGCAAATTTTGCCTCAATTTTTTGTGATACATCGTAAAGTTTACTGACAAGCTTGTCATCACGTCCTAGAATAGCATCCATATCACGAAGACCAGCACTAAAAATTGCACTTTTCTCTTTTGACCATCTAGGTTCATCAAAACCACATATATTTCCTGCGCAGCCTCCAGCATCACATATAACTATGATTCCTCCAAGTTTATATAAAACTGCCGATGCACCGGATTGGTCAGGTGCAAAGGGCTGTATATATTTTCTTAATCCTTTCATCTAGTCCTCCTTATTAAAACAATCCATAGAATGTTTTAACTCTCCAAACAATTTTTTTACTCCGGCATATCCAAATGGCTGAATATCCTGATTCCATGGAACATTTACACTATGCGGATGATAGTATTCTGCATCCTTTCCTATAGTTATATCAATTTTCTCCTTATTTAAGTCATAATAAAGCATAGTAGGCTCAAGATTTGAATAAATTCTAGTTTTAGGACTCAATTTTGCGATCTTCTTCATGTACACAAAGTCATCATTTGTAAGATATCCGTAAATCTCGGATACTTTAAATCCATATCTTATAAGTGCCAGAGAAAGTTCAAAAGGATTTCCATTCATAACTTCTCCAATTGCAAATGTCATATCTTTGTATTTAAGTTTAAATTCGTCTATAGCTTCCCTTGCTTCATCATAATATACCTGATCATCAAAACCTGTACCAAGAGCATTTGTAAAAATCTTATACTGATTTTGTATTTTATCTATCTGATATAATCTTGTAAGTTCTACAGACGGTATATTGAGTCTTTTCATAATATCCCGGGCAGCAAACATAGCTTCTTTATTTAACACAAGATTAAAATTCGCGTGAGACATATTCATATACTCATCAAAATTTTTAAGCCGTGAAATCTCGTTTATTTTTCTAATGCCTATTCCATGGAGCAAATCATATAATTCAGAATCATCTTCAATTGGAGCAAAATTTCCAAGTATGTTAACTACATCTGCCTTTTTTTCCATTGGTTCAAGTAAAGAATAAATAGATTGTCTTACATGCACCATAGGAGGCTTTCTTCCTTCTCTTGTGAGAGCATACATATAACAAGGAAGAACTGGTACATGAACTTTTTCCATTGCCTTTCTGCAAACACGTTCCATATCAGTTCCCAAAAGTGCATCAACACATGTAATGCAAATCATAACAACTGATGGCATCTTGTCTCTTAATTTGCATATCTCTTCAACCGCTTCAGGAATTTTCTTTAAATGCGCCCCCGTAACAATATCCGTTTCATTCATTATGAGATAAAACATTCTGTCACTGTATCCACCTTCACTTAGAGCCTTTGTATTTCTGCCACAGCATCCAGGCGCCACCAAAAGCATGATAGATTGAGGGATTGCAAGTGCCGCTCGTTTAACACCAAATCCATTGGCACCCGGAGAGTTAAATGAAAGTGTTGCTGGCGAACTGTAAATTAAATGCGTATTCGAAATTAGTTCACCCGGGATATTATCCTTACCTCTCTCAATTAACTTTTCTGCTGTAATGTAATATGCCTCTTTCTTCATTTCTCTTCCTCACTTTTAATCAGTAGTTTTGCTAAGTCAAAAAACCTCTTGCTTATATCAAGTTCTGGATCTCCTTCAACTACAGTTTTCCCCTGTTCTTCAAAATAATTTATATCATTATTCCTTGGAATATCACCTACAATTGGAAGTCCTATCTTATTTGCAAAATCTTTAACTTTCTTCTCTTCATCGTCTATATTTCTATGATTAAATACAATTCCGAATACCTTTGCATAATTCCTGTCTTCAAAATTCTTAACTGCACTATTTATATTATTAGCTGCATAAAGTGCCATTTTTTCTCCAGAAGTCACTATTAATATTTTTTCAGCATACCCCTCACGAATGGGCACTGCAAAACCTCCACATACTACATCTCCTAATACGTCGTAAAGTACAACATCAGGTTTATATGTTTCAAAAAGATTGAGATCTTCAAGTAAACTAAAAGTAGTAATAATACCTCTTCCAGCACAGCCAAGTCCAGGTGTTGGTCCTCCTGTTTCTATACAAAGTACACCTCCAAAACCTATTTTTGAAATGTCCTCAATTTTTTCTGGATCCTCATCAAATTCCCTCATATAATTCATTACAGGCATTAAGGGTTCTCCTCCAAGCAAATTAATATTAGAATCCGCTTTTGGATCACATCCTATCTGAATAACCTTTTTCCCAAGCACAGCAAATGCTGCTGACAGATTACTTGTAATTGTTGATTTTCCTATACCGCCTTTTCCATATACAGCTATTTTCAGCATATTTAAACCTCCCATGAAGTTCCACTTATAGTTCAAAACTTTATATTTTTTAATATATTAAAAACTCTTCCCCAAAAGTTCAGGAAGAGCTCAAATCTCGCAATTAACATATAATTAAATTTGCCATACGCTCTTTATCTCAGGACACCTTCGCTTCAGAGTGATAAAAATATTAATTTATACTTTCAGTCTATCATCCGCAATATACTATGTCAACAATATATGAAAACTTGTTTGTGTCAAATCGTTGAATTAAATCATCCTCTAAAATGAAAAAATACTTCCATAAAGTGCTATAATATTATGTATAATTAAAAATTATCTATTAATATTATTTTTACATATAAAATTTTGGGGGGACTTTTATTATATGTTTAAATTAAAATCAATTGGATTAACTTTTCTATCTTTTATAATTGCATCATCAACTTCAGTATGCTATATGCAAAATGTAAAAGCTAGTAGTAAATCCATAGTTCAAAAACAATGGTCAGAAAAAAAATATATTAACTCAAGAAAAGTATGGAAATTAACTTTTAGACAAGGATTACTAGTTGATCCTTCATCTTTGAATAATTATATAACTGTAACAGATTCAACTGGCACTAAAATCGATGTCTTTATAATTGAAGCTAATTTCGGGCAAAATGTTTTAATATATCCTCCAAGAGATGGATATGATCCTAAAAAAACTTATTATCTAAATATATCTAATAATTTAAACTTCTACAATAAATCTAACTCATCTTTTGAAAATCTTAACAAACCAATAACAATGAAATTTACTGTTAATGATATCAGAACAATAAACGTAGATAATAACAGTCTTGTTACTGAATCAAATAATAAATTTTCTTGTGATTTAATAAAACAGTTGATAAATAAAAATAAAGATAAAAACATAATAATATCTCCATTGGGTATAGAAACTATCCTCGCTGAAACTCAAAATGGTGCAAAAGGTCAAACAAAAGATGAAATATTAAACATATTTGAATTAAACTCAGCAGATGACAAAACTATAAATGAACAATTTTACAACCTATTAAACTATTATAATAATTCATTTTCATCAAGATTAAATGTAACAAATTCAACATGGGTCAATAAAGATACAACTTTAAATGATCAATTTGTCGATACTTCAAAAAAATATTATAATTCAGAAATAAAAACATTGGATTTTAAAGATAAGGATTCAGTAAATGTTATAAATAATTGGGTAAGCCAAAGTACAGATGGTCAGATAAAAAAAATACTAAATCAATTAAGGGAAAATGAAAAAACAATTTTAATTAATTCTGCAAATTTTAATGGAACCTGGCTTGATGAGTTTAATCCATCCTATACCAATCAAGAGAATTTTAATCTGTCGAATGGTAAAAAAATATATATAGACAACCTTGAGGATAAACGAGTATGCAATTATTTGAAGGGAGATAATTTTAAAGCTATAAGTCTTCCATATTACGGTGGTTTAGAAATGGACTTGTTTTTACCTGATAAAGGAATTGATATAAATAATTTTATATTAACCCTGAATAAAGACAATATAAATAAATGGATGAACGATTTTTATGATGCGAAAGTTAATATGAAAATACCAAAATTTAAATTTAGCTATGAGGAAAACAATCTGGCAAATATGCTTAAAACTCTTGGTATAAATACCGCCTTTGATAAACAAAAAGCAGATTTTAGTGGAATTTCGAGTAAAGAACCTCTTTATATAAGTAATATACAACATAATGCCTATATAAATATAGATGAAAAAGGAACAGAAACCTCAGCTATAACCCTACAGAATATGACAGGAACATTACCTCCAAAACAATATGAAAATGATGACTTCTTTATTGACAGACCATTTATTTTTACAATACGAGATCATAATACGGGAACCATACTATTTATTGGTAAGGTTGAAAATCCTTCTAATAACTAGGTTAAACTATAAAATACAGAACACTTTTAATTTTAAAGTGCCCTGTATTTTTTATTCTGCTTAAAAGAAAACTATTCCAAATGTTTTGGCGTATCCGCAATCAAATGAGAAATCCTCACCTTTTCACTTTCTCTTATTCTATCTGCAAATTCTAATATTTTATTTGTGAGCCATAAATATGCTGTAGTTCCTTCAGAATAATCAGCTTCTGCATACATATTAACTCTGCCATCAATTCTCATCTGCTCTACTTGATGAAGTGCCTCCATATTCGCCTTTGGGTAAATCGCAAAAGTTGCTCCTCCATTTTTGTTAACCACTGAAAATGCCGGTATATCACTAGGTCCATCTGCTATATATATCATATTCTTAAAATGTACACGCCTGAACTCTTCAGAAATTTTTGTATTGACATTTACTTTTTCTAATTTGCGTACACCTTTATTTATCTCAAAAAGGGCTCTTGTTTTAGAAGTATTATCAATCGTATATCCTATTTCACTAATTACAGTATTTCCGTTTTCATCATGGTCTTCAATGAACTCACATCCCCACACATCTTCAACAAATGGCATAACGCATGAACCTCTTATAACCTCTACTATACCAGTACTTATTATGTAATGCTCCAATTTTATATCATATTCTCTATATTTAGGATTGTCTGAAATCAAATTCTTTGTCTTTTCAAAAATATCTGGAATTCCATTATAAAAATTAAGCCTTTTACCATATTCACGTAAAGTTTTATTATTTAAGCCTTTAAATGTACCATTCTTTACATACTCTATAAACTGATTCAAATATATAGTATCCTCATTTACTCTAACATTCTGCTCTTTCATATATTTCTCAGGAAGTGAGCTAACTTCTTTCCAAAATTTTTTACCATCAACCTTATAATGTTCAAAGATTGGATCCTGCATATAACCATTTACTAAAGTTTTATCAAAATCCCAGACTACAGCAATAATATTAGCCATAACTTCCTCCCCTCATATAATCATATATTTATATCCCAATTATAGTATATATACCAGCTATTATCTATATTTAAAGCCACAAAAAAGGACACTTGATAAAAAGTGTGCCCTTCTATTTATTTCGTATAAATTCCATCGTCTATAACTTTAACATTACCTTTAATACTTATATGTGGTACCTCTTTTTTTATAACTTCATTTATATGCTCTACTTTTTTGTATTTATTTTTACTACATGAAACAGATTGTAAAACTATTGGATTCTTTTTTACTTCTACACGTTCCCCACTTATAGGTATTCTGATAGTTTCACTTATACGCGGTTTCCCATCTTTAGGATCATATTTGGTTTTTTCAATTACAAGCTGTTCTTTTTTTATAGGTACAGTAATATTCTTTTTCTCAGTCAAAATTTCTTTATGGATAGATACTTTCCCAGTCTGTACTTTTTCCTTAGATATATTTAATTTTTCTTCGCGAATTTTCATATTATATTACACCTTCTTTTTATGGAGTTTACACGTTTAAGCTTGACTTTCATCTATAAAGCTATATAGGGTTTGTAAATGGAAGCGTAACTTATGCTTGTAAATTCTAATAGAGTTTGTAATTTTAAAGTTAATTTATACTTGAGGGAGATGCTGCCAAAATATAGGTACATTAAATGCTTTTATTGTACCGGATTTTGGCAGCATCTCCCGATGGATAGATTAACTTTTCATTTATAAACCCTATATTAAAGCTATATTATTGAAAACCATGACTGTCTTCATGACTATTATCTACTACATTTACATCACCTTTTGAGTCTATGTGAGCTTCCTCTCTTTTAAGTTTTTCATCAACCTTTTCTGTATCTTTAACTTCATGTTTATGAGCAGATATCTCGCCAGTTACAACAGTATGCTTATTTACATTGACCTTATCTTCACTTACTGGTATACGTATCGTTTCATCCTCCTCACTTATTGGAGCATTACTTGATTCGTCGTTTATTGCTTTTCTCTCTATAACAACCTCTTCATGAGTTACTGGTACATCTACTGTCTTATGATCTTCAACAACATCCTTACTTAAATCAACTTCACCTTTTGAAATTCTGTCTTTATTTATATCAAGTTCTTCTTTATGAAGAGTGAGCCTTCCATCATCCTGAGTTTTTCTATCCTTACTTTTTTTATCATCATTATTTTCATCACCGTAATCACCAAAAAAATTATTAAATATACCATCCATAAATATTACCTCCCACAAATCATATTTTTAACACGATAATATTTTGTCCATACGTAGACAATATATACTTTATGAAATATGGGATTAAAGAAAACTAATTACATCAAATATTAAAATTTGTTATTAAAATATTATAACAATTTTAATATTTATAAATTTTTAAAAAAATTTCATCAGTTCCTTATTAAATTTATCCTTCTCTTCGTAAAACAGACCATGTCCACTATATTGGAATGGTATAAGAAGTGAATTTTTAATGGATTTTTCCTGTATTTCTCCTAATTCAAATGGTACAATTTTATCATGAATTCCATGTAAAATTAGTGTTGAAACTCTTATTGAAGTTAAATCTTTAAATAACTCTTCTTGTATCCATGTATTTGCTACTTCTATAGTTGCCCAGCTTGCTGCTTTAAATCCTAAATTTAAAAACCAGCTGACAAAAGGTTCAGTTACATGCTGAAAAAAGAATATATCTCCAAAATCACTCAGCATTTTAGGCCTATCTTCATATGTTTGATTAATAATATTAATTACAGTTTCCTTCTCAAGTCCATATGGAAAATTGGTACGTTTAATAAGACTAGGTACCGCTGCTGCAAAAAGTGCAAGTTTTGATACTCCATACCCTTTATGCCGTAACATATATCTTACAGCAATAGCCCCACCTGTGGAATGACCAGCGAGCATAAATTTTTTCAATTTTAAAGTTTTAATAACCTGACTGATATCATCTGACAATGTATTATAATCGTAACCTGTAAATGGTTTATCTGATTTGCCGAATCCTCTTTGATCTATACCTATACATCTATAACCATATCTTGGAAGTATATTGAATTGATATTCGAATAAATTATGATTTGCAGGCCAACCATGTAAAAATACTATAGTCTTGTTTCCAAAAGGATTAATATCCTCAACATATACTTTTACTTCTGGTTCTACTTGAACATAATAGCCCATTGAAGATTCCTCCAATTTTAATATTCATACCTTTTATATTATTCTTTAAAATATAATCATGTGAATGTACATAAATATAAATTTTATTATATAATTTAAAAACAGAAAATTATTTAATATTTTTTAAAATTATAGAGGAAAAATCAAAGTTTTGTATAATATATAAATAAATACTAAATTTATATATTTTTATAGGAGGTATTAACAATGAAATCTTTCAAAAAATATTTTCTTAAAAAATCTATGAAACTTATAGGTTCTGTAGCATTACTACTAGGTGGAATTGTCATGACACCAACATCACTTATAAGCGGTCATCAACCAAAATGTCCTGATGAGTTTTTAAAATAATCTAAACTCAACTTTTTCATACATGATACTTCAATCATGTATGAAAAAGTTCAAAACACATCTAAAGATAATTATATTTACATTAAAGGAGATACTATGGACAGATTTATAGCTACTTTAATTAGAAAAATTTCCGAATCCAATCCTGAATTTTCGGAATTACAATTAAAAAAGATGGAATATGGACTAATTTGCACCTTTGATGAAATTACAAAACTAATTCCATACTTCATCGTATTCTGGATATTTTCTATTCAAAATTATTATTTGATTGCTCTAATATTTTTTTGTCCAATTAGGTTATTCTCAGGTGGATACCATGCAAGAACTTATTGGGGCTGCTTTTTTATGAGTTTTCTAATATTTTGTGCGATAATTTTATTCGGTAAATATTTAACAATTAATCATTATATTTTAGCTTTGCTCTTACTTACATGCTTTATATTAATTTGTATTTTTTCTCCTGTGGATAACATAAATAAAAAAATAAAAAGTAAAAAACGTAGAAAAAAACTTAAATATTACTCTATAATAATTACCTTAATTTTAATTATAATATGTTATCTTATTCCGGATAAATTTTTAACTACAGCTGTAATTTCTATTATAAGTGCAACAATATTAATGATTGCAGGTAAACTATCTTTTTTAAATTGATACATTATCATCTTTTAATACAGTAATTTTATAAACTTTTAGTTTTTCTATTTTATGATTCTACTATTATATTAAATAAAATTTTATGCCCTCACTGTTGGCTCAAGTATCGTAAGTGTATTATTATACGTATTGAGATTAGCTCTAGCCCCTATCGGTATGGCCATTTTGTAAATACCATGTCCTGATGCCAGATTTGTCATAAGAGGTTTATTGAGTGGAACAATAACTTCATTTATCAAATCTTCGTATGACTTACCATATGAAGATTTACAGTTCGTACACTGACCCATAATTATTCCAGCGCAATCTTCAAGTTTACCCGCTAATATCAAATGATTTATATATCTATATACTCTATTAATAGGTTCACTGACTTCTTCAATTAAAAGTATCTTTCCTTTAGTATCGATTTCAAATGAAGTTCCAAGATTATCTACAAAAGAAGTAAGATTTCCGCCTACTATAACCCCCGTAACATTGCCAGCCACCCTACTTATTAAAGGCATTCCAGGAGGATTTTCAAGTTTTCTTGGTGCAGTAAGTGAAGATGTCGCATCAAAAAATTGACTTATGTTATATTCTGGAGTACTCGGTTTAAAATCTATCAAAAGAAGACTGTGAAAAGTTATCAAGTTAGACTTTTCATATAACACATTTAATAAAATCGTCATGTCACTATATCCTGTTACAATTTTGGGATTTTTCGCTATAAAATCATAATCCAGATAAGGTATAATACCTGCAACACCCACTCCGCCTCTTGATGGTATTATGGCTCTAACATTTGAATTCCTAAACATTTCCATCAAATCGGATGCCCTCTGCTGCGCTGTAGCTGCAACATATCCATTATGTGAATACAAATAATCTCCCGAGACTACATTAAATCCCATATTTCTAAGTGTTTCTATACCAATATTAATAGTATACGAAGACAGTGGACTCCCCAGAGTAACTACTCCAATCGTATCTCCCGGACGTAAAATTTGTGGTCTTGTTGCTATAATAATTCACCTCCCAAATAATAATATATAATATAATGACTTTATAAAAATCACCATTTACCTTTAATACATATATATTTGTTTGTTATATAAATAGTACATATTATTTAGCTTTTATTTTAAAAATTCATGGGGCTTATAGTGGAAAATTAACTTTAAAACTACAAATTCTATTAGGCTTTACAAGTCTAAGCTTAACTAATGCACAGGCCGGGATTTCTAAAATTAAGTCACATTAAAAAATTTTGTAGTAAGTCTTAGCGAAGCGTTCTTAAAAATCTTAGTGGATTTTATATGTTTGAACAAGGTGAGTTTATAAAATCTGCTTAGATTTTTTCAAGCGCAAGCTTAGACTTACTAGAAATTTTTTACGTGACGTATTTTGGAAATCCCGGCCTGTGCATTAGTTAGGCCTTCATTTATAAATCCTATACAGAATTAAACTCTGATAATATAATCATTTTTTCTAGACATAGCTGGAGCAATACCACCATCAGCTGCATATCCCAAAATACAATTTCCAATTCCAACATAATTTTCTTGTATTCCCCATGCCATTAATAATGCTTTGCCTTCTTCTGTTTCAAATTCTTCTTTCGCTCTGTAAATAAAACAAGAGCCTAATCCTACAGCATGAGCTGCATTTAACATATTACCCATAACAAGTGATCCATCTTCAACATAAGTTATAACTTTTTTATCAGCAAGTACAACAAGTAGAGTCGGAGCTCCATAAAATGGGTCCAATGTAGTTCCTGCAATAGCTGCATTTAATTTAGAAATTTTTTCAATAGTCTCTTTGTCTTGTATGACAACAATAATAGGTGACTGTTTTCCCGCACCCGTCGGTGCATAAATACCAGCTTCAAGAATGGCATCCAATTCTTCTTTTTTGATCTGCTTTTGCTGAAATTTTCTGCAGCTTCTTCTTTCCTTTAAAACTTTTAAAGTTTCATTCATAACAATTCAACTCCTTCATTATTATTTTTCACTATCTTTCATGCATGTATACTATTTTTCCCTTACATATTGTCCGCTTAATTCTTCCTGATAGTTTTTCACCTATAAATGGTGAGTTACATGCTTTAGAAGCAAAATCCCTTACTATATAATCTTCATTTGGATCAAATATTACAATATCAGCTCTGTGTCCTTCCTTTATATAACCTCTGTCTAAATTGTACAATTTTGCGGGATTAATGGTGAGTTTTTCAATAAGATCCATATAAGTTAAATATCCTGGTTTAACAAGATTAGTTATTGAAAGGGCAAGTGCCGTTTCAAGGCCTATTATACCACCTGGTGCCTTTGAAAAAGCATTATTTTTTTCTTCTTCTGTATGTGGTGCATGATCTGTTGCTATTATTTCAAGTATATTATCTTTAATTCCCTCAATTATTACCTTTCTATCTTTCTCCGTTCTTAGAGGAGGATTCATTTTGGCATTCGAACCCTTTTCTAAAACTGCTTTTTCTGTCATACTAAAGTGATGCGGTGTTACTTCTGCTGTTATATTAGCTCCCATTTTTTTAGCCCATCTTAATATTTCAACAGATACTGCTGAACTTATATGCTGTATATTAACCTTTGCTCCAGTCGATATCGCTAAAACTGCATCTCTTGCTACAAGTACATCTTCCGCTTCATTAGGAGAACCCGTAAGATTTAAATTTTTAGCAATCCGTCCCATATTTATACCATTTTCTTTAATAAGATTTGGATCTTCTTCATGGAAACTTAATGGCACATCAAGTTCTTTTGCAATTTTCATGGAATCAAAAGCAACTTTTGACTTCATAATTGGTTTTCCATCATCTGAAAATCCCACTGCTCCAGCTTCCTTGAGACTATGCATATCTATAAGTTCTTCTCCCCTCATTCCTTTCGTGATAGTTGCTACTTGAAGAACTTCAATTTTTGCCTTTCTTGCCTTATCAAGTATATATTTTAAAGTATCAACATTATCAACAACCGGCTTTGTATTAGCCATACATACAACTGTCGTATATCCTCCTCTTGCAGCCGCCTTCGAACCTGTTAGTAAATCCTCCTTATATGTAAATCCTGGATCTCTGAAATGACTGTGTATATCAATAAACCCTGGTGCAAGTATACATCCTGATGCATCAATTACTTTTGCATTATTAATTTTATTAATATTTTTATCTATTTTTACTATATTTTCACCATCTATTAAAATATCAAATTTTTCATTTATTTTACTTAAAGGATCAATGACGCATCCATTTTTTATAAGTATCATAAAAAAACACCTCCTTATATAATCCTTCAATAAACCCCATATCAACATCTGAATGTAATTTTCACTTCTTATAATATACTATAAATCTATATAAAACTATATAAATCTATATATTAATGTGGAAATTTTATTATATTTATAGTAAAATTTTATTATAATCAGTTATCTTTTTTTAATAAAACTTAATATAATATATGGTGAGTATTTTATAGGAAGTTGTAATTAGCTCATAAATATGCTTGTATAATTTTTTATAGTAAGTAGTTTCTCGAACAACTACTTACTATTTTCTTTTTATACTTATTTATATGAACTTTAATTTATGGGGTTTGTAATTCCAAGCTTAAGTTATACGTAAGCTGACATTTCCAAAATGTAGGCACATTAAAAAATTTTTTAGTAGGTCTTAGTGAAGTATTTTTGAAAATCTTAGTGGATTTTATATGTTTGAGCCTGCGAGTTTATAAAATCTGCTTAGATTTTTATAAATACGAACTTAGACTTACTAGAAAATTTTTAGGTGACGAATTTTGGAAATATCAGCTGGAGTATAACTTAAGCTTTCATTTATAAACCCTATATATATATTATACATTCCCATCCCTACCTACCACATAAGTTATTTATCTGTTTCAATACAATATTTACTAATTAAGTTCAAAAACAGTTTTATTACGGGATTTGTATTACCTGGATTTATTACACAAACATAAGAGTCAGAGTATTCGGAATCAAACTTTATAGAATGATATTGTGGACTATTTAACAATACTGGATCATATGGATTTGAAATAGTAAGTCCATTATCCGATAATACCTTAAAGTAAGCAACTTCTGAAGAGGACACTTCTACCTGATGAACATTTTTAAGATTAAAATGATCTTTGAAAATTTTGTCCACCTGATATCCATTTGGTTCAGTTAGAAAAAAAGTCTCTCCACAAAGATCATTATAATCAAGAGTTTGTTTATTTGCTAACCTATGATGAGTAGACATAACAATTAGAGTTTCTACTTCTTTCAATGGTATAACAGTAAAACCTGATTTTTCCCAATTAGGTAAATCAAGACCAATAGCAATATCTATGCTCTCATTTTTAAGTCCTTTTATTTGTTCCCATGAAAATAATTTATTACATCGTATCTGTAGTGATGACCATGTTTCACGCAGTTCATTAATAGTAGGGAAAAACATATATTCTGAATAATAACCGGATTGAAAAGAGATAGATAATGAACCTATTTTCCCTTCCGAAGCAACTTCTGCCATATTAAGAGTATAATTTATCTCCGAAATTGCTGCTTTAACACCTTCATATAGTATTTGTCCAGGCTCGGTAAGGCGAATTGGTTTACTATTTCGATTGAAAAGAGCGTAACCTAATTCATCTTCCAACAACTGTATCTGCCGACTTATTGTTGGTTGGGATGTATATACTTGTTCTGCTGCATGGGTAAAATTTCTTGTTTCAGCTACTGCAATAAAATATTTAAGTTGTAGTAAAGTCATATTAATCTCCATTCCGCCGCCAAGCGAGCGGCACAAATAGTAGTGAAAGTTTTTGACTGCCTCTAACTTCTTTGCTACAATAGTTTCAAGAAGCTACACTACAAATCGCAGTAGGAGAAGCCGTAAAAACTCTCTTCTTTTAGACAGAACATTAATCAGTGTAAGTCTTCACCTTTCAAGCACAAATAAGTGACTCTATAAGATCCTAAGAATTGTTTTAACACCCGGTTAAATATGTAGTGAGGCAATCACAAACAAGCATTGAAACTTCTTAAAAGTGAAGGATTTTTTCAAAAGCTACCTTTTAGATAGCTTAGTAAAATACGCCATTCTTTGGCTGTCTTCTACTTTCTTTCACACTACCTCCATAGACTATTATTGTAATAAATCCTTAAAAATATGCTTTTTACTATATCATATAAAATGGATGTTTAAAATGCAATGTCCATCTAATCTGTTTTCTCATAAACCTTGCATACACTTCTTTTTCTTATTTACAGCAATCTTTCCAATTTTTATGGACTTGCTCCTTACCTGTATATTTTTCTGTCCTGGATTATTTTTATAAGATAAAAAAGCATGATCAGATATACGAGTTTTAATCGATTATCCAATCATGCTTAATATCTCAGTTCAACTTACACTAAATTTACCGTCGAATTATTTGTTTAAAAAGTAATTACTATCGCCGTAGATCTTTGCAGGATTGTAGCCGATTCCTAATTCTTTATACATATATTCAACAGATTCACGTAAACTCTTCAGTTCTAACTTTCGGCCTTCTTCAATAGTATAACCAGAAAGAGGTAATTCTATTTCAAGATCGATAGTATCCAAACCTTCTGGTGCTTCTTCTCTCAAAATATCCATGACAGCTTTGCAGTCAACATTTCCTGCTCCGATTGCTGTACCAAGTGAATGTGTTCCATCAGGATCTGCAAATACTCTATTATCACAGAAATGTACACAATAACAATATGGTGCCATTTTACGAACACAATCTGCAATACCTTCCATAACCATTAATGAATTGATCGTATCACAGCATGCACCTATCAGTGGATGATTCAACTTTTCAACCAACCAGATTACTTCATCTGCGAACAGATCACAATGGTTCTCGATTGCAATTTTCATTCCATACTTCTCAATAAGTGAAATATTATCATGGAACTGATTATAAATTTCAACCAACTGTGCCATAACAGAAGGTGCTAAGCAAGCGTTAGAAGATTTCTCTGGATGCTCTACATCTGTGCTGTACTTAACAAGGTTACATCCTAATTTATGTGCGATGTTCAGGGAATCTACAACATTGCAATTTACACGAGGATCAGAAGGGGCATTGAAAGAAACATTAAGCTCAAGTTCAATGCCTGCATCCTCAGCAATTTTACGGCACTCTGCCAAATGTTCGTCTGATGTGTCATTCTGGACATCTACCAAAGTGATATGAAGAACATCCAATCCAACTTCTGCTGCAATGTTTACCAAATCTTTAAATGTTGCTACTTGTTCAAATTCATGATGTTCTCCAAATTCCTGAAATCCCCAGCTCTCACCAAAACCTGAAAGGTGCAGCGTATAACTATGCATTCCAATTTTAAATTTTCTATCGTGATTCTTAATCATGTTTTTTCTCCTTTATTTAAAAAATTTTATTTTACACTGTATCTGACTTAAGTACAACTTATCATTGGTTTATTTTTATTAATTATTGATTTCCAAGTTTCTTGCAGTGATCAACTGAAACCTTTACAAACTCTTTAAATATTGCATCAAATCCCATAGATTCAATCTTCTCCAATGCTGTTACCGTAGCACCACCAGGTAACCTAAGTGCAGCCTCAAGATCCTTAAGACTGATATCGGAAGAAAGTATCATTTCAGCACTTCCCTTAACTGTCTGGGCAAATAAACGAATTGCTGAATCAGAATCCAATCCTAACTTTCCTGCCTCTTTTACCATTAAGTTAGCGATATGATAAATAAATCCAGGCGTTGAACCATTAAAAGGAAGTATTTCAGCCATTTTACCATCTGGAATCTCTTCCACAATACCACATAATCTAAGGATTGCTGTAACCTTCTCTACATCTTCATCTGTGCAGTTTTCATTACGTGATACCGCAAATGCACCTTCTCCTACCTGTGAACTCATGTTAGGCATGCAAATCACAACCTTGCAGTCCTTGCCAAGATGTTCTGTATACCAAGGCTGTTCAACACCAGTTACTACTGTTAACATCAGTTGTCCCGGTCTATAGCATGCTTTCAGCTCATCTATGATGAATCCGGCAACTTTAGGTGTTACTCCGAGAACCAGCATTTCTGAATTATCAACAAGCTCCTTCATGTTATCAAATGTAGCATAACCTTTGAATGCATAATCTTTACGTACAGCTTCGTTAATATCATAAACACCAATTTCTGAAGGTTTATACTCCTCTTTAAGTTCTGCTCCTCTGTGCATTGCACGAATAATATTTCCTGCAGCAATAAATCCATAACGTAACATAATTGTATCACCTTTCTCTTAAATTTGTTTTTAGTTATTGTTCTAAAATTTATTTTAAATTATTGTTCTAACATATTTGTTTGTAATGTGTGCACACTGCTCCATATACTCTTTTGAAGGAGTCTCAATATCAGGAAGCTTATACGTAAGTCCCAATTTACGGTAAGTGTCTATTCCAAGACGGTGATAGGGCAATAGTTGCAGATGATCCACACCCGGTAGTTCAGCAAGGAACCTTCCAAGGAGCTCCAGATCCTTTTTGGAATCATTCACTCCTGGAATCAGTGGTCTGCGAATAATCAACTTCATATTATCCATTTTCTTAGACCCAACTTTACGAATGTTACTAAGAATGACGTCATTGGACACCCCTATATATTTTTTATGTTTTTCTGGATCCATTAGTTTCAAATCCACAAAAGCAGTATTTGTACACCTTAGAATAGGCTCAATCTCATTCCAGTCCCCGTAAAAGGAGGTTTCGATGCAAGTGTTAATTCCTTCCCAGCATGCACGGCGCACTAAATTATAAACGAACTTAGATTGTGTAAGAATTTCTCCTCCGGATACCGTCATTCCGCCACCTGAATGAAAGTAAAAGGGAATATCTTTTCTAACTTCTACCATAACCTCTTCAACAGTCATAATATGGCCATAGGTAATACTTCCATCCATAGTTGTCTGAATCCTTTTATGATGACTTTCAGGAGTTGAACACCACTGGCAGCGCAGAGGGCATCCTTTCATAAATACAACTGTCCGAAGTCCATCTCCATCAAAAATGGAACTTTTCTCGATACGAAGTACAGATCCTTTAAGATCCATATTTTCATAATTTTCATAGCTCATTATATTGACCTTTCTATTAAGCCCAGCTTTCAATTTCCGTACGCTGAATAATATCATTCTGGATATCCCTGCCCAGCTCTACAAAGAATGCTGTATAGCCTGCAACTCGTACCAAAAGATCTCTGTGATCGTCCGGATTTTTCTGTGCATCCAAAAGAACTTTTGGATCAACAATGTTATACTGAGTATGATAAATACCCAATGTACACTGAGTCTTCAACAAAACCATCATATTATTTAATCCATGCTCGCCTTCAAGAAGTTTCGGATCAATCTTTAGATTCATCTGTGTTCCCTGAGTGAAACGTGCATGTGGTAAGTTACTGATAGATTTCAAAAGTGAAGTAGCACCATTTATATCAGTACCACCTGTAGCACCAATACCATCTGCAAGAGGTGTCCATGCCTTACGTCCAGAAGGAAGCGCTCCTACACTTTGTCCTATTGGTACGTTACCAGATACAGGAAGCATACCTGCTGTCAATTTACCAAATGGTGAACTATATTTCTCAATCTGATCTACAAGATAGTTGTAGATTTCTCCAGCACAAAAATCAGCCTTAGGATCATCATTTCCGTATTTTGGTGCATCCATACACATCTTATAGATGTCATCATATCCTTCAAAATTTGCATCCAATGCTTTGCAAAGTTCATCCATAGTCAATTTCTTTTCATCATAAATAAGACTTTTAATGTCTGCCACAGAATTAATGATATCTGCCTGTCCGATGATATTGATACCATTACCTATATTAAACTCAGCTCCGCCATTTGCGTAATCCTTTCCAACCTTCATACAGTTCGGATATGTGAGCGAAAGCCCTGCAACCGGACGATAATTCTCGCTAAGATAATCCAAATAGGAATTCATTGTTGCCATCGTATGCACGAAATAATCAATCTGTTTTTTGATTGCTGCCATAAAATCATCAAACGTCTTAAAATCACGAGGATCACCAGTCTGAATAGAAATCTGCTCACCATTCTTACGGCTCTTACCATTATTCATAACCATATCTACAACGCCACCCATACTGATTTCACCAATATCAGTATAAGATTTTAAACGGCCTTCCAGATTTGTCTCAACACAGCCACATGGAGTCCAATCCCATGCCTGTGACAGTGGAATGCCCTTATTAAGAAGCATCTTGATACCATCGTCATCATGATAGATAGCAGGCATCGTACGTCCCATACGGATGCACTCTGCAGCTTTTCTTAAGAATGAATCCGGGTTTTTGGAAATGCTGTAACGAACGGTCATGTTTGGTTCTTTCAGAGCAGTATCTTCTGTAGCCTGAATTGTCATATAGGAAAGATCATTAACAGCGTCATTTCCATATTGATCAATACCACCTGCACAAACCTGAACAGTCATATTGTAACCTGCGGAGAAAGCAGCACTTTCACCATCTTGAAATAATCCCATTTCTGCAATCTTAATCCAGAAACAGTCCATAAGTTCCTGAGCTTCATCCTGTGTCAGTATACCATCTGCAATATCTTTCTTATAATAATCAACAAGATACTGATCCATACGGCCTAAATTATAAGAAGAGGCATTCTGCTCCATAAAGATACAGAACTCATAGGTAAGCATACTCTGCAGTGCTTCATAGAAGTTGCGAGGTGGATTTGCAGGAACGTTGCGGTTCACTTCTGCAATTTTTAACAGTTCTGCCTTGCGTGTTTCATCTGTTTCTTTTGCTGCCATCTTTTCAGCCAGATCTGCATGACGATTAGCAAGTGCAATGATACCTTCAGCTGAGATAATAAGCGATTTGTAAAATATTATCTGTTTCAGTACATCTTCTCCCTTTGCATCATCAAGAGCAGCAAGTTTTTCTTCAGCTTCTTTCTTAATTCCGGAAATACCTTTTTTAAGAAGAGTTCTCCAGCCAGGTGTATTCTCACCATATCCACGAACAAACTTTTTATCAACATACAGCATTCCGCCATCACGCATTGTTCTTACATCTTCAGGCATCATTACATTCCAACGATCAAGAACACATTTGCCTCTCCAATAAGGAGCAACTTCATCCATAAAGAGTTTCTTGTTCTCATCAGACAGATAAAATGGATCATATTTACGTGTGCTGATAGTATCAAGCTCCTTCTCAATTACGGAGCAAGCAGAATCTGGATTGAGAATTCCTGCACGCGGTTTGAATGCAACACCGCCAACTAAAAGTTCATTGTCCTGAATGTAAACCGGTTTATTCTCATATACATTCTTCATAGCAGTAGCTTTCTGAATCTGCCATGGCTGGCCTTCTGTGGCTTTAAATCCTTGAGTCACATAGTAAGCATCAAGGATGTCCATTTCAACACGATGAGACATATAATTTTCTCTCAGTGCCTGTATTCTCTGCATATAATCTTTTGACATGATACATTTCTCCTTTACAACTATTATTTTTTGTTCCTTCAATTTGTAGATAAACTCTTATCTGTATTTACCACATGAATATGTTTTAAGGAAGTTTCCGGTGCAAACAGCTGGCAAACTACTCCTCCAATAAGCAATATGGCAAAGCAGACACCTAAAGTACCATATACACCAATGCTTTCTACAAGAATCGGAAGTAGAAAAGTTCCTGCAGCCGCTCCAATTCGGCTGAAAAAAATAACTATACCAACACCTGTGCCTCTAACACGAGTATCAAACAATTCTGGTGGATATGGATTTTCCATTACAACAGCAATTGACATAGCAAGTGCATATACACAGAATGAAACAACAGTTATAATAACTGGTCCTTTATGTCCTAAAATCATCACACCCAGTGCAATAGCAGAAACATAAAATGTTGAAACAAGAAAACGTCTTCGCGAAATCCTGTTACACAGATAAGTTCCGATGAATGCTCCCGCCATACAGAAGATATCGTATAAAATACTAGATGTATTTGCATCTCCCATATTCAATTGACCAATTAATATAGGAAGAAAGATGCCTACTCCAAAGTAAGGGAACACCTGACATGCATAGAATGCTCCACCCACAAGTGTATTTTTTCGATATTTGGGACTAAATAATTCCATTACAGATACTTTTTCATTAATTTCTTTCTTTTCTTCCACAACAACACAATATTCATCTCCAAGTTTCTCCTCAATCAGCTTGTTTGCCTCATCCAACCGACCAACTGTAGCCAGCCATGTAGGAGATTCTGGAACCCCCATAACAATTCTTGAAATAGCAGCAAGTACACCTGGAATAACTGAAGTAACGAAAATGATATGGTAATCTGTCGATAAGTTTCCCATAATCAGTCCTGCAAAGAAGGAAGCTACATAACCAAATGTCCAGAAAATAATAAACCTGCTCAGATAAATTGGTCCATCCTTAGGTGAAAACCACTCTGAAATAATTGTAGATCCCACTGTGTAATCAACAGCAATACAAAGACCGATGCAGATACGCAGAACCATTAAAATTCCAACACTTGATGTAAAAAGCTGAAGGATAGAAAATATAGAAAATAATGCCATATCCAGTATCAACAATTTGCTTCTGCCAATTTTATCTGAAATATTGCCGACAACAAGGCTCCCTGCAAGTCCGATTAGTGTTCCGGCTCCAAGCAGTCCAACCCAAAAAGTACTTAGACTCAATTTATCCTGAGCTTGTGTTACTGCTGTACCTGCAATCCCCAAAGCATACCCACATGCAATCTGACCTAGAATAGTACAGACATATAGCATAAGATGGAATTTCGTAAATGGCGCTTCTTTATAATCTTTTTTCATTTTTTCTCCTTTCATTTTCTTTTGTTATTATATTAACGTTTTCTTTCGTTATTATATTAACATTCAATTGTTCAGACCGGAAATGCCTATGACGAATACCACTATTCAAAAAATAAATAATACGTTTTCAGTACATGATCTCCCGCGTAAATGAGATAAACCCTATCACAAAACGTGATAATAAAATGCTCTGAAAGTACCTTCACTTTTGGATATTAAAAAGAACCTTGGGAAACTCCAAAGTTCTTAAAAGTTTAAACTACATTATTTTTATAATACTTTCTCTATCTACTAGAATTATAGGGTTTATAAATGAAAGCTTAGGTTATACTTCAGCTTTCATTCATAAACCCTATATGTTTTAATATTTTTAAAATCTAGTAAACATCAATGGACATTGGTTATATTGTTTTCTGTTTGCATTTATCCAATTAATCCGCTTAAACGAGGTAAAACTTGTAAGCCTGTTATTTACCACCCTCCAATTTATATTTTTAATAAAAGTGTCTATATATTTTTTCTTATCTGTTCCAAAATCCATAAAATATGCATGTTCATAAAGATCCATAACTAATAATGGATAAGAAAGCCATACAGAACCTTTGTCATGTAAATCACTACCTATTATGTGAAGTTTATTATCTATAGAATCAATAGAAAGAACAGACCAACCTCTCATAGATAAACCTACATTAGTAAGATAAGATATAAATCTATCATAAGAAGAAAACTGATCTATTATAGCCTTTAATACCGGACCAAAAGGAGTATTATTTCCTCCTGTCATATTTTGAAAGTAAAGTTGATGCAATTTTACTCCATTTAAAAAATAGGTTTCCCCAAGCTTTAAACTACGCATATTAGAATAGGTTGGATTGCTATCAGTATAATTTTCAGGTATATAGGCCATATTCCAAATTTTATTTAATGTATTTACATAACCCACATATAATTTATAATGCTCATCTAGCTGCTTATTCGAAATTCCATTAACTGATTTAAAATCAAAAGTTTCAGGCTTTAAGTTGTACAATTAAATCACTCCTAATAATATATCACCATTTATTGTATGCATCTAGAATTTAAATGTTTAATTCTTACACAAGCAAGTATATATAAAAATAAGCACCAGTATAATTAACATAGTGCTTAAATTTATTTATATAATAAGGGGGACTTATTATAATTTTTAGTTTTTTCTCTATTGGCATATAATAAATTTTACTTTAATTATTTAAACCTATATAATATTTTTATAAACTACATTTAAGGAGTGATTCTATGCCACTAATAAAAATTGAAGGCCCAAAAATTACAAAACAGCAAAAAGAACAACTTGTAAATGAGCTTGTAACTTCCGCAAGTAAAATTCTTAATATACCTGAGCAAGCTTTTGTTACTCTTATAAAAGAAAATGAGTTAGAAAATATAGGTTCAGGTACCGAATTATTATCTAATAAGCAAAAATAGTTCTTCTAATACTAAGCTATGCAAGAATATAAAATGATCTATGTAAACCCCGTAAGAATATTTTAATTTTAAAACACCACACTATTCAAATTGAATTTTGTGGCGTTTTGCTTTGAATTAAATATAGGAATTTCAATTCAATCTAATTCAATATCTTCTTTCTTGTTTTCAATACATTTTTTCTTTAATTTCAGTGCATTATATTTAATCTTTATTGCATCTTCTATATTTTTTATTATATGTTCAAAATCATATAAATCTTTAGATCCTATATTCCATAATAATAATTCACAATCACAAAAATTATCTTTATCATTAAATTCAAATAAACCAATCGGTATAATTTCCCTATTCTTATTTAATTGATCTTCTTTTATAATATATTCAATTTTATGTTGCTTCAAAAATTCTTCATCATTTAAGTTTCTAATACTAATCCATGATGCACCTTCATCAACTAAATCATCGGTATTTCTCAAAAACAAAATATTATCCTGAGAGTTTTCTCTAACTGAAATTTTAACGCAAAAATAATCAGTAAATTCATGTCTATGATACA
This sequence comes from Clostridium fermenticellae, assembly GCF_003600355.1. Lineage (NCBI taxonomy): Bacteria > Bacillati > Bacillota > Clostridia > Eubacteriales > Clostridiaceae > Clostridium > Clostridium fermenticellae. The sequence continues at coordinate 709,532 of NZ_CP032416.1, read as the reverse complement.
AATATTGTTTTTCAATATGCATTATAATCACTCCTCTTTTCATAATGTTTCTATAAATTATCCACAGCTGATTTTAATCTCATCAATGCTTCCCCAACTACCGACCTAGGACAAGCAATGTTCATTCTTACATGATCTTTGCTTTCTTCTCCATACCATAATCCTAAAGCTAATCTAGCTTTATTTGTCATAAAATCCTTTAATTCTTCAGCAGTCATCCCAAGTCCTTTACAATCAATCCAAATTAAATAAGTAGCTTCTGGTATGTTAGGTTTTATTTTAGGTATATTTTCTTTACAATAATTATATACAAAATCTATATTTCCCTTCAAATATGCCAATAATTGATTAAGCCATTCCTCACCATATCTATACGCAGCTTCAGTTGCAACTAAACTAAAAGAATTATTTCTTTTGATATCATTTATTTGAAGAAGATGATCATATCTATCTTTCTGTCCCTTATTCCCAAAAACTATAATAGAGGATTGTAATCCTGCTAAATTGAAAGTCTTACTTGGAGCAAAACAGGTTATTGAGTTTTGAAAAAATTTCTGTGAAATTGAAGCAAATGGAATATACTTGTTATTTCCATATACTAGTTCACAATGGATTTCATCCGAAATTACTTGTACATTATACTTTAAACAAATTTTTCCGATTTGAGTTAACTCTTCTTTTGTCCACACTCTTCCCACTGGATTGTGAGGGTTACAAAGTAAAAACATCTTTACCCCTGTTTTTATTTTTTCTTCAAAATCTTCATAGTCCATCTCGTATCTGCCATTAACCAATTTTAATGGACTAATTACTAATTTTCTGCCGCTATCTTCTATTATCTCAAAGAATTCATTATAAACCGGCGACTGAATTATTATTTTATCTCCAGGATCTGTAAACTCTTTTATCATCATCACCATTCCAGGAACAACTCCATGACTATGGCTCATATATTTGCTTTCTATATTCCAATTGTGTTTTTTTAAATACCATTTACGGACTGATTCAAAGTAAGAATCAGGTCTTGATACATAACCAAATATACCTTCATCCAATTTATTTTTCATAGCATCAATTATAGGCTGGGCAGTCCTAAATTCCATGTCAGCTATCCACATAGGTATTATATCATCTCTTCCATAATTAACACTTAACTCATCATATTTAGCTGAATTATTCCTACTTATGATTTCATCAAAATTATATTGCATTTCTCGATTCCTCCTAAAATATCTTAATTAAGGCCTTATATCCATATAGTAGTAATATAACATATAATATCTTTAACTACCATTTTTTTAAACAAATTGCAGGTTCTATCATTTTCAGATACAGTATACGTGCTATTTCTCTTGACAGTGAAAATATTTAATTCATAGATATTCACCATGGAAAATCTTCTTATTGTCAACTTGATTCTTTTAAGAAAAAGATAAATAACTTTATATGTAAAATATAGGGTTTGTAATTCCAAGTTTAAGTTATACGTAAACTGACATTTTCAAAACGTAGGAACACTAAAAAATTTTTTAGTAAATCTTGGTGAAGTATTTTTGAAAATCTTAGTAGATTTTATATGTTTAAACCTGCGAGTTTATAAAATCTGCTTAGATTTTTATAAATACGAACTTAGACTTACTAGAAATTTTTTACGTGACGAATTTTGGAAGTAGCAGCTGGAGAATAACTTAAGCTTGGAATTATAAACCCTATAATATCTAACTATTTTTAATTATCGTACTAACAGACAAAATAAAAAAGATAGCCTACCGCCGCAATTGGCATAGCTATTTTTTTATAACACCAGCTTTATGGATTGGCTACAACTAGAATTGATTGTATGCTACAGGGTGTCCTAACACCCTGTTTTTTATAATAAAAAATTCAGCAATTTAAAAATTGTCGAATTCCTTTATTGACTTAGAAAATCAAATTTTTCTTATGATTCAGCGACTTTTTCATAATGCTTATATAAAGAATAGAATTCTCCCGTATAACTTTTTTGCCAGGGCTTTCTCTTTCCACAAAAATGAATTATAGAAGTATTATTGATAACATAATCCATATCAATATTGCCTTTACTTATAATTTTATTATATTTGTAGTATCGTGGATCATAATTATAAATTATTCCATTAATTTGCTTTATATACTTAGCATATAATGCGTTAATTATATCCTGATCCGGTAAAATCAATTTATTCTTATTATTCTGAACAAAATTCAGAATTTCTTCTTCCTTTACTAACTCTCTCTGCAGGCTAATATTCATCAAAAGAACTCCTGAATTATAATATCTTTCAACCTCATATGGTTTTAATCTTAACCTGTTAATTTCTTTTACCGTAGGTATATCATGATACGCTGCTGCATAAAGGTATTCAGAAATATCAGTATCATATAATTTTTTTATGGAATTTATAACAAGTATGTCTGGGTCAAGATATAATATTTTATCAACGTCCTTAGGCAAAAATTTAAATGCTAATAATCTATAATACATCTCTTTTGTATAATGCATAGTTAAAGGTGAATCTTTAAAATATTCATTTCTTACTCTTATCGCATAAAATTTATTTCCATCTTTTTGTACTAACATACTTATATCAGAAAGTTCAGTTTCTTTCATATCTGAATGTATCATATAAATATAAAAGCGTTCTTTTGGGTTATTAATGAACAGCGATTTGAGCATAACTTTCAATGGTTTTAAATAATTTGAATTTAAAGTAACAAGAATATTCATATGCATCTTCTTTCCAATAATTTAGTAAATTCAATTTAAAACATATAAACTTTAACTTTAGTAATTTAATTTATCTTATTATAACAGCAAACTCATTATAATAAAAGGAGCTTATTACAAAAAACTTTTGTTATTCTTATAAAAAATGAATTAGAAAATAGAGGAATTAAATATTTTATGTTGAATATTGATACCAAGAGAGGTGATAATTATGTATTCAACCGGCGATAAACCTGGTAAGGGCCATTACAAGTGTACTAATTGTGGCGAAATAATTTACTTAGATCAGGATACAGATACTTTACCACCATGTCCTAAATGTAGAATGAGTACATTCACAAAGGTTGACTAGTTTGTAAAAAATCCTTTATAATCTGTTCTGAATAGCCAAAGGCTCTTATTAAGGCCAACATTCAAAGGTAGTCTTTGGCATTCAGTTAATTATTGATTATTTTTAGCATAAGTTATTACTATTATTCTACACGTTTTTGAAGTACAAATATACTCTTTTTTTCGATTATTAACCTTCTTTTCTTATTTAAGAAGCATATCCTTTTTTTCTAGAATTGCCGCTGCGGCTGTACATGCTGGACAATCACAATATTTCGCTCCAGCAGACTTGATTTTCTTTGCATGTACTGCCATACTCTTAGCAGCATCTGCTCCTAAAAACTTAATTCCGTTATCAGATTCTACAAGACTAATTAAACTATCTATTGGTACAATATCTGCTTCCAGTTCATCAATATATTTTTTCGTTTCTACAGCTTCCTTTTCAGTTCCAACAGCATCCAACCAAGCTTTTGCCGCTGCTTTTGCCTCACTGCAGCATGATGGTACACTCATTAATTCATGTGTTTTTTGAGTAACATAGTCTAATACTTTTTTATCCATAACTTATATTCCCTCTTTCTTTCAGAATTTATCTATATTCTAACATAATTATTTAATTCGCGCATTTTTATAGAATTTACAATTCTAAGCATAAAAAAGCACCTTTTTATTTAGGTGTTTTCTTAGACGCTCTATATCCGGCAGCTTCAGCTTCTGATGTAGTTTTAAAATATTCATTGTTGCTTGTTTTTTTCATTTCCTTTTCATAATCAGGATCTCCAGGAATATGATATATCTTACTGTCAGTATCTCCTATAATATCACCTTTACTTGTATCATTACTATTTTTATCACTTGAAGTTGTCGGTGTAGATGTTGATGGCAGAACAGAAACCGTATTTGATACTACCATGCTATTTGAAGCTTCAATATTTATTTTAAAGGTTTGATATTCAACATTAAGTATAAGAAAAAATAATGTCATATATAGCACCATCGGTATACCGTATAATACACCTGATTGCCATTTTTTAAAGCAAATTACAGGCTTTATCATCAATGAATATAAAAATAATATTTCAAACATAAAGCCTAAAAAAAGAAATATCCATTTCATTACTGAGTCTCCTAAAGTATACTAATACATTATGCTACCTACATTATAGCATATTTTAGTTAATTCGTTTCTCAAATACTTAAAATCATTTACCAATGTGTGACAACCAATAAGTTACCAAAATAATAATTTAATTTCTGCACATACTATTCACATAAGGATATCAAATGTACTTAAGATATTTAAATATTTAAATTCCATGGAAACTAAAATATTTTTCTTTAGTGTATTGGTATTTACTTTACACTGGAGATGACGAATCTTCAGTGTTTAAATTAATATTACGCCGAATTTTATTCTATAAAGTTCTATTTATAGATTTTTTTTAAATATAAAAACACCGTAAAATTTATTTGAACAATACGGTGTAATTTTATAGAAAGTACGTCAAACTTTATTAAAAATAGTTATCTTTTTTTGCATAAATAGAATATAATATATGGTGAGTGTTTTACATGGAAATGTAATTAGCTCATAAATATGCTTGTGTAATTTTTTATAGTAAGTAGTTTCTCGAACAACTACTTACTATTTTCCTTTTTGCACTTATTTATATCAACTTTGGCATTAGATGAGACTCCATTCTCTGACATAGTTGTTTTACTTTCAAATAACATTTTTATATTGTCTTGTTTATAGCAGAAAACTGCTAAAATTGTTAGACTCAATATTCCTGTAATAGAAAGCACTATAAGACACAAAAATAAAATATTCATTTTCCTCCCCCTTTTCAAAGCTATCTTTTAATCCCTGTAAAACACTCATAAGGTAATGGTGAAAAAGGGGGGATAACAAGCATATTTCATTACCATTCACTTACATTATATCACATTTATGTAAACATAAACATTTATTCTTTTAAATTTTTATTTTATTTAAATAAAAATTCGATAAAAATTAAATTACTAGTTAACATTATTTGTAATTTACGCAACTACGAACGCAGTACATCCAATGATGGATGAATTTTCTTTAAAGGAAATATAGATAAAGCATAATCAAACAGTCCTAATCCAACATATGTAGCTGGAATTGCAGAACTTAAAAGTAATCCAATTTGTTCAGTTATAAGTAATACAATAGCAGTAGAATCATAAATAGATAGTAACCTGGCACTAATCCTTTAATTAATATGAACATTGTTATAATTACCAAAATAAAATTTATAGGTAACAACTTACTATAAGTTTTCTTATTAAAATTTTCTAATACATGATTAGTTTTAAAATCTTGAAATTCTTCATCAGACATTAATAATTTTTATTGGGTTGTCCGTCTTCGTCACTATTAAATGCGCTTAGTTGTCTTATAGAAATATCTATTATTAAACTTTTAGCACTTTCTTCTTTTTTAATATGCATAAAAATAAGCACCAGTAAATTAACCTAGTGCTCAAGTTTATTTATATAATAAGGGGGGACTTATTATACTTTTAGTTTTCTCTAAAGACTATTTCTTTAGGACACTTATTATTATATACGGTTATTGTTACGATTTTGTGTAATATTTATTACTTATTTATATATATTCTTTAAACATTCTATGAATAAAGCACCCGGTATCACCTAAGTTCTCATTTATTAATTACATGTAACCATATTTCTACATTCATCTGCGCATTTTTTGCATTCCTGCATACATATCTGGCAATGTTGCTCTTTAAACATTCCACACTCTTGTGCACATTTATCACAAATATTAGCACAAATCCTACAATGCTCCTTTACTGAACAACTATCCATAGACATAAGTGATGCTGACATCTGGCACATCTGTGCACATTCGATAAGCACACTTATGCAATTTTTCCTATTTTGAACATCAGGTTCATTTAAACATGCTTTAAAACATTCATAACATTTTTGAGCGCATTTATTACATTCATCAATACACTGCTGATATTTATTTATAGACATAGTTGCTGTATTCATTCAATACACCTTCCTTAATAACTAATTTTAATTACTCATACAAAATATAGAATGCACAAAAAATAATTTTTTATTCTTATTAAACTATGAAATATACCTTCTTAACAAATTTTACCGATACATGTCCCCTAATATACCTCCATATCATTTATTGAAATTTTATCCGCTACTTTAATTTCTCCATGTTCATCAAATATTTTTATTTGAGGCATTTTTACTATTTCTATCATTTTTTCAGTCCTATAAAACTTTTTTATACTTTTAAATTATAGTCAGATTATTTAATCTGACGTAAAAGTTAAGATGTTTATAATTTGCTTTATTTGCACATATTATCGGGCAAATAAATTGTCTTATAACACTAAAGAATTTGCCAAAGTCTTGTTACAAGCTTGCTCTTTTGTTAAATCTTCCTTTGTTTAGCAAAGTAGCACAAATGAAAGACCTCAGAGGAATACCTAAATGGGGCTGCCTTGCTGCGAAACACTATATGAACATGTCTTTTAATGCTTGTGCATGAAAAGTTTTTGCAGGAAGTACGTCCACCTTCATGCACTCTGCCAGGAACCCAAATAAAGGACTAGTTAAAATCGTGTATTTCTTTGTTTTTAGAAGGTCCGGATAAAGGAGGAACTTATAAAAGCTTAGAAATGCTAGATTGGAACCTGTACTTTTTCGGGTGGCAGTTAAAGTACCCGAATATGTTAAATATATATTATATGCATCAGTAACTATATCCTTATTAGATCCAATCTCCTTTATAACCTGAAATACATATCTAATCTAATTTAATTAAGTGACTTTAATACACTAGAATTTATTTTATTATACCTATCCGCCATACTAATACTACATTGATATAAGCATACGAGCGGAATTAACTAATAGACTTGTATATTTGCCTTTGTCTCTAACACTGCAAAAACTAAATATTCTATATGTTTACGAAATATTTTATTTTGAGTAGCTATTAATACAGCAAATAAGAGAAAAAGAAAAGGCTTGTCCAAAGCTTCCTTGCGACTGAAAAAGAGCCTATTATAAGACTTCAGAGAACTGCTGCCTGGGTTTGGGATGGAATATACCATTAAATTTGATTTCTATGGAACAGCTTTAATTCTGAGTATGCGAAGAGGTAAAGCTAGTCCATAGATTCATAATGTAATAATTTATAAACTTTGAATAATTATATATTATTAGCATTTATAAATCTAAAAAACAAAAACACTATAATTAAAATAGTGTTCATTCTTTGTTATTTCCTATAATATTATCCATCAACCTTTTAAGACTGTCGCTATGTGAAAATTTTATGTAAGACCTTTTTATAGCATCAATAAATGATAGTACTTTACCGTTTTTCTTTATAACTTTAGGTTCTTTACCTACTTCATAAAGTTTAGTAAACTTCACATAACACATTTAGCTATCTAGTTCATTCTTACCGTGTACTGTAGTATATAAAAACAAGATGTCACAAAAATTAACAACCTCAACAGCTGCTAAAGACTTTATATATGGAGCTGCCTTGAATACTCATCAATATCTTCTTCAGTCATAAGCAGCTCTGCAACAAAAGCATTAGCTCTTTTTTCACTTATATCTTTTATATTTTCATCATTATATTCTGGTTGTTCTATTATAAGTTTTTATTCCTTATCGATATTTATCTCTCCATTAAAAACTTGCAAAATAGTCCTTATCAAATTGATCCAAATAGTATTTTTTATCCTCATAATTATTTATTATATACTCCACATAGTCACAAATTTTAATATAATCTGCTTCATATAAATTTCTACCTTCTTTTATTGTCTTAAATTGAAGTGTGATTGGTGCCTTTTTTAAATTTATAGTATCAATGTTTTCTATCTTAAGTATTTCTGTAATATCACACGCGAACTTCATTTCTTCTAAATCATTTATATCTTTATCATAAAGTATAGCAAAATCAATATCGCTGTCCTCTCTCTGATATTCGGTCCCATAGGAACCTATTATCCATACACCTAAAATGTTAGGTTGTTCACTAAAATACTTTTTTAAGTTTTCTATGTTTAGCACAATATCACCTCCTGTCTGTATTTACCTTTCTAAATTTCATTATACACTAATATTTTTCACAATATTCTTGATAAAAGCCTCAAAGTCTTCTAAATTATTTTGTGTTATTTCATAAATCATTTCATCACTAACATCAAAATACATATGAACAATTCTATTTCTAAATTTAGCCATAGCAAAGTAACTATTTACATATTTTTCTTCAATAATATCATGTTCTGCAAGTATTTTAAAACTTTCCTTATTAGTTTCTGGTCTTCCCCATCTGTTTCTGGCTATTATATGATTACTTTATACAAAAAAGTCCTGATTTGGAACATAAACTTGATATTAATTTTAAAATCTGAAATAAAAAAACACCAGTAGTCAAACTAATGCTTGCTCGCTCTATTAATATAATAAGAGCCTTCCATTATTAAGAATTTTTCCAGTAAAGATTCCTCTTCTAAAGTTATACTTTTGCTAATTAACTCATGCATTAATCATCCCACTCTTCCTGAAGTATTCCCTCTTTCTCTTGAATTTCACTATGAAAGAGAATCATATCCATAATATTCTGTGCATGCATTAGTCCGCATTTAGCTTCTTTTCTATTAACTTCTCTCATAAAAAGCTTTATAGGCTCCATTTGCTCTTCATTTAAGATATCTTCATCTGTAAGTTTTTCCATAGGTACAGATAAAGCATCACATATCGCTTTTATTTCACTTATTGAAATATTCCTTCTTCCATGAATTATCTTATTTAAAGTTTGTTTTGAAACATTTAATTTTTCCGCTAATTGAGTTTGTTTTATATCTTTTTCATTTAAAATTTTTAAAATATTTCTTCCTATTATTTCATTTGTGCTTAACATAAACATCCATCCTTCTTATCTATATCATATTCAATTTCATTAACCTTAGTTAACAAAACAGATATTTTTTAATGATGTTTTCATTAAAAAGTATCTGTTTTGTCTAATTTATTTCATATAAAATGATATAACACTATTTTGTTTAACTAATTTTATATTATTTTCAAGTAAAATAATTTTAGTGTTAAGTAAAAGTTACTTTGTTTCAAAGTAGATTGAATATATTGTAAATAACACCCTTTCCTCTACAAAATATCCATTAGGTCTGTATCTTTCTATACCTTATATTAAAATATAATATTAAAAGTACTATCTTTTAAATTTTCTATAAAAGCTTCATTGCTTAAAATTTCATCATGTTCCTCAACCGAAGTATCAGGTGCATTTTTTGTATATTTAACCCTTTTTTCATCTCTAAATTCTGTAATAGAATAAATATCTTTTCCATCACTTATATAACTATTCAAATAACTTTCTTTAATTATGAAATCATTAGACTTAAATGTTATAACACTGCTTTCTAATCCTTCAAACATATTGTCGTTTAATAATTTTAACTTTGCAAAATTAACAAAATCATATGTATCCCTATCATTGGATAACACAGTTATAGTATGGTGTCCTTGAAAATAAATATATGACATAGCTAGAGCTAAAACACCTATTGAAATTTCTCCTGCATTTTTCTTCTTTGTTCTTCCATTTTTAAGCCGTTTGCCTTCAAACCCATTATTATACAATAAATTCAACCAAACTTCATAGTCCTCTAATTCTTCCAGAGGCTGATTTTTCTCAATATATCTTTTAATGAAACTTTTTATCTCACCAATTTTGAATGAACAATATAGAAAAAACTTATAAATCCATACTGATTTATACTTTGCTAACTTTTCATAATCACTCTCGTTTATCACAAAAATTTTTATACCTTTATTAAACATGTTTTCTATATAATCTACTCTTTCTTCTGAATCATTTACTTCTTGATAAACCCAATTAGGTATTAGTAATAAATCATACTTTTTCAATATCTTCTCTACATAAATATATTTATCTACATTTATTAAAAAAGTAATTGTATTATTATCAAGGATTCCTATCTTTTTAGGAGCACTGGAATTTAAAGCTTCAATTAGTTTTTCTACCTGAATTACTTCCATTTATGAGTTCTCCCTTCACTAAATCCTTGAGTTTATTTAAAAATTTCAAATTATCTTTATGATAATCAACATCCGTTTCTTTTTCTGACAGCAGCTTTATTTTTTTATCCAATCCACCAAAACTTATTATATTAGATGGTTTAACTAAATCAGTATCTAATTCTAGTTTTTCAAATAATTCAATTAAATTTTCTGGCTTTTTATCAAAATTCTCAACTATTAACTTCTTTAATCCAACATTGTTGAACAGTACAGCATCTTCATATAATTGAATTAATATAGCCTTATAGGGTGATTTAAATACATCCATACACTTTGCAATTTTATTTATAAAATCAGCATCTTCTAATGAATAATAATATCTATAGACATCACCTAATAACATCTTTGCAGCAAAGTAATCCGCTCTTCTCTCATTTAATTCCATTTCTTCTGCCTGTATGTTATGCTGTCCTTTAATAATAGAAGGATCATAAAGCAAATGATATACTTCATGCCAGGCAACAAAAAATTGATAAACTCTGGGTTGCGCTGAATTAATAACAGGTATTTTTAAATTATTCCTAATAAATATAGCTCCTCCCCAATACTCATCCTCTATTGGCAGCTGTATTAAATTATAATTTTTCTTAAGAACATCAAATGCTAGTCTATCAGGACCCACTATTCCAGCTTTGTTATAATTAATAAAGAAATTATTTTTAAAATTCTCAATTTCATTTTTTATTTTTTTATTTGCTTCTATCACTTCATTTAAATTCTGAGATGTTATATATTGAGACATATTTATCACCCTACCTATCACTATAGACTTCATAAAGATCTATTATATCGTCTAAAAAGCCAAACATTCTTTTAGCCTTATCACTTAGTTCATATTCTTCCGGTGCATTATTAGATGCTACAACTTCACGGTTATTGTCTGACTCTGTATGCTTATAATCTACTAATTCTTCAAGCTTTATATTAAAGGTTGTAATAATCTTATCCACATGTTTTTTGAGATTTGTATTATTATCTATTTCACCTTTAATTAATTTATCAATAGTTGGTCTTGATATACCTGTTAATTTTGAAAGCGATGATTTAGTATATCCATTATCTTTAATAAATTGAAGAAGATTAGCACCTATTTTATATCTATTGTCATAAATATATGATCTCAATTGCTTTTCAGTATATTTCTCTAATATATTAATCATATTATTACCTCCCTTAACTATATTATATGTCAATATTGTAAAAAAAGATACATATGTAAAAATAGCTTTTACATATGTATCTTTTTAAATTACAATTTTAATCCATTTACATCCACATGTTACGAGCCTCTGGTAATATACCACATAAAGTTGCTATTAATTTTACATAAATTCATTCTTAAGTAAAGCTTCCATTAATTTTTCGCTGTACTTTTTAGATTTTTCTATTTTATTTTCTAATTCATCACATAATGTCATTAATGAATCTACTTTTTGTACTATACGGTTTTGTTCATTTAGTGGTGGAACTCCTATAACAAACCTAGTTATATAATCCTTTTTTACCCTTTGCTGACCAGCAGTTCCAGTATACGTTTCTATACCACCCTTGATAAATTCTTCCGTTTTGCATATACATAATATATATTCTGGAAGTATTAAATTTTTAATGCTTCTAATAACATATAGTTCTGTTGTCCCTGCTCCTATATTATTAACTAAATTTTTCATAATAGCAGATTTTCTATTTTCGAAACATGGAGTAATTTTAGCTACAACAACATCATTTTCGGCAAAATGTGTAAATCCATTTTTTATTTCTCTCCACAACCTTGTCTCTGATGTATGTTTATTGTTGAAGCCATTCTCTATTAACTTCATTGGCACAAATGATACTAGTTCATTATCATCAATTGAATTTCTTGGATTTATTAAACAATATTCTCCTATCCTTACCCATTCCCATCCACTAGGCAATTCATAAGGCTTTTCATCCTCACTTATCTCTGGCAGTGCCTTTTCCTTTTTTATCTTTCCTTCCCTAATAAGCTTTTCTTTTTCTTCTTTTATCTTTTCCAAAAGCACACTTGCTGGCTCATCCTTTGAATTTTGAGGAACAAGCCTTCCTTGTACTGCTAATTCAAATATTGCATTTTTTAATTCTTTAACTCCATCATCACCTAATGTTAACTCTTTAAAGTTATCTATAATAAATCTCAGTGTTTCTTCTAACTCTTCTAAAGAACTGCAGCTATCAATGCTATTAAATACAGACTTTAAACTTAAAGAACTATATTTAACCTTTCTTTGTAGTTCTTTTTCTAATTCATCACAAAATGCCATTAATGAATCTACCTTTTCTACTATACGTTTTTGTTCATTTAAAGGTGGTAGCGAAATCAAAAGTCGATTTAATTTATCCGTATTAATATTAGGAAATGATGTTCCTTCTGACATGTTATTTATATTATCTTTCCAACATTTTAAATAAATATATATATAATCTCTTAATACTTTATTATTAATAATATGTTTCAAAGCTGCTAACCCATCATATATATATCCACTAATCCCCATTATTGCTGACTTACCTACGCTACCACTTACAGCTATTATAATCTCATCATGTTCAACTAATCTACTCTTTAAACTACCTTCATATGTTAAATACTCAATTGTACTTACAAGTCTTTCATTAACACATGAATTAGTAATATCCTTTATTGTAACCCAATGATACTTTGTTCTTTCATTAGTAAAATATTTAGGATCTCCTTTTGGTCTTGGTGATGATCCTCTTACTATATTATATATACATCCTAATCTTACCCATTCCCATCCTTCAGGCAATTCATAAGGTTTTTCATCCTCACTTATCTCTGGCAATGGTTTTGACTTTTTTATCTTTCCTTCTTTAATGAGCTTATCTTTTTCTTCTTTTATTCTCTCCAAGAGCACACTGGCTGGCTCATCATTTTCATCCTGCTCTACTAATTTTCCCCTTACTGCTAACTGTAGTATTAAATTTCTTAACTTCTTAACTTTTTCTGGTCTATCAAATATTGTTTTAAATTGTTCTAATAACATGTTCATACTATTTTGATGTCCCTTCTAAAATCTTCTTTAATTCATCTATCAAAGAATCCTGCAATTTATCTACAGCAGCAGTAGCTTCATGATACTTTTTTAATAATGCCTTTGGATCTCCTAAATCTTCTTCTTCCTTATTAGGATTTTTATAATCTAAATTGTAATTTCTATTTTTGATATCCTCTACTGAAACCTTCCAAGCATACTCATTTTCTTCTCTGTTATTCCACCACTTTTTCTCCAGTTCAAATTCTTCGTATCTTATTGGTTTGGTTTTAGTATAATTTTTATATCCTTCAGGAAGTGGATGTTCAAAGAACCAAACTTCTTCTGTTGGCTTACCTTTTTCAAAAAATAAAAGATTTGTATTTATTCCCGTATATGGTGCAAATACTCCATTAGGCATTCTTACTATAGTATGAAGATTAAATTCATTTAAAAGTTTTTCTTTTATATGTGTCTTTACACCTTCACCAAATAGGAATCCATCTGGAAGTACTACTCCCGCTCTTCCTTTTGCACTTAATCTATACATTATAAGAGTCATAAATAAATCTGCTGTTTCTTTTGTTTGAAATTGCTGAGGAAAATTAGTTAATACCATATCTTCTTCAATTCCGCCAAAAGGAGGATTCATTGCTATTACATCAACATATTCTGAAGGCTTTAAATCTCTTACATTCTTCATTAAAGAATTATCATGTTTTATGTTTGGCACATCAATATCATGAAGTATCAAGTTAGTTGTAGCAAGCATGTGAGGAAATGGCTTCTTTTCTACACCCATTATGGTTTCACCTAATATTTTTAAATCTTCAACTTTGGTTTCTTGTTTTTTTAAGCTTTCTATGGCACAGGTTAAAAAACCACCAGTACCACAAGCAAAGTCGGCTACTTTTTCACTAAGCTTTGGACTTAGCATATCTATTATAAATTGTGTAACAGGTCTTGGTGTATAGAATTCTCCTGCATTGCCTGCACTTTGAAGATCTTTTAATATATTTTCATATATATCATTAAATAAATGTCTATCTTCACCTGCTATAAAATCTATTTCATTTAGTTTATTTATTACCTGTCTCATTAAAGCTCCTGACTTCATGTAATTATAGGAATCTTCAAATACAGATTTAACTAATAGAGCTTTAGCATCACTATTCTCATCTACTTCCATTTCCTTTAAACCTTTGAATAGTTTATTGTTTACAAAGTCTAAAAGCTCATCACCTGTAATTCCTTCATCATCTTGAGCCCAGTTGCTCCATCTTAATTCTTCCGGGATAGTAGGTGTATAATCATCGTACTCTAATTCCCATTCCTCTTCTTTTGCATCAAATACCTTTAAAAATATCATCCAAACTAGTTGAGATATTCTTTGAGCATCTCCATCTACCCCTGCATCCTGGCGCATTATATCTTGTACTGATTTTACTACATTTGTTATTGACATGTATTATGTCTCCTTTCTCTTATGCTATTGTATATAATTCCTTAACCAATTCTTTAACAGCTTCTTCATACTTCTTTTTACCACCAAATACTCTCTTCACTATTTCTAGTTGGGTGCCAAATTCCTTAAAGTCCGGCAGCTTAAGTACTTTAATATCTTCTATGTTTTCAATGCCTTCATTACTATATTTATCTAATAGTTTTTCTAAAACTCTTCTTGCAGAATCTCCATATTTAGCAAAGTAATTTCTTTTTTTTACGTTATTTGCTCTTTCTTTTCTAGTTAAAGCAGGCATATCAAAAGCTACATGGCATATTAAATCAAAGGTATCCATATCTTTTCCCACTTCATCTTCTAAATCTTCAAGGAAAATTCCTTCTTCTTCTAAATGCAGTCTTAATTCTTCTTTTTTATCAGTTTCACTCCACTTTCTCAGGAATTCATCTAAACTTGCAAATTCTTTTTTTATATTCTTCTTAGTATAATCTACTAAAGATTCTGTAATAAGTTTTCCATCGTTACCATAGTACTGAACTCTATCATTAATAACTTTAACTTCTACATCATCAACATAATATTTCTTTCTTTTCTCACCTGAGGGATCACTTATAGTTTCTCCCTCAGTATATTCTCCAGCTTCTCCATAGCTTGTCTCTTTCTTTTCCTCTTCTTCATAAGTATCATCAATTTCTTCATCATTTTCATCTGGAACCTCATCAGAAGTTACATCTTTGACTTTAACAGGTTCACCATCAAAATCCTTGTCAGCAAATAACCTTGATACATCTCTAAAATCTATAAGAGTAAAGTACATCTTACCGTAATCTTCTCTAATTCTAGTGCCTCGGCCTAATATCTGCTTGAATTCAATCATACTGTTTATCTCTGAATCTATTATGATAAATTGACAGGTCTTGCAGTCCACACCAGTAGTTAAAAGTTTTGATGTAGTTACTAAAACAGGATAATCTTCTGAAGGTATTATGAAATTTTCTAGTTCTGCTTTTCCTTCATCATCATCTCCTGTTATTTTCATTATATACTTAGGATTTTTTGAATATAAATCAGCATTTTCATTTATAAGAGCTTTTCTCATTCTCTCTGCGTGATCTATATCAGTGCAGAAAAATATGCTTTTAGCCATTCTCTTATCATTCTTTTTCAAATAATCAGAAACATATTTAGCTACCAGCTCTGTCCTTTTTTCTAATACCAGCGTTTTATCGTAATCTTTTTTATTATATATCCTATCTTCTAACTCTTTACCATACTTGTCCCTTTTACCCTTTTCCGGCCTATAACCTTCTAAATCTCTATCTATACCTACCCTTATTACTTTGTAAGGGGCAAGAAATCCATCTTCAATGCCCTGCTTTAATGAATAAGTAAATATAGGATCACCAAAGTAATCAATATTAGAAACATCCTTAGTTTCTTTTGGAGTAGCAGTTAATCCAATCTTTGTAGCTGATTCAAAATGATCCAATATTTCTCTCCAGGCTGAATCATCCTTGGCACTTCCCCTATGGCATTCATCTATTATTATAAGATCAAAGTAATCTCTGCTAAATTTCTTAAATACTTTCTTTTCCTCAGTTTCTCCAGTTAAACTTTGATATAAAGCAAACTGAATTTCTCTTGATTTATCAGCTGTTCTTTTTTGAATTTTGTTTATGTTCTCTTTTAAAGGTTTAAAATCTCCTATAATTGTCTGATTAATTAAAATATTTCTATCTGCTAAGTAAAGAATTCTCTTCTTTACGCCAGATTTGAAAAGCTTATATACTATTTGAAATGCAGTATAAGTTTTGCCTGTTCCCGTGGCCATTACAAGAAGTATCCTATTCTGTCCTTGTGCAATTGCCTCTACCGCCCTATTAATTGCAATTCTTTGATAATAACGTGGTGGGAAAGTATCTTGATCATAGTAATAATTATGAGTAACAACATTTTCCTGCTCTTTAGTTAAACCTTTATAAGCTTTATACCTGTTCCATAGCTCTTCTGGAGATGGAAATTCCTCTAATTTCAGCTCTCTTTCCAATATTCCTTCTTTTTTAGTTCTATCATGTTCTATAAATCCATCGCCGTTAGATGAATAAATAAATGGAATATCCAATATTTCTCCATAATTTAATCCCTGCTGCATTCCGTACCCAATTGAGTGATTATTATCTTTAGCCTCAATTATAGCTAGTGGTATATTACTCTTATAATAGAGAATTATATCTGCTCTCTTCCTTTTTCCCCTTGTAACAATTTTCTTTCTAACTATAATTCTACCGTCAGTAAAATTTACTTCTTCCCTAATTTGTTTATTTCTATCCCAACCAGCTTTTTCTACAGCTGGAATTATGTATTTTGTTATTATATCTCTTTCGCTCAGTTTCTTTTTATCCATAATAACTCCCCCAAATCTAGAATTTACCGTTCTAAATAAACGTTCTAATTTCTAGGCTATTACTTATTTATTTACATTATATCTTTTACACAAGTAAATATCATTACTTCCTCCAAAAGATACAAACCTATATTTAGTATGATTAGCTTTAATATTAGAAAACTTCTTTTTCTTTATTAATAATACCTTATCACACCCATCAATATTTACACCTTTATAAACAGAATACCCCTTTATCCATAAAAAAATATTGAAATTAAAATTTTCTGCCTTTCCGTTCATAATTACAAACATAATTATTAATATATTAGTATATAGTATATAAAATCCATTTATCTTGTCTAAATCAAATGTCAATAATGGCACTAGATATGTCATCATATAATTTACATATGCTTTTTTATCTTCTCTAATATTTTTAAACGTAATTTCATTTTCTGAAATTCTTGAACTTTCCTTACCTTTTATATAGCAGTTAACTACTATTGAAGAAATAAATTGTATAAGTATAATAATTAGAATAGTAAGTATTATATCCTTTTTAGTTGTTTCCCATATAGTTCCAAACAAATACGAATATAAATACATGGAAATCATCATTATGTATAGAGGGATAAAACCTGTTACAGATAATGCCAACTCAGGAATCATCTATATTCCTCCTTTTAATTACTTTATCACATCATCTTTTTGACTAATATACCTTTTAACATAATCATCTGCAAATAAATGTAATACATCACTAACATCTGTTTCATCATCAAATATAATCATTCCATTTTGTTCATCAAATTTAACATTTAAATTATACAATTTTAAAACTTCTGGTATGCTATTAATATTATTATGGAAATACTGATATGAATGAGTAGCTTCTATTTTATGAAGTTTCCTCATATAGTTATTTTTTTTAGATACTTCACTTATAAAACTTTCAATAGTATCACTCTTCATTAAATTATATTCTCTTAAATTACTAGAGGCATTATTTAATGCGCTCACAAACAATGAATCTATTTCCAAAATATATTCAGCTTGAGTAACATTTAGTATAAAAGCAAATATTCCACTAGCATCTAATATAATGTCCGGTATCGTCTTTGAAAGTACTAGTATACTATCATCTTCTTTCTGTACTACAGCCTCCTCTTTATCGAATTTGGCTTTCCATCCCTGTTTAAATAATTTTCTTGAATCATATCTATACAAAAACAAAAATCTATCTTTTTTAAATATAATAAGTTTAATTTTATCATTCTCAATAGTTTTGATAGTTGCTCTTTTAACATCCCCACATTCAATCTGATGATTTAAATTTAAAATATTGTTTAATGATTGACTTTCTTCCATTTTATTTAAAATATAATAAATAGTATTAGGCCTTATTTCCAATGGATCATATTGATCATACTCTTTGTCTTTAAGATAATTACCTATAGGCTGAATTATATCTAATTGTTGATCTGGTGTTAATTCACTTCTAAATGAATATATGTCATTATTTGTCTGTAAAAACAAACATAAATTATTCTCATCACTCACTAATTGTTGCTGTACTTCATTTAAAATTCTTCTATATGGCATAATTCTCCCCCTCCATCATCCATTAAAAAAACTTACATAAATATTTATTCTACGTCCAAATATTTAGAGATGTATTTTATTTAAATAATATTCTAAATAAATTATACCATATTCCCCCATATTAATACCTATATTTACAAAATAGAAAATCATAACTATAGCAATTTTAATTGCTATAGTATAGTTACAGATATTAGTATAGGTTCATATAAATAAGGTACAAACTTATTAGATGATAAAAATATGACTTTGACGTAATAACATAAAGAAGGCTGGCATCACCAACCTTCTTATTTATCCAAACAACCTATTCCACGTATTAATCCCAACAATACCATCAACTGCAAGTCCGCTGTCTCTCTGAAACCTCTTAACAGCCTCCAGGGTACCCCCTCCAAAGAATCCATCATCGCCGCATCTTCCAACGCTGTAACCTCTACTCATAAGCTTTTCCTGAACAGCCTTTACATTGTTATCCTTCAAATCAGGATTCATCTTTATAAGATATCCTGGATAAACTAACCTGCCACTGCCTCCTGCAACCTCATTTCTTATTCTGTCCAGCGGAAAATTCTCTCCAGGACAGTCTGTAGAATAAAGCTCCCTGTGTCCATATATTTTATTTATTCCATATTTGCTTAACATGGAGCGGGTTAATTCTAATAATGCACTGTACTGTGTTTGACCCATAATCTCAACATTAAAATCTCCTTCAGCACATATCCCTATGGATTTAGAATTATATCCTGGACAGTGGGCTCCTACAGCCTTCTCATTTCTTCCCATATATACAGTACCGTCTTTCCTCACAAGATAGTGATAACCGCATCCGCACCATCCATTTTCAAGGTGCCACCTGTGGATATCCCCTATGCTGCACACTTTTGCACCTGCATGATGGAGCACAACTACTTCTGGATTGTTGCCCCAGTTTAAAGTGCTCCTAAAGCTCAAATTAGAATTTACTATATTCAAAATGCCACCTCCAAAATTTAAAGGTCCTGCACATCTGCAGGACCTTTATGATCTATTTCATTTCAAATTCTTTTGTGTCTGTTGTTACAACCTTAGTATCCTTCTTGCCAACCAATGCACCGTTCTTAGTAACAAATATTTTCTTTGCAATTATAAGGTCCATGAGAGATGCGACTTGTTCCTGGGTAACTGAAGGCTGTCCATTTGCATCTTCTTTTACGTTGTCCACACTCAAAGAAAAATATTTGCCTTCTTCCTCGGTAGTAAACCTCATATTAAGTCTGTTTGCCATTTAAACTCCTCCTTTCCTGATTTTTGCCCACTCACTAGGCGTTAGTAATTACAGTGTTGTCCACTTTTTGAATTTCATTTACAGGATAAGTCAGTATGTCACCTACAGCTTTTACTACATCATATACATCCTGATCTGCTGCATCCATTGCAATCTTGCCAAGTGTAACTTTCTTAAGTATCTCTTTACCCTGTTTGTTAAGCCCTGTCTTTTCTACAATAGAAAGTGTACTTGAAAGCTTTGTTGACTTTGCTGCCATAACAATTCGCCCCTTTCTCTAACTTTTACTTATATATATGCCTTTCGAAAAATTAGTGCAGAAAAAAAGAAATAGGATTTTACCTATTTCTTCTCCTGGTTTTTTATAACGGCTGATATATCTTCTCTTAAGTCTTCAATAGATTTGACTAAAAGGTCAATCTTATTTTCAAACCTTATGAGCAGATATATACTAACTGCTATTGGGAACCCTACGGGTGCTGATTAAACTAACCAGCTGGTCATACATAAATATCACCCTCCCTTTGCCATTATAAAAATATATATGCTATTTCAGACATTTTTTCAGTTTATTTAGGGCAGATTTTTTTATTTCTATAGCATGTCTATATTTTATGTTAAGTACTTCAGCGGTTTCTTTAAGTGTCCTGCCTTCCATGTACACGGATTTAATTATTTTTATTTCTATATCCTGAAGTTTGCAAAGTGCAAGTTTTATCTTTTCTGCTTGATCAAATGCAATAACTTCATCTTCAAGGGTAAAGTCATAGGGCTGAATTGACAGCACTCCTTCATCCTGTACTTCTCTAAAGTGCTTTATCTGGCCTTTTAAAAGGGCATTGAAGTTATTTACTATGGAATTTGTGCAGTAAGTTGTAAAAGAGCTTTTTCCAATTTTGTAGAGTCTTACTGCTTTTATTACAGAGAGGTACCCATGCTGCACTAGATCCTCAAAGTCATAGGAAGGAATATTGTATTTACATACTTTTTTTATTATGAAGCAGCTGAATTTTACAATAATAGAATCCATGGAGTTTTTGTCGCCGGATTTGGCTTTTCTAACAAGCTCTTCTATGGTAACCACCGCCTTTTTATTTGATTATACAGGTAAAAGGGCAATGATTGACCATTTTTTGACATAATGGAAAATATTGATTTTTAAAGCCTATATTCAATAATGCTATCAGGTGTCTTTCTCACTCTTGAATTTGGTTTTCCATCAGAATATCCAAGTGCAACAGCTCCAACCAGTTCTTACAGCATCCAATATTTTATTAAGAATGTCTGTTTATTATTTATTATGAATTTTTTCACAGATAAAATTTGGCTTAAATATGTAATTACAAATCACATAGATGTCATATAATCAGTTACAATGCTATGATTTTCTTTTACACCGATATAATGCAGAAAAAGATTGCGATTAATAATTCTCCATAATTTATACCAAGAATAATCACCAGGAATAAGAATACCTCTTCCTGATCTTATGTATTTCTTTGAAGCAGACTGAAACGAATTAATTATTTCTTCGTATAAGCTTTCATTTTTTGATTTAATATAAAATTCTAAAGAAAATATTTTTGATTCTTTTACACCATATGTATACCTTTCCATATTGTCATCTACAATTAATACATATGTATTCTTTAATTCAAGAACCTTTTCTGAACAACTACCAAATTTCTCTTTATTTGCAATAAAAAACTCCTCAAATCGTTTAAGAAATTGCTCCATATTATTTCTATCTACTTTTCCCCGGTCAATATCTTCTTTATATTCAATACAATGTTCTTCTTGTTTTGAAATATGATAATCAATAATTTTTTCCCATGGTCTACATATAGGATTTATACCTCTTCTTTCTAACTCTTGTCGTATAATTAGAAGACGGTGAATTAGAAGACGCTGACTTTCTGGAATATTTTCAACGAGGTCATCAAATTCTTCCATTGACAAACTCGTTCCACGCCACCCTAAAACTACATGTTTCTTTGTACTGTCTTTCGTTTCTGATATCGCTATTGCATAATCAATGTCTTTAAAAAGCAACTCATCTAGCACAATATCTGGGAATAAAAACAAGAAATAGTTATCTCTCTTGAAAAAATCATTGATCCATCTCTCTAGCGTTTGTCTAATAATATCCTCTAAACTATAGCTTTCACCATACTGAATACTGCAAAAATATTCCCCCTCTTCTTTGAACTGTTTTATAAATAAATCATTTTCACCCTTTTTTATCTTATATAATCCAACACAAGCGAATGATCCTTTATCGCCATCTAAATAAGCTATTCCAATTTTCCATGTATCCTGAAAGTATACTCGTTTAATAAACCATAATTCATTATCAAGAATATTATTTAGATAATCCGACATATTTTCAACTGTAATTGGAACTTTTAGTTTCTTATCCGATAACAAAAAATAGTTTTCAGCTTCATGTTGTTGAGCATAAGAAAACTTTATATAGATATTATGTAATATATCGTACCACTTGTTAGAATCTGTGATTTCATCAGATTCATCAAAATAAACTGTTTTCTCTACTTGTGTTCCAACATCTAATTCCAAACAATACTGCATAGACATATACTTCCAAAATATATGTTTGTTTTTACTATCAACCAAAATTAGAAGCACAGGATTGTACGTTTGTGCTTCCAAGACAACATTCACAACCTTTGTATCACAAGAATACTTGTATGAATACTTTGAATTATCGCGCACATTATTATTACTATAATCATGATTAAGAGATTTTACTTGAACATCAAATCGTCCTATCGGGATAACTTTTCGTTCTGCAAACTTACACAACTCTAAATATCCATCCAAATTTGGTAATTTATCTCCCGACTCAACATGAGGTATAATAAGGTCAGATTCTAACAATACGCCTTCTAAATAGTTTACTGCTTTCCTATCATATTTATAATTTTTATCATATCCACCAATATTTTTTTCTTTCATTTCATTCCCCTTTTATATTCTTTTCAATTACGACATCCATATCTTTACCATTTCTTAAATTATTTTATCTGTTCCACAAATTATTATTTACATTACTGAACCTTAAATTTGAATTTAACCACTTTTATATATAACAGATTCAGCCACAAACTAATCAGTTCAAGTTTCATAATAGTACCAAAACAGGTTCAAGTTAATTATTGTTAAACTTAGGGATGATCGTTTTATAAACTTCTATATCAGTATCAAATTTTTCATCAGGCGTTACAATTGTCAACGTATTTATCCCTTCGTTAACAACCAAGTATAAATCTTGATTTCCTGGAATGATTATTATACCCTCTATACTAGACTTAGATTCTATTCTATCGCCTACATTTATAAAATCATAATCATTAGATCGTAAGTCAGTTAAGGACAATGTAACTGCACCCCCGTACTTTTAGGTCACGCTGATATTTCAACGACTGCTAATGTTTATACTCATGTTCTTCCAAGACAAAAAATAAAAGCTGTAGATAGGTTAAATGATTTGTTCGCTCTATAAATTCATAGGGCGTCTTTTTATTTGTGTTTATATATTTTTATGGTGGTTGTGTTACGGTTGTGTTATTTGGCAATAAAAAAAGCCTCACGACATCGTGAAAGCCTTGATACTGGTACACCCAGTGGGAGTCGAACCCACGACCTCTGGATTTTCGAGGAGCACATTTTGATAATTTTAAATACCTCTTAATCCCTTATATATAGTCATTTTAGTTTTTAACATATGCCTGTCCATGCTTATTTATTCCAAACTATAGGGGGCAAAAAAGAGGGCAAATTTTATACACTCAAATTCAGTAATATCAACACTTTTTATACACCTATCAATTTCATTTCTGGTTAAAATATTTACCCATTACATCTGCTATTTTAAATTTACATATTCTTATACTTATTTTTGCCTTTATTATGCCATTTTAAGTTTAAAACATATTGATTTAATTAATTTTTTTATGCTACTATAATAATATCAAAGAAGGTGAAAACTTTATGAACAATGAATTAGAAACTTTATATTCTGATGTAAAAGAGTGGTTGAAATTTGCTGAGACAAAGAATGCAGCTTTAATAACTTTTGATACTGCAGTTCTTTTCTTTTTATTAAATTTATATGTAAAAACGTCTTATACTAACTTTGCTAACATTGAGATCTTATATTGTATTGGACTTGTAATTTCTATATTAATCTGTTTATCATCTTACGTTGCTAAACTTACAAATGGAGATTTCCTTCAACATTTCTTCTTAAACTTTATAGGTACTAAAAATGCAACTGACAATTATTTATACTATAAAGATATTTGTAAATATACTCATACTGAATTAGAAACTGCTTATCAAAAACTTTTCAATAAATCAAAATGTACTAATTATGAATTGTGTTTAATTAATCAAATACAAGCAATTTCAAGCTTAGCCTATAAAAAGTATTTCTTATTTAACTTATCTTTGTTTTTAATAATAATCGAAATAGTTTTTTCAATTATTATTTTAATAGTAGCTTAAGACAATTACAAATATCAAATTTGTAATTGTCTTATTTTTACAGCTTTTTTTATATTGTATACTAATTTATCTACAGTATCCTTATCATTAAAAAATTCATCAATATCTTTAATTTTTACCCATGCAACTTCTGAATATTTAACTGTATTGAGCTTCTCTTGTTTTTTTTCTACATCTGCCGCAAATATTATACCTGGTATTATTATTCCATCTTTATTCAAATAATAAGTAGCTATAGGTGTTATATCTTCTTCAAATTTTAAATCCAAGTCAAAATTTTCTTTATACTCTTTCTTGAGACATTCTGTCCACTTTTCATTATTATTGATTTTTCCGTATCCTAAATCCCAAGCCCCTTTAAACCTTTTTCTATTATTAGATCTCTTAGCAACAAATACTTCTTCGTTATTATAAAAACACATTGCTACACAATGGACCTCTGAATTTACATAGTTTTTTCTTGTACTATCTATCATTTCTCTTTTTATTTCACCATTTTCTAGTTTTTCCAAATAATCCAATATATCATCAATATCATTTTCTCTATTTATATCATCATAAACTTTGGGCAAAATATCTAATGTATAAATACTTTTTTCAAATTCACTATTACATGTAAGTATATTCCTAGCAATTTTTGATATAAAATAGTCATCATAATCAAACATATCGTTAGGTCTATCCCAATTATGATCAAACCATACTATTGGATAATGCCTATTACCCCATACACCCTTTAACTGTTCATATGATACAATTTTAAGGCAAGATTTTATTATCATTTTTTCCTCACTGGTAAGTATTTCATCATTACCTATCATTAACTTATATAATAAGCAAGCTAATTTAGCACTAACTACCAGTTTTCCTTTTTCAGCATATTTAGATATTCTAAACCCAGCATCTATATCTGGTCCTAAAAAATCTATTTTCAAAGTTTTGGCCCCATATTTTTCCTCATTATTTACTTTTTCATAACTAGCATAAATTTGATTTTTACTATCATTTGTTTTTTCAGAACACTTACCTATCCATACAGTTGTTTTAATATGTATATTGGGTTTAACAATCTTGTCTTCATCTGAATCACAAAGTTTTTTATATATTAGTTCTTGAGCATAATATGCACATCTTACATTCCAAAGCAATTCCTTCCTACTACTTAACTTTTTATAAAATAATATTTCATCTCCAACATACTTCCATGTTTCAATCTTAGAAAATTCTTTATTATTAATAACTGCAGTCATAACCTTTTCTGAAATATCATAGAATGCAGAAATTACACCTCTCCATTTATCCTGGAATTTTTCTTTAAATGATGTCGAATTTACAATATCAAAAGAAAAGAACATGTAAATACCATCATGTTCTTTTTCTATATTTTTCGACTGATCTTCTACTGAAGAAAAAATAGCTCTTAGCTTATCTAATTTCTCTAAAATATTACTTTTTGAGTTATCATCCATTAACTATTCACTAAATCAATTTTCAAATTATTAGCCCTAATAGTGGCTGCTTGCCTGGAAACTCCAAAAATTTTAGCTATTTTTTCAATATTATAATCATTTTCCTTTGCAATACACTTAAATTGATTCTTCGGCATCAAAAACGCAGCGGCAAACTCATCTGCTTCTTTTTCTTCCATACTATGCCCATATCTATAACGTTCAGAACCAACAGCATCCAAATTATTACACCAATAATCTTTTTTCAAAAAATTCATGTGCAAAAATAAATGTCCTAGTTCATGTGCCATTGAAAATCTCTTTCTATTCATATGCTTAAAATCCGCTATTGTTACAATAAACTGCTCTTCGTCATCATAATTAGCTTTAACTATCTTAGCATCGAAATCATCAATAAAGCTTTGTATAGAATTATCATGAACTATCTTTCCACCTAACTGTTTGATTAATTCTTCAATATCAAAGTTAGGTTTAAGATTTAAAGCATCATATAACTGTTGAGCTAAATCATTAATATACTCCTTTGATACTGTACTCATCTTAATCACCCTATCAATATATATATTTATTTATTTTTATTATATGAATAATGTTGCTTTTTATTTCATTATATATTTTTTTCAATTTATTTTCAATTTATTTTCAATTTATTTTCAATTTACTTTCAATTTATTTTCAATTTACTTTCAATTTACTTTCAATTTACCTTCAATTTACTTTCAATTTACCTTCAATTTACCTTCAATTTACTTTCAATTTACCTTCAATTTACCTTCAATTTACTTTCAATCATTCTATATGGAGAAAAATAATATTTCTAAAACAAGTACTTCAATTTTTTAATCAAAATTTGCTAATCCATATTTTATGATTTAAGTACATAATCCTTTTTTAATTAATTTATTGTCAATCTTGATATTAAATTAATTAAAATAGGAATTCGCATTTCACGAACTCCTATTCTTCAAACAGCCTTAGATATGGTAATTTTAGCCATATCCAACTCCCATATGTAATTTATAACCTCTTTTCTTCTCCTATATGCGGTACTCCTAACTCCCCCATACATTTCATTAGCTATCCAGGTGACACTCTTATTTAACTTGTATCTGTAAATAATAAAATCCATAAATTCTTTGGGCAGCGGAGGAGTTGAGAGAACTTTTTTTAATTTAGCGGTTCCCCTGTTTAATTCTCTTATCCTTGATCTATTTTCAAATACCTTTCTTTTCACATAATCCAATTCATGCTCTAAATTTTCTATTTCTTTTATAATGCCTTTTTCCGCTGCACTCTCATTATTATAAGTAACTTGTACCTTTTCTGTAAGGAGCGGACTCATATGTCTTTCTGGATCAACACTTACATTACATTGTTTTATATCAAATTCAATATTATCTGCCTGTACTTTAAGTTCCTCACATTCCTGCTCTAAATAGGCTGTCTCCTTCAATTTTATAAAGTGGTCATATAATTGGCCTTCTATATTTTTAAATGTTTCCGTGTCCATCTCAGCGCCTCCTAATGAATCAATGAAAATATTTAGATAAAATAATAACTCCTTTTTAGAGAGTTTAAAATGTATAGATAGTGTTTTTATAAAATCTAAAAATATGATTGCACACAAATAACGTTGCATTAAAACAACAGTACTCCAATCACCTTAAGTCCTTATAATTCAACAGCTTCAAGGTGTTTTATGAATAGTAACGTTCCGTAAAAAGGGTGCAACACTCCAAACGTTACTATACCCATAAACTTAGTTATATCAATGGTTAAAGCCTATCTTAGTATTTGTTTTGTTTTGATTATATATAGAAAAAGTAAAGTTTTGTTAGGTTTTATTAGTAACGTTCCATAACATAAAGTCCCCTAAAGCTCTTTAATACCAACACTTTAGCCATGCACCCTATTGTAAAGTTATTATTGCACTTTTTTCGGAGTATTGTGTGCAACGTAACTTTTAATAATGGTATGTTCCATATTCATTTTTTTAATCATCCTATACATTTCCGGATCTTCTTCGAGTTTTACAATAATGTCATTTAGCTTGTACTGGATCATTCTTTTGGAGTACTTCGTTTCCTTCGCTACTTTCATTATTGGATATTTAAATACATACCTCATATAAAATATAGCTCTCTCAATAGGATTTAAGGTATTATTTATATGTTTTATAAAGCCCATTGTTTTAAAATATAAATTGCTCCTCCTCCTGCTTTCCCAATAGTGGTACCTATCATTATTTTTCATTCTTTCGGTTAATTCATAATATAGCTGAAGGTTTAAAATATCTTTTCTCATATCCTCTGGTATTCTATTCAGCGTCATATAAATCATCTTTTTCTATAGCATCAATAATTCTATGTCTTCTCTTTGTGGCTCCTCCTGAAGACATATTAAATATCATGCCTAATTGCCAATCTCTTTTGCCATACTTATACTTTTGTTTCAAAAATTCAAAGTCTTGTTTGTCTAAATTGCTTACTGCATCATCAATACCTATATTATTAAATTCAAGATTTCTTAAGGTTTCTTCTATATCTGCAATTTCTTCTTTTTTATATGCTTTTTCATTTAATAATCTATCTGTTATTTTAATTAAAGCTCTTTCTGCATAACTTTCACCGCTATGGCTTGTTTGTACCCTTTCATCATAATTAATTGAGAGCGGATCTTCTGGAAGGTCTACATCTATACTTTGAAGTTTACTATCTATTTCAGTTATTTGCCTTTTTAAAATTTCTAGTTTCTTATTTAAAACATTAATTTTCTTATCTTTATTGAAATAATTTATAAGGTCTTTTTCAATTGATTGTAATGTATTCATGTTATCCCTCCAGATATTCAAATCTCACTTCCAATACTACTTTAATTTAGTATTAATTATCTAAAAAACTGTGATAATGGATTACCATTTTCATAAATCAAATCATTATAATTAAAATCTTTATTAATATCATGTACCCTATTAAACCCTAGTCCTGTACGTATTTTTGTATTATCATTTGCATCAAATTTAAGGCTTTTAAGTATACCGTCTAAATCGTCAACCTCTGTTATTCTTGAATCTGATATAATTTGCAGTATATCATCATATTTTTGATCCTTTGTAGACTTTAGATTTGCTTCTACAACATTGACTAAGTCGTTATTATCTATATTCTTTTCAAGAAAGCTTCCTATTGCTTTAGTATCACCTGATTTTAATAGTGAATTAGCCATTAATAAATTTGAACTATTTTCAATTGCCTTATACAGATATTGAAAAGCCTGCATATGTTTATTATATTGTTCTTGAGATGTCATAAAACTTTGTGTACTAGGAAAAGCTTTATTTAAATCTAAAGGTTTATTCTTTTCCTCCTGTGCTGCAATAAGTTCATTTTTCTTATTTTCTGCTATGCCCATCAATTCGTTATCCATATTACTTTTTAGGTCATTTATTTTCCTTAAATATTTATTATGCAGCTCCAAACCTTTACTTTTTTTAATATCATCTTTATACTGTGAACATTGTAATTTTTCACTTTTATAATTATTTAATAGTTCTTGATACTTTCCCTCATAACTATCTAATACCTTTCCTGCTATGTCTCTTAATTCTAATCTTTTTCTTTTCATTTCTTATCTATCTCCTTTTCTAATATTTATTTAAATAAAACAAAAAGCCACAGGAAAATAATCAGTTCAATTTGAACTTAATTAAATTTCCTGCGGCCATTATTTCTAATGCCTTACACTTATAAAAAAGTGCAGTACTTTCACTATTTATTATATCATAATATATTGTGTTAATCCAGTTATACCAATACTTTAAGTGTAGTTATTATGTAATTATTTATAGTAACTAATTATGTTTTTATATATCAATAGAGTTCTTAATATATTTGAAATATGACACAAAAACACCTCATAGTTCAACTTTGAATAATGCAATGTTTTTGCAAATTGTTCATTTTTTCAGCTAATACACCAAATAAGACTATTATGCAAATCTTAATAAATCTTATAGTTAAATCCAAGGAAAGGATGTTAACAGATCTATTGCTCCTTTTATTAAATCAAAAATAACTTTTTTTATATCAATTTCATCTTTACCAATCTCTATACCTTTTAAATTATTCTTTTTTTAATTATGCATTCTGTTTCCTAACTATGAAACCAAATTAACAATAAAACCAATGTTTTCAAATGGTTAAAGATTATAAAAGCAAAATTTGCGATCAAATAAAGGAAACATGATCGTATTAAAAAGATAATAACATCAAAAAATACCTTTCATTTTGTATAATCGTATAAGTTTAACAACATTTTTTAGTTGCTGTAACTATTTTGTTCTTCCATTCTACAACATCTTTAATTGTAAGTTTTTCTAAAATGTTAATGTATTCTTCCATGTAATCAAAATTTATATTTCCGTTGCTATTGACAGGAAGACTAATTGATAAACCTTTTATTTTATTCCATGTTGCCATATTACTATATGAAAACATTTGCTTAAAATATGACATTTGAGAAACTAAATATAATCCAACTTTTTCATTTTTAATTATATCTCCAGACAATGAAAATACATGATTATGTGTAGCCATTTTATACTTAAATGGTCTATAATATGCATTACCGAAAAAATCAATGGTAATTGTATTATCGGAAAAAATTTTGGCTTTACGAGTTGTTTTGCCTTTAATACCATAATTTTGTATACCAGAATTTATAAAATACTCCCCTTTTCCATCTATATCTTTCTGTTGTAAATCAACATTCCCAGTTTCTGCTTTAAATAATTTTTCCAGTTTATACTCCTTCGTTACAATTTTCTTAGTGAGCAATTCCAATTCCTTATTAGATAATTTATAATTGTCCAATTTGCTTGCTGTTAGATAGACTGAAAATTCGCGTATATATTTTTCTTCAAGTTTGCGTATACAGTTTTCCATGTAAATATAATCAATTTCATTATTATTATTTACTGGCAATTTAATATAAGTGTTTTTAAGAGCACTTTTTGTGGCTTTTTCATTGTAAGCAAATTTCTTTGTGATTACTTTCTTGATACACGTGATAATATACAAAGCAATTTTTTCATTTAAATTGTCAGATTGTAAAACACTTGTTGCTCCATGACCATCTTTTAAATAAAATGGAGTTTCTAAATACACTATGTTTTGGTTATTTGAATGTATCAATATTGTTGGTTTACCTAGTTTATTGTTTAATACACTTTCTGTTAAGCTAAGATATGAAATAATACCATTGTCTATCGTTGATTGCCCATAAAATGGATATTTAATATCACTTTTGATTGTTAGCTCATTTATTTTAAGAGGGTCAATTTCTTTTTGTGATTGCCATTGCAAAACTTCTTCAATTTTAAATTTCTTGAATTTAATCATTCATATTACCTCTAATTATCATAGAAACTTTCCAACTAAGATATTCTTTGACAGTATTCCTCAAATCATCTTCAGTAGGTATGGTTTCAATTATTTGATGTTGTTTAAAAGTCCAATCATCTCCATTTAATGTAATAGTATCTTCTATATATTCATCCTCAGTAAAGTAATGAAGATAAGATTTTCCATAAAGTACAATATTAACAAGTTCTTCGTATCTTTCAATTGCATTATCTGTGTTTTTTAAATTGGTTTCTTGACTTGACTTTTTTCTGTTTTGTCTGGTGTATCCATCATTAGAAAAATCAATAAATTTTACCATTTGATGAATATCATGCGGAGTTCCAATATTAAAAACGTATATGGCAACCTGAACACCTGCTTTTCCTCTAAAAATATCTGCCAGGTGGATACTTGCAAGAAGGGTATTATGTTTAAGTATTCTCTTAGTATATGGTAAACCACTTCCGCTACCTGCATTTTCTTGTATTAAGATAACAGCTTTGCCATTTGACATGCGATTTAATGCTTTTTCTACAAAAATAAAGCCTTTACCTTGTGCAGAATAAGGTGGATTTAGTAAAAATACATTAGCTGGATATACTTGACCATTCAATACACCTTGTTCATAATTACCGCTATATTCGGTCAAGCTATCCTTGTGGATGATGTTAGAAGAACCATCTCCCATAAGGATCATATTTAAGACTGCTAACAAATAAATATCAGACCGCTTTTCAATACCTAAAAGCTGTTGATACTTAATATTCGCTATTTTTTTACTTAGTTCTTTTGGGCTTTTTATACGTTCCTCTGCATCCTTAATCATTAGCTTCATAGAAGATATTAAGAAGCCAGCAGAACCAACTGCATAATCCCATACATAACTATCCTTGTTGACTTGCGCAATCTTTGCCATAAGATCAGTAATATAACGTGGAGTTAATACCACATCATTTTTATCACTATCTGGAATATCAACCCATGCATTTAATACATTGAACAATCTGCCAGTAAAATCCAAATGCTTTGCTGATGTAAAAATAGGCATAATATCATTTTTAACGCTTGTATAGACAGTTTTTAATTTGCTTTCTCCATTAACGGTTTGCCATAAATCAGAGTATATAAATACACGTGAAAGGTCGTTAATAATCATATCTTTCTTTTCTTGCGGAAGGTTACGTTCTGCTAAGAAAGAATCTATTTTGTTGATTATTACATGACCATCATTAGTTCTTGCGCCGGTTTCACCTTTAAGGTCTGCAATTTCTAGCGGTGCAACTTTTCCTTCTACACCAAGAGCAGCCATAATCATACCAGTTACAAGCTCTACCCTTGAACCAACAGAAATTTTTAGATCGTCCTGCATAACTTGATTTAATTTTTTCAGTTTGATCTCAATTTCATTTTCAAATTCTTTTGCCTTTGCTTCGACTTCTTCTTCAGTAAGGCTTGACTTATCTACTTCTTCTATGAAACTATCAATGTTTTTAGGAAGAAGGAAAGATAAATCCGTATAAGCACCTATTTTCTTGGGGATACAGTAATTGTCTAATGATACATAATAAACATCCAGCTCAATAATTCTTCCGGTTGGTTCATCATAGCCATTCAAACCTATTGCAATTACTTCCTTATAACTGGTTGTATTCTCTATTATTGCATTTGCATAATGAATAGCACCATTGACAGCATACTTATTTATATTGGTAAAATTCGGTGTTCCGTCTTTCTTCTTATTGTATATTTCTCCGATATCATTTGTTTTAATAAATGATCCCTTAGTGCCTTTTACTTCGATCATTACCGGAATCTTACGCATGGTCTTTGTTTCGATAAATAATTTAATATCTGGATAATTTGTACCTTTACCGCCACTTTTAGAAGGTGCATTTTTTAGGGCATTTTCTATTTCAGGGTTGATATTTTCTGTTTTGGTGTAGTACTTTGTTTCGCTCAGTTGCTTCTTGCCCCAATCTTCAATTTGTTCTTCTATGCTTTTTGCCATTAGTTATATCTCCTTTGATGGTATTTTGTATATTTTACTTTTTCCAATAATCCTTTTGGGGTAATGATACTATATTTTCTGTTTCTATAACTAATTCTTCTTTGCATTTAAAATGCTTTTAAATTTTTCGGAATTAAAGAAGTCAGTACCATATAATAATTTGTTTATGCTTACATCTAATCCTTCTGCAAGTCTTTTAAGTATATCGAATTTAGGTTTTTACACCTTCTTATTTATTCTGTTGTCAATCGTTTGCGAGGTCATACCGCACAAATTAGCTGCTTCATAGTTTGATAAACCGTTACTGTCTAAAATAAGTTTAAGATTTTGATAAAAAGCAATATTTTCATCAAATTTCAAGTTAATTTACTTGGATATTATAGCACAATTTAGCTATAAATAGGGATAAGATTTTTTTGAAATAAGTTTGTAACTTCGTAGATTAGATACTATCCATTCCTATAAGGATAATCAAATGAGGTAACAAACACAAAAAAAGAATATCTTGATGAATATGGTGCGTAGAAAGGAGACATATACTATGAAGATTTTAGGAATGAATATCTTACTATTTTAACCTTAACTTATGGTAATTATATCATGAGTTGCTTAATTTTAAATGATTATTTTTTGTAATAAATATAAAACATTTTTACTCTTTAATAGCGCATTATTCAATTTTCAAATAACATTGTTTATATTTTTAATTTCAATAGTTACCTCGCATTATATTCATACAGCGTATATATCTAATTATTATAATATATCAAAATTCCTACTTTAAAATAAAAAGAAACACCATTAAGATGTTTCTAAAATATTTAATAGTTAATGTATATTTTACATAGCAACTACATTTATATTCCCCACTCCTCTTTTAGTTTGTTTACAAACTTCATCATATCAGCATCACCGTTATTCATATCCGGATGAAATTTTAATGCAAGTACCTTGTATATTTTCTTAAGCTTAACTTTTTCATCTTCTGTGTAGTTACTCTGTACAGTATCAAAGTAACTACTACTATTATTACTACTGT
Organism: Clostridium fermenticellae; assembly: GCF_003600355.1. Lineage (NCBI taxonomy): Bacteria > Bacillati > Bacillota > Clostridia > Eubacteriales > Clostridiaceae > Clostridium > Clostridium fermenticellae. Next base: position 675,107 of record NZ_CP032416.1, on the reverse strand, counting down.
AGTTACTTTTGAAATTATCATAGTAACTACTATAAAATTCCTCATTTGCTTTATATGCATCCTGGAGCTCTTTCAAATATTCTTTATTCCTAAGAACACCAAATACATCATAGCAATAATCATAAGTATCTTGGCCATACTTCTTTTCAAATTTATTCTTTGACTCTCTATATTTATCCAATATCCTTTTATGTTTCTTTTTAGCCTTGTATTCATCTGTACCTTTATATTCTTTTTCTACTGCCGCTATAATAGGATCAAACTTTTTATATACCATATTATATAATTCATCTTCCGTAATACCTATATCCTTTAATTTATCATCTAAACCTACAATATGATCTCCGATATATGACCAACCATCAACTATATCATAATAACTTATAGTGCATATTACCCATTGCTTTTTCTTAACCTTGCCATCTTCTCTATAGCTTTCATGTATACTTATCTTAAAAGCTTCCCTATGAGTTCTTTGGAACCTTTCTTCACTGTATGTATAATAATATCTGATTCTTTGTGGTACTCCATCTATAGATAATTCAAAGGGATCTACTTTTAATTCTTTAGCTTCTCCTAATGAGTTACATTTTTTATTAAAAACTTTCTGTATAACACAATACAATGATTTTCACCACCTTAAATATAACAGTGGTTACTATATAAATTTACACAGTAACCACACATTTTTTTATTTATCTATGATTATATTTTTTCTTCCATTGCTGCAGCTCCTGAATATCAGGCTCCTTATGCTGTTCCTTGCAATAATCTATATAAGCCATAAATATTGCTAATGACATTTTAAGTACCTCCATTGACATAAGCTTTATATATCAAGTAAACTTATAATTGTTCAGGTCATAAGTTTGCTTAATACGTAAGCTTAATTATTTATTTAATAGGTCCATTCGTATTTTTTTATATGGACCTTCTTTTTTATATATTTTTGGTTCTCTTTTAAACGCGAACCCATATTCTATAAGTTTTATGAGCTTGTCTCTTTCCTCCTCCGTATCATATGAAGCTTTTAACTTAATCACTTATAAGACACCTTCCCTGCTGCACAAAATAAGCGAATATTGTGATGCTCTTTTACTAACTTATGAAGAGTTTTGCTTCTTTCTATAGGATTCATATTCTTATTTATAACTACAAAAGTAATACCATTAGTTTTAACTTTAAATCCTTTGACTTTATTGAAACTTACTTTTAATAAGTAAAATCTCTTACCTCTATATCTTATTTTTATCCAATTTAAAACTTTACTCATCCCGCCACCCCTTTGTTTTTGAATCTTCAATTAATCCATTACGTTTAATGTCAATATCTCCCGCAAGTATTTTTCCAATGTACTTTTTAAACTCAATATCACTGCATTTTAAATATTTAATTTTAACACTATCTATCAGTACAACTAATAGTCTGTCCTTCATTTAAGCCTCCTTATATATGTTTTTAATGATCTGGAGTAATGACCGAATCATAACTAATCAACACTATACTTAATTCATACTTGTTTGGACTCCCTTATTTTTAAATATATCAGGGCTATAGGTTCCATCTTCAACATATGGAGATTTATCTGTGATTAATTGATATTCTGGTTTCCACGCTAGTTTAACAAATCCAGTTCTACCATTTCGCTGCTTTTCAATTATAGCTTCTATAATACCTTTATCATTGGTATTTAGATTGTAATACTCGTCCCTATAAAGAGAAATGACTATGTCTGCATCTTGTTCTATTGAACCAGATTCTCTTAAATCTGAAAGCATAGGCCTATGGTCGTTTCTTGCCTCTGGTGCTCGACTTAATTGTGCTAATGATATTACCACGATATTTAATTCCTTAGCCATTAATTTTAGCTGCCTGGATATTTTACTTACCTCCTGAACTCTATTATTTGATTTTTCAGCTCCATCAATAAGAGTTAAGTAATCTATTATAACAACATCGAGTCCTTCTTGTAATTTTCTTTTTTTGCATTCAGCTTTTATACCATTTAGAGAATACACTTTGTCATATATCTTTAAACCAGAACTTACTATCAACCCACTTTTCTGGCTTATACTAGTCCATTCTTCATCTGTTAACTTACCAGATTTAATATTATTCATTTTAATTAAAGCTTTAGCGGCCAACGCTCTTTCCAACAGTTGTTCTTTTGACATTTCTAAAGAAAAAAAGCTTATATTATGTTGTTTGGATATATTTAAAGCCATGTTTATTGCAAAGGCTGTTTTACCCATTGACGGCCTAGCAGATATAACTATAAAATCACTTCTATTTAATCCATTAAGTGTTTTATCTAACTTCTTGTACCCTGTTCCTATGCCTTGTATGGCTCCACCATTTAAATATCTTTTTTCAAGACTGTCCAACACATTTGCCATAGGCTTATCTAATTCTCCATTATCTGCATTGATCTTGCTTTCAAACTCTAAACTTAGATCCTGCAATTCTCTTACTATGCTTTTTATATCTGCATCTGTTTTCTCTATTCTTGTTGTATCTTTTTTTAACACTGCAAATAATTTTCTGGCATTGGAATACTTTTTTATTATCTCAGCATATGATTTTATACTTTCAACCTGAAGTGTCTGACCTGCAAGTTGTGAAATATATGTTATTCCTCCAACTATGTTCAACTTTGAATTTAAAGCCTCTGCAATAGTAGTTACGTTAACATCTTTGTTACTCGTATATAACCTTGTGATAGCGGAATATATCAATTTATGACCATCTTTAAAAAAATCATCACCTTTTAATAAATCTACACAATCACATAAGTTATCTGGTTTAATAATTATAGATCCTAATAGATCTCTTTCAGCTTGTATATTATAAAGTTTCATATTTTTATCATCCTCCTACTTCATAAATCATGTTATTTAATTTCTTGAAATGCTCCTGCATTTGGCCTACACTCATTATTAACATTTGATTTATTTTTTTCTTTAAGTTGTTTATGTTTTAAATATTCATCATAGTTACATTTGTTAGTACCTTCATCCATAAATGTGCTTATTCCATTTTTTCTATTAAGAAAATCCTTTAAGCTCCATTTGTAATTAAAATAGAAATCACTTTTGAGTACTTGCGAATAAGTACCTATTGCTTGTCTTATTTCTTTATCTGAATATGTTTTTAAAGCTTTATCTATTGCATTTTCCATATCTTTAGTTATTTTTTTATGAGTTATTATTTTTTTACTATTCCAATATTCAAAAATTGTAGTATATATATTAGATTTATTTTTAGATATATTTCTAGAAGATGTATTGTCAACCGTATTGTTTACCATATTGCAATTATCTTCAATACTATTGTTTTCAACGCTTTTACCGTATTGTTTACTGTGCTGTTTACTATACTGTTCATTTTCTATAAGATATATAATACTTTGAGTGTATTTTGCTTTGCTTTTATGAATCCAAACAATAAAATTTTCTGCCTCCAATTCAAGTAATATCTTTTGTAACTTCCACCTGCTCACATTACATTCATTTTCAACTACTGAATAACTAAAATAACATTCATTCCTTTTTAAACCTTGATATTCTTCTTGATAATTAGTCCTAAATATAATCCATGATAAAACTATATACTTACTTTTATCTTCAAAAAATATTTTTCTTACTGCTCCATCAAATCGTTTAAAAAATATGTTTTTATTAGGATTCACGTCACCACCTACTTGTTAGCCTTAACTATATTTTGTTATTTTCCGCACATTTTGTCGGCCCATTCCTGAAGTTTTAATCTATTAACAAAATACTTAGAATTAATTTTAAATGCCGGAAAATCGTCTCTTTTTAGTAAATCACAATACATCCTATTTCTGCCTACTCCTAAAATTCTCATTGCCTCTGTAGGACTTACCAGTATAGTTTCTTTACTTTCATAACTTTTAGCTTTGATATTTTCTTCCATTTTTCTTAATCCTCCTCATTATTGATATTAAGTATTTTCTTTGAAGTATTGCACTTCAATTATGTTTGTACATGAGCTGTCATTTTGAAATTTTAAGATATGCTAAGTCTATTTATATTAGTCATTAAAAAATAATTTCTGCACTGTTGTATCAAGTGCTTTTGCTATCTTCTCCATTAAAGCCTTTGTTACATTTCCATAATTTCCTCTTTCAATCTCAACTAGCTTTTTGGGAGAAGTTTTAACTATTTTACAAAGTTCTAGTTGAGTTAATCCTTTTTTTATTCTTGCAATTTTAACTTCCATACTGTGTTCCTCCTATTTCATTTCATACCATATTGGTATGTTGTATTTATACTATATATCCATATAGGTATGTTGTCAATACCAATATGGATATGTTCATAAAAAAATTATATAAATATATTCCATTTTGGATATAATACATGTATAATATAAATATTATGAGGTGATAAAATGGAAATTGGTTCTAAAATAAAAAAGATAAGAGAATCTAAAGGATTAACACAAAAACAATTAGCCGAGAAAATTGGAGTTACTCCAGTAACTATAACTAGATATGAAAATGACAATAGAAAACCAGATTTTGATACATTAGAAAAAATAGCCGATTATTTTAATGTGTCTATAGATTATTTACTTGGAAGAACAGACAGCAAAGAAATTATTTCTAATCCTAAAAAAGATACTTCAGTTGAGAAAATATCAGAATCATTAAGTGATGATCCAGAACTAGCTAACTTCTGGAATACATTAAAAGAAAGAGAAGATTTAAAACTACTTTTCAAACAAACAAAAGACATGGTTCCTAATGATATAAAGAAAATAGTTAGAATTATAAAAGCTATTGAAGATGAAGAAGACAAAAACGATGGCTAATTATATTATTTTATATAAACTCTAACTGAATAAATCACCAAAGGGGATGACCGTATGGATATACTAGATAAACCTTTATTGAAGGCTCTTTTAAATGAGGATATTCCTTTCTATGAAGTTATGAACGCATATAATGTAAAAACTACTATAGCATGCAATTTACCATCTAGTGCATTAGGTTTTGTATATCTGAGTAGAAGAGGGAATTATCATCTTATTTTAAACGGTGAAGTAAATTATAAAACTCAATGTAAAACTTTTGTACATGAAATTAAACATATAGCTAACGATATGCCACAACTTGGATATATTATAGGCCTGGATATGCAACATACATATATGGAACAATCTGCCGACATTGCAGCAGAACAAATATTTAATACCCCTGCTTCAAATTTGCAGCACCCTTTTAAATAGAAATTAGTTCGGTAACAAAACAAATTACTTTTACCGAATTTGCAAAACACAAAATTTAATCATATGAAAGAAAGGAGATAAAAATATATGGATAATACAGCTAAAAATAATTCATATACTTATGTTGATTATATGAAATACCCTGAAAATAAGAGAATTGAGCTTATAGAAGGTACAATATATGATATGTCACCCGCTCCATCAAGAATACATCAAGGCATCATCATGGAGCTTTCTACTATCATAAATAACTATATTAAGTCTAACAATGGTAACTGCAAAGTATATTCCGCTCCTTTTGATGTATTTCTATCTAATGATGATAACATTAATAATTGCAGAAACATTATTCAGCCTGATATATCTGTAATATGTGATAAGAATAAATTAGACGACAAGGGATGCATGGGTGCTCCTGATTTAATCATTGAAATAGTATCACCCTTTAATCCATCAAATGATTATATAAGAAAGTTGGCTTTATATGATTTATATAAAGTACGTGAATACTGGATAGTAAATCCTATGAAGAAAAGTATATTAGTATATAGACTTGATGATACAATGCATTATGGAGCTCCTGAAATTTATTCATTTACGGACAAAATAAAAGTTGGAATATATAATGACCTGGATATTGATTTTAATACTTTAGATGTGTAGTTACTTTATAATGTTATATAGTAACTACAGTATTAAGAGAGGAGTAAAAGCATGGCCAAAACAATCTATAAGAAAAAAGTTAAAAACGGTAAAGAATATTACTTCTATAGATTAAGACATAAAAACCTTTTGAAACCTAAAGATATATATGGCAGCAGTGTCAAAGAACTTGAATCCAAAATAAAAACTATTACTAAAGAGCTTGACTATGGTGTAAATAATAAAGAATTATTTGGAAATTTTTTATGTGACTGGCTCTTTGATGTTCATTGTGTGGATATTAAGCCATCTACTAAAGAAAGATATGAAGGAATTTACAGAAACTATATTAAAAATAGTGAAATATCAAAGATCAAATTAAAAGACATTAACTCTAAGGATATACAAAACTATTATAATAAATTAATTAAAAAAGGTAAGTCCGTAAATTGTATAAAAAACCTACACAAATTAATAGCTCCTGCTATTAGATATGCTTATGATAACAACATGATTATAAAAGATTTTTCCCACGCAATAGTAATTCCTAAAGATAGTGAAGAAAAAAAATTAAATAAAGTTAATGATGTAAAGCCATTCAGTTTGGAAGAACAAGAAAGATTTGTAGAAGCTATTAAAGGACATGACCTGGAAGTATTATTTTTAACTGCTCTTAATTCAGGACTAAGACAGGGTGAACTATTGGCTTTAACATGGGATGATATTGACTTTGATAATGATACTATACGTGTAAATAAAACAGTAAAATATACATGTGATGTTAGTAAGGAAGGTCGTAAAAACTGCCATATAGTACTACAAACACCTAAAAGTGAAAACAGCAACAGAATAGTATCTATACCCTCATTTTTAACTAAAAGGCTACAGCAATATGAACTTCACCAAAAAGAATTAAAGTTAAAAATGGCTAATTTATATGAAAATAACAGTTTAGTTTTCTGTAATATGTACGGTAAATATTTAGACAGTAGTAATATACGTAAAAGATTTAAGAGAATACTTAGTAATATTGGATTGCAAGATAGGAAATTTCATGATCTAAGACATACTTTTGCTACTAGATTATTTGAATTAGGTGAAGAACCTAAAACAGTACAGGAGTTACTTGGTCATAGCAATGTAGCTACTACTCTTGATATATATACTCATGTATTGGAAGGCATGAAGAAAAAGGCAGCATCCAAATTAAATGATTTATATAAATTTATGGGGGCAAAATAACACCTTTTTATTTTTTTAAATTCTATAAGGGGCAAAAAAGAGGGCAAAATTTAATTTTATAGAAAATAAAAAAGCACTAAACATAGTGTTTTCAGTGCTTCATGGTACACCCAGTGGGAGTCGAACCCACGACCTCTGGATTTTCGAGGAGCACATTTTGATAATTTTAAATACCTCTTAATCCCTTATATATAGTCATTTTAGTTTTTAACATATGCCTGTCCATGCTTATTTATTCCAAACTATAGGGGGCAAAAAAGAGGGCAAATTTTATACACTCAAATTCAGTAATATCAACACTTTTTATACACCTATCAATTTCATTTCTGGTTAAAATATTTACCCATTACATCTGCTATTTTAAATTTACATATTCTTATACTTATTTTTGCCTTTATTATGCCATTTTAAGTTTAAAACATATTGATTTAATTAATTTTTTTATGCTACTATAATAATATCAAAGAAGGTGAAAACTTTATGAACAATGAATTAGAAACTTTATATTCTGATGTAAAAGAGTGGTTGAAATTTGCTGAGACAAAGAATGCAGCTTTAATAACTTTTGATACTGCAGTTCTTTTCTTTTTATTAAATTTATATGTAAAAACGTCTTATACTAACTTTGCTAACATTGAGATCTTATATTGTATTGGACTTGTAATTTCTATATTAATCTGTTTATCATCTTACGTTGCTAAACTTACAAATGGAGATTTCCTTCAACATTTCTTCTTAAACTTTATAGGTACTAAAAATGCAACTGACAATTATTTATACTATAAAGATATTTGTAAATATACTCATACTGAATTAGAAACTGCTTATCAAAAACTTTTCAATAAATCAAAATGTACTAATTATGAATTGTGTTTAATTAATCAAATACAAGCAATTTCAAGCTTAGCCTATAAAAAGTATTTCTTATTTAACTTATCTTTGTTTTTAATAATAATCGAAATAGTTTTTTCAATTATTATTTTAATAGTAGCTTAAGACAATTACAAATATCAAATTTGTAATTGTCTTATTTTTACAGCTTTTTTTATATTGTATACTAATTTATCTACAGTATCCTTATCATTAAAAAATTCATCAATATCTTTAATTTTTACCCATGCAACTTCTGAATATTTAACTGTATTGAGCTTCTCTTGTTTTTTTTCTACATCTGCCGCAAATATTATACCTGGTATTATTATTCCATCTTTATTCAAATAATAAGTAGCTATAGGTGTTATATCTTCTTCAAATTTTAAATCCAAGTCAAAATTTTCTTTATACTCTTTCTTGAGACATTCTGTCCACTTTTCATTATTATTGATTTTTCCGTATCCTAAATCCCAAGCCCCTTTAAACCTTTTTCTATTATTAGATCTCTTAGCAACAAATACTTCTTCGTTATTATAAAAACACATTGCTACACAATGGACCTCTGAATTTACATAGTTTTTTCTTGTACTATCTATCATTTCTCTTTTTATTTCACCATTTTCTAGTTTTTCCAAATAATCCAATATATCATCAATATCATTTTCTCTATTTATATCATCATAAACTTTGGGCAAAATATCTAATGTATAAATACTTTTTTCAAATTCACTATTACATGTAAGTATATTCCTAGCAATTTTTGATATAAAATAGTCATCATAATCAAACATATCGTTAGGTCTATCCCAATTATGATCAAACCATACTATTGGATAATGCCTATTACCCCATACACCCTTTAACTGTTCATATGATACAATTTTAAGGCAAGATTTTATTATCATTTTTTCCTCACTGGTAAGTATTTCATCATTACCTATCATTAACTTATATAATAAGCAAGCTAATTTAGCACTAACTACCAGTTTTCCTTTTTCAGCATATTTAGATATTCTAAACCCAGCATCTATATCTGGTCCTAAAAAATCTATTTTCAAAGTTTTGGCCCCATATTTTTCCTCATTATTTACTTTTTCATAACTAGCATAAATTTGATTTTTACTATCATTTGTTTTTTCAGAACACTTACCTATCCATACAGTTGTTTTAATATGTATATTGGGTTTAACAATCTTGTCTTCATCTGAATCACAAAGTTTTTTATATATTAGTTCTTGAGCATAATATGCACATCTTACATTCCAAAGCAATTCCTTCCTACTACTTAACTTTTTATAAAATAATATTTCATCTCCAACATACTTCCATGTTTCAATCTTAGAAAATTCTTTATTATTAATAACTGCAGTCATAACCTTTTCTGAAATATCATAGAATGCAGAAATTACACCTCTCCATTTATCCTGGAATTTTTCTTTAAATGATGTCGAATTTACAATATCAAAAGAAAAGAACATGTAAATACCATCATGTTCTTTTTCTATATTTTTCGACTGATCTTCTACTGAAGAAAAAATAGCTCTTAGCTTATCTAATTTCTCTAAAATATTACTTTTTGAGTTATCATCCATTAACTATTCACTAAATCAATTTCAAATTATTAGCCCTAATAGTGGCTGCTTGCCTGGAAACTCCAAAAATTTTAGCTATTTTTTCAATATTATAATCATTTTCCTTTGCAATACACTTAAATTGATTCTTCGGCATCAAAAACGCAGCGGCAAACTCATCTGCTTCTTTTTCTTCCATACTATGCCCATATCTATAACGTTCAGAACCAACAGCATCCAAATTATTACACCAATAATCTTTTTTCAAAAAATTCATGTGCAAAAATAAATGTCCTAGTTCATGTGCCATTGAAAATCTCTTTCTATTCATATGCTTAAAATCCGCTATTGTTACAATAAACTGCTCTTCGTCATCATAATTAGCTTTAACTATCTTAGCATCGAAATCATCAATAAAGCTTTGTATAGAATTATCATGAACTATCTTTCCACCTAACTGTTTGATTAATTCTTCAAATATCAAAGTTAGGTTTAAGATTTAAAGCATCATATAACTGGTTGAGCTAAATCATTAATATACTCCTTTGATACTGTACTCATCTTAATCACCCTATCAATATATATATTATTTATTTTTATTATATGAATAATGTTGCTTTTATTTCATTATATATTTTTTCAATTTATTTTCAATTTATTTTCAATTTATTTTCAATTTACTTTCAATTTATTTTCAATTTACTTCAATTTACTTTCAATTTACCTTCAATTTACTTTCAATTTACCTTCAATTTACCTTCAATTTACTTTCAATTTACCTCATTTACCTTCAATTTACTTTCAATCATTCTATATGGAGAAAAATAATATTTCTAAAAACAAGTACTTCAATTTTTTAATCAAAATTTGCTAATCCATATTTTATGATTTAAGTACATAATCCTTTTTTAATTAATTTATTGTCAATCTTGATATTAAATTAATTAAAATAGGAATTCGCATTTCACGAACTCCTATTCTTCAAACAGCCTTAGATATGGTAATTTTAGCCATATCCAACTCCCATATGTAATTTATAACCTCTTTTCTTCTCCTATATGCGTACTCCTAACTCCCCATACATTTCATTAGCTATCCAGGTGACACTCTTATTTAACTGTATCTGTAAATAATAAAATCCATAAATTCTTTGGGCAGCGGAGGAGTGAGAGAACTTTTTTTAATTTAGCGGTTCCCCTGTTTAATTCTCTTATCCTTGATCTATTTTCAAATACCTTTCTTTTCACATAATCCAATTCATGCTCTAAATTTTCTATTTCTTTTATAATGCCTTTTTCCGCTGCACTCTCATTATTATAAGTAACTTGTACCTTTTCTGTAAGGAGCGGACTCATATGTCTTTCTGGATCAACACTTACATTACATTGTTTTATATCAAATTCATATTATCTGCCTGTACTTTAAGTTCCTCACATTCCTGCTCTAAATAGGCTGTCTCCTTCAATTTTATAAAGTGGTCATATAATTGGCCTTCTATATTTTTAAATGTTTCCGTGTCCATCTCAGCGCCTCCTAATGAATCAATGAAAATATTTAGATAAAATAATAACTCCTTTTTAGAGAGTTTAAATGTATAGATAGTGTTTTTATAAATCTAAAATATGATTGCACACAAATAACGTTGCATTAAAACAACAGTACTCCAATCACCTTAAGTCCTTATAATTCAACAGCTTCAAGGTGTTTTATGAATAGTAACGTTCCGTAAAAGGGTGCAACACTCCAAACGTTACTATACCCATAAACTTAGTTATATCAATGGTTAAAGCCTATCTTAGTATTTGTTTTGTTTTGATTATATATAGAAAAGTAAAGTTTTGTTAGGTTTTATTAGTAACGTTCCATAACATAAAGTCCCCTAAAGCTCTTTAATACCAACACTTTAGCCATGCACCCTATTGTAAAGTTATTATTGCACTTTTTTCGGAGTATTGTGTGCAACGTAACTTTTAATAATGGTATGTTCCATATTCATTTTTTAATCATCCTATACATTTCCGGATCTTCTTCGAGTTTTACAATAATGTCATTTAGCTTGTACTGGATCATTCTTTGGAGTACTTCGTTTCCTTCGCTACTTTCATTATTGGATATTTAATACATACCTCATATAAAATATAGCTCTCTCAATAGGATTTAGGTATTATTTATATGTTTTATAAAGCCCATTGTTTTAAATATAAATTGCTCCTCCTCTGCTTTCCCAATAGTGGTACCTATCATTATTTTTCATTCTTTCGGTTAATTCATATATAGCTGAAGGTTTAAAATATCTTTTCTCATATCCTCTGGTATTCTATTCAGCGTCATATAAATCATCTTTTTCTATAGCATCAATAATTCTATGTCTTCTCTTTGTGGCTCCTCCTGAAGACATATTAAATATCATGCCTAATTGCCAATCTCTTTTGCCATACTTATACTTTTGTTTCAAAAATTCAAAGTCTTGTTTGTCTAAATTGCTTACTGCATCATCAATACCTATATTATTAATTCAAGATTTCTTAAGGTTTCTTCTATATCTGCAATTTCTTCTTTTTTATATGCTTTTTCATTTAATAATCTATCTGTTATTTTAATTAAAGCTCTTTCTGCATAACTTTCACCGCTATGGCTTGTTTGTACCCTTTCATCATATTAATTGAGAGCGGATCTTCTGGAAGGTCTACATCTATACTTTGAAGTTTACTATCTATTTCAGTTATTTGCCTTTTTAAAATTTCTAGTTTCTTATTTAAAACATTAATTTTCTTATCTTTATTGAAATAATTTATAAGGTCTTTTTCAATTGATTGTAATGTATTCATGTTATCCCTCCAGATATTCAAATCTCACTTCCAATACTACTTTAATTTAGTATTAATTATCTAAAAAACTGTGATAATGGATTACCATTTTCATAAATCAATCATTATAATTAAAATCTTTATTAATATCATGTACCCTATTAAACCCTAGTCCTGTACGTATTTTTGTATTATCATTTGCATCAATTTAAGGCTTTTAAGTATACCGTCTAAATCGTCAACCTCTGTTATTCTTGAATCTGATATAATTGCAGTATATCATCATATTTTGATCCTTTGTAGACTTTAGATTTGCTTCTACAACATTGACTAAGTCGTTATTATCTATATTCTTTTCAAGAAAGCTTCCTATTGCTTTAGTATCACCTGATTTTAATAGTGAATTAGCCATTAATAAATTTGAACTATTTTCAATTGCCTTATACAGATATTGAAAAGCCTGCATATGTTTATTATATTGTTCTTGAGATGTCATAAAACTTTGTGTACTAGGAAAAGCTTTATTTAAATCTAAGGTTTATTCTTTTCCTCCTGTGCTGCAATAAGTTCATTTTTCTTATTTTCTGCTATGCCCATCAATTCGTTATCCATATTACTTTTTAGGTCATTTATTTTCCTTAAATATTTATTATGCAGCTCCAAACCTTTACTTTTTTTAATATCATCTTTATACTGTGAACATTGTAATTTTTCACTTTTATAATTATTTAATAGTTCTTGATACTTTCCCTCATAACTATCTAATACCTTTCCTGCTATGTCTCTTAATTCTAATCTTTTCTTTTCATTTCTTATCTATCTCCTTTTCTAATATTTATTTAAATAAAACAAAAAGCCACAGGAAAATAATCAGTTCAATTTGAACTTAATTAAATTTCCTGCGGCCATTATTTCTAATGCCTTACACTTATAAAAAAGTGCAGTACTTTCACTATTTATTATATCATAATATATTGTGTTAATCCAGTTATACCAATACTTTAAGTGTAGTTATTATGTAATTATTTATAGTAACTAATTATGTTTTTATATATCAATAGAGTTCTTAATATATTTGAAATATGACACAAAAACACCTCATAGTTCAACTTTGAATAATGCAATGTTTTTGCAAATTGTTCATTTTTTCAGCTAATACACCAAATAAGACTATTATGCAAATCTTAATAAATCTTATAGTTAAATCCAAGGAAAGGATGTTAACAGATCTATTGCTCCTTTTATTAAATCAAAAATAACTTTTTTTATATCAATTTCATCTTTACCAATCTCTATACCTTTTAAATTATTCTTTTTTTAATTATGCATTCTGTTTCCTAACTATGAAACCAAATTAACAATAAAACCAATGTTTTCAAATGGTTAAAGATTATAAAAGCAAAATTTGCGATCAAATAAAGGAAACATGATCGTATTAAAAAGATAATAACATCAAAAAATACCTTTCATTTTGTATAATCGTATAAGTTTAACAACATTTTTTAGTTGCTGTAACTATTTTGTTCTTCCATTCTACAACATCTTTAATTGTAAGTTTTTCTAAAATGTTAATGTATTCTTCCATGTAATCAAAATTTATATTTCCGTTGCTATTGACAGGAAGACTAATTGATAAACCTTTTATTTTATTCCATGTTGCCATATTACTATATGAAAACATTTGCTTAAAATATGACATTTGAGAAACTAAATATAATCCAACTTTTTCATTTTTAATTATATCTCCAGACAATGAAAATACATGATTATGTGTAGCCATTTTATACTTAAATGGTCTATAATATGCATTACCGAAAAAATCAATGGTAATTGTATTATCGGAAAAAATTTTGGCTTTACGAGTTGTTTTGCCTTTAATACCATAATTTTGTATACCAGAATTTATAAAATACTCCCCTTTTCCATCTATATCTTTCTGTTGTAAATCAACATTCCCAGTTTCTGCTTTAAATAATTTTTCCAGTTTATACTCCTTCGTTACAATTTTCTTAGTGAGCAATTCCAATTCCTTATTAGATAATTTATAATTGTCCAATTTGCTTGCTGTTAGATAGACTGAAAATTCGCGTATATATTTTTCTTCAAGTTTGCGTATACAGTTTTCCATGTAAATATAATCAATTTCATTATTATTATTTACTGGCAATTTAATATAAGTGTTTTTAAGAGCACTTTTTGTGGCTTTTTCATTGTAAGCAAATTTCTTTGTGATTACTTTCTTGATACACGTGATAATATACAAAGCAATTTTTTCATTTAAATTGTCAGATTGTAAAACACTTGTTGCTCCATGACCATCTTTTAAATAAAATGGAGTTTCTAAATACACTATGTTTTGGTTATTTGAATGTATCAATATTGTTGGTTTACCTAGTTTATTGTTTAATACACTTTCTGTTAAGCTAAGATATGAAATAATACCATTGTCTATCGTTGATTGCCCATAAAATGGATATTTAATATCACTTTTGATTGTTAGCTCATTTATTTTAAGAGGGTCAATTTCTTTTTGTGATTGCCATTGCAAAACTTCTTCAATTTTAAATTTCTTGAATTTAATCATTCATATTACCTCTAATTATCATAGAAACTTTCCAACTAAGATATTCTTTGACAGTATTCCTCAAATCATCTTCAGTAGGTATGGTTTCAATTATTTGATGTTGTTTAAAAGTCCAATCATCTCCATTTAATGTAATAGTATCTTCTATATATTCATCCTCAGTAAAGTAATGAAGATAAGATTTTCCATAAAGTACAATATTAACAAGTTCTTCGTATCTTTCAATTGCATTATCTGTGTTTTTTAAATTGGTTTCTTGACTTGACTTTTTTCTGTTTTGTCTGGTGTATCCATCATTAGAAAAATCAATAAATTTTACCATTTGATGAATATCATGCGGAGTTCCAATATTAAAAACGTATATGGCAACCTGAACACCTGCTTTTCCTCTAAAAATATCTGCCAGGTGGATACTTGCAAGAAGGGTATTATGTTTAAGTATTCTCTTAGTATATGGTAAACCACTTCCGCTACCTGCATTTTCTTGTATTAAGATAACAGCTTTGCCATTTGACATGCGATTTAATGCTTTTTCTACAAAAATAAAGCCTTTACCTTGTGCAGAATAAGGTGGATTTAGTAAAAATACATTAGCTGGATATACTTGACCATTCAATACACCTTGTTCATAATTACCGCTATATTCGGTCAAGCTATCCTTGTGGATGATGTTAGAAGAACCATCTCCCATAAGGATCATATTTAAGACTGCTAACAAATAAATATCAGACCGCTTTTCAATACCTAAAAGCTGTTGATACTTAATATTCGCTATTTTTTTACTTAGTTCTTTTGGGCTTTTTATACGTTCCTCTGCATCCTTAATCATTAGCTTCATAGAAGATATTAAGAAGCCAGCAGAACCAACTGCATAATCCCATACATAACTATCCTTGTTGACTTGCGCAATCTTTGCCATAAGATCAGTAATATAACGTGGAGTTAATACCACATCATTTTTATCACTATCTGGAATATCAACCCATGCATTTAATACATTGAACAATCTGCCAGTAAAATCCAAATGCTTTGCTGATGTAAAAATAGGCATAATATCATTTTTAACGCTTGTATAGACAGTTTTTAATTTGCTTTCTCCATTAACGGTTTGCCATAAATCAGAGTATATAAATACACGTGAAAGGTCGTTAATAATCATATCTTTCTTTTCTTGCGGAAGGTTACGTTCTGCTAAGAAAGAATCTATTTTGTTGATTATTACATGACCATCATTAGTTCTTGCGCCGGTTTCACCTTTAAGGTCTGCAATTTCTAGCGGTGCAACTTTTCCTTCTACACCAAGAGCAGCCATAATCATACCAGTTACAAGCTCTACCCTTGAACCAACAGAAATTTTTAGATCGTCCTGCATAACTTGATTTAATTTTTCAGTTTGATCTCAATTTCATTTTCAAATTCTTTTGCCTTTGCTTCGACTTCTTCTTCAGTAAGGCTTGACTTATCTACTTCTTCTATGAAACTATCAATGTTTTTAGGAAGAAGGAAAGATAAATCCGTATAAGCACCTATTTTCTTGGGGATACAGTAATTGTCTAATGATACATAATAAACATCCAGCTCAATAATTCTTCCGGTTGGTTCATCATAGCCATTCAAACCTATTGCAATTACTTCCTTATAACTGGTTGTATTCTCTATTATTGCATTTGCATAATGAATAGCACCATTGACAGCATACTTATTTATATTGGTAAAATTCGGTGTTCCGTCTTTCTTCTTATTGTATATTTCTCCGATATCATTTGTTTTAATAAATGATCCCTTAGTGCCTTTTACTTCGATCATTACCGGAATCTTACGCATGGTCTTTGTTTCGATAAATAATTTAATATCTGGATAATTTGTACCTTTACCGCCACTTTTAGAAGGTGCATTTTTTAGGGCATTTTCTATTTCAGGGTTGATATTTTCTGTTTTGGTGTAGTACTTTGTTTCGCTCAGTTGCTTCTTGCCCCAATCTTCAATTTGTTCTTCTATGCTTTTTGCCATTAGTTATATCTCCTTTGATGGTATTTTGTATATTTTACTTTTTCCAATAATCCTTTTGGGGTAATGATACTATATTTTCTGTTTCTATAACTAATTCTTCTTTGCATTTAAAATGCTTTTAAATTTTTCGGAATTAAAGAAGTCAGTACCATATAATAATTTGTTTATGCTTACATCTAATCCTTCTGCAAGTCTTTTAAGTATATCGAATTTAGGTTTTTACACCTTCTTATTTATTCTGTTGTCAATCGTTTGCGAGGTCATACCGCACAAATTAGCTGCTTCATAGTTTGATAAACCGTTACTGTCTAAAATAAGTTTAAGATTTTGATAAAAAGCAATATTTTCATCAAATTTCAAGTTAATTTACTTGGATATTATAGCACAATTTAGCTATAAATAGGGATAAGATTTTTTTGAAATAAGTTTGTAACTTCGTAGATTAGATACTATCCATTCCTATAAGGATAATCAAATGAGGTAACAAACACAAAAAAAGAATATCTTGATGAATATGGTGCGTAGAAAGGAGACATATACTATGAAGATTTTAGGAATGAATATCTTACTATTTTAACCTTAACTTATGGTAATTATATCATGAGTTGCTTAATTTTAAATGATTATTTTTTGTAATAAATATAAAACATTTTTACTCTTTAATAGCGCATTATTCAATTTTCAAATAACATTGTTTATATTTTTAATTTCAATAGTTACCTCGCATTATATTCATACAGCGTATATATCTAATTATTATAATATATCAAAATTCCTACTTTAAAATAAAAAGAAACACCATTAAGATGTTTCTAAAATATTTAATAGTTAATGTATATTTTACATAGCAACTACATTTATATTCCCCACTCCTCTTTTAGTTTGTTTACAAACTTCATCATATCAGCATCACCGTTATTCATATCCGGATGAAATTTTAATGCAAGTACCTTGTATATTTTCTTAAGCTTAACTTTTTCATCTTCTGTGTAGTTACTCTGTACAGTATCAAAGTAACTACTACTATTATTACTACTGTAGTTACTTTTGAAATTATCATAGTAACTACTATAAAATTCCTCATTTGCTTTATATGCATCCTGGAGCTCTTTCAAATATTCTTTATTCCTAAGAACACCAAATACATCATAGCAATAATCATAAGTATCTTGGCCATACTTCTTTTCAAATTTATTCTTTGACTCTCTATATTTATCCAATATCCTTTTATGTTTCTTTTTAGCCTTGTATTCATCTGTACCTTTATATTCTTTTTCTACTGCCGCTATAATAGGATCAAACTTTTTATATACCATATTATATAATTCATCTTCCGTAATACCTATATCCTTTAATTTATCATCTAAACCTACAATATGATCTCCGATATATGACCAACCATCAACTATATCATAATAACTTATAGTGCATATTACCCATTGCTTTTTCTTAACCTTGCCATCTTCTCTATAGCTTTCATGTATACTTATCTTAAAAGCTTCCCTATGAGTTCTTTGGAACCTTTCTTCACTGTATGTATAATAATATCTGATTCTTTGTGGTACTCCATCTATAGATAATTCAAAGGGATCTACTTTTAATTCTTTAGCTTCTCCTAATGAGTTACATTTTTTATTAAAAACTTTCTGTATAACACAATACAATGATTTTCACCACCTTAAATATAACAGTGGTTACTATATAAATTTACACAGTAACCACACATTTTTTTATTTATCTATGATTATATTTTTTCTTCCATTGCTGCAGCTCCTGAATATCAGGCTCCTTATGCTGTTCCTTGCAATAATCTATATAAGCCATAAATATTGCTAATGACATTTTAAGTACCTCCATTGACATAAGCTTTATATATCAAGTAAACTTATAATTGTTCAGGTCATAAGTTTGCTTAATACGTAAGCTTAATTATTTATTTAATAGGTCCATTCGTATTTTTTTATATGGACCTTCTTTTTTATATATTTTTGGTTCTCTTTTAAACGCGAACCCATATTCTATAAGTTTTATGAGCTTGTCTCTTTCCTCCTCCGTATCATATGAAGCTTTTAACTTAATCACTTATAAGACACCTTCCCTGCTGCACAAAATAAGCGAATATTGTGATGCTCTTTTACTAACTTATGAAGAGTTTTGCTTCTTTCTATAGGATTCATATTCTTATTTATAACTACAAAAGTAATACCATTAGTTTTAACTTTAAATCCTTTGACTTTATTGAAACTTACTTTTAATAAGTAAAATCTCTTACCTCTATATCTTATTTTTATCCAATTTAAAACTTTACTCATCCCGCCACCCCTTTGTTTTTGAATCTTCAATTAATCCATTACGTTTAATGTCAATATCTCCCGCAAGTATTTTTCCAATGTACTTTTTAAACTCAATATCACTGCATTTTAAATATTTAATTTTAACACTATCTATCAGTACAACTAATAGTCTGTCCTTCATTTAAGCCTCCTTATATATGTTTTTAATGATCTGGAGTAATGACCGAATCATAACTAATCAACACTATACTTAATTCATACTTGTTTGGACTCCCTTATTTTTAAATATATCAGGGCTATAGGTTCCATCTTCAACATATGGAGATTTATCTGTGATTAATTGATATTCTGGTTTCCACGCTAGTTTAACAAATCCAGTTCTACCATTTCGCTGCTTTTCAATTATAGCTTCTATAATACCTTTATCATTGGTATTTAGATTGTAATACTCGTCCCTATAAAGAGAAATGACTATGTCTGCATCTTGTTCTATTGAACCAGATTCTCTTAAATCTGAAAGCATAGGCCTATGGTCGTTTCTTGCCTCTGGTGCTCGACTTAATTGTGCTAATGATATTACCACGATATTTAATTCCTTAGCCATTAATTTTAGCTGCCTGGATATTTTACTTACCTCCTGAACTCTATTATTTGATTTTTCAGCTCCATCAATAAGAGTTAAGTAATCTATTATAACAACATCGAGTCCTTCTTGTAATTTTCTTTTTTTGCATTCAGCTTTTATACCATTTAGAGAATACACTTTGTCATATATCTTTAAACCAGAACTTACTATCAACCCACTTTTCTGGCTTATACTAGTCCATTCTTCATCTGTTAACTTACCAGATTTAATATTATTCATTTTAATTAAAGCTTTAGCGGCCAACGCTCTTTCCAACAGTTGTTCTTTTGACATTTCTAAAGAAAAAAAGCTTATATTATGTTGTTTGGATATATTTAAAGCCATGTTTATTGCAAAGGCTGTTTTACCCATTGACGGCCTAGCAGATATAACTATAAAATCACTTCTATTTAATCCATTAAGTGTTTTATCTAACTTCTTGTACCCTGTTCCTATGCCTTGTATGGCTCCACCATTTAAATATCTTTTTTCAAGACTGTCCAACACATTTGCCATAGGCTTATCTAATTCTCCATTATCTGCATTGATCTTGCTTTCAAACTCTAAACTTAGATCCTGCAATTCTCTTACTATGCTTTTTATATCTGCATCTGTTTTCTCTATTCTTGTTGTATCTTTTTTTAACACTGCAAATAATTTTCTGGCATTGGAATACTTTTTTATTATCTCAGCATATGATTTTATACTTTCAACCTGAAGTGTCTGACCTGCAAGTTGTGAAATATATGTTATTCCTCCAACTATGTTCAACTTTGAATTTAAAGCCTCTGCAATAGTAGTTACGTTAACATCTTTGTTACTCGTATATAACCTTGTGATAGCGGAATATATCAATTTATGACCATCTTTAAAAAAATCATCACCTTTTAATAAATCTACACAATCACATAAGTTATCTGGTTTAATAATTATAGATCCTAATAGATCTCTTTCAGCTTGTATATTATAAAGTTTCATATTTTTATCATCCTCCTACTTCATAAATCATGTTATTTAATTTCTTGAAATGCTCCTGCATTTGGCCTACACTCATTATTAACATTTGATTTATTTTTTTCTTTAAGTTGTTTATGTTTTAAATATTCATCATAGTTACATTTGTTAGTACCTTCATCCATAAATGTGCTTATTCCATTTTTTCTATTAAGAAAATCCTTTAAGCTCCATTTGTAATTAAAATAGAAATCACTTTTGAGTACTTGCGAATAAGTACCTATTGCTTGTCTTATTTCTTTATCTGAATATGTTTTTAAAGCTTTATCTATTGCATTTTCCATATCTTTAGTTATTTTTTTATGAGTTATTATTTTTTTACTATTCCAATATTCAAAAATTGTAGTATATATATTAGATTTATTTTTAGATATATTTCTAGAAGATGTATTGTCAACCGTATTGTTTACCATATTGCAATTATCTTCAATACTATTGTTTTCAACGCTTTTACCGTATTGTTTACTGTGCTGTTTACTATACTGTTCATTTTCTATAAGATATATAATACTTTGAGTGTATTTTGCTTTGCTTTTATGAATCCAAACAATAAAATTTTCTGCCTCCAATTCAAGTAATATCTTTTGTAACTTCCACCTGCTCACATTACATTCATTTTCAACTACTGAATAACTAAAATAACATTCATTCCTTTTTAAACCTTGATATTCTTCTTGATAATTAGTCCTAAATATAATCCATGATAAAACTATATACTTACTTTTATCTTCAAAAAATATTTTTCTTACTGCTCCATCAAATCGTTTAAAAAATATGTTTTTATTAGGATTCACGTCACCACCTACTTGTTAGCCTTAACTATATTTTGTTATTTTCCGCACATTTTGTCGGCCCATTCCTGAAGTTTTAATCTATTAACAAAATACTTAGAATTAATTTTAAATGCCGGAAAATCGTCTCTTTTTAGTAAATCACAATACATCCTATTTCTGCCTACTCCTAAAATTCTCATTGCCTCTGTAGGACTTACCAGTATAGTTTCTTTACTTTCATAACTTTTAGCTTTGATATTTTCTTCCATTTTTTCTTAATCCTCCTCATTATTGATATTAAGTATTTTCTTTGAAGTATTGCACTTCAATTATGTTTGTACATGAGCTGTCATTTTGAAATTTTAAGATATGCTAAGTCTATTTATATTAGTCATTAAAAAATAATTTCTGCACTGTTGTATCAAGTGCTTTTGCTATCTTCTCCATTAAAGCCTTTGTTACATTTCCATAATTTCCTCTTTCAATCTCAACTAGCTTTTTGGGAGAAGTTTTAACTATTTTACAAAGTTCTAGTTGAGTTAATCCTTTTTTTATTCTTGCAATTTTAACTTCCATACTGTGTTCCTCCTATTTCATTTCATACCATATTGGTATGTTGTATTTATACTATATATCCATATAGGTATGTTGTCAATACCAATATGGATATGTTCATAAAAAAATTATATAAATATATTCCATTTTGGATATAATACATGTATAATATAAATATTATGAGGTGATAAAATGGAAATTGGTTCTAAAATAAAAAAGATAAGAGAATCTAAAGGATTAACACAAAAACAATTAGCCGAGAAAATTGGAGTTACTCCAGTAACTATAACTAGATATGAAAATGACAATAGAAAACCAGATTTTGATACATTAGAAAAAATAGCCGATTATTTTAATGTGTCTATAGATTATTTACTTGGAAGAACAGACAGCAAAGAAATTATTTCTAATCCTAAAAAAGATACTTCAGTTGAGAAAATATCAGAATCATTAAGTGATGATCCAGAACTAGCTAACTTCTGGAATACATTAAAAGAAAGAGAAGATTTAAAACTACTTTTCAAACAAACAAAAGACATGGTTCCTAATGATATAAAGAAAATAGTTAGAATTATAAAAGCTATTGAAGATGAAGAAGACAAAAACGATGGCTAATTATATTATTTTATATAAACTCTAACTGAATAAATCACCAAAGGGGATGACCGTATGGATATACTAGATAAACCTTTATTGAAGGCTCTTTTAAATGAGGATATTCCTTTCTATGAAGTTATGAACGCATATAATGTAAAAACTACTATAGCATGCAATTTACCATCTAGTGCATTAGGTTTTGTATATCTGAGTAGAAGAGGGAATTATCATCTTATTTTAAACGGTGAAGTAAATTATAAAACTCAATGTAAAACTTTTGTACATGAAATTAAACATATAGCTAACGATATGCCACAACTTGGATATATTATAGGCCTGGATATGCAACATACATATATGGAACAATCTGCCGACATTGCAGCAGAACAAATATTTAATACCCCTGCTTCAAATTTGCAGCACCCTTTTAAATAGAAATTAGTTCGGTAACAAAACAAATTACTTTTACCGAATTTGCAAAACACAAAATTTAATCATATGAAAGAAAGGAGATAAAAATATATGGATAATACAGCTAAAAATAATTCATATACTTATGTTGATTATATGAAATACCCTGAAAATAAGAGAATTGAGCTTATAGAAGGTACAATATATGATATGTCACCCGCTCCATCAAGAATACATCAAGGCATCATCATGGAGCTTTCTACTATCATAAATAACTATATTAAGTCTAACAATGGTAACTGCAAAGTATATTCCGCTCCTTTTGATGTATTTCTATCTAATGATGATAACATTAATAATTGCAGAAACATTATTCAGCCTGATATATCTGTAATATGTGATAAGAATAAATTAGACGACAAGGGATGCATGGGTGCTCCTGATTTAATCATTGAAATAGTATCACCCTTTAATCCATCAAATGATTATATAAGAAAGTTGGCTTTATATGATTTATATAAAGTACGTGAATACTGGATAGTAAATCCTATGAAGAAAAGTATATTAGTATATAGACTTGATGATACAATGCATTATGGAGCTCCTGAAATTTATTCATTTACGGACAAAATAAAAGTTGGAATATATAATGACCTGGATATTGATTTTAATACTTTAGATGTGTAGTTACTTTATAATGTTATATAGTAACTACAGTATTAAGAGAGGAGTAAAAGCATGGCCAAAACAATCTATAAGAAAAAAGTTAAAAACGGTAAAGAATATTACTTCTATAGATTAAGACATAAAAACCTTTTGAAACCTAAAGATATATATGGCAGCAGTGTCAAAGAACTTGAATCCAAAATAAAAACTATTACTAAAGAGCTTGACTATGGTGTAAATAATAAAGAATTATTTGGAAATTTTTTATGTGACTGGCTCTTTGATGTTCATTGTGTGGATATTAAGCCATCTACTAAAGAAAGATATGAAGGAATTTACAGAAACTATATTAAAAATAGTGAAATATCAAAGATCAAATTAAAAGACATTAACTCTAAGGATATACAAAACTATTATAATAAATTAATTAAAAAAGGTAAGTCCGTAAATTGTATAAAAAACCTACACAAATTAATAGCTCCTGCTATTAGATATGCTTATGATAACAACATGATTATAAAAGATTTTTCCCACGCAATAGTAATTCCTAAAGATAGTGAAGAAAAAAAATTAAATAAAGTTAATGATGTAAAGCCATTCAGTTTGGAAGAACAAGAAAGATTTGTAGAAGCTATTAAAGGACATGACCTGGAAGTATTATTTTTAACTGCTCTTAATTCAGGACTAAGACAGGGTGAACTATTGGCTTTAACATGGGATGATATTGACTTTGATAATGATACTATACGTGTAAATAAAACAGTAAAATATACATGTGATGTTAGTAAGGAAGGTCGTAAAAACTGCCATATAGTACTACAAACACCTAAAAGTGAAAACAGCAACAGAATAGTATCTATACCCTCATTTTTAACTAAAAGGCTACAGCAATATGAACTTCACCAAAAAGAATTAAAGTTAAAAATGGCTAATTTATATGAAAATAACAGTTTAGTTTTCTGTAATATGTACGGTAAATATTTAGACAGTAGTAATATACGTAAAAGATTTAAGAGAATACTTAGTAATATTGGATTGCAAGATAGGAAATTTCATGATCTAAGACATACTTTTGCTACTAGATTATTTGAATTAGGTGAAGAACCTAAAACAGTACAGGAGTTACTTGGTCATAGCAATGTAGCTACTACTCTTGATATATATACTCATGTATTGGAAGGCATGAAGAAAAAGGCAGCATCCAAATTAAATGATTTATATAAATTTATGGGGGCAAAATAACACCTTTTTATTTTTTTAAATTCTATAAGGGGCAAAAAAGAGGGCAAAATTTAATTTTATAGAAAATAAAAAAGCACTAAACATAGTGTTTTCAGTGCTTCATGGTACACCCAGTGGGAGTCGAACCCACGACCTCTGGATTCGAAGTCCATTACTCTATCCAACTGAGCTATGGGTGCTTATATAAATTTATATTTTATTTTGTAAAATTAATTTTAAACAACAAAATGGAGCGGGTGAAGGGAATCGAACCCTCGTAACCAGCTTGGAAGGCTGGCACTCTACCATTGAGTTACACCCGCATACTTATATATCTGGAGCGGAAGACGAGATTCGAACTCGCGACGTTCACCTTGGCAAGGTGACGCTCTACCACTGAGCCACTCCCGCATATGGTGCAGGTGAAGGGACTCGAACCCCCATGCCGTAAAGCGCTAGATCCTAAGTCTAGTGCGTCTGCCAATTTCGCCACACCTGCTCAATATAAGTAGTTTAACTATGTATTTAATTTCTTTTACCACATACTTATGGTGGCTTACCGGGGAATCGAACCCCGGACACCATGATTAAAAGTCATGTGCTCTACCAACTGAGCTAGTAAACCTTATAAAGTGGGGTGAGTAAAGGGACTCGAACCCTTGACAACCGGAACCACAATCCGGCGCTCTACCAACTGAACTATACTCACCATGTATAAAAAAATATGGTGCGCCATCAGGGACTCGAACCCTGGGCACCCTGATTAAGAGTCAGGTGCTCTAGCCAACTGAGCTAATAGCGCATAAAGTAGTTAATGGTGCGTCTTAAGGGATTCGAACCCCCGGCACACGGCTTAGAAGGCCGTTGCTCTATCCAACTGAGCTAAAGACGCATACATTGGAGCGGGTGAAGGGAATCGAACCCTCGTAACCAGCTTGGAAGGCTGGCACTCTACCATTGAGTTACACCCGCATATGTTAAGTTTTAATGGTCGGGGTGACAGGGCTTGAACCTGCGACCTCATGGTCCCAAACCACGCGCGCTCCCATCTGCGCCACACCCCGATGATGTATGGTGCGCTATCAGGGACTCGAACCCTGGGCACCCTGATTAAGAGTCAGGTGCTCTAGCCAACTGAGCTAATAGCGCATAATAGTTAATGGTGCGTCTTAAGGGATTCGAACCCCCGGCACACGGCTTAGAAGGCCGTTGCTCTATCCAACTGAGCTAAAGGCGCATATTTTGGAGCGGGTGAAGGGAATCGAACCCTCGTAACCAGCTTGGAAGGCTGGCACTCTACCATTGAGTTACACCCGCATGCTTATATATCTGGAGCGGAAGACGAGATTCGAACTCGCGACGTTCACCTTGGCAAGGTGACGCTCTACCTCTGAGCCACTCCCGCATATGGTGCAGGTGAAGGGACTCGAACCCCCATGCCGTAAAGCGCTAGATCCTAAGTCTAGTGCGTCTGCCAATTTCGCCACACCTGCTCAATATAAGTAGTTTAATTATGTATTTAATTTCTTTTACCGCATATTTGTGGTGGCTTACCGGGGAATCGAACCCCGGACACCATGATTAAAAGTCATGTGCTCTACCAACTGAGCTAGTAAACCTTATGGCTGGGATGGCAGGATTTGAACCTACGAATGATGGAGTCAAAGTCCATTGCCTTACCACTTGGCGACACCCCAACACCTGGGGTGAGTAAAGGGACTCGAACCCTTGACAACTAGAACCACAATCTAGCGCTCTACCAACTGAACTATACTCACCACAAATGGTGCGTCTTAAGGGATTCGAACCCCCGGCACACGGCTTAGAAGGCCGTTGCTCTATCCAACTGAGCTAAAGACGCATATATGGAGCGGGTGAAGGGAATCGAACCCTCGTAACCAGCTTGGAAGGCTGGCACTCTACCATTGAGTTACACCCGCATATGTTAAATTTAATGGTCGGGGTGACAGGGCTTGAACCTGCGACCTCATGGTCCCAAACCACGCGCGCTCCCATCTGCGCCACACCCCGATATTAAAATGTCTTACATGATAACCGGAGTTTACCAAATAACTCCGAACGACATAGATTATTCTACACGATATATTTAGATTCGTCAAGACCTATTTAAAAATTTTTTTACAATTAAACATTGATTATACCTGGTGATATCTTGCCATTCTCTATGTTTATAATCGCTATGCTGTTAAAACCATCTCTGGCTAGACTTGGACTACCAGGATTTATAAACCATATCCCATCCTCAAAAGCTACAAAGGATATATGTGTATGACCAAATAATACAATATCAGCATTTAATTCAAATGCTCTATACTTTAATCGAGATATATCATATTTAACATCATACCTATGCCCATGTGTTATAAAGAATTTCTTATCATCTATAATCTCTATTTTTTCCGATGGCATATCAGTTTTGAAATCACAATTTCCTTTTACATTTATGATTCTTCCATTATAAAATTGTGATATATTATCTACATCTTCTATATTGTCACCTAAATGTATAAGTAAATCCACATCCTGAATCTTATCTATCACTTTCTCAATAGAAGGTGTATATCTATGCGTATCACTCACTACCCCTATGTTCACAGCTATCCTCCTAAACTATTTGCTCAATTTCTTTTTCAAGTTTCTTTAAAGCATTTGCTCTATGGCTTATTGAATTTTTTAAGCCAGAGTCCATTTCTCCAAAAGTCATATTATATTCTGGCATATAAAATAAAGGATCATATCCAAAGCCATTCATTCCTTTTTCTTTATCTATTATTTCTCCACTCACCTCACCTTGAACCTTTATAACCTTATTATCATTTACAATAAGAACCATTGAACATACAAATTTAGCAGTTTTCTTATCCTTATCCTTCTTAGATAACAAATCCAATAATTTATCATTATTTTTCTTGGAGTTTCCATGTTCTCCAGCAAATCTGGCGGAATAAATTCCAGGTGCTCCATTAAGGCAGTCAACCATAAGACCAGAATCATCTGCAAGAACCATACAATCCTTTACTAATTTATGTATCATCGAGGCTTTTATATATGCATTTTCCATAAAAGTAGTCCCATTTTCCTCTACTTCTATATCTATTTTCTCATCCTTAAGTGATACTATATTCATATCATACTTTGATAAAATTTGTTTTATTTCTTTTATCTTTCCCTGATTATTACTTGCTACAATTAATTTTTTCATATCTCTTCTCCTGTTCCAATCCATAAAGAATCTACCTTTAAACTCTCCTTTTGAACCTGAATCATATTTTTTATCCCCCTTTCACCAAGAGATATTAAATCATTAAGATCTTCTCTCGAAAAAGGACTCTTTTCACCTGTACCCTGAATTTCTATAAACTTTCCAGAATCAGTCATAACAATATTCATATCCACTTTTGCATTAGAATCTTCTTCATAACATAAATCCAAAAGTTTTTCTCCATTAACGATTCCAACACTAACTGCGCTTACAAATTCTCTAACAGGATAAATCGAAAATGGTATATGCTTATGAATTCTATTTACTGCATCTACCAAAGCCACAAAAGCTCCAGAAATTGATGCAGTTCTGGTTCCTCCATCAGCTTGTATCACATCACAATCTATCCATATAGTTCTTTCACCCATGGCCTTGAGATCAACAACTGATCTTAGTGCCCTTCCTATAAGCCTTTGAATTTCCATATTTCTGCCATCCATTTTACCCCTAGTTATATCTCTAACCTTTCTAACTTGTGTAGCTCTCGGCAGCATATTATATTCACAAGTTATCCATCCTTCACCTTTTCCTTTTAAAAACGGAGGAATCCTTTCCTCAACAGAGGCCGTACAAATAACCTTTGTATTTCCCGTTTCAATTAGTACAGAACCCTCAGCATATCTTGTGTAGTGTCTTGTTATCTTTATATGCCTATTTTGATTGTTCTTCCTACCATCTATTCTCATAATTACCTCCAAAAGTCAGCTTATATTAATTTGTAATTTATAACATTTTTTCATGAAAATCAAATAATTCATCCCTCTCAGGCGGCGTTACAATCTCCTCCTTATTTGATTTTACAAGTATGTGCCCATCCTTTATAATTTCTCCTATAATTGTACCAGAAATACCACTTTTATTTAATTCTTTTATAAGCTTTTCCCCATTATGTGTAGTTATAAGCATACTTCCAGAAGATATAAATCTTAATGGATCTATATTGTATCTATTACATAGCTTTTTTGTAATTGAACTTAATGGCATTCTTTCACTATATACTTTAAATCCAAGTTTACTGGCCTCAGATACTTCCCATAAAGCACCAAGTACACCACCTTCTGTGATGTCATGCATTGAGTTTACTTTAAACTTGCCTGCAATTATCCCTTCCTTTACAACGCTTAAGTATTCTGTATAATTTTTTGCCTTTTGTATCTCCTCCGGCGTTAAAATCCCTTTAACCTTCTCCTCATAGTCATTTACAATTATACTTGTACCCTCAAGGCATAATTTTTTTGTAACTACTATGTCATCTCCAGGTAATGCCCCAGATGTTGATACCGCTGAATTTCTTTTTCCTTTGCCTATTATCGTGCACGATACAATCATTTTATTAACAGCTGAAGTAACTTCTGTATGTCCTCCGAGTACCTCTATATTAAGCTTTTTCGTTTCTTCATTTATATCACTCATTAAAGACTTTATATCGTAAAGAGAGCATGTCTCTGGCGCAAGGATTGTTACAAGTATCCCTATTGGTTCCACTCCACTTGAAGCTATATCATTACAATTTATATGTACCGCAAGCTTACCACTGTTATGATCTGCACCAGTTATAGGATCCGTTGAGACAACACACTCATAATCTCCAAAATTTATAACACTGCAATCCTCACCAATTCCACCTCTTATTCTTATATCATCTCTAATACTCCCTCTATTGTTATCTATTATACTATTTAGATCATCCCAGTTAAGTTTTCCTATTTTCACAAAAATTCTTCCCTTCAAATTTAAATTAATAAGAACTATTTTCACCTTTACATCATATTATTTATATAAGGATTAATTTATAGTAGGTGTATATAATTGAAATATATCGGTCCATTCTTAAGAATGAACAAACTAAAAAAAGAAAACATCGAAAATCAACTTTTTCATTTATGTAAAGAATCTGTAAAACAAATTTCACTTTACTCAAGGTGCGGCATATGTACCTCTTCTAAAAAATTAAAATTAAATAACCTAGACAACTTTGATATTACCACATTTAAAAATCTTTCTCCACTATTATGTATATATAGAAAGGCCAATCCGAAACTTATAAACATTGATGATGAATTATGTTGGAATGATGAAAAATTTAAAAGAGAAATAAATATTGACAGTACATGCTTTATGACACTTTGCTTAATGGAACTCTCTGATTATTACAGTAAGTTTAAGGACATAGATAAAAATAAATATTCTTTAAGTCAATTATATCTAAAGCTGTGCAAAAAACAACTCGATTTCTACGCAACATATTTAAGAAATGGAGATGGTGTCTTCGTTGACAAAAAAGACATAAGTGATGACTGCATTGATGAATTAAAACTAGAAGAAAAAGATAAAAAATTTAAATTTTCATCTCAGGCGCTCATGATGGCAGCCTATTACAAATACTCAAAAATGAGCACAGACAATGATAGGTCTAATTATGAGGAATTTGCAATGGACATTCTAAATATGTTCCTTGAATTCAACAATGAATTATATACTCTATCATTTGAAGAAACATTGAAGTTATGTTTAGCTTTAAACATATTCATAAGTTACTCTAAAAATGAAGAAGGCAAAATGCTTCTTTTAGATTTATGTGATCTATTGGATGAAAAATCACAAAGCAATATATGTACTTCTAAAGATACAAAGCTTCAATATGAGTGTTTAAAATATTTAAATTATACGATGTTTTATATGAACACTAAAATATCAAAATTCAAAGATAAGTGCTACAATACATTTAAATCACTAATTGAATTATACGATCCGGAAAAAGGTATATTTATAAAACATACTGAAAAGAAAAATATAACATTCTCATGCCTTGATGTTACACTATACTTACTGACATGCTTATGCTATTGTAATATGAATAAACTTCATGAAAAGTCAATTAACCTCATAATAATAGACATCTTTAAGCATCAAATTGTAGAATCCGGTATCGTACTCAGTTGGCCAAATGTACCTGATATTAACGATGTTGAAAGGTATAAAAATTATTCTATGAAATCCGAAGATTTGCTTGATGATGAAAATTTTAAAATGCCTTCGATATCTGCTCCTGAAAATTGTGACTTATCTCCAGTTTTCGTAAAATATGTGACCTATAATAGAAAAAAGCAAATGTTTAAACCATCAAAAAATTCATTTGATAGTTATAAAAATATGATGATATTTTTCTTGATATCCTACCTATATAATATTAAAAATAAAAAATAACTTTCTGGATATACTATATTTAAAATTCAACATCAACCTACTCAAAAAGGGGGGTGTAAGATTATGATGAACATAAACTGTTCCGAAAAATGTATTCATGAAAAAAATGGAAAATGTACCTTAGACCACGTTATGCAACTTTCAAATGCATTCAACAGTGAATCAAAGTGTGCATATTTTACAGCTAAACCATCAAATCAAACTGGTTTCCCCAAAAAATAGGGGAAATCAGTTACTTTTTAAAGTATGTTTTGTCAAAAATCAAATTTCCATTCTGATTTATATATATACCATTTACTTTATTTTTCTTACAAACAATTGTATTATCAAAATACAATGGAATTACAATCATATCACCAATTAAAATATTCTCAGAATTTCTAAAAAAATTAATTTGTTTATCTCTATCAAGCTCAGTTTTGCCTTGAGATACTTCTGAATCATATTCCAAATTCCTATAGCCATATACATTAGACTTTGAATCAGAAGTCCATAATTCTAAAAATGCTAGAGGATAATTATAACCTGGTGCATAATTTATTTTTGCTATATCATAATTCCCCTTTTTTATTTGATCCTGAAATTCCTCCTTCTGATATCCTTCACATTCAACAGTCAATCCCAGAGTATCCTTTAAGGATTTAGCAATACTGTCACAAACCTTTCTATTGTCATCTGCATCTAAATATATAAATTTTAAATTTCTTACATTCTGCGCATATAAACTTTCTTTAAAATCATTCTGCGCAGCATCCTTATTAGAATTTATATCAAAGAAACTTTTATTTATATATTTTCCATTTAAACCATCACTTATATTTTCAGGAATATAGGCGAGAGATGGTCTTACAGAATCATTTAAAATATCTTTAACTATATAATTTCTATCAATACATTCAGTTATAGCTTTTCTTAAATTTATATCATTTATAATATCATTATTCTTAGGATTAAAAATCAAGGCATTTCCTACATTTCCTTCATACTTGACCGCACTTCCTGATGTAATTAACTCTTTAGTCTCTGATTCTGGTGGATCTGTAAAAACATTTATTAAATTACTCTCAAAATTTGCAAGAGAAGCCTCCTTAACCGTACTTAATGTAATAAGAATTCTATTTGATTTAACGTTATTTTTATTCCAATAATACTTATTTTTCGAGAGGCTTATGCTGCTATTCTTAGAAAAATTATCAACTACAAAATATCCTGTGTATAAAATATCATTATATTTATTCTTCCAGTCCTTAAGTTTATTATCAATTTTTCTTAGATTATAAATAGGTTCACTTAAAATATTTAGAAAATAATTGCAAGAATAATTAAGTCTTATTTCAAGAGTCTTTTTATCTAATGCCTTTATAGCTACATTACTGAAGTCCTTTATACCATTCTCATAATCCTGTACTCCAAATATACAATGTAGTCTTTCAACGTATAAACTTCCCTTCCCCTCTTTAAAGAACTTTTTAAAAAATTCTACAAAATCACTCGCTGTTATATTTGAACCATTACTCCACCTGGCATCATTTCTTATTTTAAATGTATAGCACGTTTGATTTTCACTTGCATTCCAACTTTGAGCTATAGCAGGCACTATTTTTCCATCTGAATCCATTCTAACCAGACCCTGAAACAAATTTACTAACAAGTATTGCTCATTTAAATCGTAATTATTTGTCATAATCAAATCATTTGGACATTTAACTGTATCGTATACAATATAACCTTGATCATTTGATTTATTTGTCTGAACATTCTTTTCAATACATCCACTGCTAAAAAGAATAAAGCAGACAAGCATTAAAAAGCAAGTAAATTTCTTCATAAAGCTTCTCCTCTTTTTTATTATCATTAGAATTATTGGCACTTAATAGAAAATTTAAACACAATTTCACGATAATTAGAAAGGAATTATCAAAATAATACATAAGTATATAATTTGATAATTCCTTTTTAACTTTTTATATTTCATAAGTATATTATCAATAAACCTTCATAAACATAAAAACTATAGTTGCCAAGGCTATGATAAAACAGGTTGCAGGATATACTATGTTTTTTAAGTTAGATCTTATGTCAAACATTTTAATAGCCCACATAATCATTGTAAGCGTCATACATAATTGAAGAGTATAATAACTATCAAAATATTTAACATACGTAAATTGATACGTAGTAAGGAGTGTTAATATTAAAGCAAGAATTGTAAAGAAAACTCCTATCCATCCTAAAATATTAATAGTTTTCCTCATTTTTTTATCCTCCAAATATACACAGGGTTTTTATTGTACAAGCCCAATCCTTTATATAATAAGCCTTTTTTTTAATTTTGTAAATAACACTTTAAAGCTACTTTTCATCCATAAATCCCTGAAATTCGGTTTCATTTATCATTTTCACACCTAATTCAATAGCTTTTTGGTATTTTGAACCTGGATCTCTTCCATAAAGTACATAATCAGTTTTCTTACTTACACTTCCAGTAACTTTAGCCCCAAGAGATTCAAGTTTTTCTTTTATACTTCCTCTTGTATAATTTTCAAGGCTTCCAGTGACCACAAATGTCTTACCTTTAAATATATTTTCCTCTATAACTTCTTCTTCATAATATGGTTTTACTCCAAGTTCAAAAAGTTCATTTATACTATTTATTATATTCTCCTGTTTGAAAAATTCTAATACATCTCTTGCAACTACTTCTCCCACATCTTTTATTGATATTAGATCATCTATACTTGCATTTTTTAAATTTTTTATTGATTTAAATTTTTTAACTAAATCAACTGCTGTTTTTTTACCGACATTGGGTATGCCAAGCGCATATACAAACGAGGCTAAATTACAATTTTTACTCTTTTCTATGGAATCTATAAGATTTTGTGCTTTCTTGTCTGCAAATTTATCAAGACCAACTAAATCCTCTTTTTTCAATCTATATAACTCTGATATCGATTTTATACCTAATTTTTCGAATAAATGCTCTGCAGTTTTTTCATTGAAGCCTATTATATCCATAGCTTCTCTACTTGCAAAATGAACTATGCTCTTTACCATCTGAGGCTTACAAGACAGTGTATTATCACAAAAATAATGTACACCTTCTTGTACAAGTTGGCTTCCACAATACGGACACTTTTCCGGAGGACTTATTGTATTTCCATAATCAAGCGTGCTCTCTACAACTCCAGTTATTTCCGGTATAACATCATTCGATCTTCTCACAAACACGCTGCATCCAAGTTTGACACCCTTTCTATTTATATCATCCATATTATTAAGCGTTGCTCTTTTTACCGTAACACCAGCAAGCTCAACAGGTTCTAGTATAGCTGTCGGAGTAACTCTTCCACTTCTGCCAACATTCCATTCAACATCAAGAAGCTTTGTTGTAACTTCCTGAGCTTCAAATTTGTAGGCCCTGGTTATATGCAGTCTATATATTATTATTCTTGTAAATGTATTACTTCTATCATTATATACATGTATCTTATGTATTTCAATTCTAATACTTATATGCCTTTTGAAGTTGCTTTTTTAACTCTTTATTTTCATCTAATAGCTTAAAATATTTATTTTTATAATTACTATTCATTAAATTGTTATTTTGTCTCTCTAATTGTTTTACTTTCATTTGTAATGCTTTGATTATTACCTGGGAGCTTCGTTCGTTTCTGTTATTTTTATCTTTAGCATTTCTATATTTATCAATTTGACAAAACAGTTTTTTATTATTATACAGAAAAGATCTTGACACTCCTGTTCTTTTTGCAACAGAATATATAGATATCTTTTCTTTATTCCTTTCCATTTTCTTGATCTCATTTAATACAATATCTTCCTTCTCTTTTGTCTTATTTTTTGCAAGAGAAATTATTGCTTTTGTATTTCTATTACTCATTACCTTTCTCCAGTTTTTTTATAATTTTAATTAATGAATTTCTTAAATCTTGATTTATTTGTAATAACCTATCATATCCATTTAATTTAGCTATTGTAATATTTCGTTCAGCCTCACTTAAATGTCGTTTATATACATCTATATACTTTATACTAGATCTAAACATTTTACATGTATAACAAACATTTGCATGCTTACAAACACCTTCTGTTTCTGGCTTTAAACATACTCCATTTGGCAATGGAATAGCCATATTTCCAGTATCATTTTTAGGAATATCTTTTATGTGTCCAATATTTGCTATCATATAATTTTGTTTTTTTATAATTGGTTGTATTGCCTCTGTAACTGTTTCATTATGTATAGTTATATAATGTTTTAAACTACCGAGTCCACTTTGCCCTAATAATTTAGCTATTGCAGTAGGTTCTATACCAATATCAGCATATTTTGTCGCAACAGTTGCCCTAAATCTATGAGATGTAATATTAAACGGATTGCCACTTTTATCTTTTAATTTAAGTTCATATGAAGCTTTTTTTAATGTAGCATCTATTCTTGCTGGCGTAATTATCTCCCTATCTTTCAAAGAGAATACATATTTATTATTTTTCCTATATTGATTTGATGTTATGATGGCCGATTGCAATATTTCTAATGAAATATCTGATACTGGTATTATATTATTCTTTTTTGTCTTATTTTGTACATAACATATATAGAACTCATCTTTTGAATCTTTTCTTAAATCATTTACTCGTAATGTACATACCTCGCTTACCCTAATACCAGTGTATTCCATTATGCATATTAATCTAGCTATTTGTAAAGGAATAACTGTTAATACTCGATTAATTTCTTTTAACTCTTCATCTGTATATGGATTTACAATTTTGTTAGTAACCTTTATTAATTCAGTATATTTAATATTAATGTTTTGCATTAAATCACTCCAATTCATTCTTCTAGCCGTATCTATTAGAACATTTAACGCACAAATCCTACTATTTATTGTTTTAGACTTCAAACCACTTTTGATTTTCAAATATATTATATAATCTTGAATAATTTGCTTATTCAATTCACACAGATTATTTATATTTATATAATGTTCTGATAAAAATTTTGAAAAATAAGACAATGAATATGTTCTTACTATAGCTGTTCCAGCTGGTCCTGTTTTTAATTCATATTCACATAATTTTTTAATCATTCTCTTTATACCTGGCTGTTTTATTTTATGAAACGATATGCTATTATTATTTGAACATTTCAATTGGTTTACCTGAAATGGCAAATCAGAAAATATCCATTTATCCTTATCAAAGTAATTTTTATTTTCATCTTTCCAGAAAGTATAAATACGTCTTATTATTTTAAAATAATCGGATTCATATATATACTTTTGTTTTTTAATATTCTTGTTTATCTTTGAAGCAACCACCTTTGTTCTCAAACTTCTCCTTTTGAGCCATTTTTCATATTTATCTATTATAATTTCAATATCAATATCTAAAAGACTATTAAATTCATTGAAATACTTTATAGATAAAAACTCAATTGTTTTTTGAACTTGACTATGAAGGTTATTTAATTCAGGGCACATATGCTCACTCATTAATTGTTTGATATAATAAAATTTAATTTCTTCCTTAATGTTTTGATTTCTCATACTAGAAAAATCTAATTTTCTATTTTTACTTTCTGTAATTATTCTTTGGTTTTCTTTCATGTTTCTTCTCAAAATATCAATTTTCATATAAATCCATAAATCGTTATAAAACTCTTCATCACAACCAAGTGAATTTAATAAATATTTTGTTTTTTCTTTAATATTATTAATCATTTCTTGTTATTATCACCCTTTTCAATTGCAGCAATTATTGATTCAAGATTTTCTTTTACTTCTTTATTTGTAGCAATTTGCATTTTCCAATTATTTTTTTTTGCATTTTCTAATATTATTTCAGTTTCTTTCAACTGTTTCTTCAATGTTAGTATGTGATTTCGGTTTGTACAAAAATAAGAACAAGTTAAGCAAATATTAGCGTGCTTACATTTATTGAATTTAGCTGGCAATCCACAAATACCATTTGGTAAAGCTTGTGAATTAAGAGCATGATTCAGATAAGACAGAATCATCTTCTCACTTTCTGAATCTGGCGGTAATTGTCTCCCTTTATTATCAAAAAACTTAGTATAACTATCTTTAATATCTTTTTCAAAAATGTCAATATAGGCCATTGTCATCTCTATGGATTCATGATGTAATACCTTTTGAATAATGTAACATGATATCTTATTTTGATGCATTTCAGTTCCAAGTCTGTGTCGATATCCATGAATATCTAAATTGTATAATTCTCCATTTGAACACCTTATATCATATTTTTTTATTTCTTTACTAAAATGATCCTTAAAGTAAGCATATTTCATTGGTTCACTAATATCCCTTTTTCCTTTAAATATATATTCTTTTTTACCACTAACACAATATCCCTTTATATATGCATTCAATATAATATATAAATTTTTAGGAATAGTATTATCTTGTTCTTTTTTCATTTTTGTTGAAATTGTTTTAATGTAAAAATCATTGTTAGAAATATAAAGACAATCTGATGTTATTGTTAATGCTTCACTTATTCTTACTCCTGTACAATAAATAATTAAATATATAATCATTATATCAACCGGAAATCTATCAAGAATATTGAATATTTGATTTACAACAAAATCTTCAACTGTCCTATAGGTGTGTTTTCTTTTAGGTTTTTTTATTTCTTCTTCTTTTAATAAAACATTTCTCATTATACCTTGTTCACAAAGATATTCATTGAATAATTTAATGTCTCTTGTTGTTTCATAAAGTTTCTCATTAGATTCTAATTTTACATTTATTAATTCTAATAATTCATCATGTGATAGTAAATTAAATTTTTTTTCTGTTTTTGATAATACATCTTTAACTTTTATAACTTTATCCTTAATTGTTGATATAGCTAAGCTGGTATTTGTTATTAAATATTTAATATATTGTTTTGCATAATTTTTATTATTAATATTTTTAATATTTGTAAAATTAAATGATCCAACCTTTAAAATTTTATTTATTCGATTACTTTCAAGGGATAACTCTGATAGATTCCATATATCTCTTTTAAAAAAATCATCAGTTGATCTTGCATCTATATATTCATTTATTTTATCAATTATAGTGGCATTAGCATATCTCTTTTTCACTTTGTTACGGCGGATAGCATGTCCTTTTAATAAAAGATATTTCTCATATTCTTTTGAATATATACAATCCCAATTTCTTATATCAAATTCAATACAATATTCTATTAAAAATTTTAATGGTCTAATATAACAGCTTCTAAAATTTGAATTTTCTAAATTTAATTTTAATGTATGAATAAAAAAAGATTTTAATAATTTTTTTATATTATCTGATAGGCCACAAAAGAACAACATATCCTCATCATGAAAAGAAAAAATATCATTTCGTTCACATAAAATAAAAATATCATTTTGTTCTTCCTTTGGCAATTGATAAATAGTAGACTTTATTAAACGATAAATAATTTTAAATATATAAGTTTTTCTATTATTAATAATAATGTTTATATTTTGATCTTCTAAATATTTTTTATATCCATTTATGTCTTGAATATTTATGACTTTAAAACTAGATATTTTATTACTATTCAAATAACCTATTAAGTATGATAAAGGTAGTATTAATTTCATTCTATTTAATCTATTGTGTAAATCATAATTAATTATACAATTTTCTATATAAGTTTTTATTTCATTTTTTAGATCATTACTTTCTATAAGAGATAAATCAAAACTGTATTTAATTTGATATCTTTTCCTTATGAATATTTTACCAATTTCAAAATTAGGATATTCCCATAAATTAATTATATCTTTTTTATAATATTCTATCTTTTTCCTATCAAAAATAATGTTATTTATCATATATAGCCTCATCTACCAAACACTTTAAATATTCAGTAGTTTCATTTTTACTTTTATAGAATTTTTCTGTTAATTTTCGTTTTTTATTATTTGTAACATGAGTATAAATAATTGAACTCCTAATAGATTTATGACGTAGCATCTCTTTTATATCAATAATATCCTCTCCTGCTTCATATCTTTCTGTTGCAAAACCATGTCTCAACATGTGAGGATGAACTTTTATTCCCGTTTTTCGTTCCAATCTTTTAAATAATTTTTCAACAGTATTTTCCTTCATAGGCCTTCCATAATTTTGACCATATAAATTCACAAATAAAAATTCTGTTTGAATATCGGCTAAATCAGTAGTTAAATATTCTATCATTAATTCCACAACATAGTCTGGCATATATATAATTCCTTCTGATTTATTTTTAACTCTAACATTATTTTCTAAATTCTCCCTATATACTATATTAATTTTTGCATCCCAAGGTTCACAATCTTCTATAAATAGCCCTAGTGTTTCACCTAATCTTAATCCACATTCAAACATTAAAGCTAGTATTAACTTATCTCTAGTATTATTACATGCATAATATAGTTGAAAGTATTGTTTCCTTGTAACAAATTCAACATCTTCGTCTTTAATTTCTTTTAATTTTAAAATATTTATATTTGATTTTCCTTTATAAGTGGTTTCGTATAAAAATCCCTTATACGATGGGTTAATATTTAATACTTCTTTTGTAAAATGTACTCTTGGTATTTCATTATTTCTTGATAAATATTCATACATTCCGACTACAGGAATCATCATTACATTGATTGTTTTATTTTTTCTTTGATTTTTTGTTTCATCAATATACTCAATTTTGCAATCATGATTTTTTATTTTAAGCCAATTCATATAATCAACCAAAATATCTAAATAGCCTTTTTTCTGAGAGAAAATAGAACAAACATCCATATTGTTACTTTTTAAATATTCACAATATATTTTAAGATGATACGCATAAGACTTTAAAGTGTATGGAGATCTATCTCGTATATCTAAATATTTCAGATATTTATTTGCTTGCAATATCTCATCATAATTATCATCAAGTATAATATACATTTTTCCTCTGTCAGTTATAATATCTTGTACTTTCATTAAAGTTCCTCCTCATGCATTCTACTTATGTCTTATGTTTACGTTTTTAACAGATTGCATTTGCTTAACCAAGTATATCTCAATACTCTCGGACTTATTACTTCAATTCCTGCATTAATACAATATTGTTTTAATATTTTATTAAGTGTTGTCCTTGTTATACTTCCACGTTGCCCAATAAATAATTTATTATTACTTGTTATAGGTCTAATCTTTAAATAATTATTTACCGCTTTTTGAGTTATTCCATTTAATTGTATCTCCTTGCACATATTATATTTATTACTAATCATTAAATTTAAGCGTAAATAATCATCAGTACCATTTTTTTCAGCTACTACTATATTGTCCAATTCAAGTGATATAAGTTCACTTTCTCTTAATCCTGTATTTATTAATATTTCAAATATTGCTATATCTCTTTTGTTATTCCTTTGATAAAATGCATCTCTTAACTTTTTTAAATCTTTATTATTAATTATTTTTCTATTAATGCAAGAGTTGAATTTTTTTATTAATTTGATTTCCACTTCATTTTTTCCATATAATGATTCAAGATAATCGTTATACCTTTTTATTACAGTTAATTTTCTATTTATAGAACTTACCGTTAATTTGCTAACACATAGCAAATATTCAACATATTTTTTTACATCTGCATTAAATATTTTATCTAATTTATTGTCATGTGTTTTATTAAACCACTTTTCAAATAATTCAAGATCTCTTTTATATGCTTGTATTGTATTAGCACTTCTGCCTTGCCTCTCCAACTCTTTTATAAAGTTATCTATCATATTTCACACCTCTTAAAATATTTATCTTTAAATATATCATACAACTTGCTACATAATCATGCAACATAATCTAAGAACATAATATTAATATATCCGATTCTATACCCTATATACAAAAAATCAGTATACTAAATATGCTAAAAATAAGTAATAAAAATTTCAATTATTATAAATCATTAATCCATATTTAGAAAATATCTTATTTTCTAATTTTAAATATTCCTTATTTTTTTAAACATATAGTAAAATACAATAAACTAACCTGTACTCGAATTAATGAACACATAATAAGTTAGATATAATAATTATATGGAGAGTATAAAAAACGTCAAGGAATGGTAGAAGACATAATACAGAGACATTATCTGTAATTTAGAGTATCATTTCATCAAATATATCTACTCCGTAAAATTCATCTGTAAATCTCCTGCAAAACACATTGTGCTATTGCCCGCAAAGCTTACAGCCTTACCCAGAGGTATCATATTCTACTTTCGAAAATTACTTATACTTATTATTACTAGTTATACATAAAAAGAACGTAGTTAGATTTGATTTACACAAATCTAACTACGTTCTCATTGTAATGAACTTAAAATTGAATATGAAATAATACTAATTTATATCAGTAAATAAATTTTATAATCTTCATTTTGGAGAAAATCTAACAAATACCGAAATAAAGGTATAAACCTAAGATAAATGTAGAATTGTTAGACTTTGTCCAAAACAAAGTGATCAATCCGCTTATATCACATGACATGTACCTTTTATAAGCACTGCCAACATAATTCCTATATTACTGCTTTGAATTTTAAATTGTTTTATCGTACAATTCACAAATATCTTTATTTCAGTAAGATTACAATACATTTATATGTGTAGAAAATTAAAAGTGTAGAAAATATTTTATATGGTAATAGTCTTACTGTTCTAAAATCTTCTAATGTCATAATATCATATCACTATTTTTGAGATGATACTTATTGTATCATCAATGTATTCATATACACAAGACAATTTGGTAGCAAATTCATTAAATTGAGTAAATAATAAGCAAAATCAATGATACTACAGTAACTGAATAAGTCCAAATCTTTCTTTTCCATATTTATAAATTCTATTCTTTTTTAGCTTCAACAATAAAACAAACTACATAATCTTCAACATTTGTATTTTGTCCCAATGATTTTATTATTTCTTTGCTATTATTTTTTGGTATCATTTTTATATCTTTAAATTTCACCTTCTCTAAGCATAGTTCTTATATTGTCAACATATTCTGCTCCTGCCATACAACATCTAATTTAGCACACCCTTCTACTTCTTCATTCATATCATCATCATTATCTTAAATTACTGATATATTTTTTAATTAGCCTAACTCCAACATACTTTTCTTTATTCTATAAAAATCAATTATAGTGTTATTGATAATTCTATAGAGCCATATTTTGAGTTTAGTTACCTTTCAATTGACCAATATTTTTATAAACTTTTATAAAAACTTCCTGAAGTATATCCTCGGCAGCATATTCATCATTTACTTTTATCTTAATATAATATAACAATTCAATTCTGAAATCATTCCAAATTGAACTAATATCTACATTATAATTTAATCTTATTATTTTTAATTTTTCTAGCTAAATCCTTAACTTTTTCTTCAATATTTTTTGCTGTTTTTATAAATTCTTCATCACTTTTTCCCGTTGGGTCTTCAAGTCCCCAATCTTCTGTATGCTTTGCAGGAAGAAAAGGACAAACTACATTACAGCCCATTTTTACTACAATATCAATCTCAGGCAAATCCTTTAGTAACTTTGACTTTTGAGTTTTATTCATATTAATACCATACAAATCTTTTATAATTCTAACTGCATCCTGATTTATACTATCTTTAAGCTCCGTACCAGCAGAATAGGATTCAAATATATCACTTGCAAGTAACTTTCCTATGGCTTCTGCCATTTGTGATCTGCAGGAATTGTGTACACATATAAATGCTACTTTAGGTTTCATAACTATCTTCCTCCATTATCAAAATATTTTTCTCCAGTACAATGTTACATTTACAATATCCTATCATAAAATGTACTAAAAACATATACCATTAATTTAATTCTACATGAAATATAATTTAAGATATTAAAAAATTAAATAGATAGCCAGTAAATATAATTCCTAATCCTGTAACGAGATAAAATACGGATAATAGTTTAGGTTTTAGAACTCTTCTTAAAAGAATTCCTTCTGGCAGGCTAAGACCTGTTACAGCCATCATAAATGCTAGAGAAGTACCCATTGAAACACCAGCTCTTGTAAGTTCACTAACTAAAGGTATTACTCCAGCTGCATTGGAATATAATGGTATTCCTATTATAACAGCTACAAATACTGCAAATGGATTATCTTTTCCTGCATATTTTCCCAAAGCACCTGCTGGAATCCATCCATGCATAACCCCACCTATAGCAATACCTATTATTACATATATCCATATTTTCTTTATTAAGTCTTTAGTAAAATCCCATGAATCTGTTAATCTTTCTTTTGTACTAGGATCAGGTAATTCTATATCAGAATTCATTTGCATTTCATAAACATAATCTTCTACTTGTTTTTCCATTTTTAGTTTTCCTATTATTATCCCAGCTACAATAGCTATTATTTCCCCAGATAAAACATAAATTATTGCTATCTTTAATCCAAACAAACCA
This sequence comes from Clostridium fermenticellae, assembly GCF_003600355.1. Lineage (NCBI taxonomy): Bacteria > Bacillati > Bacillota > Clostridia > Eubacteriales > Clostridiaceae > Clostridium > Clostridium fermenticellae. The sequence goes on along the minus strand of NZ_CP032416.1, from coordinate 630,936 downwards.
TAAAGAAGTCCTAATGCAACTTCATTTACCATTGGTGCAGCTATTAAAAATGAAAAAGTAACTCCAAGTGGTACTCCTGCTTCAACAAACCCAATAAAAAGTGGAACTGCAGAACATGAACAAAATGGAGTAACAATTCCGAGTAGAGCTGCAAGAATGTGACCTATAAAGGTACTTCCTTTACTTCTTGCAAGGATTTTTCTTGTTTTTTCTGGAGGAAAAAAACTCCTTATAAAAGTAATTACATAAATTATTATAAGTAATAATATTAATATCTTTATAGTATCAAATACAAAAAAATCAAGGGCGCTCCCTAGTTTACTTTCTTTAGCAATTCCAAAAATATTATAAATAAGCCAATCAGCAAAAATTTGTACAAGTGCAAACATATTTACACAACCTCCATTTCGTAATTATATAATTAAATGCTTATATATTATTCTTAAATAAAGGACTCTATACTTATTAAGTCCTTTATTAATATAAATTATGATTATTTTTCATCATTAATATATTTCTTAATTTCTTCAACAGTAGATACTTTACCAAACATCTTAACTTTCTCATTAATAACTATAGCAGGTGTTCTCATAATTCCATATTTCATAATTTCCTTAACATCTTCTACTTTTGTAATTTGAACATTTGCATTAAGTTGTTTAGCTGCTTCTTTAGCATTTGCCTCAAGCTTTTTACAATTTGAACATCCTGTTCCTAAAATTTTTATTTCCATGATTTTATCCTCCTAAAATTTATAATATTTTTATTTAGAGTTATCAATAAAACTCATAACAAATTTATCTACATTATCGATGATGTTTTTAATTTCATCACTGCTAAGTCTATAGTACATATTCATACCTACTTTTTCACATGATAAAATGCCAGCTCCTTTAAGTATTTTTAAATGTTGTGATAAGTTAGCCTGGCTAAACCATACATCTTCATTTAACTCACATACACACTTTGGCCCATCATATAAAAATTTAACTATTTTATATCTTATAGGATGCCCTAATGCTTTAAAAATTCTAACACTCATTTCTTCCTTATTCATAATTATCCTCCATAGAATCATAACTATATAATTAAATTCTTATATACATAGTATATTTTTAATTGCTTGTTTTGTCAATATAATTGAATAATTTATTTTATATTTCAAACTATCCTGTATACAATGAAATGATATGTTATCATTTCTCTTTGTTCTATAGTTTTCAACACCAAATCTTTTTTCTAAAGATCCAGTCATTTTACAATCATCAAATACACATCACTTTTAAATATTTAAATTATATAGTGTTTTTATTAATAACTCAATAAATTAAAAAACGAATTTAAAGATATAACATAATGCAAAAAAGTATTATTATGCATAATATATAAGTATAATCAAATATTATCATGTAAATATATAGCTAAAAACTTTACTAAGAAAATATAAAGGAGGGATTATATAAAGCAAAAATTCTATAACATTGATATTTTGTGAATTTTCAATGTGAGAACTTTTATGCTTTATATACAATTAAAATGGTAGAAAAAAATAATAATACAGGGGAAAATAATAAGCCAGATCTTATCACACTTATTGTAAAATCACTTATTCAATCTCAGTCTAGATGTGGTAAAGATTGTGCATGTCATAAAAATAAAAAAGATAAGCACAAAAAAAGGTAACTAAAATAATTTTCTACACATTTTAAATAATATGCAACATAAGATAAATATGATATAGAACACACAACTGCATCATTTGTATTCGCTTCATGAACAGGAAATAATATCTATTCCTTAAGTTTTTCTAACTACTGTATACACCAACCTATTACGGCAAATTTAATCTGGCAGTTATAAACTTTCTGTATACGAGGGTTGTAAAAACAAATTAAAAATATACCTAGCCATTCCATAATTGGTCTAGTATATTACTACAAATTATAATAATGTTTTAAGGAATAATTTATGCTGTTAGTTTGAAATAAAGTTTGATCATTTTTAACGGTACAATACATTCTAAGCTGTATTTTAAACTTGTTTTTATTATTTTTTACCTGTTTTTTGATCAAACTTTGTTACAAAATATCAAACTTTGTTTCAAAACTACATATGCACATTCTCTTCCATAAATTTAGCAACAACACCCACATCCACAATCATCTTTTCCAGTTGTATCACCTACATATTGTATTGCACCAACGGGACAAAGGTTTTGACAACCGTGACAGCCCTCAACGCAACCATCTGGATAAACAACCACAGGGTGATTTTCTTTCTTCTCATATACTCCATTCTTACATTTATTAAAACACGCGCCACACTCCTTGCAAAGACTATAATCAATAACAGGATACCATGATTTTGACATTTTGACTTCCTCCTAACATTATCTATATTATGCTTTTCATATAAAATATAAAGCAATAATAATCAATTATTCATATAAATTTCTCTCTTCTGGTGATTCTTAATTATTTAATTAAATAATTATATTATTTATTATAGCATATTTTTTTGTATGTCAATAAAAAATAATTTTTTCTAACTAAAAAGTAAATTGTTTTTCAATCATTAATACCTACTTTATATTGATAAAAATATCATTAACATAATCTTCAACATTACAAATAATATCTTTAATTTTATCGTTATAAATTCGATAGTGCATTTCTAATCCTACTTTTTCACTTTTAACAAGTCCAGCATCTTTTAAAATTCTTAAATGTTGGGATAAATTTGCCTGACTATACTTAAATTCTTCATTTAATTTACAAACACATTTTGTGCCATCACATAAAAACTTCATTATTTTAAATCTTACCGGATTACCAAGTGCTTTAAAAATTTTAACTGAGAAATCCTCTTGATTCATATTTTTCCTCCTCAACCTTTTGTTTTCTATAATTATGTACAAAAATATTAGTCTTTAATTAAGTAATTATATACTTCATATAATAATATATTTTTATTAAGCTTTCAATGTTGACTATGAATACCTAAAGTAGTAATATTTAATTAAATAATTAAATAATTATTTAATTATTTAATTGGAGGTGATTATGATAGAAAACAATATAAATACTCAAATTGCCATATTAGGCGGTGGACCTGCTGGTTACATTGCTGCTCTCAGAACTTCGCAACTTGGTGCAAATGTTGTATTAATTGAAGAAAAAGAACTTGGCGGAGTTTGTTTAAACAGAGGATGTATTCCAACAAAAGCTCTTCTTAAAACTTCAGAGGTTTCCTATACTATAAAAAAATCAAAGGAATTTGGAATTGACAGCATTATAAGAAATACAAATTGGAATATATCTACTTCTAGAAAAAACAGAGTGGTTAAAAATCTGAATATGGGTCTTAAATATCTTCTCCCTGCAAAAAACATTAAAATTCTGAAAGGAAAAGGTTATATTAAAAATCCGAAAAATATTTTAGTTTCTACATCTGAAGGCGAAATTGAAGTTTCAACAGAGAAAATAATTATTACTACAGGTTCTAGACCACTAATACCTGATATCTCAGGAATTAATCTTGATGACGTTATAACCAGCAACGAGGCTCTTAATCTTACAGAAGTTCCTAAAAATATTGCCATAATTGGTGCTGGAGCTATTGGACTTGAATTTGCAACAATGTTTAATTCTATTGGGAGTAAGATTACTGTTATTGAAATGAAAGATAAAATACTCCCTTATGAGGATAATGAAATTTCAAGTGAATTATTGAAGATTATGAAGAGACAAGGAATAACCTTCAAATTATCTTCTTCAGTTAAAGAAATTAAACATACTGAAGATGGTCTTAAGGTAATATATTCTGAAAAGAATAAAGAATCTTATCTAAAATGCGAAAAAGTTTTAATTGCTATTGGAAGGAATTTAAACTCTGATTCAGAAGAATTTAGAAATTTAGGACTCCTCATTGAAAAAGGTGCAATCTTAGTAGATGACAATATGGAAACAAATATAAAAGGAGTTTATGCAGCTGGTGATGTCATTGGAGGAAAACTTCTTGCTCACCTTGCTTTCATGGAAGGTAAAGTTGCGTCTGAAAATGCCTTGGGTATAAAAAGCAGAGTTAATTATAATGCTGTTCCTGCTTGTGTTTATACAAATCCAGAAGTAGCATCTGTTGGTATTAATGAAGAGGAAGCTAAAAAACTTGGTATAGGTATAAAAATTGGGCAATTTAATTTTAGAAACAATGGTCGTGCTCTAACTTTAGGTGAAAGAGAAGGCTTTGTAAAAATTATTGTTGATAAAGATAATAGAATCATTGGTGGTCAAATACTTGGTATTAATGCTTCTGAAATAATTTCAGAAGTAACTCTTGCTATTACACTACAAGCAAGGGCTGATGTTTTGGCAGATATGATTCATCCTCATCCAAGTTTAAGTGAAGCAATTTGGGAAGCCTGCGCTGATGCTGCAGGAAGACCCCTTCATAAATTATAATTTTTTAAAACGGGAGGATTTCATTATGGAAGAAAAACAATTACCAGGTTTTATTATGTGTGTATGTACAGGAAAGTGTCCAGGATTTAAAGCAATGGATATTTGGGATTTTATCAATCAAGTTAGAGTAGAGCTACCAGTAGAATATGCTTTTATCCATCCACAACTTTGTGAGGAAGATGGCGATAGATTCCTTGCAGACTTTTTAAAAGTTCATAGAAAAGTAATAATTGGTGCCTGTGCCCCAAATATGCAAAAGAAAATGTTTAAGCAGGCTTTTAAAGATGCTGGACTTGATGTTGAAAAAGATGCAGTTATGCTTGACATAAGAGATATGACTAATGAAAAAGCTTTTGAAATTGTTGAAAATGCATTGAAAAAATTAGGACTCGGGGAGGAAGAATAACTATGAGTGAATCAACTTTTATGGGCATTCCAAGAGAAAAAATAGATTGGAGTCCAAGAATAGATTACGATAAATGTAATAATTGCATGGAATGTGTTAAATTCTGTCCTCATAATGTGTATGAAGTTAGAGAAAATGAAGACAAAAAACTTATTGTTAAGACCCCAGATAATTGTGTTGTATTCTGCCGTGCTTGTGGCAAAACCTGTGGTGTAGATGCCTTATCTTTTCCAAATAAGACTGAAACCATAAAAACGATTAAAAAAATAAGAAAGGAGCTTGAAAGCAATGAGTAAATCCTATGCTATACTTCCATGTAATGGTATTGATAAATGTGCTGGCTGTATTGCAAAAGAAGTAGCTTTAAAACTTACTGAAACCACAGATAGTGAAATTATCTGCCCTGTATTATATAGGGTAGCCGAAGCAAGATATAACAAGGTAGCTTCCGAAAAACCACTTCTTGTGATTGATGGCTGTGCAACAAGGTGTGCCAGCAAACTTGCCTCTGAAAAAGGTCTGAAAATTGCCAAAAAAATCAATATAAGTGATGAAGCAAAGACAAATAATATTGCTATTAATAATAGCTTGAGACTTGAAGAAAATGAATTAAAATTAGCTGATATTATAACTTCAAAGCTAACAAAAGTAGAAGAAAAGATAGGAAATCAAAGTTCTTTTGCTTTCTCTGAAGATATACAATATGAAATTTATAAAAAAGATAAGTTCACATTTAGAGTTCCAAAGGAAGGCTTTTATTTCAATGAAAATGACTGTTGGGCTTATATTGTAGGTACTAAAGCTAGAATAGGTGTGACAGATTATGTTCAAAAAAGTTTATCAGATATAATGTTCTTTACTCCACCAGCAGTTGGAAGTGAAATAGAACAGTTTGGAGAATCAGGTAATATAGAGTCTGGTAAAGCTGTATTTGAAATTATATGTCCTGTGAGTGGTACAATAACAGCCATAAATGAAAAACTACTAGAATCACCTGAACTTATTAATGAAAATCCATATGAAAAAGGATGGATAGCAGAAATAGAATTATCTGATTTTGAAAATGATAAAGATTTTCTTTATGATTTTTCCAAATATTTTGAAGTATTAAAAAGAAAGGTAGATGAATTTCATGTCTAAAGTAAAGGTTATTCCCTGCAGTGGTATAGGGAAGGTATTTGGTCTTATGGCAAGAGAAACAGCTTTAAAGGTTGCAAATGAATTGAAACCTAATGAAACTGAGACAATTTGTCTTGGATCTATAGTAACTGGAGATGCAGATGTAAAGAAAAAGATTGAAGGACATTCCTGCATAACCATAGATGGATGTCCCAAATCATGTTCTGCTAAAAATGTTAAAATTGCAGGTGGCATAATAAAAGCACAATATCGAACTGTTAATGAAATGAAAAATCACAGGGGGGTAGATCCAGGTACTGCTACAGCTCTCACCGATGATGGATGGAAAATTGTAGATGAATTATGTACAAAAGTATGTTTAAATGTTGATGAAATATTAAAGGAGGAAAAATAATATGGCAGATTCAAAAGTTGGAATATTATCCTGTAGTGGTGAAGAATGTCTTGGCGGTACTATTTCAAGACTTGCCACAAGAAAAATGCTTGAACAACTTAGAGCTGGTAAAACAGTAACTCTGTGCCTTCCTTTATATCTTGCAGGTGGAGAAGAAGAAAGATCTTTTGCAAAAGATTATCCTGTAATTACAGTAGATGGCTGCAGTAAATGCTGTGCTAAAAGAGCTACAGAAAAATATAGTGGCACTGTAAGTGCAGATGTTGTTGTTTCAGATATATTAGGTGAAAATGTTGCTCTTGATAAGACTGTTTCAACTAAAGATTTAACTGAAAAGCACTATAAAATGGTAGATAAAGTTACAAAAGAAATATGTGAAAATTTTGATAAAATAATATCCGAATAGAAAATTAAAGATAATAAACCAGAGGATATGATTATTGTTAACCATAAAAGGATGCTATATGGCATCCTTTTAGTTTTGATTATAATTATAGAATCATAAAAACAATTTAATAAAATCTTCATTATTTATATTTAGTATATATTTTGATATATTAGTACTTTCAACAATATTTTTAATCTCCCTAATCTCAAATTTTTTATTTATGAAACGTTTTTCTAATTCTTCTAGAGAATTTTCTTCAAAAAAATCTCCATATATTTTAAAATTCTTTATAATCCCATCTACTACATTCATCGTAATAGACACACTTCCTGAATTAAATCTCATCTCTTTTATATAATTAAATTTAGGCGACTTTCCAAAATTCCATTCCCATGAGCTATACTTATTTTCCACTAGTTCATTTATTTTTTTAATCTCTTCATCGTTTAATATATAATTTTTGATTTTCTCATTTTTATCTTCGAAAACACTTTCAATAAGCATATTTTTAAATTCATTTATAGATATATTTGTATCAATATAATCACTTATATTTGTAACTCTACTACCTACTGATTTTATTCCTTTAGATTCAAATTTGTCTTTTTTCACATTTAATGCTTTAGAAAGCACTGTCAAATCACTTGCAAATAAAAGTGTTCCATGATGAAGTAATTTATCTTTGTAAAAATATTGAGCATTTCCTGAAAATTTTTTATCATTAATTAAAATATCATTTCTTCCATTAAAGGTTGCCTTAATTCCAAGCTTATTTAAGCATGATATTATTGGCAATGCAAAAAACGAAAAATCATTTTTATGTATATTTGAATTACCTTCAATTATAGTAAAATTTAGATTTCCTAAATCGTGGTATACTGCCCCTCCTCCTGATAACCTTCTTACTACTTTTATATTATTTGAGTTGACATATTCAAGATTTAATTCTTCATAAGTATTTTGATTTTTTCCAATAACTATAACAGGCTCATTTTGCCACAATATTAGTATATTATCTTCTAAATTTTTATATTTCAAAAAATACTCTTCAAGAGCAAGATTGAAGTATGGATTGTTTGAATTATTAATAACATTTATCATACATTGTTCTTCCTCCCCTTAAATAATTGAATCTGATATATCTACATTATCCTATATCTATCTTCACATACTTTAAATTTTAATACTATAGGCGCTCCCGTTTTTTAACAAGAACGCCTGTAGGTATTAGCTTTTAATACATTACTCTGGAATTAACAGCAACATGAAGGAGCATCACCTTCAACAATCAACTCTCCATTTTTTGCTACGAGCGTTACTGTATCTGTTCTTGATTGTACTTGGCTATCCATTATTACAGAAATGCCATTAATAGAAACAGGTTTATCATTCGCATTTAAATTTCCAATCGCAAAATTCAATGATGTACCACAGCATGATTTCTGCAGTGTTACTTGTAAACAGTCACAGTTATTAGAAACTAATGTCTCTGTAATAAGTGTCTTTGCTTCGTCAGTAATTTTCATTTAAATTCCCCCATTTTTCAATTAAACCAATTAATAAAAAATTGGTTTGATATTTATTAAATTTATAATAATTTATTTAGCTTATCGCCTTTAATTTCATCAGGACTCCATGCAATGACAGCAAATTTACCGTTAGTATGCTCATCAACCTTGTTTATCCACTCGATTTCATTGCTTGCCTTTGCAGACAACATTTTATTTGTGGTTCCTGTATGATATAGTGACGAATTAATAACCCACCATTTTGCAGCAATTTTAGCACGTTTTAAGTCTTCTTCAAGACGCATTGCCTCATATACAGGCGTAGCTTCAGCAAGTGTAACAATAATAACTTCTGTTTCATCAGAATTTCTAAGTCTAGGCAGCAGCTTTTTTGCAGACTCTGGAATATCACCTTGTGATCGTTTTATTTCCTGGTTATAACTTTGTGTAGAATCGAGTAATAAAATTGTATGACCAGTAGGTGCTGTATCTATGACCACAATTTCATTTTCTGACTTTTGGACTACCTCTGCAAAAGCACGAAAAACTGCAATTTCCTGTGTACATGGAGAACGCAAATCTTCTTCTACATAAGCAATATCTTCTTCAGACATAGTTTCTCTTGCTTTAGAAAGTACTTCATTTTGATACTTTTTTAATTCGGCTTTCTCATCTATGTGACTCATAGTGATACCACTGCTTTCATCAATAACAAATTTTAAGTGTGCAGCAGGGTCAGTTGTTGTAAGATGTACTTTCTTGCCTTTTTTCGATAATCCTAATGCTATAGCAGCAGCAATAGTTGTTTTTCCTACACCACCTTTACCCATAGTAAAGATTACCTTCTTATTGCTATTATATAAGTCATCAATTATATCTTTAAGTTTCTGAATTGTATGAGCTTTTATTTTCTCATGGCTAACAATATAATTATCTTTAGTAAGTAATGAACGTATATTGTCTATTCCCGTTATATTATATGCTCTTAGAGGTACCATATATGTGGTGATTTTTTGTAAATTTTGTGGCATTTCATCAAGTGCAGCCTGCTGCTTTTTGTATAAGCCTTCGGATATAGCATCATCATATGAGGTTAACACACCGTTAATCACCATCACTTGATTGTTTACACCAATATCAGAAAGCTCCCTTGATGCTCTATCTGCTTCTTTAAGTGGAGCTTTTTCTGGCCTAGAAACAAGAATAAGTGTAGTTAATTTTCCATCTGATAAAGTTTTAACTGCTTTTTTATATACTTCTTTTCTGCTTTCAAGACCAGAAAGCTGACCTAAACATGATGCACCGTGTGTGTTTTCGCTTATAAAGTTACTCCATGCTGAAGGAAGTTGAAGCATTCTCAATGTATGCCCTGTTGGTGCTGTATCAAATATAATGTGATCATACTCTGTTGCTTTTTTTTCATCAGTTATAAAATTCGAAAATTCATTAAATGAAGCAATTTCAACAGTACATGATCCAGAAAGTTGTTCCTCCATATTTTTCAAGGCTACTTCCGGCAATTTACCTCGATAAGGACTTATTACACTTTCCCTATACTCAGCAGCAGCTTCCTCTGGATTAAGATTAGCAACTATTAAGTTAGGAACTTCTTTAATATGAGCACCTTTATTATCAAGCTGTGTATTAAATACGTCCTGCAAATTTGATGCTGGATCTGTACTTATGAGCATAATTTTTTTACCTTCATCAGCCAAAGCTACTGCAGTTGCACAAGCTGTTGAAGTTTTTCCAACCCCACCCTTACCAGTAAAAAACAAATACTTTGTCAAATTAATATCATGTATATTAAAGCTTTTAAACATCATATCCCTCTTTTCTATTTTAGCAACATCCACCATTACAGCCGCATCCACTTGACGGCTTTCTAACTTTTAATTTAATTTTTAAATAGTCTTCTGGTATCTCTAGTAATTTACAAAATTCTTTATTGGTTGGATAAGCTTTAGTTTTCACTACTACACCATCAACCATAGTAACCGGTAGTATATCTACTCCATCTTTATTTAGCATTTCATTTATAGTTTTGTTGTCAACAAATATTTGTGGGTTACCACTAAGATTATACCTTTCTATAGGTATTCCTTTATTCTGGAGGCTATTTATTACAGTTGAAACCCTAAGCAATTCTGGATTAACAGATGGCCCACATACTCCTGTTGAGCAGCACATAGCCGGATCAAAAATAATCATCTTTTTCATAATTTATCTCTCCTTTAATCAAATCAATATTTTATTATTTTTCATTACAATTAGATTCATTTTTTCCTTTACAAATACAGTCATCTGTATCTGTTATAAGATTCATAAGAAACAAAATTAATTTATTACATTTATCAATATTTAATGAATAATAACTCCATAATCCATCCTTCCTGCAATTAACAATTCCACATTCCGTGAGTATCTTCATATGATGTGAAAGTGTAGGTTGAGTAAAATCGAAATGTTCTAATATGTTACAGGCACATTTTTCTCCACATGACAATAAATCAATTATTTGTAATCTATTAGGATCAGCTAATGCCTTAATAATTTTAGAGTTTTCTTCATAATTCATTTGATCACCTCTGTGCTTTATATAGATATATGTCTATATAAAGTATAGTATATTATCTATTAGTTGTCAATATAAGCCAGTACTGTTAATATAATATTTATTGTTTTCTATGTTTATTATAATATTCATATTTTCATTTTATTGTTACTAATTATATATTGAAATCATATTACTAAAAACTTTATAATAAATATTAACAGTTATAAAAACAAAAGCTATTACACTAATCACTTAGCATAACAGCCTCTACACAATTTTCACAATCATCTATATTAAATCACTTTGCCTATATACATTATACATGGTACTTGGTTGTTAAAACTAGCAGAGCATAGACCAAATCTAAATACAATAAATCTTCAACTTTAGCTCCAGATTCTATTCCAACTTTCTCAGCAATTTTTACTTCAATAGACATTATCACAAAATCTGCATCCATAACTTTACCACTTTGTAAGGTTCCCTTATTAATTAATAGTTCTCCCTTTAATCCAACTGCTAAATCACATAAAACCATATCAATACTTCGATTGATATGGTTTTTATCGATTTTTCTATTTTATACTTATAATACTTTAATCAATCATTACTAACTTACTTGATAGTTAATTTTTAATTTATGCTTCAACAGCTTTTTTAAATACTATTGAATTCATATCTAAACATTTAGGTGGATTACCTAATCCAGTAAATGGCCTTTCTAGTACTCCTACAAGCTCCCATCCATCTTCTCCATACTTATTTAACTTCTCTTCCATCGTTAAATTTTCATCTGAATTTAAGAAATGATCTAAAGTAAACATCTTATATTTCCATACCATAATATTAACTCACTCCTTTATAAATGGATATTAGTAAAATCGACAAAAACCATTAAAAAACAAATTGAACTTTTTTATTAAACATTATTTTGTATTCAATTTAAAGTATTTCTTTCCCCATAATAAGGCTACATTGACAAGTGCAATCATAACAGGTACTTCAATTAATGGTCCTATGACAGCTGTAAAAGCTTCTTGGGATTGAATACCAAAGACTGCTACTGCTACTGCAATTGCTAGTTCAAAATTATTACTTGCAGCTGTAAATGATAAACTAACTGTTTTATGATAATCTATTTTTGATTTATAACTTATAAAGAAAGATACCGAGAACATAATTATGAAATATATAATCAAAGGAATCGCAATTCTTACTACATCCATAGGCAACTCAATAATATATTTTCCTTTAAACATAAACATTATAACTATAGTAAATAATAGTGCTATCAGAGCTAAAGGACTTATCTTAGGTACAAAAGTTTTTGTGTACCATTCTGTTCCTTTTTTAGGTTCTAATAATAATCTTGTAAGCATGCCCCCAATGAACGGGATTCCTAAATAAATTGCTACGGAAGAAGCTACTTCCCCCATAGAAACATGGACCTGCATACCGTGCAATCCTATAGCATTTGGTAATATAGTAATAAATATATAAGCAAATATCGAATAGAATACTACTTGAAATATAGAGTTAAATGCAACTAATGCAGCTGCATATTCACTATCGCCATCTGCAAGACTATTCCATACAATAACCATAGCAATACATCTTGCAAGTCCTATGAGAATTAATCCTACCATAAAATGTGGATAATTTCTAAGAAATATAACTGCTAAGGTAAACATTAATAATGGGCCTATAATCCAATTTTGTACTAATGAAAGAGTTAATACCTTTGGATTACGAAAAACCTTTCCAAGCTCTTTGTAGTTAACTTTAGCAAGTGGTGGATACATCATAACTATGAGTCCTATGGCTATTGGGATAGATGTTGTTCCAATTGATAAACTTGACAATGTATTAGACAATCCAGGTAAAGCCCATCCTAAAAATATTCCTAATGCCATTGCTACAAAAATCCATAATGTTAAATATCGATCAAGCCATGATAACCTTGATGATTTACTACCCATACTAAAACCTCCTAATAATTTTTAAATATTTTAAATTAACTTATAAAATATACTTTTCAAATCTCTTTAAATCTAAAGTTATATTGAGATATTTTTAAATTTATTATTTTTTGTTTTAAATATTTGTAGTAAATTTATGGCCTAGTTAACTACATTTAGTATTTTATGGTCCTTTACTTCCTTATATATAGATAATTCTCTATATATAAGTATAATCTATAATATTAATCTAGTCAATATATACGTTTATTAATTAAAATTAATAATTACATATATAATTATCTATATTAGGCATTTCATGTATTTGAGTGAAAAATGTTACTATTAATTATAAAAACTACATAGCTTACTTAATTTAGTACCAAATTCCACGTATTTTTATAGTACTGTTAAATTACTATAAAAAGCTAAATAATATATAAGAATCATACTCATAATATTTATTTATACTAAAGTACTCCTTTATTAATATAAATAATAGTCCTTGAAAGACGAAATTATTGAATTTAATGTGACACAATAGTATACTAACGATAGATTAAGTTTAATAATAAAGAATACCTTAATACTGTGTATAAGGAGAGGGATTACATTGAATAGGGTTATTGACTTATATAAAATAAAAACTACAGCAGAAAGTTATTATCGTAATGGAGATTTTTATTGTTCTGAATCAATCGTAAAGACAATTAAAGATGAATTTAACCTGCCAATATCGGATGATATTATAAAAATGGCTTCAGGTTTTCCAATAGGTATAGGTGGATCTGGTTGTACTTGCGGTGCAGTAGTCGGTGGTGTTATGGCAATAGGTTTATTTTTTGGCAGATGTGAACCTAAGGACGAGAAAGTTAATAAAACTATGACTTTATCTAAAGAACTACATGATATTTTTAAAGATAAGCATAAATGTTTATGTTGTAGAGTTTTAACAAAAGATATGACTCTTGGTTCCGAAGAACACATGAAACAATGTATTTATTTGACAGGAGAGGTAGCAGAAGAATCAGCAAAGATAATAGCTAGAGAATTAAATTTGCAAACTAAATAACAATACTATTTAACACAAAACTCCCAATAATTTGGGAGTTTTCATAATTTTATATTTAAATATATATATATAAGCTTAATATGCTTAACTCTATAAAATAGTTTCCAATATATTAATTGCATCTTCAACACATTTAGGACATTTTTCTTTAAATAATCCTTTTTGTCTAGCTATAGTTCTATTTTCTTCATGTTTTAAATCAATTCCAAGTAAATCATTACACATAATTGAACCATTCATATCTTCAAATTTTTTGCTAAATTCTCTTATAACATGATATGTTTTTTCTTTTGCTTCACCATCTTCTGGTTTACTATTACCATATTTAAGATTTAGCACCATTATGGCACCTGTTACAGCACCACAAACATTTCCCTGGCACATTCCACCACCGAAACCAGACGCAATCTTTAACGCTGTTTGCTTGTCTAATCCTAAATTCTCGCTAAATACCGATAGAACACTCTGACAACAGTTTAATCCTCTATTAAAGCTATCTATAGCATATTCTGATTTGCCCATAATAATTCCTCCTTATTAATTTATTATTATAAAATAATTAGTCTATTCCTACAGTATTACTTCTGCGTTCCATTAAAACTACATCATACCACTGCCCATTGCTCATTTTTCCTAATCTTTCTCTTATACCTATTTCTCTAAATCCACAACTTTTGTGTAACTCTATACTTGCTGAATTCTGTTTTATAATACCTGATTGCAAAGTCCAAAACCCACTTTTTTCTGATAAGTTAATTAAACTTGTCAATAAAGCTTTTCCTACACTTTTTCTTCTATATTCTTCTCCTATGTATATGCTAACTTCTGCAACACCTGCATAAACACATCTACTTGAAGTTGGACTTAATGCCACCCAACCTAATACTTTATTTCCTGATCGAGCTACTAATCTACATGAATTAATATGATTATTATTCCAATCCTGCCATGTAGGTACTTCTGTTTGGAATGTAGCCTTGTGGGTATTAATACCTTCCAAATATATTTTTGATACTCTTTCCCAATCTTCTTTTTTCATTGTGAAATTGTTACACCACAGCAACTTGTATCTGACTTTTCCAATATTCCTAAATTTCTTACTAATATTCTTATTAATTCACATAAGTAATTGCTTCCTTGGTTTTCCATTTAATCACCTTGATTAATTGTAACGTAAAACTGTTGCTACTTACAACTATTATATATAATAATCACAGCATAAAATAATAAGATTTACACAAAATATATTTGGAGGTGTAGTATTATGGGAATAACTTTATCACAAAAAGAAAGGATGCTGCTAGAAGATCAAAAAAAGCATGAACAAATTTGCATAGAAAAGTATACAAATTATGCAAATCAGACAAATGATAATCAATTAAAACAAATATTAAATGCAAATGGGCAAGTTGAAAAAACTCATCTTAATAGTATTAATCAATTATTAACTGGCAATATTCCTCAAATGAACCAACAGCAAAATCAAACTTCAGGTCAAACCATGGGAAATCAGAGTTCAAACAGTACTATGAATAATACTCAACCAGGTGGAGTTAATAAATCCGATGCTGATATGTGCACAGATTTATTAATGACAGAAAAATATGTTTCAGGAGCTTACGATACTGCAATTTTTGAATTTAAAGATCCTAAAGCTCGTGATGTATTAAATCATATACAAAAAGAAGAGCAAAAACATGGAGAAGCCATATTCAATTACATGGAAAGCAAGGGAATGTATAACGTTAAATAATATTAATAATTATACATAACTATTTTCCAACAGGAGTAAGGTAGAAATAATCTGCTTTACTCCTTTAATTATTATCCAACATTATTCATTTAAAATTTGTTGACAATATTTTTTTTATTTGCTATTATTCTTATGTAAATGCAAATGATTTGCAGCAACGTGTTTCTTGGAGGGAATAATTATGCAAAAAAAAAGTAAAATATTTAAAGTGTTAACTTCAACTCTTCTAGCTGTTTGTATTATTGCTACTTTTTCAGGTTGTAATAGTACATCAACTCAAACTAGTACTCAAAAATCTCAAGCAAAGTTAAAAGTAGTAGTATCTTTTAATGCAATGAAAGAATTTGCTTCGGCCATTGGAAAAGATAAAGTTGATATATCGACAATAATTCCTGATGGTAATGAACCACATGATTTTGATCCAACTGCAAAAGACCTTAAAAACTTAAGTGATGCCAAAGTATTTATATACAATGGATTTGGAATGGAATCTTGGGAAAGCAAAGCTGTAAGCTCTGCAAGTAATAAAAACTTGATTGTAGTAGATGCTTCAAAAGGATTAACACCAATAAAAAATACTGATAGTGACACTATAAAAGAAGATGGTCAATATGATCCTCATATATGGATTAGCCTAAAAGGTGCCAAAAGTGAATCATTGAACATAAAAAATGCTTTAATTAAAGCTGATCCATCTAATAAAAATTTCTATAAAAAAAATTATAAAGATTTTTCTAAACAACTTGATGATTTGTTTAATGAATACAATCCAAAGTTTCAAGGATCTAAAAACAAGAGTTTTGTAACTGGACATGCTGCATTTGGATATTTGTGCAGAGATTTTGGTTTAAAACAAAATAGCGTGGAAGATGTTTTTGCAGATGGAGAGCCATCTACTAAAAAGTTAAAACAATTAGTAGATTATTGTAAAACAAATAAGATCAAAACTATATTTGTTGAAGATATGGTAAGTCCTAAAGTATCTACTACACTTGCCAAAGAAGTTGGTGCAAAAGCTGAAAAAATATATACAATTGAAAGCAAAGAAGACAATAAAGACTACATCCAAAGTATGAAATACAATTTAGATGTAATTTATAGAAGTCTGCAATAACGTTTTGAAAGGAATTTT
This sequence comes from Clostridium fermenticellae, assembly GCF_003600355.1. Taxonomy (NCBI): domain Bacteria; kingdom Bacillati; phylum Bacillota; class Clostridia; order Eubacteriales; family Clostridiaceae; genus Clostridium; species Clostridium fermenticellae. The sequence goes on along the minus strand of NZ_CP032416.1, from coordinate 614,168 downwards.
TCTAGTATGATGAGAAACAAAGTTATCCCTACATCTGATAAACGAATAATTTTACTTATGGTAATATGTGTATTTTTGCTATTTTCAATCAATATAGTGAGAACTATATATACTTTTAAAATTGATACAAATGCATTGAATAATTTCTATACAATATTTATTGACATATGTCATTTATAAGTTTATTATAATATATAAAGGACATATGTCAATAACTTATAATATATTAATAACTTAGAAGGAAGGTATTTCTATATGAAAATTGCATTACCATCTTGTGGAAACCAAATTGACGATCATTTTGGTCACTGCGAATATTTTACTGTTTTTACAGTTGATACAGATGCTAAAAAAATAATTAGTTCTGAGGTTGTTCCATCACCAGCAGGCTGTGGCTGCAAATCAAACATAGCACAAGTTCTTGCAGAAATGGGCGTTAAACTTATGCTTGCAGGTAATATGGGCGAAGGTGCAGTAAGAGTACTAAATAACTCTGGTATTGATGTGTTACGTGGATGTTCAGGAGATGTAAAAGATATAGCTAATAGTTGGCTTGAAGGTTCTCTTGTAGATTCTGGTGATTGTTGCCACGAACATGAACATGGGTGCCAAAATTAACTTTATTTAATATATCCTTATTAAAAAGCCATTTAGAATAAGTTTTCTAATTATTCCAAATGGCTTTTTTAATATTACAATGCTTATATATTTTACAATAATTACTTATTTTTCATTTTGATCTCTGCAGCACTTACCACAACTGCATGATTTTCCAAAGTCATTACAGATCTTATAATCTCCACCCTCAATTCTTAACACTTTTCCATTGACTAATGACTCGGCAAGTTTTCTCCTTGCATAATTATATATACCTTGAACTGTCGTACGTGCAATATCCATTTGATTTGCACACTCTTCCTGTGTAAATCCTTCCAAATCAATTAGCCGTATTGTCTCATATTCATCAACAGTCATAGTTATGATACAATCATCATTAATTGGAACATTAAGCGGTCCATATGTATCCCTCTTTGGTAAACAGCACACTTTTCTGCACTTTTTTGGTCTAGGCATAAATTATTCACCTCATTTACAGCAAAGTCAACATTTTATTTTAATTATTGACATATGTCATTTTAATTTAATTGTACTCTATTTATAGAGCATGTCAATAATTTTTAACTCATATATTTAAAATTCGCCTAAGATTACATATTTAGTAACTTATTGTACATAAAGCTATAAAACGTTTCATTGTTTCTGTTAAATACTTATTTTTATGATATATGATTTTAAATTGTCTTTTAAACTTAATGCCTTTAACAGGTATTTCACAAATAATCCCGGAAGCCAATTCATTAATTACTGAATTTCTAGAAATAACTGAAACTCCTAGCCCTTCTGCGACTGCAATTTTAATAGTATCAGTATTATTGCATACCCAAGTAACTTGCCATCTTAATTGATTTTCTATCATCTTATCCTCAAAGGTCTTACGGGTTCCACTTCCTTTTTCACGAATGATAAACTTTTCTTTTTCAAGTTCATGAGATTCAACATAAGGCAGCTTTGCAAATCTATGATTAGCCCCACAGATAAGTACCAATTCATCATCCATAAATGGCTTGTTTAAAATATCTGGATTTGTCGTCTCTCCTTCTACAAGTGCTATATCGATTTCATCATGAAGAAGCATTTTTTCAATCTTTTCAGTATTTTCTTCATATACTTTTATATCAGTTTCAGGATTTGATTTTTGAAAATTTGAAACAAGTTTAGGTAGCACATAAGCACCAACAGTAACACTTGCACCAATGCGAATAGATCCTTTTTGATACAAAGTTTTCATGTCATTTTCTAATTCTGTATTTAGTTTAATAATATATCTGGCATAACTAAGTAGTTTTTCTCCTGCCTGAGTCAAATAGAGTTTTCTTGACAAACGTTCAAAAATCCGTACACCATAGTGATTTTCAAGTTCAGAAATTGCCTGACTAACTGCTGACTGAGATATGAAAAGTGATTCTGCAGCCTTAGTCATATTCATCTTATTACATACAGCAACAAATATATTAAAATGTCTTAAAGTCATAGTGTCCTCCTTATGTATTAGTATATACTTATTATAATAATAATATAATAATATTTTACTTACATAATATCAAGGTGTATTATAAAAAACAGACAGGAGGAAGATATTATGGAAAAAATAATTAACAAATTACCAGGAATTATACTCGCACTAATTATAGCAGTACCAGCATGGCTAATTGGAAATACTTTCCCAATAATAGGCAGCCCCGTACTTGGAATTTTATTTGGTATGATTTTAGCATTTTGGAAAAGGCCAAGCTATCTTAATGAAGGCATAACTTATACATCAAAAAAACTGCTTCAATATTCAATTATACTTATTGGATTTGACATGAATCTTTTCAATGTTTTTAAAGTAGGAAAACAGACAATTGTTTTAATGATTTTTACACTGTCAGCAGCATTTATTACTGCTTATATTATAGGAAAATTATTAAAAATAAATGGGAAAACAGCAACCTTAATTGGTATCGGTTCTTCTATATGTGGTGGTTCAGCTATTGCGGCAACAGCTCCAGTTATTAATGCAAATGATCAGGAAGTTGCTCATTCTATATCAACTATATTTCTTTTTAATGCTATTGCTGCTTTCTTATTTCCGTTTCTTGGACACTTGTTTGCTATGAGCAATCAATGCTTTGGTCTTTGGGCTGGAACAGCTGTTAATGATACTTCATCTGTAGTAGCTGCTGGTTATTCTTACAGCAATGCTGCTGGTAACCTTGCAGTTATAGTAAAGCTCACAAGAACCTTGGCAATTGTTCCAATTACATTGGCATTAGCTATATACACTTCTAAAAAGGAAAGTAAAAGTAACAAAGGATCATATAACATAAATAAAATATTTCCTTGGTTCGTACTTGGCTTCATAGCTGCATCAGTGATTAATACCTTTATTCCGCTGCCATATGCACTTACTAAATTTTTATCGCAGGCTGGAAAGTTTGTAATTGTAATGGCAATGGCATCTGTAGGACTAAATACTAATATTATAGAACTTATAAAAAATGGTGTAAGACCAATTCTATTAGGTTTTACCTGTTGGGTAGTTTTAGCATTTACTTCACTTGGTGTTCAACATTTTATAATGGGAATTTTTTAAAAAAAAGAAAAAAATTGCACCCCAAGGGTGCAATTTTTCCCATATCAAGTTGCTATGTTAAATTTCTTAACTAGTTTAACTCCCATTATTCCTCCAATAACCAAAGCTATCATAAATGTCCATCCTGATAAGGAGAAATTACATATTCCTGAATATAATGCTCCTATATTACATCCTGTAGCAAGTCTTGCACCATATCCCATAAGTATTCCACCTATTGCATAAAAGATAATATCTTTAAATTTGAAGTTTGTCTTAAAAGAAAAATGCCCTGCTAATAGTGGAGCTATTAAAGCACCTATTATTATTCCCAAATTTCTCATTGAAGCTGGATCATTCATAAAGCCTCCATGTATAGTCTTCATCTCTTTGGCAAAATAAGGCCACTTTGAAACATCGACTAAGCCAAATGCTTGATACAACCATGCTCCCCAGTCCATAAAAGTAGTAGTTACTCCCCAGCTTTTACCTGTTGAAATTAATATAACCTCAAACATAGCTGCTAATAGTACTGCCCCAGTATAAAAAGACCATCTTTTTACAAAAAATTTGTGATAAGTTTCTTTACTAAAGAATTTATATTCTTCAGATTCTGGTACTTCCTTTTCCCATTCTTCATATTCTAGTGGAATAAAAGTATTTTCTCTTTTTCTCTTATTTTCATACCATTTTGCAAAAACATAAATTGCTAAAAATCCTAATAACGAAATTATTATAGCTCCCATGTATCCAAATACGTCTGGCAAATAAATTCTTTTATTCCATGTATAAAGCGGAGTTTTTTGCCACAAAGTCATGTCATGTCCTCCCCATAGAGAACCTGTTACAAAGAAGAATAAAACTATTAATGCTCTTCCTTCACCTTCACCTGCATCTGTAAGTGTTCCAGAAGCACAACCTCCTCCTAGCATCATGCCAATACCAAATAGGAATCCACCTATTACAGCCAAAATACAAACTGGATCAACATTTTGAGTTCCAGGTATTATCTTGGCTCCTGCTGCTGCTCTATAAGCTACCTGTCCACCATTCAAAAATGCACCATAATGTACTGCTGCTGCTACTACCAGCGATATAGCAAACAAAAACATCAAAGCTTTTGTTAAGCTTGCCTCTCCAGTTAAATATATTTTTTTAATACCTCCTGCAAATCCAAATCTTGATCTTTGCATTAAATATCCTATTGCTAGTCCAGTAATTAAAAACAATCCCAATTTAGGATTTTTTGTAGACTGTGATGCAGCCAAAATAGCCATAGCTATTAGAATTGCCACCCCTACAAATATTTGTGTCTTATTAATATTAATTTGTATAAACGTTTTCTTATTTGAACCTAACTTGCTTTTTATTTCTCTTGCATTATCCATATTTCTTTTTCCTTTCATTATGTTTACTTTTTTATACTGATTTCCTGCAAGTCTAATTGTACTAATCAAGCTGCAATTAAACTTGCATTTAATTTATTATAGAAAATTATAATCTGTAACTATTTGTTTTCTTCCTGTTGTCTTATCATTGAAATATTCGTAAAAACAAATTTCCATAAATCCACCTGAGATATTATAAATATTTTCGTATCCTAAATGCTTAAGTGCCATTAATGCATTATAGCTTCTTTGAGCACTTCTGCAGTGCAAGTATACAGGTTCATCTTTAGGTATTTCATTTATTCTTTGTCTTATTTCACTAAGTGGTATGTTCTTAGCTCCAATTATATGACTTAATTCATACTCATTTTTCTCTCTTACATCTATTATGAAAGCTCCACTTTCAACTAAGCCTCTTACATCCTTTTCTCTTACCTGTTTAAATTCACCATGCAGCAAATTAGTAGCAACATATCCTGCAAAATTGACTACATCTTTGGCAGTTCCAAATGGTGGAGCATAACATAATTCCAAATCTCTCAAATCATCTACTGTTGCTCCAAATTTAATAGCTGTAGCAACTACATCTATTCTCTTATCTACATTTCCTCTACCAATTGCCTGAGCACCTAACACTTTTCCTGTTGGGACTTCAAAAATCAATTTAAAGTGAAGTGGTTCGCATCCTGGCATCAAACCAACCTTATCTCCTGGTATTACTTTAGCTACTTCATACTTGATATCTAACTTAAGTGCTTCTATCATTTCTTCATTTAAACCTACTGAAGCTGCATTATAATCAAAACATTTAACTACTGATGCTCCAATAAATCCTGTATTTCTTACAATTCTTCCGTGAATATGATCAGCAGCTTGTCTAGCTTCTTTCTGAGCAGGACCAGCTAATGCCAATCTAGTCATCTTTCTAGATAAAGCATGATATACTTCAATTGCATCTCCAACTGCATATATATCCTTGTCATTAGTTCTGTAGTTTTGATCTACCTTTATAGCCCTAGTTTCTCCAATTTCAAGACCAGCTTTAACTGCTAGAGAAGTTTCTGGAGCTACACCAATTGCCATAATTACTGCTTCTGCTTCTATCTTTTTACCAGATCCTAAAACAACAGTATCCTTTTCAAAAGAACTTACTTTGTCGTTAACAATTAAATTTACACCTTTATCATACATTTCCTTGTGAAGGATTTGAGCCATATCATAATCAAAAGGCTTCATTATGTGAGGAAGAGCTTCAATTAAAGTTATACTATATCCAGCCTCTTTCAAGTTTTCAGCAACTTCAACTCCTATAAAACCTCCACCAATTACTGAAATATTATTTATTCCCATAGCCTTTATGGATTTATTCAGTTTCTCTATATCTACAACGTTTCTCACTGTAAATACTTTTACATCTTCAATTCCTTTGATTGGAGGAACTATAGCTTTTGCACCAGGAGATAATATTAATTTATCATAATTTTCAGTATATTCTTCTCCAGTTAATGTGTTTTTAACTTTTACTTCTTTTTTATTCCTATCTATATCTATAACTTCATTATTAACCCTTGCTTCTATGTTATATTGTGATAAAAACTTTTCTGGGTTCATAAGTATCAGGCTTTCTGCCTTTTCTACCGTTCCACTTAAATGATATGGTAGACAACAATTTGAAAATGATACGTGTGGATCCCTTTCAAATATTATTATTTGATCTTCCTCTCCTAATCTTCTTAATCTTGCTGCTGTAGATGCTCCACCTGCAACTCCACCTACTATTAAATATTTTTTACCCATATGTATACCTCCATTTTAAATTTTTTCTTTGCACAAATTGTTAAATTTATCTCAATTTCTATGTTAATTATAATACAAACTTATACCTTTTCATAATAAACAAATGTTATACAATATAAGAGATGTTTATATGTTCATTTTTTAGTACTGCTTTATTAAATCAATCACCAAAACAAGCCTAAAAAAATAAAGTAACACATAAAACTATAATTAGTCTTATATATTACTTTATAAATACTTTGTATGCTTTTATGAGAACCTTATTTCTTCACTTTGGCCACTTATAATCTTTAATATTTGTTCTCTAATATTCATATATTCATGCGTGTATCTTATCTCTCCATGATTTGCACCTGAAATATTATGTGTAAAATCGGTATTAAATTCCTCAATTATTCTACCTGGTCTGCTCGACATTACAATAACTCTTGTTGCAAGTGATAAAGCTTCATCAACATCATGAGTAATGAGAAAAACTGTATTTTGAGTTTTAGTCCAAATAGCTCTTATTAAAGTCTGCATATTTTGTCTTGTTAGCGCATCTAATGCCCCAAAAGGTTCATCCATTAGGATCATCCTAGGGTTATTTACTAAAACTCTTGCAAGGGAAGCTCTTTGTTTCATACCTCCGGAAAGTTCATAAGATTTATGTTTTTCAAATCCCTTTAATCCAACAAGTTCTATATATTTATTAGTCAATTCTTTAATTTCAGATTTTGAAAATTTTCTCATCTTTAACCCAAAAGCAATATTATCATAAATATTTAACCATGGATATAAGGTAGGACTTTGAAAAACAACTCCTCTATGCCAATCAGGTCCAGAAATAATACTGTTGTCCATTTTAGCCTCTCCACAAGATGGTCTAAGAAAACCTGCAATAATCTTTAATAAAGTACTTTTACCACAACCAGATGGACCAAGTACACATATAAATTCCCCTTCTTTAATATCTAAATTTATATCTTGAATGGCAGCAATTTCATTTTTTTGACCACTATATTTCAAGCTTATATCTGTTAATGTTACTACATAGTCTTCTTTATCTTTTACTATTTCACTCATACAAAACTCTCCATTTCTTTTATACTGCTCCAAGCCTTCCCAAACTCATCTATAAAATTATTTTACAGCTTTTTCTATAAATGATGGATTTACCGCTTTCTCAAAAGTAGTTAAACTAGGTTCTGTTTTAATCTTCTTTTGTTTATATAAGAAATCTGCTGTATCCTTTAGTGACTTTACCAAATTACCTTTCTTATCACTTGTTCCAAAATAGGCAGGATCTAATTGCTGTTTTGCACTAAGCCACATAGAGCCTTTTGTTTCCTTTAGTGCCTCCTGTGGTGTAATTTTTAGAGATACTGAAAGCATCTTAATTGCATCTGCTTGATTTTCATCATATAAATTTACAGCCTTATTTACAGCCTTTACATATTTTGTTACAAGATCTGGATATTTATCAGCAAACTCTCTCCTAACAACTTCCACATTATATGTAGCAAAGCCTTTTGATGCCATGTCTTTACTTGAAATTATACTTCTACCATCTTCTAAAAGATTAGAAAGTGTCGGTTCCCATGCATAAGCTGCATCAATGTCACCTCTTTGCCATGCTGCATATATGTCAGGCATCTGCATGTCAAGCAGTTTTACATCTTTTTCAGACATACCATTTATCGCTAATGCCTTCAACAAACTGTAATGTGTTGTCGTGGTAAATGGTGTAGCGACTTTTTTTCCTTTAAGATCCTGTATAGAATTAATATTTGAATTCTTTTTGACAACCAATTGTTCTGCATCTCCAAGGACTTCATGTATCCAAATTGTTTCTATGTCAATACCACTTGCAATACCTTGTGTTGCAGATGCTGAACCAAGCAAAGCAAAATCAATATCCTTTGAAACAAGAGCATTTCTTATATCCCCTGCCTGAAATTCAGTTATCTTAACTTTAACTCCAAGTTCTTTTTCAAAGTAATCTTTTGTTATTGCAATTTTTTCATCATTAGGCATTTGTTGAGTCCCTATATTTACTACTTTAGGCAAATTTGATGAAGTTCCATTACTTTGTTCACTAGCTGTAGACTTTTTTGATGCAGTACATCCTGAAAATAGCGCTGCTGTTACAGTTACTATTACAACATTAGCTAAGATTTTTTTAAAATTCATTTTTATCACTCCTGAATTATATTTTTATTCTCTCCCTTTCCATGGAACAACTTTATTTTCAATAAACTGTATACTTTTATCTAATAAAATTCCTGTAATCCCCATTATAATAATTCCAACAAATATAATATCGCTTCTTAAGTAACGGCTTGCATCCAATACCATCCAACCTATACCTGAGTTTGCTGCGACCATTTCAGCAGATACCAAAGTAGTATAGGCAACACCTAAAGCTGTCCTTAATCCTATAAAAATATCAGGCAAGCATGCTGGAAATATCACATAAATAAATATTTGTACTTTATTTGCGCCCACTGTATAAGCACTATTTACATAATCCTCTTTTACCTTTATAACTGCTGATACACAAGAAATATAAATTGGTGCAAAACATGCTAAAAACAAAAGTGCAATTTTAGACTTGTTCTCAATTCCCAGCCATAAAACTAAAAGTGTGTAATACGCCAATGGTGGAAGTGGTCTATAAAATTCTATAATAGGTTCAAGAAGTGCTCTAAGTTTTGAACTATAGCCACTTGCAAGTCCTAATGGAATAGCAATTATAATAGCAGAAAAAAATGCACTAATAAGTCTATTCATACTTGATCCTAGATGTTCAAGCAATGTATAGTTTTTATATCCATTTTGCATAATATCAACAAATGCAGCCCATACTGATTTTGGAGATGGTACTAGTTTTTGATCGGCTAATCCTAATTTTGTTATCATAAACCATATTATAAAAATAATAATCATTGTTCCTAAAGTTAATAACCTTTCACCTGTTGTCTTTTTCTTCACTATCACTACCCCTTTTTTCTTAAGTTTTGATATAATATACATATGCTTAGTTAAATTCTTTACAATGGCAAATATAATATTGTTAATTTTGTGGCAATCTTCATCATGTTAATTATAATATAGCAATATACTTTTTTATAATAAATATTTGTTATGCTGTATAACAAATACTTATGTGATAAATTTAAAATCAAAACGGCTATAGCTTATGATAAAATGTAAATTTATAAAGCATATCGGTTATTTCAAATTTAAGGATGTGATAATGTGAATCTCGAATATCTTCAATCATTTTACATAACTGTAAAGTGCAATAGTATATCAAAAGCTGCTTCCAAGCTTCACCTTACTCAACCAGGACTCAGCATACAACTTAAAAATTTGGAAAAAGAATTTGACACAAGCCTTTTAATAAGAAGTAACAAAGGTGTAGAACTAACAGAAGAGGGAAAGGTAGTATTTAACTATGCTGATACAATCTTATCTATGAAAAACAATGTGGAAAGAGACCTTAAAAGTTTACAACAAAACAGGCCAAAATTACTTATAGGTTCGTGTAAAAGCATAGGAGAATATGCTCTCCCTTGTGCCCTATTTATCTTTAAAAAACTTCATAAAGAGTTGGATATAAGTATGGAAGTTGCAAATTCACCTGAAGTCATAAAAAAATTATGTGATCATTCAATCAATATAGGAATTATTCAAGATAATCCAAAAAAAAATGGCATAGATACAAAGTACCTAGCTTCAGATGAATTGATTTTAGTTGGGAATAGTAATAATACTACAGAATATATTACCATAGAAGAGCTGAAAAATTTACCTCTTATATTGAGGGAAGAAAACTCCAATGCAAGATACTTAGTCAAAAATGCTTTTCAAGAAAAAGGTATTTTATTAGAAGATTTAAATGTAATTTATTCTTTAAATTCTCCAGAAGCTATTAAATCTTCCATATTATCTGGAAAAGGAGTATCTTTTTTACCCAAAATAATAGTTAAAAATGAATTAAAAAAAGGCCTTCTCAAACATATTACAATTGATGAAATTAAAATAGAATTCAATTATTATCTTATCCATAGACAAAATTATATATTTAACAAATATGAACAGATGTTTGTAGATTTTATCACTTCTAGCAAAAAAGCATTCTGTTAAAATAGGAGGATATACTTTCCTCCTAGATTAAATATTTAGATAAAATTTTAGTTCCTGCTACAGCTCCTAAAACAACAAAAATCCAATAAACCCATGCATGCAAAGAAAATGATGGAATTCCACTAAAAAAGCTTCCAATATTGCATCCAGAAGTAAGCCTTGCTCCATACCCCATAATAATTCCACCTGAAAAAGCCATAATAATTTGTTTTTTACCTTTTAATCTTTTTAACTTAAATTGAGATGATAGCAATGTTGCAATTAAAGATCCTATAATTACTCCAATATTTAAAATAGTATACTTATTAATAAATAAATCATGATTTAAAATTATATCGCCATATGTATAATTAAAAAGTTTGAAAAATTCCCATTTATACGCTTTAACACCAATAATATCTAAGATTCCAACACCCCATGTCAGAAAACCAGAGGTTACATGCCATGCCATTCCACTTGTTGCTAATAAAATCACATTAAAAGTACCTAATAATATTCCTCCAAGCCAATAAGGCCAAGGCTTTTTTAACCATTCAATCATAGCTTTAATCATCTCCTATACTATCATGGTTTTTGAATATAAACTTCCCATTCTCCATTTTCTAAGTCAACTGTCCTCACCAAATAATTATTCTGTTCTCCCCATTCTTCGGCAATAACTCCAATACAACTTTGGTCTGAATGTAGAATTAAAATATCTCCACACTTCATTGTTTTCAATTCTTTAACTGCCTTAATTAACGGAATTGGACACGGTTCATATAGACAATCAAGTTCTCGTACTGCCATATACACGCCTCCCTCATCTTTTTTTTATTTTTCTATTTTCATGCCAGCTTGCTATCCTATATAAAATTATTAAAATAATTAGTTGAAGTGTAACTACAATTTTTAAATCCAAATATTCTGGAAAATAAATTACTCTTGAACTGCTTATAATTTTATCATACCAAAGAGGATAATTCTTAGCTCCTAAAGTATTTCCAACTATAAATCCTAATAAAATCACCCACGGGAGAACATGTCCTTCTCCAATTCTCATAAGAACCCCTGACGCACATCCTCCAGCAATAGTCATCCCAATTCCGAACATAAATGCACCTATTGCAATATGTGGTCCCACTGAAACTATAACTCCTGGAATATGTATGTAATTTATAGGATTATCTCTAAGATATATATATTGAATTACACCAAATCCTATAGTGCTTATCATCAAAGCTAATAGTAAGGCTTTTAAAAGTTTAGTATTTCCTAAAAATATAAAATCTCTGAATACACTTGAAAAACAGAATCTAGAATACCTTAGTGTTATACCAAACCCAATCCCCATAACCCAATAAGAAACATATTTATGATTATATTTCCAAAGCAAAATACAAATGATTAATGCAGCTATAAAAACACAAACTGCATAAAAAATTTGATTTTTCTGTCTTTGTTTTCCTTTCGTCTGCCTTTTTTGTATTAATAAATCCATATCATCCATCAATATACCACATCCCCATATTAGCATATTTATATACTTATTAAGCTTTTGTGTATAAATATCGAAATCATTAAATGTCCACTAGAGTTCCAGTAGGGATCCCACTTAATATATCATTTTCTTTATATTGTTCTAATATATGCATCAGGCTCTTCATGTTATCGTTAACAAATTTATTTTTGTAATATACCAAACTAAAAGATCTGTCTAAAACTTGTTCATTACTTTTTATCACATACAACAAACCTTTTTTTGCTTCTTCTTCAACTAATCTTGCAGATATAGCTGCAAGACAATTATTCATAATTACTACTTTCTTCATCATATCTGGACAAGTTACTTCCCACTTAATATTTATATTTGCTCCACATTTAGAAATATAATTTTCAAAAAGCTCTCTGGTACCACTTCCTTCTTCACGCATTACAAAGGGCTCTTTCTCCAAATCCTTAACAGAAATATTACTGCATCCTAAAAGTCTATGATTTTTACTGCATACAATTACAAGATAATCATTTATTACTGGAATAACTACTAAATCATGATTTTTAATATTGCCTTCCACAATACCAATATCCAGTTCTGATTTGAGCAATTTTTCTTCTATTGATTTGGTATTGTTAATATAAACAAAAGTTTTCACATCAGGTTTTATTTCCTTATACTTATTTATAAGCTGCGGCATAATACAAGAACCAACAGTTATAGTACCACCAATCCTAAGTTTTTCAGAAAATCCTTTTAACATATTATCTTCCAGTTCATCAAACTGATCTACTACCATCCTGGCATAGGCAAATAAGTTTTTTCCTGCTTCTGTGATATATAGCTTTTTAGAAATTCGTTCAAACAATAACACACCATAATGATCTTCTAATTCTTTAATGGCTTGGCTAACAGTTGGTTGTGAAATATAATATCGATTTGCAGCAGTACTCATTTTACCTGTTTCCACTACAGCAATAAATATTTTTAAATGTCTAATTGTCATATTGATTATAACCCTTCCTTTTACAATTATGTTTATATTTTTTCACTCAATTTTCGCAATAAACACAATGCGACACAAATTTTTCAGAGGACAGAGGACAATTGACAGAGGACAGTGAAGGATAATTTTCCTCCGCTTTGCTACGAAAAATCTTTAATTAAATTTTTAAGAGCTCGTTTCACTAAAGTGAAACATTGCTGATTTATATAGATTCGAAGCTTATTTTGCATTAGCAAAATAAGCTTAAAAATAAATTAGTTTTCTGACGTAAGGAGGAAAACTTACCTTCACTGTCCCCTGTCCTCTGTCAATTGTCCTCTAAAAATGCTTCACATTTTTTTATACTGAGTCAATTTTTTTCATATACAAAAGTTGAGTTTTTAATCTTTAATAGGTTTTACCTATCATTATTATAAAATAATATCATTTTCCTTATTTAATCACAAGTGATATTATGGAAATAAGTAGTATTGCTAACCATATAAATATTAATGAAAGAGGATGTTACATTATGAAGATCTTAATAATTGGCGGAGTAGCTGCTGGCACAAAAGTAGCTGCAAAGTTAAAGCGTGAAAATAGAAAAGATGAAGTTACAATTTTAACAATGAGTAAAGATATTTCTTATGCAGGTTGCGGACTTCCTTACTATATTGGAGATGTTATTAAAGAACAAGACCAATTAATAGTAAATACTCCTGAAAGTTTTTCTATGCTTACTGGAGTTAATGTTTTAACAGAAACAGAAGTAACTGAAGTTAACAGTGACAAAAAAACAGTTGAAGCTGTAAATTTAAATACAAATGAGATTTCTACTTATTCATATGATAAGCTTATAATATCTACTGGTGCAAAACCTATAAAACCTCCTTTTGAAGGAATAAATTTAGATGGCATATTTACATTACGTACACCAGATGATGCTGTCGCTATAAAAAATTTGCTTAAAGCCGGTAATATAAAACGTGCAGTTATAGTTGGCGGTGGATTTATTGGTTTAGAAACTGCTGAAAACCTTGCTAAACAAAATATAAAAGTATCAGTTATAGATATGGCAGATCACATTTTACCAGGTTTTGATCCTGAAATTGCAGATTATGTGGAAAATCATCTAGCAGACAGGGGCATTATGGCTTTTCCTGGTACAAAGTTAGAAGCTATTATTGGAGATACAAAAGTTGAAAAAATCCAAACAGACAAAAGGAAAATGAAGACAGATATAGTTATTCTCTCTATCGGTATCAAACCAAATACTGATTTTCTAAAAGATTCTGGTATTAAACTGATGCCAAACAAGACAATTCAAGTGGATGAATATCTTCAAACAAACATAAAAGATGTATTTGCCATTGGAGATTGTGCTTGTGTAACAAATAGAATAACAAAATCACCAGCATGGTCACCAATGGGTTCTTCCGCAAATATGGAAGGTCGTACACTGGCCCAATACATAAACAATAAGAAAATAGCTTATCCAGGTGTTCTTGGTACAGGAATAACAAAATTGCCAGAACTTAATGTTGGAAAAACAGGATTGTCAGAAGAAGCTGCAGCAAATCAAGGATATAATCCAATCAGTGTTATAAGTGTTGTAGATGACAAGGCTAATTACTATCCTGATTCCTCTTTCTTTATTATAAAGATGGTCGCAGACAGAACTACACAAAAACTTCTAGGTATCCAGGTACTTGGAAAAGGTGCGGTTGATAAAATAGTTGATATTGCAGTGACAGCACTTACTTTAAATGCTACCTTGAAAGATTTGGAAAACATGGATTTAGCTTATGCACCACCTTTTTCAACAGCAATTCATCCTTTTACAACTGCCGTGAATATTTTATTAAATAAGATAAATGGTGATTTTTCAACAGTTACACCTGCTGCTTATCAAAAAGGAGAATGTTCTGATTATAAGATCATAGATGCATCTCTTAGTCCTACAATACAGTCAGCAGAATATCTTGATCTGACAAAAGTAAATGGAGAAGTTGACGGTCTTAATAAAGATGATAAACTACTGCTTGTATGCGCAAAAGGTAAACGTGCTTACATGTTACAAAACCGACTAAAATTTTATGGATATAAAAATACATTAGTCCTTGAAGGTGGATTGACATTTAACCATATTGAATAAATAAATTGAAATATGTAATATTTAATTGTAAAATATAAAAAGTTTATACCTGACAAATGAATGCTATTTAAGGAGGAATTAAATTTATGGCTACATTAACAGTTAGTGCAGAAAATGAAAGAAGAGTAAAAGGCCTTGGCTTTTTAAGTAATAAGGGTACAGATAATTTCTCAGCAAGGGTAATTACTGTAAATGGTAAAATTACCGCTGATAAAATGAAATGTATTGCAGATGCAG
Source organism: Clostridium fermenticellae (assembly GCF_003600355.1). NCBI lineage: Bacteria > Bacillati > Bacillota > Clostridia > Eubacteriales > Clostridiaceae > Clostridium > Clostridium fermenticellae. Next base: position 598,826 of record NZ_CP032416.1, on the reverse strand, counting down.
CTAAATTATATGGTAACGGTACTGTTGTTATGACTACCCGTCTTACAATTGAATGCCAAGGTATTCCATATGATAAAATTGATGATTTTAGAAATTATATTGCAAAAGAAGGGCTAGTTACTGGTGGTACAGGCTCTAAAGTACGTCCTGTGGTAAGCTGCAAAGGAACAACCTGCCAATATGGTCTCATTGATACTTATGCTTTATCAGAAGAAATTCATAAAAGATTTTACGAAGGATATGCAGTTGTAAAATTGCCTCATAAATTTAAAATTGCAGTAGGTGGATGTCCAAATAACTGTGTAAAACCTGATTTAAATGATTTAGGAATTATAGGACAGAGAATACCAAATTTTGATGAAGACAGTTGCAATGGATGTAAAAAATGTTCTATAGAAGAAACTTGTCCTATGAAAGCTGCCAAAGTGGTGGATGGCATATTGAACATAGATACTAATATATGCAATAATTGCGGCCGCTGTATTGGAAAGTGCCATTTTGATTCAATTGAAGATGGTACTACAGGTTATAAAATCTATATAGGAGGCCGTTGGGGTAAATTCACAGTAAAAGGTAAGGCCCTAAATAAAGTTTTCACAGATAAAGAAGAAGCATTAAGCATTATTGAAAAAGCTCTTCTCTTATTTAGAGAAAAAGGAAAAACTGGAGAACGTTTTGCTAAGACAATTGAAAGGCTTGGATTTGAAAATGTAGAAGCCGAATTATTATCAGATGATATATTACAGAGAAAAGAAGAAATATTAAAAGCAAAACTTCATTTAACTGGTGGAGCTACTTGTTAATATTTAAGTAATTTCATATTTTTACTGATAAATTCTAAAATCAAACTCAAATATTTATCTTTAAAAAGTACTTTAGCACATAAAAAATATGCTAAAGTACTTTTTTAGTTGTTCTATTTTGCATTTAATATAAATATTAATATAAATATTAATATTTATATTAAATAAACATACTGATAAGAGGTGAAAAACAATTGATAGTTCAAAAGAATAAGCTGGCAAAAAACTTTATCATGATAAGTATTTGTATACCTATTCTCACTGTTTTATGTTTAAGTATTTCCTTGCTATTACCACCATTACATTTTTCATTGCCTAATATTCAATATACATTTTTAAGGCAAAATAAAATGATACAAGGCTTTTCAACAATTTTTTTGAGTATAATCTTAGAAGCATTTCCTTTTATAATGGTTGGAACAATATTATCCTCTATGATTCAAATATTTGTTAGTGAAGAAACTTTAACTAAGATAATACCACAAAATAAGTTTTTAGGATCATTAGGTGCTGCTTTAACAGGTCTAATATTTCCTATATGCGATTGTGCAATTGTGCCTGTTGCAAGAAGGTTAATAAAGAAAGGTTTGCCATTACATATAGGAATCACTTTTATGCTTTCTGTACCTATATTAAATCCAGTAGTACTTGCTTCAACCTACTATGCATTTTCTAATAATATTTACATAGTTATTATAAGAGGCTTATTAGGTATTATTGGAGCAATGATTATTGGTAATATAATTGGCAGCATATATAATAAAGATACCATATTTAAAAATAAAATAGATATGAATCTTCAACATCATCATAAGCATATGGGTGAATGCCAATGTGGATGCGGCCACTCTCATCATAATTTAGGGAAAAAACATAATCTTAGATCAATAATTGTAGAAATAATAGATCATACAACTATAGAATTACATGATGTTGGAAAGTTTATAATTATTGGTTCATTTCTATCTGCACTAATGCAAACAGTTATACCAAGAAAATATATCTTACTAGTTGGACATGATAAAATATACTCTATACTTGTTATGATAGGTTTGGCATTTTTGTTAGCAGTATGTTCTGAAACTGATGCATTTATTGCCAGAACATTTGTTGGACAATTTACAACAGGATCTATAATAGCTTTTCTTATATTTGGTCCAATGATTGATATAAAAAACACACTTATGCTAAGTACAACATTCAAAACTACATTTATAATAAAACTTATTTTTGCAATTTTTACAGTTTGCTTTACTATAGGGGTATTAGTAAATTACCTAGGTTTTAATGGGGGATTGATATTATGAAATTGAATAAAAGTGAATTAAAATGGTTTATAATACTTATCGGTTTTACTTATTATGTTTATAGCCTACTTTCATCTGGAAAAATTTATCTTTTTCTTAATCCTAAAATGATAAAATATGTTCGTTTTTCTTTCATTGTATTTCTGATACTCACTATTTTTCAAATAAAAAGACTTTTTATATCTGAACAAGATAGCAATAGAAAAATTTGTTTTCTTGTATTTTTAATTCCTTTGTTTTTAGGAATTTATATAAATCCTCAAGGGCTAAATGATGAAGTCACCTCAAAAAAGGGTACAATAGTAATGCAAAATAATATAAGTAAAAATGGTCAAGCTTTTAATCCCCAACCCAAAAATACTCATAAAGATACCCCAAGAGATAATGTTATGACTATTGATGGAAAAAATTTCACTCATATAACAGATGATATTTGTTATAATAACCCAAATAAATATAAAGGTAAAAACGTAATTATAACAGGCTTTGTATTCAGAGATGACACAACTTCTAAAAATGAATTTTTAATTGCAAGATTAATGATGGTCTGCTGTGCTGCCGATACAGAGGTTACAGGATTATTATGTGATTGGACTCAAGCTTCTACATTGAAAAATAGCAAATGGTTTAAAATTACAGGAACAATTGATGTAGAAACTAAAAATATTAACGGCAAGAAATCTACTAATCCCGTTATAAGAGTTAAAAATGCAGAACCGGCTCAACAGCCACAAAATCAATATATATATCCAGAATAGCTTTAAGTAACTAATTTAAAATCAGCATTATGTAGATTTTTTATCATTCTATAAGTATAGCATTTCATTCAAAATTAAAGTAGTTTCTTGAATCTTTAATAATGAAAAAATATTAAATTTCAAATAAAAACTGAGAGTATCCTATAAGCCTCCCAGTTTTTAATATATTATAAAATATTTCATTATTTTACGTTAAGTTTTCTCTATTACACCATCGTCTACAAAATCCAGTCTTTTTACTGCACATTACTTTTTTAGATCCACAACTAGGACATGCTAATTTATCATGCTCATAATTTATTTCATAAACTTCTCCACAATCCATACACTTAAACTTACAGTGATTTGTAGTATAATATCCTCCGCTGATTCTTATAGCTTTTCCTTCTGTTAGCGCCATTGCGACTTTTTTTCTAGCACTATCTATTATGTTTTGAAATGTTGGACGAGATACTTTCATTTTCTCAGCACACTCTTCTTGATTTAATTCCTTTATATCCTTAAGCCGAATTGCCTCAAGTTCTTCCACTTTTAAAACTATTTCCTCAATTTCACATTTGGGTTTTCCCCATGGCACAAAATAATTGTCATTTGGAAAGAACTCAACTCTTCTAAATTTGGTTGGTCTTGGCATCTTTATCCTCCCTACATTTATTACATTACATATATATCTATTATACTATTATTTAAGTCTCCTTCACTAAATTTCATTAATAATGTGTTTAACATTCTTTTCATTAACAAAAATGCCCTTAAACTTTTCCATATTAAATCTTTTCGTAAACATATCACATTTACACAAAAATATATAATAAATATTTTTACCACATCCAGAGAGAGTCTCGAAATTTCCTTGTCCTTTTGAAATTATTATATCTGCATCATCAATTATTTCTTTTGACTCTTGATTTATTTTATTTAACTGTGTACCAGGTATATCTGTACCATTTCCTACAACCTTCACCATATTACAAAGTCCTATTTCTTCTGCATCTATAACAGTTGCATCGTTATACACTGGTTTACCTCTTACAATTACATCTAAAATTATATTAGGATACATTTGATTTATCACTTTAATAAATAACTTATCAAAAACTATTTCTCCTGCATTATCAACAATATATGCTATTTTTCTTGTCCTATTTAATTCCTTTCTAAAATTATTATATTCATTAATATCAACTGCTTGCTCTGAAGCAGTTTTAATTATTTGTTTTAGTTTGTTCTTATCAACCTTATTCATAGCTCCAAAATCAATAAAATTACCAACCATTGCATACTTTAAAGCCATAAGAAGTCTATCCTCTGAACTATAAATATTTTTTAATATCTCATCCTCTATAGAAATTAAAAGATTGTTATATTCTTTTTTTACTTCATAATAAATATCATCTAATTTAAATTCTTCGTTTAAAATTCTTAATATTTTTGCATTGATATATGGGGAAGTATCACTTTTCTCAGTCATTGAAATAGTTTTAAATACCCTTTTCATAAATTCTAACTTTCTTTTTTTATCCATTTCATATTTACTAAATAGAGAATCTGCTTTCTTTATATTGCAATATATGCATTCTAAATTTATGTTCATGTTTATCTCCTCTCATTCCCATTCTTTCCATGTTTATATCTATAAGTCCAAATTTATTATATACTTTTTTATATAGTAAATAAGAGGTGTTTACCCACCTCTTATTTATCATCCTGTAAAACATTTAATTAATTATTGATTAACCTAAGTCTGTTTTCAACAATAATCTTTGAATTTAATCTTTACACTTATTATACTTCATTTTAAGTATATGCATATAACTATTTATGTTAACATTAAAGAAACTTTATTTTAGAAAAATCAATATTCCCTTGATTGTCAACTATTGTTTTATCAGAATGTACATACTCAATTTTACCCACAAACATTTCATGCGAACCTGTAACTATAGAATTTACTACCTTGCACTCTATATTTACAGGGCAATCTGCAAGTAGTGGGGCATTAACCTTTAACCCTTCTTCAACTTTTATATTAAATTTAGAAAATTTATCTTCATCTCTTCCACTATGACTGCCTAAGTAATCAAACATTTCTTTTTGTTCATTTCCAACAAGATTTACAACAAAAATACCTGTTTCCTTAATTATTTTATAAGAATATCTTGAAGGAACAATTCCAACCATAATCATTGGTGGATCATAACTACAATTACAACAATATGCTACTGCTAATGCATTATTTTTACCATTATTATCCCTACAAGAAACTAATATTTTTGGCATTGGTTGAAGACATGATTTCATACTGCCTTGAATTTTTTGCATAACCATTCCCCTTTTCATAATAATCTATTTATAAGTTTACTTGTGATTAGTCATTACAATGTCCTTCATATTCATGCTCTTTGCAAATACTTCCTGTTGATTTTAACTCACCTTTTATATATTTCTGCACTACATCATCACAATTACCACTTGCTCCAACAACTACTTCTATTCCATTTTGATTAAATAACTTCTGTGCTGTTTCTCCCATACCACCTGCAATTATAACATTTGCTCCTAAATCCTTTAAAAATACTGGTAAAAATCCTGGTTTATGTCCTGGATTTTGAACAAATTTCTTGTCTAAAGCCTTTCCTTCATTAACTTCATAAGTAGTAAAACCTTCACAATGTCCAAAATGTCCACTCACTAATTTTCCTTCACTTGCAATTGCTATTTTCATTTTATATTCCTCCTATAATTAATATTTATTTTTAATAAATAATACTTTTTATTTTATTCCACATACGCTCTATAGCTTTTTTTGCCTCACTATTTTCATAACAAGTTATAGGTTTCAATTCATTAATTGACTGCATAACTGTATCATCATAAGGTATTTTTCCTACTACCTTAAAACCTTTTTCGGCGCAAAAGCTTTCAATTTCCTTTGCTATTTCGACATTAATATCATATTTATTAATGCATACTAATGTTGAAATTTCAAAATGCTGACAAAGAGACATTACCCTTATAAAATCTTCCATGCCTGATTTTGTAGGTTCTGTAACTATTAGAGCAAAATCACTATCTGTCACTGATGAAATTACTGGACAACCTATGCCTGGAGAACCATCAGTTATAATTAACTTTGTATCCTTTTTTAATATAGTTTTAAATTTATTTACTAATGAATTCTTAGTCTCCGTATGTTTTTCGTCAAACTTCCTGGCATTTCTTCTTAATATACTAATAAGTTGGCCTGAACCTTCACTTCCTATTTCCATTTTTGCTCTAGATAATATTCCTTTTGACGTCTTTGTTATAAATACGTCTGCGCTCTTTTCATCTTCTAATTTGACAGCCTTTTCTGGACAAACAATAGTACAAGCTCCACAACCTTCGCATTTATAAATATTTATTTTATTATCCTTTATAGCATCAAATTTGCAATAGTTTTCACATACTCCACACTGAGTACAAAGAGTTTTATCCATCACAGCTTTTTTAGACCCATAGAAATTTTCTTTGTACAAATCTTTTCCTGGATAGAATAAATAAAAGTTTGGAGCATCTACATCACAATCTATTCTTATAACATCTTTATTAGCAAGTTCTGATAAGGCAACAGCAACTGTAGTTTTCCCTGTTCCGCCTTTTCCACTCAATACTACTAACTCCACATTGATGCCTCCTTTACACTTTTAGCAATATTCTCAAAAAAATTTCTATATTCTTCATTTTCTATGAGCATCTTACCTGTTGAATAATGCTGTGCAATATCTCTTTCATAAGGTAAATATCCTAATATAGGAATACTTTCCCTTTCACAATACTCAGTTATTATATTTTTACTACTTGAACTTTTATTAATAACTATACCCATAGGTATATTAAATTTTCGGACAAGTTCTACTGCCATTTTTAAATCATGTAGTCCAAATTCTGAAGGTTCAGTTACGAGTATAGCTAAATTTACATTTTGAAGTATGCTAACTACATTACAAGAAGTTCCAGGTGAACAATCAAATATGTTAATATCTTTCTTTAAATCCTTTAAAAGTTCTTTAATAACTGGTACTGCCATAGGCTCACCTACATTTAATAATCCTCTTTTACACTCAATACCATTTGAATTTCCTTCTTCAATTACTCCAATAGTTCTCTTCTTATACTCTATTGCTCCTTTTTTACATACCATCTCACAAACTCCACAGCTGTGGCACAGCTTTTCAAAAAGTATAACGCATTCTTTAACTCTAGCCAAAGCATTAAATTGGCAAGCGTTAGAGCACTCTCCACAATGTGTACACTTAGCATAATCTATAAAAGGATAATCTATTTGTACATCTTTGCTAGTGATATCTGAAGGTTTTAGAAATATAAATCCATTTGGCTCTTCTACATCACAATCAATATAATTTGCTTTTAGGATCAATGCAAGATTAGTTGAAATTGTAGTTTTCCCTGTTCCTCCTTTTCCACTCAATACTGCAATATTCAATTTTACTCCTCCTTACGGATGGATTATTAACCCATCATATTATGTGATGAACCTGCAAATTTTATTTCTTTTAATTCACCATTGTTAAATTTTATTAGAACAGATTTTATAGGAATATTTCCACACTTATACGCCTTGATTCCTGATTTTTCAATAATTTTAAAGGCATTAGGTCCAAGATTTCCTGTAATTATTACACTAACATTTTCATCAATTAGCTGCTGTGATGCTGCTATCCCTGCTGCTCCACTTGAAGACTTTCCACTATTTTCAATAATTTTAATTTCTCCACTTTCAGTATCATGAATTTGAAAAAATTCACATCTTCCAAACCTCATATCAAGTACATTTTCAATATCTTTTCCTGTTGCAGAAATTGCAATTTTCATTTATTTTCCCTCCTGTAGTTTTTTTAAAATATTTGTTACTATTGGATCAAATAACTCATCTAAGCTTCTACTTGAATTTTCACATCCACAACTTGATAAGTTACAGATTTCACTAACCATTGGTAATTGACCAAGAAGTTGCAAATCAGTTTTTTCTAAAAATTCATCTACATTTTCTCCATTAAACAGCCTTATCTTTTCGTTACAATTTGGACAAACTATATAACTCATATTTTCTACAACACCTAAGACATTGATGTTCATTTTTTTTGCCATATTAACAGCTTTAGAAACAATCATTGAAACTAAATCCTGTGGTACGGATACCATTACAACACCATTAATAGGGATAGATTGCATAACAGTTAATGCAACATCTGCTGTTCCCGGAGGCATATCAATTATTAAATAATCTAGTTCTCCCCAAATCACATCAGTCCAAAATTGCTTGACTGCTCCTGATATTATTGGACCTCTCCATATTACTGGCTGATTTTCATCTTCAATTAATAAATTTAATGACATAACTTTTATTTTATCTTCTGTTTCCGCTGGAATTATAAGTTTATCTTTAACTTCTACATTTTTATCATTTAACCCAAGTAATCTTGGTATACTTGGTCCTGTTATATCGGCATCCAAAATTCCTACTTTGTATCCTGATTTTTTTAATTGTTTGGCAATCATCGCTGATATAGTTGATTTCCCAACTCCACCTTTACCACTCATAATGCCTATAACATTTTTAACATTATTCATTGGATTATTTTCTACCATGCATTTTTCTTTATCTTTACTGCATGAACCACTTGATGGACATGAATTACAATTTGACATAGTTTTCACTCCTCATTTATTATTGGCATTTGCTAATAATATATTATATTATTTTTTCATTATTGTCAAATGCCAATAAAAAAATAAAGCACCTTAGAAAATTCACATATCATATAAATTTTCTAAAGGCACTCTGTAATTAAACAATCATAAATTGTTTTGTTCAAAATCATTACTTTGAGCAAGGACAAAATCTTTCAAGTCTCATCAAGGCTGCTGCACCTGCAAGAGTAGTTCCAAAAAATATAGTTGGTTTATCAAATAAAACATTAGTTATTGTTTTATTTGCTATTGTACTACCTGTAGCAACTACAATATCACACCAATTCAATAAATCATCAATTGTATTATTTCCATTTTCAACCAAAACACCATATTTAACTTTTCCTATATTATTATCATCCAAATCAACAATTCTAACATCATAGTTTTTCGCTAAATTTTCTAACATCGCTGGTTGGAATCCTATTAATGCAATTTTAGGATTACCATATTTATTTTTTATATATTCTACTAACTCTAATGCACAGTTTTCTGGTTCGCCATCTTTACAATGTATTGTATTACTTGTTATTTGTAAATACCTACATACAGCATTTAAAGTGGCAATATATACAGCTGTATCAAAGTTTGTGTTAAGCGGCATTTCAATTATTTGTTTTAGATTTCCTGTGAAATTATTTGGCATATCTGTAAAAGCTTGACCTTTAGTATCTCTAAAATCTGCTTCTAGTAATTTTTCTTTTCCTTTTATAATAGGAAAATCTTTTCTTTCAGTGTTTCCTATGGCTTCTTCTGCAGTTAAAGTTCTTCCTGTTATTTTTACCTCCTCATTTAACAAACCGTTATCTTCTACAAGCTTTCTAAATTTATGAAATAAATCAGTATAAAATTCATTTTTATCCATTAAATTTTGTACCTCCAATCCATATTTAAATTATGTTTTGCACAGTATTCAAATTTATACTTTTTATATACTGCTATTTCCTCCAACAAAGCCATGCTGTTTTTGAAGTTACCTTATCCTCCACTATTCCACTTATCGCCTTGCTTTCTATATACTTTCTAATGGAAACCTTATCTTCTTCTGCTAAAGGTTTTTTTCTTTCAAAATAGGACAAATATTTTTTATACAATTCATCTACTGATCGTAACTTACTCCGATTTGAATCTACATAACTTATCTTAGGATAGTAACCCATATTCCATAATATATTGAAGGCACTGTATATTTTATTTCCATGGGGGTTATCATTATGATATCCTAAAATCACTTCCGAAAGTTCATTTTTTAAACTATCTTTTTTCTCTACAAATCCACTTAAAAAATATAAGTTTTTACCACAATCAATCATTTTTATAAGATCTTCATAACTATCTATAGCTGGTGTCATAGATGCAAAAACTAGATCAAATTTTCCTTTCCATTCAAAATCTTCCATCTTCAATTCTGACCATATACTTTTTACAAACTTCACATTATTTCTACACTCTGATTCTAAATTTCTTTTAGCACATTCCAGCATATTTTCAGAAATATCTGTAGCAGTAACACATTTAGATATCTCAGAAAACTTTTTAGAATAAAATCCTGTACCACATCCTATATCCAATACATTTTCAAATCTTCTATTTTTCCCAATTTCGAGAAACTCTAGTATACAAGAAATTTTTTTACTTTCTTCTTCCTCTAGTTCTTTGTTGTTAAACTCCTCAACTCTTTTATCCCAAAATTTTTCTTCTATATCATATGATTTTTTTGAGCTGTTCCACAAATCAAGAAAATACTTTATATCCATTCTTTTTACCATCTCCTTGAAATATTTCTCATCCATTAAAACATTTTAATTATAGCATATGCCGATTATATATCAATTTTTATTTTATATAAATAGAGAAATTCATAAGAATTAAAGAATTTACAGAAAAGGTATATTGAGTTATATTATAGTTAATTATATATTATAGTATGATATTGGGGGATTATAAAATGAATATACAATTTATAGACAAAATTTCTAATGGAACACTCAGAATACTTTATAGAAGAGTTACGGATAACAAAGTCAAAGAAATTATAGCACAAGACAAAGTTACAACTGTTGGCATCTGTGATGGAAACATTGCTGATGTGTTAGTTGCAAGTGATATTGCAGAAAAATCATCTAACGTGATTGTAAGTGAAATTTCAGGGGTGTGTCCTCAACATATTGTTTGTATAGGGATTTTTGGGAATACTGCTGCTGTAAAAACTGCATTAAATTCTATAAAAGAACAATTCAAAAAGAACTAAATCTCACACGAGATATAGGGTTTCTAAATTGTAACTTAACTTACACTCCGGGAAATATATACAGCCTTTGACACGTAAAAACTTTTAACAAGTTTAAAGCTCTTATTTTGAAAATTCAAGAGGCTCAAATAAACTCGCAAGCTCAGACAGTATTTGAGTCTCTAGAATTTTCTAAAATACTTCGCTAAAACTTGTAATAAAAGTTTTTAATGTGCCTTCAGGCTGTATATATTTCCCTGCATGTAAGTTAATTCACAAATTAAAATACCTATACTATATATAGTTTTTAGCTTAAAACTTAGTTTGCACGCAGGGGTATGCTGCCAAAATGAAAGCACATATAAATACTTTTTTATCATTATTAGCGAAGTATTTTAGAAAATCTATAAACATTGATATTGTCTGAGGTACGAGTTTATCAATATTTATTAGCTTTTCAAAATGCTGAGCTTTAGAATGATTAAAAGGATTTATCGTGCTGAAGTTTGGCAGCATATCCCGGAGTGTAAACTGAGTTTGGAACTAGAAACCCTATACTTATAAATGTCAATTGTTAACTATATTTACTGCTGCATCTTATTAATCTCATTATATTTTCAGAAGTTCTTTCAATATTTTCTTTTCCATTTCTAAGTGCTTCTTCAAGCGAATTAACTCCTCCCATTATCCCAAATATAGAATCAATAGCATTTTCATATAAGTCACCTATATTATTTCCAACATTTCCAGCTAGAGCAATTACTGGTTTGTTATATTTTTTAGCAAGCCTGGCTACACCAATTGGAGTTTTTCCAAATTTAGTTTGGTAATCTATACTTCCTTCTCCTGTAAATACAGTATCACAAAATTTTATCTTTTCCTCTAATCTTGAATATTTAATAACTAAATCAATACCTTTTTCAAGTTTTCCATCTAGAAAAGCTACAAGACCTGCACCTAATCCACCTGCTGCTCCTGCTCCTGGAATGTTCACAATATCTTTTCCATATTGTTCTTTTATTATATCTGCATAATGCTTCAGATTTTTATCTAGCAAAATAATCATCTCTTTTAAAGCACCTTTTTGTGGTCCAAATATATTTGAAGCTCCATTTTTGCCGCAAAGCGGATTGTTTACATCACAGGCAACTTCAATTTCTACTTTGCTTAGCCTCTCATCAAGATTTGATAAATCTATTCTTTTAAGTTTTCCAAGCTCACATCCACCAAATCCTATTTCCTTTCCTTGTTCATCTAGGAACTTTGCCCCAAGGGCTTGAATAGCTCCTACTCCACCGTCATTGGTTGCACTTCCACCTATACCTATAAGTATTTTCTTTACACCTTTATCAAGGCATGCTTTAATAAGCTGTCCGGTACCATAAGTAGTAGTTATTAACGGATTTCTTTTTTCTTTTGAAACCAAGTGAATTCCACTAGCACTTGCCATTTCAATTACTCCAACTTGTCCATTTCCCAAAATACCGTATTGTGCCTCAACCTCATTTGAAATAGGCCCAACTACTTTTATTGAATATATTTTTCCATTCGTAGCGTCAATAAGAGACTGCATTGTACCTTCTCCACCATCGGCCATAGGTACCTGTATACAGTTGATTTCACTGTCAACCTTTTTTATTCCTTTTTCCATTGCAATACAAACTTCTTTTGCAGTCATACTTTCTTTAAATGAATCTGGTGCTAGTAAAATTGTAAATTTATTTTTCATAAGTCATTCTCCCACTTTTGTATTTTACTAATTTTCTTGTCCATCTTTTATCAATAGTATATACTAAAAAGCCTAGTGAAGGAATAAGGATAGAATGTAAATAAATATAATAGATACAATTCCTACTGCAAGAGTCATACCAGTCTGACACTTATAAGCTTGTCTCGTATCCATATCCGAAAACTCTGAAACAATCCAAAAATAAGCATCATTTGCATGTGAAACAGTCATAGAACCTGCTGCAATAGCCAAAACAACTAATGTTTTACTAATATCAGATGTCATACCTAATGAAGGTAACATTGGAAGAACCATAGTAGCTGTAAGTATTTGTACAACTGTAGTTGCTCCCATCGCCGTTTTTAATAAAGCTGCAATAATAAATGGAAGAAATACACCTAAACTTACATTTATAAAAGATCCATTTATATTCTTAGCAATTGGCAGTGATTGTAGAATTGCACCGAAGGCACCTCCACCACCAACAATTGCAATAACACCTGCTGAATTAGTAATTCCTTTATTAATAAATTGCTGAAGATTTTTTCTTTCACTAGGGGCAATTAAAGTCATCGATAAAAACATTCCCAAAATCAAAGCAATATCTGGATGTCCTACAAAATCAAATAAATATTTAATAGCTCCCCTTCCAAAAGGTGCAGCAGCTATATCTGCAATTGATTTAAGAACAATTAATACAACAATTAGTACAATTGATGAAAATGAATGGAATACTCCAGGAAGTTTTCCGTATTTTTCAATTAACTGTTCTTCAGTATATTCTGGATTAGCAGGTATATCCACATTACACGAAACTTTTTTTGCATAAAGTACACCCATTAACGTTCCTGGAATAGCTACAATTAAACCTAAGCCTAATAAGATTCCTATATTTGAACCTATAGTATTTGCCATAGCAATAGTACCAGGATGGAGCGGAATAAAACAATGTGTTGTAAATAATCCAGCACTTAATGCTGTAGCCATAACAGCTAAAGATATACCAGACTGCTCTGCCATAGCTCTAGCAATTGGAGCAAGTACTACATAACCAGAATTGCAAAATAGAGGTACATCTGTTACATAGCCAGCTAAAGCTATCGCAAGAACCGAATGCTTCTTACCTACCAATTTTAAAATTGCATTTGCCATTACCAATGCTGCTCCTGTTTTTTCAAGAATAACACCAATAATTGCACCTGCCAGAACGATTATACCAATACTTCCAAGTATATTCCCAAACCCCGATTCAACTTTATTCATTATAGTTGCAACTGGCATTCCCATAGCAATACCAACACCAACAGCAACTAAAACTAAAACAATAAATGGATGTACCTTAAACTTAGTTATAGCCACTATCATAACAATAACTGCAATTATAATTACTGCAAATAAATAAGCACTTGACATATTAAACATTCCTTTCAAAATTATCAAATATATTATTTTTTAATTTAGAAAAACCATTTCAAAGATTAGTATTTAATCCTATACTCAAGACAAATTATTATAATATAGTAATATCAATCTCAGCAAAAACTCTTTCATGAAAAGTTCTTCTTCTTTTATACCTAATAAACTATAAATTTTATTCATCCTATAAATTAAAGTATTTTTATGAATATATAAATTTTGAGATGCTATATTTATACTTCCAGATGCTTCTAAATATTTTTCAATAGTCAACATTACATTTTTAATGTCTTTTTCACCAAAGTAACTAAATAAGCAGCTATACATTCGAGCAATAAATTTTTCTCCTATACTATCCATCTCTAATTTTTGCATAAAATATATTAACATATTTCTATGTTCTTCAAGATTATAAATTCCACCCTTACCTATGTTAGCAACAATAGAAGCCGAATGATAAGCTTCAGAAATTTCTTGAAAACAATTACACAAGTTGCCACAAGCAATAGTTGGAACTATCTTTAAATTAAATTTAATACGGAAGAAAATATTTTTTAAATATTTTTGAACAGTTTTTTCTAAGCCACAAAAAGTTTTTAAAATTACAAGTTGTTCATCAACAATACTATAAATATCTTGTTCAGACTTGATAAATTGTTGTTCCAGTAAAAAGCTTTGAATTTTCTTGAGTTTCATTATACTCTTAACTTTATCATTTTTATTACCTTGAAAATTGATTACGATCGTGAGCATAGGCATTTTAATATGCAAAAAAATAACACTACTTAATTGTGAGATACTTTTTTCTGATAAATTTTTACCATAAATCAGTATTTTCAAGAGTTCAGTACGAACTTTTTCTTCAACTTCTTGCTTCTTTACAATTGCAATCTGCTTAAAATAAAGTTCAACATAAGCACGCAACAACTTTGCCGCATCTATAACTTCATCTGGATTGCCATAAATTCCTACTACGCCTCTAATTTTATTATTATTTATAATAGGCATATTAATGCCTTCTTTAGCTCCCTTATATCTATCTAAATTATTTTTATAAATGCATACTGTTTCTCCTCTTGTAATTACTTCGGCTGCACCCTGGTGAAAGCTTCCAATACGATTCTTTTCTGAAGAAGCAATAATAATCCCTTTCTTATCCATGATATTAATGGTACGTCCACCAACAAGAGGTGATGTTGCATTAACTAGATCTTGGGCAATTTCATCAATTTTCATAATATTCACCAATATCCTTTATTCAACTATAAAGCAATCTCCAACTGCTAAATGACAGCTTTGAACTTCATTATCTTCCATAGCTTCATGCTGGGCAAGTTCACCTGAGCAATGTGATAATCCTAACAATTTCAGACCTATTTTTTTCATTTCTGAAATTGTAAATGTAACCCTTTTCTCATCAGCTTCTACAAGGTGTGTTCCACCTAATACAGCATAAATAGGTTTCTTTAAACGTTTAGAAATTGTTTCAAGCATATTCAATATTCCTGGGTGAGAACATCCAACAATAACAACCAAGCCTTTTGAAGTCGAAAGTGCTAAGCAAATTTCATCACTAAAATCATCCATATGACATGTTGGCAATATTCCTTTAACAAAACGTTTTGGAATTGTTTCAAAAGAATGAGTTCTCATAAATTCACCAAATAGATAGCATCCATCAGATAACTCTAAAAAATCTCTACACTCTTTATGACAAATTTGATGTTTTGCTAAAAACTCCTCGTCAAAGCCTGCCCCTAAATAAGTATATTTAACACCATCAAAAGCATATTTAGGCTCAAAAAATTCTTTTCCAGTATAAAGCGTTGATTTTATACCATATTCAACAAAATCACGAAATCCACCACTATGATCATAATGTGAGTGACTGCAGATAACACAATCAGCAGTTCTAATTGGTACATTCATTCTTTTGGCATTACTTATAGCTGTCCCGTCAGATCCACAATCAAATAAAATTCTAATATTTGGAGTTTCAATAAAAAAAGAAAGTCCATGTTTGTTACATAAGCACAAATGTTCTGAACCAACATTGTCCATTAATGTAGTAATTTTTACCATACTAAAATCCTCCTACTACCTTATAAATTAAATTGCGATTTCAGTATATCATGTATTTTTTCTTATTTCATTGTTGTGCATTACAATATTATTGCATATTTTATATATGATTATTGTATCTTAGCATAAAGTTAACCGTAAAAATGTTATAATATATTCATTAATTGATAACATATGACGCAAAACATGCAGATAAAATTTTAAAATAAAAAGGAGGTATTCAAAATAATGAATGAAAAGAAGGGCAGTGCTATTGCATTGTTACCATTAGGTATATTTATGGCACTATTTCTTGGTGTTTCAATCATAATGAAAGACTTTTATAAAATGCCTGTAGTTGTAGCCTTAATAATCGCATCCACCATAGCCATACTTCAAAATAAAAAAGTACCTATAGAATTAAAAGTCGAAAGATTTTGCAGGGGTGCTGGAGACTCCAGCATCATACTTATGTGTTTAATTTTTATTTTAGCAGGTGCTTTTGCCGAAGTCAGCAAAGCTATGGGAGCTGTAGATTCTACAGTAAATTTAGGACTAGCTATTTTCCCACACAGCTTTATGGTAGCTGGTATATTTATAATTGGTTCTTTTTTATCCATGTCACTTGGAACTTCTGTTGGAACAATAGTAACTTTAGCACCTATTGCAGTTGGAATTTCGCAAAAGACAGGTTTACCTATGGAGTTTTTAATTGCTGCTGTAGTTAGTGGTGCTATGTTTGGTGATGGATTATCTATGATATCGAATTCCACTGTAGCTGCTACTAAAACTCAAGATTGTGAAATGGTAGATAAATTCAAAGCCAATTTTAAGATAGTACTTCCTGCGGCTATTTTAACATTAATCATATATGCATTTTTAACTTTTGGCATGCAAATCAATCAATCAGGAACTTATAACTATCAATTTGTAAAAATATTGCCTTATATAGCTGTACTTATAGTAGCTTTAACAGGCTTTAACGTAATATTAGTACTGGTTGGCGGCATAGTATTAGCATCTATAATAGGTCTTATTTATGGTTCCTTCAACATATTTATGGTATTTCAACTTTGTGCAAAGGGTATTGCCGGCATGGAGGATATATCTATGATATCCATATTAATTGGTGGTATAGGTGAATTAATAAAATTCAATGGTGGTATAGATTTTATATTAAATACAATACGTAAAAGAATTCATTCCAGAAAAGGCGCTGAATTTGGTATAGGAATATTAGTCAGCTTAGTAGATTTATGTACTGCTAATAATACTGTTTCTATAATTATAGTTGGTTCTCTAGCTAAAAATTTATCAGAAAACTATGGTGTGGATAGAAGAAAAACGGCCAGTCTTTTAGATACTTTTGCTTGCTTTATACAAGGATGTATACCTTATGGAGCTCAGCTTTTAGTTGCTTCTAGTCTTGCCGCAATTTCACCATTTTTGATAATGAAATATCTTTGTTATCCATATCTTTTGGGGATTTCATCTGTATTTGCAATAATACTTGGAGTTCCTAAATTTAATAATTAGCACCCCTGGGGTGCATTTTTTTCCAATTATTTTGTAAAACTACTTGACAATATTAAGTACTCGATCTTATACTATAGTAAAGTACTACTTGATAATATAATATACTTTATAGGATGAAATAATTTAGTTAGGAGCGCTGCTGTAATGGAATTTGAAAAAGAACTCTTAAAAGGCTATATCGATATAATAGTTTTATCAGTCTTAAAGCATAAAGATATGTATGGTTATGAAATTGGAAAAGAAATAAAACAGTCAAGTAAAAATTTTGAGATGAAGGAAGCAACTTTATATGTATCTTTAAAGAGATTGGAAAAGAGGAATTATCTAGAAGGATACTGGAATGATGATGAAAATACTGGCGGCGGAAGAAGACGTTATTATAAAATTACTCAAAAAGGTCTTGACTTTTTCAAGGAAAAAGTTAAAGAGTGGCTTGCTCTTAAAGATTTATTAGATTATTTTCTGGAGGTGAACACTGATGAGTAAAATTGATATGTATGTAGATCACATTTGCAGCAACTTCAACCAATCTGACAAGGATATCCAAATACTTAAAGAAGAACTGAAATCAAATCTTAAGGATGAGATATCCGAGCTTCAAAATCAAGGCTTCAGCGAACAAGAAAGTCTAAAAATTACTTTGAGTAATTTTGGTGAAGAAAAAAAGTTCATTTCAGAGATGAACAGCATATGGACAAGAAAAAGTGAATTTACCTTAAAAATTATAAAAGCGGCAATTGCCATTTTTATAATTGGCTGTATTTTTGTCATTGTTCGTCTTTTATTCAACGGTAGCAGTCTCATTTTTCAGAATTTTGCCTCTTTGCTTTTTAACATTTCCTGGATTGTTGGGTGCATTGCTTTTTACCAATACATTAATATTGAAAACAAAAGTATATCTCTATTTATAATATTCCTATGTGATATCATTTTTAGTACATTTTTTATTACCTGTATTCTGTTTCCAAATAGTATAAAAGACAACTTTATAATCATATTTGGTATTGTATTAATTACAGTTTTAATCATGAAAATATATTTCATTAAAAATAAACTTCAAAATCAAGATTAAAAATAACTTCAAATAATAGAAAATTAATTTTTATAGGGAGGTTTTATTATGTCTAATTTAAATCCTTTCAAAATCTTATCAAATCTCGAAAACAGAAAATCAAAAGTTAAAATCTTAAGTGTTACAGATGCAGTAATTGCCGCGATTTGTTATATATTGATATTATCTTTTCTTTTAGGAATTGGTTTCAGTATAATCGATTCATTCAATAATATTATATTACAATCGTTTCTTTCTATTTTTGCATTAGCAGTTATCTTCTTTATAGTTACTTCGGTATTCTATTGGTATTACATTACTAATCCCGGTAAAGATAAAATTGAATCGAGACCAGTAAAAAAATTAACTTTACCTAATATATTACTTTTAATACTGATTGTCTTAGGTTATCTACTATTCTTTGATGCACTTTTGATGCCAATAGATAGGATTCTTCCCGGATTTAACTTAGTTACAAAAGGTATACCACTTATTTATAAAAGTCCCTTAATTCTCATTGGATATTTAAGTATCGTTCCTTTACTAACAGAGTTTGTATTTAGAGGTATTATTTTAGAAGGACTTTCAAAGAAATATTCAGATCTAAAAGCACTAATGATATGCTCACTAATCTCTGGAATATCTGCCTTTAACCCTGCAGGATTTATGTGTACTTTTATACTTGGAATCTTATTAGGTTACCTCTATATAAAAACCCATTCATTATGTTTATGTATAATTGGTGATATACTTTATAGTATAGTTACATTCATTTTAATTCAATACTATCCACAGTTTTTACTACTAATCAGCTCAAATATTCTTATTATATCTCTATTAACTATCACTGGGCTTTTGATAATGTATTTTGGCTTAAAAAAACTTTTCTCAAATATTAAAAAGACTAATTTGCAATAGAATTTTTAAGTATTCAAATTAATTTAAAGCAAGCTGCAAATTGTTTTTTACAGTTTGCTTACTTTTTATTTCAAACAATGCATATATTCTTTTACTTTATCCCAACTTACTAAGAATGCCTGTCCTTTTGAGCAAGATATTGAAGTCGATGTATAATCAATATCTGCATTTTTATCATATCCTATATCTTTTATAACTTGTTCCTCGTTGTGACAAATATCATACCCATCAAACACAAAATTGATTTTTCCTCTGCCATTTGTCAATGATATAAATTCTAAATTGTAATTCATAAATTCAGATACAGGACCTCTGCCATTTATAAAAACTTTGTCATTTTGTATGTTAGGGCTTTGAAAAACTCCATTCAATCTTTGTATATCTGACAATATCTTTCCCATATATTCTACATCTGCTGATATTTTAAAACGATAATACGGCTCCAAGACTACATTTTGTGTGGATTCAAGCCCCTGTCTTAATGCCCTTAAAGTTGCTTCTCTAAAATCTCCACCATTTGTGTGTTTATTATGTGCTCTTCCTGTAATTAAAGTAATTTTTAAATCAGTTATAGGAGAACCGGTTAAGATACCATGATGTTCCCTCTCATATATATGAGTACGTATCAAATTTTGATTTCCAACTGTCAGGTCATCTGTACTACATTCATTTTCAAATGCAATTCCACTATTTCTTTCGCCAGGCTCTAATTTAAGATGTACCTCTGCATAATGCCTTAAAGGTTCAAAGTGCCCGTATCCTATACTTTCTTCCAATATAGTTTCTTTATATAAGATTTTGCATGGGCCAAAATCAACTGATAAATTAAATCTTTCCTCTATAACCTGTTTTAAAATTTCAAGTTGAACTATACCCATGATGTGAACTTGTATTTCTTTTGTTTTTTCATTCCAAGTTATACTTAAAGCAGGATCTTCATCTTCTAAAATTTTAAAATAGTTTAAAACTTCTTTAGGATTTAATTTATCATCAAATATAACCTTTGATTTTAAAGTTGGTACTACACTATAGTCTGTCTTTTTTTCTAGGTTGCCTACTCCATTTCCTATTTTTGCACTTGTAAGCCCACAAACTGCAAAAAGCTGACCTGACGATACACTATCTACTGTTTTAAATTTACTGCCATTATAAATCCTTATTTCATTTATTTTTTCGTAAGTTTCACCAATGCGGATTTTTTCTTTCACATTTAATATACCACTTAATGACTTTATATAGGTAAGTTTATTCAGCCCTTCATCATGTCGTACTTTATATACTATACCGCTGAACTCAAGATTACTTTTATACTCAGTAAAAGTTAACATATCAAGTTTTTCAATAAAGCTATCTATACCAATATCCTTGAGTGCAGAACCACTAAAACACGGAAAAAACTTATTTTGTTTAATTAACTTTATTGTAGAATCCAACCATAAATCCTTCTGATATCCACTTTCTAAATATTTTTCTAGAAGTTCATCATCTTTCTCAGCTATAAATTCTACAAGCTCAGATTCCATATTTCCATTTTTAAATGAATCATCCATTAAATATGCATCTTGTGTTAAGTTCAATTTTATTTCATTTAATACAGCCTTCAAATCAGAAGTTTCTATATCAATTTTATTTATAAATAAAAAAGTTGGAATTTTATTTTTTCTAAGCAATTCCCATATAACTTCAGTTTGACTTTGAACTCCCTGAGTTCCGCTTATTATAAGAATGGCATAGTCCATAACCCCTATTGCCCTTTCCATTTCAGACGAAAAATCCATATGACCTGGAGTATCAACTAGATAATATGTAGAGGAATTATAGCCGAAAATCCCCTGCTCTGAGAATACAGTAATCCCTCTTTCTCTTTCTACACTATGGTTATCTAGAAATGAATCTTTATGATCAACTCTTCCAAGATTTCTAATACTCTTTGTATGATATAATATTTGTTCAGCAAATGTTGTCTTCCCAGCATCTACATGTGCAAACATTCCAATCGTTTTATTCATCGTTTTATAACATCCTATCCTATTTCAATTTAAGTACGGAATATTTAATCAAATAAACTACACTTATTTATTTTTTATTGAACTCCTAGAGCTTTAAATACAGCATCTTCGACACCACTATAAAACATTATTTGAAACTTAGCAAATAATTCTGGAGGTACTGTAGGCAAATCTCCGGCATTAGCCATTGGAAGTAAAATTTTCTTTGCTCCTGAATCAAAACATACTTGCAGCGTATTGGCCAAATCCTCCACTTTATTTATTGTTCCTCCTATGCTCATAGAACCTAATACAGCCAACTGACTTTGTACTGATTTTATAAGAGCTCCGGAACACATTGCAATTAATGCAGCTAATGAAAGGTAAGAAGTAAGTCCAACTCCATTTATATCCTGTACATGCATTAAATAGTCCTTTTGAGTAGTTGATATAGATGCACTAATACTTCTACTATTTGCTTTAAAGTATCTAAATGCAGTTTCAATGCTTTCCTTTGCTTCTCTATTAGAACCTAATCCCGTTTTTTCAAATTTACCTGAACCATTAACTACTTCTGTTTCTATTTTGTATACTCCTATCATTCCAGAATCGCCTACGCCTATAGTATATATCTGTCCTGCTTTCATAGCACCTTCCGGTATAAGAGAACCACTTCCTTGCTCTGGAACTGATACAAACTCCTCACTCATGGTTTCATTATCTATATAAGAAAAATGGACATCATAAAATTCCATTCCTCCTATCTTCTTAAGCTGTTCTTTTACCCTCCTTCTGCCTACTAAAGCATATCTCAATATCTCTTCTAATTCTTTTTTATCAAATTCTCCATGGGGATATATTAATTTAATTAAACCTGATACTGTTTTTCTAACTGCTATAACATCTCTTTGATTTAAGTTATTACCTAATTTAAAGTATTTATCTATGGCATCGCCAAATGTCCTCTTTCTCATTTCTTTCAAATATTCTGAAAGGTAATCAGTAATAAAACCAAAGCTGTTTGTAAAAAATTCCGGTCTCATTTTAGGTATCTCCCAACCTGGCAGATAAAAATGAATTCTATCAAAGAAGGCTGAATCATAGGCCATCGCCTCTGGAAAAGGCTCAAATAAATGTGAAGTTTTCAATAAAACATCTACACTTTGATTTATATTACCAATAAACACCATAGATGCCGAAGCTGCTTTTTCTTCTTTGCCTCTGGCAAAAGAACCTGATGCCATATAATCTTTCATTATCTGTATTCCATCTTTATCTTTAAAAGTAATACCTGCCACTTCATCAAAAGCCACAGCATCCCACATCCCAACCAAACCAATTTTTCTTTGAGACATATTGTAAAAGAGATTTGCAACAGTAGTTTGTCCTCCAGATACTAATATTGAATTTGGAGATATCTCCTTATATAAATAAGATTTGCCCGTACCTCTAGGTCCAAGCTCACACATATTATAGTTATTCTCACAAAGTGGAACCATTCTAAGTAACATATGCCACTTTGTCTCATACTTTAACTGAGTTGGTTCCATTCCTATAGATTTTATTAAAATATCAATCCACTCTTCCTTAGTAAAATGCTTTCTTCCTTCTATTAATTCTTCCAGGTCCATATTAGGCATTTGGATTGGTGTTACCTGATCTATTAAAAAAGGAGATATATTCTTTGTAGTTTCATCATAAAGATATTGAAGTTTAACTATACACCAAATTCCAATACCTAATAGTTTTTCGTAATCTTTAACGTATTTTGCATCTATTTCAACATCTTTTAAACCTAAATTTGAAAACTCTGCTACATAAATATCTTTCTTTTCATTTAACTTAACTGTTAACTTATCAATAACTGTATACCTACTCATTTCTCTTATTTTAGACTTTACCATTTCGGCTTCATCCGGTCTTACGAAGTTGTCAGCTAAAATATTCTTAACTCTTTCAACTCCTGCATTTATACTGTCTTCATCATCTGTAGCACAATACATTCCAAGCAAGTACTCAAGTACATAAGTTGGAACATTTGCCCCTTGTTTTAACTTTTGCGTCAAATCTTTTCTAACAACTTTTCCTGCAAAATAAGTATTAAGTTTTACACTTAATTCATCCATTTTATCCTCCTGTTATCCTCTATTATTGCATAATTCCATTAGAAATTCTTTTTCATCTTCTGTAATAACTGTTGGATTAAGTGTTTTATCTTTTATTGCTACCAGTTCCGAACTCTTACTTGCAAAATATTCATCAGTTGCTTTATAGGATTTAAGTTTTAATAATAAAGATTTATTTAACTCTAATGGAATAGTCAATATTTTTGAAAACTGCCTGCTCCCTATAAAGATAACATTATCATTTTTAGCATCACAATTTAAAGCGCTTATTTCAATATTATTCTTGCCTTTTAATAAAATTTTTTCTATATAAAAATATGCAGTAATATATCTTTTATTCCCGATTCTTGTATTAAAGAAAAGATAAGACCCCTCACTTAAGTTATTCTTCAATGCTTCTCCTTTATTGCCACCATCTCCATACACTAATTGTGTAAAATTAGGATCAACATGACCATTTCGTGCACATTCGTCACTATATGTAATTAACATATGTTTCATTTATTACTCCCCCTTTATTTAAAATCCAAAATCATCAATTATAGCAATATCTATGTTATAAGGTATTCTCTCATACATACCATTACTATTTTCTGCATCCTCCATTACTAAGAAATATTGTTTTCTCTTATCATAAGGCATACTCTTTAATACAAACTTTTCTTTATAAGTTCTTTCCTGTGGATTTTCTGACCTTGAATCTCCAATTATAATATTTTCATTAGATATTCTATTGCCAGTTTCATCTTCAAAATAACATCTAATTTTCTGTACTATAACTTTATCCTGTATTTTTTCTTCCTGGAAAAATTCAAGATAAGTTATTATATTAGTTATCTTTCTCGTAATACTCGTCAAAGATATTCTAACTTTTCTTATATCGTTTAGTGATGAAACACTTCTATCATTCTTAAATTTGATTACTGGAATAACTACTTCCTGCAGCATTGCCCCACCATGTACATAGTTTGCACCAGCACCCTGTACTTTAAATCTGGATGTTCCCCTCGGTGTAATAACTTCTTTGTGTGAACCTTCGCCTAGAAGATATTCCATACTAAAACCTACTGTTCCTTCTACACTTTGAGCATCAGATGTCAATATGAATCTTCTGCCATCCTCTCCGTCATTCAACTTAACTCCTAATAACTTGTCACTTTCCTCTAGAACACTTCTCTTATATAGATATCCATGATCTGCTGTAATAATTATGCTAGAAGCGCTTACTCTATTTACAAGCTTATTGACTAAAGCAATAATTTCATTAAAGGCCGTTTCCGCAGCTGAAAATACATCCCTTTCAGTAGCTGCATAATCACCTATAGCATCTATAGCATTATGATAAATGTAGACTACATCCTTTCCTCCAAAGGTCTCTAATATTTCTTCAGGTTTCATATCCATAACCTTATCATATCTAACTGCCAGTGAATTAGGATTTTCTTTTTTTAAAATAGCATCTCTATTTTGAGTTCCACTGCTGTTAATTCCATCTACGACTACATCATAATCATCATTAATTTCTATATTGTTGTGTGGTAGTAACGATGCCATTCCCAATTTGGTATACGAAGGAAGTACTCCCTCAATATAATCTATTTCTACCTTGCCTTTTCTTTCATTTACAAGTCTATTTTTTAATTCCTCAGCACTTTCATACCTCAATCCATCAGAAATTATTACAAAAACCCTTTCCTTTGTATATTCAACAAACTCTTTATAGAAATTATCCTGATATCTTAAACCTTCTATCCTCCACGAATGTTCTTTTTCTAATGAATTAAACCATTTTATTGATAACTCCTGCAAATACCAATTACTATATGTATTTTCAATCAGCTCTGCCAAATTAACCAATTGGTCTTTTTCTTCACAACTATCAAAATGATAATAAAATTTTCTATAAGCTTTATCTATATAGTAATATTCCTTGGCATAAGTTTTAAACATATCATAAGATGATTCTGTTTTTATATTTGAATCAAGTTTTCTCTTCTTACTAAGTAAATTTATAGCCCACTTTACTGCTTTATATTCTCTTTCATACTTCTTATAGAAATGTGTAGTTTTTCGTGAATCTATTAGTTTCAAATAATCACTGTATTCTCCAACTTCATCATTTAAAAGATTAATAATTCTTTTAAGAATTATTTTATCAGTTTCTTCAAAAACATCACAGCTAATAAAAGTGTCAGAACTATTGCTACCCAACAGTTTTGCTATCTTCATCTTATCACCTATAAGCTGCTGCATTTTATCATAATAAATACTATCTTTTGTACTGTTCATAAAATGATTTATAAATACAATACAGTTTGTAACTTTAGAAGATATAAATGGAGCATATTTCTTTGGCATTTCAAATTTTATTGTTTCCTTCATATTTGTTATCAAGAGCATAGCCATGAATCTTTCTAAACTTCTTTCTTCAAATTCATAGCCATAATACTTAATTATCAAATTCCATAATGAATCCAAATTACCAAACTTATCAATATTCTCATACATCTTGCTCTGTCCATCTAAATATTCTTTTAGTATTGCCTTTAATATTTCCTCAACATCCATGATCTTTACTTTGGTCAAAACCGCCAAAACTCCAACATGAATTTTTTCTTCCGTATAATCCTGTATATTTAATTCCTTAAAAGCTGCAAATCTATCTTTTCTTCTAAAAAATATATTATAAATCTTAAATACTTCCTTAAGTTGAGGATCTGTAATCTTTAATTCTCTCATTACTGCAGTTGCTCTATCCGTAGAAAATTCTTCACTGTAACTTAAAATATCGTAAAGCCAATTTTCTGAAGGTACCGGCTTTTCCATATTCGAATAAACAAGTATATTGCTAGTTATATCTTCTTTTTCTATATGATATTTGACCCAAAAGGCATTATTATTCGTTAGTTTAATGAGGTTAACACCTTCAACATCAAAGCTATCTATATCTTCAACAAAATCTCCACTGCCATCATACCAAAATACAATATGACGTTTTTTTCCGTCACCTAAAGGTTTTGAAAATAACTCTTTAAGAAAATTTCTTATTTCCTGTAAATTCATATGTCCACCTCTATTTCACCATCTAGCATATATTTCCACCTGATATATGTGCTATATGATTACCTATTTCTATCATTGTAGCCAATGAAAGTATTAATGTATGTTCTTGACTTTGAATCAATGACTTAAACTACTCTATTGCCTCATCATGATTTTCATTCATATTTGGGATATCAAGTATATTAACAAGTACGGGAGTATTAATGATTCTTATATTCATTTACTTATCCTCCAGGCATAAATAATGTTTATTTCCATTTTTTCTTTCATAGATTTCAGCAAGTCATTACTAATTACTAAATCACCTAGATTACCTTTAGCTAATAATTTAAGATATTTTTTTTATATCTATAAATTATATAAATTTACTGCCAGCATCTTCTTCATTTCTATAGGCTACAACTACACCAATTAAATCATTTTTTGAAATTGCATTTAATAAAGCTGAGTTATGAGTGGTTATTATAGAATAGGATTTAAAAATAACACATTTTTCAAATCTCCAATAACTATATTTATATATCTTAAATTTCCTTCATACTTTTTATAACCTAGCAGCATTTTATTTGATATCTGAGCTAATATTACTGAAAACTTTATACAAAAAACATCTGGATTTTTTCCTGACTTACCATTATTATATTTAACTTTTATATTTCCACTATCTTTAGGTGCTTTTGGAGGATAAAAACTAATTTCTTTTTTCATGATACATTTTATAACTTTCCCTACTATCTAATAGAAGATTGTGAAAATAGCACTTCTATATTTGAAGTATTTTCCATGTTAATTGTATCTATAAATGAGTTTAATCCTTTTACAGCTAAAGTATCGTTCTTTAATCTAGGACTTAGTCTTATAGACTTTATAATAACATCTTCAAAACCTAATTCAATATAAGGAACGATTATATCATTTTTTATTCTGTACTTTACAATATCTAATTCATCACAATTAATAATGTTATAAACAATTCGAAATTCCCTTTCATATGAAAAAGATTTATCTTTAAATAACATCATACAATTTATAAATTCACTAGCTATTCTACATTCCAAAGCTCTTACTAAATTGCATGCAGATGTATCTTCTTTATACCTTCTTATAAATTCTATTGATAAATCTATTCCATCCAAAAGTTCTTTTACTCTATCCTTCTGTATTTTATCATCATATATAACAAATTTTGAAACTCCACAAAATTGTCCTGTATCATTTTTTCTAGTCATATAAATTTTTTGATTTTTAGCATTAGTTATAAATATATTTTCATCCCAAAATTCATCCGAAACTTGCTCGCATTGCATCCCAATATTATATCCTTTTCCATTTGCATACATTTCCCATAATGGCAACGAATCTTTGTCTGTAGAAAAACTAAGAATAAAAGTATTCTTTAGTTTGTCATGCGCTATTGCTCTTAACCAACCAACAAAATCAAAATTTATATTGCTAAATTTATTTTCTTCTAAAACATTTTTTAAAATATCATAAAAATACACAAGCTCCCTCTCATCATTTAAGAAATCACTTTTAGTAAGCCAAAAACATTTGTTATTAATTATGTTATACACTCCATTAACATCTGTATAATGATATATACTATCTGGAAATTGAGAGACACTAATACAAGTACCTTCTATTTCTATAATTTTATCTTTTAAAGTTTGCTTATCATCCATCATTTATAATCATACCTTCCAATTATATCTTTGCCAAAAGATTCATTTTAACTTCTTTTTCCTTGGAGTTAATTACCTTAATTTCCTGGAACTTAGCATAATTGACCTTAACTCCATCATCTAAATCAATAGAAATCCTTTCATTAGCTAAATGTGCCACTACTTGATCATACTCCCTACACTCTTCCATCTGCTTTACTATTCTATTTATTTTCTTTTTAGCAGCAGTTTTATCTTTTGCTGTATATTCCCCTGAATCCACTATTAACTGTTGCCTTTCTATCTCTGCTTCATACTTTCTTTGGAGGGTGTGAAGATAATCCGTTCTGACTTTTGCAATAGTTTGCTCATTGTATCTATGCATATAAATTAAAGCCTTAAAGCCATCATTTTTACCTGAATCAAACATCCAGTAAATAGGTCTCTTTTGATAAACTTTTAAATGATCCTTATAAAAATCCTTGATAAAGTATCTTCTAATAGTCTGTCTAGCGGTTTCAGATGGTTTTCTCCCTATTGAATCAGCAATAAAATCTAAATTTTCTTCTAAAGTTTCAGCACCATATACTGTTTTAATAAAATCAATAAATTTTGAAACTATATCGTCTTCAAAGTATTCATCTTCTGTTATTGGAATGACATTATCCTTATCAGGCGCAAATGTAACGTCTGCCCATTTATCAAAAACAATATTTCCGTCATCATCCTTAATAACTTTTCTAACTTGCCATTTATCACTTGCAGCTTGTAATTTGTCACTTATCATTCTCCACTTATTATTCCATTCTCCCCCAGCATATATAAGTCCTTCTACATCAATAGAATATCTACCAAACATACACCCTACAGCATATGAAATCAATGATTTTATATCACGCTCTCTATCTGCTTTTCTTATTGTAACATCAGTATCATCTTCTTCAGGAACTAATTCATCTTGCAGCCCATAAATATCAATAAAAATTCTATTTAATTCCTCTTCATTGCTCTTCAATTGATTAAACTGCTTATTCGTAAACGACTTCCAAATATCAAATGCATCTGATAAGTGAGTAATTTTTAATGGATAGTTATTAATATTTTTTTGATTTCCACTACTGTCTACTGTCAACTTTCCACTATCAACTAGCAAAAGTGGATGCATTTTAAAGTCCCATGAAGTTTCAAAGAAATCCCAGTCTTCTTTTGCTAATTTTATACACTCATTAACATATTTTCCTTTATAATGTTCTAAGTTATATATTGGTAATTTTTTTATAGTTCCAACTTCATAATTTACTGTAGGACTAATTCCTTTCACTAAATTAGTTATTACTTTACTATTAAGTAACGCAAGCAATTTTATGTTTGTTTTTTGTTCTGCATATATTGAACATCCTGAAACATCAAATAAATATCCCTTTGGTAAATATCTAACTGAAAAGTTTCCTATCGTAACTTTTGACCACGTTATATTAGGCTTAAAAATAAATGGCAATCCTGCTACACCCATATTAGATGTTAATGTTGAATTTTTATATTCTCTAAAACATTTAATCTCTTCACCATCATTTTCCCAATTAACTATATATTCATTATTTCCATACCACTTTCTAAATGCTCCACCTTTATTATATGGAAACCATTTTAATTTACTATTATTGGCCTCTTCTCTTGTTGCATAGTTTAGTCCAATTTTACTATTATCTACTTCATACCATAATCTTAAAAATCTATCATTATCTGATGTAGCCATACCTTGACGTGGTTGTGCTATCTCCTCAAGTTTTATGCCCTTATCAAAAGTTTCTATTGTTTGTTTACTAACCCAATAAACAATAGGTGTTCCTTCTATTTTTAAATATAAATTTTGATCTACTTCATAATTATTTAATCCTTCAAAAAACATTTCGTGAATTTTCCATGTTTTTGATACTTCTCCTTGCTTTTTAAAAAGTTTTCTATATTCCCCTAAATAACCATTTACTCTAGATTTTCTCATAGTAAAAGTTACTGTTCCAAAATCCGAGCCAAATATTCCTCTTCCTAAATGAATTAAATTTACTATATCAATTTCACTTACTAAACATTTTCTCATTTCATCATAAGATGACAAAAACATCCAAGAAGGAATATTTATCATTGTAGTAAAGCCTAAAGTTTTATTATATTCAATGCATTTATCCATAAATACAATACTTATATCATTCTTTGTGTTTGAATATTTTTTTCTTAAGTAATTTGCTAATTTATGCCCCATGTTTCTTATTCCCATATATGGTGGATTAGTAATACAAACTTCATACTTCTTACTCATTATCTCTGCTTGTTTGATTATCGCAGGAAGTTTATCTAAAATGATTTCTCTATATTTAAATTCAAAACTATTTATTTGATGATTATCTTGGTTTTCAAAAGTTTCAATTTCCTTCAACCTTTGTTTCAATGCTTCAAAATTTACTTCTTTAACCTCAAGTATAGAACCATATTCCTTAGCATCTTTAAAAGTTTCAATTAAATATTCCACATCTTCTCTTAACTTGTCACCTGTCACTTGCCTCTTGTCACCTGTCACTTGCCTCTTTTCACTATCTACGTTTACAAAATAATCAATCGCCTCTTTACTTATCCCATTGCTTTCCTGTATTGAACAAAGATTTAATTTCAAATGTTCTCTTTCTATTTCCCTAAATAATCTTCTATTATAATGTCTTGCCTTCATTATTAGTGCAAAAGATGCAAGCTGTGCTGCCCTATCATCTATATCCAATCCATAAAGGTTATTTTGCAATATCCTCCTTGGTATTTCTCTTTCAGGATATCCTGTACTTTGATAAATTTTATAAAGTACATCAAAGGCATAAACTAAAATATGTCCTGATCCCATACATGGATCTAGCACTTTTATATCTTCAGGTATTAATTTGCTGTGCTCTTCTCTTATTTTATTTAATTCTTCTTCGACTTCCGGTTCCTGCTCAGCTTCTTCTAAGTAGTATTTCCATTCTTTTTGAAGTTCCTCATTTGGATGTCCTTCAAGCCATAGTCTGCCTAATGAATTTTCTACCATGTATTTAACTATCCATTTTGGAGTAAACAATTGAGTTGCTGCAGGTATATTTTCTTTTGTTATTTTTACATTCTTCTTTAAAGCTGCAAATACTTCATCCTTTTTTTCAGATATGTAATATTGGTACATCCATCCTATTATTTCAACTTCTTCCTTCCAGTCTCCTTCAGGTATATCTTCTACCATCTTCCTTATTACAGATCCTTCTCCCAAAAGATTATCCGGTAGCAGTAACTCTGTATAATCACTTATCTTTTCAAACATTTGAGGTATTATTTTTCCTAGCTCATTGCATTGCTTTACTAATATATGCCTGTAAGCTTCTTCCCTGTCTTTTGTATTGCCACTGTCTAAAAGTCCATATATATATTCTCCATTTAAATTTAACTCTTCTATAATCTCCGGTATTTTAGTTAAAACATCTGGCTCTGGCTTTTCTTTATCTTTTGAAGAAAGCATCCTTATACCACCGGGAAGATAATCATTTACTTCCATGTATCTAAGTGCTATAAATCTATTAAACCAGGTATAAGCCACTTCTTCCATTACCTGCTCAAAGCCTTTTTTCTTATCCTCATAAGAATTAATTCTATTAATTAAAGCTTTTCGATCATTGTAAGATAATTTAAAAACGCCATCAACACTTTCAAGTTTAAATCCTCCTTGAACCGATTCAGCTTTTAGTTCATTATACTTTCCACGATTATCTATGAATATTCCTATATACCTTGCTCTATTTTCAACTGCATCTATTAAATTTCTTCTAGCCCATACGGCAAAAGTTTTTATTTTATTCTTATCCATAATTCGTTTTATTCCCTTCTACACCTATTTCATCAATAAACTATACAACACCAACTTGTCACTTATAACTTGTCACTACCCACTTCTAAACTAAACTGATTATTGTATCTTTCTTTAATTCCTCTTTTAATTTCTTTCTAAGTACTTCTACAACTTCATCAATATCCTTATCATTTTTTATAGTCTTTTGACCTTTTACCAATTCTCTCATACTTAAAGTCTTGGTTTTTATAACAACTTCCGGTGTATCGTCTACCTTACTGGTTTCTCCACCGTTATCTTCTGCTACCTTATTTGCATTTTGTATTTCTTTAGCTTTTACTCTCTTTTGTCTCTCACTTTCTTCTATTATTTCCTTGATCCACTTTATCTTAATTTTCTCTGTAAGGTCTGACATTGATGAAAGTACAGCAAAACTATTTGCACTTTCTACCCTGTTATAGAGATTCTCAAAAGCTTCAATTACCTTATCATTAAATCTATCTTTAAAATCATAATTATCTAAGGTTTCAAAAACTTCTTTTCTACACTTTTCTATAAATCCCTTTACAGGAATACTCTCTTCCTCCAATAGTGCCAATACCTTACTATTGTATTTATCTATTAAAAGAGGTATTTTAGGTATTTCACCATATGGTTTATCCATTCTAAGTATTGTCTTTATTTCTTCTATAATATCTTTTATATCATCGTTTACTATATATTCTTTGTTATCTTCATAGTTATCCAGAGTATTTAGCGCATTGTCAAATATAATCCTCTGCTCACCTTTAGATGAAAAATCTATTGTTCCATTCTCTTTTTTATAAAAAAATCCTTTTATTTGATCAATATCGTCTGCATAGTCTAAGAAATCATCTTCTAAGTTATAAACTTCTTTAAAAAATTCATTTGTATCTGCAATATCTATAACTTTACTAAATAAAATTTTACCATCTTTTAAAGTTTTTTCTCCTGGATAAGAGTTCTTAAAACTGAAATTTACGAGCATCCCATTTATTCTTGAAAGTTCTTTTCTACATTCATCTTTAAATATACTCATTATTCCATCTTCATCTGTCGGTAAGGAAGAAAATCCAAACAAATCTTTGTTTAAATCTTTTACCACGTTTATATACTTGATATTTACCTTTTTTCTAGTTTTTAATATAACTCTTTCTAGGTAATCTCTTTTAGTAACATAATTAACTATTTCTCTATTATTAGGAGTTAACACCTCACCATTTAATATAACTTTTATATCCTGTTTTTTAAATAAAGTTATTATTATAGCCTGTATATCGATATCCTTCCAACCATATGGTGAATTAGAAAACTTAGTTAATACACTTTTTACTGTTACTTGGAGGTTTCTTGCAGAACTATTCTGTATATGATTGTTAACTTCATCTATTGCCAACCTATTAGGATTACTATCTACAATCTCCATTTGATTTAATCTTGAATCCATAATATCATAGAGGTCTTTAACACTTTCTTTAAATTTCTTTATATAACCAATCTTATTATATTGAGAGTCTATTAAAGCTCTTAAACCTTCGTTTATTCTATCTATACCATCTTTTTCTTTTATATCCAGTATATTACCATTAACATATATTTCTGCAGTTTTCAAAGCTTCCCCTATTAAAAATTTTGCTCTCTTGGCTCTTTCTTCTCTTTCCCTACTTTTCTTTACTTTAATATCCTCTATAGCTGCACTGGACTTTGTTCCACTTTTAACTCTGAGATATGCATCTATCTGCAATACATTTTCTATTTCATCTAAATATTTAACGTCCTTTGAGATGTTTATGATTACATTATTTTCTCTAATAGATAAATTTTTTAATTCACCTTCACTAGAGCCACCTACTAAATCAAAATTTGCAGTTATAATTTTAACTCCTACTTCATTAGTTTGAGGGCCTCTAGTTCTATCATCTACTATTTTATTAAATGCAAATTGATATTTTTTTGAATATGAGAATTTAGAATCACCATATATATCATCAAAAATTATTTCAGAAGCTTTCTGAATAGTTTCTCCACTATCTACTGGCATATTTTTAATTTCTTTATTTACATCTTGCTCGTCATTAGTTAAGAATACATATTCATCTCCATTTTTTTGAACTAAAGTTTCCCTTATCAACCTATTTAAAGATTCTTGAACATTTTTCTTTATCTCAAGTTTATCAGCATCTATCTCACTTACTAATAATGTAGATAAATTTTCTATATTAGCTTTGATTTCTTTTACATACTTAATTAAAAATAATAGTTTTAAAACCTCTACATCATAAGAATTCAAATTACTATTTTTTTCTGCATGAATAATAACCGATCTAATAGAAGAATCCAAAAAAGTTTCTATAGTTCTATAAAAGGCTGAAAATGGTATAAGTATATTAGTATCTTTATCCATGTAATCTACAGCTACTTGCTGATATGCACCTAATAAACTTCTTTCTCCCTTAGACAAACTCTTGCCAGAAGCTCCATGTTCTCTAACACCATTAAAAGCTGATTGCAATAAATTAAATTGGTAAGGTACAAAAGGATAAACTTCCGCAAAATCTTCCGCATTTTTATACAACTTCATCTCAGCAGTACCTGAAAAAGTTAAAAGGTTCTTTATTATAGATTCTTTCTGCACATACAATGCTTTTAAATGGCTAATTGCTGCATCCTTTTTCTTAAGTATACGCTTTTTAATTACTTCATCTACATTTGCTGAGGATAATGAAAGTCTCGTGTTAAATCTACCTTGAATTTTAGAAAAGTCATTTCCTTTAACTTTAGTAAATTCATCTAAACCTTCTTGTGATGTAACTATTACCCAGCATTTGCCTCCACATTTGGTTCCTAAATCTTCTACAACAGTTTGGAGATTTAACATAAGCTGAGTATTATCTCCTATGTATTGGCCAATTTCATCTACTAAAAAGACTACATGATGATTCTTTCCTTTGGTATCACTATATTCTTTAACTTTAGAAGCAAATTTATCTATACTTAGAGAATAATTCTCTTCACACCTGTTATACCAATTTCTTGCTGCTTCTTTACTCATTTTAGTTGCCTTAGATAAAGCTTCTACAATCGAGTCTTCTTCATAAAAAAAGTCGTCTCTTGCCTCTATCCATGAAGTTCCTGATAACTCTTCAAAGGTTTTCTTAAATTCTTCATAAACACCATCTTTATTCATCTGTCTTTCTAAGTCTGCTATCCATGGCATGGAACCACAAAATCCCTGCATTTCATTAAATACCTTGTTGAATACGTTAACAATAGCATCTTTATTGGACTTTGAATCAGAATCTGACTTTGAATCTATATTAAAAAGAATAACATCCGTGGATACATCTGTCGCTTGTTTCATATTCGCCAGTGTGAAGTTATCCAAGCCCTTATCATCAAAATAATTAATAGCTTTTTTCCCTTCAACCTCTCTATTTTCTAAAAGGTAAGAAAGTATCTTTAAGAAGTGAGATTTACCACTACCAAAGAATCCTGAGATCCATACACCATTTTTATCTGTATTTCCTATTATGCTTAATTTATATGCATCAAAGAATGTATCAATATGCTTACTTAACTCTTCTGTTACAACATATTCATCTAATTCTTGTTTTACATTTTCCTCATCCGATTGGCCTACTTTTATAACACCTTTAATATCCCTATTTATTTTCTTATAAAACATATCTTTTAGTGCAAAATTCATATAATCTTCCCCCTACAAATTTTTTACTATCCACTATCTCTATATACTCTCCACTATTTATCCATCCACTAACGGAAATGCCCTGTAATAATTATCATCTTTTAGAACATTAAAAAGCATAAGGGAACCACCATCATATTTCCCCGGGAAAAACATAACCAATGGCTGTTTTTCTACAATTCTATGCAAATTATTTAAAATAGTATGTGACCTTATTATAGGCCATGCCTTACCTATTCCAGTTAAGAATACTATATCTGTGCCATCCAATCTTTCCGCAATATAGCTAATTACCAAATCATTATCCAGTGTTAATCTCAAAGCTTTTTTAGTAGCATTGAATACTTGCTTGCTGCCCTTTTTCTGTTCCATTGCAAAATTTTTTTTAAGATATCCTTTGGAATCTAAAATTTCTAAAACAATATCATAAAGATCAAATTCAACTATATTTAAACCATATGCACTCTTAGCCTTTTCTTTTATAAATTTTACTCTATCCCTAACTAAAAGTTCATATTCTGGCTGATAATCAAAGATGTAAAATCCAATCTCATTGCCTAAGCCTTTATTTAATCTAAATTCAGGTTCTGCTATCTTAGGTAATATTTCATCAAGTCTTACATATATATTTTTCATACTCTGCCCTCCTTTCACTATTCACCATCCACTGCTCACTGCTACTACTCATATCCAATTATTGCATTTATATATACTTTATCACCTATTTTATAAATATGCTCTTTTACTTCTCTTTCCAATATAGGAGTGCTTATCTCTCTATCACCTTTTTGATTTTTAATAAGTCCACTTTCAAAAAGAATTCTAATATAGACCTGTTTAAGCTTTTTAAAAGTAGATTCAGTCCATGAAGCTACCTTATCACTTTGTTCTCTCTTACTTTGAAAAAACATATTAAAATCTTTATCTCTTATGAATAAATCTTTTAATAATAAATTTTCTTTGTAAATTTCATTCATGAACTCGAAAAATAATCTATCAGTTTTTACAATGGAATACAAAACAAGTATTTTTGATGTTTCTATACTACCTTCTGATATCTTATGTATTATAAATTCATCTAAACCTTTAAGCCTTGTAGTAATAATTGATGCAATCTCCTTTTTTCTAGCTTCACTTTCAAGCTGAAAAATATTATCTTCTATTGATTTCTTTTTTATGTCATTTACTGCAAGCCCTTCTTTTATAAGCTTTGCAGCCTTTTTTGTTTCTTTATATAGGTAAGGTCTAGACTTAATAGTTGATTTATATTCCATAAATAAGCTTACCTCCATGGTCCAGTTTTATACGTATATTATATCACAATAAATTCTTTCCTTGAAAAAGACATAATCTGTACCACCATTTCTTAAAGTATTATAAAAAATTTGATCATTACAAGTAAAAATATAAAAGGCAACTAATGAAACTTATATATCATTAGTTGCTAATATTCTTTGTTAAATGATTAAATGTTACCTAAGTTCAACAGTATAATCATTTACTCCTCTTCAAAACTATACATTTATGTCTCCTTAATAAATTTTTCCTCTCTAGAGGATACTGCTGGCTTTTTTTCCTTTAATATATTTTAGCTAATAAAAGTTCCAAGTAATATCTTTTCATATCTGTGAAAATTGTTTCACACATAACCTTTATATACATTTTTAACTATAAAACTTTCATATAGTTTCAAATTTTTAATTTCTTCAATTACTTCTTACTTAACATATCTAAAAATTCTTCTTCAGAAATTATACTTACGCCTAACGTTTTAGCTTTATCTAGCTTTGAACCTGAAGTTTCTCCAGCAATGAGATAATTCAACTTCTTTGATACTCCAGACAAAACTTTACCACCATTTAATTCTACAAGTTTCTCTGCATCTTTCCTCTTCATAGTTGGTAAGGTTCCTGTAATACAAAATGTTAAACCTGTTAATTTGTCTGTAGCATCCTCATCTTTTTTAACATCCATATTAACACCTGAGGAACGTAATGAACTTATAATTGCTTTATTTGCAGGATTAGTAAAAAAATCTGCAATTGCTTTTGCTGTTACATCTCCGATATCCTGAATTGCAATCAGTTCTTCTTCCGTAGTATTAGATAATTCTATAATACTCGAATAGTGTTTCATAATTTCCTTAGATGATGCTTTCCCAACATTCTGAATTCCCAATGCTGTTAGTAATTTTACAGGATCATTTGATTTAGAATTTTCAATTGCCGCAAGAATTTTATCTGTATTTTTATCTTTACCCATTATACCTTTGTCTATTAATTCTTCACGATATTCCTTAAGGTGATATATATCTGCATAATTATGGAGATAGCCTTCATCAATTAAAGCTTTTACATAATTATCACCAAATCCTTTTATGTCCATACAATTACGACTTGTAAAGTACTGGATGGTTCTCTCAAGTTGTGCAGGACAGCTTGGATTAACACATTTAATATCAGCTGTATCTTCTTCTTTTACAACCGGCTGTCCACATGCCGGGCAATTATTAGGAATTTGAAAAACTTCTTTTGGCTTCACAGTTATCTCTTTCAATTTTGGGATAATTTCTCCACTTTTGAAAATAATAGCTTTTGCTCCAATGCCAACACCTTTCTCATTGATATAATCTTGATTATGAAGAGTAACTCTCTGAACACAAGTTCCGCACAAAGAAATTTCTTTTAGAATAGCTTTCGGAGAAATCTTACCTGTACGCCCTACTGTTAATTCAATATCAAGAATTTCGGTTTCCTTTTCTTCCGGTGGATATTTATAAGCAATATGCCCAGCAGAATACTTACTTCCAGCAGGAAAATCTGATCTGTATTCCAATTGTTCAATTTTGATGACTGCACCATCTATATCATATTCTAATATTCCACGATTTTCACCAATTCGATCAATTTCTCTAATAACCTCTTCTTCTATTTCGCATAATTTATGCGGTACCACAGTTACACCCTTAGAAGCTAAATAATCAAGTCCCTTTGTATGCTCTAACATCAATTTTTTATCTCCATCTTGAATATTAAATACAAACATTTTAAGACCTCTTTCTTTTGTAACTCTGGGATCTAATTGTCTTAAGGTTCCGGCAGCACAGTTCCTTGGATTTGCAAAAACTTTTTTCCCAAGTATCTCTTGGTTTTCATTTGTCTTTTCAAAATCTCTATGTGTCATATAAACTTCTCCACGAATTTCTAAATATTCATACGGAATATCTAATTTACTTTTTACATCTAAAATTTCATGACTATTTAAAGTAACATCTTCTCCAACAAAACCATCTCCTCGTGTCTCTGCAAGTTGTAATTTTCCATCTTTATATCGAAGACTCATCGAGAGTCCGTCAATCTTATGTTCTACAGAAAACTTTGCATCTGGATGAATTTTTTTAACATCACGTATCCATGCAATAACATCTTCCTTTGTAAACACATCCTGTATAGACAACATTGGTACATTATGTGTTACAATTACCCCTGCTTCACGTTTTGCTTTACCTCCAACCTTCTGAGTTGGAGAATCAGATGTTATCCATTCCGGGTGTTTCGATTCTATTTTTTTCAACTCTTGCATAAGTTGATCGTATTCATAATCTGAAATTTCTGGTGCATCCAGATTGTAATATTTATTATTATGATATCTTATAATTTTAATTAACTCTTTATATCTATCTTTCATACTTTACTCCTTCATTCGATTACAATATTTAATTATAGTAATCTACTTAGAATACACATTACAATTGCAGATAATATTCCTTACTCTAATTACATAAAATACATATACTAATAAACTACATATAACTATAGCCCACTTTGGAAATTTTATCGTATACCCAAGAACATCCCTGGTTTTCATATCATCTACTACAATAACCACACCATCTATATCATAATTCAAATCATCTCTTATGCTTTTCACATACTCAAACTGTTCCTCTATCTCTTCTATTGATGTGCAGACTTTTATGTAAGGATCTTGTGGAAAACCCATGTCCTTAATAAATTTCATCATCTCTATATATGTATTAAACTTAGGTCCCTCATTATAACCTACATCATAAAAATAGGCCGATAGTTTTCTCCTTGCCGTCTCTAAAACATTTAAATTCCTGATAGCACCGGCCGCACCATTTCTCAAATTTTTAAGTGGTACTTGAGCCGTCCTATTATATTCTTCAAATGCCTCTTTAGTCATTACAGCTTCACCATGAACTTCTAAAACATGCTTATTGCTAATCTTCAATGGAAGAGTTCTTATAGTTTTTGCTTGAGCCGTTATATCCTCTCCAATTACTCCAGTTCCTCTTGTAGCTGACTTTACAAGAATACCATTCTCATCATATGTACAATTTATAGTAAGTCCATCAAATTTCTTAGTTAATACATACCTAAGCGGCGGAAGCTTATCCTCATGAACTGAATTATACTGTTCTACCGCCTTTTTATTTCTGTCATGCCATTCTCTAATACCTTCTACATTCTGTGATTTATCAAGGCTCCAAAGACTTGCTTTATGTGTATATTTTTTAAATTCCGGGAGCACAACATCTCCTACTCTCTGAGTCGGAGAATACGGCAAAATAAACTTCGTCTCATCCTCAAGCCTTTTCAGTTCATCATACTTTAAATCATATTCTTTATCAGAAATTTCAGGATTATCAAGTACATAATACTGATATGCATACTTGTTCAAATCTTCTACAAGTTCATATATTCGATTTTCCTTATTCTTATCCATATTAAGATTTGCCCCCCTATACTGCTTCCAATGGAACTACACCATACATCAAATTCTTAATGCCCATCTTATCAAATGCTATGGTGAGTTTAACATTTCCTCCACTATTTGAAATACTTACAATAGTTCCAACTCCGAACTTTGCATGTTTAACTTTCATACCCATCTTTATTTCATTTGCCCTTAATCCTATATCATTTTTAGATGATGTTTTAACTTCTATCTTCACATTTCTCGGTTCAATACCATTTTGTATGAAGTGAGGTTTTTCGTCTATAGCTTTATTACCTGATGACTCTTTTCTCTTAAATCCATTGGAACTCCATCTTGGCTTCATCTGAACTTCTTCAAGATCTTTTAAACTATCAGATATTTCATATATAAAGTCCGATTCAGGATTAAATACTGTATTTTTAAAAGTTCTTCTTCTCTCTGCCGATGTCATATATAGCAATTCCTTAGCTCTAGTTATACCAACATAACATAATCTTCTTGATTCCTCCATTTGATTTTCATCATCCAAAGACATACTGCTTGGAAATATTCCATTCTCCATTCCAACCATAAATACTACCGGAAACTCCAGACCCTTTGCACTGTGTATTGTCATCATAACTACAGAATCAGAATCCTCATCAAAATTATCTATATCAGATACTAATGCAACATTTTCAAGGAAAGCAGACAATGATTTATCTTCTGAGCTGCTTTCAAACTCTTTTGCAGAAATCATAAGCTGATTCAAGTTTTCTATTCTGCTTAGCATTTCAGGGTCTTTTGTTTCGCTTATTTTATCAATATAATTTGTAGCTTCAAGTATCTCTTCCATCAAATTTGAAACAGGAAGTTTATCCTTGCTCTTTATAAAGCTATTTATGATACTTACAAATTTTTTTATTGAAGATATACTTCTTGAAGAAAGATTCAGCACTTCATCTACATCAAGCAAAACACTATACATACATTCATCCATAGAATTTGCAAAATCCTGGACTTTTTTTACAGTAGTTTTACCTATATTACGCTTAGGAACATTTATAATTCTTCTAAGACTTACATCATCTAGTGGATTGTTTATAAACTTTAAGTATGCCATTATATCTTTTATTTCTTTTCTATCATAAAATTTAAGTCCGCCTATTATTCTATATGGAATTCCTTCCTTTATAAATACCTCTTCAAAAATACGTGATTGAGCATTCGTCCTATAAAGTATTGCAAAATCCTTATACTTTCTTTTGCTCTCAACCATTTTTTTTATTTTAGAACTTACATATACTGCCTCATCTATATCTGACTGTGCCCTGTATATCTTTATTTTTTCCCCGCTTCCATTTTCAGTTCTAAGCTTCTTTATTTTTCTATTAACATTATTCTTTATAACATCATTTGCTGCATTTAATATATTTGCCTTTGACCTATAATTTTCCTCAAGTTTTACAATTTTTGTATTAGGGTAGTCCTTCTCAAAATCAAGTATATTTCTTATATCAGCACCTCTCCACTGGTAAATACACTGATCATCATCGCCAACTGCACATATATTGTTATGCTCGGCGGCCAATAATCTAAGAAATTCATATTGACATCTATTAGTATCCTGATACTCGTCTACCATTATGTATTGAAATTTTCTTTGATAGAACTCAAGCACGTCCGGATTTTTCTTGAAAAGTTCAACTGTCTTATATATCAAATCATCAAAGTCAAGTGCATTATTATTTTTTAATTTTTTTTGGTATAGCAAATACACATCTGCAATTTTGCTTATTCTAAAATTGTTTTCGTTTTTCTTCTTATACTCTTCAGGAGATATCAAGTTGTCTTTTTGATCTGATATTCTATTTATTATTTCCTTATCAGTTATATTTTTATCATTTATATCCACTTCCTGCATACACTGTTTTATTAAAGCCTTCTGATCATATGAATCATATATTGCAAAATTTTTATTGTATCCAAGTCTATCTATTTCTCTTCTTAAGATTCGCACACAAGACGAATGAAATGTTGAAATCCACATATTATCTACTTTATTTCCAACTAATTTTCTGACTCTCTCCTTCATTTCATTAGCTGCTTTATTTGTAAAAGTTATAGCTAGAATTTTAGATGGATATATATGCAAATTTTCTATCATATGAGCTATTCTATAAGTTAATACTCTTGTCTTCCCCGAGCCAGCTCCAGCCAGAATAAGCAGTGGACCCTCCACAGTCATTGCCGCTTCATACTGTTCATTATTTAAAAATTCTTTTAAATCCATATTTTTCAACTCCCTGGTCTCTTTAGTTAACTTTACTTTTAATATTATATCATTTTAACAACTTATTTAATCATCAAAGCATAAAAAATGTGCTGATACATTTAAAAATCAAAATATTATAATATCAGCACATCTTCATCTATTTTTGTTTTATTTGGTTAAGTCTTTTAAGAACTATTTTGTATCCGTCACTTCCATAATTCAAACATCTATTTACTCTACTTATAGTTGCCGTACTTGCTCCAGTTTCAGATGCTATATCAATATATGTCTTTTTATCATTAAGCATCCTTGCAACTTGAAGTCTCTGTTCAAGTGATTTTATCTCATTTATAGTACATATGTCATCGAAAAATCTATAACACTCCTCCCTTGTTTTAAGACAAAGCAGAGCATCACACAAAAAATCCATCTGTGAACTTTGAAGTTTAGATTCATACTTTCCCACAAGCTCAACTCCTTATCAATTCAATGTATAACTTAACTATAATTCTATCACGATTTAACGCATTAATCTATAAAACTTTAATTTCAAAATCAAAAAAGCAGTTCATTGGGGCATGAACTGCTTGCTAATAAATAAAAAGGGGGCTATTATCCTTTTATTTATCCTTGCAAGACTATTATATTAAAGACGATTACAAATTTCAAGTAAATTTACAAAAATGTTCGTACAATCCGTATAAATATATAAAAATT
Organism: Clostridium fermenticellae; assembly: GCF_003600355.1. NCBI lineage: Bacteria > Bacillati > Bacillota > Clostridia > Eubacteriales > Clostridiaceae > Clostridium > Clostridium fermenticellae. The sequence continues at coordinate 555,128 of NZ_CP032416.1, read as the reverse complement.
TAACTATATTTAAGACTTTTTGTCTCATTATGGGTTAATTCCCTGTATTGTCCTTCATCAAGATCCGAATCTAAAATAAGTCCTCCGAATTCTATTCTCTTTAAATAAACAACACTCTTTCCAAGACTCTCAAACATCCTTTTTACTTGATGAAATTTACCCTCATGTATTGTAACCTTAACTTTAGAACATTCCTCATCTGCATTTAAAATCTCAAGGATTCCGGGAAGACATTTATACCCATCATCCAAGGTAATACCCTTTTCAAATGCTTCTACGTCTTCTTTTGTAACTTTTTTATTAATTTCGGCATAATAGACTTTATCAATATGTTTTTTAGGAGAAATTAGTTTATGGTTTAAACTTCCGTCATTGGTTATTAAAAGAAGTCCAACCGTATCCTTATCGAGTCTTCCAACCGGAAATGGGTTAAACGCTTGATGTTCAGGTTCCAATAAATCTATAACCGTTTGATCATGTTTATCAAACGTTGCAGACACAACTCCATCTGGCTTATTCATCATAATATAAATATATTTTCTATATATTACAGTTTCCCCAGCAATTTTTATACGATTAATATTCGGATCTATTTTTGTTGCACTATCCTTAATAACTAAATTATCCACTTCAACCATTCCCTGCTTTACAATAGCTTTAATTTCTTTTCTAGTTCCATATCCGAGGTTTGACAATATCTTATCCAATCTTTCCATTAAAATCCTCCTTATATAATGTAGTCACAACATTTAATAGAAAACTACCTTAAATTCTATTATAACCTCTAATAATAAAAAAATAAAAACAGCCTATGAAGACCATTTTTATTTATCAGAATAATATTTCATTACTTTTGTGACATAATCTCTTGTTTCATATGGCAATTTCGATATGCCGGAGTCATCTGTCACACCTCTATTTTTCAAAGTTCCAGGTCCGGCATTATAAGCTGCCAGAGCTAATTCTTTATTATTTCCATACATATTTAATAGAGACTTTAAATATTTAGTTCCACCATCTACATTTTGATCAACATTGTATGGATTGGATACTCCAAGTTCTGCTGCAGTACCTGGCATTAACTGCATAAGCCCTTCAGCGCCTGCACCAGAAGTAGAATTCGGATTAAAATCAGACTCCTGCTTTATAACTGCCATTATAAGTGATGCATCAACACCATACTTTTTTGCTGCCTTCTCTACAGCTGCATCTATACTTGAATTTCCGCTGTTCACATCACTACTCACATCATTATATATAGAATTAAACCTCTGACCAGCACCATAACCCAATTTGCTCAAATCCTCATCCTCAAGTCCAAGTTTACTTAAATCTATATTGCCACTACTATCCGTTACAGAATTCATTAAACCTTCCATCATAATATCAAAATAATCTGATGCCCCTGAACTTGAAGCAACTTCCTTAAACATTTGAGTCATAAGTTGCAATTCTAGTATTTTCTTAGCTTGGTCATCACTATCATTTACCTGCATTTTCTCACCAACTTTATAATTTTTAATAGTTTTATCGTCTTAATCTAAAATAACTTTATATATAGGGTTTATAATTTTAAAGTTATTTTAATCTAAAAACTCCACAGATTTATAAAACATTAAACTTTAAAACATCATAATCTTCATATGAACCCTTATAGTACTGACTCTTTGCAAGAGCAAGTATTTTATATTCACCTTTTGCAAAAGGTATAAATGTATAATAATTCTTTTTGCTATAATCTTGAACTATATTCCAATCATCATTTTCCTTTATAAAAAACTCATATAAAACATCCTTTCCATGTTCACTCGAAACCGTAAATGTTATTGAATTGTTACATTTAAACTCCAATTTGTTACAACTTATCTTCGTATTTGATAGTTGAATACATTCATGGATATCTATACTAACTCCCCTTTTACAATCAAAAAACTTGTCACTCTTTTTATTTTTAGCCAGTATCTCAACAGTATATTTTCCGCTGTACTTTGGTACAAATATATATCTCTTTTGTCCTACATAATTGGTTTCTTCAACTTTATGATTATTTATCTTAAGTATATATTTTATCAAAGTATCACTTGAATTTTGAGATACAATTTCTAATGAAACAGTATCACCCACTACAAAATAGTCTTTCGTAGGAATTAGTATATAATTAATATTAGCTGGTATGAACCTTAAGACATCTATATTGAATAATTTATGCGAATCAAATTCCCTCTCCGAATATTTATCTTTAACCCTTATTTCAAGTTTATAAACTCCACATGAGTCTGGCAAAAATTTAGCATAGTTTGAAACATCATAGTCAATCTTTTTAACCTCAATACTATCTTTACTTAATATAAATGAATATCTTAAATCAGTACCACCTGAAGCCTTCACTATGACATTTATCTCCTCATTTATAAGTACTTTATCCTTTTTATCAATAAATACTTTATCAATTTTAACAGGTTCGCTGCTTTTTTCATCTATAATAAATTCAAGATTTTTACATGCCTCATAGTTTCCACTAAAAGCCCTGTCTTTTACCCATAATGATATGCTGTACTTTCCAGGAATCCTGCTTGTCCATATATAAGAACTGCTTCTTATATAACCAGAATCCTCAGCATAAGCTCCTTTTACTATATATCTGTATAATAATTCCTTTCCTCCTTCTACATCTGCCTTAAATACCACATCTGTTTCACAAAGCTGTGGTGAATTTAAATCAGAAGTAAAATCCTTAATGACTATATCTTTATAGTCCTTTACATCAAAATTAATTATGGCCCTATCATCAAAGTCACTTATAGAGTACATGTCCTTAACAAAACATAAAAGCTTGTAATTTCCACTTTCATTTTCCACATAATTTACTATGCTTCTGGTAGAATAATTTTGAATACATTCAAATTTGCCATTTTCATATATTTTAACAAATTTGTATAGTATATCCCTTCCCTCTTCATGTACTGTTGTAACTTGAAATACAAACTCCTCTCCTTTTATAAGATTACCTGCCAGACACTTAAAGTCTTCTATTTGAATTTCTTTAAGAGGTTCAACTTCAAATTCAATAGTTTCAAAATCATCAAAATTATTTTCAGAATCAACATTTTTACATTCAACAAGTATTTCAAACTTACCATCTGATTTTGCAACCCATGTTAGTGTATTATCTGCTGAATAATCTTTTACTACTTCCCAACCATTGTTTATCTTAATCCAATATCTAAACATAAGAGGTACCTTATTCACGTTCACAGTTAAATTCAACTTCTCACCTATACACAAATTCTTAGTATTAATTGAAATATCACTTATTAACTTTTCTTCGATATCTCCTATCACATAGTTATCTCTAGATACATAATCAAAACTTTTTGGGCTATCCTTTTTACGGGCTTGTACCATAACTATATACCTGCCATCTTGTTTAGGTATCCATTCAACATTGTTGTTTCCACTAAAATCCTTTAATGTATTCCACTTTCCATTACATCCAATCATGTATTTAAAGAGTAAGTCCTCTTTTTTAGAATTCATAACATTTATATTTATTTTAGTGTCTTTATCCTGTGGGCTTTTCAAATTATATCCTATTAATAATTCATTCATATGCTTTCATCCCCTGAAACAGTATCTTCACCATATATTATACTATATTTACATATTCTGTAATAGGGGTTATTGACATTTTATTTTATAAATTAATTTTAATATATTATTATAAAGTCTATTATCATCATCTACCGCTCTCTTTCTAATTGTTTTAGTCTTACCACCACTCCGCCTTATTTTAGCTGATATATGCCTTTCAAATAGAAGTCTATCTATATTCTGATCATCATATATATATCCTCTTGGATTTATTGCATATGCACCCTTCCCTAGAACCATGGCTGCCACACCATAATCCTGGGTCACTATTAAATCATTTTTTTTACACTTATTTGTCAAAACAATATCTACACTTTGAAAACACTGATCCACATAATTTACACTAGCATAACTACTTTCTATAATATGGCTTATATCACAATAAAAAATAAGTTCAATATCATTTTCCCTTGCTGCTTTTTCTATTAATTTCTTTCCTGGGCATGCATCTGCATCTACTAAAATTCTCATAATTTATTCCTTTACATTCTTTCTTTAATTTTAGCTGTCAATTCTTCATATCCCGGTTTTTCAAGAAATGCAAACATATTCTTCTTATATTCTTCAACTCCGGGTTGATTAAACGGATTAACTCCTAATAAATATCCGCTTATACCACAAGCTTTTTCAAAGAAGTAAATCATATGTCCCAAATAATATGGACTTATTTCTGGAATGTTTAGAACCATACATGGGACATATCCACTAATATGGGCTAAAACTGTAGCTCTAAAAGCCTGTTGATTTACAAATCCTATTGTCTTTCCTTGAATAAAATTTAGTTTATCTAAATTTTCTTTATCCGGCCTTATTTCAAAATCTTTTTTTGGCTTTTCTACATTTAAAAATGTTTCAATCAAATTTCTACTTCCATCTTGTATAAATTGCCCTATTGAATGAAGATCTGTTGAAAAATTTACTGATGCCGGAAATAGGCCTTTATGATCTTTACCTTCACTTTCTCCATACAATTGCTTCCACCATTCTCCAAAATAATGAAGACACGGTTCAAAATTTGCAAGTATCTCCGTAGTTTTTCCTTTTCTATATAAAACATTTCTTACTACCGCATATTTATAAGCATCATTTTCACTCAATTTCGATGTGCTGTAAATAACTGATGCATCCTCTGCACCTTTCATTAAATTATCTATATCTATTCCAGCTACTGCTATAGGTAAAATTCCAACCGCTGTAAGTACTGAAAATCTTCCACCAATATCATCTGGAATTATAAAAGTTCGATATCCTTCCGTATCAGCAAGAGACTTAAGTGCTCCATTTTTTTTATCTGTCGTAGCAAATATTCTATTTCTTGCTTCAGCTTTACCATATTTTTTTTCAAGTAATTCCCTTAAAATTCTGAAAGCTATTGCTGGTTCTGTTGTTGTACCTGATTTTGATATTACATTTACAGAAATATCTTTATCTTCAATTACTTCGAGAAGATCTGCTATATATGTTGAACTTAAACTATTTCCTAAGAAATATATTTTAGGACCATTCCTCTTTTCTTTTGGTAAGTCATTATAAAATGTATGTGAAAGCATATCTATAGCAGCTCTCGCTCCAAGATATGAACCACCTATTCCTATAACTATAAATACATCTGAATTATCTCTAATTTTTTTAGCAGACCTCTTTATTCTATCAAATTCTACCCTATCATAATTTTTCGGAAGATCAATCCATCCTGTAAATTCATTCCCAATGCCTGTTTTTTTATGAAGCATATAATGAGCCTCATTTACAAAAGACTGCATTAAATCTATTTCATGTCCCCCCAAAAAATCTTTACAGCCTTCTAAATCCAAATTCAATTGTTTATCAGACATACCCTTCACCTCCAAAATAATATAAGCACGTACAATACATAGTATATACTATCAAGGTTTTAAAAAACAAGAAATTTATGGGAATTTTATGTGCATTTTTTTATTTAAAAACCCATAGGACTACATGTCCTTTGGGTTTAAATTTTTCTTTCATAACTACATCTAGTACTCTTCATAATAATTAAATGCATTTTCCTGCCCGTTTATTTCTGAGCATTTATTTGATAGAAAATCAACAAACGTTGAACTCCAGTCATCCAAATTCCACAGTCCCGTATAACTAAACTTATATCCAATATATCTTGCAAGGTCATTATAAACTACATTATAAATCTGAATACTTGGATAAATAGGTTTATCTAAATTATATTTTCTATATTCCTTAAAGGTTCTATCAATACATACATCAACATTCCATTTCATCTCTCCCCAATAGCACTTTGGTGAAGCAAAATCACAATATTTATTAAATACTAAATAAGGTATATTCTCATGATAACTTATTATCGGGAATGTTGAATATCCTATAATCGTATCAGGATATCTATTCCTTATAGAACTACATACCATCTCTGCAGCAGAATTCTCATTTGCCACATCCACCTCTGGATTATATATATAATAATCAGAATTATCTATAGCTGATTTTATGCAATTTATTTCATCTGCGACATTATTAAAATAATTATATCCCCATGTTCCTACTCTAAAGTCAGCATTTTTAAAATCATTTGCATAACTCATATAAGCTTCCTTAAAATTTATGCCTTCATCTGCAAATTTTGATCCTTCATGATATTTTATACAAACATCGCTTATAGAAAGTCTTTTCAATATATCTATTAAAGCATTTATACTTCCAAATTTATTTACCTGTTTTTGCAACTGCCGTATCCATAAAAACATAATTATAATCCTCCTCATTTGTTTTGCATAAAGTATATAAATATATACCATATATTTATATTACTTATTAAACATATGATTTGTTAATAATTTCAGGAACCAAAAGCTTGACAATGTTTAATACCTTTCAAGGTTACGTCCTTTACCTTACGATATATTTTTAAATCATCTCCAATTGGGCATATATTAGCACAAATACCACATGGCCAGTGATGCTCATTTTTTAATTTTACATGATATTCTGTACATTTAACTTTATCCATATCATAAATGCTTCCCTTTACTTCCTTGAAGTATTGGCTTGGACAAGACCTCAAGCATTTCTTACAATGAATACACAAATTTTTTTCAAGCTTTGGATCAGGTTCAATCGGTGCATCTGTCAAAACAGATACAATGCGGACTCCCGGTCCAAATTCTTTTGTAATCAGGTTATGACTATCTCCAATAGTACCTATTCCTGCATAATAAGCGGAAATAACATGTGAAAATGCAGCATTTGAATTCTTCACCAATACATCAATTTTTTTATAAGTCCTTGACCATCGGCAAATATTTTGAAGTATAGGTACAACTGATTTACCTTTGGCAATCTCTGTTTTAACAATAACATTGTTAATCTCATTTAAACTAATTTTTTAACAAATATACTTCATCAAATATAAATTATCATAGTATTTTTTCACTTTGTGATGTAAGATTATATTATAGTATGTCTATTATTTAACAATTATATATTTTATACAATATTTTATGATATTTACTATAAGTCTTTAGGGAGTTGATATTGTGATAATTATACAAGTTTGTATGGGGACTGCCTGTTACTTAAAAGGAGCCAATAACATCATAAAACACTTGCAAAAATTAATTTCACAATATAAATTAGAAGATTCAATTGAGCTAAAAGGATCCTTTTGTCTTAGACATTGTTCAGATGGAGTTTCTGTAAGAATTATTGGAGAAGAAAAGATATATTCAATTAAGGACAAAAATGTAAACCAATTTTTTAAAAATAAAATTATCTCTAAAATGCATTGACTAAACTAAAAGAGGGATGTGATAGTTAATGAGTTTCTTCATAGATGCAGCTTATGGTACCTTAAAAAAATATGGTGAGGAACTATCTGGAGATATAGTCAACATAGAAAAACTCGAAGACTGTACAATAATAATTTTGGCAGATGGCCTTGGAAGCGGAGTAAAAGCCAATACTATTGCTAGCTTGACCTCTAGAATTGCATCTAACATGCTAAAAAATGGTGCTAATATGTATGAAACTGTAGATGCTGTCGCTAATATGCTTCCTGTATCTGCTACAAGAAAAATTCCATATTCTACTTTTACTATAATTAAAATTTATAATAATGGTCAAACATATATAGCTGAATATAATAATCCGTCTATCTTCGCTATGAGAAATAGCAAAAGCATAAATATAAATATGAATGAGGTTAACATTAACGGTAAACTTATAAAAGAAAGTACTTTATTCTTGCAAGAAGACGATTTACTTACTATTGTAAGTGATGGAGTACTACATGCAGGGCTCGATAACGTACTTGATTTTGGCTGGCAAAGAGAAGATGTTGAAAATTATTTAACACGAAAAAACTGCAATACTTTAAATGTTCAAGCTTTGAATAAAGATTTGCTCAATGCCTGTTTAAATCTCTACTCTTATAAACCCGGTGATGATACTACTGTTGCATCTATTAAAGTTATAAAACCTTCTGTTGTAAATATATTCACAGGCCCACCCGAAAATAAAAAAGATGATGGGATTTTTATAGAAAAATTTATGAGCAGTAAGGGTAAAAAAATTATATGCGGAGGAACTGCTGCTAATATTGCCCAAAGAGAACTTAAAAGAAATCTAAAGGTCAATCTGGATTTTCTTGATACTGATCTCCCTCCAACAGCCACAATGGATGGAATAGATCTAATAACAGAAGGAGTTTTAACATTAAAAGCAGTTGTTGAAACATTAAAAAAGTATTTAGATACCTCATATGAAAAAATGGACTATATTTATTCTAATAATAAAAATGGGGCGGATGCTTTACTTAAAATTCTTTTAGAAGAATGTACTCATTTAAATTTATGGGTAGGGAAAGCTGAAAATCCAGCACACAGAAACCTTAACCTCCCTACAGGTTTAAATTCAAAATCGCAACTGGTAAAAAGACTAAGCAATTATATGAAGGCACTAGGAAAAGAAGTCACAATAAATCACATATGACCAAAAAAGTTTGCTGCACTAAGAATAAATATATATTAACCTTAAATTACTTAATGCAGCAAACCTTATTTTAGTAATCTTTTTTCATATATTTAGTATGAAGTAATTTATGAGCCTTTTCACTGCTTGGTTTGCCTAAAAATTCTTCATACAGCTTAATAATCTCAGGATTTTCATGAGATTTTCTTAAAACCTTATTTCTATCTTCTTCATATAAAATGTTCATTCTTGATTTCAAGATTTCATAGTTACCATGTATGTATGGCTGCCCTCCACCATCAATACATCCTCCAGGGCAGGCCATTATTTCAATTATCTGATAATCAGCCTTTCCTTCTCGTATTTTATTAAGAATTTTACGTGCATTTCCAAGTCCACTTACAACTGCAGCTTTCACTTCCATATCTTTAATTTTTATCACAGCTTCTTTTATTCCATTTAGTCCTCGAACAGTTTCAAAATCCAATTTTTCTAATTTTTCTCCTGTAATCCATTCATAGGCTGTACGTAAAGCTGCCTCCATAACACCGCCTGTTACTCCAAATATAACGCCAGCACCAGTAGATTCCCCAAGAGGACTATCAAAATTTTCATCCTTGAGTCCACCAAAATCTATTCCTGATTCTTTTATCATTTTTGCAAGTTCTCTGGTTGTTATAGAAATATCTACATCATTGTTCATCTCAGGTCTTGCAGCTTCAGATTTTTTTGCAATACAAGGCATGACCGAAATCAATACAATATTTTTAGGATCCATATCCATTTTTTCTGCAAAGTAAGTTTTGGCTATGGCTCCAAACATTTGCTGTGGCGACTTGCAAGTTGATGGTGAATCGAGTAAATCACTGAATTCATGTTCAACAAAATTTATCCATCCAGGACAGCAGCTTGTTAACATTGGTAACTTGCCACCATTCGTAATTCTATCCATAAACTCTGCTGCTTCTTCCATTATAGTTAAATCGGCAGCAAAATCTGTATCAAAAACCCTATCAAAACCAAGATTTCGTAATGCTGCTACCATTTTACCTGTAACGGCCTTTCCACTATTTATCCCAAATTCCTCTCCAAGTGATGCTCTTACAGCTGGTGCTGTCTGAACTATAACAAATTTCTCATCATCATTTAATGCTTTCCACACCTTATTTGTATCATTAACTTCTGATAAAGCACCTGTTGGACATACTGAAACGCATTGTCCACAAAATGTACAATCTGTATCTGCTATATTGTCACCAAAAGCAGGAGCTATAGTAGTATTAAAACCTCTATTTTTTGCTGACAATACTCCAACAGTTTGAATTTCATTACATACAGTTTCACATCTCCTGCATAATATACACTTATCCAAATCACGGACTATAGAATGACTAGATGTATCTTTTAAATGGGTAGACATCTCACCTTTATACTTAATTTTACGTATTCCCATATCAGCTGCCAGTGCCTGAAGTTCACAATCAGTATTTTTTTCACACAACAGGCAATCTTGCGGATGATTTGAAAGAATAAGATCTACTACATTTCTACGAGCTTTCATAGCTCTTATAGAATTAGTTTTTACTACCATACCTTCTGTTACAGTGGTTGTACATGCAGGCGCAAGATTCCTTCTCCCATCTATCTCAACTACACAAACTCTACACGAACCAGGTTTATTTTCTGATCCATCATGAAGTTTTAAATAACATAATGTTGGTATTTTTATACCTAAAAGTTTTGCCGCCTGTAAAATAGTAGAACCTTCTTCAACCTGTACTTGTTTATTATTTATAGTAAGAGTAATCAAATTCAAAACTTTCACCTCTTTTTTAATTTTAACGTCTATTTTTTTATTATGGCTCCAACTGGACATCCACTAAAGCATGTTCCACATTTTATGCACTTACTTTCATCTATTACATGCATCTGTTTTACCTTACCATCAATGCAACCTACAGGGCAATTTCGTGCACACTTAGTACATCCTATGCATTTATTTGTGATTTCATAGCTGAGTAAACTCTTACACACCCCTGCAGGACACGATTTTTCCTTTACATGAGCATCATATTCATTCATAAAATACTTCATAGTACTCAATACAGGATTCGGTGCAGTTTGTCCAAGTCCACAAAGGGAAGTATCTTTTATTGTCTCCGCTAGATCTCTTAGTTTTTGCAGATCTTCCTCGGTTCCTTGTCCATTAGTTATATTTGTAAGTATTTCAAGTAAACGTTTATTTCCAATTCTGCATGGAGTACACTTTCCACATGATTCTTCCACAGTAAATTCAAGATAAAACTTCGCTATATCAACCATACAATTATCCTCATCCATAACAATCATTCCACCAGATCCCATCATGGACCCTATTGACTTTAATGATTCATAATCTATTGGTATATCTAAATTTGAAGCAGGTATACATCCACCTGATGGTCCACCTGTCTGAACTGCTTTAAATTTACGTCCATTCTTAATACCGCCGCCTATATCATATATTATTTCTCTTAAGGTTGTCCCCATAGGAACCTCTACAAGTCCCACGTTATTTATTTTCCCGGCTAAAGCAAAAACTTTTGTTCCTTTGGAAGTCGCTGTACCTATAGAACTATACCATTCAGCACCATTATTAATTATAGCCGGAATATTTGCCAGAGTTTCAACATTATTTACACAGGTTGGTTTATTCCAAAGACCACTTTCAGCAGGGAATGGAGGTTTATTTGTAGGCTCACCACGACAGCCTTCTACCGAATGAATTAAAGCTGTTTCTTCTCCACATACAAAAGCTCCTGCTCCATATCTTATATCTATTTTAAAGCTGAATTCAGTTCCCAAAATATTATTTCCTAAGAGTCCACATTTAACTGCCTGATCAATTGCTATTCTGAGTCTGTTGACTGCAAGAGGATATTCCGCCCTTATGTATATAACACCTTTTGACGCTCCTATTGCGTATCCAGCAATCGCCATGGCTTCTAATACACTATTAGGATCTCCTTCTAGTATGGATCGATCCATGAACGCCCCTGGATCTCCTTCGTCTGCATTACAAATTATATACTTTTGATCTGCATCGTATGCTTTGGCAAAGGACCATTTTTTACCTGTAGGGAAACCTCCTCCTCCTCTTCCTCTTAATCCTGAATCCATAATTAATTTTATAACATCTTCAGGAGTCATTTCTGTAATACATTTTCCAAGAGCCATATATCCTTTTGTTGCAATACTTTCAGTTATATCTTCGGGATTTATAAATCCACAGTTTCTAAGCGCTATTCTATGCTGTTTTTTATAAAATGATATTTCATCCTGCCTTTTTACCTTTTTGCTCATAGATGGTTCCTCATACAATAAATTTTCAACCACCTGGCCTTTTAATAAATGTTTATTAACTATATCCCTGGCATCTTCGGGTGTAACATGAACATAAAATACATTATCCGGGCTTACTTTAACAATAGGTCCTTTTTCACAGAAACCAAAACATCCCGCTATGCCAACAACGACTTCTTTTGAAAGACCTGCTTTTTCAATTTCCGATCTTAGATTAGACACTATTAGTTCACTATCTGAAGATTTACAACCAGTTCCTCCACACACAGTTATATAACGATTGCACCTTTTACCTTCTGAACTAATCTCCCTATTTGCAGAATACTGTCTAATTTTTATTTTTTTAGAATAATTTAAATGCAATTTTTGAAGTTCTTCATAAGAATTTATCTTGTCCAATGTCTACTCCCCCTATTCTCTATACTCGTCCAATATTTTATCAACCATTTTTTTAGTAAAATGACCATAGACTTTATCATTAACAGTGACCACAGGAGCAAGTCCACAGGCACCTACACACCTTAAAACCTGAATAGTATATATTCCATCAGGTGTAGTTTCTCCAACTTTAATATTAAGTCTCCTTTCAAATTCTTCTAGTATTTCACCTGATCCTTTAACAAAACAAGCAGTTCCAAGACATACATTTATTACATATTTTCCATTTGGTTCTTCTGTAAAATAAGAATAAAATGTTACAACTCCATTAACTTCAGATACCGGCATATCCAATTTATTAGCAATAAACCCTTGAACATCTTTTGACAAATAGCCAAATAAATTTTGTGCCTTATGAAGAACCGATATTAACGATCCTTTTTTTTCTTCAAGATTATTTATGAATCCATCAAGTTCATTAAGATATTCTTTTTCCACATTATTGCAACACATATTTATGCCTCCTTCTAATATTTTAATTTTTAAAATTTTTTATACTTATAAATTATAGCAAACTTTTTTGAAAATTAAAGATATTTTTCTAAAAAAACTGTATATATTATAAAAAATGTTGAAATTAGTATTATTACAATTGCTCCAAATTCCAGTAATATCAACATATAAGGTATTATAAATTTTTTTCTGTAAGTATTTGTGAAAAAAAAAGTAAAAATAAGCAAATATTTATTGTTAAAAAATATACTTATTATTGTTATAATTTTATCTTATATAATTAATTGAAAATTCTGAAATATGTTATTAATTGTATTCATATTCTTCATATTAGTATGGAATTTAATTATATTTTTGATATTTTTATTTAAACTTTTATGTAATTTAAGAAAATATTAAGAAATCATATTTAAAATTATATGGGGTTTGTAACTCTAAACTTAACTCATGTACAGGCCAAGATTTCTAAAATTTGGGTACATTAAAAAATTTTGTAGTAAATGCTCGCGAGGTCTCCTTAAAAATCTTAGTGGATTTTATATGTCTGAGCACAGCGAGTTTATAAAATCTGCTTAGATTTTTATGAACACAAGCTCACATTTACTAGAAATTTTTTACGTGACGTATTTTGGGAATCCCGGCCAAAACATAAGTTAAACTTTCATTTATAAACCATATAATAAAAATATCGAAAGGAGGATATGGTAATTTCATTTGTACAAAACAATAGATACAACTATTAATAGCCATGACATGGGGCTTACAATACCTTGTACATATAATATATAAAGGAAGTGTAATTATGTCTAATGACATTAGTTCGTTAATTTCATACTTATACAGTATAAATACAAATAATCAAATTTCTCAAGATCCATTCTTAAATTCAGATGATGATTCAGATAACACGGATGATTCAATTTCAAGTTTGGGACTAGATTCAATTCAACTTAGTCCTGAAGCATTGAGCACGTTAAGTTCACTGCAGACTTCCAATACCAATGACATACTCAATTCTACATTAGATAGTCTGGCAGAGAATAACACTATTACTCAGGATCAGGAAAGCTCTATTAAAAATACCATTTTTTCATTAAATACTACATCCTCAACTTATTCAAACATTAATTCACAATCTCCATTAGATAGTCTTGTGTCAAGTGGTACTATTACTCAGGATCAGGAAAATTCGATTAAAGATGCTTTACTCTCTGCCAGCAGCCAGAATATGCAAAAACAAGCTCAATTAATATCCGAAAATCCTGTATTATCAAATAACCCCGAGTTATATTTAGACTCAGATTTATATCAACAGAACAATGATTCTAATAGCTCAATTTTAAGTGAATTATAATTATATAGAAGCCAAGTAAAATTTATAAAATGAAAAAGCTATCGCACTAAATTTTGATATGTTTCCTTCTAGGGTAGACAAGTGAAATAATAAAACTTGTTTACTTAGGAAGGAGCAATCATTTTTTAGTGCAACAGCCCCATTGTGACATCATATTAAAAACAAAAGTAATACGATTATAAGCAAAAATACAAATGGTGAGTATCAGGAAAAAGAAGGTGAAATTTTAGTTGCTGGGTTTCTAAAGGATACCGGATATTCTGAAGAATTTATCAATCGAATTATTTTTTTAGTTGGTCACCATCATACTCTTAAGAATATTACCGGATTGAACTATCAGATCCTGGTTGAGGCAGATTATATTGTGAATGCTGACGAGAGTAATTATTCTAAAACAAATATTAGTAAAACTATTTATAACACTTATTTTGCTTTGCGTTTAATTCATAAAAATATTTTATTCCGTATATTTTTCTTAATTATGTTTACAATATAATTAGTACTTTCTTAAAATATAATTCACTAATAAATCCCACATAATAAATGATAAAAAATAAGATAGAATTTAAATTTTAGATAGCATTAGCCATTTTTTAAAGTTCTGTCTTATTTTTTAGTATCAATAATAAAAATAGAAAGCTATCTTCAACCTTATTCCATCATCTTCTAATCCTCATACATAACCTAAAAATTTATTTTTATCCGATAATTTTCCTTTTAATCTCTTGTATATGATTATTTTAAATACACAAAATAATCAAAGAGGAGATGATTTTTTTGTCCAGGAAAAATAAAATATTAGTACCAGAAGCTCGACAAGGCCTTGAGAAATTAAAAATTGAATCTGCAGAAGAATTAACCACATATAATAAAAACCATATTTTATAATTTCTAAAGTTTTTTTATCTGCATCATACAATACTTCACCTATGTTGCCTTTCTTCTTAGGCTGATAAAAATACGATATCTTATTCCCACTCGATAGTAGAAGGTGGTTTACTTGTTATATCATAAACAATCCTGTTTACGCCATTAACTTCATTAACTATCCTTCTGCTTACCTTATCTAATACATCGTAAGGTATTTTTGCCCAATCTGAAGTCATAGCATCACTTGAAGTTACCGCTCTAAGAGCTATTGTATGGCAGTAGGTTCTTTCATCCCCCATTACGCCAACTGACTGTATATTAGGAAGGCATGCAAAATATTGCCATATTTTTTCATCAAGGCCGGCATTTGCTATCTCTTCCCTAAAAATTGCATCCGCTTCTTTTACAATTTCAAGCTTCTCTTCTGTGATCTCTCCAAGAATTCTTATTGCAAGACCAGGTCCCGGAAAAGGTTGTCTCCAAACCAGTTTATGTGGTATTCCAAGCTCTTCTCCAACTGCTCTTACTTCATCTTTAAATAATTCTCTAAGAGGTTCTATAAGTTTAAACTTCATGTCTTCAGGGAGTCCTCCCACATTATGATGGCTCTTTATAGTAGCTGATGTTTTAGTTCCACTTTCAACAACATCAGGATAAATTGTTCCCTGTACTAAAAATGCTATATCACCGAGCTTATTTGACTCTTCTTCAAATACTCTTATAAAATCTTCTCCTATTATCTTTCTTTTCTTTTCAGGATCCGATACACCTTTTAACTCTCCTAAAAATCTATCCCTGGCATTTACTCTTATTAGATTCATATCAAATTGCTGCCTAAATACCTTTTCTACTTGATCACCTTCATCTTTTCTAAGTAAACCATGATCTACAAATATACAGGTAAGTTGTTTACCTATAGCCTTATGTACTAATACAGCTGCAACAGATGAATCAACTCCACCGGATAATGCACATATAACTTTTTTGTCCTTTACTATTTCCTTTATAGCCTTAACTTTCTCCTCCACAAAAGATGCCATTGACCAGTCACCTTTAAGTTTGCAGACTCTAAACAAGAAGTTTGAAAGCATCTTCTTGCCGAATGGAGTGTGCTGTACCTCAGGATGAAATTGAACTCCATATATCTTTTTTGGGGTATTCTGCATTGCAGCAACAGGACATTGAGATGTTACTGCCACAACATCAAAACCTTGCGGTGTCTCCGATACAAAATCGGTATGGCTCATCCAACAAGTCTGATCTTCCTCTATACCATCGAATAATTCAGAATTGCTGTATAACTTCACAGAAGTTTTACCATACTCTCTTACCTCAGGGCTTTTGACTTTTCCACCCAAAGTATAAGCTATAAGCTGTTCTCCATAACATATTCCAAGTATAGGAACACCAAGTTCAAATATCCCCTTATCTATCCTGGGTGCTCCCTCTCCGTAAACACTGTTTGGACCACCTGTAAATATTATTCCTTTAGGATTTTTTGCTTTTATCTTATCTAATGAATATGTGTACGGAATAATCTCACAATAAACATTATTTTCTCTAACCCGCCTAGCAATAAGTTGATTATATTGACCACCAAAGTCAACTACAAGAACCAATTCTCTTTCCATAGTTATAATAATACCTCCAAAACATATTTAATTGAGGAATAATGATTTAAAATACATATTACTGATTTACACTATAATTTGGTGCTTCCTTAGTGATTGAAATATCATGTGGATGACTTTCTCTTAACCCTGCTGATGTCTGTATAACAAATGTAGCATTTTCATATAAATCTTGCAAGGTTTTTGCACCTAAATATCCCATTCCTGAACGAATTCCACCTAAAAGTTGAAATATTGTTTCAGTTACAGCTCCTTTATAAGGCACTCTTCCTTCAACACCTTCTGGAACTAATTTTTTGTTTCCTTCCTGGAAATATCTATCTTTGCTTCCACATGCCATGGCTGCAAGTGATCCCATTCCTCTATAAACTTTATAACTTCTGCCTTGATATATTTCCATTTCGCCAGGAGCTTCTTCACATCCTGCAAGTAACGAACCCATCATAACAACCTTAGCTCCAGCAGCTAAAGCTTTAACTACATCTCCTGAATATTTTATACCACCGTCTGCAATTATTGGAACGCCATACTTATTCGCTTCTTCTACACAATCCATAACAGCTGTAAGCTGAGGAACACCAACCCCTGCTACTATCCTAGTAGTACAGATTGATCCAGGTCCTATTCCAACTTTTACACAATCTGCTCCTGCAGCTATCAAATCTCTTGTTGCCTCAGCTGTTGCAATATTTCCTGCAATTATCTGAAGATCAGGATATGTTTCTTTTACTTTTCTCACTGCTTCAATAACGCCATGAGAATGACCATGAGCTGTATCAATAGTTATCACATCAACGTTTGCTTTTACAAGAGCAGCTACACGTTCCATCATATCTTTTGTAACTCCAACTGCAGCACCACATAGCAATCTTCCTTTCGAGTCTTTTGCACTATTTGGAAACTTCTTCACTTTCTCTATATCTTTTATTGTTATAAGCCCTCTTAAATTATTTTGTGAGTCGACTAAAGGCAATTTTTCTATTTTATGATTTTTTAATAATTCCTTTGCCTGCTCTAAGGTTGTATCTTCCGGAGCAGTTATAAGATTATCCTTTGTCATAACTTCTGATATTTTTCTATCATAATTGGTTTCAAATACAATGTCTCTATTAGTAATTATTCCTACTAGTTTTCCATTTAAAGTTATAGGTACACCTGATATTCTATACTTACTCATAAGTTCAAGAGCTTTGCTTATTGTATTATCTGGTGAAAGATAAAAGGGATCAGTTATTACTCCATTTTCCTGTCTCTTTACTTTATCAACTTCCATAGCCTGTTGTTCTATACTCATATTCTTATGTACAATACCAATGCCACCTTCTCTTGCAATTGCTATTGCCATTTTCGATTCTGTAACAGTATCCATACTTGCACTCATTAGAGGTATATTTAATTTTATTTTTTTTGTCAAGTTAGTAGCTAACGTTACCTCTCTCGGTAATACTTCTGATTTATTTGGTACTAAAAGTGCGTCATCAAATGTATATGCATTTTTCAATATTTTTGCCATTTACATCAACTTCCCTTCACAATAAAATTTTTAATATTAAATAATAGAATAAATCAACAGATATATACAATAAAAGCATATTAATACACATATAAGTGAAATTAATATGCTAATACTATAATAATTTCACTCATAGTCAGAAATTTAAGGTTTCCGGTAGAAACTTCCTGCCATATTCAGGGGATATATGAGTTTAAATAAATATTTTTGGTTTCAAAAATTCATGCAAATTATAAATTGCAACATATATTTCTTTTTAATTTAAAGTATTTACACTATTCTATTCAATTTTTACTACTTTGTCAATAATTTTGTATAAACATTACATACATTTAAACCTAATATATACGTTTACATTAATAATATTAATTTAATAGCAGAAATTAATATTAATATACAATAAAATTAAAAATATTTGTTCCAAAGGATGCACATATTACAGTTGCTATTAAAATATACGGTGCAAACGGTATATAATCCTTCATAGTATTCTTACCCATCAATATGAGTATAGTGCCACAGATTGAACCAATTAAAAATGATAAAAAAATTAAAAGCACTGTAAGTTTAATACCTAGAAACATACCACAAAAAGTAATGATTTCCATATCTCCAAGTCCCATTGCTCCTCGCGTCAATATAATTAATAATAAAAAAATACTGCCTCCAAAAACTCCACCCAATATGTAACTTTTAACAGGTATTCCAATATAAATATATATCAGTATAAAAACTATAGAAAATACTATTCCTAAAGCTACTGTAGATAAATATATATCTGTAGTATCATAATCTATGACTGCTATTACAATCAATATACTTACTAATGTGCAGTATTTCAGAAAAACAATGCCTAAACCATAAATATGAAACATTAATAAAAATACTAATCCTGACAAAAACTCTATAATAGCATATCTAACTGGAATAGTACCATTACAGTTTCTGCATCTTCCATGTAATATTATATAACTAAAAACCGGTATCATATCATACATCATAATATTAGTCCTACAATTTTCACAGTAAGATGCCGGACAAATTAATGACTCACCCTTTGGAATTCTATATATGCATACATTTAAAAAACTTCCTATAATCATACCCAAAATAAAGATAAAAAAACCTACCATTATATAGTATCTCCTAATAATAAATTCATAACTTTCACTTAACACTATAATAAATGATATCCACTTTTCCAGATAATATAAAAAATGCCGCGTAAAAACGCAGCATTTTTATAAAAATTAATACATTCCACCCATTCCCATTCCTGGTGCTCCACCTGGTGCTGGAGCTTCTGGAGTTTTTTCAGGTATATCTGCTACTGCAGCTTCTGTAGTTAAGAAAGTTGAAGCTACTGATGCAGCATTTTGAAGAGCTGATCTTGTAACCTTTGTTGGATCAACTATTCCAACTTTTATCATATCTACATATTCATTACTTAATACATCATAACCTACACCTGGTTTACTATCTTTAACTTTTTCAATTATTACTGATCCTTCAACACCAGCATTGGCAGCTATCTGTCTTACTGGTTCTTCAAGAGCCTTCTTTATTATCTCAATTCCAACTTTAACATCTGGAACATCTGATGTTAATTTTGCTATTTCAGGAATTGCATTTATATATGAAGCTCCACCGCCTGGAACTATACCTTCTTCAACTGCGGCTTTTGTAGCTGCCAAAGCATCTTCAATTCTTAATTTTCTCTCTTTAAGTTCAGTTTCAGTCGCTGCTCCAACTTTGACTACGGCTACTCCACCTGCAAGTTTTGCTAATCTTTCCTGTAATTTTTCTCTGTCAAAATCTGAAGTTGTATCTTCTATTTGTTTTCTTATTTGACCGACTCTATCTTTTATAGCAGTCTTGTCGCCTCTTCCATTTACTATTGTAGTATTTTCCTTAGTTATTTTA
Organism: Clostridium fermenticellae; assembly: GCF_003600355.1. Lineage (NCBI taxonomy): Bacteria > Bacillati > Bacillota > Clostridia > Eubacteriales > Clostridiaceae > Clostridium > Clostridium fermenticellae. The sequence continues at coordinate 534,991 of NZ_CP032416.1, read as the reverse complement.
ACAGATTCTGATCTTCCAAGCATATCTAGTGTAGTTTCTTTTAAGTCTCTTCCTAATTCTTCTGATATTACCTGACCACCAGTAAGTATTGCTATATCCTGAAGCATATCCTTTCTTCTGTCTCCAAATCCTGGGGCTTTTACTGCAACACAAGTAAATGTACCTCTTAATTTATTGACAACTAAAGTTGCTAATGCTTCTCCTTCTATATCATCAGCAATTATTAATAACTTCTTTCCTTGCTGAACTATCTTCTCAAGAACCGGTAATATTTCTTGAATATTTGATATCTTCTTATCTGTGATCAATATATATGCATCATCAAGTAATGCTTCCATTTTTTCTGTGTCAGTTACCATATATGGACTCAAATATCCTCTATCGAATTGCATACCTTCAACAACATCAAGTTCAGTTCCCATAGATTTTGATTCTTCTACAGTTATAACACCTTCATTGCCAACCTTTTCCATAGCATCTGCTATAAGTGTACCTACTTCTTTATCAGAAGCCGATATTGATGCAACTCTAGCTATATCTTCCTTACCTTCTACCTGACTTGAAATTTTCTTAACTTCATCAACTGCCTTATCAACTGCCATCTTTATTCCCTGTCTTACAAGCATTGGATTAGCTCCTGCTGTAACATTTTTTAATCCTTCTCTTATAATAGCCTGAGCAAGTAAAGTAGCTGTAGTTGTTCCATCTCCTGCTACATCATTTGTCTTTATCGAAACTTCTTTAACCAATTGAGCACCCATATTTTCATACGGATCTTCTAATTCTATCTCTCTTGCTATAGTAACACCATCATTAGTTATAAGTGGTGAACCAAATTTTTTATCAAGAACAACATTTCTTCCTTTAGGTCCAAGCGTAACCTTTACTGTATCTGCAAGTTTATCAACACCATTTTGCATCAATCTTCTAACTTCTTCACCGAATAAAATACTCTTTGCCATAAAAACTTACCTCCCAACGAATTAACAATAGTACTTAATAGATGTATTAATAATATAAACTATTCTACAATCGCTAATATATCATCCTGTCTCAAAATAGTATATTCTTCTCCATCTATTTTAACTTCATTTCCTGAATATTTAGAGAATAATACCTTATCTCCTTTTTTAACTTCCATCTTTACTTCTTTTCCATTAACTAATCCACCAGGTCCTACCGAAACAACTTCTGCTTCTTGAGGTTTTTCTTTTGCAGCTCCTGGTAATACGATTCCACTCTTTGTAGTTTCCTCTGCTTCTAACCTTTTAATGACAACTCTGTCTCCAAGTGGTCTAATATTCATTAAAACCCCTCCTTAAAAATTACTTTATATATTTAATAAAATTATTTATTCTTTGTTAGCACTCATTACTTTCGAGTGCTAATACAATTATTATAATAATGAATAGTCTATATATTTTCAAATTCCAATTTAATACTTATTAAATTATTTACTCATAAATATTTCAATAATATTAATTTAACTTTTGATTTCTCTTTATTTCTAATGATTCCATGTTTTTTCTATTTTTTAGTCGATAAATATGGATTTAGCTTAGAGTATAATTTTAGTAGGCAAAGGTAGTAATAATTACTGGTTAAAATAATAAAGGAGATACAAAAAGTATCTCCCATGTACATAAAAATCCATTATAATATAAGTTGATAAGACTATATAGAAATGGGTGAGATTATGTACAATTTAAACGATACTTTAAGTTTAAATGATAATGAAATAACTTTCAATAGTTTAGAGAAAAAAATATATAAATATGCGTGTGATACAGCATGTGAAATTCTAAGAGAGGTGCTTTCGCACCTGGACCGGAGGTTAATGGATGAAAGAGATGCCGAAATATATAGAAATAAAGGATTAAGGCATACGTGTATAAAAACTATTATGGGAGATGTAGAATTTGACAGACGTATATATGAATACAAAACTGATCAAGGGAAAAAGGCATATAAATTCTTACTGGATGAATACTTAAAAATGGATACAATAGGCCATATTTCAAGCACTTTAGTAGAAAAAATAGTAGACAATGTAACCAATGTGTCTTATAGGAACACTTCAAATAATATTAAAGAACTGGCAAACCAGGAAATCAGCCATACGGCAGTATGGAATGTAGTACAAAAATTAGGTTCTAAAATAGAAGAAAAGGAAGAGAGGAAGATACTGCTGAATAAAATGGGAAAATTAAAGGGCTCAAGGGAAGTTAAGGCCTTATTTCAGGAGATGGACGGCATCTGGTTAAGCATTCAGGGGAAAGATAAACCTAAAGGAAGGAAGTCTAAAAAGAAAGAACTTAAGCTGGGAGTAACTTATGAGGGCTGGAAAAAGAGAGGTGGCAGAAAAGACGGCTATGTAGTTCATAATAAAACAGCATGCGCCAGCTTTGGAACAAGTAAAAAATTCAAGGAACTTAGTGATGCCGCCATTGCAGAAGTATATAACACAGATGAAATAGAAGTAAGAATTTTGAATGGGGATGGTGCCCCATGGATAAAACAGAGCATGGGTGGAGAAGGCGTATATTTTCAGTTAGATCCATTCCATAAAAGTCAGGCAGTACTGAGAAATATGGAGGATAAAAAGGAAGCATATAAACTCATGAAAATGCTGCATGACGGAAAAATAGATAAGAGTTTTGAATACTTAACAGGTCTTATGGTTAAGTATACTAATAACGAAAAAAAGTTTAAGAAATTAGAAAAACTGTATACATATCTCTTTGAAAATAAGGCAGGATTAGTGCCATATCACTTAAGAGAAGAGATAAAGATGCCGGAGGCACCTGAAGGACTGGAATATAGGAATTTAGGCACAATGGAGCATAATATTTGTGACATACTGGCCCAGAGGATGAAAGGGAGAAAAATGAGCTGGTCTATAAAGGGTGCAAATAATCTGGCAAAAATACTGGCAGAAAAAGCTGGTAAAAGAATATACCAAACAATCGATGAGATATGTTCAGGTTCTATTTCAGATGATAAACTGGAGAAAATAAAAGAGGTTATAACATTAACGGCAGCTGATGTTAACAAGAAACCTAAGAAGAGCAGGTATTACCATATACATAAAGCAGGGATACCATTTACAGGCTGCGCCGTAACCAATGGCAGAAAAGCGATACAGAGCTTTTTTCAGGAAAGAAATCTCAGTGAACTGGTTTATAGATAATTTAAAAACTCGGGATAAAAAGTTAACAGGATAAGTGCGCCCTTCCGGGCTGTGGACGGGGCCATACGGGAAGAAAAATATCAACTGAATTTACAATGGAAATTTTAAAAAATAAAATTGCCCACTTTAACTTGACACAAACTGGATTTAGAACAATAGTTTAATTTTATTCTATTCATGGATATAATTAATATAAGGAATTTTTTAATTTAAAAGGATGTGAGTTAATATTACTAAAAGTAACGTAAGGTTATTCCAAAATTGTATTATTAGTCTAATTTTATCTTTTACTATAATCTTATTTGCTATAGAAATAACATTAATTTTTAAAGGGCTTTACTATTTTGATATAATACATTTGAATATAGAAAAAACTTCTGGTCTAAATAAAACTCAAATAATATTAATCTATAATCATATACTAAATTTCATAAATTCTAATGAGAATAAAACCTTTACACTGCCCATACTACCCTATTCAATTAAAGCACAGCTACATTTTATAGAAGTGAGAAATATTTTTTTATATATAAGAAAGTTATTATTCATATTTACTCTTTTTTCTATGTTAAGTATGAATTATATAATTCATACTTATAGTATACTGAACTCATCTTCAAATTTACTGTTAAGTATATGTACACTTATATTTTTAATATTATTTCTAAATTTTGACACTATTTTTACTCTATTTCATAAAATAGTATTTCCAAACACATATTGGCTTTTTGATCCAAACAAAGATCCCATAATAACAATATTTCCAGAAAGGTTTTTTCTTCACTGTGCAATTTTAATAGTATCTATAATAGTTGTAATAGCATTAATATTAAAAGTATTATACTATTCAAAAGTAAAATATCATAAATAACCTTTAACATATTATTTTTTTGTTAACTTACCCACTATTTTTTCACCTTTAAATACTCCAACTATAAAAAGAAGTGTCATTATAATAGCTATAAAAGCCATTAAAGTATAATTTTTAGAATACATTTTAGAACCAAAATAAGCTGATATTACTATTCCTGGTATTCTTCCAAGCGAAGAGTAGATTATAAAATCTTTAATATTTATTTCAGAAATACCACATATATATCCAAGTATGTCTTTTGGTATTCCTGGTATTAAATAAAGTAAAAAAACTATTAACTTTTTATTTTTAAGATTTAGAAGTCTATTAAAATGTTTAAAATCCTTCTTAGAAACTATTTTATGAACAAGAGGTCTTCCACAAAAATATGAAATACCATAAACAGCTATAGTTCCAATAGTTATGCCTAAAAATGAAATCACAGTTCCTAAAGTTGTACCATATATATAGCCTCCAGAAATTTGGACTATTTCTCCCGGAATAAAAAAGACAACCACTTGTATAATCTGAAGTACTATAAAGGCAATAATACTATACTTACCATATGACATTATTATATTTTTAATTTTAATTGGATCTTTAAATATATAGAAATACTTATTATAATATTCATATCCTGAGTAAACAATGAGTACAATCAACATAAATAATCCTATATAAGTTTTGTATTTTATTATCTTTTCATATAGTTTTTTCATCATTTTTATCATTCCTAAACATATAATAGTTTATACTATAAACGATATTGCTAAATAATTCAATATATTTAATTTATATTAAGATAAAAATGTATTAAGCACATTAAAAAATTTTAATGTGCTTAATACATTTTTATCTTTCTAGATCTACCTCTTCAAATTTTTTAATATTATCATTGTCAAGTACAGACTTTTTATCCGACTGATTTTTAAATTTAATAAGCTGCGGTTTTGATTTCATCATCGAAATCATAGTTGCAGGACCTCCTATGCATCCACCTTCACACATCATGCCTTCTATAAAATTTTGCGAAAGCTTTCCAACCTTTGCCATCATTACAGCTTTTTTTATTTCATCTGGTCCACTCACCTTAATCGGGTTAAAATTTATATTCATTTTTTTATTATTAACATAATTCTCTATGGCAGCTGCAACTCCTCCTGATTGTGCAAATCCTCTCCCAAATGATGAAGCATCATTTACTGAAACATCATCACATTCTTCTGGATCCACATCAAAACCAGCCATAAGTGCTGCAAGTTCTTCAAATGTCAATACATAATCAACTGCATCCTTTACACTTTCCCTTTGTACTTCAGTCTTTTTTGCTGTACAAGGTCCTACAAACACAACTACTGCATCTTTATCAAGTTTTTTTATCATTCTTCCGGCAGCTATCATAGGTGATACAGTTCCAGAAATCCTTTCAATTTGATCAGGAAATATCTTCTCCATATAATTTACAAATCCAGAACAGCATGAATTAGTCATATATTCGTCTCCATCCTGCATTCTCTTTGCAAACTCATCACCTTCATGTACTGTCACTGCATCGGCCCCACATGCGGCTTCAAACATACCAAAAAATCCAGCTTTCTTAAATGCATTTTTTATTTTTTGCACACTTACCTTGTTTCCAAACTGACCTGTTATTGCAGGAGCAACTACTGCATATACTTTTTTATTATTTATTAATTCCTTGGCCACTTGTATTATAAAACTTTTATCAGATATAGCTCCAAATGGACATGCTGCCATACAAGCCCCACAATTTATACATTCATCTTTTTTTATAATAGCCTTTCTATTTTCAGGATTTATCTCCAGTGCACCAGTTGGACATGCTTTTTTGCAAGGTCTCATAACCTCAGCTATTGCATTATAAGGACAAACCTTTTTACACATCCCACACGCCTTACATATCTCATGATTTATATATGATCTACCATCAACCCTGGTTATTGAACCAACTGGACATACTTCCATACACTTATGCTGAATACATCCTCTGCAAGCCTCTGTAACAGTATATTTATGAATAGGACACTTATCACAGGCTGCTGGTAAAACATGAATTATTTGATCACCTTCTAGTTCTTCAAGTTCAAAAGCAGATCCATCTGGTACAAAACCAGCTGCCAATTCTGCCCTCTCATAAACAACAGCTCTTTCTTTATAAACACAGCATCTATACTGTGCTTTATCACCTGGTATTACTTTAAAAGGTATCTTTTCCAATTCTGATTTCGTGAATTTTCCTTCTCTAGCCAAATGAACTATTTCCTTCAATACTAGGAATTTCAATTCTTTTAGTGGAGTTTCAAATTTTATCATGTTATTTCTCCTCTCTTTATATTAAATTACATTAAATTATTGAAATCAGTATTTTTATATAATACAGATGTTAAAATTACAAATTAACTGACATAAGATATTATAACAGATTGCATTGGGTATTGTAACAGAAATAGTCAACTATTAGTAAATTAAAATATATATGTTAAAATTATAACAATTGCATTAAAAAAATCATGTAAAATTATTAAATTTATAAATTATAATATTTCCACATCAAATAAATTTCTATATTAATTATAATTATTCAGTGATTAACACATTTTTTTATTTTATTATATTAGATTGTTTTACTCACTAATGGAATATATTAACATTTATGAATATTCATAAGCAAAATAAAAATGTTAAATTTATAACTATTATATCTATAAGAACTTCTCTTAATGTATTGAATCATATGCAGGTAAATATAGGGTTTGTAATACCAGGCTTAAGTTATATGTAAGCTGACATTTCCAAAATGTAGGCACATTAAAAAATTTTTTAGTAAGCCTTAGCGAAGTATTCTTGAAAATCTTAGTAGATTTTATATGTTTGAGCCTGCGAGTTTATAAAATCTGCTTAGATTTTTATAAATACGAACTTAGACTTACTAGAAATTTTTTAGGTGACGAATTTTGGAAGTGGCAGTTTACGCATAAGTTAAGCCTGGAATTACAAACCCTATATAACCTATGTGGGGCCTAAGTTTCAATACAATAATATATTTAATCATCCTACATTGATATTGTTCTCTCTTGCATAATAAAAAAGATACTGCTGCGCAAACCCAGATAATTCACCAAACTTATTTATTCCAAAATCTCTTATCTTCTTTAGTGAAACATCTGGTGCTAAATAGAAATACTGCATTGCTCTTTTTACCCAAACATCTACAGGAAATGCAAAATACTTTTGCATTGAAAACAACATTATACAATCTGCAACCTTTGGTCCTATTCCCATAAACTTCTGTAATTCCTTATGACACACATCATATTTTTGGTCACTTATCCATTTTAAATCATAATGCTCATCATAATTTTCGTCTTTAAATGTTCCTTTCGCATATATATCATTTACTGTATTTTTTATATATTTAGCCCTAAAACCAGCCCCACACTTTTCAAAATCCTCTTCTGAAACATTACTTAAAGTCTCTATATCAGGAAATGAATAATATGTTTTTTCTTTATATAGTAATTTTTCACCCCAATTTTTACTTATATTTTCTATGACTTTTTTTATCATTGGTATTCTATTATTTGCAGATATTATAAAAGATACAACAAGTTCAAAAGGGTCCTGTTTCAGTAATCTCATACCATATCCAAATTCAACAGATTTCTTCAATATATCATCTTTTTTCAGTATACTCTTTATTTCAGAATAATCCCTATACAAATCAAAATAATCAGACCATATACTTTTAAAATCATTCTCAGTGGTATTGTATATAATTACATCATTATCCTTTTTTTCAATTTCTATGACTTTTTCAAATGCTACACCTATGTAATTCCCGTTTTTTTGTTTGTGCCATCTAAAGCATTGTCCACAGTCAAAAATATGATTCAATTCAAAACTTCTAACATTCTTCAAAATAACACCATGTTCAAAACTTTCTACACAATTAAAATCCATTAGTTCACGCTCCAATCAATTTATTAATTATTAAAAGAGCTGTACAAGTACAGCTCTTTTAATATCAGGCTATTTGCTACTTAAATATTTATCAATCGCAACAGCAGCTTTCTTTCCTGCACCCATAGCAAGTATTACTGTAGCAGCTCCAGTTACAGCATCTCCTCCTGCATATACACCTTTTTTAGTAGTTAATCCAGTATCCTCTTCTGCTATTATACACTTACGCTTATTAACCTCTAAACCATTCGTTGTCGACGAAATTAATGGATTTGGCGAGGTTCCAAGTGACATTATAACTGTATCAACATCTATTATAAATTCCGATCCTTCTATTGGCACCGGTCTCCTTCTTCCAGAAGCATCTGGTTCACCGAGTTTCATCTTTATACATTTCATGCCTTTAACCCAGCCTTTTTCATCACCTAAAATCTCCACCGGATTGTTCAGCAGATTAAATATAATGCCTTCTTCTTTTGCATGATGTACTTCTTCAGCTCTAGCCGGAAGTTCTTCCTCTGATCTTCTATAAACTATATGTACCTCTGCTCCCAGCCTCAAGGCCATTCTAGCGGCATCCATTGCAACGTTTCCACCGCCTACTACTGCTACCTTCTTTCCAATCTTGATTGGTGTATCATAGTCATTTTTAAACGCTTTCATCAAGTTATTTCTAGTTAAAAATTCATTTGCAGAAAATACTCCATTCAAATTTTCTCCATTTATACCCATAAATTTTGGAAGTCCTGCCCCGGAACCTATAAATACAGCCTCAAATCCTTCATCTTCTATCAACTGATCTATAGTAATAGTTTTACCTATTATTACATCTGTTTCTATCTTTACTCCTAATTTCTTAACATTTTCAACCTCATGTTTAACTACTGTATCCTTTGGAAGCCTAAATTCAGGTATACCATAAACCAGAACACCACCTGCTTCATGTAATGCTTCAAAAATTGTTACATCATATCCGAGTTTGGCAAGATCACCTGCACAAGTAAGTCCAGAAGGTCCACTTCCTATAACTGCAACCTTTTTACCGTTGTCTGGTTTTTTCTCTGATAAGTCTATATTATGTTCTCTTGACCAGTCAGCTACAAATCTTTCAAGCTTTCCTATAGAAACAGCCTCTCCTTTTATCCCGAGTACACATTTTCCTTCACATTGGCTTTCCTGGGGACATACCCTTCCACATACCGCAGGAAGTGCACTTGACTTAGCTATTATTTTAGCTGCTCCTTCAAAGTCTTTTTCTTTAACCCTGGCTATGAAATCAGGTATACTTATGGTTACCGGACACTGTGTAACGCACATAGGTTTTTTACAATTTAAACACCTGCCAGCTTCCTTAACTGCTTCATCCTCAGTATATCCCAAACAAACCTCTTTAAAATTATGTGCTCTCACACCCGGTTCTTGTTCTTTTATAGGTGTTTTCATCATTCTATCATTAGCCATTTATTCTTCACCCTCCAATCCTACATGACACTTATGACCTTCCTTTTTCTCTTCAAGATCCAGTTTTGCCTTTCCTTCCTCAGTCTTGTACATAGCTTGTCTTCTCATGGCTTCATCAAAATTAACCAGATGGCCGTCAAATTCTGGTCCATCTACACATGCAAACTTAGTTTCATCTCCAACAGTTACCCTACATGCTCCACACATTCCTGTCCCATCAACCATTATAGGATTTAGACTGACAACTGTCTTTATTCCATATCCTTTTGTAAGTTTCGTTATAAATTTCATCATTATCATAGGTCCTATAGCCACTACATAATCGTATTTCTTTCCTTTATTATCTATGAGTTCTTTTAATAAATCTGTTACAAATCCTTTATATCCATAAGTTCCATCATCAGTTGCAACATACAAAGTTCCTGCTGCTTCCTTCATTTCATCTTCCAGGAGTAAATACTCCTTTGATTTGCATCCAACAATTACATCGGCATCAATTCCATGTTCATGTAACCATTTGACCTGTGGATACACTGGTGCTGCTCCAACTCCACCAGCTACAAAAATTATGTTCTTTTTCTTTACTTCTTCGATATCACAGGTCACAAGATCCGAAGGTTTACCTAATGGTCCAACAAAATCTTTAAATTCATCTCCCACTTTGTAATCAGCCATTCTTTGTGTAGAACCGCCTATTGTCTGAAATACTATAGTTACACTACCTTTGTCAGCATCATAATCACAAATAGTAAGAGGGATTCTCTCTCCTTTGTCATCCATTCTAACTATAACAAACTGACCCGGCAAACATGACTTTGCAACTCTTGGCGCTTCTACATCCATTAAAAATATATTAGGTGCAAGAGCTCTTTTATCTAGAATTTTATACATTTTTACTCCCCCATAATTTATAATAATTTTACTGTTTATATTATAACATAACAAATATCATAATTTATAGAATATCTTTTTTATTAAGACAATTTATAAATCCAACTTTCTTTAACACTATATATCTAATACAATATAAAAAAAGCACACTTGTCGCATATATATTATCCTTAATTATAAAAAATTATTCCATCTTAACATTTCATAAATTCCTCATAAAAATAGCCGTTGAAACAAATTACATTTCAACAGCTATTAAACTACTCAATTTTCATTATTTTGAATAATCATAAAATCCTTTTTTAGTCTTTCTTCCAAGCCATCCAGCTCTTACATATTTTCTAAGTAATGGATGAACTCTGTACTTGGAATCACCTGTCTCTTTATATAGTACTTCCATTACAGCAAGGCAAATATCCAGTCCTATAAGATCTCCAAGTTCTAAAGGTCCCATTGGATGATTTGCACCAAGTTTCATAGCCTTATCTATATCCTCTTTACTTGCTATTCCTTCTGCCAAAAGTCCAACAGCTTCATTTATCATTGGAACCAATATTTTATTTACAACAAATCCTGGAGCTTCTTTAACTTCTACAGGCTCTTTTCCTATCTCTACAGCTATACTCTTAACAGTATCAAAAGTTTCCTGTGAAGTTGCAATTCCTCTAATTACCTCTACTAATTTCATAACAGGAGCAGGATTAAAGAAATGCATTCCTATAACCTTATCCGCTCTATTTGTAGCAGAAGCAACTTCCGTTATTGAAAGTGATGATGTATTTGATGCAAGAACTGTTTCTGGCTTACAGATTTTATCAAGCTCTGCAAATATTTCTTTCTTTATTTTCATATTTTCTATTGCTGCTTCAACAACTAGATCGCAATCAGCTGCCATATTAAGGTCAACTGTTCCTTTTATTCTAGACATTACAGCATCACAATCTTCCTGTGACATCCTGCCTTTTTTTACTGATCTATCAAGATTTTTCTTTATATTTGAAATTCCTCTTTCTACAAACTCATCCTTTATATCTCTTACTACTACTTCGCAACCTTTTGATGCAAAAGCCTGAACAATTCCTGATCCCATAGTCCCCGCACCAAGTACGCATACTTTCTTCATATTTCTTTCCCCTTTCAATTTAGATTACAATCAAAATAAATTAAAAATTAATTCATAGCCTTTATCTGTGCTATCATCTCAGGTATTACCTTAGTGTAATCACCAACTATAGCAAGGTCTGCAGCCTGCATTATTGCAGCTGAATCATCCTTGTTTATGGCAACTATATAATCACTATCCTGCATTCCTGCAAGATGCTGTATTGCTCCGGATATTCCACAGGCTATATATAGATTAGGTCTTACAGTTTTTCCTGTTTGTCCTACCTGATATGCCTTATCTATCCAGCCATTATCTACTGCCGCACGTGAGGCTGATATTGTTCCGCCCAGTACGTCTGCAAGTTCTTTAAGCATGTCAAAGCCTTCAGGTCCGCCAAGTCCTCTTCCGCCCGATACAAGAACCTTTGCATCTCCTATATCTGCAATATTTTTAGCCGATTTTACTACTTCCTGTATTTTTGTTCTTATATCTTCTTCTTTAACATCTATATCTACTTTCTCTATTTTTCCTTTTCTTGATGTATCCTTATCAAGTTTTTCAAATACACCGGGTCTTACTGTTGACATCTGGGGTCTGTTGTCCGTGCAGGCTATTGTTGCCATCAGGTTTCCTCCAAATGCAGGTCTTGTCATAAGAAGGTTCTTTCCTTCTTCGTCTATATCAAGTCCCGTACAATCTGCTGTAAGTCCTGTTGAAAGTCTTGCAGATACCCTGGGTCCGAGATCCCTTCCTATAAATGTTGCACCAACTAAAAGTATCTCCGGTTTTCTTGCATTAACAAGTTCATGTATAACATTTGCATATGCGTCTGTCGTATACTGTTTCAAGTTTGGATTGTCTACACATATAACATTGTCTGCACCGTAAGATACCAGTTCTTCTGCCAGATGTTCCACTCCGCTTCCAAGAAGAATGGCAGTTACTTCCTCTCCTAATTTATCTGCCAGTTCCTTTCCTTTTCCTGCTAATTCAAGGGCTACTTTCTGAAGCTTGCCGTCCCTTTGTTCAGCAAATACCCATACACCTTTATAATCTGCTATACTCATGTTTAAATCCCTCCTATAAATTTAGATGAAATGTTTTTCTTTAAGTTTTGCAACTCCATATGCAGCTGCTTCTTTGAATGGTTTATCTACAATTTCTCCCTTTCCTTTTGCTGCTTTTGGCCAGGATTTCTTAACCTTTGTAGGTGAGCCTTTCAGTCCAAGAAGGGATTTATCTACATCAATATCATCTGCCGTCCATAATTTTACTTCCCTCTTGTAAGCATCAAATATCTTTGACATATACATATATCTCGGTTCATTCAATTCTTTTATTGCAGTCAAAAGAACCGGTGTCTTTACTTTTATCATTTCATATCCATCTTCAAGTGATTTCTTTACAGTAAGTTCGTTCCCGTCTACCTTTACATCCTCTACATATGTTACCTGAGGAATTCCGAGGTGCTCTGCTATTTCAGGTCCTACCTGTGCGGTATCTCCATCTATAGCCTGTCTGCCTGCAAATACTATGTCATAGTCAAGTTTTCTGAGTGCACCTGCAAGTGCATTTGATGTTGCTAAAGTATCTGCTCCTGCAAATGCCCTGTCGGAGATCAATATTGCCTCGTCTGCACCCATTGCGAGAGCCTCTCTTAAAGCCCTGTCGGCCTGTGGAGGTCCCATGCTTATTACTGTTACTTTTGCCCCCTGACTTTCTTTTAACTCAATAGCACCTTCAAGTGCATTTTTATCATCGGGGTTTATTATAGATGGAACTCCTTCTCTTATAAGTGTCCCGGTTTTTGGATCTATCTTAACTTCGTTGGTATCAGGTACCTGTTTTAAGCAAACTACTATATTCATATGTTTAACCCTCCTATTTCTTTAACAAATTGCCCGAGATAACCATCTTTTGAACTTCTGATGTTCCTTCATATATTTCTGTTATCTTGGCATCTCTCATCATTCTCTCAAGCGGATAATCCTTGGTGTATCCATAGCCACCAAGAATCTGCACTGCCTTAGTTGTTACAGCCATTGCAGTTTCTGCCGCAAACAATTTTGCCTGTGCTGCATCTACTGTAAATGGAAGCCCTTCCTGCTTTCTCCATGCTGCTTTGTATACAAGATATTTTGCTGCCTCTACTTTAGTGTCCATTTCAGCTACATACCACTGCAGTCCCTGGAATGCTGCTATAGGTCTACCAAATTGTTTTCTTTCCTTCATATAGTTTATAGCATATTCAAGTGCCCCTTCTGCTATTCCAAGAGCCTGTGCGGCTATTCCTATTCTGCCGCCGTCAAGTGTTGTCATCGCAACTTTAAAACCTTTTCCTTCTTTTCCTAAAAGGTTTTCTTCCGGTACTTTTAAATCTTCAAATATAAGTTCTGTTGTTGAAGATCCCCTGATTCCCATCTTGTCTTCTACTTTTCCTATTGTGAAGCCGGGCATTCCCCTTTCAATTACAAATGCTGATATTCCCCTTGTGCCCTTGCTCTTGTCTGTCATTGCAAAAGTTACAAAAGTGTCTGCATATCCTCCATTTGTTATAAATATCTTGGAGCCATTTAATATGTAACTGTCTCCTTCTTTTCTTGCCGTTGTCTGCTGTGCTGCAGAATCTGTTCCTGCATTAGGCTCAGTTAATGCAAATGCACCTATTTTCTTTCCGCTTAATAGATCCGGGAGGAATTTTTTCTTCTGCTCCTCTGTTCCGAAGTTATATATTGGCCAGCAGCATAGTGATGTATGTGCTGAAAACGCTGTTGAAGTAGTTGTGCATGCTTTTGCAAGTTCCTCTACTATCAGTATATAACTTAAATAATCGGCACCGGCTCCGCCTAATTCTTCAGGATAAGGCATACCCAGCATCTCATATTTTGCCATTTTTCTCATTGTTTCTATCGGGTATTTTTCTTCTGCGTCAACTTCTTTTGCAAGTGGCTCTACCTCATTTTTTACAAATTCAGCTGCCATCTGTTTTATTAATTCTTGTTCCTTTGTCAAACCAAAATTCATTATATTAACCTCCTATCTATTCTTAAAAGATTTGTCCCTTTTTTCAACAAATGCAGTCATACCTTCTTTTTGATCTTCTGTTGCAAAACAGAGTCCAAATACTGCTGATTCATATGAGAGACCTGTATCTATATCACATTGCATTCCCTTGTTTATTGCCGCCTTACACATTTTAACTGCTATAGGTGCATTAACTGCTATAGAATTTGCAAGATCTTTTGCTTCCTTCATCAAATCATCTGGTTCCACAACCTTGTTTACAAGACCTATTCTGTATGCCTCTTTTGCATCAATCATTTTAGCTGTATATATAAGTTCCTTTGCCATTCCTGTTCCAACTATCCTTGGAAGCCTTTGAGTTCCACCATCTCCTGGTGTTATTCCAAGACCTACCTCAGGTTGTCCAAATTTAGCTTTACTTGAAGCTATTCTTATATCGCATGCCATTGACAATTCACAACCGCCACCAAGTGCGAAACCGTTTACTGCTGCTATTACAGGTTTCTCAAGATTTTCTAGTTTTCTTAAGACTTCATTCCCAAGCATTCCAAATCCTCTTCCGCCTTCTGTATTCATGTCTTTCATTTCAGTTATATCGGCACCTGCAATAAAAGCTCTACCTGCTCCTGTAACTATTACAACCAGTATTTCATTATCTTTAGAAATTTCATCAACAACATTACCAATTTCTACAAAAGTTTCAGTGTTTAGAGCATTAAGTGCTTTAGGCCTATTAATTGTAACTATAGCTATTTTCCCATCCTTTTCAAAGGTAAGATTTTTAAATTCCATCGCTTGCTCCTCCTCATTAATGAAATAATCAATGTTATATAATTAACGCATTTTGTTAATAATATAACAAAATAATATAAAAAATAATTGAACTACGTGAGCTCAATTATTATTATAAACCTTAGCATACAATATTTCAATATAAAATAGTCAAATATTTATAAATTTTACCTTCTATTCAGACAATTATTCTATATCATTTAATAAGCAACTTAAAGTAAGTAAACTATCACTTAGATGAACATCTTCAATCTTTATATCATCCGGGGCAACTAAATCTACAGGAGCAAAATTCCAGATCCCTTTAACTCCATTTTTAACTAAAACGTCACATACCTTCTGGGCGCTATTTCTAGGAACACATATAATTCCAATGTCTATGTGGTTTTCTTTTAAATACTCCGGCAATAAATCCACATCTCTTATTTCTATATCCCTTAACCTTAGCCCAAATAACCTTGGATTGGCATCAAATAATGATTGAATTTTAAATCCAAGTTTGTCAAATCTTATATAGTTTGCTATAGCCTGACCTATATTTCCAGCTCCTACTATAATTGTTCCATATGCCTTAGTAAGTCCTAATATATTCCGTATCTGATTATATAACTCACTTACATTATAACCATACCCTTGTTGTCCAAAGTCTCCAAAACAATTTAAGTCCTGTCTTATTTGAGAAGCCGTGAAACCTATTTTTTCACTTAATTCCTTGGAAGAGATTCTATCAACATCATTCTTCAATAATTCTGTTAAATACCTGTGATACTTAGGTAATCTCTTTATAACAGCCATTGATATATTTTTTTTCTTGTCCATACCGCACCTCTTATTATATATATTTATTATATATTTATTCTTCAGTCACATTATCATTTAATAATATTATACGTCAATTTTTTATTATACCTTTTTAATCACAACTATGCAATATTTATCAAATATATTCAAAAGTATGTTTAATTTATAATATAATAATATGTATTTATAAATATTTTATGTAATTAAAAATTATATAAAATAATTTTTTCTACTTTAAATTGTTATACTATATTAAAATATTCTCTTTCATACTAAAAATTGCACTACAAAAAAATTCGCTGTCATAGTAAAATAGTATTGGTCAAATTAAGGAAGGTGAAAACATGATTATCTTAAGCTGTAAAAATATTCATAAAAGCTATGGAACTGATATTATATTGAACGATATAAATCTCAATTTAAATGAAGGTGAAAAGGTAGGTTTAATAGGTCCAAATGGAGCCGGTAAATCAACACTTTTTAAGATTATAACCGGTCAGTTAGAAGAAGACCTTGGTAATTTATTTATTGACAAAAATAAATCAATAGGTTACCTTTCACAACATTTATCTTTGGAATCTTCTAATAGCATATATGATGAAATGCTTACTGTATTTAGAGAACTTTTAAAATTGGAAAAAAAATTATCAACTTTGGAAAATATAATGAATCAACCATATAATGATAATAATAAGAAACAATATGACAAAGCAATTAAAGATTATACTACATATACTGAAATATATAATAATAAAGGTGGATACACATATAAAGCTGAAATAGGAAAAGTTTTGAGCGGACTTGGATTTAATCAGGATGACTATGATAAAAATATAAGTATATTAAGTGGTGGTCAAAAAACCAGAATTGCTCTTTGTAAACTGCTTCTAGTGAAACCACAAATCTTATTATTAGATGAACCTACAAATCATCTTGATCTAGATGCTATAGAGTGGCTCGAGGATTACCTGAAAATGTACAAAGGCACAGTTTTAATAATATCCCACGATAGATATTTCTTAGATGCTATAACTTCTAAAACACTGGAATTAATAAATGGTCATATAAATTCATATAATGGTAATTATACTCAATATATTGATTTAAAGAAAAAAAATTATGATACACAATTAAAAGCTTATAATCTACAGCAAACTGAGATCAAAAGGCAAGAGGAAATAATCAAAAGATTCAAATCTTTTAACAGAGAAAAAAGTATAAAAGCTGCTGAAAGCAGACAGAAAGCATTAGACAAAATTGAAAGAATAGAACAACCTGACAAAGAACAAAAAATTGATCATATAATATTTGAAACACAAATTAAAAGTGGAAATGATGTTCTGCATATCGAAAACTTAAGTAAAAAATTTAACAAAGTCTTATTTCAAAATTTAGATCTAGATATTAAAAGAGGAGAAAGAACAGCTATCATAGGCGAAAATGGGCGAGGAAAAACTACTTTATTTAAAATAATAATGGATAAACTAAAAGCAGATTCTGGAACTTGTTCTATTGGTAAAAATGTATTTATAGGATACTATGATCAGGAACAATCAAATCTTAATTTAAACAAAACTGTGCTAGATGAGGTTTGGGATGATTTTCCCGAATTAACTACAACCGAAATACGAAGTTATCTTGCTGCTTTTCTATTCCAAAATGATGACATATTAAAAAAAGTGTCGGATCTGAGTGGAGGCGAAAAATGTCGAATAAATCTACTAAAATTAATGCTTTCAAAATCAAATTTTCTTTTACTTGATGAACCGACAAATCATTTAGATATAATGTCAAGAGAGGCTTTAGAAGATGCTTTATTCAATTATGATGGAACTGTACTTGTCATATCACATGATAGATATTTTTTAAACAAAGTCATCAATAAGATATACGAACTTACTGAAAATGGTGCTAACGAATATTTGGGTAATTATAGTTATTATATCGAAAAAAAGGAGAATCCATTAAGATTCAAAAAGGATAATAGCGAATTATCAGAGAAAACTAAAACTCAGATAAACAATGAAAAGAAGAAAAAAAGGGAAATCAAGAAATTAGAAAAAGAACAGAAATTAAAGATCCAAAATCTAGAAGACAGTATATCAAATATTGAAAATTTAATATTAAAGCTTCAAGATGATTTGTGCAGGGAGGATATTTATTCAGATCCTCAAAAAAGTGAAACCATAAACAAGATGTTGATTGAAAAGCAATCTAAGCTAGATAGTTTATATGAAAAATGGGAAAAATTAATGTAGGGATTATAACCCTACATTTAATTTATTTTCTGTACTTCCCGATCTTTTCATTCATAGTAACACCATCTGGCTTATAGTCTATCTTAACTATAGATGCTACTCTTTCTGCACCATTTTCCACACATATTTGTTGGGCTTTTTTTACGATATCAAGTAATTCATCAAGTTCACCCTCCATTGTTGTTTCCATAGCACCCACTTCATATTTCACACCAGTTGACTTTATGTAATCTATAACCTTATCAACAACTTTATATAAATCCTTATCTTTAACTGATGGTAACACCTGCAAGCTGACATTAATCGCTGACATTTTATCACTCCTTGCCATAAATAAAATTATAATTTATCATTTAAAAATACCCCAAGTTTACTATCAACTTCTGATAAATGCATTACAAAATTTTCAGTAAAAAATTCATTCATCTCCATTATTTTAGTAATTGAAATATAATTCATCTTAAGCACGCTATCAAATGCGTATATTTTTCTTAAGAAAAGATTATGCTCTGCCTTATGTTCCTCATATCCTGAATACATGTATTTAACCATATATTCTTCTTCATCTTTGAAATGATTTTCAAAATATACTTTTAGAAAATTAAACACCCTAATTACTTCATCCCAATCCCTATCATTACACGCCTCTCGAAATTGCTCTATAGCATTAAAAAGTTTAATATGCTGTTCATCAATTTTATCTACACATATTAATAATCTATCTGTGAATAAACCTAGCATAACGTTCCTCCCAAAAACTAATAAATATATAATTGTTTAAAATAGTTTAATAATAAATCTGCTTATATTTTGAGTATTTGTTTTAATCTTTTTACATTATTTCTACTAATAGGTATTTCTGATTTTTCACTATCATTCATGACCAATTTATAAGTGCCATTAAACCATGAATATAATTCTCTTATATTATCCATATTCACAAGATAACTTCTATGAGCCCTAAAAAAATTAGTTCTTTCTTCTATTTGATGTAATGTATATCCAACAAAATATTTATTACTTTTTGTTCTAACATAAGTTTTTTCATTTTCTATATAACAGTAATAAATATTTCTAACATCAACAAGTATTATTTTTCCATTTCTATCGCATGGTATCCTTTTAACCATATTTTTTTCTTTATCAATTTCATTAATCAATGTATCAATCATCTTCGGGAGTTCACTTTGTTCGGATATTTTTTGCCACTTATCTACTATCTTGTCAATAGTCTTTGATATTCTCATATCATCAAATGGCTTTAAAATATAATCCATAGCTCCTACCTCAAATGCTTGTACTGCATGTTTTTCATACGCTGTTACAAAAACTATATCTATTTCTTTATTATATTCCTTCACTGCTCTGGCAAGTTCCATACCATTTTTAACGGGCATATTTATATCCAAAAACACTACATTTGGAAGTTCCGTTTTTATTAAATCCATCCCTGTTTCACCATCATAGGCTATATTCGAAACATAAATAGAGTCATACCTAGATATTATATATTTTAACTCTTGTGCTGCAGGAACTTCATCTTCTACGATTATACACTTAATTTTATTCATTAACTGATTTTACCCCCTTTTGGTATTAAAAAACTAACTTTAGTACCCTTATTTAAAACAGTTTCAATTTTAAGCATATTATTTTCCCCATATAAGAGCCTTAATCTTTCATTTACATTTTTAAGTCCTATGCCTGGTGAGCTACATTTAATTTGATTTAATCTTTCATTATTCATACCTACACCAGTATCTTCAACTGAAAACTCTACTTCATGATCTTCATTATAAAGCGCCATAACTGTAACGCTTCCTCCCATAGGTTTTGGAAGTATGCCATGTTTAATTGAATTTTCTATAATTGGCTGTAATATAAATACTGGCATTTTTAAATCCAACATATCTTCAGGTATATCTATACTTAACTTGAGTCTCTCTCCAAATCTGGCTTTTTCTAAGGATAAATATGAATTTATAAAATCAATTTCATCTCTCAATGGTACAAAATCTTCTTCTCGATTCAGAGTCTGTCTAAAATAGTTTGAAAGATCTATAATAAGCCTTTTTGCTTCCAGTGGATCAGTTCTACAAAAGGATGCTATAGTATTTAAAGCATTAAATAAAAAATGAGGTTGAATCTGTGCGCGCAAGGCTCTAAATTCAGCAGTTGATGCTTCCTCTGCCAATTTATTTAAATTATACAATTCTATCTGCATCGATAAAAGATCACTTAATTCTTTTACGAACTGCCAGAAATATACATCTATATTTGCCTTCGATTTAACCTCAAGCCCCAGTACTCCTCCAAAATTCACACCAGAAATAAAAAGAGGTGCACAAACAAAGTACAACATTTTTTTATTATACTCAAGCTTTAATATAGTATAACTTGGATGTTTATAATAATCATCTAAAAGGCTACTTAGTTTATCCTTATCCAGCTTTTGCCCACAATATGTTAACAACTTGCTCTTGTCAGCAATAAATACACCATTTATATTTGATATCTCATATATAATTTCAGCTGCATCTTTAGCAGTATCCATATTTAATCCTTTTCTCATATGAACAATAGTTCTTTTGGCAATGTTAAGTGCTTTTTGGGCCTGTATAGCTCCAATTCTGTCATATTCATTTCTAGCATTTTGTATTATATTAATAAATAAAACAACACCTAATGAATTTATAATTATCATAGGAAACGCTATAATCTTTACCAATCGTATCGTATCTACAAGTGGTCTTGCAACGACTAAAAGTATTATCATTTGTAAACATTCTGCTATCACAGCCCCTATAAAACCACTTTTAACACTAAAAGTACCTTCCTTAGAGTATTTTCTAGCTAAACTTCCAACTATTCCTTCAACAATTGTCGCTATTCCACATGCCAGTCCGGTAAAACCACCCATGAAATATCTATGTATACCAGCAATAGTTCCAACTATTATTCCTATAATAGGTCCTCCAACATATCCTGCAACAATTGCACCAATTGGTCTAGTATTAGCGATAGCATAAGGTTCTAAACTCACGCCTGTATATGTTCCAATTATTGCAAGAAGACTAAAAAATACCACCATAATTATTTTATCCGAAATTTCAAGCCTATCTTTTATAAGATTCTTAAAGATATGTGATTGATTATATATATAAGCAGCTAGTGCTATTAGAGCCATTCGCTCTAATAATTGAATATAAAGCAATTTATCCCCCCTATTTCTATTATATTTTAAATATAAAACATTATTAATCAACGAAATCGACAAACAATTGAATGCAAATATTCTTTTCACAAGCGGCTTTAATATATATTATATAACAAAATAAAAATATTTAAATAAGATATTTTTTGTAAATAACGAGTATTGCTAATCAGGTTTTAATTTTTGCACTTCATTCCTAAATTTTATCTTTTAAACGTGTATCTATATATAAATCATATTTGAAGTATTAACATAACAAATGTAATCGTTTTATACAACTATAAGATTCATAAATAATTATTTTATTAGGGGGGAATCTATATGAACTCTATAGTTTTAGTCATCATTGCTGCTTTAGTATTAGTTTTAGGTTATAGACTTTATGGCGCTTTCATAGCAGCAAAAGTATTAGTTCTAAGGGATACCACGGAAGTTCCATCAAAAATTTATGAAGATGGACATGACTACGTACCTACAAATAAGTGGGTATTACTCGGGCATCATTTTGCAGCAATCGCTGGTGCCGGTCCACTTATAGGACCTGTTCTTGCAGCCCAATATGGTTATCTTCCTGGAACTCTTTGGATTTTAATCGGCGGTGTTTTTGCCGGTGCTGTACACGATATGGTTATACTTTGTGCATCTGTCAGATATGATGGAAAATCAATTGCCGAAATTGCTAAGGCCAATCTCGGTAAAAAAATGGGAATATTGACCTCTATATCGATATTGTTCATTCTCATAATAACAATGGCAGGTCTCGGACTTCCTGTTGTAAACTCACTATATAATAGCCCCTGGGGTACATTTACAGTTGGTTTCACAATTCCTGTCGCTATATTTATTGGAATATATTTAAAATTTATAAGACCAGGTAAAATTGTAGAAGGAACTATCATAGGTATGGTTCTCATACTGGTAGGCGTTATTTTAGGACCCTATATACAGAGTACTGTACTTGCACCATACCTGACATTCAACACAAAACAAATGTCGTTGATACTTGCAATCTATGGTTTTTGTGCTGCTGCACTTCCTGTATGGCTTTTATTACTTCCCAGGGATTATTTGAGCACATACATGAAACTTGGTGTTATAGCATTACTTGTTGTTGGTATAATACTTGTTAGACCTACTATACAGATGCCGGCTTTAACTCGATTTGTATCCGGTGGAGGTCCAATAGTAAACGGTAAAGTATTTCCATTCCTGTTTATTACAATAGCCTGTGGTGCATTATCCGGTTTCCATTCACTTATAGGTTCGGGTACTACACCAAAATTGATTGCAAACGAGAAAGATGTGCTTCCTATTGGTTTTGGTTCAATGCTTATAGAATCATTTATAGCTCTTATGGCATTAATAGCCGCAACTTGCCTTCCAACCGCTGATTATTTTGCTATAAACTCAGCACCTGCTGTATTTGCAAAGCTTGGAATGGTTCCTCATGAACTTCCAATGCTATCACATATGGTTGGTGAAAATCTAGCCGGAAGACCTGGTGGTTCTGTATCACTTGCAGTAGGTATGTCCTATGTATTCTATAAGATTCCTGGACTTGAAGGATTAATGGCCTATTGGTATCATTTCTGCATAATGTTTGAAGCATTATTCATATTAACAACTATAGACTCCGGTACAAGAATCGGAAGATATCTGCTTCAAGATTTAATAGGCCCTGTTTGCAAACCACTTGCTGATAAAAATTCAAAATTTAATATTATATTCTTTAGTGGCCTTATGTCATTTACCTGGGGTTACCTTCTATATACAGGAAATATATCAACAATTTGGCCATTATTTGGTACTGCAAATCAAACACTTGCAGCTGTGGCATTTGCAATAGGTACCACTGTACTAATAAGGAAAGGAAAACAAAAGTATGTACCTATAACCATTATTCCAATGATATTTATAAGTGTAGTAACCCTAACTGCATCAATAGAAAATATCACAACAAATTATATACCAGGACACAAGGTATTATTATGTATAATGTCTATAATACTCATACTAATTCTTATATCTATAATGTACGAGAGTGTAAAAGCTTGGAAGAGAGACTGGGGTAAATTTTCAGATAAAACTGAAATACCAAATCAATCATTATAGTCTTAAATTTAACATTCAATTTATATGGTTTTAGATTTTTATAAATACGAACTTAGACTTACCAGGAACTTTTTAGGTGACGAATTTTGGAAATGTCAACTGAAGTATAACTTAAGCTTGGAATCACAAACCATATAATTATAATAAAAAATGTAGATGGTTTATTATAACCATCCACATTTTTTATCATTACTTAATCGAATACATTTGTAAGTCTATTAAACAAGTCTTTATCCTGTTTTATCTTTTCTTCATTTCCAAGCACACAAATATAATTTTTACTCATTACATCATTTATTAAACTGCTGTATTTTTTAATTTCATTAACATCTGTATTTAGAACTTCATCTCTTTCTCTTTGTATATCTTCATATTTAATGCCTTTTATATATCTCTCAAAAACTTTTTCACCTTGCACTGAAGGAGTCAATGGGTAATCTAAGTCAGATATGGCTCCAATTATGTACTTCCTCATTTCTCTATCATCTGCATTAAAATTTTCTATGAACTTTCCAGCTTCATCATAAACCTTCAAAGTATCTTTCAAATTCGGATCACGATATGATGTAAAAAACATATTTCCATTTCTCTGGAATGAAGAGAAGCACCCATAGGCACCACCCTGTACTCTTACCTTATTCCACAAATACGTATAATTTGCAATTGCTTTGAGCACCTGTAAACTTCCGCTGTATTTATATCCAAGCTCTATAAAATTATATGCTTTGGATACATACTGAACCTTGCCAGATGTCATTATTCCCTCATTTAGAGGAGTCAAATCAAACTTATAGTTATTGTGACAAACTTTACCCGAATCGAGGTTATCGTATAATGTGTTTAAAAACTTTCTATTTTTATCATAATTTTCTTTGTCAAGCGTTATATTTGTAATCAAATTATTTTTGTTAAATACACTATGTGCTACTTCCTTTAAATTATTAGTTATCTCTTCAGCTTTTTGTTCAAAGTTTTTATCAAGATCAACGATGAAGTTATAAAATTCAATTCCATTTACGACATCTTGATATTTACCTACATTAGAAAAATATGATAGTAAATGATTTGCCGTTACAATATGTCCTCTATCAAAAATTATCATTTCCATTCTTGATTTTGTTTCATCAATTATTTCTCTTATTCTATTTTTATCATCAAATTTACTTCTCTTAATTATCTCTTCTAAAAGTTCAACTAATTTAGGCAAATTATCAATTAAAACCTTTGTTTTTATTGATAGCATAGCTTCAAACTTATCTACACTATCATTTTTTGAAAATGTTTCAACCGAATATGTTATGCCGCCAGTGTATATATCAACAGCTTTTGATAAATCCTCATAATTATAATTTTCAGTATTTATTCTCCCTAATACAGTATTAAGAAGAGATAAATACGGTATAAGTTCCTGCTTTACAGAAGATGTATTAAAATACAAATTTGTATATACAATTTTATTTGTAAATACAGGATGGTAAATTACTTTTACACCACATTCTTCATCTTCTTCAAACTCAAGTTTCTTAGCTTTATGATCTATATCATCTATAGAAATAAGCGGTATTTTTTCTAGATCCTTTGGTGAATCGGGAGTACTCTGTCTCTTTTTCAATTCCTGAGTATTCCTTATAAGTTCTTCTAATTGATTTTCAGACAAACTGTTTTTAAATTTTTCAAGCTCTTCTCTTACTTGCTTTTCATTCTTTTCAAGTAATCCTTTTTCTGGCTCTACTATAAGTATTGAACTATGATCGTTATTTAATATATATTTTTCTATAAGGCTCTCAAAATATGATGTGGTTAACGCAGACTTTATTTTCTGTATATTTGCATCATATGCAAGATGGATCCACGGTTTTTCATCATATAACCAGCTATCCATACATTTCATTCCATATACTAATCCCTTTGGATATCCCTGATAATTAGCCTCTCTAAGTCCAAATTCTTTTATATTTATAGCTGCCTCTATAAGTTTTTTGTCTATTCCGTCATGTACTAATTTTCTTAAACAGTTTACAACAACTTTTTTAAACTCTTCCGCTTTATCCTTATTAGAATTCTTAACAATTATAGAAAATACAGTTTGAAGCATACTCGATTCAAAGCTGCCGAATACATCCTTACCAATTTTAGCACCAATTATAGCTCTCTTTAAAGGTGACGAAGGCATTTCTAATAATAGTAATTCAAGTATATCAAATGCCAGATATTCTTCTGAATTAGTTGCTTTTCCTATAACAAAATTCATACTTAAAAATGTTTTATCTTCTTCTTTCTCATTACCCAATATAGGATATTTAATAACCATTTGCCTTTGAATATCAAAAGGAAGTTGAATATCTATTTTAGAATCTATATTTTGTCTGTCAAAATTCCTAAGATAATTGTCATTCAGAAAATTAAGCCTATCTAATATATCCATCTTGCCATATAAGTATATATAACTATTAGAAGGATGGTAATACTTTTTATGAAAATTTACAAACTGTTCTTGCGTTAAACTCGGTATTACATATGGATCTCCACCGGATTCAAGTCCATATTGTGTATCAGGAAAAAGGGATTCTGATATTTTTCTAAAAAGAATAGATTCTGGAGATGAAAAAGCACCTTTCATCTCGTTATAAACTACCCCCTTATAATTTATAGGAGCATCCTTATCTTCAATCTCATAATGCCATCCCTCCTGCATCATGATCTGAGAAGTTTTATATATGTTTGGATAAAAAACTGCATCTAGATATACATCCATTAAATTTGAAAAATCCTTATCATTTGTACTTGCCACAGGATACATAGTCTTATCTGGAAATGTAAAAGCATTTAAAAAAGTATTTAAAGATCCCTTTATAAGTTCTACAAATGGCTCCTTAACAGGAAACTTCCTGGATCCACATAATACAGAATGTTCCAATATATGTGGTGTTCCTTTGCTGTCTTCCGGAGGTGTTCTAAAACTTATTGCAAAAACCTTATTGTCATCATCATTTTCAAGGTAAAATAATCTAGCTCCACTTTTTTGATGCTCAAATATCATTCCACAAGAATTTATCTCATCTATCTGCTTTCTTTCCAAAAGTTTAAAACCACTATATTCTTTTCCTATCTGTAACTCCATGTATTTATCTCCCTTCAAATTATTATAGTTTTATCAAATTTTAACTAACTTATACACTATTTTCATACAATTATATATATAATTATATACAAAATAGCGATTAAATAAAACAATACATAAAAACTGATCAAATTGAAGGTCGATAATCCGAATCTATATACAAAATTACATATTCAATATAAAGTTAACTATAACATATACCCCATAGAACAGGGCCTCATCAGATGCATCGAAGTTACTTGAATGAAGTGCATTCATTCCCTTTATCTTATCGCTTATTCCAAGCCTAAAATGTACTGATGGACACTCTTCAGCAAAAAAAGCGAAGTCCTCAGCCGTGAAGCTCTTTTCAAGACCAGAAACATTTTCACTTCCAAGTATGCCTTTAGTTAATTTTATAAATTTATCTGTAAGTTCAGCATTATTTATTAAAGGAGGATATCCATATTCATATTCAATATCAAGCTTACATTTAAAATTTTCCGCACAGATTTTTGCTGTACTTTCTATTTCATCTTCTAAAACCTTTCTAAGATTATTATCAAAAGTTCTTACCGTTCCCATAACTTTCGTTTCATCACTTATTACATTTGGTGCATTTCCAGAATTAATGGAAGCAAATGTAGCTACAAAAGGATTCAATGGATTATTTCTCAAGTGAAACTTTTCATTCGACGTTTGAATAAAGTCCATAGCAGGATAAATCGTATTATTACAAAGATACGGCATTGCAGCGTGACCACCTTTACCTCTAAATGTCATTATAAAATCGTCAACAGAAGCCATAGATGCTCCCGAGGCTACTTCTATACTTCCCACATTAAGCTCAGGCCACACATGAAATCCTACTATTTTTGTAACTTTAGGATTTTTAAGAACACCCTCTCTTATCATTGGAAGTGCTCCACCGCTGTCCTCTTCTGCTGGTTGAAAAATAAATTTTATACATTTCTTGAATCCAATCTTTTTTAATATTAGTGCGCACCCGAGTACAACCGCCATATGGTAATCATGTCCACATGCATGTGATACTCCATTGACAGGAAGAGCATCCATATCAGCTCTTATGGCAGTACATTCATCCCCTCTATTTAGAAGTCCTACTACGCCAGTATTAAATACATCACATGTTTTTATATCCATACTATTTAAAAAATCATTTATTATATTGTGTGTCTTATACTCCTTAAATGATAACTCGGCATTATCGTTTAATCTTTTTCTTACACTTATTATCTCTGACATATTTTCCTTTATTACTTCTATCAAATTCATAAAACAGCCCCCATTGCATAATAAAACATTGTTTTGAATAATTATTCATATTTTATCACCAATATAGTATTTATTCAACACATATTCACTTTAAACTAAAAATTGCTGTGTGGATATATAATAATTCACACAGCAATCATTTATAATTTATTTTAACTTAACGAGAAGTTCTCCGCTCTTAACCTGATTTCCTTCTTTTACTAACACTTTTTCAATAACACCATTCTTAGGTGCAGTAACATTTGTTTCCATCTTCATAGCCTCTATTACAACCAGGCTTTGTCCTTTCTCCACCTTAGCTCCTTCATTAACCAATGTTTTCAATACAGTTCCTGGAATACTTGCACCTATTTCATTTTCATTATCCGGATCTGCAAACTGAACATTAGCTTCTGAGATCTCTATTTTTGCACTACTTACTTTATCTTTTATTTTTATCTCTCTTCTATTGCCATTCACTTCAAAGACTAAAGTCCTATATCCTTGAGCATCTAACTTCCCTATTTGAAGAAGTTGAACAATAAGTGTTTTTCCTTCAGCAATTTCAACCTCACAAGTTTCTCCTTCTTTAAGTCCATGGAAAAATACATCACTTCCCATATGACTTAAATCTCCATACTCTTTAACGTATTTTAAAAATCCTTCAAATACATCTGGATATAAAGAGTAGCTTATAACATCTTGATCACTCGCATCCATCTTGAATTTTTCGTCCAAATGTTTTTTTATTTTTCCAAAATCATCATCTGGAAGAAGTTCTCCCGGTCTACACGTAATAGGTTTTTCATCTTTCAACACCAATTTTTGAAGTTTTTCTGGAAATCCGCCCATCGGTTGTCCCATCATACCTTTGAAGAAAGTTACCACAGAATCAGGGAAAGGCATATTCTTAGCTTTTTCATATATATTTTCAGGAGTCAAGTCATTTTTAATCATAAATATTGCTAAATCACCAACCATTTTTGATGATGGTGTAACTTTTACTATATCTCCTACCATATAATTTACTTTTCTATACATATCCTTCACATCTTCAAATCTGTGCCCTAAACCAAAACTTTCAACCTGAGGTTTTAAATTCGAATATTGTCCTCCAGGAATTTCGTATTTGTATATCTCAGCAGTTCCAGTTTTCAAACCTGATTCAAACTCCTTATATACAGGTCTTACTGCACTCCAGTAATCTGATAGTGCCTGCATATCGTCTAAATCAATGCCTGTATCTCTTTCAGTATTCTTTAATGCTGCAACTACAGAGTTTAAAGAAGGCTGACTTGTAAGTCCAGACATACTGCTAAGTGCTGTATCAACTATATCCAAACCTCCATGAGCTGCCATTAATACTGTTGCTACTCCATTTCCTGTAGTATCATGTGTATGAAGATGTATAGGTATGGATATTTCCTGTTTTAATGCCCTTATAAGTTTTAATGCTGCATATGGCTTAAGTAAAGCCGACATATCCTTTATTCCAAGTATATGAGCTCCCGTCTTTTCTATTTTCTTAGCAAGATCTACATAATATTTAAGGCTGTATTTATCTCTACTTTCATCAAGTATATCACCTGTATAACACATACAAGTTTCAGCAATTTTACCCTGATTTAATACTTCATCAGTTGCAACTTCCATGCCTTTCAACCAGTTTAATGAATCAAATATTCTAAAAACATCTACTCCAGATTTTGCTGACTGCTGTATAAACTTTCTTATTACATTATCAGGATAATTTTTATATCCAACAGCATTTGCTCCTCTTAAAAGCATCTGAAATAATACATTAGGTATTCTCTTTCTAAGTTCTTCAAGTCTCTCCCAAGGAGATTCCTTTAAAAATCTATATGCAACATCAAATGTCGCTCCACCCCAAACCTCAAGTGAGAATATATCCTTTCCAAGGACTGATTGAGCTTGAGAAGCTTTAAGCATATCAATTGTTCTCATTCTTGTTGCCATAAGGGATTGATGTGCATCTCTCATTGTAGTATCTGTTATAAGCAATTTATTCTGAGATTTTATCCAATCAACCAATCCTTGAGGACCTTTTTCATCCAATATTTGTTTTGTACCATACAATGATTCAGTAGGTTCAAATTTAGGAACTACAGGAACATCATAATCATCTTTTTCGCCTTTTGTTTTATTTACAACTATATCTCCTACATATTTTAATATTCTAAGTTCTTCATCTGCTTTTGGTGATATTTCAAATAATTCTGGGTTATTAGCTATAAAATTAGTATCACACTTTCCTTCTGCAAAGTCTTTATGATTTAAAACATTTATCAGGAAATCAACATTTGTTTTTACTCCTGAAACTGTAGTTTCTTTTACTGAACGAATTGACTTTCTTATTGCATCTTTAAATGTTCTTGACCAAGCTATTGTCTTAACAAGCAGACTATCATAGTAAGGACTTATAACTGCACCTGTAAATCCATTTCCGCCATCAAGTCTTATTCCAAACCCTGACCCAGTTCTATATACATCTATCTTCCCATTGTCAGGTGCAAAATTATTCATTGGATCTTCTGTTGTTATTCTGCATTGTATTGCGTATCCTCTAGGTTTTATATCTTCCTGTGAGCGTATTCCAACTTCTTTAGAATCTAAACTATACCCTTCAGCTATAAGTATCTGGCTTTGTACAATATCTATACCGGTAACCATTTCAGTTACAGTATGTTCAACTTGAATTCTTGGATTCATTTCTATAAAGTAATGATTTAAATTTTTGTCAACCAAAAATTCTAATGTACCAGCACTTCTGTAGTTTACAGATTTAGCTATTTTAAGTGCATCCTCACATATATCTTTTCTTATTTCCTCTGGAATTGCTACTGCAGGTGTAAATTCTATAACTTTTTGATGTCTTCTTTGTATTGAACAATCTCTTTCAAATAGATGCACTATATTATCATACTTATCCCCTAATACTTGTACCTCTATATGTTTAGGGCTTTCAAGATACTTTTCAATAAACATATCATCTATGCCAAAAGCTTTTTTAGCTTCATTTTTAGCACTTCTATATGCTTGAATAAGATCTTTTTCCTCATACACAATTCTCATTCCCCTGCCGCCGCCGCCTGCTGCAGCTTTTAGCATAACTGGATATCCACATATTCTTGCAAATTTTAAGGCTTCCTCATCAGTTTTTATAGTTTCTTGTACTCCAGGAATAGTTTTTACTCCAGCCTTTTCAGCCATAATCTTGGATTGAATTTTATCTCCCATCTTATTCATCATTTCATCTGTAGGTCCTATAAATTCAATACCAGCTTCCTGACATTTCTTTGCAAACTCAGCATTTTCGGATAAAAATCCATATCCAGGATGTATAGCATCAACACCTTTTTTAAGTGCAAGGCTTATTATTTCGTCAATATTTAAATAAGCCTCAACAGGACCTTTATTTTTACCTATCAAATATGCTTCATCAGCTTTTGTTCTGAACAATGAGCGTTTATCTTCATCTGAATATATAGCCACCGTTCTTATTCCCAATTCATTACAAGCCCTGAAAATTCTTATGGCAATTTCTCCTCTGTTTGCAACAAGAACTCTCTTAAATTTTTTAACCAAGTCCACCAACCCCTTCTTAGATTGTATAATATTGTATATAGCGAATATTTATTAATTAAAATAACGATAATATTATTATATATAAGTATCAAAATTATTTCAATTGCAATTGTTGTTTTTTTTAACTTGCATTTTTAATAATTTCTCAAAAAAACCTTGTCATTTAATTAACATACCACTTTGGAAATATATAATATTATTTTAACATAAATTATACTATTATCAACCTATATATTCTAAAAAATATAATGTAAATATGTAAATAGCATATACTATAATATATTTATATGCTATATAGTATATGCTATTTATATATTTATATATTATATACTTTTTACATCCTTGGTTTACTTATTGCATACATTTTATTATCTTTGACCAAGTTTCAAGTTTGGAACTGCATTTAATCTTAAATCCGATAAATTGCCTTTTTTATACTCAAAATATGCTGCACTGCCTATCATTGCAGCATTATCAGTACATAATACAGTTTCTGGAACCAGAACATTTATGTTATTTAGCGCTCCTTCCTTTATAAGAGTTTTTCTTAAATATGTATTTGCAGCAACACCACCAGCGACAGCTATTTTATTTACCTTCTTTAGTTTACAAGCTTTAATTGCATTATCTACCAGAAAACCAACTACAGCTTTTTGAAATGATGCGGCTACATCAGCTGTATTTACTTTCTCGCCCTTCATCTGTTTTTTATTCAGGTAATTTAAAACCGCAGATTTAACACCGCTAAATGAAAAATCAAGGGAATCATTCTCATGAAAGTTGGCCCTTGGGAATTTTATAGCATTCTCATCTCCATCTTTAGAAATTTTATCTATCTTAGGTCCACCTGGGTATCCAAGTCCAATTGCTCTTGCAACTTTGTCATATGCTTCACCAGCTGCATCATCTCTTGTTTGACCAAGCATTTCAAATTCTCCATAATCCTTCATATATACAATAAATGTATGTCCTCCAGATACAACAAGGCACATAAATGGAGGCTTCAAATCACTATACTGTATGAAATTCGCACTTATATGACCTTCTATGTGATTTACACCTATCAACGGTTTCTTTATCGCATAGGCTAGTGATTTAGCATACTGCATTCCAACAAGGAGAGCCCCAACAAGTCCGGGACCATATGTTACACCAATTGCATCCACGTCTTTAAGTTCAACTTGAGCTTCTTCAAGTGCTTGTTGAACAACCAATGCTATAACTTCTATATGCTTTCTTGATGCTATTTCAGGTACAACTCCTCCAAATTTTGTGTGTATATCTATTTGAGATGAAATTACATTTGACAGTACTTTTCTTCCATTAATTACGATAGCTGCAGATGTTTCGTCACAACTACTCTCTATAGCAAGTATTTTTATATTTTCATTCATAATTCTTACCTCACTTTTTAGTCAAATACCACAATAATTATACACTAACATCAATCACGCTGGCAATTAAGTTAATTTACCCTCCGGGTTTATTGTACTGAATTTCAGTAACAAATCCCGGAGGGTAAATCAATTTTTGATACAAAAATCTATACTTCATTATCATCTTTATCTAATAACTCATACGGAAATGTAGATACAACTATATTATCATCTTTTAATAAAGTTTCCCTAATAAAAAATCCTGTGTGATTGTGCAAAATATCACCAAAACGTCCGTGTGTTATAAATTGTGGAACTACAACCGTTACTTTTTCATCTTCACCAGCTGCACTTGCAATAAGCTCTATATACTTTATAAGCGGATTAAGAACCATCCTGTATGGCGAATACTTACTTACAAGCAATATATCTGTATCAAGTTTACTCCATCTCTTCTTCAACTTTTCCATTGCTTCTTTATCTGTCGAAATATTGAGTGCAATTACATTATCACTTATGCTTTGTGCGTATTGGAGCGCTCCTATTGTCGCTTTGGTTAAACTCGCTATTGGAACTATCACAATGTGTGTGTATTTAATCTTAAAGTTGACTTTTTCTAATTTTATATTGCTGACACTGAGTCCTTCTGCAACCTTACTATAATGAGATTTAATCTTTAACTGAAGATAAATTATCATAGGTATAAGTATTGCAACTATAAATGCTCCGTCACTAAACTTTTCAACTAAAATTATCACAGTCGTAAAGAGTGTGACAAATGCGCCAAAGCCATTAATAACAGCTCTTTTCCTCCAGCCTTTATCTTTAACCCTTCTCCAGTGATTTACCATTCCAAACTGCCCCAGTGTAAATGATATAAATACACCTACTGCATATAATGGAATAAGTCTGTGCGTATCTGCCTTAAATATGATAACCAAAAGACATGCTATCAACGATAGTGCTCCAATTCCAAATGAAAAGCTCAGCCTTTTCCCCCTTATTGTAAATTGTCTCGGTGCAAATCCGTCCTTTCCCATTATATACATAAGCATAGGAAATCCGGTATATGCTGTATTGCATGCCATTAAAAGTATCACCGCAGTACTGAATTGAATTACATAATACATCACTCCACTTCCAAAAATGGCTGATGCTATCTGTGATATAACTGTAGGTCCATTTGTTATTGGTACAGCTGTGTAAAATATTGCAAGTACAGATGTACCTCCGAATATACAAAGTATTAATATTGCCAAAAGTATCATTACAGTTTTCGCATTTCTCTGACCGGGTTCTTTAAAATTCGGCACAGAATTACTTACTGCTTCAACTCCTGTCAAAGCCGAACATCCAGAAGAAAATGCCTTTAAAATAAGAAATATCGACAAATCCTCTGTGGCCTCCGGCACAGCATAAATTGGCTGCGGGTGAATATTAAGTATAAAATATTTAAACAATCCATACAGAATCATAAAAAGCATACTAAAAATGAATATATAAGTAGGTATCGCAAATATCTTAGATGAATCACGTATCCCCTTAAGTTTAAAATCATTAAGACAATAATTATTGATACAACAAATATCACCCTATATTGAGTCAATCCATTAAATGCCGAAACAATGGCATCTGCACCGGCACTGGCACTAACTGCAACCGTAAGTATATAACTTATTATTAGTCCTGAACCAGCAGAAAGTCCCGCTTTGTCTCCTATATTTTCTTTTGCAACCTTATATGATCCTCCACCCTGTGGATATGCCCTTATAATCTGAACATAAGAAATAGTAAGTATCACAAGTAATCCTATAATCATAAATGAAGTTAATGTAAGCCACTTGTAAGCCGATGCTCCTAAAACTATTAAAACAAAAAGAATTTCCTGGGCACCATATGCAACAGACGATATGGCATCACTTGCCATTATTGCAAGTCCAAAAGGAACATTATATTTTTCACTGCTTCCCTGTTCATTTGCTAAAGGTTCACCCAATAAAACATCTAAAAATTTTTTAAGCATTGTTTACCCCCCGCATCTACATCATATTATGCAAAACATTGTATAGCAATACTATTAACCACTGCAATACTGTAATTGTCATATATATTAGGATAAACAAACAGCCTTTTCAATGAATACGATTACACTACTTGTTTCTATATATTATTTCCTATTATTTATACTTTTTTCTGCCATATTCATTGTACCTTCAAAAATTTTAAGTATAAATAGGCAAACACCTATTTATACCTTGCTATATCTAGCTTTAAATAATCACATATATCCTCTATCTCTTTTATCGTATTTTGATTTACTGGAATACCATTTTTAATTCTGTCATTATATGCTTCTATCTCCTTTTCTCCATGAGTATATATTCTTGAAGCTCCTTGAACCTTCTCAGAATCCCTCAATTTCTGCATATAATCTGACATTCTTTTCTCAATTTCATTTTTATCACCAAACATTCCATAATCTATCGCTATAAATGTATGGCTTACTCCATCAACACCCTTAGAAAACCTCACATTATCACTTGTAAATCCACCAGACAAAATTGACGTAAACATCTCAACGGCGAGTCCAAGTCCATATCCTTTATGTCCTCCAAATTTTTCAGAATGGCCACCAAGCGGGAGTATACCACCCAATCCTTCTCTATCTGTTATTTCAATAATTTTCTTAGAATCTGTGATAATTTTACCTTCTTCATCCAATGCCCATCCTTCTGGAATAGGTTCATTATTCTTACTATACACTTCCATCTTTCCTCTTGTAACAACACTTGTAGACATATCTAAAAGAAATGGGATGGGTTTAGCCGGCATTGATATGGCTATAGGATTTGTTCCAAGCATTCTTCTCTTACTATAAGTAGGAAGCACAACTGCCTGAGTATTTGTCATTGAAATTCCTATAAATCCCTGATCAGCTGCCATTTTTGCATAATATCCTGATATCCCAAAGTGATTGGAATTTTTAACAACAGCCATTCCAAACCCGGATATTTTAGCTTTATTAATAGCAATATCCATACTATTTTTACTTACCAGCTGACCCATTTCCTTATTACCATCCACAAGAACTGATAATGGTGTTTCTTTTATAACTTTCATTTTTGAATTTACTTTTATTCTCCCATTCTTTATTCCGTTATAATACAATACAAGTCTCTGAATTCCATGGGATTCTATACCATATAAATCGGCCATAAGAAGAACATCTGTTATAATATTACTATCTTCTTTATTATAGCCAAACCTTTCAAACACATTATTACAAAGTTCCTTTAAATTTTTATAATCGCATTTTTTATAACTCATATTTATTCCCCCAATAACAAGCATTATAGGATTTATGGATGAAATCTTAACTTATAAACCCTATAAGTCATTCATATTGATAAAATATTAATATATGCTCTAAAGAATGTCAAGAAAAGAGAAGAATTTTCAACTGGATAGGAAAATGATATAATTAACTCAAATTTTATAGGAGGGTTAAATTATATTATGAATAAGAATTTCGGAACATTGCTAAACTGCATGGATGGAAGAACTCAACTTCCAGCAATAAATTGGATAAGAAATAATTTTAATGTAGAATACGTAGACATAATATCTGAACCTGGAATAGACAAACTCATATATCTCAAAAATAAAGATTTTTTAAAATCCATAGAGAATAAACTATTTATATCTCTAAAAAAGCACAACTCAGACATCATATTTATTGCAGGTCACTATGATTGTGCTGCAAACGATGCAAATAAATCCGAACATATAAAACACATTAAGGCATCAGTAAAAATATTAAAGAAACTTCATGATGATGTTAAGATTATAGGTCTTTGGATAGATGAAAATTTTGAAGTTGAAGTATGCTGTGAAGATTCTACTCTATAATCTGCACTTAAAAAGACATCCAATATTCAGGATTGAATGTCTTTTTTTAGTTCCACATAAAAAATAACCCTGTCTTCAATACTTTCAGCCCATATTTTTCCATCATGTAATTCAACTATACTCTTGGCTATGGCAAGACCCAAGCCACTTCCTCCTGTTGCTTCTGATCGTGACTTATCAACCCTGAAAAATCTGTTAAATAACTTTTTTAAATCACTTTCATCTATATGATCACATCTATTTTCTACAGAAATCAGAATGCATTTACCATTATCTTTAAGTTCAAGATTTATACCTCCAGGTTTTAAACTGTATCTTATAGCATTCATAATTAAATTTTCAAATACTCTAACTATTTTATCTGGATCAACATATGCATAAATCCTGCTTCCATGAAAATTTTTATGCAGCTTTACATTATTTTCCTCACATATAACATGTAATTCCTCGGAAAGTTGTTCTAAAAGTTCATCTATATATATTTTTTTCCTGTGAATTTCTATAACCTTATTGCTTAGTTTTGTATATTCAAAAAGATCATTTATTAGTATCTCTAGTTTTTCAGATTTAGCATATGCTATATCAAGAAATTCCCCCATCTGAACTTCATCTTTGTATTTTTTATCCTTTATCAATCCCAAATAGCCTTTTATTGATGTAAGAGGTGTTCTCAAATCATGCGAAACATTTGTTATAAGATCATTTTTAGTCTTTTCTGCTGCCCTTTCACCTTCAACCCTTTTCTTTAACTCCGAAGCCATAAAATTTATATTATTAGCAAGCTTAGCCAGCTCATCCTTACCATAAATTTTTATTCTGTAATCAAGATTATTTTTAGATATCTCAACAAGCCCTCTTGAAACTATTTCTATATAGCCCATTTTTTTAATTGTCATAAAGTAGAATAAACCTATAAATACTACTATAGCTTCAATTACTGAAAAAATTGAACCATTGGATCTTATATATGTAGTTTTTTGTTCAGGTACTCCCATTATTATAAGATATAATTTTCTATTTGATATATTTAAGCCATCTATCTCCACATACTCCTGAACTTTGTCAAGTACAACCCTTTTCTTTAATATTCCATTATCAGTATCTATAACAATAGACTTATCATATTCTTTTCTAAAATCTTCTGCCTTATTTACAAGACTATATATATCAAGCTTCTTCTGATATGCACTTTTGGATTTACAAATTACATTTCCATCCATGTCTGCCAGATATATTTTAACTGTACCATCTTTTTTTGAAAGAGATTCATCTATTTTTTGGTTTATATAATTTTTATTCAAAGTATTTAAATTTTCAAGCTCTGATTTTATTTCTGAAAGTTTGGAGGAAAGTTCCTGAATTCCATTACTGTAATCAATCTGAGCTATCATATGCTGCTCTTTATAATGACCATTATACCAACTTCCAGCAATAAATGCAGAAATTAAACATATTGCAAAAGTAACTACTAGTTCAAGTCTTATGCTTTTGCTTACATTATCTTTTATAAAACCATAAAATCTAAAGATAAAATTAAAGAGCTTTTTCAATTTTATAACCAACTCCCCAAACAGTCTTAATATACTTAGGTTTCCTAGGATTCTGTTCTATCTTTTCTCGTATTTTTCTAATATGCACCATAACTGTATTGTAAGAATCATAAAATCCTTCTTTCCAAACACTTTCATATATTTTTTCAGTACTAAAAACCATCCCTCTATTTTCTGCAAGCAGCTTAAGTATATCAAATTCTCTTTTTGTTAGATTTACAATTTTATCACCTACAATAACTTCATGCGTATCTGTATTTATTGATAGATCATCAATTTCAATCGTTTTTTCAATTTTAGGATTGTAGACAGCATTTAGTTTTGTATATCTCCTTATTTGGGATTTTACCCTAGCTATGAGTTCCAGTGGATTAAAAGGTTTTGTTATATAATCATCAGCACCTGTTGTAAGTCCCAAAATCTTGTCCATATCTTCTCCTTTGGCAGACAACATTATAATAGGCATGTTTTTAGTTTTTCTTATTCTTATGCACGTTTCAATTCCATCCATTTTAGGCATCATTATATCAAGTATAACAAGACATATATCATTTCGATCAAGTATATTTAAAGCTTCTATGCCATTAGATGCCTTAATGATACAAAATCCTTCATTTTTTAAGTAAATTTCCATTAAATTTCTTATTTCTCTTTCATCATCAACGACCAAAATTTTCTGAGCCATCATTACATCCTTTCTCTTAAACAGACTTCCTTTTATATTATATAAGAATGCCTCCCTATTTACTATAATTCATGATACCTTTAACACGTATACAAGTATCATTTAAGAAAAAATTAAGAATTTTACAAGGTTTATTTTAAGGTTTATACAATATGATTTTAACATAGAACAAATATACAGGATTTTAATATTATATATCCTGTAAATAGAGGGGGAGACTTATAAATTGAAATATTCAAGAAAAACAGCTATATTTTTTTCATTATTTCCTGGTGCAGGACATATGTATATAGGCCTTATTAGGCAGGGTTCGGAACTTATGCTTTTATTTTTTCTTTTACTTTTTATATCAAACTCATTTGATTTTAGATTTCTTGGTATTTTTATACCAGTAATATGGTGCTACAGTATATTTGACTTAAAACTAAAAATAACACAAGAGGATAATGTACAAGATGATGATTTACCAATATTTAAATCAACTAACTTCAGCAAATCATTTTTTAACAATAATGCAGAAAAATATATAGCTTATGTGCTAATAATTATGGGTGTTTTTTCATTAATTGATAATATCGTTGTGCCTTTTATAAGCAGATATTGTGATTATGAAATAATAAGACTTATAAAAGATCTAATCATTTCAATAATTTTAATTGGTACAGGGTTTTTTCTGATAAAAAGTAAAAAAAAGAATGTAGAATCAGGTGATCAAAAATGATACAAAGAAGGGTTGGAACGTTGACTTTTGGTCTTCTTATGATAGTTTTAGGCATACTTTATCTACTTATAACTGTCTTCAATATTCACATTGAAGAGTATATATTGAAATTTTGGCCCATTATACTAATATCACTTGGAATAGAAACATTGACATTAAACAAGCTAAGTATAAAAAACAATATTGAATTAAAATATGATTTGTTAAGTTTTTTTCTAATAATTATAATGATATTCTTCTGTTTCGGCATATATACAGCAAATAAATTAATATATTATATTCCCTACTTAAAAAGTGCATTAACAATTGGCGGATATATTTAAATTAAAATATAAAAATGTTTCAAGTTTACTTTAACTTGAAACATTTCTATATACATTTATTTTTCTACTTCAAATTGATCTTTCCCAACTCCACAAAGAGGACAAACCCACGTTTCTGGTAAATCTTTAAAAGATGTTCCTGGATTCACTCCATTATCTGGATCCCCAACTTCAGGATCATATACATATCCGCATACTGTACAAACATACTTTTCCAAAGCAATCCCTCCAATTCATTATCAATATAAGAACTATATCTTAGTATTATTTTTAATTATTTCTCAATATTTTATCCATAATAAAATGTGTTTATTTAAAATATCTATTTAATAGTCCTCTAAATGCAGCACCATGTCTTGCTTCATCCTTGCACATTTCATGAACTGTATCATGTATTGCATCATAATTTAATTTCTTTGCCAATACTGCTAAATCCTTTTTACCCTTGCAGGCACCATATTCTGCCTCAATTCTTACTTCGAGATTCTTCTTTGTGTCAGGTACTACTACCTCTCCCAGCATTTCTGCAAATTTGGATGCATGCTCTGCCTCTTCAAATGCTATTCTCTTATATGCTTCTGCCACTTCTGGATATCCTTCTCTGTCTGCCTGACGGCTCATTGCAAGATACATTCCAACTTCAGTACATTCTCCTGTAAAGTTAGCTCTTAATCCTTCTACTACTTCTTTATCCACTCCCTGTGCTACACCTATCTTATGCTCATCTGCCCATGCCATTTCGCCATCTACTTTTTCAGTAAATTTATCTTTTCCTGCTCCACATTGAGGACACTTCTCTGGTGCCTCTTCTCCTTCATAAACATATCCACATACTGAACAAACAAATTTTTTCATATTAATATTCCTCCCAAATCATTTATGATCTTAATTTATTTTTTAATATTTATTTTTATTTAATAATTATTATTTATTATATTTTTAGTTTACTATTTCAAATATTATTTGTCAATACATTTTTTATAATTTATTTAAATTTGTAAATCATGGTATAATTAACTCATAAATTAAATTATTGCATTACAGCGAAAGGAGAAATATCTTTATATGGAACTTAGCAATATTTTAGAAGTGGGCTTAACACATACTGATAATTATATAGTAGAAAATAATGATACAGCTGATTTTATAGGAAATAAAGATATAATCATGCTATCTACTCCAAGTATGATTAAATTTATAGAAAAGGCATGTTCAAATTTAGTAATTGATAAACTACCTAAAAATTGTAGAGTTGTAGGCACCAAAATTAATGTTCAACATATAAATCCGACCTCTGTAAATTCAGAGATTAAAATTAAAGTAAAAATCGCCGCAATAAATGGAAGAAAAATATTATATAATATTGAAGTATTCAATGAAACTTGTAAAATAGGATTTGGAACATATGAACAGTGCGTTGTAAACCTTGAAAGGTTTCTAGATAAGGCTAAATAAGACAAACCAGACTTTAAATCAAATATGGGGGTTTGTAATTCTAAGCTTAACTTATGCGCAGGTCGGGATTTCTAAAATTTAGGCACATTAAAAAATTTTGTAGTAAGTTTTAGCGAAGCGTTCTTGAAAATCTTAGTGGATTATATATGTCTGAGCAAAGCGAGTTTATATAATCCGCTTAGATTTTTATGAATGCAAGCTTAGACTTACTAGAAATTTTTTACGTGACGTATTTTGGGAATCCCGACCTGCGCATAAGTTAAGCTTAGAATTACAAACCCTATAAAACTATACTGCTTCTGATTCTTCAAATTGACTTTTATAGAGATTTGAATAAAAACCA
Organism: Clostridium fermenticellae; assembly: GCF_003600355.1. Classification (NCBI taxonomy): domain Bacteria; kingdom Bacillati; phylum Bacillota; class Clostridia; order Eubacteriales; family Clostridiaceae; genus Clostridium; species Clostridium fermenticellae. The sequence continues at coordinate 492,966 of NZ_CP032416.1, read as the reverse complement.
TTTTTCTTTATAAGTTCCTCATGTGTCCCCTGCTCTACAATATCACCATGATCCATTACAAGTATTAGATCAGCATCCCTTATTGTAGATAACCTATGTGCAATAATAAAACTTGTTCGATTACTCATAAGATTATCCATGGCATTTTTTATCATGACTTCAGTACGTGTATCAACAGAACTAGTTGCTTCATCCAGAATTAAAATTTTTGGATTTGCAAGTATTGCTCTGGCAATTGTAACAAGCTGTTTCTGTCCCTGAGAAACATTAGATGCCTCTTCATTTAGAATCATATCATATCCTGCTGGAAGTGTAGATACAAAACTTTCTACATGTGCAGCTCTTGCCGCTGATTTTACTTCCTCATCGGATGCATTTAGTCTGCCATATCTTATATTTTCAAGTATACTGCCATTATATAACCAGGTGTCCTGAAGAACCATTCCAAATATAGATCTTAAATCTTCTCTTTTGAAATCCATTATATCATTCCCATCTACGAGAATCTGGCCACTGTTTACATCATAAAAACGCATAAGTAATTTTACTATTGTTGTCTTTCCTGCTCCTGTTGGTCCAACAATAGCAATTTTCTGACCTGGTTTAACTCTAGCTGAAAAATCATTGATGATAATTTTTTCAGGATTATATCCAAAATGGACATTCTTAAACTCAACATATCCTTTTACATTATTAGTATCTATATTGAGTTTATCAACTTCTCTGCTCTCTTCTTCTTCATCTAAAAATTCAAACACACGTTCAGCAGATGCCGCTGTCTGCTGTAATATATTAGATATATTTGCTATCTGAGTTATTGGCTGAGTAAATGATCTTACATATTGTATAAATGCTTGGATATCTCCAACTTCAATAGCTTTCTTAATTGTAAGCCATCCTCCAAGGACACATACTCCCACATATCCAATATTACTTACAAAATTCATAACAGGCATCATCATTCCGGATAAAAACTGTGATTTCCAGGCTGATTTATAAAGTGTATTATTTAGCTTATCAAATCTTTCAATACTATCCTGTTCACCATTAAATGCCCTCATCACAATATGTCCACCATACATTTCTTCTATATGCCCATTTACATGACCTAAATAATCTTGCTGCTGCTTAAAGTACTTTTGAGATTTTCTTACTATAAGCATAACTATGCCAAATGACAAAGGTATTATACAAAGTGCTGTAAGTGTCATTGTAAAACTTATGCTAAACATCATAACAAGCACTCCAATAACAGTTGTAATAGATGTTATAATTTGAGTTAGACTTTGATTTAAAGTTTGACTCACTGTATCAACATCATTTGTAACACGTGATAAGACTTCTCCATGATTAGTTGTATCAAAATATTTAAGAGGCATCCTGTTTATCTTCTGAGAAATTTCTTTTCTCATCTTATAACTGACTTCCATAGATACTTTCGACATTATTAAACCTTGCACATAACTAAAGGCCGCACTTATAATATAGAGAAAAATAAGTAGAACTAATATTTTACCAATATAATTAAAATCTATACCATTTCCATTTCCAGAAATTTTATTCATAACACCTTCAAACAATTTTGTCGTGGCACGTCCAAGTATTTTCGGCCCTACTATAGAAAATATAGCACTTGCACCCGCAAATATAAAAACAATAATTATAGAAATTTTATATTCACTCATATACTTTATAAGTTTTTTCATAGTATTCTTAAAGTCATTTGCCTTTTCTCCGCCCTGCATCGCAGCACCCGGGCCTCTACGCATTTTAGTTCTATTTACTTTACGTTCACTACTCATGCTAACTCCTCCTCTGAAAATTGTGACACTGCAATTTCTCTATAAATGCTGCATTTTTTCATAAGTTCTTCATGTGTCCCATTTCCAACTATACGTCCATTATCTAAAACTATTATTTGATCTGCATCCATAATTGTTGAAATACGCTGTGCAACAATTAGAAACGTACTCGCTGAAGTTTCTTTTTTAAGAGCCCTTCTAAGTGCAGCATCCGTTTTAAAATCAAGAGCTGAAAAACTATCATCAAAAATATAAACTTCAGGTTTCTTAACAAGAGCACGAGCAATAGAAAGTCTTTGCTTTTGTCCACCGGAAACATTAGATCCACCTTGGGATATTTCAGTTTTCAACTTTTGAGGTTTTTGCTCTATAAACTCCATCGACTGTGAAATTTCTGCTGCATTTAAAATTTGCTTTTCATTCGCATTTTCATCGGCATATTTCAAATTAGATTCAATTGTACCACTAAATAAATATCCTTTTTGAGGCACATAACCAATTTTATCTCTTAGTTCGTGCTGAGATGCTTCCTTTATATTTACACCATCTACAAATATCTCACCATTTGTAACATCATAAAAACGCATAATCAAATTCACTAAAGTAGTTTTACCTGAACCGGTAGAACCTATAAAGGCTGTGGTTTTATTAGGCAGTGCTTTAAAATTTATACCTTTAAGAGCATACTCTGAAGCTCCAGGATATTTAAAAGATACATTCCTAAATTCGATAACACCGGACTTATCCATATCAAAACTTTTAGGATTTTTATCATCTACAATAGACAAATCAGTTTCAAGAACCTCACTAATACGTCCTGCTGAAACAGATGCTCTTGGTACAAGTATAAACATCACAGCAAGCATTAGAAATGCCATAATTATTTGTATTGCATATTGCATAAATGCCATCATATCACCAACCTGCATTGTAGAATCAGCAATATTATGAGCTCCAACCCAAACTATAAGCAATGTAATTCCATTCATTATAAGCATCATGGCTGGCATCATAGTTACCATTACGCGATTTACAAATAAATTGGTATTTGTAACATCACGATTTGCTTTATCAAAACGATTCTCTTCAAATTTCTGTGTATTAAAAGCTCTTATTACCATCATTCCTGAAAGATTTTCACGAGTTACAAGATTCAGCTTATCTATAAGTTTTTGTATTATTTTAAACTTAGGAATTGTGGCTGAAAATACAACTAAAATTAATCCAAGCAAGACTATAATCGCAAGCGCTATAATCCATGACATAGAATGACTCTTTCCCATGGCTCTCATTATTCCGCCAATTCCCATTATAGGAGCGTAAAATATCATTCTTATCATTATTACTATTAACATTTGTATCTGTGTAATATCATTGGTACTTCTCGTTATTAGTGATGCTGTTGAAAATTTATCAAATTCTGCATTTGAAAAATGTTCAACTTTGTCAAATATACTTTTACGTAAATTTTTTGCAAGACCAGCGGCAGTTTTAGATGCCAAATAACCAACTGCAACTGCACATACTCCTCCAATAAGAGATATTATAAGCATAGCAATTCCGGTCTTTACTATATATCTGCTCTGAAGTTTGTCTGTATTTGCTCCAAGTGCCTTATATTCATTTTTAACTAGTGGGGCAGCAGATTGAGTAATCATGTTGTCACCTAAACCAGATATTTTTTTATTCATAACATCAATAATTTTATTTTTCTGACTGCCCGACATTTTAGAAATCACTGCAAATAAATCTGTATTTGATGGTATATTCATTCCATTAAAATTAATAACACCATTTTTTGCAGTAGATTTGATTTTGTCAATGCCTGACACCTCAAGCATTGCTTTACCCATAATAGGATTCAATTTACTTTCTTCCGTTTTGCTGATTTTTTTAAGTACAAAGATCGGTTCATATTTTAAATTTGGATATCGTTTTAAATAATATGAATAATCCTTACTTGATTTGTCAATAAATATATAATCTTTGGATATTTCACTTTTATCATTTTCATTAACAAAAACATTTATTTTTTCCATTTGACTTTTTCTTAATGCATTCGGAACAGCATTTACAATACCGCCCTGTTGTATTCCATTATTTACAATATTAGATGTATAATCTGGAAGTGTAAGATCACACATAGCTTGAATAAATAAAAGTAATACAGCACCTAAAATCATACCTAAAAAAGGTTTTAAATACTTTAATAACTTGACCATTCTAATTCTCCTTGTATAAAATCAAAAATATTTTGTATAGGAACATTTCGTATAAGAACTTTGTTACAAAGGATATTGTACCTCAAAAAATTTTTTTAATCAATATATCTTCTTATTAAATTATTGTAAATAAAATTTACATTATATCAGAGATTTAGCACTTATCAATAATGGAGTGCAGTTCCCTGAATAATATATGCACAAAATATGAAGAGCTCTAGTGCAGGCAGTATATAGCAGCAGCCTTTCTTCCTCGCAGCAATAATTTTCATTTCCTGCATTATATATAAGCACTACATCAAATTCTAATCCTTTAGCAAGGTATGCTGGAATTACCAATGTATCACTTACATATTCATCATCATCCTTCAATATGGCTCTAACATGAACCCTTTCTTTTAAAAAATTGTATACTTCATCTGCTTCCTTTACAGTCCTTGTTATAATACCAATGGATTTATAACCTTTCTCCTTATATTTTTTTACATCCTCAAGAAGTTTTTCTTTTATAGATTTTTCATCTGAAAAGCCAAGAATTAAAGGTTCAGCTCCACTTCTCTCTACACATCCGTAAGTAATATCCTTGCCAAGCAGCCTTCTTGAGAACTTAGTAATTTCCATTGTTGATCTGTAACTTTTGGTTAAATTTATTATAAAGGTATTATCTTTCGGAAATATATGAGAGATGTTGTTATAATCCCCTACATTCATAAATGGATTGATGGATTGATCAAGATCACCCAGTATAGTTATATTAGCATGCTTAAAAAGCTGATAAAAGATTTCATACTGCAATGGTGTATAATCTTGCGCTTCATCAATAATAACATATTTGATTTCTGAGGTTTTAGGAATTCCTTCTAGTACACCTTTGAGATATAGAAGAGGAGGTTGATCTTCATAATTAAGCTTTTCAGCCTTCAAATTGTCCAAAGTATAGCTTTTTATTTCATCAATTTCCTTCTCGCTGTACCCGGTATTAAAATTTGCAGAAAAAGACTCCAATTTCATAAAAAGCTTTTTATAAATATCTATTAAATCAAACTCTGTCATTCTATTGATTTCAGAATATATATCCTTCATTTCATTTTTTACAATAGCTATACTGCGATTTCTAACTTCTGTTTTATCCAGATAAGGATCAGATTCCATAAATTTACTGGTTACTTCGTTAACCCAATCTTTTTCATAAGGTTCCATAAGAAATAATATTCTTTCCCTTATCTTATGAAGTCTCCTTTTTAGTGGAAACTGTATATAATCTTTAAGAAACAGTTCCTGCAAATCCTTAGAGGAAATTATTAATCTGCCTCTTAAAATAATATCTTTAAAGCTTCTATCTTTTTTTTCGGCATAGTCTACATATTTTTTTAATATATCTATAAATTGTATGGAAGATTTATATTTTATACTTACTATTCTTCTTTGATACATTGGGTCTTTATTAGCTGCAAGAATATTTTCCATCATTTCACTGTAACTTTCCTTTTTAAAATCAGATTCTAAGGCTTTTTGCATATATTCTTTAAATGTAGTTTGACACATATTGTCTTCTCCAAGCTGAGGAAGTACATCGGAAATGTACTCATTAAAAATTTCATTTGGAGAAAATATTATTATATTTTGTGATGCTATTTTATCTCTATGCTTATATAAGATGTATGCAATCCTGTGAAGAGCAATAGAAGTTTTCCCACTTCCCGCAGGGCCCTGAACAATCAAATTTTTATAATCCTCATTACGAATTACTTTATTTTGCTCTCTTTGAATAGTTGTTACTATGTTCTTCATTTTACTATCAGTACTTTTACTCAAGATATCCTGAAGTATTTCATCATCAATATTTAGATTGCTGTCAAACATATATTCAATTTTACCATTATTGATTTTATACTGTCTTTTTAAAGTGATTTCACCATAAATGCTTCCTTCAGGGCATATATAATTAGCTTTTCCAATTTCGTAATCATAGTACATGCTGGAAATTGGAGCTCTCCAATCATATACTAGAAAATCAAAGTTGTCATTGATAAGATTGAAGTTTCCAATATAACATTTTTGAGCTTTATCATTTCCTCTTTCTAGAAAATCCATCCTCCCAAAGTATGGGGATAAAAGCATTTTTTCATATTTTTCTTCAAGTTTTCTGACAAATTCATGTCTTCTTTTTTGCATTTTCAATGTTGTGATGTATTCCATAAAATCTACAACCTGATCCAATCCATTAGTTATGGACAAAGAGCCTATATCCTCCCAAAGCTGCTTTTGTGTTTCAATAGAATCTTTTCTAAATTTTTCTTTAAAATCATGTTTTTCATTAAACTGTTTTCGAACTTCTTTGAGTACTTCCTGCAGCCATTCATTTTCCAACTTCCATTCAAAGTTATTCAATTAATCCCATCCTTTCCTTGTAATGAATAATTCAATAACATTACCATAAAAAAAGCATTGACATCGCTTTTAGAAAGTAGTATAATATAATTGGATGTATGTTGTTTATATACATATATTATCAGTAGAATTATATTATCATTTCTCTTTTGGTGTGTCAATGGTCATACACCTTTTTTCATTTCATCACTCCTTTAAAAAGGCTATATAATTTTCTTAATATCATCAATGAGCTGTTCTGTAATATTTTATTGAAGAATTATAAGAAAAGTGATAAATTTAATTGTGTACGATATAATTATTCATAAAGGAGTATAAAACATGAAAAATAAATATGATATCTTAAAATTAGAAAATCAATTGTGTTTTCCACTTTATGCATGTGCAAAAGAGGTTGTTAAAAAATACAAGCCTTTTCTTGAAAAAATAGATTTAACATATACTCAGTATATTACCATGATGGTAATATGGGAAAAGATAGAATTAAATGTTAAAGAACTCGGAGAATACCTGTATCTAGATTCTGGTACACTAACACCGGTTTTGAAAAAGTTAGAATCGAAAGGATATATTACACGTGTAAGATCAAAAGATGATGAAAGAAATTTAATAGTTACGTTGACTGAAGAAGGTAACAAACTTAAGGAAACAGCAGTCAAGATTCCATCTCAAATCGGTCAGTGTGTTAAACTTGATTTAGAAGAAATAAAGACACTTTATAAGCTTCTCTATAAAATGTTAAAAGGTGTGACAGAGTAATAGGATCTATAAATGAAAGTTTAACTTATCCTCCGGCCGCGATTCCCAAAATTGGCCACGTAAAAAATTTCTAGTAAATCTAAGCTTGCATTCATAAAAATCTAAACAGATCATTTATATCTAAGGAAGATGCTGTCAAATGTAGGTACATTAATAACAAGGTGAACAGCATCATTGTTTTTTCCCATAAGTTCTTTTAAATATGGTTTCATAATTGTAACTAAATCCATCTTTAAGACTTGCATAATAAAAGCATCCTTTTTATAATGATTTTTGTCAGAAACTAAAAAAATATTGCAATTTCTCCTGATATATATTACGATATAAGGGTGAAATTTATTCGTTCAGATGAAGATAGTGGGAGAGTTATGACGAAAAGTCATTCACCGAAGAAGTAAATCTTTCAGGTACCTATTTATTAGAGATGACCGCTATTGGATGAACCCTTGGAGAGACTCTACAAAGAGAACCGAAGGAGCAAGTCTATATATGACGAAACTCTCAGGTAAAAGGACAAGGGAAAGATAACTTATCTTATAAAAGTAATACTTAAAAATTACTTCATTTGTATGTATCTTATCTATTCCCATTTGTATCTCCAATAATAAAAACTTATACAAAATAAGAAAGGCGGAATACATATGGAGGAAAATCAAAATTTATCAAGAGGTTTAAAAAATCGACACGTTCAATTGCTTGCAATAGGTGGTGCCATTGGTACCGGATTGTTTCTCGGTTCTGGCAGATCAATTCATCTAGCAGGTCCATCTATTCTATTGGCATACTCAATAACAGGAATAATGCTATTTTTTGTCATGCGTGCACTTGGTGAACTGCTGCTTTCAAATTCAAATTACCATTCTTTCGTGGAATTCGTCTACGATTATCTTGGTGAAAGTACTGCTTTCATAACTGGATGGACATATTGGTTCTGCTGGATTTCACTTGCTATGGCTGATGTAACTGCATCAGGGCTCTATGTACAATACTGGTTTCCAAATATATCAAGATGGCTTCCAAGCCTTGTAGTTCTTGTAATTTTACTAATTATGAATCTTACTGCTGTAAAACTATTTGGGGAAATGGAATTCTGGTTTGCACTAATTAAAGTAATAGCAATACTAGCTTTAATTATAGGTGGTACTTTTATGATCATTAAAGGTTTTTCAACAAACGCTGGAGCATCAAGCTTTTCTAATCTCTGGAGACATGGTGGATGGTTTCCAAATGGTCTGAATGGTTTCATTCTATCTTTTCAAATGGTTGTATTTGCCTTTACTGGTATTGAATTAGTTGGTCTAACTGCTGGTGAGACTGAAAATCCGGAACACGTTATCCCAAGAGCTATAAATAATATTCCAATAAGAATTATAATTTTCTATGTTGGAGCACTTGCTGTTATTATGGCAATATATCCTTGGAATTCGATCGATCCGGCCAAGAGTCCTTTTGTACAAGTATTTTCTGCAATTGGAATTGCTGCAGCTGCAAGTATTGTAAATTTTGTTGTATTAACATCTGCCGCATCTGCTTGTAACAGTGGCATATTTAGTACAAGCCGTATGGTTTTCTCACTTGCTAAAGAAGATAATGCACCTAAATCAATGAAAAAATTAACTTCTAATCATATACCATGTAATGCAACAATATTTTCTGCCTGTATTATATTAATTGCAGTTATTTTAAATTACATTATGCCGGAAGGAGTATTTGTACTTATCACAAGTATATCAACCTTCTGTTATATATTCATTTGGGCAATAATAGTTATTTGTCATATAAAATACCGTAAAACCAAACCAGAACTTGCTAAAAACAATAAATTCAAAATGCCGTTTTATCCAATTATAAATTATATGATTTTAGCGTTCTTTGCTTTTGTTATATTTACACTTGCCCTCAACAATGAAACTCGTGTAGCTCTATTTGTAACACCTGTGTGGTTTTTAATTCTCGCTGTAATTTTTAAAATACTTAAATCTAAAAAAAAGAATAATAATTCTAAAGAAAATGCTAAACAGTACTTAGCATAAAACCATACTACATAATTTATAAACTATTTTCCTGAGATGTTGCATTATAAATTTGGGCCTTTTCAAGCATGAGAAGAGCCCTCTTTTTTTGGATTCCTCCAGCATAACCAGTTAAGTTACCATTAGAACCGATAACTCTATGACATGGAATTAAAATTGATATAGGATTATGTCCGACAGCTCCACCAACTGCTTGTGCTGACATTGAACCTATTGCCCTTAACTCTGCTATTTTTTTTGCAATTTCTCCATAAGTAATAACTTTTCCATACGGAATTTGTAGAAGCACATTCCAAACATCTCTTTGAAACTTTGTTCCCTCAGGTTCAAGCTTAGGTAAGCATAAATTCTTTCTACCGGAAAAATAGTTTTTTAGCCATCTGTCAGTCTCTTTAAAAATTCTATAATCTGGCTTATTTATCCATAACTCCACATTCTTCGGATAATACTTTTGTCCAATAAACCACAATCCTTTAAGAGCATTCTTTTCTGCTGATGCTCTAACCATTCCAAGTGGAGTCTGTATTACAGTTGTATAAACCATTCATCAACACCCCTTTTTATTTAATTATAATAGAGTTAATGTTATGGTGTTTTCAGGTAAAAACTACTTTATCACATCTCAATAACAGATAACGTATGCTTCACAAAAGGCAAAAAATTGTAAATAATTTGTTCCGTTTTGATTTTCATATAACTAGTAGTTGTACCATCGCTGCACCCATACCATTCTTCGTTAACAACATCTTTATCAAAAATAATTTGTACAGTACTATTGTTATCAAGTATGGCACTGAAAACAGTTGCCGCACCGATTTCAGTTCCCAACATCCTTTCCATTAAATCTGCAGGAGCAAAGGAAACACGTGCTACTCCTAATGCATTACTGAAATCCTTTGATTTGAACTTCTTATCACCTGTTGTAATGAACATATAAAAAACTGTTTGCTGTCGGTTGCAAAGAAACAAAGTTTTTACCATCTTCATATCTAATTTCTTATCAATTTGAACGCAATCCTCCATCGTAATTGCTTTATCTGTATCAACACGTTCAAACGGAATATGTAAGCTTTGTAATACTTCATATGTTTTCTTTTGCAGTAGGGTGTCAAACTTGTTTGGCGGCGTTGTATAAATATCACTTACATAAAACATGTTTATTTCATTCCCTTCTCTTGAAAACTCTACAGGCATAGTGTATCATAAACCTATAAATTACAAAAATGAATGTTTATCATGATAAAGATGATAAAATCAGATATATATGAGGTAAACATAGTATGGACATGAATATTCAAAAATATATGGCATTTATTAAGACTGTTGAATATGGCAGCTTTACAAAAGCGGCAGAGATGCTGAATTATTCCCAGTCTGGCATTAGCCGTATGATTAATGATCTAGAAAAAGAATGGTGTGTATCACTTCTTGAACGCCGACACTCTGGTGTACGATTAACTTCTGACGGTTTAAAATTATTACCATTTGCTAAAAATGTATGTACTGAATATCAGAAATTACAGGTGCAAATTGAAGAATTGAATGGATTGCAATCCGGACTTATCCGTATAGGTACATTTTCAAGTGTGGCAACCCATTGGCTCCCGAATATAATTAAAAAATTTCAAAAAGATTATCCCAACATTAATTACGAATTGCTACTTGGAGACTATACAGAAATAGAAAACTGGATTCTAGAAGGACGCGTAGATTGCGGCTTTCTTAGGCTTCCTACACTTCCGGAATTTGAAACAATTTTTTTAAAGCAGGATAAACTACTTGTGGTTTTACCCGAAAACCATCCTCTTGTTAATTGTAAATATTTCCCGGTCAAGGCATTATGTGATTACCCTTTTATGCTGCTAGAAAAGAGTGAAAAAGCAGATGTTTCAAAGATATTTGATCAATGTGAAATTTATCCTAAAATCCGTTTTACAACATGGGACGATTATGCCATTATGTCTATGGTGGAAAGCGGTCTGGGCATTAGTATTTTGCCACAACTTATTTTACAGCGTATTCCTTATCATGTTATTACAAAAGAATTGGAAGTACCTGCTTATCGAAGAATTGGATTGGCATTGAAAAATAAAAAGAGTACATCACTTGCAGTTAAACGATTTTTAAACTACATAAAGTATAGACAGCCTAATATCTAAAAAATTAGTAGGATAAAATTCAATTAAAGATAGCTACCTTTTTTATTTAAGTGAATAAATAGAGCCCGGCAGTTTTTTATTTATCCACCGGGCTTAAATTTTCATTCAAATACTATCTGCTATCTGAATCGGGTCATTTTATGCTTGTGGTTCTACCAGATATCAATTTACTTTGCATTTTTAAAATGGTCTGCTTCAATTCAGCATTTTCAGTTTGTACTAAAGCTAAATCCTGCTTTATCTTTTCTATTTGAGCATTCTTTTCTTCTTCGCTTAAAGACGCATGTCCAAGATCATTGACAGCATTCTTTATTGCCGCATCTATTAGAGTTTTTTTATTATCATCCACAGGAATATTAAGCTCCTTCAAAACATTTAAAGCAACTGTCTCAGCAACTTGTTCTCTTTCATTTTTTTTAATATCTCCCGCATGATACAACTGCTCTGCATACCCTGCCGCAATTCTGCCCCATTTGTTTATTATTTCAAGAACATTTATTACAGGATTCCCGGGAATCATCTTATTAACTGCAGATAAAACCAAGTCTGCAGTGTCTGTACCCTGCTGTATAGCATTTATGGCCTTAGAAACATTTACTTTCTTTTCTTTTAGTTTTGGAAAAAGAAAGAGTGTAACTCCCGAAATTCCTATCAAAATTCCGCCTATAGCTACAACATTATTCATATCCACATTTATTTACCCCCATATAATTCTTATTTATTTTTCTACAAACTCATAAGTCTTTTCAAATATATCCGGTTTACAAGCATAAAATTCTCCACCTATACCCTTTATAATATAGTCACCTTCAGTCGCTCTCATAGGTCCCTCCAATGTTGGAATTATAAAATGCTTTTTTCCATCTTTTTCGAATACCTCTATTTTGAAAGGTAGGAATTTTGACAACTTCATCATATAAGATGCTTCAGCATAAAATACAACAGCTTCAACCATAATTGGCTTCTTTCTGTATTTTGCCATCCTATTTACCTCCATTTTTAATATTATCTAAAAGTACTTCCTGTAAGTTTCCTCTCAATAACAAAAGAATTATCTGCATATCTAACAATATTCATGCTGATTGTTCAATCCCTGTCTTTTTATTATATTTATTTATTTTAAATGTAGTTCCAACAAATAAACACAGAACCCGAAAAAAGACAAAATAAAAGAACTTCAGATTTATCTAAAGTTCTTAATATTTTTGAATTGACAGTAAATCATCAACCATCTCACCCATATATTTATAGGAATCATAAACCCCTTGATTGTAAAATTCGGGTGCCAATTCTTCTATAACAAACTCCAAAATCAAACTTGAAGCAAGATCGCCCAATTCTTCGTCTCTCTCTTTTAAGAAATAACTCTTTATTTTATAACTCATCTCTCTCTTTGTTTCTTCACTCAATTTTATTTTACTTTTTCCTCTCATATTATCCTCCATAATTTATAATATAGGATTTATAATCCCAAAATTAAGTTATACGTAAGCTTGGAATTACAAACCCTATAATATAATTCTATCAGATGGAAGATAAAAACGAAATAAGATAGAATTAAAATTGTAAAATAACATTAGCCATTTTATAAAATTCTATCTTATTTTTTATACTATTTAACTAACAGTAGCACAGTTCTGCTCAATAGTTTTATATTTTCACATTTTCTGTAAACAATCTTATAGTTATTTTCCAACCCACATATCTATAATATAACTATTATCATCTGTAAAATACTTATAAGGAAGATAAAAATAACCGTTATCTCCCCAATCCTTACCCCAAGAATTACGCATAATGACTTCTGATTTACAATCATTATATCCAACTGCCAATACTGCATGTCCACCCAAAAGCTGCTCTTTTGTTATATCCGGCATAGGAACTACTCCAGTTTTCATTACATCTTCTGATTCAAAACTCGAGTATACCTTCATTCCTGTAACAACTGGCATCTTTTCTGTCAAGGCTATTTTTAAATTATCTAAATCTTTAATACGTCTATACTCATCAATTGTATATGACACTCCATTTAATACAGCCTTAGGAGTTGGTTCTTCTCTAAACTTATTAATATCATAAGGGTAATCACTTTCAAAAGAAGCTCCAAGTTTTTTAAGCACTTTCATACCATCTCTAAGGTAAGCTCCACTATCTTCATCCACAGTATCTTCTATAAATCTCTCCCACCAATACAAATATAGACGACTTAACTGTTTATAAGGTTCATCAGATATATTTTCAAGATACTCACGCAATCCTGAAACAATAGCATTAGCAGTACAACTTCCAAGTTCACCTTGATCAACTATTGGCGACATATATTTTCTAAGATCAACTTCTTCAGGAAGACTTGTAATTTTCTCTATAGTTGAAGAGTAATAAATCTTATCTCTCATATCTTGTTTATCAGGCTTTAACTTATAACTTCTTTTTATCATTCTATTTCTCCTTTGTTTTATTGATAAAAATATTTATTTCTATCTCTACATAATATGCAATAAAACGTATATGTGACAAAATAAAAAACATTTGTTAAGTTAATTTACAAACCCTATAATGTTAATAACTAGCATTTATACCTAAAAAAATAATGGATATGAAATTAATCCATATCCATTATTTTTTGGTATAAACAGAGATCACTATTCTTCTTTTTTCTTTTTATCTATTTTATTGTCAACATTCTTTTCTTCTTTATCCTTATCAAGCAAATAACTAAAATCGGTTAAATCCTTCTTTTTACCCTTGCCATTTTTACGTCCCAAATAAATCACTCCCTTATATAAAATTTACTTTTATATAAAAACAGATATCTAAATTAATAGATATCTAAAAATTTAATGGTAGTCATATTTATATTTTATATGCCCTACAACCGCAGACATAAAATTTAGTTTCATAATTTCCCCTTTAGTGTGATTTTCTACACTATCATTTAAATAAATAGTTTCATACAACTTATTAAGTATATAACTTTATTAACACAATGTCAAATATTCCACAGAAATTTCAGAGATTTAGCACCTAAATTCCAGTAAAAATTTTATTTTTACTGGAATTGTATTCAATTACATTTATTTAAAGGGCTGGTAAGCCCGGAGACCGTTAGGTCGAAAAAATAATTATAATACCTCTTTACCCCGATAAATTTATATAATCAATTTCCAGTTTTAATTTTGAATTATGTCTTTCCAAATATAGGGTTATTCCAATTATTTTCTATAGTAAATCTTTCATCTTTTATATCTTCAATAATATCCATTTGAAGCATATTCTTTTCTCTAAAACCCCTTATACACCTAAAAAAGTATAACTGCATTAAATTAAATGCTATTATTATAAACATTAAAACTGTTTCTACGCCCGTAGGGCTATGAAGAAAACAGTGATCTAAATGCCATTCCGTCTTCAGTTGATGAAATATATTATTTTCAATGTCCCATCTTTTATGCACTATCTTCCACAGGCTTTCTACTGATGTAAATTTATCTGTTGTTATGATCCATCCTTCTTTAATCTCTATTCTGTCTCCAGTATGAATTTCTTCTACAAACCTCAAGAACCTTACTTTTATATCCTTATCAGACATTTCAAAATTATCATCTTCCCATACCTTAATCTTTGTGTAGATATTTGTATTTTTTCTTACAATCCAGTTCTTATCTGCCTCACGGCATTTAAATAAAGCTAATGCGTCTTTTACAATGTGAAGACGTTCATCTTTTACTCTAACTACAGCATTCATTCCTATAGAGAGTACTTCTTTTATCCATGTAGCATTACAATACAAAGCATCAGCTACAATAATATCCGCAAAGTGATGATATTTTTTATATAGCTTTTTAATTAAACGTTTGCCGGCAGTAATTTCTCCTTCATCTTTACCTGAACTATCTTTTTGGGATTCAAGCATTTCCTGATCTAAAACAATATGTGGATCACAACCAACCATTGCACAAACTACTGATCTGTGAAAATGATGCGTTATACCATTTTTATCAACCCTTGTAAGGCAGTTGTTACAAGATTTTTTAATACTGTCAAATAGTTCTACACCATCTATGGCAGCTACCTTTAAACCATCTATAGTACCATTTCTAAATACTTTATTCTTCGCAGTAGTTTTTATTATGTGCTTGTTGATATTTTTTAAGCCATCAAGATCAAAATCATTCAAGAAACGCCTAACGGCGTCAATGCGTAGCATTTTAGTATTTTTAGGTAATACCTTTTTAAATTTATTCTTTTCAATCCAATGTTCTAATCTATTGAAACTTCTTATTTGAAGCATGAATCCAAATAATACTACGAAAGCTATTGTTGAAACTTTTGCTGGAGATTTTATTATTTTATTTTTTAAACTATTGATTTTTTCACCTATATCATATACCCTGTTAATATAAGTGAGTAGCTGTTTCAAATAACTTTTACTCATTTTATCAGCATCCTTTTATTTTTAGTTTTTAGCAAAACCATTATAAAAAGGATGCTTTTATTATGCAAATTTTTTCCGTATAATTTCCAGTAAAAATCGGAATCTATTAATTCTACTGTAAATATTCATAAGGCTTTATAATCCAAAGGACTATTGTCCTAAAAATTTTTTAAGTGCTAAACTTCTGCAGAAATTTCAGAGATTTTATAACAAATGCTATTGAATAATATAATAATCGATAAATTGACCTCAAATGTTTTAAAAACATTTGGGGTTATAATCAATCCAAGTACCAATTGTTATTGGTGCTAATATTTACAACATTTTAAGACATTTTCGAAAATAGTTGACAGAGTGAACGTCTAATAGCATTGTGATGATGATCCATACAAATAAGATTTTATATTCTTATCAAGGAAGGCTCTCCAGATAACCAGATTGTAAGGATAACTCCAATCAATTTGGGTCTGAGGATTTTCATAAACCTGATTAAAGCGGTTATTGTTAAAGATGATAGATCCTTTCTGATCGAAAGACACACCATCTACCCATACCATCCTGTCCTCAGAGATAATTTTATGAAATTGACCATTCCTGGAATTATAGAATCCAATACCTTTACCTTCCAACATAGTATAAAAAACATTTCCATTATTATCGGCGCACATGCCGTCAGTTGTCGTACTTTTGCTTCCAAGTGATTGAACATGGCAGCTAATTTCTTCTAAAGGTATTGTGTAATCGCGTAGTACCATTGTGTCAATGGCATATAAATTTCGGCCTGTTAGTGGACTATAATAAAGAGTAGATCGATCTGCCGACATGGCAATACCATCTACACCAAATTTATTATTTACCGGTCTGTTGTCAATATCAAACTGGAAGTTAGGAAAATCCTGTGTACTGAAGTTTTGATCAAGTACACGCCTGAAAGTTTTCGTTTTCATATTATAAACGATAATTCCACCTACAATCGGATGATTTGGCCATCCATTTCCTGAGTCAGTAATATAGGCAAAGCCATTTTTATTGTCCACAACGATATCATTTAAAAAAGATGTTCGGTAAGACGCTATTTTATCCGGGATTCTTATACAATCAATCATTTTATTGGAATTCAAATCCCATATTATTAATTTTTGAGAACCAGGTTTAGAAGGTGCATATGCAATCTTTCCCTGATCTAAAATCCACATTCTGTTGCACTCATCTATTTCATATCCCATGACTGATTGCAGTAAATCAATATTTCCAGCCTGATTCCATTTCCAACTAGGAAATGCATCAAGAATTGCTTTTCCGTCTTTTACCACAACACGATTCATAGTTGCAGGAATTCCCTCAGACCAACGAGGTACCGCAACGTATATGGTACCATTTTTGTCTATCTTTACCCCTGTAGGGATAGCATGTTTCCAATATTGATTTGCTTCAAACTGATACTTCATAGCTTCATCCGGGAAATTCCAGTTCAATCGGTTCCAGGACAGTAACATTTGATAGTTCATGTAGTGATATCCTCCTTATAGACTTAGTTTATAGTTATAGGTTATAATATGAAATAAATCTATTCAATGTTACTGCATCTCCTAAAAGATAGGATTATTCAAAGCAGGTTAAAATGGCAATAATAATGACAAATAATGCCCAACGGCGATGACAGCACAGTAGCTGATTACGAATTTTCTTTAATAGCAATTTCCCATCCTAACTTCTTAGCAACACCATGATTCATCAAATCAATAATCAAATTTATAATTCCTTGAGCAGAGGGTTTCTCTTTGCTCTGATAATAAAATGTCAGCACTGCAAGTAATGAGGAAGCAGCATAAGTCACTACGCAATCTAGTTCAAAGTTAGAAACATCAGACGGCTGCTTTAAATGTTTTTTAATAAATTCGCCAAAAATGCTGACAAGTTTCTCTCGAAAGGCCGGATCACCCTTCGGGCCAAGCAGCACTACATAATACTTGTTATAACGCTTATAAATATCTGAACAATGCTCAACAGATAGTCGAATATCTGATTTTTCAATCAAACTTTGCGCTTGTGGGCTGTTTAAGTCAGGCAGCAATTTGTTTTCAAGCTGCTCTAAAACATCATAAACATCCAGAAAATGAGCATAAAAAGTACTGTGGTTGTACCCTGCAAGAGTAACTATTTCTCGAACAGTGATTTTATTGATTGGCTTTCTACAGTATATCTGCCAGAAAGCCTGTGTGATTTCCTTCTTCGTCTGTGCAGTAATTTCAGGTTGACGATTCATTTTTCTCTCCTCCAAATTTAGTTATAAATGGTTCTCCTCTTTTATTTTATCATGCTTTATTGCCCGACAATTGCCATTAAATTATCGGTTGATAACGAATTGCAGAATAATTATAATTCTTACTATAGCATTACAAATTTGAACAAAGGAGACTAAATACAATGTTAAAATTTTTCATACTGATCATAGTCGGATTTTTTATGGGAATGATGACAGTGGCTTTTGGCGGTGGTGCAGGTTCCGTATACGTCAGCATCTTAACTATATTTTTTAATGTTTCACCTGCAATCGCTACCTCTACTTCACTTGCAACCATGTTTCCCACCGCAGCCGTCAGTGCTTTTTCTCATGCAAAGAATTCGAATGTTAATTATAAAATGGGTTGGATCATGCTTGCATGGGGTGCCTTGGGATCCATTATTGGTTCACTGTTTTCCGGTAAGATTCCTGCAGACAGTTATAACAAATTAATTGGTATCGTCATTATTTTGCTCACCGTCATGATGATCATTAGAAAACTTGTTCCAACTAAAAAGGAAAAGGATGTTGTTTCGAAAAATAAAAAAGGGTTCGTTCAGGCTAGTATTTTCGGCTTGATTGGCGGTCTACTTTCTGGTTTAGTCGGAACAAGTGGCACCACTGCAATTATCGCCGGATTGACCATTTTAGGCTGCAGCACAATGCAGGTAGTGGGAACCTCCGTGTTTATCCTGGCAGGAATTTCTCTTGTTGGTCTTGCCGTACGAGCAGGCGTTGGTACTGTCGATTGTCAGTTAGCGGTCTTACTCGCAATCAGTGCCATTGTAGGAGCACTTGTCGGTTCTTTTGTCTTAAGCAAAGTCATTTTTAAAAACAAAGGATCTAAGAATAACAAAAGCATCGACTTAATCATTATTATTGGAAATTTAGCAATGGGGATTGCACAATTGTTCAAATAGGCACCACTGAAAATACTGTTTATAAATCCTTTGTTATTATCTACCTAAAATATTCTCTGGCCCATCATTATTAATTAACTGCGTTGAAAATTTGAAATGGAAATTATGCATACCTTCTCTAATATAGAAACGATGTGTATCTTTGCGCAGTTGATTACAGGCCACTTCGATTTGTGAACAACCTTTATCTTTTGCAATCTTACAACTCTTAGAAATCATTTCTTTTCCAATCCCCATGTTTCGATGTGTAGTATCAACTGCAAATTCAAGAATTTCAGCTATTCTCTCTGCATGATGCAGTTGTTCTTCAAATCGCATATTCAAAACGCCAATTACCATGCCATCCTGTTTACAAACAAGGCAGTAATAATGATCATCATTATTTTGATTATGATAGATTTTTTCAAACTTATCATATGGAAGTTTCTTATTTTCCATGTCACATATTAGATCATAGACGATTCTACAATCCTCTAAAGTACTTTTTCTATACAACATAAAATCACCTCTACAAATTTATTATTTATATTACCCAGCCTTAAATTTGAATTTGTCAGCTTCGTGATTATGATTTAAATGATTTTATCCATAAATGCCATTTTAGGACTGGTCTTAAAAACATTCTTTTCATAAAAATGTTCTGTTAAATTTCCTTTATACTTATCTGTGATTTTGTATATTAACAACTCTTGTAATTGATGACAGTCGAATCGAGATAAAGAAAGCTAATACTAAAAAGCATACAATCATGGCAACAACTCCATGCCATCCATAAGACGACCAGAAGGTTCCACCTGCAGTTCCTCCAACACTAGAGCCTACATAATAAAACAGCAAGTATAACGATGAAGCTTGTGCCTTATCGTGCGTTGCTATTTTACCAATCCAACTGCTAATAATCGAATGACATCCAAAGAAACCAAACGTCAAAAGGGCAATGCCAATAATTTTTAATACCAGTTTCATATTCAATGTTATAATTATCCCAACAAACATTGTTAAAAGCGCAGTACAAAGAACTTTATATTCCCCATGATTATCTGCCAGATGTCCCATAAAAGTAGAGCTAAATGTTCCGACAACATAAATAACAAAAATAAAACTAACTAAAGCTGAACTAAGGCTATATGGAGGTTCAACTAGCTGAAAACCAATAAAGTTATACAAAGCAACAAAACTTCCCATAATCAAAAAACCAATACAATATAAGCAAATCAAATCAGGATTCTTCAGATGACTGCCCATAGATTTTAGTAATTCATTTATTTCAAAAGAACGTGGCCTAAAATGTTTGGATGCCGGTAGCTTGATCCAAAATATAACACTGGCTAAAAGTCCCAAAACCCCTACACAGGCTAATGCAATTCTCCAATTAAAGAAACCAGTAATAACTCCAATAATAATACGCCCGCTCATTCCACCAATAGAATTTCCACTGATGTACAATCCCATAACCATACCCAGGCTTGCCTTATCAATTTCCTCGCTTATATAAGCCATAGCAATTGCCGGTAATCCTGCCAAAACAAAACCCTGTAAGCCTCTCAGTATAAGTAAACTATAAAAATTAGGAACAAATGCAGTTAACACCGCCAGAATTGATGATGTAAATATGGCAAATGACATTATTGGTTTCCGTCCCAGTACTTCTGATAATGAGCCAAAAATCAACATGCTTACTGCTAAAACACAAGTTGTCACCGATAATGATAAACTAGCCACAGTTGGCGAAATAGCAAATTCTTTCGCTAGATACGGCATTAAAGGTTGTGTGCTATATAAGATGGCAAAAGTATTAAAGCCTCCCGCAAATAAGGCAATACTAGCCATACGAAATTCCTTTGTACCTTTTTGAATGTAATTCATAAACTCCTCCTAGTCAATTACAGTTTATTTTCATCATTAGATAAATTATCACACTGCTTCTGCAAATTCATATGATAATCCTATGAGTTAATATTATCATACTTTTATCATTTTTATTAAAAAAAGAAGCATTTAAAGGTTTTTACACTCTAAATGCTTCCCATTTTTCAATCAATCTTTAAACTCCTGCATTGGGATCCGGTTTTCCCATATAGCTGTACTCATAGATCATATCACCGCTGCTTCTTGTTGTGTCGCCATTTACATCTGTGAAGGTAACTCCGCCCTTAGCAAAATATCTCATATATACAGGAGCAATACCAATTACATCAAAGTGTGCCTTGCCTTTCTCGCCACTTGCTTCATAGGTATTACGTTTCTCTATTTCCTGTTCCCATGTCACTTCAAAAACAGCCTTTGAACCATCAGCATTTTCAAAGGTATAGCAGCTTGTTTTAGGAAAATCTCGTTTCATGACTTCGTTATATTGTAATCTGGTTTCTATCTGCATATTTCCGTCCGTTTTGAAAATAATTCTGCCCTCTTTATTCATGAGCCCAAACATTGGCAAACGTTTATATCCATACTGTTTTGATGCAACAAAATCATAAATATAAACAGTAAATTCATCTGTGTACATACGTCCCCAGAGCCAGTGATGATAGATTGCCATTGGATTTGTATTCATCCATTGATGATCATGATATCCTACGCCAGATATCTCATGCCATGCGCCATCATAAAAAATTCGTCCTGTGACACGGTTTTTCGGAACGGATAAATCCGTATGGATAATCTCATCATTCTCTCCAAAAGCTACAATGCCCGTTCCCTGGCGGAATGGTTCTACCAATGCCTCATAATGAAGCTCTGCACCTATGCCATTGGTAGGCTCAAAGTAAACATCATAGGATTTAAAATCACCTTTTGCATAATCTTTTCCATATTTTAAATTGCAACCGCCTGATGTTGCGGTTATTCCTTCCTTAAAGAAGTGAAAATCACCAAGTTCACGGCCATCAGGTGGCGTAATCATAATATTTGAATTTGGTCCATCCTTTGCTTCAGACTGTCCTCCTGATATAGCTGCACGTACATCAATTGGTCTGAATGCTACAATAACCTTACTTTCGTCCTTAAAATTTGCATCAAAATACCAAACTTCATTTGCATTTGGAGTACCCTCCGGCATACGACGGCTTTCCTCCCATAGTTCCACTTCATTTGGTCTAATTCCTAACTTTTTGAAATCCTCCGGGCGATCCATAATTCTTGCTTTCATCATAATAGTCACCTGTTCCTTTCACAATATATAATTTGCTTTGTTTAATTAAAATATACCATTAGGCTTTATTTGCTTCAATAATATTTACCGGGACAATTTACCCACAAATGTCCTTTCAAAAGCATTTTCATTGATATTTTAATGTTTTTATGCTACACTTTATCTCATGTAATATTATCCTAAAATGTACCTTTTTGAAATTTTGCCTTTAATCTTAATTATAAAATTCTTAGCACTTATATGGATGTAATAAATCATGTATAAGAAGGAGATGTTAATATGTATCGCGGAACCATGGAAAATAAACGAGTAAAACGTGAAACCATAGAAGCATTATTTACTCTTTTGAAAAAGAAAGGTTTCTCGGAAATTACAGTTTCCGATATTATCAAGGAAGCTGGCGTTGCCAGATCCACCTATTATCGTAATTTTAAAACAATTGAGGAAATCATTGAATTATATATAGAATCGCTGCATGATGAACTCCGCTCAGTCACCCCCTATGCTGACAGCAACAGCATATATCTGAAAGAAAATCTGATTACAGCTTTTAACCATTCCTTTACCTGTGGTCTTAAAAATAAATCCTATCTGCTGGCTTTATATCACAATGGTTTTGGCAGCATGATTCAGGACATTTTTAATAAATACGGTGAAGAAATGATGGGTGGAATGTCCTATCGTTCCATTGACCGTTACCTGTTATATTTTATGACCGGAGCAATCCTCAATGTACTGATTCAATGGTTGGAAGATGGTGCAAAAGAATCTCCATTAGAGATTTCCAAAACTGTCGTAGCTATGTTAATGGAGAATGTGATTGAAAAGTTAGATAGGTACGAAATCAGTAAGGAATAAATAAGTATAAATAGCATGATTTGAATCTTTTAGAGAATCAGCTGCATTTATCCTTTCTAACTTTACATTCATGTCACATACCCGACTTTAAAGTAGAACTTGACGCTATAATGATTTTTCAAAACACTTTAAATTCTCCCATATTACATTTTGAAAATGAAATTTTGTCGTACCTGCATAAAGGTATCCAAGCTTAGGATATAGAGTTCCAGCTGGAGTATTACCTTCATAGGTATCAAGCCTAATAACTTTATATCCTTGCTCTTTGGCATGTTTCTCACTAAATTCCATTATCATTCTTGCTTTACCTTTACCTCTTTCAGAAGGCCTAATACACAAAGTGTGAATGACCATGACTTCGCCTGGCTTTGCCTTTGTAATCCATGAAATGTTATCATACTCTTTAGGTTGAATACTGTTAAGTACTACACAGCCATATATTCCTTTTTCATTTTCTCCAACAAACATTGTATTATTATCAATAGCATTTTTAGCATAATCAGCTGTCGGATAAAGTCCTTTTTGCCAGTTAGTATAAGACACTGTTTGTTCTTCATAATCCAATATTTCATTATATATATTTTCTATTTCCAAAATATCATCTGCCTTAGCAACTCTAATCATTATTATTCTCCTCTACAAATTTATTATTTATATTACTAGCCTTAAATTTGAATTTGTCAGCTTCATGATTATGATCTAAATGACTTTATCCATAAATGCCATTTTGGGATTGGTTTTAAAACCATTCTTTTCATAAAAATGTTCTGTCAAATTTCCTTTTAACGTAAGCAGCGTTATTTTTTTTACACCTTTTTCTCTTAATCTTCTCTCAAATTCCATAAGTAACTGAGAACCAAATCCCCGACCTCTATCTGTATTTTTAATGGCAAATTCTTTGATTAAAAACTCTTTTTCATCACAATATTGTTCAAAAAATCCCATAACAAAACCACATATTCTATTGTCCTGATATGCACTTAGTCCAAGAAATTCTTCCGTGAGAACAATAGGATGTAATCTTTTAAAAGATGTCTGAATCGTCCAATTGTCATTCCAGGGTTCTGAATTGAAAGTTTCTATAAATAATTCTATAATTTCATCCAGCATATCCTCACTGATTTTCTTATATACGATATCCATCTCTTTTCCCCCTAATATTTTGTATCCGTCTTCAATCTTTTCAATTTGCTGTTATAGACACATGGTAATTGTATTATAAATTGTACCTAATATACATTACATTATTCTGCAAATTATAATAGTTTCCTTTAAATTAATATATATTTTAACTGTTTAATCCAGGCTTTTCTAGCATAAACCTTTTTATCAGGCTATAGTAAAGTCTTTCGAGAATCTAATCACAAATTTTCCTGCAAATACTTTTTCATGTACTGGATGGCACTTTTATCCATGCTTTCCTCCAGAGTGATCTCCCTGTAAGTTTTTTCGAGAATGAGATGATAATCTACACGGCAATTCTGGATCTCCGGCAAAGTGTCAAGAGCATTCCACAAATAAAAAGCCGCTCCTTGCGCTTCAACAGTTTCTGTCTGTTAATACTGCATATCAAATCCTTCTTTGAGCCTGACACCATATAGTTCGCCTGCTCGTTGTAAAGCAGGAAGAATATAGTCTTTGTTGAAACGGGTAACGGGGATACGGTCATACGCCCTCATATCCATGTGTTTTATGCTCTCTTCCATGTTGTGCAGACATTCAACCGCTCCTAATCCGGTTCCGCCTGCACACGCAATCAAGAAGCAGCGTTTCCCTGACAAAAAATGATTATGAGCAGTTTCACATCTGCGGAGTCGGTCAATTAGAGCTTTC
The DNA here is from genome assembly GCF_003600355.1 of Clostridium fermenticellae. Classification (NCBI taxonomy): domain Bacteria; kingdom Bacillati; phylum Bacillota; class Clostridia; order Eubacteriales; family Clostridiaceae; genus Clostridium; species Clostridium fermenticellae. Next base: position 468,116 of record NZ_CP032416.1, on the reverse strand, counting down.
ATGTGTTCGGTCATGTCATGCCAATATACAGCGGAAACAAAAACAATTCCGTCTGCATTTATCAGTTCTTGATAGATGTCCGAAAAATCGTCTTTGATAACACACTGACCTTTCGAGGCACAAAGCCCCCATCCATTTCCGCACGACCGGCAGTGTTCTATCTTCATTTTATTCAGATGAATTTCCAAATAATCTGTGTCTGCTATTTTCAAGCCAGATAAGAATTGTTCCTTTGCTGTACCAGTCAACCCCTTTTGATTCGGGCTTGACCAGACGATTACTGTTTTCAATTTATTACCCCCAATCAATGCTGAAATATCGGAATGGACGCAAACGTTTTCCGCAGGTTCATTGCATCCCAGGGCAGATGTTCCGCAATACTCAAACCGACAATTTCCGTCTCCGCTGAAATGTGGTTCAAGAGATTGCCGACATTCTGTAAGGTCAGGTCCCCAACAGCTGCAAAAAAATTATTTATGTCTACATATGGCTTCCCAGGATAAATAGATCTGAAATCGTTTGGAGATAATACATCCAAATCCCAATGTACCGCAAGGGTGCTGAATATTATTTTCTCTTATCCAGTTGCCAGCAACATTCCACAATCTTCCCATCCTAAATAGCGCAATTCTGTATGGTATGTTGCTGTAAGTCCGTCCACATTATCCATGTATGAGGGTTCGCTCCAACAGCAAGTAAAACAGCTTTCTTTCCCGTACCCCGAATTAGATCATCTATTCCATGAAAACGGTCTATGACAGTTTTCAGTTGTGCTGAATAGCTATGGTAATAAAGCGGCGTTACAAAAGCAATTAAATCAGCTTCAATCACTTTTGGAAATACAGTAAACATATCATCCTTGAATACGCAGTCATTTTTCCCGGTCAAGCATCTGTCACAGCCAATACAGGTATTAATCCTGGCAAATGCACTGTCAAAACGAAAAACTTCATGTCCAGCCTCGACAGCACCTTTTATAAATTGCTCCACAAGAAGATTTGTAGTCCCTTCTTTATGTGGGCTTCCGGTTATAACCATGATTTTCATAGTTTCATTCGTCTCCTGAACATTAAAGTCATTGACTTATTTACAAATATATTATATTCTATGGATGTCATTGAAACAAGTACATACATTTATAGCATATACACTACTAAAATAGAGTTTGAGAGGATAATGATATTTCATTATAATTCTGGTACTGTTAGGGGCTGTGCATTAATTAGTTTTATACTGGTTTCATGTTTTTTTCAAGCAATTCTGATCCCAAAATACCAAAACCTTCCCAGTAATCCCGACATTTATTTAATGACGCCGTCGGCAGCATTTCTAAAGGAAGATAGTGAGTTAGCTGTATATGATATCAATCCAAAAGTGGTTTCCGGTGAGATTAGAAACATCATTTTGGATGTGGAACTGCAAATGGGCCTCCCAGTGATAGGGTCTGTACAATGCGCTATCATAGATCATCCCGATTGGTTCAGAGATAGCGTATATCCAAATCATACCGGCAATAAACTATTCGCGGAAATCATTAACCAGGCAATAGCAAGATGAGGATATGACCGTGTCATACAATTCTTGAATCTGTCCGGAACATACACTGCTGGAGCTATGTCTTTCTTACCTGCAGTCAATGCAGAAGCCATGCCCAACCGCAATCAGGTTCGGGGAAATTGCTTCGAGATCCTCCTTCAACTTTTCACATGCTTTCTCATTCGGAACCCTTTCGGCGTCTATCGCGTTCACTTCATCGCTCCAACTTCCCTTGATTATTTTTCCGACGCCATTGCCAAAACGCAAAGCGATGTCTGCAGAATAGAATATTCCGCTGTTCTCTTCAAGACACAGGATGCCATTCTGCAGATGAACCTCCGAAGGATAATCCACGAACTTCAGTTTCAGATAGCCGTCTGTAAGTGTTTCTCCGCCCTTTTTCATCTGTATCTTTCCCGTATATCCGTACCCTGGAAGTTCCCTCGCCGCAAGCTCCCCGCAGATGACGGTTATGTCAGGATATGCTTTTTTTAAAACCGAAATCCCGCCGCACTCGTCGGATTCCACGTGAGAGATAAAGATATACTTAAGAAGTTTATCTCCGAGCACCTTTTTAATATCAGACAGCGTTGATTGCGCCTGCTGCGCAGTTCCAGTTGCAAAAAGGATTGCCGGATCGGTATCCAGCAAATACTGATGAATCGTAAAATCCATCGGCGGTATATAAATAGAAAACTGATAAAGCTTGTCTGTGATCTTCTTCATGATTAATTCCTCCTTGACAATACCTTGTTTTTTTAATAATATGAAAGCAACATTCGTTGTTATAATAGCAGAGATTATCCCGTTTTTCAATAAGGAGCGTCTTATCTGCAACACATAAGGAGAATTGTTGCTTTATGAGAAGAAAAAACTTGACTGGAGAACGCATTGCGTCTTATATTACACAGGCACTTTTGATACTGATGAGGAGTGAACCATATGCTAAAATCACGATAGCCGGGATCACAGAAAGGGCCGGTGTAGACCGAACGACCTACTACCGCCACTTTTCTTCAAAAGAAGAGATCATCTCAAAATATTTGGATTCTATTATGCAGGAGTTTCTGGATGTCTATCAAAAATCCGGTAGTACTGATTTCACGCAGTATATCCTGACAATTTTTCGCACCATTTATCTGCATAAGGATAATCTGTTGCTCATCCACCGAACAGGGCAGTCCTATCTGCTCCTCAATGTGCTGTCCAAACGATTCCTTTTTGATGAATTTACGAAGAACGCAACAGTTGAAAAACAGTATGAAATCTCCTATACCATCGGCGGCATTTATAACAACTGCATTTTGTGGTTTTCCCGCGGCATGAAAGAAACTCCGGAACAAATGTCAAAAATCGCACAGTCGTTTAAGACGGAAGAATCTCTAACCATGCTGAACGTTTCAACTGATTAGCAGTTATTGGGCACATATCATACTTCCTCCAGGCGCATATCCATACTTTCTAAATAAGCATCAATCGGGACATGCCATTTCTCGCAGAACCATTTTGTCATTGTTTCTTTTAACTCAAATTTTTCACACAAACGAACAATTCTAAATTTACTCATATATCCTACTCCTTTTTATCTTGAATATTTCTTAATACAGCCTGGCTTTTATGAAATGGATCTAATTGAAAATATACTCCTTCATCTTCTATACCTTGCTTTATCCATGATGTCCCATCTCCGTTTAAAATTCTTACTTTTATTTCATCTGTATTATACACTTCTGCAATAGTAGCATCACTTAGTTTCTTAAATTTTTTACCGGTACTAAAACTGGCACATGCTATTTTGTTTTCAACTACATAGGCGTCTTTACTGCCATTTCTTTTTTTCCATCCTTCATAAGTTATTCGAAGTTTAAGTTCCTTCTTTTTTGATTTGCCTTTCCCGGGTTTATCTTTTCCCTGTATATTTAACCATATTCCATCCTGTTCTTGAAATAAAACATTAACCTCCTTTGACCCATTTAACTTTCCTTTTTTATTTAATAATATTTTTCTTTCTTCTTTTTCCTCTATTTTAGAACCTAACTTTTGTACTACGTCCCATACTGCCGTATGGTTGATTCTTTGGTTTGTTAGTTCTTCGATATTACTGGCAGTATTTCTATAAGATACATTTGTCACATTATTGACTATTTTTTCTACTAAAGTACTTGAAATATGGCCTATAGTGTCCATTTGCAGGTACTCATCCAATAAAAATTTATATGCCTTTTTCCCATCTTCTGTTTTAAACTCGTATAAACGTCTTTCAAATTCAATATTTCCCATAATAATTTTTATACATGTAGACTTTAATCCTTTATTTCTATATATTTTAGTATCTCTTTCATCCATTAACCCCCGGTCCAGGTGCGAAAGCACCTCTTTTAAAAAGTTACATGCCGCGTCACACACATATTTATATATTTTTTTCTCTAAGTTATTGAAAGTTATCTCTTTATCATTTAAACTTAGAATGTACATAATCTCACCCATTTCTATATAGTCTTGTCAACTTATATTATAATGGATTTTTATGTACAAGGGAGATACTTTTTGTATCTCCTTTTTAATTTCTCTAAATAGTAATCAATACTATCTTTGCTTACTAAAATTATACTCTAAGTATATAGAAAAACAATCAACTAACATAATTGGTTGATTGTTTTTCTATATACCTAATTTAACATTTCTTCCTGTTTCCTACTCCCGTATCACCAAACATACACAGTTTTTACCATTTTCTAATCCCAGCTATAACAATATCTCTAACTGTCTTTCCTTTTAAGCTTAACTACACACTCCATGTGGCTCGATACGTGCTGATGAATGTCTGGGTATTGATCTGTTTCCATGGACCTCTGTTTTTTAGGTCTGTTTGTTCGCAGGAATATATCCAAAGTAAAAATACACCCAAATCGGCTGCCTTTATAACCTCGCCTGTTCGTGAAAACAGGTCATAGAGCCCGTCTTATCTACTAAACGCAGACGACCTGAATCTCCGAGAATGTCTCAAAACTACGCTTTGAGGAAACAAGTCTGAAATGTTATCGTCTCAACCTAGAGAGTGTCTAACAGATCCCGATAAATACGGTTAGTATATAATTTTCTGCTTGAATTCTTCTCTTGTCATTCTGTCTTTCTGCTTTCGATATCTTTAAGAGAGCGACCATCCTTTGCTTTCCATGTCCTCGGACCACTCGCGCTGTAGCCAAGAACAAAATCTGCGGCCGCCGACGAGCTGGAAAATAAGAGATCTTCTGTCGTAATCAGATCATTTATTTTACCATTGCCAACCATTTTCTTGCGAAGCTTGACTATGCCCACGTTTAACTTCTCTGATACTTTCCCATTAACCGTCGCACCCTGTAAAACTACAAAGCCCTCTGTTGTCGTTTTACCAGTAGCGTTTGCTCTTCCAGTCGAAATGTAGAGAAGTTCCTCATCTGAAGCTGAACCAACAGAATCTTTCTGCAGCACTGGCTCCAAGACCTTAAATCCAAGCACATTTATCAGAATCCTCACATTATCGATAAATTCTTCCATCATGGCCTTTTGGGATTCTTTCATAACCGTGTTCTGATAGGTGTTCTTTGTGAGAATGGTATAACGTTTGCTATTTTTTGCTATTTCTACAAAACGATTCTCCAGATAGCGTATAAGAGCCTTATTAAGATCCCTACCCGTGAATATTACGGCTGTATTCCAGTAGTATTTTTCTTTTTCTGATTGATAATCCCGAAGGTGCTGTATAAGTCGATCCTTCACGTTCTCGGATTCGCCAATATAAACGGAATCTCTTCCATCATCTTCCTTACAGAACAAAAAATAGATTCCAGCTTGTATTATATCATCCCGAGCACATGATGAAAGCTCTATCCTTGGTATCTTTATGGCTTTACCGTTCCAATTAGAGAGTTCAGCGGTAATGATGCTGTCCGCAGTACCATTTACAAGAAATAGTTCGATTGATTTACCATAGGTCACATTACGCACCTCCTCAATGCCATAAGCCTCTGCTGTCCATCTATAATCATATATTCTTGAACCCCTGCAGGCACTACGATATTTACAATTGAACCTACAAAATATCCAATCTCAGCCTTCTTCCGCATTTCTACGATGCTCTTCCAAAGGCGGCTACACTGTTCAATTTCCAGACTGTAATATTTTTGATATCCCGGGATCAAAAACCACCTATTACCATTCAAGATATCGTAGATGTTACCCTTTGTCACATCCATATCTTCAGTCCTCCTTCTTAATTCCGTATGGGACAGAATCTTCCGCTACCATCGTCAAATCCTGGTCATTCTTCTTCAGCGTCTCGGCATAGCTCACAACACGCCTATCCATATCATTATTATCAGTCCATAGCTCGCATTGAAACATTACAGTCTGAACTGCATCGTCCATACCTTCTGGCGGATATTTATGTTTTCTTAAAAGTCGCTTAATCATCATTCGCATTTTTGCTCTTGCAGACTCACGCTTCTGCCAGTCAATAGAACGGTTCTTTCGTAGCGCCTCTGTTAGCTCTTTCGTAATCGCTATGAGCTCATCATTTTCATAGAAGTCCTTAATTGCCTGTGGTTTAGTCAATGCATCATAAAAGGCAAGTTCCTCCTCGGAAAGCCCCAACTCATCTCCTGCGTCTCTAGCATCGCGTATCTGCTTTGCCATCTTAAGCAGTTCATCAATGACTTCTTCATTCGAGAGCATCCCGTTAAGATAACGATTCATAACTCCCTGAATAATCTCACTAAATTTTTCAGACTTAACAACATTCGTGCGTCTGTATATCTGTACCTGCTCAGCAATCAACTTTTTCAAGAGTTCAACTGCGAGGTTCTTTTCTTTCATTTTTGAAATTTCCTCAAGGAACTTCGGATCGAAAAGCGAAAACTCCTGCTTCACATCAGAGAACAGATTAATAACACCGTCACTCTTAATACTGGATTTCAAAAGTTCATTGATGTGTGCATTCATTTCAGGAAGAGAGATTTTCTTTCCCTCACCCTTGTTTATCAGATGCATAACAAATACACGGGTTGATTCGAAGAAAGCCGCTTCGACTCTCAAATCACGTTCCACCATAGAAGAACACAATGAAAGTGCCTGACGTAACAGCAAGGCTTCCTTGATGAAGTCTTCTCTTTCACGTTCTTTGTCTGTAGCAACGATAAAGTTAACCGCTCCGGTAATAGCCTTTGATCTTTCAAGATCAGTTCCGTTCGTAAATTTGGAGTAATTGTATACGTGGAATAGATCCCTGCAGATAGAAAGCTTTTCGAGGAATTTTGGATATGCCACCTTTGCAACATCTGTATCCCCATAGTTCTTCTTATCACGCACAGTGTAATCATTCATTGCCTGCTTCAGTGCAGAAGCAATACCAACATAATCTACAATCAGACCACCTTCCTTATCACGGAAGACACGGTTAACGCGTGCAATAGCCTGCATCAGGTTATAGCCTTGCATCGGTTTGTAAACATACATTGTTGCGAGAGAGGGTACATCAAAACCGGTCAGCCACATATCTACAACAATAGCAATCTTCATCTCGCTATTATTATCTTTGAACTCTTTAGCAAGTTCATCACGGCGACGTTTATTGCCGATAACTGCACGCCATTCCTCCGGATCCTTGTTGCTCTCTGTCATTACAACTTTGACTTTTTCTTTCCAACCAGGTCTCAGCTCCAAGAATCGGTTATACATTTTCATGGCAATAGCGCGAGAATAAGCTACTACCATTGCTTTACCCGTCAGGAGGTCAGCACGGTAATTCTCATAATGATCAATAATATCGCTTACAAGTGAATCTATTGTTGCATCATTTCCTAGAACTGCTTCCATCTGTCCGAGTTCTTTCTTGCTCTTCTCAACAACCTCAGGATCAGCATTATTCGCCATGGTGTCATATTCCTGATCGATCATGTGCAGCGTAGCTTCATCGAATTTTAGCTTGATAACACGACTTTCATAATAAACAGGTCTGGTTGCTCCATCTTCTACGGCCTGGGTCATATCATAGATATCAATATAATCACCGAATACTTCTCGGGTATTTCTATCCTTAGCAGCAATAGGTGTTCCGGTAAATCCGATATATGTAGCACTTGGAAGACTATCCCTTATAACACGAGCCGACCCGATTTTGATTTCACCTGTCTTAGCATCAACTTTTTCCTTAAGTCCATACTGGCTGCGATGCGCTTCATCTGCCATTACCACAATGTTTCTACGCTCAGACAGTGCTTCAGAGGATTCCTCGAATTTCTGCATTGTTGTAAATATGATGCCGTTTGCCTGTCTACCATCGAGCAAATCTTTCAGATTTTCGCGACTCTTAGCATGCATCGGATCCTGACGCAAGAAATCCTTACACTTGGCAAACTGCCCGTAAAGCTGGTCGTCAAGATCATTTCTATCTGTGATAACAACAATAGTCGGGCTGTTTAATGCATCCTGAAGCAAATGCGCATAAAATACCATTGATAGGGATTTTCCACTGCCTTGTGTGTGCCAAAAAACACCACCCTTACCATCTGTAACGGTAGCATGTTTTGTAGATTCTATTGCTTTGTTAACGGCAAAATACTGATGGTATCCTGCTAATATCTTGAACCGCTTCAATCCTTCATTTGAGAAGCATATGAAATTCTTAATAATGTCGAGAATCCTCTCCTGAGTAAACATTCCCTCAAAGAAAGTATCAAACTGAGCATACTGCGTGTTCTCGTAACTGCCATCCTTTGTTTTCCATTCCATAAAGCGATCTTCACCGGATGTGATGGTTCCTGCTTTACTTGTTAAATGATCACTGATTACACAGACGCAGTTGTAAATAAACATCGAAGGTATTTCCTGCATATAATTTCTGATCTGCAAATAGCCCTCGGAAGCATCGGTTTCTTCTCGTGAAGGAGATTTAAGTTCAATCAAAACAACTGGTACGCCGTTCAAAAAAAGAATAACATCCGGACGCTTATTGCTATTCTCAATAAATGTCCACTGATTTGCTACGATAAAGGAGTTTTTCTCAGGATTTTTGTAATCCACAAGATAGACCAGTCCGGAGCGCTCCTCACCTTTGACATAATAACGCACTTCAATACCGTGCTGAATATAATCCATAAATAAGGCATTTTTCTGCACGAGCTCTGCATTTTCAAAATTTTTTAGTTTAAACAAGGCATCCGCTATTGCATCTTCCGGCACGTTGGAATTCAGCCTATGTAATGCGGACTCAAGTTCTTCTTCAAATAATGGGCTGTGAAAATCACGCTCTAAATCAGGCGCGTACACATGACGATAGCCCATGTTTTCAAATAGCTCTATGATAGAATTTTCATAGTCCGCTTCCGTATAAAATCCTGACATGAGTCTCACTCCTTTTTATAGTTTCTTATGTTATCCTCTTATCAGAGGTGGTTTTTATTCATAATTGCCCCGTTTCAAACAAGAATTTAGAGCAGCAAGCAGACGCTTTGTATCAGACATTCTTTTCACCCAAATTAGGAACTCAGGGCGAGTTTGTCACCCTTGATGAATACTGTTCTATTTTTACCGGCAAAAAGAATGCCAATGCTTCGGTTGATGGTGGCAAATACAAATTCTTCACTTGTGCTCCAGACGCACTTCAAATTGATAGCTATATTTATGATGGGAATGCAATCATTGTATCAGGAAATGGAGCTTATACTGGTCGAACTCGTTTTTATAATGGTAAGTTTGACCTTTACCAAAGAACTTACGCTTGTACTTTACTTGATAATGTGAATCCCGATTTCATATTTCCTCTTTATTGGTTCGTAAAATTAGAACTTAGTAAGAAGATTATGGGCGGAACTCGTGGCTCTGCAATTCCTTATATCGTTATGAATGATTTAGCTAAATTTGAGTTCATTTACAATGAGGAAACATTTGCTACTTATTTGCCAATATTCAAAAGTCTTACCGAAGCAATCCAAGCTAATGAATTTGAAAACGAAAATCTTGTTCAAATTCGTGATTCATTGCTACCAAAACTTATGTCCGGAGAACTTGATGTTTCTGACATCAACCTCTAAGCCGCTAAATTCTTGTTTATAGCTTCATTCTCGAGTATTTTTTCATCTAAATCAGCAAGCATCCTCCCAATTCTATGTTGTTCGTCCTTGTCGTCAGGAAAGCTAATAATTGTTTCATTTTTTAGTCTAATTTTATTAATCTCAGTTTGTCCAGTCGACCCTTCAGCATATAATTCAATTGCAGTCTGGTAGGCTTTAATAGCGTAACCATAGTACAAAGCATCCACCTCATCAGTAGGCCGCATTAAAATCATGTGACCGTCTATTGTTGTTGGTGTCGGAATATTCCAAATCTGAGCAACCCTTCCGGCTGTCCCTGTTCCAGTGGAATTTATCAATACATCTCCTGGAATTAGCATCTTTACTTCCGGAGTTTTTTTCACAGCATTATTATGCAAGCGAGAATCTGCATAAGAAATTCGGAAATCTCGATTACATTTCTGGTTCAAAACCCTAATTGTATCTTCACTCTCTCCCTCAACATATTTTGGAGGAATTCCTTTTGCAATGTAGGATGTGACTTCACCGAGAGTCTTTGTCTTCCATTCGTTCATGAACTGCACCTTCCTAACCTATGTATTTTCTATGTGCCAGCTTCACATTGCTCTGCTTAACCATAGCGTACTGAAGCGTTGTGTCTATTCTCTTATGCCCGAGAAGCTGTTGTAGCTGCTCAATAGGCATTCCTTTATCTATTGCCATCGTGGCAAGCGTCCTACGAAACTTATGTGGATGTACCTTTGGGATTTCTAGCATTCGTCCGAGTTCTCTGAGTCTACTCTCGATACCACCGATTTTCAATCTGTTGTGCGGTGCCCGAAGTGTTACAAAGAGCGCTGAATTATCATCGATACGTTCTTGCAGATAATTCTGCAGATGAATTTTAGTCCGAGCATCAAAATAAACCATTCGTTCCTTACTGCCTTTACCAAATACCACACATTCCCGCTCCTCAAAATTTATATCGTTACGGTTTAGAAGAACCAGTTCTCCTACACGCATTCCGGTAGATGCCAGCATATCAATTAGTGCCAGATCTCTGGATTTCTCGCAGCTGTCGCGCATCTTCTCCAGTGCTTCATCCGTATACGTTTCTTTTATCGTGGAGGCGGCCTTCACCTTATGAATCCGGCGTACCGGGCTCTTCAGGATATAGTCCTCGTCCTCCAACCACGAAAAAAAACTCGAAAGTATGCGGCGAATATTGTCCACCGTAACCCTGCTGGAATTCTTCTCCTTCTGATAATTGGTCAGATATGTACGAAGGTCATTGGTCGTCATCTCACGAATGTTCTTCCCGTCTTTAGTAAGCATCGTCTCAATCGTTGTCCGATAATATGTCAGCGACTTTTCTGAGCATCCCTCAATTCGCTTTGCCGATAGGAATGACTCCAAAAGCTGTCCATTCGACACTTCAGTGTCTACTTCCTGCTCCGTTTCTATTATTTTCTTATGGAACAGTGCATGTTCCAATACCTCCTGCAACCGTCCGAGTTGCGCGTTGTTGAGGCAACCGAGCATTCCTTGCATAACTTCATTAATTATTTTCTGTTTCATAGTCATTTCTCCTTTAATTAATCGTAGAGAATGACTACGGAGTGGCAGTCCCTTGTTTTAGCTCCTGCCACTCGCAAGAGTTATGGTTGTATGTTAAACAAGAATTTATATGATGTGGCAGCTTAAAGAGCGAGTTTCGATGCATCTATCTCACCAGACATCAATTTTGGAAGCAGCGATTCTCTAAGATTGGCAAGACAACGGTTTTCGGCTTCTAAATTCTGCTGCTGTTGAAGCAGAGGCATTGCGAATTCATTGAATTGGGACATGGTTCGTTGATCTGGAATAACAGTAGGTACTAACTTCATCGTACTTCCTGAAACCTCCTTAAATGTCGATCCAGACGCCATACTTTCGATAGTTTGTAGGTTAGCCTTAAGGAAGCAATATATGAAAGCTGTGCCAATTCCATCATGAGGAATAACAGATTTAAAGCCTTGATTCGTGCACAATTCATTTGCTGCAATAGCAATATAGCCAATGGGTGCGCGTGAACTGAATAGCACAGTACCTGCAGGCATTATAACAGTACTGCTTTTGGATAGTCCAAGTTCTGTTATATCGACTTCTCCATGAGATAAGAATTTTGAATGATCTCGAGAAAGATCTTTTGGTGTTATCCATGCAATACCGTGGTCGGTATAGTAGGCATCAACCTTCTTAGAAGGTGTACTACCTCCCACAACATCACCAAGATCTGATATTGTTCCTGTTGTCCATGCTGGATCAGCATTCCGGATAAATAATCTAGCATAAAGAATATCCATTTGCTGCTCTAAATTCTTGTTTATCTCATTATTAATTTTGATTTTCTCATCAATATCTCCGAGTAGACTTGCCACCTTTCTTTGTGTATCTATATTTAAATCTGGAACTTCATATTCCATCAGTGCTTTTTTGTCTCCTCGAGGCATCTTTGTGCCTTTTGAAGTTGCCATCGAATAATTAAAGAATTTATCGTCGGCAAGTACATAGTACAAGAAATCCGGTTCCACTCCTTCATTTACCCGAAATACAAGCACATCATTGGAGCATCCGCCATCCCGATTAGCAAACCAGATCTTCTTGAAATACGGTCTGATATTCGATACAAGAACATCTTCCTGCTCATATATCTGAGTTTGTGCTATAGTGGGCAACGTTGCAGCTTCAGTCACTCCACCTTTGTCTGGAAGCATATTTTCTGTTGAGATATAGGTTGAATTATCGAGTTCGGAGACATCAACCTTACCCATTACATAATGGCAAATATCTGAAAGCTTAGATTTCATAGCCAATCGCCCCCAGATTCTTTCTTATCTCGCCTTCAAGTTCATGAGATTTTTCAAACAGCTCCGAAAGCTCTGATGTCAGACGTGTCATCTTTTCTTCAAACGGCTCGCCGTCATCTTCCTGCTCTTCAATTCCAACATAACGTCCCGGTGTTAGGATATAGTCCTGCTTCTCGATATCCTGCAGGGATGCAACAGCGCAAAAGCCCTTCTCATCCTTTAAGATTCCATTCTGGAATGCCTCAAAAGTTTCTGCAAGTTTCTGAATATCTTCATCAGAAAAGTCTCTGTGCTTACGGTCTACCATATGTCCCATCTTACGGGCATCAATGAATACAATCTTACCCTTTTGCTTTTTACCCTTTGTGATAAACCACAGCGTGACAGGAATCGTTACATTATAGAAAAGCTGAGTAGGCATCGCAATGATTCCTTCAACCAAATCATCCTCTATAATTTTCTTCCTTATTTCACCTTCGCCACCGCTCTGTGAAGAAAGTGCACCATTTGCAAGTACAAGTCCGATTTTTCCATTCGGAGCAAGGTGATGAATCATATGCTGAATCCATGCAAAGTTGGCATTACTTGCCGGAGGAAGTCCATATTTCCAGCGAACATCATCCTTGAGTTTTTCCTGTCCCCATGGTTTGTAATTGAACGGTGGATTTGCAAGAATGAAGTCTGCCTTCAATGTGGGATGGAGGTCATTCGTAAATGTATCTGCATGATAGGAACCAAGATCAGCATCAAGCCCCCGAATAGTTAGATTCATAATAGCCATCTTCCACGTGTCCGAATTTGCCTCTTGACCATAAATAGAGATTGCATCTCGATTGTTGGAATGTGCCTGAATAAATTTTGCAGACTGAACAAACATACCACCGCTTCCGCAGCAGGGATCATATACTCGGCAGTTAGAATAAGGCTTCAATACAGCAACAAGTGTATTAAGAACACTTGAAGGTGTATAGAATTCTCCACCACCTTTACCTTCTTTGGCTGCGAATTGAGCAATGCAGTATTCATAAGTTCTGCCGAGCACATCACGATTGCCCTCAGTTTCGCCCATATCCATATTTGTAAAGAGGTCGACAACATCGCCGAGAACACTCTTATCCAGATCCGGGCTTGCATAATTTTTGGGCAGAACATTTTTCAATTTTTTATTATCAGCTTCGATTGCACGCATAGCCTCATCGATAGCAGTACCGATTTCCGGTTTATGCGCTGCAGCCGCAATCTTTTCCCAACGTGCCTCTGCCGGTACGAAGAATACATTATCTTCCAGATATGCATCCCGATCATCTTCAAAGCCATCGCCCTCTGCTACAAGCTGTTTATATTTTTTATCAAAGGCAGTGGAAATATATCTCAGGAAGATAAGTCCTATAATAACATTCCTATATTCCGCAGCTGGAATATGTCCCCAGAGTACACAAGCCGCATCCCAGATTTGTTTTTCAAAACCAATGTTGGCAGTATTTTTATCAGCCATTATCTTTATCCTCGCTTTCAGTATTTTCATCAGGGATCATCTCCATAATGTCGGAGACATCACAATTCAGTACATCACAAATCTTTGCAAGAACGCTTGTGGTTACATTTTCGTCCTTGCCAAGTTTTGCAAGAGATGACGAACTAATCTTAGCGGCTTCTCGCAGCTGAGTTTTCGTCATATCCCTGTCAATTAACAGCTTCCATAATTTCTTATAACTTGTCTTCATTTTGAGCCTCCTCTACATTCCATGACTGACCATAAAGCTCACAATGGTTATTTGATAGTTTCAATATCTTATTATCCGATACAATCTTCCTTGTTTCCGGTGTATATGCATCCTGTTTATCAAAAGCTATAAAAATTTGTTTCTTACTGTTGGCGTATATCTTCATAATGCCATCGATGGAACCGTCGCTTATGTTCTTAAGAATCAGCGAGTCATGAGTTATTGCGGGTAATGCTGTTAGGTTCAATACCGCAAGATCAAATATCACCATTCCTTTGTAGTTTGAGCCGGTTCCGGTATCATCCGGTGTTTCAAAACGATAACTGTTATATTCATTAAAATGCAGATGCGGACACTTGTGTGGTTCAAGAAATAGCGAATCATTATACTCCTTCATCTTATCGTTAATAGCCTGCTCTATGTCTGCAAGTATTGTCTCGATTGCACCTTTTAGCATATCGTCCGCTTTTTTTCGAGCATCTTGAAGATCAGTCAATGTGAGATATGCTTTGTTTTGTGTCTTGAGTGCATCTATTTTCCCTTTAATCTCTGAATGTCTATCAAGGAATTCCTTAGATAGATTGCCTACCATTCCAAGTTCTCTAATTTGAACTTCAACGCTCTCCACTTGCGATTGAAGGTTCTCTATCTCATGTTGCACGCTTTCATGCTCTGCAGCAAATTGCCCATCCAATATGGTGGATAATTTTTTATGGTATCCTTCCACCTCATATAATTTTCTCAAATTCACATCAGGGAAGAACTCTTGCAATCCGGACAGATCAGCCTCTGTTGGATATAAGCCATAGCTTAAGCTCATATCAAGCAGATTCAACCTGCGTTTTTTAGATTCTATGCTTTCCTCTAAACGAAATTTTTTATCCTTCAAATCGGATTTAAGTTTATTTTTCTCTATGTCTTCTTCTGAACAGGTTGAAACTCGTTCAGAAGTCAATATATCAAGTTCCACTTGTAGAGAATGAATCTCTGCAAGATTTTCATCGTATTTTTCTTTTCCACCGACGAGGTCTGATACAAAATGATATTTACGAGCTTCTCGATACGCAGATAGCTTTTTCTTTTGTTCCTCCAGTCTGCTTGTGAAGTCCTCGATATCCCTGTATCGGTCAAAGAGTTTAACCAGTCGATCTATTGATTTCTGCATACCGTCTCCGGGAATTCCATATAACGGTTTGCGTTCATTTGTATTATCTTTACCATATACACGTAAGAAACTACTAAGCGTAGAGCGAAATGACAGCCCCGGAAAATCCATCTGGTATTTTTTCTTGAGCCAATCAACAAATTCCTGACGAGTTTTTACCTTTCCGGTAAGACTATAGCCTTTTGAGCAAATCTGCACTTCCTCCGCTGAAGCAGTATTTCTGGCAAAGTAATATTCTTTTCCTTCAAATTTAAAAGTAAAGAAAATAGTATGATCACCGATGTGCTTGACACCATCACTTGCAATATAGGTGTTTCCACCGAATACAAAGTCGATAGCAAGCAGCACGGACGATTTATCTATAGAATTCGTACCATCCTCTCTTCCAAGAACAACATTAAGTCCTTCTTTAAATACAATTGGAGGTCTTACAACTCCTTTCTCTATGAACACGGGAGAACTCATTTCTATAAGCATTTATAGACCTCCCCATTATTGTTAATTTCAACTGCTCGAAGGGCATAAAGACAATCCATCACAACCAAAAAATCTGTAGGATCATCAAGGAAAGGCTTAATTATGCTATATAAATCCTTTACCTTTTTCGACCCATATTGTAGTTCTGTCAGCACCTTTGGTATCAAATCTAAGGTGCTATTCTCATATGAATATAATTTATTTGGTAATTGCATTAAAACACCTCGTAACTTTGTATAAAGTATGAAACCACAATCTGGCAGAAGATATCGTCCTGAAGCGTAACGCGATGAATCTTATCTGAAATCTCAGTGAAAATTTCCAATTTACTCTTATTCGCCTTTTTAAGGCGTCTGTAAATTGACTTCATCTGATCCTGAACTTTTTCATAATCAATAGCTTTACGATTGTCCAGATTCATCATGATTTCATGTATTTTCAGAAAACATGTAGTTACATAATTATTTACTGAAAGGTATAAGCCAGATTCTGAGAAGGATCGATTTTTTTATTAAGCTCCTTAGGATCAAGTACTGCCTGCACCAGATCTTTTTCCTTCAACTTTTTAATTTTTGTAATTACTCCTGTAATTCCTTTTTCAAGCGGAAAGTCGTCCAGCAAACGAACGCTCTGCTTATGCGTTGTAAGGACATTTTTCTTGCCCTGCAACTCTTTACAGAGTTTTTTATTATCATCAATTAAATATGTGGCATAGCACATCGGGCACATTGCTATAAGATTTTCAGGCTTCACATCGGCATTTTGATCCACAAGACTGACCTCATATACCTTTTCGTCTTGCCATTGTTTGAAGCTGTCAGTTCTTTACCACAATTCGGGCAAAAACCTGTTGACTCTGTAAGAAGATACTCACCATTATTTATCCTTTAGTTCTATAGCAAGTTTTTGCTGCTTCTGTTTCTCCAGTGCGTCCTGCTGAGCAAGTCCTGCTGTTGTCTGAATGATCTCCACCATCCATTCAGCAACCTTTTCTCCGACATTATCTAAATCAATTGAAGGATCATATCCACGAAGATCATCAGCCATCAGCGATCTTTGAATTTCATTCTTCTCATTTACCCGTTCTGTCAATATTTCCGGTGTAAGTCTGTAAACAATCGCCTGTGCCAGTTTCTTTGAGATTCCGCGTTTTACATAATTGCGCAAGGTATTGTCCTTAGTCTTTACAGATGGGTCTTTGTTGGAACTCCACTCATCTTCTGTAACGGTTGTAATCATAGCCATAATCTCACGAAAAAAATACGGCACATCATCGCCGTCGGACATATGCTTCTTCAATATTGAAAAAAGCGTTTTAAATCCCAAGATTAACCGTCTCCTTCCTCCGTAAGATTGGAACCACACTGAACCACGTTGAACCAAACAAGGCCCAAGTCGAAGGTACCCATTTTATATACTGAATACAGCTTTAAGAAAACGTGTGTGTACATACCGTGAACGCATAAAAATTCCACGTATATTATATCACGCGACATTCCAGATATCAAACATTATATTCGAGATATGAATTTTTAGTTTGTAATTTGAACGAAGCGAACCCCCCGGATAACGCATCGTCCGATCAACGATGGCTCATGTTATTCGGTGGACAAGTAAATATGTAACACAGCTAACTGATGAGCAGGAAAGCTGCAATCCGAATCGGAGTAATCCGAAAGACTGCATTCTCTTTCTATAGGATAGCTGCGCCTTTTTGAGACCTCCGGTTCGAGAAATCGAAAATCGGAGGTCTCAAAATGACAAACACAAGTAAAAATCGTTTTTATCCACTTCGTAACCCGGAGAATCCATCCAGGATTACTCTCGTACCTATCACAGAGGAGCAGTACCGCTCTCTCTACCCAGAAATCTGGCGTATCCCCGCGAACAGAACCACGGCTGTTGCATGTGTCCTAAGTGCTACTTATGGAAATGCGATGGCCAGTGCGATTTATGCGAATATCATGCACCCAACACAGTATCCCTCGGGGAGAACATTACCGACAATAGTCCATCTATTGAAGACGTTGTAGCAGACAGACAACTTCTTACCCGGCTCATCGCACATCTTGCGCCAACTTGACCTAGAGACAGACAAGATCATCCAACTCTGGATAGACAACCCGGAAGGTATCTCTGACCGCAAGATTGCCAAAGTTCTTGGCAGACCACAGCGCATTTTTGCCGACCAGATGAAGAGGTATCGCACCGAGCTCCATAAGATAGAAAGTAAGTAATATCTTGCTCTTTCCAGCCACTGTCCCACTTCGGGATGATGGCCGGAATATTTTCTTTTAAAATTCTCCGCTCAAATTACCTGTGCATCTCCAGTGGAAGGTGAAGGCACGAGATACAAGCCTTCAGAAATGGAGGTGAACAGAATGTACCGCACTTACACAAACACCGACGGGAACATCAATGAGGAGATCAAACTCTTGAACTCCATCAGTCGTGTATCTGCCAGACTGGCAAGGAACCTTTCAATCCTTGCCGCACAATGTCAATCCAAGAAAGGAGGAAAACAGAATGTCAAAGATGGCAGAAATAGATCAGACCATAAAAGACCTGCGGGATGCCGCTGCTACTATTAACGACGCAGCCGACTGGCTTTACCAGCAATTTTCAGGAGTAGAGGAACCCGAAGCACCTATTAAGAAACAGTCGGAGCCTAAGAGGAAGCTGAAACTTAAAGATGTAATGCCCGTTCTCGCAAATCTCTCCCGCGCCGGTCATACCGCAGAGGTACGCGCCCTGCTCAAGAAATACGGCGCCGCGAAGCTCTCGTTAGTCGATCCAGCAAACTATGAAGCCCTGCTTAAGAACGCGGAGGTAATTGCAAATGGCAGCTAAAGCACATGCGATCCTCTCTGCATCCAGCTCCAACCGCTGGCTCCACTGTCCACCTTCAGCAAGGCTCTCCGAAAATTATAAAGATAAGGGAAGTGACTACGCTGCAGAAGGCACCGATGCCCATTCACTTGCGGAACATAAACTCAAGTCAGCACTGGGACTTTCAACCGAAGATCCGACTGAAAACCTTTCCTAGTATTCCAAGGAGATGAAGGACTGCACAACCGGCTATGCCAAATATGTTCTGGAGCAATTCGAAGCCGCCAAGAAAACCTGTGCTGATCCGGTCATCCTGATCGAGCAGCGTGCGGACTTCTCCCGCTGGGTAGAACAAGGCTTCGGGACTGCTGACTGCATCATTATCGCATACGGCACACTTCGGGTGATCGACTACAAGCACGGACTCGGTGTTCTAGTCTTGACAGATGAGAATCCGCAGATGAAATGTTATGCCCTCGGAGCTTTGGAGCTTTTCGATGATATTTACGACATCGATCAAATTTCCATTACCATCTACCAGCCAAGGCAGCAAAATATCAGCACTTTTGAAATCAATAAAGCCGATCTTTACCACTGGTCAGATGAGGTCTTGAAGCCTACCACGGTGAAGCAAAACGCCTGATGGAGAATAGTCACTATCTTGGTAATAACCTCTTACCGCCATCATCGATCAGGAGACTTTCGACAGCGCTGCAAAGGAATGTATCAGACGTGCTTGATAAGCTTGGCAGGCTGAACCACAAGAAAGCCATGAAGCAAGCTACAGTTCCGACACGCTTCCATCTTGTCGAAGCTGTTCAGCACTATGAAGACCCAAGGCTTGCAGGCAGAATACCTATACAGTCTCATTGAAAGCGAGGTGAACTGATGGGCAATGTCATGTTTATTCCTGCCAGACGCCATCAAGCAATCTGAGCAGCCCAAGCTTCACGTCGCCGCCTACTGTCGAGTCAGTACAGACTCCGATGAGCAGGAAACCAGCTATGATGCTCAAGTCACCCACTACACCGAGTACATTCAGAGCAATCCGGAGTGGATGCTGGCGGGCATCTTTGCCGACGACGGCATCTCCGGAACCAACACCAAAAAGCGAGACGAGTTCAACCGCATGATCGATGAATGCATGACCGGGAACATTGACATGATCATCACCAAATCGATCAGCCGTTTTACCCGCAACACGCTCGACTGCCTGCAGTACATCCGACAGCTGAAAGACAAAAACATTCCAGTCTAACTTTGAAAAGGAGTCCATCAATACAATGGATGCCAAGAGCGAAGTACTGATCACGATCACGGCATCGCTTGCCCAGCAGGAAAGCCAGAGTCTTTCGCAGAACGTGAAACTCGATCTCCAGTACCGTTACCAGCAAGGAAAAGTTCAGGTGAATCACAGTCGCTTCCTCGGCTACACTAAGGACAAAGACGGTCACCTGATCATCGACCCAGAGCAGGCAGAAATTGTAAAGTGAATCTACCGAGAGTACCTCGAAGGCTCCAGCATGGACAAGATTTCAGCTAGCCTTGAGGCAGACAGCATCCTCGCCGGTGCCGGAAAGACAAAATGGCACACTAGCACCATCAACAAGATTCTCCGAAACGAGAAGTACGTGGGGGATGCTCTGCTGCAGAAGACCTACACCGTCGATTTTCTCACCAAGAAGCGAATCAAAAACAACGGCACGGTACCTCAAGTACTACGTCGAGGATGACCACGAGGCGATCATTCCGAAAGAACTCTTCCTGCAGGTGCAGGCCGAACTTGTCCGCCTCCGCGAACAGAAGGGAAAGTCCGAAGCTGACAGCTACAGTCGAGAAGAAACCATGAACCGAATCAAAGAACTGCAGAACTTCATAGGTCAACAAGAAACCAACATCACAGAATTTAACAAGGCTCTGGTCAGACGACTCATCGAGAAAATCAACGTCTTCGCAGACCACTTCACCGTAGAATTCAAGTCCGGTGTAAGCATTGAGATCGAGGCATAAAAAGGCTCCTCGCCACTGACACATTTGCTAGTAGTGAGGAGCCTTGGTCTGTCTATTTTCTTTTTTCTCTTGTTAAAACAATTCCGACGACAGTTCCAATCAACGCAATAGGTGCTAATCTGAAAAAGAACCATTCAAATGCATGAAGGAACGTTCCTACTACTGCAGTTTCCGGATCATTGAAATCCCAACTCAAGTAGAGACTATTACGTGAAATCAAAACCGCAGCAGTTATTACAATGAGCATACACAATATAATAAACAGCCAATGAAGCATTTTTCGTTTAGTAGCCTTACTGCGTGCCAGCTGCAGATTTATGATCTCCAATTTTTCAGAAATCACTTTCAAATCATCGCCCGGTGTTTCAGTGTAAGTCTCACCGAGTAAAGCACTCACCGGTGTTTCAAGAATATCTGAAATAGTGATCAACATTTCAGAATCCGGAACCGATAAACCTCGTTCCCATTTGGATACTGTTTGTCTCACAACATTTAGCTTAATTGCAAGTTCTTCTTGCGAAAGCCCTTTTGACTTTCTAATGGATTGTATGTTTTCGCTTAGCATCGAGGATAACCTCCTTTCTTCAGTTGTTATCCTCATTGTATGAACAGCAGGCCGTTGCCACAAGCAACGCGGATTAACATTTGGTCTGTAAGATAGAATGTTACTTGAAAATAACATAATACGGTGTTGACATCTATCTTGGACACACAACTCCTTGACATCTAATCCACAGCTTCAACTCTGTGACATCTAAATCAGCTACTCAAACCTACACTTTTCGAGCCAAAGCACTCTTAGATAAGTTACCACAGAGCGCTTGTCTTATTCGATACCAAATTTGCTCGAATCCCCAAAAACTGCAGTAATACTGGGCTTTCGCGACTATTTCCCTTCGACTCTTGACATCAACACTATAGTCTCCACATGCGCCGTCTGCGGGAACATATCAACAGGTTGAGCTTTTACAGCTTTGTAACCTGAAGCTCCAAGTATATTTAAATCCCTTGCAAGAGTACTTGGGTCACATGAAACATATACAACAGTTTTTGGCTTCATTATAGCAATTGTATCTAAAAGCTTCCTGTCGCATCCTTTCCTCGGCGGATCTACAACAATAACATCAGCATTCACACCTCTGTTAACAAGATCAGGTATGACTTTCTCAGACTCGCCAACTATGAATTCTACATTTTTCACACCATTTTGAACCGCATTTATTCTAGCATTATAAATCGCCTCAGGTATTATTTCAACACCGTATACCTTTCTTGCCATTTTAGATAAAAATAAAGATATTGTACCCGTCCCGCAGTAAGCGTCAAATACTATTTCGCTGCCGGTTAAGTTAGCATATTTGAGTGCCGTGTCATATAACATCTTCGTTTGCACCGGGTTCACCTGAAAAAATGACAGCGGAGATATATTAAACTTAAAATCTCCTATATAGTCACTTATATAATCATTCCCCCATATGGTTCTGCACTCCTGCCCTAAAATCACATTCGTTTTCTTCATATTTATGTTTTGAACTATACTCTTAACAGATTTTATTTCATTTATTAGAGTTTCAACAAGTTCATCTTTATGTGGAAATTCTCTGCTATTAGTTACTATAACAACCATTATTTCATTTGTTTTAAAACCCTTTCTAATCATTACATGCCTTACATTTCCTGTACCGCTCCGTTCGTCATAAGGCTCTATTTCATATCCATTCATCCAATCTTTAATTATTTTAAGTATTAGATCTGATTCCTTATTTTGAATTGCACATGTATTCATATTTATTATTTGATGACTTCTCTTTGCATAAAATCCTATACTGACTTCACCCTTCTCTTTTCCTACCGGAAGCTGAACCTTATTTCTATAATTATAAGGATTCTCCATACCAATAGTATCATATAAAATCACTGTATTATCCTTGTTCATAATATCCTTATCATAATTTAAATTATCTTCATATAACTTAACAGAGAGCTTGCCTATTCTCTCCAAGCAGTCTTTTACCCTCTGTTTCTTAAACTCAAGCTGAGCCTCATATGAAAAATGCTGAAGCTGACATCCACCACATTTTTTATACAAGCTGCATATCGGTTCAACTCTATTCTTTGATGGAGTTATAACCTTCAATAACTTACCAAATGCAAAGTTTTTGTTTACCTTGACAATTTTTGCAGTGACCTCTTCACCTGGCATAGCTCCCGGTACAAATACAGTAAAATCCTGTACTTTGCCTATACCTTCTCCCTCATAGCCTGAACTATCTATATTTAAAACATACTGCTGATTTTTAATTACAGGAATATTTTTTTTCATGTTTTCACCTACTATATCAAAATCTTACCTAACCATTCTACATTTTACACACATATTTGTCCATAAAATCTAAAACTTTAATTCAGCAAGATGTTTATAGGGTTTGTAATTCTAAGCTTGACTTATGCGTAGGCTGGAATTTTTAAAATTTAGGTACATTAAAAAATTTTGTAGTAAGTGTTAGTGAAGCGTTCTTAAAAATCCAAGCAGATTATATATGTTTGAGTGAAGCGAGTTTATATAATCTGCTTAGATTTTTTAAGCGCAAGCTTAGACTTACTAGAAATTTTTTACGTGACGTATTTTGAAAATCCCGGTCGGAGCATAAAGTTAAGCTTTCAGTTACAAACCCTATACCTAAGAGATTGTGCATTTAAACTACACATAGAGAATATTTTCCCCAAAATCTCTGGTTATATTATTGATTAAAATCTTTTTTTCTATTATACTGATACCATGTAATAGAAAAGAGGCTTATATTATGGAATGGGTTTATTTATTTGTAGCTATTGTATTCGAACTTGCAGGAACGACTTGTATGAAAATATCAAATGGATTTACAAAACCTTTGCCAGTTGTAGGAACATTTTTAACATATACCATATGTTTTACTTTTTTTGCAATGTCATTGAAGAAAATACCTATTAGTGTTGCATATGCTATATGGAGTGCAGCAGGAATCACTGTTATATCAATAATAGGAATTCTTATTTTTAAAGAAAACATTAATGTTTTAAAAATAGTATCTATACTTTTTATTATATTAGGTGTTATAGGATTAAATTTCAGTGGTGTTAGCCACTAAGCTTTTTTAATCCAGCACATTATTAAATTGCTTATATGATTTAAAAGTCTGACATTGTGATAAATTTCCATCTTTAGTCCTGGATTCATGTATTTGAATATTTGCAGCACTACAGTCGCCATTTGCATTATGCACACAATTCTTTGCCTCACATTTTATCTTTGGACTCATTTCTATAGATTCATTAGTAAATATCTGCTTAAATTCTCCATCCAAATTTGAGTTTATAAATCGTGATTTCGCCATATTTAAAATATTTTTATCTGCAAATGTTTCACACTCCGTTGAAGAATTTTCGCGTGCGTTACTTCCAATAATATTAATCATATACGCATCACACAGCCCACTTATATTATTTACACAATTTCTAACATCACAACTCAATTTAGTTTCCATATAAAATACCTCCTATGTTTATATTTTTTTACATAGAACAAATTTTATACTATAGGGTTTTTAATTCCGGGCTTAAGTTATACGTAAACTGACATTCCCAAAATGTAAGCACATTAAAAAATTTTTTAGTAAATCTTAGTGAAGTATTTTTGAAAATCTAAGCAGATTTTATATGTTTGAGCCTGCAAGTTTATAAAATCTGCTTAGATTTTTATAAATACGAACTTAGACTTACTAGAAATTTTTTACGTGACGAATTTTGGAAATGTCAACTGGAGTATAACTTAAGCTTGGAATTAAAAAATCTATACATATCTAATCAAATAGAAAATAAAAAAAAGCACCATTAAAGGTGCAAAAATAGAATCAGTTGTCTCTTTTTTTATCCATCATAATATTTTACCCATAGTGTAGAATATTATACATTATTTTCTAATAAAATTTCAATAGGTTCCCTGCTTATTAACAGCGCAAATGCATAAAAAATTATAATTTTTTATGCTTCAGAGGAATTTTAGCGCTCTATATAGGGTTTGTAAATCTAAGCTTAACTTATGCGCAGGTCGTGATTTCTAAAATTTAGGCACATTAGAAAATTTTGTAGTAAGTATTAGCAAGGCATTCTTAAAAGTCTTAGTGGATTTTATATGTTTGAGCAAAGCGAGTTTATAAAATCTGCTTAGACTTTTATGAACGCAAGCTTACACTTACTAGAAATTTTTTACGTTACGTATTTTGGAAATCCTGGCCGGAGCATAAGTTAAGCTTTCAGTTACAAACCCTATATTAGTGTTACCATCCAACACAGAATAGGAGTTATAATAATTGCAGGCAAATAATTTGCCACCTTAATTTCAGTAATACCAATTATATTTAATCCAAGTGCTATTATCATTATGGAACCTGTACATGTGATTTCTCCAATAGCTGCACTAGTCAAAATTGGCTGTAAAAACTGTGCCAGCAAAACGATGCCGCCCTCAAATAAGAAAACAAAAGAAGCTGAAAACAATACACCAATTCCGAGACTTACAGATAGTACCACTGATGATATAAAATCAAGTACAGATTTTGTAAAAAGCATAGTATTATCTCCAGAAAGTCCTGCATTTAATGCGCCTACAATACTCATCGCACCTACACAAGATAAAAGGCTTGCTGCAACAAAACCCCGGGCAACTGAAATAGAGTTATCAGAAGATGATTTAAATCTTCTTCCAATCCATTCACCTAAAATAGTTATCTGTTTGTCAATATCAATCCATGCACCGATGATAGTACCTATAACAATGGAAACTATAAGTATCAAAGTATTTTTACCCTTTAACGTCCCTGATATTCCAATGTAAATAGTACATAAACCTATTCCAACCATAACTGCATCAGTAATCTTTTTAGAAATTCCTTTTTTAAACAACAGACCAATAATGCTTCCTGAAATAATAGCTATAGAATTAACAATTACACCTATCATTTTATGTTGGCTCTTCCACTATATACAATTCCTCTTATCACATCAAGAGTTACAAACGACCCCGTTTTCAATACTTCTGTTGCAGCACCGGCATTACAGATAAGTGGAATATCTTTTGATATACACTCTATTCCCAGGTGTGAAGTCAATCCTCCATCCTCAGCAACTACTCCGGCAACCCTGTCTAAAACTGATATATACTCTTTATCAAGATTCTTTATTACAAGAATATCTCCTCTTTCAATACTATTGCAAGCTTCCCTGGCACTATTCACAATTTTAACTGTACCATATCCGGGATGGGTACCTACTCCTCTGCCCTGGGCAAGTATATCTCCAACTATATGAACCTTAAGCATATTCGTAGTTCCCGAATAACTTACAGGTATACCTGCTGCGATTACAACCAGATCACCTTTCTTAACATAATTAGTTTTAAGAGATATTTCAACTGATTTTTCTATTAATTCATCTGTCGAATTAACCTTTTCAGTTAGTATTGCAAACACACCCCAGTTAAGTGCCAGCTTTCTTGCAACACTCTCATAAGATGTAACAGCTATTATAGGACAAGACGGTCTATACTTCGATACAATCCTCGCCGTATGGCCACTCTGCGTAGCTGTAATTATTGCAGAAGCATTTAATTCCTCTGCAGTAGTACAAGTTGCAAAACTTATTGCATTAGGTACATTTTGAATATGAAGTTCTTTATTTCTTCTAAGTATAGTTTCATAATCAAGTTTAGCTTCAACTGTCTGAGCTATTCTTGCCATTGTCTGTGCAGCCTCAACCGGATACTTGCCATTTGCAGATTCTCCACTAAGCATTATAGCATCTGTTCCATCAAATATAGCATTTGCTATATCCGAAGCTTCTGCCCTGGTTGGTCTAGGATTCCTTATCATTGAATCCAACATTTGAGTTGCAGTTATTACAGGTTTACCTGCTTTATTACATTTGTAAATTATAGATTTTTGTATAAGAGGAACCTCCTCCATGGGAATTTCAACTCCCATATCTCCTCTTGCCACCATTATACCATCAGAAAATTTTATTATCTCATCTATATTATTAACACCTTCCTGACTTTCAACTTTGGAAAATATCAATATATCATGTCCGCCATTTGCTTCTAATATTTTTCTTATTGCAAGTACATCTGCCGCCTTTCTTATAAATGAAGCAGCTATCATATCTACATCCTGCTCACAGCCAAATATCAAATCACTTTCATCTTTTTCGGTTATAGCCGGAAGATCAATTGATACACCGGGCACATTTACACCTTTATGATTTGCTACCATTCCGGCATTTTTTACTACACAGTGAATTTTATTTCCATCAACACTTTCAACCTCAAGTCCTACCAAACCATCATCTATTAATATAGTATCTCCACTTTTTACATCCTTGCACAATCCAGCATAAGTTACTGAACATTTTGTATCATCACCAACAACCTCTTCATTACAATATATAGTGAACTTATCTCTTTCTTTAAGCTCAACCTTCTCATCCTTAAAATTACCGGTTCTTATTTCCGGTCCCTTTGTATCAAGCATTATAGCTATTGGTTTATTATATTTTTCTCTGAGTCTTTTAACAAGATCCATCCTCACCTTGTGTTCTGAATGGTCACCATGGGAAAAATTATGTCTTGAAACATTCATTCCGGCTTCAATAAGCTTTGACAGAACATCCTCACTTCCACTGGCAGGTCCGATTGTAAAAATCATTTTAGTCTTTTGCATAATTACTCTCCTTATATAAATTTATTTTTTTATAATAAAATCTATTTATCTAATAAAAATTTATTTACAAGTAATTATAGGGTTTGTAATTATAAGCTTAACTTATGCGCAGGTCGGGATTTCTAAAATTAAGGCACATTAGAAAATTTTGTAGTAAGTCTTAGCGAAGCGTTCTTAAAAGTCTTAGTAGATTATATATGTTTGAGCAAAGCGAGTTTATATAATCTGCTTAGATTTTTTTAAGCGCAAGCTTAGACTTACTAGAGATTTTTTACGTGACATATTTTAGAAATCCTGGTCGGAGCATAAGTTAAACTTTCACTTATAAACCATATAAATTAATATGATAATACATTTGCTACTTTATACAGCTCTACATTGAATTTACGTGGGACAGCCAAAGCTTCATCTATATCCATATCAACTATCTTTCCACCATTTATCCCCACAACTCTTGAAGATTTTCCCTGAGATAGAAGTTCAACTGCCTTATACCCCATTCTGGAAGCTAAAATTCTATCCATGCAAGTTGGGCTTCCCCCTCTTTGTATATGCCCGAGTTTAGTGGCCCTTGCCTCCATTCCAGTAATTTCTTCTATCTTTTTTGCGAGCTCTTCAGCTCCACCTATTCCTTCTGCAAGGACTATTAAATTATGCATCTTTCCCCTCATTTTTCCTTCAAGTATAGTTCTGCACAGAGTATTTTGATCATATCCCTTTTCAGGGACTATTATACTCTCAGCACCACCGGCAAGACCCGAATAAAGTGCTATATCCCCGCAATTTCTTCCCATAACTTCTATAACACTTACCCTTTCATGAGAGGTGGATGTATCCCTTAATTTATTTATCGCATCAAGCACAGTATTTATTGCTGTATCAAATCCTATAGTATAATCCGTATATGGTAAATCATTATCAATAGTACCAGGAAGTCCAATTGTAGCTATACCTAACTTTGATAACAATTGAGCACCTCTAAATGAACCATCCCCGCCTATAACTACAAGTCCGTCAACTCTGAACGTTTTTAGTATATTATAAGCCTTCTTTCTTCCCGCTTCTGTTTTAAATTCCTCACAGCGTGCAGTTCTAAGCATGGTTCCTCCCCTTTGTATAATATCAGCTACACTGCGTCTATCCATTCTAAATATTTCTCCATTTAATAAACCACTGTAGCCTCTTTGTATTCCCATAACCTCAAGATCCTTATCCAGACCAGTTCTAACTACTGCTCTTATGGCAGCATTCATTCCAGGTGCATCCCCACCACTTGTCAATACAGCTATTGTTCTCATATTTATACCTCCTATGACCGCATGGACAATTTATGTCCCACATTGGTTACACGCCCTATAGGTTTATTATATCATACAATATTAGGTTTTTCATTATACCAAATTTAATTAAATGAAAATTTTTTATATATCGACATATTATACCTTTAAATTTAATTAAATACCGGATAAACTAATAATAAAATCTATCCGGTATTTAAAAACTTCTTTTCTTATTTTATATTCTTGTTTATTATCAAAAAAATATACTCTAAATTTATAAATCTAAATTAATTTTATATTTTGATCACCAAATTCTTTTCTTATATCATACATAAAGTCATTATTGGAATCTACCCAGTATTCACTATCCAATCTAAATTTTTTTCTTTCCTTCTTAGTGCATATATATACTGGAGTATTTCCATTAAACTCACGCGAAATATTTTTCACCCTGCCAATTGCTGACTTCATTAAAGCTTCTTCGTCTATTAGTATATATAACTTTTGACTTTCTAATTTGACTAAAGGCTCTATACTCTCACATAAAATCTTAGAGGGTTCATCTTCCCTTATACTAACTCTTCCTTTTACAAGAATAATATCATCTTCATATATAAGGTTTCTATATCTACTAAATGTTTTTGGAAAAACAATTACTTCTATATCACCGTACAAATCTTCAACATTTATAAATGCCATCATTTCATTATTCTTAGTTATCTTCTTACTTGCGGAAGTTATTATTCCACCTATAATAACCTTCGTACCATCTTCTACCTTGATGTGATTTGTCAAATCACTCTCTAAAGATTTATCTCCGATTATATCTGATATTTTTACACTTGTTTGTAATTTAAGTGTCTTTTTATATTCATCAAGTGGATGACCAGTTATATAAAGTCCTGTCATTTCCTTTTCCATCGATAAAATGTTTTTCTTATCAAACTCCTTTACATCTGGATATTGAATTGCAACCCCGGAATTACTTATATCAGAAAAAAGACTCAATTGGCCTTCTATATTTTTTTTTCTAGAACTACTTATCCCATCCAATATTCTCTCATAAACAGAAAGCATCTTTGAACGATACACATTAAAACAGTCAAATGCACCAGCTTTAATCAAGCTTTCTACAACTCTCTTATTTATACACGATACATCTATCTTATTGCAAAAATCCATCAAGTCCTTAAATTCTCCCTTTTCCTCTCTTGATCTAACTATGCTGTCTATTACATTATCTCCCGCATTTTTAATTGCAGAAAGGCCAAACCTTATCTTATCCTCTTTGACTGTGAATTTTGCATAGCTCTCATTTATATCAGGCGGAAGAACCTCTATTCCTATTTCATTTGCAAATCTTATATAATATGCAACTTTATCATTGTCACCTTTTACACTGTTAAGCATAGCGGCAAAATATTCTGCTGGATAGTAATACACCATGTAAGCTGTCTGAAATGCAATGACTGCATATGCAGCTGCATGACTTTTGTTAAACGCATATGATGCAAAATCCATCATTGAATCAAATATACTATTTGCTATATCATAAGATATGCCATTTCTTATACATCCAGGTACCGTAACTTCTCCATTTTCATCAACTATACCGTATATAAAATTTTTTCTTTCTTCTTCCATAACATGGTGTTTTTTCTTGGACATAGCACGTCTTACAAGGTCACTTCTTCCCATAGAGTAGCCTGCAAGCTTTCTCACTATCTCCATTACCTGTTCCTGGTAAACCATACACCCATATGTTACAGAAAGTATAGATTCAAGTTCAGGTGTCTCATACTCAACATTACCGGGATTATTTTTATTACTAACATATTTCGGTATTTCTGCCATAGGACCCGGCCTATAAAGACTGATTCCTGCTATTATATCCTCAAAGGAATCTGGTTTTAATTCCTTCATAAATGATGTCATTCCAGCAGATTCAAGCTGAAATACACCAACAGTTTTCCCTTTACCTATCATATTGTAAACTTTTTGATCATCATAGTCTATCTTATCCAGATCTACTGATATATTCCTATTAGATTTCACCATATTAACAGTATCTCTAAGCACGGTAAGCGTTCTGAGTCCTAAAAAATCCATCTTCAAAAGCCCGAGTTCCTCAAGTGTTCCCATAGTAAATTGGGTAACTATATTACCTTCATTTTTTTGAAGCGGCACATAACTTACAAGAGGTTTAGACGATATAACAACACCTGCAGCATGTGTGGAAGTATGCCTTGGAAGACCCTCAAGCGATCTTGCTATGTCTATAAGTTCTTTTGTTCTTTGCTCGCTGTCGTAAGCTTCCTTTAAATCACTGCTTAATTCAAGAGCTTTATCTATAGTTATATTTAAAACAGTTGGAACCATCTTTGCTATTCTATCAACTTCTCCATATGGATAATCCATTGCCCTTCCAACATCTCTTATACAAAGTCTTGCGGCCATTGTCCCAAATGTTATAATTTGAGAGACATTGTCTTCTCCATATTTTTTGACAACATAGTCTATCATTTCGCCTCGTCTCTCATAACAGAAGTCAGAATCTATATCAGGCATTGACACACGTTCCGGGTTTAAAAATCGTTCAAAAATAAGTCCGTATTTTATAGGATCTATCTTAGTTATTCCAAGTGTATACGCAACTATTGATCCCGCAGCAGATCCCCTTCCAGGCCCTGTCATTATACCACTCTCACGTGCAAATCTTATAAAATCCCACACTATCAAAAAATAATCTACATAACCCATCTGATTTATTATACCAAGTTCGTAATCAAGTCTTTCCTTTAATTTACCCGTTACATCACTGTATCTCTCTTTTAATCCGCTGTAACATAAATTTTTTAAATACTCAAAAGGATCTACATCCTCTGGAAGTGGGAACGTTGGCAGTTTCGATTTATGAAACTCATAATCAAAATTGCACTCATTTGCGATTTTAACTGTATTTTCTAGTGCTTCTGGCACATAGGAAAATATTTTATACATTTCTTCAGGAGATTTTAAGTAAAACTCATCAGAAGGATATTTCATTCTATTCTCTTCATAAACTGTTTTTCCAGTCTGTATGCATAAAAGTACATCGTGAGCCTTAAAATCCTCTTTACATATGTAATGTACATCATTAGTTGCTACAAGTGGTATTTGAAGTTCCTTTGACATTTTTATAAGTTCTTCATTTACCTTAAGCTGCTCTTCCATACCATGATACTGGAGCTCCAGATAAAAACCATCACTAAATATATCTTTATAAAAAAGGGCTGTTTCTTTAGCCTTATCTATTCTATTTTTTAGTATATATGACTGTATCTCTCCGCCAAGACAAGCACTTAATGCTATTATTCCATCACTATGAGTTTTTAAATAATCATGATCGACTCTCGGTTTATAATAAAATCCATCAATTGACGCCTTAGACACTATCTTCATCAGATTGTCATAGCCTACCTCATTCTTTACAAGGAGAACCAGATGATAATTTTCATTCTCTCTATCATTTTGCTTTATATACATAGACTTTGGAGCAACATATATTTCACAGCCTATTATAGGTTTTATTCCCTGCTCTTTTGCTTCCTTGTAAAACTCCACACACCCATACATTACTCCATGGTCTGTTATTGCTATACTCTTCATATCAAGTTCTTTTGCTCTCGCTATGAGATTATGAATTTTAGCCGAGGAATCCAAAAGTGAATACTCCGTATGCTGATGTAAACTTATCCATTCATACTTTTTTTCCACATACCCACCTTCTTCTCTTTCTGTAATTAAATCATTTTTACTAATACATTAATTATATCATTGTAACGAAGAGTATAGAATATAAAATTAAGTAATCTGAAAATGTTACTTAGAATAATTATTTAAATTGTCCGAACTTATTTTTTTCTTTTTATTAGAATACATTTGTTTGCATGCATAACCTACAATCAGTACACAAAGCCATATTGGCAGGGCAATAAGTCCAGTTTTATAACCCGGTACCATTGTCATCAAAATCAATAACAAAGCTAAAAAGGCCAGACAAAAATAATTAGAAAGCGGATAGAATGGAACCTTAAATTTTAATTTACTGGAAGCTTCTTTTCCGATTTTCTTATGAAAACGCATATTAGTAATAGCAATTGCTCCCCAGGTAATAATCTCCGACACAAGTACTATCGACACAAGATAGTTAAACAGATTTGCAAAAAAGTAGTTTAAAACTACTACAAGTAAAGTTATAGCTGCATTTATTTTTAGACCTGTAGTTGGTACACCAGCTTCATTCTTTTTGGTTAAAAACTTAGGTGCACTTCCGCTTTCAGCAAGGCTTGACAGTATCCTCGGATTACTAAAAACCATGCAGTTAAAAACTGAAAGACAAGCAGTTATACAAACTATATTCATAATGAATGCCGCTGCTTTTATTCCCAATCCATCCATAGCCATAACAAACGGACTGGTATTCAGTGCAATTTTAGTCCAGGGCCAAATAGCTATTATAATTCCAATAGCACCTATATAAAATATAAAAACTCTTAACCAAAATATCTTGTTAATCGCCTCTGGAAGCGTTTTCTCTATATCATCAGCTTCTCCGGCTGTCGTACCTACAGATTCAATTCCGCCAAAAGCAAATGCAGCTGATAAAAGAGCAAATAATAAACCTTTGGCACCCTTTGGGAAAAAACCTCCATAGGCCCAAAGATTACTGAATCCAATAGCTTTACCGCCTTTAATTCCTAAAATAACAGCAATACCTAAAACTATTACTAAAAGTACTGAGAATACTTTTATACATGAGAGCCAGAATTCAAACTCACCAAAAGCATTTGCATTAATCATATTAATAGCATAAATAATTACTAAAAACACAAAAACTGTAATCCAATGTGGCAGATTCGGGAACCAATAATCCATAAAAACACAGGAGGCTGTGAGTTCAAGCATACTTACGACAATGCATGTATACCACCAATTCCATCCGACAATAAATCCCGGGAGTTTGCCCCAATATTTTTCAGCATATGCACAATAAGAACCAGAATCCGGATTTTCTATTGTCATTTCACCAAGCATTCTCAAAATTAAAAATACAGCAAACCCGGCTATAGCATAAGATAACAAAACTGCAGGTCCTGCCATTTGAATTGTTTCTGAAGAAACCATGAATATACCGGTTCCAATTGCACTTCCAAGTACAATCATATTTAAATGTCTTTTTTTCAGGTTAGCTTTCTTGTGTTGTGTTTTTTCCCCATATTAAACTCTCCTTTTAATATTTTTTAAAAACATAGCCGAAAACTTTGTACTTTATGCTATAAAAGTTTTCGGCTTCGTTAAAAACTTTTTTGTTATTACAAAAACTTTTCTATTACTACTTTTCTGTCTTATATAAATCTTTTAATTTCTGAAATGCATCGAAAGATCTTTTTATCATTTCTGGATCAACACAATAGGATACCCTTACATACCCCGGACATCCAAAATCATCTGCCGGCACAATAAGAAGATTATATTTTTTTGCATTTTCGGAAAATTTAACAGAGTCACCTTCCAGTGATTTTACAAATAAATAAAATGCTCCATCCGGTCTAACGCATTGATAACCCATTTTACTAAGTCCATCATACAGTAACTTCCTGTTATCATCATATAAAGCCATATCTGATGTTTTTCCCATACATTTTAAAATCACCTTTTGGAATAAACTTGGGGCACATACATATCCAAGAGAACGTCCTGCTCCACATATAGCTGTATATATATCCTGATCATTTTCCACGCAGTCAGGAACTAAAATATATCCTATTCTTTCTCCAGGAAGTGAAAGTGACTTGCTGTATGAATAACATACAATTGTATTCTCATAATAAGATGGGACATATGGTACTTTTATACCATCATAGACAATTTCTCTATAGGGTTCATCTGATATGAGATACAAAGGTTTATTATACTCCTTAGATTTCTTTTTTAATAAATCTGCCAAAGATTTTAATGTATTTTCCGAATAAACAACTCCAGATGGATTATTAGGAGAATTTATTATAATTCCCTTTGTATGCGAATTAATACTTTCTTCAAGTAAATTCATCTGAATTTGGAAACTTTTTGTATCTGCCGGTATCACTACAACCTTTGCACCCGCATTTTTTATAAATACCTGATACTCTGGAAAATAAGGTGCAATAATAATAAATTCATCAGTAGAATCTACAGTAAGTGCCTTAAGTGTAATAGTTAGTGACGCTGCTGCACCGCATGTCATATAAAAATTTTCTGCTCCAAGATTACAATTAAATGTACCATTCATGTAGTCAGCTAAACCTTTTCTGACTTCAAAGTCACCTTGTGCAGAAGTATAACCATGGATTTCGACTGGATCAACTGTTTTTATCAATTCTATTATCGATTCTTCTACACATTTTGGTGCTGGAATAGTTGGATTTCCAATACTAAAATCATACACATTTTCTTTTCCAACAACTGCAGCCTGCTGCTTTCCATATTCAAATAATTCTCTTATTACAGATCGTTTTGCTCCTAATTCATGCATTTCCTTTGATACTATCATTCTCTCTCACTCCTTATATTCTCTGGCATTTTCCTCTCCTTTAAGCACTCTTAAAGTACCTAAAGCTAAGGACTCCATTTCATTCTCTCCCGGCATAATTTCAACTGGTGCAATAAACTCTACCCTTTTTTTAATCCAGTCTGTCAGCATATTTGAATAGGCTATACCTCCCGTTATAATAATGAGATCCACTTTACCTTCTACTACTGTCGCAAGTTCACCTATTCCCTTTGCAATTTGATAGGCCATAGCTTCATACACTAACCTTGCCTTTTTATTTCCATTTTTAATCATTTTTTCAACTTCCCTGGCATCTTTAGTTCCAAGGTAGTCTTTTAATCCACCATTTCCTCTGAGCTTTTTTTGCATGGTTTCTTTATCAAACTTTCCCGAATAACAGAGATCTATAAGAGCCTTACATTGTAATTTACCCGCTCTTTCAGGGGAAAATGGTCCATCATCATCTGGCATTACATCAACCATTTTCCCTTTTTCATGAACACTTAATGATATTCCTCCACCTAAATGGGCAACAATAAAATTCATGTCTTTATATTTTTTCCCATACTTTTTTGCAGCCTTTATTGCCATTGCCCTTGAATTCAACGCATGGCTTGTACTCTCGCGGGGTATATCACTCATACCTGATATACGTGCTATATCATTCATCTCATCTACCCTTACTGAATCATATATATAGGCCAATACTCCAATAGAATTTGCAATTTCATAGGCAACCAGTGCTCCCAGATTAGAAGCATGCTCAACAACAGGATTATTTCTTAGTCTATTTATCATTAATTTATTAACTTTATAGGCACCTGACTGTACCTTAGGAAGCATTCCGCCCCTTCCTACAACTGCATCCAATTTATTAATCTCAATCCCTTTTTCTTTTAAGAAGGACAAAACAACTTTTTTTCTCATATCAAATTGATCCGCAATTTTATTGTATTTTTCAATTTCCTCAATTGGATGTTCCAGCGTTACATTAAATAATTCTTTCTCATTTTCATATAAAGCTATCTTTGTAGAAGTAGAACCCGGATTGATTACTAGTATTTTATAACCCATCTTTACCTAGCTGCATATATCCTGATATATGCAGCTACACTCCTCTCTCATGTAATTTATTGAAGTACTTTATGCTAGGTTTAATCCGATATTAAACGCCTTAATATTTAAATCAATAAACTTTTCTTTTACATTTTCACTTATAATCTTTTTCCAATCTATGTCTTCGAGTCCCATTTTCTTAACTAGTGCTCCCAACAATATAATATTAGCTACCTTAGTATTGCCAAGCTTATCAGCCTCTCCATCTGCATCTATAACAGTTGTAGGAACTTTACTTTTAAGTTCTTCTACTATTCCTTCCGGATAGTCTGCCTTTCCGCCAATAATAGGCATTGAATCCATTCGGCAGTCATTGACTACTATCTTTCCTTCCGGTTTTAAGTATTTAAGCCACCTTAATGCCTCCATTTTTTCAAATGATACTAATATATCTGCTCCGCCAATCTCTATAACCGGTGATTCAACCTTTTCTCCGTATCTTACCTGTGATGAAACAGAACCCCCTCTTTGGGACATTCCATGTATTTCGCTCATCTTTACATCATAACCCTCTTGCATTAAACCAGTAGTCAAAATCTTGCTGGCAAGAATTGTACCTTGTCCACCTACTCCAACTAACAATATACTTTTAGTCATATTATTTTGCCTCCTTTTCAATTGCATTTACAGGGCATACTTGCTTGCATACTTCACATCCAACACATGATGAAGCATCAATTGATGCTTTCTTTTGAGCCTTATCAAAAGATAATGATGGGCAGCCAGTGCGTATACAACTTCTGCATCCTATACACTTTTCTTTATCTACTTTACATTTATCTTTAAATACCTCATTAAATTCTTCTTTATCCTCTTTGGATAACTTTTTCAGTACACATGGCCATCTTGTTATAATTACTGATGCCTCATCAAGATTAAAAGCCCAGTCTAAAGTTTCTCTTACTTCCTTTAAATTATTTGGATTTATTACCCTTACATTTTTAATTCCACAAGCCTTTACCAGCGTTTCTATATCAATAATTTCTGTTTCTAAACCCTGAAGTGTATATCCTGTTCCAGGATTCTGCTGATGTCCTGTCATTCCAGTGATTCTATTATCTAAAATTACATTTATGGAATTACCTTTATTGTATACAACATCTATAAGTGAATTTATTCCTGTATGAAAGAAGGTAGAATCCCCAAGTACCGCTACAATTCTTTTATCATTGTCCTTCTTCATATTAAATACTTGCTGTGCTCCATGACCCATACTAAAACTTGCGCCCATGCACAGTGAAAAATCTGTAGCATTATATGGCTCGGAAACGCCTAATGCATAACATCCTATATCTCCTGATATAACAGCATCCTTTCTCTTGCCAACTTCATAGAAGAAACCTCTGTGAGGACATCCTGAGCAAAGACTTGGCGGTCTTGGAACCACTCTACTCTCATCATATTCTATTGTTTCATTGTATTTACCATAAATCGATTTTCTTATTACATCCGGGGTAAGTTCGTTATGAAACGGGAATGTATCTTTGCCATGACATTCTATTCCAAGCATTTTTAACTCATTTTCAATTATGGAATCGTTTTCTTCAATTACATAAATCTTGTCTACTTTTGATGCAAATTCTTTCATCAATTTATCTGGATATGGATTTGTAAATCCCAACTTTAGATAGGATGCATTGTCTGCAAAAACCTCTTTTGCAAATGCAAAACAGCATCCTGATGTAACTATACCTATCTTAGTATCATGCATTTCTATATAATTTAAAGGTGTGTTATTTGAAAACTCCTCCAAATTTTTTTGCCTTTCTTCTACTCTTATTCTCATTTTTCCTGTAAATGCAGGAACTGGAACGTGTTTCTCTGCATCTTTAACATACTCCCTTATTGGAACTTCCTTTCTGTCATCACACTCAACTATGCCTTTAGAATGGCAAAGCCTGGTGGTAAGCCTACAAAGTACTGGTGTTTTATATTTTTCACTTAATTCAAAAGCTTCCTTAAGCATGTCCTTTGCTTCCTGGCTGTCTGATGGTTCAAACATCGGTAATTTTGCAGCTTTAGCATAATTTCTATTATCCTGTTCATTTTGAGATGAATGCATTCCTGGTTCATCTGCTGTAACCACAACAAGTCCTCCATTAACTCCTGTATATGACGAAGTAAAAAGCGGATCTGCGGCAACATTAAGTCCAACATGCTTCATTGAAGCCATGGCTCTGGCACCTGCATAAGATGCTCCAATCGTAGATTCTAAGGCAACTTTTTCATTTGGAGCCCATTCTGCCAAAATATCATCCTTATACAATGCAACATTTTCCAATATTTCCGTACTTGGTGTTCCCGGATATGCAGATGCAAACCTTACTCCTGCTTCCCAAGCACCACGTGCAATAGATTCATTTCCTGTTAAAAGCTTTTTCATATTTCCCTTCTCCTTTATTTATTATTCATTGTGATAAAATCTTTAAATTTAAGTATTCAATTAATTATTTAACAGCTGAAGCAGATAATACTAAAGATAAATACTTTTCCTCAGCCGATGACCCTCTTGACGTTAAAACAATAGGAACTTTAGCCCCAACAATAAATCCCGCCATTTTGGCATCTGCAGAGCACAGCAAACATTTCCCCAATATATTTCCTGCTGTAATATTAGGGGCAATCAGAATATCCGCATCTCCCGCCACAGGACTTACGTAACCTTTTAATTCAGCTGATTTTTTACTGACAGCCAAATCATATGAAATAGGTCCTTCAACGGTACAATTTTGGATTTCTCCTTTTTGATTCATTTTCTTTAATAGATCTGCTTGAACGGACTCAGGCATCTTAATATTAACTTTTTCAACGGCAGCTAAAACAGCAACCTTAGGATTTTCATATCCCATAGTAAGGAGTGTATTAACAGTATTTTCAATGATTTGTCTTTTTTCATCTAAATTCGGGTACATCATCATTCCACCATCTGTAGTTACTAGTAGCTTATGATAGTTAGGTACTTCATTAAAGACAAAATGTGACATAACATTTCCTATTCCAAGCCCTTTTTCTTTGTTTACTACTGCCTTTAAAATATCTGCAGTTTGTATTTTCCCCTTCATAATAAAATCTGCCTTATTATGATGTACAAATTCTACTGCTTTCTCTGCTGCAGCAGCATCATTTTCTACCTCCACAATTACACTATCATCTGGCTCCTCTTTTATATCTCTTAGAATTTCTTTTATTTTTGCCATATTTCCTATTAATATGGGATCAACAATATTATTTTGTTTTGCTTTAAATACAGCCTTTAAGGTATGCTCATCCTGCGCTGCAACTACTGCTACTCTTTTCCTTGATTTATTATTTTGAACATGTTTAATTAAATCCTCAAAACTTTTGAATATCATCTCTATCCTCCTTTGAGTATTATATAAAATACCACATATTAGCCATTATTTATATTGAGCAAATAGTGTGCCAATTCGAAGATTATAAAATTGTTAATTCAAAATTTAATCGATATTTGGGGAAATATATACACATCTTCCCTTTGAATAATATTGAGATCATTCTATATTTTTATACATTTCCCAAAATACAAATTAATTCACAAATCCAAATTTACTGCGCTCTGATATCAAAAAAAGCTCTGTAAAAGGGTTAATAGGGCATACCTTAAATACCTATTAACCCTTTTACAGAGCTTTTGCACCACAACTATAGGGTTTACAAGTAGAAACTTAACTTAGCCCTTAGCCGGGGTTTCCAAAATACGTCACGTAAAAAATTTCTAGTAAGTCTAAGCTTGTGTTCATAAAAATCTAAGCAGATTTTATAAACTCACTTTGTTCAAACATATAAAATCCACTAAGATTTTTAAGAACGCTTCGCTAAGACTTACTACAAAATTTTTTAATGTGCTTTAATTTTAGAAATCCCGGCTAAGGGCTAAGTTAAGTTTACACGTATAAACCCCATGTGTTATTTTAAATATAGAAGTAACTTTTTTCCGTATTCAGTAATTACTGTGCCTGTTCTTCCTTTAAATATCTCTACCATCTGATACTTTTCTAAATTAACTAAAATACTTCTTACTTCTTGTTCACTAATAAAAATACCTTCCTTTTTAGCTTTTTGAAAAATACTCCTTCTTCCTACTCTCCTATTTACTCTAAATGCCTTCTCCAGTTCCTTCAAAACAAAAATATATTTTTTTATATTTCTGTCTGCCATATCTATAAATTCATCCATTAGAACCTTTTCCTGATATGGTATGTTTTTTCCTGATACCTCTTCATCCTGGAATGGCAGATCCTTAGTGTAAACCTTTTCTATCTCGAGACTTATTATATATTCAACATAGTTTTTTAATTCCCTTACATTTCCTCTCCAATTATGATTCAAAAGTGCATTTTTAGCAGCTTCATCTATTTCAAATTTTCCATTAAATTCATCCTTAAAGTGATTAATAAGAAAAAATATATCTTCCCGTCTGGAATTTAAATTTGGTATCTTTAATCTGAGTATATTCAATCTATAAAATAAATCTTCCCGGAAATCTCCTTTAATAACCATATCATTCAAATTCCTGTTTGTAGCAGCTATCAATCTAATATCTATATCTATTAATCTATCTCCACCTATTCTCATAACTTGTCTTTCCTGCAGAACCCTCAAAAGTTTCATTTGAATATTCTTTGACATTTCTCCAATCTCATCTAAAAATAAAGTACCTTTATGTGCCAGTTCAAAAAGGCCTAGTTTTCCCCCTTTTCGCGCACCTGTAAATGCACCTTCTTCATACCCAAAAAGTTCACTTTCTAAAAGACTTTCTGGCAGAGCTCCACAATTAATCGCTACAAATTGATAATCTTTTCTTTTTGATCTATTATGTATTGCCTGGGCGAATAATTCTTTCCCCGTTCCACTCTCTCCGGTTATTAAAACTGTAGCATTGGATTTTGCCATTTTTATAGCATTACTTTTACATTTTTTTATTGCTTCACTTTTGCCTAATATATCCTGAAATCTATATTTAGCTCTATGTCCCTTACTAATAAGCTGCGACCTCAATTGATGCTGTTTTTTCTCTATATCGCTAAATTTCTTTATAATAGCAACTGCTCCATATAATCTATTAGAATGAATTATTGGGTGAACTGAAGTAACAACATCATAACCATTTATTTTTATCAATTTTTCTTTAACTGATTGTGAATTTTCAAGTACATACTTAAAAGGAATCTTTCCTAATA
The DNA here is from genome assembly GCF_003600355.1 of Clostridium fermenticellae. Classification (NCBI taxonomy): domain Bacteria; kingdom Bacillati; phylum Bacillota; class Clostridia; order Eubacteriales; family Clostridiaceae; genus Clostridium; species Clostridium fermenticellae. The sequence goes on along the minus strand of NZ_CP032416.1, from coordinate 426,555 downwards.
TATCTAATCCATATTTATATATGATATCCCGCTTTCTATACCCTATAATTTTTTCTGCTCCTTCATTATATGTACATATTAATCCTTTATAATTTACCCCTATAATACCATCTTCTAAAACCTGGAGTAAAATATCTAATTCTTTTTCAAATAAATTAGTTTCTCCAATTAAACCCGATAATCCAAAGTTTGTTGTAACAATTTCCTTGTAGCTTTTTTGAATATTTTGACTTTCTAAGATATGAACCAATCCTAACACCGATGCTATATCCATTATTGTACTAATATCCAGAAGACTGCTTCCAATATTAATAATTTTCGTTGGAGACCTGGGAATATATTTCGATTCTCCAAGCATAATTAAATTTTTTCCTTCAGATGAACTATTACTTCCCGAATAAAATGCCGTTAATTCTATATGCCTTACTCCTAATCGATATATTACTGAAACCATTTGTGTAGCCATTTCCGCATCTTCATCTACAAGCATTAACTTCGTACCTTTCGGAATTTTCATAATTTCTTCTAATCCGGCTTTGGATATTGTTCTATTTGCTACTATAATTTTACTCTTCTCTTGAACATACTGCCTGATCCTTTTAAAGATGTAATAAGATTGAACTAATACCAGATCTGCATTTAAACCCTGCCTGATCTTTTCATCATCAACACAAAATTCATCTACAATTATGGCATCTGAAAATAAACTGGTGATTTGTTCACGATATATACCATTTGTTAATGCACTATAACCTATAATAACCAACTTTTTTTTCATTTACACCCACATCCCCATATAACTTTTTAAGCAAATAACACTGGTTTCAAGTTTTGTATATAACCACCTTATTACTTTTTTGTAATTAAATCATTTTTGCTCAACATGTAAATTATATCATTATAGTAAAGAGTATAAAATATTTTATAAGGTTTGTAATTCCAGGTTTAAGTTATACGTAAGCTGACACTTCCAAAATGTAGGCACATTAAAAAATTTTGTAGTAAGTCCTGGTGAAGTATTTTTGAAAATCTTAGTAGATTTTATATGTTTGAGCCTGCGAGTTTATAAAATCTGCTTAGATTTTTATAAATACGAACTTAGACTTACTAGAAATTTTTTACGTGACGTATTTTGGAAATGAAAGCTTACGTATAACTTAAGCCTAGAATTACAAACCCTATAGACAAAGGGGATATGCAGTGCAAAAAATATAAATCCAGCAAAAGCAAACTTTTTGCTGGATTTTTGGTACAAAAAACTCACTTATTCTTTAAGTACGTTTGCTGATAAAAATGTCTTTGATATGATTTCCTTTTTATCATCATACATATCTATTTGAACTTTACAAGCATTTCTTCCTAAATCTATTATATCAGTGTATATCTCTATAACAGTATCTATTTGGACTGCTTTCATAAAATATGTATTTATACTATCCACAAACACATTTATATTGTTTTTTTGTCTAAGCGTCATTATGCCCATAGTGGACACAAGCATATTAAGAGAACTCCATGACGCGATCCCTATAGGGTCAAGCATTTCCGCCGTTATCTTTCCTAGAAAATACGATTTATCTCCATCATGTCTGAATTCAAAATTTTTAAGTACCAAATCTTCTAAGGTTTCAGCTGACTGGGGCTGTCTGCTCATATATTGAAGTGCTCTTATAACATCCCTTCTCGTTACTACACCAATTAGTTCCTTTCCATTTACAACCGGAAACATCTCTATACCTTCCCATGTCATTATATGTGCAGCATATGCAACAGTAGTCTTTGGAGTTAGCGTTAGAAAATCCTTTTCCATTATATTACCTAAACGTTCATCATCATTATCAGATAACTCCTTTAATGTAACCATACCAACCACTTTATTCTCATCATCTACAACAGGATACCTCTGATGTTGAGTATATTTTATTAATTCCTTCCAATCACTGATAGTATTATTTACATTAAGTGAACTAGGCTCACTTATCATAATATCTTCTATTAAAACAATATCCTTTTTTATAAGATTTTCGGAAATAGCACGATTTATAAGACTTGCAACAGTAAATGTGTCATAACTCGTAGATATTATAGGCAAACATTTCTCATTGGCGAGCCTCTTGATTTCATCACTACAACCGAATCCACCAGTTATTAAGACGCCACATTCATTCATAAGACCAAGTCTGTGTGTCTCTTCTCTATTTCCAGTTATTAAAAGACAATTTGGATTTATATATTTTACCATTGCATCTATAGTCATCGCTCCTATTACAAAATTATGAAGCGTTTTATAAACACCGTCCTTGCCACCAAGCAGTGTGCCATCAACTATATTTATTACCTGTCCATATGTTAAAACTTCAATATTCTTCTTTTCTACTTTTTCTATCCTTACCGTTCCAACTCTTGGAATTGTAGTAACTATCCCAAGAGTATCCGAATCCTTTATAGCTCTATACGCTGTTCCATCGCTAACCCCTAAACCATTGGCTATACCCCTAACCGAAATTTTAGTACCAACGTCAAGCGAAAGTATGTATTTAATTATATCTTCATGCTTTGACACAATTACTTTTTACCTTCCTTCCTTCTTAAGTTCCTCTGCAATCTTTTCTATCCTTCTAAGTCTGTGATTTGCACCTGACTTACCAACAGGTGGATTTAACATTTCTCCCAATTCCTTTAAAGATTCATCAGGGTAATTCAATCTTAGCTCTGCTATATCCCTTAAATTTTTTGGCAATCTATTTAGTCCTATTTCCCTTTGTATTATCCTTATACTTTCAACCTGTCTAACTGCAGCATTTACAGTCTTACTTAGATTTGCAGTCTCACAATTCACAAGTCTATTAACATTATTTCTCATTTCTTTCATTATTCTTACATTCTCAAGCTTCAAAAGTGCTGCATGAGCGCCTATTATATTTAAAAGATCGACTATCTGTTCACCTTCTTTTAAATACACAATATAACTGTTTTTTCTCTTTATAACCTTTGAATTCAAGTCATATCCATTTATGAGTTTACTCAGATCTTTTGCATAATCATTATCATGTGTTACAAATTCAAGATGGTATGTTTTTTCAGGATTACTCACACTTCCACCACCTAAAAAAGCTCCCCTTATGTACGCCCTTCTGCTTTTTTCATCACTTATAACATCTTTAGGAATACTATAATCAAGTGCAAAAATACTATTTTCTTCCTTTAAAAGTCCAACTTTTTTGAGCAGATCTTTTACGCCCATTTCCTCAGTTATGTAAACCATATAAAGATTGTTTTTTTTGAGAGAATTGCTTTTTTTTACCATTATCCGTGTATGTATATCAAAATGTTTCTTTAAAAGCGTAAATATAAATCTCGCAATAGCTGGATTTTCAGTCATTACTTTAAAACTGAATTGTTTATTTCCTCCAAGCATTAAAGTACCACTAACCTTCATTATAGCAGATAATTCTGATATAGCTTCCATCTTACTCATATCTGAATGCCTACAAACTTCATTTTTTACCTTAAGTGAGAATGACATAGTTTATTCCCCCTATTTACTTTTATTTTGTTTTAATCTTTCTGATAAATAGAAGTATTCAATAATTTTCTTTCTGTCAAATAAAAGCTTTTTATCCATTATTGTTTCTATTAAAATAGATGCCAGTTTTTCTGAATTATGTCTTACAAGTCCATGTTTATTTGTTATAAAATTACCTTTGATTATTTCAACATTTAATTTTTTTATTTCTTCTTCATCTATTTTTACAAGATGAGATTCTCCCTGTTTATATTTATGACTCAAATTGGAATCAATATTTCCAACATTTACAACTACATAATCAAGTACGTTTTCTCCAATATGATTAAATATTGCCTTGATATGATCTCCAACAGTATATCCATCTGTCTCACCATTCTGCGTCATTATATTCGAAACATATAATTTTACCGCCTGAGTTCTTTTTAAACTATTTGCTATATCTCTGACCATTATGTTAGGAATAACGCTTGTATATAAACTTCCAGGGCCAAGTATTATGGCGTCAGCTTCCATTATGGCTTGAACTGCTTCATCTAATGCTCTGGCATTAGGTGGATCTATAAAAACTTTTTCAATCGAACTTTTATTTTCAATAACAGCCTTTGGAATATTTGATTCTCCTTCTACTATCATTCCATTTTTTAATTTTGCTTTTAATACTACATTATCCAGTGTGACTGGTATTACTTTTCCTGTTACAGCCAAAACAGAGCTCACCTTATGGACAGCTTCCTCAAAATTACTTGAAATTCCATCCATAGCAGCCAAAAATAGATTCCCAAAACTCTGATTTTTAAGTTTTCCATCCTTAAATCTATATTGAAGAAGTTCTTCCATTAAAGGCTCTGTATCCGCAAGCGCAAGTATACAATTTCTTATATCACCTGGAGGCAGCATCCCAAGATCCTCTCTCAAATCTCCAGAACCTCCTCCATCATCCGCAACAGTAACTATAGCAGTTATATTAGATGTATAATATTTTAGTCCTCTAAGCATAGTGGATAACCCTGTTCCTCCACCAATTACGACAATTTTAGGTCCTTTTACAAGAAGTCTCTTTTCATATATCAAACTTTCAAGTTTTTTAGAATCAATAGACACATTTAAATATCCTTTATTAATTAAAGCTATTATCGAGCGCATGCCTTGTGTTATTGAAATATAAAGCACAAACACTCCTGTCAGCATCAAGAATATATAAAATGATATATAATATATGCTATAAAATCTTCTATTTATAAATTCAATTACACCAAATATTATAAACAGTATACCCATAGCACCAAGTACAATCCACCTTTTAACTTTTATCCCGGGCCTAAACCAGTCTACTATTTTCATAGTTTTTTACCACCTTTATTGACATCCTCTTCGATATCTCTATGATCTATATTTACTTTATATCCATGAGATTTAAGTTTAGAATAAATTCTGTTAGCGATAACAACAGAACGATGTCTTCCTCCGGTACATCCAATTGACACAATAAGCTGTCTCTTACCTTCTTTCAGGTAATGGGGAATCAAAAAATCCAACATATCATATAACTTAGATATAAATTTTTTAGTTTCATCAAAGTCCATTACATATTTATTTACAGGTTCATCTTTTCCAGAAAACCTCTTTAATTCAGGTATATAATATGGATTAGGTAAAAATCTGACATCGAATACTAAATCTGAATCTACAGGTATTCCATATTTAAATCCAAATGACACTACAGTGACCATTAATTCATTTTCAATCTGCCCCTCTTCAGAATAGATTCTCGTTATTTCCTCTCTAAGCTCACGCGTTGCAAGTTTAGAAGTATCAATAATATTATTTGATCTGTTCTTTACTTCTCTTAATCTATTCCTCTCCATTGATATGCCATTTAATATTCTCCCATCTGGTGCCAGAGGATGCTTTCTTCTAGATTCTTTAAAGCGCTTTACAAGCACCTCATCTGAGGCATCTAAAAATAAAATCTCATATTTATATCCTTCATCTTTTAAATAATTTAGACTTTCAAATAAATCATCAAAAAACTTTCCGCCCCTTATATCTATAACTAATGCTATTTTATCTATTCTGCCATCAGTTTGATAACAAGCTTCCGCAAATTTAGGTATTAATGTAGGCGGAAGATTATCTACACAGAAATATCCTAAATCCTCTAGGTTTCGTATTGCCTGAGTTTTTCCAGCACCTGATAAACCTGTTACTATGACAAATCTCATAACTAAACCTCCAGTAATAAAATTATTATGCCTGCTTATCTTAAATTTTATTTAAACAGCAACTACATACACTACAATCACAGAAAAATTTTTTAATCAAATTTTATTTCTTATTATACCATAACATATTGCAATAAGAAATATGGCAGAGAATATGGAGAACCTAATACCTTAAAGTATTTTAGATCCTCCATATCAATAAAAAACATATATATTATTTACTTGCCCTTTCCTCACCTATTATTCTTACTTCAGTATAAAGGTCGACATCAAACTTTTCTTTTACCTTCTGTTGTATAAGCCTTATTAAATCCAATATATCCTTTGCAGTTGCATTTCCTTTGTTTATCACAAAACCAGAATGTTTCTTAGATACCTCTGCATCTCCAACACTTAATCCCTTAAGTCCAGTGTCTTCTATAAGTTTAGCTGCAAAATGTCCCTCCGGTCTCTTAAAAGTACTTCCGGCAGATGGATATTCAAGAGGTTGTTTATCACTTCTTCTAGTATTTAACTCATCTATCCTATTTTTTATATGATTATAGTCACCTTTTTCTAATGAGAAAGTAACTTCAAGCACCGTATACCCATATTTTAATATAGAACTCATTCTGTATCCAAGTGCTAAATTTTTCTTATCAAGCAATTTTACATTGCCCTCTTTATCTATTACCTTTGCACTTTCTACAACCTGAGATATTTCCCCATTATAAGCTCCTGCATTCATAGTAACAGCTCCGCCTACACTTCCAGGAATTCCACATGCAAACTCCAGACCCGTCAAACTGTTATCAAGGGCAACTTTGCATACATCCTTCAGAGTTGCTCCTCCTTGAACCGTGACCTTATTTTCTAAAACAGATATTTTATTTAATTTACAAAGCTTTATAACTATTCCTCTTATTCCACCATCTTTTACCAATAAATTAGAACCATTTCCTATTATATAATATGGAATATTACTTAAATTACATAATTTAACTACACTTATAACTTGCTCAAAACTTACTGGAGTAACTAATACATCTACAGGACCCCCTACTTTAAATGAAGTATGGTTCTTCATAGGTTCATCTATCTTTATATCTTCTCTTTCCAATATACTATACAAATTTCTGCTGATATCTCTAAATTCATCCATGACATAATCTCCTCAAACTTAAAATTTATCCATATTTAGTATAATGTATGTAATAGGCTTAATCAAGATTAACATCAATTAACTTTCCCTATTCTTAAAACAAATATGGTTATCACTTTTAACTTTTAAAATACTGTATTATACTATCAGCTGCTCTTTTATCTATCGAAGGAACATTTATAAGCTCCTCGTAAGTTGCTAACTTTATATTTTCTATGCTTCCAAAGTGTTTTAAAAGCTCCTTCCTCCTCTTATCACCTACATTAGGTATATCATCTAATATAGAATGAAGTACTCGTTTCTTTCTTAAACTTCTGTGATAAGTTATTGCAAATCTGTGCACTTCATCCTGCACACGAGCTATGAACTTAATCAACTTTGAATTAACATCTAACTCAATGTTGTTATATATAAGACCTCTAGTATTATGATTTTCATCCTTAACCATACCACAAACAGGTATATCTAAATCAAATTTCCTTAAAACATCTAATGCAATATTAATTTGGCCTCTCCCGCCATCCATCATTATTAAGTCCGGAAAAACACAAAACTTCCCGGATGCAAAATTGAGTTTTCTCTGTTGTATACCTTTTATTTCATCAAATCCATGTTTAAATCTTCTTGTCAAAATTTCTTTCATGCTGTCATAATCATTAGCACCCTTTACAGTATTTATTTTGAATCTTCTATAATCACTGTTTTTTGGCTTTCCATTTTCGAATACGACCATACTTCCAACTGAATCTACTCCCTGTATGTCGGATATATCATAGGCTTCTATTCTCTCTGGAATTAAGTCAAGATTCAAAACTTCTTTAAGATCCTTTAATACTGACTCATAAAGCTTCTTATCTCTTATAATTTTAATTTTGAAATGCTTGAGAGTAATCCCCGCATTTTCTTCAACTAAATTTAAAGTATCCTTTTTTTCACCTTTCTTAGGTATCTTTATAAGCACTTTGGATCCTCTCTTCATTGAAAGCCATTCTTCAAGAAGCTCTCTATCATAAACAAATGGTAAAAATATGTATTTTGGTACAAATGCAGTTCCCCCGTAAAATTCCTTTATAAAATCTGCCATAACTTGAGATTTTTCATCATCTGCACTATCTTCTATTATAAAATGCTCTCTGCCCACTATTTTTCCTCCTCGAAGGAAAAAAACCTGAACACACGTATCTTTATCATCACAATACATATTTATGAAATCTTCATCTTCAAAATTACCCGTTATTATCTTTTGTTTTTCAACAACCTTCTGAACAGCAAATATCCTATCTCTAATTCTTGCCGCTTTTTCAAATTCTAAATCTTCTGATGCCCTTTCCATATCATTTTTGAGCTTTTTTATTATAAAATCATCTCTTCCAGATAGTAAGTCAATTATGCCTTTAACTATATCCTGATACTCTGCTTTACTTATATATCCAGAACAAGGAGCCTTACATAGTCCCATCTGATAGTTTAAACATGGTCTTATCTTATCCCCATTTTCCTTTATAAATTTTTTACACGTTCTTATAGGGAAAATTTTTTTTAATAATTCCATAGTTTCATATACGGCTGAAACATCTGTATATGGCCCAAAATACTTTGATCCATCCTTCGCAAGTATTCTTGTTACAAATATTCGTGGAAAATCTTCGTTAACAGTTACCTTTATAAATGGATAGTGCTTATCATCCTTCAATAAAATATTATACCTAGGCCTGTATTTTTTTATAAGATTACACTCCAGAATCAAAGCCTCTATTTCAGAATCAGTTACTATATATTCAAATTCAGCTATATTGCTCACCATTGCCTTAACTTTCTTTGAATGATTCTTCGAATGTCTAAAATATTGCCTAACTCTATTTTTTAATATTTTAGCTTTTCCAACATATATAACCTCATTAAGATTATTTCTCATTATATAAACACCCGGTTTTTCAGGCAGCATTTTTAATTGATATTTAAAATCGAACACAAAATCACCTCTAAAAATTCACTTACAAAAAATTAGCGGAAGCCTGTATATAGTAAACAACAGTCCAAATATCATTATAAGTTCCTCAATTGTAGAACCAATTTTAGAATTACTTTTATATGTGATTGGCAGCCTTACCTTTTTGTTCCTAAATGGATAAAAAGCAGGTATACCTTTACTTGTTGCCATATCACATAAAAGATGCATGCCATAACCAATTATAAAGTAATAAACCATATAATGTACATGGTACATGTTCCCTATATATGCGGCAATGAATGAGAATAGTATCATTCCTGATAAACTATGAGTCAATCCATTTCTATGAGATGATAGAGATATTATTAGGAGAGATACCCCTAAAGCCCTAAATGCAGGCTGTTTAAGGTAAACATAATCATACCATAAAACTATTACACCCAGGCATAAATATGTAACAACTTTTGCATTTTTATTTTTAAAAGGTAAAATATATTTATTTATTATACTCTTAGGATGATCTATGTCTGGAAGAAGTGATGCAAAAATCACCACTATAATCCCAATAAAATTGAAATTTCCAGGTAAACTGTTGCAAATTGATAAAAAAGTAACTACTCCTACTCCAACATGAGTCTTTCCCTTCATACTTTTACCTCGTCAACTGATCAAAATTTATCGCAATATAGCTAATTATATATATTATATCACTAAAATTATAATTTTTTTACTTTTTACAACAAAATTTTCCGGGAAATACTACCATTTCTTGTGACTATAAAAAAATAAGGGATATTTCCCTTATTTTTTATATAGGGTTTGTAATTTTAAAGCTTACAAGTAGAAGCTTAACTTATGCTCCGGTCGGGATTTCTAAAATTAAGGCACATTAAAAAATTTTGTAGTAAGTCTTAGCGAAGCGTTCTTAAAAATCTTAGTGGATTTTATATGTTTGAACAAAGTGAGTTTATAAAATCCGCTTAGATTTTTTTAAGCGCAAGCTTAGACTTACTAGAAATTTTTTACGTGACGTATTTTGGGAATTCCAGCCGGAGCATAAGTTAAGCTTTCAGTTACAAACCCTACAATCGTATTAAATAATATTGTTATCATACAAGAATCTTGTATCACACATAATTTCGTCGTAAGCTCCATCTCTAATAATCGTATGACCTTTTGAAAAGACAACGGCCCTCTTGAAAACACCTTTTACATATTCAAAATCATGTGTGGAACATATAATTGTCTTGCCTGCAGCATTTATATTTATCATAAACTCTCTTAAAAACCTTTTAGTCCTTGGATCAAGCCCACTCATTGGTTCATCAAAAATATAAACATCCGGATTTAGCACAACAACAGATGCAATAGCTACTTTCTTCTTCTCTCCTCCGCTCAAATGATATGGCTGTCTATATCTTAGTTTCTCTATTTTTAGTAACTTCAAGGTATCTTCCACTCTTTCTCTAACTTCATTTTCATCCATACTCATCTGCCTCGGTCCAAATGCAACCTCATCATAAACATTTGAGCAGAAAAGCTGCACTTCTGAATTCTGAAAAACAAAACCTATTTTTTTGTGAAATTGCTTTGAAAACTTTTCATTCTGCAATTTTTTATAGTTAATCTCATCTCCTTCAAATCTATAGCTTCCATGATCAGGATATATAAGTCCATTTATCAGCTTCATAAGTGTGGATTTCCCACTGCCATTAACACCCACAAGTGCAATCGACTCACCCTCATTAACGTGAAGATTTATATTTTTAAGTGCAATAAATTCATCATCATATTTATAATAAACATCATTTATATCAATCACAAAATCACAACCTATCAAAATAAAAATATATTAATATGAAAATCACATTAAATATTATACAGACATAATCCTGCAGTTTCAATTTAAACTTATTATACACAACATATTTCCCGGTAAATCCCTTACATTCCATTGCAGTATACATTTCATCCGATATTTCTTTAGATTTTATAAATATGGTACCTAATATACCAGAAAGCGATGAAGTTTTATTTTTACTTTTTCCAACAGATCTCAGTTTAAGTGCATAAATCATGTTTAAAGAAAACTCGCCTAAAATCAAAATATATTTTATAGTCGTATCGAAGACAAAAATAAACATATCAGGAATTTTAAATAACTTTAAGGCTGAAATCAATTCATTCCATTGTGTAGTAACAGCTAAAATATTGACAGTTTCAACCGAAACAAAAATTTTCAAGGTAATCATTAAAGAATTGTTACCGTATCCTAAAAAAACAGATGGCAATAAAATTATAAAACTAAATAAAGCTATAACTAAACTAACCTTCAGAATATGCTTTATCTCATCTATTCTAAGAAAATTAAGCCGAATCAGTATTAACACATTAGCTAAAAATACAAATGTAAAACTTCTCGTTAAAGAGATAAAAACAATCAATACAAATGTAGTAATAAGTTTAAGCAAAGCATTACACTTAAATTTACTCTGCTTACATTCAGTTTGCTTCATAAATTTATTCAAAACACCTAAAATAGAAAAAATACTCTTATCTATGAAAGCATCTTTATCCTTAGGTGGCGTATAATCATCTTTTTTCAAAAGCCACTCCGGCATATTAATTTCCCCTTTAATGTGAACTGTGAATGCTATTATTCTTTTTGATGTTAGCTATTAATCTAAATACAATCAAAAGTATGGCAACACCAGCAACAGCAGACAGTATATATCCTATATTATCTGGAAGTCCTTTAACGGAATAATCAGGCATAAGCGAACTAAAATTAAAACCGCTTTTCATCCCTTTAGGTATATACCCTAGGGCCTTTCCACCTGTAACTACAGAACTTATCTCATCTGACCCCCACTCGCCCCATGCCGTACCTGCAGCTAAAAGTCCTAATGGAGTCAAACATATAAGTCCTATTATAAAGGCGTATATAGATCTAGTTTTAGTCTCTTTACCCTCATATATAATCCCTGGAGAAACTTTTCTTATAAAATTTAGTACTCCAACAGTTATAATACCTTCTAATATCCCCGCAGCCAAAATATGTGGAATTAACATAGACGGTATTGTAATGGATAATGAATATGGACAATATAGTGGAATACCTAAAGCATCCTTAAACAATAAGGGCTGAATCCCGAGTTCTATTGATGCACATAATGCAGCAACATTTATCGCCATATACGAAGCAATGAATGTTGAAACAGATTTACCTTTCCTTATTTTTATTTTTTCATTCAAAAATTTATAGATATAGTATCCTGTAAACGGTATTATAAATGCCATGTTAAATGAATTTGCACCAAATGCCAGTATACCACCATCACCAAATAACAATGCCTGGATTAAGAGTGCTATTGTCACCGAAATGCATGCAGCTTCAGGTCCTAAAATAATTGCAAGCAAAGTTCCCCCAACAGCATGTCCGGTAGTCCCGCCTGGAAGTGGTATATTAAACATCATTATTAAAAATGAAAGCGACGCTCCTATACCCATAAGGGGCATCTTCTTTTTGCTGACCTCTTTCTCTACTTTTTTAATTGATTTTATCCATATTGGAATCATTATTATACCCATAACAGCACATGTTGCAGGGCTTAAATAATTATCTGGAATATGCATATAATTACCTCCCCCTCAATATACAAATAAAAAACCACAAAAACTGACGCTTAATAAAGCAATCAACCTTCGTGGTTATTAATCATAATCAATATGTAAATATAAAAACCTTCACTTATAAACATATACCCTCGTAGTATATAAATTAATAATACTACAAACCAAACACTTTGTAAACGTTGTTTTTCCTTTTTTATCCATTACAATCCTTTAATTTTTACGTTCAGGTCAAAAATATGATATAATTAACAATAATATAATTTTTCAAAATCGGGTCTTAGAATTTAACCTATAGGGTTTATAATTCCAGGCTTAAGTTATACGTAAGCTGACATTTCCAAAATGTAGGCACATTAAAAAATTTTTTAGTAAGTCTTAATGAAGTATTTTTGAAAATCTTAGTAGATTTTATAGGGTTTATAATTTTAAAGTTAATTTAACCTTTGGGAGATGCTGACAAAATATAGGTACATTAAATGCTTTTATTGTAATTCTTGGCCCGGTATTTCAGAAAATATATAAAGATTGATATGTTTGAGTACAGCGAGTTTATCAATCTTTATTAGATTTTCAAAATACCGGGCTTTAGAATTACTAAAAGCATTTATAGTACCGGATTTTGGCAACATCTCCCAGGGGATGGATTAACTTCTCATTTACAAACCCTATATACAGGAGTAAAAAATGTATAAAATTTTAATTGTTGAAGATGATATGACAATTGCAAAGTCAATAAAAAGCTGTTTAGATGGATGGAACTATAAAACTGAATTTATAACAGATTTTAAAGATATTACTGCTGAATTCATAAAATTTAATCCACATCTTGTCCTTTTGGATATATCATTACCATTTTTTAATGGTTACCACTGGTGTAGTGAAATCCGCAAAATATCAAAAGTTCCCATAATCTTTATTTCATCTATGTCGGAAAATATGAATATTATTATGTCTGTAAATATGGGCGGTGATGACTTCATATCCAAACCATTTGATTTAAATGTCCTTGTTGCAAAAGTGCAGGCATTAATAAGAAGGACATATTCCTTTAGTGGTGAAATGGATATAATTGAACATAATGGTATAGTACTAAATTTAAACAATGCTACAATTGAACTTGGCAGTCAAAAACTCGAACTTACAAAAAATGAATTTAAGATACTTGAAATCTTATTTAAAAATATCGGGCATATTATTTCTAGGGATGTCATTATGACAAAACTCTGGGAAAGCGATAGTTACATAGATGACAACACTTTAACTGTCAATATGACACGTCTTAGAAAGAAGATTTCAGATATAGGTATTCATGATCTTATTAAAACAAAAAAAGGTATTGGATATATGGTGGAATAATATGAAAAAAAATTCTCTTACACAAATTATACTATTCTATATCAAAGATAATAGAAAAACAATAATGGCATATATTATATTTACTACGATTTTTGTTATAGTTTTCTTATTGTATTCTATACAACTTGAACCAATTTTATATGCTTTTTTATTATCAATCATTGCAGCGTCTGTTTTTGCTACTCACAATTTTATTACCTATTTAAAAAAACATAAACGTCTTTATATGATCCAGAATCAAACAAATATAAATTTAGATACATTACCGGAGTATAGTAATTCAATTGAGTATGATTATCAATCCATACTAAAAAGATCTTACGCACAAACTGCAGAACTTATTTCTAAAATAGATATTAAACAAACAGAAACAATAGATTACTATACACTTTGGGCCCATCAAATTAAAACACCGATAGCTGCAATCAGATTAATATTGCAAAATAATGAGTATACTGAACAAAATAAAGAATTACTAGAGCAAACTTTTAAAATTGAGCAGTATGTTGAAATGGTATTAAGTTATTTAAAGATTGACAGCAGTACATCAGATTTGGTTCTAAAAAATTATGATCTACTCCAAATTATAAAACAGGTTATAAGAAAGTATGCACACATATTTATTCGAAAAAATATAACTCTCGATTTAGGAGAAATAGATTGTACTGTACTTACAGATGAAAAATGGCTTGTATTCGTAATTGAACAAATATTATGGAATGCATTAAAATATACAAAACGCGGAAAGATATCAATATACATGGAAAATGGTGAGGATAAAATTCTTGTAATCAAAGATACAGGAATCGGCATTGCAGAAGAGGATCTCCCAAGAATCTTTGAAAAAGGTTTTACCGGTTATAATGGAAGAATGGATAAAAAAGCAACAGGAATAGGTCTTTATCTCTGCAAAAAAATACTAAATAAGCTTTCACATACTATAACTATTACTTCCGAGATAGATAAAGGTACAAAGGTAAAAATCAATCTTTCTTCTGTGAAAACTATAATCGAATAAATCTAATCTTACAAATATGTAAGATTAACATAAGAAATGTAAGCCAAAGTTATGGCTGAACATTTCGTTTTTTTTTATAATTATAGTATATTCAAAACAAGCAAGGAGGAAAAAATGAAATTATTAGAAGTAAATAACTTAAAAAAAATATATTCATCAAGATTTGGCGGAAATCAAGTTAAGGCATTAAGTAATGTAACCTTTTCAGTGGAAAAGGGAGAATATGTAGCAATCATGGGAGAATCAGGATCAGGAAAAACTACATTACTTAATATATTGGCGTCTTTAGATAAACCAACAAGTGGTGAAGTTCTACTGCAGGGTAAAAATATAGTGACAATTAAAGAAAAGGAAATTACCGCATTTCGCAGAAAAAACCTAGGTTTTGTATTTCAAGACTTTAATCTGCTTGATACCTTTTCCTTAAAGGACAATATATTTCTGCCGCTTGTTCTATCCAGAAAATCATATGAAGAGATGAGTGAAAAATTAAAACCTATTACAAAGAAATTAGGAATAGAAAACATACTGGAGAAATTTCCTTATGAAGTATCCGGAGGTCAAAAACAAAGGGCAGCCGTTGCAAGGGCTTTGATTACAGATCCAGAGCTTATTTTAGCAGATGAACCTACAGGTGCCCTTGATTCGAAATCAACAGACCAATTATTAGAACTATTTTCTGAGATTAATAATGATGGACAGACAATTGTTATGGTTACACACAGTACTAAGGCGGCAAGTCATGCAGGAAGAGTTCTCTTCATAAAGGATGGAGAAGTTTTTCATCAACTTTATAGGGGATCAATGTCAAATGAGGAGATGTTTGAAAAAATTTCAAATACACTCACGGTTATTACCACTGGAGGTGCTAGAAATGAGTAAACCATTTTACTCAAAACTTGCATTAATAAACATAAGAAAAAATAGTAAAACATATATTCCATTCATACTCACATGTATATTCACTGTTATGATGTTTTATATAATGCAGTCACTTTCACTAAACGATGGTCTAAATAAAATAAGAGGAACTGAAGTCATAAAAACAATTCTGGATTTAGGAACAATAATAATTGGAATTTTTTCAGCCATATTTCTTTTCTATACAAATAGTTTTCTTATTAAAAGACGTAAAAAGGAGATTGGACTGTACAATATACTGGGACTTGAAAAAAAACATATTGCAAAAGTACTATTCCTCGAATGTATCTTTACATCAGCCATTAGTTTAATAACCGGGCTTTTACTTGGAATTATTCTAGATAAATTGATATTTCTTTTACTAATAAAATTACTTAATTTTAAGGTGTCCCTCGGATTTTCTATTTCAGTACCATCTATTATACACACCTTAATCTTGTTTGGAATAATATTTTTTGCAACATTATTGTCAAACTTGTTTCAAATCAAAATATTAAAACCTATTGAGCTTTTAAAGAGTTCAGAGCATGGAGAAAAAGAGCCGAAGACCAAATGGCTTATAACCTTTATAGGTGTTGTAGCTCTTTGTAGTGGATATGGTATAGCTTTGAATGTCAAATCACCACTTACTGCTTTTACCTTGTTCTTTGGTGCAGTTATTTTGGTTATGATAGGAACTTATGCACTTTTTACATCAGGAAGCATTGTTGTATTAAAACTTTTAAGAAAAAGAAAAAACTTTTATTACAAAACAAGTAACTTTATATCTGTCTCAGGCATGATGTACAGAATGAAGCAGAATGCAGTTGGTCTCGCAAATATTTGTATATTAAGTACTGCTGTGCTTATAATGATTTCAACTACTGTTTCTCTATATGCTGGCATGGAAGGCACTTTAAAAGCAAACTATCCAAGAGACATAATTGTAACTACAGATAAAACAGATAAAGACCATGCAAAAAAGGTTAATCAAATTTTAGAAGCTATCACAAAAAATAACAATGTAGTTATACAGGATAAATTCTATTATTCCGATAATAGTTCTCAATTTATAGAAAAGGAAGGAAAATTTTTATCTGCCGACAAAAACAATAGTAGTGGACATTTTGCCGTAATAACAGCCCTTCCAATTTCAGATTACAATAGATTAGAAGGAAAAAATATTACCCTTACAAATGATGAAATCCTTCTTTTCTCAAATATAAAAAACTTTGATGGTAGTAAGATAAATATTGATAATAAAACATTGAAAATCAAACAAAAGCTTTCTAGTCTCCCAAATGGCCTGGGTAAAAATATTACAAATGATGTAGTAGACACTTATGTAATATTTGCAAATGATATAAGTTCCATTGGCAAAAATGGTTTTAATGAGTACACATTCGAATTTAATATTAATGGCACGGATAAAAATATATTATCCATATCTAACAAGCTTAATAAAGCATTTTCAGAAAATAAAATAAATGCCAATATTCAAAGTGCTGCATCTAGTAGAAATGATTTTCTTTCCTTATATGGAGGATTATTTTTCTTAGGAATATTTCTAGGAATATTATTCCTAATGGCTACAGTCCTTATTATTTATTACAAGCAGATATCAGAGGGCTATGAAGATAAGGAACGTTTTAAAATCATGCAGAAGGTTGGCATGGACAAAACAGAAATAAAGAAAACTATAAAGAGTCAGGTATTAATGGTATTCTTTCTTCCCCTTGTATTTACAATAATCCATGTTGCTTTTGTATTTCCAATGATGACAAAACTTCTAGCCCTTTTAGGTCTGACAAATATAAATTTATTTATACTTTCAACCGTAATAACAATACTAATTTTTGCAGCAATCTACACAATTGTATTTGCATTAACTGCAAGAGTATACTACAAAATTGTTGAATAACCCTAAGGTTTATAAATAAAAACCTAACTTAGCCCTTAGCCGGGATCTCCACAATACGCCACGTAAAAAATTTCTAGTAAGTCTAAGCTTGCGCTTAAAAAAATCTAAGCAGATTTTATAAACTCACTCTGTTCAAACATATAAAATCTACTAAGATTTTTAAGAACGCTTCGCTAAGACTTACTACAAAATTTTTTAATGTGCCTTAATTCTGGAGATCCCGGCTAAGGGCTAAGTTGAGCTTCTACTTGTAAACTCTAATAGGGTTTGTAATTTTAAAGTTAACTTATACCAAAGGGAGATGCTGACAAAATATAGGTACTATAAATACTTTTATTGTACCGGATTTTGTCAGCATCTCCCGGGGTATAAGTTAAACTTGAAATTATAAACCCTGTGGTATCTAAGCTACATTGATTTCATCAAGAGTTTTGCCCTTTGTTTCAACTCCAATTAATGCTACTACTGCTGCTACTACTGCAAACACTATAGTTAGCATTATAAATACATAAGTAAATCCAATTTCCTTGCCTTTTGCTCCATACATAAGTCCAACAACATAAGGAGCAGCAATAGCTCCAATACGACCAATTGCAGCCGCCCAGCCAGTTCCACAGCCTCTGATACTCGTAGGATAAACTTCCGGCGTATAAGCATATACTGCACCCCATGCTCCAAGACTGAAGAAATATAATAAGCATCCAAAAGTAAGTACAGAATTAGAAGATGCAGCCTGTCCAAATAAATATGCTGATACAGCAGTACCTATGAGATATATCACCAATACTTTCTTACGTCCAATCTTCTCTATTAAATAAGCAGCACTATAATATCCGGGTAATTGAGCAATAGTCATAATTAATGTAAACTCAAAACCCTTTACCAGGCTGAAGCCTTTACCAACAAGCAAAGTTGGAGTCCATAAAACAAATCCATAATATCCGAAATTAATACCCAACCACAAAACCCAGAGAACAATAGTATGTTTAAAATAAGCTTTTGACCATAAATCAGCAAGTCTGCCACCTTTTGATCTTTTATCTCCTGATAAAGGGCTTGTATCTATGTGTTTACTATTTATTCCTGCTTGTTTTTCCATTTTGCCTACAATCGCATCCGCCTCTTTAAAATATCCTTTTTGTTCCAAATATCTAGGTGACTCAGGAATACCTTTCCTAAGGTAAGCTGCATACAATGCTGGTACACCACCTAGGAAAAATCCAATACGCCATCCATAAATAGGAATCAAAAGATAAGCAATTAAAGCTGCAGCAATCCATCCCCAGGCCCAGAAGCTTTCCAGCAGAACAACCATACGTCCACGAACTTTAGTAGGTGAAAACTCACTGACTAAAGTAGAAGCTGCAGGAAGTTCTCCACCAAGACCTAATCCAGTTAAAAACCTCAAAAATAGTAATACAGCAAAATTAGGAGCAATTCCTGATGCAGCACTAGCCAATCCATATAATATAAGTGTAAAAGTAATGACTGTTCTTCTACCATATCTATCAGCAATCATTCCAGCAACAGCAGCACCAACTGCCATTCCTACAGCCGAGGCACTGCCAAGCAGACCCAGATCAGCAGAAGTGAGCTGCCATGACCTTCCAATGGAGGCCATTACACCTGCCATCATCCCCTGATCCATTGCATCAAATAACCACCCTATTCCCGACAAGAATAATACTTTCCAAAGCATAGGAGTAACCGGTAATTTTTCAATTCTTAATGATATACTACTCATTTAATATACACCACTTTCTTAAATATCTATTTTATTTAAAAGTGCACTATGTATATTATAATGTATATACACTTGTAAATGCAACAACTAAATATAGGGTTTATAATTTCAAGCCTAACTTATGCGCAGGCCGTGATTTTTAAAATGTAGGCACATTAAAAAATTTTGTAGTAAGTGTTAGCGAAGCATTCTTAAAAATCTTAGTGGATTTTATTTGTCTGAGCAAAGCGAGTTTATAAAATCTGCTTAGATTTTTATGAATGCAAGCTTACACTTACTAGAAACTTTTTACGTGACGAATTTTAAAAATCCCGGCCTGCGCATAAGTTAGGCTTTCTTTTATAAGCCCTATAAATTCTATTCTAGATTCATATTTTATTTTCTATTGCATTCACAATTTGGCTGTCTACCGTATCTGCTATATTTAGGAGTATATCTTCTACTCCCTTAGCTTCAAATTTTCCATATTCTCCATGATGAGATAAAATAGAATAACATATATCATCCAGTTCGTCATCATCAAGTATATTTCCAACCTCATTATTTATTTCAATGATATAGGCCGCTCCCATCACTATATGATCGAGCTTGATAGGTTTCCTTCGTATTATTCCACTATAATCATATTCTTTAATTTTCATAACATCATGTATTATTGCCTTTAACATTAGTCTATCTTTACTTATAACACTTTTTGCATCCATGTAAAACGGATTATCAATATAGTTGCTTAAAATACTTTCCATTGTTTTCATCACACCAATAGTATGTAGAAATAGGCCTCCGCGCTTATTTCCATGAAATTTTTCAGCCGCAACACATGTCAGAAATGCCTTCCATCTATCATTATTATATCCGGAGACCCCCGTAGCCGCTACAGCAATCTTTTTATATTTATCCTCAAGCTTATTTACAGTATTTATAAAATAAGTTACAAGTTCATGTGGTATATCATAAGAAGGTACAAATTCTGAATAATTAATATCTTCAGTAACAACTTGAATAACGGGATTTTTTATCTGCATATTGCCGTTAAAACTCCCCGCATAGCCTTTCACTCTCACAATTATTCCTTCTTTTGTTGAATCCATTAGTTTTTGATAGTTATCCCAAATTGGAAATGCTACTGATCCGGTGTCATCTTGAATTATCATTATAATATATGGGTTTCCATCCTTTTTGTGCCCTATTCTCTTGTCACTTATCATCCCCAAAACCTCAACACTGTCACCATTGGATAATTTAGATATATCTTCTATCTTCATAAAAAGTTTAAGTCTCCTTTCTTACTTGTTTATTACCATTCTCATAACTTGAGAAGCTATACTTGCAGCTGCTATACCTCCCTGACCTCCATCTTCAACTATTACTGCGACTGCAACTTGAGGATCATTATATGGTCCAAATCCTATAAACCACGAATGTGGTGTTGCATCTACACCATTTTCCTGATGATCGGCTGTTCCAGTCTTACCACAAACTTCCACTCCATCAACTGCAGCATTGACACCAGTACCTTCCTGAACAACAGATCTCATAAAATTCTTCATAGTATTTGCTACATTTGGAGTTATTATTTGTCCTATATTCTCAGGTTGTATATCTTTGACTACTTTACCTTTACTTGTAATAACCTGATTTACTAAATACGGTTTAGGCATAGCTCCATCATTTGCAACAGTACTTGCGATTAATGCCATCTGAAGAGGTGTTGCAAGATCGCTGCTTTGACCTATTCCACTCTGTGCAATATTACCTTTTTCATTGGATTTCAATGTAGGAAATCGACTGGGTTCAACTGCAATACCATCTGTTGGAATTGCCTTATTAAAATAAAATTCCTCTGCTGTTTGCTTTAACTTGTCATTTCCTAGCTCCAGGGCCAAGGTTCCAAATACTACATTACTTGATTTGACATATGCATCCTTAAATGATATGTTACCAAACGACTCTCCTGCAAAATCATGAAGAGAATACCCACTGCTTATATATAATTCTCCATTATCATTGAAAGACCTGCTTTGAATTCCTCCTAAATTTTCAAGTGCACTTATAGCTGTTACTGTCTTAAATGTGGAACCAGGCGGATATAGTCCGGAAGTGGCTCTATTAAGCAATGGCATACTTTTATCAGAATTTACAGAACTCCATATTTCCTGCAAATTATTTGGATTGAATGACGGTTTTGAAACCATAGCTATAACAGCTCCGGTTTTAGGATTAAGAACAACTACAGCACCTTTATTATCACCTAATAATTCATACGCCTTGCTCTGCACATCATAATCCAGTGTGGTTTTTAAGCTATCGCCTAATTTCTCCTGCTTTTTACCTTTATTTTCTATCAGACTCTTTATATTGTCTTTTATATCCGTAGACATTAGTTCTGCATCATACTTTCTCTCAAGACCTGTTATACCATATTTTATATCAACATACCCCAGTATATGCGAGAATATCTCTCCACCGGTATAAATTCTTTTCTGAGTTTCCTTGTCAACTCTCTCACTTTGTGTAAGAGCCTTACCATTTCTATCATAAATAGTGCCTCTAAGTACCTCGTTTCTCTTAACCCAAAGTCTTCTATTAGCCTGATTATCAACTATTTTAGGTCCTACTACCATCTCAAAATATGTTATATAAGATATTAGTACTATAAAGCATAAAAGAAAGACCAAAAGAACCTTTTTTATATTGTTTGATATATTATCCTTCTCTTTCATATCTACCTACCCTCTTCTGATATCTTTTGAATTATTCCGAGCGAGAAAAACGTTATTAACATGGAACTTCCACCATAACTTACAAGAGGTAATGTTACACCTGTAAGTGGAATTGCATTCATAACTCCTCCTACAATAACAAGTACCTGAGAAGCTATCATTGCACTATATCCTACTGCTAAAAGCCTTGAAAACACATCACTGCCATATACAGCTGCCCTCATACACCTATAGAACAATAAAAAAAACAATATTATTATAGCAAAGCCCATTAGTATTCCCAATTCCTCGCATAAAGCGGCATATATAAAATCAGTTGTATTAACTGGTACATATTCAGGGTGTCCAAGTCCTAGACCCGACCCGGTAAATCCGCCGGATGCAATAGAAAACATTGACTGAACAACTTGATAACTCTTACCACTTGCATACGGCCATGGATTTTCCCATATAAGAACTCTTGCCCTAACATGATCAAAAATATGATAACTCACAAACGCTCCAACACAAAATAGCCCGAAACATATAGCAACATATTTAAATTTGGAAGTAGCTATATAAAGCATCGTTATTGAAATTCCAAAGAATATCAAAGCAGATCCAAGATCCTTTTGTAATACCATAAAACCAATACATACCATAACTACTATTCCAGGTTCTATAAGATTTTTAAACGACTTATAATCCTTAAGTGCCGCCGCCAGATATGCAACTAAAAACAATTTTCCAAACTCAGATGGCTGAAATTGATAGCCTGCTATTACAATCCAGTTCTTAGATCCGTTTATCTCTTTGCCCATTAAACTTCCTAATGACATAAATAATACTGTAACTATAAGATAAAAGTACTTATACTTACCAAAACTTTTTAAACTGGGGAATAAAACTACAATTAATATAAACCCGGTTACACCAACTGCAAACCATATAATCTGCTTTATAGAATACATTATATTTAATCTATAAATCATAACCATACCTATAACAGATAATATACTTGAAAAAATAAATATGTATTTATCTCCATCGGAGAAAAATTTCCTTATTATAAAATATGAGTAACCAATAAGTATACACGTGACTACAGCCATAACAATGGCTCCCTTATCATATGGCTGTTTTAAAATAGCCAGATTAGCAAAACAAACTATACATAAAAGATACGTATACTTGAGAAGTTTTTTTTCATCCTTGCTAGTATCCAATTTATCACCACCAACTTTAATTAATGAAATGTTTTATACAAAAACTTATTCTACCCTATAACCTTAAACGAGGTGTTACCTATTCTAACCTCATCTCCGGCCTTAATATAGGTTTTTCCAGTAACTTTTGTTCCATTAAGTAACGTACCATTTGTGCTATGTAGATCTTCTAATATATGAGCATTGTTTCTTGAATAAACTCTTGCATGATAACCGGATGCATAAGGATCATCAAGTACCAGTAAATTATTACTTTTTCTTCCTATGCTAATCTCACCTCTTATTGGAATAACTGCACCTTTTCTTAAATTATTATTATTCCCTGGATTTACTATTTCAAGACCAAAAGATCTCCTGGTAAGTCTTTTGGATTTTCTTCCGCCATTCTTTATGTCTTTATACATTATCCTAAGAGCTACCATGATTATGATATATATAATAGCAATTATTACAATTTTAAATATCAAACTCAAACTACTCAAATCCATATAAATCACCTTCTTACACTTTGTTTTTCTATATATCAATAATAACAAACAAAAGACTAGCAGTAATATAGAGTATATTTAGCTAGCCTTATATTAAATTATAACATTTTTTTTAAATATTGTCCTGTATAAGAACTGTGATTTTCAACTATTTGTTCCGGTGTTCCACTGCAAATAACAGTACCACCTTTTTCTCCTCCCTCAGGTCCCAGGTCAATTATATAATCAGAACATTTATAACGTCCAAATTATGTTCAATAACAACAACTGTATTTCCACCATCAACAATCTTCTGAAGTATATTTATAAGCTTATTTACATCATCTATATGAAGTCCAGTGGTTGGTTCGTCTAATATATATAGGGTTTTCCCGGTACTCCTTTTTGACAATTCATAAGCAAGCTTTATTCTTTGAGCTTCTCCACCTGACAACTGAGTTGAAGGCTGACCTAATTTTACATAACCCAATCCAACATCCATGAGTGTCTGTAATTTATTCTTTATTCTAGGTATATTTTCAAAAAACTTAAATGCTTCTTCAACAGTCATATTCAAAATATCATTGATATTTTCATCCTTATATTTTACTTCAAGCGTCTCTCTGTTATATCTCTTGCCCTTGCAGACCTCACAAGGTACATATACATCGGATAAAAACTGCATTTCTATTTTTATAATACCATCGCCCCTGCATGCCTCACATCTGCCGCCTTTTACATTGAAGCTAAATCTTCCAGGCTTATACCCTCTCATCTTTGATTCAGATGTACTTGCGAATACTTCTCTTATTATGTCAAATACACCGGTATAAGTTGCAGGATTTGATCTAGGAGTTCTTCCTATCGGACTTTGATCTATATTTATAATCTTATCAATATTTTCTATTCCCGTTATATCCTTAAACAGCCCGGGATTCTTCTTGGATCCATTTATCCTCTTGTTTAATCCCTTATATAATATTTCATTTATAAGAGTACTCTTACCGGATCCAGAAACTCCTGTAACACATATAAATAAACCAAGAGGAAATTCTACATCTATATTTTTAAGGTTGTTCTGCCTTGCACCCTTTACGACTATACTTTTTCCATTCCCAATTCTTCTTTTGTCCGGAACATATATTTTCTTTTTGCCACTTAAATACTGCCCTGTTAATGATTTTTCACTTTTTACTATATCATTAAGAGTCCCCTTTGCCACAACTTCTCCACCATGTTCTCCAGCTCCAGGTCCTATATCAACAATATAGTCAGCTTCTCTTATAGTATCCTCATCATGTTCAACAACAATAAGAGTATTTCCAAGATCTTTTAAGTGTTTAAGTGCATTTATAAGCTTGTCATTATCTCTTTGATGAAGTCCTATGCTAGGTTCATCAAGTATATAAAGTACTCCAACAAGTCCTGAACCTATTTGAGTTGCAAGTCTTATTCTTTGCGATTCACCACCTGAAAGTGTTCCAGCTGCTCTTGCTAATGTTAAATAATCAAGACCTACATTTATCAAAAAATTCAGCCTGCCCTCCAGTTCCTTGAGTATCTGACCGCTTATAATCTCATCTTTTTCAGACAATTCTAATCCCTTTAAAAATACCAGTTCATCCTTTATTGACATTTTACAGAACCCGGATATATTTAAACCTCCCACAGTTACTGCAAGAACTTCGGGTTTTAATCTTGCTCCCTTACATTTAGGACATGGATTGTCACTCATATAATTTTCTATTTCCCTTTTTATATAATCTGAATTGCTTTCCATATATCTTCTCTTAAGATTATTTATTATTCCTTCAAATGAGTGGTTAAACTCCATAGTTCTTCCCTCTTTTGAATATGTAACTTTTATTTTTTCGCCATTAAGTCCATAAAATAATATATTAAGAACATCTCTTCCGAGTTTATCCAGAGGAGTCGTAAGCTTAAATTTATACTTTTTAGACAAAGCCTTGAGAACGCTGAAGGTCCATGAATCCTCCTTTAAGCTTCCACTTCCAAGTGGCATAAATGCGCCTTCTAATATACTCTTACTCCTATCTGGAACAACTAGATCTTCATCTATTTCCATAAGAGTACCAAGTCCATCACACATATCACATTTTCCATAAGGGGAATTAAATGAAAACAATCTTGGGGCAATTTCATCTATACTTATACCACAATCAGGACATGCAAATTTCTCACTAAAAAGCATGTCTTTACCACCTATAATATTTATAATTACAATACCATCAGATAATTTTAATGCAGTTTCAATAGAGTCAGACAGTCTGCCCTGCATACCATCCTTAACTATTAGTCTGTCTATTACAACCTCAATGGTGTGTCTTATATTTTTTTCAAGCTTGACATCGTCTTCTTCAAGGTCAAAAATTTGACCATCTATTCTGGCTCTAATATATCCGTTTTTGACTATACGCTCTATAACCTTCACATGCTGACCTTTTCTGCCCTTTATAACAGGAGAAAGCACCTGAATCTTGCTTTTCTCAGGTATCTCCATAATTTTATCAACCATTTGATCTACAGTTTGCTGTTTTATTTCTTTACCGCATTTCGGGCAATGCGGAATTCCAATTTTAGCATATAGAAGTCTTAAATAATCGTATATCTCAGTAACTGTTCCAACTGTAGAACGTGGATTCCTACTGGTTGTTTTTTGATCAATTGATATAGCAGGTGACAATCCTTCTATGTACTCCACATCCGGTTTATTCATTTGCCCAAGGAATTGTCTTGCATAAGCTGAAAGTGACTCAACATATCTTCTCTGACCCTCAGCATACAGAGTATCAAACGCAAGAGATGATTTCCCTGAGCCTGAAAGCCCGGTAAATACTATAAGTTTATCTCTTGGTATTTCAAGGTTTACATTCTTTAAATTATTAACTTTAGCACCTTTTATTACAATTTTATCTCTCATACTGACCTATACACCTCATTATAAAGATTTAACCTTTTAGTTATCTCTCTATATTATATAAGAACATTTGTTCTTTGTAAAAGTATTTTTTCACTCGACTTTTTTCTGCTTTTTAAGTTTATATATAATATTTCTAATTTCAGCTGCCTTTTCAAATTGAAGCTCTTTAGCAAACTGTTTCATTTCCCTTTCATATTTCTTGATTAGTGTATCTATATCTTCATTATTCGCCTTTACCGCATCTTCTAAGGTATTATACTCCTCTTTTTCACGAATAACAGTAGTTGCTTCAATTATATCCCTTATACCTTTATTTATTGTAGTAGGAGTAATCCCATTTTTCTTATTATATTCCATCTGAATTTCTCTTCTTCTTCTGGTTTCCGTTATTGCCTTATTCATTGAATCTGTAATCACATCCGCATACATTATAACTCTGCTCTCTGAATTTCTTGCAGCTCTGCCTATAGTTTGAATAAGTGACCTTTCAGACCTTAAAAAGCCCTCTTTATCTGCATCAAGTATTGCAACAAGGGCAACCTCAGGAATATCCAATCCCTCTCTAAGAAGATTTATACCTATTAGTACATCTACCTCGCCTTTCCTGAGTTCATTTACAATCTTCATCCTCTCTATTGTATCTATATCTGAATGTAAATATGTTGCCTTTATATCAAGTTCTTTAAAATAATCAGTTAAATCCTCTGCCATTTTTTTTGTAAGAGTTGTAACCAAAGTTCTAAACCCACATTTAGTAGTTTCCTTTATACTTGAATACAAATCATCTACCTGTCCCTTAATAGGTCTAACTATGATTTCAGGATCCAAAAGACCTGTGGGCCTTATTATCTGTTCTGCTATATTCTGAGAATTTTTAAGTTCATAATCCGATGGTGTGGCGCTTACAAAGACTACCTGATTCAATTTTTTCTCAAACTCACTAAACTGCAGGGGTCTATTGTCAAAAGCTGAAGGAAGCCTGAATCCATAATCTACAAGTGAATTTTTTCTTGATCTGTCACCAGCATACATAGCCCTTACCTGAGGCAAAGTAACATGGCTTTCATCTATAAATAAAAGATAATCATCCGGGAAATAATCAATTAGTGTCTGAGGTGGACTTCCCTTTGCCCTTCCATCTAGTATCCTTGAATAATTTTCTATTCCACTGCAGTAACCAACTTCTCTCATCATCTCTATATCAAAATTAGTTCTCTGCTTTAACCTCTGCGCTTCAAGAAGTTTATCATTAGATACAAGTTCTTTTAATCTATCATCAAGTTCCTCTTCTATGCGCTCTATAGCTATTTCAAGTTTGTCTCTTGATGTAACAAAGTGAGATGCCGGGAATATATGTACATGATTTCTTTTTCCTGTAACTTTTCCTGTTACAACATCAAACTCTTTTATCTTATCTATTTCATCTCCGAAAAATTCTATTCTAACAGCTTTATTAGTAAAGGAAGCCGGAAAAATATCTAGTACATCACCCTTTACTCTAAAAGTTCCCCTGACAAAATTTATCTCGTTCCTTTCATATTGTATTTCCACAAGCCTTTTTATTATATCATCTCTATCTTTTATCATTCCCTGCCTTAAAGAGATTGTAAGTTTACTATATTCCTCAGGATTACCAAGACCATATATACAAGATACAGATGCTACAACAATAACATCCTTTCTTTCAAACAAAGCACAAGTAGCTGAATGTCTTAACTTATCTATCTCATCATTTATTGAAGCATCTTTTTCTATGTAGGTATCAGTTTGGGGTACATACGCTTCCGGCTGATAATAATCATAATATGATACAAAATATTCAACGCAATTTTCTGGAAAAAACTCTCTAAATTCTGAACATAACTGGGCTGCTAAAGTCTTATTATGTGCAAGTACTAATGTTGGTTTTTTAACTCTTTCTATAATATTAGCCATAGTAAATGTTTTTCCGGAACCTGTAACTCCAAGAAGCGTTTGAAACTTATCCTTTTTATTAACTATACCATTCACTATACTATCTATAGCCTTAGGCTGATCACCCATAGGTTTAAATTTAGAGTGTATTTTAAATTCGTTCATAACTATCTATCATCATCCCCATCTTTCTTATTCTTAATCTTTTCAAGTATAGTATCAAATTTGGATTCACCCACCTTAATCACTGTACTGTCTCTAGGAATGGAACGAGGTACAAATACTATTCCAAGTCTTTTTTGAGGATTCATTTTATTATATGTCAAATCCTCTATTTTACCTGTTACCCTTTTAACCTTAAACCATACAAAACTTGATGTTTCTCTAATAGCCTCAAATACCTTATTTTCATCTTCTATCTTCATATTATTCACTTCTATTAATAAATCACCAGTTTTTATTCCCATTTCATTTGCAGGAGAATTAGGAGCTACCTCAAGTACCATTATTCCATCTTCACTGCTTATATACTTTGGTTTACCCTTTACCTCAAGGTATCGTTGTAATATAATCATTGCCTCATGAGCAGCAGGTGCAAATACAATTACTAATATCTTAAAAAAGATATTAAAAGCCGCTAATCGTGCAAGTCCAAATAGAATTAAACTGTATAATAACGTAATCCCACCAGACATATGTGCTTTTTGTTTTTTATTCCTGGTAAATGTCACACTATTATATCCAAGGACCCCATAAAATGGTATAAGTGAAATTATTGCATTTTTCAACACATCTGTTGAAATGGATCCCTTTAAAATAGGCCACCAATTTGGCATTGGCGTATGAGAAGCTGAATTCAAAGTATTTGGATCTACATTATGTAACATAAATAATATTGCAATTGGAATAATCCAATATCTCTGGAGAGCAAATCCTCCTATTATTCTACCATCTTTATTTGTAAATACAGGTATGTATCCGGTATTACCATCTATAAATACCAAAATTCCCTCTACAAAGTGCAGTACCGCTACCATACTCATTACAGATACTATATCCAAATTTATAAAATTCAAGTCCTGATTTTGAGTAAGATATGATGCATATGTAAGAATAAGACTGATTGCTCCAAGCAGCGATGCTGAATACGAAAAACATATAAATTTCGGATTAAAAAACATTAAAACTATTGACAATAAAAATATTAAATCAATCGGCGAATTTTCATCAAATACTATTCCGCAGTAAGACATTATTATACTAGCTAAAGCTCCGGCAAATATCCCCATTACTATCTGTGATATGGTAAGTTCCAGCGAGGAATTTATAGGTGAACCTATTATCATTTTCTGCATGACAGTTGTTCTCTTATTTTTTCTGTATAAAAGTATTCCGAGTATAGTCAATATAATAATATAATATGGATTTGTAAGTGCAAATGCAATTGCCTTTAATGTATATAATAAAATTGTCATTAAAATTATTTCCCCTCTCCTTAAAATAATACCCATAACACATTTATGAATATTAAAATTAAGTTAGACAGAAAGTACATCTGCCTAACAAAAATAGTCAAATCTATTTAACTTTACTTTCGGCTATTTCAAGAGCCTTAGAAAATTGAGGATCTTCACTTCTGTTATATTGCTTTTTAAGAAGTTCCTCTGGATATTTTACATTTACATCTGGTTTTATTCCTATATGATTTATATTTACCCCATTTGGAGTATAATATTTTGCAATTGTAACTTTAAGTGAAGTTCCATTGCCAGTATTAAACATAGTCTGAACTACTCCTTTTCCAAATGTCTTTTCTCCAACTAAAGTTGCAAGTTTATAATCCTTAAGGGCACCTGAAAATATCTCTGAAGCACTTGCCGTACCGGCATTAGTAAGTATTGTAACTGGCATTCCTATAGCTTCTCCTCCTGTTGATTTATATTTCTTACTACTTTTATATTTATCTACAGTCGAAACTATTACTTTATCTTTAGGAACGAAATTTGAAACCATATCAACACACTCATTAAGCAGTCCACCTGGATTTCCTCTTAAATCAATTATAAGTGACTTCATACCTTTATCCTGAAGTTTCTTCAAATTTGACTTAAAATTATTTGCTGTATTTTCATCAAACATAGAAACCTGTATATATCCTACTTTATTGTTTATCATCTCACTCTTCACAGTGACTGTATTTAATTTAGCTCTCTTTAATTTAACATCAAAGGTTCCCTTACTTGATCTATATATAGTCAAAGTAACCTCCGTATTTTCGTTTCCCTTCATCATCGAAGCCGCTTTATCCAAATTTTTTCCACTTACAGCCTTGCCATTTACCTTTTGGATTTCATCCTTAGGCAATATTCCTCCTTTTTTCGCCGGGGAATCATCAAGAACATCTGCCGCTATTACTTTATCTCCACTGGCCTGAACTACAATTCCAACCCCACTATATTTTCCTTCAGTTTCTGTATTAAAATCCTCATTTTCTTCCTTATTCATAAATACAGTATAAGGATCATTTAATGCTGATGTCATTCCTTTAACTGCTCCTTCAACTAAATCAGACTCATTAATTGGCCCATCATAATATTTATAAAGTGCATTTTTAACTTGAAATAGTTTTTGAAATTTGTCAATTTCATAGTTGCTTTTTATGTAAGCTCCAGTTCCCAGCATAGTTATAACATTAGTTACTATTACTATAGCTACAGCTAATGATATCCATTTCTTTTTATTATTCATTTTTACACCTCTTCACTATAACCTTCTACTGTATATTATTTATATAAACCTTAAATAATTATAACATTAAAAAAAATATTTTTGTAATAAATTAAAAGAAGGCCAAAAAGCCTCCTTTCATTTGTAAAGAAATTATATTTTTCTGCTCTTCTTCTATACTGCAAGAAATTTTCTCATAGAAATAATACTTCCAATTGAACCAATAACGGCTCCAACTACAATAAATAAAAGTAATACAGTTGTTATTACATAAGTTGGACTTATTAAATTCATTACTATAAGTCCTGATGAAATCTTAGCATATGCCAATCTATATAAATAGAACAGTACAACATCTGAAATTATTCCTCCAGCTATACCTATAATTATACCTTCTATTATAAAAGGCCACCTTATAAACCAATCTGTAGCACCTATATATTTCATTATCCCTATTTCTCTTCTTCTTGAATAAACTGTAAGCCTTATAGTATTTCCTATGAGAAATAGCGAAACACCGGCCAATATTATAAATATTATACTTCCCACCCATTTTATGGTCCTTATTATGGATATAAGTTTATTTACAATATCTCTTCCATCCTTAATGCTGTCTATTCCACTCATTCCATTTACACTCTGTACAACATTTGAAACTACTTCAGGGTCATTAACTCTAACTATATAAGAACTAGGCATTGGATTATTTTTATCTAATCCATCAAGCAATCCTTTATTTTGTTCGCCAAGCTGCGTTTTAAACTTCTGCATTGCATCAGATTTACTCTCATAGTTTACATCAACTACACCATTTACTGATTTAAGCCTGTTTTCCAAATTCTGCTGATCAGTCATAGTTATGTTATCCTTCAGATATATTTTAACTTCAACCTTAGATTCAACTTGAAGAATCCCCTGTTTAACATTAAGTACTAATATCAGGAATATTCCCAAAATAAAAAGGGTTGCTGCAACAGTTGCTGCAGATGCAATACTTATAGTTTTATTTCTCTTTAAACTTTTTAATGCTTCAGATACAAAAAATTTAGATGTACTAATCATCATATCCGTAAACACCTCCTTGCTCGTCCCTGATTACTACGCCCTTTTCTAATGCTATTACTCTTTTCTTCATACTATTAACAATTTCCCTGGCATGTGTAGCCATAACTACTGTAGTTCCTGCCTTGTTTATGTCATTTATTGTATCAACTATTCCCATGGCAGTCTCCGGATCCAAGTTTCCTGTTGGCTCATCTGCAATTAATATAGACGGACTATTTACAATAGCTCTTGCAAGTGAAACCCTCTGCTGTTCTCCTCCAGATAACTGATTCGGAAAAGCCTTATACTTATTGGCTAATCCAACAAGAGATAAAAGCAGTGGAACTTTTTTTCTTATTTCTTTTGCAGGTGCCTGTACTACTCTCATAGCAAAAGCTACATTCTCATAAACATTTAAAGTAGGAATCAATCTAAAATCTTGAAATACAACTCCAATCTTTCTTCTGTAATATGGTATTTCCCTTCTATTTAAATTTGTTATATCCATATTATTTACTATAATCTGTCCATTAGTAGGCTGAGTTTCCTTTAAAAGCATTTTTACAAAAGTAGATTTACCAGCTCCGCTTGGTCCAACTAAAAATACGAATTCACCTTGCTTTATTTCTACATTTAAATTAGACAATGCAAATACGTTATTATTGTAAATCTTACTTACATTTTTAAATTGTATCATCCAAACCTCTCCTTATACTTATATAAAAACCGACTGTTTTTTACAGTCACATATGTATTATAACATAACAGTGTATTAAATTAACCCACAATGTATAAATTTATTATTAATAATAAATCGCATATATAGCATATAATGCATTCATAAATAAAAATAGGATACATCACCATAGCATTTTAAGGTAATACATCCTATCCTTATCTATAATTTATAATCCATTATCCTATTTTTTAAGTGTTAATCCTTTTTTAACAGCATTAACTATATCTTTAGCAGTTAAGCCATACTTTTCTAGTAACTCTGCCGGTTTTCCGCTCTCTCCAAATGTGTCTTTTATACCTACTCTTATTACTGGAGTCGGGCAATCTTCACTTAAAACCTCGCATACAGCCGAGCCTAAGCCACCTATTATGCTGTGTTCTTCCGCAGTTACCACCAAATGAGTTTCTTTAGCTGAATTTATAACTGCTTCTCTGTCTATAGGTTTTATGGTATGTATGTTAACAACCTTAGCTTCAATGCCTTCCTCAGCCAATATATCATGAGCCTCTAGAGCAGCACTTACCATTATACCTGTTGCAAAAACAACTGCATCCCTGCCTTCTTTTAAAGTAACAGCCTTACCGATTTCAAAATCATAGTTAAGATTATCATTTATAACGGGGACTGCTGATCTTCCAAGTCTAACATAGCAAGGTCCATTAAACTCTGTCACTGCTTTAATTGCCTTTTCGGTTTCAACAGCATCGCTAGGACAAATTACTGTCATATTCGGAATACTCCTCATAAGGGATATATCTTCAACTGACTGATGAGATGCTCCATCTTCACCTACAGTTAATCCAGCATGAGTTGCACATATTTTTACATTTAACCTAGGGTAGCAAATCGAATTTCTTATCTGTTCAAAAGCTCTTCCAGTTGCAAATACAGCAAATGTGCTTACAAATGGTATTTTATCACAAGTTGAAATGCCAGCTGCTACCGTCATCATATTGGCCTCTGCTATCCCCATATTTACAAATCTTTCAGGACATACTTTTTTAAATTCTGCAGTTTTAGTAGACTTAGATAAATCTGCATCGAGTACAACTATCTTTTTATTTTTTAGTCCTATTTCAGCGAGAGTTTTACCATAAGCTTCTCTTGTAGCTATCTTATTACCCATTACTCTTCACCTCCGATTTCTTTCAAAGCTATATCACATTGTTCCTGATTAGGTGCGGAGCCATGCCATTCAACTTGATTTTCCATAAATGATACGCCTTTGCCTTTTACGGTTTTACATACGATAACAGTTGGTTTTCCCTTTGTCTTCTTAGCCTGTTCTATAGCATCAATTATCTGATTAAAATCGTGTCCATCAATTTCTATAACATTCCATCTAAATGCTTTAAATTTATCTGTTATTGGTTCAGCTGACATAACTTCTTCACATGGTCCATCAATTTGAAGTCCATTATGATCAACAAAAGCTGTAAGATTATCTAATTTGTATTGAGCAGCTGCCATCGAAGCTTCCCAAACTTGACCTTCTTCAAGTTCTCCATCACCAAGTATGAAGTACACTCTATAATTTTTTCCATCTATTTTTCCGGCTATAGCCATACCAACTGCAGCCGAAATTCCCTGTCCTAGTGAACCAGTAGACATATCTATTCCACTAACTTCATTCATATTAGGGTGTCCTTGTAAAGTAGAATTAATCTTTCTTAGTGTCTTTAATTTTTTAACGTCAAAAAATCCTCTTCTGCAAAGCACACTATAAAGTGCTGGTGCTGCATGACCTTTAGAAAGTACAAATCTGTCTCTATCAAGATCCCCTGGATTTTCAGGATCAATATTCATTTCGTTAAAATATAGTGTAGTTAAAATCTCTACAGAAGATAATGAACCTCCTGGATGACCTGAAGCTGATTCTGTTAGCATAGTTATTATATCTTTTCTAATAACCTTAGCCATTTGAGTTAATTCTTCTATACTTTTTTTCACAATCCTAACCTCCTTAAAGCATACAATCAAGTATTATTTTATCACAAAACAAAAGTTTTATATATAAACCGGGCACATAAATAAGGGTTTATGAAACATAAACCCTTACATTAATTTGCTATTGTAACCCTATGCTTATCAAAAGTGCATCATCAACCTTTTTCATGTCTGACTCTGTCATATGACCTATTCTTTCTTTTAATCTTCTCTTATCTAAAGTTCTTATCTGTTCCAGCAAAACTACAGAATCTTTATTAAGTCCATAGGCCTCTGATGAAATCTCCACATGTGTAGGAAGCTTTGCCTTATTTATCTGCGACGTAATTGCTGATATTATTACAGTGGGGCTATATTTATTACCTACATCATTTTGAATTATAATTACAGGTCTTATCCCACCTTGTTCAGAGCCAACTACAGGGCTTAAATCAGCATAGAATATATCTCCTCTTTTCACTATCGTTGTCATCTGCCAAATCACTCTCCGAAAGCTTTGCTTCATATTCTTTTAATTCCTTCATGTCACTTGCAAAGCCCATTTCTGCAAATTCCAAATTAAGTTTTGCCATTTCTTTATAACCACTTTCCATTTGCTCTATCTTACTTAATCTTTTTTTCTCTTTAATATATAATATGATGGCTTCTCTAATAAATTCACTTCTTTTTTTGCAATCTTCTTTTAGTGCCTTATTAAATTCATTGTAAAGTGTTTCTGAGAGGTCGACTACTAATCTTTTTGAATTTGACATATAAAAATTAATACCTCCTATTAACTTAAGCGAAAATATATACATATAAATTATATATCCAGGGTTACAAGCATGTCAAAGAAATTATAACTAATTTCTACATTATTCTACTTGTAATTTAATATATAAATCACTTATATTACCATTTACGTTATGTATCTTTACACAAAAACAATATGTATTCGCTGTGTTAAATTAATGAAGGCTGTATTTATAATAAAGTATAATATAATAATACAGTTAACCATATTATTATATTACACATTCAATGGTTATTATATACATACTAAATATAATATCATCTAAGCCAAATTTTAAGATCTGCAGGTCTCCCCGTAAGCTTGAATTCATCAAATTTATTTAGTATCAAAAATACGCTTACTAAGCTTCCTATTAGGATCAAATGATAAATATTCCACTTTGATGTTTTCCTTACCCTTTAAGCCATAAACATACAAATACTTAGGAACCTTATCAGACAATCTAATATATAAATCAGCGCTGCTCACATTTTTATTGTTTCCAGGAATGTCCAGACTCACGATTTGATATTCCTCATTATTCAATTTTTTAAATGAATTCTTTATATTTTCATCTGTATACAATAAAGTTATGTAATATGCAACAAAACTTAATTTGAATATACTATCGGAATCTTTTCTGGTAGTATATTCATTATTGCTTTTTAAGTCTTTTACAAACACATTCTCATCTTTATAAATATATATTCTGTTATTTCCAAGGTTGAACCTTAATCCATATGTCTTATCATAGAATTGCTTTCCACTATAAGTCACTGTTTGCTTATCATTTTTCATGCTTATGTTAACATTGCAAACATAGCTGTCCAGGTTTCTGATATACTTTAAATTTTTTTCAGCATCCCTATCTTTATTTTCACATCCAATCTGAAATACTGCAATTAAAAGACACAAACTAATTAATAATACTCTTTTCACCCTACTCCTCCAAAAAAATTACTATAGTATAAACTACCAAAATCAACCTACAATAACTTCTCATATCTTTTATTACTAATATATATTATGTTATGTGTCTTTATATTCTAAAGATGAGTTATTCAGCTTAGAAGTTCTTTAATTGCAAACGGAATTTGATCTATTATATGACTTGCATTTACAGAATACATATTCCTGGATAATTTATCCCCACAATATCCATGTAAAAATGCTCCAATATATGCAGCCTCAAGAGGGTCATATCCCTGTCCTAAAAGTGATACTATAATACCAGTTAAACAGTCGCCCATTCCTCCCGATGCCATAGAACTATTACCTGTAGGATTTATAAAAGTTCTATATCCATCGGTAACCACAGTATTATATCCTTTCAAAAGCACTACTACATGATTATCTCTTGCAAATTTTTTTGAAACATCAATTCTGTTTTCATTTATGTATTCCACACTGAGTCCTGTAATTCTAGACATTTCTCCTGCATGCGGGGTAAATATAAATTTACATTTACTTTTTTTTATTATATTAAGCTTTCCACTCAAAACATTCAGGCCATCTGCATCTAATACAACATCACCGTCATAGTTAAATATGACCTTTTTAAGCAGATCTAAAGTTGCCTCACTATTTTTAAGTCCCGGTCCAAAAGCAACAGCATCACATTTTTTTAAGAGTTTTAACATATCTTGATCATCATCAGTTGAAATTGTCATAGCTTCAATAAGTTTAGAGGACAAAAGTTCCTGAATGTTTTTACTGCAGCATAATGTTACAAGTCCAGAGCCACATCTAACTGCTCCTTGTGTACATATATAAGCTGCACCTGTAAATCCGGCAGAACCTGCAAAAATCATAACTCTTCCATAATCGCCTTTATGGGAGTATTTATCTCTAACTCTAAGATCCCTCTTTATCATATAGCGATTTGTTATAAAATCATCTTCTGTAAATTTATCAACTGCAAACTGTGGTATTCCTATATTCTTAACACTTATCTTCCCGGTAAATTTGTCTGCTCCATAGCTTAAAAATCCTTTTTTATATAACCCGAATGTCACAGTCTCATCTGCTTTAATGCAATTCCCAAGTATTTTGCCTGTATCACTTTCAAATCCGGAAGGAGCATCTATAGCTACAATATACTTGCCATATTCGTTGACAAGTGTTATAACAGAGTCAAAAATTCCACTTATATCCCTCGAAAGGCCTGTACCAAACATAGCATCAACAACAATATCACTTTGAAGTATTGCTTTCCCTAAAACATCAATATTTTCCTTAGAACTTACATTTACTGCATTTACTCCAATGTTTTTCAAAATATTATAATTAACTTTGCAATCATGACTCATCCTATCACTATTTCCAATTAAAAATACATCTACGCACTTTTTCATAATAGTAAGATGTCTTGCTACAGAAAATCCGTCACCACCATTATTGCCTTTTGAACAAATTATACAGAATCTATCAAACTTATCCAGCTTAAGATTCTCTATAACTTTTAAGGCAGCATTCTCCATAAGAACTATACCCGGTATCCCTAGTTCCTCTATGCAATAACTATCTATCTTCCTCATTACATTTACAGTCGCAATCTTCAAGTTTATCAACCTCCATTACAGCATAGGCTACAGCACTATCTAAACCATGAGATATACTTACATGTATCTTGTATTCTCCATATTTTTGTGCTATAAGCTTTGCCTTTCCTTTTAATACAACGGTAGGTTTTCCAGAAGCAGTCCTATCGATTTCAATGTCTTTGATCTCAAAGCCGCTGAATCCAGTACCAAGAGCTTTCGAAACGGCCTCTTTAGCTGCAAATCTTCCTGCAACAAACTCCGGTCTCAAATTCCTTCTTTTGAAGTACTCCATTTCATTTTTAGAAAAATTTTTTTCTAGAAAATTCGAATGTTCTTCTAATACTTCCTTAATTCTTCTAATCTCAACTATATCGATTCCAACACCAAATATCAAAATATTCACCCCCATATTTACTATAATAAATTAAAATCAGTTATTTTAAAAGCCAAATTTATAATAGTATAAAATAAAAAGAGGATCTTGCCCTCTTTTTATTTATTGGATATTAATAATTAATACACATGTTTATCTTATCATCAAAATCTATTATATATTCATCAATATATTCTCCAAGTACATCTATAAGATGTATAGGAGAAACGCCATTATTATACAGCATTTTAAGAAGATTATATACCTTGTATTTTTGTGGACTTATATTTTTAACAAAATCTTTCTCCGAGTTTATAATTTTATTATCCTTTAAATCCTGTCTCTCAATTTCTATACCATAACATTCTAGTTCCAAAGCTTGCTTCTTATATGTAATCATCACCTTATCTTTTAATAATTTATAAATATAGTTATACTTTATCCCCTCAAATTCATTAACCTTAACCAAACTTTCTATTACCATATTTTTTCCCCCCATGACTAAGTGATAAAATAATATTATCACAACATCTAAAAAAAATATGTCATTTCATGATAATGAAAATTATAAGATTATCTATCTTATATGACATCAAAAATTATCTATTATCATATCAGTCATTTTTAATATTTTGTTAATACAACTATTTACTTTTTTTTATTATAATCTTCTGTCGAAATTAAAAATTATATAGACTATAATTTTTTTTAGTGAATAAATTGATGAAATTCTTACTCTTTAGTCCCACACTTGGAAACAAAAATCGCATTTATTTCTCCACCGAGCAATATTATGATTGACATCAAAAAAAGCCATGTTAAAAATACAATAACTGCACCAATACTGCCATATAAAAGTGAATAATTAGTAAATGTATTAACATAATATGCAAATCCAATTGATACTAATATAAGTCCTATTGTAGCAAAAAATGAACCCGGCATAACATCACTCCAGGCAAGTCGTTTACTGGGAGTATAATGATACAGCGATGCAAAAATAAATATAGTAGTTGAAATAATTATTGCATATCTTGCAAAATTCCAAATTACTTTAAATTGGTATGAAAAACCGTATTTACTTGCAATTGAATTCCCTATTATTTGTCCAAACACCAATAAAAATATTAAAATTAATATCATTACAGTAAGTTCAAATGTAAACAATATACTTATTAATTTAAGTTTAAAATAGCTTCTATTTTCTTTTTCATCATATGCCTTGTTAATTCCCTTTATAACTGCATCAAAACCTGATGACACAGACCATATTGTAAAAATCAAGCTAAATGACATCAAATTGCTTTTCCTCGAATCGACAACTTCAATAACAGTAGTTTTTATAAGATACAGTGCTTCGTCCGGGAGCAGCCTATCGAGTCCATCCAATACATTTCCACTGCTTATTGGACTATATCCAATAAGTGTCATAAGAAATATCATAAATGGAAAAAAGGCAAATATAAAACCATATGCCAGCTGAGAAGACAGTGCCAATATGTCATCATCAAAAAATCTAAAAATTAAATTTTTAATACACTGAACACTTATGTTTTTCACATTTTCCTCCCAAAACCTATTTTTAACTATTATGTGTAAATAACATCATTTCAATACCAACATGAAATGGATATATTGCGATTAAGCATTGATCATAGATATACGGTTATAAGGACAAACTTAACTCACACCGCAGAGGTATACTCACAAACTTTGGCACCCTAAAAAAGTTTTAACATCTCTAGGCTTGCCTTTTAAAAATTTAAGCAGATTATATAAACTTAGCTTCGCTCAAACATATATAATCTACTAAAATTTTTCTAAAAGGCTTCGCTAAGAGATGTAAAAAACTTTTTAGATGTGCCTTCAGTTTCCAGGTATACCTCTGCGGTGTGAGTTAAGTTTGTCCTTATAAGTTATATACTTAAATCAATAAATGCTTTATATATTAATAAAAGTATATAAATAATTATATAACTTTATGTAAACTTGATAAATATGATTTCTCCTTTAAGGGTTTATGGCGATAGCCATATTGATTTATACTATAATTGCAGTTTTTAGACATCTGTTAAGATAACTAAAAAAGTCTGAATAACCTGTAATTCAGATAGTATATTCAGAACCTTAAGATCTTTTTGGGCATAAAAGATATTTAACTTAAATTTTAGATAAATGAAATGATTCCAGGACGGTTAGTCCTATTGAATTATTTAAATTTAAATGTGAGTTTTACTATATACCCGGGAAGTTAATGTCCTAATAATTAAATTAGTACAGTCATTACTATAAACTTAAAAAAGGAAGGCTGTAAGCCTTCAAACCCGTTAGGGTACTCTGTCCTTCTTATGAAAGGCAGGTTATTTTAGTTTTAAATATATTTAATCTTTTACCGGGAAAAATTTCGTTATTTATTATAATTTCTGTAGTTTTAAAATATCCCTCCGGGATTAATGTTATATATACAAGGACTACGTCCGTAAAACCTTTATAAAGAGAATACAAGGTACTAATAATATTTTTGAAATGACTATTGCTATGGGAATTAGAATAACCTGGCAATATATAAATGATGCTATACTACTTAGGACTATAGGTAAACACGATAAAACTTTAAGTAATCCATAACTGTAAATATTATTGATTGCTTGAGGTTTTCACCCTTCAGCACGTAAATACATTGTACTACTATATTATCAGTAATTATGGAGTCTTAAACTTACTTTTATTTTTATCAAAATCATATTGATGATGTCTACCTCTTAGTTGAATTATAGTATATAATTAAATAAATGTTATTTTATACTATTTATATAAAATATACCAATTGTGGAGAGGTGAAATATATGAAGCATAAACATATTAAAGTAATATTTGCGTGTTTCATTGTTATAGTAATATATATTATATCAGATATTTTTACTCATTCAACAATTGAAAGAACTATAAGAGCAGATTTATTTTTTAAAGGAT
Organism: Clostridium fermenticellae; assembly: GCF_003600355.1. NCBI lineage: Bacteria > Bacillati > Bacillota > Clostridia > Eubacteriales > Clostridiaceae > Clostridium > Clostridium fermenticellae. The sequence continues at coordinate 384,769 of NZ_CP032416.1, read as the reverse complement.
ATATTGTTAAAGCATTTAAGACAAAAATATCTAAAAGACCAATTCCGGATCCTCAATATGGTACTCTATATATTTGTAATAACCCAGCCATTGGTCCGGATTCATATAAAATCAATATGAAATATAAATATTTTGGGAAAATTAAATATTGGTATGTAAACCCTGCTGGTACTGGTGGAGGTTAAATATTAAAATAAAAATCATAGGAAGATATTTTATATTTCTCTATGATTTTTATCAATATTATTAGCCTTAGTATCTACATAATTTCTTTATAAAGAGAATACAATCATGGAAATTATAATGTAAGTTGGCAAATACTACACAAGAAAATGAGTGAGATTACAGAGATTTAGCACCATTATCAAGTGCAGGTAATCCTAGTATTTATGATTGAATTTTCTATAACTTAACCCATCAACTAAATATGATTTTATTACTTTCAGTATTTCCTCTTCTGTGAACTCATCCATATATCTTGCCAGGTTTTTCACAGCCTATCTATTTTAGATTTTAATTTTTTATGAGATTGCAAATCTACATATTCCATATTTATTTACAGGACATATACCACATAACGGATTAATACTTTTGCATATAGCCGCTGCAAAATCAAGTATAGCATATGCATACTGTCTGGAATTTTCAGTATCAAAATATGCAGAGGAATATTCTATAATTTCTTTTTTTCTTCGAATTTCACCTTTCAAATTCAAATCCAGAATTCTATTAAAAATTCTTGCAATATTGGTATCAACTACATATTCTCTCTTTTTAAAAGCACAGTTCATTACCATTCCCGAAACATATTCTCCGACACCTGGAATACATAAAAGATCATCCCTCGTATCAGGTATTTTGCCATTATAATTATGAATAATAAAACTTGCAGCATTTATAAAAACTTTGTATCTATCCTTTAATCCTAAAGATTTTACAATGCAATTAACTTGCTGTGGCTTTGATTTTGCCAGAGAATATATATCCGGATAGACTTCTATAAATCTTTTATATACATCTTCAACCTGCTCAGCTTTCGTCCTTTGAAGCATCATTTCAGATACTAAGATAAAATACGAATTATTTGTTTTTCTCCAGGGGAACTTCCTTTCATTACTATGCCACCACTCGTATATAAGATATTTAAACATATCTATTGTTTCATAAATATTAAATACATATTCTTTCAAAGCTTATTTTCCCTTTCTAAAATTTATAAAATATTTTCTATGATAACAATTACTATATTATATCTTTAACTCATAATATACAATTTTCATATGCCGCACTTTAATACCTTTAAGACATGAAATTTAAACAATATAATTTTAGATTATTTCCTGATTACCAATTATAGCATTATATTGATCAATAGATTTTTAGATATAACTCTGATATACTAATACATAATAAGATTCCATTTTTATTAAAATATAGGGGGTATTATGGATACAGTTTTAGAAAATGCTATAAAAATATGTTCTGAATCAAAACTATCATTCTGTAAATTTATTTCTCCTAACGATTGTGGATTAACAGGTGGACATCAATGCGGTATTTATATACCAAAACATTCTTACAAATTACTTTTTGATAAACCCGGAATAAAAGGTAGCAATCGTGAAAGATTTGTAAAAATATACTGGCAGGATACATTTCATACTGAAAGTTGCTTTAAATACTATGGCAAAAAAACTAGAAATGAATATAGAATAACAAGATTCGGCCGTGGATTTCCTTATTTAAAAGATGATCATCTAGGTGATCTATTTATTATATGTAAAAAATCTGAAGATTTTTATATAGCCTACATGTTAGAAACTGAAAATGATATTAATAGTTTTCTTTCTAACTTTAATTTATCACCAGTCAATACAAATGCTATTATAAAGGCAAACGTTGATGTAGATATAGACGATATACTTAAGGAATATGTTAATAATTTAGCCGTTGACTTTCCCTCTACACAAGAAATATCTGACGAAGCTCAGAATATTCTATTTAAACTTATGAAAAAAGATACTGAAATGATTAAAGATCCGGACAATATATTAATTGAATTAATTAGCATGGAATACAGGATATTTAAAGCAATTGAAAGTGATAGATATAATTATATTTTAACAAAATCATTTGATTCTATTCAGGAATTTATAACCTGTGCAAATACACTTTTAAATAGAAGAAAAAGCCGTGCAGGAAAATCTCTAGAACATCATTTAAAAACCATATTTATGGCTAATGGTTTAAAATTTACCGAGCAGGCTATTACAGAACAAAATAAAAAACCTGATTTTATTTTTCCAGGGCAGAAAGAATATCATGAACCCGATTTTAATGAGGACAGGCTTATTTCACTTGCAGCTAAAACTACATGTAAAGATAGGTGGAGACAGATATTAAATGAAGCTAACAGAATAAGTACAAAACATTTAATCACACTTCAACAAGGTATATCTTCAAATCAACTAAATGAAATGTATGAAAGTAATGTGGTACTTATTGTTCCTGACCCTTATATAAAAACCTATCCCAGGGAATTCCAAAATAGGATTATGAGTTTAAAAAATTTTATCGACTATATAAAAAAAATACTTACTTTATAAAAACAATAAGTCCCTGATTCAGAGACTTACTGTTAAAGTGCTTCCTGCAATTGTTTTTGCAAATTATTATTTAATTTTTCATCATTAAGTACATCTATTATTTTACCAGCAACAACTTCAACTACTGGAACTACAACAGAATTACCAAATTGATGATATGCCTGTGTATTTGATACCTCGATAATAAAATCTTTTGGGAATCCCATCAATCTGGAGCATTCTCTCGGAGTTAATTTTCGAGGATTTTTTCCCTCCTGTGGTATCAATATCTCGGATCCATCTTTATGATACCTAGCACTTAACGTTCTTGAATGGCCATTAATATCAGCCAGGCCATATCCAAATCCATTTCCTTTTGCTTTATGCTTCTTTGCATATTCCTGTAAATAGCTCCACAACCTATCGCTTAATGTATATTTGTCATCAATTTTTTCATCTAAAATATCTTTTAATATAGGTTGAGGTATATTCGGTTTTTCAGGAAAACTAAATTTAATATCTTCCCCATAAATTTCTGTATTAAATCCAACTATAAAAATACGTTCTCTATGCTGTGGAACATAATCAGCAGCATCAATAACTTTATAAAATACTTTATATCCGAGTTCATCAAGTGTATTACGTATTATATTAAATGTTCTTCCTTTATCATGTGTAATAAGGTTCTTGACATTTTCTAACAAAAAAGCTTTAGGTTTTACCGTTCTATTTGTATTTTTATCAATATATCCTTTTAAAATTCTAGCAACTTCAAAAAATAACGTTCCCTGTGTCTTATCCAGAAATCCTGTAGGTCTTCCCAGACTATTCTTCTTTGATACACCTGCAAGAGAAAATGGCTGACATGGAAACCCCGCTACAAGAATATCATATGGAGGTATGTCTTTTACATCAACCGTTCTTATATCTCCAACCGGCTTACTACCAAAGTTTTTTTCATAAGTAATCTGACAGTACTTATCCCATTCACATGAAAAAACACATTTTCCTCCAACTTTCTCAAATCCAATTCTTGTTCCACCTATTCCTGCAAACAAATCAATAAATGTAAATTTATGCTTTTCAGCCTCTACACTATCATCATACGGATGATCTTTGAAAGTAAAATTCTTTTCTATATTTTCTAATATGTATTCTTGCATTGTACTTTTCTTAATCTTTGCCATACTTTTTATTTTACTATAAAGTTCCTCATCAACTCTTAAATGTATTTGTTTCACAAAATTCACCTCCTGGGAATTATAGTATACCTAATAATACTATAATTTAACCCAGTAAGTCAAATAGAACTTTTCAACCGTTTGTGTCAAGTTCTAGTGGGCAATTTATTTTTTAAATTTTTTACCGGTACTAAAACTGGCACATGCTATTTTGTTCTCAACTACATGGGCGTCTTTACTGCCATTTCCTTTTTTTCATCCTTCATAAGTTATTCCAGGCTTAAGTTCTTTCTTTTTTGATTTACCTTTCCGGGTTTATCTTTTCTCTGTATATTTAACCATATTCCGTTCTGTTCTTGAAATAAAGCATTAACCTCCGGTCCAGGTGCAAAAGTACCTCTTTTAAAAAGTTATTTTCAAATAACCTCACTTTTATTTTTATCAAAACTTCCTTCTTTTATACAAAGAAAGAAGTCTGCCTATAATTTAATTTTATAACACTCCGCTGATTATTGTATACTACATATTTATTGTCATAAATTATAACATCACCAGATGCATATTTACTATTGTTTTTGACCCATTTTCAGTCATCCACTGATTTGTTGCTAATATAATTTTGGAGACATAAAAAACTGAATACATTAAAATATAGATAGATACTGTCTGAGCCCTGCGAATTTATATAATCTGCTTAAATTTCCAAAATACAAGCTTAGAACTGTTAAAACTTTTTATATAAAATTGTTTGCAAACTATGCAATAATTATTGTACAATATTTACATAACGAGTAGCTTTAATAACGTAAATCCAGTTATTAGAGCTGCTTTTTTTATTCTAATTATTATGGAATTAATAATAAGGAGGAAAGAAAATTTAATGAAAAAAACAGTAAAATTCAAGACAAAAATTAACACAACAGCAATTTTAGCAGTATTAGCATTTAGTGCATTTATAGCTTTATTTAACGAAACTATATTAAATATTGCGTTAAATATCCTAATGAATGAAATGAACGCAGCAATTGGTTCATCATTATTTATAGGCATTATGTCAGCTTCACAACAAAAAGCTTTAAATAATTCAGTTTCAACTCAAACTGCTGTTGCTGCTGGATTTAGTGCAGCAGTATTGGCCCTAGCAGGGTTTGTTTTAGTGGGATTTTGTTTGTCATTTACTTTGGGATTTAAAAATGAAAAATTATCATTTAATTTAAGTCACAAAAATACTAAAAATAATAGGCTTTCTTAAAAGATAAAGTTGTATGATCAAATTTTAAAATCAAAATAACTTACCCCTCATGAAAAAAGACGATAATAAAAGGTTGCATAGAAGTATTGGATATATAGCTCCCCGATAATATGGGGAGCTATCAAAAAGAACCTCTACACAAAGTTTTATATACAAAATTATTACTTCATTCGCCTTTTTCCCTTGAAATGTATGTACAGTTCCACAAAACTTATTTACCCAATTGTCAATATCATTTTGATCATAATTCGGATAATGCTTATACAATGCTTTTTTTAGTTTTAATTTGTAATCTTACAGTTCCATCTCATTCAAAATATCTTTTAACTTCTTTAATTCATCATTTGTTAAAGTTACTCCCTTACCCATTTTCTTATGTTCTGGATCCCAATCTCTAATATCAAACTTAGGTGCTTTATCATTCCAGCTTATTAGATTTAACTCTTTCCTCCAGCCTTTTGGCGATTCTGAAAAGGCTCCTATAGTTTCTTTTATTTCATATTTTATATCTGACATATGTATACCTCCATTTAATCTTCTATTGATATTAAACTTAAATCAAGTAATGCTATAGATAGCAAATTTACTTTCCTAACTTTTAATTTAACTATTCTTTTTTGTTTTTCCTTTTTCTCTTCCCTCAATAATTTTCAATTCACTATGAAAATTATGTAGTGTTGAAAAACGATATTTAGCTTCTATTTTTTCACGTTCCTTTATTGCTGAATAAACATATCTCTTAACATATGCAATAATTTGCTTGCATATTATGAGATAGTTATTTCTTATAATTCTCTGTTGACTCTTTGAAACTCCATCACTATCTTCAATACCTACATTTACTATATATTTACTATCATTTACTATCAATATCTTTCTATAATCCAAACCAGCATTGGGTCTTGTATTAGAAGGCACAGGATAATCTATAATACCAAATTTCCTTTCTCCTTCCATGGTGCTCCTTAAGGAACTAAAAAAGTATTTCCATCATAAATAACACTTAGAAACAAATACATTCTTTTGAACTGCTTTGTTGGATTATTTGGATCTAACATTTCTACAAAATCAGAATTTTCCTCAAAATACTGCTTGTCCAAATGAACATATGAAATATTATCATCTAATTTGCCCACTATATTTCACACCCTAACTGTATAATATAAAAGGAACATCATATAATGAATGATGTTCCTATAGATTCACTTTTTTCGGTTTTTATTTAGCCAGGCACTTCCGACAAACGCCTCAAACTTTATTTTTAATGGTTATATTGTATAATATTATTACATTTAAATCAATATATATATAATTAAAATCTTTTATAAAATTTATTTTGGTACATATCATCTTTCTAAGAAATATATTATATATTTTTAATTACTTTTAGCAATATTCTGTGATGCATTATAGTCCGCATTTGCTGTAAATCCGCACTTCTTACAAATAAACTTACTCTGACTTTCCCTATTTTCTTTATCTACATGGCCACATACTGAACATTTTTGAGACGTATATTCTGGATTAATATATCTTACTTTTATTCCTACATTTTCAGCCTTATATTCTATCATTTTTTGAAGCTGAAAGTATGACCAATTCTCCAATATTTTATTTTTTAAATCATCCTTCTTGAGTTTTGTTATTGCACCACGGGGTATAAGCCTAGTTTGTCCTTATATCCGTATATCTTATAACAATGCCCGATATGCAATACTTGCAAATTGAAATAGAATATTGAAATCGACATTAAACTATAGTAAACTTTATAATGTGTTGAATTTTTTATAGAAAGGGGGAAGTTATAATTGACTAAAAACTTAAAAAAGTTTTTGTTGTTTGTATTCGTTATTGCATTTTACCAGTTAGGTTCACATAATCTAGTATTAGCCAGCAGCGTAGATAATACTCAAGTAACTTCAAGCTCTGCGGTAACTTTAACTCAAAACAAAATTGATAACGACTATGATACATCACAAAGTACTACTAATTCTGCAATAGAAAAAGACAGTACTTCATCAACAGTAAATGATACCAGCGGCAATTCTGTTAGAGAAATTACTAGTGTATGCAATGTAGAAGTAGATAAAAAGTGGACTATAACATTGAGTCAGCCAGTTGATATATCTTCTGCAAGAAACAGTATAAAAGTTATAGATAAAAAAACAAACAAAGAAGTTCCTATTGATATTTCAATAAGTGGACAAGGTCTATATATAACTGTTTCAGTAACAGACAAATATAATCCTGGAAGTGACTATAGGCTATTTATATCTACAGATCTAGTTTCAAGGTACAATAAACATTTACCACAAGCTGTAAGCATGAACTTTAAAACAGATTCAGTAATAACTTCTATTGACGACCTGAATGTATCTGTAAATCAATGTGATGATTATAGACTGCCAACTACATTAACAGCAACTATGTCAGATGGTCAAAAGAAACAAGTAAGTGTAACTTGGGACAAAGCACTTGATACTGGTGCACCGGTAGGTACATACATATATCATGGTACTGTAAAGGGTTATTCCAAACTAGTAACATTGACTTTTACATTAAACCCTTTTGAGCCTGTAACTTCTATATCAAATTCATATAGAACTCAGTCAAGCGTACAAGTTAACCTTTATAATTATCTTATGAACGAAGATAATAGACAATCTGTCTGGACAAGAGCAATCGAATTGCATGGCGGTGTAACCAGTAATAACTGTGCATACTTTGCAAGTGAATCTTTAAGAAGAGCCGGGTTAACATCATTACCTGAATGGGTAGCCAATACTATTCAATTAACCCAAAAGCTACTATCATTCGGATGGCAAATATGTTACGATTTATCAAAATTGCTTCCTGGCGATATTTGCTTTACAACTTCATATGGTAATGGTCCAACTCACACATATACATTTATGAAATGGGTAGATCCAGATTATCATGAATATGGATATATATGTGACAATCAAGGTGACGAGTATAATGGAAGTCCATTCCATATAAGAAATATAAACTTTGCCACCGCAGCAAAAGATGCCTTAAGTTATTTTATGTATTTACCGCAAACTTAAAAGTATATTTTGTGATTTATTATAGACAGTACTTCATTACGAGTATTGCCTATTTTTTTAATCTAATAATCCCCATGCTTAAAACATTAAATCTATTTTAGATGCTAAATTCAACTTTTCTGGCTTCCACTCTCTTTTAGGACATTCTATAATTTTAAAAGAATGGCAGAAACTTTTTATAAAGGTGATAAATTTACCATCAAGCCAGGGGGGAGTCCACGCTCCCGATCTACATATATGTACTACATTAATATTTATGTCACTTTTAAGTTCATCTGTCTCTTGATATTTTACATTAAATTTACTATTTATATCCTTAAAATCTTCAGGATTCTCATTCGTATATGGACTATATATAATATGAGCTTTATCTATAACACTTTCACTTAACAATTTTCCAAGCCAATTCGCACAATTTATTTCAAATTTTAATGAATTCAACCCGCCATATCCAAGATCGGAATGTGAGTCGAATAAAAATACCTCACTGCATGAATTTTTCTTTGCTATATCATATGACAACTTATGAGAGTCAGAAACAATAACCTTAACATCTCTGGTAAATTTAAAATGCCTGTATATTAAGTCCCAAAAATATGACAATTGCCTACCTACATTGAATCTTTCTATCACATCAACTCCATGCATTTTGCCCTCAAAATATTTTATATACCATTGTTTTATAAAACCTCTGTTATTTTCAATGCAAGATCCATTCCAGTTTTTTATATATGGCATGAAATAATCCCAATCTATACTCAACAGTACATTTTTCATTTAGAAAATACCTCCATCTATAAAATATTTTATAATATAATTATATCACTTTACATAAAATCAATATAATCCCATAATATCCAATATAGATATACTAGTGCTGCTATAAATTTTTTGTTATTATCTTTATAGAGATAATATTATATACTTTATAAGATTGAAGGTGATAATATGAATTTATTCATTATCGATGATGATGAAGCTGTACGCTCAATGCTAATCGATATAATTGAAGACTATGACCTTGGAAGCGTTGTAGGTGAAGCTTCTAATGGTTCTTTGATAGATGAAAACTTACTTGCTGTAAAGAAAGTTGATATACTTATTATTGATCTACTAATGCCGGTACGCGATGGGCTTCAAACAATTCGTGATTTAGGTTCTTCCTTTACCGGGAAAATAATAATGATCTCACAAGTAGAGGACAAAGATATGGTCGGTAAGGCTTATCTTCTTGGAATCGAATATTATATAACAAAACCTATAAATAGACTTGAGGTAATTAGTGTTATAAAGAAGGTTATTGAAAATATACGTCTGCAAAAGTCTGTGCAGGATATTGAAAAAGCTTTAAATATACTTGAGTATAAGCCTGTAAATTACGATACTAAAGATAAGTTTACAGACGAAAATATAGTGACATACAGTCAATACCTCTTAACTGAATTGGGTATGATTGGCGAAAGCGGCAGCAAAGATCTAATTAATATGGTTGAATATCTCTTTCAATATCAAAATGAAAATCCATTTGAAAATGAATTTCCATCAATGAAAAATATACTCTCAACTGTAGCTATTAGAAAATTAGGTGAAAATGCATCTGATAACGAGTTAAAAAAAGAAATCAAAGCATCAGAACAGAGAGTTAGAAGGGCAATTTTTCAGGGGTTAAACCACTTTTCATCCCTTGGACTTACCGACTACTCAAATCCAAAATTTGAACAATACGCGACTAAATTTTTTGACTTTATAGAGATACGAAAGCTTATGATGGACATGCAAAATAACATAAAACCCTCTATATCACACGTCCACATAAACATAAAAAAGTTTGTACGTGTTTTATATCTCGAATCAAAAAAAGAATACACTAACTAACTTTGTAGTTAAAAGTTAGTTTATCCCCCGGGAGATGCTGACAAAATCCGGTACTATAAATACTTTTAGTAATTCTAAAGCCCGGTATTTTGAAAATCTAATAAAGATTGATAAACTCGCTGTGCTCAAACAGTATCAATATTTATATATTTTCTAAAATACCGGGCTAAGAATTACAATAAAAGTATTTAATGTACCTATATTTTGTCAACATCTCCCTCAGGTACAAATTAACTTTAAAACTACAAACTTTATTAGGTTTTACAAGTCTAAGCTTGACTTATGCGCAGGCCGGGATTTCTAAAATTAAGGCACATTAAAAAATTTTGTAGTAAGTCTTAGCGAAGCGTTCTTAAAAATCTTAGTGGATTTTATATGTTTGAACAAAGTGAGTTTATAAAATCTGCTTAGATTTTTTTAAGCGCAAGCTTAGACTTACTAGAAATTTTTTACGTGACGTATTTTGGAAATCACGGCCGGAGCATAAGTTAAGCTTTCATTAATTCAATTTTTTTAGTATATTTTCAACTATAGGATCAAAAACTTCAGTTGAAGCATTATTTTTATCTGAATCAGAAATGTTACTTATGCTATTTGACATAGGCAATTCTCCAAGGAGCTTTAATCCCATATCCTTCAAAAATTTATCCGTATTTTCTTTTCCAAATATCTTGATTTTTTTACCACAATCAGGGCACACTATATAGCTCATATTTTCAACAACACCCAGTATATCATTTCCCATTTTCTTGGCCATAATAACAGCTTTTGAAACTATCATTGAAACCAAGTCCTGAGGAATGGATACCATTACAATTCCATCAATAGGTATTGACTGCATAACAGTAAGAGCCACATCACCTGTTCCAGGTGGCATATCAATAACTAAATAATCCAAATCTCCCCAATCTACATCAGTCCAAAATTGTTTAACAGCACTTGATATTACAGGACCTCTCCAGATTACAGGCTCATTTTTGTTTTCTATAAGCAAATTAAGAGACATTACTTTTATACCGTCTTTAGTTACTACAGGTATAATAGTTTCATTAACAGCCATTGCAAGTTTATCATCCAGATTCAATAAATTAGGTATACTAGGTCCAGTTATATCGGCATCAAGGATTCCAACCTTGAACCCCTTTTTATTGAGGCCTTTTGCAATCATTACTGAGATTGTTGATTTTCCTACTCCACCCTTTCCACTCATAACTGCTATTACCTTTTTTATATTATTCTTACACTTAACACTTTCTTTAGCACTATCATCTTGTGGCATTTTAATCACCTTCTATTCTATTTTACTGGCATTTGCCATTTTAATTATAATTCTGTAGATTTTCGCTGTCAATAATTTGTTTTCTATTAAGTATAGTATTGTTCTTATTGTATAATTTAAGCTTTCATTTATAACCCCTATAACATACTAATTGATAAAATAAAAAAGCAGCCTACCGACACAATTGGTATGGTTACTTTTTTATAAGTTCAGTTTTACTAGAGTTGCCTTAGCAACTAGAATTATATATCAGAGTGCTATCAGCATACTGTTTTTTATTATATCCTCTACATACTTTCCCAATAATATCTATCAGGTTTGTCATTTTTCGCTTTTTTATCAAATATCCTCATTATAACAACGGCAAGTACAAAACCAATTACTCCCCCTGCAATCTTAAAAGCAAGAAAATAACTATTCATGAACCCTGCCACATATCCGCCTAAAAAAACTCCTAAAAATACGCATACTATCGGCAAAACAAATAACATAAACGCGGCTGACAGCATACTCGTCTGCTTTTTTGGTTCAGGAGCTTTTTTATCATTATTTAACTCATACTTTTCATTTTCATCATACATTTTAACCGAACTCCTTAAATTTAATTTAATCTTCCACCTAAAAAGCTACTTATATTTTTATTATATCACCCTACAATTATTTTTTAAATAAAATTTCTGGTGCAAATCTATAATTATTTTTTACTTTCTGGTTTCTTGATATTTAGCCTGGAAACTATATCCGGTACCTTTTCTATAAGGTTCATTAGATTTTCTTTGCCCCTTATAGGAAGTACTTTAACGGATCCATCCTTTTTTACAACAATTAATGCGTCAGATGCAATTTTAGCACCCATCCCAACTCCTGAAGCAGAATTATCCTTATCCTTCTTAACATTTTGATTTTCACCTGCAGCTGTTCCAAATCCAAATGACACTGATATTATTGGAACCAAAGTTGTATCTCCAACCTCAATAGGCTCACCTATAACCGTCTTTGTATTAAAAAAATCCTGTAATTTACTAAACAACATGTCCAAATTTTCCGGAACTGATCCCATTATTATTCCTCCCCATTTACATAATTATTTACCTTGAAATTACTTATTAGTACCTGTCTAACTTCTTTTTTCATTACAAACTTAATAGTTCTAACTACTATAGATAATGTAGTTAATTTCCCACATATATCTATCTTTATATCAATAATTTCATCTTGAAAATTAGGATTAAGGCAAATATGTATACAATCTTCCATCATAATCTGTGGAATCATAGAAATAAATGCACACAGAAAACCAGTTTCCGCTGGATCATAAAAACCATATGTACCTTTTACTCCCACATATTTAGGTTTCAATATATGAACTATCTGCTTTATATAAGATAAACCTGAGCTTAAAAAGTCGAAATCCAAAAAATCATATACATCTTTAATCTTAATTTGACTGACGTGATTATTATGACTTTTCCTATCAAATTTTAAAGGATATTTTTTACCTAAAATACTTATCTCAATTCTATTTTCGGGTGATTTTAATAATATATTTAGCTTTAAAAGATGACATATAAGATAAACCTCTCCATGAAAATATGCATCTTTATCATTAATAGCCACACTAAAATTATATTTACAAGGCAGTACCAATACAATCAAAATTAATAAAAATATACAGATCAAGATAATCCCTAATACTTTAAATACTATAAATACTCCCAATTTAGTTTATATCCTTTCAAATTATTTATCCATACACATTCTATTTATTAACCATATTACCAAATTATCCATCAAATTTAAAGCCCTATATTATGGGGTTTGTAAATGAAAAGTTAATCCATACCCCGGGGGATGCTAATAAAATCTCCAGCAAAAGTTTCAACAATAGTTTTCGCAGTATTATTTGTATTCATGCTTCAAATAAGAAATTTCAATAGATTAGAACATTGGATCGAAAAGAATAAATTTAAAAATGATATAACGCATTATTTTCACAGATCAGTAGTTTGTGCAATGGTTGATTGTGATCCACATATTGTTTTAGATCAGGAAATGCTTGAACCCAAAAAAGATAGTTCAGGTAAAGATGAAGGAAAAATTACTGCTGGCAAACGTTTAATTAAAAAGCTATATAAAAAATATCATCACTTTGCAGATATCATTGCAGCTGATGCTTTGTATTGTAAGTCTACATGGATAAAAGAGGTACTCTCTATAGGAATGAATGCTGTAGTTAGAGTAAAAGATGAAAGATTTACTATAGAAGATAATAGGTGCTAAATCTCTGTGGTTAATGTATGAAAGCTTAACTTATGCGCAGGCCGGGATTTCTGAAATTAAGGCACATTAAAAAATTTTGTAGTAATACTCGCGAAGCGTTCTTAAAAATCTTAATGGATTATATATGTTTGAGCAAAGCGAGTTTATATAATCCACTAAGATTTTTATGAATGCAAGCTTAGACTTACTGGAAATTTTTTACGCGACGTATTTTGGAAATCCCGGCCTGTGCATAAGTCAAGCTTTCATTTACAAACCCTATAATACTGAAGTTTAGTAACGTATCCCTGCGAATAAACCAATTTTTAGTAAAAGCCTATAGAATATATTTATTCGTCGCTGTCATTACTCTGCATCAATGAATTTAGTTTCTCAAGTGCGTATACTATTTCCGCCAGTTCTTCCGGTTCAACATTCTTTAACGCATCAGATATAATATTAGTAACAAAATCTTTCTTCATCTTTATAACGTTATTTTTCTTTTTAAATTCATCAGATAGAGACAACTTTACAATTCTTCTATTATTTTTAGGTACTTCCCTTACAACAACCCCTTGATTTACAAGACGATTTATTATGCCGGACACAGTACTCTTAGTAAGCATTACATGCTGACTTAATTTATTTAAAGTTATTTCCGGCATTTTATAAAGATGAAATATAACTAAAATTTGAGGAGCTGTAAAACCATACATCTTTGCACTTTTACTGAACTTATCTCTAAAAGTTGTACCAATACTTTTAAATGCCTTAATTATTCTGTCCGCCTGTTGTGCCGTTAATTCATTATTCTGTAACTGTTCCCCTTTTTTCATTTTCTTTAAAAGCACCCTCCTTGCTCGGTTTCTTTGATTTTTTCTCTTCTCTTATTATAAATGTTAACACAAGTGCAAGAATTACAGCAGAAGAAGTAACTATAACGGCATACGCCATAGCATCCAGAGTAGCCTGCCCTTGTATAAGTTGAGCTATATATGATATTGCCGTTGCATGTGCAGTTCCCTGTGGCTGACCCGCATGCATAAAGGCATAAGAAAAAGAATTTATGGTATCCATGGCAGATTTATTAAAAGAGGTTATCTGCTCTGAAAGTTTTAAATAATTATAATTGGTTCTAGAATCCATTATTGTCGACATTATAGTTACACTCACCGAACCAGACACCTGTTTTATTGTACTTGCAAGAGCTGATGCATTTCCAACAAGTTCATTAGGTACAGCATTCATACCAATAGTATTTATAGGCATCATCGCAATTCCCATTCCAACAGACCTGACACATAATATAAGTATTATATACGATTTACTTGAATTCATATTTAATGCCGACCCGAGCATAAAAGAAGCTACTCCAAGTATTATAAGTCCGGGTACAGCAACTGGCTTTACACCAACCTTATCAAACAAAGCTCCGCTTATAGGCATCAAAAGTCCAACTACAACCGCGGCGGGAAACATTATCATTCCGGTCTGCATTGCAGTATATCCTCTTATATTTTCCAAAAACAGAGGCATTACATACATTCCACCCATAAGTGCTAATGTCAGTATACATCCTATTATCTGACTTGCAGTAAAATTAAAAAGCTTAAATATACTTAAGTCCAAAAGCGGATCAGGATGTGTAAGTTCATTTACAACAAACAACACAAGACTTAAAACTCCAAGTACAATAAGTATCGGGTATTTTACATTATTCCAATCAATTGATGATGACTCTCCAAGTACGTAAAGCAAACTTACAAATCCAACCGTTGACGACAAAAATCCTATAACATCAAACGATTTGGATAGTTTTATCTCAGAACTCTTAAGTAAAATACCAGCTAATGTTACTCCAATTACACCTATAGGGACATTTAAGTTAAATATAAGTCTCCAATCCATATTCTGTATTATATAACCACCAAGAGTAGGTCCTATAGCAGGAGCTGCCATGGATGATATACCCCAGATTCCAAGTGCAAGACCTATTTTTTCCCTTGGAAATATCTCATATATCATTGACATACCAACCGGCATTATCATACCACCGCCAATTGCCTGTATTACACGAAATAATATTATAGTTGTACTGCTCCATGCAAATCCACAGAGCATAGATCCCATGGTAAATACGCTGAGTGCAAACATGTACACTCTCTTTGAACCAAACACCTCCTGAAGATACCCGGTCAGAGGTATAATTGCTCCAAGTGCAAGTGTATATCCGGTTAATATCCACTTTGCACTATTCATTGACATTCCAAAAACAGCCATCATCTTTGGCACAGCAATGTTTACTATACTACTATCAAGTGCTGACATAAATGTACCGATTACAACTACTATAAGTGCAAGCCAGCTTAACGCTAAACTGCCATTATCTTTTTCCAGTGATTTATTATTGTTTTCTCCCATTAGATCACCCCATTACTTGACGTGAATCTTAATATCAGCATTAGTTCCTGGAAGTATTTTGTTATTGAATTTATCGAGCGAAATCTTGATAGGTATTCTCTGCACTACCTTTGTGAACGTTCCACTGGTTGACGCAGGCAGCATGGAAAGTGCAGAATTCGCAGCCTCTCCAACGGACTTTACCTTACCTGTAAACTTCTTTGATGAATACTCATCTATAGTTACATTAACTTTCTGTCCAACTCTTATTTTGCCAAGTTTAGTTTCCTCTATATTAGCACTTATATACATTTTATCAGGATCTATAAGTATAAACATAGTCTGACTCGGACCCCACATTTCACCTACAGTTCCTTGTTTTTTTACTATTATGCCATCTATTGGCGATCTTATAAGTGATTTATCAACACTCGTATCTGGAAGTCCACTCATCTCCTGACGCGCTAGTATTTCATCTTTTGAAACTGTGTCACCTTCCTCTGCATCCTGTTCTAAAAGCTTTCCCTGAATTTGGGGAATTACGCTTACAAGGTCAGCACTAACCCTTGCGTCGTCTGTTGAAATATAATATGTATTTTGATACCAATAATAAATACCAATACTACTAAGTGCAATTACAATAACTGCAAGTATACTAATAATTAAAATCTTTCGTTTATCCTTCATAATAGTTTCACCCTCCAAACTACTCTAATCCGATTTCAGCAAACATACCGGGCTCTAATTTAGGATCTTTATCTGTAATAGTTACCTTTACCAAAACATCAGTACTTTGCGTGTCCAATTTTGAATTTATAACTGATACCTTACCTTTATATTCTTTTCCATCACGTTCCGAAACTTTTATAATAACACCTTGTCCAACAGAAAGCTTGTTTGCAATATCAACCGGTGCATATGAATCAACATATAAGTTCCCTGAATTTACTATAGAAATAAGCTTTGCACCAGCAGTTGCCATTTCACCGACATTTATATTTTTAGCACTTACAGAACCAGAAATAGGTGAAGTTATTGTCGCATTGCTTAAAGCCACTTGAGCTGTTTTAAGCGCAGCATTTGCCTGATCTACCTGTGCACTAAATACATCTATACTTGACTTTGTAGGACCGTTTTTTAACATTTCAAGAGCTGCCTGTGCATTTTTATATTGACCATTTGCAACTGCAAGCTGTTGATTTGCTGTATCAAGCTGAGCTTGTGTTTCAGCTCCTGAATCAACTAATGCCTTTATACGATCATAATTTTTCTTAGCTGTATCATAAGTTTGCCCGGCACTTTCTAATGAAGCCTCGGCTTCCTCTATCTGCTCGGGGCGTGTAGTATTCTGAGCATTTACAAGACTTGCCTTTGCAGTATTTACAGCCGCCTGTGCCTGATCTACCTGTGCCTGCAAATCCTTAGTATCTAATTTTATTACAACATCACCTTCCTTAACGCTTGATCCAACATCAACAGATATATCAGTAACTTTGGCTGAAATCTTTGACATTATATCTGCCTGTTCATTTGACGCTATCTTACCTCCCATTATAAATTTATTACTTGTACTTTTTTGAACATTTGCTGTTGAATTTGCATTTTGATTTGAGCTTCCAAAGCTGCATCCAGTTAGAAGCATTGCTGCAATTAAACACAATGAAGCAGTTTTTTTCATTTTAATCCCCCTTGCTAAAATTATTTCTATACGTATTGTTCGTTTATTAACTATACCATTATATACTAATTTTTATACACTTTCAATAATATATTTCCGGATCAAAATATATAAAATTCTTAGAAAATTCTGTATACTATTGAAAACGTTATCTATGCGTGCTATAATTATTTTCAGTACAAAAATTATCATTCTTTATAAATACAGAAACTTCAATTAATTGTAGTGTAAAGTTATTCATAAAAAAGCCAAAAGTGATAACAATCTGCTGTTATCACTTCTTTTTTATGAATTTTTATAATAGTCATCATCATAACTTGATGCCACATGTTTTCCGGCTGCTTTAAGTATTGTCTTTACATTATGCCTTTCAAGCGGTGAAAGTTCTTCTGCATCATTTGTATAATTAGAATTAACCTTATACCACGACTTACTTTCGAAATAACTTTTGTATGGATCTTTAGAGAATTTATATCCGTGTCTGGCAAATATCTCATTACTTGCAAGCAGAAGCTGTTTTTTAGTGAGTCCTTTTAAATCACTGACTTTAACTTCTCTTTTACTGCTGAATGGAAGTATATAATCACCACTATCTGAATCACTTTTGCTAATATTTTTACTTGATTCAACCTTTGATGTACTGCTGCCCGGGCTGCTCTTTAAAAATGAAGAAGTAATTTTAAAAGAAAGAACAAATACACATATAGTTGCACATACAATAGCTATTATTTTAAATTTTCCTACTGAAGATCCAACCTTTTCATCATCCTCATTTTCATAATCATCTTCATCGTAATCATTAAATTTATAGGTATCCTCATTATCACTGTTATCATCTTGATCATTTGTCTTATTATAATAATTAATATGTTCTTGTTTTGCACCGCAATAAACGCAAAATTTATCAGTATCATTCAATTCAGTACCGCATTTTGTGCATCTTATCACAAATATCACCTCTAATATAAAATAATCCTTCATATATAAATCTATTTTGTATGAAATTCAACTATTATACTCTTAGGTATTTTATTCAATAAAACTGTAATTCTATTCTTATCATAAAGAACTACCCTGTAACCAGAGTCCAATCTTCTTCCTGACCTCTCAACAATACATTCCGATTTATTCACAACTTCTATTCCATCATCATTTCTAAATACAAACTTCAGATTTTTCGCTTCCTCGTATTCCTCCTTAAATTCTAAAACCTCAAAAAGTGTAAAACTTCCACTGTAATTATTCAAATTTCTAAACTGAGCTTTAAGAACTTCACTTGTATCTTCATCCATTATATTGAGTTCAATCCTTCCAAAACCGTGTATATATTTTCTCTTAAGTTTTTTAAATACAACAGCCCCAATGAAAAGTAATACCAAAATACCAACTATCCCAATTGCAATAGGATTCTTAAAGTTTAATGCATTATTTGAAAAACCATCATTAACAACGTCGGCGTTTGGATATGATGCAGCATATATTTTTGATATTGAAGCAGAAACTAACTGAAATAAAAATGAAAAAACAACAACAATTATTATACGAATTCTATTTTTCACGGCAAATGCCACCTCTTATTTTTCTCTGTGTATATCTTTCTAGTAATAGTATATACTATAGTTTTATCTGTTCACATTAAAATTTTGTAAATATAACTACTAAAATGCTTAAATAAGTTTTCCTACAATTTACTACAAAAAGGAACAAAATTGCAACTTATATCTCAATAATTTTAAAACATTAATATATGTGCCTCTTATTTTATAAAATTTATTGTACAAAATCCTATCATATGTTATTATGAAGTTGTGATTAATATGTCAATTTGTTTTAATGATAAAAACACTTATTTGTATATGTTTTCTGTATACGTATAAATGTATGAAATAATAACTATTTTTTACATATTTCGTTAATTTAGTTATAAATCAAATATGCTTAAAACTTCATTATGGCATTGCATATTTATGACATTACACATTATAAAAACTTCATGCATGTCTCTTGAAGTTAAAAATATAACTTCTAATTTCTCTCGCAAAAAAATCCTTGCGAGTGAATATTGTCAAGCAATCATATATAATATTGAAAGGAGATCTAAAAAAAATGGGTAAAAATGGACTAAAAAAAGAAATAGGTTTACTCGCTGCTTTAGCTACCGTTATAGGTACAGTTATTGGTGCAGGCGTATTTTTCAAACCTACAGCCGTATTTACAGCATCAGGAGCTCCAGGTCTTGGTCTTATAGCTTGGATCCTTGGAGGAATTGTAACTATCGCAGGAGGACTTACAGCAGCTGAAGTATCTGCCGCAATTCCAAAAACAGGCGGTATGCTTGCCTATCTCGAGGAAGCTTATGGAGATATGTGGTCTTATCTTCTTGGATGGGCTCAAACTTTAATATACTTCCCGGCTAATGTTGCCGCACTCGCAATAATATTTGGAACTCAGGCAGCTTCATTACTTGGATTGTCTGATTCATGGATAGTAATAATAGGAATCTTAGTTGCCGTATTTTTATTCTTAATGAATTCCCTGGGAGCAAAAACTGGTGCAGCTATACAAACGGTTTCAACAATATGTAAGCTTATACCTCTATTCTTAATAATAATAGTAGGTCTAGCAACTGGAAATGGTGGAACTGCAAGACTTTTCCCGATATCAGTAGCAAGTCACCCAATTGGTACAAGCTTAGGCTCTGCCCTCGTAGCAACAATGTTTGCTTATGATGGATGGATAAACGTAGGTGCTATAGCTGGAGAAATGAAAAATCCAGGTAAAGACTTACCAAAAGCAATTGTCGGTGGTTTATCACTAGTAATGGCTGTTTATCTATTAATTAATGTAGCTTACTTATTCGTATTACCAGCAAGTGCTCTTGCAGCAACAAAAACACCAGCTGCAGCAGTAGCCAATATAATATTTGGAAGACTTGGCGGACAGATAGTAACTATAGGCATACTCATATCAGTTTTTGGAACAATAAATGGATACACACTTACAGGTATGAGAATACCATATGCAATGGCTGTAGAAAATAAACTGCCATTCAGTAAATGGCTTGCAAAATTAAGTCCAAAATCACAAGTGCCAGTCAACAGTGGAATATTACTACTAGTAATATCAATATTATTTATATTCTCTGGAAAATTCGACCAGCTTACAGACTTATTAATATTTGTAATATGGATTTTCTATACTATGACTTTCTTTGCAGTATTTGTATTAAGAAAGAAACAGCCGGATCTTTACAGGCCATATAGAGTACCTCTTTATCCAATAGTACCTATAATAGCAATACTTGGAGGTTTATATATAGTACTAAATACATTATTTACTCAACCTATGAATGCAGGAATAGGCTTAATCGTAACCTTAATAGGTTTACCTGTATATCTATCACGAAAAAGTAAATTTGTAAAAGTTAACGATGATGAAAAATAATTTCTGATGAAAGGAAGATAGTACTAATAAAATGAGAGAATATAGTGCGTTCGATATTTTAGGTCCAATAATGATAGGCCCTTCAAGTTCTCACACTGCCGGTGCAGCACGACTAGGAAAGGTTGCCAGAACCATAGCAGGCGGGAGCATTAAAAAAGTAGAATTTTTACTTCATGGTTCATTTGCTCAGACTTATAAAGGTCACGGTACAGATAAAGCACTTGTAGCAGGTATACTTGGAATGAATCCGTGGGATGAAAATTTAAAACATTCTATGGACATTGCAAAGAAAAAGGGTCTTGAATATAAATTCATTGAAACTAACCTAGGGGACATGCATCCTAATACAGTAAAATTTATTATAACAAAACAGGATGACACTGAAGTTGAGGTCATGGGATGTTCTATAGGAGGAGGAAACATACTCATTACAGAAGTTGATGGTGATAAAGTTGAATTCTCCGGTACGTATCCAACTATACTAATTAATCACATTGATGTACCTGGCATGGTAGCTAAAGTATCTGATATATTGTACAAATACAACATAAATATAGCATTCATGAGAGTATACAGGAAGAATGTAAAAGGCGCAGCAGCAGCTATGGTATTTGAAGTTGATGACAAAATAGGTAATGAAGTCATAGAAGAAATACGAAAAGTACACAATATACACAAGGTAATAGCTATAAATCCTGTAAGTGAGGAGGAATAATCATGGTAAACCATGGAGATGAACTGTTAAAAGTATGTGAAGAACAAAATTTAAGCATATGGGAATATACATTAAATGAAGAAGCAAAATCGAGCAATCTTCCTAAAGAAAAAGTTTTTGAAAAAATGAGAGGCAATTTAAAAGTAATGCAGGATTCTGCAGAATATGGTTTGACTCATAAGGTTAAATCAGTCAGCGGTTTAATAGGCGGAGATGCCTATAAGATAAACGAGTATGCTGAAACAAAAGATACTCTTACTGGCAAATTTATGGTAAAAGTAATGGCAAGAGCTCTTTCATGTGCTGAAGTAAACGCTGCAATGGGAAAGATAGTTGCATCACCTACTGCAGGTTCTTGTGGAATACTTCCTGCTGCAATAATAAGTGCAGGAGAAAAATTAAATAAGTCAGAAGACGATATGGTTAAAGCATTGTTCACAGCATCAGGTGTCGGAGTAATAATAGCAAAGAATGCAACTATGGCAGGTGCTGAGGGAGGATGTCAGGCAGAATGTGGTTCTGCAGCAGCAATGGCATCTGCAGCTGTTGTAGAAATGATGGGCGGAACACCAACTCAGGCACTAAACGCCGCTGCTATAGTTATAAAAAATATATTAGGTCTCGTATGTGACCCTATAGCAGGACTGGTAGAAATACCTTGTGCCAAGAGAAATTCATCCGGTGCAGTAAGTGCACTCACTACTGCAGACATGGCAATGTCAGGCATTGTAGGTAAAATACCATTTGATGATACAGTAGATGCAATGTACAGAGTTGGAAAACAACTTCCTTGCGAATTGAGAGAAACAGCTCTCGGAGGACTCGCAATAACAAAAACAGGTCTCAAATTAAAGAAACAAGTTTTTGGAAAATAAATATAAGGTTTATAGTTAAAAGCTTGATTTATGCTCCGGCCGGAGCATAAGTTAAGCTTAAAACTTCAAACTCCATACATTATTTTTTCTTTTCTCCTTTTATAAATTTATACTTATATAAAAGCCAGAGAAATGGATCTTCAACTCTATGGGGTTTTAATTTTGTAATTTTCCCTTCTTCAGGGCTGCATCCAAGCGCTGTCATTCCAAAATAAGCATATTCCTTGAAATTTGAACTAAGCTGATTTACAAAGTTTTCTTCTCCAAAACTTCTAATAAGCGATTCTATCGTATCATTTACATCTTCAAAATCTGACAAATCAAAATACCCGTTACGTGCATGACTGCTCGGATAATTTATACAGCTTGAAGAATCTATAAGTGATTCAAGGGCATCCATCTTCGAAAAAACTACAGCTACAGGAATATCTATTGGCTTATCCACCTTTATTCCGTTTTCTTTTCTTATTAGATTTGCAGTCCTCGATAAAAGATCCTCTATTTCAGTATTCTGTTCTGGGAGTTTAATATTTTCTGGCAGTCTTTGCCTTACACTTTCAAGTTGAAGTGGATCAATCAAAAATATTAGACCCGATGAATTGTATATATATTTATTCACGTTCTTCATCATATCCTCTGAATCAAGGTCTTCACCTGAGGTATCAAAAAAAGTAATTGTAACAGTATTACTTATCATCCTGCTCTTTAAGAGCATTCCAAAAAATCCACTTTCCCTGAACGTCAAGTTATATATCAAAGGCTGTTTCACAGAAAAATCCGTCTTTGCGGAATGTGTTACACCTATTATTTCATTTCTCCTAAATACCGGATTATAGAAATCATTCCTATACCTTTTCATCGTTGCATCGTCAACTGCCGAGAAACTATAGTCAAAAGCAGATGCAATCTCATTCATTATCTTATCTATTAAAACAGCAATATAGTGACTCTTTCCAGCTCCCTTTGTTCCAATTACAGTAAAAATCAAATTATCGTACTCCCCTATTGAGTATGGAAGTTCGGTGCTGCAGGTTGGACATATTTTTATATTGGTTTTTTGACCACACTCATTACAGAAAATAGACTCCGGCATCTCATTTTTATCTTCTGCACTCCTGGGAACAATTGGTTTTAAGTTTCTGGCATTTAGGCATACATCAGGATCATTACTGCATATAAAATTAACTTCATTCAATTTATGCTTAGAGAAACAATACGGACATATATAATAATCTTTTTTCCTCAAATTAAATTTCACTGCTAAACCCCCTTCCTATTATTCTATCACTTTACTCTATCCTTCTAGTACCTATTCTATTTCTTTCTAACACTATATTCAATAAAAATATTTCAACTTTATATAGGGTTTGTAATTTTAAAGTTAATCTATAAACCCTATAATGATTCAATAGTTATTTACCAAAATATTGATAATAGTAGCACTTCAGTCTTCCATTATAGAGTTTTCTATTTTTGTCAGATTTTCTTCCAAAGTGTCTTTCAAAACCCTCATGTGCTGTTATTATAAAATATGACCACTTCTCAAGATTAAAAAATACCTTTCCCATATCCTCGTATAACTTTTCTACCTCATCAATTTCTCCAAGTCTTTCCCCGTATGGAGGATTAGTTATTATAAATCCATTTTTCTTACTTGAACTAAATTCCTGAACGGGAAGCTTCTGAAAAGCTATGTATTTACTTACCCCTGCCTTTTCAGCATTTTCTCTGGCAGTTCTTATAACCCTTCCGTCTATATCAGATCCAAGTATCTTAACCTCACTATCATTTACAGAATTTCTCGCATGCTTTCTTAAATCATTCCACAGATTCTTATCAATTATATCCCAATTTTCGGCAGCAAAGCTTCTATTTAATCCCGGGGCTATATTTTTAGCTATCATTGCCGCCTCTATTAAAATGGTACCAGAACCACACATAGGATCGGCAAGTACATGTGACAAATCCCATTTGCTAAGAAGAACCATAGCTGCCGCTAAAGTTTCCTTGATAGGTGCTCCTCCTGCGTTTTCCCTGTATCCCCTCTTATGCAGCCCCGCACCTGAGGTATCAACTGTAAGTGTTACTATGTCCTTTAGTATCCCAACTTCTATCTTATACTCGGCTCCTGTTTCATCAAATACACCTGATGGATACTCTCTTTTCATAGCCTCAACTACAGCTTTTTTTACTATAGACTGGCAGTCAGGGACACTGTGCAGCTGTGATTTAACTGACTTTCCAGTAACATGCATAAAAGCATCCTCAGGCATAAGATTTCCCCAGTTAACCTTTAAGGTTCCCTGAAAAAGTTCTTCAAAGCTTTCAGCTTTAAATTCTGCCATACTTATAAGGACTCTGTCTGCCGTCCTGAGCCATAAATTACATGTAACTATATCCATTTCGTCACCTGCGAAAGTGACCTTTCCATTTTCAACCTTCAAGTCTTCATATCCGAGGTCTTTAAGTTCCTTAGCTACGACTCCTTCAAGTCCAAAAGTCGATGTTGCAATTAATGTATATTCCATTTTTCCTCCTATAGCAAACAGCCTATTTACTAGGCAAATTCTTATATTTAAAATCTTTGTTTAAATCCGACATTATATTTTTAAATCCTTTAGATGTGTAAACATTATAATTTGTCATGGTGACTTCGCAGGAAACATTAGACATACTGTTTATCAATTTTATTCCCCTCTCAGCTCCCAGTTCAAACACCACAAGGGATAGTATATCCGCAAGCATATTAGCATCCTTTACACTGCCGTCAACTACTACTGTAACACTCATTATTCCATTATCCACAGGATATCCCGTTTTGGGATTCATTATGTGAAAATATCTCTTTCCATTCTTTATAAAAAATCTCTCGTAATCACCGGATGTAGAAATTCCCTTATCCGATACACTTAATATTCCGAGGAAGTTTTGACTTGCTTCACTCCTTGGATGCTTTACACCAACCGTCCAGTCTCCATTATCCTCATTTTTACCAACTGCATATATGGAGCTGGATCCTAAATTTATGAGTCCATTTTTTATCCCATACTTTTTATATATCTTGAGCACTTCATCTCCCGCAAAACCCTTTGCAACACCACCAAGGTCTATAGCCATATCAGGATCTTTAAGCATTACACTGCTTTCTTTTTCATTCACACTAATCTTCTTATAATCAATCAAAGGAAGCCTGGCTTTAATTTCACTGTCGCCTGGTATTTTCTGATCATCGGTACCTATCCCCCAGAGGTTTACTATAGGTCCAACAGTTATATCATATTCTCCGCTTGTTATTTCAGAATATTTTTTAGATGCTAAAATCATTTTAATTACCTCAGGATGAACTTTGACATATTCTTTCCCTGCGGCATCATTGATTTTACTTATATCACTTGTCTTTATAGTGGTACTTGCCATATCATTGAGCTTAAATAATCTCTTTTTACTCTCTTCAACTGCTTTCTCAGCATTTTTTCCTGAAGCGGATAGTTCCATAGAAGTATCCATTGTCATAAAATCTTCTTTATACATTTTGTTTTTACTGCCAAATATACTTGACGCAGAACATCCCCCAAGAGGAACAATAAGCAGGGCGCATACAAAAATGCATATAATCCTTTTCATTATGCTAATTCACTCCAATCCGTACGGTTTTAATTTGCAAATAAAAACACCTATTTTATTATATCATCCCAAATACAAGTAAAGCTATCAGTATTTTCACTACTGACAGCTTTTTGTTTTAATATTAAATTTAGTAGAGCTACCTTTCCATAGACTGCAGTTTATTCTTAATTTGATCTGTCAATTTTTCAACACTTACTGTGATTTTTGAATCTCTAACATCTATCGACTTTATTGTTACAGGTATACTGACGCTATTTATGTGTATAGTATCATCTTTTACAGCAGCTTTACTTCCAAGTTTATTATCTATTTTTTCTAATAACAATTTTTTAGATACAGGTATTTTCCCGGCATACACTTTTAAAACCTTGTAGTTTATTCCCGAGTCATAAGTCAAATTTCCCTTAACCCGTACAAGTAAATTAATGCCCTTGTAGTTTACAGGTATATTAAAATTTACATTGCTTCCCTCTATCTCAGATTTTATACCTTTAACCGTCAATGAAGAATACTTTTTAGCCTCAAAATTCATATTTATTATTTGGTTCAATTCATCACTATTTAAATCAACAGTACCCGTCTGAAGTATGGCAGTTTGAAGTTTATCTATAACTCCCGAAGATAAACCAACTTTACTCGCAGTATACGAAGCTCCTGAAAAAAGCATACCTATAAATACAACTACTGCAATAATCAAAATACCTATAAATACTAATAATCCTTTTTTTCCATTAGATTTACTCATTATTATTCCTCACTCTTAAAATTTAGGAAATATTATTCCTCTGTCAGAAAATATTATTTCCCACTTAAAACCAATTTATGCATAAAAGTATTTTAATATGCATTTTTGTTTGCAAACCCTTTAAACACAGTTAAAAACATTATCTTAACATCAAACCAAAAATTCCAGTTTTCTATATAAAATATATCACATTCTATTCTCTTTTCGATTGATGTATCACCTCTCCAGCCATTTACCTGCGCCCATCCCGTTATTCCCGGGCGAACCTGATGTTTTACCATATATTTAGGAATTTCTTCTTTGAATTTTCCTACAAAATATGGCCTTTCAGGTCTTGGACCAACAAGGCTCATATCACCTTTTAAGACATTAAAAAACTGCGGAAGCTCGTCTATACTTGTCTTTCTTATAAATGCTCCAAATTTTGTCTTACGTGAATCATCCTTAGTTGTCCACTCAGATTTCTCTTCTTCTTTATTTTGGATTTTCATGGACCTGAATTTATACATTGTAAATGACTTTTTGTTAAGTCCTACCCTTTCCTGTTTAAATATCACAGGCCCCTGTGATGTCAATTTTATTATTATACACGTAAGAATAGTTATTGGCAGGGTCAAGAGTATAAAAAATACAGAAAGAACTATATCAAATATCCTTTTTAATGTTTTATTCAATATATTGTCAAGTGGTATATATCTCATACTTATAACTGCAGTTCCGTCTATGTTTTCTATATAAGGCTTGGAAGACAGAAACTTAGAAAACTCCGGTATTATCTGTGCCTTTACACCATTTTTTTCACATACCTCTATTATTGAATTAAGCTTGTTATACTCCTTAAAAGGCAGTGTTATAAATACTTCATCCACGTCATAGGATGAAAGATACCTGTCAAGCTCATTTATCTTTCCAAATATACTGCCTCCGTCTAAACACGCAGCAGCTTCTTCAAATGCCATGTAACTATTACTATCTGCCTTATCTTCATCATAATAGTCACTCAATATTCCAAGTATACTATAACCCCAGTGTCTATTTGATTTAATTTTATTTATAAAATCAACTGTGTCATAGTTCAATCCAACAAACAATATATGTTTTAAATTATAACCTTTTTTTCTAATACACCTTAATACATATCTTATAATACATCTTTCAAAAGAGGTCATTACAATATTTACAATGAAAAAAACTGCAATCATATATCTCGAATAATCCACATACTTAAATATATAAAGTATCATAGTAAATATAAGTACACCTACTATATTTGCTTTTAAAAGGTTAAATGTCTCTTCAAAAATAGATCTGTGTCTATATGCAGAATAAAGTTTAAAAAGATAGTACAAAACTATATACACAGGAACCATAAGTGCTAGAGGTACAAAATATCTTTCCAGCGGATACTCACCTTTATATCTCATCAGCAAACCAGTATTAAATCTTATATACCAGGCAATTCTGACAGACAAAAGCAAAGTCACAGCATCTAATACTACTAAAAGTTTATTGATATATTTCTGATTTTCTCTTATCATTCAAATTCCCCCAAAGCACTTAAATAAACGCACTTAATATAACAATTATAACAATTTTTATTCTAAATTACCATTAAATTATATACCTTTTTAAAATTACAGCCTATATATTAAGTGAAAGGGGATGTTAAATATGGCAGCAAATTCAACTAAACTTCAAAACACACTTGTTTTAAAATACAAGGCAGGTGTGAACAAAAATGGAAAGGACATAATTAAAAGGCAAAGCTTCGCAAACATAAAGCCAAATGCAGCAGATCAAGACATGTACGATGTGGCAAAACAGTTTGAGATACTTCTTGGAGTGACTTTAAATGAACTTCTTGTAGAACAGGAAAGTGTACTCATCAACGCATAAGTCTTATTGGGTTTATAAATAAAAATTTAAATTATTGGAGGTATGTTTTTATGAGTAAAACATTAAGTATGAGTTTTTTAACTACTGAAGGGAAAAAGTCTTCTATAAGTGTTGGTAATGTTAAGGACGATGTAAGCCAGGCTGAGGTTAAATCTACTATGGATATAATTGTTGCAAAGAACATTTTTTCGACTAAGAATGGTGATATACAGGCAGTTGATTCCGCTTCTATAATTGACAGAACAACAACTCAACTTGATATAAAGTAAGGAGAGAATTTTATGGGGAATGATCTGGTTAGTATAATAGGTAATGTTGGTTTTCCAATAGCGGTGTCCATCTATCTTCTTGTAAGATTTGAGGGCAAGCTCGAAATTCTGACAAACAGTATAAATAATCTTTCCAATGTCATAAGTAAAAAATAACATATAGAGTTTATGGATGAAAGCTTAACTTATGCCCCGGCCGGGATTTCCAAAATACGTCACGTAAAAAATTTCTACAAAATTTTTTAATTTTTAATGTGCCTTAATTTTAGAAATCTCGACCTATGCATAAGTTAAGCTTAGATTTTGTAAACTCTATAATAAATTCGCCTATATCCAAGTATATATTTTACATATTATTCTGTTTTGTTAACAAGTTGCAAGTTATTTTTCAAAATATTTGATATTATTTTAAATTTATGCTACTTTTTATAACAATATTATCTTTTTTTGAATTTTTTCCTTTAATTGTTGTATTTTTTACCCAATCCATGTTAATATATCTATGTCGATATATTACAATTTAAGATAGGAGATGATTTTCTATGAATAATAAAAAGATATTAAAAGCCTCATTATTTGAGGCTCAAAATGGCAACAAGGAAGCTATGACAGCAATTTTAGACATGTATAAGGGTTTTATCCACAAGACGGCCGTTTCTTTTTATATAAACGGTTATGATTTAAATGATTTAATTCAAATTTGCAATTTATCTCTTATAAATGCCGTAAGAAAATACGATTTAAAAAAATCTTCTACGACAAACTTTAGCAGTTATGCCTGCAGGTGCATATTAAATTCTTTAAAATACAATCTTCGAAACTGCACACTGAAAAACAATAAAGAAAAATTTGAGACAAGCCTGTATATCAATGTCTGCGAAGATACGGCACTTATTGACTGCATATCTTCTTCACAAAATATAGAAAACGAATTCATATCTAAAGAAGAGGCTGCTGCTTTAAGCAAAGCAATAGAATTTCTTTCTCCCGACGAAAAGAAATTAATTAAATGGTTTTATTTTGACAGAAAAAATTTAAAAGAGTATGCCAGATGTAATAATTTAACATACCCTTCAGTTAAACAAAAGAAGAAATTGTGTCTTTTAAAATTGAAAAAGATAATGACTAAAGTATATTAGTATTTATGAAATCCTTTAATGCCATATCCCATGGACGCATTTCATCTCCAACAGTTAAACGCAGCATCATATTATCCAGTGAGGAATAAGCCGGTCTTTTGGCTGCTCTATCCAGTTTGTCAGATGTCATAGGATAGACCTTACAATTTATTCTACTGTATTCTATAATTTTACATGCAAAGTCGTACCAGCTGCACTCATTTTTCCCGGTGCAGTGATAAATACCGTATTCATTAGTACGTATTATTTTAAGAATGTGGTATGCTAAATCCTCGGCATTAGTAGGATTTCCAATTTGATCATTCACAACATTCAGATGTCCTTTATCTTTACCAGCATTCATTATAGTATACACAAAATTTTTACCATATCTTCCATAGAGCCATGCCGTTCTTACTATAAAATACTGTCCGCAGAAATTTCTAATATATCCTTCACCCAAAAGTTTTGTTTTCCCATATACGCTTTCGGGTGAAGGCACTTCATATTCTCGTACAGGTGATTTTGAATTTCCATCAAACACATAGTCAGTAGACACCTGTAATATTTTAGAATGTATCTTATCCGCCGCTATTGCTAAATTTCTGGCACCAAGTGCATTTACTTTAAATGCGTTATCCATGTCTGTCTCACATTTGTCAACATTTGTATATGCCGCACAATTTATGATTGCATCCGGTTTAAAATCATGTGTAAGTTCTAATACATCCTCTAATCTGGTTATGTCAAGTTCCTTTGAGCTTAAACTTTTAAGCTCTGCATCATAATAAATCTTATCTATATCTCCAAGTCTTGATCTTTTATTTTCTATCATTGAAGTTATCTGTCTTCCAAGTTGTCCTTTTGCACCCGTAATCAATAGTTTCACTAAGCTTCACTCCAAATTCATAAATTTTTACAATACTATTCACCTTTTATATGGTTTATAAATGAAAACTTAAGTTATACTCCATTTGACATTTTCAAAATTCGTCACGTAAAAAATTTCTAGTAAGTCTAAGTTCGTATTTATAAAAATCTTAGTAGATTTTATAAACTCGCAGGCTCAAACATATAAAATCTACTAAGATTTTCAAAATACCGGATTTTGGCAGCATCTCCCGGGGTATGGATTAACTTTTCATTTATAAACCCTATATCAGGCTTAAAAGATATTTACCATAATCAACTTTCGATAGTGGTTCTGCCAATTTTATAAGCTTATCTTCATTTATAAATCCTTTTCTGTATGCTATTTCTTCTATGCAGGCAACGTACAGCCCCTGTCTTGTTTGAACTGCTTCAACAAAGTTTGCTGCATTTAATAGTCCCTGTGGTGTACCTGTATCAAGCCATGCCATTCCCCTTCCGAATAATTCTACCTTGAGTTTTCCTCTTCTTAAATATTCCAAGTTTACATCTGTTATCTCAAGTTCTCCTCTTTTTGATGGTGTTAAGTTTTTTGCTATGCCAATTACATCGTTGTCATAAAAGTAAAGTCCCGGAACGGCATAGTTGGATTTTGGATTTTCAGGTTTTTCTTCTATGGACATAACGTTTGAATTACAATCAAATTCAACCACACCAAAAGCTTTTGGATTACTTACATGATACCCAAATATGGTAGCCCCATCTGGTCTATTTGCTGCCCTTTCAAGTCTTTCTGTAAAACCATATCCATAAAATACATTATCACCAAGCACCAAAGCAACCCTATCTTGTCCAATAAATTCTTCTCCAAGTATAAACGCTTCTGCAAGTCCATTTGGTTTCTCCTGAATTCTATACTCAAAATTAAGTCCAAACTGATTTCCATCTCCTAAAAGTTCTTCAAATGCCTTTATGTCCCTTGGAGTTGATATAATTAAAATATCACGTATTCCCGCAAGCATGAGTACAGAAAGCGGATAGTATATCATGGGTTTATCATACACTGGAATTATCTGTTTTGAAATTGCCTTAGTCATTGGATAAAGCCTTGTACCGGACCCTCCTGCAAGTATTATTCCTTTCATCTTTTATCCCCCAAACTTTATTTATAGGATTTATAAATGAAAGCTTGACTCATGCTCCAGCCGGAATTTCTAAAATACGTCACGTAAAAAATTTCTAGTAAGTCTAAGCTTGGAATTACAAACCCTATTATAATTTAAACGCAAAATTAAGTTTCGAAAGTACTGGCCATTTTTTATCTTTATCCGATAATATTAATTCTTTAATATCTTTAATAGGCCATTTTATGTCTATAGAAGTATCCTTCCACATAACCCCACCTTCATCTTCCGGATGATAAAAATCTGTGCATTTATATGTAAATTCTGCTTCATCTGATAAAGTTAAAAAGCCATGTGCAAATCCTTCCGGTATATAAAATTGTTTCTTATTTTCTTCACTTAATATAACACCATACCATTTTCCAAAGGTTTTAGAGTTTTCCCTTAAATCGACCGCAGCATCAAATACTTCTCCCCTTATCACTCTTACAAGTTTTCCCTGAGGATGATTTTTTTGAAAATGCAGTCCTCTAAGAACTCCTTTTCTTGATTTAGATTGATTATCCTGTACAAAAGACATATCAAGTCCAAGTTCTTTAAATTCCTTTTCATTATATGTTTCCATGAAGTAACCCCTGTTGTCTCCAAAAACTCCCATTTCAATGATTACCAAGCCATCTATATTTGTATTAACTATCTTAAATTTTCCCATACAATCTCTTCCTTAAAAATATTTTAACTATTTATAAATACAATATAGGGTTTTATGTATGCAAGTTTAACTTAGACTTGTAAACCCTATAATGCTTTACCTAAGAATACATCTCTTTATAATATTTCTGATAGTTTCCTGATGTAACACTCTCCATCCAGTCATTATTTTGAAGATACCATTCTATTGTTTTTACTATTCCGTCTTCAAATTTAGTTTCCGGGTACCAGCCAAGTTCTGTTTTTATTTTAGACGGATCTATTCCGTATCTCCTGTCATGACCTTTTCTATCCTGTACATACTTTATTAAATCTTCTGTTACTAAAGAATCCACTTTATCATGTATATAAGATATTATAGTTTTTACAATATGTATATTTGTCCTCTCATTATGACCTCCAATATTATAAACCTGTCCGAGTTTCCCTTTATTAATAACCATGTCTATTGCCTTGCAGTGATCTTCTACATAAAGCCAATCCCTTATATTAAGTCCATCTCCATAAACGGGAAGTTCACTTTTATTTAAACAATTGTTTATAATAAGCGGTATCAGTTTCTCTGGAAATTGATATGGTCCATAATTATTTGAACACCTTGTTATATTAACCGGCATTTTATATGTATCATAATAAGCTTTTACCATAAGATCAGCAGATGCCTTGCTTGAAGAATATGGACTGTGAGGACAAAGCGGTGTGTTTTCTTTAAAATATCCTGTTTTCCCAAGTGATCCATACACTTCATCAGTCGAAATTTGAATATATTTTTTGCCAATCTTAAAGTTATTTCCATCAGACCATGCACTTTTTGCAGCATTTAATAATATTACAGTACCAAGGACATTTGTCCTAATAAACACTTCAGGTTCAAGTATACTTCTGTCAACATGAGATTCAGCTGCAAAGTTTACAACAAAATCTATATCATATTTTTGAAATAAATCATTCACAATATTTGAATCACATATATCACCCTCAACGAAGGTGTAATTTGAATTCTCATTTAATGATTTTAAATTTTCAAGGTTACCTGCATAAGTGAGCTTGTCTAAGTTTATGACTTTAATATCATCATATTTCTTTAACATATAATGAATAAAATTAGAGCCTATAAAACCTGCTCCGCCAGTTACTAAATAAGTATCCATAATATTCTCCTCAGTATTGAATTATTTTGCATATTACTTTTTACTATTGTGGGTGTTAGAACATACATTTTAATGTGTTTATTTTTCTTTTTAGATAATATCAATTTGATTTATTGTAATTATTCATTACTTATCTCTTAAATACTTGTAAATAAATAAATTAGAAATTATAGATGATATTATGAATACAATTAATGTTGTATATGCAGCACCTATTGCACCATATTTTTTTATTAAATATATATCTAGTAATACGTTAACGATACCAGATATAATTGAATTATAAAAATTAATTTTGACGTTTCTTATACTTGCTAATACATTTCCCCCAGGAATTCTGAATGTACCTGCTATGAAATATCCAAACATTAATACTCTAAATATAAATACACAATCTGAATAATTATTACCATATATAATTTTTATTATATATGGTGCAAATATACAACTTGGGACCACTATAATAACATTTAAAATAGATAAGTATATTTGTATCATCTTATATTTTTCCCTTATCCATAATCTGTTTAAATAATTTTTCGCAAAATAGGGATATACAAACATCATTATTGATAATGGTATAAAGTTTAATGCAAATGGCACCTGAGTTGCCGCTTTATATGATGCTACTATCTCTTGATTTTTTATAATCATACCAACTAGAAATGTATCAATTATATATAAAATTTGAGATATAGAATTAGTTAATGAGGTTATTATGGCATAAGTATTAAATACCTTTTTTTCACTTAAACTCAGAAATTTAATACTTTTAAATTTGCATAAAGTACTTTTCAATAAATACATACTTATTAAAATAGATAAGAAATACGCAATATAATTTCCTATTATAATTCCTGTTAATCCTAACATTCTACCTAATACTACATTTCCAATAAAACATAATATAGTATTTACTATAGAAATAAAAGAAAATTCATTATTTCTCAATGTAGCCCTAAAGTATACTTGAAAAATATCATATAAAATTGAAAGCAGTGGTAAAAAGCTAAGTTTTAAAAGTATATAATTACTATATTTTATAGGAAATTCGTATTTAAGTGAAAAGATTATAATTATAAAACATAAAATAAAATTCGCACATATCCCAAAGTATAAACCATATTTAAAATATCTTAATTTTTCAGTTTCATCATCTCTTTCAGATACAAATTGTAATATTGCAGGTACTGCACCTAACCCTTGTATAACCATAAATAAGCTCAATATATTTTGAGCATATGCATAACTTCCATAAATATCTTTTGGTAAAATTCTTACAATAACAATTACCATACCAAATTGAACTATTTTATTGATTACACCTGCGCCAAATATACTAAAAAATCCTTTTTTAAGTATACTATTTATATGATATAATATTCTTTCCATTACTAACCTCTTTTAATTAAAATGGAGTCTTAACGCTCCAAGTAAAGTCATTACTTGTGTTTTCTCAAAAAATGTTCCATAATCACATAAACTTATACAATCCTTTTTTAATTGATTATAAGAATCCAATAAGTACATATTCTTATTAATATAGGAATATAAAAATTTTTTTAAATTATGATTGTTATTATACCAATAATCAAAAGGATTCATAGACTCTATTCTATTTTTGAAAAATATCCTTCTAATAATCTTGTTATATAGTTTAACCTTAATTAATGAATTTGTTGGCCTTATCCCTATTTTTTCCCATTTATAATTTCCTATATTTGGATGTAGTTTATTTATCCAATCAATATAAATTCTTTCTTCATATTTATACTCACGTGGTATTTTAAGTGCATAATCAAAAAAATCTTTATACAAAAATGGTGATGAAAATTCAGTAAACTGATTTGCCACCCAATCACCATTTATAGCACCATTAAAAGCTCTATTATAAAATTTAAAAATTTCTTCATCATTGTACTTATATTGTATATTATAGACTACATCAGATATCCTATCTAGTAACCTATAAGAATATGCCCCATCTCCTATTTTTGATTTATTATTAATATTAACATTATTAATAAAAGATCCTAAAACAGCATCACCAACTTGTCCAGTATGATATATACCATAATCCTCAAAATTAATATTTTTTAATGCAGATAATACATGAGCTGCACCTGAATACAAAATTAAACCATCATTGCAAATAAGCATTTCATCAATATCCATTAAATAATTTCCATTATCTAAGGAATAAAAAACAAATTCATTATTAATATCACTAGATATAGCTTTAGCTACAATCTCATCAAGACATCCATTTTGACCAAATGTTAAATTTAAGCAGTTACTATATCCAAGCTCATGTGCAATCATTACCTCCATCCTAGAATCCAATCCACCACTTAATGAAGATATATGTTTATATTGATATTCATCATCCTTTTCATATTGAGTTTTTACTGCATATTTAAATAATTCATCAAGTTTTCCTATTGTTTTCTCATAAGATTCTGAATTGTACGGCTGATTTTTAATAGTATTATAAGAATGAATTTTCATTTTATCTTTATCTAAAACAATGTAATTTCCTGCTTGTAACTTTTTCACTTGACGTATTAATGTATAATCCTCAAGCATATAACCATAAGTTAACAAAAAATATGCTCCTATTTCATCTAAATTAAAATCTATATTATTAAATTTTAATATATCTGTTATCACTTTCAATTCTGAACTAAAAATATATGTACTATTAAAATTATAATAGAAAATTGGTTTGCTTCCTGTTTCATTTGTGAAAATTATATATTTCCCATTAATTTTATCATAAAGCATCCCACTAAACTCGCCCTTAAAATATTTAAAAAAAGTTTCACCATAATTATCATAAAGCTTATGTATCAAATCTAAATAAGATGAAGATGCAAATGAATTCATCAGATCTTTTTTATTAAATATAACACCCTCTATGACTATAAAAAAATCATTAGTTTCCTCAAACATTTTATCATCTAAGAATTTTTTATTAGTATATCTAGCTATATATGTTTTATTAATAGTAATTTCATCTAGTTTAAATTCTTTCAGTGATCTATAATTCAAATTAATTTTATTAAAATTTATACTATTTGATACAATTGTCACAAAACCAGGCATACTTTCACCCCTCTTAATATATTTCTGAAATAATATTAAATCTTAGATTATTTTTCTATATAAATTAACTATTTCTTTACAAACTGACTCTTTACTATAATTTTTAATAGTATACTTCCTTATAGAATCGCTATTATATTTATTATAATTATTATAAACATATTTCATAGCTTGACTTAATTTTTCTACATCACCTTTTTCAGTTAATACTCCAATATCCTTATTTAAAATTTCTTCTGGTCCACCACACTTTGTAGCAATTACTGGGCATCCTGTACTTAATGCCTCTATAACAACTACACCAAATGTTTCAAAGTGACTTGACAATACAAAACAATTAGCTTTTTGCATCTCATGCCTTACTTTTTCTCTATCTAACTCACCTAAAAATATAACCTTTTTTTCTATCTTTAACTTCTTAACAAGTTCCTTTAACTTCGGAAGTTCTTCTCCATTACCACCTATATGTAAGACAACTTTATTATCATATCTAAATGCCCTATAAAATGCATTTATTAGCACATCAACACCCTTGTTTTTTGTTAAAAAACATACATCTAAAAATGTAAATATGTGCTCAGAATCACATTTCCGTGAACCTTTATAAAAAAACTCTGTATCTACCATATTAGGAATTACAATAGAATTATGAACACTATATTGATTTTCTAACAAGTTTTTAAGCGAATTTGAAACACAAACAATATTTCTCGAATTATCAAATACTTTAAAGGCATATAATTTTTCCCGTTTGGATATTAATCCACGTGCTAGTCCTGAAAAATGTTCTGTTACAATATATGGTATAGAATACTTTTTTGAAACTATATAGGCTACATATCCTCCCCACAATACACTATGTGCATGAATTACATCTGGTATTCCGTTGTTGCCAATATACTTATCCGCTAGTTTTACCATTCTATCTATCCAAAATTTATTTTTCAATACTCTAATTTTAGGTGGAAAGCTATAGCCCATAAACCTATATGTGAAAACTCCATCCTCTAAAATTTTCATTGTCTGAAAATGGTAACTCCTTAATTTTGATAAACTAATATTTCTAAGTCCTAACTGAGTTTCAGCATAAATAACACCAACATTAACTCCATATCCTGATAATGCTTCTACTTGTTCTTTAAAAAAAACACCATTAATGATATTATTTTGACATGGATACCATGATGGTATAACTAATACTTTTATACGATTATTTTGTTTCATATAGTGCTCTCACATCCTAAATTTGAAACTATATTTTTGACAATATAATTATTTTATTAAATATTTTACTTATTAATAAATAATCCTTTATTTAATATATTTACTATTTTATCTGCCGCATCACCATTTCCAAAATAATTTTTTCTTTCTTTTTGAGGCAAAAATTCATTTATAGATTGAATAATTTTTTTTGCATTAGATCCTACTAATATGTTCCATCCATTGTTTACTGTTTCTATCCATTCAGTTTCTTCTCTTAATGTAATGCAGGGTTTCCCCAAGAAAAAAGCTTCTTTTTGCACACCACCACTATCAGTTAATATTTTCTCTGCATTTTTCTCTAACATTAACATATCTAAGTATCCTATTGGATGGATTATACTTACATTTGATGAAATTTTTAAATTATATTGTGATATATATTTTTGTGTTCTAGGATGTAAAGGCAATATTATCCTTTTACCACTCTCATTTAAAGCTTGTACAATATTCTTTAATTTACTTATATCATTCGTATTCTCTGCCCTATGTATAGTTGCCAAAATATATTTATCCCTTATATTCAATCTAGAAATTATCATACTTTTTACTGAGGCTAATTTACTAAAATGCAGAATACCATCATACATAACATCACCAATTTTAAACACATTTCTGCTAATGCCTTCTTTTTTTAAATTAATTTCTGATGTTTCCGTTGGTGCAAATAAATAGTCAGATATATGGTCTGTTAAAATCCTATTTTGTTCTTCAGGCATGTTTTTATTAAAACTCCTAAGACCTGCTTCTATATGTGCTATTGGTATAAGCAATTTGCTTGCCGCCAATGCGCCTGCTATGGTAGAATTTGTATCACCATATACAAGAACAATATCTGGTTTTTCTTTTAAAAGTATATCTTCTATTTTTATAAGCATATTACCCGTTTGAAATCCATGATATCCCGAACCAATATTTAAATTATAATCAGGCTTAGGAATTTCTAACTCATCAAAAAATATTTTTGACATATTATCATCATAATGCTGGCCAGTATGTATAATAATTTCTTTATTTTTTTCTCTTATTTTTTTAGAAACTACCGCTGCTTTTATAAACTGAGGCCTCGCTCCTAAAATTGTACTTACTCTCATATTACCACCATAACTTTCACAAATTATATAACTTAAAATCATATTTTAGTAAAATTGCTTCATATATAATAGAATACTTTCTATCAATTATCTTAACAACTCATCAAATAAATAAGCTAATTTTTTAGCTAATTTTCTTCTATCATATTGTTCTATAAACTTTACATTAGAATTATTAATATAGAGTTGGTTATTTTTCCATAACTCATAAGTCTTCTTTATAACATTCTCAATAGCATGAATATCTGTAGGTTCACAACAAAATCCTAAATTATTATTTAATATAAAATCCTTCGCCGCACTATCTGGTACCAATCCAATGATTGGTCTCCTTGATGCAGCATATTCAAATATTTTACCAGTTAATACTGTTTTACCACCTTGCTCCGGTAAAAATGTTACCATTAACAATTCAGCATTCTCGGTAAACTTTATTACATCGCTTTGAGGCATATGAGAAATAAACTTGATATTTTTGCCTAACTGTT
Source organism: Clostridium fermenticellae (assembly GCF_003600355.1). Classification (NCBI taxonomy): domain Bacteria; kingdom Bacillati; phylum Bacillota; class Clostridia; order Eubacteriales; family Clostridiaceae; genus Clostridium; species Clostridium fermenticellae. The sequence continues at coordinate 344,697 of NZ_CP032416.1, read as the reverse complement.
TAATCCAATAAATTTTATCCTCGAAGAAAGTACCTATAAATACTATTTTTAATACCTTTTTTATATCTTTATCAACTATAATATTCCTACATGCTTCTAAAAAATATTTTGCTGGTCTTTGTTTACCACCTATACTTCCAGAATAAATTATTGTAAAATTATTATCTTTAATATAATTATCTTCATTAAAATTATAATTTTCTCCATCATATCCATTCGTTATAGTTATAAATTTATTTGAAAATTCTTTATATATATTTTTATATTCAACTTCAATTGGATTAGTTGCACAAATTACTTTATCAGCTAACTTAATTAGAGTTTTTTCATACTTTTTTTCTATTTTTTCTTTGATTTTATTTGATGGCTTACATAGAGGATTAATTGTCCATCCATCTCTAAAGTCTACAACCAAAGGCATATTTGGAAACATTTTTTTTAGTTTTATGCCCAATAATTGTACTCCATGTGGAGGTGATGTAACAAAAATTATATCAATATTCTCATTTTTAATAATATCAATAGCTTTACTAATTGAATTGTTAACCCAATTAATACTTAAATCTGGAATTACTAAATTATTAACATACGCTTGTTTTACTCGTTTTGCTATTTTTAATAAACTTATTTTTATAGATTTTTTCTTATAATTTTCTAACGGCTGTTCTTTATCAATATTATTTTTTTCTTTAATTATTTGTTTAAATTTTTCAAACCATATTCCATCTCTAATTCTATAAATTTTGCTATATCTTACTTCATCATATAAAATTTTATCAATAGGACTATAATCTAATTTTTTTACTGTTAAAACTATTGGATTATAATTGTACATAGGCAAATATTTTATAAATTTTGCCACCCTCATTACTCCGCCTCCACCCATAGGTGGAAAATCATATGCTATAATTAATACATTTTTCATCTCAAAACTCCAACAAAATTAAGAATCTTATATTATTATTCAATAAATAAAATCATAAAATTGTAGATCTGACCTCCTTAATACCATCTATAATAGCTTTTGCTTTATCACTTCTACCTTGAAATTTATACTGAAAATATCTTATAATCCTAGTAACATAAAAAAATAATCTTGAAAAAATAAATTCTGCTTTAGAAACCTTATTTTTGTACTTATTCATAAATAAAATCCTATTCCTTGTACACCATTTTATAGAAAAAGGTGACTCTTCTCCACCTGCTGATAATCCAATTTTATGATAAATAACAGCATTAGGATTGTACCAAATTTTATAACCAGCATCATTTACTCTTACACAAAAATCTACATCTTCATAGTACATAAAATATTCTTCAGATAATAGTCCGACTTTTTCAAAAACATCTCTTTTTATAAGCATGGAGCATCCTGTCATAAAATTTATTTCCTTCTCCGCATCACACTTTACATCAGCCTTACCCATTTCATAGTGGATACCCGTGAATTTAAACCAATCCACATACCCACCACCATACCATATTATATTTCTTTCAGGATAATACATTATCTTACATCCAACTAAACCTATGCTGCTATCTTTACTAAAAGAGCATAACATATTTTCTAAAAAATTATGCTCTACTAAAGTATCATTATTTAATAATAATATATAATCAGCATTGTTATCAAGTGCATACTTAATAGCTAAATTGTTTCCACCTGCAAATCCTAAATTTTTTTTTGATTCTATAATAATACAATCCTTTAAGGTTCGTTTTAAAATTTCTAAAGAATCGTTCATAGAAGCATTATCCACTATCAGTACTCTATAATTGTTATAATTTATTTTCTTCAGGCTATTTACACATTCTATCGTATCTTTGTAACCATTATAATTAATTAAAATTATATATATTAGTGGCATTATATCATTCCTCTTATTAATACTTATTCTATATTAAAAATTACTTAACTATATAAAATTAATTAAATCGCTATAGTTTTTACTTCCTATTAAAAACTCTATACTATTTTTTGTTCTTAAATACTATTTTGCAATTAACTAAATATATAAAAGCCCAATAAAAAGCAGTAGCAAAATTTTCTCCCAAAATATTGCCCAAAAATATAAAAATAAGTATTATATTGTAATACTTATTTTTAATATTATTTTTATTTACTAATGATATTAAAAATAATATCCATAATACTATACCCAAAATTCCAATTTCACTTGTTACTCTAGCTATAGTTGAAGTTCTTATTTCAAACCAATTAAAAGTTGATCCAATACCTTTCCCAAATACCGGATACTGAGAAATTAACCCCATCATATTAAGGTACGACTCTCTAAATCTTACTGAACCAGACATCTTACTTTTATGGAATTCATTAATTCTACTTAAAAAGTAAGATATGATGTTATTTATCAAATATACCTTATTTAGTATCAAGCAAATCATAATTATTATGGTAATAGTTAAAGCTCCTATTAGTAAATATTTTAGCATATGTTTTATCGAAATGTTCTTAATAAAATACCATAATAATATTGTAATTAACAATAATACACCGCTTCCTGAAAAACTCATTACTAAAGCTATAAAATTAATAATCATTAAAAAAATAATCTTATAGTCTTTTAAATTGTTGTCAAATTTTACAAGTAAAAATCCAATATTCATAGCTAAATACTGTGAGAAAAAGCTTGGCTCCAGACATATAGCATTACTTCGATAATATGTGTTGTTAGCGATATTAATTTTATTAGACCAATTAAACCCACCTACCATATGTTGTGAGATTCTTAAATCCGAAAATGGTAATCCATATTTACGTCCAAAAAACTGATATATACCATATATAGCTAAAATTGATACAACTTTAATATAAATATCTATTAATTTGTTGAACTTATTTTCTTCTATATCTCTATAAGTTAAAAATATTAACCCAAAGTAAAAACTCACCAAAATTAAACTTGTAACTGTAGCATTGCTTTTAGTTAACCAATTTAACAATAAATATATCATAAAACATAATGTAATTATATAAGTATCCATTTTTTCTCTATTAAAAGAAATGAAACAAATACTTAAAAAATATATTATTATCATACACACAAAAACAATTTGTACATAAAAGCTTGATATTTTAAATAAAGAATATGCAGAAAAAATAGCTACAATGAACAAATAATTTATTATATCAGATTTCAATTTTAATATATTCATCAGCTATTCTCCTCTAATACTTTAATTAAATCATTCTTAACTCTATTATAGGAATAATATTTTTCGAACATTATAATAGCGTCATTATCTATATTTTCAAAATTCGATATAAAATTATTTATCTGTTTAATAAATTCCTGAGAATTATTCGCATGATAAATACATTTATTGTCTCTATCAATTATCTCTTCATATCCTACCAAAGATTCATTTGAAGCAATGATAGAAAATCCCATAGATAACGCCTCTGCAACCTTTACCTTCATTCCTGAGCCATCAAATATCGGTGATATAAAAACACTATTTTTATATACAATATTCTCTATAGAATTAAAATTAGGATATACTTTTATATTAAATTTTCCATTATAATTTGTTAATTCTTGATAAGGATTTCTACCACCTATAATTAAGCTACAATCTGAATAATCAATTTTCTTCCATACATTTTCAATAAACCATATAATTCCATCACAGTTGGGTTTATACCATAATGAAGCCAAAAATACAAAGTTAACCTTATAATTATTAGATTTAAATTTAATGTTCTTTTTTTCTAGGCAGACTGGTATAGTGGAATTTTTAATCCTATTATTATAAATATACTTTGCCCTTTCTCTATCTCTTTTCGTTAAAAAAATTATATGGTTACTATATTTAAAAGCCATACCCTCATCTGATTTTACATTCTTTTTCTCAATCTTTTTTAATAAAAATCTTTTCATACCTTTATATTTATTCATATAATCACAACAATAGTCATATTCTATATTGTCAACATGAGTTATTATTTTTGTATTTTTTAAATTTAATGATATATCTTTTGCAATAAATCCAAGTCTGCTATTTGAAAGTATTATTACATCTGGATTAAGTTTTAAAACTTTGTCCCTATTAACCTTATAGTCAACATACATATAATTGGAATGTCCTTTAATTCTAGACATTATATCATTTATTCTATTTTTATTTGCCACAATATATGATTCATTTAGTTCGTTTGGAGAATAAACGTAAAGTTTTAAATTCATATCTTTTAAAGCAAAATAAAATTTCCTTACTCCAATACCACCACCATCACTTTTTAAAATATCATTTGGTGTTATCAATAATACTTTCATATAAAAATCTCCTAAATTAATCAAGTAGTTTTCTCACATATATAATTAACTGCATCTAATATATCTTCCTTTAATAAGACATCAAAATTATGAATATAATTTTTTTCTCTAATACCATAACCTGTCTTCAACAGTATAGACTTAATTCCCAATTCTAACGCTGGTTTCAAATCAGATACTTTATCCCCTAAAGCAAAAGATTCATGGACATCGATATTAAAGTCCTTAATTGCCTTTTTAAATAGGCCATTTTTAGGTTTTCTGCATTCACAATCAATCCTATATTCACCAATACCAGCTGTTGGATGATGTGGGCAATAATAAAAGGCATCTATATGTGCATTATATTTTCTTAATTGTGACTGAATATAGCTGTGCAATATTTTTATATCATTTTCTGTATAGTATCCTCTTGCTACACCTGCCTGATTTGTTATTACTATAACTTTATATTTATTGTCATTTAATATCTTTATTGCTTCAGGTGCACCATTTATAAACTCAAAATCTTTAATCTTATAAAGATAATTTTTTTCTACATTTATAGTTCCATCTCTGTCTAAAAAAACAGCTTTATTCATTTTACTTTTTACCAAACAGTTCCTTCTCAACTATATCACATACTATGTGTCCTATCATTATATGTGATTCCTGTATTCTGGGAGTATCGTTGGATGGAACTATTATAGATAAATCAGCAAAGTTTTTGTTTTCTCCTCCATCACATCCAAGGAGTGCTACAGATATCATACCTAATTCTGTTGCTTTTTCTAGAGCTAATGATATATTTCTTGAATTTCCACTTGTACTTATTCCAATAAGTACATCACCTTTTTTCCCAAATGCTTCAACTTGTCTTTTAAATACATTATCATAACTATAATCATTTGATACAGCAGTCAAAATCGATGTATTAACTGTTAAAGCTATTGCAGAAATCGGCTTTCTATCCAACTTAAACTTGCTTACAAATTCTGCGGCTATATGTTGTGAATCTGCTGCGCTTCCACCGTTTCCACAGATAAGTACCTTGCCATTATTTTTATATGTATTTATTATAACTCTTGATATATTTTGAATAAGGTCTATATATTTATCATCAGCCAGAATTTCTTGTTTAACTCCTATGCTATCCATTATCTGTTGCTTTATTAATTTATTCATCATTTTAGTCCCCCTACTTTGAAAGATCAAATTTAAAATTTCCCTCAGTTGTAGTTATTGCAATCTCATCATAAACCCATCTTTTATCATCAACGACCCAATTTTGAACTCCTCTTAAATCAAAATTCCAATCCATAAGTTGTCCACCTAGTTCCTCTAATCTCTCGGCTACCATATGTTTTTTATTGTATGGACAATACACAAGAAGATATCCTCCTCCACCTGCTCCTAGAAGCTTTCCACCTAATGCTCCAGCTTCTAATGCTTCTTTATATAATTTATCTATTTGAGAATTTGATATCTTATTACTCATTTTCTTCTTACATTCCCAACCATAATTTAAAAGCATGCCAAAATTATTTAGGTTTCCTCTAAGTAGTTCTTTTTTCATCGCATATGCCAATGCTTTTATCTCATGCATAGCACTTATAACCTCTACATCTTTATTTTCATAATTATTGACTTGATCATTAATTATGTTTGCTGAAATATGTATATTACCTGTATAACACAGAAGTACATTATACTGCAATTCGTTTATTATATCTTTTCTTATCTTAAGGGGATTCACTACTATATCATCACCGTTTATTTCCATAAAATTAAATCCTCCAAAAGTTGCGGCAAATTGATCTTGATATCCTCCAGATATCCCTAAATCCTTCCTCTCAACCTCATAAGCAATATGTGCTAATGCATATTGATCCAGAATTATACCCTTCCATCTTGCCATAGCACTTAAAAGTGCAACTACAACTGTTGACGATGTTCCAAGTCCTGATCCGGCAGGAGCATCACATTGAAGATAAACTTCGCATCCTTGAGTTATATTCATTTTTTTTAATGCAGCTTTAACCAAGTCAAGTTTGCCATTATAAACAAGATTTTCACTACAATTGTATTTAACAGTCATATCAAAATCCAGTGAATTTACTACTATTTCATTTGTATCATTAGGAACTATTGAACAATAAGCATATTTATTTATTGTACTATTTAAAACAACTCCAATATGATCGTCACAATAAGGTGACACATCAGTTCCTCCACCACCAAAACTTATTCTAAGAGGTGCCTTTGATCTTATAATCATTTTATCATTCCTCTTTTCATATCCTCACAAAATTTAAAGTAGTCTTCCGGAATACCTATATCTATAAAATAATCTTTACTTTTAAATCCGTATATATATTCATATTTCATTACTTTAGGAATAACTTGATTTTCTAAGGATACTTTCCTATCAGCAGCTATATACTTTAAAATTTTTTTGTTTATTATATAGATACCGCCATTTATATAATTGGAATGCAAATAATCATCCTTTTCAATAAACTTAGTTACTACATTTTTATAATTACACTCAACAGTACCATACCTAGATACATCATCAACTCTCCTTAATGCCATAGTAAAATAACTCTTATTTCTTTTATGAAAAGCATACATATCATTAAAATTTATATTAAAATATGTATCGCCATTTAAAATAAGAATATCCTCACTATGCAAAAGTCTTTCCGCATTCTTTAATGCACCGCCTGTGCCCAACTGTTTACTTTCAATAGAGTAACCTATACTAACACCAAAATCTTTTCCATCTTCAAAATAATCTTTTATATACTCTGCCATATATCCTGCAGCCAAAACAATATCTGTTATTCCACTGTTCTTTAATTTATTGATAAGATACTCCAAAAATGGCCTATTATTCGCAAGTGCCATTGGTTTAGGTTTATCATTCACTATCCCTTTTAATCTAGTGCCAAGTCCACCCACCAGGATTACTGCCTGCATTTATTATCATCCTTCTCTACAAAATCAAATACATTTTTCCAAGATTTCATTTGAACATTCCAATCATAATTATTCATTACAAATTCTTTTGCATTTTTAGCTATCCTATTATATAAACCATTATCCGCTACCAATTCACACACAGCCTTGGCAAATTTATTAGGATCGTCTTGAATTATTACATTCTCATAATTTTCTAATCCAATACCTTCTGCTCCCACTGAAGTTGTAACAACAGGTACTTCCATAGCCATTGCCTCCAATATTTTAGTTTTTATACCACTTCCAAATCTAAGTGGTGCTACAAATACTTTACTTGATTTTATATAATCTCTCACATCTTCCACTCTTCCAACTAATTCAATAGAAGCATCCATTTTAAGTTTTTCCACTTTTTTTGTAACATTGCCCCCTACCAATCTCAATTTTAAATTAGGATTAGTTTTCTTTATTGCTGGCAATATATCCCTATAAAAATATAATACTGCATCTTCATTATGTGGTGCTGAATATACTCCCAGGAAAGTTATGATATTTTCATCCCTATTTATTATTTTATCTTCAAAATATTTGCAATCCACTCCCGTTGAAACAACAAATGCTTTTTTAGTATCCATTTTTTCATTTAAATAATTAACTTCCTTTGGTGATACTAATACGACTGCATCATATTTATTAGATATATTAACTTCATATTTCTGTAATGCCATCTGCTCATATTTTAGTATAAATATCTTTACATAATTTTTATCTAAGATCTTTTTTAATACTCCCGGCAATTTATCAAAATAAGCCCCAAAAGGGTTTATTAACTCACCTTCTGATTCAAGCTGACTTTTATATCTCAAAGACAACATATCATCCATATCAAAAATTTTAGTCATTTTATAATCCTTAAAATATTCACTTGTTCTAACCATATCCGATATTAAAATATCAGGACTTTCTTTTTTTATAATCTCATCTAATTTATATTTTATTTTTAGAGAATAAAATATAGCTACTTGAAGTGGATATCTACCAAAAATAACTTTCTTTATAACATTTTTGAATATATCCATATTGCTCGGAGATTTCACGGTATATAACTTATGTATAAAATCAGCAGGTCTAACTATGCATTTTTTCTCTCTGCCAAATGTAAAAACCACAATTTCATAATTATATAATTCATGCAAGTACTTTATATAATAATAAAGACTAATTTCTCGACCTGATGAAGGTTTTATAGGAGATCTTGTAGTAAAAAACAGTATTTTTTTCACACTAAATCCCCTCTTTCCTCCAAATCAATCCACTTAACTTTATCTGTGATAACTCAATAATTTCTTTAAATCTTTTTATGTCATCTACATTTGTATTTCCTTCTGTAATCAAAGCTAAAACACTAATATCATCTGACACCCTTGCAATAATCTGGGCATCAGAATACTTTGTAAATGCCGGTGTATCTATTATTATATAATCAAATTGATTCTTAATATCTTCCAAGATATTTTTAAGCCTGCCATTATCAAGTAAATCTGATGGATTATCCTTTTGGTTTCCCCAGCACAGTGTATATATATTTTCCTCATCAATTTTAAATCTGCTGATGTTGTCAAATTTATATTTACTATCCATTAATATATCACTTAATCCAAAATCACTTTTAAGGTTAAATTCTGAACCTGCTTTTGGATTTCTTCCATCTGCGTCTATTATAAGTACTTTATGCCCTATAACTGCAAATGACTTTGCCAAATCCAAACATATAGAAGTCCTCCCATCTTTACCTGACGGGCTTGTGATTACAAATACATTTTCCTTACCCTTTTGTTTAAGATTAGTTCTTAAACTTCTGAAAGCTTCCTTATAAACTTCACCACTTCTTAATTTATCATAAGGAATAATTTCAATTGCTGACTGATTCAGTATTCTTTCTGCTTCTTCCCTTTTCTTAACCGTATTATCCAAATATTCAACTACAAAAGCTGCTCCGAATCCAACCATAAGTCCTAAAAACAGTGCTACCGCTAAAATCAGTTTTTTACTTTTGGCCTTCGGTGTTGTTTTGCTTGTTGTCGTTGTCTGCTGCCCACTTTGCTGCACAGGAGTAATTAACTTGGTAAAATCATCTTGTGAAATTTCCTGAGTTTCGGAAGGTTCATCCAATACCTTGAGTTTACCCTGTGGATATACCTTATCCGCTTCTTCAATAAAGTTTTTAACATAGGCAGTCAATACCTTCTGCTGATTATTATTCTTATCTCCTGAATAGTATATTTTAATCACTTGCGAATTAGCATCTGCTATTACATTTATATCATTAGTAAATTCATCCGTCTTTATGTTCAGCTTCATATCTTTTATAGTTTTCCCTGCTACAGTTGCCGAATTTGCAATAGTTCCATATATATTTGTTAACTGCTGATTTAGCTCTACCTGACCTTTTACACTTTTACCTTTTTCATCCGAAAAATTTGTAATAAGTATGCTCGCGGTGGATTCATATACATCACCATTACTATTTATTTCTTCTGGTTTTTGCATCATAAATCCCATAATTAATCCTAAGATTAAAAATACAACTGTTATACTTATAATGATCCATTTTCGCCTTCTTATAATCTTCCAAAGGTCTCTTAAATCCAAAGTTTCTTCTTCCATAGCTTCCTCCTGCTAAACTAAATATGCTTTTATAATATCTTATCGGATATAATAAACTTTTCTGAAATAAAGCTCTGTTAAGCTTAAACTTATAAATTAAAGCTGCTCTTCTGCTTTAGCTTTATCATTTTTTAACACAGCATTCACAGCTATCCCTAACCCTAAAAGTGTCCAGAATACAGGTGCAACTGATACTATGCTGTCGTTAAAAAATGCTGCCCCAAGATATCCTATAACTGCAATAAATACTGAAAGGCCAACTATCGAGAAAAATTCTTCATAATCATTTGTGAAATAAAGCTTTATGCTGGATTTAAAGTACATTACAATTATTGCTATGAAAGCTATAAGGCTCACAATTCCGGTATTGAGTCCCATTGCAAGATATAAATCATGGGCTTTATCTACAAGCATTGTTGAAGTTCCATATGCAGTTAATTTTCCTATGTAATCATTCTGTGGAAATTCTGCTGCAAATGTATCCGGCCCATATCCAAATAAAATTGTGTGCTTCAAAAGAGGCAGACTTCTCGACCATATGTATCCTCTTGCAGATCCCAGCTGTTCCTTCCCTTCAAACCCAAGTTTAGGTACATCCTTTATTTCAACTGAATCGCCCTTTTCATCTGTAAATGTAAAGTGATCATTGTAAGATAAAAATGGCATTTTTAAATTATTTCTGTTTATTTGTATGCCATATTTATTTGAAGATGTATCCGAATAATCTGTTACAACTATATTAAAATCCTTATACCTCTTATCATTTAATACTTCTTGTCCATTTTTACTGTTCAAACTAGACTTTATTGTATTATCTGATGCATCTTTAAAAGTAAGCTTTCCTTTATTGCTTATAACCTTTAAGGTGTTATCTGAAAATGCCAGATTAAGTTCATTGTTATTTTGCGTTACATCTTTAAGATAAGGTGTTTTTGCCTTTTTTGATGAACTCATAAGCTGCCCTGCATCTTTAAAAAGCGAACCTATTCTGTCGCTTAAAAGTCCCTTTGAATATATGTTAAATCCAATACCGCCTGCTATGACTACAACTAATGCGGCTGCTGTTATTTTATAATTTTTAATTAAATGTTTCCTTAAAATTATGGCAAGTACTATTAAAGAAATAATTCCTCCTAAAACACCTGCACGTGAATGGCATAAAAGTAAATTCAAAAACATAAGTATCGTTACAGGGATAAGACATAATTTATATATCTTGTTTTTTACAAGCAGAAGCATTGTAAATGTGAGTGGAAAAAGCATTGCCATATAACTTCCAACATAGTCATAATGGTAAAGCGTCGAATATATTATCTTGTCTCCAAACTGAAATTTAAGTTTGCCTGCCATACTTTGAAGGCTTGCCGGTAAAATCAGTTTTTTACCACTTACGCTCTTAAATATATCATGTCCAAAATACTGAAAAATACCAATAAGTCCTATTACTACAGCAGATGCTATAAGAGCTATTAAAACTGCTTTTACTGCAGACTTGTGGTTAACCATATTTATTGTAATAAATAATATAGCCATATAACATAAAAGAACTATCATTCCCTCATATCTTTCAACAAATCCAAATACAGCTATATCCTTGTACTTTGAAAAAATAGTAGACAAAATAACAAAAAGTGAATAAACTCCTATAGGAATGTATATACTCATCTTTTGTATTTTAATTGACTTTCTTAATACACTTACTAAAAATACAACAGACAACAGAACTGTTAAAATTACAATCCACATAGACTTATAGTATGAAAAAAAGTCTAAACTCTGAGACGCTCCATTCCAAAACCTATAATAGTTTCCAGTTAGATTGACCTGTTTTCCGTATACTATAATCGGTATTAAAAATACTAAAAGTGCTATTGGAATTACAGAGTACCACTTTTTATCATCGTATTCTTCTCCGTAAAATTCCTTATATAAATCGTCCTGCATTACTTTACCTCCAATATTACACAAGTAAACATATTTTTCACCTTAAATATCAAAACTACATTAATTATACAATAACTTACATAGAGTTAAAAGTGTATTTTAGGATGTACAATAAAATATTTACAAAGGTAACACTTTATTCATTAATAAAATTAATATTGCAGTTAAAACTTTATCTTGCAGCAGATTTATCTTTTTCTACATTTATGGCAGCATTATCTTTAGATAAAAGAAATTGAATATATCTGACTAAAACATATAATGTTATTACTATTCCTATTACCTCCTGAAATTTCACAAGGTATTTTAAAGCCAAAATATTCTGCCCGGATTTAACCAAAAATCTATTTACAAGCTTTACTCCAATTGCACTTATTACAAGTGGAAATGTAAATGCCGAATAGCTTGGATAAAATTTTAATTTTAAAAGTCCAAATAATTTAATAATAACCACTATGTACATAACAAGTGATAATACCGTTAAGAAATAAATCAATGCTGTACTTTTTACTGCAAATGAATTCATATACCCTGCCAGAAGTAAACCTGCAGGTGCCGCAAATATGCAAAATGTAGGTAATGCCTGTTCTGGTATCTGCTTAACCTTTACAACCCTATAAACAACTATAGGCAGAAGTATTAAATATGCAGCAAAACCAAACCAAAAAGCTATCTGTCCGATACCTGTCATTTTAAAAGCAGTCCCTGATACACTTGCAGCGACTATACCAACATAGACAATAAACCAGGACGGGAATACCTGCTTGATTTTAAAATTAAATGCAAATTTCTTAGTAAACCATATAATTAGTGCAATATGTAGAACAAGTCCTATAATCCACATTATAAAGGCTGCTGATGCCATATACGGTTTTAAATAAGCCGCCAATAACATAATTGCCATAGAAAATGCAGGGAATACGCTTGCTACCACCGGGTTGTCCAAACTTTTTGCTACACCCTTAGGGTACTTTATAATCTTTACAAGCATTATAATAAATAATACTGCTGATATTAACCCAAATAAATTGTGGTATATCTGCCCATAAGATTGTATAAGATTTCCTGCTGCTGCCAGTCCCAGTATAAGTCCTGCTATAGGCACCGGACATTTTTTTAAAATTTGATTCATAAAGACACCTCCGTATATCTTAAAAGTCTTAACAATAGTATAGCATAAATGTTATACTAAATTTGAGACAATGTTAGGAGGGATATATAATGACAATTTGCACAGAAAAACTTACAAAAGAAGAACTTCTTGATAAAGTTCAGGCTGATGCAGAAGAGCTTTTCAGAAATGGTACATTCTTTTGCAGTGAATCAGTAGTAAGTACCATTAATGATCTATTAGGTGAACCATTTAATCAGGATGTTGTTAAACTGGCAGGTGGATTTCCTGTAGGCATGGGTAAATCCGGCTGCGTATGCGGTGCAATCTCCGGTGGTCAGATAGCTTTGGGTATGGTATACGGCAGAGTTAAGGGACAACCTATGGATGACAAAATGTTTGAAGAATCCAAGAAACTCCATGACTACATTAAAAATGAATATAAATCAACATGCTGCAGAGTAATAACAAAAGAATGGACCGGCGATGACTTTAAAAGTGAGGGCAGAAAAAATCACTGCATAAAAATAACAGGAAAAGTTGCACGATGGGTTGCAAATGAACTTATTGAAGATAATAAAATACAGGTAAAATAAAAAAATACCTAGGTTTGATTATACAAATCTAGGTATTCTTGTATTATTCATTACTTAAATTATATTCATATGTGTCAACTGCAACCATATAGTCGTTCACAGCCATCTCAAGATTTAACTTATCCTTATTTAGTGTAAGTTGTGCTGAATCGAGCTCAAGCTTCGTCACTATACCCTGATTTAATTTTGCTTCTGTAGAATTGTATGATGCCTGATCAGCATCTACTGTTGCTTGCACAGTTTGTACAGCATCCTCTTTGTTCTTTAAATCATAATAAGAATTCCAGAGAGTTATTGTCTTATTTAACTTTGTTTCATCAAGTTGATTTTTAAGATTCTGCACATTTAGTCCTGCCTGGACTTCATTTGAATTATCATTATGGTAGTATTTGGAATAAATATCCTGTTCCATAGCCATAAAATCTATATTCTTCTGAAGACTGTACAAATCATAATTATCAGCTACAGATTTAGTTATTTTATCACTAATATCAGAATCATCATACTTTGCAAAGTCTCTTTGAGCTGGTGCAAGTACAAGATTTGTGTTTAAGTCAAGATTTAATGCCTGTTTTATACCCAAAAGTGCCTGCTGCATTTGAGATTTTGGCGTATTTAAAGATGCCTCGAGCTGACTTTTCTGAACTTCAAGTGCATTTAATGCATCCTGAGTAAGCAAACCCTGCTGTATTTTTAAAGTGGTATCTTTTATCTGATCATTTACATTAGCTATTGTTTCATTTATATTTTCTATTTGAGACTTAAGATTAACAACTGCCATATATTGCTGTTCTGTCGTAAACTTTAATGTCTTTAAAGTATTATTTCTCTTATGTTTTGCATCCTCAATTGCGAGTGCTGCCTGCTGTGGAACAACGTCTTCCTGTATTTTTAAAGCCGCATACTGATTTCCTGCAGTTGCCTGATTTAAATTTGAAGCCTGAAGCCCCAAAGAGTTTGAATGTGCACTGTCATACTGTTTATTACATAAATCTATCTGCTGATCCAATAGTCCAATGCTTCTATTATTTTTCTCTATGCTGTTTAAAGCATCATCTAACGTTAAATTGACCGTCGATGGATTTGAAACATCTGTAGTACTCTGCGATGTTCCTGTGCTTGTACTTGCATCAGCTGCAAAGCATGCCCCCCCTGTACTCATAACAAAGGTCAGTGCAAGTGCAGCTGCCAATTTCTTATTTATCACTTATTTCACTCCTCACAAAATATATTGCACATTTAAAATTTTACTGTGCTGTACTTCCACTTCCAAGTAAGCTTGAAGTATCATATCCAGGTCCACACGCATAGTTGATTTTTATCTGGGCAAGCCAAACTTCCCTTTGTGCAGCCTTTAAGCTGTTCTGTGCTGAAAGTACCTTTATATAATACTGATCCTTGTCTATTTTACTCATTACACCGACATTATATTTTAAAAGTGCCTTGTTATACTGATCCTCTGCCAGATTATAACTGTCGTTTAATGAGTCAATTTGCTGTGATTTGTTTTGAAGGTCATTATAAAGACTGTTTATTTCTAGGGAAATATTTATTTTTTCGATGTCGAGCTGTTCTTTTGACATGTCCCAGTTGTACTTTGCAATTTTATACGGTGCATCCATGGTATATGGATCTATTCCACTTGTAGTATCAAACTCAGACTTCATAAGTTTTATATACTCATTACCATTTAAAACTTCAACTCTATTTTTAACTGCGTCGGCATTATAGTTATCATATGACCTTATATACGGTGATGGAGTAAGTTTGTCCTTCAAAAGAGTTTTATATGTGGTATCAAGTGGAAGATTTAAGGTCTTATTCATGTTTAAAACCTCACTTTGATACTGCCTTTGAACTGTATTAAACTGTGCCTGCTCTGCCGTATAAGCTGCCTCTGCCTGTTTTTCATCTGTTGCAGAAATTGTTCCAAGACTAAGCTTAAGCTTTGCAGTATTTAGGTTATCCTTTGCGTTATTAAGCTTTACCTGCTCAAGATCCAGATTGTCCTTATAATTCAAAAGGGTTTCATATTCCCTGTATATTGAGAACTTTGCCTGATTTTTAGCTACCTCTTTAGTATTTGTATACTCGTATATGGCATACTTATACTGCATCTGAGGATAATCCCTCTGCTGTACATATTGAAGCACTTGATTTTCAGGAATAGTTCCGCTTGAAAGCTCCTCATCTATAATAGCCGCATCTTTTTGGGACTTGTCATATGAATTTTGATTCTGCTGTATTTTTATATCTGCAGTTTTTACATTGTAATTGTTATTTACCGCATTTTCCATCCGGGAATCTATATCCAGGGTTATACTATCTGCAAAAACAGTGCTACCAGTTGAAAATGCTATAATAAGTGCAGCAACAAAAATCCTTAATTTTTTCAATCCTTTTCCTCCCCCCAATGGTTTTATTTTCTTAGGTATATTAAAATATCAATAGTATTATAATTTTACCATATAAAAATATTAATTGCCACTTGTAAATTAACCCTTTATTTACTATAATAAAATACAAAATTAAAGGGGGCATATATATATGAATAATAAGAAAAACAAACTTGTGGTTGTAGGTGTAGGTCATGTAGGATCGGCGGTACTCAATACTGCTCTTTCACCTGGAATATTTTCTGAAATAGTAACCATTGACAAAATCAAAGAGGTTGCAGAGGGTGAAGCACTTGACTCAACCCATACAACACCTTTCACTTATAATCCTAATACATACATTCATTCCGGGGACTATGAAGAATGTACGGATGCCAAAGTTATTATTGTAGCAGCAGGTCCAAGTATAGGTGGAGATATAGAAGACAGAACCGTCCTTGCAAAAACAAACACATCAGTAATTGAAGACGTAATGAGTTCAATTGTAAAATACACTAAGGATGCAGTTATAATACTTATAACCAATCCTTTAGACACGATGGTGTATTATGCCCAAAACTTCTTTGGATACCCTAAAGAAAAAATATTTGGCACAGGAACAACACTTGACTCTTCACGTCTTAAGAGAACAATTGCAAATAAATACGGAGTAGATCCTAAAGATGTTACAGGATATATGCTCGGGGAACATGGAAATACAGCTTTTCCTGCCTGGAGTCTTTTAAATATTCAGGGAATAACTTCAGATAATTTTGATAAATACTTTAAGGCAGAGGAACCTTTAGACCGGGATAAAATAGCAGAAGAAACAGTTGATGTTGCATACAGGGTAAACAAATTAAAAGGTTTTACAAGTTCTGGAATAGCCATGGCTGCATGCAGACTTGCAAAAGCAGTTGTCTTAAACGAACATAGTATTTTACCAGTTTCAACTACTCTTGAAGGTGAATATGGAATTACAGATATTGCCTTGAGTCTTCCCTGTATAATTTCAGAAAACGGTGTCGAAAAAAGACTTGATGTCCCACTAACTCCTGACGAGGTTAAAAAGTTAAAGGCAAGTGCTGAGAGTATAAAAAGCACCATAGAGGTTGCCGGTTTTGAAAAATAATATATAGGGTTGCAAATGAAAGCGTAACTTATGCTCCGGCAGGGATTTCTAAAATACGTCACGTAAAAAATTTCTAGTAAGTTTAAGCTTAAACTTGTAAATCCTATATTTATTATATTTTTAAACCCTGATACCAAAACTTTTTTTAAATTTTATTCCTCAGTTTAGGTTATTGTGCTATAATAATTTTGATATTGAATGATTTCATGCATAATTTTGAATTAAGTATACAAAATTGAATGGAGGTTTTCGTTATGTCAACGGAATCGAACCAAAAATCCAAAGTAAATAAGGATGAAAAAAATACTATGAGTACAGCAGAGCTCCTCGTTAAATGTCTTGAATTCGAGGGAGTTCAATATATTTTTGGAATACCTGGAGAGGAAAATCTTGATGTGATACACGCCCTCCATAACTCTTCCATAAAATTTATCACAACAAGGCATGAACAGGGTGCCGCATTTATGGCAGATGTATATGGAAGACTTACGGGTAGACCAGGTGTATGTCTTTCAACTCTGGGACCTGGAGCAACAAATTTAATGACAGGTGTCGCAGATGCAAATTTGGATGGTGCACCACTTATTGCTATAACAGGTCAGGTTGGTACAGATAGAATGCATATAATCTCCCACCAATATTTAGACCTTGTCTCAATGTTTAGACCTGTAACAAAATGGAATAAACAAATTGTAAGGCCGGATACAACTCCGGAAATAGTAAGAAAAGCCTTTCAGGAGGCTGTAAGTGAAAAACCAGGCGCAGTTCATATAGATCTCCCTGAGAATATCGCAGCTATGCCGGTAGTCGGCAAACCTCTTGAAAAACCAACACTTGAAAAGAGTTTTGCAAATTACAGCAGTATAGAAAGAGCTTCCGTTGCAATATCTAGAGCAAAAAATCCAATAATACTGGTTGGCAACGCAGCAATAAGGGCAAATGCAAGCAGTTCCATAAATGAAATGTCAAACAGACTTAAAATACCTGTTGCAAACACCTTTATGGGTAAAGGAATAGTTCCCTTCACAAGCAAATATTCACTGTGGAGTATAGGGCTTTTCCAAAAAGACTATATTAATAAAATATTTGAAAAGACGGATCTCGTTATAGCTGTCGGCTATGATCTTATAGAGTACTCTCCTAGAAAGTGGAACCCTAATGGAGAGATAAAGGTAATTCATGTAGGAGTTGAAAAAGCAGAAATAAATAAAAATTATCAGCCTATGGTTGAGGTCGTTGGAAATATTTCTGATTCAATATACGAAATATTAAGGCGTTCTGACAGACAGAGTGAGCCTCATTATGCCTTTGAACTTAGAGAAAATATGAAAAAAGATTACGAATTATTCGCAAATGATGAATCTTTCCCCATGAAGCCTCAAAAAATACTCTATGATGTAAGAAAATTCATGGGAGAAGATGATGTCGTAATATCGGATGTTGGCGCACACAAAATATGGGTTGCAAGAAATTATCACTGTTACAAGCCAAATACCTGCATAATATCAAATGGTTTTGCTTCAATGGGTATTTCCATCCCGGGTGCAGTTGCCGCAAAACTTGTCCATCCAAACAGAAAGGTACTTGCAGTAACAGGAGACGGCGGTTTCATGATGAACTCACAGGAACTTGAAACAGCCCTAAGAATAGGAACACCTTTTGTAACACTTATATTTAATGACAGCAACTATGGACTTATAAAATGGAAACAGGAAGAAAAGTTTGGTAACTCAGAATTCATAAACTTCAACAATCCAGATTTTGAGGCTTTAGCAGAAAGTATGGGACTTAAAGGCTACACAATTCACAAGAGTGATGAACTTATTCCTACTCTTGAAGATGCATTTAAGCAAAAAATTCCTGCTGTTATCGACTGCCGTGTTGATTACTCTGAAAACTTAAAATTAAAATACAGAATAAAAGATTTATAAATGAAAGCTTAAATTTGTAAACTCCATAATAAAAACCCAGTTTGCTTTTATAAGTAGACTGGATTTTTTATGTTACAGAGAATATAGAAAATCTAAAAGAAATAGAGTATCCCCGGTGGATACTCTATTTCCTTAGATATGACTATTTAGTTTTCAATCAGAATATGACCTGATTATTTTATGAAATTTGATGTGGTTCTGTCTTGAAATGTTTCCGAACTTAGTTATTTAATAAGTCATTTATAAATGTTGAAGAAGATGAAATAACTTTAACATTTCTTGTACCTGTATCACTATCAGTTGGAACATAAGTAGCATTTCCACCGTTAGCATCTCTTAATGATTTTAATTTTAATGAATCATCATTCTTAACAGATACATTAATAGAATTAGCCTTCTTAACATCATCATTATTAAATAAGAATACTAATGAATTTCCTTTAATCTTCATAGATGAAGGTATTAATTCACCATTTGAAGCACTAAACCTAAAGTTATCAGGTGAAACACTAGAATAAACTTGATCAAGTTGAGTATCGAAAGTTAAT
Organism: Clostridium fermenticellae; assembly: GCF_003600355.1. Taxonomy (NCBI): domain Bacteria; kingdom Bacillati; phylum Bacillota; class Clostridia; order Eubacteriales; family Clostridiaceae; genus Clostridium; species Clostridium fermenticellae. Next base: position 325,152 of record NZ_CP032416.1, on the reverse strand, counting down.
ACAATAGCAGCTTGGCTTGTTCCTGAAGCAATATTCTGATCAGCTGTTGCATACCAATAATCAGAAGTAGTTTTTGGAGCTGCATTATATGAATATACTTGAACATCCTTATTAGCTGTACTGTCATGTCCAATATTATTAGAAACAGTATACCACTTAGAATCACTAGGATCAACACTTATAGCTCCACCAGTAGTTGCATTTGAAATACTAGCACCAGTTATGTCTTTAACATTTCCATTTACAGAAAGCACAGCATTGGCACCTGCATGTCTAACAACATCACATCTGTCAAGAGGATCTTCTTTATTCGCTTGTTCATCTGGTAAATTATATAATGCTTTAGCTTTCTTATCTGAAGCTGTGCCTTTATTGAATCTTAATACAACATTGGATCCATCCATATATACAGCATCAGGTTTCTGTCCTGCTACTTTGAAGTTTTCCGGTATAAGACTATTTGAATCCAAAGCACTTGCAAACTGAACTTTTACTAACAAGTCATCTCCTGAATTCTCCATAGTATAAGTACTATTCTTATATGCAAAAGAACTACTAGTATTGTCATAAGTAACACCAAAACTATTATTAAATGAATCTATAGAATTTCCAGCAACATCTTTTAATCCAGAAGCAAGAATACCTTTTACTAAATCATCATTGTCTAAATCTTTAATAAGGGTAGAACTACTGTCTACTGTAGTAGTAGTGTCCTTGCCATCATATATATAATAACTCGTTGGGAATTCTAATGTTACACTCTTATTATCATTTCCTGGAGTAGCAGTTGTTCCCGAAGGAAGAGTTTTACTATCATTAGCTCCATTTTTATATTGATAGTTACTTATATCGTTTAAAGTACTGCTATCCATTGCTTCTGAAAAAGTTAAAACAACCTTATGCTTATAACTATTATCATTGCTGTCAGCATCTTTAGTTTTTCTATAAGCTCCTGTCAATCTAGGTGATACATCATCAGAACCATTTAATGTTACTGTTTTATCATCCATAACATTTTGTTTGAATGTAGTATCAACTAAATTTTTGATAGTTAAAGTATACTTAGACCCTGTTAATCTCCAATCATCATTTTGATTGTTTGGATCATGCTTTTTCATCTTTATATCCCATACACTATCATTGTCATTATCACTACTATTATTTATATCAGTCTGAGTATCACTATCTACATCACTCATTTTAGCTGGTTTTATAAGTCTTATACGATCAGTTATATCTACACCATCTGAATCCTTCAAAGTGTAGTTACTATGGTTCTCAGCATAATCTTTATTTATATCCTTACTAAATACAATTCTAATAGTCTCACTATCAACCATAGTTACGCTATTGACTGTTGGCTTAGTTTCATCTTTTTCAACATCAAATGATTTTCTTGTATCATCATCCACTGTATTCCCATAAGCATCTTTCACATTGTTCTTAATATATATTGAATTGGATCCAAAAGGTAATGAGGTTAATCCAGTTATTTTAACTGCAGTATCTCCTTCCTTTAAACTAATAGTTCCTTTTCCATATTTATTATTACCTGAACTTATTGATTCACTATTTACTTCATAGTTAGTATTATTTCTTGCTGTAACATCATCCATAGGTCTATCAAATCTTACCCAGATTGTTCCATCTGCCTCGGCATCAACCGATTTAACTGTAGGTTTACTAGTAACTGAATCTATAGTAAAACTTTGAGTCGAATCTTTGAATATATAGCCAGCAGAATCCACTAACACACCACTATTATTGCTGGAATTAGCATCTGAAGTTCCATCATTAATTTCCAATGTATTACTTCCTGAAGGAAGCTGTGATGAAAAATAAAAATCTACTTCATCTGCCCAAACTGATGTCCCTGTAGTTGTTGGGACAGCATACTTAGTAACCGTATTTGTTGAACTAAGTCCAAAACTTGCAATGTTCTGTCCATTAATCTTAAACTTCGATGTAAAATCAGTTGCTGGATTATATTTACCATCCTTAGCAATAACATCATCATTATTATCACCAAATTTAGTAAGACTCTTTACAGGCACTTTTATTGGTTCTGAGAACTTAACAGTTAATTTATTGCCTCCACGTGGAGTAACAGAAGTCACTGTTGGAGCAGCTGTATCACCAAATGTAATAGACTGTTCTTTAGAATCAATATTACCAGTCTTATCTGCAGTTAAAATTCCACTCTTAACTGAAACTGTATATGATTTATTTTGTTCTTTGGGTTGTTTTAATGTAATCAAAACAGTTCTATTATCATCTTGTAACTGTGCTACTGCATCCTTATTAGTTAAAGTTGTACCATCTACTTTATAATTTCCAATAGCTTCAGCTGAATCACTATCAACGTCAGTACCAAACACAATTTTAATCTGATTCAAATCAACTGAATCTATTGATTTAACACTAGATTCACCTGTACCAGGTGTAGAGTTATCAGTTCCACCAAATTTTACATATAAATCTTTTGAAATAACTCCTTCTCCACCTACAACGTAAGTGCTTGTAGAATCTGTTTTTTCACTGTTGTAGTAACTTAAAGCATTTGATGTAGCTGATGAATCATCAGTATCAACCAATATTAATGGTGATGCTGTTTTTCCAGCTAATGCTGAAGCAACTAATGCATCTGCATATCCATCATCTGCTGTTGCATTTGCAACATAAATGCTGTCAGCTTTTAAATCGCTGCTGAATGCTTTTAATACATTTAAGTTAGTTGCAAATCTGTCTGCTCCACCGTTTATTCTTGTGGATGGATTTACACCTAAAGCTTTTAGTATTGAATCATTCATTATATTGCTTGTTCCAACTACTGTAGCATTTGATTTATTTGTATTTACGAAATCAATAACTGATTTCATGTCATTCTGATTATTGCTTCCAAGTAAAAGGATTTGTCCTTTTGCAGCTGCAACTGGTGCTACTGAAAGAGCATCAGAGAAACCTTCTCCGCCAACAACCATTACTTTGTCAGCACTTATTCCATGATTTTTAACTAATTCATTAGCAACTGCTACGTTAGTTTCATATCTGTTTGCTCCACCTAATTCTACTAGGTTATATCCGCCATCTTTTAGTTGATCTCTTATTGACTTGGATACTGAAGCTGTTCCACCTATAACATATATGTTCTTTGGTTTTAATGTATTTAAAGCTTTTGTAGTATCTGCACTAAGAGTGTTTGATTGAGTTAATAGTATTGGTGCATCTATTGTCTTTGCTAATACAGATCCGCTTACAGCATCTGCATATCCTTCACCTGATACTAAAACTACATTGTCATTAGTCTTTCCGTCTTTTGTAGCAACTGCTGCTGCTGTTGCATATCTATCAGCACCAGCGATTCTTGTAGTTTGTCCTGTTGCTGCAGCTTTAACTGGACCAGCTGATAAAGCTGTAGTTAAAACTAAGGACAAAAGTGTAGCACTAGCAAGTGCCTTTGTACCTTTTTTACTCATATTGTAATACCCTCCTCGATTAAGTGAATTTAATTGAATTCTTAGTTATATATATTTTTTAATATATACATTTTTAAATATTTAAAAATACATTTTTTACTTAATGTATTTTAAATAGCAATTTGACTTAAAATGTTAAGCTTGTCAATTCAAAATCATCATGGTAATTCCATGATATAGAAACAAAATTTATTATACCATACTTGTACAACACTTTTCCAGTATATTATATAAATTTTTATATTTTTTTCTCCGAATTTTAAATTATGTAAATAAACATCCCATTTATTTACTTCCATTTCAAATTCAAACTTTATTATATCATATATATGGATTTACTTCTATAGTATGTTTAATATTCATAAATATATTTATGCGAGAAAAAACTATATTATTTAACAATATTAAGTTATAAATAAATTATACAACAGTTTTTTTAGATTTTCCATACCTTTGTCACTAGTAATTTAAGGATTTTAATGTATATAAAACCATAAAGTTAATTTTAATAAAATTTACATAAAAATATTCTTTTATATTATTCTACATTTATTTTAAATATCCTCTTTAAATATAAAAAAATGACAAAATATAATTTATAATTATAAGGTTTACGGATCTAAGCTTAACTCCTATATAGTTATAGGGAGTCGTAATTTTAAAGGTTAATTTATACCTGAGGGAGGTACTGCCAAAATATAGGTACATTAAATACTTTTATTATAATTCTTAGCCTGGTATTTTAAAAAATATATAAAGATTGATACTGTTTGAGCATAGCGAGTTTATCAATCTTTATTAGATTTTCAAAATACCGGGCTTTAGAATTACTAAAAGCATTTATAGTACCAGATTTTGGCAGTATCTCCCGGGGGATGAACTAACTTTTTAACTTATAAACCCCATAATATAAAAAATCAACGCATACAAATACGTTGATTTCATATTATTCTATTCCTATAACTTCAAGTGTGTCAGAATTTTTAAGTTGTTCTAGTATAGCATCAGATACAGAAGCTGTTCCTCCAACAACGATAAGCTTTGAATCCTCGCTGGCATTAGATGCTATATAATCCTGTGCTGCTGCTATCTGATCTGTATTTGCTCCAAGTCCTGTAAGTACTAGTGGTGATCCTGTCTTTGCTGCAGCGGCTGAAGCAACTAATGCATCTGCAAATTGATCCTCTTCTGCTCCGCCTGCTGCTATGTAAACATTACTGAAATCTATTCCACCATTATTTTTAAAATAATCTAAGACCGCAAGATTAGTTGCAAATCTATCTGCAGTATTTTGAGTTATTTTTTTACCTGAAACACTATCTACAACAGATTGAGGTAAAACTGCGTTTCCACCTACAGCTAATATGCTAAGTGAATTTGAATTTACGACATCTTTAACTACAGATGCTATATTCTGTGATGTTGAAAATAAAACCGGGTATCCCTTTTGCGCAGCAAGTGATGCAACTGACAGTGCATCTGCATATCCATCTTGTCCATTTACAAGTACTGCTGTTTTTTGTCCGCTTAGACTTAATACTTTTTTAGCAACCTCTGAGTTTGTTCCCATTCTTGTGGTATCTGTAACCCCTGCTATACGCTGTACGGTATATGATGATTTTAATGTATTTTCAATTGCATCAGATACAACTCCCGTTCCTCCAACTATGTATACATTTGTTGCACCAAGACTTTTTATTGTTGAGGCTACCTCTGATTCAAGTGTACCTCCTGCCGTCAAAAGTATAGGTGCATTTAACTGTTTTGCAAGAGGTGTTGCACTTACAGCATCAGCGTATCCATATCCATTTACAAGTATTACATTCTTAGCTGTTCCAAATGCACTTAGAGCAACACTATCCGCTGTTCCTATTCTTCCACCTGCACCACCATCAGTCCTGGTTACATCTGCCGCTTGTACAGTTGTACCAAGCGAAAATGCAGCAGAAAGAACAAGTGCTGCAAGTGCAGAACTCAAACATTTCCTTTTCCTTATCATATGAAAACCTCCTATAATTATATTAGTTTAACATATCTCAACATTATACACTATATTATCATATTATATATTAATTTTAAGATTTTTTCCACCTCTGCGTTTCTCTCGTTTGTGTCAAGTTCTAGCGGGCAATTTATTTTTTTCTTCAAGCCAGGGTTTATGAATTAACTTTAAAGTTAGTTTATACAAAAGAATAAATAAACCTTTATCTAAAAATATTAGGGTTTACAAGTCTAAGTTTACGTACAACTTAAGCTTTTATTTATAAGCCCCATACCAGTAATGCATATAGGGTTTGTAATTCCAAGCTTAAGTTATGCATAAGCTGACACTTCCAAAATGTAGGCACATTAAAAAGTTTTGTGATAAGTCTTAGTGAAGTATTTTTGAAAATCTTAGTAGATTTTATATGTTTGAGCCTGCGAGTTTATAAAATCTGCTTAGATTTTTATAAATACGAACTTAGACTTACTAGAAATTTTTTACGTGATGAATTTTGGAAATGTCAGCTGGAGTATAACTTAAGCTTGAAATTACAAACCCTATATATATTTAATTTACAGCTGTATCATAGTATATATCAGAAAACTCTATACTTACCTTTTCAATGTTGTCTTCGCACAGTGTTCTGCCGGACACGTCACTTTCATCTGATATAACTACCGGAAGTTCTATAATGAACTCTGTTCCTATTCCAACTTTACTTTTAACATGTATTTTACCGCCATGCATATTTACAAAAGACTTTACAAGATAAAGTCCCATTCCGCTTCCCTCACAATTTCTATTTAAGGTCTTATCAACTTGTCCAAATCTTTCAAATATGACATCTAATTTATCTTTTGGTATTCCTATCCCCGTATCCCTTATGCTTATGCACATTACATCTTTCTTGTCAGTTAAATTTATAAATATGCTTCCGCCTTTGTTTGTAAACTTAACTGCATTTGATATTATATTTAAAATTATTCTTTGGAGTTTTTCTAAATCAAAAGCCATTATCTTTTCCTCAACATTGGTGTCAAAGGTTATCGACATATTCTTTGCTTTTAAATAAGGACCAACAGATAATGATATTTCCTCAATAACACTCACTATATCATAATTTTTAAGTCCTAATTTTAAAAATCCGGAATCAAGTTTAGTAACATCAAGTAAATTATTTATTAGTTTCATCAGTCTATAACAATTGTGTTTCACAACCGTTATATATTTTTCCATCTTATCATTTCTACTTTCCGAATTATATATAGAAAGCATCTGTATTGCTGAAAATATCACATTTAAAGGTGTCTTAAGTTCATGCGATATATTAGTAAAGAATTGAGTAATAAGTTTATTGAATTCCCTGCTTTCATTTAAAAGTTTAACATTTTCTTCAACATCGTGTTTAAGCTTTTTGACTTCTTCTTCGGGTGTTATATCATGAATTATAGTAAGTATTGCCGGTCTTCCATCATACATTATATAAGTAGATGAATTTTCAACTAAACTTACAGTAGAATCCTTATTAACTATTTTTTGGTTAAACACAAGTGTTATCTCGTGCTCTCTGTATAACCTCGAGAACTTTTTTCTTATAGCTTCTCTTTCATCCTTAGGTATAAATTCGAATATAGATCTTCCACCCAGATCATCCGGCGTAGAAAGTCCAACAATTTTTGCAGCACTTTCATTTCCAAATATTATTCTGTTAAAATCATGAATAAATATTACCTCATTTGAGTTATCTATCAATAAGTTATAACATTTCTCATTCTTTAAAAGTATTTTCTCTATATTTCTGCGGTGTTCCTTTTGTTTATTCAATTTACTGTTTAATCTGGAGAGCTGAATATTTTTTTCTCTTATATTTCTATTTTCAATCTCCACATAATGGCCGATTATCCATGATATTACCATAAATATAGATGACAAAATCATATCACTTTCAAAATAAGTATTTGCATCAAGCGGACTCTTCTTAGAAAGTATGTCTACAAGAAATATTATGACAGATGACATAAATGCTAATGTCATTCCATACTTCTTACCGGATTGTATAGTCGATATTATTATGATAAATAAAAATATAAAATTGTACTGATCAGAGTAAGGTTGTGTTTTTAATACTATAGCTGAGAATATAATCATAAAACATATATCTTCTATAGTAACGAACACTTTTTTTCCTTTCCATTTATCCATGTTTTTTAAAATTAATATCCATAAGCAAAATATTGCCAATGTCACACATACCATAAATCCAAAGGTTCCCATATTATAATTTTTTAGATCCGTCGAGTTTATATATTTATTTTTCATAAAGAACTGACTGCAAACTATAATCCCACAAAAAAGCAGTGATAAGATTTTAACTATAAATATCATATCCCATACATTTTTCTGTCTGCTCCCCCGGGTAAAATCCATAAAACTCACATCCATCTACCTTTTTTCATAAAAATTTAATTATGTAAATCAGCTACATAAATATAAGGACCGGTAAACGATCCTTATATTTATGTCATAAGTCTATTTGTCTTTTCTCAAACATTCTGGTTCTTTAGGTTGATATAAACTCAAATTACAAGCAGACGCAGATGTTGATACCGCAAAATGTTTTAAAACTTTTGCACATATAATTGCACTCTTCTTTCTCAAATTTTTTTTCAATTTAATCACTCCTTTGTAAATTTAAAATATTAGTTATACAGGACATCAACTTATGTGCTACAGAAGTTAATGTAAATACTTGCCATAACATTCCCAAAGATATACACCTAATTAATATAAAAAAGTATTCTTTATTATATTTTATATAACATACATCCAATATCATAATTACGATTGCAAATAGATTTAACACTAATATTGAGTATTTTTTAAATTTCTTTCTTGTATTAATATTATTTATCCTTTTAGCTTCGCTGTCTACCGGAACAAGTCTATAAACAAAATAATAAGATATTAAAAACACAAATACCTCAATTAAAAATATATTTTGAATTGATAAGTATAATTTTAATTGACTAATAAATGCAATTCCAACCGAAATCACCGCACCGATCACAGCACAACTATTAGATGATGGTGCATGTACACCTCCAGAATATTTCCTTAGAATAGCTATCGAAACACATACTAAAATGGCTTGAGCAGCAACATTAAATACAATGCCTAATATCAGTACACATAGCAAACTCCATACCATTTGAAATAAATTATATGCACCATATATTATTATATCTTTCACATCATCATCTAAACTTAAACTATAAGAAATCTTAAGACCAATCAAACTTGAAATTTTTTGTATGAAATTTATATTCATACACAGTCAACTCTTTCTTTTATTAAAAATCTAATTAAAAGTACAATTATCAAGAACAAAACTAAGGATGGTAAAAAACATAAATTTTTAATTATTGGATCTTTTAATATATACTGCACACTATTTTTTGCTAAGATATCAAGTACAAACAAGTTTAGCCACTCACATATTGAAAGAATCATCATTACGCCAAAAGAATACGTCATTGCTTTAGCAAGGTCAATCTTATCTATAAATACCATTATTAAACCAAATACAGCTATATTTATTATTATGTGAACCCCATAATGTATTGGGAGTTCCCTTACCAAATATGTACATATACTTAATAATAAAACTGATATACTAAAGTCCTTTTTATTTATCTTTTTGAAACTAAATAAATAAGCAGAAAGGACAAATAAAAAAGCTTCTGGAATTGTTCGCAATAATATATCTATTCCCGTTAATTTTAGCATAATATGCTACCCCTTCAAAAATATGTTCTTATGAGTAAAATTATAGCATTTGCTCAATAATAAGTAAATATCTTTTTTTACATAAAAATAAATAAACTATCAATTAATATAACTGATAGTTTATTTTTCTCACATTTTCTATAAATTAGCCTTTTTTTCAATTAAACCAGCAAGATTTTGTGCCATGCTGTTCAATTCACTCTGCACTTCACCTTCAAGCATTACTCTTACAAGAGGTTCTGTGCCTGATGGTCTTATAAGCACTCTTCCACTTCCATCTAAAGTTTTTTCTAATTTTTTAATTTCACTTGCTATTTCGCTGTCATTAAGATAGATATCCTTTTTATCATTTGGAACTTTTGCATTTACAAGCACCTGCGGAAATTCCTTCATCATGGATGCAAGAGAAGATAACTTCTTTCCGCTCTTTTTTACTATTGCAGATATTTGAAGTGCTGTAATCAATCCATCACCTGTTGTATTATGATCGAGCATTATTATATGACCTGACTGCTCTCCCCCTAATTTGTATCCTTCTTTTATCATTTCTTCAAGCACATATCTATCACCGACTTTTGTCTTTACAGTTTTTATATTTTCTTTTTTAAGTCCTATATCAAGTCCAAGGTTACTCATTACGGTGACAACTACTACATTTCTATCAAGCTTTCCCTGATCTTTTAAATATTTTCCTATTATGCCCATTATAAAATCGCCATTTATAAGATTTCCCTTTTCATCTACTGCAAGACATCTGTCGGCATCTCCGTCAAATGCCAGTCCAAAATCACATCCGTTTTCTACAACATACTGCATAAGTCCCTCCGGATGAGTTGAACCGCAATTTTTATTTATATTTGTTCCGTCCGGCTCAGCGTTTATAATTGATACTTCTGCCCCAAGCTCTTCAAATGCCCTGACAGAAGTTATATATGAAGCACCATTTGCACAATCAAGTGCCACCTTAAGTCCGCTCAAGTCAACATCTATAGTTGATTTTGCAAAATCAATATAATCTCTTATAGCTTCACAGGATTCTTCTATTTTTCTTCCAATTTTACAAGCTGTAGGAAGTGGAACTTCTTCAAAGTCACTTTCGATAACGTTTTGTATCCTGTCTTCTAATTCATCTGACAATTTATAACCTTTACTGTTAAAAAATTTTATTCCATTATATTCAACTGGATTATGTGATGCAGATATAACTACGCCGGCATCAGCGCCGTATTTTCTAGTTAAATAAGCAATTGCTGGAGTGGGAATAATTCCTACACATAAAGCCTGTGCTCCAACCGAAAGTATACCAGACACCAAAGCACTTTCGAGCATATCTTTTGATATTCTTGTATCCATTCCTACTAATATCTTTGGCTTGTGAGCCCCCTCTGTGAGTACATATGCTCCCGCTCTTCCTAAATTATAGGCTAACCCTGATGTTAGTTCCTTATTCGCAATTCCTCTTACTCCATCAGTTCCAAACATTCTATGCATAACGAACAATACCTCTCTTTTTTATTAGTATACCGTTTTGTAATATTCAAGTATAGTTTAATTTATAAACCACATTATATTATTATATTACAATTATTAGAATGCGACAATATGTAAAGGGACATGTTACCAATACGAAAGTACTTATAGTACTGAACTTTGGCGACACGTCCCGAAGGGTAAATTAACTTTTACTTAAGTATAACCCTATACGTATTCAGTTCCTTTTAAAACTGCTTCTTTATTTGACTCAAAGAACTTCTCTTTTCCGTGAGCTTTTAGTGCACTTAAGAGCAAATCCATTGAAACTATGTTTGTCTGCTTAACTAGTGCTCCTAAAAGAACCATATTTGCAATCTTTTTGCTTCCTATTTTTTCAGCTACAGACTGGGCAGGTATTGCTATTACCTTTACATCTTTTCTCTTAGGCATTACATCAACCAAATCAGAATCCAAGATCACAACTCCGTTAGGTTCAAGCTTATCTTCAAATTTTTCAAGTGACGGCCTGTTCATTACAACTATGCTGTTAGCCATTGTAACTATAGGTGAACCTATCGCATCTTCCGTGAGTATTACAGAACAGTTGGCAGTTCCTCCTCTCATTTCAGGTCCGTATGATGGAAGCCATGAAACATTTAAGTTAGCATCCATCCCTGCATATGCTAAGAATTTTCCCATTGATAATATACCCTGTCCTCCAAAACCGGCAAAAATTATTTGTTGCGATGCCATATTATTTCACCTCCGAAGTTGTATCTTTTTTTATTCCAAGCGGATAGTATGGAATCATATTATCCCTGAGCCAGTCCATTGCCTCTGAAGGTGCAAGTCCCCAGTTAGTTGGGCATATGGAAAGTACTTCTATGAGTGAAAAACCTTTTCCGTCCAATTGATTTTGAAATGCTTTTTTTATTGCTTTCTTTGCTTTTAATATGTTAGGTACAGTGTCTACAGAAACTCTCTCAACATAACAAGCACCAGTTAATGTGGATATCATTTCCGAAACCCTTATCGGATATCCAGCTAACTCTGTATCTCTTCCATATGGTGTCGTTTCTGTAACCTGTCCTGGAAGTGTTGTCGGTGCCATCTGTCCTCCTGTCATACCATATATACAGTTGTTTACAAATATAGTTGATATATTTTCGCCTCTTGTAGCTGCGTGTACTATCTCTGCAGTACCTATGGCTGCAAGATCTCCATCTCCCTGATAAGTAAATACAACTTTATCCGGATTTGTTCTCTTTATACCTGTAGCACATGCAGGTGCTCTGCCATGGGCAGCTTCAAACATATCACATGCAAAATAGTTATAGGCAAGTACAGAACATCCAACAGGTGCAACTCCTATTGTTTTATCAAGTATTCCAAGTTCATCAATAACTTCAGCTACCAACTTATGAATTATTCCATGAGTACATCCAGGACAATAATGTGTTGGTACATCAAGTAATGCTTTAGGTGGCTCATATACTACAGTCATTATTTCACACCTCCTATTATACTTTCAACCTTCTCAAATATACCTTGAGGATCTGGAACCATTCCTCCAGTTCTCCCATAAAAATATACAGGTTTTTTCCCATTTACACTAAGCCTTACATCTTCGACCATTTGTCCACAGCTCATCTCTACTGAGAGATAGCCATATTTAGTTTTATCTACTGTCTTTTCAAATGCTTCATTCGGGAATGGCCAAAGAGTTATAGGTCTTATAAGTCCTAGTTTTATTCCCTTTTTCTCTGCAAGCTTTATTACATTTCTGCATATTCTTGAGGTTGTTCCATACGCAACCATTATAAGATCACACTCACTGTCACAGTTGAATGTTTCATATCTTACTTCTTCTTCTTCTATTTTTTTGAATTTCTTTTGAAGATGTATGTTGTGCTGCTCAAGTACTTCTGGTGAGAGGTACAAGGAATTTATGATATTATGCTCTTTTCTGCCTCCAAGTCCATTAGCTGCCCAATCTTTCTCCGGCAGTTTTCTTTGTTTTCTCTCTTTGAATTCTACTGGTTCCATCATCTGTCCAAGCATTCCATCACCCATTACCATACATGGAGTTCTATAAGTGTCTGCTACATCAAAAGCATCCTGAAGTACATCAACCATTTCCTGTACTGATGATGGTGCAAATACGGGCATCCTGTAATCACCATGGCCTCCACCTTTTGTTGCTTGAAAATAATCTGACTGAGCAGGCTGTATACTTCCAAGTCCAGGACCGCCTCTTACTATATTTATTATTACACATGGAAGTTCTGCTCCCGCAATATATGATATTCCTTCTGATTTCAAACTTATTCCAGGGGAACTTGATGAAGTCATACATCTAACTCCACTTCCTGCTGCTCCATATACCATATTTATAGCAGCTATTTCGCTCTCTGCCTGTATAAATATTCTTCCTATTTTAGGCATTTTCTTTGACATATAAGCCGCAACTTCTGTCTGCGGTGTTATAGGGTAACCAAAAAATGCTTTGCAGTTAGCTCTTATTGCAGCTTCGCCAATTGCTTCACTACCTTTTATTAATACCTTATCTCCCATATAAAAGAACCCTCCTTTTATTTACTTTTCAACTGTTATTACACAGTCAGGACATATTCTTGCACATGATGCACATGCTATACACTCTTTAGCTTTGTCTTTAATTATTGCTGCTGGATGATATCCTTTGGAATTAAGTTTACTTGAAAAATCTATGATTTTCTTAGGACACGCATTTATACAATGCCCACAGCCTTTGCATCTTTCTTCCCTAAAAGTTACTTTTGGCATAACAAAACTCCCTCCCTAAATTTTATAAAACATATTATTTATATAATTTCGCAAATATACTTTTACATATATCCGCGAAACAGTCGAAATAAAATTATATTTTACGCCCAAGGCGGCTTCATATAAGTATCTATTGTAAGTAATTCTGCATGAACTTTATTTTTTACTTCTTCTTCAAGCTTCTTTAAGCAAACTACATATTTGTATGGTATATTGATTTTTTGAGACAATTCTAAAACTTTCCCGTCCCCTTTTATTATATCTAACGGGGTCGTCTCATATGACATATTTGTGTTTGATATAAGGTGTGTTACTTTGAGCCTTGAAGCTCTTTCTATGGATTGCATATAATCTTCTACGCTTTTATTTTGAATGGTTAATGGCCTGTTATTGTTTATAACAAAATACATTGAATACTCTTCTTTTTTAAAATATCCGTTATACTGGCCTAAGACTATGGCTCCTCTATCATCTCCACCTACATCCATAATGACTTTATAACTTTTATCGTCAAATACCGATATGACTTCTGGTGGCACTACCATGAGCTCTGCATTTGAAAGCTTTGCATCTGCAGCTATAACCCTTACGCCGGTGTCTTCAAGTTCTTTTTTTATATCTCTGATACAAAAATACGGGTTTACAATATCCATATCTACAACTGCAACTTTTTCCCCGCGTTTAGCTAAGTTAACTGCACAATTTATGGCTATCTCAGTTTTTCCACTGCCAGCATGTCCCGTTAAAATATTTATACGGCTCATATAAATCACCTCTTACATTAAGAAACATTTCAAGTAAACGTATTCAATTAATTTTATATAATTTAATAGAAATCCATTCAAAAAAGCCAATTCAAATAATGCAGTATTTTGAGTGTATGAATTTTTTTATTCATTTTTTGGCTTCGATGAATTATTTCTATTTTCATCTATATTATATCATAACCTGAAAACATTTTCTAATATATTTTAACTTTAGTATTTAATTGCATAAGTTCAATTAACTATAATATATCTTATATGCTCCTATTTTCTTCGTATTTAAAGAAAAAACTCAAAAAACTAAAAATGCACTCTACTTGCGGAAGTGTGCATTTTTTTAATTAAAAATTCTTAAACATAAACCTTAATAAGTAACTACTTAGCGGGTAATAAATTCGCCCCACCTATTTTATTATAAAATAGGTTTTGATTTTTTCCACTCCTGTGCATAACCTTCCAGTATCTTGTGAATTACCTCTCCGATGACAGAATAGGACTCGTCACTGAGGTTTGCAAGTGATATTCTTATAGACCACTCTGGTCCGTGAAAACCACTTCCACCCAAAAGTACAATTGATGATTCTTCTGCAAGTTTCATTAACACATCAATCGGTTTGTAATTGCTTTCAAGATATCTCACAAATTCTTCACTATAATTATGTTTTGCCCATTCAAGGAGGTCAAACTGCGTGTAATAAGCAGCGTCATAAGGATTATCATTCACTTTAAGTCCAAGTCCGTCAAACAATAATTTTTGGCGTCTGTGACATATACTCCTTGTGAGTTTTTTATACCTGTCTCCTTTGTCTACCAATGCAAATAATGAGAAAAATGCCATCTGAACCTGCTGGGGCGTTGACAATCCTGCTGTATGATTTAATGCAACCTGTCTGCTGTCTGCGACAATTCTATCAATAAATGGTATTGTCTCCGGGTTAGTTGATAACGCTGCATATCTCCTTGCCGCCCTCTCTTTTTTATCGCAGTCAAGTTCTTTTAAATGTTTATCAAATACATTGTCTTCATATAATGCTATTGTTCCAAGTCTCCAGCCAGTCACTCCAAAGTACTTTGAGAATGAATAAACTCCTATTGTATTATAAGGCAGATCTGCCATTAAAGAATGAAAATTATCTACAAATGTACCATAAACATCGTCCGAAATGATCATAAGATCAGGATTATGTTTTTCAACTATCTCCTTTAAGTAACTTACTATTTGAGGTTTAATTGCAACAGATGGTGGATTGCTTGGATTTACAACAAATAGTGCTTTTATATTTGGATCGCACAATTTTTGAAGTTCTTCATCGGAATACTGTCCACTGCACGTGCCATCTTTATATTCCTCATTTGCCACCACCTCCACGACTTCAAAATTATACCTTGGAAGGTGTGGTATCTCGAGATAAGGGGTGAAAATAGGAGCCATAATTGCAATTTTATCTCCCTTTGACAATATATTATTTGCAATCAAACTGTCAAAAATATAACACATTCCCGCAGTAGCACCTTCTACCGCAAAGAGATCAAACTTTCTTTCAAGCGGCTCATTATAACATAATTCCTGAATTAAATAATCATGTACAATACTCTCTACATGCTTAAGCATTCTATCCGGAACAGGGTAGTTATCCCCTATTATTCCGTCTGCAAGTTCATATATCCAATCATCTGGATCAAATCTTTTTATTGTAACACCATAGTTTATCATTTTCTTCAAAAGTTCAGTTCCCTTTGCATTTTTACTTCTATCTATAAATTCAAGGAAACGTTTTGCAATTCCATCTTTTTTAGGCATACCGCCTAAATCATTATCGTTCCAGGTTCTTCTACTCTCTTCTACAGCAAATTGTCCAAATGTAAAGAAAGCTTCCCTTGGTGATGCCGCAATCCAATTGGGATTTCCCCTTCCGGCATCTAAAAGTGTATGAGCTTCTCTTTTTTTTGCCTCTCCTGCCAGGTTTATAAGCCTGTTTTTAAGTTCAAAAGGACTTATTTTTCCATAAACTCTTTCTATTTCCTCACGTTGAAGATTACAATTTCCCATAATTTCCCTCCTAATTATTTATCTTTATCTAATTTTTCGTCAGAACCAAATTCTATCTGATTTTTTACAACTGAAGAGAGCACTATAAACGTTTCTGTGTTCCCAAATCTCTGTATTTTTTCAACAAGTATCTCAAGACTTTTGATATCACTTACCCTTGCCTTCAATATTTTACAATAAGGTCCTGTAACATGATGACATTCAACTATAGAATCCTCATGCTTTATAAATTCCATAAACTTTGCCGTTTTCTGAACCTTCATGTCTACATTTATAAGTACATCGATAGTTTTGCCTAGTTTCTTATAGTTTATAACTGCCTTGTATCCGGATATAATATCTGCATCTTCAAGTCTTTTCATTCTTTCTGCAACTGCCGGAGGACTTAAAGACACTTTTTTTGCCAGTTCTTTCATAGATATTCTTCCATCTTCGAGTAATATTTTTATTATATTGTAATCAGTACTATCCACTGCCGGCTCACCTTCTATTATTAATAATAATTTTCCTCAAAAATCTTCTTTATTTCAGCCACATTTTTTGTATATCCTAGAGCAGCCATCAGCTTTATTCTAGCTTTTTGTCCGGGAAGGTTATCTCCAAAGATCACTCCTTTTTCCCTAAGTTCTCCTCCTGAACCCTCATCACCATAATCATCGGTGACCTTTCCTGATATACATCTCGATACTAGAACTACAGGAACATTTTTCTCTATTGCGTACTCAACACCTCTTACCATTTTTGGAGGAATATTGCCTCTTCCCATTCCTTCAATTATTATTCCATGGCTTCCTGAATCAATACAGAATTTTAACATTTTATCATCCATACCACAGCATGTCTTTATAAGATCTACTTTAGTATCAATTTTATCTGTATCAATATATTGCCTTTTAGTATATTTATAGTAAAAATATGGCTTTCCATTGTCCACATATCCTATTGGTCCGAAATCCAAACTTCTAAATGTATTAAGAGAACATGTATTAGTCTTTGTAACTTGAGATGCCACATGTATTTCTTTATTCATAACAAGCATAACACCTCTACTTCTTGCATCATCTGATGCTGCTACCTTGACTGCATCTATCAAATTGCCTGCCCCATCCCATCCGGGATCAGAACTTATTTTCATTGCCCCTACAAATACTACCGGTTTTGATTCATTATAGGTTAAATCCACAAGATATGCAGTTTCTTCAATTGAATCGGTACCATGAGTAACAACTATTCCGTCATATCCTCCATTTTTAATCTTTTTATTTATTACACCGGACAGCTCAAACATCTTTTCTGGAGGCATTTGCTGACCTGATATTTTTGAAAAATCCATGCAATCCACATTGGCAGCTTCATCTATTCCCGGAATAATTTTTAATATATCCTCTCCACTCATAGATGGCATTGATCTATTACTCTCATTTTTTTTCATGGATATCGTTCCGCCGGTAAATATAACAATAACTCTTTTCATTGACCTGCCCCTTCTCATTTAAATTAACTTAATTTTAGCATACGATTTTTTAAGTGTACATGTATAAAGTTAGGTCATCTGCCAGCCTTACTTTATTTAATTACTTATTTACTCCATATCTGCTTATTTTTAAAAATGTCTTTATTTATGGGGTTTGTAATTCCAGGATTAAGTTATACGTAAGCTGACATTTCCAAAATGTAGGCACATTAAAAAATTTTTTAGTAAGTTTTAGTGAAGCATTTTTGAAAATCTTAGTAGATTTTATATGTTTGAGTCTGCGAGTTTATAAAATCTGCTTAGATTTTTATAAATACAAACTTAGACTTACTAGAAATTTTTTAGGTGACGAATTTTGGAAATGTCAACTGAAGTATAATTTAAGCTTGTAATTACAAACCCTATAAATAAAATGGTTTACAAAAGTTAGTAACC
This sequence comes from Clostridium fermenticellae, assembly GCF_003600355.1. Classification (NCBI taxonomy): domain Bacteria; kingdom Bacillati; phylum Bacillota; class Clostridia; order Eubacteriales; family Clostridiaceae; genus Clostridium; species Clostridium fermenticellae. The sequence continues at coordinate 306,905 of NZ_CP032416.1, read as the reverse complement.
ATAATGGAGTTTAAATGGTATAATTATAAATAAACGAGGTATTGAAAATGAAATTAATAATACATGATTTGGAAATAAGTGACTTTCAAAAATTATTTCCGGATCCATTAAAAGATACAGAGATTATTTCGAATGACGGAATAATCCATAATTGTACAGGATGTTTTGGCTGCTGGGTAAAAACACCTGCAGCTTGTGTGATACGTGATAATTATGGAGATATGGGAGAGCTTCTGTCAAAATGTAATGAATTAATTATCATAAGCAAATGTTGTTATGGCGGGTTTAGTCCATTCATTAAGAATGTATTAGATCGAAGTATATCTTATATACTGCCTAATTTTGTAATACGAAATAAAGAAATGCATCATATGAGAAGATATCAGAATAATATAAATATGAGAGTATATTTTTATAGCAATGCTATGACAAAAAAAGAAAAACAAACTGCTAAAAAGTTAATAAAAGCAAATTCAATCAATCTGTATTGCAATGTCACAGGAATCACATTTATTCATGACATTACAGAATTGGAGGCAGGTATAATATGAAAATAGCTCTTATAAATGGGAGTCCTAAATTTAAAAACAGCGCCTCTGGTTACATATTAAAGGAACTTAAAAATCTTTTAAAAAATGATGATAATACAATTTATGAATACTGTTTTAGAAAACCTCAGTTGGATGACAAAGAAATATCTGAATTAACTAAGTGCAATACTTTAATTTTTGCATTTCCTTTATATGTAGATGCTATTCCATCTCATCTTATCAGCTGCTTTATAAAGCTAGAACAAATATTTTCAGAATTAAATGAAAAAGACATTAATGTATATGCACTGGTCAATTGTGGATTCTATGAAGGGCATCAAAACAGAATAGCACTTGAAATTATGGAGAACTGGTCTTTTAAGGCAGGCCTTAATTGGAAACAGGGCATTGGAATCGGAGCAGGCGGAATGATTACAGCAACAGAAAGTATTCCACTCGGTCATGGCCCTAAGAAAAATTTAGGAAAGGCACTAAAGAAAATATCAGAAAATATATTAAAAAATTCTCCAGGACAAAATATATTTATTACAGCAAATTTTCCAAGATTTTTATACAAATTTTCGGCAGAAATGGGATGGAAGCAATTAATTAAGAAAAATGGTTTGCAGAAAAAAGACCTATTTTTGAAGAGATAACACATATTGCCTCAAAAATACATACATTCGTATTAAGCATTGATCATAGATACATGAATATAATATAGAGTTATCTCTTGCAAACATAAATATAATTCTTACGTAGTGGAATGCTGTAAGGCTGAAGACACATTTAAAACTTTTTCTATAAATCTTGACGAAGTGCTGTGAAAAATCTTAAAGTTCTGGATACTGTTTGAGGTACGAGTTTATCCAGGTTTTTTAGATTCTTCACAGCACAAGTCTTAGATTTATAAAAAGTTTTAACGTATCAAAGCCTTACAGTATTCCACTACGTAAGAATTATACTTATGTACTTACAACAACGCTTAATACACAATATACTCTAATAAGGTGCGTATTCCCTCATTATGCTTTCTGCAACCTTAATACCATCTACTGCTGCTGACACTATACCACCTGCAAATCCTGCTCCTTCACCACATGGGTACAACCCTTCAAGAGATATACTTTGAAGTCTTTCATTTCTAGTAATTCTAACTGGAGCCGATGTTCTCGTTTCTATACCCGTTAGCACTACATCGTTATCTGCAAATCCTTTTATCTTTTTATCAAAATTAGTAAATCCTTCTTTTAATGCATTTACTACATATGTTGGAAGACACTTTCTAAGATCTTTAAATTCCCATCCCGGTCTATATGTAGGAATTATTTTCCCGATTTTATTTAAAGATGTATCCTTTAAGAAATCTCCAAGCATCTCAACCGGTGCAAAATATTCTCCTCCACCAAGATTGTATGCAAGTTCTTCGTAATGCCTCTGAAACTCCATTCCAGACAGGGGCCCATTTCCACCAAGATCTTCCTTTCTAATTGATACTACAATTGCGGAATTTGCATTTTTCTTGTCTCTTTTGAAATTACTCATTCCATTTGTTACAAGTCGTTTATCCTCTGAAGCTGCCGCAACAACTTCTCCTCCTGGACACATACAGAAGCTGTAAACTCCCCTTTTATCCGACTTTGTTGTATATGTGAGCCTGTAATCTGCTGCCTTAAGCCTTGGATGATTTGCATATTTGCCATATTGATTTCTATTTATCATTTCCTGAAGATGTTCTGCTCTAACTCCAATTGCAAAGTCTTTAGCTTCCATAAATATTCCTCTTTTATAGAGCATTTCATAAGTATCTCTGGAACTATGACCGGGTGCAAGTATAAGATTTTCACATGGAATTTCTTCTCCATTTATAATTGCAGCTCTGATTCTGCTATTTTTTATAACTATATCTTCAAGTTTGCTATTAAAACTCACATCTCCACCTAAGCTTATTATTCTTTTTCTTATATTTTTAACTACTCCTTTTAAGACATCAGTACCTACATGAGGTTTATTTGTGTACATTATCTCCTGAGGTGCACCACTTTTTACAAACTCATCAATTATAAAACGGCATCTTGAATCTTTACTTCTGGATGTGAGTTTCCCATCGGAAAATGTTCCCGCACCTCCCTCTCCAAACTGGACATTACTCTCTAAATTAAGCTTACCGCTTTCCCAAAACTTATTAACTTCCTCTGTTCTTTTATCTACATTTTCTCCCCTTTCAATTATAAGAGGCCTATATCCATTCTCAGCCATTAAAAGACCTGCAAACATTCCTGCAGGCCCCATTCCTATTATTATAGGTCTATGTTCCATTTTATTTTTCCCGAATTCAAAATCTTCCTTAAACTCCTGTTTTGCAATTCTAACATCTGAAGACCTGGCACTATTTACTACCCTTTCTTCATCTTCACATTCTATTTCAACGGCATAATCAAATTTTATTGTATTTTTTCTTCTGGCATCTATAGATTCCTTTACTATTTTCAGATTCTTTATATCACCTGTTCTTATTTTCGCTTTCTTAGCTGCCTTATTTTTTATTTCACTTAGATCATCATTTATATCTAAAATTATATTATTTATTTTAACCGGCATTCTTTGTTTCCCCATTCCTTTCACTCACCGTAACTGTAACCTGATTTATATCTTGTGAAACTTCAGTTATTCCAGATGGCAAAGTTATATTTATAGGAACTGTATTTTGTCCCTGCTTAACTCCCTTCAAATCTACAGAAGCTGATATATCACCATCTTTAAGATTATCTACTGCATATTTGGAACCTGAAACCACTACATTAACAGTACTTGCACTTAAACTTGCACTGTATGAACTATCAAGATTTACAGTTTGTATATTAACGCTCACTTGCTTTTGAGAGCTTTTATCAAAATCCACCTTTAATCTTACTGTATCACTTCCGTTTAAAAGCGTAACACCATAAGGAAGATTTACTTTTACATCTATTGAATCTCTGCCATTTATACTGCTTATATCTATTCCCTCTGTATCTATTTTAGATACTTTAGCTATTTCTGCATCACTACCAGTTATATCCACATTTGAATTCATTGGAAGTATTGAATTTATTCCATAATCACTTAAGTTTCCTGATAAATTTACATTTACCGGTACACTTTTAACTCTCACAACAGGAATAGACATATCTAAATATTTAGGTTCTATTTCTACATTCTTTATTATATTTCCCTGGGAATCTTCTGCTTTTAAGTAAACTTTTCTATTAACATCTTTTGAAATGTTCTGTATATTATACATTGTCTCAGTTTTTGCAACCTTTTCTATGTCTTTTTTAGCACCTTTAACTGTAACCTTTGTCGAACTTAGTTTTGGTTCCCGGGCGTAAAAGCCGCTTTTCGCTTTTCCCAAAAGCGTTAATTTAACCGGAACCACTTTACTCTTTAAATCTTCAATATTTATATTAACCCACAGATTGTCACTATTTACAACCCTGACTGAACTTGGGCTTTTCTTTATTTGAACCGGTATTTTATTTTTACCTTTTTTTACTACGTAAGATCCCAAATCTGATGTCAGTTCAAATTGAGATGATTTAACAGCATACAAGTCTGATGCATTTCCTTTTATAGTCAATTTTACAGTTAAATTTTCATCATCCACTGATATTATATTTGACTGCATAAGTACATTTCTATTTATAACCTGAACAGGTACTACTATTTTCCTCTCTCTTACAGGATTTTCAACGTTATATATAAAAAGCCACAATATAAATGAAACTATTACACAGCATACCTTCACTATCACCTGGTGTCTTTTTTGTTTTTTATCCATTGAATCACCCGCTCTCTAAAGGTTAACTTTTTATGCTGCCTTTTCTTTATAATTTTTGTAAGCGTACTTCTGAGTTTCTCTTCTGTATAATTTCTAGTCATATTACCATTTAAAACAAGCGAAATAGTTCCCGTTTCTTCTGATACAACAATTATAATAGCATCAGATTTTTCTGAAATTCCGATTGCTGCCCTGTGCCTTGTACCGAGTTTTTTATTTAATTCTCTATTTTCTGTAAGCGGCAAAAAACATCCTGAAGACACTACCCTGTCATTTCTAATTATAGTTGCACCATCATGAAGTGGAGTATTAACTACAAATATATTTTCAAGAAGAGCAGACGATACAATCGCATCTATCCTTGTTCCTGTTTTTATTATATCCTCAAGTCCTGTAAATTGCTCTATTATTACAAGGGCTCCTGTTCTTGAAACTGATAAATTTCCAATTGCAGTTACGATTTCATTAACTACTTTTTGTACAGTTTCCTCATTTGCAAATATCTGTCTGTCAGTAAAAGCTGTCCTTCCAAGGTGTTCGAGTGCACTTCGTATTTCTGGCTGAAATATAATTATAAGAGATAACACACCTATTGTAATCGTCTTTGATAATATCCAGTTAAGCATGGTAAGGTTTAAAAGATCACTTACAGGAATAAGAAATAAAATTAATACGATACCTTTTAAAAGTTGTTCAGCTCTAGTCTCCTTCATTAGCATGTAACCTTTATAAAAAATATATGAAACCACTAATATGTCCATTACCGAAAATATACTTATATTTTTTACCGAATTGATTACAATGTCTAATATCTCCACCTATTTCACTCCTTTATTAAGTGCACTATCACTTTAATGTCCTAATAATAACTCTTATGACTAAATTAAAGGGGATATGCCTTGAATTAATATAAAATTTCGCCTTATCTTTAATTATACACTATTTAATATTTCTTTATATCAAAAGAAAATCTAATTTATAAAATATTAATAAAAATAATAAAGTCTCTTGAATTTTTTTTAACTAATGGTTACAATACTACTAGCCTAAGTTTTCAAATTATATTTAAAACGCGGGGAAACCAGTATCTTGGGGTGAATCGTTTATTCGTAGGTTATGCCTTTACCGAACCCGTCAGCTAACCTCGTAGGTAAAAGGAGATGATTTATTTGAAAAGAAAACTTTTTATTTTTATGGTTATCTTTTTAGGGCTTTTAATATTTGTTCCATTTAAAGTAAGCGCAGTGGAAAACACTACTTCTGAAACTAACTTGTTTAATGAAAAAGAACAGGTGGTTCAAGTTTTCAACTACTATGATAAAAAACTTTATATTACCCAAAACGATCTAGATTTAATGTCAAAAGTGGTATATGCAGAAAGTAATTGTGAACCATTTGAAGGAAAGGTTGCAGTTGCTTCTGTGATTTTAAACCGATTAAAATATCCCGAATTTCCAAAGACAATAGAAGGAGTGGTAACTCAAAAAGGTGCTTTCTCTTGTGTAAATAGTAATGGAACAATCAATGCACCTAAGACAGATACCTGTTACAAAGCAGTTTTAGAAGCCTTAAAAGGATATGATCCAACAGGAAAAGCAGTTTTTTTCTATAATCCACAAATAGCGACATCAAGATGGATGAAAGATATAAATAAAAAGAATGTAAAAGCAATAGGAAATCATGTATTCTTCGTTGTAAATTAACATATGAATATCCCTGAATTTTAAAATTCAGGGATATTTTTATTTTTGTAGAGAATCTATATATGACACAGCACTTAAAGCTGCAATTTGACCTTGACCAGCTGCTTTCATATACTGATATGGTTTTCCGGCACAATCTCCGGCAGCATAACAACCGCGTATATTTGTCTTCATATTAGCATCCACTTTTATATGCCCTCCATCAAGTTCTATTCCTGGAACAAGTTGATCGGGTGCTATACTGTCTTTTAGTATAAAAACTCCATCTGTATTTATTTCTCTATGTTTTAATACAAGTTTTTCTACTTTATTATTTCCTACAATTTCAACTGGTTTATCCAATACTATTTCTATATTATTGTTGAGCTTTAAATCCTTATTATACATAGGTACATAGTACAATTTTGATGCAAGTTCACCGACAAAATTGGCTTCTTTTTCTGCTTCTTTATTATAGCCTACAATTGTCACGACTCTTCCTCTATATAAAGGTGCATCACACGTAGCACAATATCCAACACCTCTGCCAAGGAATTCCTGTTCACCTCTCAGTAGATTCACAGACTGTACACCGGTTGCTATTACAAGTGCTCTAGACTCATAATTTTTTTGATTTACAGACATTACAAAATAATTTCCCATAGCATATACTGCATTTATTCTTTCATACGTTATACTTATACCCATTGAATCTATATGGTTTTTAACTTTATCTTTAAGGTCGCTTCCTTTTATATTATAAAAGCCAAGATAATTATTAATTCGTGGAGCCATATTAAGCTTATTACTCAAATTCTCATTTCCAAACACTATAATATTTTTATTCCTAATCTTTGAGTTTACAGCCGCTGATAATCCTGCCACACCACTTCCTATTATTGCTATATCATATCTATCATCCACAATATTCACCTCTAGATATAATCTTCTATAACACCTTTTACAGCGTCTTTTGGTCTGAAGCCAACAAGAGTTTTTGCTGGTTTCCCATCTTTAAATATAATAACTGTAGGTATACTTGCTACATTATATTCCATTGATGAAACTGGATTCTCATCTACATTTAATTTATAAAATTTCGATTTTCCATCTAATTCATCTGAAATTTCCTCCATAACAGGTCCGAGCATTTTACAAGGTCCGCACCAAGGTGCCCAAAAATCTACTATTACAGGAACCTTTTTTTCTTCAATAACTTCTGAAAAATTAGTATCTTTTATTTCATTTACCATAACTTTCTACCTCCTTATACCCTTATGGGGTATTTTTATAATTTTATTTTATATTAACCATTGTATTTAGTCAATAGTTTTTAATAATTATTATTAATAAAAACCAGATTGAATTTTGTATATATATTTTTTGCTTTTATAATAATATATATGTACTTTAAATTTAGGATGTCAAAAATTTTTTAAAGTATTTATTGACATACATTAAAATTTATAGTAAGCTTTCTAATAAAATATTAAAAATTATGTAGATTTTTTATAAATAATTATTCAATTAAGTAAAAAATTTTGGGTGGTACCGTGAACAGACATTCGTCCAAAGGCGGATCGTCTGTTTTTTTATACAATAGATTAATAAATTTAAATTTTAATAATTAGAGGGGGCTAACTTTTGAAAACTGAAGTAATTGAAAAATTAAAACAAATATGCGGAAATGATTTTGCAACAAATGATTTATCTCAAATACAGGGGTATTTATACGATGAAACTGAAAATCTGATTCGTCCTGAAGCTTCGAAGGAGTGTATTGTTGTAAAGCCATCATCATCAGAAGAAATATCAGAAATTCTAAAATATGCAAACGAAAAACTAATACCCGTAGTTTCACGAGGTGGTGGTACTGGAGTTGTTAGTGGTGTTATTCCTACAAGACCAAGTATAATAATATCTCTTGAAAGACTTAACAAATTAGTTGAACTTGATGAAAAAAATTTGATGATCACAGTAGAATCTGGAGTAACTCTTGCATCCCTACTGGAAATTTTGAGCAATAGCAGTGATTTATTTTTTCCGGTTCATCCCGGGGATGAAGGCGCACAAATAGGAGGAATGGTCGCAACAAACGCCGGTGGTACCGGTGCTGTAAAACATGGAATAATGAGAAATCATGTAAAGGCACTCGAGATTGTTTTGCCTACTGGCGAACTGGTGACCCTTGGTGGAAAACTGTTAAAAAACAATATGGGATACGACCTTCTACATTTGATAATTGGCAGTGAAGGCACTTTAGGAATCATAACAAAGGTGACTTTAAGACTTTATGCAAAAAGCAACTACAGCGGAACTCTGGTCGTATCATTTGATTCAACCAGAGATGCTGCAAACTCCGTTCCAGCTATACTCCAATCCGGTATCACTCCACGTGCCATCGAATATGTTGAGAGAAGTATAGCAATTAAAGCTGCAAAACATATAGGAACTACATGGCCTTCTGAAAATGGTTCTGTTGACCTCATTTTTATAATTGATGGTTCTAGTGAGGATGAGTTATATGATACGAGCGAAAAAATAGTTGAAATATGTGAGGCTAATAATGCTGTAGATAGTATAATAGCAGAAAGCAGCAAGGAACAGAAACGTATTTTGGATATTAGAAGTAATGTATACACTCCTTACAAGGAACATGTAGCTGATGGTCTCGATATGGCTGTTCCTCCTTCATCCATACCTGATTTCATAGATGATATAACTAGAATCGCCAAAAAATACAATACAGAAATACCTTCAGCTGGCCACATAGGTGATGGAAACATCCATAATTTTATTTTAACCGATGAGAATGGAAATCTGCCTTCTTATTATGAGGAATTCAAGAAGGAATTATATAAAACTGCTTTAAAATACGGCGGCACTATAACTGCCGAACACGGAACTGGAAAAACAAAAAAGAATTATATGTCACTTCAATATACAGACAGAGAAATTAAAATCATGGAAGGAATAAAAAAAGTCTTTGATCCAAATAACATATTAAATTGCGGTAATATCGTGTAGGGTTTACAAATGAAAGCTTAACTTATGCACAGGCCGGGATTTCTAAAATACGTCACGTAAAAAATTTCTAGTAAGTGTAAGCTTAGACTTGACCCTATAAGATTTGTAATTTTAAAGTTAGTTTATGCCTGAGAGAGATGCTGACAAAATATAGATACATTAAATACTTTTATTGTAATTCTTAGCCCGGTATTTTAGAAAATATATAAAGATTGATATGTCTGAGTGTACGAGTTTATCAATCTTTATTAGATTTTCAAAATACCGGGCTTTAGAATTACTAAAAGCATTTATAGTACTGGATTTTGTCAGCATCTCTCTCAGGCATAAACTAACTTTTAACTACAACTCCTATACTAATTAGGAATGCTGCTACTGATTTATTACGGAGTTAACTATAGAGTTATTATATATGGATGACGGATAATTTTTTGTGAGTTTTTGGGCATACATTTTTGCCTTGGCTATCTCGGTATCCTTATATATGATAACTAAATCATATAATACTGCATCTTCATAGTCACCATTTGAAAAATTCTCGTCATACTCATTAAAATACTTTACAGCACTAGCTTTATCATCTGTCGAGTTATAACTTAATCCAAGCAAATATATTATATGCGGATATAAATAATTATTAGAACCAAACTGATATGCCTTGTATAACCCACTCTTGGCTTTTTCATAATCCTGACTGTTTATAAGACTATATCCACTATTATAAAAATACTCTACCGCCTCATCACCTGACAGTATTTGAGCTGCATTCTGAACAAGTTCCTTATCTGTACCGGATAGATTTTTATCCTTCCATTTTTCAAAATAGTTATACATTGATTCAAAATCCTTATTATTTATGTATTCCTGCATAGTACCTGCAGAAAATTTCTCTATATTTTCTTTAGAGGGCTTCTTTTTTTCTTTAGATATTTGTGTCTTTTTTACATTTACACTGTTTACCTTCTTATCATTACTCGCTTTTATTTTTTCCCTTGTGATAATACTTTTTACTCCAAAAGAAACTCCTCCGATGAATATGACTATGATTACAACAGCCAAAATTGTTTTTCCTATTTTTCTGAAATTATACCCTTTTCCTGTAAAATCATATTCTGCAAGCATTTTAATATTCTTTTTAGCCATTGAATTTCTTTTATCCACACTAAGCACTTTATCTATGCACTCCTGTGCTTTTATGTACTCGCCTTTTTTTATATAGCATAAAGCTTTATAATTATTTACATTTATGCAATTATAATCACTTTCGGAACACATTTTAAGAAGTTCAAGTGCTTCATTTATTTTCAGGTTTTTCACTGCGTTTACGGCATTTATGTATTTTTCAAGATTGACTTTATCTTTTTTGCTATCTTCAAGATATTTTTGAGCTACGCTGTCTTTATTTACACGAGCATTAATTTTCCATGTTTTTTGTGCACGTTCAAGATCCCCGTTTAAATAATATAACAATCCCTTAAGATTTAAAGCAGCAACATTACTTGCATCAAGGCTTATACTTTCTTCACACAAATTGATAGCTTTATAGATACAACCTTGATTATATATTTTTAAAGCTCTGGCATATAATCTTCTAGATTTATCCATAAGATATTTCTCCTTAATTCGATTAATTCTACTACTATTATATAACAAATTACCCTTTCCTAACAATCAAAGATTAATTCTAGCCCTGAATTATAAGCTGCTTTGCCTTAAGTATTGATGACGCACTCATAGAAAATTCATCGAGCCCATATTTAACAAGTGTAGGTACTGCTTTTTCATCTGCTGCCATTTCTCCGCACATTCCGCACCATTTTCCTTCCCTGTGTGCTGCATCTATTGTCATTTTAATAAGTTTTAGTACTGCTGGATGCATCGGATTATACAGATATGCTACTCTTTCATTCATTCTATCTGCCGCAAATACATATTGTATTAAATCATTAGTTCCTATACTGAAAAAATCAACATACTTTGCAAGTTCATCGGCGCATATAGCAGCCGATGGCACTTCAACCATTATTCCAACCTCTAAATTTTCATTGTATGCTTCACCCTCTTTTTGGAGCTCCATCATACACTCTTTTAAAATTTCCCTGGCCTTTAAGAATTCATCTAAAGATGATATCATAGGAAACATTATCTTCAAATTCCCGAAAGCGGAAGCTCTGAGCATTGCTCTTAATTGAATTTTAAATAGTTCCTTTTCATCAAGGCACAGCCTTATAGCCCTGTATCCTAAAAATGGATTTATTTCTTCAGGCAGATTAAGATATGGAAGTTTCTTATCACCTCCTATATCAAGGGTTCTTATAACAACTGGTCCTCCATTCATTTTTTGAGTTACATATTTATATGCCTCAAATTGTTCATTTTCGCTAGGTGCATCATCCCTATTCATATACAAAAATTCTGTTCTGAAAAGGCCTACTCCGTCCCCACCGTTTTTTATAACCTGTTTTATATCCTCTGGTCTTCCAATATTTCCTGAGACTTCTACTCTCTTTCCCTCTTTAGTTATTGTCTCAACTTTTACAAACCTCTTAAGCTTTTCATTCTCCTCTAAATATTTCTGTCTATTTGCCTGATACTCTTTTATTGTATTTTTATCCGGGTTTACTATTACAATCCCTTCTACACCATCAACAATTACAATATCACCATTTTTAACGCATTTTGTTATATCATTAATTCCAACTACTGCCGGTATTTCAAGCGTTCTTGCCATAATTGCACTATGCGAGGTTCTTCCACCTATATCAGTTAAAAAAGCTATTACCTTGCTCTTATCTAAATTAGCAGTATCCGATGGGGTTAAATCATGTGCAACTATTACTGTGTTCTCTTCCATATCTCCATATGACATGGAAATCTCCCCTAAAAGATTGGCAAGTATTCTTTTACCAACATCCTTTATATCCGCTCCTCTTTCTTTCATATATTCATCTTCCATAGATTCAAATATATCTTCATACATCTTCATTACATCATAGAGAGCCTTTTCAGCATTTACTTTTTTTGTTTCAATTCCATATTTTACAGTTCCCGCAAACTCAGGATCATTTAAAAGCATTATATGACTTTCAAAAACTGCAGCCTTATCTACACCTAATTCTCGTTTAGTCTTCTCTTTTATTTTAATAAGCTGTTCTTTAGAATTTTTAAGTGCTTTATTTAATCTATCTTTTTCAAGTTCTATATCATCTATTTTTTTTCTTCAATTTCCAAATCAATATCTTCTTTTATTAAAACCTTACCTATAGAATATCCCTTCGATGCCGCTATGCCTTTCTTCATAACCAATCCTCCCTACCATATTACTATAGATACATGTATAAGAAAATTTTATCCTAATCTACTTTATCAAATCCTGAAACTCTTTTGAATTTTCTATTGGAGCAAAATCCTTTTCTTGTGCAGCAATTGATTTTATATCAGAGGACATACTAATAGCAATCTTTAAATACTTAACTGCATTTTTAACATCTCCTCGTCTTCCATATATACTAGCCTTACCGTAATAACTCCATACATATTTTTCAACTTCAAGTGCTTTATCATACCAGAGAAGAGCATCTTCATAGTACCCATAAAGTTCATACGCCAGCGCTTTATTAAATCTAGCATATCCAAAATCAGGTTTTATTTTAAGTGATTCGTCTATATTATTCATACCTTCAGTGTAATTGTTACTATAACACTGTGCTATTCCCTTTATATTATATGCTTTATAGAAACCGGGTCTTTCTTTTATTATTTCATCTGCTGTTTTTATACACCCGGTATAATTTTTATCACTAAAATACTTATAACTTTGATTATACTTTTCTTCATATATTTTGTCTTTATTATCAGTTTTCGCAGCGTTTTTAGAAGTTATTCTCCCTTTCTCACTTGAAGTTTTATCATCTAATTTATTAAGCATCTTGCTTTGCCCATTTAAATTATGATTATAAACTGCCTGTTTAACTACTATGCCAATTACTATAAGAGATAATACACAAAATAATATTACTTTTTTCTTGAGTGATAGCCTGCCAAATAATCCATGTCCAGAGTCTATTTTCATATATTTTACACTCTCCTTTTAGACCTCATGTGTTATTATTATCCACATACAAACACTAAATCTATTCACATGATTCAAAAAATGTGGATAAGTTTTTCTTATAGTTTTGATTCAAGATAATTTTTTCTTCCTATTTCATATAGGTTATTCCCAAAACTATCTATTACAACCACTGCTGGAAAATCTTTTACCTTAAGTTTTCTTATAGCTTCTGATCCCAGATCTTCATATGCAACAACTTCACTTTCTTCTACTGATTTTGCTATAAGTGCTCCAGCACCACCTATTGCGCCGAAATAAACAGCTTTGTTTTTCTTCATTGATTCTATTACTTCCTCAGACCTTACTCCCTTTCCAACCATACCTGTAAGTCCTATATCAATTAGTCTCGGAGCATATGGATCCATCCTATAGCTTGTAGTAGGGCCTACTGATCCTATTGGCATTCCTGGTTTTGCGGGTGCTGGTCCTGCATAATATATTATTTGATTCTTTACATCAATAGGTAATTCATGTCCATTATCTAAGAGCTCAACAAGTCTTTTATGTGCCGCATCTCTTGCAGTATATATTATACCGGATATTAAAACACTTTCTCCGGCTTTCAAAGACATCGCTTTATCTTTTGTAAATGGAGTTGTTATATGTTTTTCCATTCTATTACCTCCTAAAAATTTATAATACTACTTCCCCATGACGGGTTACATGGCAGCTTATGTTAACTGCTACTGGCAGTCCCGCTATGTGTGTTGGATAAGTTTCAATATTAACAGCAAGGGCTGTAGTTTTTCCACCAAATCCCTGAGGCCCTATGCCAAGTTTGTTAATTTCATCTAAAAGTTCTTCTTCTAAGTCTGCATAAAACTTATCAGAATTACGCACATTAATTGGTCTTGTAAGTGATTTTTTAGCTAAATAAGCAGCCTTATCAAAATTTCCACCTATTCCAACTCCAAGTACCATTGGAGGACACGGATTAGGACCAGCTTCTTTTGCGACATTTAATATAAATTTTTTTACACCATCAAGTCCATCTGCTGGCTTCAGCATCTTTATCTGACTCATATTTTCAGAACCAAATCCCTTTGGGGCAACTGTTACCTTTAATTTATCTCCTGGTACTATATCATAGTATATAATTGCAGGTGTATTATCCTTTGTGTTTATTCTCCTTATTGGATCTTTAACCACTGATTTTCTTAAATATCCTTCCATATATCCTCTTCTAACACCCTCATTTACAGCATCCTCAATATTTCCGTTGACTATATGTACTTCCTGTCCAATTTCTACAAAAACACATGCCATGCCAGTATCCTGACACATAGGCATATTTTCATTTTTAGAAATATCAGCATTTTCCAGTATTTTATCAAGTATTTCCTTAGCTATATCTGAGTCTTCATCTGCTTGAGCTTTTTCAATTTTATCCCTAACATCTTTTGAAAGATAATAATTCGAGTCTATACATAGTTTTCTTACAGCTTCAATTATTTCATCTGTGCTTATATCTCTCATGACAATTTTCACTCCTTTTTTCCTTATTTAAAATGTATAAAAGGCAGTTTTTAAACTGCCTTTAAACTGCCTTTTATAACATAATTATACACTATTTTTTCGCTGATGTTTGTTTTTTGTTATATACAATATATACAAAAGCCTGAGTAAAGGCTATTGGTTTTCTACCATTTTGGATTTAAGCGTCTTTATAGAATTATCATCTAAACTATATAGAAACTTCATTATCTGTTTTCCTGGTGTCAGATTTTTAGATACATTGTCATATCTTCCAGGTGAAACTATTATTACATCAGAATTATTTATAATCTTTTTAAGTTCGTTTTTATCCCAGGTATTACTATACTGAATATTTATATCTCCAAGTCCCGCCTTTTCAAGAGCTCCTCTTACCTTAAACATAAATTCCTGGGACATGCAAACAAAACTAAAACGGGTACCTTCTGGATATCTTGCTATTTTTACTATGGTTTCCAAATCAACATTTATAGCAACTCCAATGACTTCTTTTTTAAATGGTTTAAGGACTCGTGCAACTTCATTTACATGATTAAATGTAGCAATAATAACCTGACTTTTCTTGATAAGTTCTTCTGTCTCTTTTTTTATATTTTTTATGTCCTGAAGTGTAAGAGGGATTACATTCATATCCGTGCTATCCATCAGTTCTTTACTGAAAGTTCTGGACTGTTCAATATTACATTCTATATATAACGCCGTTATCTTTCTCATTATATCCTTTTTTTCTCTTACTCTTTGGTTGACTATTTCCAAAAACTCATCAGCATCCATTCCTGCTTCAAGAGCTTCTTCAAATCCGAGATCAATAAACTTACCAATCTTTTCTCTTATACTTTGTACTTTCCATGGATTTGCATCTTCAGCTACAAAAGTACCTCTCCCTTGATAAGACTTTAATACACCTTCTTGTTCCAGTTCATTATAAGCTGTACTTACAGTATTTCTACTTACCTTTAATCTTTCAGAAAGATCACGTTCAGTAGGCATCTTATCTCCGACATTTAAGGTATCACTTCTTATTAAACCCATTATTTGCTTTTTTACCTGTAAATAGAGAGGAATTCCACTCTCCTTATTAACTCTAATCTGCATAGAACTAACCTCTCACCCCTTGCTTTTATTGGACTAATGGACTAATCCATTATACAGCTAAATATTATCATAATTTATACTCAATTTCAAGCTTGTCATTATAGAATAATCTACTGCTTACTAGAATTAAAATACTGGTCAATGGAATTGAATAAACTTTTAGCTATCTTTGTTTGATATTCATCTGTTTTTAATTTTTGTTCTTCAGATACATTCGATAGAAAACCACATTCAACGATAATTGATGGCATAGAATCGTTACATCTAAGTACTTTATATGAATCAAGTGCCGCCTTTTCTTTTCTATTATTATTTGGATCTAAATCCCTTTTTAGGTTTTGCTGAATTATAGCAGCTATTCCCTTACTTTCCGGATTCCTAGAGTACCACACCTGTGCCCCTGAATAGGCTGTTTCTGAAAACATATTAAGATGTATACTAATAAATAAGTTACAATTACTGTCCTTTTTAAGCTGACACCTTCTACTTAAATCTTGAACTTTTTTCTGCCTTATAGTTTTGTTATCATCATACAATCCAATATCTTTTTCCCTTGTCATTATTACCTTATATCCATTATTTTCAAGCATGTCTTTTAATTTTTTACTTATACTTAAATTAATATCTTTTTCGCATATCCCACTTTTAGACTGTGCTCCACCATCTATCCCACCATGTCCTGGATCTATAAGTATTGTTTTTTTACTTCCGTTTTCATGTGCTGAAACACAACTTTTAACATCCGTAAAAAGTATTGAAGTCAATAAAATTATAATAGTCATTAATGTAATCAATTTTCTTCTATTCTGTAATTTCATCTTGTATTTACCTCCCAAAATCAAAATAACTTCAAACATATTTTGTGCTTTAAACTAATTTTTAATAAAAAAATGAAAGGAATTTATCCTCTTTTTTACCAATACACTTATGTCATTTATTAAGCACCTTCATTAAATATTTTTTCATATAAAAAAAGTCCTGGATTTCTCCAAAACTTTTAATCCTATATTTTAATTTTATATTAAAGTAAAAGTATTGTAGCTGCCATTACAGGAACCATTACCATTGCAAATTTTAAAATTGGTTCCGGAGCCCGTTTTGTAAATTTCGCTCCTATGTATGTGCCTATCATAGTTCCCGCAACTACCTCGAAAAGAAGTTTTATATCAAGATACCCAAGATGATAGTATCCGGCTCCTCCTGCAAGCGCTATAGGTATTATTACAAGCATTGTTGTTCCTGCGGATTTTCTTATAGACATACCCATTATAAACAAGAACCCTATTTGTATGAAGGCAGCTGAGCCTATTCCAAATATGCCGGATATTGCACCGCATACAAAACCTATTAAAGCACAGTAAATCCAAAACTTAGCTCCTTCTGGAAGGTTGTCGTAGTGCATGCTTTCTCCCCGCCTTGAAATAATAACCATCCTAATCCATAATATGAGTGCTGACAAGTAAAGCATACCGGAAGTCATCCATCTCAAACTATTGGGTGATATAAAAGTTGAACAGTTAGAACTTATCCAGGCACCAACTGCTCCAAATATACCTGTCGCAATTCCCACTTTCACTAGTATATCATTTTCTCTGTAATGACTTACAGTTCCTGATATTGAAGAAAATATCATTGCAGCAAGAGCCGTACCAAGTGCTGTATGTATAGGAAATCCAAATATTATGGTAAGTACAGATATTATAAATCCTGAACCACCTGCCCCTACAAATCCAAGCAGCGTACCAACTAAAAGCATAGTAAATATAATTTGTATAGCCAAAATCAAGACACCTTTCTTACAAGTTGTAAACTTCAATAAAATACTTTATCACATGCAATATTTATTATATTATCAATTTAAAATTTTATATAGGGATTTTACAAGTTTAATCCTAATTTTCTTGCTCTTTCTAATGCATTGGTATTTTTAATGTCACCTTTATTACTTACACCAGGAATAATCAACTCTCCTATATCCTTCCAGCCTTCATAATCAGCAATAAATTCATAGGACTTAACAATTCCATCAAATCTTTCCTCATCTTTATTATCTATTTTCCATCCCCATAAGATTGAAAGAACTATAAAAATACCTCCTAAGCTGCATACACTCTTCCAAAATTGGATCTTGGAGGTTGTAATGTTGGTATTACTCCATAAATTATTAAACTTATAGCGCCTACTAAGCCAAACAATATACTTTTACCATCCCGCAGCCATAACCACACAAGGTACCCTCCACCTATTTCAAATATTCCAGCTAATATAAAATAAAATATTGATTTAATTATTGCCAATAGTAACTTCTCCCTTTATTTTAAAATAAGTACTTATTTCGCTGCTTTAATATTAGCATACTTTAATTAAACAAATCAAAAATAACAACTCACTTCTGAACCTTATTCTGATTTAGCTGCTTTTAGTACAAACCATTATAACTTTGAATCAAATCCTATATAAAACAAAACCCCACAAACTCAATGCCTGCGAGGTTTTTAAAAATCCAAATATTACCTTTTGAAGAATTTGAACCACTGAAAATTCAATGGTTTAAAGCAATTTTGTTTATTGTATGTTAATTATACATATATTTATATAAGCATTAAAAAAGTCCAATATATAAACCTACACATCAAATATAAAATAAAAGACTCCGGTTTAATCAATTGGAGTTTTTTATTTGTATTCTATGCGTAAATCTTTTCTCTTTGAATTTTCAAGGAAACTTGTATACACTCATCGCATTCATGATTTTTTTGAACTTTGCTAATCACACACTTATAACTAAAACCGCTATTAATCAAATAACTTAATTCTTTACTATAATATCTTGGGATATACCCTATTAATATACTATTATCCATTACTTTTACAGCATACTTATCATGTACATTAGCTGGCTCCAATTCAAGTCTCAAATCGTCATTTTCATGCACATTATTAAACTTAAAACATTCTTCACCACCACAAGAAGCCCAATGTCTTACACCTGCTATACAAAATGTTTTTTCTAATCCATCCTTTGGAATTTGAAGAATCGGTTCAATAAATTTTATATTATCTATTGGCAATGCCCCACCACTTCTTTTTAAAAGACTATATTCATCATATTCTGTCATACTATACTTCCTCAAAATATTGCCAATATCTTTTCTCTTTCTATCTGGCAATCTACTTGCAAACGGAGGAAATAATCTATTGCTAATATATCTCTTACTAACATCATCAAAAGATATCAATAACTCAAACCCATTCTCTCTAGCATCATCAATTTCATGACAATAACAAAATTCATACTTACCACTTTTATCTTCACTTAGTTCTCCAATAACATACTGTCTTCTACTCTCAGGATCTTTCCAAATTACATACAAATAATCTCTGTCATTCTTCACCGTCATTCTTTCTCCTCCTCCCTTCACAAATTATATACTTGTGTTAATTCTTTTAATTTATATTTCAAAAAATTCTTTATGAGTTTTATTCTATTATTACTAATATATCCGTCATATGTATTCATTAAATCATCTAATTTATTATATGTAAATAATCTATTTATATCTACTACAAAATCGATAGTATCTCTATAATACTCATTTCTTATATATTGTATAACTTGTAAATGAGTAGGTTTTTTCTTCTTATACTTATCTATTCTTATCATAGACTTCGACTTTGTATCTACTATAGATTTAAATTTTAATGTATCTTTAATACATCCCTGTAAATTTTCTTCATTCTCATAACAACAGAGAGAAGATCCATTATCATATAAAGGACTTATTTTAACACCAGTATCACTTTTAATTATTGCCCAATTATTCTGATGTCTATCAGAATTTCCTATCAAAAAATCAAATATCGGAATTTTTAAAAATTCCTTTTCTAGTTTAAACTCTTGTAATGATTTCATTATCATATCCAATGAATAATATTCATTAGACTTACAATCAAACAATTTATTAACATCATATTGATTGTATAATTTTATTATCAATGACACACCTTCAATTAAAGGCTCTCTATCTGAATTGATTCGATAACTCATTACTCCTTCTCTACCATTATAAGTTCCCAAATCAATTTTGGCACATGGAAAATTGATTATACTTGCTATATCTGCAGCAATCTTTTCCGAAAAATGTTCTGTCGTATATTCGCTTTTAGGAAACTTAAATAGACCTATTTGATTATCACCTTTCCTATTTATTAACCATTGTTTCTCACTTCGTCCACTTCCAGCATCAAGTCCTTCATATACGTCCCATTCGTCAAAATTCTTATACATAAAAATTATCCTCTTTTTAATTCTTAACTCTAATTATACCATACTATATTATATTTTTTTGCTTTTATTCTATCAATAACAAAATAAATAAAGTAGTCTCATCTTTTATAATACTTCTTCCTAAGGTCATTTTGTTCTAACTTTCTTTTCTCAACATCTACTTTTAGATATATTCCCTTTTTTACCGCTACGAGTTTACCTTGCCTATTCATATCAGATAACCTCTATTTACTTATTCCAAGATACTCAACAACCTTTAAAAAATAATCCATAGTGTTATCCTGAATCAATTTTATTAATTCTCTTCTATATCTTTTATGATATTAGCATATAGGAAATATTTGCGAACATAAGTTTGCCATATTTTTTATAATGTGATATAATCCACACTAAGTGATTTATGGAGAATAACTTTATGAAAACACTAAAAAGTATAAAACAAAAAGAAATTTATGAATTTATAAAAAGTCAAATTGGCACTAAAGGATATCCACCTACTATTAGAGAAATTTGTAAAACTGTAGGACTAACTTCAACAGCCACTGTATATGCTCATTTAAAAAGACTAGAAAAGAATGGATCTATAAAGAGAAACCCTATTAGTTCTAGATCTATAGAAATTATAAAAAATTCTTCAAATAGAAAAGAAATGATAGATATATCTGTTATTAATAACATTGACGATATTAATTCTATTTTATCCCCAGAAAATATAAAAGAAACTTTTCCCTTACCTTCCAATTTCATAGAAAGTCATAATGAACTTTTATTGAATATGAAACATAAACCTCATGACTGTAGACATACCTTTGCAACACTTATGAATAATGCTGATGCAAATCCAACATCAATCAAAAAGCTTATAGGTCATAACAGTTTTACTACAACAGAGAAAATTTACACACACAAGGATATTGAAGAGCTTAGAAAAGCCATAGAATTAATATAATAATTTGTTACTTGTATGTCACTTACTTGTTACTTATAAATAAAAAACAATGCATTTTCATAAATCTCCATATAAAACAAAACCCCACAAACTCAATGCCTGCGAGGTTTTTAAAAATCCAAATATTATCTTTTGGAAAATTGTGGAGCTCTTCTTGCTTTCTTAAGACCGTATTTCTTTCTTTCTTTCATTCTTGGGTCTCTTGTTAAGAATCCTGCTTTTTTAAGCTCTGGTTTTAAATTTTGATCAACCTTTAAAAGAGCTCTTGATATACCGTGTCTAATAGCTCCTGCCTGACCAGTGAATCCACCGCCATGAACATTTACTAAAACATCATATTTACTCTTAGTTTCAGTTAATACTAAAGGTTGATTTACTACAACCCTTAAAGTTTCCAATCCAAAATAATCTTGAATATCTCTTTTATTTATTGTTACTTTACCTTCACCAGGTACAAGTCTTACTCTAGCTACCGAATTTTTTCTTCTTCCTGTTCCAAAATATTGTACTTTAGCCATTATTTATCCTCCTTCCAGCTCACTCTTCTAATATCTTAATTCTAAAACTTCTGGTTTCTGAGCTTCATTAGCATGCTCAGCACCTTTATATACTTTTAGTTTCTTAAGCATCTGTCTTCCTAATACTCCATCTGGAAGCATTCTTCTAACTGCTTCTTTAAATACAAATTCAGGTTTCTTAGCTAAAGCCTCTCTATAAGGGGTCTCCTTTAATCCACCTGGATATAATGAGTGATGTCTTAACATCTTCTGATCTAATTTCTTTCCTGTTAAAACAACTTTTTCTGCGTTAATTATTATAACGAAATCTCCTGTATCAACGTGTGGTGTGAATATAGGTTTATTTTTTCCTCTTAATATTGAAGCAACCTGGCTTGCTACTCTTCCTAGTGGCTTTCCAGCAGCATCAATAACATACCATTTTCTTTCAATTTCTTGCGGTTTTGCTATGTATGATTTCATCATTTTACCTCCCTAATTATTCTATAAGAAATACTACTTCTATCTTAAAGACCCGGGGCTAGTGGATCTTACATACTTAAGATACAAACATTATATATTATAATACAATCTGCCGGGCGTGTCAATAAAAAACTTCATCTAATAAAAGCCCTGCAGCCGGCGCCGATTTACCGGCTTTACTTCTGTCTTTAGAGTCAAGTATATACTTGATATAATCAACCTCAAATCTTCCACATCCAACATCCAAAAGTGTTCCAACTATTATCCTTACCATATTGTATAGAAATGCATTACCTGTTACCGTAAATATTACAAAGTCTCCTTTTTTAACTATACCTACCTCAGTTACAGTTCTAATTGAGTTTCTTGGTTTACTTCCTTTATTTTTAAATGCAGAAAAGTCATATGTTCCAACCAGATATTTAGCTGCTTTCTTCATATTTTCTATATTGAGTTCTCTATGATAATAATAGGTATAATTTCTTAAAATGACAGGTCTTTGTCTTCCATTAAAGACTGTGTATATATACCTCTTACCCTTACTGCAAAATCTGGCATGAAAATCAAGTGAAACTTCTTCGCATTCCCGTGCAACTATATCTTCTGGCAAAAAATTATTTATTGCTCCCTTTAGCTTATTCTCCGGTATGGCACTATCTGTAAAAAAGTTACACACATATGCCCTGGCATGTACTCCAGAATCCGTTCTACTTGATCCTATTACTTCACAATGATTCCCGGTGAGTTTTTCTATAGCTTCTTCTACTTTTTGCTCTACAGTAACTGCATTTGTCTGTCTCTGCCATCCCGCATAATTTGTTCCATCATATTCGAGTGTAAGTTTTATATTCCTCATTACTTCCACATCCTGCTCCATATAGAAATAAACACTAACACAAAAACACAAAATGATGCAGAGAAATCCCTATTTGAGAGCTTTAGTTGTTTCATCCTCGTTCTGCCTTCTCCACCTCTATAACACCTTGCCTCCATAGCCATAGCAAGTTCATCTGCCCTTCTGAAAGAGCTTATAAAAAGTGGTACAAGTATGGGTATCAAACTTTTAGCTCTATGAGCAAGATTTCCAGACTCAAAATCAGCCCCTCTTGCCATCTGGGCCTTCATTATTTTATCTGTTTCATCCATTAAAGTTGGTATAAATCTGAGTGCAATTGTCATCATCATTGCAAGTTCATGTGCTGGTATTCCTATTTTTTTAAATGGACTGAGCAATTTCTCTATTCCATCCGTGAGCTCAATTGGCGATGTAGTAAGTGTTAAAAGTGATGTTCCAATTATGAGGAATACAAGCCTTAAAACCATAAATACTGCAAGTACCACTCCTTCTTTATATATAGATATAAATTTCCAGTGATATAAAGGGGTACCGGTTCCTCCAGTCATGAATAAATTCAGTAATGCAGTTATCAAAACCAAAATAAATACAGGCTTTAATCCTTTGTAAATATAACTAATAGGTACTTTAGATATGTATATAGTTATAAATGTAAATAACACTATGAATGCATATCCTTTGAAGTTATTTACTAAAAACAGATCAACTATATAAACTAAAGATATTAATATTTTAACTCTTGGATCTAGTTTATGAATAAAAGAATTGCCCGGTATGTACTGGCCTATTGTAATATCTTTGATCATTTTTTAGCTCTCCCATCATTTTTTAATATCCTTAATATCTCATTCTTTGCCTGTTCTACAGTAAATATATTATCTGATACATCGAAGCCCTTACCCTTAAGTTTTCTTGCAAGATACGTCACTTGCGGCACAGCAAGACCAACGCTTTCTAATGTATCAATTTCTTTGAATACCTTTGAAGGTGTTCCATCAAGTATACAGGTCCCTTTATCCATAACAAGTATTCTATCTGCCAGCTTAGCAACATCCTCCATACTATGTGATACCAATATGATAGTCATATTGTATTCTTTATGAAGTTTTTTTATTTGTCCTAAAATATCATCTCTTCCTTTTGGATCAAGTCCTGCAGTAGGTTCATCTAAAATAAGAATCTTTGGCTCCATAGCAACTACACCAGCTATAGCTACCCTACGCTTTTGTCCACCACTTAAGTCAAATGGTGACTTACTTTTATATTTTTCATAATTAAGTCCTACCATATCCATAGCCCTTTTTACTCTTACGTTTATCTCATCATTACTTAGTCCCAAGTTATTTGGACCAAAAGCAATGTCTTTTTCAACAGTCTCTTCAAAAAGCTGATATTCAGGATATTGGAATACAAGTCCCACTTTTTTTCTAATAAAGTTGAGATTTACATTTTTTTGAGTTATATCCGTATCATCTATTATTATTTTCCCGGAATAAGGTTTTAAAAGTCCATTTATATGTTGAATCAATGTAGATTTTCCAGAACCAGTATGCCCTATTAACGCAACAAATTCCCCATCATTTATAGTTATATTTACATTATCAAGTGCTTTTTTCTCAAAGGGTGACCCTTTCATGTATATATGAGTCAAATTTTCTATCTTAATTGACATAATTCATTCACCATCTCATCTATAGTTAATATATCTTTACTTAAATTAACACCATTTCTCCTCAGTTCATATGATAATTCTGTAACTTGAGGTACATCAAGTCCCAAAGACTTCATCTTCTCTACTTGACTAAATACTGTCCTAGGGGAACCTTCCAGTGCTAATTTTCCCTCATCTATAACTATTATTCTATCGGCCTCAGCCGCTTCCTCCATATAATGAGTTATGAATATAATAGTTATACCATAATTTTTGTTGAGATCTTTTATAGTATTCATTACTTCTTTTCTACCAGATGGATCTAACATTGCTGTCGATTCATCAAATATTATACATTCAGGCATCATAGCTAATACTCCAGCTATTGCAACCCTCTGCTTTTGTCCACCAGATAAAAGATGTGGTGCATGTCTTCTATATTCATACATATTAACCCTTTTTAGTGACTGATCTACCCTTTTTCTAATTTCTTCCGATGGGACTCCTAAGTTTTCAGGTCCAAAAGCTACATCTTCCTCAACTATTGTTGCAACTATCTGATTATCTGGATTTTGAAAAACCATACCGGCTTTATTTCTAACCTTCCATACATTTTCTTCTTTCGATGTATCTAAACCATCTATATACATTTTCCCGGATGATGGAGTCAAGAGTGCATTCATGAGTTTCGCCACAGTTGATTTTCCTGATCCATTTCTACCTAGGATAACTAAAAATTCACCTTTTTTTACTTCAAGAGTAATATTTTCTAGTGCTAGTTTAATCTTATTTTCACTACTACCTTGATACTCATATGATAGATCTCTACATGTTATCATATTTTCATCCATAGAAACACCCCACTAAATTAATATAAAGTTTATAATAGTATAACTCTATATATGAATAATGTATATACAAAATAGTATATACATCATCTTATTAATATTAATAAAAACAGGGATTAAGCTAGTTTACTTAATCCCTAAATCTTATACTAACTCTAGTATAACTAATTCTGCAGCGTCGCCTCTTCTTGGTCCCATTTTATACATTCTAGTATATCCACCATTTCTTTCAGCATACTTAGCAGCTACATCATTAAATAGATTTTTAACAACTTCTTCTTCAGTTATGAAAGAAAGAACCTGTCTTCTAGCATGAAGATCTCCTCTTTTTGCAAGAGTGATCATTTTTTCAGCTAAATTTTTTGTTTCTATTGCTCTAGTTTGAGTTGTTTGTATTTTCCCATGCTTTAGAAAACTAGTAACGAGATTTCTAAGCATTGCTTTTCTCTGATCAGTCGGACGACCTAATTTACGTTGTCTTGCCATCTCTCTATACCTCCTTATCACTACAATTCTTTAAGCATTGCCTGCAGTACTTATTCCTCACTCTGTTTTAGTGATAAATCCAATACTTCAAGCTTTTGTTGAACTTCTTCCAAGGATTTCTTTCCAAGGTTTCTAACCTTCATCATATCATCCATAGTTCTCTCTGTTAACTCCTGAACAGTATTTATACCAGCTCTTTTCAAGCAGTTATAACTTCTAACAGAAAGATCAAGTTCTTCAATAGTCATTTCTAAGACTTTCTCTTTTTTATCTTCTTCTTTTTCCACCATTATTTCAACATTGTTAGCATGATCTGTTAAAGTCATGAACAGCTTAAAATGTTCTATTAAAATCTTAGCTGATAGACTTATAGCCTCATCTGGCATTATTGTACCATTAGTCCATACCTCAAGAGATAACTTATCATAATCAGTGATTTGGCCAACCCTTGTATTATCTACAACAAAGTTAACTCTTTTAATAGGAGTATATATCGAATCTACAGCTATAGTTCCTATAGGCATATCTTCTGACTTATTCTTATTTTGAGTAACATAACCCCTACCTGTATTAACCTGAATTTCCATATACAATCTACTATCGTCATCCAAAGTGGCTATATGTAAATCCTTATTAATTATTTCAACAGATCCATCTGTTTTTATATCTCCTGCAGTAACCTCACCAGGCCCCTGTTCATCTATATATATAGTTTTAGGACCATCATCTGCCATCTTTAAAGCCAGACATTTGATATTCAATATTAACTCAGCAACATCCTCTTTTACTCCATGAACTGTAGAGAATTCATGAAGTACTCCATCTATCTTGATATTATTAGCAGCAACTCCAGGCAACGAGGAAAGAAGAATTCTCCTCAATGCATTACCGAGAGTAATACCATAGCCTCTTTCTAACGGTTCAACTACAAATTTACCATAAGTGCCATCTTCACTAGTTTCTACACATTCTATTTTGGGCTTTTCTATTTCTAACATGAATATAACCCTCCTCTAATTGATTTATTAATATTTTGAGGGCAACTGATTCTATACTAACTATTATTTACTATAGAATTCTACTATTAATGTTTCATTAACAGGAACATCTACATCTTCTCTTGAAGGATCTCTAAGAACCTTTCCTTCAAAGTTTTCTGAACTTCCCTCTAACCATGCTGGTAAAGTCTTTGGATTTTCTGCAAATGTCTTGAATTTTTCTACTGATCTGCTTTTTTCTCTAACAGTTATAACATCATTAACAGTTACCTGATAAGAAGGAATATCTACTTTCTTACCATTTACGAGGAAATGCCCGTGAGTTACTAATTGTCTTGCCTCACTTCTTGAATTTCCAAATCCCAATCTAAATGCTACATTATCAAGTCTCATTTCCAATAATCTTAACAAGTTTTCACCTGTTATACCTCTGAGCTTCTCAGCTCTTTCATAGTAATTTCTAAATTGTCCTTCAAGTATTCCGTATATTCTTCTAGCTTTTTGCTTTTCTCTTAATTGAACACCATAGTTAGATATTTTCTTTCTGCTTTGTCCGTGCTGTCCTGGTGCATATCCTCTTCTTGTAAATGCACATTTATCTGTATAACATCTATCTCCTTTTAGAAATAGCTTTAAACCTTCTCTTCTACAAAGTCTACATACTGATCCAGTATATCTTGCCATTAATCTTACACCTCCTTAACTAGACTCTTCTTCTCTTTGGTGGTCTGCAGCCATTATGTGGTATAGGAGTAACATCTTTTATCAATGTAACTTCTAATCCAGCAGCTTGTAATGACCTAATCGCAGCTTCTCTACCTGCTCCTGGTCCTTTAACATACACCTCTACGCTCTTTAAACCATGTTCCATTGCTGCTTTTGCTGATGTTTCAGCGGCCATTTGTGCTGCAAATGGAGTACTTTTTCTTGATCCTCTAAATCCTAATCCACCTGCGCTAGCCCATGATAATGTATTTCCAAATGCATCTGTAATAGTAACAATTGAATTGTTAAAAGTTGATCTTATATGTGCACATCCATGTTCAACATTTTTTCTTTCTTTTCTTCTTCTTGTCTTTTTAGTCTTTGATCCAGCTGCCATCTTTTTCCCTCCTTATACCAATATTACTTTCTCTTTTTAGCTCCTATCATTTTCTTAGGACCTTTTCTTGTTCTTGCATTTGTCTTTGTTTTTTGTCCTCTTACCGGAAGACCTCTTCTATGTCTTATTCCTCTATAACAACCTATCTCTATTAATCTCTTTATGTTAAGAGCTGTTTCTCTTCTTAAGTCACCTTCAACTATTATGTTTTTAGTTACATAATCTCTTAATGTATTAACTTCTCCCTCAGTCAAATCCTTAACTCTTGTATCAGGATTAACTCCAGTTTCTTTGAGAATCTTGTGAGAAGTCGATAATCCTATGCCATATATATATGTCAGACCTATTTCTATTCTTTTTTCTTTTGGTAGGTCAATACCTGCTATTCTTGCCATTAAAATTTACACCTCCTGAGTATCTAATTGGTAAGGATTAATTAAATTTATTTATATATAAAGTTTCCAGCTAATAGAGCAGTATTAGAGCTCTATTTCAGCCGCACTAGAAACTCTATAAAATTAACCTTGCTTTTGTTTATGTTTAGGATTTTCACAGATAACCATTACTCTTCCTTTTCTTTTTATAACTTTACATTTTTCACACATAGGCTTAACTGATGGTCTTACTTTCATAGCTAACCCTCCTTATTTACTTTGCTCTCCAAGTTATTCTTCCTCTTGTCAAATCATATGGAGATAATTCCACAGTAACTTTATCGCCAGGAAGAATTCTTATAAAGTTCATTCTTAGTTTACCTGATATATGCGCTAATATTTTATGTCCACTCTCTAACTTAACTTCAAACATTGCATTAGGTAATGCCTCTAAAACAGTACCCTGCATTTCTATAACATCATCTTTTGACATAAGGTAATCAAACCTCCTTATTGTTGTCGTAAGACTGCAAAAATTTTCTTATCATAGCATTGCTGATCTTCTTTCCCGATAGTAACAAATCTTTTATATCTTCTGCAGTTGAATTTGTAAATGTTAAATGTTTAATCTTTTTCTTCTTAGGATTTTCTATAAGTCTAAGATCTCCATCGCATATATAGACATAGTTGCTATCTAAAATACCAACTATTATAAAAAATCTGTTAGAATCACGACCTGCCTTTGAATAAACTACTTTTCCCAAACAGCTATTACTTTTCACCAAAATATCACTCCTATTAATTTTCAGTTAGTTTATTACCGGCAATAGCCATTTTGGCACTTTCAAAAAACTCTGTTTAGTTACATCTATAAGCTTTTGTGCCTTTTTTGTAATATTACCTACAGGAAAAGTTCTTGCTGCATCTCTTTGATAACCATTTAAGATAACCTTTAAAAGATGGTTTATTCCCTGATTTTTAATATACTCTTCTGCTATTTTATCCAATTTCGCAGTCGTTATTCCAGGTTTTACTACCTCTTCTAATTTAAGTAGGGTATCAGCAACAACCTTACCTGCATGCCTCATAAATTCTATCTCATTATCATCTTTAAGTATTATCATTACTTAATCGCCTTTAATGAATTACATATCTCATCAAATACTTCACTTATTTCTTTTGTTCCTTCTATTTTAAGCAGTACATTTTGATTTTTGTAATAATTAATAAGCGGTTGAGTTTGTTTACTGTAAACATCCAATCTTTCCTTAACAGTTGCTTCTGTATCATCTTTTCTTTGTATCAAATCACCATTGCAAAGATCACATTTTCCATCTATTTTAGAAGGATTAAACTTTATATGATAACTTGCTCCACAAGATGAGCAAACTCTTCTTCCCGTCATTCTCTCTAAAATAAACTCTTCTGCAACATCTATAAGCAATGCTGCATCTATTTTACCATCAGCACTATTTAAAAATTCATCTAGTGCTTCTGCCTGTTTAACTGTTCTTGGAAAACCATCTAGTAGGAATCCTTCTTTACAATCATCTTCTGTTAATCTATCCTTAACTATATCTATAGTAACTTTATCTGGTACTAACTGACCATTATCCATATATTTCTTTGCCTCAATACCAAGTTTAGTTTTTTCAGAAATATTTTTTCTAAAAATATCGCCTGTAGATATATGCGGTATAGAATACTTTTCGCTAATTAATTTTGCTTGTGTGCCTTTTCCAGCTCCTGGAGGACCCAACAAAACCATTTTCAATTGCATCATCTCCAATAAATATTAACTCTTCAAGAATCCATGATAATGACGCATTACCAATTGAGATTCTAGTTGCCTCATAGTTTCAAGTGCAACATTCACTATGATAAGAAGTCCAGTTCCACCAAAGTATATATCCTTAAAATTGGTATACGTCGCTGCCAATATAGGCGCTATAGCTATTACACCCGCAAAAGCTCCACCTATTATTGAAACCTTAGCAAGAACACTTTCTATATAGTTTGCAGTAGGTTCTCCTGGTCTTATGCCAGGTATAAACCCTGAAGACTTATGCATATTCTCTGCCATCTCATCAGGTTTAAATGTTACCTCTGTATAAAACCACGTAAAGAATATAGTCAACACAAAGTATAGTATTGCATACTGCCAAGTGCTCTCTTTAAACGGGCTGAATGGACTTGTAGTCACAAACTTATAGAAAGCTGAATCTGGCCAAAACATACCAATTGTGATTGGAAACTGCATAACTGAAATTGCAAATATTATTCCAATAACAGCTGCTCCATTTACATTTATTGGTATATTGGTGGACTGACCTTTATACAATCTACCACCACTTGCCATCTTTCCTGCATATTGAACAGGTATCCTTCTCTCAGATAAGCTGGTAATTACAACTAATATAAGTAATGCAACCACAGCTACAATGAATAATATTAATTGTATGAAATCAACAGTTTCTGCATTTTGTAATTGTACTAACTGATAAAGCGTAGATGGAAATCTAGAAATAATGTTAAAGAAAATTAAAAGTGAAACACCATTTCCTATTCCTTTGTCTGTTATTCTATCACCTAACCACATCAAGAAAGTTGAAGCAGTAGTTAATGTAAGTATTATGATAAATATATTTAACTTACTTGATGGATTTTGGAGGGCATTATATTTACTTATTATAACATATGTACTAAATGCCTGAATTACTCCCAGTGGTACTGAAGCATATCTTGTATACTCCTGCATCTTCTTTCTTCCTTCTTCTCCCTCTTTAGATAACTGTTCCAATCTTGGAATAGCGACCTGAAGCAATTGAAATATAATAGAAGAATTGATAAATGGAACTACTCCCATTGCAAATATGCTAAATCTACTAAATGCACCACCTGATATCAAATCATAAAATCCAAATAAAGATCCACTCTTAGTTAAATTTGCAATCTTTGAAGTATCAATTCCAGGAACAGGAATAAAATTTCCCATCCTGAAAATTGCTATCATAAGTAATGTAAATACTATTCTCTTTCTTAATTCAGGAACTTTCCATGTATTACGCAAAGTTGATAGCACCTATATCACCTCAACTTTTCCTCCAGCTGCTTCAATTTTTTCTACAGCCGACTTTGAAAATTTTGCTGCCTTAACTGTTAGTTTTTTTTCAATTTCACCGTTTCCAAGTATTTTAACACCATTTTTGGATTTATTTACGATACCCTTTGATAATAATAACTCTGGTGTTACTTCTGTACCTTCATCAAATACATTCAATCTATCAATATTTATGACCGAAAATTCTTTAGTAAATGGATTTTTAAATCCTCTCTTAGGAAGCCTTCTAAATAAAGGCATTTGGCCTCCTTCAAAACCTAATCTTACACCACCGCCGGATCTAGCCTTCTGTCCTTTTTCACCTTTACCAGCATTTCTTCCTAATCCTGAACCAGTACCTCTTCCTATCCTTTTTGGTGCTTTTCTTGATCCAGCTGCTGGTTTTAATTCATGAAGTTTCATCTCTATCATACACCTCCTCTACTTATGCTTCTTCTACATTTAAAAGATAGCTAACTTTATTTATCATACCTCTGATTTGAGGAGTATCCTCATGTTCAACTGTTTTTCCTATTTTCTTTAATCCTAAAGCATTAACAGTAGCAATATGATCTTTTTTTCTTCCTATTAAGCTTTTGGACAAAGTTATTTTAATTTTAGCCAAGGTTCATTCCTCCCTAACCTAAAATCTCTTCAACGGTTTTCCCTCTCAAGCTGGCAACTTGATCAGCTGTTCTTAATCTAGACAAACCGTTTAGAGTAGCATTTACCATATTTCTTGGATTATTAGAACCCAAAGATTTAGCTCTGACATCTTTCAAACCTGCAAGCTCAAGTACAGATCTAGCAGGACCTCCTGCTATAACTCCAGTACCTTCTACAGATTTCTTTATAAGTACTTTTCCAGTACCAAAACAACCTTCTATATCATGTGGTACAGTTGTACCTACTATTGGAACTTCTATTAATTTCTTTTTTGCATCATCTACTGCTTTTCTAATTGCCTCAGGTATTTCAATAGATTTACCAGTTCCTACCCCAATATGTCCGTTTTCGTCTCCAACAACTACAAGGGCACTAAATCTGAAATTTCTACCACCTTTAACAACCTTAGCAACTCTGTTTATAAATAGAACTTTTTCTTTAAGATTTAAAGTGCTAGGATCTATTCTCATTTATTTCCCTCCTTCTTTTAGAATTGTAAACCGCTCTCTCTTGCACCTTCCGCAAGGCTTTGTACTCTACCGTGATATAAGTATCCGCCTCTATCAAAGACTACTTCTTTAATTCCTTTTTCTAAAGCTTTTTTTGCAATACTTTCTCCAACCTTTTTTGCAGCTTCTTTATTATTCCCTTTATCAGTAAAATCTTTTTCCACAGTTGAAGCAGAAACTAAAGTTACTCCATTTATATCATCTATAATCTGAGCATATATGTTCTTATCACTTCTGTAAATTGAAAGCCTTGGTCTCTCTGTTGTTCCAAAGATCTTTTTACGAACTCTTAGATGACGTCTTACTCTAGTTTTATTTTTATCCTGTTTATTAAACATAGAGTACACACTCCCTTCTATTATTTCTTACCAGTTTTACCTTCTTTACGTTTTATAAATTCTCCTGCATACTTAATTCCTTTTCCTTTATAAGGTTCTGGTTTTCTCCAAGTCCTTATATCTGCTGCAACAGCACCAACTAATTCCTTATCTATACCACTTACAACAACTGTAGTAGTGTTTGGAGTCGTGTATGTTATACCAGCTACTTCTTTAATTTCAATTGGATGTGAATATCCGAGGTTCATAACTAATTTTTTGCCCTGCATCTGTGCTCTATAACCTACTCCAACTAATTCTAAAGTTTTTTGGTATCCTTCAGTTACTCCAATTACCATATTATTTATTAATGATCTTGTTAATCCATGAAGTGCTCTTACACTTTTTTCATCATTATCTCTTGTAACTACTACTGAATTGTCCTCAACAGCTATTTTTATTTCTTTGCTCATAGCCTTTTCAAGTTGACCTTTGGATCCTTTAACAGTAACAACGTTGTCTGGTGTTACTGCTACAGTTACGCCATTTGGTATAGCTATAGGAAGTTTTCCTATTCTTGACATAATTACACCTCCTGCTTTTTGTTATCTACCATATGTAACAAAGTACTTCTCCGCCTACTCCTAATTTTCTTGCTTCTCTATCTGTAACAATTCCTCTTGAAGTAGATATTATGGCTATTCCTAAACCATTTAATACTCTAGGAATCTCTTCTTTTCTGCAATAAACTCTTAATCCTGGTTTTGATATTCTCTTAAGACCAGTTATAACTCTCTCATTACCATGACCATATTTCATTGAAAGTCTTACCATGTTAACACAGCCATCTTTATATTCCTCTAAATTTTTTATATATCCTTCTTGAAGCATTATATTTAAAATAGCCTTCTTTATATTGGAAGAAGGTATCTCCACAGTCTCATGTTTAACTACATTTGCATTTCTTATACGTGTTAGTAAATCTGCAATCGGATCAGTCATTACCATTTATTGTGCCTCCTTTCATAACAATCTGTTCTACCAACTAGCTTTTTTGCATCCAGGTATCTCACCTTTATATGCAAGTTCTCTAAAACAAATACGGCATATACCATATTTTTTTAATACAGAGTGCGGTCTTCCACATATTCTGCATCTTGTATAAGCTCTAGTTGAATATTTCGGTTCTTTTTTCCACTTTTCTATTAAAGCCTTACGTGCCACAATTTTCCCTCCTTATTTATGAGTGAATGGCATTCCCAGGAATTTTAATAATTCCTTTGCCTCTTCATCAGTCTTTGCAGTAGTAACAAATATTATATCCATACCTCTTACTTTATCAATCTTATCATATTCAATTTCAGGGAATATTAATTGTTCTTTAATTCCTAATGAATAGTTTCCTCTTCCATCAAAAGATTTATCCGAAACTCCTGAGAAATCTCTTACTCTTGGTAAGGCAACATTCATTAATTTATCCGCAAATTCATACATTTTCTGTCTTCTTAATGTAACTTTACAGCCTATTGGCATATTTTGTCTTATCTTAAAATTAGCAACTGATTTTTTTGCTCTAGTTAAAATTGGTTTTTGTCCTGTTATTGTGGCTAAATCTGATGCAGCAGCTTCTAAAACTCTTACATTTTCTTTAGCTTCACTAACGCCCATATTTATAACTATTTTTTCCAATTTTGGTACTTCCATTACGTTTTTATATTCAAACTTACTCATCATAGCTGGGATTATTTCTTTATCATACTTCTCTTGTAATCTTACCATCATTGACTTGCCCTCCTTTCAAAGATTAGAATGTTTCTCCGCACTTTTTACATACTCTAACTTTGCTTCCATCTTCTAAAATTTTATGGCTTATTCTTGTAACAGACTTACATTTGTCACAGTATAACATTACTTTCGAACTATAAATAGGAGCTTCTCTTTTTATTATTCCACCCTGCATGTTGGCTTTGTTAGGTTTTTGATGTTTTGACACTATGTTAACATCTTTAACAACAACTTTACCTGATTTAGGAATAACGCTGAGAACTTCGCCTATTTTTCCTTTATCTTTACCAGAAATAACCATTACTTTATCTTTTTTTCTTACATGTAACTTCGCTATTGCCATTATGGCCACCTCCTTATTCTATAAAACTTCAGGTGCTAACGATAATATTTTTGTAAAATCCTTATCCCTTAGCTCTCTTGCTACTGGTCCAAAGATACGAGTTCCTCTTGGCTGTTTGTCATCTTTTATTATAACAGCTGCATTTTCATCAAATCTTATATATGAACCGTCCGTTCTTCTTACACCTTTAACAGATCTTACTATAACTGCTTTAACAACTTCACCTTTTTTAACAACACCGCCTGGTGTTGCACCTTTAACACTAGCAACTATTATATCACCAATGTTTCCCCATTTCCTTTTGGAACCACCTAATACTCTTATGCACATAATTTCCTTAGCACCAGAATTATCTGCAACCTTTAATACCGTCTGCTGCTGAATCATAGTGTATTATCCTCCTTTCAGCTTTTTCGAACTATTTAGCTTTTTCGACGATTTCTACAAGTCTCCATCTTTTATCTTTAGATAACGGTCTAGTTTCCATTATTAAAACTCTATCATTAATTTTTGCTTCATTTTTTTCATCATGAGTCTTAAACTTAGTAGTTTTATTAACTGTTTTTCCATATAGAGGATGACGTACTTTTGTTTCAACAGCAACTACTATAGTCTTATCCATTTTATCAGATACAACTCTTCCTATCCTTGTCTTTCTATTACCTCTTTCCACAAGATAACCTCCTTTCAAACTGAAAACTACTGTTCAAATGCCCTTAACTCTTCTTCTCTGAGGATGGTCTTAATTTGGGCTATGGATTTTTTAACTTCTTTTATTCTCATTGGGTTTTCCAATTGGCCTGTAGCTAATTGAAATCTTAAATTAAATAATTCTGATTTAAGATCACCTAACTTCGCTTGTAAATCCTGAGGGCTGCTTTGTTTTAATTCTTGCAATTCTTTAGCCTTCATTGGTTTCACCACCCATTTCTTCAAAATCTTTCTTAGTTATAAACTTAGTCTTTATAGGTAATTTATGTGATGCAAGTCTCATTGCTTCTCTTGCAACAACTTCACTAACACCTGCTATTTCGAACAGAACTCTTCCTGGTTTTACAACTGATACCCAATACTCTGGTGAACCCTTACCAGAACCCATACGAGTTTCAGCAGGTTTTTCAGTTACTGGCTTATCCGGGAAAATCTTTATCCAAAGTTTTCCTCCCCTTTTAACATATCTATTTATAGCTATTCTGGCCGCTTCTATCTGATTATTAGTAATCCATCCACATTCTGTAGCTTGAAGTGCAAAATCACCATATGCTATAAAATTGCCTCTTGTAGCTTTGCCCTTCATCCTACCACGTTGAACCTTACGATGTTTTACTCTCTTAGGCATTAACATTACGCTGTTCCTCCTTTCTACGCTTCAATCTCTTCCTTATTCTGTACAACTTTTTTAGTAGGAAGAATTTCTCCTTTATAAATCCATACTTTAACTCCTATTTTTCCATAGGTAGTATTTGCTTCATCGAATCCGTAATCGATATCCGCTCTTAATGTCTGTAATGGAATTGTTCCTTCATGATATTGTTCAGTCCTTGCAATTTCTGCTCCTCCAAGTCTTCCTGAACAAGAAGTTTTAACTCCTTTAATTCCGTGCTTCATTGCTCTTTGAATTGTTTGTTTCATTGCTCTTCTGAATGAAATTCTCTTCTCCAGCTGTCTTGCTATATTTTCAGCCATAAGCTGAGCATCTGCTTCTGCACTCTTAACTTCCACAATATTTATTAATATGTTTCTGTTACCTATTAACTTCTGAAGGCTTGATTTAAGTGCATTAATTCCCTGGCCACCTTTTCCGATAATCATACCAGGTTTTGCAGTAAATATATTTAACTTAATTCTTTTTGCAGCTCTTTCAATTTGTATTCTTGAAACTCCAGCTGCAGAAGTCTTAGCCTTTACAAATTTTCTAATCTTATTGTCTTCTACTAAATTATCTGCAAATTTTTTACCGTTTGCATACCATTTAGCATCCCAGTCTTTTATTACTCCAACTCTTAGACCATGTGGATGTACTTTCTGTCCCATCAAATTCCCTCCTTTTTTTAATCTCTTTCCTTAACAACTAATGTTATATGACTACTTCTCTTTTTTATTCTAAAAGCCCTGCCTTGAGCATGTGGTCTAAATCTTTTCAATGTTGGACCTTGGCAAGCATATGCCTCAGCAACATACAATTTATTTACATCTAAGTTTAAATTATTCTCTGCATTCGCAACAGCTGATTTTAATACTTTATTTACTACCTCAGCCGCAGTTTTGGGAGTATATTTTAATATAGCAAAAGCTTCATTTACATCTTTATTTCTTATCAAATCAAGAACAATCCCTACTTTCATTGAGGACATTCTTACATATTTAGCTATAGCCTTAGCTTCCATCGTATATTACCTCCTTCCTAGGTTATTTTACAGAAGATGTTTTTTCAGTTTTACCTGCGTGTCCTCTGAATGTTCTAGTTAAAACGAATTCTCCTAATTTATGTCCTACCATATCCTCTGATATATATACAGGAACATGCTTCCTTCCATCATGTACTGCAATTGTATGACCTATCATCTGTGGGAATATAGTTGAACTTCTTGACCAAGTTTTTATAACTTTTTTCTGGCCACTTTTATTCATTTCATTTATTTTCTTTAAAAGTCCTTCATGGACAAAAGGTCCTTTTTTTACTGATCTACTCAATTATGTTGGCCTCCCTTCAAACAATGTAATTAATAGTTAAGTGAAGAGAATCAAAAATTCTCT
Organism: Clostridium fermenticellae; assembly: GCF_003600355.1. Lineage (NCBI taxonomy): Bacteria > Bacillati > Bacillota > Clostridia > Eubacteriales > Clostridiaceae > Clostridium > Clostridium fermenticellae. Next base: position 269,134 of record NZ_CP032416.1, on the reverse strand, counting down.
TCATACTATTTATCTCTACTTAGTATTTCTTCTCTTAATAATGAATCGATCTGAATACTTCTTATGCTTTCTAGTTTTGTATCCGAGTGCTGGTTTACCCCATGGAGTAAGTGGTCCTGGGTGTCCAACAGGTGACTTACCTTCACCACCACCATGTGGATGGTCATTAGGGTTCATGACAGAACCTCTAACTGTAGGTCTAACTCCTAAATGTCTCTTTCTTCCTGCCTTACCAAGATTAACAATCTCATGTGTTAGATTTGAAACAGTTCCAATAGTTGCTCTGCATTCGATTCTAACATATCTCATTTCTCCACTTGGTAATCTTAATGTAGCATAATTTCCCTCTTTAGCCATAAGTTGTGCTGAGCTTCCCGCTGATCTAACAAGTTGAGCTCCTTTTCCAATTGATAATTCTATATTGTGAATTATTGTACCAACCGGTATATTTTTTATTGGAAGACAATTTCCTATTTTTATATCCGCATCTGGTCCCGATACTATAACGTCTCCAACTTTCAAACCATTTGGAGCAATAATATATCTCTTTTCTCCATCAGTATATACTACAAGTGCTATGTAAGCCGATCTATTTGGATCATATTCTATTGTAGATACTTTTGCAGGTATTCCATCTTTTGTTCTCTTAAAATCTATAATTCTATATTTTTGCTTTGCACCGCCGCCTATATGACGAACAGTTATTTTTCCATTTGCATTCCTACCACCCGTTCTCTTTAATGCAACAAGAAGTGATTTTTCAGGTACACTTGTAGTTATTTCCTCAAATGTATTAACTGTCATCTGTCTTCTTGAAGGGGTTGTAGGTTTAAATCCTTTAATTGCCATGGTATTCCCTCCTTTTTTAGCTTATCTGGCTTCTAACCAATACCCTGCTTTTTATTAGTTACATTCCTTCAAAGAATTCTATGCCTTTACTATCTTTAGTCAATCTTACAATTGCTTTTTTATAGTCTGGCCTCTTTCCGAAGTGTACACCTACTCTTTTATTCTTACCTATGTATCTTGCAGTCTTGACTTCCTGTACTTTTACTCCAAATACATCCTCAACCGCTCTTTTTACCATAGATTTATTAGCATGTATGTCAACTATAAAGGTGTATTTCTTATCATTCATTGAAGCCATACTCTTTTCAGTTACGATTGGTCTTCTTATGATATCATAATTTGTTAATTTCATTATGCATACACCTCCTCAATCTGTGATACAGCTTCTTTAGTAATTACGAGTTTATCATATTTTAATAGGTCATAGACATTTAAATTATTTACTGGTAATACTGATACATTTTTAATATTTCTTGCTGATTTATATACATTTTCATTTGAATTCTTTGTAACTATTAAAGTTTTTTTAGCATCAAATGCATCAAGCATCTTTACCATTTCTTTTGTCTTTGGGGCTTCTAACTCCAAAATATCTACAACTACTAATTCCTGATCCTGTACTTTACTTGTAAGAGCTGATTTCATCGCAACCCTTCTCATTGATTTTGGAACTGAGATTCTATAATCTCTTGGTTTTGCAGCAAAAACAACGCCACCATGAATCCATTGTGGTGCCCTTATTGATCCTTGTCTTGCTCTACCAGTACCTTTTTGTCTCCAAGGTTTGATTCCGCCTCCAGACACTTCTGATCTAGTTTTAGCTGATTGAGTTCCCTGTCTTTTGTTTGCAAGTAATGCAACAACTACTTGATGTAGTGCATACTGATTAACTTCAACTCCAAATACTTTATCTGAAAGTTGAACATCTCCAATTCTTTGACCTTCTTTATTAAATAATCCTACTGTAGGCATTCTGCATCCTCCTTTCTACCAAATTATTAGGCTTTAACTGTATTTCTTATTACTACAAATCCTTTATTAGGTCCCGGTACTCCACCTTTTATCAAGATAATATTTTTTTCCGGCATAACTTTTGCAATTTGTAGATTTAATACTGTCGTATTAACATTTCCCATATGTCCTGGCATTCTCTTGCTTTTAAATGTCCTTGATGGATCTGATGATGCTCCCATTGATCCAACAGCTCTATGGAATTTAGAACCATGAGACATAGGTCCTCTATGTGCATTCCATCTCTTTATTGTGCCCTGAAATCCCTTACCTTTTGAAACTCCAGATACATCTACTTTTTCTCCAACTTCGAATACATTTGCCTTTATCTCCTGGCCGATTTCATAGCCTTCTATATCTTCTAACCTAAATTCTCTTATAAATTTCTTGAAAGCAACACCTGCTTTTGTAAAGTGTCCTTTCTTAGGTTTATTTAAAAGTTTTTCCCTTACATCTGCATAAGCAACTTGCACAGCATCATAACCATCTTTTTCAACAGTTTTCTTTTGAACCACTACACAAGGTCCTGCTTCAATTACTGTTACTGGAACTACTTTTCCATTTTCATCAAATATTTGTGTCATACCAAGTTTTTTTCCTAGTATTCCCTTTTTCATACTTTACACCTCCTCAACATATTAGCGGATCATACATGCATATGATCATAATAGTCAGTAATAGTATCATATCTATTACAACTTTAATTATAGTTTTATTTCAATATCAACGCCTGCTGGTAAATCAAGTCTCATAAGCGCATCAACAGTTTTTGGTGAAGGACTTATTATGTCTATTAATCTTTTGTGAGTTCTTATTTCAAACTGTTCTCTTGAATCCTTATATTTGTGTGGAGCTCTTAATATTGTAACAATATCTTTTTCTGTTGGTAGTGGAACTGGTCCTGCCACCTTAGCTCCTGTAGTTTTTGCTGTTTCTACAATTTTTTCTGAAGATTGATCCAGGATATTATGATCAAAAGCCTTCAATCTTATCCTTATTTTTTGTTTTGCCATATTATTCCCTCCTTTTCATGCACGCTTGCTTCTTACGTACAACAGCGGATTGGTTCTATAAACTGTTCCGGGTGTTTCATAAATACAACCACAAAAGCTCATTTATAGCATAACCGTCGTCAGGTTCAAAGACCTTAACATACTCAGCCAAGAATTACCCGGAAGCCCGGCAACCTCTTGCCTCATCGCTGTTATCACATTACAACTCCTTAATTATACACTAATTTTTTATTTTTGACAAGGTAATTTTTATTCTTATAAATAATTTAATAACAAAATTATATCTTATTAAAAAAGAGGAAGGATTTCTCCTTCCTTTTCTAATACAAACTCTTTGCTAGCTAATGAGTAAAATATAGATCAATTTTAAATTTCAATTACTCAACAATTGTAGTAACGACGCCTGAACCTACTGTTCTTCCGCCTTCTCTTATTGCAAATCTTAATCCTTCATCCATTGCTACCGGTGTTATTAATTCAACATCCATATTGATGTGATCTCCCGGCATTACCATCTCTGTTCCTTCCGGTAATTTTATTGATCCTGTTACATCTGTTGTTCTGAAATAAAATTGTGGTCTGTATCCATTAAAAAATGGTGTATGTCTTCCGCCTTCTTCTTTCTTTAGTACATATACCTGACCTACAAATTTCTTGTGCGGATGTACTGTACCGGGTTTTGCCAGTACCTGGCCTCTCTCTATATCATCTCTCTGTATTCCTCTTAACAATGCTCCTATATTATCCCCTGCCATTGCCTGGTCTAATGTCTTCCTGAACATCTCTACTCCTGTTACTACCGTCTTAGTCTTTTCTTCTTTAAGTCCTACTAATTCTACTTCGTCTCCTACTTTTAATATTCCGCTCTCTACTCTTCCTGTTGCTACTGTTCCTCTTCCTGTTATTGTCATTACATCCTCTACCGGCATTAAGAATGGTTTATCTGTTGCCCTCTGTGGTGTCGGTATATAGCTGTCTATTGCATCCATTAACTCATGTATACATTTCGTTGCTTCCGGGTCATCTGGATTCTCCAATACCTTTAACGCACTTCCTACTATTATTGGAACGTCATCTCCAGGAAAGTTATACTCGTTCAATAATTCCCTTACTTCCATCTCTACTAATTCTATTAATTCCGGGTCATCTACCTGATCTGCTTTATTTAAAAATACTACTATATAGTCAACTCCAACTCTTGATGCCAGCAATATATGCTCTCTTGTCTGCGGCATCGGTCCATCTGCTGCACTTACTACAAGGATTGCTCCATCCATCTGTGCTGCTCCTGTTATCATGTTCTTTACATAGTCAGCATGTCCCGGGCAGTCTACATGTGCATAATGTCTTTTATCTGTCTCATACTCTACATGTGCTGTATTGATTGTTATTCCTCTCTCTTTTTCTTCCGGTGCTTTATCTATTTCATCATATTTTGTTGCTGCTGCTTTTCCCTCTTTTGATAAAACTGTTGTTATTGCTGCTGTTAATGTTGTCTTTCCGTGGTCTACGTGTCCTATTGTTCCTATGTTTACATGTGGCTTATTTCTTTCAAATTTTTGTTTTGACATTTTTATTCCTCCCTAATAACTTAATCGTTATATATAAATTAATTTGTTACTTATTTATTTTTATCTCCAGTTATCTTTTCCTGTATGCTCTTTGGAACTTCTTCATAATGATCAAATTCCATTGAATAATTTCCTCTGCCTTGAGTTCTTGATCTCAAAACAGTAGCATAACCAAACATTTCTGAAAGTGGAACAAATGCTCTAATCACTTGTGCACCTGATCTTGGTTCCATTCCCTCTATTCTACCTCTTCTAGAGTTAATATCTCCCATTACATCACCCATATATTCTTCTGGTGTTGTAACTTCTACTTTCATCATAGGTTCAAGCAAAACTGGATCTGCTTTACCCATAGCATTCTTAAATGCCATTGAAGCAGCAATTTTAAATGCCATTTCTGATGAATCGACATCATGATATGATCCATCATATAATTTGACTTTGAAATTAATAACAGGATATCCGGCTACAATACCACTTTTAGAGGCTTCTTGTATACCATTATCAATTGGTTGAATATATTCTTTTGGAATAGCTCCTCCAACAATTGCATTTTCAAATGTATATCCTTCTTCTGTCGGTATCATTTCTATCCAACAATCACCATACTGACCGTGTCCACCAGACTGCCTTACAAATTTACCTTGAGCTTTAACAGTTTTTCTAATTGTTTCCTTGTATGCAACCTGTGGTTCACCAACATTACATTCTACTTTGAATTCTCTTTGTAGTCTATCAACAATTATCTCAAGATGAAGTTCTCCCATACCTGCTATAATTGTCTGGCCAGTTTCATGATTGGTATATGTTTTAAATGTAGGATCTTCCTCTGCAAGTTTTGCTAAAGCTATACCCATTTTCTCCTGACTTGCCTTTGTTTTTGGTTCTATAGCTACACGTATAACTGGTTCTGGAAATTCCATACTTTCAAGTATGATTGGATTTTCTTCATCACAAAGAGTATTACCTGTTGAAGTTTCCTTTAAACCAACTATTGCACCTAATTCACCGGCTCTAAGTTCTTCTACCTCTTGTCTGTGATTTGAATGCATTCTAACTAATCTGCCTATTCTCTCTTTCTTACCCTTTGTTGAATTATATACATATGTACCACTCTTCATTATTCCTGAGTAAATTCTAGTAAAAGCAAGCTTACCTACAAATGGGTCAGTTGCAATCTTAAATGCTAATGCTGCCAATGGTTCATCGTCAGATGCAGGTCTCTCTGCTGGTTCATCAGTATCAGGAACTGTTCCTTTTATTGGTGGTATATCCAGTGGTGATGGCATATAAGCAATAACTGCATCTATCATTGGCTGAACACCTTTATTTTTATATGATGATCCACAAACAACTGGAACTATTTCATTTGAAATAGTAGCTTTTCTAAGAACAGATTTAATTTCATCTGCAGTTAACTCTTCACCATCAAGATATTTCATCATTAATTCTTCATCTTGTTCAGCTACAGCTTCAACTAAAGTTGTTCTATATTCAGCTGCTTTATCTTTTAATTCATCTGGTATTTCAACTTCATCCATAACAGTTCCAAGATCATCTTCATATATAATAGCTTCATTCTCAATAAGATCTACAATTCCTTTGAATTTATCCTCTGCACCTATTGGAATTTGAATTGGAACTGCATTACAATGTAATCTATCTCTTAACATGTTTACACACATGTAAAAATCTGCACCCGTTGAATCCATTTTATTTACATATACCATTCTAGGTACTTTGTAATTATCTGCCTGTCTCCATACAGTCTCAGTTTGTGGTTCAACACCACCCTTTGCATCTAATACTGTAACCGCACCATCCAAAACTCTAAGTGATCTTTCAACTTCTACCGTAAAATCCACGTGTCCTGGTGTATCTATTATATTTATTACATGATCCTTCCACATACAAGTAGTCGCTGCAGAAGTTATTGTTATACCTCTTTCCTGCTCCTGAACCATCCAGTCCATGGTGGCTTCACCTTCATGAACTTCTCCTATCTTATGAGTCTTTCCTGTGTAAAAAAGTATACGTTCAGTAGTAGTTGTTTTTCCGGCATCAATATGTGCCATTATTCCAATGTTGCGGTATTTTTCTAATGGATATTCTCTTCCCACTTAATCTTCCTCCTCTAAAAAGTAAAGTTTAGGATTTAAAATTTGACAAAACTGCTTTGGCATAACCCAAAACAGTTTTGAATATTAATATCTATAATGTGCAAAAGCTTTATTAGCTTCAGCCATTTTATGAGTATCTTCTCTCTTCTTTACAGCTGCACCCGTATTATTAGCTGCATCCATAAGTTCAGAAGCGAGTCTTTCTCTCATATATTTCTCTCCTCTTTTAGCTGCTGCTCCAAGAATCCATCTGATTCCTAAAGTCTGTCTTCTGTCAGGTCTTACTTCTATTGGCACCTGATATGTAGCACCACCTATTCTCCTTGCTTTTACTTCAAGTAATGGCATTACATTATTCATTGCTGCCTCAAATACTTCCATTGGATCTTTATCAGTCTTCTGTTTAATTAATTCAAAAGCACCGTAGCATATTTTTTGTGCTACTCCTTTTTTACCATCCTGCATTATGTTGTTTATCAATTTGCTAACAACTTTACTATTATACATTGGATCTGGTAATACATCTCTCCTAGGTATATGTCCTTTTCTTGGCACTTTTCTTCCCTCCTTAACATTTTTAAATTTAAGTTCATCGGTACTCGATAATCATAAAGAATATAAAATTACCGTAAAGTGCTCTGTACTTCTGCAAAAATCTATATATAAATGCTGAAGACATAGCACTATTTTCAACTTAAATTACCAAAGCATTATTTTTGTTTTGGTTTTTTTGCACCATATTTTGATCTTGATTGTAATCTGTTAGCCACTCCTGCTGCGTCTAATGCACCTCTAACTATGTGATATCTAACACCTGGAAGATCCTTAACTCTTCCTCCTCTTATAAGAACAACACTGTGTTCTTGTAAGTTATGTCCTACTCCCGGTATGTAAGCAGTAACTTCAAAACCATTTGTTAATCTAACCCTTGCAATTTTTCTTAGAGCTGAGTTAGGCTTTTTAGGTGTTGTAGTTTTTACTACTGTACAAACTCCCCTTTTTTGAGGACATTCTTTTAGTGCTGGTGCTGTTGATTTAGCACTTGCTGTCTTTCTACCTTTTCTTACTAATTGGCTAATAGTTGGCATAGCTACACCTCCTCATCAAATGTTATACATAAAAACTTATATTAAGATGTATAACTGAATAATAAACTTTATATTAAATTAATGATATAAACTTAAGCTAGTGTTACTTTAAAATAGCAACTGTTGATGCACCTACATCTATCGCACATAAATGTCCTAGTTCCTTCATTGTAGGTACATATATGATTTTAAGGGCATTTTCTTCAGCTAAATTAATAACCGGTCTTATTAACTTTTCATCAGCATCTTTAGCTATATAAACAGTCTTCACTTCGCAATTCTTTATAGCTTTAATTGTCTGTTTTATACCAATAACTTTATCGCCTTCAAGTCTTGAAACCATAAAACGTCCCTCCTTACAATAACTACAGGGTCAAAGCTTTAAACTTTGCCCTGTCAAAAAACACACAGATGTATTTTATCATTTTAAAACTACTATGTCAATAAATTAAATTCTAAGCCTGTATTTCATCATTCAATTGCTTTGTTTCTTCCTCACCATCAGTACTTATCTTTACTGATCTGTATCTAGTCATCCCGGTACCAGCCGGTATTAATTTTCCTATAATTACATTTTCCTTCAAACCCAAAAGTGGATCTGCCTTGCCTTTTATAGCTGCATCTGTAAGTACTCTTGTAGTTTCCTGGAAGGATGCTGCCGATAAGAATGAATCTGTAGCAAGTGCTGCTTTAGTTATTCCAAGTAAAGCAACTCTCCCTTCAGCTGGTTCTCCACCTTCTGCTTCAATTCTTTCATTTTCGGATTCAAAATCAAACATATCTACCATAGTTCCAGGAAGAAGTTCAGTATCTCCTTGACTTTCAATCTTTATCTTTCTAGTCATCTGTCTTATTACTACTTCAAGGTGTTTATCATTTATATCAACACCCTGTAATCTATAAACTTTTTGTACTTCAGATAAAAGATAATTTTTAACTCCCTGGACACCCTTTATCCTTAATATATCATGTGGATTAACGGACCCTTCTGTTATTTCATCTCCAGCATTTATTTCATCTCCATTAGATACCTTAAGTCTTGATCCGAATGGTATATCGTATGTTACTTCTTCACCGCTTTGAGTTACAACTACTACAGTTCTCTTTTTCTTTGTTTCTTCCATCCTTACTACGCCTGAAACTTCACTTACTATAGCAAGACCTTTTGGTTTTCTTGCTTCAAATAATTCTTCAACTCTTGGAAGACCTTGAGTTATATCAGATCCTGCAACACCACCTGTATGAAATGTTCTCATCGTAAGCTGAGTACCAGGTTCTCCAATACTTTGAGCTGCTATTATACCAACTGATTCTCCTATATTTATCTTTTGAGCAGTTGCCATATTCATTCCATAACATTTTGCACAAACACCATGCTTGGATTTACATGTAAATACTGATCTTATCTTTACCTTTTTTAAACCAGTCTTTTCAACTTTTTCAGCAAGCTTCATATCCATATAAGTATCACCTGGAACTACAACTTCACCTGTATTAGGATCTATTATATCCTCTGCAGAATATCTTCCTGTAAGCCTTTCTGCTAAACTTTCTATAACTTCATTTCCTTCTTTTATCTCCGAAACTTCAAATCCATTATGAGTTCCACAATCTTCTTCTCTTACTATAACATCCTGGCTTACATCAACAAGCCTTCTTGTCAAATATCCAGAATCCGCTGTTTTAAGTGCTGTATCTGCATTTCCTTTTCTAGCGCCATGTGTAGATATAAAGTATTCCTGAACATCAAGTCCTTCTCTGAAAGATGACCTGATAGGGAGTTCTATAATCTTACCCGATGGATTAGCCATAAGTCCTCTCATGCCTGCTAACTGTTTTATCTGACTCTTTGAACCTCTGGCTCCTGAGTCTGCCATCATGAATATAGGATTGAATCTATCGAGATTTTCCATTAGAGCATCTGCTACATCTTCGGTTGTCTTAGTCCATTTCTCTATAACTCTTTCATATCTTTCATCTTCTGATATAAAACCTCTTCTGTACATTTTTTCAATTTTATCAACAGCTGCATCTGCATCTGCAAGTAAAGTTTTCTTGGCTTCTGGAACCACCATATCTGAAGTTGAAACTGTTATAGCGCTTATCGTTGAATAATGATATCCCTTTGCTTTTATTTTATCAAGCATTATAGATGTTTGAGTTGCTCCATGTTTCATATAACATTTATTTATAATTTTTCCTAAATTCTTCTTTGCGACAAGAAAATCTATTTCTAATTTGAACTCATTCTCAGGTATAGTTCTATCTACAAAGCCTAAATCTTGAGGAATTGATTCATTAAATATAATTTTACCTGGAGTTGTTCCTATTATTCCAGTAATTTTCTCTCCATCCTTAATCTTAGTCAACTTAACTTTGATCTTAGCATGTATATCTATTTGCTTCAATTGGTATGCCATAATCACCTCATCCGGGGACGAGAACATTCTACCTTCACCTTTTACATTATCCTTATCTATTGTTAAATAATAAGAACCAAGCACCATATCCTGTGTAGGAACTACTACTGGCTTACCATCTGATGGTTTGAGTATATTATGTGCAGCAAGCATTAAAAATCTAGCTTCTGCTTGAGCCTCAACTGATAATGGAACATGCACTGCCATTTGATCGCCATCAAAATCAGCATTATATGCTGTGCAAGCAAGCGGGTGTAATTTTATTGCTCTACCTTCTACAAGTACAGGCTGAAATGCTTGTATTCCAAGTCTATGAAGCGTAGGTGCACGATTTAATAATACTGGATGATCTGCTATAACATCTTCTAATACATCCCATACTTGTGGTTGTACTCTCTCTACCATTCTCTTAGCACTTTTTATATTGTGAGATAATCCACTTTCTACTAACTTTTTCATTACAAATGGCTTAAATAGTTCAAGTGCCATTTCTTTTGGGAGTCCACACTGATACATTCTAAGTTCCGGCCCAACAACTATAACTGAACGTCCTGAATAATCAACACGCTTTCCAAGCAAATTCTGTCTGAACCTTCCTTGTTTACCTTTAAGCATATCTGATAAAGATTTTAAAGGCCTATTTCCGGGACCAGTTACAGCTCTTCCTCTTCTTCCATTATCTATAAGAGCATCAACTGCTTCTTGAAGCATTCTTTTTTCATTTCTTACTATTATGTCTGGTGCTCCTAAATCTAATAACTTCTTAAGTCTATTATTTCTATTTATAACTCTTCTATACAAATCATTCAAATCTGATGTTGCAAACCTTCCACCATCAAGCTGAACCATAGGTCTTAAATCAGGAGGAATTACAGGTATTACATCTATAATCATCCATTCAGGTCTATTTCCCGACTTTTTGAATGATTCCACAACCTCGTATCTTCTTATTATTCTTACTTTTTTTTGCCCTGTACTAGTCTTTAAATCCTTCTTTAAGTCATCCGAAAGCTGATCAAGATCTATTTCTTCTAATAGTTTTTTAATTGATTCGGCACCCATTCCTGCTGAAAAACTATCATCACCATATTTATCCACTGCTTCTCTATATTCTTTTTCATTCAAAAGCTGTTTCTTCAAAAGCGGTGTTTCTTTAGGATCTAAAACAACATATGAAGCAAAATAAAGCACTTTTTCTAATGCCCTTGGTGACATATCTAAAATTAATCCCATACGTGATGGTATACCTTTAAAATACCATATATGAGATACAGGGGCTGCAAGTTCTATATGCCCCATTCTCTCACGTCTAACTTTTGCCTTTGTAACTTCAACACCACACCTATCACAAACTATGCCTTTATATCTTATTCTTTTATATTTTCCACAATGGCATTCCCAATCTTTTATAGGCCCGAAAATTCTCTCACAAAATAAACCATCTCTTTCAGGTTTTAGAGTTCTATAATTTATTGTCTCAGGTTTTTTTACTTCACCTCTTGACCATTCTCTTATCTTTTCAGGCGAAGCTAGCCCTATTTGCAATGCATCAAAATTATTCAATTCAAACAAGGGTACATCCTCCCTTCCTAATGTTCGTCATTAAAATCATCTATTTCTAAATTATTCTGAATATCATCTAAAGATAAATCATCATAATCGAGATCTAATTCACCATCATTTTCATCAGATTGACCATATCCGTCTGGATGTTGCAATTGCTTAGAAGAATCATTGGAATCATTAGAATCATTAGAATCATTAGAATCTTCATTTCCTTCTATATTTACATCCAAATCTTCCATATCGTCTTCAACAGATTCTTTAAGTTTTATCTCTTCATTATCATCATTTAACACTTTAACATCAAGACATAATGCCTGAAGTTCCTTTATAAGAACTTTAAATGATTCAGGTACTCCTGGTTCAGGTATATTTTCTCCCTTAACAATAGCTTCATAGGTTTTAACTCTACCTACTACATCATCAGACTTAACCGTCAATATTTCCTGAAGTGTATGAGCTGCACCATATGCTTCAAGTGCCCATACCTCCATTTCTCCAAATCTCTGTCCTCCAAATTGGGCTTTACCTCCTAGTGGCTGCTGAGTAACTAATGAATACGGTCCTGTTGACCTCGCATGTATTTTATCATCGACTAAATGAGCAAGTTTTAATATATACATATATCCTACAGTTACACGACTATCAAAAGGTTCTCCTGTTCTTCCGTCATACAATACAGTTTTACCATCTTTATCATATCCTGCTTTTTCAAGACATTTAAGTATATCATCTTCAGTTGCTCCATCAAACACTGGTGTTGCTATATGCCATCCCATTTCTGCCGCTGCCCAGCCTAAATGAACCTCAAGTACCTGACCAATGTTCATACGTGAAGGCACTCCTAATGGGTTTAAACATATCTGAAGAGGTCTTCCATCTGGTAAGAAAGGCATATCCTCCTCTGGTAATATTCTCGAAATAACACCTTTATTACCATGTCTTCCTGCCATCTTATCTCCAACCGATATCTTCCTCTTTTGAACAATATAACATCTAACTAATTTATTTACTCCTGGAGGGAGTTCATCCCCATTTTCTCTTGTAAATACTTTTATATCTACAATTATTCCTGATTCTCCATGCGGAACTCTAAGTGAGGTATCTCTTACTTCTCTTGCCTTTTCACCAAATATGGCTCTTAACAATCTTTCTTCAGCTGTAAGTTCGGTCTCTCCTTTTGGAGTAACTTTACCAACAAGTATATCTCCAGCTCTAACCTCCGCACCTATTCTTATTATTCCTCTGTCATCTATATCCTTTAATGCATCTTCGCCAACATTAGGTATATCTCTTGTTATTTCTTCAGGTCCCAGTTTGGTATCTCTTGCCTCTGCTTCATATTCTTCTATATGAATCGATGTGAATACATCTTCTTTAACCAATTCTTCAGAAATTAACATGGCATCTTCGTAATTATAACCTTCCCATGTTATAAATCCCATTCTAATATTCTTTCCTAATGCTATTTCTCCAAGATCTGTGGAAGGTCCATCAGCAATTACAGTACCTTTTTCTACTCGTTCTCCTTTAGAAACTATAGGTCTTTGATTTATGCATGAACTTTGATTGGATCTCTTAAATTTAAGTAGCCTATACGTATCTATACTTCCATCAGAATCTCTTTTTACCCTTACTTCATTAGAACCTACAAATACAACTGTTCCTGCATTTCTAGCCTTAGGTAATACCCCTGAATCTACTGCTGCTTTATATTCTATTCCAGTACCAACTATAGGAGCCTGGGGCTTCAATAAAGGCACAGCTTGACGCTGCATATTAGACCCCATAAGTGCACGGCTAGCATCATCATTTTCGAGAAACGGTATCATTGCAGTTGCAACAGAAACCATCTGCCTTGCAGAAACATCCATAAGATCTACATCTTTTGGAGGAACAACAATGACATCTTCCTTATCTCTTACTGTAACCTTATTATCTACAAAATGACCATCCTCATCTATAGGCTCATTCGCCTGCGCAATCAAATACTGATCTTCCTCATCTGCAGTCATATAAACTATTTTATCTGTTACTACTCCATTTTCCTTATCAATTAATCTATAAGGTGCCTCTATAAAACCATATTCATTTACCTTTGCATATGCTGCCAATGAATTTATAAGCCCTATATTTGGTCCTTCTGGAGTTTCTATAGGACACATTCTTCCATAATGTGAATGATGAACATCTCTAACTTCAAATCCAGCTCTCTCCCTGGAAAGTCCACCCGGTCCTAAAGCAGATAATCTCCTCTTATGAGTAAGTTCTGATAGAGGATTAGTTTGATCCATGAATTGTGAGAGCTGTGAACTACCAAAAAATTCTTTAATAGCTGCTGCTACAGGTCTTATATTTATTAATGCCTGTGGTGTTATTACCTCTTGATCTTGAATAGTCATTCTCTCTTTAACCACTCTTTCCATTCTAGAGAGTCCTATTCTAAACTGATTTTGAAGTAGTTCACCAACAGATCTAAGTCTTCTATTTCCAAGATGATCAATATCATCAGTATGACCAACATCGTATACAAGTCCCAATTCGTAACTTATAGTTGCATATATATCATCTCTTATAATATGTTTTGGTATTAGGGAATGTATATTTTTCTTTATTTGATTCTTTATACTATTTTCATCACTATAATTATCCAATATTTCCTTTAAAGCTGGATAATAGACGAGTTCTTTTATATTTAAATCAGAAATGTCAAAATTGACAATTTTATGTATGTCAACAAAGTGATTTCCTATAACTCTAACTGTTCTATCTTCAAGTTCAATATCAACTGCATTAATACCACAGTTCTGTATTTGAAGTGCATTTTCTCTAGTTATCTTTTCACCTTTTTGAACCATTATTTCACCGGTTTGTGGATTGACAACATCAGAAGCTGATATTCTATTCATTATCCTAAGATATAAAGCTAGTTTTTTATTAAATTTATATCTTCCTACCCTTGATAAATCATATCTTTTTGCATCAAAAAATAGAGATTCAATAAGCGACTGTGCACTATCAACAGTAGGAGGTTCTCCCGGTCTTAATCTCTTGTATATTTCAAGTAATGCCTCTTCACGAGTCTTTGTATTATCTTTTTCTATAGTAGACTTTAATCTTTCATCTTCACCAAAGAAATCAACTATTTCAGCATCCGTTCCATAGCCCATTGCTCTAATCAAAATAGTTATAGGCAATTTTCTCGTTTTGTCTATCCTTACATATATTATGTCATTAGAATCTGTTTCATATTCAAGCCATGCACCTCTATTTGGTATAACCGTCGATGAAAAAAGTTTTTTCCCTGTTTTATCGATTGTCATATCGTAATATACACCTGGCGACCTAACTAACTGGCTTACAATTACTCTCTCAGCTCCATTTATAATGAAGGTTCCTTGTTCTGTCATAAGAGGGAAATCTCCCATAAATACTTCTTGTTCTTTAACTTCACCAGTTTCCTTGTTAAGTAACATAACCTTTACTTTTAATGGTGCTGCATAAGTCGAATCTCTCTCTTTACACTCTTCAACAGAATATTTGATATTATCCATATCAAGTTTGTATCCAACAAATTCCAAATTTAAATTTGCTGTATAATCTTGAATAGGATTAATATCATCAAAAACTTCCTGTAGACCTTCGTTCAGAAACCAATTATAAGAATCTAACTGAACTTCAATCAAATTTGGCATTTTCGCCACTTCATTAAGCCTAGAAAAACTCATTCTTGTTCTTTTACCAACTTGGACAGGATGTACCATTGACTTTCACCCCTTGCATAAACTAAAAATAACCAAAAACACATACTTTAAAATGTATTTCTGGGTTAATTTCACTGCTATCAAATTATTATAACCTATTTTGCATAATTAATACAATTTTCAATTTAAAATAAACATAAATTTTACAATTAATCAATGCAATTTATTATTTTATCACAATTTAATTATACTGTCAACATATATTAGAGTACTAAAATAATAACAGGAAACATATTTAATTTCACAGCAATATAATAAACAACCCTTTTAATGTACAAATTATTTACTTTATATTTTAAAAAAGAGGCACTTTTTTTAAAGTGTCTCTTAATTTTAAAGGTTATTATTTTAATTCAACAGTAGCTCCAACTTCTGAAAGTTTTGACTTCATAGCCTCTGCTTCATCTTTTGCTATAGCTTCTTTTAATGTCTTAGGAGCTCCATCAACTAATGCTTTAGCATCTTTCAATCCTAATCCAGTTATTTCTCTAACTGCTTTTATAACCTTGATCTTTTCTGATCCAGCACTTGTTAATACTACATCAAATTCAGTTTTTTCTTCTGCAGCGCCTGCAGCACCTGCAGCAGCACCTGCAACTGCAACTGGAGCAGCTGCACTTACTCCAAATTCCTCTTCACATGCTTTTACTAAATCATTTAATTCTAAAACGCTCATATCTTTTATAGCTTGAATTATTTCTTCCTTATTCATTTATTGGCACCTCCAAAATTTCCTTTCATTAAATATACAAAATTATGCTTCTTGAGATTCTTTTTGTTCTTTTATAGCATTTAATAAATAAACAACTTTTGATAATGGAGCTTTGAAGCTTCCAAGAAGTTTTGCAATAAGAACTTCTTTTGGCGGAATCTTTGCAAGTTGTATAATCTTATCCTTATCAAAGAATTCTCCTTGAACTATTCCACCTTTTAATTCTAATTTTTTATGGTCTTCTGCAAATTCGTTAAGAATTCTTGCTGGAGCAGTAGGATCTTCATATCCAAACGCAATTGAAACTGGTCCTTCAAGAAGATCATTTAATCCTTCATAACCTAACTCTTTTGCTGCTAATGTACCTAAAGTATTTTTATAAACTTTATATTCAACACCAGCTTCTCTTAAATTTCTTCTAAGTGTAGTATCTTCTTCTACGGTTAAGCCTTGATACTTAGAAATAACAATACTCTTAGCCTTTTCCATTTTTCCCTTTATTTCTAAAACCTTTGCTTCTTTTAATTCTCTGTTTTTTCCCACTGTGTGTCCACCTCCTCACAGTTTAAACTGTTTTATACAAAATTTAAAGTCCCTCCATAAACATGAAGAGACCAACATTTCAAAATATATGTCTATTGGAATCCTCGGTAGGTTGGATAATCCTTTATGCTTTCGCACCTACTGTCTATGGAATATTTACTAAACTGTTAAGATTATATACAAATCTATAACATATGTCAATATTAATCTAAAACTTTAACTGGATTTATTTTTATTCCAGGTCCCATTGTACTTGAAATTACTACTGATTTCAAATACTGTCCTTTCGCTGCTGCTGGTTTAGCTTTAACTACAGCATCCATTAATGTGTGGAAATTTTCTTCTAACTTTTTAGCTTCAAAAGATTTCTTTCCTATCATAACATGAATTATAGCAGTTTTATCAACTCTATATTCAACCTTACCAGCTTTAATCTCATCTATTGCTTTGGCAACTTCAAAAGTAACTGTACCAGACTTTGGATTTGGCATTAATCCCTTAGGTCCTAAAACTCTACCTAATCTACCAACAACACCCATCATATCTGGAGTTGCAACTACGACATCAAAATCAAACCAATTTTCTTTTTGAATTTTTTGTACGTATTCTTCAGCCCCTACATAATCAGCTCCAGCATCTTCAGCTTCTTTTGCTTTATCACCTTTTGCAAATACTAAGACTCTTACTTTTTTACCAGTTCCATGAGGAAGTACAACTGCTCCTCTAACCTGTTGGTCTGCATGTCTTGGATCTACACCAAGTCTTAAAGCTAAATCTATAGTTTCATCAAATTTAGCTTTTGATGTTTTTAATACAAGCTCCACAGCTTCTGATGGAGTATATAATGTATTTTTGTCAATTAATTTGACACTTTCTTTATAATTTTTTCCCATTTTAAATCCTCCTTGTGGTTTTAACGGTTTTATGCCTCCCACTAATTTAAAAATTATTCTTCTACAGTTATTCCCATACTTCTTGCTGTACCTGCTATCATTTTCATAGCAGTTTCAACTGAAGCAGCATTTAAATCCTTCATTTTTGTTTCAGCTATTTGCTTCAATTGATCTTTAGTAACTTTAGCAACTTTTTGTTTATTCGGAACACCAGAACCACTTTCGATTCCTGCTGCCTTTTTTAGTAATACTGCTGCTGGTGGAGTCTTCAGTATAAAACTAAAAGATCTATCCTGGTATACAGTTATTACTACTGGTATTATTAATCCAGCTTGACTAGCAGTCTTAGCATTAAATTCTTTACAGAAACCCATAATATTAACACCATGCTGACCAAGTGCTGGACCAACTGGTGGTGCTGGAGTTGCTTTTCCTGCTGCAAGTTGAAGTTTAATCATTCCTACTACTTTTTTAGCCATGTTTTACACCTCCTATGATGTGGTAATATGGACTTTTGTCCTTCCACTTTTGTAAATTAATCTAATTTTCCTATTTGATTAAAATCAAGTTCAACAGGAGTTTCCCTGCCAAACATATTAACTGAAGCTTTTATCTTTCTCTTCTCAGTATTTATCTCCTGGACAACTGCTGGGAAATTTTCAAGCGGACCAGATTTTACTTTAACATTTTCACCAATCTCAATATCTATATTGGCTACCTTTTCTTTTATGCCCATAGACTCAACTTCTTGATCTGTAAGTGGTACAGGTTTCGATCCTGGCCCAACAAAACCTGTAACTCCCCTAGTATTTCTGACAACATACCAAGAATCATCTGTCATTATCATGTGTATTAAAACATATCCTGGAAATATCTTTTTCTGCGTGATTTTCTTTTTCCCATCTTTTACTTCTACTTGTTCTTCTATAGGAACTTGAATATCGTCTATACAATCATAGAGTTCTCTATTTTCTATGATTTTCTCAAGATTAGCCTTTACTTTATTTTCATAACCAGAATATGTATGAACTACATACCATCTAGCTTTATCTGCCATAATATAAGGAATGGGAACTAATTCCCTTCCTCCCTCCTTTTTTAATTTTATTTAAAAACAAGTTTAAATAAATTATTAAAACCAAAATCTAATACACCTACAATTACAATACATACGACACAAAATATCATAACCGTAATCGTGGCTTTCTTTACTTTATCTTTAGATGCCCAAGTTATTCTTTTGTGTTCTGATAACAATTCCTTTAAAAAGCCAATAAAACCACTGCCGGACGCTGCTGAACCTTTAACTTTTTTTACATTATTATCTACAGCCATTTTTGTTCACATCCTCTAAATTTTATTTATGACTCTAAAGGACTACTTAGTCTCTTTATGTAATGTATGTTTATGGCAAAAAGGACAATATTTTTTCATTTCTAACCTATCTGGATCATTTTTCTTATTTTTCATTGTATTGTAGTTTCTCTGTTTACAATCCGTACAAGCTAATGTTACTTTTGTTCTCATTTCTTACACCTCCTGAAAACTACATATATAATATTTATATTAATATTTTAATCTCTCATAATTGTGCATCACTTAGATAATTTATCATAAGTCAGCTTATATGTCAATAAAATTGTCCTAAATATACACAGTAAATGATTTTTAAAAGGACTAGGTCTAGAAACCCAGTCCTATAAATTCAATTACTCAACAATTGTAGTAACGACGCCTGAACCTACTGTTCTTCCGCCTTCTCTTATTGCAAATCTTAATCCTTCATCCATTGCTACCGGTGTTATTAATTCAACATCCATATTGATGTGATCTCCCGGCATTACCATCTCTGTTCCTTCCGGTAATTTTATTGATCCTGTTACATCTGTTGTTCTGAAATAAAATTGTGGTCTGTATCCATTAAAAAATGGTGTATGTCTTCCGCCTTCTTCTTTCTTTAGTACATATACCTGACCTACAAATTTCTTGTGCGGATGTACTGTACCGGGTTTTGCCAGTACCTGGCCTCTCTCTATATCATCTCTCTGTATTCCTCTTAACAATGCTCCTATATTATCCCCTGCCATTGCCTGGTCTAATGTCTTCCTGAACATCTCTACTCCTGTTACTACCGTCTTAGTCTTTTCTTCTTTAAGTCCTACTAATTCTACTTCGTCTCCTACTTTTAATATTCCGCTCTCTACTCTTCCTGTTGCTACTGTTCCTCTTCCTGTTATTGTCATTACATCCTCTACCGGCATTAAGAATGGTTTATCTGTTGCCCTCTGTGGTGTCGGTATATAGCTGTCTATTGCATCCATTAACTCATGTATACATTTCGTTGCTTCCGGGTCATCTGGATTCTCCAATACCTTTAACGCACTTCCTACTATTATTGGAACGTCATCTCCAGGAAAGTTATACTCGTTCAATAATTCCCTTACTTCCATCTCTACTAATTCTATTAATTCCGGGTCATCTACCTGATCTGCTTTATTTAAAAATACTACTATATAGTCAACTCCAACTCTTGATGCCAGCAATATATGCTCTCTTGTCTGCGGCATCGGTCCATCTGCTGCACTTACTACAAGGATTGCTCCATCCATCTGTGCTGCTCCTGTTATCATGTTCTTTACATAGTCAGCATGTCCCGGGCAGTCTACATGTGCATAATGTCTTTTATCTGTCTCATACTCTACATGTGCTGTATTGATTGTTATTCCTCTCTCTTTTTCTTCCGGTGCTTTATCTATTTCATCATATTTTGTTGCTGCTGCTTTTCCCTCTTTTGATAAAACTGTTGTTATTGCTGCTGTTAATGTTGTCTTTCCGTGGTCTACGTGTCCTATTGTTCCTATGTTTACATGTGGCTTATTTCTTTCAAATTTTTGTTTTGACATTTTTATTCCTCCCTAAATTATTAACTTTTGGTTTAAGTAAACTCACCCTAGTGTTTTGCAAATTTATTTTACTGGAGCCCATGACCGGGATTGAACCGGTGACCTCCACCTTACCAAGGTGACGCTCTACCAACTGAGCTACATGGGCAATTTTGGAGCAGGAAACGGGACTCGAACCCGCGACAGCCAACTTGGGAAGCTGGTGTTCTACCACTGAACTACTCCTGCTTATAATAGTTTAAAAGTTATATACCGATTATCAATTTTAATACAAGTATAATCCTTTGTCAATATACAATTATTTATCACTTAGACATTTTTCTAGTTTTCTTTTAACTCTTTGGAGAGCATTGTCTATAGATTTAGCGTGCCTATCCAGGTCACACGCAATTTCCTGGTATGACTTTCCATCAAGATAAGACATTAAAACTTCCATTTCTAAATTAGATAATACCTCTCCGATTTCAGTATGTATGTGGCTTATTTCTTCTTTACTTATGATCAATTCCTCTGGATCAGCAACTTTCGCTTCAGATAATACATCTAAAAGAGTCCTATCCGATTCTTCATCATATATAGGTTTATTTAAAGATATATAAGTATTTAAAGGAATATGTTTCTGACGTGTAGCCGTCTTAATGGCAGTAATAATCTGTCTTGTTACACATAATTCAGCAAAAGCTTTAAAAGAAGACAATTTATCGGTTCTAAAATCCCTTATTGCTTTATATAATCCTATCATTCCTTCCTGATATATGTCCTCTTTATCTGCTCCAATCAAAAAATAGGATTTTGCCTTCGCTTTTACGAAATTTTCATATTTATTAATCAGATATTCTTGAGATTTAACATCTCCATTTTTAGCCTTTATAACAACTTCCTCGTCTACTTCATCTCCAAAGGAGGAAACTTTTTTACTAGCACAACCTTTTTTACTCAAGGTAATCCCCTCCAAGTCAAGAATGTATCATACAATACTGATTATACTTAGAAATAAATTAACAGTCAATAGATTTTCACTCGCTTCTCCGAATTTTTTCAAGTTTTTCCAGTATATCCGTATCAATTGAATCTTTTAATTCAAATTTTTTCTTTGAATACCCTTTATGAATTCTTTTTTGTATATTAACTCGAGTTGATTGTACTTCTTTATAAAATTCTATCGATGACATTCTAATTGCTCCACGTCCAAAAATAACTTGCTGTTCAAGTGAGTCAGATGTCACAACGCATACCTCAACTGAACGTCCTATATCATTTACAGTCCTTTCAATGAAGCTATCCGCTGTCTCTCCTTCTTTAGTAAAAACTACCATTACATTATTATTGACTCTTTCCTTTTTCTCTATGCTTCCAATTACCATATGTGCATCAAAAATAATAAAAACTCTATAATTCCTATACACCGCATAATTACTCAAAATTTCTATAAGCTTGTTCCTTGAGGATTCATAACTATATTCTTTTATTTTATTTAACTCAGACCAACTATTTATAACGTTATATCCATCTACAAAAATATTTTTCACTTTACATCACATAACCCTATTTTATTCTCTGCTTTAAAGTTTCATACATAAGTATACCAGCGGCGACAGAGGCATTTAAAGACGATATCTTTCCAACCATAGGTATTTTTAAAAGCACATCACATTTTTCTTTAGTAAGCTTGGATATTCCTCTTCCTTCACTACCTATAACCAAAGCTATCCGCCCATTTAGCTTAGACTCAAAGCAATAATTTTCACCTTTCATATCTGCCCCATAAATCCATATACCATGTTCCTTCAGCTCATCTATAGTACTATTTATATTTGAAACTTTGGCTATTCTCATATGTTCCACAGCACCTGCTGATGTCTTATAAACAATTGGAGTCACTCCTACATTTCTCCTTTTAGGTATTATAATTCCATGTACTCCACATGTTTCAGCAGTTCTTATTATGGAACCCAAATTATGTGGATCTTCTATTTGATCTAAAATTATTATAAATTCATTCTCTGATTTCTGAGAAGCAAAATCTAATATATCATATATATCACAATATTCGTATGGAGTAACCTGTGCTATTACCCCTTGATGTGAACCTGTTTGAGATAATCTATCCAGTTTTTTTCTATCAACGCGTTTAACTACTACTTTCTTCTCTTTAGCCAACTTTAATATAGTATTTATAGAACCTGAGATTTCTCCATTTGCAACAAACAATTGCTCTATGGTTTTATTTGATTTCAGTGTTTCAATTACAGCGTTCCTTCCTTCAATCATATCCTCCCTAAATGAATCATTTTTCATATCTTCAGATTTACTACTTCTAAATACCTTTTTCTTCTGCAATTACTCACCTTCTTTATACTTAGCTCTAACTTCCTCAATTTTACCACATGTCATATTGCCTTCAGAACATGAGCCATTCACACAAGATGGTCCACAATATTTAAATAATGTTGGTGCAACCTTCCTTACTTCAAGAAACATATTATAAGCTAGTTCTCTTATTTCCCATTGTGCTCTATTACAGCATCTATGCTTAAAGAAGTTAAACAAACTTCGCGCATTCATTGTCACTATAATTTTAGTTTCACATGCATTTGGAAATACATATCTGGCATCTTCAATTGCTTTTTTCTCAGCATCTTTAGCTTTTATTCCTTGATCAATATATTTATTTTTTAATATGTTCGATAACTCAACATATGATTGTGTTATATGCTCCATAGTCTTTATAAATGTTTCCCTGGCTTTTTCATCATTTTCTATTTCAGGTGGTATTATGTAATCAAATTTATTAAGCCTGACGTACCTTTGGCTTTGCTGCGAATAGGATGCTATTCTATGTCTTACAAGTTGATGAGTCAAGCTTCGTGAAACACCTTCAACTGCAAATGTAAAAGAAACATGCTCAACTACAGACTCATGACCATATGACATTAACCTATTTAAAAATTTCTCTACTTTTTCATCTGTTAAATTCTGCTCAATTTCATCTATTCCAACAGGACTATAACATAATTTTGCCGCCTCAGCCACAACTTTCTCTGGATTAGGCGTATGTTCAATCAATTTAACTTTTAGTTTCATTTTTCCCCTCCGATATCTTTAAGTCTACTACACGATTCATCAGATAGTTTAATCTCTCTTCTTCTTCCATTAGATATAAAAATCCTACGAGAGTTTCAAATCCAGTTGCCAGTCTGTACTCCCTCACATCTGCATTTTTAGGCACTGTACCAGACTTAGCATTTCTTCCCCGCTTAAATATATATAACTCTTCTTCTGTGAGTTCACTTTGTATTTTCTTTATAAATTCACTCTGAGCATGTGCTTTAACAAATTCTATTGTCCTTACATGTAATTTGTGTACTGACATTTCTGTGTTCTCTTCAACAAGATATGTTCTTACAAAAACCTCATATATTGAATCTCCAACAAATGCAAGGACAAGAGGACTTAAATTCAAAATATCCTTTTTTGTTAATTTACCTTTTATTAAAGAAAAATTCATTTAACTTCTCCAATCTATTCTATCAATCTATGGCACAGAAATAACTACATTTTCTTCCATCTAACTCCATTTGGTGTGTCTTCTAATATTATCCCCTGCTCTTTTAATTCGTCTCTTATCTTGTCTGAAAGGGCCCAATCTTTATTTTTTCTAGCTTGTTCTCTCTTATCTATTAATTCTTTAATTTCATCCTCAATATTCCCCTTTTTAGTTTTTTGAAGAATACCTAAAGGAGATCCTAACTCTCTTATTAAGTTCAAACAATATTGCATGAGTTCTTTTGAGGAATTTATATTAACATTCGTATTTATATCCTTAACCAAATCAAATATTACAGATATAGCATCTGCAGTATTAAAATCATCATCCATTTTTTCTATATACTTTTTCTTATATTCATCCAATGATTTAACATATTCTTTTTCACATTCTAATAAATCATTGACAACCGCTTTAGATAACAAACTTTCTAAATTTGTTATAGCATTATACAACCTATCTAATGCTGACTTTGTGGAATCCAAAAGCTCCATACTAAAATTAATTTGAGTTCTGTAATGCCCTGAAAGCATAAATAGCCTTAAAACATCAGCATCGTATTTTTCTAATATTTCTCTAGCAGTAAAGAAATTATTAAGTGATTTTGACATCTTCTGATTGTTTACATTTATAAATGCTGAGTGCATCCAATAATTTGCAAATTTCTTTCCGCTTCTTGCCTCGCTTTGAGCTATTTCATTCTCATGATGAGGAAATGCAAGATCTGCCCCACCTGCATGTATATCTATTGTTTCTCCAAGTAAATTATAAGCCATACATGAACATTCTATATGCCATCCGGGTCTTCCCATACCCCATGGGCTTTTCCATGCTGGTTCTCCTTCTTTTTGCTTTTTCCATATTGCAAAATCCATAGGATCTTTCTTTCTACTGTCAACATCTATTCTAGCCCCTAATTGGAGTTCATCCAAATTCTGTCCTGATAATTTACCATATTCCTTAAACTTCTTAGTACTGAAATACACATCACCATCTACATCATAAGCGTACCCTCCATCTATAAGATCAGATACAAACTCTATTATTTGGTCTATATACTCAGTTGCTCTAGGATTTACTGTGGCTCTTTCTATATTAAGATCATCTGCATCTTTATAGTATTCCTTTATAAATGTATCCCCTAATTGTTTTACTGTTATATTTTCTTCATTTGCCCTCTTTATCATTTTGTCGTCTATATCAGTAAAATTTTGAACAAATTTAACTTTATACCCTCTATATTCAAAATATCTTCTTACTGTATCAAATACTACAAATGTCCTCGCATTACCTATATGGAAAAAATTATATACAGTCGGGCCGCATACATACATTGACACTTGCCCTTTTTTTAAGGGAATAAATTCTTCTTTTTTTCTAGTCATTGTATTAAAAACTTTCATCAGTATTTCCCCCTTATCACGTATAATATTTATACATGCTTATTATTAATTAAATAATCTCTTAAATATTTTAACATATTATTATAACTTATTTAAGAGTAATTTAGATAAGTATATACTTAACAAATTAATCTCTTACCTTAAAATAATATTTAAATCATACATTCAAAGTAAGAGATTGATATTTTTCAATTACACTATTTGCTATAATCATATCCTCCGGTGTAGTTATCTTTATATTGTTATAACTTCCATCATACAAGTAAACTTTGTTCCCATAGTGCTCAATTACAGCTGTATCATCTGTAACCTTTATTCCATCTTCTTTTAATTTTCTATGACAGTCAAGAATCATATCATAATTAAAACACTGTGGCGTCTGAACACAGAAAAGCTTACTTCTATCAAGAGTACCTAATGAAAAACCAAGCTTATCTGCTATCTTTATTGTATCTTTAGGCCTAATTCCACAGGCACTTGCTCCATACCTTTCTGCATACTTTATACCATTTTTTATAATATTGTCTTCCACAAATGGCCTTGCAGCATCATGAATTAAAACTATATTACATTCATGACTTGGTACTGCATCTAAACCATTTAATACTGAATCTTGCCTTTCAGTACCACCTTTAACTATATCTACTATTTTGCCTATTTTAAATCTTTTTATTACATTTTCTCTGCAGTATTCTATTTTATCTTCTCCGCAGACTAAAATTATCCCATGAATAAGTTTATTTTTGGAAAATTCATGTAGTGAATAATACAAGACAGGCCTATCATCTAAATTTAAGAACTGCTTATTTACACGGCTTCCCATTCTCGTACCTTTCCCAGCTGCCAAAACAATGGCATAATTCTTTTTCATATTACACCTCACCTTTTTGTCTGGCAAATATCATTCTTCCAGCAGCTGTCTGTAATACAGAAGTAACTATTACATCTTTTGTCTTACCTATATGCTTTTTTCCGCCTTCAACTACTATCATTGTACCATCATCTAAATAAGCAACTCCCTGTCCAGATTCTTTACCATCTTTAACTATCTGTATTTTCATTTCTTCTCCAGGAAGAACTACTGGTTTTACAGCATTTGCTAATTCATTTATATTTAAAACAGGTACACCCTGAAATTCTGCTACTTTATTTAAATTATAATCATTAGTTATAACCTTGCCATTTAAAACTTGCGCTAATTTTAACAATTTATTATCTACCTCTGCTATATTTGGAAAATCTTTTTCATATATTTTTACATCCACATTAAGTTCTTTTTGAATTTTATTAAGTACATCTAATCCTCTTCTTCCTCTATTACGTTTAAGTCCATCGGAAGAATCGGCTATATGTCTAAGCTCTGCTAGTACAAAATTAGGTATTACTAATGTACCTTCAACAAATCCAGTCTGGCAAATATCAAATATCCTGCCATCTATTATTACAGATGTATCTAATACCTTCGGATCACCCTTATATTGAACTTTGCTCTTCTTTTCCTTATCTTTAACTGTAACGTTTCTCTTCAATGTTATATTTGAAAGCATCGATATCAATTCGTCTCTTCTTTTTATCGCAATATTGGCCCCAAGAACTGCCATAAGTATTGCTACAAGCACAGCTAACAGTGCACCTATGACTGGAATTTTTGATAGTACATTTACAAATAAAGCTGAAATAACAAGTCCAATTATTGCACCCAATGTTCCAGCTAGTATCTCTGTTGCTGGCAATTTTTGTAGACTTCTCTCTATATAATCCATAGTCTTTGTTATAGCAAGATTAATCCAGGGGGATAACAGAAATAAAATAATTCCAAATAAAACTGTACACAAAATTAAAAATAATAATGTTTTTATAGGACTATTGCTAAAATATCCAAGTCTTTCAAAATAGCTTGTATGAATTATACCATTACCAGAAAGGTATCCTAATATTGCACCTATAATTGTAAAAAGACCTCTTAAAACTTTCTTAAGCAACAGCCTCACCTCCTCTATTCTAATTATTAACAATTTTTGTATTTTAAATCCGTCAATACTTAATATATATTAATAAGTTGAACTTTTCAATAAAACTCCAACTATTTAATAAATTATTTACCTAATCCGCTCATTTTAATCATCATTTTATTGGCTTTAATCTAAAAGAGTTTAAAATACTTTTCCCTAATCTTCCGTGGATTTATTTAATACTCTCCCATTATAACACATTAACAGTAAATTCCTGCCACTAAATTTCCATTCTTATATTACAATTATTATAATAAATAATATATGTACAATTTTTGAATGGATTTCTTATTCTTATTATCAATTACTCCATTCATCCCCCTATTAATAAATTTTATATTGTTTTATTATATAAATTGAATTCAAAATTGTACTATACTTTATTGACAAAATTATCTAAAAAAAATTATAATTAACTTGTGATAATAACTTAAATCTTTATAAGGAGTTGAACCTGATGAAAGATGTAATTTTTGATGACTTTCAAAATGCAGTAGATGAATCGTTACTCAGACATAAGAGTATTATTGATATAATGACCAAATTTCAGGAATCTAATGGAAGAATTAATAGGGCAATTGCCAAATCAGTTACAAATTGCGGATGTATAAAAGTAAATGCTGTTAAACAATACTTTCCAACTGGTAAAGAGGATATGGATATTAAAGATTTGAAAAAATATCTCAAATCACATGTAGACGGAAAACTTTGTGATAATTGCAGAGATATATTAGAAAGAGAGATAGGTAATAATTTATTTTATCTTACATCCCTATGTAATATTTTAAATTTAAATTTATTTGACATTATACTTAAGGAATATGATAAGATGAACACTCTCGGTAAATATACTTTCAGATGATATTTTTCAAAACTCAAATTAGCACAAATAAACACTTTGTGCTAATTACTACTTTATTTGTCAATCATTATTTGTTCTCTTAAACGTCTCAAACCATTCTTTATGGCTCTTGCTCTTGCCTCTCCTATACCTTCAACATTATCAAGCTGTTCGTATGTGGCATTCATTACTCCTTCTAATTGCTTAAAATTTTTCACAAGGTTTTCTATTACAGTTGAAGGTATCCTCGGTATTTTATTCAACATCCTATAACCCCTTGGAGATATCAGAGTATCAACAAGCGGAACCCCTATATACCCTAAAGCTCTAGATATATAATCTAAATTCAATATTTCTTCTGATGTCATCTTCTGAATATTTTTATATATTTCATCATAAGCCATGTTGTCCTGACAATAATCCCTTATTAAAAATATTCCATCCTCTTCAACACTTCTTATCAATTCATTAAGCTGCATTGAAATAAGCCTTCCTTCATTTCCGAGTTCACATATATACCTTTCTATTTCTGAAACTATCCTCATAACCATTTCCGTTCTCTGAATTGCTGTCATAACATCAAATAATGTAACTAGATCCTGAAATTCAAGTACATTAAGATTAACAACAACTCTGTCTAATACAGATATATATTTTTCCAAAGTTTGAAGCGCCTGATTCGCTTTCGCCAAAATAACACTGCTATCTCTAAGTACATATTTGATGTTTCCTTTATATACCGTTATTATATTTCTTCTTTGCGATATCGCAATAACTATTGCTCCTATCTGTTTCGCAACTCTGTCTGCTGTTCTATGCCTGGTACCAGTTTCAAAAGTTTGCACATTTGATTCTGGTATAAGCTGTGCATTTGCACAAATTATTCTCTTTAAATCACTACTTAAAACTATTGCACCATCCATTTTGGCAAGTTCATATATATATGATGGACTATATTCAGAATTTATCTTAAACCCACCATCCACTATCTTTAATATCTGCTCACTATCACCTAGTACTATTAGTCCACCAGTTTTAGCTCTTAATATATTTTCAAGTCCATCTCTAAGTTGAGTTCCCGGTGCCAAAAGTTTAAGAATACTCTTAAGTTCTTTATCCTTTTCTAATCTCAATATTATCACCCTATACTAAAAAACTTTATTTATTGCTTCAACCAAGGAAGATACACTAATGACGTCAATATTCTTATTTTTTATTCTATCCTTATTTCTGTATGGTATTATAGCATTTTTAAATCCCATCTTTTCTGCCTCATTTACCAGCCTATCACAAAATGTCACAGGCCTAACCTCTCCTGTAAGACCTATCTCCCCAACTACAATAAGCCTTTCAAGTGAAATAGCCTTTGACTTTACACTTGACAAAAGAGCTAATGCCAATCCCAGGTCACCAAATGTTCCTTCTATATTTAATCCTCCTACTACATTAACATAAACATCACAATTGTAGAAGTAAACTCTTAATTTTTTTTCTAAAACTGCTAGTATTAAATTAAGTCGTAAATTATCCACACCAACAGCCGTTCTTCTTGGCATAACTGCCTTAGTTTCAGTTACAAGAGCTTGTATTTCAACAAGTATTGGTCTTGTTCCTTCAATTACACCTATTACAATAGAGCCTTCTTTTTGAAAGCCCGCTTCTTCTAAAAAAACAGCTGACGGATTTAATATTTGTTTAAGGCCCTCTTGCGACATCTCAAATACACCAATTTCACTAGTGTTACCAAAACGATTTTTTATTGTTCTAAGAATTCTAAATTCCTGAGTTCTCTCGCCTTCAAAGGAAAGTACAGTATCAACCATATGCTCTAAAACCCTAGGTCCTGCTAATTCTCCTTGTTTAGTTATGTGTGCTACTATAAAAAACGGTATATTCTGAGTTTTGCCTATACTCATAATATCGTTTGAATTTTGCCGTACTTGAGATACACTTCCCGGCGCTGAAGTCATTGATTGTTTGAAAAGTGTTTGTATTGAATCTATAATAACAAATACAGGATTAGTATTTGTTATATGTTCTTTTATTTTATCCATATTGGTTTCTGAAATTACGTAAAGGTCTTTTGATAGAACATTTAATCTATCTCCACGCATTTTTATCTGTTCCTCAGATTCTTCTCCTGATACATATAGAACTTTACCATATCTACCCGCAATGTTATTGGCTGCCTGCAGAAGAAGAGTTGATTTCCCTATTCCAGGTGCTCCTGAGATCAAAGTAAGAGATCCTTTAACTATTCCTCCTCCTAAAACTCTGTTTAACTCAGATATTCCAGTATCTAATCTTTCATATTCACCTGATTTAATACTTACTATACTACGTGGTTCATTATTAAGAATTACACTCTGCTTCGTAGAAATCTTTTCTTCTTTAACTTCTTCCACCATACTGTTCCATGTATTACAATTGGGACATTTTCCAAGCCACTTTAATGATTCATATCCACACTCCTGACAAACAAAAACACTTTTGCTCTTTGCCATTAAACCTACCACCTATCGCTAAATTTAATATTATCTATTGTATTTTCTTCTATTATTAATAATAATCAAATATTAATAATAATCAAAATTTAAAAAAATATTTCCTTTATTATAATTTATTTTTAGCTTTATTTAAACCTATTAATTTAAAATCACAAAAATACTATCAAACCCATAAAAATTATAATGGATTTGATAGTATAAATATTAATTATCGCAACTTATAAACTCTAAATTATTGCTATCACTAACTTTCACCTTAACAGTGTCGCCTCTTTTAACATTTCCCTTTAACATTTCCTCTGAGAGTTTATCCTCCACAGTTTTTGTTATAGCACGCCTTAAAGGTCGTGCACCATAGGTTAAGTCAGTTCCCTTCTCAGCAAGGAATTTCTGAGAGTCTTCACTAAATTCGAGCGTTATATCCTGTTCCTTAAGTCTTTTAGTAACTGTTTTTAACATTAGTTTGACAATTTTTTGAAGATCATTTTCCTGAAGTTGATGGAATACTATTATATCATCTATTCTATTTAAAAACTCAGGTCTAAAGGATCTTTTGAGTTCTTCCATAATATTATCCTTCATTTTTTCATATTCATCCATAAATGCTGAGTTATCATCAAGCGAAAATCCCATAGATTTCTGCTTCTTTATAGTAGATGCTCCTACATTGGAAGTCATAATTATTATAGTATTTTTAAAATTTATAGTCTTTCCTTTTCCATCGGTAAGTCTTCCATCTTCAAGTATTTGAAGTAATATATTAAATACATCCGGATGAGCTTTCTCTATTTCATCAAACAATACTACAGAGTAAGGGTTTCTCCTTACCTTTTCTGTAAGCTGTCCTCCTTCCTCAAATCCAACATATCCTGGAGGTGATCCAATAAGTCTTGAGACTGTATGCTTTTCCATATACTCGGACATATCTACTCTTATCATATTATTTTCATCGCCAAACATAGCTTCCGCAAGCGCTTTAGATAGTTCAGTCTTTCCAACTCCTGTAGGTCCTAAAAATATAAACGACCCAATTGGTCTATTAGGGTCCTTTAATCCAACTCTTGCTCTCCTTACAGCTCTTGCTATAGATTTTACGGCTTCATCCTGCCCCACAACTCGATTATGAAGTATTTCCTCAAGTTTTAATAATTTTTCTGATTCTTTTTCAGTAAGTTTTTCTACTGGTATATTAGTCCATCTAGATACTGCTCCTGCTATCTGCGCCTCTCCAACAGTAAGAGCCGATACTTGTTTTTCTGTCTTCCAATTTTTCTTTAAATCCTCAAGTTTACTCTTCATTCCTTTTTCTTTATCTCTAAGTTTTGCAGCTTTTTCAAAATCCTGAACTCTTATAGCATCTTCTTTTTCTTTAGTTATATTATTAAGATCAGACTCTAAATTCTTCAAATCAGGTGGAGCAACCAAATTTTCAATTCTAAGTTTAGCTGCTGCCTCATCCATTAGATCTATAGCTTTATCTGGCAAATATCTATCTGTTATATATCTATCTGATAAATTAACTGCTGCATCTATTGCCTTATCCGTTATCTTTACTCTGTGATGTGCCTCATACTTATCTCTAAGCCCTTTTAAAATCAGCACAGCCTCTTCCTTAGTTGGTTCACCTACTACTATAGGCTGAAATCTTCTTTCAAGGGCTGAATCCTTTTCTATATATTTCCTGTACTCATCTATAGTTGTAGCACCAATACACTGAATTTCTCCTCTTGCTAGTGCAGGTTTCAATATATTAGATGCATCTATTGCTCCCTCAGCTGCTCCTGCTCCTATTATAGTATGAATTTCATCTATAAATAATATTATATCGCCTGATTTTCTTATTTCAGCCATAACTTTCTTTAATCTTTCCTCAAATTCTCCCCTATATTTTGAACCAGCAACCATTGACGAAAGCTCTAAAGTCACAACTCTTTTATCCTTCAAAATTTCAGGTATATTACCAGATATAATCTTTTGAGCTAGTCCTTCAGCTATAGCAGTTTTTCCAACTCCAGGATCTCCTATAAGACATGGATTATTTTTAGTCCTTCTGCATAATATTTCAAGTACTCTTTGCGTTTCCTTATCTCTGCCTATTACAGGATCAAGTTTTCCTTCCTTAGCCATATTGGTTAAATCTCTTCCAAATTGATCTAGTGTAGGAGTAGGTTCACCTGCATTCTTATTTAC
Organism: Clostridium fermenticellae; assembly: GCF_003600355.1. Taxonomy (NCBI): domain Bacteria; kingdom Bacillati; phylum Bacillota; class Clostridia; order Eubacteriales; family Clostridiaceae; genus Clostridium; species Clostridium fermenticellae. Next base: position 236,184 of record NZ_CP032416.1, on the reverse strand, counting down.
ATCTCCAGCTGATGTATTTTGTTCACCAGAAAGTACATCTATAAGATCTTTTCTAAGCTTATCAAAATCAGCTCCAAGATTATTTAGAATTGTAAAGGCAACTCCTTCGCCCTCTCTTATAAGTGCAAGTAATATATGCTCTGGACTTATATAATTATGGTTTAAATTGCGAGCTTCAAACAAACTTAACTCAAGAAGCCTTTTTGTTCTAGGAGTAAGGGGTATTTCATTTTTATATAAATCCATATCCCCTTTTCCTTCATATTCTTCTATTAAACCTCTGACATCATCCACAGTTATATTTATATTACTCATTAATTTTTCAGCTATGCCATCTTCTCTTAATATTCCCAAAAGTATATGCTCAGTTCCAACATATCCATGTCTAAGATTTTGAGCTTCCTCTTGTGCATAAAACAATACTTTTTGAGCTCTTTCAGTAAATCTTCCAAACATCATAATCTTTTCACCTTCCTTTTAACTACTTTTTAATTAAAGTTTCCCTAACCATTTTTGCTCTATCAAAACTTTTCTTTTCCTCAGTTGAATTTTGAAGCTTTGAATCATTTATCAAAAGGCATTGAGTTTTTACCAATAATTTATTTAACATAATCAAATCAACGTCCTTAATTATTCCCATTTCTACTCCTAACCTTACATCAGATAAAAACCTAAGACATTCATCCGAGTTTAGAAGTACAGCCGATTTTAATATCCCCAGTGCTCTATATATTCTGTCTTCTATATTATACTTATAAGTCTTAAAAATAGTATCCCTGGCAATAACTTCCTCATTTATAATCTGATTTACGACGCCACTTAAATTATTTATTATTTCTCTTTCATCCAATCCAAGACTTATTTGATTTGATATCTGATAAATATTTCCGTAAATTTTAGAACCTTCCCCATAAAGTCCCCTTATAGTCATACCAACTTGACTTATTGCATTTAATATGCCTGCTATCTTGTTGCTAATAGACAATGCGGGAAGATGTATCATAACAGATGCTCTAAGACCAGTTCCAATATTTGTAGGGCAAGCAGTTAGATATCCGAGTTTTTCATCAAATGCATAGTTTAAGTTTTGCTCTAATAAATCATCTATTTTATCTGAATAATCATATGCCCCTTCTAAATTAAAACCGGCAGTTATACATTGAATTCTTATATGATCTTCCTCATTTATCATAATACTAGTAGTTTCATCATCATCTAATATAAATGCACCTTTTGAGCTATTATCTAAAAGATTTTTACTTATAAGGTGTTTATCAAAAAATACTCTATTAGAAGCAGGATCACTTTCCCACAAATATTTCGTAGTAAATTTATCTTTCATAATCTGAGATTTATAAAAAGCATCTTCTACTAAATTTACTATCTCTTTTCCCTTTTCTTCATTTAACATGTGTGGAAATGGGACTGCACCAATATTTCTAGCAAGCCTTATTCTACTACTTAATACAAGCTTATTCTCAGTTCTATTTGAATTGATCCAATTCTCCATAACAATCCGTCACCACCTATTTCTTATTGATTTCTTTTATTTCATCTCTAATTTTAGCTGCCTCTTCATATTCTTCATTTTCTATACATTTCTGCAGTTCATGTTTAAGTTGTTCTATTTTCTTTCTGCATATAATATTATTGCCTATCCTCTTAGGTATCTTACCCGTATGTTCTAAATTCCCCTGTACTCTTTTTATCACAGGAATCAAAGTTGAACCAAAATTCTTATAACAATCACTACACCCAAGTAATCCCGTTCTTTTAAATTCTTCAAAGTTTAAATTGCACTTACTGCAAGTAACATTAAAATTACGTTGAGTTGCATTATTAGAATTAGATATATAGTCCATCATTCCACTTAATACATTCTGGAAAGTAAATGGTGATGAAAAAAAATCTACCTGGGGAACAAAATTAAATTCTGTATTTTCATGTGCACATTTTTCACATAAATTAAATTCCTGTTTGACTCCATTTATTACTCTTGTTATATGAACAGTAGCTTCATTTTTTTTACAAAAATCACAAAGCATAATATCACCTCTTAAAAATAAAGTTATATGTCACTTAATAATACTAACATTGCTGATTTTAATATATTTGCTCTTAACAGATTTTTATTTTCCTGAAATGAACTTAAAGTTCTGTCATTTATAACTGCCTTTAATATATAAAATTCTCTTTTAGTTATAATTTCTGATTCAAATAATCCACTTATTATTCGAAGGGCAGAATTATATGTTATATTATCTCCAATTTTATCATTTATAATTTCACTAAGTGATTGATTGTCATTTAATTCTACCTTTCTGATTATTATACAGCCTCCACCACCCCTTCTGCTTTCTACGTAATACCCTTTATCTGCAGTAAACCTAGTTGTAAGGACATAATTTATTTGTGAAGGGGCACAACTAAAATAATTTGCAAGTTCATTTCTAACTATTTGAAGTTCACTTTCATTATTATCATCCATCATCTGTTTTATAAAATCTTCTATTACATCTGATAATCTTGCCATAAAAACACCTTCTTGACTTTGCCTTTCTTTGACCTTAATTACATGATATTATTTTTACTATATAATTTCAATACATATATGTTACTAAATTCAGCAGTATAATTTTAAAATTTAAAATTATATTCATTTATATATCATACATTAGATGTTTTCTTCTATTTAATATAGGGTTTGTAATTCTAAGCTTAACTTATGCACAGGTCGGGATTTCTAAAATTTAGGCACATTAAAAAATTTTGTAGTAAGTCTTAGCGCAGCGAGTTTATATAATCTGCTTAGATTTTTATGAACGTAAGCTTAGACTTACTAGAAATTTTTTACGTGACGTATTTTGGAAATCCCGGCCGGAGTATAAGTTAAGCTTTCATTTATAAACCCTATTAAATTTGCATCATTGCAATCGCCACTGTCCCTATCAATCCACTATCGTCACCTAAACCTGCCTTTACTATTTTACACGTTTTAGACATTGGTAAAAAGCATCTCTTATTTACCACATTTCTAATTTTATCAAAAACTATTTTTCCACCCCTTGATACACCTCCGCCTATTACTACAACATCAGGGTTAAACATGGTAACTAAATTAGCTACCCCTATTCCTAAAAAATTAAGGCTTCTATCTAATATATCCTTGGAGATCTTATCTCCATTTTCAGCTTCCTTAAAAACTTCAGCAGAGGTAATTATATCATATTTTAAAAGGGAAGTATCTTTACCATCTCTTATAAATTTCAGTGCTTGATCTCTTATAGCTGTTCCAGATGATAGAGATTCAAGACAACCGTAATTTCCGCAATTACACTTAGGACCATCCGGAATAATAGTCATATGTCCTATTTCAAGTGCATTATAGCTGCTTCCATGATAAAGTTTCCCATCTAGAACTGCTCCTCCACCTACGCCTGTACTTATAGTTATATAAATCATATTTTTGCTTCCTTTTCCTGATCCAAACATAAATTCACCAATTGCAGCTGCATTGGCATCATTTTCAAGGTAAGTCCTTATTCCATAAGCATCTTGAATCTTCTTTACAATATTGAAATTTTCAAATGGCAGGTTAGGCGTATTTAGAATAACTCCCTTATTTATATCAATTGGCCCTGGAGCCGCTATTGATATAGATTCTATATCTATAATTTTGCTATTCGAATTTTGAATGACATTATCAATAACAAGCTTTATATTTTTAAACACTTCATCAGAGCCTTTCTGTGAATTCGTATCCATCTTATATTTACTTAATATATTTCCTTTATTATCAGCAATTGCCCCCCTAATTCTAGTTCCTCCTAGATCTACGCCAACTACATAACTATTTATACTCATGCTGTTATTCCCCCAACTCTAAAAAGTCGACTTTTATTTATTATACTATAAATTAATATTACTTCTATAAATATTTCTTATTAGCATTTATATAATATCTACCATTGGATCCTTTTGACATTCGTGTCGTATTAAAATTATTTTTTTCTAATATTTTATAAATCATGTTGACATCACTATCATTTTCGCTATCTAAGGTTACTATAAGATTATCATTTTCATTAACTATAGCCATATAATCGTCAATACTGCTGTAGTCCATTAGACGTATTTTGCCATTTATATTTATTTGGTATTGTGACATAAAGCATCTCCTCAAATATGAAATTTCAATTTAAATATAATATTATTTTCCGTTATATATTATTAAAATATTCAACAATTTATAACTCTAAAAAAAGGCACTATTAGAATTATTTAATCATAATAGTGTCTTTTATAGTCTATTCAGTAATTTTTAATTCAGTACTATTTATTATTTTATTTGCTTCAATTTCTGGAACCTCTTCATATCTTTCAAATCTCATTGTAAAATTCCCCCTGGCTTGGGTCATTGATCTCAAATCTGTAGCATATTTAAACATCTCTGCCTGTGGAACCTCCACTATTATTCTTTGATCCTTGCCACATGGCTCCATTCCTAAAACTCTACCCCTTTTCTTATTTATATCTCCTATTATATCTCCCATATATTCATCTGGAACTACTATTTCAGCATGCATTACTGGTTCTAAAAGTATTGATTCTGCTGCCACAAGTCCTTTTTTATATGCTATCGAAGATGCAACCTTAAAAGCCATTTCGGACGAATCAACTGAATGATACGAACCATCATGTAGTGTGGCTTTGAGCCCTATAACCGGATATCCTGCGAGCACTCCATGTTTTACACAATCCTTTAATCCTTTTTCGACTGCTGGTATATACTGTCTCGGGACAACTCCTCCTACTACTTTATCAACGAACATAAGATCTGTCTCACCATCATTCCTTGGCTCGAATTTTATCACTACATCACCATATTGACCATGTCCACCTGACTGCTTTTTATGTTTTCCTTGGACATCCGATACTTTTTTAATAGTTTCTCTATAGAGGACTTTAGGATATCTAAGTTCAACTTCAGTTCCAAATTTGCCTTTAAGTTTCGATGCTATTACATCTAGATGTGTCTCACCAAGACCCGAAATTATAGTTTCAGCATTCTCCACATCTTGTGATACTTTAAAGGTCGGATCTTCTTCAACAAGTTTATTTAGGCCATTTGATATCTTATCTTCATCGTTTTTTGATTTAGGTATTACTGCCATGGATATTACAGATTGTGGAAAATTTATATTATTAAAAACAATGGCATCCTCTTTAGAACATAATGTATCTCCTGTAGAAGTAAATTGTAATTTTGAAACCGCTCCTATATCTCCAGCTATAATTTCATCCGTTTGTATCTGCTGTTTTCCCTTTAAGTAATACATGCTTCCTATTTTTTCACTTTTCTCTTTATTAGAATTATATACCATTGAATCTGATTTCATCTTACCGGTGATAACTCTAAAAAGAGAAAGTTTACCTACAAATGGATCAGCTATAGTTTTAAATACAAAAGCAGACAGAGGTGCCTTATCATCTATCTTAACTTCCATTTTTAAATTATCATCAGCATATCCATCTAAAATTGATGATTTTTCTGGAGAAGGAAAACATTCTACTATATCCTCAATCAATGTTTCAATTCCGATAGACTTTACAGCAGAACCACACATAACTGGCGCTATATCACCATTTGCACACCCATTTATAAGGCCTGAGTATATCTCATCATCTGTTAAGCTCCCATCTTCAAAATATTTATCTAAAAGCTTTTCGTCCGTTTCCGCAACAGCTTCAATAAGCATATTTTTACAATCTTTAATCTTAGGTACAAGTTCTTTAGGTATCTTAACCTCCTTCATAAAATTACTGTCTTTATCAAATACTCGTGCTCTTCCTGATATTATATTTACAACACCTATAAAACTTTCCTCACTTCCTATAGGATACTGTACAGGAATAACTGACATTCCAAATTTACTTTTTAACTGTGAAAATACTTTATCAAAATTGGAATTTTCTCTATCAAGTTTGTTTATATAAAATGCTCGAGGAAGTTTATATTCATTTACATAATCCCATGACTTTTCAGTTCCAACCTGTACTCCAGAAACACCTGATGCAACAATTAGTGCTACATCAACAGCTTTTAATCCTTCATATACCTCGCCCACGAAGTCAAAATATCCTGGCATATCAACCAAATTAATTTTTATATCATTCCATTCACATGGTATTATTGATGTAGCCAAAGAAATCCTTCTCTTTTTCTCTTCAGTATCGTAATCACTAATAGTATTGCCATCTTCTGTTCTACCAAATCTATCGGTTCCTCCTGTATAATAAAGTATAGCTTCTGTTAAAGTAGTTTTACCTGAACCACTATGACCTATTACACCTACATTTCTTAAATTTCCAGTTGCATAATTTTTCATGAGTAATTCCTCCTCTTACTTTCACTTAGATATATAATTCTATTTTAATATTGAAAATCCTGTTAAGTTAATTAAATTTTCTAAATTATTAGATTAAATTATTATTAATTTTTTTATATTATAAAAATAAAAAGTTATAGAATAAGATATTATTTCTTAATTCTATAACTATGTAAAATTATTCTAGTTATTCTATAAAGATAAAAAATTTTCACAAAAAATAAAAATGGCTCCGCGAAAAGGATTCGAACCTTCAACCCTTCGGTTAACAGCCGAATGCTCCACCGTTGAGCTATCGCGGAACAATATAAGTTTTTATACCTGGCGGTGACCTACTCTCCCGCAGGGCTGCCCCTGAAGTACCATCGGCACAATAAAGCTTAACCTACCTGTTCGGTATGGGAAGGAGTGTTACCTTTATGTAATAACCACCAGATTGCTGATTGCGGAGGTTTATAAATAAACCCCGGCTAATTGAGATTGTTCTCTCAAAACTGCACAGTAAAGATAGAAGAAATTGATTAAGAAAAGTAACTGGTCAAGCCCTCGACCTATTAGTATCAGTCAGCTGAACATATCGCTATGCTTACACCTCTGACCTATCAACCTTGTGTTCTTCAAGGGGTCTTACTAGCTTACGCTATGGGAAATCTAATCTTGAGGTGGGCTTCACGCTTAGATGCTTTCAGCGTTTATCCCGTCCCGACATAGCTACCCAGCCGTGCTCCTGGCGGAACAACTGGTACACCAGAGGTCAGTCCATCCCGGTCCTCTCGTACTAAGGACAGCTCCTCTCAAATTTCCTGCGCCCGCAGCGGATAGGGACCGAACTGTCTCACGACGTTCTGAACCCAGCTCGCGTGCCGCTTTAATGGGCGAACGGCCCAACCCTTGGGACCTACTTCAGCCCCAGGATGCGACGAGCCGACATCGAGGTGCCAAACCTCCCCGTCGATGTGGACTCTTGGGGGAGATCAGCCTGTTATCCCCGAGGTAGCTTTTATCCGTTGAGCGATGGCCCTCCCACGAGGTACCACCGGATCACTAAGCCCGACTTTCGTCCCTGCTCCACCTGTATGTGTCGCAGTCAGGCTCCCTTCTGCCTTTGCACTCTGCGAACGATTTCTAACCGTTCTGAGGGAACCTTTGGGCGCCTCCGTTACATTTTAGGAGGCGACCGCCCCAGTCAAACTGCCCGCCTAACAATGTCCCGTGACCAGATAAATGGCCTCCGGTTAGAATTCCAGTACTGTCAGGGTGGTATCCCAAGGGTGACTCCACCAGGGCTGACGCCCGGGTATCTAAGTCTCCCACCTATCCTGTACAGACAATACCGGAACTCAATGTTAAGCTGCAGTAAAGCTCTACGGGGTCTTTCCGTCCAACTGCGGGTAGCAAGCATCTTCACTTGCACTACAATTTCGCCGGATTTGCTGTTGAGACAGTGCTCAAATCATTACGCCATTCGTGCGGGTCGGAACTTACCCGACAAGGAATTTCGCTACCTTAGGACCGTTATAGTTACGGCCGCCGTTTACTGGGGCTTAAGTTCATACCTTCGCCATACGGCTTAGTATTCCCCTTAACCTTCCAGCACCGGGCAGGCGTCAGCCCCTATACATCAGCTTACGCTTTAGCAGAGACCTGTGTTTTTGCTAAACAGTTGCTTGAGCCTATTCTCTGCGGCCATCAATAAAGATGGCACCCCTTATCCCTAAGTTACGGGGTCAATTTGCCTAGTTCCTTAACAGCAATTCTTCCGATGGTCTTAGGATTTTCTCCTCACCTACCTGTGTCGGTTTGCGGTACGGGCACCGGTTTACTCCATAGAGACTTTTCTTGGCAGCGTGGAACCGGATACTTCTCTCTTAAAAAGAGATCCCTGTAACACCTTAACTAATCCCGGTGGATTTACCTTCCGGGCACGTCTGAGTGCTTAGACACACATCCAATAGTGTGCACATCCTATCCTCCTGCGTCATCCCATCTGTCAAACGTAAACTGGCGGTATTGGAATATCAACCAATTGTCCATCACCTACGCCTTTCGGCCTCGGCTTAGGTCCCGACTAACCCTGGGAGGACGAGCCTTCCCCAGGAAACCTCAGGTTTTCGACCAATAAGATTCTCACTTATTTCTCGCTACTTATGCCAGCATACTCACTCCTGTACGGTCCACCGCTCCTTACGGTACGGCTTCAATCCATACAGGAAGCTCCTCTACCACTCTTACGAGTCCATAGCTTCGGTGGTAAGTTTTAGCCCCGGACATTTTCGGCGCAGGATCTCTCGACTAGTGAGCTATTACGCACTCTTTAAATGAGTGGCTGCTTCTAAGCCAACATCCTAGTTGTCTTAGAAATCCCACATCCTTTACCACTTAACTTACACTTTGGGACCTTAGCTGATGATCTGGGCTGTTTCCCTTTTGACCACGGATCTTATCATTCGCAGTCTGACTGCCGGGATACAAGTAAATGGCATTCGGAGTTTGATAAGGTTCAGTAACTTTTTAAAGCCCCTAGCCTATTCAGTGCTCTACCTCCATTACTCAGTCCCGACGCTAGCCCTAAAGCTATTTCGAGGAGAACCAGCTATCTCCGGGTTCGATTGGAATTTCTCCGCTATCCACAGCTCATCCCATGGTTTTTCAACACCAACGCGGTTCGGACCTCCACGGAATTTTACTTCCGCTTCATCCTGTCCATGGATAGGTCACCCGGTTTCGGGTCTACAGCATGCAACTGGTCGCCCTATTCAGACTCGGTTTCCCTCCGGCTCCGTACCATAAGTACTTAACCTTGCTACATACCGTAACTCGCTGGCTCGTTCTACAAAAAGCACGTCGTCGCACTTAAATGTGCTTCGACCGGTTGTGGACACACGGTTTCAGGTTCTATTTCACTCCCCTTCCGGGGTTCTTTTCACCTTTCCCTCACGGTACTGCTTCACTATCGGTCACCAGGTAGTATTTAGCCTTGGGAGGTGGTCCTCCCAGCTTCCCACAAGGTTTCACGTGTCTCGTGGTACTCTGGAATAGATCTAACTAAAATTCTTTTTTACTTACAGGGCTTTTACCTTCTGTGGCGGAGCCTTCCAGCTCTCTTCAATTAAAGAATAAAAGTAATTGTGATCTACCCGCAACCCCAGGAACAAGTTCCTGGTTTGGGCTCATTCTCTTTCGCTCGCCGCTACTAAAGAAATCGATATTTCTTTCTCTTCCTCCGGGTACTTAGATGTTTCAGTTCCCCGGGTGTGTCTCTATAAACCTATGAATTCAGTTTACAGTACATGACGTTAGTCATGCGGGTTGCCCCATTCGGAAATCTACGGATCACAGGCTATTTGCGCCTACCCGGAGCTTATCGCAGCTTATCGCGTCCTTCTTCGACTCCTGGTGCCATGGCATTCACCATGCGCCCTTTGTAGCTTGACCTTTTAAGTAAAAATTGCTATAAACTCCGTATCTTTCTGTCAAATGTTTCGCCCGGATACTCACTTACATAAGTAAGCTCCACCCTTTGCACGACATTTTCCTCAAGCTACCCGTTTCTATCAATTTTTACCGGTTAATTAATAATAATATATGTTAATATATATCAAATAATTAAGAATCTTTAATCAATTTTACAAAGTAATAACTTTACTTTAACTTTCTTCTCTGTGCAGTTTTCAAAGAACAAATGGTGGGCTTAAATGGACTCGAACCATCGACCTCACGCTTATCAGGCGTGCGCTCTAACCAGCTGAGCTATAAGCCCACATGGTGGAGATAAAGAGACTCGAACTCTTGACCCTCTGCGTGCAAGGCAGATGCTCTCCCAACTGAGCTATACCCCCATATATTAGAATTGTGAACAATATAAATCAAACAGATAAATATAAACCGATCTTTAAGATAGAGTTACCTATCTTACGACTCCTTAGAAAGGAGGTGATCCAGCCGCAGGTTCTCCTACGGCTACCTTGTTACGACTTCACCCCAATTATTAACCCCACCTTCGGCCGCTGGTTCCTTACGGTTACCCCACGGACTTCGGGTGTTGCCAACTCTCATGGTGTGACGGGCGGTGTGTACAAGGCCCGGGAACGCATTCACCGCGACATTCTGATTCGCGATTACTAGCAACTCCAGCTTCATGCAGGCGGGTTTCAGCCTGCAATCCGAACTGAGGTGAATTTTAAAGTTTGGCTCACCCTTGCGGGTTTGCATCTCTCTGTATTCACCATTGTAGCACGTGTGTAGCCCTAGACATAAGGGGCATGATGATTTGACGTCATCCCCACCTTCCTCCCGGTTGACCCGGGCAGTCTCACTAGAGTGCTCAACTTAATGGTAGCAACTAATGATAGGGGTTGCGCTCGTTGCAGGACTTAACCTAACATCTCACGACACGAGCTGACGACAACCATGCACCACCTGTCTCCCTGCCCCGGAGGGCTTCCCTAATTACAGGTAATTCAGGGGATGTCAAGTCTAGGTAAGGTTCTTCGCGTTGCTTCGAATTAAACCACATGCTCCGCTGCTTGTGCGGGCCCCCGTCAATTCCTTTGAGTTTTAATCTTGCGATCGTACTTCCCAGGCGGAGTACTTATTGCGTTTACTGCGGCACAGAAGGGGTCGATACCTCCTACACCTAGTACTCATCGTTTACGGCGTGGACTACCAGGGTATCTAATCCTGTTTGCTACCCACGCTTTCGTGCCTCAGCGTCAGTTACAGTCCAGAAAGCCGCCTTCGCCACTGGTGTTCTTCCTAATCTCTACGCATTTCACCGCTACACTAGGAATTCCGCTTTCCTCTCCTGCACTCCAGATATCCAGTTTGAAATGCAGTCCCCGGGTTAAGCCCGGGGTTTTCACATCCCACTTAAATATCCGCCTACGCACCCTTTACGCCCAGTAAATCCGGACAACGCTCGCCACCTACGTATTACCGCGGCTGCTGGCACGTAGTTAGCCGTGGCTTCCTCCTTTGGTACCGTCATTATCGTCCCAAAAGACAGGGCTTTACAATCCGAAAACCTTCATCACCCACGCGGCGTTGCTGCATCAGGCTTCCGCCCATTGTGCAATATTCCCCACTGCTGCCTCCCGTAGGAGTCTGGACCGTCTCTCAGTTCCAATGTGGCCGATCACCCTCTCAGGTCGGCTACGCATCGTCGCCTTGGTGAGCCATTACCTCACCAACTAACTAATGCGGCGCGGGCCCATCTCAAAGTGGATTACTCCTTTGGTTGCTTTACTATGCAGTAAAACAACATTATGCGGTATTAATCTCCCTTTCGGGAGGCTATCCCCCTCTTTGAGGCAGGTTGCCCACGTGTTACTCACCCGTCCGCCGCTAGATCCATCCCCGAAGGGATTTCTCTCGCTCGACTTGCATGTGTTAAGCACGCCGCCAGCGTTCGTCCTGAGCCAGGATCAAACTCTCAATTTAATTTCTTATATAAAACTCTTATTCAGAGTTTTGAGTTCAACTTAAGCTCATTTACTTTACTTTTAAGCTGCCAAAACAGCTTTCAAAAGAATTGCTGGTTTATTTTTTACTCTTCTCTGTTTGATTTTCAAGGTTCACTAACATTTACAACGATTAATATAATACCATACTAAGTTTATACTGTCAAGAAAACATTTTAGACAAAATAGAACTTCACATATTATTTTTTAGTATAAAAAAGATGAGGAAAGTAAATTTTCCTCATCTTTTATGGTGGAGATAAAGAGACTCGAACTCTTGACCCTCTGCGTGCAAGGCAGATGCTCTCCCAACTGAGCTATACCCCCATATTTGGTGGACCTTCAGGGATTCGAACCCCGGACCGACCGGTTATGAGCCGGTTGCTCTAACCAACTGAGCTAAAGATCCATACTAATCCGGCAACGACTTGCTCTTCCACAAAGTCTCCTCTGAAGTACCATAAGCACAATAAAGCTTAACCTACCTGTTCGATATGGGAAGGAGTGTTACCTTTATGTAATAATCACCAGATATATGTCACAATGTAGTCTATCTATAAAACCCGATTGGCTACAATTAAGAATTATACTAGCGTAATATTACTTTGTCAATAGTTTTTTATATTTTTAGTCATATTTAGTTTCTAAGTATATCATACCAAATTAATGAGCTTCATTATATTTTCAACAGCCTTTTCTATATTGTTCTGCCCATCTTTTAATACATCAGATAAAGTTGTTATTCCTCTTACTATACTAAAGTTGAATTAATTCCTTCATTAGAATAGTAAAATTAAAATACAAATTTACGAGATATCATAAGAGAAACTATTAAATAATACTTTAAAACAGATTTCAGCTATAATTTACCCTTATATTATAGTTGAAATTTACTTATTATCTCTGTTATTTTGATTATAGACAAAACTTTAATCAGAATAACAAGGAGGCAATTTTATGAAACTATTCATAGATACGGCAAATGTAGAAGAAATAAAAGAAGCTAATGACATGGGGATTATTTGTGGTGTTACTACGAATCCTTCATTAATAGCAAAAGAAGGACGCGATTTTAATGAGGTAATAAAAGAAATCACTTCTATTGTTGATGGTCCTATAAGTGGAGAAGTTATAGCTTCAGATGCAGATGGAATGATAAAGGAAGGCAGAAAAATAGCAAAGATTCATAAAAATATGGTCGTAAAGATACCTATGACTGAGGAAGGGTTAAAAGCTGTAAAAGTTTTATCAAAAGAAGGTATACAGACAAATGTAACACTTATCTTTTCAGCTGGTCAAGCACTATTGGCTGCTAGAGCGGGGGCTTCTTATGTTAGCCCATTTCTTGGAAGACTTGATGATATATCTGATAATTCCATGGATCTAATATCTTCGATATGTACTATATTTAAAGTTCATGAAATAAAAACTCAAATAATAGCAGCAAGTATACGTAATCCTATGCATGTCGTTAATGCTGCCATTTATGGTGCACATATTGCTACTGTACCTTATAAAATCATAAAACAATTAATCAAACATCCTTTAACTGATCAAGGAATAGAGAAATTTATGAAAGACTGGAAGGAAGCTTTTAATAAATAATTTCCGTACAAAAGTCTCTCAATTTTGAATTAACATAAAACATACTAAAAATTCCCAAATAGCAACTATTTGGGAATTTTCTTATTCTATAAAGATAAAAAATTTTCACAAAAAATAAAAATGGCTCCGCGAAAAGGATTCGAACCTTCAACCCTTCGGTTAACAGCCGAATGCTCCACCGTTGAGCTATCGCGGAACAATATAAGTTTTATACCTGGCGGTGACCTACTCTCCCGCAGGGCTGCCCCTGAAGTACCATCGGCACAATAAAGCTTAACCTACCTGTTCGGTATGGGAAGGAGTGTTACCTTTATGTAATAACCACCAGATTACTGATTGCTTCTAAATCTTTGATTTAGATAAATATGCATTGACTAAAACTCTAATAAAATTTATACTAACCGGAGGTTTATAAATAAATCCCGGCTAATTGAGATTGTTCTCTCAAAACTGCACAGTAAAGATAGAAGAAATTGATTAAGAAAAGTAATTGGTCAAGCCCTCGACCTATTAGTATCAGTCAGCTGAACATATCGCTATGCTTACACCTCTGACCTATCAACCTTGTGTTCTTCAAGGGGTCTTACTAGCTTACGCTATGGGAAATCTAATCTTGAGGTGGGCTTCACGCTTAGATGCTTTCAGCGTTTATCCCGTCCCGACATAGCTACCCAGCCGTGCTCCTGGCGGAACAACTGGTACACCAGAGGTCAGTCCATCCCGGTCCTCTCGTACTAAGGACAGCTCCTCTCAAATTTCCTGCGCCCGCAGCGGATAGGGACCGAACTGTCTCACGACGTTCTGAACCCAGCTCGCGTGCCGCTTTAATGGGCGAACGGCCCAACCCTTGGGACCTACTTCAGCCCCAGGATGCGACGAGCCGACATCGAGGTGCCAAACCTCCCCGTCGATGTGGACTCTTGGGGGAGATCAGCCTGTTATCCCCGAGGTAGCTTTTATCCGTTGAGCGATGGCCCTCCCACGAGGTACCACCGGATCACTAAGCCCGACTTTCGTCCCTGCTCCACCTGTATGTGTCGCAGTCAGGCTCCCTTCTGCCTTTGCACTCTGCGAACGATTTCTAACCGTTCTGAGGGAACCTTTGGGCGCCTCCGTTACATTTTAGGAGGCGACCGCCCCAGTCAAACTGCCCGCCTAACAATGTCCCGTGACCAGATAAATGGCCTCCGGTTAGAATTCCAGTACTGTCAGGGTGGTATCCCAAGGGTGACTCCACCAGGGCTGACGCCCGGGTATCTAAGTCTCCCACCTATCCTGTACAGACAATACCGAAACTCAATGCTAAGCTGCAGTAAAGCTCTACGGGGTCTTTCCGTCCAACTGCGGGTAGCAAGCATCTTCACTTGCACTACAATTTCGCCGGATTTGCTGTTGAGACAGTGCTCAAATCATTACGCCATTCGTGCGGGTCGGAACTTACCCGACAAGGAATTTCGCTACCTTAGGACCGTTATAGTTACGGCCGCCGTTTACTGGGGCTTAAGTTCATACCTTCGCCATACGGCTTAGTATTCCCCTTAACCTTCCAGCACCGGGCAGGCGTCAGCCCCTATACATCAGCTTACGCTTTAGCAGAGACCTGTGTTTTTGCTAAACAGTTGCTTGAGCCTATTCTCTGCGGCCATCAATAAAGATGGCACCCCTTATCCCTAAGTTACGGGGTCAATTTGCCTAGTTCCTTAACAGCAATTCTTCCGATGGTCTTAGGATTTTCTCCTCACCTACCTGTGTCGGTTTGCGGTACGGGCACCGGTTTACTCCATAGAGACTTTTCTTGGCAGCGTGGAACCGGATACTTCTCTCTTAAAAAGAGATCCCTGTAACACCTTAACTAATCCCGGTGGATTTACCTTCCGGGCACGTCTAAGTGCTTAGACACACATCCAATAGTGTGCACATCCTATCCTCCTGCGTCATCCCATCTGTCAAACGCAAACTGGCGGTATTGGAATATCAACCAATTGTCCATCACCTACGCCTTTCGGCCTCGGCTTAGGTCCCGACTAACCCTGGGAGGACGAGCCTTCCCCAGGAAACCTCAGGTTTTCGACCAATAAGATTCTCACTTATTTCTCGCTACTTATGCCAGCATACTCACTCCTGTACGGTCCACCGCTCCTTACGGTACGGCTTCAATCCATACAGGAAGCTCCTCTACCACTCTTACGAGTCCATAGCTTCGGTGGTAAGTTTTAGCCCCGGACATTTTCGGCGCAGGATCTCTCGACTAGTGAGCTATTACGCACTCTTTAAATGAGTGGCTGCTTCTAAGCCAACATCCTAGTTGTCTTAGAAATCCCACATCCTTTACCACTTAACTTACACTTTGGGACCTTAGCTGATGATCTGGGCTGTTTCCCTTTTGACCACGGATCTTATCATTCGCAGTCTGACTGCCGGGATACAAGTAAATGGCATTCGGAGTTTGATAAGGTTCAGTAACTTTTTAAAGCCCCTAGCCTATTCAGTGCTCTACCTCCATTACTCAGTCCCGACGCTAGCCCTAAAGCTATTTCGAGGAGAACCAGCTATCTCCGGGTTCGATTGGAATTTCTCCGCTATCCACAGCTCATCCCATGGTTTTTCAACACCAACGCGGTTCGGACCTCCACGGAATTTTACTTCCGCTTCATCCTGTCCATGGATAGGTCACCCGGTTTCGGGTCTACAGCATGCAACTAGTCGCCCTATTCAGACTCGGTTTCCCTCCGGCTCCGTACCATAAGTACTTAACCTTGCTACATACCGTAACTCGCTGGCTCGTTCTACAAAAAGCACGTCGTCGCACTTAAATGTGCTTCGACCGGTTGTGGACACACGGTTTCAGGTTCTATTTCACTCCCCTTCCGGGGTTCTTTTCACCTTTCCCTCACGGTACTGCTTCACTATCGGTCACCAGGTAGTATTTAGCCTTGGGAGGTGGTCCTCCCAGCTTCCCACAAGGTTTCACGTGTCTCGTGGTACTCTGGAATAGATCTAACTAAAATTCTTTTTTACTTACAGGGCTTTTACCTTCTGTGGCAGAGCCTTCCAGCTCTCTTCAATTAAAGAATAAAAGTAATTGTGATCTATCCACAACCCCAGGAACAAGTTCCTGGTTTGGGCTCATTCTCTTTCGCTCGCCGCTACTAAAGAAATCGATATTTCTTTCTCTTCCTCCGGGTACTTAGATGTTTCAGTTCCCCGGGTGTGTCTCTATAAACCTATGAATTCAGTTTACAGTACATGACGTTAGTCATGTGGGTTGCCCCATTCGGAAATCTACGGATCACAGGCTATTTGCGCCTACCCGAAGCTTATCGCAGCTTATCGCGTCCTTCTTCGACTCCTGGTGCCATGGCATTCACCATGCGCCCTTTGTAGCTTGACCTTTTAAGTAAAAATTGCTATAAACTCCGTATCTTTCTGTCAAATGTTTCGCTCAGACACTCACTTACCTAAGTAAGCTCCGCTCTTCGCCCGACATTTTCCGCAAGCTACCCGTCTCTATCAATTTTTACTGGTTAATTAATAATAATATACATTAATATATATCAAATAATTAAGAATCTTTAATCAATTTTACAAAGTAATAACTTTACTTTAACTTTCTTCTCTGTGCAGTTTTCAAAGAACAATATGAGAATGATGACAGATAACATCTGCTATCTGTTAAAAACCTTATAGATTTAAGCCTACGGCCCGGTGTAATTTTAACGCCAAACTACATTTAGCTAAATTACCCGTTAAAAACCGTTCAGGTTTTTAACCCCTCAAAATCAAACAGAGTAAGTATAAACCGGTCTTTAAGATAGAGTTACCTATCTTACGACTCCTTAGAAAGGAGGTGATCCAGCCGCAGGTTCTCCTACGGCTACCTTGTTACGACTTCACCCCAATTATTAACCCCACCTTCGGCCGCTGGTTCCTTACGGTTACCCCACGGACTTCGGGTGTTGCCAACTCTCATGGTGTGACGGGCGGTGTGTACAAGGCCCGGGAACGCATTCACCGCGACATTCTGATTCGCGATTACTAGCAACTCCAGCTTCATGCAGGCGGGTTTCAGCCTGCAATCCGAACTGAGGTGAATTTTAAAGTTTGGCTCACCCTTGCGGGTTTGCATCTCTCTGTATTCACCATTGTAGCACGTGTGTAGCCCTAGACATAAGGGGCATGATGATTTGACGTCATCCCCACCTTCCTCCCGGTTGACCCGGGCAGTCTCACTAGAGTGCTCAACTTAATGGTAGCAACTAATGATAGGGGTTGCGCTCGTTGCAGGACTTAACCTAACATCTCACGACACGAGCTGACGACAACCATGCACCACCTGTCTCCCTGCCCCGGAGGGCTTCCCTAATTACAGGTAATTCAGGGGATGTCAAGTCTAGGTAAGGTTCTTCGCGTTGCTTCGAATTAAACCACATGCTCCGCTGCTTGTGCGGGCCCCCGTCAATTCCTTTGAGTTTTAATCTTGCGATCGTACTTCCCAGGCGGAGTACTTATTGCGTTTACTGCGGCACAGAAGGGGTCGATACCTCCTACACCTAGTACTCATCGTTTACGGCGTGGACTACCAGGGTATCTAATCCTGTTTGCTACCCACGCTTTCGTGCCTCAGCGTCAGTTACAGTCCAGAAAGCCGCCTTCGCCACTGGTGTTCTTCCTAATCTCTACGCATTTCACCGCTACACTAGGAATTCCGCTTTCCTCTCCTGCACTCCAGATATCCAGTTTGAAATGCAGTCCCCGGGTTAAGCCCGGGGTTTTCACATCCCACTTAAATATCCGCCTACGCACCCTTTACGCCCAGTAAATCCGGACAACGCTCGCCACCTACGTATTACCGCGGCTGCTGGCACGTAGTTAGCCGTGGCTTCCTCCTTTGGTACCGTCATTATCGTCCCAAAAGACAGGGCTTTACAATCCGAAAACCTTCATCACCCACGCGGCGTTGCTGCATCAGGCTTCCGCCCATTGTGCAATATTCCCCACTGCTGCCTCCCGTAGGAGTCTGGACCGTCTCTCAGTTCCAATGTGGCCGATCACCCTCTCAGGTCGGCTACGCATCGTCGCCTTGGTGAGCCATTACCTCACCAACTAACTAATGCGGCGCGGGCCCATCTCAAAGTGGATTACTCCTTTGGTTGCTTTACTATGCAGTAAAACAACATTATGCGGTATTAATCTCCCTTTCGGGAGGCTATCCCCCTCTTTGAGGCAGGTTGCCCACGTGTTACTCACCCGTCCGCCGCTAGATCCATCCCCGAAGGGATTTCTCTCGCTCGACTTGCATGTGTTAAGCACGCCGCCAGCGTTCGTCCTGAGCCAGGATCAAACTCTCAATTTAATTTCTTATATAAAACTCTTATTCAGAGTTTTGAGTTCAACTTAAGCTCATTTACTTTACTTTCAAGCTGTTAAAACAGCTTTCAAAAGAATTGCTGGTTTATTTTTACTCTTCTCTGTTTGATTTTCAAGGTTCATCGCCGCTTCATCCAAGCGACTTATATATCTTACCATGTACTCTCTAAACTGTCAAGAAATTTTTTAAATTTTTTTAATTATTTTAACTTTCATTATATACAACTAAAAATTATTCTAAAAACTTTTCCTGACCACCACTTGAGCTTCCCTCAAGCGACATTAAATATGTTATCATCTTTTATTAACTTATGAGCATTTCAAACATATTATTAACTAAAATTATATATATTATTCTTTAATTCTCTATTAATACCTAATTTTTTTACATATTGACACTCCATGTTGAGTTTACGATATATTTATCAAAAATATAGGGCTAATTTAAAAATCAGCCCTAAAAATAATATAGAAATTTTACTTATAAATCCTTATTTTCATTATCAATTAATCCAAATGATTAACTATATCTTTAAATTTATTTCCCCTAACCTCAAAGTTTGGAAATAAATCAAAACTTGCACAAGCAGGTGATAATGTAACTATATCCCCACCTTTGGCACTTTGTCTCGCCTTTAAAACAGCATCCTCAAAATCATCAGCCATTAAAATAGGTAGTTTGATTTTTTTATCTTCAATAACTTTCTCAAAACTGGCCTTTATCTTATTCTTAGTATTTCCGACTAAAACCAAGGTCTTTATATACTCATATCCTTTTTCCGCCAAAGGTTCGAATGGTATATTCTTGTCATATCCACCTGCAATTAAAATTACCGGTCTGTCAAATGCAACTAACCCAGCTAGTGTTCTAGTAGGACTCGAAGCAATCGAATCATTATAATACTTTACTCCATCTAGTTCTCTAACAAATTCACATCTATGTTCTACTCCAGCAAATGAAGCAGCTACTTTTTTCATAGTTGCAATATCAACATCTTCATTTACAGCACAAAATGCCGCCAATAAATTTTCAACGTTGTGCATACCCTTTAATTTTATATCTTTTAGTTCACAAACTTCTTTATTATTTATATACAACTTCTCACTTTCAAAATAAGCACCATAATCAATCTTTTGCCTTATGCTGAACTTCATTAATCTTCCTTTTGCTTCATCAGTCATGGAATTTGTAATTTTATTATCCTTATTCAAAATAAGTAAATCATTCTTTTTTTGATATTTGAATATATTCTTTTTAGCATTAATATATTCATCCATATTTTTATGCATATCTAAATGATTAGGGCTCAGATTTGTTACAATTGAAACTTCCGGTGATACATTCATTGTCATTAATTGAAAACTTGACAATTCAAGTACTACTTTATCATCTCTACTTATTTGTTCTATTTTACTAAATAAAGGTGTTCCTATATTTCCCCCTACCCACGTTTTGTATCCCTGCTCTTTTAAAATATTATATATCAAAGTTGTTGTAGTTGTTTTTCCATCACTACCTGTAACTCCATATATTTTAGCAGGACAATACCTTATAAACTCCTCCATTTCGGAAGTTATATACGCACCTGATCTCTTTGCCTCTTGAAGTTCCGGCATATCTATTCTCATAGAAGGTGTTTTAAATATCACTTCAAAATCCTTTAATTTTTCCAAATATCTGTTGCCTAAAACTAGATTAACACCTTTTTTACTAAGTTCTTCCGCCGTTTTTCCTAATTGTTCTTTATTTTTTTTATCAAATGCACTGACATCTGCACCTAGATTTAATAATAAATCTATCAAGGGTTTATTACTAATTCCTATACCAACTACAGCTACCTTTTTTCCTTTTACAAACTTTTTAAAATCCATAAAGCTATCCTTCATTATATAAGCCCTCCAAGACATTAATATTCATTAAATTTACTATTTAATTATACCACTTTGTATTAATGTTTAAATATTTATAATTAGTACAACATATAAAGTGATTTTAGACACTTTTTATAATATAATATTGTCAAATCAAAATTATTAGAAAATATTTAATTTAACAAATACATATATATTGTTGAAATTTGTTGAAGTTATGTGCTATAATAAATTTGTGCCGTAAGGAAACATTAATATAATTCCCCAAGTTTTAATTAAACATATAACATATCCCCATGATTAAACCCTATTTTACCGGATTTTTAAATCCGGTAATTTTATTTTTTGAATTCTTTTTTAATTATATGGTTTACAAGTCTAAGTTAAGCTTTCATTTATGAACCCTATATAAGAACAGTCTGCCAAATATAACACTAATGTTTTGGCAGACTGTTAATACTAAAATTCCACTTTTTCTTTTAAGAAATCTTTTATCTTATCTATTTTAATTCTAAACTGTTCCATAGTATCTCTATCTCTAACTGTAACAGTATTATCATCTAACGTGTCAAAATCTACTGTTATACAATAAGGAGTTCCAGCTTCATCTTCTCTTCTATATCTTTTTCCAATACTTCCTGCCTCATCATAATCAACACTAAAATCTCGTCTAAGTTCATCATAAAGTTCTGATGCCTTATCAGATAATTTCTTAGTAAGTGGAAGTATTGCAGCCTTAAATGGAGCTATAGCTGGATGTAAATGCATAACTGTTCTCACATCTCCTCCTTCTAGTTCTTCCTCATCATATGCATCTACCAAAAACGCAAGAACAATTCTATCCGCTCCAACCGATGGTTCTATACAATATGGTATATATCTTTCATTAGTAGTTGGATCAAGATATGTCATATCTTTTCCTGAATGTTCCTGATGTTGTTTCAAATCATAATCAGTTCTATCAGCGACACCCCATAATTCTCCCCAGCCAAATGGAAACAAGTATTCAATATCCGAAGTTGCTTTACTATAATGCGATAGTTCTTCTTTTTCATGATCTCTAAATCTTATATTTTCTTTATTAATACCAAGCCCTAGTAAAAAATCCCAGGTATGCTTTTTCCAGTAATCATGCCATTCGAGATCAGTTCCCGGTTTACAGAAGAATTCTATCTCCATTTGTTCAAACTCCCTTGTTCTAAAAGTAAAATTTCCTGGAGTTATTTCATTTCTGAATGATTTTCCTATTTGAGCTATACCAAATGGTATTTTCTTTCTTGTTGTTCTTTGAACATTTTTAAAATTTACAAATATGCCCTGTGCCGTTTCAGGTCTTAAAAATGTCTCTGATTTAGAATCTTCAGTTACACCCTGAAAAGTTTTAAACATAAGATTAAATTGTCTTATATCTGTAAAATTGTGTTTCCCACAACTTGGGCAATTAATATTATTATCATCAATATACTTTTTTAGTTTTTCATTACTCCATCCATCAGCGCTAGCCTTTTCTATTCCTCTTTTTGTCATATGCTCTTCAACTAATTTATCTGCTCTAAATCTCGTTTTACACTCTTTGCAATCCATAAGGGGGTCTGAAAAATTTCCAACATGACCAGACGCAACCCACACCTCTTTATTCATCAATATGGCCGCATCTATACCAACATTATATTTACTTTCCTGAACAAATTTCTGCCACCATACCTTTTTTACATTGTTCTTTAATTCAACTCCCATAGGGCCATAATCCCAAGTATTTGCAAGTCCTCCGTATATGTCTGATCCAGGATATACAAATCCTCTATTTTTACACAAAGCTACTACTTTATCCATAGTCTTCTTACTTTTCATTACTAATACCTCCTAAAATTATATAAAAAAAAGACCCTTATCTTAAGGGACGAAAACTCTTTCCGCGGTTCCACCCTTTTTGACATGAGTCCTGCTCTCATTTATATCATTCAAAAGTTCCATTCAAAATAAGGCCTTAATTGTTCACACCAACCACAATCTCTCTTCAAAGACATTATAATTACTATTCTTTATCATCACGAAATATTTAATTATTTATATTTTAACATTAAATTTATAATTGTCAATTAAATTTATCAAAAAAATAAAAATGGCTCCGCGAAAAGGATTCGAACCTTCAACCCTTCGGTTAACAGCCGAATGCTCCACCGTTGAGCTATCGCGGAACAACTTACATATATTATTATACCATGAATTTTCAATAATGCAATATACTTTTTTACTATAATTATCATAAAACTCTATGGATTAGTGAAAACAATAAAATGGAGCAGGTCGGGAATTTTTAATTCTGCATAAATATAGCAGCCTCAAAAAAGACTGCTAATTCTGCACCGCTAGTGCATCCATGAATCAGTTGACCTGGTCTTTGACCCCACACTCGCCTGCTGGAATTTTTGCTACCCGGATTTAACCTCTCACTATTTATTCTCTCGCCTTTAGACGGCAGGACTTACTTCTAAACCGCACCATGCTCATTAAACATTTTATTTAACTTACGTGGATCGCTTCGCCTGCGACTAGCATCGACTTTCAACCACAAACCTAACTCATAAATAAGATTATACTCTACTTTTTGCAGCAGTCAATATACTAACTTTTCTGGCTCCATTTATAGTAAGCTGCTCTGCACAATAATACGCTGTAGCACCAGTAGTTATGACATCATCAATTACCAGGATATTCTTACCTTCTATATCATATCTTGCTATATATTTAAAACTATCTTTCATATTAGCCCATCTCTGTACACCACCGAGCCCTATTTGATCCTTTGTCGACTTTATTTTTTTCAAGCAGTTGATTACAGGTATGTCGATTTCATCAGAGATAATCTTCGAGATATATTTGCTTTGATTATATCCTCTGTCCTTCAGTGATGCTTTTGTCATTGGAACATAAGTTATATAATCAAACTGTATGTTATTAAGCTTTATAATATTTATCATATAACTCGCTAAAAGCCTGCCAGAATCAAAATTATTTTTATATTTCAAAGAAATAATAAGTTCCATTACCGTTTTTGAATAATATGCTGCACTGTAAACTTCATACCTCATACCATCTTTTTTTATACAAAAAGCATTTTTACATAATTTTATATCCTCTCTACACTCAGAACATATAAATCTGTCATTATATAACTCTTTATTACAAACAATACATTTTTGCTCAGATGCATATATAACTGATAATAAACATTCTTTTAAAAACTTTAAATTTTTAATAATCCCTGTTCCCATGCTATTTTATTAAAACTTCTCATTATATCTTTAGCCTTATCCATATCATATGTTTCCTCATTAGCTAAAAATATAACCTCTCCTTCTAAATTTTTTCTATTTCTATTTACGGCTGCACAAATATATACTAATTTCTTATAGTCAAACTTAGAATTATCCGAGAAATAGACTATTGCATCCGAACCTTGTATACTATAATCAAATATATCAAAATTGTCAGTTATATATACTCCTCTTTTAAATTTATTGAAATTTTCTATAACTTTACTATCATGTATTTTATGTACACATGTTATATTCCGGGTCATATTACTGCAATATTTATATATATATCTATATATCCTCTCTATATTATAATTATCAGGAATACATATTATAACCTTTCTAGAAGACATAATAGAACACTTCAAATAATCGTATATAAGGAATGGTATATCACTAGTTATGTCAATTCTCGTAAGTACAGTCCTCGGTTCAATCAATGGTTTTTCATCATCCCTTGCCGGAAAAACAATCTTGCTTCCAATATTAAACATATCCTCTATAGAGTACAATATAACTTTACTATGATGATTTGATAATTTATAAATTAAATTATATATTTCATCTTTATTATGTGATAAGAATGTACTTATACTATCATAAATTATTAAATCATAATTTTCTGAAATATTTACAGCATTATAGAAACAACATATTTTAAACAATTTATTTATAGTTTTTACATTTAAATATGATTTTAAACTCTTAATAATATTTAAATTTTCGCACTTTTCGTCAGTAATATATATAACTCTTTTATTATTAAATATATGAAATAATATAACATTTATAAATATATCAACTGAATTATAAGGCGGAGATATTACATTTAGAACTTTTCCATTTTTAGTACTCCAATCTAGTATATATTCACTAATTCTATTTTTCTGTTTGCTCAAATTCAGTTTCTGGTACATTGGCATCTAATCCACTCTCCATTATATCCATTATTCTATATTTTAATAAAGAATATCTCTCAAAACTTTTATCATTGCTTATCATGAATTTCAAAGCCCTTAAATTTCCAACTAGTACCACCATTTGTTTTGCCCTAGTTATAGCCGTATACAATAGATTTCTATTCATAAGTAAGGGAGGCCCCATAAATACAGGCATAATACCAACTGGAAATTCACTTCCCTGACTTTTGTGTATAGTCATAGCATATGCAAGTTCAAGTTCATCAAAGCATAGATTATCATATATCACTCTTTTTTCATTATCGAATATCACAGATATAGTATTTTTATCATCATCTATATCATCTATATAACCAACATCTCCATTGAATACCCCCACTCCTTCATGTTCGCCATTTCCTGATACCCTGGTCCACTTTAATGAGTAGTTATTTTTTATCTGCATAACCTTGTCACCTACTCTAAATGTAATGTCTCTAAATTCTTTTTCTTTCTTCATTTTACTTTTTGCATTAAGTATTTCCTGAAGTTTTAAATTCAAATTATTTACTCCAAGAATTCCCTTTCTCATAGGGGACAGTACTTGAATATGTTTCATTTTATCCCATGTCTTATTAAAATTGGGAAGCCTTTTATCCACAAGTTGTATCAATGTATTTAATATGTTCTCCGGTTCACTGCATCTTATAAAATAAAAGTCCTTATCTTTTTTATTTAGTAAAGGCATCTCTCCATTATTAATCTTATGTGCATTCACAACTATTAAGCTTTCACGTGACTGTCTAAATATTTCTTTAAGTCTTACAATTTTTACACATTTACTTTCTATTAAATCTCTAAGAACATTACCCGGTCCAACTGATGGAAGCTGATCTGCGTCTCCAACTATTATTAATCTTGTGCCTATTGAAATTGCCTTCAGAAGATTGCTCATAAGTATTATATCTATCATTGAAGCTTCATCTATTATTAAAACATCACATTCTAAAGGTGTTCCTTCACCACGCGAATATAATGCATCGTCTTGATTTTCATTTATTCCCATCTCAAGTAATCTATGAATTGTCTTAGCTTCTCTTCCTGTCGCTTCACTCATCCTTTTCGCAGCTCTTCCAGTTGGAGCAGCCATAAATACTTTATAATTAATTTCTTCAAATATCTGAGCTATCGCATTTATAATGGTTGTTTTTCCCGTGCCTGGTCCACCTGTAATTATCTCTACTCCATTTTTAAAAGCACCATTTATAGCTTCTTTTTGAGAACTTGCAAATTCAACGCCATGATCTCTCTCAAACTTTTCTATTTCAACATTTACATCAATCTTGATATCCTCATATTTAGTCAATACTAAAGAAAGTATTTTTCTCGTAACATTCATTTCACAATAATAATATGGAAGAGTGAATGCACATATTCTCCCATTAGCATCTTCCAATTTTATCTTTCCATTTGCTGAATTCTCGTAGATATTTTCCTCAATTTCTTTTCTCGATACCCCCAAAAATTCTATAGACTTATTGACAAGTTGATCAAAGGGCATATAAGTATTACCCAATCCGCAAAAATTATTAATTATATAATTTACACCACTTTGTATTCTAAAAGGAGAATTTAATTGTATCCCGGTACTTCTTGCTATTTTATCAGCTGTTTTAAATCCTATCCCTGGTATCTTTTCAGTTAAAATATATGGATTTCCCTTGACTATTCGTATAGAATCATTTCCAAATTGTTTGTGTATTTTGACACACTGATTGACCTTGATCCCATAATTTTGGAAAAAAATTATAAGATTTCTAATTTCATTTTGTTTAGAATAGGAATTGCATATTAATTGTATTTTCTTCTCTCCTATCCCTTCTATTTCGCGAAGTTTTCCTATATCACTATCCAAAACTTCTAAAGTGTTTTCTCCGAACTTTTCAACAATCTTTCTTGCCGTTACCGGGCCTATACCTGATATAACCCCAGATGAAAGATATCTTTCAATACCAAGTTTAGAATCCGGGACAATTTGTTCACATGTCTCAACTTTAAACTGCCTTCCAAAGTGCGGATGAGTAATCCATTCTCCATTTAGTTTTAAACTCTCACCCTCTGTAATATATGGTATATATCCAACTATTGTGATACATCGACATTTAACTTTTTCTTTAAATTTTGCAACTACATATCCATCTTTGTTACTTTGAAAAAGTATGCTGTCAATATTACCTTGTAACTCCTGCATACAATCTCTCCTAAATGTATTATTTATTTATCAATAATTATATCATTAAATTATGTAAATATAATATATATTATTAAAGGATTTAGCCTAATAGATTTTCTATCAGACTAAATCCTCTTCAAACTCAAAAATTATATTAGATATATCTTCTTATCTGGGCAACTTTATCTAACTTTTCCCAAGGTAAATCTATATCAGTTCTTCCAAAATGACCATAAGCAGCAACTTGTTTATATATAGGTCTTCTCAAATTTAATTCTTTTATTATAGCTGCAGGTCTCAAATCAAATACCTTTTCAACTATATCAACAATTTTATCTTCTGGTATTTTTGATGTACCAAATGTATCAACAGTTATGGAAACTGGCTGTGCAACTCCTATTGCATATGCAAGCTGTATTTCCAGCTTATCAGCAACTCCGGCAGCAACCAAGTTTTTAGCTACCCATCTAGCTGCATAAGCAGCTGATCTATCGACTTTAGTTGGATCCTTTCCTGAAAAAGCACCACCGCCGTGTCTTCCATATCCACCATAAGTATCAACTATTATCTTTCTACCTGTAAGTCCTGAATCACCCTGCGGACCCCCAACTACAAATCTTCCAGTTGGATTTATAAAATACTTAGTATTGCAATCTAAAAATTCAGGTGATATAACAGGCTTTATAACTTTCTCTATAATATCTTTTTCTATCTGATCATGTGAAACATCAGGATCATGTTGAGCTGATACAACTATTGTATCTATTCTAACAGGCTTATCATCATCATATTCAACAGTAACCTGTGTTTTTCCATCTGGTCGCAAATAATTTAAAATACCATTTTTTCTAACTTCAGCTAACTTTCTTGAAAGCTTATGAGCCAAAGAAATGGGCATTGGCATATATTCTGGAGTCTCATTTGTTGCAAACCCAAACATCATTCCCTGATCTCCAGCTCCTATAGCCTCTATTTTATCCATTTTACCCTTTTTAGCTTCCAATGATTCATCAACGCCAAGTGCTATATCTGATGACTGTTCATCAATCGATGTTATTACAGAGCATGTTGAACAGTCAAATCCAAATTTTGCCCTAGTGTATCCTATCTCTTTTACAGTTTTTCTTACAACCTTTGGAATATCTATATAACAATCAGTTGATATTTCCCCCATTACTAAAATCATCCCCGTAGTTGTCGCTGTTTCACAAGCAACTCTACCATTAGGGTCCTTTTCCAATATAGCATCGAGAATAGCATCTGAAATTTGATCACACATTTTATCTGGATGTCCTTCTGTAACTGATTCAGATGTAAATAGTCTTTTCATTTTAAATCATCCCTCCAATTTCATAGAAAATAAAAAACCTCTTCAATAAGAAGAGGTTAAATTACTTAACAACTCTCTTATCTTGCAGATTTATAATACTGCAGGAATTGGCACCTTAGCCTATACGCTGGTTGCCGGGTTTCATCGGGCCATTTCCCTCCGCCTCTCTTGATAAGAGTTAAATATTTAATGATTATACAAAAATAAAACACATTTAGTGTCTTTATGGTGGAGGAAGATGGATTCGAACCATCGAAGTCGAATGACAACAGATTTACAGTCTGCCCCCTTTGGCCGCTCGGGAATTCCTCCATAATTAACAATACAATATCTTTTTGTACTATTCTTTAATAAAAACAATAGTGGTGGGCACAACAGGGCTCGAACCTGTGACCCTCTGCTTGTAAGGCAGATGCTCTCCCAGCTGAGCTATGCGCCCTAGTTCTATGGTGGAGGAAGATGGATTCGAACCATCGAAGTCGAATGACAACAGATTTACAGTCTGCCCCCTTTGGCCGCTCGGGAATTCCTCCACATATGGTGCTGGCAGAAGGCTTCGAACCCTCGACCTACTGATTACAAGTCAGTTGCTCTACCAACTGAGCTATGCCAGCATATAAACCATTTAAACTATTCAATTTCACTAACGTCAACAACAAACAGTATACTCTGTTGTGATTTCAAATTCAACTGTGTATTGTCCTATTTATTTGATAATATATTATAATTTCTCTACCTTACGTTAATTTACTCTATATTGCATATATGTACCTCAAATTACATATTTAATTTTTCATATATATTCTTAATTTCCTCATAATCGCTATCAGATAATCTTTGTTTTAATAATTTTACAGCTTCTATATTATCACTAATTTTACTACTATTAATCAATTTCCTGGCTTTCTCATAGTCAATTGCTGATAATTTATCGGATATTGCAAGCAATTTTTCTTTGTCAATATTAGTTAATTTCTGTTGTACCTTTGAATGTGAAATAGACTTACTGCTCTCATTATTATTTGATAACTGATTTGCTGAAAGGTCACTTACATCTGACAAATTTGCTATATTGATATTCTTAGTATTCTCTTTAAAAAACTCCTTCTTATCACTTTCAAGTTTTTGTCCTAATTCATCCAATTTACCTTTTTTAAAATCATCACCCATTTTTAAAAAAGATGTATCCGTAAAGAGGTATGAATATTTTTGCATTTTATTACCTTCATCATCTTTCTGTTTGTGATGATTATAATAAAATACTTTAATTCTATTACTTATAAAATTATTATTGATATCTATCTTTGGTGTATGTCTTATTATAAACACAGATATTATAGTACACAAAATTATAATCAATGATAATATCTTTTTATTCATATTAATCCCTCCGTGTCATTTACACATTATCGTCATATAAATATTTTTTATTCAATATTTATAATATTTAAACTGTTAAAATCATATAAATAAGTGATGAATTATCTATCAGGAGGTATGTTTGTGAATGAAGTGAGATCTAGTTACAAAAATCCATTATGTTATTACAAAATAGCCGACTTTCTAAAAGATTATATAAACAAAAATTCAATAATAGTATGTGTTGGAACTGATAAATGTATAGGCGACTGCTTAGGTCCACTAGTCGGCACATTATTAAAATTTAGTTCTTTCCCTTTACCTGTATATGGTACCATTGAAAAACCTATACATGCTCTAAACATTCAAAAAAAGCTTAGTAAAATCAAATCCCTTCATCCCTACAATAACATAATAGGTATTGATGCATGCCTTGGTGATGAATCAAGCATGGGAGAAATTCAAGCTCGTGATTATCCTATTCATCCCGGAAAAGGCATAGGAAAAACTCTACCAGAAATTGGAGACGCATCAATTATAGGAATAGTTGGTTCTAATTACAATACTAAAATATTCAACAATAATACTATACGCCTAAACTTAGTTCTAAATATAGCTAAAGAGATATATCATTCTGTTATACACTCATACTATCTTTACGATAATACTAAATCCTCATTATAAAAAAAGTAAAATTCTTATATAAGAATTTTACTTTTCTTTTAATCTATTAGAGTTATATCGTCACCTATAAATGTAACTTCCATCTTATCTAAATATTCCAGCACCTTCCCAGTTCCCAAAGCCACACAAGATACGGCTTCTTCTGCCACTTGTACTGGTACTTTAGTTGAATCTTCTATCAGAGTGTCCAAACCACTTAGCAAAGCTCCTCCTCCTGTCATAACTATTCCCTTTTCAGCTATATCCGCTGCAAGTTCTGGAGGAGTTCTTTCTAACACAGCGTGAGCAGTTTCTGATATTGCATTAACTGCATCTTTTAGAGCCTCTCTCATTTCATCAGACGACACAACAACATTTTTGGGAAGACCTGTAACCAAGTTTCTTCCTCTTATTTCCATAGTCACTTCTTCTTTTTTAAAGGCAGAACCTATGTTTATTTTAAGATCCTCTGCAGTTCTCTCTCCAATCATTAATTTGTGCTTTTTCTTTATAAATTTGATGATAGCTTCATCAAATTTATCCCCAGCAATCTTTATAGATGATCTAACAACTATACCACCCAAAGAAATAACCGCTATATCTGTAGTTCCTCCTCCAATATCTATAACCATATTTCCACTTGGTTTAGTTATATCTAGTCCAGCTCCAATAGCTGCTGCCAATGGTTCTTCAATTAAAAACACTTTCTTAGCTCCTGCATTTTTGGCTGCATCAATTACAGCTCTCTTTTCAACCTCTGTAGCTTCGCAAGGTACACAAACAACAATTCTTGGTGAAGACATTTTTTTAGTTCCACAAGCTTTCGAAATAAAATATTTTAACATCTTTTCTGTTACATCATAATCAGATATAACACCATCTTTTAAAGGACGAATTGCAACAATATTTCCAGGAGTCCTTCCTATCATATTCCATGCTTCTTCTCCGACAGCCAATACTCTGTTTTTACTTCTTTCTATAGCAACTACTGAAGGTTCCTTTAAAATTACTCCTCTTCCTTTAATATAAACTAACACTGTAGCCGTACCCAAATCTATGCCCATATCTGTTCCTATACTAAAAAACATTCCCTTTTTTCACTCCCACTCTAAAACGATATTTTATGTTAATAAAAAAGTTGTCTAATTTTATTATAATTCACTAAATATAATTATAATAGGAATGTTTTTAACCTTCAATAGCCTTATATTTCATTTTTGTTGCTTTTCCACCCCTTATATGCCTTTCAGCTTTATTATAATCTAAAATTGACTTAGCTTCCTTTGCAATTTGAGGATTTATTTTGGGCAATCTTTCTGTCATATCTTTGTGTATAGTACTTTTACTTACTCCAAAAACTTTGGCTGTCTTTCTTATTGTAGCTTTTGAACCTATGATATACTTAGCAACTTCTAAAACTCTTTCTTCAATGTAATCTTTCAAAAGTGCTACCTCCTTAACCTTCTATATTTATAAATATGCTCTTTTAAATTCTTAAATTCATCTTTAAACCCCATTTTATATTCATTTACATATTTTAAATGAATTTTACGGGATTTAACTTTAGTTCATAGAAATCATACTATGAACTAAAGTTAAAATATAAAATCTCCATTAATACTTAATATATTTACCTGGATCAACAAAATTATTTCCATTTAAAACTGCAAAATGCAGATGATCTCCATATTTCTCATAGGCTGATCTAAGAGTAGTTTTTCCTACCGAACCTATAACTGTGCCTGCTGTTACAGTTTGACCTTTAGAAACCTTAACTTTAGGATCTAAATTTGAATAAACAGTCTTTAATCCATTTTGGTGATCTATTATAACCTCTACTCCATCTTGTGTAGAAGTATTAACTTCTTCTACCTTACCATTCATAGCAGCCATAACAGGTGTACCCAGATCACATTTTAAGTCATATCCTAAATTAGGCCTATAACTTGCTGTAGAATCCCAATACACAGGATCTCCCGAATATCCCCTTGCCAATGTTCCGTTTACAGGTTTTTCAAATGAAGTTCTAACAGTCTTAGATACACTTTGTGAATTACTTTTTGATGATTTACTCTGGCTTTGCGAATTAGCAGACTTTTTAACCTGAAGAGCATTATCATAACCCATTGAAGATTTTTCTTGTGATTTAGCCGTCTTCTTTGATAAATTGTTATTTTGGGCTACATTACTTTGCTGGACAGATGAAGTGTTTGAATGTTTACTATCTTTTACAGTTACAGCAGCTACTACAGCAACTATGCACAAACAAACAAATAATATTACGTAAAAGCCCTCCTTTTTCAAGAAATTTACTACCTTATTTGGAAAATTTTTATTCATACTAACACCTCCTATTTCTAGTTTGTCCAGAGATTACTAATTAATACATATTTTATATATATTTTTAATACTTTTTTTGCGATATTTTTTGACAAAAAAATAAAGCCTATGGCTTTATTTTCTGTATAGTATTTATATTTACCCCTGTATAATAATGAGTTAGTATCTGTTTATAACTTTTACCAATCGCAGCCATGACATTTGCTCCAGATTGACTCATACCAACATCATGTCCATATCCTGTACAAATTATTTTTACATACCTATCTTCAAATTGTATTACAAAATTAGCTGAATTTAATCCAAGTGCACTCCTAAATTGACTCCCTTTGAGTATTATACTTCCTACATTTATGTCCTTTACATAACCACTTTCATCCCTATTTTTTATAAATACAGAATTCTTAACATTATTTACAGATAATTTTGATCTACTATGTGATCTATTTATTTTATTTACAAAATCATAATAACTTAATATTACACTAGTTCTATATTTATAAGAATTTTGTTCTCCCAAACTACTGACACTTTTTAGATATGGTACATCTTTCGAAAACACATCCTTTGCATCTTCTGTCTTTCCACTACTAGATGAAAAATAATAAGGTTCCATAACTAATTCACCTTTATATGTCAGTATTTCTCCTTTTGTATCTTTTACTGCATCACTTATCTTATTCCAGTATTCTTCCCTTTTACTTTGTGGCCATGACTTGAATCTGTCATCTTTAGTCATAAATACTTGACACTTAACACTATCACAAACATCTGCACCTGTATTGCTATTATATTTTTGACCTCCTAAGCTCTCCATATGTGCTGCTCCAAAGGTCCTTGCAGCTACTGCCTGTGCTTTTAATGCCTCAACATTGAAATTAGCCGGTACCTCTGCACAAACAACTCCAGTAACATACTCTTCTAAATCCATAGCTTGAATCTTCTTCTGCTTCTCCATATATACATTTATTTTGTATGACTGATTATTATTAAATATTATATCCTTTGACTTAATAAAAAAATCAGGTACAGATTTTGCAATATCAGTACTCGCGGAACTAAAATCTAATATAATGAATGATCCAACCAAGGTTAATATCACACATGCAACTAT
This sequence comes from Clostridium fermenticellae, assembly GCF_003600355.1. Lineage (NCBI taxonomy): Bacteria > Bacillati > Bacillota > Clostridia > Eubacteriales > Clostridiaceae > Clostridium > Clostridium fermenticellae. The sequence goes on along the minus strand of NZ_CP032416.1, from coordinate 202,237 downwards.
CATCATCAATATTCTTTTTATATGTATAGTTCCATAAACTTTTATCATATTCACCTCCATCATCTTATACTTTGCTTTTATAGAAAATCTACTTATATTTTATTTGTGTATCTACTCAAATATTACTAAATAAAAAAAGAGAAGACCACATTATTAATCTTCTCCAATATTTAATATGAACACAATTATATACTAACTTACTGTTTTACTCTTTCTATATCTGCACCCAGCTTTTTTAATTTTTCTTCTATAGAGACATAACCTCTATCAACATGATATATATCTAAGACTTGAGTTTCTCCTTCAGCTGATAATCCCTCAATTATAAGTGCTGCACCTGCCCTTAAATCTGTTGCTCTTACCTCTGCTCCTGTAAGTTTGGGTACACCTTCTATAATGGCACTTCTGCCATCTATTTTTATATTGGCTCCCATTCTTTTCATTTCAGACGCATACATAAACCTATTTTCAAATATAGTCTCAGTGATTATACTTGTGCCTTCAACTGTAGATAATACTGCAGCCATTTGAGATTGCATATCCGTAGGGAAACCCGGGTATGGCATAGTTTTTATATCTATAGCTTTCAACTTTCTATCAGCATCTATAATCAAACTTTCTCCATCAACTTTTATATACACTCCCGCTTCTGCAAGTTTAGCTATTATTGGTTTTAAATGTTCTTCTTTTATCCCATTTATCTTTATCTTACTTCTGGTTGCTATTGCCGCAGCCATAAATGTTCCTGCCTCAATTCTATCGTATATTGGCTTATAGGTTGTTCCTTTTAAATTTCTTACACCATATATATGAATATTGCCACTGCCTGCTCCTGTTATATTAGCTCCCATACTATTTAAGAAATTACCTAAATCCTCTATTTCAGGTTCTTCAGCTGCATTTTCTATTATTGTCTCCCCTTCTGCCATAACAGCTGCCATCATTATATTTTCAGTAGCACCAACAGATGGAAAATCCAGGTATACCTTATCACCTTTAAGTCTATCAGCATAAGCCTCTACATATCCATGACCTATATTAACTTTTACTCCAAGTGCATTGAACCCCTTCAAGTGTAAATCTATTGGTCTAGTTCCTATATTGCATCCACCTGGAAGTGATAATTTAAATCCTCCGAATCTTGATATCATAGGGCCCATAATCAAAAAAGATGCCCTCATTTTTCTAACTAATTCGCCATTTGGCTCACATCTGTTTATATTTGAGGTATCAATGGTTACCCTTTGAAGTTTTTCATCTATTTTTACATCAGCATTTATACTTCTTAATAAATCATTTATAACAAATACATCATCCAACATAGGGGCATTATCTATAATACACTTATCTCCACTTAACAATGTTGCTGCAATAAGTGGTAAAACGGAGTTTTTGGCACTACTTATATTTACTTCTCCTCGTAATCTTTTTCCTCCCCTTATCAAAATTTTATCCATTTTTATCCTCCATTCTACAATTGCTAATACGTCTTAATTATTTCGGGTGTAGCAATAATCATATAACTTCCTGAATAATATCTGCATACGCTGTAATTAAAATCTATCAATTTATTATTAATTTTAGTTACATTATTACATAAACCGGTATAAGCAGTTGACGTATAACCATTTCCTAAATCTACTGTATCTACATCATAAATATTATAAGATCTTAACAATTTTAGCACCTGCGAATTACATTTACCGATAGTTTCATAATCTGCAAGTCTAGCTTTTATACACTCAAAATACTTTACACTTTCTTCTTCATCTTTTAAGCTATCTTTAATTCGTGTCTTTAGATCATCAAGTTTATTCCTATTTACCAGTTCATCAATATCTATGGTTATAATATTATATTTTCCATATTTTATACTTTGTATGTAGCCATTCTCATTTTTTTTATTAAATTCTATACGGTACATTTCTCTATTTTGGGTTATGTTAATACTATAATCTTTCTTCTGACTTAATGTTTTAAAAATAGTCTGGCACATACTTTCACCATTTGAACTTGTTTCAAAACTTGCTGTAACATCACACTCCTGAACCGTACTCTTAGTAGATTTTAAAATTTCATCGAATAAAATATTACTATTGGAGATTTTACTTTTACTGCAAAATCCATCAAATAAAAATACTAAAAAGATTGATAGAATTATAATTATAAATGATTTACCCTTTTTCCACATAACTAACAACTCTATTGGTACTTAATATAGAGTCACCTCACCCCCAAACATCCTTTGTTTAAATTATGACCATATATATTTTTAATATTCAGTATAAGAATTCACTATTTGGGTAGTAATATTTTTTAATTTTTAATTTCCTCACTAATAATATATAACTTATAAACATAAAATGTGCCTTTAAGAAATATATGAATAAATAAAAGTGACATGAAACAATTAATTTCATGTCACTTTTATTTATTCATATTATTTTAGACTAATTCTTGCCAATGCTCTTGACAAGGCCAACTCTGCTCTTCTTACATCAACATTATCTTTCTCTTTTAACCTATTCTCAGCTCTCTCCTTGGCTTCCTCAGCTCTATTAAAATCTATTTCATCGGGCCATTCGCAGGAATCGCATAAAAAATTTACCGAGTTATCCTTCACCTCTAATATACCTGTCGAAGTGAATGCTTTAATTTTTTTACCATCCTTATCAACGATTTCCGTAATATTAGGCACTAGAGTTGTTACCAAAGGTATATGATTTTTTAAAATTCCTATACGTCCCTGACTACTATCAGTTAGTATTTCAACTACTTCTCCAGTATAAAAATTCTTTTCCGGAGTATTTATAGTTAATTTTAAAGCATCCGCCATATTAATCCCCTTCTTACAAAATTAAATTATATCACTTAACTCAAAAAGTATAATAATTTATTCTCTATATTATAAAGTTAGACAAATACATGTCTAACTCCATAATTGATTAGCTAAATCTATTCCATAGTTTTAGCTTTTTCTACAACCTCATCTATACTTCCGGCAAATAAGAATGCAGGTTCAGGTAAATCATCATATTTACCATCAAGTATTTCCTTGAAACCTCTTATAGTTTCTTTTATTGGAACATATTTACCTTTCATTCCTGTAAATTGTTCTGCAACAGCAAATGGCTGTGATAAAAATCTTTGAATTCTCCTAGCTCTTACAACCGCTAATCTATCAGATTCTGAAAGTTCATCTACACCAAGTATTGCTATTATATCTTGAAGCTCTCTGTACCTTTCAAGTATATTCTTAACTCTTGAAGCTACTTCATAGTGTTCTTCACCTACAACTCTTGGATCCAATATTCTTGAAGTTGATTCTAGCGGATCAACTGCAGGATATATACCAAGTTCTGATATAGATCTTGATAAAACAGTTGTAGCATCAAGATGTGTAAATGTAGTTGCTGGAGCAGGATCTGTGAAGTCATCTGCAGGTACATATACAGCCTGAACAGATGTAATTGATCCTTGCTTTGTTGAAGTAATTCTCTCTTGAAGAGCACCCATTTCAGTTGCAAGTGTCGGCTGATATCCAACAGCACTAGGAATTCTTCCAAGTAATGCTGAAATTTCAGAACCAGCTTGAGTAAATCTGAATATATTATCTATAAACAAAAGAACATCCTGACCTTGATCTCTAAAATATTCAGCCATTGTAAGTCCTGTAAGTGCAACCCTCATTCTAGCTCCAGGTGGCTCATTCATTTGCCCAAATACCAGGGCAGTTTTATCTATAACACCTGATTCCTTCATTTCATAGTAAAGGTCATTTCCTTCTCTTGTTCTTTCTCCAACACCTGTGAATACGGAAAGACCTCCATGTTCAGTAGCTATATTATTTATAAGTTCTTGAATGAGAACTGTTTTGCCAACACCTGCGCCACCAAATAATCCAATCTTACCACCTTTTTGATACGGAGCTATAAGATCTATAACCTTTATCCCTGTTTCAAACATCTGTGGTTCAACAGATTGTTCTTCAAATGTTGGTGCATTTCTATGAATTGGATATTTTATATCTGCCTCTACACTGCCAGCCTCATCAATTGGCTGACCTAAAAGATTGAATAACCTTCCTAAAACTGGTTTGCCAACTGGAACAGTTATTGGCGCTCCCGTATCAACAGCATTTACTCCTCTTTCAAGGCCATCTGTCCCTTCCATTGATATAGTTCTTACTATATCATCACCAATATGCTGTTCTACTTCAGCAATAAGTTTTTTACCATCATTCATGTCTATTTCTAAGGCATTGTATATATTAGGAAGGTTTTCTGTATCAAATTTTATATCTATTACAGGTCCTATAACCTGAACAACTTTGCCTATATTTGGCATTAATGTCCCTCCTTACTTTAGAGCCTCTGCTCCACTAACTATTTCAGTTATCTCTTGAGTTATTGCACCTTGTCTCTCTCTATTATATTTAAGATTCAATTTATCCAACAAATCATTTGAATTCTTTGTAGCTCCGTCCATAGCTGACATTCTGGAACCTTGTTCACTAACTTTCGAATTAAACATAAAATTTAATATTTGTTGTTTTAAGTGCATAACTATTACATCTTCTATCATTTGGTTAATAGAAGGCTCAAACTTTACAAAGTGATTAGGAGATTCCTCATCCTTATTTTCCAAAGGAAGTATTTTCTCAACTGTAATGTCCTGTTTTACAGTTGAATGAAACTTTGTATATATAATATATACCTCTCCAACTTCACCTTTCCTATACATATCTAATATTTTATATGTTATTGTACTAGATTCCTTTAAAGTAGGAATATCTGGTATATCTACATACTCTGATATAGTTTCACACTTCATCCTGTTGAAATACATTCTTCCCTTTTGTCCAACCGAAATAAGAAGATTGTTCTCTTTATCCTCTAAAATAATAGGGGCAGCTGTGTTAACTATATTAGCATTAAACCCGCCACAAAGTCCTGAATCAGAATTTAATGTGATATAAAGCTTCTTTTTGCTTCCATTACCGTGAACATAAATATTACGATCTTCAATATTTTTTACAAGATCATTCACTATATGGTTAAAAGCATCATAATATTTCTGATTTACCTCTAGTTTTTTTCTGACTTTTCTGAGTTTAGAGGTGGCAATAAGTCCCATGGCTTTTGTTATTTTTTGAGTACTAGATATGGACCTTATTCTTCTCTTTATTGCAACAAGTCCTCCTCCGGCCATATTTCACCTCCCGCAGAAGCCTTAAGCTTAAGCCTCTGCTAAAAATATTTTTTTGAATTCACTTATTACATTTACGAGTTTTTTAGTCAACTCATCCGATAAAACCTTTTTTTCAATTATTTCATCTGGTATGTCTTTATGATGAGTATCAACATATTCTAAGAATTCTTCTTCGAACTCCTTAATTCTCTCTACAGGTACATCATTAAGATAATTATTTACACCAGCAAACAATATTATTACTTGTTTTTCAACAGACATTGGTGAATATTGTTTTTGTTTCAATATTTCTGTAAGCCTTTTACCTTTTTCAAGCCTTCTTAATGATTCTTTATCAAGATCTGATCCAAATTGTGAAAATGAAGCAAGTTCTCTATATTGAGCAAGATCAAGTCTTAATGTTCCTGAAACTTGCTTCATAGCTTTAATTTGCGCATTACCACCAACTCTGGATACAGATATACCAGCATTAACTGCAGGTCTTTGACCGGCATTAAATAACTCAGATTCAAGGAATATTTGACCATCTGTTATTGAAATAACATTTGTTGGAATATATGCAGTTACATCTCCTGCAAGAGTTTCTATTATAGGAAGGGCTGTAAGTGATCCTCCACCTAATTCATCTGAAAGTTTTGCTGCTCTTTCAAGAAGTCTTGAATGCAAGTAAAAAACATCTCCAGGATAAGCTTCTCTTCCTGGTGGTCTACGGAGTAATAATGACATTGTTCTATAAGCAACAGCATGCTTAGACAAATCATCATATATAATAAGTACATCTTTTCCTTTATGCATAAAATATTCGCCCATAGTACATCCAGAATATGGGGCTATATATTGAAGTGGTGCTGTCTCGGATGCAGAAGATGACACAACTATCGTATAATCCATAGCACCAGCTTCTGTAAGATTATTTACTATGTTTGCTACAGTAGATTGTTTTTGAGCTATAGCAACATATATACAAATTACATCTTTTCCCTTCTGGTTAATAATAGTATCTATAGCTATGGCCGTTTTACCCGTCTGTCTATCTCCTATTATTAATTCTCTTTGCCCTCTTCCAATTGGTATCATCGAATCTATTGACTTTAAACCTGTCTGTAATGGCTGTTTAACTGACTGTCTTTCAATAACACCAGGAGCCTTTATCTCAACTGGTCTTGTTTCATCAGCTTTAATTGGTCCCTTGCCATCTATAGGCTCTCCAAGTGAGTTTACAACTCTACCTATAATTTCATCTCCTACTGGAACTTCAACAACTTTTCCAGTTCTTTTAACTATATCGCCTTCTTTTATGCCCTCTTCTGAACCTAATATAACGCAACCTACATTATCTTGTTCGAGATTTAGAGCCATACCAAAAACATCATTTGGGAACTCTAAAAGTTCTCCAGCCATACAGTTATTTAAACCATAAACTCTGGCTATACCATCGCCAATTTCTATTATTGTACCTGAATCAACAGTTTCTATTTTCTTCTCATATTTTTGTATTTCTTCTTTTATGATTGAAGTTATTTCTTCAGGTTTTATGTTCATAGGCTCACCTCTATCCTCATTTAAGCATTAATTTTTTCATTTCCTGAATTTTTGATTTTACTGTTCCATCTATTACTTCATTATCTACTTGAACATAAACTCCACCAATTATACCCTCATCAATTTCTTCTCTCAAAATAATTTTCTTAGAATATTTTCGTTGAAGTTTATCCTTTAATAAATTTCTTTCATCTTCTAATAATGGAACAACGGTTTTAACCTTAGCTACTACAGTATTATTTCTTTCAAGATTAATCTTCTTGAATTCAAGAAGCTTACCATCAAGCTCTGAAATCCTTCCTTTTTCTATTAAAAGTAATAAGAACGATAATACATCATTACTTACTTTACCTTTAAAAGCTGCCTCAAATAATTTCTTTTTATTTGAAGTACTTACTTGAGGGTGTTTCATAAGTTTTGAAAAATCTTCATTTGCATGTATAGCAGCTACTACATCTTCTAGTTCTTGCAAATATTCATTAACCTGTCCTTTTTCCTCCGCTACCTTATAAAGTGCAAGAGCGTATCTTCTATCTAAATATTCATGCATAGTTAGATACCTACCTTAGCTATAAAATCTTTAATAAGCTTCCTGTGCTGATCATTATCTATTGATTCTTCTAATGCTTTTGAAGAAACCAACACAGCAAGATCTACGACTTGACCTTTTATTTCGGCTTCTGCTTTCTCTTTCTCTCTTTTAGCTTCTGTTTTAGCTCGGGATATAATAAGTTGAGCCTCGCGTTCAGCATCTTTTATTATGTCATCAGAAGTTTTCTGCGCTTTATTTCTATATTCTGCTACTATACCCTTGCCTTCTTTTTTTGAATCTTTAAGTAATTCCTGATGCTGTGCTAACAACTGTTGAGATTTCTTTTCATTATCATCAGCATTTTTGATTTTCGAGGTAATTTCTTCAGTTCTATTATCTAAAACATTATTAACAGGTTTAAAGAAAAAATGCGCCAGGATAAGATACAATATACCGAAATTTATTATAGTTATAATAATCGTTCCTAAATCGATTTTCATCTAACTTTTAATCCTCCCCTCTAAAAATATGTAAACCGATGAGGGCATACTGACTGATTCAAATCAAACTTTAAATACCAAAATAAGACCTATAAGTAAACTATAGATAGCTGTTACCTCTGATAAAGCTGCACTTACAAAGAATGTACTTAATATTTTACCACTTGCCTCTGGTTGTCTTGAAACTCCTTCAACTGCCTTACCAGCAGCAGTACCAACTCCAATACCTCCACCTAAGCATCCAATAGCAGCTAAACCTGCACCTATTGCTGCCATACCTTTTATAAATGATTGTGCATCCAAATTCATAATAAAAAATCCTCCTTAAATAAAATAATATTAAAATTCATTTTCTGCTACTACTTTTATATTCATCATTGTTAACATAACGAATACTATCATTTGTATTGAGCCATCAAATAAATCAAAGAAAGCATGTAAAGGAATTGGTATTATAAATTGGCTAAACCAAGCCATACCTGCCAATCCTTTATATACCATGGAGATAATTACAGCTCCAGCAACCATATTTCCAAAAAGTCGGAGACTCAATGATACAGGAAGAACTATCCTCTCTATAATGTTGAGTGGTAATAATGGTATAGCGGGCTGAGCATACTTTAACAAATAGCCTCTAACTCCACCTTTTTTTATTGCATTAGTCTGAATTAGTACAAAACTTATAATAGCCAATCCTGCTGCTACACTTAAATCTTCTGTTGGTGCTGCTATTCCAAATGATGCCGGAACAATATTCATGACAATAATGTATACTCCTAAAGTTCCGATATAGGGAATATAATTTACATATTCTTCTCCCATATTTCCCTTAACAAAATTATTTAGAAATCCAACAAGAATTTCAACACCGCTTTGTTTTTTATTAGGTATTTTTTTCATATTAGCAGTAAAAAACTTCGCTAATATCAATAAAGCAATAATTATAATCCATTGGACAATAATACTGGAGGTTATACCTATTTTTAATCCTCCAATAGCTATTGTAAACAATGGCTCGAAAGTTTCCACTTCATCACATCCTTTTATAGATTATTATGACTATTTTTAAAGCTTGTGTATATATATAATCCCACAATGTGGGAAGTATATCCAAATAGGTATGCTGCCAAATTATATTTATTGTACTCAAATATAAGATACCCTATTCCAGCTGCTAATACAACTCTCAAAATAAAATTTGCAGTATAAAAAATTGCAGAAATATGTTGTAATTTTGTTGTAACAAAATCACTTAACACACAATTTATAAAGAAATTAAGTATTGCTATAATCATTCCAACAAGCACAAAGAGACCATATCTTTTAAATATTATCTGTACAATAACTGTTAGTATAATTCCTATTATAATATTAATTGTAGCAACGCCCTTTACCATACTCAAAATATCCTTGTTCAAAGTCATTTCCTCCGAAAAGAAGTTTTTTTATCTTATCTATAAAAATGGTTGATAATAATTATATATCTTTAAAATATAATCTAAAAGTTTAATTTTTTGTTAAAATACCTACCTTTTTTTATTTTAACCGCTTTATTATAATATATTATATCAAATGCTTAACAAAACTATAAATTTTATATAAATATTATATTTTTCAGAATTTATGATCAAACAAGTATATTATAGCAAGTTTTTTCTGATTTTCATATACTTTACAAAAACGTTTTCTTTTATTTTATATTTCATATTTCTTGTATTTTCTACTCAATACTACCTAATTTAACTTAAAAGTATCATTCAATTTTTTTTATTATATTCTAATTAAATCACATACAAAAACAAAGCAGACACTAAAATATAAATATGTGTCTACTTTGTTTTATCATTTGTTATTATGCTGTAATATGTTAAGCCTATAAACGCTCAACTATTGTGGCAGCACCCATTCCACCACCTATGCAAAGAGTTGCGAGTCCTCTCTTGCAATTTCTCTTTTCCATTTCATAAAGTAATGTTACCAATATTCTTGCTCCTGATGCTCCTACTGGATGACCAAGTGATATTGCTCCTCCATTTACATTAACTTTACTCATATCAAGTTTTAAATCTCTTGAAACTGCCAAACTTTGAGATGCAAATGCTTCATTTAATTCTATCAATTCCATGTCGTCTATTGTTAAATCTGTTTTAGCAAGTGCATTTTTAGTTGCATAATATGGACCATATCCCATTATCTTTGGATCTAATCCTGCTGTTCCATATGATACTATTTTAGCAAGTGGTTTAACACCTAATTCTTTCGCTTTGTCAGCACTCATAACAACCAATGCTGCTGCTGAATCATTTATACCTGATGAGTTTCCAGCTGTAACCGTTCCATCTTTTTTAAATGATGGTTTTAATTTTGCAAGTGCTTCTAATGTTGAACCAAATCTAGGGAATTCATCTGTATCAAATACAATATCTCCCTTTCTATTCTTTATTGTTACTGGAACTATTTCATCCTTAAATCTTCCTGCTTCTATGGCTGCTTGAGATTTCTTCTGAGATTCCAGGGCGAACTTGTCCTGATCTTCTCTAGTTATATGCCATTGTTCTGCTATATTCTCTGCAGTCACTCCCATATGATAATTGTTAATTGCATCGAATAATCCATCAGCTAACATATGGTCATATATCTTGGATTCGCCCATTCTATAACCCCATCTAGCTCCTGTAAGTATATATGGTGCTCTTGACATATTTTCCATTCCACCTACTACAAATACATCTCCGTCACCTGCTTTTATTTCTTGGGCTGCCAATATAACTGTTCTCATTCCTGATCCACATAATTTATTAAGAGTGAAAGCTGGTACTGTATCTGGTACTCCTGCTCTTAATGAAGCTATTCTAGTTGGATTTTGTCCTTCTCCTGCTTGAAGCACATTTCCCATCATTACCTCGTCGACATCACCTGGTTTAATTCCAGCTCTTTTTATAGCTTCTTTTATTACTATTGATCCAAGCTCTGTTGTTGGTGTATTTTTTAAAGTTCCTCCAAATTTGCCTATTGCTGTTCTAACAGCACTTACTATAACTACATCTTTCATAAAAAAATCCTCCTAAAAATAAAATTTTTTTACATGATAAAGTAATATATAATTAATCGATAAATATTGTTAATTAAAAGTAAAATCTTTAATTGGTAACCTTTTCTCTACTACTTAATTATACTTGATAATTAAATTTTTATCAATGTTTTTGTTAAAAATAAGACAAACTTTTTTAAAAAATTAAAAAATATAAACTAGAAGCATTGCCTCTAGTTAAATTCTTTAAATTCTCCATGCTCAATATTAAAATATTGTAATATAGCTTTTACGATTCTAGATGAAGCCTTGCCATCTCCATATGGATTTATTGCTCTACTCATTTTTTGATATTCATCCTTATCTCTTATGAGTTCATTTGCACATTCAACTATTTTATTAAAATCTGTTCCTACAAGTTTTACAGTCCCGGCTTTTACCGCTTCCGGTCTTTCCGTAACATTTCTAAGTACCAATACAGGTTTACCAAGATGTGGGGCCTCCTCCTGGAGTCCACCAGAATCAGTCATAATCATATAGCACTTATTCATTAAATTATGAGTTTCCTTTGTATCAAGTGGTTCAAGTAAGTGAACCCTATCTACATTACCAAGTATACTATAAACAGTATCCCTCACAACAGGATTTAAATGAACCAAATATACTAATTCCGTATCCTTATTTTCTTCTATAATACTTTTAAGTGCCTTACAGATATTTTTAATACCATCTCCCCAATTCTCACGTCTATGCGCTGTTACCATTATAACTTTTCTTCTATCAAATTTAATATTATTTAACTCTTTATTGTTAAATGTGTAATTATTATCTACCGTAAATTCCATAGCATCTATTACTGTATTCCCTGTTATATATATATTATTTTCATTTACACCTTCCCTTAAAAGATTTTGCTTTGATCCCAAAGTCGGCGCAAAGTGCATATCTGCTATAGCTCCCGTAAGTTTTCTGTTCATCTCCTCTGGAAATGGAAAATATTTATCATATGTTCTAAGTCCAGCTTCAACATGACCAACTCTAATTTTTTGATAAAAGGCAGCCAGTGCTCCTGCAAACGTTGTTGTTGTATCGCCATGAACTAAAACCAGATCAGGTTTTTCACTTTTGAATATTTCCTCTAGTCCAATCAGTACTCTGCTTGTTATTCCCGTAAGACTCTGTTTATCCTTCATTACATTTAGATCAAAGTCAGGTTCTATATCAAATAAATTAAGTACCTGATCCAACATCTGTCTATGCTGTGCAGTTACACATATTTTACTTTCTATACATGGTTTTTTTCTCATTTTTTTTACTAGTGGAGCCATCTTTATAGCCTCAGGTCTGGTTCCGAATATTGTTATTATTTTAATTCTATCCATACAATTACCTCCATCTTATACATAAATAAAATCATCAACTAAAAAATTTTTCATAATCTATTCCCTGTGCTTAAAAAAGCCGCATTTCCACGCTGTAATTATCAATATAATCATAACTATTAAAAGCAAAAAATATGACCTCTGACTATTTACCTGCATAGCTATTACCGCAAATGTTCCAAGTACTGCACTTATAAAATACATTATCATCACAACCTGTTTTTGGCTAAGTCCCATAGCAAGCAATCTATGATGAAGGTGTCCCTTATCGGCCTGCATTATCGGTTTACCATTTATCTTTCTTCTTATTACAGCAAAAAGTGTATCATAGATTGGTATGCCAAGTGCGAGAATTGGAACTGCTATAGCAAATGCTGCAGCAGATTTAACGGCCCCTTCTATTGATATTGCTGCTAATAAAAATCCTAATAGTTGTGCCCCAGTATCCCCCATAAATATAGATGCCGGGTTGAAATTATAAGGCAAAAATCCTAAAATAGAACCAGCTAATATGCTAGTAAGTACAGAAGCTTCTATTCTTGAATTTAATAATGCTATTATAAGTATTGTTATACATGATATAAATGCTACTCCAGCTGCCAGACCATCAAGTCCATCGATAAGATTAAGAGCATTTGTAATTCCAACTACCCATATAATAGTAAGTGGTATAGAAAATACTTTTACATTTATATATAGATTAGAATTCGCTATAGGATTAGTTATACGAAATATCATTACTCCATATAGTATCAGCGCTATTGATGCCCCAAGCTGAAATAATAGTTTTTGCCATGGTTTTAAATCAAATTTGTCATCTAAAAAACCACCTATAACTATTATAGTAGCTCCTATAATTATTCCCTTTTCTTGAGATGTAAGTGCTCCTGCTTTTAAAATAATTGTAAATATAAAAGAAAAATAGATCGCTAGTCCTCCAAGTAATGGAATTGGTTTTTTATGCACTCTTCTATCATCCTTTGGTACATCAATTACATTTATTGATATAGCAATTCTTTTAACTATGGGAGTGAACAGTGCAGAAAATACTACTGCGAAAGCTGCCAAAATATATAAATTATCCATATAAATCATCCTTCTAACTAATCAAAGATTGTGCCTAATGAAATTAATTTTTCTTAATATACAGTTTCTCCTGTTAATGATTCATCATTTTCAATCCATTCACTAACATCTATCTCTCTGTAATCAGTCTTTGACTCCCTTATTATAACCTTCTTAATACCAGCATTTATTATAAACCTCTTGCACAATGAACATGGAGACGCATTATGTACATATTCTTGAGTCTTATTTTCCTTTCCAACAAGATAAATTGTTGAATCTAGCATATCCTGCCGCCTTGCAGATATAATTGCATTCTGCTCTGCATGAACAGATCTACAAAGTTCGTATCTTGTACCTCTGGGCACTTTTAATTCTTCCCTCTTACAGTATCCAATATCAGAACAATTTTTTCTACCCCTAGGGGCACCTGTGTAACCTGTAGATATTATCTCGTCATGTTTCACTATTATGGCTGCAAAATTTCTTCTAAGGCACGTACCTCTTTCCAGTATTGTCTCACATATATCTAAATAATAATTTTTTTTATCAATTCTCTGCATAATACCCTCCAAAAACACTTTAATCCTTTATTTATTCTATACCAAATACCATATAATTAAAAGACTGATTCTATAACTAAATAAAAACAGCGAATAATCGCTGTTTTTATTTAGTTCCAAACAATCTATCACCAGCATCACCAAGTCCAGGAACTATATATCCATTGTCATTTAATTTTTCATCCACTGAAGCTACATATATATCAACATCCGGATGTGTATCCATTACATGTTTAATTCCTTCTGGTGCTGCTATAAGACACATTAATCTTATATTTCTAGCTCCCCTTTTTTTAAGTAATGTTATAGCATCTGCCGCAGATCCACCAGTTGCAAGCATAGGATCTGTAACTATTATTTCTCTTTCTTCTATATCCTGTGGAAGTTTGCAAAAATATTCTACTGGTTTTAATGTCTTTTCATCTCTGTATAATCCTATATGTCCGACCTTAGCCGCTGGAATCAATTTTATCATTCCACCGACCATACCTAGTCCTGCTCTTAATATTGGAACTACAGCAACTTTTTTTCCTGAAAGCATTTTACACTTAGTTTTACATATAGGAGTTTCGATTTCAACCTCTTCAAGCTGCAAATCACGAGTTACCTCATACGCCATAAGCATTGCGACTTCTTCTACAAGTTCTCTAAAATCTTTGGAACCTGTATTCTTATCTCTTATTAGTGATAACTTATGTAATATTAATGGGTGTGATATTTGTGTTAATTTACTCATATTATTCTCCTCCAATTACTTAAAATATTTATCTTCAATATCAGTTATTTTGCCTATTCTTCTCTCATGTCTTCCACCTTGAAATTTGGTATTTAAAAATATATCAACTATATCTAGTGCAAGGCCTGGGCCTATTACCCTCTGTCCAAGAGCGAGAATATTTGCATCATTGTGTTCTCTGCATGCATGTGCACTAAAGGTATCACTACATAATGCAGCTCTTATACCTGGCACTTTATTAGCTGCTATACTAATACCTATTCCTGTTCCGCAAACCAAAATTCCAAACTCAAAATTTTTCTTTGAAACTTCCTCTGCCACCTTTAATGCAAAATCAGGATAATCGCATGATTCACTTGTAAAGGTTCCAAAATCCTCAAATTCAGCTTCTATATCATGTAAATGGTCTATTATCTCTTTTTTCAATGGCAATCCTGCATGATCACTGCCTAACGCGATTTTCATATAAAACACCTCCAAATAATATTAAATTTATGATAATGATTATAAGTCCACAAAAAAAGAAGATAGTAGCATCAAAAAATGCCTGCTTCTCCTTTTAACTTTTGCAGTAATAACTTTATACTATAAACTAATTGATCATAAGTTTCTGCATATGCCTCAATATTACTTCCAAATGGATCTATAATATCACTATGCACTGAAACATATTCATTTAACGTAAATATTTTGTTTTTAAACCTAGCAAAATCTTCTCTTAATATATTTTTTATACCTGATGTCATTGTGAAAACGAGTTTAGAGGTTTCTAATAAATTCCTGTTTATTTGAACTGCTTTTCTATTCCTTATGTCTTCTTTTATATTATTTTTTATAATTTCAGCTGCATTTTTGGAGGTCGTACTACCATTTATAACAAATAAACCAGCAGAAATAGCTTTAAAACCACTTATATCACAAAAATAATTAAAAATAGCCTCTGCCATACAACTTCTACAAGTATTACCTGTACAAACAAATAGTATGTTCTTCATTTTCTACCTCCTTTTAAGATTAAACTGTTAGTATATCAAAGCCAGCTGATTTTTTTAATCTATTCATTACAGCTACACCAACACCGATTTCCTCAAATCCTTCAGACAATATTATATCAACATTATCATCATCAAAACTCCTTAGAGTTTCAAACAGATTTTTAGATATACTAAGCATATCTTTTCTACTTCCAAGAGATTTCACAAGCCCATTATTGTATAATAATTTTGTCTCATCAGTAGCCATAACTCCTACCTTTTTATTTCCATCTATATAATTTTGCATCATTTCGTTGATTTTTGCAATAGTTTTTTGCAAATCCCCATTAATAATTTTAACATGTGCTTTAGGTGCATAATGCCTATATTTCATCCCTGGTGCTTTTGGCTTAAAATCTTTACCAGGTTTTTTCATTATAGCTGGATCAATATACGCATTTTTATCAATCCTTTTAAGCATTTCAATCGTTATACCGCCAGGTCTTAATACACATATAGGATCTACTGTACAATCTATTACTGTTGATTCCACTCCTATATCACACATTTCTCCACCAAGTATATAGTCAACCTTTCCATCCATATCCTCAATACATCTTTCAACATCAGTTGGACTTGGTCTGCCAGATATATTAGCTGATGGAGCAGCTATAGGAACGCCTGCCTGCTTTATCAACTCTCTTGCTACTATATTAGATGGCATTCGTATTCCAACGCTTGGAAGCGATGCACTTGTTGTATCAGGTATTATATTAGCCTTTGGCAAAATCATAGTCATAGGTCCAGGCCAAAATTCATTCATAAGTTTCCTTGCAACATCCGGTATACTACTAACTAAAGGCTCTATTTCATCAAAGTCAGATATATGAACTATAAGAGGATTATCTTGAGGCCTTCCTTTTGCTTCAAATATCTTTTTAACTGCATCAGAATCCAATGCATTTGCTCCCAAACCATAAACAGTCTCTGTTGGAAATATTACAAGTTTTCCTTTCTTTATCGACTCAGCCGGCTCTTTTATCATACTTTTATCTAAACTTCCCTCTTTAAGCATAATTATCTTTGTGTTCATTACTATCCCCACCTTTTGATTTTATATGAATTTGAAACAACCCATTGCGATACACATCACAATGGGTATATTAAAATACATTAACCATTATAAGTCCTACTATGATTCCTGTTAATATTCCTAATGTACTTGCTCTTCCATTCCATAATCTTGATGATTCAGGAATCATTTCTCCACACACTACATAGAGCATTATACCCGATGCCAATGACAGACATGCCCCTAATACATTTAATGATATGTTAGCTATGTACGCTCCAATCCATGCCCCAATAGCCGTAGGGAAGGCCGTTATAAATGCATACAAAAGTACTTTTGGAGCTTTGACCTTTGATGCAATAAGTGGTGCAGCCACTGCAATGCCTTCTGGTATATCATGTATTGCAATGATGAGACTCATTTTTATTCCAAGACTGCCTCCTGCTGCAAAACCACATCCCATTATCATACCTTCAGGGAAATTATGGATCATAAGTCCCAAACCTGTCATAAATGCAACTTTAATATGTGTATTCATATTATCTATTTTTATTCCATTATCAATTATTATAATAATTCCAATACCTAGTATACACCAAACTAACGTCTGCACAAAATCCCATTTAGTCAGGGCTTCCGGTATTAAATCAAAAACCACAACTGACATCATAAGTCCAGCTGCAAAACCAATAATAGTGCCAAGCATTTTTTTAGATGGCTCTTTTAGTATTGTACCTAAAAAAGCACCTATCATCGTACCCGTTAAAGAAACTACACTGCCTATAACTACTATACTTCCAATATCCTTTCCCAAAAAACCACCTTATTAAAAATTACTGTATAAACTCATATAACATATTTATTGTTATATGAGTTCATATATGACATTTTAATTATGGGTTTTAGAATTATCTCTATAGTATTTTATTGTATCTATCGCTTCTTCACTAAAATCGGCATAAACACATGAGTGATAGATCAGATCCAATAAGGGATATTTTTTAAATTTTCCCCTTTTTATAATAGTATAATAATAGCTATTTTCCAGAAAATTAGTTTTAAGCTTATAATATTTTTGCGCTATATAAGCATGTTTTTTTAAAAACCTTTCATCAATAGGGAGCATTCTATCACTTCTAAATTTAGACAGAGCAATCAAGATTATTTTAAAATCTCCACTGTCATGAGTCTCATCGTCTTCTTCTACATGTACAAACACGACTTTATCACAAATAATATTTATATTTTTTGAGGTTATACCAAGTATAATTTTCAATCTATACCCATCATATCTATACTTTAGAGCTTCCTTACTAGTTCTTATGATCATATATAAAAGTATTAAAACTTCTAAAAATATTAAATATAATATATAAAATATATAAAACTTTTTAGAAAGTATAAAAACAACGGGTAGAATAAAAAAAAAATTAAACACATAGATATCATAAACCTCTCATATGATTTTTTTTGTTTTTTGATAGCTTTATCTATATCCATGTTCTCCCTCTTTTCCGGACTTTAATATAATGTAAACTAATCCCTGCCTATATTTTTCATCTTTTCAGCCTGATCTGCAGTAATAAGGGCATCTATAACCTCATCTATATCTCCGTCTAAGAATGAATCCAATTTGTATAATGTAAGTCCTATCCTATGATCAGTTATTCTTCCTTGAGGATAATTATAAGTTCTTATTCTCTCACTTCTGTCTCCTGTTCCCACTTGACTTTTTCTATCTTCGGCTATACTTGCACTTCTTTCAGCTTCTGCTTTATCAAATAACCTTGATTTAAGAACTTTCATTGCCTTCTCTTTATTTTTAAGCTGAGATTTTTCATCCTGACATGATACAACTATTCCCGTAGGTAAATGTGTAATTCTTACAGCGGAATCAGTAGTATTAACACATTGTCCACCATGTCCTGATGCTCTAAATACATCTATTCTGATATCATTTGAACTTATCTCTATATCAACATCATCAACTTCTGGCAGCACAGCTACTGTAGCCGTTGATGTATGAATTCGTCCGCTTGATTCAGTATCTGGAACCCTCTGAACTCTATGTACTCCGCTTTCATATTTTAACCTGCTGTAAGCTCCTTTTCCCTTTATCATAAATACAATCTCCTTAAATCCACCAAGATCAGTTGCATTTATGCTTATAGTCTCTATTTTAAAGCCCTTACGCTCAGCATATCTTGTATACATTCTTGTAAGATTTGCCGCAAATAAAGCCGCTTCTTCTCCTCCTGCACCTGCTCTTATTTCAACAAAAACATCCTTGTCATCATTAGGATCCTTAGGCAAAAGTAATATCTTAAGTTCATTTTCCTTTTCTTTAACAGTTTCCTCAAGATCCTTTATCTCTTCCTGACACATTTCTTTCAATTCTTTGTCTATATTATCCCTTAACATTTCCTTATCTGCTTCTAGATCCTGTTGTGCTTTTTTATATATCCTAAATTGTGTCACTATTATCTCCATATCAGCGTGTTCCTTACACAATTTCTGCCATTCCTTCTGATCTGCCATAACTGTAGGATCACTTATTTTTACAGATAACTCCTCATATTTACTTTCTATAAAATTAAGTCTTTCTAACATACTTTTTATCACTCCGTATCAATATATTCACAATAGATAATTATATCATATTACTCCTGTCAAACAAATAACCTGCTTATATTTTTTAGATTTTAATTATGTGCAGAGTACCGGGCGCTTACAACTCTGTCCTCACCTGCTAAATCCTTTATACAATTTATATTTCGGAATCCATTCTCTCTTAATATATCACAAACAGCTAATCTTTGATCATATCCTATCTCATATATAAGCATTCCGGAATCATTTAAAACTTTCTTACTTTGCTCTGTTATCTTCCTGTAAAAGTCCAGTCCATCTTCACCGCCACATAGGGCAATATAAGGTTCATAATCTCTTACATCCCTCATAAGCTCTGGTATAATTTTCATCCTTATATAGGGTGGGTTTGAAACTACCAGGTCAAATTTCGAATTATCTTCTATAAAGCCTTTAAGTAAATCCCCTTTCTTTGCAGATACTTTTTCACCCAAATTAAACATATCAATATTTATTTTTGTAACATCAATGGCAATATCTGATATATCTGTACACACAATTTTAGTATCATCTATAAACTTGCCAATGGATACGCCAATTATACCACTTCCACAGCATACATCACATATCTTTTCAAAATTATTCTTTTTTATTTCTTTTATGGCCTGCTCGACTAGAATCTCAGTATCAGGTCTCGGTATCAATACTCCCTCTTTAATATAAAAATCAAGCCCCATAAATTCGCATTTGCCAAAAATATATTTAACAGGCATCCTTTCCCTTCTAAGGTCTATGAGTTTAAAATATTCCTCAGCAGCACTGTTATCCACTTCATAATTTCCATTAAGCAGTATAAACAATCTATCCTTGCCAATAACCTTTCCCAGCAATAGTTCAGTATCTAACGCATAACTGTCTATTTTACTTTTCCTTAAAGTTTCATATCCATATTTTAATAATTTTGCTATACTTGTTACTTGTCTACTCATAGTTTTCTCCAGTTCCTTTTTGTAATCCATCCTCTATACCTTCAGCTGCTTTTAAAGCTGCTATGGCAACTTCTAACTGTTGTAAATCAGGTTCCCTCGTAGTAAGTCTTTGAAGCAGTAATCCAGGATATGATGTTATTTTAGACAAAAGACTATTACTCTTACCCATCCATTTTATTATTTCATATGTAACTCCTGAAACTACCGGCAAAAGGATAATCCTATAAAGTATTCTCTGCCAGAGCGAATGCCAACCTGTTAATGAAAATAATATTATACTTACTATCATAACTAAAAATAAAAAATTTGTCCCACATCTGGGATGAAATCTTTTAAATTTCTTCGCTTTTTCTGGAGTAAGTTCTTCTTCATTCTCATAACAAAATATAGTTTTATGCTCAGCTCCATGATACTCAAAAACCCTATTTATATCTTCCATTTTGCCTATCAAGTATATATACACCAAAAATATACCTACTCTAATAATTCCTTCAATTATATTAAGAAGTATAGGATTATAGAGATGGACTCTCTTAAAAATGCCAGCAGCAAAAGTTGGAAATATAAAAAATATTGAAATGGCTATTCCCAAAGATACTAAAAACATTATCCCCATAATTATATTATCGCTCTTATCCCCAAATACATTTTTGAACCATATTTCAAATTTTCCAGGTTCTTCATCTTCCTCGTCAAAAAAAGACGCCGAATAATTTAAAGTCCTTATCCCTATTATAAGTGATTCTATTAATGAAACAAATCCTCTTACTATTGGGAACTTAAAAAAACTTCTCCTTTTAGACCATGGTACGTCCTTCTCATTTTTTATTTCTATTTCACCATCTGATTTTCTTACGGCAACAGCTGTACCATTAACACCTCTCATCATCACACCTTCAATTACCGCTTGACCACCAACCGAAGTTTTTCTAGTCATTCAACCACCTTATCTTTCTTTTAAATCTCATATTAAACTTTTATTATGGGGTTTGTAATTCCAAGATTAAGTTATACGTAAGCTGACATTTCCAAAATGCAGACACATTAAAAAATTTTTTAGTAAGTCTTGGTGAAGTATTTTTGAAAATCTAAGTAGATTTTATATGTTTAAGCCTGCGAGTTTATAAAATCTACTTAGATTTTTATAAATACGAACTTAGACTTACTAGAAATTTTTTACGTGACGAATTTTGGAAATGTCAGCTGAAGTATAAGTTAAGCTTGAAACTTACAAACCCTATATAATTGTTTTGCTCCTATATATTTTAACAAACAAATAATACGTATTAAAGTATTGATGGACAGTAATTAATCATTATTGACTTAATATTTTACATTGTGCTATAATACAATGGTTAATTAGTAAATGTGTGAAATTTTGTTTGTTTTTATTTGAAAGAGGTGAAAAACATGAAAGAAGGCATACATCCAGAATACTATCATGATGCGGTAGTTAAGTGTGCATGTGGAAACACTTTTACAACTGGTTCTACAAAGAAAGAGTTAAAAGTGGAAATATGTTCTAAATGCCATCCATTCTTCACTGGTAAACAGAAGATTGTTGATGCTGGCGGAAGAGTTGATAAATTTATGAAGAAATTTAATCTAACTGCTGAAGACACAAAATAAGATTAAAAATTTTATTTAATCTTGTTATAAAACCTGTCCTTTATTTAATAAGGACAGGTTTTATTTTTATTAATTAATTGTTACTTGATTTGCTCATGTCCATTTTACTAATTAAATTAACAAGTTCCTCATTATCTTTAGTCTTTGAGAGAAAATTTATAAGCTGCTCCGTTACATTTTGAGTATTATTTTCATCATATAAAACTTTTCTTATATTGAATGCTGCCTCTTTCTCCATCGGATCTTTCAATAGAAGATCATCTCTTCTAGTTCCAGATTTGTATATATCTATAGCAGGGAAAATTCTTCTTTCTTGAAGTTTTCTATTTAAGTGTACTTCCATATTTCCAGTACCCTTAAATTCTTCAAATATCATATCATCCATTCTACTTCCAGTTTCAATAAGCGCTGTGGCCAATATAGTAAGGCTTCCGCCTTGTTCTATATTCCTTGCAGCTCCAAAGAATTTCTTAGGCATTATTAAGGCTCCTGGATCTAGTCCTCCTGATAAAGTTCTTCCAGTAGGAGTTATAGTTAAATTATATGCTCTGGATAATCTAGTCAAACTATCTAATAATATGATTACATCCTGTCCCTGTTCAACCATCCTTTTAGCTCTTTCAAGTACCATATACGCTACTTTAGTATGGTGTTCCGGTTCTTCATCAAATGTAGAATAAATTACCTCTCCTTTTATAGATCTTTGCATATCAGTAACTTCTTCCGGTCTTTCATCTATCAAAACAACTATTAATTTAACTTTAGGATGATTTCTAGATATACTTTGGGCTATCTTTTTTAGAAGAGTTGTTTTACCAGCTTTAGGCGGTGCAACTATAATTCCCCTTTGTCCTTTTCCTATCGGGGATATTATATCCATAAGCCTTGTGGATAAGTCTGATTGACTAGTCTCTAATCTTAATCTCTGATTTGGATAGATTGGAACAAGAGTTTCAAAAGGGCTTCTTCCAACTGCTTTTTCGGGATTTTCTCCATTAATCTTTTCAACATACAAAAGAGCCTTGAATTTTTCTCCTTCTTTTGGTGTTCTAACTTTTCCCTGAACTTCATCACCTGTTTTCAGATTAAATCTTCTTATCTGCGAAGGGGATACATATATATCATCTGGTCCAGTTAGATAATTTTTGCCTCTTAAAAAACCATAATTATTATTCTCTATTATTTCTAATACGCCTTTTGCTGAATCAGATTCATTTATCATTTCTTTTAGTTTCTCTTTTTTATCTTCTTCATTATTTTTTACATATTCATTTTCTCTTTGTTGTTTATTTTTTTCTCGATTACTATTATTGTTATGATTTTTTATGGTATGTATTTCAGTCTTTGAAATGCTGGTATCTTTTTTATCATCATCATTTTTATCGTTATTTTCAATATCAATTTTAGAAGTTATCTTTTCCCTAAGTACTATACCATCTTTTTCTATGTAAGCTGGAGATACTTTTTTTATCTCCTCAATTAACTCTAACTTTCTATATTTAGAAATATTCCTAACCCCTAAACCTTTTGCAATTTCTCTTAATTGCGCTAACGTCATACTTTCAATATCGTTATTACCCAACAATAACACCTCACATTATTTAGTTTATATAACCTTTTGGGGAATATTTAAAGAATTTTTTGAAAGGCTACATTATTAAAATACATTATACCCCTTTTTTTTAATTTAATCCATAAAACTTACTAAAATTCTTTAGTTTATAACACATAATTTCCGTATCATATATCTTGCTTTATTATTCTGAAATAAATGGGATGAGTTTAAGCAAATATGAATTTGTAGAAAAGTAAATTAAGGTAAAGATATATGGTGACATTTAAAACACCATATATCTAATTGATTTATTTATTATTCAAAGATGCTTTTATAAATTCTCTAAAAAGCGGATGTGGTCTATTAGGTCTTGATTTCAACTCAGGATGGAACTGTACTCCAACAAACCATGGATGTCCTTCAATTTCAATTATTTCAACAAGCTTTGAATCAGGGCTCATCCCAGCCAAATTAAGTCCAGCATCTACAAGTGCTTTTCTATACTCATTGTTAAACTCATATCTATGTCTGTGTCTTTCATATATTATCTCTTCTTCATACGCATTATATGAGTTTGTATCTTTAGATAACTTACAAGGGTACAAGCCGAGTCTCATAGTTCCTCCCTTTTCATCTATATCTTTTTGATCTGGCATAAGATCTATTACAGGAAATTCTGTATCAGGATCTATCTCCGAACTATGTGCTCCTTTATACCCTAAAACATTACGTGCAAATTCAATTACAGCACACTGCATTCCAAGACATATCCCCAAAAATGGTATATTGTTTTCCCTAACCCATCTGATTGCTTCTATTTTACCTTCTATTCCTCTGTCACCAAATCCTCCAGGTACTAGTACTCCATCTACGTCTTTAAGATAGTCTTCTGCATTGTCTTTAGTAATATCTACAGAATTTATCCATTTTATTTTTACATTTGCATCATTTACATATCCACCGTGATTTAATGCCTCTACTACTGAAATATATGCATCATGAAGTTCAACATATTTCCCAACTAAACCTATTGTTACAGTCTTTGATAGACTTTTTATTTTAGTAACCATATCTGACCATTCAGTATTATCGCTCTCTTTACAGATAATTCCTAGTTTGTTACAGGCTAAATCATCTAAGCCCTCTTTGTGCAGCATTAAAGGCACTTCATACAAATTTTCTGCATCCAGATTTTGAATTACTGAATCACCATCTACATTACAGAATAAGCCTATTTTACCTTTAAGTTCATCGGATAAAGGTTTCTCAGATCTGCATACTATTATATCAGGCTGAATGCCTATTCCTCTTAGTTCCTTTACAGAATGCTGTGTTGGTTTAGTTTTCAGTTCTCCGGATTTTCCCAAATAAGGGACCAATGTTACATGTATAAAACATACATTGTTTGTACCGACATCATATTTTATCTGTCTTATAGCCTCAAGAAACGGTAACGACTCTATATCACCTATTGTTCCCCCAATTTCTGTTATTACAACATCTATATCTCTTTCTTTGGCAACTCTATAAACTCTAGATTTTATTTCATTGGTTATATGAGGAATAACTTGAACTGTTCCCCCTAAGTAATCACCCTTTCTCTCCTTGGAGATTACTGACCAATATATTTTCCCCGTAGTTACATTATTGTTTTTCCCAAGATTTTCATCTATAAACCTCTCATAATGTCCTAAATCCAGATCAGTTTCTGCACCATCATCCGTAACAAAAACTTCTCCATGCTGATATGGGCTCATTGTTCCCGGATCTATATTTATATATGGATCAAATTTCTGTATTGAAACTTTAAGTCCTTTATTTTTTAAAAGTCTCCCTAAAGAAGCTGCCGTTATCCCTTTTCCCAAAGAAGATACTACCCCTCCGGTAACAAATATATATTTTGTACTCATAAAAAATCCTGCTTTCTTAAATTAAAGCAGTCTTCACCCCCTAAATTGTATATTAAAAATAAACTTCATTTGAATTTTAGAATGCTGCATATATATAAATTAATGTTTAGCAAAAAAATCCTAATTATTCTGTTTATTATTGACAGAAAGTCCAAATAGATTTATAATAAAAATTACCCTTAGTAAATATAATGGTATTTTTTTGTGTCAAAACATACTTAATATATTAACATATTTTTGTTTCTTATGCTACTTTTTTTTACTTTTAATTAAAATTAATAGCCATATTTCTTGACCGAGTTTACTTTTCAATCAACTCTTCTGCTTCAAAATACATGTCACGTATTCTTTTATTTATAAGCAACTTCTCTTCTGCTTTTCTCATACTATTCTTCATATTTTTTTTATCCATATCAGGGAAATCTCTAATAAGCATATTCATATCACAACATCTGTATTTCTTTACAAGCAAAAATAATAGATATTTACATTCTTTATCCTTCAATATCTCCATAAGTTCTCCTCTGCCTATATTTTTATACCTACATAATATTTCTATTATTCTTTCATATTTTACACCTTTATCCTCAAAATATCCCTTCAATATTATCACCTTCTATATTAATAATTATCCTAGCTGTAATAATATCCACTTTTAAAAATTATAAACTTATAGGGTTTGGAATTATAAAGTCTACAAGTAAAAGTACAGTGAAAAACAATTTCTCACTGTACTTTTATATTTATAAACAATTTCGTATATTGAGGACTCTGATCTGCTGCACTTATTCTATAATCAATTGTCACATTTCCTCCATCCCCGGTAACTTCAGATTCATATTTAATTGTATCTATTTTAAGTTCTATAGTGCCATATGAAGTATTATACATTGAAACATTTTCCCTGTTTTCTTCAAACTCCATCTTAGCTGTTGTTTTACCGATTCTAATTAAAAGTAACTTTTTATCAGATATTTTAAGTATTGTAGTTGTCCCATCCATACCGGATATTTTTGTTTCTTTATATACGGCATAATAAATGTCACTTTTCCTATAAAAATATCCTGGAGTAACTGATTCAACTACATCATCATCATTTTTAGTTTGTTTACTTGTAACTGTTATAATTGCTCTTTTCTTCAACAATAACCACCCTCAGATTATATAAGATATATTATATAATATATTTGCATATTTCTTCATCAACTCCAGGTTTTATCTCAATATGGTTGTCTAATTCATGCTTAAAAAATCCATATTTGACATTAATACTATCCTCGTCTTTTCCTTTGCAATACCTGCCAGTTATTTTTGCAGCCAATTCGATATCAGTTTCGGTAGGTTTGCCATATATTATTATCATTGACCCATTAAAATCATCTGCAAAAAATATTAACTCATTTTCCGTTAAAAATTCATTTATCTCATCTGCTTCATCATGTGTTCTTGTAGATATAATTTTAGCATTTTCAGATATTCTAAAATGTCTGCCAAATTTGAGTAACTCCAATTCATTTTCATTTGGCATTTCATTATATCTTAATAGATCTCTTAACCTTTTAGCATAATTAGGTTCAGTTAATTTACATCCGCCGGCTGGAGATGGATAATCCTTTACTCCCCACCTATCTGCTAATTCCATTTGAGCTTTCCTGCTTCTTCCGTATATGTCCAAAAGCTTTTCTCTATTGACCATTCCGTTCAATTCCATTTCTGTAGGCTTTAAATTCTTAGCACATAACGGCCTTAATATCTTATCACTAAATCCAGATTCTTTTCTTACTACATCAAGCGAAGATTTATTTTGAGACATGGGTCTTTGATTTAATACTTCTCCTGTTATAATAAACTGAGCATCATACTCTTTAAGAAGATTCCCCGCATATCTCATCATCATCGCATGACAATCTATACATGGATTTATGTTTTTTCCATATCCGTGTTTGGGATTCTTAACCATTTCAAAATGTTCCTTTGAAAAATCCACAACCTTTAACGGTACATCAATTTGTTTTGCCATTCTAACCGCATTTTTAGGTCCAAAAAAGTATGATTTAAAGCATAAACCGAGTACATCTATGCCCTGGTCCTTTATGAGCTTAGCCGCCAAAGTACTATCTAATCCTCCCGACATCATCGCAAGTGCCTTTGTCATCACTATCACCTTTCTATTTGTAAATAAATTTATGTTATAAATTATAACATAAATTATTTACAAATAATATTTAAATGTATTTTTTATGGGACGCATTTTGAAAATACAATCCGGAGGATAAGTTAAGCTTTCAACTGTAAACCCCTGTTTATTTACATTGCCAATGATCCATTAGGCGTATTTATAATCTGAAGTATTTTCTGTTCTTTACCTGTCTCAGCATTTATATACACAATATATTGGTCATTTTCATACACTCCTGAAAATTCATAACACAAAAGTTCTCTATTATCTTCAGTTGGAATGATTGCAAGTCTTTCACTAGATATTTTGAGTTTTTTACCAACTTTTGATTTCGCCTGAGTTCGTGTTACTTTAGGAAGAACTATATTTCTGTTCTCCTCATGTGATATAAGATATTTTTGTGATTCAATTCCTATTATTTCTCCATTATCTAACGCTACTTTAAGTTTTATTTGATCTGGATATATAATTATGTTCTGTTGTTTATAAACATAGCTTATAACAAGCGATGTTCCATAATTCATAGTATATGTTGGTACCATATTCTTATATCCTATGTCCTCCAAATATTTACTGCCTATAGTAACGGCTTTATTCGCATCAATTGACTTATTCCCAATCGCCCTATCATTAATCAAGTACAATACTTTGCCACCCTTTTTAGTTATTTCACATACAGTTGACTTAGTATTTTTTTCATTTTTATCTGAAATTGAAAATCTATATGTGTTTATTTTTTCATTGCCCTGACTGTTATCCAACTTTATACTTTTTACTTTATTTTTTCCTACAATATTTTTAGCTATATTTTCTGCCTCTTTACTCGAAACTTCTTTTTGCGAATTTATCTTTGGTTCTGCGCTTATAGTATTATCTGAAAATGGGCCATCATATATTAATGCAGGATAGTCAGTTACCTGTTTTTGTATAGTCGCAAACTTTTGATCTAAAAGCTCACCCTGATTGCTAGCAAGAACTGAACTAGTATTTTTCCTTATTTCGCCCCATCTTACATTCCCCTTGTTTATCTGATCAAGTATGTTTTTAAGCTGCTGTTCCAAAGAAAATGATTCATTTTTAAGCCTATCTATAGTCGCATAATCCTTATCCGTAAGTTCTTTTCCTTCCGATGATACCTTTGCTAAACTATAACAAAAATCACCTACCTGAGATAAAAATTTACTTGTTGATCCTGATTCTTGTTCCGTTATAGGCAGTGAATGTAATTTATCATTAGCCATACTTGAATATCTGAATATATTGTCAAATGTAATTATATTTTGTTCATTGGATCCTATTACAGCTGCCTTTCCTAAACTTATTCTTATATTTTGAACCGAATTTATTAAATCATACATATTTCTGCTATATTCAGCCTGTAAATAATTCCTATAATCTGTTCTTTCTAATGTCATAAGTATTGCAAATGTGCTGGAAAATACCACTATAAGTGTAACTATCAAAGTATAAACTATCCTTTTTTTAAAAAACTTCATAATATATACTCCTCCTATTTATATTGCTATCAAAAGTCATAAATTACTTATATTATCTATATTTAATTACTTTGTTATACATTAATCCGTCATATCTTATCCATAATAATAATAAAAATATGAACTCTCATATTAATTTTTTCTTAATTGTTTGTTAAATTAGTTTATTATTGTCTTTATATCTTATATAATGTTATTACATACTTAACCAGAAGGTGATTTAATGCGAATATTAATTCTTTCCGTTTCTGCTGGTGGTGGTCATGGCCATGCCGCGGAAGCATTAAGAAATTATATTGAATCAGAAGTTCCTAATTCTGATATTAAAATTATTGATACATTAAAATATATAAATCCAATAATAGACAAAGTTGTTATTGGAAGTTATTTGAAGAGTTTAAAGATTACTCCAGCATTATATGGCAAAATATATACATACTCTGAAGGAGACTATAATAAAATTGCTTCTACTATAAGTTCAAAATTTAATAAGATTATGACCTATAAATTGGCTCCATTAGTATCAGAGTTTAATCCTGATATGATAATATCCACACATCCATTTCCCACTGAAATGGACTCAATAATGAAAGAGAAACATAATATAATGACACCGTGCATCACAATAATTACAGACTATTATCCTCATACATCATGGCTTCATCCAAATATTGACGCATATGTCGTATCAAATCAAGACATGATAGACGAAATGATATCAAGAGGTATTCCCAAAGATACAATATATAATTTAGGAATACCGGTTGAATCTGATTTTATGGAAAAATTCGACAGGGATGATACATTACATGAATTAAAACTAGATAAAAATAAATCTACAATACTCGTTATGGGCGGAAGCTTAGGAATGGGTAAAATTAAGGATATATGTGAACAACTTGATAAGATTATAATGGATATACAAATTATAGTTATAACCGGTAAAAATCAGAAACTATATGATGATTTATTAAAATCTAAAGAAGCATTTTCAAAAGAAATTCGTATAATAGGTTTTACCAATAAAGTAAATAAATATATGCAGGCTAGCGATCTATTATTGACTAAACCAGGAGGACTTACTGTAACAGAGGCTTTAATATGCAAAATACCAATGGGTATTTTTTCTCCAATACCCGGCCATGAAGAAAAAAATGCAGAATTTCTTATAAAAAATAATCTAGCAATAAATATATGTGATATAAATACATGTAAAAGTAAGATAGAAAATCTTCTTAATTCGCCAAATAGGCTCAGAACCATGAAAGATAATTGTGAAAAGTTTGCTAAACCAAATAGCGGCAATGATATAGTAAAATTAATCAAATATTTAATGCATAATAAACCAAATAAAATTACAGTAGAGACTCCAAATAAAAATCCATCTAAAGATAATTCAGTAAAAACTTTTTTTAAATCTGTTGAGAATTATTTTATAAAAACAGCAAGTAAAATTTTTGTACAAAGTTAAGGAATCCAGTATTTAGCTTACTAGATTCCCCTGCTTCTAATTATTTCTAATAATTTAAATTTAATTTTTATACTTTTATCTGTGGAATTTATTTTATTATCTATCGATTTATACTCTTCATCAGTTAAAACCTTTCTCATATCCTTCTCTGTTTCCTCATACGATACTTCTCCTTTAGTTATATCAACAAAACATAATGGAGGAAACATTACACACCACCAGTTATGTCCTTTTCCACTTCCTATAATTATTCTATATGCTTCATATCTCCCTTGGGGAAGAGTAATATTACCATACGTTTTCACTGGAAAATTTTCATGTGATAACATAGTTTTAACTTCATAATTATATCCATTCTTTTTAACAACATCATTTGCAATTTTATTTATCTCATCATTATTAGCAAGTAATATTTTTCTCGACTCATATATATTTTTAGAACCCTTAAGTTTTGGTTGTATATACTGTAATACCTTATCCCGTACTTTTAATTTAAGCTGCTGATCATTTCCGAGGTCACTGTTCGCTATTACATGAAACCTTATTATTTTGGAAGCTATATCTTTTTGTAAATTTTGACTTTTTGCTTTACCTTCAAATGCGCATCCAAATACAACTAGAATACTTATAATAACACATATAAAAATATTTAATACCCTTCTCATTGTTTAATCCCCCAAACTCTGATTCTCAAATTGTTTACAAGCTTGTACATATAGACTTTTTTGGCCATTTTAATTCTACTTGAATATATTAGTATTATTAACATTTTTTTCAATTATATTCATTTAAATATAATTTAGTATATTTATTTCACAGCCCCTATTCTTCTAATTTTTGAATCTATAACAACATGTACTTCAGCATTTTTATATGCATTATCCCAATCATTTTCAACTTGACTCCAAAGCCTAGGATAATATTTTTCTAAATATTCTCTAAAACCTATAGGATCTACCTGAAACTGATCCTGAGTTATTTGTACCGTTTGTTCACACTCCTTCTGTATTGATCTATTAAAGTTATCTTCTAATGTACTTAAATTATTAGCTGAAAACAGTTGATTTTTCATATAAGAATCTTTTATCTCTCCCTCTAAATTTACATTTATATAAAATACTAATTTATTATTCGTATTTTTGACAATTATCTTTCTCCTTGAGTTATCCACTTCAAAATCTATAGGATGGCCATTTTTATATACAACTTTTGTACCGCCTTTAAATTCACCTCTTAAAATCTTTATATTTGAAGTTTGATTGTTTGTTAAAAAACCTTTAAGACCATAATTCTTAATTATTGCCGATCCCGAAACTTTAAGTTCCTTTTTATCCTTATCCATCTCGAAACTTGGTGATATCGAATTGCCATTTTGATCAAGCAGTTTCAAAAAATCATTCAAGGTTACAATTACAAAGGTATTATTTCTACGACTATTTTCAATTAATCCAACCATATAGTTTTCTAAACTTTTTTCTGTTGTCGGTTTGTATTTTACAAACTCCTCAGCCTTGCCTTGGGCCACACATACATACATCATTCTATCTAATGCTGGTTGCCTTTGAAGATAATCAATCACTTCTTTAAATGTTTCAGGATATGTTAAAAGATTGCTTCCTATCATAAGAAGTTTTATATGAGTAAATGTAATTTCTCTACTAGTTTTATTACTAGCTTTACTTATAGCATCTTGCATAGAATATGCATCCGAATCAATATAATTATCTTCACCAATTCCTCCTTTTTCCGGTCCCAGTTTACTTATATCAGGTAATCCAAATGTTACATGTATCCTTTTTAAATCCATTCCTGTATATGGTTCATTAGGATTAAGTTTTTTTAATTCTTTATCCTTGCCTATATCATCCCCCGAGTCTATCCCCATTACGGATACAAAACCTTTTTGATTTATTTCAACCTTATCCCAGCATCCAGTCGATACAATTGCGATAAGCAGTAAACAAATAACCCTGCAGACTTTTTTCATTTATTTGTCACCTTCTTTTTTGCCTTAAACATTGAAATTAAATAAAATAATATAGGTATCACAATGAGTCCTATAATTCCAAATATATTATTGGCCCTTGCAAATGCACTATGCACACTGACTACATTAGGATAGTATATAGCAATACAGTAAATTAAAGGTGCTATTAATACTAATGAAAATCTTATATCTTTAAGTTTTAATGCATCTCTGGTTATATCACATATTAAATAATATATATTTACGAAGTTTGTAAAATAAAATAAAACCCATAAGGACATGATTACTCCATCCCATCTTTCTACTAATGCTCCCTGTATATTTATGCATTTTACCATAGCTATAGTGGGCCATAAAATCACCTTAACTTGTTCTTTTGTAAGTATTGCTAATGTAAATACCACCAAAAACACATAAAATCCAACAACATATCCTATACCTTTAAATATAGTCTTAGGTATGATTTTTTTATTTTTTACAAAAGGACAAACTAAATATAATATCTGTATTCCCGCAAAACTAAACATAGTAGTACAAAAAGCTCTTATATAATCAACTGGTTTGCTGGTCAGTATTGGAAATACATTTGTAAAATCAGCTTTATTTAAGCTGAATACCATTACAAATATTATTGCACACGACATAATCAAAAATGCCACTTCATTAAACTTTACCAGGGAACTAATATCTGATCTTATGATATATTCACCGGTAAGTATAGTTACTATTAATATAAATTCCGTAGGAGTTTTTTCAAGCAGATACATTTTTAATACTTCAACGAACATCCTCATCTGAATAGATATAATAGCCAAATTATACATTATAAAAAATATACTGACTAAAAATCCAATTATCTTTCCAAAATTATTTATTGATATATCATAAAAACTATTATAGTCGTTAATTTCAATAACTCTATAAGTCATATATGCTATAATGTACCATATTAAACCTTCTATTATTGCTATAATCCAACCATTAGTGCCAACAGCACCTGCGACCTCTCGCGGATAAGAAAATGATGATACGCCAATTATTGCAACAACAATAGTTGTAAATAAGCCATGCTGTTTTACAGATTCTATACTTTGCATAATTTAATTTTCACCCCTATCTTTGTCTTATCTTATCCTGCGTTTTCATATAATTAGGTCTTTTCTTAAAGTATTCAATAGGTGCTCTTATAATCATGTCTTTAAAGTCACTGGAATTATATTTTACTAACGGAGAAAGATAAGATATTCCAAAACTTTTAAGCCTTACAAGATGAATTAGTATAAATATCAATCCTACTATTATTCCATAAAGTCCTGTTACTGCAGCCATTATAATTAAAAAAAAGCGTAGAATTCTAAGGGCATAGGCCATTCCATAATTTGGTGTAGTAAAACTCGTAAGTGCTGTAATAGATACTATTATTATCATTATTGGGCTCACTATCCCGGCACTTACCGCTGCCTGCCCTATTATAAGTCCTCCTACTATTCCTACAGTTGAACCTACAGCCTTTGGAAGTCTAGCCACACCCTCAAGTAAAAATGCTAAACTTCCCTCCATGATAATTGCTTCTACAAACGCCGGAAATGGGACTCCTTCTCTTGTTGATGCTATAAAATAGGTTAGTTGAGCAGGAATTATAGATGTATGAAATGAACTAACCGCCACATATAAAGCTGGCATAAGGAGGGATATAAATATAGAAATAAATCTTATAATCCTAACTGCCGAACTATATATCCATCTTTGATAGTAATCATCGGGTGACTGAAAAAAGCTATGAAACGTGCTTGGTACTATAAGTGCAAATGGGGAATTATCCACTAATATAGCAATTCTGCCTTCATATAAAGAAGCTGCCACTACATCTGGTCTTTCCGTACTCTGTATTTGAGGAAATATAGACCATTTATCATCCTCTATAAGTTGTTCTATATATCCGCTATCTAAAATGGCATCTATGTTTATTTTAGATAATCTAGAATTTAATTCATCTAAAATATCCTTATCTACAATATCATCTATGTATGCTATTACAACATCTGTCTTTGATCTAACTCCCATACTCTTCAGATTTAGTTTAAGCCTGGTATCTCTTATTCTTCTTCTTAACAAAACTGTATTAAACCTTATGGTTTCAGTAAACCCATCTCTACCTCCTCTTATTGTTGTTTCACCTGATGGTTCTCCTACACTTCTACTGGCCCATGCACGTGTTGCTATAATATAGCAAACATCCAAACCATCTATCATCATAAGGGTGTCACCAGAAAGAACTGCATTTATTCCCTGGCTTAACTTATCACTTTCTCTAAGGTCTGTAACTGTAAGCAATGTATCCTTTATGCTCTTGACATCCTCAACTTTATCTACTAAAAGCATCAGATTTTCCATTATATAATCATCCAGAAGTATCTTGTCACTCATACCATCTATGTAAGTCAAAGTGGCTTTGAATTTTCCAATATAAAATTGTCTGAGGACTGTATCTGAACTTCCTTCAAACACCTTTTTTAAATATTCCTTATTCTCATCAATGTTTACTGAAATTTCATCTTTAATATTTTCCTTCAAAATTATCACTTCCTAGTCATGACATATCACTAATAAATAAAATTTGTTATTAAATAAAGTATTATAGCAACTAATATGGAAACTATTCCAACAAATTTTGCCCTTATAGCAAGTTTAAAATTATCATCTCTTTTGAATTTTGCATAATCTATTAACCCCAGAAGACCTCCCTGTATAACCATCAATATTAAGAAATACTTGTCAAATAAATGTAATATTCTCATCGAAAAACTCCTCACATATATTCTCAATTTATTCTTTGCATTAACGTACTTATTTATGCGTTAAGTGATAATTCAAAAGAGCCTTTGAAATTTTTTCAAAGACTCTAATCATTACATAAAGTTATTATATTGTTCGTGTTATAAAAGCATCCTTATATTTCTTACTCATTCCGTCATAGCACATCTGTGCTTTAAGCATATCGTCAAAAAACGCGAATACAGTAGGCCCACTGCCACTCATAAGGCTTCCAAGTGCCCCATCTTTAATCATTTGTTGTTTTATATTCTTTATTATTGTATGCTTATTTAAAGTTACATTCTCCAAAACATTTTCCAAATTCTTAGCAAGTACTTTCATATTATCTTTTTCAATGCATTTTAATAATAAGTCTGTATTAGGATGTTTTCTTAATTTGCTTAGATCAAATTTTTTATATACTTCTGCCGTGGATGTCCCAAATGGCGGCTTTACTATAACCAATATTTTATTTCTAAATTTCTTAAGCTGCATTACCTTCTCTCCTATACCTTCACATAATGCTGTTCCACCTGTTAAACAATATGGTACATCAGCTCCTATTTTAAGGCCTAAACTTGCGAGCTTATCATTCTTTATTTCAGGTTTATAAAGTCTTCTGATACCTTTAAGTACAGCAGCAGCATCAGTACTACCTCCTGCAAGCCCAGCTGATACTGGTATAAACTTTTTAATATCTATTGTTACTCCTGAACTAATATTATACGTATTCAAAAAAAGTTCTGCAGCCTTATAAGCTAAGTTTTTATTATCAGTTGGTAAATAACTCTTATTACACGTCAGAGTTATTCCCTTATCGGATTTATTTATATCTATAACATCATATAATTCAACTTGCTGCATTATAGTTTTTAAAAGATGATATCCATCTTTTCTTTTTCCAACTATATCTAAAGACAAATTAACCTTAGCAAAAGCCTTTATTATCATTTTCTTCCTCCAAATTAAAAAATTATTCATCTAAAATATAATAAATACTTTTATTTATACTAACTGACGTAAGTATTATAATACAAGATTAAAATAAAAGCCATATAATAAGATATAATTCAATCCTATAATATAGCTTCTAATTTAGATTATAATGTTTAATTTTAATTAATTGATCAAATTTCTAAACTACAGCCTGTGATTCTGCTTTTAATTTAGAACCTTTAATCCTATTTCTTATAAGATCAATAAGTGGTTCAGATCTTTCGAAAAATACTATAACTAAGTCACCCTCTTTAGAATTGTCTATTGCTTTTTCGAGAGCAGATTTTTCATCTAAAATTATTTCTAGATTATCTTTATCAAAACCTGAATTTAATACTCCAAGTTTAAGTATATCTGCTATCTCTCCTTCTTTTCTTCCTCTTCTATCCTTATCTTCTTTTATATATATCCGATCAAAACTTTCTCCAGATATTTCTCCTACCTTTTTTACACTTTCGTCTGTTCTATCACCCGGTACACCTATAATACCAATTAGCCTCCTATGTTCCAAATTATTTAATCCTGAAATAACAGCTTTATATCCTGCTATATTATGACCATAATCCAAAATAACCTTGATGCCATTTACATTATACATATTAAATCTTCCAGGATTAAACCTTCCATCACACTCAAATGTTTTAAAACCTAATTTTATAGTATCATAATCAACATCAAGCCCTACAAGAGCTGCACATGCAGCCATTGAATTTTCTATATTATACTCTAACTTACCACCCAGAGTAATCTTTATATCACCAACATTTATTATTGGGAGCACTTCATTATCCTTTTCTATATATATAGTTTCATTATTCACGTATACACCATATCCACCAAGTCTTATATTCTCCCTGAGGGCAGAATTATATTTATCCTTGGAAAACATAATTAATTTACTTTTTATATTATTTACTATAGTCATACTCATCTTGTCATCGGCATTCATTACTACATATCCATCTTTCTTCACAGCCTCACCAACAAGTGATTTAACATAAGCTAAATCTTCCATTGTATTCACGCCATCTATACCTAAATGATCTTCAGTAATATTAGTTATAACGGCAACATCTGCCAGGTCGTAGGCAAGTCCGCGTCTTATTATCCCTCCCCTTGCAGTTTCAAGTACTGCCGCATCAACATCTTTATTGGTAAGTACAGAAACAGCACTATCATAACCTGTAGTATCTCCTTTAATTATGCATTTATCATCTAGATAAACTCCACCAGTAGTTGTCATTCCAACATGATAGTCCTTCAATTTTAGGACATGACCTATAAGCCTTGTGGTAGTTGTTTTTCCATTTGTACCTGTAATAGAAACCACTGGCATACCATCTTTAGGTATATCCTTTAACAACATATCAACTATAGCTCCAGCCACATCTCTGCTTTTACCTGTGCTTGGATAATGATGCATTCTAATTCCAGGTGCTGCATTCACTTCTATTATTGCACCACCTTCATTTAAAGAATTCTGTATATCCCTGCAGCATATATCTATTCCACATATATCAAGACCAATAGCTTTTGCTGCTCTTTCACATATTTCAATATTTTCTTGTGATATATCATCTGTGCAGTCAATGGCCTCTCCTCCAGTTGATAAATTCGCACTTTCTCTTAATACGAGTTTTTGCTTATTATTAAGTATGTCATCTAAAATATATCCATTCCTTGATATACAGGCCTTAAGCTCATTATCAATTTTAACTTTTGTAAGGGGTTTTTCGTGACCTTCTCCTCTTTTATCATCCCTATTCAATTTTTCTATGAGTTGTCTTACAGTTCTTACTCCATCACCTATAACACACGGTAATATCTTCTCAGCAACAGCTACAACTTTTCCATCAATAACACATACTCTATAGTCTTTTCCTTCTATATTCTCCTCTATTATTATTTGATCATACGTTTTGCTTAATCTAGAATATATGCTGATAAGTTCTTTTTCATTTTTTATATTAACATATACACCTTTACCCTGGTTTCCATATCTCGGTTTTAAGACTACCGGATATCCTATTTTTTCCGCCTTAAATAAAAGTTCTAAGGGATTTTTCACCACGCCTCCTCTTGCTACAGGTAAACATTGATTATACAGTATTTCTTTAGTTTGAATTTTATCACATGATATATCTACAGCTGTTGCCTTTGTATTACTAGTTATAGTAGCCTCTATAATTCTACTGTATTTACCATAGCCTAATTGAAAAATGCTTCCCTCATCTCCAAGTCTCATCACCGGAATACCTTTTCTCCTGGCCGCATCTATTATAGCTTTTGTACTAGGTCCAAGCTCCTCACCTTTTAAAGTATCCTTCAACATCTTTCTATACATTTCGGTATTGAAATATTTACCACATATTAATGAATTTATTAGTTCCACTGCAACTTTGGCAGACTCCACCGCAGTATTTTTATATATATATTGGAATATAATATAATACTTATCGCCATCTATCTCTCGTGCCTTTCCATAGGCAACATCAATTCCCAGCGAATTTTGAATTGCTAATATTATATGCTCACAAACATGCGCAAGATATGTTCCCTCATTTAACCTTTTTACAAATCCATTTCTTTCATCTATACCACATCTATGTTCCTTAAGGTCAGGTATTATCTGTAATAACCTATCATTAAAATTATTTATATCCTTAGTAGCAATATTACTATATCCTTCTAAATCCACACATAACTTTATGCACTTTTTATGTGAATATATATTTCTACCACTATAAACTCTAAAATTTTCAATCTTCATTTTTATATGTGTTTTCCTCCTCTTACAGTTAACTATATAATTTGTTACTCTTATTATCTAAGACCGTTATAACACTTTTTTAGATTCAGATTGTACAGATCACCGCTTTTAAGTATGTGTAGTTTGACATTAAAAATGGACAATATATCATCCGGATACTGTTCAGATACATTACTATGTTCTATACTGCTTCCATCTATTATATAGACAGCACCTGAACCAATAACTTTGAATTCAGCTTTACTGTTTACTACTATGGCTGTATCTTCATCTATACCAATACCGAGACTTTCCGGATTCTCAGCAATACCTACCATAAGCCTTCCTATTCTCCCTCTTTGAGCAAAATGTTGATCTATGATAACTCCCTTAATAAGTCCTAATCCCGGTGCCATTTTTAATGTGCATTTTCTTGGTGATTCATCATCAAGACCTGTTACTATCATAGTATCACTCATAACAGACGCTCCTGCAGAAGTACCAACAAAAATACAACCTTCATTATATTTCGTCTGTATGCTCTTATATAAAGGAGTCCCTCCTATTAGGCTGGTTATTCTGAGTTGATCTCCTCCCGTAAAAAAGACAAGTGAGGCACCTTCTATAATTTTTATATTATTTGAATCATAAGAATCCTCCCTATTTCTAATAGTTAATATTTCAACATTCTTTACGTTTAATGCTTGAAATATTTTTTTATACTCATCTCCCAGTTCTTCAGGAAGTTCTGAAGCCACTGTTGCAACTACAAGTATTCCATTCTCTTTATCTATCTTACTGCATACTTCATTAAGTATAGTTTTACTTCCATTTTTATCCTCAGCCCCACCAATTATTATTAAATTGCCTTCGATTCTTTCATCCAAAGTTCAACATCCTTTCATATAGATATTCTTTATTTTTACCATACTTTTAATAATTATACATGACGATATGCCTTGTAAAATGCGCCCTTGAACTATTAAATGCAAAAAAATAGAGTTTTAATTAGCTATACACATAATTAAAACTCGTTTCAAATTTTAAGCTATATAATTGCTCGTCCCGGTATTATGAGTTTATCTCCGACCTTTATAATATCGGGATCTTCTATTTCATTCAGCTTTACCAATAAATCTACTGTAGTATAATATTTCTTAGCTATCTTCCAAAGAGTATCTCCATGCTCCACAACATATATAGTTAAACTAGCCTTCTTTTCAGGTATTCCCTCTTCTTTTGGGACTATATCAACTAAAAATTCCCTATGAGTTGAGTAGTTTACTCTAGCATAAACATTAACTATTGCCTTCACACTTATTCTATCAAGTTCTATAAAAGCTTCTATACTTTCGAGCGAAACCTTTGCTATGCACTGCATGTCTATTTTACATTCAAGTATCTCCACCCCACAACTGAATGGTATCTCTTCATTTACTGTATAGAATTCTTTTTCATCATCATTTGCCTTATATAATATTCTTACATTCAATACACCATCAACAACTGCTTTATCTTCTACTAACTTTTTATCCGTAACAGATACATCTGCATCACACATAATTATTTTTGACGCCTTAGGCATGTTACTGTCAATTTCTATATCTTCCTTTATTATATCCTGATAGGTAGATTGTCCATGCATTACATTCAATTGATAATCTTTTTTAGTCATATCCATAAATATTGTAGGTGAATATGCGTCTTGTATTATATCAAGCTCCTGTTTGCACATAACCTTTGTATCAGATTTTATCAAAGCTTCTATATCTATAATCCTATCCTCTCCAAGGTCATCCTCTTTTACATCATATTCTACAGCATCAATTCTAAAATCAGTATAGCTTTCCATAGATGGATTTACACCATCTAAATCCAATTCTTTCGATATAGGAACATCCTCACTCATATAAACCAAATCCTTTGTATCCTTTCCTCTGTACAATATAGAGACTAACGCGTATAAACTCACAGTTACCTTGTTTTCCATTATATTTACTTCTTTTTTATGAAGCTTAACATCATTTTCAAGTATACTTCCTATCTGTGGATTTTCTATTGGAACCTTTATACTGCATTTTGCCACAAGATCACCCGATACCGTACCCATTATTTTATCCACTGCAGCTGGATTTTTAAGCATTTGAACATCTTCAGAACCCGTAACATCCTTTATAACCTCAAAGTCATAATTCTTATATACCTCTGCTTTAAGCTTTATAATACCTTCTATAGATACCTTTCTTTCATTTACCACCATGCATTCCATATGCTCTATATAGCAACTCGAATCACAATGCATCCTATAGTCTACTTCTGGAAGTTCAACATAATTAGCAAATTTACCCGAATATGTTACTCCATATATTCCTGTACCTTCCTCCTCTTCCTTGGCTGAATATAATATTGTATATTCAACTTCTCCTTCAATAAAAACCTTTCCCTTCATAACCTCAGTATTAGTAATACGAGGCTTCGATTTCAGCATTAAAATTTCACTTACATCCGGATTAGTATCCGGTATTACATATTCAGATTTAACAACCGTATCGCAAAAATTTTCACCCAGCAATTGTTCACATTCTATATTCTCTTTAACTATATCCATGTATACATTGCATCTCCCTTCAATTAAAGACCTACTACTATTTATTTATATATACTTTTATAAGTAAATATGATAAAAAATTATTTATAGGATTATTTAATTGAAAGTGTTATCTATAGATTTTCCAATAACTTGATATTATAGTATCTATCTATATTGACATTTGATGAATTTTGACATATTATAAGAGTGGTTGTTGACCATATAACCTCTCATAAATTCTCAATACCCTTTTATACCATAGTTGAAAGATGGATACCCACCATCTTTCTTTTATCTAAAAGCAAAAAAATTGGTACTAATAAGTACCAACTTTACGCTGAAAATACCAGTTGTACTGTCTTCGTTAAAACATCAGAATAACTATAGGTGACCTTCCTTTGGGTGTCATTTTCCAACCTAATTACAAATATACTAGGATAAGCTTTCTCAATTATTCCACTATTGACAAATACCTTTCTCCTACCACCATTTGCTTTTAAAGTTACTTTGTCGCCAACATGGCCTTCAATATCTTTTCTTATTAGGGCCAATACATTTCCTCTCTGCATATATCTAAACACCCTCTTTCCACATTTTATATTATATATCCTAATATATATAATGTCAACTAAACTTTATATTTTACATTTAACAAATTGTTTTGTCAATATTAATTTTTTGTAAACGGTCTAAAATATTTAGATTAATACCACATAAAGT
This sequence comes from Clostridium fermenticellae, assembly GCF_003600355.1. Taxonomy (NCBI): domain Bacteria; kingdom Bacillati; phylum Bacillota; class Clostridia; order Eubacteriales; family Clostridiaceae; genus Clostridium; species Clostridium fermenticellae. Next base: position 159,955 of record NZ_CP032416.1, on the reverse strand, counting down.
ATTATTCCCTTATACTTTCTCATATATACAGTTTTTTAATACTTATTATAATTTTAAGCATAAGATGACTTTGGAAATCCTTCTCTATATTTGCCTCTAGTTTGTAAGCCTCCGATTCCTTTTGTGCCTGTTATAGTATTTTCTAGGGCTTCTTGTATTGAAACAACATTGCTTATATTTGTATATGCTATCTTTTCACATAAAAAAACGGGATCCAAGCAGTGAATCAATACCCTGCTTGGGGAACTAGCAAAATTTGCACCTGCATCCAGTATGGCTTCATAACATGATTGACATGCACCTGCAAATATAACTAAATCATCATAATTCGCCTCATAATTTCTAAGTGCTGATACAGTTTCAACAAAAAATTTTGAGTTTTTATAGTTATCTATATTCATGTAATCTGTTGTTCCTTTTATAATTGAATCATGGCCTGTAATTATGACTATATCCGGTCTGAATTTTTTTACTAATTCTAAAACAGTTTTTGCTTGATCTTCTTCCTTTACAGTCTGCCCAATTACTTCAAGCATTAATTGTTTATATACCTTTAGGCATATATCTAAATAGTCTGAATCACCGTCTACATGTAGTATCCTACCTGGTCTTCCAAACGCTAACTCATTATTTTGTGTTTCTTTTACAGTTCTAAATTTTTTTTTTATATTCCCTCTAGTCATCAAAATATTTTTAATTGAGTTATCTACTTTTTTGTTAGATAATCGCTCATACTTTGTAAGTGATTCTTCTGAAACCACCTTAAGATCTTCCTCTGGAGAATCTGCAATTATTCTAAGATTCATGCCTTTCAAAGTATATATTGTGTTTTTTTTAGAATATATAATATCAATAATTTTAAAAGTTATATCTTCCCCATAAGATTTTCGCACTACTATGTCACCTATTTTCATATATCATCCTCTCCACTTAAATATAAGCTCATTATCCATACTATGATATACTACATAAAATAGTGATTTTATAAAAACATAAAATAGACACATGATAAATACTTATAGATTCATGTATTTACCATATATCTATTTCTTATACTATATTGTTTCTTCTTTTTGATTGTACAATTCTTTAAACTGTTCAATAAAATTAATATATTTTTCTTTCTCAGAAATCAATTCCTCCATTTTATTGTTAAAAGTATTGGACGCCCAATTGACTTCATTATAGTAATATCTATTTGCGAGCCTCCAAAAACGCTGAGGGAATAGCAAAAATGCAAATATTATTCTATACTCATCATCCTCAAGTTCGCTCACACTATTATAAGAATCAAGTATCAGTTTAGCACATTCTATATTCCAATCTGATCTCTTTAGTACCTTCATCATAAACGCAGATATATCATAAGCCCTAAGCTCTCTCTTACAATAATCAAAGTCTATTACATTTACATCATCATTTTTATCAATTATTATATTATGATAAGTAAAATCATGATGGCAAAAAGACTTTTCTTGTTCAGCAATCTCACATAAATCCATATACTTTGAATTTATTAATACAGCCATTGCTCTCTTACCTAATTGTTTATAAAATTCTACATTACGTATATAATTTAAATCAAAATCTCCCTTATTGTTTTTTCTTCTACTCATATCTCTCATCTTATCAAGTGCTCGTATTCTCTTTTCCATGAGAGTAGGCCATCTTCCAAGGTCTGTCTTTAATTTACTATTTTCCGGTGGTTCGTATCCCTTTGATGCTAAATGCATATCCGCCAGGCATCCTGCAGCTTTTGTAAGGTCATCATTGTTTTTAAAATCGCACTCTCTCCCATCTATCCATTCAGAAAGAGTATATATATCCTCATTTACAAGTGCAAATGGTTTCCCTTCAATGTTTAAAGAATATTTATCGACCTTATTGAAACCACTTTTTATCAAATGCTCCTTGGCACCATATACAAATAGAAGTTTTTGAACTCCATAATTTATTTTCTTTAAACATTTGGTTCCTATATTTGTCTTTAAAAGATATACCCCTTTATTAGGTCGCATACTTTCAATTTTAACTCCAAATTGTCTTTCTATTTCAAACTCTCTCATCATGTTAATCACCCCTATATATTTATATGAAATACCGTTATATTTTAGAAGGATATTAACACTTTGAAATATTATTTAATATAATAGAATGTAACACAAATTTGAAAGGAATATTTTTATGAAAATTGGGATTGACAGTAGAGCAGCAAAATTGTATAGAGGTACAGGAATAGGTACTTACACTTATCAATTAATCAATTATCTTAATAAAATCGATAATATAAATGAATACTTATTGTTCTCACCTAAAAATTGTACCTATAACATATCTCTAAGAAATAATTTTTGTGTTAATGCCATCATTGATGATAAAAAAAATAACTTTTGGGATGAAGTTAATGTCCCAAATATTTTAAAGGATAAAGATATACAAATATATCATGTTCCCCAGAACGGTATAGGACTACCAGAGGATAAAAATTGCAGTTTTATTATAACTCTACACGATATAATACCATATAAAATGCCTGAAACCGTCAGTAAAAATTATCTTAAAATATTTAGAGAAAAAATACCACAAATTTTTGATGATTGTGACGGAATAATTACTGTGTCAAATTACTCAAAAGATGACATAGTAAAAACTTTTAACTTTCCATCTGACAAAATATATGTTACTCATCTTGCTGCAGAAGATATATACAAACCAATTGATAAATCATACAGTAAAAATATTATTAAGAAATTTTATTCAATAGATGAAGATTTTATACTCTATGTTGGCGGCTTCAGCCCCAGGAAAAACATATTAGGTTTAATTGATGCCTTCAGTATATTTTCCAACAGATATAAGAATAAAATAAAACTTGTGATAGCAGGGAAAAAAGGATTATCTTATGATATATATAAAAAAAGAGTACATGAGCTTAATCTTGATGATAAAGTTATTTTCCCGGGTTTTATATCAATAGAACATCTACCTTGTTTATACAATGCAGCTGAACTATTTGTATATCCATCCTTTTATGAAGGATTTGGTCTTCCTCCAATTGAAGCTATGTCATGTGGTATACCCGTAATCGCATCAAATACTACTTCAATTCCAGAGGTTACAAATGGAGGTGCTTTACTAGTAGATCCAAATAATACGGATCTTTTAAGTGATTCAATTTTAAAAATAATACTTGATCACAAACTTAAAAGTAAACTAATCAAAGCCGGTTTAGTTAGAGCCTCAGAGTTAACATGGCAAAAAACTGCGGAGGACACCCTTAAGGCGTATCATGAAGTATTTAATAAGATATAAACGTAAAACCTTTAAGTATCCATTTAGTTTTTAGTACTTAAAGGTTTTTATTATATTCTTTATTAAATTAATTTTCTGAAATTCCTTAAGAATTCCTCCCTATCTTCTTTATATAATATTTTCTTTTTAAATCTACTTAGAAATATATCTTCTCCCCAATCTTTTCGTCTCGTATAATAATCCTTGCATATCGAATAAAAGTCTTCTGGAAAAGTAAACATCGCATATAAAACTTCTAATTCTCTTTTATTCAACGAATTAGTGATACAATAATTTTCTATTATGGTATCCGCTTTATTAATATCAAAGCAGAAATTTTTTATCACTTTACTTATAAAATTGCATAAATCATGTATCTTTAAATCTATAATAGCATAATCAAAATCTATAAAGTAAGCTTTTTCATTACGTATTAATATATTATGATGTGCCAGATCATGATGGCACACTACAACCTTATCTTCCTCACTGCATAGTTTATAATAACAAGAATCTTCTAAAAGACTTACACAATTCTTTATTTCATCTATATAATATTCTTCATTTTTTAAAAACATTTCATCAAATTCATTTTTTCTTTCATGTGACATTGCTATACTCTTAAAAAAATCCATTTCCTGTACTCTTCGCTTAAAATCATCGATTAATTTACCATTATTGTATTTATTAGATAGACTAGTCTTGAATCCTTCAGAGGCCGCATGCATTTCTCCAAGAGCCCTAGCTGCAATAGATATATCTACAGGATTGCTAAAATTACATTCACTACCCTGTACAACATCCATAATGCAGTACATATCTCCGTTCCATATCGTATAAATTTTACCGTCTTTATTTCTCACAAAACTAATCACTCTATCAAATTTATTTCTTATATAGTTTAATAAGTCATCTATATATTTAAGTTCTTCTATTGTATATTCAACCTTTTTAAGTATCTTATTTCCTTTATCTGTAGATGCCATATATACATTCCTTACGGGAACCACATCAATCACATTCAAGTCAAATTTATTGAATAAATCTATACACAGATCATATTCTGATAAGTATTTCTTTCCTAACATTATAAACACCCCTCTAAATCAGGTTATATCTATCCTTTTTGATTGCTCTCGAAAGACTTTTAAGACTTTTTAACTCGCTGTAATCTTCTGCATTAATTATAAATTTATTGTAATACTTCATAGAATAATATGGATAGGATAAAAGAGCTGATATGAATTTAAAGCTTCTCTTGTCCAATGATTCCATATTACAGAAATCATCTATTAATTTTACCAAGTTTACTTTGGAGTCCATTTTTTTAAGTTTGTTCAAAAAATAAACTATATCAGTTTCTACCATATCATAACAACATTTTTCTAAAGACCTTATTCTTATTTTTCCATCAGCATCTATGTTTAAATTATTATAATACGTACTCCCAAGGCATACTTCCTTTCTATACATACTTCTCTTTATAAGTCCTATATAATCGCTTTGATATATTATATCTATACACTTGCTGCCCCTATCAAGACACTCAAGTCCATTTTTATATAATTTATTTTCAAATTCACTTTTAGGACGCTTCTCTTTAAGCTTATTTAAAAATCTTTTTAATCTTTTAATATATATCTTATTCCTCTCTATAATATTGCCAACATTACTCTTAAGTTTTTTATTCATATCCTCATCGTATCCCAAAGTTCTTATATTAAATTCTGCTATAGCATACACCTGACTCTCTATTATGCGATTATCAATTATTTCTGGTATATTTAAATTCTCTGTACATTCTATGTTTTTTAAATTGAGGTACTCTGTAAATGCCCACGTTGTATCTTTAAACATACCTTTTTACCTCCTCTTGAAACCTCATCTAGACTTCCTTTTGCTATTGATGTTCTTTATTATCTCTCGTTTTTTTCTTTGAAGTTTCACTATCTCCTTATTTCTCTTCTTAAACCTTTCGAGCAGTTTTACACTTTTCTTTAAACTGTCAAGCTCCTTATCGTATTCCTCAATATCTATTTTATCAAAATCATTCTCATGATACTTATAATCATGCTTTTTATGAGACATATTCTTCACACTCCTAAAAATATCAATTATACTTTGTAAAACTAAATTTTTTTATAAAATCCTGTTTATTCTCATCATCAGTATCTATCTTTTTTAGCCTCTTTATAAAACTCTCCTCACTCCATGGCTGCTTTTCCCAATAATACTGAATTCCTATTTGCCAATAATCCTGAGGAAATTCAATAAAAGCTGACAATATAGGTATATGATTTTGTCTAATTCTATTCGAAACATTATAAGCATCAAGTATAAAAAGTGCATTATTTATGCTCCATTTACCACCCTTCATCATTCTTACAAGTAAACTGCCTACATCATGCAAATAACTGTCAAGTATACAATAATCAAAATCTATTACATTTATTTTTCCATCTGAACTTATGAGTATATTATGATTGGCAAAATCATGATGACAAAATCCTTTAGCTTCTATCTCCTGACTCATGCATTCTATATAATCGCTTCTTATAAGGTTATCTATCGAACTAGTTGCTATATCAAGCTGATGATCCATCATACCAAGATACAGAATATCAAACTCGGATTTATCCTCTTTTTTTAGTATCTTCTCTTTAAAATCCAATATCTCATACCTTCTAGTTTTAAATGTTTCAATCCATTTAAACCAACCAATTCTAGGATTCATATCGTCAGTAACTTCAAACTCAATACTTTTATCATGAAGTTCTGCTAATTTTGATGCTGCAATAATCATATCTATTGGATTTTCATAATTGCAATGCCGTGATTCTATCCATAGAGTAAGATATGCATATTTATTAGAAATGAAAACATAATCTTTATTTTCATTAGTTTTTATTATTTCAGGTATATATTTAAAATTATTTTGTTGAAGGTGTTTTATCACGGAAATAATAAATAAAAAATGCCCAAAATTATAGTTTATTACTTTTAAGCAATATTTTTTATCATTACAACATACTTTATAAACATTTTTAATTTTTTCTATAGAAGTGACATCTTTATCATAATACTTCTCAAGAACCTGCTCTACATCATCAAACTGCAACCTTCTTCCTCCAGAATATCACTATATATGTAGTATATGAATTAATACATACGTATGTTCCAAATGGCACACTTTATAATAAAACTTAATAATATATATTATAATTAGAACTTTACTAATTTTAGTACATTAAATCCTTTAATGCTTATTTGATATGGAGGTAAATTATTTATGCGAATTGCCATAGATGCGAGAGGTGTCAATTGGTATAATGGTACCGGTATAGGTACTTATACTGATAAAATTTTGAAACATATGGTTGAAGAACATACAGAAAATTATTATCATATATATTGGTCTGGCGATAACTATAATCAGATCGATAAATCTAACACAAAAATTTTAATGACTTCTAAAAAACACCATAAATTCTTTGAAGACTTTTATATACCGACTAATTTAAAAAAAGAAAATATAGATATTTATCATGTTCCTCAGAATGGCATTGATATTTCTGAAAATATCACATGTAAAAAAGTAGTTACAGTACATGATCTAATACCATATATACTCCCCGAAACAGTAGGCAGAGGATACTTAAATAAATTTTTAAAAGAAATGCCAAATATAATAGAAATGTCTGATGGGATAATAACGGTATCTGAATATTCTAAAAATGATATACTTAAGTTCTTTCCAATTGATGATAATAAAATCTTTGTAATTCCTCTAGCTGCTGACACAAAATATAAAGTCATGAACAATATTAAATGCAGAGAATTTGTCTCAAAAAAATATAATATAAATAAACCATTCATATTATATTTAGGTGGCTTTAGTCCCAGAAAAAATGTAAAATCACTAATAAAAGCATTTTCAAAAATATATAGGAATTTAACGGAACAATACAATTTGGTTGTAGTAGGGAAATTATGCGATGAATCAGATATATTGAAAAAATTGTGCAGCGAATTAAATATAAATGATTTTGTGAAATTTGTTGGTTTTGTTCCAGAGGATGATCTCCCAATATTCTACAATGCATGTGATTTATTCGTATATCCATCAACTTATGAGGGTTTTGGGCTTCCTCCACTCGAAGCAATGAGCTGTGGATGTGCTGTTGTATCCTCTAATATATCATCTATACCAGAGGTAATAGGCGACGGTGGGATGCTTGTGGATCCATTTGATTTAGATTCAATAGCAAAATCAATTCAAGTTCTGCTAAATAATAATAATTTATTGATAGAAATGAAAACTAAAGCACTAAAACAATCCTCAAAATTTTCATGGAAAAAAACAGCTGAAAAAACTTTAAAAGCATACGAGAATATTTTAATTATGTAAATACGAATAGAGTCTCTTGATTGCTACCGTTCCCAATCAAAAGACTCAATCCATGTATGTTAAAAAATCCCTATGATTAATCCCTTACAGAAATATTATATACTAATTTTTAGTTTTTGTAAACGTTTTATAATTTTTTACTCATCTATTTTCTATAGTCTTACCTTCCTCCAGACTTTTCTTAAGAGAATCCAATATGTCTTTTGCTTGTTTATCTTTTAAGTTATCAGAACTCAAAGCCTCACTGCATTCTTGTCTTATATTTATAAAATTTTGTGTATAATTTATAGGGAAACTACCTTTCTCAGTTCTACCAAGTATCTGCCATATATTTTGATTGAAATAACTATCATTTTTATTAAATTCAACTAAGTTATAATCTCTAAAGAATACGGGAAAATATCCATAGTTTTTCATAGAATCAATTATTGTATGATCATCACTTATACAGAACTTACAAAATTCCTTTGCAAGATCAACATTTTTACCCAAATTATTTATAAGCAAATTAGACCCACCTACCGAAACATCTCTATTTCCACCAGGTTCAAATGCAGGTAATTTCATTATTCCTAGTTTACCTTTGTAACCTGGAAAGTTACGTTCTATATAACTTATGTATTGTGAATCAGCTATCATAGATACACTATTTCCATTTAAAATAGATTGTACTGATTCTTTTCTTGATTTCAAATCAAATAATATGTTCTCAGAATATAGTTTTTTTAACATATCGGCAGCTTTGATGGAAATACTGGAATCAAGATCGAGTTTATCATCACTATTAAAATAAGATGTACCAAGTTGATTTGCGAAAACTAAATACATATTATTATCAATATCTTTTACATTGGTTAAAAATTGTTTACCGGTATCATAAGTTACTTTTTGTCCTAATACGATATAATCATCCCAGGTTTTTATATCATCAACATTTATATTTTCTCGCTTGAAAATATCTTTTCTATAAATTATTACTCTTGGAGATGTACTCCACGGAAATCCATAAACTTTATTTTTTATAGTAACATTATTTAGTTGATGCTTTATAATGTTACTACTATAATATGATATATCACTTGAAACATTCAAAAATGAATTCATATATTTGCTTATATAATATTTTATATAAGGATCCTCAACAGACACTATATCTATAGATTTATCTTTAGCCTTTATATTGGATTCTAAATCATTATATAAGTTGTCATCAGTTTTTATTTCTATATTAACCTTTTTATTCTCTTTCTCAAAGTTATTCGCTGCCAGTTTGAGTATTGGTTCATATCTTTTATCAGTTAATATAGTAAGTTTACCGGTCAATTTTTTACTCTTACTACTTGATGTATTCATATTACTACATGAAGTCAAAATGACTATTAAAATAAAACAATTTATTAACTTAAGAATTCTTCTACTTTTTATCATAAAATTTCTCCTAAAATTATTAATTAGAATACACTAATAAAATATACCATATGACTTAAAAAATCAATAAAAAATAAAATAGGATGTTTTAATCATCCTATTTTATTAACCCTTGGACATTTTATAATTACCTTTACAATTAAAATCTTCTTTCCATGATTTTTCTGCATAAGGTTTAAAATCATAAGCCAGATTATTAAGCTCATCTTGAAACTTTTTGTCTGATATCATCATTCTTGCTCCATCATCTGTAGGTTTTGCTCCTGTTTTTTCTATTACTTCTCTTATTACATTTGTATTATCAATCATCATACAAGGAAGTAATAAATTTTTATTATATGGCTGCCTACTTCTAAGTTCTTTGAAAAACTTAGAATCAAATACTTCAACAAGCTTTCTTCCTTTTAAATTATCAGCTGCAAAATGACTAAATATACATGGTTCAACATCTTCATGAGAATTTATATGACAATAATACTTACCAGCTATACATCCTCCTACGTATGGTGCATCATTAAAGAAATCTATTGCAAAATACGGTTTGCTACTTCTTATCTTTCTAATTCTTTTTCCTAAATATATTCTCTGCTCAGGTGTGAGCATCATATTTACATCAGGATCTCTGCCAACTGGCATAAATATGAAGTACCAACTCATCTTAGCACCTTTTTCTATAAGCATATCTATAAATTCATCAGAAGTTACAGCATCTATATTATTCCTACCTGTTGCAGTAGATACTCCAAATAATACTCCCCTTTCTTTAAGTAAATCCATAGATTTCATTACCTGATTAAATACACCTTTGCCTCTTCTCATATCAGTTTCCTTTTCAAAACCTTCAAGTGAAAACATAGGAACAACATTTCCAAGATCCCTAATCTTATCTGCAAGTTCTTTATTAAATAAGGTTCCATTTGTAAATGGAGTAAACATACAATCACTATATTTTTTATATATATCAAGCATATATTTATTGATAAACGGTTCTCCACCTAAGATTATAAAATAATATATGCCAAGTTCCCTAGCCTCACCTATAATTCTATCGAGTTCCTCAAAAGGTATATCGTCCTCCTTACTATAATTAGCCGCATAGCAGCCACCACATCTTAAATTACATCTCATTGAAGGACTTATAAGTATTACATATGGTGTTTTTATACCAGTTTTATCAAAAAACTTTTCTCTTTTAGGCATTCCATACCACGCTGAATTAGCAAGAAAATTTATAAAAAATTTCTTCATACAATTAATATCAGTTGTTTTTAAAATATTATTTATAAATTGATTTGTAGGAGGATTATTATCATATAAATCTTCAACCACTTTTACCCTACTTAAATTATCTTCGTCCTTATAAACATATTTTTTTACCAGTTCAATCAACTTATGAACATTCTTTTCTGGATCTTTACTTAATAGATCAACTGCCTTTTTTATCAGAACCTCTCTGGCTGTTCTTTCTATTTTTTCTGTAACCTTCATATATACTCCCCCTAATAAATAGTTATGTATTAAATTCTACTTATAATATTATATGAGAAGTATTCCACATGTATGAAGAAAACGCTATTAAAGAAATAGCGTTCATCAATTATTATCTTTATTTAATTTCAGCTGAGGCATTTTTATCTTCAAATTTATAACAACCATTCCGGCAAGAATCATTATACAGCCAATTAAAGTTTTTCCTGTCAAACTATCACCTATAAAGACAGATGTTATAGCTCCAAATACTGGTTCTGCTAAAAATATTATTGCTGCATGAGTAGGGCTTGTATATCTCTGCATTTTATTCTGTACTCCATATGCAGCTATAGTACAAAAAAATATCATAAACAGTAAACTTATAACAGAAAACCGATTAAATGTAACACTAAAGTGCTCAATAAAAATCGAAGGCGGAATTGAAAGTATACCAATAGTAAGAAACTGAATACATGTAATTACAAGTGGATCCGCATCTCTTACATATGAATCTACAAGTATTATCTGAACTGCAAATGCTACTGCACAAAGTAGAGTTAAAAAATCACCCAAGTTTATTGGGCCACCAGCATTTAAGGATATAAAGGCAAGTCCACTTATAGATAATATAATTCCTAGTGTTGTTTTCATATCTGGTAATTTCTTTAGCTTAAATGCCAAAATTACAGGAACAATTGCAACATTGAGTCCTGTTATAAATGCCGATTTACTTGGAGTTGTGTAAACAAGTCCAACAAATTGAAGCGCACATCCTAAAAATAAAGATATGCCTATTAATATTCCCGCCTTTATTATTTTAATATCCATACTTTTAAATTTTTTATAAATTACTATAAGGAGCATTATTCCTGCCGCAAGATATCTCAATACCATAAGCGAATATGGTGGTACATATTTCAATATAACACTTGTTATTGGAAAACTAGCACCCCAAAACACTGTAATGGATAATAAACTTAAATCGGCTTTTGATCTCATCGTCATTTTAATTACATCACCTCGATACCCTAAAATTAAATACACAACTTTTATTATACATATATCTTGCAGTTATTCACATACTTTTTACACAAATTGTATACGAAATCAACAAGTTCATTTTTATCTTTTTCTCTATAACTATATACACCATCGGTATATTCAAACGGATACGCAAGTATATAAGAATTTCTATGCTGCTTCTTCATATTTTTAAAGTAGGTTTTTGATATTCTAAATACACCTATACTTATATCATATATTTTCTCAGCAGGTATTAAATTGAACAACTCATTCAAATAATTTGAATATACTTCTCTCCAATTATCAACATATATCAATGGATCAAAACAAATTCTGACCTTCCATCCCATATCTATCGCCATCTTTATGCTGCTAATCCTTTTCTTGAAGGATGGAGTATCTTTTTCAAATCTTTCAATTATATATTCGGGTGAAAGTGTCCATGCTATAATCATATTTTTTATAGGCTTAATATTCGCTATTGAATTAAAATTTGAACTCTTAGTCCTGAGTTCAAGCTTTAAATTATCTCTATCTTTCGCAAAATCTATCCACATATTCACAAAGGATGTTACAGTTTCAAGTGCAAGTAAATCAGTATCATATGATATGCATATATACATCGGATGTTGTTTCAAAATTTCCGATATCTCTTTAAAAGTATCATCTACATTAACCCATATTACAATATTAGCAGAAGGATACATTCCTTTGAGATAACAATATTCGCAATTATATATACAATTCATTATTGAAGATGTGTAATAAAAATACTTATTTCCAAAGTTTTCACATACATCTGCGCCTTTATATATAAAATTATCCTTTTTTATTGCAAGTATTAAATTAATACTTTTCTTCTGAATATTAAAACTTTGATGAGATCTATTAAAAATTTCTTTATAGCTGTCTATGTATATTTTATTAGCATCTTTAAAATATCTTAATATCGTTTTTGTATTTACATTATTAACAGCGTCTTTCTCAACATATATATGAGAAAAATTACAATTCCATAAGCTTTGATCTGAGTTTTCCAAAATAAATCTTCCCTTCCCTTTTAGATTGACACTTGTATTTTTCAAATAATTCAAGAACTCCGCTTAAATCATCATGAGATCTTATTTTATAATCAATACATAAATCTACAAATTCATGTTTCATGCTATCTGTAATATTCAAATTATGACTAATACTTTCTATATATACATTTTCATAATTAGTCAATATCTTCTTTTCTTTTAAACATATATTTCTTCTTAAATTAAGCCATTTAACAAAATCATCTAAATTATCATTTACTAATTTCTCTACGCTATTACCTGTTATATTATCCGTAACAAGAAAATCTGAAATTATTTTTATAAAATGCATCTGACAAGTTAAAAAAAATAAAGAAGCCGCTTGAAAAGCTCCGGATGCCTCCATATCTACAAAATCACTTTCCATATCTCTTCTTTCATTAATCACATTAGGAAAGGTTTCAATTTCTCCTTCTAAAAATGGATGCTTAAACAACATATCAGGATAATATGATCTTCCAGTACAATGGTCAGTTATCTTATTACATATTACAATTCCATTCTTCTTATAAGCCGAACCACAAATACCAAAGTTTATAAAAATATCGTCATCTAATATATCTCTTCTTAAAGAAGTGAGAATATACGTTACTGCAATTGATGCCTTTACAGCACCTACCCCACTTATTATAAGAACTACATCATCGTTTCTAAAAACTTGAAACTTATCATAATTCAAGTCTTTTTTTAATCCAAAAGTCTTTATAAGCGGCCGTGCTTCGTAATACATTGCTGTCATTATGTATATCATCAAACTACCTCCTTTTATATTAATAGTTTAATCTATAATACTGCAAAAAGACATTAAAAAGTTAAAAATGAGTCGATTATTTTCGCCATTAATATAATTTAACTTTCAAAAATTTACAAATAAATGTGGACATTAAAACCAGAATAATGTAAAATAAAGTAGGAAAGTATTTGTTTTAAAAATATGTAACCGCCTGCAAATATTAAGTAAATACTTAATATTTGCAGGTGATTATATTTTTCATAATAAAAAATTCATTTTCTTCCTATAAACTAAAAATTTAATATATTTTTTATTTAATTATTTGGTAATCTAATGTTATAATTAAACATGGATTTTATTAATATTAAAATACAAAAATTAACTTCTAAAATTTTATCGCAAGTCAGAAGGGATGGGTATCATGGAAAATGACGCAGAAACTGAAAAGGAGAAAAAAAATAAAAATAACAAGGTTATAGTAGGAAGCATAATATGCACTCTTCTTGTTATATACTTGGGAATGGCAACATATTTTAGGACTCATTTTTATTTTGGAACTGAAATTAACTGCGTAAATGTTTCAGCTAAGACTATTAAAGAAGCAGCTAAACAAATGACTTCCCAAATGGAATCATATAAACTAAGTTTAAAAGAAAAGAGTGGAAAAACTGAGCAAATCACATCAACTGAAATTAATTTAAAACTCAGTTCAAACGATGAATTTAAGAGACTTAAAGACAAGCAGGGTAGTTTCAATTGGATATTTGGAGCATTAGATTCGAAAAACTCTAAACTTAAAGCCAATATTATATATAGTAATAAACTACTTCAGGAAAAAATTAACAACTTATCTTGTTTAGATAGTAAAAATATAATCGAACCCAAAAATCCGAGTTTTAAATATTCCAGCACAGGATATGTGGTATTAAATGAAGTAAATGGTAACAAGATAGATAAAGATGTCTTATATAAGAATATTGTAAATGCATTGTCTACTGGCACTACAACATTAAACCTAGATTCGACAAACTGTTATCTGAAACCAAAATATACCGTGAAATCAAAAAAGACTTCAGAAATAAAGAATATTCTTAATAAGTATGTTTCATCAAAAATAATATATACTTTCGGTGATAAAAAGGAAGTTATAGATGGCTCAAAAATAAATAAGTGGCTTAATGTTGATGATAACTATGAAGTTGTTTTTGACAACAGCATATTAACAAAATATATGCGCAAGTTATTTAGTAACTATGAAACAATTGGCAAAACAAGAAATTTCGTTACAACCTCTGGCAATACAATAAGCATAGGTGGTGGAGATTACGGATGGGATATTAATTCAAGTGAAGATATTCAGAAATTAATTGATGATATAAAAAATGGAAGGACTGTTACAAGAGAACCCATATATCTCCAAACTGCAGCATCACACAGTTCAGATGATATTGGAAATACTTATGTTGAAATAGATATGGTAAACCAGCATTTATGGTTCTATAAGAAAGGATCTCTAGTAACTCAAGGTGATGTTGTAACTGGCAATATGAGTTTAAATACTTCAACTCCAGCCGGGGTGTACAGATTAAAATATAAAGAGCGAAATGCAACCCTAAAGGGTGAAGGTTATGCTTCTCCAGTTAATTTTTGGATGCCTTTTAATGGAGGAATAGGCATACATGATGCAAGTTGGAGAAGTTCCTTTGGAGGAAATATATATCTAACATCGGGTTCACATGGATGTGTAAATGCCCCATATTATTTGGCACAAACTCTATACAATAATATCGATGCTGGTACCCCTGTTGTTTGTTACTATTAACAGTAAAAATATATAAGCAATAAAAAACATCCTTTTGGACTTTAATATTGATCCAAAAAGATGTTTTTTTAGTAGTGATCTAATCTATTTTTTTAAACTCATCTTTACTAACTTTACAAACAGGACATTGCCAGTTGCTAGGCAAATCTTCAAATGCCGTTCCAGCTGCTATCCCTGAAGTTTCATCACCAACTGCCGGATTATATATATATCCGCATATTTGGCACATATACTTAGACTTTCCATCAGAAGTCTTTACGTCAGATTCTACGGAAGGCCTAGAAACTCTTCCCTGCTTTACTTCCTGATAATATTTATAAGTCATTGCATTAGAATCATCAATAACTTCAGCATTTAACACCTTACATATAAATATTGTATGAGTTGAAGTATCTACCTCTTTTTCAACTTGCAGCTCAAAATATGATGTTGTGTTTTCCAATACTATAGGGACTCCGCTTTCTCCCATTTTGAAATCTACTCCATCAAACTTGTCTATATCCCTTCCTGATTTAAATCCAAATCTTCCTATGAACGGAATAGGTGTTTTCTCCGACAATGCAGATACACCTATAAGTCTGCTCCTTTGTATGTATTCATGAGTCAGATTTGATTTATTTATACTAACAGCAACAGTTAATGGATCTGATGTTATCTGAAAAACCGTATTAGCTATTTGACCATTTTTTCTACCACTTGCAATAGAACTAACAACATAGAGACCATAACTTAATTTGTAAAATGCCTTATTATCAATCATAAAATTTATCAATACTTACCGTGTAAATCAAATGTAAGTACTATCCTCCTATCCCTTAATTAAATTAGTTACCATTTGTAGCTGTTGGTTGAACAAAAGTTCTCGCTTGTAATTCTGTATCTAACATATATATACCTGCTTGATTTTCTTTTATTCTATCTAACTTCTTAATAAGTTTATTAAATGTATCTTCTTCTTCTACCTGCTCATCTATAAACCATTTCAATAAGCTTATGGTTGCATGTTCTTTCTCTTCAGTTGCCATATCCATTAAATTATAGATTCTGGAGGTAACTTTCTTTTCATGTTCCAAACCAATTCTAAATATCTCGTTTATTGAGCTATATTCATTACTAGGCCCTTCTATTGCACCTATTTTTATTCTTGCTCCCATTGTCTTTAAGAAATCATAAAATTTGGATGTATGATAGTTTTCTTCCTGAATCTGCACTTTGAAGAAATTAGCAAATCCATCCAGATCAATAGAATCACAGTATGCCTGCATAGCAAAATATATATTCGCCGAGTACATCTCAAAATTTATTTGTTCATTTATAGCTTCAACAAGTCTGTCACTTAACATAAAACATACCTTCTTCCTAAGATATTTAATTAGTATTAACCAGAATGGTTATTACTAATAATTTATAATATTCTAACATGTTTTCTATAAATATTCAATGTTTCCTGTAAATCAAAAAAACATGAAAAAGCCTGGCTTTTTCATGTTTTTTATGAAAGGTTTAACTTACTATAAATATCCTTCTAATCCATCTTCACTTAATAGATTAACAAGATATTTTATTTCCTGATCTTTGTTTTTGTCCATTACTAACAGTACATCACCGGTGTCCACTATAATCAAATCCTTTATACCAAATGCTATGATTAATCTATCTTTACCAAACACAATACAATTTTGACTCGAATCCAAAAATGTATTGCCAGATACATTATTTCCCCTATATTCTTTTAAAAACCTCCCCAAAGCTGCAAACGTTCCTATATCATCCCACAGGAATTCACACTTTATAACATATGCCTTTCGTGTTCTCTGCATTATACCAAAATCTACAGATATCCCATCTATTATGCTATATTGATTTGATATAGCATCTGCTTCTGATTCTGTACCTATACTCTCATATATCTTAATCATACTCTTATACATTTTAGGCAGATATTTTTGCATTTCTCTTAAAAAAACATCTGCCCTCCATATAAACATACCACTATTCCAAAGATATGTTCCTTTTATTAATAAATCTTTAGCGACTTCAATATTAGGTTTCTCCAAAAATCTCTCGACCTTGAAGGTTGCAATGTCACCATTTATCCTTTCTCCCATTTCAATATATCCATATCCAGTCTCTGGTCTTGTAGGTTTTACTCCTATAGTTACCATTCCCCTTCTTCTCTCAGCAATTTGAACTCCCTGAGAAATTGTATCTATAAACACCTTTTGATCATGAATATAATGATCGGAGGGTAAAACTATCATCATCGCATCTTTATCTTTTTTGAGCAATTTAACTGCCGAAAATCCTATACAAGTTGCTGTCTCTTTATTTTCCGGTTCAGAAAATATATTATCTTTTGAGATATCGGGAAGCTCCTTATAAACTTTTTCTATATAATCCTTATTTGTCACAACATAAATATTACTTTTATCAACTAGAGGAAATATTCTATCAACTGTATTTCTTAAAAAACTCTTGCCATTAATGATTTTTAAGAATTGCTTTGGATTCTTAGATCTTGATAATGGAAATAATCTTGTTCCCTTTCCACCAGCAAGAATTAGCGCATATAACAATGACTTCACTCCAAATATAAATGCTTGTTATATTGTTATAATATGTTTAATTCATATTAAATGTGAAGAGTACTTTACTATTTTAATACTACGCTTCATTCTTAGTATTTTTGAAAGCAGACATAAACATAATTATTGATGTATAAATTATAACAACTATAACCACCCATTTTAGTATAAAAAGAGGCAATTGTTTCACTATATACGCGGCTATAAGGACACCTATAGAACCAAATATCATAACAGGAAGCGGTACTCTAACATCATACGCTCCTTCTTTTACAAATTTAATAGAAGCAGCTATTTCTAAAAATGCACATGATCCCATCATCACAGGGAAAGCTACTCTAGGACTCATTCCAAGAGCAAATACCAAAGCCATACATGGTGCATATATACCTACTCCAAGTGTCATAAACGCTCCAAAAATAAAATTTCCAACAAGTCCTATGCACAACTTTACACCAGACAATGATGTTGCATTTCCACCAGATGGCATTAAATTCACTTGCCCGGCAAACATTATAAATGCAACTACAAGAAGTGCCGTTCCCATCCCAATCTGAACTTTTCTTTCATCTAATTTAGATACAAAACCAGCCCCGAGTACAGCTCCAAGTGTAGCTGCAATAATCATAAGTATCAATGAAAAAACATCAACTTTTATTACATTTATAAATACAAGCGCTTCTACTGCAACCGGTATCGCACAAGCAACATTTAATGTTCCCGGTATGGTTCTGTCATGAGTAAGTTTAAAATTTTTAAGTATTGCAGTAAATATAGCAAAACTCCCTATTCCGAGCGTATCAAAAAAGTTAACTATGAACCCTATTAATCCAAATGTAAAAAATTTTTTATCATCAACTCGATTATTTTTAATTTTATACCTATAATCCTTTATAAATATACCTAGAAAATATATTGCAAATATAGCAAGTAAAATTAATAAAACTTTAAGCATAACTAATTTCTTCCTCCCTTAAGTATTTTAGTTTGTAAGTATTGTAAATTAAAGCATTAATTAACTGTATATAAAAAATTTTCACTCAATTGTATATATTAGTATATTGAGTATACAACTGTCTAATAAAAATGTATAAGAAGACCTCGAATCCCAAATAAGGGACCGAGGTCATATCGGCGGTACCACCCTGATTAGTATATTCTTAAAAAGAACATACTCTCTCTAATTTAACGGAAACTTTCCGTTGTATCTTACGCTGATAAATATACAACTTCAATACAAAACTCCAAGGCAGGTTCGGAAACAGTCCTTAGAAATTTTCACCATTATTTCCTCTCTAAGAAAGACTAGTATTCTTACTTTTCCTTTTCTTCATACTTAAATATAATAGCGTGTTTTATTATATCATATAAAAAAAGGATTGTAAATAATTTGCTCGATATTTGTTAATATTTTAACCTCAAATTTTATGATTCTGCCTTTTCACCCTGACTTCCTGCATTTCTTTTTTTATTTGCAGACATAAACATCGTAACTGCAGTATAGAAAATAACTACTATTACCAGCCATGTCAAAATATTTAATGGAAGTGACTTTACTATATATGCTGCAATTAGCACTCCAACAACACCAAATATTGTTATAGCTAACGAAGCCTTCCTGTCATATGATCCTGTTCTTACAAATTTGACAGATGCAACCGGCATTAAAAATGCACAGGAACCCATCATTATAGGAAATGCTACTCTAGGACTCATTCCAAGGGCAAAAACTAATGCCATACATGGTGCATATAACCCTATTCCAAGTGTCATAAGTGCACCTAATATAAAGTTACCTGCTATAGCTACAATAAGCTTCCAGCCAGTAAGACCTACTTGTGTCCCTCCTGATGGCATAAGTTTAAGTTGTGAAGCCAGCATTACAAGTGCTACTATAACCAGTGCTGCTCCCATCGCAACTTCTATTTTCTTTTCATCTAATTTTGAAACTATATCCGCCCCGATTACCGAGCCTACAGCACCTGCTGCAAGCATTAAAAATAAAGTTAGGGGATCTACTTTGATGACTGTTATGAATATAAGTGCCTCTATTACTACCGGTATAGTGCATGATACATTTAAAGTTCCGGGTAAAGTTCTATCTTTTGATAACTTGAAAAATTTTAGTAAAGCGGTAGTAGGCGCAAAACTTCCTATTCCCAGAGTATCGAAGAAATTTGTTAAAAACCCAACCGCACCTAAGGCAAAAAAATTTGATTTTTCCAGTTTGTTTTCTTTACCGGTCTTTATATAATCCCTGAAGAATATAAATGCAAAACATACTACCATTACTAGTAATATTGTAAATAATACTATTTTTACCATCGGGAACCCTCCTTTTATTTATATAGTCTTGTTACTCTTTTACTTCAATATAAATCCATGTTTAAGCGGGTCATCTGGATCTATAAATAATTGATTGTGCCCTGTTACATAAGCGGCTCCCGTTATCTCTGGAATTATAGCATCATAATCTCCAACCTTTGTTTCTTTTAATACTCTGCCTACAAATTTTGTTTTTAAAACACTTTCATACACAAATTTTTCATTAATCTTTAATTTCCCTTTTGCGTAGAGTGTTGCAAGTTTAGCACTTGTTCCGGTTCCACAAGGTGATCTATCCAGTTGTCCTTGTCCAAACACTACGGCATTTTGAAGAGTTGCATCCGGACTTTTTGCAGGTCCATAAATTTCACAAAGATCTACTGTCTTTATATGTGATAGAGTCGGATGTTGTATTTCAACCCGGTCATTAACTGCTTTTATAACATTCATGCCTACTTCAATTAATTTTTGTGAATTTGCGGGACATATTTCTACTCCCAGATCTTCTGCTTTAACTATTGCAAAGAAACTTCCGCCAAAAGATATATCCATTCTTACTTTCCCGATACCGGGTACCTCAACTTCAATATCTCTCTTATATAAAAATGCAGGTACATTTTCCAGTGAAACCTGTTTTGCTTTTCCATCCTCAACTTTTACTTTAGCTTTCACAAGTCCGGCCGGTGCTTCAAGCATTACAGTTGTAACAGGTTCCTCTACAGGTACTATTCCTTCTTCAACTGCTACTGTCGCTGTTCCTATTGATCCATGTCCACACATATTTAAATATCCGCCGCCGTCCATGAATATAACTCCAAGATCAGCTTCATCCATAGTTGGCTGTGTTATAATTGATCCGAACATTTCATTATGTCCTCTCGGTTCAAGCATTATTGAAGTTCTCAAATAATCCATATGTTCTTCCAGATATTCCTTTTTCTCCGGCATAGTTTTTCCTGGAATGCTAGGCACTCCTCCAACTACTACCCTTGTTGCTTCTCCCATCGTATGTGAATCAACTGCAAATATGCTTTTTTCAATTTTCATTTTCTCTCTCCTCCAATTCTGTTCATTTTTAATTTTAAAAAGGCTAAGGCTTTTTTTGCATCAAGTTCAACTATATTATTTTCTCCAACAACCTCAGTTTCTACACCGTCCTTAGATTTGTTAAAATCAACTATAGTATCCATATATTTATTAGTTACAACAAATTGGGCCTGAGTTCCAACAAAACTCATTCCAACTATAGGAATATCTCTTTCCCCAACTTCTTGTATTAATGATGCGAAATCAATATTGCTGTTTCCCCATCCATCTATTGATACTATAACTCCATCTGCTCTCATAGCCTCTATCCATGCTGCTGCTCTCTGTGCCACAAAAATTTTATCCTGATTTTCCTGTGGTGTACCTACTATTATTACACCAAGCAGGTCGATATCGTTATCATTAGAAACAACATCAAGTAAAGGATCTCTAAAGTGATGTAAAGTTGTTTCTTTAGTAGAAGGTCCTATTCCCATATAATATCTGTCCTCCTAACCTTAATTCATAGCTCTAAGTGCTCCATCTCTATATTCATTCGGGCTAAGTACTACAGGCATATTCCCCATATCTATAATAGATCTGCATCCCGTAAAACCACCTGGTTCTCGTGAAAATAAGCCAGTATCATACATAGCTCCTTGTCCTGCAACTTGCTTGACAATAACTATCTTTTTTTTACTAGAATCGATCGTGTCAAAATATTCATGTTTTTCATCACACAATCTTCCATTTACTTTTTTAAGAAAATCTCTTATCTCTTGAATTATCATATCAGAAGCTTCATGCGCTGCCATTGGACCAGATCTATTAGCTCCTTTTCCAGCTTTAAGTGTAACATCTATATGAACTAATATATCTGTTTTATCAGGAGTTCCTGCTCTTCCAAAAAACACTTGATCTTTCAATATGCCTTCCGATGAACCGAACTCAGCAACTTGAATTCCATTTTCATCCACACTTGTAAGCATTGTCATAACTCCAGTAAGTACATGAGTTATACCTTCACCCAATCTTCCCAATACTTTTGTCGCTATCGGTGAGAAATCTAAAATAGAGTTTACAAATAAATCATGATTATCAGGATTTATTATGTCAATTTTTATAGATTTTATTAAGTCATAGTTTATATTTTTATTATCTAGAATTTTACTATTTATATACAAGGTCTTATCATGTATATAAGTCTTTTCCGAAAATTCCACTTTATCTATATGAAAACATTTTATAACGAGTCTCCTCATTTTTTTACAACTCTCCATTAAATATCATCACATCACAATCTTAAAAAAATAAATCTTATAGTTATAAGCCTAAAAAGGCTTATAACTATATTTAAATAAAATCAAACTTTAGCTATATATTCAAATGGAAGTGGAACTATAGTTCCAGGAGTCTTTATAGCAATCAATTGTTCTAATGTAGCTCTTACTATATCCCTTTGCATTACTGGATTATTAGGTTCACCTACATTAGCACCCATAGGAACACGTGGAGCAACTGCTCTTGGAGTTCCTGTTTGTCGAACTACTGGTGGTAAAGCTGCTATAATTACAGTAGGTATACCTACCTTTTCTATTGCTCTCTGCACCAAAACTGCAGAGCGGTGGCAGGTTCCTCATCCAGCGGTCATTATAACTCCATCTACTCCTTCATCTTTGAGTATTTTAGCAATAGCCGGACCAGTTTCTTCTCTAAACTTTTGCTGATCTCCGCCGCCTCCCATGAATCCTATAAGAGTTGGTGCTATTTCTTTTATTAATCCTTCTTCTACAAGTTCTCTTACTCTGTCTATAGGGAACATACAATTTATGTCCTTATTTACATCACTATTATCATAACCACCATGAGAAACCATTAATTCACTTGATGGTGTATTACCTGGTATTTTTCTGAATGTAGAATCACCTGCTAAATTAAATCTCTTATCTGATTTTAAATGTACGCCAGCTGCTGTAGCTATGGCTATTTTCATATCTTTAAGTGGCTTTTTAGGTTCAGCCCAAACAGGTGGTGGTGTTACAGGAACAAAAATTTCTGACTGCAATCCCTTAACAACTTCTAAGCTCATTATTTTCTACCTTCCTTTCTGATTTTTATATTACTTACATACTTTTCATTTGCCTCTCCAGATAAAACTTCCGGGAAACTCATTTTAAATCCTATCTCTTGCCCAACCTTTAATGGATAATCTGTTATAAGCATCCTCAAAGGTACTGACAAATATCCAAGTCTTCCTTTCAAATCTATCCCAACAGAGCCATCTGTTACTTCAACAATTATGCCCTGCATTTCTATTATTTTATCTCCATATTTGAGATCCATAAATTCGCCTGCTTTTTAAGAATATTTTTCACGCCTTTTTTGGCTCATTGGAACGGCTTTTTCATTTTCTGCCCTTTTAATTTCAACCTTTTTAGTTTCCTCTATAAGCTCAAGGTTATTTTCTTTAACATTAGCATTCCATTTTCTCTCGGCAGTCTTTACTTCTTCTTCTGTCATAGCAGACTTTAACATTTCTATTGCTCTTATAGCATCTTCTTTGCACAATGTGTTACAACCTAAAACTTCGTTTTCAATACCGGCTTCAGATTTATTATTATCTACCATGTATTTCATATACTTATTTCCAACAACTAAAGCACCTTGCACTGCACAGAATGACATACCAACACAAGGAATTCCTCTTTGGCCTATTTGATCCAAATGACTTGCAAAATCTATATGATTATTTCCAAATCCTTCTGTTGTGACTATTGCACCATCTACATCTAGTGCCTCAACAACCATACCCATTCTTTCAGATACATAGAATTTTTCAGTATTTATTTGAGGACTTCCTACAAACAATACTCCGCAAAGATCTAATTCTGGATCACTCAAAACTTCATGAACAAGAGGTTCTCTCCAATAATGTCTGGAACATTCTTTTGATGCAGGTCCTATACAAGTTAAAGCGTGAATTCCTCCATCAACAACTTCAAGTGGTGACAACATTACAGGGACATTTCCTAGGTCAACATTTGGCTTTGCTCCAAGTACTCCAACTGGTTCAACTGGAAGTATAAAATTATCATGCATAGCTCCCTGACCCATTATCTCTTTAACTATTACAACCTTCTTTTTACCAGGTCTTCTCTTCTGCTCAAGTAATTCTGTGTTTACAACAAGAGAATCATCTTCAAGTTTCTTTAAAGCTTCCCTTATCTCTTGAGTTATAGTATCAGTAGCAGTATGCGCTGCAATAGGGCCTCTTCTTTCCATATTTGTTTTAGCTTGAATTGTAACATTAGTTTTTATAAATATTTCTCCCTTATCAGGACAACTTGGTCTTCCAAATTGGATATTTTCTTCAAGTATACCTTCCGATGAACCAAATTCTCCAATCTGAACTCCATCTTCATCAGTTCCGGTAATCATTATTATAACTCCGTCTAATACTCTTGTTGTTCCAGCTCCAAGCTTTGAGTCTCCCTCTTTAGTTGCTATTGGCTGAACATCCATTATTGTATTACTATAAGTGTTATATTTATCCGGGGTAATTATATCAATTTTTATATCCTTTACGAGATCGCTTACCTTAACAGCATCATCACAAACATTCTCTCTTATATAAAGCGTTGTTCCTTCTATTTTTGTTTCTGGTCCAAATTCTACTTTATCTATCTTATAATGTTTCCTTGTGAGTGATCTTATGACCTTTTCCTTAGGTTCAGCCACATTTTCCTTAACATCTGGTACTTCTTTAGACTTTGCAACTGCAGGAAGCTTCATTTTAGATGCTGCACTTCCCATTGTTCCCAAAGGTAATTCAATGTCAATTCCCTTACCTTCTGCTATTTTTATTTTTAAAGTGCCACCTGCCATAATTCCTTCTGTCTGTAATTCCTCTGCAGCTTTCTCTCCTTCATATCCTTCCAATATGTCCGGAGTTACTGGAGTCAATGCCGGTGTATCAATAGCTATTACTTTACCAATAGCTTCCTCTCTTGATAAAACCTCATCTCCTAATTTTATAAGAAGAGAATCTTCAAGTTTTTCGAAATTCATTGGATTTTCCAAATCACTAGCTGAAATAGTCTCTCCTGCCTTTTTATTATACTTTAAGACAGCTTTTTGATCTCCCTCATGAAGTGTTTCCTCTTTTGGAGTAGAATCTGCTTCAATAGATTTAGTTCCTTCCACAATAGCTGGAGTTAATGGTGTTAATGAATCTATAGTTTTTGTTAATTTTGCGCCTATAACTTCACCAACCTTTAAGCAATCTTCAGGTATTGTCAGCAATCCGGAATCTACCATATCAGGAAATATATCTGGATCTTCCAAATTTTCTGCTGAGAGTATTGTTCCCTCTTCTGTTCTACAGCATACAACAGCTACTTCATTTTTTAACTGTTCTGCATGCTCAGCACTCATTGACATTCTTAAAACCTCCTTTTTTTCTTAATCATCCATTGGTAATCTTCTAGTTAATGTATGATCAACTGTTCTAAATACATGATCTGTATGATGATATACTGGAAGCCCTAATTTTGGGGCACAGCACATAACTGTATTAGAACAATCACTGCAATTTGAAATTAAAAGTCTTTTTGCACCAGACTTCTTTAAATTCATGACTGCTGCTATCTGTCCCGGGCAGTCTCCTGGAGTCTTGCATTTATTGGAGCCTTTTATAACTTCTACATTTTTACACTTTTGAACTCCAACAACTTTTGAATGCATCTTACCTGCTACATCCCTTAATCTTTCTTCATTTGCACCACAGGCACATACAAGAAGTCCAATTGGGCCATCATACTCTGGGAACGGTATTGTAACAATTGCTCCACCTGATATTTTTGTAACTGTAGCAGATTCTATCTCTTGTGCCTTTCCTGTGTAAGGTCCGCCAATCAAAAGTTCACCATATTCGCCATCTATACCGCCACATTCATTAATAAGATTTTCTATTTTTGTACCTATAGGTACATCAAAAAATATATTGGAATCTGTACCGCTCTTGAGTTTTCCTGCAACTGTTATATCTTTGTCAATTACAGGTTTTCTATCTTCAACAGCTCTTGTAATATTTTTAAGAGTTTCTGCATTCAAAACAACACACTTTGCATCAAGTGGAAGCTGAGTTGGCTTGAGCCATTCTCCAAATATTCCATGTATAAGTGCTCGTTCTTCTCCTTTTGGATAAATATCTTCTAACTCTTTTATCAAGATATCTTTTCTGTCCATTAATTCTTTCTTTATAGAAGATATAGCTTTTTCATGTATACCTTTTATGCCTATATAGGCTTTTTTAGCACCAGTTGCCTCCATAGCATATTCTATGCCTTTTATAACTAGTTCTGGATTCTCCTCCAGCATTGTTATATTATGGTTTAAAACAGGTTCACATTCTACACAATTAGCAATAATATAACCATCAGGAATATCTGCTTTTAACTTAATATGGGTTGGAAATCCGGCACCACCAGCCCCTACAACTCCCGCCTCATACACTGAATCAATTACACTACTACATTCTTTAATCTTCACATAATCTTTTGGTTGATTATCTGATGCTTCAACCAATATTTCACTATCGGTTACTCTTGAAATTTTCCCTGAAACACTGCTGTGTATCTTTGCTCCAAGTCCTTTAGGTTCAGCAATACATTCGCCTCTCTTAACCTCTTGGCCTTCTTTAACTATCGGTACATCAGGAGCTCCTACATGCATTTTTAAAGGAAAATTAAATATTTTTCCCATAATATACGCTGCATGAAACTAAAAATGCAGCTACCTCCTTTCATATGTTTGTTAATAAACAAGCTTCTAAACTCTATCTTATAAGCCTCTGCTATTTATCAAGCAATATTTATGCCAATAGGATTATATACTAATTTATTATCACACAAATCCTTATAAATTATACAAATAGCTGCTTTCCTTTATGTAGTATAATCTGATAAAATTATTCTATATTCGTTTTTAATGTACATTTTTCTGACGTATGTGTAGTTTTTTTTGACATATCGTTCTATTTCAATGTGTTAAAAGATATTTATAAGGTCAAAAATCTGACACATATAAAATTCAAAATCTTACAAAGCAAAAAATCTCATGCTATTGATAATATTATTTATCAGCAGTCTGAGATTTTTAATATATAAATAACTTTTAAGTAAAAAGTTGTTAAAAAATTATTTATTTGTATAATACAAATTATTAGAATTTATATTGTACTTATCCAATTTATAATATAAAGTACTTCTCTTTATATTCAACATATCCGCAGCTTTTCGTTTGTTTCCATTTACCATGCGCATAACCTCCAATATAGTTTTTTTCTCAACTTTTTCAACCGTCTTTTCCAGGTCGAAACCATCTTTATCTCATCCTCGTACCTCATATGCATTATCCAAAATATACTTTGGTATAGAATTTACATTTATCTGTCCACTATCGGATAGAACAACCATTCTCTGAATCACATTTCTTAATTCTCTTGTATTTCCCTCCCATTTATAATTAGTCAATATATTATATACTTCATCGTTAACTTTATTTATAGATATTCCTTCCTGCTTTGAAATCTGTTGTAAAAATAAATTAGTTAGATCTTTTATATCTTCTTTCCTGTCCTTGAGTTCAGGAAGTTGTATTTGAACCACTGCCAGCCTATAAAATAAATCCTCTCTAAATTTACCTTCATTTATTAATTTTTTCAAATCCTGATTTGTAGCAGCAATAATTCTAGTATTTGTATTTATAGTCTTTTCACTGCCTAATCTACTTACAACACCATCTTGTAGTACTCTTAATAATTTTACCTGCATTTCCAATGGCATGTCACCAATTTCATCCAAAAATAAGGTTCCATTATCCGCTAACTCAAATTTACCTATCTTACCTTTCTTAACCGCTCCTGTAAATGCTCCTCCCACATATCCAAACAACTCACTCTCAAATAAACTTTCTGGTATAGCACTACAATTTATAGGAACAAAATTCCCCTTTCTCCCACTTGCTGCATGTATTGCTTTTGAAAACACTTCTTTCCCTGTTCCACTTTTACCTGTTATAAGAACACTAGTAGATGTTGGAGCTACTTTTTGTGCTATAGCAATTGCATCAATTATTTTCTTATCTTTACCAATTATAGATGAAAAGTTATAATTGAGAGAAATCTCATTCTTATAAGCACTTTCTAAAAATTCAACCTTTGTTTTTTCATTCTCTAATTCTCTAGTCAAATCTATAACATCAGTTATATCTCTATCAGTAGAAACAACAGCTATAAGCTCTTCATCAGAATTATATATTGGTACGGCACTCAATATTACACCTTTGCCTTTTACAGGTTCATGATAAACATTATCTATTCGTTTTCTCGTGTTTATAACCTCTAAAATCAATGCATTCGGAAAAAATTTACTTATATCATTATTCACAATTTGATCAGTTCCTATCCCATATAACTTTTCAGAACTTTTATTCCAATAATTTACTACACCGTTTTTATCACATATACACACTGCTTCATGCAGATTATCAAATATATTATCTTGAAGATCAAACAACTCATTCATTTTCAAATAAACTGCATCTTTTAATTTATTATTAGTAATTATACCAACAATATGATCGTCCTCAACAACTGGAAGTATACTTATCTTGTTTTTTATCATTAAATCACGGGCATACCTTGTCGAATCATCAGGACTTATAATTATAACATTTTTACAAGCAACCTTTTTAACAGGTATGTCCAATGATTTATCTATTTTCTTTACTTTAGAAGCATCATTTAATGTGAATATTCCTCTTAATTTATTATTCGTATCTACAATTAATACCTCTCTCCTTAAAGCACCTAGCATCTTATTTATAACAATTTCAATGCTATCATCAGGATTTGCCATTAAAAAGTCTTTAATCATTATATCTTTTACTTTATATACCAATTCAGAAATACCCATTAAAATCACCTATCCTTCTTATACTATAAGAGATAAAATTAAGTTTAGCCTATAAAAATAAAATAACATCTATTCTTATTATAGATTAAAAATAGATGTTATTGTAATATATTTTACACTACTTTAAGATCCTTAGAAATAATTTTACTATTTGGCGATTTTCGTATTTGTGCAAACTTTAATTTCTTACATATTTTATCTATGGCTTTCTGTGGATTATAATAAAATTCTGTTCCTCTTATTCTGCAGAATTTCCATCCAAGTCTTTCCAAATTAAGTTGTCTTTCTATACTTGACCTCCAATCTAGCCCATCACCTGCAGCATCTCCATCACAGATTATTGCCATTCTACTTTTTTCATCTTCTACTACAAGATCTATTTTATATTCCCCTACTTGAACCTGAGGTGTTATAAAATACCCTTCATCAATCAACATATTATAGACATCTTTTTGAAACTTTGACTGAAAAATGTATTCTACCTTTTGGGAAGTTTTATTTATTTTTTTGTAATTTAAACAATAATTTAAAAAATTATATCTAACACATGATTTATTTAAATTATTAAGATCTACAGAATAAAACAACCACATTTGATCTCTAGCTCTGCTAGATGCAACATTAAACCTCCTCATATCAGATTCCCTTGTTAATGGAGCAAATTTAACATTATCTGATATTACCATCGATAAGAACATTACATCTCTTTCATCTCCTTGAAATGAATATGCATCTCCACATATTAACCTCCTATTTATCATCTCCTCTTCTCCAATTTTCTGCTTTACCAAATTTTCTATAACATCACTTTGCACATCTCCAAGAAGCGATATAACTCCCATTGTCATGCCATTATATTTTGAATCATTACAACATTCTGCTATTTTATTTGAAATCGCCTCCGCTTCTTTAATATTTATAGGTTTATTTTCATCTCTATATCCATTCACCTTAACTGTAACTATAGGCTGTTCAAATGCTTCATACTGATTTGGATATCTTAGAGGTTTTATCTCTCTTGAATAACACAATTGATTACTAAATCCTATTATTTCAGGAACTGATCTAAAATGCTCTTTCAAAATAAGCCTATTTGGAAATACCCTAAGCGCTGTATCATAAAGACTTGTTTGTAAATCAAACCATTCACTCTGAGGGATATCCTTAAGATATTTACTAATCAGCCCTTGTATAACTGTTTGATCTATTCCAACTGTCTCAGGACTTATTTGTTTATCATCTCCAACAATTATAGCTTTCTTAGCACGCATAAGTCCACATATAGAAAATATATCACTTTGGCTGCTCTCATCAAATATAATCACATCAAATAATCTTCTTGATAATCTTATATTTTCTATTACCCTATTTAACGGCATTATCCAAACCGGAATTATATCTTTACATTTTTCCATCTCATTTTGAGCTATATTTCTATATTGAGAGACCATTTTACCGGTACCTTTTCCTATTCTTTTAACAGCCTGCATCCATGCAAATAAACTTCTCTTCTCACTCTCAGTAGTTTTAAGAATTTGATTATACCATGTTTTTTTAGCAACTAGTTCATTTACAATCAATTTTTCTTTTTGTTTCTGTTCTTCTATTTCACTCTCAATAAATTCAGGATTTATTTTATATATATTTTTAATTAAACAATTACACTTTGCCCATTTCCATTCCTCATTCAATTCATCGAAGTTTCGAGCTTTAATCTTCCAGTTCTTTAATAATTTACTTAAAGTAATTGGACATTCTTTTTTTAAATCCTTAAAAATCTCTTCTAATATCCCGACCTTTCCTTTTATACTTTTTAGATATTCTATCCTTCTAAATAACCTTTTCACTTCATCTATATCATAATTATCAATTGCCTTATAAAGATTGTCCATTTTTTTTGTAGATATTATTATCTTCTTAAGAATTTCCATATATGACTTAAGTTCATTATAATCCTCTATTTTTTTTATACACTCCATACTCTCTATCAAATAAGAGTAAGTTTGCTTTTTGTGCCAATCCAAATTTTGAGGTATAGATATTCTTCCAAATAAAGCTATTATCCTATTCTTATATCTCATATCCCAATCAACAATATCATTAAATTCCTTAATTTTTTGTTCAAGTTTTACTATACTCATTTTATCCTTGCTGCAATCTATAACCTCCAGATTATAGTCTTTTGCGAAATCATTCCATAAAATTTCTATTTCCTTCATTACATGCTGTTCTTTTATAAATATTCTGAGTATTGAAAGCTGCTCTATATTCTCAATTTTTTTAAAATTGACTTTACAGTCTTCAAATATATAATTTAAATCGGGATGCATCATTTTAAATATTCTTCCCGGCTTCCCCCTAGAATTTAAGTAATCATACACATTATTAGAATCATCTCCAATTTTTTTAACATCAATATCATTGGGTATCTCAACCCTATTATTACTAAGTTTATGTTTTAATTTTCCCAGTGTAGCCATATAATTATTAAATTTAAATACGAGATCCAGAAACTTATCATGTGATATCTTACTTTCATAATGAAGTTTCATTATATGCTTCATATCCCCATTTTCCATCTTACTCATTTTATCTTCAGATTCACGTAGAATATCCATAATCGAACTATAATCAATTTTATATTTATCTGGAATTCTCCAATCCCTTAATGCTCTTCTATATTCCTTTAGATTATCATTTAATTCATCTAGTTTTTTCATCTTATCACATATAGTATTTATATCCGGTAACTTATCTAGCATAATTTTGATACCGTCATATTCTTCCTTGTCATTCCTACTTATATCATTCATTAATAACACCAATTCATTAAATCTTTTTTCTGAAATAGGAAGCAGTTTACTATACTTTATATCATCCTCTATAACTCCAAGTTTATCTTTATTATTTCTAACCCATTTTGATACATCCATTATTCTATAGTTCTGATTTTCAATCTGTATATTTTTATTTTCAGCCCTTTCTAACTCTTTAAGTCTTTCATAAAGTGCACTCTGCTTTTCGGTACATTTACCCAGTTCCTCCTTCAAATCCTTAATATCATTGCGTAATTTATCTGGTTCAATAGAAAGATTATCCGTTATATTCCTAACTGAATCATTTAATTCCTTCATTGAATTTGAATCGTTTCCCAAAACATTTATGCATAAGGGTTTTATATCATCAGGTATTTTGTTTACAAGTACCTTAAGTGCTCTATCCGTTTGACTAGTTACAAGTATTCTCTTGCCATGAGCAAGTAAATGGCATATCAAATTTACTATAGTATGGCTTTTTCCAGTCCCTGGTGGTCCTTGAACAACAACTCCATAATTTTCACATAGTCTTTTTACTATCTGATTTTGTTCATAATTTGATGACAACGGGAATAATAAATCCTTTGATACATCTTTCCAATCATCAAGATCCTTTTTACTCTGATCTAATTTCTTATCATATACAAGTGCCTTAACAGTCTCTGGTATTGGGTACCCATTATCTATTTCATTTATTACATTTATTATTTCCCTCTGCCAAAGCCTCATAGTATTTTTTCTTATTATGATCACAGGAATATCATATATTACAGGACAGTTTGATATTCTTATCTTTTCAATTGATGATTTGCCTAAATCAACTTTTCCATTAGAATTCAAATAAAATACAAGCTCGTGAAGTATATCCTTAATATCACTCATATTCCTAGGGTCTAAATTTGTACTATTGATTTCACTTTCCATCTGAATTACACTGTGTAAATTCACTAGATCCAATCCTTCAAATATACCTGTTTCCAATGACGTCTTTGAACTTGGAGTCAATCTGAATCTCTTGTCCTTAGCATTAAATTCTAATTTTTGTCTAGTAGTTATTACCGGGTGTATTATTTTTTGATCATTAATTTTCCAAACAATAAGCCCATGTCCCCATATAATCTCTATATCTTGTCCATTTTTCTCCATTTCCAGATATGTTTTAAAAAATTGATCATATAATTGTTTAGATTTTTTATTTACTTCAAGCCACCATTCTACATCTGGATTTCTGTTTACGGTACACCCATCCATTGACAATATGTCATATTCAAAATACATCTTTTCATACTCATACGCGTTTCTTATAATTTTTTCATTCAAATTTTTTATACTTAAAAGATAAGAAAATATGTCTTTAATTCTACCCTTGTAATCCATTTTTTCCACCCCACATATATAACTTATAAATATATTACCTTTTATGTTAAATTATACCATTAATATGTGTGATGTTCAAAAAAATCGTTAAACATATTTCACATTTAAATGACACCCTTTTTAGAGCTTATTTTATATAATTCATAACTAAAAACATACAAAAAAGTTTATCATCGACTAATGATAAACCTCTCATATGTTTTATTTCTTATATCTCTTTACGATTTTATATATAACAAATCCAATTATAAATAATACTACAAGTATATCTGCTATATGAAATAGCGAATGAATTTTCATCCAATTTTCACCCATCTTATAACCCGCATATCCGAGTACAATACTCCAAAGTAGGGAACCTAAAAAAGTATATACAGTAAACTTTTTAAATTCCATCTTACTTATACCCGCAGGTAATGATATAAAAGTCCTTATTATGGGTAAAAGTCTTGAATAAAAGACTATCTTATCTCCATATTTATTAAAATACTGATCACTTTTTTCTATCTTTGATTTTGACAACCTTAACTTATCTGCATACTTCTCAACTAAAGGTCTCCCACCTAATCTGCCAAGATAATAGGCAGCAATTGAACCAAATGTACCACCAAGCGTTCCTATAATTATAGTAGAAATTAAATTTAGTCTACCAGTATAGCTTAAATATCCTCCAAATGGCAGTATTGCTTCACTTGGAATAGGAATACAAGCACTCTCCAGGGCCATACCTAAGAATACACCTGCATATCCGAGTTTATCTAATATAAAAATTACTAAGTTTATTAAACTCTCTACCATATTTTGCCTTACCGTACCCCATCTTATAAATTTACCATAAACATTCCATACAATCTATGATATTAAATATCTCAGATTATTTTCGACAAGAATCTCTTTCTATTATTTCATGCTTCAGAACATAATTTTGATTTTCAAGATCTTGTTTATTTATAATCTTTATGAGCATTCTCATACCAACTGATCCCATATCATACATAGGTTGAGCAACAGTTGTAAGTTTAGGATAAAATGTTGCAGCCGAGTAAATATTATCAAAACCTATAACATTTATATCCTCTGGAACCTTTATATTTTTTTCTCTTAAAAAGTTTATTGCTCCCATAGCAATTTCATCGCCAGTACAAAAAACTCCATCTATGTTTTGTGTTTTCTCCAGTATATTCTTCATACCTTCGTATCCATCTTTAGCTTTTAAACCACCAAAGCAAGTTATATCTTCATTAAATGTTAAATTATTATTTTTAAGTGCGGATCGATATCCCTTATATCTTAATGCCCTGGCATTTATCTCATCCTTATCCGTTCCTATGTAAGCTATATTATTGCTTCCTTTTTTTATGAGATACTCTACGGCATCCTCTGCTGCCTGCTTATTATTTATAGTTACGCTTGGAATATTTCCCTCTTCACTTGTAGTTTCAACCATAACCATAGGAATCTGAAGTTTATTTATAAGTTCTAATATATTGCTTTTAAGAGAACTGCTCATATAAAGAACTCCATCAACCATTTTTTCCTTAAGAACTCTTAAATATTCCATTTCTTTCTCGAAATCCAAATCTGTATTACAAAGCATCATGTTATAATCATATATATTTGATACATCTTCAGCTCCCCTTACTATCTCGGGATAGAAAGGACTTGATATATCTGGTATTATTATTCCAACTGTTTTAGTTTTTTGTGTTTTTAAACTTCTTGCAACTATATTAGGTCTGTATCCTAATTTATCTATAGCCTCTAATACTTTCTTTTTAGTTTCTTCATTTACAACGTCTACATCATTCAAAACTCTTGATACTGTAGCAATAGAAACTCCTGCTTCTTTAGCAACGTCTTTTATTGATGCTGGCAATTTTATCAACTCCTACCTGTGTTCTTTTAAATTATTATACTTATAAAAGCTGTTTATTACAAGTTTATTACCAAATTATTTATATAAACTTAAAAGATGCATGTAAATGCAATTAAGTTTTACACGCATCTTTAATATTTAAATATATTATTTAACTACTTCTACAAGCATCCCAAGTTCTTCACCATTTATTTTACATTTACTGTAATCCTTATTCTCGTTATATATTACCTCAACTGCTAAGGTTTCCTTTTTGAGCCTATCTTCAAATTTCTTAACTACAGCTTCTAATCCATTATTACCATTAATATAAAGTTTTATCTTGTCAGCGACTTCAAATCCACTTTCCTTTCTCATATTCTGAATTTTACTTAAGATCTCTCTTAAGTCGCCTTCTTCTCTTAAATCTTGTGTTATATTTGTATCTAGAACTACTCCAACATTATCCTCACCAGCAAATGCAAAACCTTCTAATCCCTGCATAGTCACAAGTAAATTATTTTCATTAAGTTCTATCTCAATATCATTAACATATATTAATACCATCTCGCTATTTCTTATCTTCTGAGCTAATTCCATTTGGTTCATTGATGATATTTGTTTTCTTATAGCTGGTATTAATTTACCATATTTCTTTCCGAGTACAGGTAAATTAGGTTTTATATCAAAATTGACGTATTTTGATAAGTCAGCATTAAACACTACTTTCTTTATATTTAACTCATCTTTTATTATGTCACCATAATATTCTGGAAGGTTCTTTACACTTACAAGCATTTCAGAAAGCGGCTGTCTATTTTTGATGTTGGCAGAATTTCTCGCACTTCTTCCAAGCTTAACTATTCTATATGCTTCTTCCATATCGGTTTCTAATTGCTTATCTACAACTCTTTCATCATATTCTGGCCATTTGCAAAGATGAACACTTTCAGGTGCATCTTTATCAAGTGCTACTACAAGACTTTGATACAATTCTTCAGTCATAAATGGTACAAATGGAGCTGAAATCTTAGCTAGTGTAACAAGTACCTTGTATAAAGTTACATAAGCTCCTATTTTATCATCTGTTAAGCTTTCACTCCAATATCTCGATCTATTTCTTCTTACATACCAGTTGGAAAGCTCATCTACAAAATCGCCTATATTAATAGCTGCCTGAGTTATTCTATAATTATCCAAATGGTCTTCTGTTTCTTTTATTAATGAATTTAATCTTGAAATTATCCATTTATCCATTACATTTTGGCTTACGAAGTTATCATAATCAAGTGGATTAAATTTATCTATTTCAGCATAAAGTACATAAAATGAATATACATTCCAAAGAGTGCCCAAAAATTTTCTTTGACTCTCTTGTACTGCTTCTTCATAAAATCTAGATGGAAGCCATGGTGCACTTGCTGTATAAAAATACCACCTTGATGCGTCAGCTCCTTCATTTTCAAGAACTATCATAGGATCTAGTACATTCCCCTTATGTTTTGACATCTTAAGTCCATATTTATCAAGTACATGGCCTAATACCACACAATTTTCAAATGGACTTTTATCAAACAATACTGTTGATACAGCCATTAATGTATAAAACCATCCTCTAGTCTGATCAACTGCTTCTGATATAAATTGTGCAGGAAAATTCTTTTCAAATACTTCTTTATTCTCAAATGGATAGTGATGCTGAGCAAAAGGCATTGAACCTGAATCAAACCAGCAGTCTATGACTTCACTTGTTCTTGTCATTTCTTTTCCACAATGCGGACATCTTAATTTAACTGAATCTATATATGGCTTATGGAGTTCTATATTTTCTGGAACATTTATACCTTTTTCTTTTAATTCCTTTATGCTTCCAATGCACTCCTTATGGCCACATTCACATTGCCATATAGGAAGTGGTGTACCCCAGTATCTTTCTCTACTTAAACCCCAGTCTATTACATTTTCAACAAAGTTTCCGAATCTTCCCGTTCTTATATTATCTGGATACCAATTAGTGTTATTAGTATTCTTAACTAATTTATCCCTTAAAGCAGACATTCTTATAAACCAGGTATCTCTTGGATAATACAATAATGGAGTATCACATCTCCAGCAAAATGGATATGAATGTTTAAATTTTTCTGCTTTATATAGTATACCTTTTTCCTCTAAATATTTAACAATCTTAGGATCCGCATCTTTTACAAACATGCCTTTCCAGTCTGTAACAGCATCAACAAAACGTCCCTGTGTATCTACTAGATTTATAAACGCAAGATTGTATTTTTTCCCTGTATTACTGTCATCCTCACCAAAAGCAGGTGCAGTATGGACTATACCGGTACCATCTGTCAGAGTTACGTAATCTGCATGAACAACACAAAACGCCTTTTTATCTTTTTCTGGCTGCGCAAAATTGAACATTTGTTCATACTCTAGGCCAACTAATTCTTCTCCCTTAAATTTTCTAACTACTTCATATTCTCCCTCAAGTTTACTAAGTAATGCTTCAGCCAATATTAAATGTTCCCCATTATTAACTACTTCAACATAATCATATGCTTTGTTAACTGCCAAAGCTACATTGCTTGGTAAAGTCCAGGGTGTAGTTGTCCATGCAAGCATATATTTATCTTGATCCTTTAAC
Organism: Clostridium fermenticellae; assembly: GCF_003600355.1. NCBI lineage: Bacteria > Bacillati > Bacillota > Clostridia > Eubacteriales > Clostridiaceae > Clostridium > Clostridium fermenticellae. The sequence goes on along the minus strand of NZ_CP032416.1, from coordinate 122,091 downwards.
TTGAATTTTACATATACAGAGACTTCTTTTACTTCTTTATATCCTTGAGACACTTCGTGTGATGACAATGCTGTTCCACATCTAGGACAATATGGCACTATCTTATCTCCTTTATATAAAAGCCCTTTATCCCAAATTTGTTTTAAGGCCCACCACACTGACTCTATATAATCATTATGGTATGTTACATATGGATTTTCCATATCAACCCAGAATCCTGTCCTTTCAGACATTTCCTTCCATTCACTTACATAAGTAAAAACACTTTCTTTGCATTTTTTAATAAATTTTTCCACACCGTACTTCTCGATTTGAGGCTTTCCAGATATACCAAGAGCTTTCTCAACTTCAAGTTCTACTGGAAGCCCATGAGTATCCCATCCAGCCTTTCTCAAAACTTGGTATCCTTTCATAACTTTATATCTTGGTATTAAGTCTTTTATAACTCTTGTTAAAATATGACCTACATGTGGTTTTCCATTTGCTGTCGGTGGGCCGTCATAAAAAGTAAAATACTTTCCACCTTTATTTAAATTGAAACTCTTTTTTACAATTTGTTTATCATTCCAAAATTTCAATACGTTTTTTTCCATATCAACAAAACTTGTGTTATTATCAACTTTTTTGTACATGTAAACCTGCCCCTTTCTAATCATATATGTAATATTTTACTATTTTAACCTCTTTTGTTATTTATAATACTTTAAATAAAAAAGACTCCATCCAAAATAGGACGAAGTTTATTCGCTATACCACCTATGGGTAAAATTCAAGTACAAGTATACTCTATCCTTAAACGCAGGATTACGAAGAAACTTACTAAATATAAATGCATATTCAGTTTCCCAACTCCCAGGTGATTTTCTTTAAGGCTATCCTGTGGTTTTTCACCATCTCCACTCTCTATAAGTAATTTACCTTAAATACTTTTCCTGTTCAACATATTATAATTATAACTTTTCTTCATTATATTATAAGCTTTTTTTCTTGTCAATTTTTTTTAATAATTAAAAATTAAAGCTTTTAATACCGATAATTGTATATATTTTCTCATTCAATGTTTATAATTATAATATAAATTTAAAATACAATTATAGGATTTATAATTCTAAGTTTAACTTATGCGTAGACCGGGATTTCTAAAATTAAGGCACATTAAAAAATTTTGTAGTAAGTCTTAGCGAAGCGTTCTTAAAAATCTTAGTAGATTATATATGTTTAAGTAAAGCGAGTTTATATAATCTGCTTAGATTTTTATGAATGCAAGCTTAGACTTACTAGAAATTTTTTACGTGACATATTTTGAAAGTCCCGGCCGGAGCATAAGTTAAGCTTTCAGTTACAAACCCTATATAGATTTTACCTAAAAAGTTAGGAGTGATTTTATGATAATTAAATGGCTTGGACACTCTTCGTTTTTATTAGAAGACTCCAATGGTAGAAAAATACTTACTGATCCATTTGATGAAACAGTTGGTTACGAGTGCTGCAATGAAAAAGTCGACATAGTATCAATAAGCCATCATCACTTTGATCATGATTATGTCGATAATTTGAAATATGATAATATAATTGACAAACCAGGCAGCTTCAACTTATGTAATATAAAAATAACTGGTCTTCAATCATATCATGATAAGGTAAAGGGTGCAAAAAGAGGGGAAAATACAATCTTTATTTTTGAAATGGATGGATATAGAATATGCCATCTCGGTGACCTTGGTTATATTCTTTCAAGCGATGAAATAAATAAATTAGGAAACATTGATGTACTGCTTATACCTATCGGAGGAAATTATACAATAGATGGACATGAAGCTTCGGAATTAGCAAAATTAGTTAAGAGTCACATATTAATACCCATGCACTATAAAACTCCCTTACTTTCATTTAAATTAGACGGCCTTGAAAATTTCCTACTATATATGAAAAATGGTGAAAGAGTTAATAGTAATACTCTTGTATTAAATGGGCCTCTTAGCGGAATAAATATAGTTAAAATTTTAAACTATAAATAAATATATTAGAAACAAAATAAAATACTGCTGAATCAAAGATATTTATATATCTTTAGTTCACCAGTATTTATATAAATTCACTTACCACGATTTGACTAATTGTGTTGAATGTGTTCAAGTCCTGCATTAAATAATTGGAATATATGTTCATCATCCAAAGAATAATAAACTACTTTTCCTTCTCTCCTAAATTTTACCAAATGTGCAGATTTTAAGATTCTAAGCTGATGAGATATTGATGATTGACTCATACTTAGGACTTGTGCAATATCACAAACACATAATTCCTTTTTAAAAAGTGCATATATTATTTTTATTCTAGTATTATCCCCGAGTACCTTAAATAAATCTGATAATTTTAAAAATGTTTCTTCTTCAAGCATGTTGTCTCTAACACATTTTATACAATCTTCATGAATTTCATTACAGTCACAATCATCACATCCACTGCAATCACAAACTTCTATGTTATTCATATCTTCTTTCATCTTATCACTCCTACACATGAAAATACATTCATATGTAATTATATATGTGAATTAAACTTTTTTCAATAATTTAATATTTGAATACTTTTAGATTTAAGAGTTTTTTTCACATCTATAATTCTTTGATTTGAGGATCCTCTGAATTTAAGTTTAGGATTATATTTTTTTTCTTCAAATCTTCCATCAACAAGTACATCTATACAATTTAGGAGTCTATTCCAACCTTTTATTTCAAATCTATTTTCAAAAATATATTCAAATTTGTATCCAGTATAGCACCATATATCAAGACCTAATTCTTTTATTTTTTCACCCATATAGGCAAACTCTTCTGCCTGTTCAAGCGGATCTCCTCCAGAAAATGTCACTCCGTGAAGTATTGGATTCTGCTTTATATCATTAACAAGTTCATCCATATCTTTTAACTCTCCGTCATCAAATGAATGTGTTGATGGATTAAAGCAACCTTTACAATTATGTTTACACCCCTGAGAAAAAAATACTCTCCTCATTCCAGGTCCGTTTACAAGACTTTCATAAGATATTCCTGCCAATCTTATAGTTTTAGTTTGTTTCATTTGAGTTTTCATATTCTTTCATACACCTTTTTCTGACTAGAATGTGACAATCTATCTGATCTTTCTGCTGACTTTCCTGATCCAAACCTCTCATCCAATGAAAGATATCCTGTAACTCTTGAAATTCCCTGTATATCACTGCTCCCACATTTAGGGCATTCAGTTTCTCCATGAAGATATGTCCCACAATTCTTGCAATATCTTATATGAAAATTAATCCCCAAATAATTTATATTGGTAGTATAAGCATACTTCAATATATCCATTACTGTTTCCTGAGAAGGATAATCATCTAACTCCACATAACTTATATGTCCACCATTACATAATTTATGATAAGGAGCCTCTATATCTATCTTATCCTTTATAGATATAGGAAAACTTACCGGTATGTGATATGAATTAGTATAATAATCTTTATCAGTTATCCCTTTGAGTTCTCCAAATATTTTTTTATCCTGAACTATAAACTTTCCACTAAGACCTTCTGCCGGAGTTGCATAACAGCTCCAATTCAAGTGAGTTTCTTCTGTAGTTTTATCAACATATTCTCTTATGTATGATATTATCTTAAATCCGAGTTCTCTAGCTTCTTTAGTTTCTCCATGGTGATGTCCTGTTAAGGCAATTAATGTTTCGGCTAAACCTATAAATCCAATTGCCCAAGTTCCCTGCTTAAGTACTGGTTCTATTGAATCATTCTGCTTTAAATCTTCAGATCCCTTCATAAGCCCTTGGCCTACAACAAATGGAAGATCTTTAACCCTCAATCTTTTTAATACATTATATCTATGGATAAGTGATTCTTTAGCCATATCAAGTTTTGCATCTAACAAATTAAAAAATTTATCTACATCACCTTTTGCAATTATTCCAAGCCTAGGAAGATTTATAGTAGTAGGCGCAATATTCCCCCTTCCCTTTGTACCAGCTTCTCCATTTATATTCGACATCACATATGTTCTGCATCCCATGGTAGCTGGTAATATTCCTTTATCATAGTAGTATTTATTAAAATCTGCATCCAAATTCATAAAAGTTGGATTCATTCTTTTAGCAGCAACCCTACATGCTAACTTAAATAAGTAATAATAAGGATCCTCAGGGTTTTTATTAACCCCTTCTTTTACTCTAAATATTATATTAGGAAATATAGGTTGTTCTCCCTTGCCAAGTCCTTTTTCATATTCCATTAAAAACACTTCACATATGAGGGCGGCATCTTTAGAATTTGGCACTCCTATGTTAACTGATGAAAATGGGACCTGTGAACCAGCACGTGAATGCATAGTATTTAAATTATATACTATCCCCTGCATTGCCTGATGTACTGTTTTCTCAAGTTTTTTATCAACTAATTCTTCTATATTTTCACTAACGCCAACCTCTAATAATTCATTCCTTATTTCTTCCCTTGTAGGTTCAACAAATTCACTCATATCATTATCAAAGTCTGGATGACTCTGGCCTCCAAACATATCATTTTGAGTTGACTGTAATAATATACAAGACAATTCAGCAGCAGATTCTATTCTCCTTGGTTTTCTTATAGTTCCATATCCTGTATTGAATCCTCTTTCTAGTATTTCTTTAGTTGGTATATGGAGACAATTAATAGTAAGATTATAACTATCTAGATCATGATAATAAATATCTCCATTTTCATGTGCTTTAGCCAAATACTTGGGCATAGATGCTAAGTTATGCCACTTATTTGATTCACTAGCTATTCTAAGTAATTTAGAACTAAAATTATTTCCAACATTAGCATTATCTCTATCGGTTTCTACACCTATTTTTTCTATAACCTTCATCAAATCAGATTTTATTTCTCTTATCTCAGTTCTTTCTTTTCTATAATTTGAATAAGCAACTCCTATTTGTCTATAATCATTTTTCATCAAAGTATCTTCGACTATATTTTGTATGTTTTCAACTTCGATTTCATCTATGTTAAGTTCCTCTATCCTCTTTATAACCTTTTGAGTTAAGTCTATAAAATCACTTTCTTTGAGATCATATCCTATTTCCTCTGAAGAACCTTTTATAGCATTTCTTATTTTCCCAGGATCAAATTCAACCTTCCTGCCATCTCTTTTCACAACATATAGCATATTAAATACCTCCTATCCACAATATATTGTGTTTATTACGTTGATATTATACTATGGAAAAAATTTTTAAGCAATTTTTAAATTAGTACTCATTATATATTACACGGATTTACTTTTACATATCTCGTTATTCTATTGATTTTTGCTATAGATTAAGATTTGATATTTATATTTTTCATAGAAACAAATTACCTGAATAATCACTACAAAAAATGAAAGACTAACTAATGAGGTGATATAAATGATCGGAAAAGTTATAGATATGAATATAAGTGAAGCATTTGTAGCATTACAAGACAACAGAACAATACAAATAGGTCTGGCTCATCTTCCTTCAAATTGTACTATAGGCAGTACTGTGAATATAAATCCAACCTTATGTAATATGAAAAATGACAATGACAACCATATATTAAAAGGAGAGTTATCATAATTTAGTTATGATAACTCCACTCTCTATAAATTAAAAATTACTCGGTTTACTATCTGTAACCTTAATATTCCAATGTGCATTTTCATATTTGTCATATATATAATATTTTTTTTCACTCTTATTTGATTTATCCCAAAATGTAACTATGCCCTTATATAGTGTTAGTTTATAACCCTCAGTTTTTATAGTAGCTACAATATCATAACTTTGCTTATCCTTACTTATAATCTCAACATTTTTAAGCTTACTTTTCAAATCGCTTTTAAAACTTTCCATATCTATCGATAATATATATTTTGCAACCTCTACATCATCATTTAAATTTATGCCAATAGACTTACCTTGTTTTTTCTGGGATTTAATATAATCATCTATTGCACTTATTATGGAATTATAATAAACATCATTAAAATTTTTCGGTTCTTTAATTGTCCAAAAGTTTTGAATAATACTGTTATCTATCCTTTTAGATACAGCAAACACCTTATTATCTCCATACAGATTGCCCTGATCTCTTTTATCTAATCCTGCAATATAATTAAATTTATGAATTTTATTTCCTTGATATATTTCAAATATGTAATCAGATTTAAGTGAGGATTTATTTTTTACGGATTTTGCACTAGATAAAATATCATATAAATCTTCTATTGCATTTTTATCCTCAAGTGTAAATCTAAATCCCTCATCTCTAGTACTCTGTATAACTATCTTCTGCACTTTATTGTCCTTTATATATTCAAAATCATTATTTTTAATACCTAACTTAATTTCTGCTTCATGAACACTACTACAACCTGACAGCAATAAACACGCTATCAAAGATATACATAAAAAAATCTTATTTAATTTTTTAATTCCTATATGCAACTACTGCTACCTCCTGAATTATAAAGTATCTTAATTATTTTATATTAATTATAGCATATTTATATATAAAAAAATCCACTGCACACATTTATACTGAAGTGGATTTTTTTGTTTAATTACTACAATGTAGTGTTTTAACTATATTTTCAAATATAATCGGCATATCCTCCTTAAAATTATCCTTTTTTGTAAAAAACGAAAATCTTAAAAATTTACCATCTTGATTTAAAAAATATTCATACCCATTAAATTCAGCATCATACGAAGTAAGGATAATATATTTTACAAGATATCCCTTTATATTGTTTATAATTATAGGTTCCAATTTATATGCCTCATATAAATTTTGCTTACTTGATATTTTCTTACTTTCCTCCAGAAACGCTTTTAAATTTTTGTTTGAATTCCAGACTTGAACATAACCATAGATTTTATTATCATTACTTACAAAATCATTATGATATATAATTTCACCTCCCGAAAACTTTTGTTCTTTAGTCGACCACCCTTTGGGAAGTTCATAATTTAAAGTTTTGTTTAAAGCATTGTATTCTACAAAAGAGTTTATATTGTTCTGAAGCAGTACCGTAAATTTTAATCTATCTTCAAATTGCCTTTCAAACCCTAACAAAATAAACATAAGTCCAATTATAATTACAGTTACCCCTATCTTTTTTCTGTCCAATATTATAAATTTCATCTAAACCCCACCTTATCTCATAAAAGTACCAGTCATTAGTTTAATTAAAATATCATACTAGGATTATATGAAAATGACATTAAAAATATTAATATTTTTAATGTCATTTATAATTGCTAATTACTTTTAACAGGTATGAGTACAGTAGATGTTCTAAAATCATAAAACATAAGCCAGCATCCTATACTATTAGGATTATCTTCCCCTCTCCATAAAGGCGTCCAAGTAACAAAACCTGATCTTCCATCAAATGGCTGATCATATTTATTTCTGGTCCCCGGCACCCCATAAACCAAATATTTTACATGACCCATTTTATCATATTTATATCCTATCATGTAATATCCATACCTACTTATATAATCATAATAAGGCAACATAGGACGATATATTATATTATACTTATTAACATTAGACGAATCATACATATCTTCAACTGAATTAACCTTAGCCTTATACCAGTCACATCTTTTAATTTCACCACAGATATCCCCAACAGATTCAAACTTGTCTACAAGGCTGCTAAAAAATTCTGGAACAGTCTTTTTAATATCATCTTCATAAATACTTTGAGTTTTTTCAAATTTCTCATTCATATTTATATCTGGAATCCGTTCACTACTGTTAAATTCAAAATCAGAATTTCTAGGTTTATTTTCTTCACAAGGTATTACTTCGTGCACTTGCTTTTCTTTATTTTCATTATTAATACTATCATCCGCATCAATAACATTTACTGTCTCTTTATCCTTTAAAACTTTCTCTTTTTCTATCTCATCTTCTGAACCCTTGTTCTCTTCTATAATCTCTTCATACTTATCAAATATACTCTTCTCTTGATTCTGTGCTTCTGAGGTTTCTACACTTTCAACATCTACAGGAACCTTCTCATCATTCCTATCTGATTTCTTCGATAATTCATGGTATTTTCCCTTGTTATCCTCTTTTTGTTTCAAAATCTTATGTTCACTATTTTTATGCGGCTCCTCCTGTTTCTGTTTAGAACTTACTGAGTCATTCAAATCTTCATGTAGATTAACTTTAACTACCTCAAAATTTTTCCAATCTGGTATCTGTTTGCTCGTAAACCCACTCATTATAGATATCAAACTTGAATCCAGGAACTTAACTATAGCTGCACCGCAAATTTTATCCATAGCTATACCAGTTCCTGCTATGTTACTTGCAGGATACTCATAAGACACATCTGCTCTTCCATAGTCATCTATGTTCATTTTTCCCATATTGATAATCTTTTTCATATCTTTTTTATTACATATCAAAACCATATGATACGGAATTGATTGTTTTTTCAAGTTCTGCACGTAATAAGATATTTTACACTTGTCACCTTTAAGTTCCGATTTTAAATAACCAGAAACTATTTTGTCAGCAGATAAAGAGTATCCCTTCTCATCTTCTTGCAGTATTATAAAATATCTACTATAACTCTTTTTTTGAGCCAACTTCGCTACCCCCATATATTCTTATTCATTATAATATATGAGATAAAATTCAAAAAGTGAACAAATACTTGTAAACTTATAAAAAAGATTATATAAAATCATATATAAAATCAGAAAGCCTTCCAAATTCATCTAAGGAAAGAGTCTCTCCTCTTCTCTTCGGATCTATGTCACATATTTCAAAGATCTTTCTTAATTCTTCTTTATCTATATTAAGTGGCTTAAGTGCATTCCACAAAGTTTTCCTTCTCATATTAAAAGAAAATCTTACAATTTTGAAAAATAGATCTTTATCCTTTATAGTAACACGTGGATTTTTACATTTAGACAATTTTATAACTACTGAATCAACCTTGGGGCTGGGCACGAAGCAACTAGAACTAACCTTCCTTATAATTTCTATATCACAATAATATTGCACAAGTACTGATAGAGAACCATATTCTTTACATCCTGGATCTGCTGCCATCCTTTCGCCAACCTCTTTTTGAACCATTACAGTTAATGACTTAAAATTCAAGTCTTCATTTAAAAGTTGAAGTACTATTGGCGTTGTTACATAGTATGGTAAATTGGCTACTACTTTCACATTATTTTCTTCCTTGAGTATTTCCTTAATATCTAGCTTAAGTATATCTTTATTTATAAGTTCAAAATTATCAAATTCCTTTAATTCTTCCTTTAAAATCGGTATCAAAGTAGAATCAACCTCTACTGCATACACTTTTTTAGCTTTCTTTAAAAGTTCTCTAGTGAGGGTACCTACTCCAGGTCCTATCTCTAAAACAACATCATCACTTGATACATCTGCACTACCCAATATATCTTCTAAGACCGAATTGTCAATTAAAAAATTCTGTCCTAAACTTTTTGAAAATTTAAAACCGTACCTTTTTACTATATCTCTAGTATATACATCAATGCTCATCACTTCTTATCCTCACTTATATTATTTAAAGCTTTTATAAATTCTTCTTTACTTATTCCATAATTGTTAAGTCTTCTTAAAAATTGGGCAGCATTACAATATCCTATCCCAAGTTTTTTCCCTAATTCATCTCTCTTACATTTAGCTTCGGAGGTTCCCGTTAATCCAAAATATATCATATCATCCATATTAAATTCTGATCTTTTGTCTTTGATTTCACATTTCGCATTCTTAAGAGCCTTTATTATTATATCCGGATTTGCATTTTCAACACCTATATCTCCATCTTTGATTCCATCTTTCTGTGATATATATGCGTGCTTTATCCCTTTGACCCTCTTTGAAATTATCTTTCTTATTTTTTCTCCCGCGAAATCAGGATCAGTTAATACTATTACACCCTGTCTCCTTTGAGCTTCAGCTATTTTTTGTATCACTTTTTTATTTATTCCAAAACCACCAACAGCTATTAATTCTGCATCTACGGCATTTTTGACCGCTGTTACATCATCTCTGCCTTCAACAACTATAACTTCTTTTATCATGAAAAGTATTCCTCCTTATAGGTACATTATAATATAAAACAATATATTAAGTCGATTCCTTACATTCTAACAGGTAAAAAAATAGGAGCCTAAGAGCCCCTAACTAATTATATATACATTTACATTTCTTACTCCCCAAACATTGGCTTCTGAAGCAGAATCAAAAAATAAATCCACTCTATTGCCCTTTATTGCACCACCTGTATCCTCTGCAATTGCATATCCATATCCTTCAACATATAGTTTGGTACCTAGAGGAATAATTCTTGGATCAACAGCCACTGAACTATATCCATTAATACTTCTTCTTGCTACTGTACCAGATGCTGTAATTCCAAAGTCACTATCTCCTGGCGATTTGCCAGTACTTTCATAGCCAGCTGAATACCCTGTAGCTCTCATTGACACAGCATTTCTATATAAAATCTTTCCACCACGCGAAGGTGTATATGCTCCTAAAGTACCAACAGCTATAATTTTTTGGACTGGTTGTCTCTTTACTACTTCACTTATAATCTTTCTCGAGATCTCTTTTCCATCTCTATATAAAACTCTTGTTACTACTTCTTTTTCTCCTGATTGTCCATCTTGTAAAACCTGATTATTTCCCTGCTCTTTAGTACTATCTTTCTTTACAACAGTTTCATAACCTATAGGTTTTGTACCCTTTATATCTTTAGTTTCTAATCTAGTTACCACTACTGTTAACCCTTGCCTCAATGGCTGGCTTTTAACTGGATTGACTTCATCGGATTTGTTTACTTTTATTTTTTCAGCTGTTAACATTTTTTGGACATTATCTTCTGCAGATTCTATGTTTAATTTTTTGCCATCAACCTTTACTTCTACGTTTACTGCTTTCTTTACTGTGATTTTACCTTTATCTACTACTTTACCGTCCAAACTTGGTGTTGTCTTATCCTTTGGCCCTAATACTATATGATTATTTTCAAGTGCTTTTTTATAATTACTACTAAAAGTAGTAATTCTCATCTGCTTATCACCTATACAAACCGTTACTACTTTTCTAGAATTATATACTATAGCTACTAAGGATACCAAAATTACCAGAAAAACACCTATTATAACCTTTGGGCCATTAGAAAAATACTTATTAAAATAAATTTTCAATCTTTCCACCATAAGAAATACCTCCTTCAGGCAGGAGCGACATTCAAAATCTTAAAACTCAACAAAATTAAGCAAGTAAAATAGCACTCCAATTTTAAATCTAAAATGCAGCTTTGTGCATAAAATGTATAAATTATAAATATTATAATAGCTTTTTGAAAGAGTTTATTTTTATAGTGGATCCTATATAATATAATTATACAAGCAATTTTTAATTTTATTACATAAATGGAAATTTATAATAACATTTTCCATTATACACCATTACCTTAAACCAATCAAGTTTTTTATATTATTAATAGTATTAAAACTCACCTCTTGTATTGGAATTCCTTTAATTTCAGATATTTTATTCATTATGTAATATATATACAGAGACATATTTCTCTTGCCTCTATATGGCACAGGCGTCATATAAGGACAATCCGTTTCAACTAAAATTCTGTTAATAGGAATCTGTTCTACAACCTTAACTGTTTTTTTCGCATTTTTAAATGTAACAACACCTGTAATCCCTAGATAATATCCCAATTTTAAATATTCTTTTGCAAACTCAACACTTCCAGAGAAACAGTGAATTTCACCTTTTACATTTGGAAATGATTTCACAATTTCTAATGTATCCTCATGTGCATCTCTATCATGTATAATAACAGGTAAATTAAATTCCTCAGCAATCTTCATCTGACTTACAAAGGCTTTTTTCTGTATATTTCTAGACGGATTTTCATCATAATGATAATCGAGTCCTATTTCTCCTATAGCTTTAACTTTATCGTTCATTAATAAATTTCTTATTTTTAACACTTGTTCCTGATTAAATTTATCTGCATACTCTGGATGTATACCAACTGCTGCATAAAAGAAATCATATTCTCGAGCAAGCTTAACAGAGTCCTCTGAACCCTTCATAGAAGACCCGCAATTTAATATACCTACAATATTATTTCTCTGAAGTTCTTTTATTAACTCATCTCTATCGTTATCAAATTCCTCATCATCATAATGTGCATGTGCATCAAATATTTTAACTTCGTTTTTAATTAAATTATCATTAAATTCATCCATTGTATCTCTCTCCATTCAAATCTTAACTTTTTAAATATTTACTTTATAATTGTTATAAAGTGTGTAAAATAACCATACAACACATTTCCATTTTATTACATATGGCTGTATAGTCAAGTTATTTCTCATGAATATATCTTTTTAATTTAAGATTATATCAGATTTACTCAAAATTTATAAGTTTCTCATAATGCTTGTCCGTAATTTCAGAATCTCTCACAACAAATCGTTCTAAAACCCCTAGTACTTATTATTTATGAGGTTTGTAATTCCAGGATTAAGTTATACGTAAGCTGACATTTCCAAAATGTAAGCACATTAGAAAATTTTTTAGTAAGCCTTAGTGAAGTATTGTTCGCTTACGTATAAGTTAAACTTTCATTTATAAAAACACTTTGACCATTATAGTTCAATATTATCCATAATTTCAAAATAACCTTGAGGATGCTTACATGCTGGACATACCTTAGGCGCCTCGGTACCTTCAAAAATATATCCACAATTTCGACATCTCCACTTCTTAGTTGTGTTTCTTTTATATAAAGTACCACTCTTTAAATTATTAAGTAAATTTATATAAATTTGTTCATGAGATGTTTCTATTTTTATTATCTCCCTAAATGCACTTTCAACCTCGGAAAAACCTTCCTCTTTCGCTTGATCTGCAAAATTTGGATAAAGAGTTCCCCATTCCTCTTTTTCACCTTCCGCTGCATACTGAAGATTCTGCTCTGTATCCCCATATCCAATAGGATACTCTGCGTCAACTTTTATATGTGCTTTGCCTAGTCCCCTCACAAGTAAATCAAAAAATACCTTTGCATGAGCCCTCTCGTTGTCAGCCACTTCTAAAAATACTGCTGCAATTTTTTTATATCCCTCCTTATCTGCCTTTCTTCCATAGTATGTATATCTATTTCTAGCCTGAGACTCTCCCGCAAAAGCCTTTGCAAGATTATCTGCTGTTTTAGTTCCTTGTAAACTTTTCATAATAAATCTTCCTCCATTTCTGTTTTCTATAAAAATTACTCCGTTTTATAATATAATCTGCATTAATATGGGCTATTATACAAACTTAATTTTTAATTATCTTGAAGGACGATTTTATACAGGGTTTGTAAATGAAAAGTTAATCCATCCCCCGGGAGATGCTGACAAAATCCGGTACTATAAATGCTTTTAGTAATTCTAAAGCCCGGTATTTTGAAAATCTAATAAATATTGATAAACTCGCTGTGCTCAAACAGTATCAATATTTATATATTTTCTAAAATACCGGGCCAAGAATTACAATAAAAGAATTTAATGTACCTATATTTTGTTAGTATCCCCCTCTGGTATAAATTAACTTTAAAATTACAAACTCTATTAAAATTTACAAGTAGAAGTTTAACTTAGCCCTTAGCGGGATTTCTAAAATTAAGGCACATTAAAAAATTTTGTAGTAAGTCTTAGTGAAGCGTTCTTAAAAATCTTAATGGATTTTATATGTCTGAACACAGCGAGTTTATAAAATCTGCTTAGATTTTTTTAAGCGCAAGTCTAAACTTACTAGAAATTTTTCACATGACGTATTTTGGAAATCCCGGTCGGAGCATAAGTTAAGCTTACATTCATAAACCCTATATTTATCTTACAATGCTTCCGGCTGGCAGCTCTCCATCTAATGTAGCAGTAAATAGCTTGCTGTTATCATCTGTAGCTCCAGAAAGTATCATTCCTTGAGAAATTTCTCCCATTAGTTTAACTGGCTTTAAATTCGCTACAACTATTACAGATTTACCAACTAATTCTTCTGGTTTATAATATTTAGATATTCCAGATACGATCTGTCTTTGTTCTCCTCCCAAATCAACCTTGAACTTTAACAGTTTTTTTGCACCTTTAATTGACTCACACTCCAAAACTTTGGCAACCCTTAAATCTATCTTTTCAAAATCATCTATTGTTATCTGATCCTTTATTGGCTGCATTTCGGTCTTCTTTGCAGCTGCCTTATTCTGTTCCTTAATTCTATTAAGTTCCTCTATCTTCTTTTCCACATCTATTCTAGGAAATAGAATATCTCCCTTTTGTACCTTATTTCCTGCTTGAGTTCCGTCAAATGAGGCAAGACTATCCCAGGTTGCAATATCTACATTTAACTGTTTATTTATTTTTTCGCTTGTTTCCGGCAAAAAAGGTACTAAACATACCGATATAAATCTTAAGGATTCAACTAAATTATAAATAACAGTGCCAAGCCTGTCTTTCTTATCCTCATCTTTCGCAAGAATCCAGGGAGTTGTTTCATCTATATATTTATTTGCCTTACCTACAAGCTCCCAAATAGTATCAAGTGCTTCAGGTATCCTGAGTTTATCCATACTATCCTCTAACTTTTTAGGTGTAGACAATGCACACTCTATAAGATTATCGTCAACATTTTCCTTTGCAGTTGGTGCAGGTATAATTCCGTCAAAATACTTTTCGGCCATGGCACAAGTTCTTGATAATAAATTTCCAAGATCATTTGCGAGATCAGAATTTATTTTATTTATAAATATTTCATTGTTAAATAATCCATCTGATCCAAATGGTATCTCCCTTAAAAGATAATATCTCACAGGATCTGTCCCGAATTCATTCACAAGAACAACTGGATCCACCACATTTCCCTTTGATTTTGACATCTTCCCACCATTTACAAGAAGCCATCCATGCCCAAAAACTTGCTTTGGAAGTGGCATTCCAAGGGCCATAAGCATAATAGGCCAATAAATTGTATGAAATCTAAGTATATCTTTTCCTACTAGATGTATATCAGCTGGCCAGTATTTATCAAGCGCTTCTGTATTGTTACTCCCATATCCCAGAGCAGTAATATAATTTGAAAGTGCATCTATCCAAACATATATAACATGTTTTTCATCAAATGTGACAGGAATTCCCCAGTCAAATGATGTTCTTGATATACATAAATCCTGAAGTCCTGGCTTTAAAAAGTTATTTAACATTTCATTTTTTCTTGATTCCGGCTGTATAAAATCCGGATGATTTTCTATATATTCTATTAATCTTGGGGCATATTTAGACATCTTGAAAAAGTATGCTTCTTCCTTTGTCTTCTCAACCGGTCTGCCACAATCAGGGCAATTGCCATCTACAAGCTGTGTTTCTGTCCAAAAAGATTCACATGGTGTACAATACCATCCCTCATAGTATCCTTTATATATATCTCCCTGATCGTATAATTTCTTAAATATATCTTGAACTCCCTTTATATGATAATCATCTGTAGTTCTTATAAATTTATCATAACTTATATTCATTATTTTCCAAAGGTCCTTAATCCCGGAGACAATAACGTCAACATATTCCTTTGGTGTAACTCCTTTTGCTTCCGCTAATCTCTGAATTTTTTGACCATGTTCATCTGTTCCAGTTAAAAACATTACATCATATCCTGTTAATCTCTTAAATCTTGCTAGGACATCTGCTGCAACAGTAGTATAAGTATTTCCTATATGAAGATTTGCAGATGGATAATAAATTGGTGTTGTAACATAATAGGTTCTCTTTTTCATTATTCTTCTTCCTTTCCAGTTTATTTATATTTAGAATAATACGCATAAAAAAAACTCTATATGGATATAAATCCATATAGAGGCATAATCATACGCTTTACCACTCTAATTCACTCTTACCTCACGATAAGAATCTCACTAAGTAACTCAGTAAAAAACTTCTATTACCCTGCAATATAACGGCTGCGTGCCGTGTCACCCTACTAATAGTTATTCAGATAACCTGCTCTGGAACCATATTCATAAAATTAAGTAACCACCGACTTTCACCAATCTCGGTTCTCTTATAGATACCTCATTTTTACTACTCTTTCCTTCATAGCACTTTAACAATATATTATTCCACAAATACATATATGTCAATATAATCTTATTGAATTGTAATGCCTTTACATAACATATTTCCCAATATAATAATTTTTTATTCTTTTATTTGATCATATTTTTGCTTTATATCTTTTAGATCCTTCCAGAAAGAAGCTTTTTTACTTTGATCTCTAAGTATAGCAGATGGATGGAATGTTGATGTCAGGAGTATTCCCTTCCTCTCTATCCACTTTCCTCTATCTCGAGTTATTCTAAAATCGCTCCCTAATATATATTTTAACGCTGTAGCTCCCAAACAAACTATTATTTTAGGTTTTATAAGTGCAGTCTGATTTCTAAGATAAGGAATACAAGCTTTAGCCTCTTCTTCATACGGCGTTCTATTATTTCGAGGTCTGCACTTGCATATATTACATATGTAATAGTCCCTTTCTCTTACCAAATTAAGCTCAAGTAATCCTTTATTTAAGAGTTGTCCTGCTCTTCCTACAAATGGGATTCCAGTTCTATCCTCATCAGCTCCAGGAGCTTCACCAATAAACATAAGCTTTGATCTAGGATTTCCGTCTCCAAATACCATATTAGTTTTATTTTTACACAGTTCACATTTATCACACTTTAAACACTCATCATATAGTTCTCTCCACTTTAACAATTTTTTCACCTCTAAGAATAATTGATTCTATAAGTATATTAAAACATAATTCTAATCAAAGTAACAGCACAAATAACAGATATTAAATCTGCAAAAAATGCTGCCCAAAGTACATGTCTTATTTTTTTAATCCCAACAGCTCCAAAATAAACTGTAATAGTATAAAATATTGTCTCTGTAGAACCCATTATTATAGATGATATTAATCCTATTTGGCTATCCGGGCCAAATTTATTTAGTATTTCTGCAAATACACCAAGGGCTCCGCTGCCAGACAGTGGCTTTACAATAATCAGAGGTACTACTTCAGGTGGAAGTCCTATAAGCTTTACCACAGGTCGTATAATATTTATGAAATAATTTAAGGCATTGGATTCTCTAAATACTCCTATTGCAATAAACATAGCAAGAAGATACGGGAAAATTTTTATACATATGCCTATTCCATCTTTAGCTCCATCTACAAAACATTCATATATTTTAACATTTTTAATCATACCATATGTAACTACTACAAGAATTAATATAGGAATTATAGACTTAGTAATATATTGCATATTTTCCTCCTTATTTAAAAATATCTCTGAAGTATCTTGCAAATTATAACTCCGCATATACCTGATATAGTACTTGAAATTATTGTTGGCAGTATAATTACAGCTGGATCTTGAGATCCAGAAGCTGCTCTTATAGAAATCACAGTTGTTGGTACAAGTTGTATGCAAACAGCATTTATAACAAGAAATAATACCATATCATTACTAGCCGCACTCTTGTAATTATTCAATCTACTAAGTTCCTGCATAGCCTTTATTCCAAATGGTGTGGCAGCATTTGAAAGCCCCATCATATTAGCAGTTAAGTTCATAATTATATACCCTAGTGTCTTTTCATCTCTAGCTGCATCCTTAAAAACAAACCTTAAAATAGGTTTTAAGAGACTAGCAAGTTTAGATGTTATTCCACTCTCTTTAGCAATGTTCATTATTCCACACCATAAACTCATGATCCCAATAAGACCTATTATAAGTTTTATAGATGAATCTGCAGAAGATATTATTGCTTTAGAAAGTTCATCCCCTCTTCCTGTAAAAAGTCCGAATACTATGCTAAAAATCAGAATTACAAACCATATAACATTTATCATATATATTTCCTCCGAGAAACATTTATGTAAAATACTCATATTTAAATATATGAGGACAATCTTCAAAGTTAACCCCAAAACTAAATTCTTTATTGAAATAAAAATAAAAGAGTGTTAACATTGACGTATGCAATTTTATATAGTTATCGGAGGTTCAAATGACCATTAAAGAAATAATGAAATATATCGAAAGTGAATATTCTGTTATAAATGATACTCCCTGTGAAATATGTGGAGGAGAGTACATAGCAGAAAATTTAGAAATAGATATTATTGACGATGTTCCTTATGACATGTGCACTTGTATATGTTCAAGTTGCGGACATGAAAAGCTCTTCGAATTTTATGCCCCTTTTATTGAAGAAAACAATCTTAAAAAAGCTAAAAATATCTTAAATTAGATATTAATAAAGGATTAAGTTTTAAAAACTTAATCCTTTATATTTATATAATCACTTAAACTGGGGTATATCAAAAATTATTTTTATATCAGGAGCTTGTTCAAGGATAGCTTTTAAACCCTTTATCATATCACTTATTTGTTTATATGCCCAACTTATGTCAGTTGCATACTGATGAGTACCTGAATTAAGTGGATTCCATCTCATTTTATACAAGGTATCTTGTTTAGTTTGCGTGTTATTTATATAACTTGAAGCAATCCATTCTGCTCCACCCTTAATTGCCTCATCTGGAGTAAACCATTTATTATCATAGGCCATTTTAGTACCATAATAATCTGAGTCAGAGTCAAAGGCTCCTATAGAAAAGAAATTATATGCAGGGGATCCAAATATATAATTTCCATCAGTATCACGTTTTCCTCCATTAGCTAAAACAGATTGTCCATTTCCAGTTTCCAGCAATGATTGAGATATCAAATACGCTACATTTATATTACTTTCTTTTGCAGCATCTAAAAATACCTGTCCTTTTCCTTCCAATATACCTTTTCCCTTTAATATATTATTTAAAGAATCAGCAGTTACACTTGAATCTACATAACTTAATCTCATAAATTGATATTTCCCGTAACTATCCAAAAAATTGTTTGGGTCCATGTAATATTTAATCTGATTTTTACTAGCCTTATTATTTAAATCATATGCTTCTACAAATACAGGGTTTTGATTATATTGAGTATCCACAAGCTGACTTAGTGTAGAATCATAGCTTGTATATGAATCTTCTCCATTATCGACACTATCTATACATCTAAAATAATCAACATAATAATTATCATAATCTGTATTGACATCATTATGAGCACCATCTTGTCCATTTCTTCTTACATATATAATAGCCTTATACTTTTGACCATTATCATTTGATTTAAGTGTTTTAAGTGAAGTTATTTTTCCATCTTGAGTTTCTGTATATCCATTAGTTAATTCAGTATAAACATCTTGAGAATCTGAATAACTATGTACAAATATCCTATATTCAACACTTCCAGAATAGCTTGTCCCTATAGTAAATACCTGCTTTTCATTAGAAAGAAGCGGTGTGTACTCAAAATCACAGGAGGTTACTTTAGGCAAGTTCATATAATCAGTTCCATCACTGTATTTATTTATAGTATCAAATTCCATTTGGACAGATTTTGCTAGACTTTTACCTGTCACAGACTTAAATTCATTTCCCACAGTTAGAGTATACTTGGCATCTGGTGCATATCCAGAAACTTGAGGACTAACTATAACTGTTTTCCTATCAGCACCTAACTTTACATAGACAGGAATCACATTACCACTTGAATCAGTAACCTTCAAATTGTCACTAGTTACAGTACTTTCATTAAGTTCACTATTAAATTTTACAGTCCACTCCTTATTAGTATCAATATTGGTACGTGTAGTCAATTGAGTTGATGATGCCTTTACCTTAAATCCGCTGACAAACAAAATAAACGAAAATATAATCAACACTAACCTAATTTTTTTCATTAATTAAATCCCTCCTATAATACTATTATAAAAAATTTAATTAATTTTTCCAATAAAATTTTAGATATAAATGCTTATTTTTAATTAAGATTGTATTTAGCATTTGTAATTCTTCTAATAAATTCATTTATATCATGATTAGCCGATATATACACTCTATTTAATTTATATGTACCTTGCCCTTTATTTGCCCATCCTGAATTAGTTGTAAATGCCATAATATATCCTGCATCCACAGTAGCTTTTTGAGTATAATTATTAAATTTTCCAAATGGGTATGCTATATATTTAACTTGTTTATTCAATATTTTCTCAATACATTCCCTGCTATCCTTTAAAGTCCGATATTGTTTTTCGTAGGTAAGCTCATTTAATTTATCATGATTTACTGTATGACTCTCTACATCAAAACCATTTTGATCCATCTCCTTTAGTTCAGAGCTTGTTAAATAACTGCCATCTTTATCTATAGTACTGGTAATCACAAAAACGGTAGCATTAAAACCAAATTCTTTTAATATTTTATATGCATTTATATAATTATCCTTATATCCATCATCTAATGTTACGATAATTGATTTTAAGGGAACTGGTTTATTATTTATTAAAAAATTATAAAACTCATCTAATGTTAATGTAGTATATCCATTATCTTTTAAGTATTTCATCTGCTGTCTAAATTGTTCTTTAGGGACTCTTAATTCATTATTTTTTTCATAATCTATAGAATGATACATAAGAACTGGAATTGATTTATCATTATATATGAGTTGTGTATTTTGGAATTCTCTAGGTTTATTTCTTTTCTTTTTATTCTCTTGAGGTATCTTTTTCTCTTGATTCTTAGATATAACCTGAGTTTTCTTTTGAGAAGTTAATTTTTCATTATTAAAATAATATGTAAAAACACCTGCTATTAATATAATTCCCAAAATTAAAAAAATAACTTTATTTTTAAGTCTCATAGTGTCACTTCTTTCATACATAATTATTAATACTTATAGATAATTATAATATAAAATATTTTATATTATAATATGCAAATTCAACTAATTTATCAACATATTATTTGTGAATAACTTGTTGATTATATTTAATATCATCTTTTTTCACATAATTCTATCAATATCTATATTACTACACTATTGCTTGATATATATGTACAATATTCTTTATTTATCTTACATTGATAAAACTTTTTTGTTGAAAATTATATACTAAGTAAATTTTATTTATCAACATTTATTATAGTTATCCACAGAAAATATGTTGATAACATGTGAAATTACTGTTGATTTTTTTATATTATAAAAATTAATTATTATATTGAAATAATTATCATAAATTATCCACATTTTTGTGGACAATGTGTTAATAACTTTTTGTTTTATCAATTTATAAATATTTCTCAAATAAATTTGTAATTAATATATACTTACCTATGATATTATACAAAATTTAAATTTATATATTTTAAATTAACCTATTTACGTAAAATTATACTATAATTGATAATATAGTAACTAGTTAAACGTATACAGCATATAATACTATTACCTGATAGTTTAAAGTAAAGTCCATTTTTCATACTTTTTTTCTCTTTGATTTATAAGGGATAATAGTATCCCTTATAAATTAAATACATATTTACAAACTTTATGTTTATACTATAAATAGCAAACAAACTTTTCTTTTTATTTTATAAAAATGTGTTTTTAGAATTTTCTTAACATTTATACACTTTTATGCTATTATTTTATCAAGGGGAATTATTTTTAATGAAAGGTAGGGCCTATTTATGCGTAATAAAATTATTTATGTAGATTTTTCGAAAAACAAAAGAAAAAATAATAAATTAACATTCCTTTCTGGAATAAAATCCTTTATAAAAGGATTATTGGGATATAATAACTCCTCAACTAATAACAACAGTAAAAAAGTAATACATTATAATCGAGACATATCTTAGGTGCTTTATATTAGCACCTGATTTTTTTTTATCAATAATATATGTTAAAATATAGTATAAAAATTAATAAGGAGGATTTAAAATGAGGATAGGTACTGGTTATGATGTACATAAATTTGATAAAAGCAGACCACTTATACTTGGAGGCGTCAACATTCCAAACTCTGAAGGACTTTTGGGCTATTCAGATGCCGATGTTTTATTACACGCCATAATGGACAGCCTTTTAGGTGCACTTGCTTTAGGAGATATTGGGAAAATGTTTCCGGATTACGATGAATCATATAAAAATATATCGAGCCTTATCTTACTAAATAAAACCTACGAAATCATTAAAAAAAACAACTACAGAATAGGAAATATAGATTCAACTATAATTGCACAAAGTCCAAAATTAACTCCATTTATAAATGACATGAGAGAAAACATAGCAGACATTCTAAATATACAAAAAGAAGATATAAGTATAAAGGCAACCACTGAGGAGGGACTTGGATTTACAGGAAGAAAAGAAGGCATTTCCGCCCAAAGTGTATGCCTTTTATACAAAATTAATGATAAAAATATATAACCTATATATGCACACCAACTAAATGAACTAAATAAATAAATAGTGGGACCCCTATAAGCATACCTGAAACTCCCATAAAGTGTTCTGATATTATTATTATAATAAATACAAAGAATACTGGAAGTCTGGTCCTTTCAGACATAAACTTAGGATTTAAAATGTATGTTTCAATAGTATATAAAAGAATTATCATTATAACCACATATATAACCTTTATGGTTCCACCTATAGTATATGCAATTATTGCAAGTGGAATTGATGCCAATATGGTTCCAGCAACAGGTACAAGGCTAAATATAAATATCATAAATGTCAGTGCTATAAGTGCAGGGAACTTCATAATATTTAATATTATTATAGAAATAATGGTATTTATAAATGCAATAAGTACCTGTACCTGCACAACCTTACCAAAAGAATCTATAAAATCTCTTGAAAATGTATAAATATAACTATATATTCCTGATACTCTACTATTTGCAAAACTTGATACAAATTTTTTTATATTCATCCTTTCGATTATAAAAAACATACTCAATAATAATGCTATCACTGCATTAAATCCCCACGTTCCGATATCTGCTACAAATTTCAATATTAGGGTTGAATTTTGCATTATATGTTCTTTAATTTCACGCTCTCCCAGTATCGGTGACAAATAACGAACTATAGTCCTGTCGATCCTATTTCTTGCTAATTTATTTGATATAACAATGCTTTGACTTACTATTATAGAAAAATACTTGTAAGTAAAATAAAATAAAGTTGTAAATATAAAAAGGTACAAAATTATAGTGATAAATGATTGCTTTATCTTTATAAATTTACTTATCTTATGATAAATAAACTGCTGCACACTATAAATTAAATATGTAAATAAAAATGTCAATAACATTAGGTCTATAATCGATCTTAATAACCAAAGGACAACAATTATAAATATAAATATTAACGCTACTTTAGTTATATCCTTTTTGAACAGACCCTTCAAAAACTCCAAATACTCCATCCCCAACTTTGTATAAATCAAATATATTTCTTCTCAATTTTACTTTCAATAACTATATACGTCAACTAGTTATACATAATTGGATCGAATTTTCAGGTTTTTTGAAGTTTTTGATTGATTCTATATTAAGGTTGCAACCATAATAGCTTTTATAGTATGCATCCTATTTTCAGCTTCATCAAATACCAATGAATATTTGCTTTCAAATACTTCATCAGTTACCTCCATACATTTAATCCCATACTTATCATATATCCTCCTTCCAACTTCAGTATTTAAATCATGAAAAGCTGGAAGGCAATGAAAGAATTTAACATTAGGATTACCAGACGCTTTAATCATATTCATATTTACCTGATATGGCTTTAAAATATTTATTCTTTTTTCCCATTCACTTTCGTCTTCTCCCATAGATACCCATACATCGGTATAAATTACATCAACATCTTTTACACCTTCATTTATATTAGAAGTTATATTTATTTTTGCACCACTTTCTTCTGCAATATCACTACACTTCCTAGTAAGTTCCTTATCTGGAAATAGTTCTTCGGGTGAAATAATTCTAAAATCCATACCCATTTTAGAGGCACCTATCATAAGTGCATTGGCCATATTATTTCTTCCATCACCAGCATAAGCAAATTTCATTTCATTCCAACTTTTATCAAGATGTTCCTTCATTGTAAGAAAATCTGCTAATACCTGGGTCGGATGATCCTCATCAGTTAGTCCATTCCAAACAGGTATTCCAGAATACTTGGCAAGAGTTTCTACAATATTTTGTCCATATCCTCTATACTCTATTCCATCATACATTCTTCCAAGTACTCTAGCTGTATCCTTTATGGATTCCTTTTTACCCATTTGGCTTCCACTATTAGGCCCTATATAAGTAACATTTGCTCCCTGATCCTTTGCTGCTACTTCAAATGAACATCTTGTCCTTGTAGACAACTTTTCAAATAATAATACAATATTTTTACCATTAAGATTTTTCTTTTCTGTTCCCGTATATTTAGCAATTTTAAGATCTTTTGACAACTCTATTAAGAAGTCTATTTCTTTCTTTGTATAATCCATTAAAGTTAGGAAGTTTCTATTCTTCAAATTAAACATGTTAACATCTCCTTATTATAAATAGCTAAATCTAAGTATAATTATACTTAAATATGTATAATTATACTTAGATTATACAATATATTTAGAAAATATTCTAGTGTATTATTTATCTATAATTATTATAAATATACTAATTCAAAATTATAAAGATAATTTTTTACCATAAAAAATACACATTATGAATAATCATAATGTGTATTTTCATTAATTTATTTTAATCTTCTTCATAATTGTCAACTATATTTTGAACTAATTTTTTTATAGCACTGGCTTCACAAATTAATGTCATTACAACGAGAAATACAAATATTCTATCTTGTTCTTTACTATCTAAATTCATACCCTTTATTATATTTCTCAATTTTTCCTCATCAAAGTATTTCTTAGAAATAAATTCTTCGAGACTATTTTTCTGAATATCTGAAAAAACCTTATAAGTTTCCTCCCATGTTAGTATATCATCCTCATTATCATTTATTTCATTAAAAGCTAATTTAAACACTTTCTTAATCTCATCTGTAGTTAAAACTGGCCTCATATAACTTAAAAGTACCAGTTGAACCAAATGTAATTTTGTATACCCTCTCTTCTTACTATCCTCAGGCCTGGAGATAACTTCATTTTTTATATAATTCTGAACTATATTATTAGTATATTTTTCATCAGCAAACTTATCATTCAAGTAATCTATAACCTGGGATAAAAATAAATCATATCTTGGTAAATCTTCATATGGAATTATACTGTTTTCTGATACCTTTTTAGCCAATTCATCCAAATATTTTACATCAAAATGGTCATACTTCATTTTAACAACACCTCTACATAAATAATATTTTATGTATATCATAAATATTAATGTAACCCATATATAATTAATTATGTTAAGACCATACCCTTAATATATATTAATATTATACAGTATGTGTTACCATGTTACAAGTTAAATATTATAAAAACAATTATAAATGCCAGATTACAAGCGATATATAAAGCTATTAAATAATTTTAAGCAAAACAGACCTTTTTTGCTTAAAATATAGTAGATTCAAGGTTGTTAAATAGTATAATATACTGTATAATAAGTTTATAATAAAAAAGACTATTTATCTATAATCTTATGCTAATATATGATTGAGATTATAATTATTTAGGGGTTGATTAAAATTAAGAAAAAAAATTTTACAATATGCTTATTTATAATATTTCTATTTACATTTACAGGAGCAATAAACACCCAACTACCTAGCTATATTGGCATAAATACTGATTTCCAAGTAGTTTTTGCAAGGGGATCTAGTGGACATAGTTCACATTCTTCAAGCGCTAGAAGTTCTAGTGGAAGTTTTAAATCTGGAAGCTTTTCATCCCCAAAAAGTTCTTCATCAAGTGGAAGCTTCAAATCAGGGAGTTTTTCAAATAGTAAAAAATCATCTTCGGATGGATATAAAAGCTATCAGAATTCAAACTCAAATAATTCTAAAACACAAAGTAGTACAAAAAGGTCTTTTTTACCTATTCCCATACCAATACCTTGGGGACATAACAGTTTCGGAGGATATGGATATAATTATGGGTATGGCTATCACCCTTTAATAAGCCTTATATTTACTATAATAAAAATTGTAATAATCATATTTATCATAAGATTATTATTAAGACATATTAAGAAACGCAAATAATTAAATTTTAAGGAGGAAATTTCTATGGGAGTTTTTAAAAGAATATCAAACATATTTAACGCCAAGGTCAATTCTGCATTGGATGATGTTGAAAACCCTGTCGAACTATTAGATCAGAAAATAAGGGATATGGAGGAGAGTCTCAACAAAGCAAAGCTTTCTTCTGCTCAAATTCTAGGTAATGTACATGAAATTGAAAAGAAAATGAATGAAGCAAAACTAACTTCAAATGATTTTGATGAAAAAGTAAAACTTGCCCTCAGCAAAAATAATGAAGAATTAGCAAAAAAAGCTCTTGCTAAAAAAATGGAAGCCGATAAATCCTATGAAAATCTAAAAAATAGTTATAATGAAACATCACAAAAAGCTGGGGTATTAAAAACAAAATTAAGAGAATTAGAATCTGAAATAGAAAAGACAAGAAGCTATAGAGATGAAGCTGCTGCTAGATATAACAATGCAGAAGCAAGTAAGAAGGTAAATGAAATATTATCAGACGTAAACACACGAAGCAATAAAATAAGTTTAGATGATATTGAAAGAAAAATTCAAAAGAAAGAGTCCTTTGCAGAAGGTCTTAGTGACCTTAGAGATGATAATTCTCTTGATAAAGAATTTGAAAAACTTACAGAAGTTAATTTAAATGAAGAATTAAAAAAGTATAAACAACAAAGTCAAAGTTAGGTGAATTTAATGAGCAAAGCTAAAGAATTTTTAGAATCAGAAAAAAGTATCTATAGTAAAATATATATTGATATAACTTATGCAATTAATAATGTTTCTCCATTTTTAGAGAATGATATTTTGAAACAAAGAAAATATGTTTCAAAACTACCTGTATTAAAAAAATATATAAATTCTATAGAAAGTGCTGAAAATGAACTAAAAAAAGGTAATTTTTTCAATGTATTAAAACAAGATAAAGTAGTTGATCTCATAAGGGACTTTAAAAATCAACATTCTGACACATTATCTCAATTTAAAAAATGCAGCGAATGCAAATGCCTAAACTGTTCCGCTGACTGCAAATTTGATAGTTGTCTCGGGTGTAAAGACAATGCTAATGTAATTCAATGTGATCATAAAAAGATAAATATTGTAAGACCCGATACGTTATTAATTGACCTTACTAATAATAAAACTGGAAAATCCGATAAATATTTAGTTCTAGCTATACTTCAGGATATAGAGTTAGATAGAAGATATATAATAATTCAAAATAGTATCAATAAAGAAAAATTCATATTATACTTTTATCCTAAAATATCCGAAGATGATTATGGTGAGATTACAGATCCAGAGGAGTTTGATTTTATAGCATCAACATTTCAAAGTATAGAAGAGATTTAATAATAAATTATTCATCAAAATTCACATTATATTAATCTATTATTAAAGTTATCAACAATTTTTAATAAGTTATCAACAATTTCTGTTGATAACTTATTCCTTTGAAACTGTAGGTTTTATAGGCTTTATAAAAATCTTATTCACATTGTTGATAACTTTACATGTTGATATCTTTCATCTTATTCCATTATATTACATTAATATCGTACAAGTTATCCTTCAATAATACAAATTTTATCTCATCTATTTCACCAAATAAAGACTAATTACCATCAAACAAATCTATATTTCCTGTATTTAAGTAAAGCATTCTCTATAAATTGTTTAAATTTAATTTTTTCATTACTATTGTTAAGTAACATGTTAGTCGCATAATTATCACAAAAAGATACTATAAATATATATGGTATGTAATTTCTGTATCTAGAAAACATACTATTTAATGCCTCATTCTGTTCTGCAGTCTCCATTTTTAAAATTTCTAATGGCATCATGTGTGCTTCTACAATTGTTTCTTCAATTTCAGTAGCATCTTTAGAAAATTGCATATTATTGCATATATTATGAACTATTTTCGCACCTTCAATTTCATGCCCATAAAAACTAACTCTATCTCCCTGCTTTTTATAACACTTAAACTTTCCTATATCATGCAAAAAGCAGCTAAGTGCAATATAATTTTTAATATTGAATTCATCTATAACCTCATCAATTTTACCAATATCAATTCCTCCAAGTTTTATTCTTCCATTCACTAAATCCTTAAAGACTTGATATGTTAAATTCATATGGGTTAATGCATCTTCAATATGATATTTACATTTCCCAACAGTTTTTAGTTCCTCTATGTATGGAAATATATTTGAAAGTACCCCATAATCGTATAATATTTCAAAAGCCTTTCCCTGAAAATCAGCTTCAATAACCTTCATAAATTCATAAAACTTATTCGGCCCATTAAAATAATACAATCTAGAAGCTATTCTTCTGATCTCTTCTTCTGTTTCAAAGTTAAAATGCATCCCATATTTTATATACATCCTAATACCTCTCAAAATTCTAATGGGATCATCTGATAAGCTCCCTTTATTAACCTGCTTTATTATCCGTGACCTTATGGCTTTCCTGCCATCAAAAGGATCTATTATTTTAATTTCAGTAAGTCGTAATGCTATTGCATTTGCTGTATAATCCCTATTGTTCAAATCCTCCACAATATCACTTCCATTAATAAGTGCAATATCTACTGTCATATTATCATTTTTATATTTATATTTGCCATTATCTAAAACCTTAAAATAATATCCAAGTTTACTTAATTCCTCTATTACTTTTTGCATACTTCCTGAACAGACTAAATTTAAATCATGAACATCTATCTGTGAATTAAAAAGTTTATCTCTGATAAATCCACCTACTATATAAATATCTTCACCTGTCTCTTCACCTATACTCTTTATTTGTTTTAAAAAATTATACATATCTTTCATATTATCACCTACTAAATTATTTTAACATATATAAAACTATATATATACTAAATTTACAATACAATAAATTTACAAAATCAAATATTATATAGTCTTTTTTAATATTTCGACATTTACTTATTATTATCCAGTTAATAACTATTTTATTTATAAATGATTTTAGAAGCAAAACGTCCATGCAATCATATAACTAAGCCATATAATAAATTATACATAAATTTTTTATAATAAATAATTTAGTAAAAAACTGTATTAGATAACAAAAATATATTGACATTTGTATATTTAGGTAGTATATTACCATATATAGAGACAAGTAAGAAATTTGTAAATTTGCTTTCAAAATTATATATTGACTTTTAATGTCACTTTTGTTATTATTTAATTATAAATGTGTCGAATTTTGAGGAAGATTAAGAGGAGGAAATTTAAATGAAATCAACTGGTGTTGTAAGAAGAGTGGACGAATTAGGAAGAATTGTTATCCCTATAGAATTAAGAAGAACTTTGGACATAGCTGAAAAAGATGCTTTAGAAATCTATGTAGATGGTGAACAAATAATTCTTAAAAAATATGAACCTGCTTGCATATTCTGTGGAGATGCTAGAGATGTTGTTAATTACAAAGGAAAAAATATCTGCAAAAACTGTTTAGCTGAGTTAAAAAATGAAAGATAAAATCTAATAATTTTAACTTCTCCACATATTATGTGGAGATTTTTAATATATAATCATCAGGCTATTACACTAAAAAAGGCCATATAAAATAAACTTAGGCATATTTTATATGGCTCTACAATATGTATTTCAAATAAATTTTCTACAGAACTCTTCTAGCCCCACTATAATCAGATCTATTTAATGGAGATATTTTAACTACGTCTCCTGTTTTTGGAGCATGTATATAGCATCCATTACCAACATAAATTCCTACATGATGTGCTGGAGATCCGAAGAATACCAAATCACCTGGTTGTAAATTGTCTCTCGATACAGCAGTTCCCACACTCTGTTGATCTGATGCTATTCTTGGCAAACTAACACCAAAATGTGCAAATACATAACAAGTAAATCCTGAGCAGTCAAATGAACCTGGACCATTTCCTCCCCATTGATATGGAGTTCCAAGGAAATTTGAAGCATAAGCTACTACAGCATTTGAAGATACACTACTTGACGATCCACTACCTCTTGAATATGATGGCGATACAGTAGTATTAGCGGTATTATTTTTCACCTGATTAACTTTATTAGTTGCAGAAGCTACCATAGCATTTTCCTGAGGTGTAAGTTGTGTCTCTTTTTGTTTAAGGCTAGCTAATACCTTAGTTTCCTGAGACTTATCACTACTTAACTGAACCAATTTCTTTTCATTATCAGATTTCAAAGATATAAGTTTATTATTCTCATTACATAATAACTGTTTTTTATTTTCTATTGCAGCCTTTTTACTATTCAAACTGTTAATAACCTGCTTATCATATCCCATTATTTTTTTGACGTTATCAACTCTTGTTATAAAATCACTTAAATTTTGAGAATCCAATATTACCCCAAGATAACTATCAGCACCATTTATGTACATAGCTCTTACTCTTTGATCAAATAATTTACGCTGACTTTCTATATCATTCTTTGCTTTATTTAAATCAGCTTGTACTTGTTTTATGTCATTTGAAGTTTTTACAATCTTATCCTTATTATCTTTTATTTGTTGCATAACCTGAGTTATTTGGTTGTCCAACTGTTCCGTTTTTGTTTCTAAATCTTGTCTTTGTTCTTGAACTTGCTTTAGTGATAACGAACTACTTGTAGGAGCCGCTAAGGCATTCCCACTAATTCCTAACGCCAAAGTCAAAGTCAAAGCCAAAGATACTGTTCTCCTATTCATTTTCCCCCTCCTTAATTAATGAAAAACAACATAAATAAGATGTTTGTAAAAAATCAGGCAGTCACCCCATTTAAAAATAAAGGTATGTCTAACCTACTTTTTAAAATCTCATACATCAATTCATCGTTAATCGGTAAGATTAATAATATTTTTTATATCTCCCGAATTTTAGTCATACAATTATATTATAGATTAAAAAATATCAAATCTCAACTTTATTACACCATTTTTTCAACTAAAGTTCCTATAAAAATGTGGAATTATAGTAAATATATACAACATCTATATAATTCCATATGTACAATTTTACAGACTTATATAATTAATTATAAAACTCTCCTAGCACCACTGTAATCGGATCTGTCTATTGATGATATTTTAACAACATCCCCTGTTTTAGGTGCATTTATATAAGATCCATTACCAACATAAATTCCCACATGATATGCTGTTGAACCAAAAAATACTAAGTCACCAGGTTGTAAATTATCTTTTGATACCGCAGTTCCAACATTTTGTTGATCAGATGCTACCCTGGGCAGACTAACTCCAAAATGTGCAAATACATAACAAGTAAAACCTGAACAGTCAAATGAGCTTGGCCCATTTCCTCCCCATTCATATGGAGTTCCAAGGAAATTTGAAGCATAGGCAACTACAGCATTTGAAGATACACTAGCTCCGCCCCTTGAAAGTGATGTCGATTCAGAAACTTCGTTTTCAGATGTTAGCTGTTTTTCTTTTTGTGTTAAACTTGCCAGCAATTCAGTTTCCTGTGACTTATCACTACTTAATTGTGCTAACTTCTTTTCATTATCAGCTTTAAGTGATATTAATTGATTATTCTGGTCACATAAGGTTTGTTTTTTACTTTCTATTAAGTCTTTCTTATTATTTAAATCATCTACTACTTGTTTATCATATCCCATTATTTTTTTGATATTATCAACTCTAGCTACGAAATCATTTAAATTTTGAGAATCTAATATTACACCTAAATAGCCATCATTACCATTTATATACATAGATTTTGCTCTTTGATTGAACGATTCCTGTTGATTTTCTATTTGGCCTTGTGCTTCATCCAAATCAGCTTGATTTTGTTCTATTTCTTTTGCTATCTCAGCAATCTTATCTTTATTATCCTGTATTTGCTGCATAGCCTGAGTTATTTGGTTGTCCAATTGTTCTGTTTTTATTTCTAATTCCTGTCTCTGATCCTGAATTTGTTTTAATGATGCAGAATCATCAGTCGTAGATGCTAGTGCATTCCCGCTAACTCCTAGAGCTAATGTCAAAGCCAAAGCTATAGATACCATTCTTCTGTTCATTTTTCTCCTCCTTAATTGATGAAAAAAGCAACTATGTTATATCTTTTAAAACCTTAATAATTTACTGCAGAAATTATTGATATTTAGAACTATATTAATTATAATTTATATTACAATATTTAAAATAAAGGATCATATTTTAGAAACGTTTTAAAAAATGACCGCTTTAAAGCGCAAAAATTCAATTTTAGTTATATCCAGAATATTAAGTTGATTATTTACTTTTATTATTTGCTGCGACTAGCCTTTTTCAAAGTTCTTTACATATACAAATTATACGCAAATTAAAAGCACTAAAATTATGATTATCCTTTAAATTTTAGATGCACATTTATATTATACATTAAAAGGAATAGTATCTCAACTTTGAGATACTATTCTTTTTAATATAACAATATAACTACTTTTAAATATTAATTTTAATCTTATTTAATGATTTTATTATTAAACTTTCAAATAAGAACATATATCACATTCCAATTGAATACTTAT
This sequence comes from Clostridium fermenticellae, assembly GCF_003600355.1. Taxonomy (NCBI): domain Bacteria; kingdom Bacillati; phylum Bacillota; class Clostridia; order Eubacteriales; family Clostridiaceae; genus Clostridium; species Clostridium fermenticellae. The sequence goes on along the minus strand of NZ_CP032416.1, from coordinate 89,204 downwards.
ATATCTCGGATTTTGGTAAGTTTCTGTCTTTTGCAACCTTCTTCACGGCCTCTTTTTTACTTAATCCCTTTTTAATATACATTTTTATATGTTCATCTATTGTAATTTTATCCCATAATGCTTCTTCATCTTTATTTATTTCTTCTTCACTCTTACCTTTAACCACTAACACAAATTCTCCTTTTATATCCCTGTCCGCAAAATAATCTAATGCATCATCTAAACTCATTCTCAAAACCTCTTCATGAAGTTTAGTGAGTTCTCTACATACAGCTATATTTCTATTTCCTAAATTTTCCCTTAAAAACTTCAAAGTATTTTTTATTCTATGAGGAGCTTCATAAAAAATTAATGTTTCCATCCTATTTTTTAAAGAATCAATTACTGCAGATCTTTCTTTATTATCTCTCGGTAAAAATCCTCTAAATATAAACTTAGTTGTATCCATACCAGAATAAACTAACGCTGTAGTTATAGCCGTTGCACCAGTTAACACCTCAAATTCCATTCCCTGACTTATACATTTTGATACAATAACGCTTCCCGGATCTGATATTCCAGGGGTTCCAGCATCACTGACAATTGCTATATTCAATCCCTGTTTTAACTTTTCTATTATATAATCACCTTTTTCATACTCATTATACTTATGATAGGAAATCAACGATTTTTTTATGTCAAAGTGATTTAAAAGCTTTAAGGTTTGTCTTGTGTCTTCTGCTGCTATTATATCAACATTTCTTAAAGTATCCAGCGCCCTAAGCGTTATATCCTGCAAATTTCCTATCGGAGTTGGAACTAAATATAATTTTCCATACATAATTATTGCCTTCCTCTACTTTTAATTTCTTCCATATATTTTTTCAATCTGATCAGTATAACTTCCATCTAAACTATGTATATAAATTGGTTCTCCCCACCTTAAGAATTTTCCTCCATTATTTTGTCCCTCTACTAAAACCATGTTAGGTGCCTTTTTTACATTAGGATATATCATAGTTATAAATTTAGGTTCAATTTTATATTTCCTCATAATACACATAATATCAACCAATCTATCAGGTCTATGTATCATATAAAACTTTCCATTATGGGTCAAAAGAACTTTACTAGCTTTAACTACATCCTCTAAAGTACAGCATATCTCATGTCTAGCTATAGCATTTTTATCATTTGAATTTATAATACCAGATCCTTTTAATTTATATGGTGGGTTTACAGTAACTATATCAACTTTCTCAAGTCCTTTAACAAACTTTATATCTCTCAGATCATGATTTATAAACCTTATTTTACCTTCTAATCTATTAAATAAAACGGATCTACTTGCCATATCTACCATTTCTTCTTGTATCTCAATACCTGTTATATCTGATACTTTAGTTTTCTGAGACAATATAAATGGGATTATACCTGTCCCTGTGCAAAGATCTATTACTTTTGCATTTCTTTTATCTTTCACAAAATTAGCAAGCAGCACTGCATCAACTCCAAACCTAAAAGCATCCTTTTTTTGTATAATAAATATATTATTAAGCTGTAAATCATCTAGTGTTTCATCTATATTTATAAATTTATTTTTCATAAACCTTTCCTCTCTTCTATACATAAAAATATTATAATATTTCCCTGTAAATAAGTTCAAGTGTAATAACAGATTACTTATGTTACATTGATATGTTATTATCACGTACTGATTATAACAAAAAAGATACCCTTTTAAAATAAAAGCGCATCTTTTTATTAATTATTTGTATCACTTAGTATTATCAGAGCTATTGGTATTATCATTAGAGTTTGTATTAGTATTACTTGAATTTCCTTTTACATTATTGTCTATCTTATTAAATTCACTATTTTCTATTATTATATCAACCCTTCTATTCTTGGCTCTTCCTTCCTCAGTAGAATTATCACTTACTGGCCTATATTCACTATATCCCACTGCAGACAATTTATTTGCCGGAATACCGGCCTTATCTATCAGAAACTGAGTTACATTAGCTGCTCTCGCACATGACAATTGCCAATTTGAAGAAAATTGACTATTGCTTATAGGTACTGTATCAGTATGACCTTCTATTCTTATATTATTCTTAATTTGATTTAATATCTTGGCTATTCCTATTAACTCATTCTGAAAATCAGGTTTTATATCAGCATTTCCTGTATCAAAAAACAGAGTATTATTTAAACTTACTATAAGCCCTCTTTGATCTAGCTGAGTTGACACACTGCTGCTCATATTATTATCCTTCAAGTATTTATCAACCTGCTTCTTTAAATCCTGCATTTTAGCTTGTTCACTCTGCTGTACATTAGTATCTATAGGGGTTGTCTTTTTATTTGCATCTGTTCCATTTTCTTTCGCTATTATAGACTTACCTCCACCCATAGCCATATTTAGAGACTGAGACAATTGTGCAAACTTAGCCTGATCTATACTACTCATAGCATATAAAACAACAAAAAGTATCATAAGTAAAGTCATAAAGTCTGAATAACTAAGAAGCCACCTTTCACTATTCGTATGTTCTTCACGCTTTTTTTTCTTCATTCTTTCACTTTACCATCCATTCCTTCAAATTTAACTGTTTCGGCTTTACTTAAGAATCCTTTTAATTTTTCTGCTATTGTATTAGGATTTATTCCCTCCTGAACATATAATATTGCCTCAATTATAAGAGATTTTTCATTATATTCTTTTTCATCTATAGCTTTTAATCTTGTTGCTACAGGCAAAAATAACAAGTTTGCAGCTGCTAAACCATATAATGTAGCCAGAAAACCAGATGAAATCTTAGGGCCCAATGAAGTTGGATCAGATAAATCTGCTAAAATATGTACTAATCCCATTACTGTACCTATAATTCCAAGAGTCGGTGAGTATCCACCTGCCTGCTCAAAAATAGCAGCACCCTTTCTATGTCTTTCCGATGTAGTCTCTAACTCCAGCTCTAAAATACTCCTAACTGCCTGTGGGTCTACACCATCCACTACAAGTTGAAGTCCTTTTTTTATAAATGGATCTAAATTAGGATCACTGGATACTTCTCCTTCTAAACTTAATAATCCATTTTTTCTTGTTTTATAAGAAACATCTTTAAAATACGCTACAAGTCCCGGCAAATCAATTTTTCTTGGATTTATAATTACTTTTAATATTCCCGGCAGACGTTTTAGAACATCTGAGGGAAATGTAAGTCCAACTGCACCAGCTGTTCCTCCGAATACTATTAAAAATGGTGCTAGTCCTACAAGTCCTAGTAAACTTCCTTTTTCAACCAGGAAACCTGCTATAACAGAACCAAATCCAAATATGATAAAAATAACAACAGATATATCCATTTTTATCCTCCATTCAATTAAAGTTTCAGCAACAAAATATAAATATATATATACATATAAATACTCGTTTATTATATTTTAACCTTTATATCGTATAACATTAAAAAAAGACCATCAATTAAGACAGCCTTTTTCTTAAAATTATTCTTGTGCTGGTGCTCCTACTGGACAAACATTAGCACAATTTCCACAATCAATGCAAGTTCCTGCATCTATTACAAATTGAGTATCTCCTTGACTTATAGCACTTACCGGGCACTCTGAAGCACATGCTCCACAGCTTACGCAAGCATCTGAAATTTTATATGCCATATGTAGCACCTCCTTAAAAATTAGATATTGTACATCTGACTTATATTTTACCACGTTTAACTTGATTTTTAAAGTAAATTTTAGAATACTACATAACCTAAATTTTCAATTGATTGTATTAAAAGTTCATTGTTCACAAAGTGATCATCATACACCACACTTACTTCTCCATTTTCTTTATTTATCTGGCAAGCAATTACCCCAGAATTATTTGAAATTGCCGTTTTTATCTTAACTACATCATTAACTGTATTTATATTGCAAACTTTTAGTACGGATTTCATAATATACCTCCCTAATTATCCTTGAACAATTCCTTCATTATATGTGCATCCTCAGAATCTTGTACATCTATTTTTATATCTTCCTCATTTACAGCTCCTTCATAACCTCCCGAAATAAGTGTAACTGCATCTATAGGAATCTCTTCAACTATATCATCACCGTCTTCAATCTTTATTTTAACCTTTACACTTTCCTTTACTACAGAATTTGACATTACCTCTCCTTTACCATAAGCTGTATCAACAATAGACTTTACCTTAGGTAACTTCTTTCTTATTTTTTCGTATGTTTCCTGCTCATAATTCAAACAACACATAAGTCTTCCGCATATTCCTGATATTTTAGTAGGATTTAGCGATAAATTTTGTTCTTTAGCCATTTTGATAGATACAGGAGCAAAATCACCTAAAAAAGTTGAACAACACATTGTCCTTCCACATGCACCTAAACCTCCTACCATTTTTGCTTCATCCCTAACGCCAATCTGCCTAAGTTCTATTCTAGTTCTAAAAATAGATGCCAAATCTTTTACTAATTCTCTAAAATCTATTCTTCCATCTGCTGTAAAATAAAATATAACTTTATTATTATCAAAAGTATACTCAACATCTATAAGTTTCATTTTTAAATTATGCTTTTCTATTTTCTCCAAACATATATCAAAAGCTTCCTTTTCTTTAGCTTTATTTTCATCATGTTTATTTACATCATCACCCGTAGCTACCCTGATGACATTTTTAAGTGGAGAAACAATTTTCTCATCTTGAACCTCTTTAAGTCCCACTACACATTCTCCAAACTCTATTCCTCTTGCAGTTTCTACTATAACCTTATCACCCTTCTTCACATCTAAATTCTTTGGTGAAAAATAATATATCTTCCCGGCTTTTTTGAATCTTACACCTACTACTGTTACCATATTATACCTCCTGCATACTTAAGAGCATTGAATCAAAAACCAATGCAAAATTTACGTTTTTTTCTAATTTGCTGCGTGTATTTTTAACTATATCTATAATCTTTATCAACTTATTAAATGAGAATTCCTCCGCTATAATTTTTATATCATTAAACTTATCTATATTTACAACTATACTGCTATTTCCTGTTTCCTTATACACTAGCGCATCTCTTATATAAGATAATAAACATGTAAATATATCCTTCCACTCATTCTTATTTTCTATAAAAAAATTTCTATAATGAAATACTTCTCTAAACTCATCTCTTCCAGAATTTTTTAACACCTCTAAAATCTTATTTCTGATTTCATAAAATACATCATCCTCTATAAACTTTTCCGCTCTCCCAGGTACACCATCACTAAATGCACATACTGAATTTATATATTCATCAGATAAATCTTGAAATTTACGTTTCAAAAATATCCTCATTTCTTCCTCTCTTAACCTATTTAATTTATGAATTTGGCATCTTGATTTTATAGTATCTAATATCAAATCAAGTTTTTCACATAACATTATTATAACTATTCCATCTTTAGGTTCTTCCACAGTTTTCAATAATGCATTTTGGGCAGGCTCTGTCATTGTATCAGCTTTATATATTATTATAACTTTGTTATTTCCAACAATCGGTTTTTTATTCGCTTCACATATTATATCCTTTATCTCATCTATTCCTATAGATTTTTTATCCTCAAGTAATTTAAATTCCACTATATCTGCTTTAAATCCATGAAGTCCCTGTCTTAATAAAAATTGTTCTGCTGCCGCCCTTGCAATAATACTTTTACCTATCCCATCCTCACCTGATATCAAATGAGCATGGGAAAAGGTATTATTTTCTATAGAAATAGACATTTGATTTTTAATACTTTCATATCCTATTATTTCATCAAATGTCACTAAATTATTACCTCCACTAAATTTTAATAAACTTATCTACATCAACCACAAATATATTCGCGCCTCCAACTTCAACCTCCATAGGATAAGGTACATATATACCAGTTGATCCAGCAACAGGTGACGGAGTTGTAACAACTTGATTTCTAGTCTTGCATACTTTATCTATTTGAGATATGACTTCATCTACTTTTTCTGCTTCAACTCCAACAAGCAAAGTCGTATTACCGGCTTTCAAAAATCCGCCTGTTGTAGCTAATTTAGTAACTTTAAATCCTAAGTCAGTTAAAGTATTTATTAACGCACTAGCATCATTATCTTGAACAATAGCTATTATTAATTTCATGAAACTCATCTCCCCTTTTATAATGTTAATAAATAATATATTTATTAACCTAATTTTATCATAATTTTGTATGAAATTTATGTATTAAAATAAATTTTAATCTAATATTTTATTCTATAGATTCAAATGATTTCTTAAAGTTTTATAAACATCATTATGTATTTTCTGAATACTTTTTATTCTACTATTTTCTATACAATCTATGATATTCCAAGCATATTTATCCGCTACATACTTACTATTATCATAAGATTTTTTTAAATAATTAATATCTCTCTCATGTATATCTTTAATATTTTCACCATTTATTTTATTTTTTCTATCTTTCATAAGATCAAAACTATATTCCGGAGGCATATCCAAAAAAATTACACAGTCTGGTACTGGAAGACTGAACAAATTAAACTCAAAATTCCAAAGCCAGTTTAAGAACTTATCTTTAGCTAATTTATCATTAATCTTTGAAGCCTGATGTATCATATTAGATGTTGTATATCTATCAGCTATTACAATACCTCCATTATCATAAAAATCTTTCCAATCAGTTTTATATGAAGCAAATCTATCTACAGCATAAAATGTGGATGCAACATATGAATTTACATCTTCTGGTTTAGTCCCAAACGTACCATTAAGGTACATTTTAACAAGTGCTGATGAATCACTTTTATAATTAGGATATTCAACTTTTCTTACATTAAATTTTTCATCTACAAATCTATTATAAAGCATCTGAGTTTGTGTTGCTTTTCCGCTGCCATCACATCCTTCTATTACTATAAGTTTGCCTTTTTTATTCATATGTTTTCCCCCTCAAAATTACTTTACTATTTTTATTTTTCCATCATTTAATCCTAAAATTTCCGCGTTATTATCTACATAATACTTTATATAATTTATAGTTTCTATATCTATAACTTCACCCATATTTAAAATCGGTATTCCTGGCGGATATGGAACTATATTTTCAGCACTAACTTTTCCTAAAGCTTCCTCTAAGTTTATGGACTTTTTCCCCATATTCAAAACTTCAAATGGTAAAAACTTATAATTCGGTATATGAGGTTTCAATATCTCAAATTCCTTACTCTTTAATTTTTCCAAATTACACTTTTTCAAGACATCATATAAAACACGGAAATCATCTTCATAATTAAATGGTGAAAAAATAAGTATAACATTAGAACCATCATTCATCTCAGCTTGTATATTGTTTTCCCTTAAATAATTCAAAAGTTTATATGAACTATATCCTTTATCTAAATTCATTATATATCTCGTTTCATCAATATCATAAAAAAAATTTGAACTACCTATAAAATAATTTCTATCCAGTACACTTATACCGTCTATTGTATTTATCATCTCTCTATAATATCTACACATATTTAATAATTTATCATATGCTTCATTGCCATATTTTTCTAAGAAAAAACGTGCATAATCCATAGAACACATGAGAATATAAGAGGGGCTTGTACTTAAAAACATGCTCGTATAAAAATCAATACTTTGGATATCTTCTAAATTATTGATATGTAAATACGCAGTTTGTGTTAAACTTGGAAGCGTTTTATGAGAACTTGCTACAACCATATCAGCACCTAATTGTAAGGCGCTCTTTGGTAAATCCTTGTGTACTTCAAAATGTGCCCCATGTGCGGAATCAACAAGTACTTTCATTTTATTAATTTTTGCTTTCTCTATAATATATTCAAGATTAGAACATAATCCATAGTAATTCGGATAAGTAACTATTATACCTTTAGCATCCTTATTTTTATCTATCTTTCTCGAAAAATCATCTAAATCTATAAAGGCTGGTGCATTTAACCTTTTATCTATAGTACTATTTATATATATAGGTTTTAATTTTCTCATAATTATAGCGTTAAACACAGATCTATGGCAATTCCTCTCTACAAGCACCTTATCTCCCTCATTAAATGCACTAAATATCATTATAAAATTACCTGATGTACTTCCGTTGACTAAAAAATATGATTTCTTACTTCCATAAAAATTACTAAGTGCCTTTAATGAATCCTTAATAATTCCGCTCGGTTTATGGAGATTATCCAGTCCATTTACTTCTGTAATATCAACCTTAGACATATTTTTAATAAACTTTCTTCCAATACTTGTAGTTAAAAAACCTTTTCCTCCTTTATGTCCTGGCATACAAAATAACTTATTATTTTTATCTACATATCTTAAAACCCCATCTAATAGTGGTAATTTTGACACTTTAATTCCTCTCCTCTTATGATTACCGGTACTAAATTCTTTTTTATACATTCCATATAGTATTTATAAAAATCAGTATTACACTCCATATTAAGTAATCGTTCTTCACAACATTTACATATCTTTCTTCTATATATAATTATACCATTATTCATAGGCTTGCCACATATGATACATCTTTGTTTTTTCATTTAAATCCTCCCATCATAATTTACTATTAAAAATTATTACCTCTAATTAATATAATATTCAGTTACTTACAAAAACTTAATTTGTCCACATAAATAAAGCAGTATAAAATCGTAATATATTTCATACGTATAAACGAAAAAGGTTGTGTTAATAATAAATAGAGCAAGACTTTAAGTAGATTAAGTTTACACATTATTGGAGGTAAATTGAAATGAAACAAAGTATAATCTCATATCTAAGTTCTATACGAAATGAAATTGCTGATTTATCTAAATATCTTTACAATAATCCAGAGGAAAGTTTCCATGAATACAAAGCTTGTAATTATTTAATTAATATTTTAAAATCCAATGGTTTTGAAGTTATAGAGAAATACCTTGATATTCCAACTGCCTTCCATGCTCAATTCGGTTCTGGTCATCCAAAAATATGTTATATATGTGAATATGATGCAATTAAAAATTTGGGACATATAGTTGGACATAATCTAATATCAACAATGTCTATAGCTGCTGCCACATCTCTTTCAAAAATTACACCAAAAATTCATGGCAGCGTAATTGTTCTCGGATGTCCTGGTGAATTTGTTGGAAGTGCTAAAATCACAATGGCAAAACAGGGTACATTTAATGATATAGATGTGGTATTAATGGCACATCCAGATGTAGTAACCGCTGAAAGCGGAAAATCTATGGCAGTTCTTCCATTAAAAATAACATATCAAAGTGAAAGTGGACTTTCATATAGGAATCAAAGGAATTATAATGCACTTGATGCCTGTTTATTCACCTTTAATTCATTAAATCTTTTAAAAAAAGGACTTGGTCAAGATTCATCAATAGACAGTGTAATAATAAACGGAGGCGATTCTCCATATCTTATGCCAGATAAATCCGAATCAAAATTTTATATACGGTCCCCAAAAATGGCTGAATGCTGTAAAATAGAAAATAAAATTCGTACACTCGTAAAAACTACATCTGAACTCATGAATATCAAATATAATGTATGTATGCATGAACTACCTTATGATGAATTTATTCCAAATAGAACATTATCTAGGGTATTTAGCCATAACTTAAAGGAAAGCGGAATAATAGATATCTGTGGTCCTAAAGATACAAATTCAAGTTTAAGCCTTGGAACTGTTAGCAATATAGTACCTTGTATTCATCCATATATATCTATATGTAGTAGAAACTCTATTAAATATTCCTCAGAAGAGTTTGCCAGTGCTACTGTTTCATATTACGCTCAGGATAAAGTTTTTAGAGCTTCTCAAGCACTTGCTCTGACAGGATTAGATTTAATAGAAAGTCGCTCTTTAATGCTTGACGTAAGAAATGACTTTTGTAGTTCACATAAATGTGTAAAGGAACCTGCACCATTTTAATATATCCTGCACAAATATATTTTATAATGTATAATAATTATATATTTAAATTTAGTAAGCAGTGAGGTATCTTATGATTTCAATTTATAAAACTATAGATAATGAACAAACACTTAAATCCACCGACAGCATTGAAGCTGGTTGCTGGATTAACCTGGTTGCCCCTTCCAGGGAAGAACTTATACTTGTTTCAAAAAAAACAAATGTACCTTTAGATTTCTTAAAAGCAGCATTAGATGAGGAAGAAACTTCACGTATAGACTTAGAGGAGCATAACCTTTTGGTTATAGTAGATATTCCTTTTACTGAAATGGAGGATAATTCACTAACGTATGATTCTTATCCTCTTGCAATCATTCATACTGACTCCTTAATCATAACAGTTTGTCTTAAAAACAGTAAAATATTAACTGATTTTATAGACAAAAAGATTAAATCTTTTTTTACTTTTAAACGCTCAAGGTTTATTCTTCAGATACTATACAGAATAGCAAGTTATTATTTACTATACTTAAGACAAATAGATAAGAAAAGCCTTATGATTGAACAAAAACTTCATAGATCAATGAAAAATAAAGAGTTAATTCAACTTCTATCACTAGAAAAATCACTTGTATATTTTTCAACCTCACTCAAGTCAAATGAAATTACACTTGAGAAAATGTTAAAACTGGAACTATTAAAAAAATATCCTGAAGATCAAGATATTTTAGAAGATGTAATTATAGAAAATAAACAAGCTATTGAAATGGCTAATATTTATAGTAACATATTGAGTGGAACTATGGATGCATTTGCTTCTGTAATATCAAATAACCTCAATATGGTTATGAAACTTCTCGCCTCTATAACTATAGTAATGTCCATACCAAATATAATATTCGGATCATTTGGCATGAATATTCCTGGAATTCCATTCATTCATAATCCTAATGCATTTTGGATTGTGTATGCAATAGCTGTATTAATATGTTTTATTACTATACTAATTTTGCGCAAAAAGCAATTATTTTAAAAGGATAGTGATTTGTGATGATAGCAAAAAGACTAAAGAAGGGTGATACAATAGGTATTATAGCTCCATCTGGTCCTGAAGACTATGAAAAAATAAAAAATAATATAGAGCTCCTTAAAGGTCTAGGTTTTAAAGTTAAAGAAGGCAAATATATACGCAATAAGTGGGGTTATCTTGCCGGGAATGATTATGACAGAGCCAGTGATTTTAATAATATGTTTCTAGATAATTCCATTGATATGATTATGTGCATAAGAGGTGGTTATGGTGCAATGCGTATACTGCCTATGATAGATTTCAATATAGTTAAAAATCATCCTAAAATATTTGCAGGTTTTAGTGATATAACTACACTATTAAATAATATATCTTCTAAATGCGGCCTTATAACCTTCCATTCACCAATGCTTACTTCAAATCTTTCAGATAAAATAACTTGTGAAAGTTTTTTTAACACAGTTATGAATGGATATAAAAATTACACTATCCAAAATCCAGAAAATTTTCCTACTAAAAGCCTAAGTAATATAAATAAAATTTCTGGAGAATTAGTTGGTGGAAATTTAAGTTTAATATCGAGCACTATAGGAACCCCTTATGAACTTAATACAAAGGATAAAATATTATTTATAGAAGATGTTGGAGAAAGTCCTTATAAAATAGATAGAATGCTCACTCAGTTACGTTTAGCAAATAAACTTCAGGATTGTAAAGCATTTATTTTGGGGCAGTTTACACAATGCTCCCTTCCACATTATAAAAGAAGTTTAACATTAAAAGAAGTAATCTCTGATAGATTATTATCCTTAAATAAACCAACTCTATCTGGTATTCAAAGTGGACATTCTTACCCTAGACTAACACTTCCAATAGGTGCAAAGGTTTCTATAGATTTTAAATCTGGAATTATAGAGACATTAGAACCTATAGTAAAATAATAATTTATATTTAAAGCTCTGAAAAAAATTTCAGAGCCTTATACTATTCTAACAGGCAAGATTAACTTTCTATACCTGTCAGTTTTTGTGATACCGATTTTTTAAAGTAATTGAAAGGAATATATACATGGAGAAATTAAAACATACGGCAACGGTTATAATCGGTGTAGTAATAGCATCTCAAATCTATTTTAATTTTTTGATAAAAAATTTTACAGTAGCTTTTTCAGTAGTTATATTTTCAGTATTTCTTTATAGTTATACCGAATTAAATCCGATAATAACTGCAATAATAACAGGTGTATCTATAACACTGTATAGATCAATATTAGTTTATACCACTAATACCAACCTTCTAAAAACTATTAAGATAACAACACCAGAAATAGCATTTTACACTGCATATGGGCTTATATTTTATTTTTTATACTATAAAATAAAAGAAAAGAACTTGACGAAATTCATTCTTTCAACATTCTGCTGCGATTTTATTTCGAATGTACTTGAGATAAGCATCAGAACCCAAATAACTGGTGAAAACAGTACCATGATCAGAGCACTTTTAATAGTTGCATGTGTAAGATCATTAATGGCCTTAATTATATTAATTGGACTTAAATATTATAAATCATTCCTTATAAAAGAAGAACATGAAGAACGATATAGAAACTTAATATTATTAACATCCAGCTTTAAAAGTGAAATATATTTTATGAATAAAAATGCTTCAGAAGTAGAAGATGTTATGAGAAAATCCTTTTCTGTATACGAAATTGTATCGAAAAATAACTATCCGGAAAAACTTAAAGACCTTACACTCGATATTGCCAAAGATGTTCATGAGATAAAAAAAGATTATTTACGAGTAATGAGAGGCCTTGAGGATATGTCAAATGAAAAAATAGATAATGAGCATATGAATATAAAAGACATCATAGATATCTTAAAAATAGATACCAGGGATTATATTAATTCAGCAAATATGAATATAGAACTTGATTTTAAGATAAAGGAGAATTTTTATGTTTCACAACATTTTTATTTAGTATCAATTATAAAAAATCTTATCTTTAATGCCATAGAAGCTGTGGATGACACTAAAAAGGGGGTGGTTAAACTTAATATTGAGAAAGAAAGCGATAACTATATATTTACTGTATCTGATAATGGAACAGGCATAAATAAAGGTGACCTTGATTTTATATTTAATCCTGGTTTTTCAACTAAATATAATAAGGAAACAGGAAATATATGCAGAGGGATAGGTTTAACTTTAGTAAAAGATCTAGTGCAAGATGTTTTCAAAGGATCTATCACCGTGCAATCAGAGAAAAATAAAGGAACAACCTTTATAGTAAAAATACCGGAGAATTCATTAAGGAGGTAAACATTATGCGTTATTACATAATTGACGATGATGTCAATATAGTCAAGATATTGACCAACCTAATTGAAGAAAATAAATCTTATGAAGTAGTAGGAAGTTCTAATGATGGTCAAACAGCCTTTAATGAGATATTACTTTGCAATCCCGATATTGTATTAGTTGACTTGCTTCTTCCTAAACTTGATGGTAATAGTCTAGTTAAAAAAGTAAAATCGCTTAAGCCAAAGATCAAATTTATCATGATATCACAAGTGTCTGATGAAAATTTAGTAGGAGACTCTTACAATTCTGGTATAGAATTTTTCATAAGTAAACCCATTAATAAAATAGAAGTAGAAAAAGTCACAAGCAAGGTTGCAGAAAAAATTGAAATTGAAAATATGCTGGATGGCATAAAAAAAGTAATTAAAACAGAATCTCCTCAGAAGCAAAATTCTCAAAATGATAATATCAAAATAATAAAACATACTTTAAGTAGACTAGGAATGCTTGGTAAGAAAGGAACAAACGATATTATAAAAATTTGTGTTTATCTGCTAAAAGCAAAAAAGTCCTTTGAGGAATGTAATTTTAACGATTTATGTGCTTTTCTTGGTGACAATCCTAAAACTGTACAACAAAGAATAAGAAGAACTATAAAAATAGGTTTAACCAATCTTGCATATATGGAAATGGAAAATTACTATAGTGAAAATTTTCAAGACTACTCCAATGGAATGTTTGACTTCGCAAGTGTAAAAGCTGAAATTGACTACATAAAAGGCAAAAGTAGGGTTGGTGGGAAAATAGTGATAAGTAATTTCTTTGATGGGTTGTTATTGCAATGTGAGGAAAGTTAGCAATTATTTGAAGAATTTTTATAGACTACTTTCAAAAATTTAAAATTTTTGAAAGTAGTCTATTTTTTTATGAAGATCTGTGAAGATTTTTGAAGTATCTTGTATTCGCACTATTATAATTATAGAGTACCCATTATTATAAAAAAATAATTAAATTTTAATCGGTTATTTTTTGATTATTTAATCTCATAAAACACATTTCTACACACATTTTACTAATAATTTTATGTTTAAAATTATAATCATATTTTAAGGAGGTTACCACATGGACTTATTTAATCTTACTAGAAAAAAAGATGTAAACGCTATTTTGGAAAACAATAAAAATAGTTCTTTAAAAAGAACTATGGGAGCATTTGATGTTACTTTAATGAGTATAGGTGCAACAATTGGAACAGGAGTAATGGTTTTAACAGGGCTTGTAGCCGCGACAGATGCAGGACCAGCTGTAGTTTTATCATTCATTTTCTCTGCAATTGCCTGTACGCTTGTAGCATTATGTTACTCTGAATTCGCATCATCAATACCATCATCAGGAAGTGCATATTCTTACATTTATGTATCATTAGGTGAATTTATAGCACATTTAGTTGGTTGGTCACTATTTATAGGATATACTGTATGCGCTGCAACCGTTGGTAGTGGATGGTCTGCATACTTTAATGGTTTATTAAAAAATTGCGGAATAAATTTACCACATGCCTTAATAAACATTCCAGGTCAGGGGGGAATCATAAACCTTCCAGCAATTATTGTAATGTTAGCCATAACATTATTACTAACTAAAGGAACAAGTGAAAGTAAAAAAGTTAATAATATTCTAGTATTTATAAAATTAGGTATCATAGCTTTATTTGTAGTTGTAGGAGTATTCTTTGTAAAACCATCAAGATGGCAGCCATTTATGCCATTTGGAGTAAAAGGAATATTTGCTGGTGCTGCTTCAGTATTTCTAGCTTATACTGGATTTGATGCAGTTTCAACTTCTGCCGAGGAAGTAAAAAACCCACAGAAAAATTTGCCTTTAGGTATTATAGCATCAATGATAGGATGTACATTAATATACATTGTAGTCAGCTTAATTCTTACAGGCCTTACTAACTATACTAATCTCAACGTTGGTGATGCTATGGCTTATGCTTTAAGTGCTGTAGGACAAGGATGGGCAGCTTCTATACTTTCAGTTGGGGCAGTTATTGGTATATTAGCAGTTATAATTGCATATCTCTTCGGTGCATCAAGACTACTATTTTCAATGAGTCGTGATGGACTTCTACCAAAAGGTTTTTCTAAATTAAATAAAAAGACTAATGTACCTGTTTTATCTACTTGGGTAGTAGGATGCATAGGTGCTGTATTAGCTGGTGTTGTAAACATAAAACAGTTAGCTGATCTTTCAAATATGATTTTCTTAGGATCCTTTTCACTCGTCGCACTATCTTTAATAATGTTTAGAAAAAGCTATCCAGATTTAAAAAGAGAATTTAGAGTACCTTTAGTTCCATTATTGCCTTTAATAGCAATGGCATTTTGCATATTCCTTATGTTTAGTTTATCCAAAATAACATGGTTATATTTTGGAGCATGGGTTCTACTAGGTGCAATTGTTTATATGACATATTCACACAAACACAGCTTATTACAAAGTAAACATTCTGATAGCAATTCAGTGAGCAAAACCAGTGCATAATTTAAATAGAAAGAGAAGCAGTCAGGCTTCTCTTTTTTTATTTGCCCAACAAAAAAATAGCCTAACATATGCTAAACTATCTTCTAATATAAAGAATGGAGGCACCACCCAGATTTGAACTGGGGATAAAGGTTTTGCAGACCTCTGCCTTACCACTTGGCTATAGCGCCATATGTTCTCCTGATTAAGAACACTACTATAGTTTAGCAATCACAGTTATATTTGTCAATAGCATATTACTAAATTTTAAAATTAATAATATTTATAGTTTTTCACCTAAAGAGTTAATTTATACTCAGAGATAAATTAACTCTTGATTAAATATATGGTGAAATTTATATATTACATTCGAATAATGATATAATATTTTAAGAGAGGTGATTGTTATGGATTATGAGAATCTAAAATCTGCAATAAAATCAAGCAATAATATAGTCTTCTTTGGTGGCGCCGGAGTATCTACAGAATCCAATATTCCAGACTTTAGGTCCGAAGCGGGTCTATATAAAACAAAGGATAACTATTCCTATCCACCGGAAGTTATGTTGAGTCATTCCTTCTTCAAATCCCATACAGAAGATTTCTTTAATTTTTATAAAAGTAAGATGATCTATAAAAATGCCAAACCCAATGGTGCACATTATGCTTTAGCAAAACTAGAGAAGCTTGGCAAACTTAAAGCTGTAATAACTCAAAACATAGATGGTCTCCACCAAATGGCAGGATCTAAAAATGTATTCGAGCTTCATGGCTCAATACACAGAAATTTTTGTACTAAGTGTGGAAAATCCTTCGATTTAGACTACATCATTAATTCAAAATCTGTAATTCCAAAATGTGATAAATGCGGTGGAATTGTAAAACCTGATGTTGTGCTTTATGAGGAAGGTTTAGATATGAATACACTAAATAATGCAATTAAATTTACTCAAGATGCAGATATATTAATCGTAGGTGGTACTTCTTTAGTAGTCTATCCCGCAGCAGGCATAATAGACTATTTTAATGGTTCAAAACTTGTATTGATAAATAAATCATCTACACCATACGATAATAAAGCTGATATAGTAATTCATGATAGTATCGGTAGTGTACTATCAAGTATTACATGCGATTAGCACTTTAAATTATATAATAAATTAAAAAGTGTATCTAATTCACTCTATTTCAGTGTGATTAGATACACTTTTTATATTAATTATTTTTCATACTCAACAGTATACTTTTCTTTTAGTTGCTTATTGAGTTCATTATACTTATATGATTGTCTTTGTTGAAGTAAATTGTTTTTAATCGTATTTTTTACCTGTTCATAAGATTTAGGAGACGCCTCTGTCTTTCTCTCAACCTTAATCAAATGATATCCAAATTGTGTTTTAACAGGTTCACTAATAACATTAATACCAAGTGAAAAAGCAGCTTCCTCAAATTCTGGAACCATTTGTCCTCTTGTAAACTGTCCTAGATTACCGCCTTGTGCCTTTGATGGACATGAAGAATATTTCTTGGCAGCTTCTTCAAAACTCATTCCCTCATTTATTTCCTTTAGTACATCATTCGCCTTTTCTTTTGTCTCTACTAATATATGTCTTGCAACAACACTTTCTGGATTTACAAACTTATCTTTATTTACTTTGTAATAATCTTCAACTTCGCTATCTTTTACATTAACTTCACTCATCAATTTTGATATAGCTGTTTGAGTTAAAATTTCTTTTTTAGCAGTTTCAAGGTTACCTATGTAGCTTTCATCATTTTCAAATCCAGATTCTTTGGCATAATTATAAATTAATTCAAATGCTATCATTTCTTCTAATAGTTGTTTTTTCCCATTATCAGTATTCAAATATCCTCTTCTATCATTAGGAAATCTCATTATAGCTTCTTCTAGATCTTTTTCCGTTATTTGAGCACCATTTACAGTGGCTAACACTTTATTTTCCATTATTCTTCTCCTTTATTATATTAATCATTATAGTTATACCATATATATCTACAGTTTACCATCATTTTTATTAGTATAAAAAAAGAACATATTAGAAAACACTAATATGCTCTTTGGTGGCCAGACCAGGAATCGAACCAGGGACACGAGGATTTTCAGTCCTCTGCTCTACCGACTGAGCTATCTGGCCAAATATAGTATGATTACCTGGCGGCGACCTACTCTCCCGCAGGGCTACCCCTGAAGTACCATCGGCACAATAAAGCTTAACCTACCTGTTCGGTATGGGAAGGAGTGTTACCTTTATGTAATAACCACCAGATTGCTGATTGCTTCTAAATCTTTGATTTAGATAAAGAATCAGTACTCCCCAGCTTTGCTGGGTGAGTTTCCTGTTTAAAAATTACTATAAACTCCGCATCTCTTCGTCAAATATCTTACTGCGGTACTCATTTACATTAAGTAAACTCCGTTCCCCACTTCAATATTTTCCCTGATCTGCCCGTTTCTACTAATTTTTATGCATTGACTAAAACTCTAATAAAATTTATACTAACCGGAGGTTTATAAATAGACCCCGGCTAATTGAGATTGTTCTCTCAAAACTGCACAGTAAAGATAGAAAAAATTGATTAAGAAAAGTAATTGGTCAAGCCCTCGACCTATTAGTATCAGTCAGCTGAACATATCGCTATGCTTACACCTCTGACCTATCAACCTTGTGTTCTTCAAGGGGTCTTACTAGCTTACGCTATGGGAAATCTAATCTTGAGGTGGGCTTCACGCTTAGATGCTTTCAGCGTTTATCCCGTCCCGACATAGCTACCCAGCCGTGCTCCTGGCGGAACAACTGGTACACCAGAGGTCAGTCCATCCCGGTCCTCTCGTACTAAGGACAGCTCCTCTCAAATTTCCTGCGCCCGCAGCGGATAGGGACCGAACTGTCTCACGACGTTCTGAACCCAGCTCGCGTGCCGCTTTAATGGGCGAACGGCCCAACCCTTGGGACCTACTTCAGCCCCAGGATGCGACGAGCCGACATCGAGGTGCCAAACCTCCCCGTCGATGTGGACTCTTGGGGGAGATCAGCCTGTTATCCCCGAGGTAGCTTTTATCCGTTGAGCGATGGCCCTCCCACGAGGTACCACCGGATCACTAAGCCCGACTTTCGTCCCTGCTCCACCTGTATGTGTCGCAGTCAGGCTCCCTTCTGCCTTTGCACTCTGCGAACGATTTCTAACCGTTCTGAGGGAACCTTTGGGCGCCTCCGTTACATTTTAGGAGGCGACCGCCCCAGTCAAACTGCCCGCCTAACAATGTCCCGTGACCAGATAAATGGCCTCCGGTTAGAATTCCAGTACTGTCAGGGTGGTATCCCAAGGGTGACTCCACCAGGGCTGACGCCCGGGTATCTAAGTCTCCCACCTATCCTGTACAGACAATACCGAAACTCAACGTTAAGCTGCAGTAAAGCTCTACGGGGTCTTTCCGTCCAACTGCGGGTAGCAAGCATCTTCACTTGCACTACAATTTCGCCGGATTTGCTGTTGAGACAGTGCTCAAATCATTACGCCATTCGTGCGGGTCGGAACTTACCCGACAAGGAATTTCGCTACCTTAGGACCGTTATAGTTACGGCCGCCGTTTACTGGGGCTTAAGTTCATACCTTCGCCATACGGCTTAGTATTCCCCTTAACCTTCCAGCACCGGGCAGGCGTCAGCCCCTATACATCAGCTTACGCTTTAGCAGAGACCTGTGTTTTTGCTAAACAGTTGCTTGAGCCTATTCTCTGCGGCCATCAATAAAGATGGCACCCCTTATCCCTAAGTTACGGGGTCAATTTGCCTAGTTCCTTAACAGCAATTCTTCCGATGGTCTTAGGATTTTCTCCTCACCTACCTGTGTCGGTTTGCGGTACGGGCACCGGTTTACTCCATAGAGACTTTTCTTGGCAGCGTGGAACCGGATACTTCTCTCTTAAAAAGAGATCCCTGTAACACCTTAACTAATCCCGGTGGATTTACCTTCCGGGCACGTCTGAGTGCTTAGACACACATCCAATAGTGTGCACATCCTATCCTCCTGCGTCATCCCATCTGTCAAACGCAAACTGGCGGTATTGGAATATCAACCAATTGTCCATCACCTACGCCTTTCGGCCTCGGCTTAGGTCCCGACTAACCCTGGGAGGACGAGCCTTCCCCAGGAAACCTCAGGTTTTCGACCAATAAGATTCTCACTTATTTCTCGCTACTTATGCCAGCATACTCACTCCTGTACGGTCCACCGCTCCTTACGGTACGGCTTCAATCCATACAGGAAGCTCCTCTACCACTCTTACGAGTCCATAGCTTCGGTGGTAAGTTTTAGCCCCGGACATTTTCGGCGCAGGATCTCTCGACTAGTGAGCTATTACGCACTCTTTAAATGAGTGGCTGCTTCTAAGCCAACATCCTAGTTGTCTTAGAAATCCCACATCCTTTACCACTTAACTTACACTTTGGGACCTTAGCTGATGATCTGGGCTGTTTCCCTTTTGACCACGGATCTTATCATTCGCAGTCTGACTGCCGGGATACAAGTAAATGGCATTCGGAGTTTGATAAGGTTCAGTAACTTTTTAAAGCCCCTAGCCTATTCAGTGCTCTACCTCCATTACTCAGTCCCGACGCTAGCCCTAAAGCTATTTCGAGGAGAACCAGCTATCTCCGGGTTCGATTGGAATTTCTCCGCTATCCACAGCTCATCCCATGGTTTTTCAACACCAACGCGGTTCGGACCTCCACGGAATTTTACTTCCGCTTCATCCTGTCCATGGATAGGTCACCCGGTTTCGGGTCTACAGCATGCAACTGGTCGCCCTATTCAGACTCGGTTTCCCTCCGGCTCCGTACCATAAGTACTTAACCTTGCTACATACCGTAACTCGCTGGCTCGTTCTACAAAAAGCACGTCGTCGCACTTAAATGTGCTTCGACCGGTTGTGGACACACGGTTTCAGGTTCTATTTCACTCCCCTTCCGGGGTTCTTTTCACCTTTCCCTCACGGTACTGCTTCACTATCGGTCACCAGGTAGTATTTAGCCTTGGGAGGTGGTCCTCCCAGCTTCCCACAAGGTTTCACGTGTCTCGTGGTACTCTGGAATAGATCTAACTAAAATTCTTTTTTACTTACAGGGCTTTTACCTTCTGTGGCGGAGCCTTCCAGCTCTCTTCAATTAAAGAATAAAAGTAATTGTGATCTACCCGCAACCCCAGGAACAAGTTCCTGGTTTGGGCTCATTCTCTTTCGCTCGCCGCTACTAAAGAAATCGATATTTCTTTCTCTTCCTCCGGGTACTTAGATGTTTCAGTTCCCCGGGTGTGTCTCTATAAACCTATGAATTCAGTTTACAGTACATGACGTTAGTCATGCGGGTTGCCCCATTCGGAAATCTACGGATCACAGGCTATTTGCGCCTACCCGGAGCTTATCGCAGCTTATCGCGTCCTTCTTCGACTCCTGGTGCCATGGCATTCACCATGCGCCCTTTGTAGCTTGACCTTTTAAGTAAAAATTGCTATAAACTCCGTATCTTTCTGTCAAATGTTTCGCCCGGATACTCACTTACATAAGTAAGCTCCACCCTTCGCACGACATTTTCCTCAAGCTACCCGTTTCTATCAATTTTTACCGGTTAATTAATAATAATATATGTTAATATATATCAAATAATTAAGAATCTTTAATCAATTTTACAAAGTAATAACTTTACTTTAACTTTCTTCTCTGTGCAGTTTTCAAAGAACAATATGAGAATGATGACAGATAACATCTGCTATCTGTTAAAAACCTTATAGATTTAAGCCTGCGGCCCGGTGTAATTTTAACGTCAAAATACATTTAGCTAAATTACCCGTTAAAAACCGTTCGGGTTTTTAACCCCTCAAAATCAAACAGAGTAAGTATAAACCGGTCTTTAAGATAGAGTTACCTATCTTACGACTCCTTAGAAAGGAGGTGATCCAGCCGCAGGTTCTCCTACGGCTACCTTGTTACGACTTCACCCCAATTATTAACCCCACCTTCGGCCGCTGGTTCCTTACGGTTACCCCACGGACTTCGGGTGTTGCCAACTCTCATGGTGTGACGGGCGGTGTGTACAAGGCCCGGGAACGCATTCACCGCGACATTCTGATTCGCGATTACTAGCAACTCCAGCTTCATGCAGGCGGGTTTCAGCCTGCAATCCGAACTGAGGTGAATTTTAAAGTTTGGCTCACCCTTGCGGGTTTGCATCTCTCTGTATTCACCATTGTAGCACGTGTGTAGCCCTAGACATAAGGGGCATGATGATTTGACGTCATCCCCACCTTCCTCCCGGTTGACCCGGGCAGTCTCACTAGAGTGCTCAACTTAATGGTAGCAACTAATGATAGGGGTTGCGCTCGTTGCAGGACTTAACCTAACATCTCACGACACGAGCTGACGACAACCATGCACCACCTGTCTCCCTGCCCCGGAGGGCTTCCCTAATTACAGGTAATTCAGGGGATGTCAAGTCTAGGTAAGGTTCTTCGCGTTGCTTCGAATTAAACCACATGCTCCGCTGCTTGTGCGGGCCCCCGTCAATTCCTTTGAGTTTTAATCTTGCGATCGTACTTCCCAGGCGGAGTACTTATTGCGTTTACTGCGGCACAGAAGGGGTCGATACCTCCTACACCTAGTACTCATCGTTTACGGCGTGGACTACCAGGGTATCTAATCCTGTTTGCTACCCACGCTTTCGTGCCTCAGCGTCAGTTACAGTCCAGAAAGCCGCCTTCGCCACTGGTGTTCTTCCTAATCTCTACGCATTTCACCGCTACACTAGGAATTCCGCTTTCCTCTCCTGCACTCCAGATATCCAGTTTGAAATGCAGTCCCCGGGTTAAGCCCGGGGTTTTCACATCCCACTTAAATATCCGCCTACGCACCCTTTACGCCCAGTAAATCCGGACAACGCTCGCCACCTACGTATTACCGCGGCTGCTGGCACGTAGTTAGCCGTGGCTTCCTCCTTTGGTACCGTCATTATCGTCCCAAAAGACAGGGCTTTACAATCCGAAAACCTTCATCACCCACGCGGCGTTGCTGCATCAGGCTTCCGCCCATTGTGCAATATTCCCCACTGCTGCCTCCCGTAGGAGTCTGGACCGTCTCTCAGTTCCAATGTGGCCGATCACCCTCTCAGGTCGGCTACGCATCGTCGCCTTGGTGAGCCGTTACCCCACCAACTAACTAATGCGACGCGGGCCCATCTCAAAGTGGATTACTCCTTTGGTTGCTTTACTATGCAGTAAAACAACATTATGCGGTATTAATCTCCCTTTCGGGAGGCTATCCCCCTCTTTGAGGCAGGTTGCCCACGTGTTACTCACCCGTCCGCCGCTAGATCCATCCCCGAAGGGATTTCTCTCGCTCGACTTGCATGTGTTAAGCACGCCGCCAGCGTTCGTCCTGAGCCAGGATCAAACTCTCAATTTAATTTCTTATATAAAACTCTTATTCAGAGTTTTGAGTTCAACTTAAGCTCATTTACTTTACTTTCAAGCTGTTAAAACAGCTTTCAAAAGAATTGCTGGTTTATTTTTACTCTTCTCTGTTTGATTTTCAAGGTTCATTACCGCTTCATCCAAGCGACTTATACATCTTACCATGTACTCTCTAAACTGTCAAGAACTTTTTTTAAGACTTTTAATTATTTTAATTTCCATTATATATAATTAAAAATTCCTCTGAAAACTTTTCCTGACCGTAACTTGAGTTCCCTCAAGCAACATATGTTATTCTATCATAAATCCTAATTAACAAATTAAACTTAAGCTTAATTATTTTAAATTAAATTACTATTTCTAAATATATATACATTTTTCGTCATTTCCCTATTATTGATACACTAGGTTTAGTTTGTTTTAATTTTAGAGTTAAATTATACAATCCCTGTAATATCACACATTAAAATGTACACAATAAATCAAATCTACTCAGTATTAAAATCTCTCTAAAAATTTTTTACTTAAATCACATTTTAATTCAACTCCAAAATATTTAAGCGATCTTTGAAATGCAAATAAAGCATAAGCAACTTTATCTAATCTTGCGTTTTCACCCATATGACCTATTCTAAAAACTTTACCATCCAAATAATCAAATGCCCCAGCTATAAGTATATTATAAGTATTATACATATACTCTATTACCTTTTTATTATCCACATTGTCTGGAGTATTTATAACTGTCACAGTACTTGAAAAACTATCTTTTAAATATAATTTTAATCCTGATTCTCGTATGACATATCTCACACCTTCTGCTATTTTACTATGTCTTTCAAATACATTCTTATCCGCAAGTAAATTATCCAATGCAACACTAAATCCAACTATATCACTTGAAGGTTGTGTATATGGAAACCACTTATTATCATAATAATTTTCCCATATAAGCAGATTACAATAAAATGATGCTACTGGGGTTTCCCTTGATTTCATAGCTTTGATTGCATCTTCACTAATACTTACTATTGCAAGTCCAGGAGGTGCAGATATACATTTTTGTGAGGCTCCTAATACAATATCTATATTCCAGTCATCAACCTTAACTTCCTCTCCGCCAATAGCAGATACACTATCAACAACCGTTAAAATACCTTTTTCTTTTAAAAGAGGGCATATTTTTGAAATATCATTTAAAACACCTGACGGGGTATCACAATGAACCACTGTAGCATATTTAAAATCACTGTCTCCATTTAAGAATTTTTCTAATTTACCAATATCTATACCTCTAGTTCTATCTCCCTTAAAAAATACAACCTCACCTCCATATAATCTTACAAAATCAGCAAATCCTTCTCCAAATATTCCGTTATCAATTACTAAGACCCTATCACCTTTTTCAGTTAAAGATGCACAAGCAGATTCTAATGCTATTATACCTTCTCCATTTAATATCCTTACTCTATTTTTAGTATTTAAAAGACAGCCTATTTTATCACATGTATCTCTGTAGAAATCATAAAATCTCAAATCTAGATCTGGATTTGTACACTCAATACCTCTTGCTAACCTAACATTTTCTCTAACTTGCGTCGGACCAGGTGTCATAATATATGGAACTTTCATCAATCACTCACTCCCTAAACAAATTTTAATAAGAATTATACCATTTGACTGTTTTATTTCAAAATGTACTGATACAATTTTTGTAGTAAATCACACTATAATTTAAATATTTTACATAAATATAATTTCTCATGTTAAAATTATTTATGAAAAAGATTGTAGAAAGGGTGATTTTAAGTGGATCCAAAAGATTATTTAAAACAAGAAATTATAAAAATTTATGAGAATCACAATTCAGATGATATAGGTGGCTATATAACGGGTGATGGCCCCATACCTTGCGATATTCTGTTTGTTGGTGAAGCTCCTGGTAAAACAGAAGTTGAAACAGGTAAACCTTTTGTTGGAGCTGCAGGCAAAAATTTTGAAAAATATTTAGATTCAATAGGTATGAAAAGAGAAGATATAAGAATCACGAATACATGCTTCTTTAGACCTATTAAGAAAAAGATAGGAAAGAATAATAGAATTTCAATAAGTAATCGTCCTCCAAAATCAAATGAAATATCCCTATTTAGCAAAGTACTCGATGAAGAAATCGATCTAGTAAATCCTAAAATAATAATAACCTTAGGAAATGTTCCATTAAAAAGACTGACAAATTTTAATTCAATTGGTGAATGTCATGGTAAAGTTTATTTTATAGAAAGTCTTAATAGAAATGTTTTTCCTATGTATCATCCCTCATCTTTAATATACAATAGGAACGAGGATTTTCACAATTTATATAAAACTGATTGGATAAATTTAAAAAAAGCCTTAACCAAACTAAGTTAAACTACATACTGAAAATTCTGTATAGGGGTTATAATTTTAAGCTTAAAATTATAACCCCTATAAAAATATTAAATCTAAATTATATTTTCCAGTAACTTTATAGTACCTTCTATATCATCTATACAAATCATTTCCGAACACGAATGTTTATATCTACACGGAATATCTAATTCTCCTGTTTTTATTCCAGCTCTCTCCTTATGGAGCAATCCACCTTCTGAAGTTCCAGCACTTATACTGTACTGAACATTAATTCCTGACTTTTTTGCTGATTCTTCAAGCATATTTTTTATATCCATATGCATTATAAGTGACTTGTCCATAATTTTTAGAACCGGTCCTTTTCCCAATTCAACATTTCCATCTGATTTTTCCATATCTTTTGCTTTTTCAAGCCCAAGTACAATACAATAATCAGGATTTATCCCATATGCTGCTGCTCTAGCACCTCTACCGCCTAATTCCTCTTCAGTCGAAAACACGAAAAAAACTTTTTTATCCTTAACACTAACAGCTCTTTCTATTAATTTAATAAGTATATAGCATCCCACCTTATTATCAAGTAAAGGACTCATTATATTGCCTTTTCCTACCTTAATATATGGTCCAACTAAACAGGCAGTATCACCAATTTTAACTTTTTCTGATGATTTTATTTTATTATCTAATCCTATATCTATAAATAATTGATCATGAGTATTGCACAATCTGCCTACTGTTCCATTCTTAAATCTCACAAAGCTATTAATTGCATATTCATTTTCAAAACACCCTATTTTTTCTACACGTATAAGTCCATTGTCTTCTATATATGATACTATAAATCCTATGCTATCCATGTGCGCACACAACATTATTTTACTATCACCGCTACCCACACTGGCTATAAGGTTACCCATTTTATCTTCAGTTAATTCACAATTAGTAGTTTTAAGCTCCTCTTTTATAATATTTTTAACGTAATCTTCATTTCCACTAACCGAAAAACTGTCTATTAACTTACCAAGTAATTTATCCACCAAAACTACCTCCCTTTACTTACAAGACTTAAGATAATTTATTAATAAGTCTATAGTATTATTGTAATCATTCAAACTACATACTGATACAGTAGAATGCATATATCTGCAAGGAATTGATACTGCAGCTATATTTGTACCTTCTCCTATCATATCAATTGCATGAGCTTCATTTTTAAATTTAGAGTCACTTTTCCACTGATAATGAATTCCACTCTGAATAGCAGTTGATATAATAGAATTCGTAACATTATTATTAAGAAGTATACTGCCATTTTTTATAGATATAACAGGGCCACATCCAACATCGCTTATCTCTAGATATTTTGGAGTTCCAGGTATATCATTACTTTTATATGTATCTACCACTATACAAATATCTGGTCTTACATTAAAAGTAGATACAAATGCTCCTCTTTGTCCAACTTTTTCTTGAACATTAAATATGCAGTATAAATCACAATCGTATTCTTCCTTTAATATATTTATAAGTATTGAACATCCAATTCTATTATCGAATCCTTTTCCCTTTATAAGATTATCACCAAATTCCTCAAAATCAGTATCAAAAACCGCATAATCTCCAAGTTTAATGATACTTCTAGTTTCTTCTTTAGATAACGATCCTACATCTATACATAAGTCTGAAATTTTTGTTTCCTGTCTTCTTTCATATCTACCCTGAAGATGTATAGGTTTAGCACCAATAATTCCTGAAAACCTTTTTTCACCTACGGAAACAACTTTAGATACAATTGAATTTGAATCAATATTCCCTAACGGTGAAAATCTTAATGTACCATCATCATTATATCCGGTAATTATAAGACCAACTTCGTCCATATGTGCATATAATGCTACTTTGGGTCCTTTTCCATTTTTATGCGCTATCACATTACCCATTTTATCTATATTTATTTCATCTGCTAAATCTTTTATATTCTCTTTTATTACATTTCTTGCACAATCTTCGTAGCCAGAAGGTGCTATAGAATTGCAAAGATCAACTAAAAGCAAAATACTCCCTCCAATTCGTGAGAATCTAATTTTTCTATAAATTTAGCTACAAGCCTGCCTGTATTCTTAATATCGTCCATATTTACAACCTCAACAGACGTGTGCATATACTTTATGGGAATTGAAATTAAAATACTTGGTACTCCATCTCTAGATACTTGGATATCCCATGCATCTGTACCCGTATTTCCAGGTTCAACTTCTATTTGATAAGGTATATTATATTCTAATGCTATATCTATAATTTTTTGCCTTAATTTACTATGAACATTAGGCCCTATACAAATAACAGGTCCTGAACCTAATTTATTTTCTCTTTCCACATCTCCCATAGCTCCACCATCAAAAGTTGTATCTATTGCTATTCCTATATCCGGATTTATATCATAAGTTGCCATCTTAGCCCCTCTATGTCCAACTTCCTCCTGACACGAACAAACAAAATACACATCCATATAATGATTTATACTTTGCAACTCTTTAGCACAGAAGTACATTGAAGCAATACCAGCTCTATCGTCAATTGCTTTACATGAAACGTTATTATTTAAAAGTTTAACAAATTTTCTTTTTATCTCTATATAATCACCTATTTTTATATATTTTTCAATATAGTTTCTACTAAATCCTGTATCAATAAGTAAATTTTCCTCTGAAAAATGCTGTGTTTTATCCTGTTCATTGGAATCTTCTAAAAATTCCAATCCAATGATTCCATGTACATCTTGTTTACCATGAATTATAACTTCTTGTGATACCAGGGTTTTACAATCTATACCCACACTTTTAAATTTAATAAATCCATTACTAACTATATCAGTAACTACTAAAAATACTTCATCACTATGTGCCATAATCATTATTTTACCATGACTCTGTCCCTTTTTATGTATATATATATTATTTAAATCACTTATTGAAATTTGACCTAAATTTTTAAAAACAGATTGTATGACTGGATAAATATTTTGCTCCTGTCCACTCGGTGAATATGTTCCACACAAATCCTTTAATAAATCTAATTCATTCATATTATAAATACCATTATTAATACTTAATAATGGGTCTCCTCCTCTTCCATTTATATATTACCATTATACAATAATTATTTATATACAATAAATAAAAAAAGTCCCATTTAGCTAATTATATTACTATAAACGCCAAAATGAAACTCATATATATTAATCTATATTTCTATGGTAAAAAAATAAAAGTATCTTACTAAAGATACTTTGGTGGCTTACCGGGGAATCGAACCCCGGACACCATGATTAAAAGTCATGTGCTCTACCAACTGAGCTAGTAAACCATACATTTACCTGGCGGTGACCTACTCTCCCGCAGGGCTGCCCCTGAAGTACCATCGGCACAATAAAGCTTAACCTACCTGTTCGGTATGGGAAGGAGTGTTACCTTTATGTAATAACCACCAGATTGCTGATTGTTCTCTCAAAACTGCACAGTAAAGATAGAAGAAATTGATTAAGAAAAGTAACTGGTCAAGCCCTCGACCTATTAGTATCAGTCAGCTGAACATATCGCTATGCTTACACCTCTGACCTATCAACCTTGTGTTCTTCAAGGGGTCTTACTAGCTTACGCTATGGGAAATCTAATCTTGAGGTGGGCTTCACGCTTAGATGCTTTCAGCGTTTATCCCGTCCCGACATAGCTACCCAGCCGTGCTCCTGGCGGAACAACTGGTACACCAGAGGTCAGTCCATCCCGGTCCTCTCGTACTAAGGACAGCTCCTCTCAAATTTCCTGCGCCCGCAGCGGATAGGGACCGAACTGTCTCACGACGTTCTGAACCCAGCTCGCGTGCCGCTTTAATGGGCGAACGGCCCAACCCTTGGGACCTACTTCAGCCCCAGGATGCGACGAGCCGACATCGAGGTGCCAAACCTCCCCGTCGATGTGGACTCTTGGGGGAGATCAGCCTGTTATCCCCGAGGTAGCTTTTATCCGTTGAGCGATGGCCCTCCCACGAGGTACCACCGGATCACTAAGCCCGACTTTCGTCCCTGCTCCACCTGTATGTGTCGCAGTCAGGCTCCCTTCTGCCTTTGCACTCTGCGAACGATTTCTAACCGTTCTGAGGGAACCTTTGGGCGCCTCCGTTACATTTTAGGAGGCGACCGCCCCAGTCAAACTGCCCGCCTAACAATGTCCCGTGACCAGATAAATGGCCTCCGGTTAGAATTCCAGTACTGTCAGGGTGGTATCCCAAGGGTGACTCCACCAGGGCTGACGCCCGGGTATCTAAGTCTCCCACCTATCCTGTACAGACAATACCGGAACTCAATGCTAAGCTGCAGTAAAGCTCTACGGGGTCTTTCCGTCCAACTGCGGGTAGCAAGCATCTTCACTTGCACTACAATTTCGCCGGATTTGCTGTTGAGACAGTGCTCAAATCATTACGCCATTCGTGCGGGTCGGAACTTACCCGACAAGGAATTTCGCTACCTTAGGACCGTTATAGTTACGGCCGCCGTTTACTGGGGCTTAAGTTCATACCTTCGCCATACGGCTTAGTATTCCCCTTAACCTTCCAGCACCGGGCAGGCGTCAGCCCCTATACATCAGCTTACGCTTTAGCAGAGACCTGTGTTTTTGCTAAACAGTTGCTTGAGCCTATTCTCTGCGGCCATCAATAAAGATGGCACCCCTTATCCCTAAGTTACGGGGTCAATTTGCCTAGTTCCTTAACAGCAATTCTTCCGATGGTCTTAGGATTTTCTCCTCACCTACCTGTGTCGGTTTGCGGTACGGGCACCGGTTTACTCCATAGAGACTTTTCTTGGCAGCGTGGAACCGGATACTTCTCTCTTAAAAAGAGATCCCTGTAACACCTTAACTAATCCCGGTGGATTTACCTTCCGGGCACGTCTGAGTGCTTAGACACACATCCAATAGTGTGCACATCCTATCCTCCTGCGTCATCCCATCTGTCAAACGCAAACTGGCGGTATTGGAATATCAACCAATTGTCCATCACCTACGCCTTTCGGCCTCGGCTTAGGTCCCGACTAACCCTGGGAGGACGAGCCTTCCCCAGGAAACCTCAGGTTTTCGACCAATAAGATTCTCACTTATTTCTCGCTACTTATGCCAGCATACTCACTCCTGTACGGTCCACCGCTCCTTACGGTACGGCTTCAATCCATACAGGAAGCTCCTCTACCACTCTTACGAGTCCATAGCTTCGGTGGTAAGTTTTAGCCCCGGACATTTTCGGCGCAGGATCTCTCGACTAGTGAGCTATTACGCACTCTTTAAATGAGTGGCTGCTTCTAAGCCAACATCCTAGTTGTCTTAGAAATCCCACATCCTTTACCACTTAACTTACACTTTGGGACCTTAGCTGATGATCTGGGCTGTTTCCCTTTTGACCACGGATCTTATCATTCGCAGTCTGACTGCCGGGATACAAGTAAATGGCATTCGGAGTTTGATAAGGTTCAGTAACTTTTTAAAGCCCCTAGCCTATTCAGTGCTCTACCTCCATTACTCAGTCCCGACGCTAGCCCTAAAGCTATTTCGAGGAGAACCAGCTATCTCCGGGTTCGATTGGAATTTCTCCGCTATCCACAGCTCATCCCATGGTTTTTCAACACCAACGCGGTTCGGACCTCCACGGAATTTTACTTCCGCTTCATCCTGTCCATGGATAGGTCACCCGGTTTCGGGTCTACAGCATGCAACTGGTCGCCCTATTCAGACTCGGTTTCCCTCCGGCTCCGTACCATAAGTACTTAACCTTGCTACATACCGTAACTCGCTGGCTCGTTCTACAAAAAGCACGTCGTCGCACTTAAATGTGCTTCGACCGGTTGTGGACACACGGTTTCAGGTTCTATTTCACTCCCCTTCCGGGGTTCTTTTCACCTTTCCCTCACGGTACTGCTTCACTATCGGTCACCAGGTAGTATTTAGCCTTGGGAGGTGGTCCTCCCAGCTTCCCACAAGGTTTCACGTGTCTCGTGGTACTCTGGAATAGATCTAACTAAAATTCTTTTTTACTTACAGGGCTTTTACCTTCTGTGGCGGAGCCTTCCAGCTCTCTTCAATTAAAGAATAAAAGTAATTGTGATCTACCCGCAACCCCAGGAACAAGTTCCTGGTTTGGGCTCATTCTCTTTCGCTCGCCGCTACTAAAGAAATCGATATTTCTTTCTCTTCCTCCGGGTACTTAGATGTTTCAGTTCCCCGGGTGTGCCTCTATAAACCTATGAATTCAGTTTACAGTACATGACGTTAGTCATGTGGGTTGCCCCATTCGGAAATCTACGGATCACAGGCTATTTGCGCCTACCCGGAGCTTATCGCAGCTTATCGCGTCCTTCTTCGACTCCTGGTGCCATGGCATTCACCATGCGCCCTTTGTAGCTTGACCTTTTAAGTAAAAATTGCTATAAACTCCGTATCTTTCTGTCAAATGTTTCGCCCGGATACTCACTTACATAAGTAAGCTCTACCCTTCGCCCGACATTTTCCTCAAGCTACCCGTTTCTATCAATTTTTACCGGTTAATTAATAATAATATACGTTAATATATATCAAATAATTAAGAATCTTTAATCAATTTTACAAAGTAATAACTTTACTTTAACTTTCTTCTCTGTGCAGTTTTCAAAGAACAATATGAGAATGATGACAGATAACATCTGCTATCTGTTAAAAACCCTATAGATTTAAGCCTGCGGCCCGGTGTAATTTTAACGCCAAACTACATTTAGCTAAATTACCCGTTAAAAACCGTTCGGGTTTTTAACCCCTCAAAATCAAACAGAGTAAGTATAAACCGGTCTTTAAGATAGAGTTACCTATCTTACGACTCCTTAGAAAGGAGGTGATCCAGCCGCAGGTTCTCCTACGGCTACCTTGTTACGACTTCACCCCAATTATTAACCCCACCTTCGGCCGCTGGTTCCTTACGGTTACCCCACGGACTTCGGGTGTTGCCAACTCTCATGGTGTGACGGGCGGTGTGTACAAGGCCCGGGAACGCATTCACCGCGACATTCTGATTCGCGATTACTAGCAACTCCAGCTTCATGCAGGCGGGTTTCAGCCTGCAATCCGAACTGAGGTGAATTTTAAAGTTTGGCTCACCCTTGCGGGTTTGCATCTCTCTGTATCCACCATTGTAGCACGTGTGTAGCCCTAGACATAAGGGGCATGATGATTTGACGTCATCCCCACCTTCCTCCCGGTTGACCCGGGCAGTCTCACTAGAGTGCTCAACTTAATGGTAGCAACTAATGATAGGGGTTGCGCTCGTTGCAGGACTTAACCTAACATCTCACGACACGAGCTGACGACAACCATGCACCACCTGTCTCCCTGCCCCGGAGGGCTTCCCTAATTACAGGTAATTCAGGGGATGTCAAGTCTGGGTAAGGTTCTTCGCGTTGCTTCGAATTAAACCACATGCTCCGCTGCTTGTGCGGGCCCCCGTCAATTCCTTTGAGTTTTAATCTTGCGATCGTACTTCCCAGGCGGAGTACTTATTGCGTTTACTGCGGCACAGAAGGGGTCGATACCTCCTACACCTAGTACTCATCGTTTACGGCGTGGACTACCAGGGTATCTAATCCTGTTTGCTACCCACGCTTTCGTGCCTCAGCGTCAGTTACAGTCCAGAAAGCCGCCTTCGCCACTGGTGTTCTTCCTAATCTCTACGCATTTCACCGCTACACTAGGAATTCCGCTTTCCTCTCCTGCACTCCAGATATCCAGTTTGAAATGCAGTCCCCGGGTTAAGCCCGGGGTTTTCACATCCCACTTAAATATCCGCCTACGCACCCTTTACGCCCAGTAAATCCGGACAACGCTCGCCACCTACGTATTACCGCGGCTGCTGGCACGTAGTTAGCCGTGGCTTCCTCCTTTGGTACCGTCATTATCGTCCCAAAAGACAGGGCTTTACAATCCGAAAACCTTCATCACCCACGCGGCGTTGCTGCATCAGGCTTCCGCCCATTGTGCAATATTCCCCACTGCTGCCTCCCGTAGGAGTCTGGACCGTCTCTCAGTTCCAATGTGGCCGATCACCCTCTCAGGTCGGCTACGCATCGTCGCCTTGGTGAGCCGTTACCCCACCAACTAACTAATGCGACGCGGGCCCATCTCAAAGTGGATTACTCCTTTGGTTGCTTTACTATGCAGTAAAACAACATTATGCGGTATTAATCTCCCTTTCGGGAGGCTATCCCCCTCTTTGAGGCAGGTTGCCCACGTGTTACTCACCCGTCCGCCGCTAGATCCATCCCCGAAGGGATTTCTCTCGCTCGACTTGCATGTGTTAAGCACGCCGCCAGCGTTCGTCCTGAGCCAGGATCAAACTCTCAATTTAATTTCTTATATAAAACTCTTATTCAGAGTTTTGAGTTCAACTTAAGCTCATTTACTTTACTTTCAAGCTGCCAAAGCAGCTTTCAAAAGAATTGCTGGTTTATTTTTACTCTTCTCTGTTTGATTTTCAAGGTTCATCGCCGCTTCATCCAAGCGACTTATACATCTTACCATGTACTCTCTAAACTGTCAAGAACTTTTTTTAAGACTTTTAATTATTTTAATTTCCATTATATATAATTAAAAATTCCTCTGAAAACTTTTCTTGACCGTAACTTGAGTTTCCTCAAGCAACATATGTTATTTTATCATAAATCCTAATTAACAAATTAAACTTAAGCTTAATTATTTTAAATTAAATCTTTGTCTCTAAACATATATATATTTTTCATCATTTTTCTACTATTGATACACTTGGTTTAGTTTTTTATATTTTAATTCAGAGCAGCTTATAGAAAGTTATATGATTCTGCCACTTACCATTTATAAATAGATACTTTTCATTTAAACCAAGTTCTTTAAATCCACAATGCTTTAAAACTCTTTGAGATTTTATATTGTCTACCAATGTAGAAGCCTCCAGTCTATGAAGTCCAATATCATAATTTGCATAATCGCATGCTAGCTCTAAAGCTTCCTCCATATAACCATTCCCTTGTTCATCTTTATCTATAGAATATCCTACAACTGCACTTTTTAATACTCCAAGAACAATATTTGATATCTGAATTTTGCCTATAAACCTTTCGCCTTTATATATACCGAAATTAACACTTTCCGAATCTATAAATTGTTTATAACTTTCTATTAGATTTCTCCTTTGAAATTGCAAAGTATAAAAACTTTCTTCCCTCTCTGGCTCAAAAGCTTTTAAATGCTCTCTATTTTTTAAGTAATAATTTAAAACATCTTGACTTTTATTTGGGGTTAAAACTACTATACTAATACTTTTTCCATTTCTCTTAAAATACTTATTTCTATTAATATTTTGAAATACATCAAAATCTATTCCGAATAATAGCTCATCCTTATACTCACAATTACAAATTAAACTGTCTGAAATTATACCCTCTAGCTTGAACCCAAGATCAGTAAATGACATTATATTTATATCCTCATCCGCTATAACATTTATCTTATATAAGTTCATGTTCTTAAATAAAGATATTAAGAACATCCTTATTGATTCTTTCAGCAATAAATAACTCTGATCTCTCTCTTTATAAAACTTTATTCTAAACGAACAATATCTATTTTTAACAGAATATTCTATTATAAAAGTTCTACCTATAGTTATACCGGATTCATCTCTTATTATATATTCATCTTTACTGCCCTTAACCGAATCTATAGTAACATACTGATGTTCTAACATACTGATCTCTCCCAATTCAACTTAAATATGTACACCTATAATTATAATTCTTTTATATTAACTTAACAAACAAATTTATATGCTTTAAATATTCTCCTTAGTTGGACTTTTACAATCCTTTAATATAAAATATTAATGTATTTTTATAAAATATTATTATTGTCTGGAGGCTTTAAATATCATGAGAATAGCGGTCATTGACGCTCAAGGAGCAGGCCTTGGTCAAACAGTTATAAAAAAAATCCATAAGGAAATAAGCGCCAAAATATATATAATAGCTTTGGGTACTAATAAAACTGCTACATTTAATATGCTTAAAGCCGGAGCAAATATAGGTATAACTGGCGAAGATAATATATGCTCATTTTGCACTAATCATACGGTTAATTGTATAGTTGCCCCAATTGGTGTCATGTGTAATGGAGGAATTAACGGAGAGATTACATCTTCTATTTCAAAATCGATTTTCGAGATGAACTGCACCAAATATATTATCCCTTTAAGAAAACATAATATATTTATACCGGGTACAAGAAACCTTGAGATAAAAGAAATCATATATGAAATTATTAATGATATTAAACAAAATATAGATTAAGACTAGTAATTAAGCTAGTCTTAATTATAAGTGCACTTATTATTTTAATTCATGCACAAATATACCACTTCTCAGTTTCGGCTCAAACCATGTTGATTTCGGAGGCATAACTTTTCCTGCATCCGCTATATTCATTAAATCCTGCATATATGGTGCATACATTGAAAAAGCAACCTTACCTTCATTTCTATTAACTCTCTCCTCTAGCTCTGAAAGTCCCCTTATTCCACCTATAAATTCTATTCTTTTATCAGTTCTAGGATCTCCTATGCTTAAAATTGGTGTCAATAAATTATTTTGAAGAATAGATACATCTAAATTTTTAACAACATCGTGGGCATCATAACTTCCAACCTTAGGTTTAAGTTTATACCACTTTCCAGCTAAATACATTCCATAACTATGTTTGCATTTAGGTTTATATTGTCCTTTTAAAGTATACTCTTCTATATTAAATTTCTCGGCTACTTTTTCTATATATTCCTTCACATCTAAACCATTTAGATCTTTTACTATTCTATTATAATCCAATATATTTAGGTCATTATCAGGGAAAATCACCGATAAGAAAAAATTAAATTCTTCATTACCATCATATCCTGGATTCTGATTTCTTCTTTTAAGTCCAATTTTAACTGCAGATGCTGCTCTATGATGTCCATCTGCTATATATAAATTTTTTATTCCCTTGAACAGATTTATTAAGACCCGTATGATTTTTTCGTTATCTATAACCCAAACAATATGCTCAACTCCATCATTTGCAATAAAATCGTATTCTGGTATCCTTTTAGTCCATTCGTCTACTATATCTCCTATATTTTTATCATACCTATAGGTCAAAAATATAGGTCCTGTATTTGCATCACAAAAATCAATATGATTTATTCTATCTTGTTCCTTCTCTTTTCTTGTAAACTCATGCTTTTTTATAACATCATTTAAATAATCGTCTACAGCTGTACATCCAACTATACCTGTCTGTACTTTTTCACCCATAACCAATCTATATATATAAAGACATCTTTTTTTATCCTTTATAAGAATATTTTTTTCTATCATATTATATAAATTTTCACGTGCTTTTTCATATATTTCAATGTTATAAGGATTCTTATTATCATCGAAGTCAATTTCGGCCCTGTCAACATGTAAAAAGGATATTGGATTTTCTGCTGCCATTTTTTTTGCTTCTTTCCTACTCATAACATCATAAGGAAGCTCTGCAACTTTAGAAACTAAATCCTTTCTAGGCCTTATCGCCATAAAAGGTCTTAAAACAGCCATAAACAATCTCTCCTCTCTAAATTTCAAGCATTCGCTGCAAATTTATCATTTAATTTAGTAAATTCCTCTACTATGCCTACAATTTCTTCTCCTATTCTCTTCTGTGCTTCTTTAGTCGATGCTCCTATATGTGGAGTTACTGATACCCTCGGATTATTAACAAGTTTAGAATTAGGTTCTGGTTCGTTTAAAAATACATCCATTGCCGCACCTGCCACTTTTTCATTTTGAATTGCCTCTAAAAGAGCATTTTCATTTATAATTCCACCTCTTGCACAGTTTATTATATAAACCCCATCCTTCATCAATTCAAATTCTTTAAAATCAACTATTGGTTTATCTCCTTTATTAAAAGGAATATGAAATGATATAAAATCCGATTTTTTAAATAAATTCTCTAAATCTACAAATTTATATTTATCAAACCCTTTAGTCTCTCCAAGTTTATCTGTATAAATCACTTTCATTCCAATAACCTCAGCCCTTTTGGCTACTTCTCTAGCTATCCTCCCAAATCCTACTAGGCCTAAGGTTTTTCCATATAATTCAATACCTTTATACTGTTTCTTATTCCACTCCCCATTTCGCATCGTTATGTTCGCATTAGGTATAAATCTTGTTACTGCAAACATATGGGCTAAAGTAAGTTCTGCAACAGATATACTGCTGGCATTAGGTGTATTTCTAACCTGAATACCTTTATTTCTAGCATATTCAACATCTATATTATCTACACCAACTCCTCCTCTAATTATGAGTTTAAGTCTGCCTTTTACACCTTCATCTATTATCTCCTTCATTATCTTAGTTGCTGATCTTACAATTACAATATCATAATCCTTTATCTTTCTCTTTAATTCTATAGTCTCATAGTGTTTGTCTTTCACTTCAAATCCACAATGCAGAAGCTCATTTAAAGCATTCTTTTCAATTCCATCACAAACTAGTATTTTAAGCATAAAAATCCTCCTAATATTCAAAATAATATTAATATTACAACTTTTATTTTTGCATTACCATCAGATCCTGTATAGAATTCACTAAAGCCTCAGTATATCATTTATATTGTAAATAAGTTCCTTAACATCATCTAAAGTACATTCGGCCATGTGTGCTATTCTAAACGCCTTCTCTTTAAGCTTTCCATAACCATTAGATATTTGAAAACCTCTTTTCCCTAATTCTTTATTTAAGTTTGCTACATTTATATTTCTTGTATTTCTAATATTGGTAAGAGTATTGGACAAATACCTTTCATCAGCATAGAGTTCAAAGTACTCCCTTGCCCATCCTCTAACATATTCAGCCATTTCTTTATGCCTTCTATATCTGTTTTCCAGTCCTTCTTTTAATATTTTATCAAGTTGATAATCCATTGCAAACATATGAGAAAGCGATGGTGTGGATGGATACTGATAGTCTTTTTTCTGTATATAGTTATAAAGAGATAACAAGTCTAAATAATACCCTCTAAATTTAACTTTTTTAGCTCTTTCAATAGCTTTTTCTGAAAATGAACAGACTGCCATTCCCGGTGGAAGTGCCAATGCCTTCTGACTCGAAGTAAGGCATACATCAACTCCTAGTTTGTCTACTTCTATTCTTGTTCCCCCCATTGAACTTACGGTATCAAGACACCAGACAACTTCAGGATACTTTTTTATAATAAATGCGATTTCTTCAACTGGATTCATAACTCCTGTAGATGTCTCATTATGTGTCATACAGATAACATCATATTTACCAGTTTTTAAAACCTTATCTACTTCTTTTAAATCAACTGCCTTACCCCATTCAACTTCGAATAAATCTGCCGGGACATTATTATTTGCAGCCATCTCGTACCATCTCTTTCCAAAAGCTCCTATTGAAAATATCGCTGCTCTTTTAGCAGTACAAGTCCTTACAGCACCTTCCATAAGTCCACTGCCTGATGTAGTTGATAGAAGTATCTCTTCTTTTGTGTAAAATATTTTTCTCATCTTATCACTTATTCTTCTTTGAAGATCAGAAGCTTCCTTACTCCTATGTCCTATCATAGGTGTTGCCATTTTATAGAGAACATCTTGAGTCACCTCTACCGGCCCTGGAATAAATAATT
The DNA here is from genome assembly GCF_003600355.1 of Clostridium fermenticellae. NCBI lineage: Bacteria > Bacillati > Bacillota > Clostridia > Eubacteriales > Clostridiaceae > Clostridium > Clostridium fermenticellae. The sequence goes on along the minus strand of NZ_CP032416.1, from coordinate 49,717 downwards.
TTTTATGCATAATATACCTCCAACTATATTTAAATTATTTTGTAGTGTAAAGTTATAATTTGATAAAGTATTAAACTAAAAGTATATAAAAAAGAACTAATTATCCCTCATAATAGGGACGAATTAGTTCGCGTTGCCACCCTTATTGATCAATAAATCCTGATCCTCTTAATTTACATAACGGCTATACCGTATATTACTCGTCGTAATAATCCTCCAAGGTGGATTCATTAAAATTAAGTTATCAGTTCTCACCTTTAACTGACTCTCTTAAAACTAATTTTAACTACTATTCTCTTCATTGGAAAATATTTAATTAATATAAAAAATAAAACCAATCATCCCCCACAATAGGGACGATTGGTTCGCGTTGCCACCCTCATTGATCAATAAAATCTTGATCCTCTCAATTCACATAACGGCTGTGCCGTACTACTCATCGTAATAATCCTCCAAGGTGGATTCACTAAAATTAAATTATCAGTTCTCACCTTCCACTGATTCTCTTAAAACTAATTTTAATTACTATTCTCTTCACTGGATATTAATTATTTAAGATTGCTTATTATTATATATTGGTATTTTTTATTTGTCAATACCTTTTTAGAATTTTTCAAATAAATATTTTTATTTTTTCCAATTAGGTAAACTTGTAAGTACATCATCAAAAAGGTTTTTTCTACATTTACCATATTCATAATTGCTGCAATTCGTGCAACTTTTTTGTGATGATATACTAGAGACGGCCTCTAACTTATCACTTACCGGTTTATATCCAGGACAACTTTTAGCAACATCAATCATCTGTTCCAGATTACTCATATAGATTCTTCCTTTCAATTTAATTTAATTATCCCATCTATTTCGTTGAATAATTTTTTACTACACATTCCATTTTTAAAATTTACACAATAATCGCAATTCGGAGATATTGAACTTATATTAGAAAAAATATTGTATCCTTCATACTCACTACAATTTTGAGCCACTAACATTTTATCTTGAAACGATAACAATAAGCACCACCCTCTCAAATCTCTAATTATATTATTACCTTAATAAATTAATATAATTCTCAAATAACTACAAAATATTTTTATATAAATTAATAGAACCATCTCAAATAAATCTATTGAGATGATTTTATTAATTTAAAACAGACTCTGTTTCCCTACAATATCTCGTAATTAAACACTTCCCAAGTTTTCTAGGACATATCCTGCACATACATTTAACATCCTTACCGTCACAATTTTTATTAAACTCAGGGCAACTGCTACAATTATTATTAATAGACACTTTTATCCTCCAATTTATGTATTACAATTAATGTCTGTAATTATTCATTATTTTAGATAATATTTCTCCAGTTGTTGGAGGCGTATATGTAATAGCATTGGCTCCTGCATCTATAGTTTCAAGTATATCATCATCACTAGGTCCTCCTGTAGCTATTATAGGAAAATCCTGAAACTTGCTCCTTATCTTCCTCACAATACTAGCCGTGCGATCAGCTCCAGAAACATTAAAAATAGTAGTTCCAGCTTTAATTCTTCCTTCTATATCATCATCTTCGGAAACTACAGACACAACTACAGGAATATCAATAGTATTACGTATATAAGTTATAACCTTATTTGAAACAGGCCTATTTAAAACAACTCCCATAGCTCCTTTAAACTCTGCATCATGAGCTAAATTAACGATTCTTCTTCCCGGTGTAATGCCTCCTCCAACCCCACAAAACACAGGAATATCCGCTGACAGCATAATAGCTTCTGTTATTATAGGTTGAGGAGTAAATGGATATACAGCTATAACTGCATCTGCATTAGTATTCTTAATAATAGCAACATCCGTGGTAAATAAAAAAGATTTTAATCTTTTTCCAAATACACTTATACCACTTGCCTTCCTTATAACCTGAGGAACTTCCACTACATGTTTTCTCAATATACCTTTAGCTTCTGGTACATATTTAGCCATTTTTATTTCCTCCCTATATTCATCATTATAATTATCATCTTATTTTAGCATAGTATTTCAAACTACACTATAGTATACTTAATTAATTTTTAACGCTGTATTTTTTTGAGAACCTTACTCACTATACTTTTTCCTATTTCATCTTCAACCATTTCATCTAAAGCATTGTCTATATATTCCCAGTTCATACCCTCAACTTCAGATGACCTTTTTATCTCACCAGTATCATAATATGCCATAAATTCAATCATTTCTATATCCTTGGCCTCTAAATATCTGCTCCCAAGATACTCTAAATTCTTTACTTTTATTCCAGCCTCTTCAAATACTTCTCTATGAACAGTTTCCTCAATTGTTTCCCCACTAGTAACATATCCCGATAAAAGTACCTTTGAATTTTTAAATATATAACTTTGTTTAAGCAACAGTATTTTATCATCTTTTAATATTGCTACCATAATGCATGGTTTCGGAGTATTAAAATACATAATATCATCTATAGGACAGTATGGAACCCCGCCTTCATCCCAACTATATTTAATCTCTAACTTATTCCCACAAATTGGACAATAATTAAATTTCATAAAACACTACTCATAATAGAGTAGTTTCACCCCCTCTAAATATGCTGACAACAAAAATTGTTATATCATATTACAATAATTAACTTATACGTTAATTATATTATAAACTAAACATATTATCTATTAATATTACTTAGATAAATAAATGATAATCATTTTATTATACCCACTTTTATAGAAATTATACACATATCAACAGAAGTTATACACATTTTGTTGATAACTTTTCAATATATTACAAGAACAACTTAAATATAATTAAAAATATAACACCCGGTATTCCAAAAAAACCAGCAATAAGAGCTGTAACAGCATTAATTCCTATATAAAAATTAAAATAATTTCCTACAAAATTGACCAGAACAAGAAGGATCGTACCAATCACGCCGTTAATAATAAGTTTAAAAAGTATTCTTATAGGCCATGCAAAAACTTTAACTAATATATACAGGCCAACAACAGCAATTAAAAAATATCCTATATACTCTATTCCCATTCACTCACCTCTTATATAAAATCATTTATTACTAATTTATATTATTCTAACATAGAATTATTAATAAAAAATAAATAAGCGCAGCTTTTAACCACGCTTTTTTAATATACAGCTTCAATTAGCCAACTTTTACCTTTCTAAGAACATTGCTACCATTAATCTTTAATCCATTTTTCTTTGCCTTGTTAAGTAAATATATATATTTTGCTTTTGCAGCCTCTTCCATATATATAGCATAATCTACAAGCCTCGGATCTTTTACATTATCAAAATATAGTCTAAAATTTTCAAGTTCTTTTCTTGCCATTTCTATATCTTCAAGTAACTTAAAATCTCCGTCATTTCGTTGTAATTTAGATTTTTTAATAATATATTGTGCTATTACACCTTTATTCATAAAAAACCTCCCTCTTTACTTTATATTAAAATAATTGACATAAAGTATGAGGTTTATACGTTCTATATCTCTGTTCTACCTTCAAGTGCTTTAGATAAGGTTACTTCATCTGCATATTCAAGATCCCCGCCAACCGGTACTCCATGTGCTATACGTGTAACCTTTACGCCCAAAGGATTTAATATTTTTGATATGTACATAGCTGTAGCTTCCCCCTCTACATTGGGGTTAGTAGCGACTATAACTTCCTTTATTTCTCCATTCATTCTTCTTACGAGTTCCTTTAATTTTATATCATCTGGTCCTCTTCCAGCCATGGGTGATATATTTCCGTGAAGCACATGATACAAACCATTAAACTCCCTCACTTTTTCCATAGCTATAATATCCTTTGGCTGTTCAACAACACATATGACGCTTTTATCTCTATTTGGATTCGAACATATGGCACATGGATCAGTATCAGTAAAATTTCCACAGACAGAACAGTACTTTATAGTGCCTCTTGCTTTAATAAGTGCATCTGCAAATTCTCTAACTTCTTCTTGAGGAAGATTAAGCACATAAAATGTAAGTCTCTGTGCTGTTTTATATCCTATACCTGGAAGTTTTGCAAATTCCTCTATAAGTTTTTCTATGACCACAGGATAAAAATCCAATTCATTTCACCTCAATTAAAACCCCATCTTTAGAAGATGGGGTTATATTTAATATTCTAAAACATTCCAGGAATATTAAGTCCTCCTGTTAATTTTTTCATTTCTGATTCAGTTTCATTCTCAGCTTTTTTAAGTGCTTCATTACATGCACTTAATATAAGATCTTGAAGCATTTCAACATCATCAGGATCCACAACTTCTTCTTTTATTTTTATGTCAACTATTCTCTTTTTACCATTTGCAGTTGCAACTACTGCTCCGCCGCCAACTGTTGCCGTAAATTCTTTATTTTGAAGATCCTCCTGCATTTCCTGCATTTGCTTTTGAAACTTTTGTGCCTGTTTCATTAAGTTATTCATATTTCCTCCGCCGAAATTAGGATATCCACCTCTTGCCATACTTTATTCCTCCTCAATAATTCTTAGTCTGCAATCTTATAATCAATTCAAATTTAATTATAACATAATTCTTTTGGTGCTTATAGCCATACAACTATTTTAAAAGTTTTTATTCATCAATAACCTTAAACACACTGTCTCCAAATGTATCCTTGAGCATTTTCTCCTGAGATTTTTCTGTATCCAAAACTGTGTCATTCTCAATCTGATATTTAATGTATACTCTTTCCTTAAATATTTCTGAAAAAATATCCTCTACTATCTTCTTATTTTCAGATTTTTCAAGCCTTTTTTTGTTAAATGCATAATCCTTACCGTATTTTATTGTTATGATCCCATTCTTGCAATTAACAATTTCTCCAGTTGTAAGTGCTGCAAACAATACCATATGTCTTCTACTTTTAAAAGTCTCAAGTATATCTTTCCAACTTTTTTTCACATCACCCAATGTTAATTTTGAGTTTGAATTTTCTTCTAATATAACACTTTTACTTTCCTCTGGTTTTTCTTTCCTTATACTATTTTCTTCTGTCTTACGTTTATTTACGCTCTCTTTTGGAGTGCTCTGACTCTGTAGTACTGTTCCTCTATTTTTAACCATGTCTTCAATCTTATTTAGCCTTGCAAGAATTACTTCCTTTGAGGTATCATACTCTATTCTACACATCTTTATGACTGCAAGTTCCAAAAATATTCTGCTCTGTTTAGCCCATTTAGACTGTTCCTCAGCATCCTGTAAAATCCTTATGTCTCTCATGATTTCTTCAACCATAATTTTAGGTGCCTGTTCTTTTAAAAGATTTATATTTTCCTCAGACATGTCAAGTGTCTCTTCGGGATTTTGAGATACTTTTACCATTAATAAATTTCTAAGATGGATTATAACCTCTCTTATAAATCCATAAATATCTTTGCCACTTAATACTACATCATCCACTACCTTCATAGAACTTTCTATATCCTTTTCTATTATATTATCCATAAGCTCTATAAGATGTTCATTCGTTACAAGTCCAAGCATGTTTACTATATTTTCATATTCAACTTTTCCTCCACCCATTGATATAGCTTCATCCAATATACTTAAAGCGTCCCTCATGGCACCATCACACATTCTAGCTATTGTATTCAAACTCTTATCATCAGCAAATACACCTTTTTCATCTACTATCCTTCTTAGTCTTTTGAATACATCATTATTCTTTATCCTTCTAAAATCAAACCTCTGACACCTAGAAATTATAGTTACCGGTAGTTTTTGAGGATCAGTAGTAGCCAATATGAATATAACATTTGAAGGTGGTTCTTCTAAAGTTTTTAAAAAGGCATTAACAGCTTCTTGAGTTAACATATGTACTTCATCCATTATGTATACTTTATATTTGCCCTCCTGAGGTGGATACTTTACATTTTCTATTACATCCTTTATATCTTCAAGTTTTCTTTTAGAAGCTGCATCCATTTCTATAACGTCTATAGAAAGGCCATCATTTATTTTTCTGCACATTTCACATTCATTACATGGCTCACCATCTTTAATATTTGTGCAGTTCACAGCTTTAGCAAATATTTTTGCAGTAGAAGTTTTTCCAGTACCTCTTGTACCTGAAAATAGATATGCATGTGCTATTCTATTGTTTTTCACTTGATTCTTTAAAGTCCTGGTTATATGTTCCTGACCAACTACCTCATCAAATCTTTTAGGACGCCACTCTCTGTACAAAGCCGTATAAGCCAAAAAATCACCTTCTTTTTAATTATATATATATTATATCCCATGAATTTATAAAAGTTAATATACAACAAAAAAAAGATACCCACTGCTAGGTATCCTCATATACAAATTTAAAGTCGTGCACCTCACTTCGATTTACAAACTATAAGCGTTACCCATATAGTTAACTCAAATCAGGTTTATCCACGGCACACAAAAATTATCACTTACCGCTGCTTCCTTCCGGATCTGACGGAGTTCATGAGTTTTTATTGCGTGGGACCCAACTCTCAACGCCACTTTTATGGGCCAGACCTCACATTTTGCAATCTCTGTGAGGGATTCAACCCTGCTATAGCGGATTGCAGGCTACAGGGCACCGCTAACTCCCCATCTAGCACGACAAAGTTTAAATGGCGGAGAGAAGGGGATTCGAACCCCTGGTAGAGTTTCCCCTACACACGCTTTCCAGGCGTGCTCCTTCAACCACTCGGACATCTCTCCACGGTTTACTCATGAAATAAAAAATATTGAATTTATCCAGTGCTTTTTAGCAATCAAGACAAATTTTATTATACTACTAATTCACATATAATTCAACTATTTTTAACAAATATAATAGACTGTACAATTTATGGCGGAGACGGTGGGATTCGAACCCACGAGCCCTTGTGGACTACTTGATTTCGAGTCAAGCTCGTTATGACCACTTCGATACGTCTCCAGAATTACAAATTGCAACGTTAATTATATACTTATTTCACCAAAAAATCAATGAAAATTTATAAGTCACATTCAAGTTCTTTATAATTAATTAGAAATGGTTTGAGTTTATTTACAATAGTTCTAATTCCACCATTTAAATCTGACTCAACATTAAGTACCAAAACAGGTTCATGTAATGACTTCCTAAGTAAAAACCACCCGTCACCATTTAATTTATCACAATTTACTCTAATTCCCTCATAGTTATTCGGAACTATATTCCATCCATTTACTTTCCCAATATAATCCTCCAAATCATGCAGGACGCTCTTACCAATTTCCTGAAAATCATCACTTTTTATTTTTATCCTATATTCTAATCCTTCAACCGGCACTTTTAATTTTTCTATAAGACTGTGTATATTTTTGCCTTCAGAATTTAGCCTTGCCATCTTTATGATTATTTTAGATACCAGGTATGCCCCGTCATCTAAAAAGTAATTTTCTTTTAATGCGGCATGGCCTGATGTTTCAATAGCAAGATAACATTCATTACCTTGAGCATTAAGTCTTTTCCCTTCATTTATAACATTCTTATATCCTCTTTTAAATCTGTGGTGTATACCTCCAAGTTCAGAAATAAAATCACTAAGACCCGTTGAGGTTACAGAGTCTGTAACTATTGTTGTACCAGGATGTTCTTCTAAAATTATCGATGAAATCAATGCTATAAGTGAATTTCTATTTATTTCAGTACCACTCGAATCAACTATAGCGGCTCTATCCACATCTGCATCAAATATTATTCCAAGATCAGCTTGACTTTTAAGCACTGCAATTTTAATTGAATCCATAGCTTCTTTAGATTCTGGATTTGGAACATGGTTTGGAAACCTTCCATCTGGTTCTATAAACTGACTTTTAGAAGTATCCGCTCCCAATACTTCCAGAACCTTCTTAGCAAAAAAACCTCCTGCACCATTTCCAGCATCTACTACAATTTTAAAACCCGACAAAGGTTTTTCATAATTTTTGCCTGATGACACACCTTTTCTAATTATATCAACCATAAGCATTGAATATTCGGAAATAAAATCTACTTTATGTACACTGCCTTTATCTCCAATATATTCACCATTACAATTTGAAGCTTTAGATATAATATCTGTTATATCCTGTTTCTCACATCCGCCATCCTTAGTAAAAAACTTCATTCCATTATAATAATAAGGAAGGTGACTCGCTGTTACCATTATGGCTCCGTCGCAATCATACCCCTTTAAAATGGTTGTCATAAACATTGCTGGGGTAGTGCATATTTCACAATCATAAACAGTACACCCTAAGCTCTCAAACTCCTTAATTATACAATCCTTTATTTTAGGACCTGACAATCTTGAATCCATACCAACAGCTATCTTAAAAGTGCCTGAATTTTTATCAATCTTTTTTTCTAACCATTTTATAAATCCATAACTTATTGATTTCACGGCTTCAAGAGTTAAATTTGCCTTTTTATCCTTATAATCAATTGAAATTCCTCTTATATCTGTTCCATTTTGTAATTTCATTAACTTATCTATCATTCTACCACCTCAACTAACTATAAACTGAGATCCATTTATTCACTTAATATATTACCACAATACTATAGGGTTTGTAATTCTAAGCTTAACTTATGCGTAGACCAGAATTTCAAAAATTTAGGCACATTAAAAAATTTTGTAGTAAGTATTAGTGAAGCGTTCTTAAAAAATCTTAGTGGATTTTATATGTTTGAACAAAGTGAGTTTATAAAATCTGCTTAGATTTTTATGAACACAAGCTTAGACTTACTAGAAATTTTTTACGTGACGTATTTTGAAAACCCCGGCCGGAGCATAAGTTAAGCTTTCATTTACAAGCCCTATATCTTTTAGACTTAAAAAAGCTTTTTAAAATATCGCTGCACCTTTCATCATGACACCATTTTATATCTGTCCAGTGATTCAAATTATCATTTTGAAGTATATTTATAACAGACCCACATGCTCCAGATTCCTGGTCAAATGTCCCTATATAAAGCTTATTTATTCTCGATTGAAGTATTGCACCTGCACACATTGGACACGGTTCCAGTGTAACATACATACTGCAATCCGTAAGTCTCCAATTGTTTAAATATTCTGATGCCTTTCTTATCACAATAATTTCTGCATGGGCAGTAGAATCCTTAAGCCTTTCTTTTAAATTATGTGCTCTAGCTATTATATTTCCATCCTTAACTATAACTGCCCCTACTGGAACTTCTAAATTCTCCATTGACTTTTTCGCTTCAACTATTGCCTCAAACATAAAATCCTTCTCATCATAGCCTTTATTTTCATAGTTTTCAGTCAAAAATATCTTGTCACTCGAATCTGGAGCAATATTCAAAATTTCATCCTTGACATGCTGATTTAAAACAGTAAGTGTATGTGTGCAAAGCCACTTTTTTACAACATTATCTGATGCTATAGATAACTTTTCTTTACATTTTTCATCAGCCAGCTCATTAAATATATCACCCGTATGACTATCTACCTTAACAAAAATAACTTCAATTCCAGAACTCATAAGTTCATTCATTTTTATATAATACTCAATTGAAGATTCTTCTCTTCTCTCCCAAAATCCTGTGGCATGATGACTTACTCCTTCATAGTCATGAAAAATAACAACCTTTTCTTCTCCATTTTCAAGAGCATATTCTAAAGCTCTGACAGCAGCTTTAAGCTCTCCTGCTATTTGTCTTATGTTTTTTTTAGAATTATCTTTTGCCGCACCACTCTCAATATATTCGACTACGTCATTTCTAACTGCTATAATTCCATAAGAATATTTTTCACTTTCTTCATTATAACTTCCATCAACATAAATATGCAGACAGTCCTCAGGATAATTATCTACTCCCTTTTTAAGCATTTTACTGCCTTTATTTAAATATACAGATGCATCTTTCATACTCTGAAAACTTTTATACTTAGCTCCCTTTACTCCTTTTACATATTTTAAACATTCACCCCATGTATCGACTACTTTATCTTCTACCTTCTTATTATTTTCAGAATCAAATCCTTCTTTGATTGCATAAAATTTTTTACTCATAATATTCTCCTTATACAATCTAATCACTGCCATTGATTAGATTGATAAATTCATTTACTGTAGATTCACTTATCATTGTATCACTAGCCAATACATTTAAATTTTCAATATGGTTAGATCTAATGACCTTTTTCGCATTACACGAAATAGTATCTCCAACTAAAACTATAGGATTCCCACTGATTGCAGCAAGAGAAGTTGCACTTAGTACATTTGAAAATTCCTTAGAGTATGCTAAAAATATACTACTAAAATCTAATTTATTAGAAAAAGCATTTATTATATTGGCATTTCTCTCATAAGCACCATTACCAGTTATTCTTTTGACATTAGGAAACTTATCCAAAACACTGTCACTAATTACCTCTTTATCTCCTATTACATATGTCATAGGAATATATTTATCAGATATAAAATTTTGAACTGAAAATGGAATTTCATTATTATAAACAAGTATAATCGGCATATTCAAATTTGCGGCAATTGGTGATATGGAGATCATATCCATAAAATCATCATCGGATACTATAAATATACCATTTTGTGTTCCAATTTTTCCTGCAACCTTAACAGATGTTTCATCTCTATCTATTCCACTATATCGTGTAGTATTTATTCCCAGCATATTTATATATTTTTCAATATCTTCACTTATAACCGCCTTTCCGCCAACTATAAAAACATCCTTCGTGCCAAGTCTATTGAGTTCAAATAAAGCATTCTGACTAAGTGAATTACTCTGAGTAAGCAGAATAGGTGCATTAAATTTTTTAGCTAAACTCGAGGCAATTAATGCATCCGGGAAATTTTCTCCATTTACTAATACAGCATAATTTGAACTTTCCCATCCTTTTTCTACTACATATGAAGACGTAATATACCTATCACTTCCCCATATTCTCTGAATCTTTAAAGAAGAATCCGCTCTAACACCAGATACTAATAATCCACTCATTATAAACACAAATGTGTAAATAATAATTAATATCTTTTTATACAATAAACACACCCCCTAGAAATACGGATCCAAGAAATTTTTCTTGTTATTCCCAATTTTCTTAGTATTATAATTATACCATACAGTTATTTTAAAAAATATATTTATATAATATAAAAAAGCACCAGTTCTTAAGACTGATGCTTACTTAAATATAATTATATAATAAGGGGGACTTATTATATTTTTGCCGTTTCGCTAAGGGATTATTTCCTTAGGACAATTATTATTATATATAGTTATTGTTACGATTTTGTGTAATAAGTGTTACTTGCTTGTTTACATTCGATTAACATTTTATGAACAAATATATATTACCCGACTCCATACATTTCTAATCATATTTGACAATATTGTATACTATGTATACAATATGTAGTATGGATAAAAATTATATAATAAAAAAAATACCGAGAAAATTATTAAACATAATAAATAACTTCAACGAAAGTGACAAAAAAGCTAGAGATTTTGGTACTGATGAGATGCTGCATCTATCTGAAATTCATCTTATAGAATTCATAGGTGATAATGAAAAACTATCAGTATCAGAGATAGCTCGTAGAAAAAATATTACAAAAGCTGCTGTTTCAAAAACACTTGTACGATTGGAGGATAAAAAACTTATTATAAAAGACATAAACCCGGATAACAGAACACAGATAATCATTTCATTAACCAGGAAGGGATGGACAGCATATTGCGAACATAAGAAATATCATGAGAATATTAATAAAATTATATTTTCATGTGTAAACAATAATTCAAAGGAAGATATAAATGCCATTTATAATTTTTTAGATCAACTTGAAAATCTTCTTTAGTGGAAGATTTTACAGTTTTATTTCATGTACACCCTATGTACAATGTCTACTAAATTTATAATATACTATATTTTCTAAAAGGAGAGTTGCATAATTGAACAATACTATAAAAAAAGAAAATTTCGTTTTAACAAAATCGCTGATATTACTTATGGCAATTGCTTGTGGAGTTTGTGTTGCCAACTTATACTATGTTCAACCACTAGAATCGCAGATTGTACATACATTTAATATTTCACAAAATTTAGGTGGATTAGCCGCCACTGTAACACAAGTAGGTTATGCTTTAGGTCTTCTGTTTTTAGTGCCGCTTGGTGATATGTCTGAAAGAAAATCACTAATTTTACGTATGCTTGGTTTAATAATTATATTTTTAATTTTCACATCATTTTCACCAAATTATCCTTTAATGCTTATATCAATGTTTATAGTAGGACTTACAACTATAGTACCACAAATTATTTTACCGTATGCAGCACATCTGGCTCCAGTCGGTGAACAAGGTAAAATAATAGGATATATAATGAGTGGACTTCTTATAGGAATTTTACTTTCACGTACATTCAGTGGCATTTTGGGTTCTATTTTTAACTGGAGAATTGTTTATATTTTAGCAGCCTTATTAATTGCCATATTATTTGTTTTTATATCAAAGTTTTTTCCTAAGGAAGAACCAACTGAAAAGATATTCTATACAAAAATTTTAAAGTCAATACCAGAATTAGTAAAAAATCAGCCTACTTTAAGAGAATCGGCACTTAATGGATTTTTCTTGTTTGGTTCCTTTAGTATATTTTGGACGTCACTTATCTTTTTACTTGAAACACCAATATACAACATGGGTACAAAACAAGCCGGTTTATTTGGACTTTTAGGTATAGCTGGAATATTAATAGCCCCATTAGTTGGTAAGATCTGTGATAAAAAAAGTCCAAAATTCGCAGTTGGAATTGCAACAGTACTCTCTACAGTCGCATATATATGTTTTTTTATCTTCGGATATAATCTATATGGATTAATATTAGGTGTAATAATTTTAGATCTTGGCACCCAATGCGGGCAAGTATCAAATCAAGCCAGAGTTCAAAATTTGGGTGATAAAACCAGAAGCCGCAATAATACAATATTTATGTTCTCTTATTTTGTCGGTGGTGCATCAGGATCATTTCTAGGTACCCTCTGCTGGCAGTATTTCAGATGGTACGGTGTTTGTACAATCGGGCTTATATTTCAAATATTAGCTCTTATAACACATTTTATAATTTATAGGAAACAGAAAATTCAACATGTTTAATACACATGTTGAATTTTCTTTAGTAGTTTAGAACATCCATTCTAAAGCCTTCCTCTTCCCCATTACCCTTATGACAACTCATCAAAAACTGTCTGTAAATTTTAAACTTTAAGTAATGCAAAATTAAATTTACTTTTAAATAAGTAACAGTATGTAAAACGACTCCATATTATATAAATATAGAAACAAACTATAAAAAATATAAAAAACAAAAGAGGGTGTTATGTATGGGATTTTACAATTCACGTCATGGGCACAATTACTACAAAGTTAGCAATTCATCTAGGAGTAGATCTAGGAGTAGATCAAGAAGTAGAAGTAGATCTAGACGTAGATTTGGACGTAGCTCAATAAGCGATCCAGGAAGATACTACAGTAGAAGTAGATACAGCTACAGTAGTGATGGATCATACAGCAGTAGTAGATCCAACGATTATTCATATAGCAACTCATATGATAGCAGTAGATCATACAGCAGATAGTTTAAATAACGAAAAGATATTAATATGGATAGATATTATACTATTGGAGAAAAAGTTAATGGATACTCCATTTTAAGTATGATCGGTGAGGGTCGCTATGGAATTGCGTATATGGCAATAAATGATAGAAATGAAAAATGTGTCATAAAGCAACTAAAAAAAGATATGCTTTATAGCACAAGAAAAAAATTATTTTATGAAGAAAAAATATTGAGGACTTTAAACAACCCACACTTTCCAAAATTTATATCAAATTTTAAAGATCACGATAGAAAAGGATATATACTAGAATATATTGAAGGGGAAGTATTTGAAAACCTGTTAGCCATAGATAATTATAAATTCAGTAAAAAAGAAATTTACAAAGTAGCAAGGCAACTTTTATCATTAATTAATATATTGCATCAAAATGGCATAGTGCATCGTGATATTAGACTTCCAAATGTAATATTAAAAAAAAATAGTGATATAGCATTGATAGATTTTGGACTTGCTAGAATTATTGATAATAAGGAATATGTTAAAACAACAGATTATTGGTTCATGGGCGATTTTTTAATCCACCTTTACTACTCATCATACGAAGTAACCAATAAAAAAGAAAACCCGTGGTACGAAGAACTTGATTTAAATTTAGAAGAAAAAATTTTCCTAAAAAAACTAATGAATCTAAGTGGAAGCTATAAAAATGCTTATGAAATAAAAAAACAGCTCGATAAAATAGAAAATTGTTAGTTGATATTGGATATAGACCATATGACTTTAGAAGGTTTACTTCTAATGTCATATGGTTTTCCATTATGAAAAGTTATTTATAAACTAAGGAGAGATTTTATATGCCAAATTCAATAAAGATATTAAAAATGTATCCAAAATCATTTCATGCCAATGTATATTCTATTAGACATTTTAGAATGATTGGATTAATAGATGTAAGTATTAAATATATTTATGGAATAGAGCGAGTAACTCTGGCATACTTCAGTTCATCTGGTACTAACAGTGGAAAAATCAGAGGCTTATGGTATCCTATTGTTGGTATAAAAATTCATGATGGAAAATTTGACGAATTTTCAAGTTATTTAAATTTTGTATTAACAAATACTACAATGGATGGGCTTGCAGATAATGGATGGCTTGCAAAGTCTTTATTTTTTCCATCAAACTATCCAAATAATTCAATGATAAGAGGATTTTCTAATGGCATTCACTACAAAAGTCTATTAAAAATAGGAAAGACATTAAGAAAGCTATATAAATCTAATGAATTTCAACATATGAATTCATTAGATAAATACAAATTAAATAATATACTCACTTCAAAAAAAATATATGTAGGCAACAGACACACTCAAAGAGAAAACTTTGAAAAATTTATAGAAGATATATTCAATGAAGTTTGATACTTTATTATAGGGTTACAACTACACTTCAAATTGCAGCCCTATAATATTACATAAAACTATTTTTCTAATATAGATTCGAAGAATTCTTTATTTGATAAAATATTCTTATCATTAGGTCTATACTGTCTGGCAACTTCATTATGAAGATATGCTAATTTATTATTACCTATCTTATAATAGCATACACAAAGTTGTAAATGAGGAAGCCATGTAGAAAATGTTGGCTGCGAAAAACCACTATTTACTACTAACTTAGAGGGATCTGCTGCTAATTTATACCATAAGATAGCAGCATTAAAATTATTTTTTTCTAAAAAATAATAACCGAGCCTACAACAAAATTCTGGACGAGGATAATCGTATTTAAATGAACGCAGTATAGAATTTAACTCCTTATCCCTGTATCCAAGCTCATGGTAACAATCTGCTAACTTACTACAACTAGAGATATTATCCTCAACCCAACCTTTATTATCTAGAAGAAATTGCTCATATATTACAGCTGCTTTAGTATACATTTTATGGTCAAACAATTCATTTGCAAAGTAGTAATTATCTCTAGGCGAAAATTTTTTTCCCTCTTTTAAAAGTTTTTGATATATACTAAGATTTCTATCACTATCATGATAAACACTTTTATGTGTAATAGATATATCACTAGCCTCTATCTTCCCATATACATTTAAATATTCATGAACTTCCCCTATCCAGCAAAAATTTTTTTCTCTTTTCACAAGTCTATTACGACGTGAGCTAAATACAACATTTCCATATTCATCAAAAGCAAGGTTATAATTCATACTAACTACATCAACAGAATTATCTAAATGTTGTTTTATATCTAAAAACTTTTTACGGTCCTTGTAAGATACAACATCATCAGCATCCATCCATAGTATATAATCCTTAGTAGCCTTCTTAAAAGATTCATTACGTGCAGCTGAAAAATCATCTACCCACTTAAAATCAAATAATCTATTCGTATATTTTCTAGCAATAACTTTAGTGTTATCAGTAGACCCTGTATCTATTATATTTATTTCATCAACTATATCTAATACAGAATCAAGACATCTTTCTAACACATTTTCTTCATTTTTAACAATCATACAAAGACTAATTGTTATCATATTTTGACTTTCTCTCCTTAAATCTTATCTACCCTACATACTATTCAATTCAATATGGAACAGTAACATATTTTATTTATACAAAATATTTATCTAACACATATCTTTTATTTAATCATATGTTATTATTAGCGAGGCAGAATTCAGTCTTTATTTTTAATTACAAAATCTATATTTTTAATAATATGTAAAGAGGATGCTGATATTTGGAAAAGAATATATTAATTTCCCTTTGTATGATTGTAAAAGATGAAGAAAATTTTATAGATTCATGCCTTAAGAGTGCCAAAGACCTTGCAGACGAAATAATAATTGTAGATACTGGTTCAACTGATAAAACAAGAAAAATATGTGAAAAATATAAAGCAAAAATTTTTTATTTACCCTGGAAAGACAATTTTGCTGAAGCAAGGAATTATGGAATTTCTAAAGCAAATGGCAAATGGATTTTATGGCTCGATGCTGATGAAGAAATAATTATAAAAAATAAAAATAAATTTTATCAAACACTCATGGATGAAAAGGGATATATCTATCTAGTACCAATTATAAATTATTATGGAGATTTTCCAATTGATATAAATAGATCCTATTTATTCTCATCATATAGATTATTTCGTAATCATAGAGATATTAAATTTACTGGTAAAATTCATGAACATCTTACTATGAATTATTCAGGTGAAATATATTCAGAAAAAGCACTGCCATATATTGAAATTAATCATTATGGGTATCTAGATTCTATAATTCGAAAAAAAGAAAAAATTACAAGGAACTTGAAAATACTTGAAAATGAAAAGACAGAACCAAATTATAGTCCATGGATTGATTATCATATAGCAAGTGAATATTATAGTTTAAAAAAATACACTAAAGCTCTTTATGAGATAAATCTATCAATAATAGGCTTTTTAAAAAATTACAAACTTCCGCCATCTCTACTTTACAAATTAAAATATGATATTCTAATAAATACTGAAAATTACAATGAAGCAAAATTCGGTATTGAAAAAGCTATCAAATTATATCCTGATTATGTGGATCTTTATTTTTATAAAGGTATAATTTTATTCAAAGAAAATTCATTTAAAGAAGCTATTTTAGTATTCAATCAATGTATTAAACTTGGCGAGGGAAACTCAAAATATCTTATTTTATCAGGTGCCGGAAGCTATTTATCATGGTATTTTATTGGATGCTGCTATAAAGAAATTAATGATTACAAAAAAGCTGATGATGCATTTAAAAATGTATTAGCTATATATCCAAATTGTATAAAAGCACAAAGAGAATTATCAAGAATAACTAAAAAATCAAATTAGGAGATGATTTTATATTATGTCACAACCTAGTTTTCCTAGTATTAGCCCATCTATAACAAGAGAAGATGCCATCAATGTAATTCTTTCATCAATTGCTATGGAAGAGCTCGGACTAAGTCATATAATAAATGCTGAAGGTGAAAAAATACAATACACCTTAGGAACAATTCCTGGAGTAACAAGTCCATCATCAACAATAGATGATATAATTGCAGTTAATGACAGTGTAAGGGAAACAATGAATTCTGTCGTACAAAATCAATCATTACTGAAATCTAAAATGCAAAACGCCCTAAACTCGTCGACTATGCAGGGTGTAACTGGCCCTACTGGTCCTACTGGCCCTACTGGCCCTGCAGGAGGTGCAACTGGTCCTACTGGTGCTACTGGTCCTGCTGGTGCTACCGGCGATACTGGTGCTACCGGCAATACTGGTGCTACTGGAGCTACTGGTGTAACTGGTCCTACTGGTGATACTGGCCCTACCGGCGATACTGGTGCTACTGGTCCTACTGGCCCTACTGGTGCAGATGGTGATACAGGTGCTACTGGAGCTACTGGAGCAACCGGTCCTACTGGTCCTACCGGTGAGACTGGCCCTACTGGTGCTACCGGCCCTACTGGTGACACCGGTCTTACTGGTGATACTGGCCCTACTGGTGCTACCGGTCCTACTGGCGCTACTGGTCCTACTGGTGAGACTGGCCCTACCGGTGAGACTGGCCCTACTGGCGAGACTGGCCCTACCGGTGAGACTGGCCCTACTGGTGATACCGGTCCTACTGGTGATACCGGTCCTACTGGTGCCACCGGTCCTACTGGTGATACTGGCCCTACCGGTGCTACTGGTCCTACTGGGGCTACTGGTCCTACTGGGGCTACTGGCGAAAATGTTACTGAAACTACAGCCTTTGCAGCAAATACTAGTGGTACTGCAATAACAGTATTAGCAGCTGGTACTCCAGTCCCACTTCCAAATTCTCAAATTATATCTTCAGACATTAGTATAGATTCATCAAATACTGTCTTTACAATAAATACAGCAGGACGTTATAGAATATCATATAATGTCAATATAACTGCATCTTTGCTCTTAAGCACAAGACTCATCATAAATGAATCATCTAATACAGCCTCCACAATAGTACCAATTCTATCGTTATCAAACTTTTCAAATGAGATACTGATAGATTTAACCGCAGGATCAACAGTATATTTACAATTATTTGGTTTAGCGGGTATAGCCACTTTATTGGGTAATAGTACCGGTGCTTCACTAATGATTGTACGTTTAAGCTAAAATAAAGTTGAATGGAGGTTTTTATAAATGTCACAGCCTAATTTACCTTCTCTTAGCCCTTCTATTACACGAGAAGATGCATTAAACATGGTATTATTCTCTATTGCTATGGAAGAGCTTGGCCTGAGTCATGTGATAAACTCAGAAGGAGAGAAAATTCAATTTGTATTAGGAACATTACCAGGATTGAATGATAATCCATCAAGTATTGATGATATAATTTCGGTTAATAAAAATGTTAATACCCTTATTGATGTAATGGCACAAACTCAACTAATACTAAATTCTACAATGGATGATGTTCTTAATTCTCCTGTATCAGTAGGAGCAACAGGTGCAACTGGCCCTACTGGCCCTACTGGTGCTGCTACGGGTCCTACTGGTGCTACTGGCCCTACTGGTTCTACTGGTCCTACCGGCGATACTGGAGCTACCGGTAATACTGGGGCTACTGGTCCTACTGGTGTAACCGGTCCTACTGGTGTAACTGGTCCTACTGGTGACACTGGCTCTACTGGCCCTACTGGGGCTACTGGCTCTACTGGTGTAACTGGCCCTACTGGTGATACTGGTCCTACTGGTGATACTGGTGCAATCGGTCCTACTGGAGTTACTGGTGCTACTGGTGTAACTGGTGCTACTGGTGACACTGGTCTTACTGGTGGTACCGGCGCTACTGGTGATACTGGTCCTACTGGTGACACCGGTCCTACTGGTCCCACTGGCCCTACCGGTGATATTGGTCTTACTGGTGATACTGGTCCTACCGGTCCTACTGGAGCAACTGGTGTTACTGGTCCTACCGGTGCTACTGGTGATACTGGTCCTACTGGTGATACCGGTCCTACTGGCCCTACTGGTGCTACTGGTCCTACTGGTCCTACTGGAGCTTTGGGATTAAACCCTACTTCAACAGCAGGGTTCGCTGCAAATACAAGTGGTAGTATAATAAGTGTTATACTTTTAGGAACACTTGTAAATCTGCCAAATTCAAAGGTGTTTTCATCTGATATTTCTCCAAACTCCTCAAACACTATATTTACTATAAATACTGATGGACTATACCGTATTTCTTATCACATTAATACTACTGCATCACTTTTATTGGGATCAAGACTCATAATAAACGGTTCTGCAAATACAGCATCTACTATAAATCCTATTATTGCTACTTCAAATTTCACAAATGAAATAGATATAAATTTAACGGCAGGATCAACAGTATCCTTACAATTGTTTGGAATTCTAGGATCTGCAATTTTATTAGGTTCCTCTGCTGGTGCATCACTTATGATAATTCGTATAAACTAATATTAGTGATTTTCTAAAAGGCTCCTAAAAACTGGTCTTTTAGAAAATCCATAATTAGTTTAAAAACATAATATATTAACTACATATTCATAATTATTTCAAAGGGAGGTAATATAATATGTCTTTACCAAATATTCCAAACATAACCCCAATTATTGATATAACTAGAGATGAAGCAATAAATATGCTTATGGCATCTATTGCAATGGAGGAAATGGGATTATCACATATTATAAATGCAGAAAGTGAAAAAATTCAATATATATTAAATCCAAATAAATGTAAATGTGTTTCTATTAATGATATAAAAGAAATCAATCAAGGAGTAGAAAAAATTATACGTGATGTAACGAATTTACAGGTCTTTCTTCAGGAAAAGCTTGAAAATATTACTAAATTAATTCCTAAACCTGCTGATTATTCAAATCCATGCTTTACATGTTCTCCAGATCAATATCATAGTTTAAATTTTTCTATTATAGGCAGTGGAAGTGGACGCATAAATAACAAATGTGATTCATTTAATCATGGAATCTTTAACATTAAAGCAAATATTAATCATAATGATTGCGAAACTAATCTTTCTCTGAAATATGTTGTACAAAAAAAGAAAGATAATTATAATATTTCTGCAATTCTATTAGCAATTCCTGAAAGTATGTCATTTAATAATATAAATGATTTCAAGAATAATAATAAAGAAGATCACAATTGTAACAATGATATACAATCCATTGTAATTAAAGGACAAGGTATTATATCCTTAAAGGATGAGAACAAAGTTTTAAAACAATACACTGTAAATTTTATTTTTAAATTATGGAATTATGATAATTGCCAAAAGATAAAAATGATAATCAATTCTTGCAATTCTAAATTTAATCATGATAGTGGAATAGTTTCAATAGAATCTGGATGTTTACAAATAAAATAAATTAAAAAAGCAGTCTAAGTGACAGTAATTGTATAGTCATTTACGGTTTATAGTTAATCAAGTCTTAATAATTAAAGAGAGAGCAAAAATATAATCATTTTTGCTCTCTCTTTTTATTGGTGCACCCGAGGGGATTCGAACCTCCGGCACGCGGTTTAGGAAACCGCTGCTCTATCCTGCTGAGCTACGAGTGCATAATTTATAACTACTAAAGTATTTTAGTATAATTCTCTTAAAAAGTCAATTATATAATTAACTAAATTACATAATTATATTTGAATACCATTCAAAAAATGATCTATCAACCCCCTTTTAAACTCTTCTGAATTTTCCCTGTTATTATTAAATAATTCATATGTTGCTGATGCATACATAATTCCAAATATACTATAAGCCATTGCAAGGGAGTCACCATCTTTTATTTTCCTATCATTCATGGCATTATTTATGTATGACTGAATATAGATAATATATCCTTTTATAACTTCCCTGAATTTAATCTGCCTATCTTCTTCTCCCCAAAACTGGCTTAAAACAACTTTAATAAAATCTCTTCTGTTTTGAACTAAATCGAGTTGAACTTCACACAAAACTTTAAGCTTTTCTAATGAATCTTCCTTCTCTTTTGCCATAACCTCGATTTCTTCTTTTATTATCCTCATTCCCTCATCTACTATATACTCAAAAATCTCTTGTTTACTCTTAAAATAATAATATAAAGTGCCTTTTGCAACTCCAGCATCCGATGCTATCATATCCATTGTAGCACCACTATATCCACAACTAGAAAAGACTTTCATAGCTGATTCATATATAGTTTTTTTAGTTTTATTCATTTCAATATCACTCCGATTATTATCAAATATTTATTGACCAGTCAGTATAAATTCTCAATTATATTATACTATCTTATTGAAATAACTCAATACTTTTACTAACATTACTTTTAATTTGTAAATTGAACATCTGAAATAAAAATACAAGTTGACATTTTGCACTCTATAGTAAATAATTTAAATTGAAAACTTACTTTTCTTAAGAGGAGTTAATAATATGATAACTTATTATAACAGAAAAACAAAAAAATATGAAATAGAAAATGTAGCAGGAGATAAATATTTAAATTGGGTTTATTCTTCACCTATAGGAATGAATTTTTTAGAACTCTTCGTAAAAAAGAAGTTATTCTCAAAATTATATGGGTATTATTGCAACAGCGCTCTAAGTAAACATAATATAAATAAATTTACTAAAAAGTTTAACATAGATATGAAGGAAAGCATAAAATCAGTTAAAGATTTTACCTCATTTAATGATTTCTTTACGCGAAAATTACGTTCAAATTCAAGACCGATAGATATGAATAATAATGTATTAATATCTCCAGGAGATGGTAGGTTAACAGTTTATCAAGACATAGATATGGATAAAATAATTCAAATAAAGGGATTTACATACAAGTTGCGTGATCTTATAGATGATAACAACATAGCTTCAAATTTTTCAAATGGAACCTGTTTGATATTGAGATTATGTCCTACAGATTATCATAGATTTCACTTTATAGATAATGGTGTGTGCAATAAGACACAAAGGATAAATGGTGACTATTACTCGGTAAATCCAATAGCTCTAAAAAATATTCCAGAACTATTTTGCAAAAATAAACGTGAATGGACTTTATTTCATTCTGAAAATTTTAATGATATAATTTGTGTTGAAGTAGGTGCTACCTGTGTCGGATCAATAATCCAGACATATACACCGGGCAAACTTATAAAAAAGGGGCAGGAAAAAGGTTACTTCAAATTTGGTGGTTCTACCACAATTCTATTTTTTAAAAGAAATACAATATATATTGATAAAGATATAATTGAAAACTCTAAAAGTGGATATGAAAGTAAAGTCAAAATGGGAGAACACATAGGCAGCAAAATAGATAATTTGTAATTTGATTTTTCAATAACATTGTGCTATCATATTACTGTTGATTTGCATCAGTAGCTCAGTTGGATAGAGCAGTTGGCTACGAACCAGCGTGCCGGGGGTTCGAATCCTCTCTGATGCACCAAATGAAAATCGTATTACAAAATGTAATACGATTTTTTTACGTAGAATAATAAATTGCCACAAATTTGCTTTAAAATTACCACAAAATCATCATATAAATATTATAAAATAGTTATTAATTATAAATATATCTAATTGAAGGGAAAGATGATTAATGAAAAATATATTTGGGAAATTCTCTATGATAGTACTTTCATTTTTATTCATATCAGGATCATTATTTATTACTCATACAAATTTATTTCAAAAAAATGTTAACAACAATCAATATGTTTTTTCTAAATTTTCTCATAAGGGACAACTAGATATTTCACAAAGAAATAATAAAACAGGAAATATAAAAAATTCTTTTAGTCTTCCGTCTAATACTCAAACTTCATCAAACTGGTCTGGCTATATAAGTAAACCAACTTCTAATGCAATCTATACCAGTATTTCAGGAAATTGGACTATTCCTAATGTTTCATCTAATAATAACTATGCAGTAGCCGCTCAATGGATTGGCTTAGGTGGAGTTTCTTCCTCTGACCTTTTACAAATGGGAACTATGGAAGAAATCAAAGATGGACAAACTACAGTTGAAGTATTTTGGGAAAAGCTACCTGATGCCTCTCAGAATATAATGAGTGTCCCTATTGGATCAACCATTAGTGCTAAAATATATAAATCATCGAATTCAAACTCTGAATGGACTTTGACATTCACTGCTACTTATCCTAATGGCACTGCCCAAACTAAAACAATAAACACAACACTTAATTCTTCATATGAGAATGAAATAGGAAAATCTGCAGAATGGATAAGCGAAGATCCTTCAAATGGATACAGTAAGCTGCTTCCTTTAGCAAATATGGGTACTGTTAAATACCAGGGAACTACAGTTAATGGTAATTTATTAAATTCATCTACTAATACTGTTGAACTTATAGCATTAGTATCCAATGGAAATATATTAATTTATCCTTCTGAGATTGGATCAGATGGTGAATCATTTACAACAACAAGTATTGATCCAAATTCAGATTTAAATTCAAATGCAAACTCTGATTTTAGACATCAATTTAGAGAATTTCCGATGACTAATTCAATGCATAATAGAATACGCTCTCGTTTCTAAAATTTAAATACTATTTATCTAACTAATTAAATAATATGAGAACAGTGATTTAGTTCAAAAACACTGTTCTCTATAAATTTTCAAGATAAAGTTACAATAAAAAAGCATCCATCAAACGGATGCTTTTTATGGCGGAGAAAGAGGGATTTGAACCCTCGCGCCGGTCACCCGACCTACGCCCTTAGCAGGGGCGCCTCTTCAGCCACTTGAGTATTTCTCCATGTCCTACTTAAATATATATGGCGGAAAGAAAGGGATTCGAACCCTTGGTGCGGTTACCCGCACGCCGGTTTTCAAGACCGGTGCCTTAAACCAACTCGACCATCTTTCCACGTTTGCTGACATGTATTATTATAACATATTAAAGACACATGTCAACAATTTTTTTCACTTTATCAGGCTTTTACTTTATCAGATTTTTACTTTATCACAGACTTTCCACCCATGTAATTCCTTAAAGCTTCGGGAATAACTACAGTTCCATCTTCTTGTTGGTAATTTTCAAGCAGTGCTGCTACTGTTCTTCCTACTGCTAAACCAGAACCATTTAAAGTATGAACATATTTTGGTTTGTCTTTTGGATTATCTTTGTATTTTATGTTAGCACGTCTAGCCTGAAAATCCTCAAAATTACTACAACTTGATATTTCCACATATCTATTATAACTTGGCATCCATACCTCTATATCATACTTAAGGGCCGCTGTAAATCCTAAGTCTCCTCTACATATTCTAACTACTCTATAAGGCAATCCTAAAATTTGTAACGCTTCCTCTGCATCATGAGTCAATTTTTCGAGCTCATCATAAGATTGTTCCTGTCTAGTAAACTTGACCATCTCAACTTTATTAAATTGATGTTGTCTTACAAGACCTCTTGTATCTCTACCAGCTGAACCCGCTTCTGATCTAAAACATGCACTGTAAGCAACATGCTTTATTGGTAATTTGCTTCCATCTAATACTTCATCTCTATAAAAATTAGTTACAGGTACTTCTGCTGTAGGTATTAAAAAGAAGTCATTATTTGAGATGTTAAATGCATCCTCTTCAAACTTTGGAAGTTGACCTGTTCCAGTCATACTGGTCCTATTTACCATATATGGTGGAAACAATTCTTCATAACCATGTTTTTCTGTATGTAAATCCAAATAAAAACTTATAACGGCTCTTTCAAGTTTTGCTCCTAATCCTCTATAAAATGTAAATCTTGATCCAGCAACTTTACCTGCTCTTTCAAAATCAAGTATATTTAAATCAGTTCCTAAATCCCAATGCGGTTTTATTTCAAAACCAAATTTAGTTGGTTCTCCCCATCTTCTTATTTCAACATTATCAGCATCTGATTCACCTGCTGGAACTGCTGGATTTGGTATATTAGGAAGTCTGAGCATTATATATTCTATCTTCTTATTTATGTCTGAAAGCTTAGTATCATATCCTTTTATAGTATCAGAAAGCTTTTTCATTTCAACTAGCATCTCATCTGTATTCTTTCCTTCTTTTTTTAATTTTGGTATCAAACTAGAATCCTGATTTCTTTTATTTTTCAAAGTTTCAACTTCAACTAAAATTTTTCTTCTATCCTCATCTAATGATAAAACTTCATCTATAGATTTAGGATCAAATTCCTCTCCTCTATTTTGCAATTGTTTTTTTACCTCTTCAGGATTATTTCTAATTCTTTTTAAATCTAACACTTTAACTCCTCCTTAAACATATGTATTTTCATTTAATATAAAAAGAGCCCTTCATCCCCAATAAAGGGACGAAAGACTCCGCGTTGCCACCCTAATTAATCAATAAAAATATCTTGATTCTCTTAAATTTATAACGGTATTGCCGTACTGTTTATAGCAGTCCCTCAAAGGTGGATTCACAACATATCCGTATCAGCTCACACCAAAAATTACACTGACTCTCTTAAACTTCAATATCATTACTAGCCTTATCCTAGGTTTAATTTTCGTTTTTACTTAATTATATATATTTTAATTATTTATGTCAACAATTATACAATCACTTTCTGTAATCAATTATTGTAAAAACTACAAAATAAATTTTGCAACAGTTTTAGTAGATATTATATCAATCCCTGTATTTAATATATTTGTGCATACTATATCACCACATTTTATAGGCGCACCAACATGCAATCTACTTAATGCCTTTGAACATTCTATCCATATAGATTTATCAATTGGTTTATTGCTTCTTACAGGTATAACATTACATTTAGCTCCCTTTATTCTTACAAGTGTAGTTAATATGGCTTTATTATTATTTATCTCCATATTAGCATACTTTATACCCTGATTACATAAGTTTCCATTAACTTCTATCTCATTATTATATTTATCTATATCTAGTATACATTTTTTACTGCACTTAGGACAAATACATTGTCGTATCAATTTAATTCCCCCATTAAATCACATATCATTAAATTCCTTTATTCTACCCAATATAAGTTTTGAATCCCCAGACTCTCTAACAATATCTGTCATATCTTTATTCATTTCTCTAGCTAAAATTTTAATTACTTTATTTAAACATCTAGCACCCATACAATCGCCAAAAGTTATGCCAGTTCTTCTTCTAACTCCCTCTAGCGTTCGTGCACCCAAAGGTCTCCTTATCGCATCTATTATTTCACCCTCAGTTATTTTATTGCAATAGCATACCATTTTACCATAACTCTTATTTAATTTTATAATTTTTTTTCTGTCATTATTGCATAAATCTCTAAATTTATAAAATTCCCTTCTCTTATCTATAAAGTCTTTCTTTAACACACAATTCAAATTATTAACTATAGTTTCACATACGATTTTAGCTATAGCAGGTGTAATTGTAACTTGAGCATAACTTTTACCGTTCACACTTATATATCCACTTTCCATAAAACTATCATCTATAATCAAAGTATCATTATAAAATGGGATCTCATAAAATTGACTTATATTTTCTTCTTTTACTAAGTTATTAAATTTAATAATTTCATTAAAAGCATCTTCGTAACTTATATCAAAAGCTGATTTTATATAAACTGCAGAATTTCCTTCAATTGTAGGTGACATACATATTTGTTCGCCATCCTCTTTTATAAAAGTAATTATAGAATCAAATTTTTTCTTGACCTTATTATTTAAAAGAAAATATTTTTGATTTTCTCTATTCTTATTTAACCTATCTGATTTTCCTATACTATAATTTTTGCCTGGAGTCGTATTTAAAACCATATTACATGTAAATTTATTTTTATTAGTAATAACTCTAAATCCTTTAGACATCCTTTGTATATCTAAGACCTCTTCTTCAAGTTTAAAATTAACTCCATTATCAAATGCTATCTCTCCATAAGCTAAGGCCAAATCATAAGGTTCTATTATTAAAGTATTCTTAGAGTATAATACTTTCTTTACCTTATTACTTAAAGCATGTTCAATTTTCAAAGCATCATTACCGTCTAACAAGTATATATTATCTATTATATCTTTTTTTTCATTATATATTTCAATAAGTTTATTTTGGCAATTTTCATCTTCTGCAATAATCATAGAGTTATATTCTTTTAATTTAACATTGAATTTTTGAGCCATATCTCTTATAAGTGAGTTACCCATAATTTCTAATTTTGACATTAAGCTATCATTGCACTCCAATCCATCATATACTATAGTCGAATTAAAAAGCGCAACATCATCTGCTATATCATAGTCTCTTTCTATAAGAGCTATATTTAAGCTATACTTTGAAAGTTCATATGCAGCAGCACATCCAATTATCCCTCCACCTAATATAAGTACATCATAATCCATATAAACAAACCTTCCTTATTAAAAACTCAAATAGAGAATTAATAATGTATAATGACAGCAGAACCATCTGAAATAAATTTAAATAACCAATCCGAATCCTGAATTGAAACTCTTATACTATCATAAGCTATATTAAATCCAAACCTATTTCCCCTACATTCTATTATATTACCTTTTTCATCTAGAGGTATAGAGTGTATTAGATAATTTGAAAAGAATTTAACATAATATCTTCTACTGCCTTCATAATTATAACTTCCTTTTCCATTTATGTAAAATACACCTGATGGAATTTCATCATACTGGTCATCATTTAAAAAATAAGGAATAGTTTTTACTATATTTCTATTCTTTATAATATTTATATCTGATGTATTTAAATCAATATCCAATACATATTTAGTATCTTTATATATTACATCCTTTAAATCTTTTTCTTTTATCCATCCAAACTTTCCATATTTATTATCTTTGCAATATACATATTCGTTTTTCTTATAATATCCTATAACTTCTTCATTTTTATTTAAAGTACAAAGAACTGTATGCTTACTAATACTTTTGTCATATACTTCGGTATTATCATATCTAATATAGTAAGACATTTTCATAATACTATTATTATAACCAATTCTATCTTTTCCACTAACATGATTATCACTATTAAAATTTGAATTAGATGAAGGACAAAAAATAAAAATGCATGTAAGTATAAATACGTAAATAAAGATTTTTTTCATTTCAAATCAAAATCCTCCAATAAAATTCTTATTGGTATTATTTACAAAATCATCATACTTTAAACCTGCATTTTTAAATAATATTATCTGAATTCTTTATAATCCATAAATAATTTAACTATATCACTTTTATTTATTGGCTTATTTAATATAAAATCTACCTTATTAAGTTTTTCTTTACTAAATTCACCAACCCATCCGGTCATAAGACAAAAATAACTATCATCATACATTTTCTTTACCATATTAGCAACCTGCAATCCATTTATGGACGGCATCGAAAAATCACATATAACGACATCATACCTTCTCCTTGCTATTTCCTGTTCTATATTTTCACATCCGCAATTCTTAACTTTACAATCAGATATCATTGACTTTAACATATTTGATATGACATTTCTTATTTCTTGTCTATCATCTATTATTAAAATATTACCATTAAAACTTATTCTTTTATCATAAAGGTTGTCATCATGTTTAATAACTTCCTTTGATATAGGTAATTCTATCTCAAACATGGTTCCAATATTTTTTTTGCTAAATACACGAATCATTCCATTATGTTCCTTTATTATATCATTTGATACACTAAGACCTAATCCTGATCCCTTATTACCTTTAGTAGTGAAAAATGGTTCAAATATCTTTTCCATCTCACTTTTACTCATCCCTATACCATCATCTTTTACATATAATCTAACTTTTTCCTTAATACATTTACTAATTATATTTATAGTTCCTCCATATGGCATTGCGTCAACACAATTTCTTATAATATTTATAAAAACTTCTCTTATTTCAGTTGCATTTCCCTTAATCTTAGCTTTAGAATTAAGTTTTGTAACTACAACTATCTTTATTCCATTCGCTGCACTTTCCATAAGCCATTTACTTTTAGTAAGTTCAACTGCATCTAAAATTAAATCATCTATACTAAATATTTCCGATTTACTTTTATTATATTGTTTCGCAATTTTCTTGACTTTATTAGTTATATTCATGCCGTCATAAGCACAAATTTCTATTATCTTTAACTGTTTTAATAAATTTTTATCATCTATCTTATCCTTTAAAAGCTGAGTACAACCAATTATAGGAGTTAAAATATTGTTTATATCATGTGCCACTCCCAATCCGATTTCACCCATAAGCTTTAGCCTTTCATTTTCCATGAGTCTACTTTTTAAATTAAAATTCATATATTTGTATTGAATTATGCAAAATGAAGCTTTACATATATCTTTTATATATCTAAAATCAAATTCTGATATATAATTATGATATCTTCCGACATATATTATTCCATCTATTGTATCAAAATATTTCACATGAATTGCTGCACAAGATTGTACTCCTATTTTCTCTAAACATCCTTTCAAAGATTTGTCAATACAGCTATCATTGTTCATTAACAAATAATCTTTAAAATCTGTTCTTTCTATACTTTCAGTTAAATAAATTTTATATTCATTAATTATTCCTGTAAAATTATCCAGTTTAAATATATCGTTTCCATTATCATTTAAAGTATGAATTATACAAAAATCAACATCACATATATTTACTAATTCATTTACTATAAAGCATGTGAATTTGTCCATTTTTATACCTTTAGGTATTTTATCAAACATATTATTAAATGAAAAAATAGCATTATCGCGGCATGACAATTCTTCACCGTATTTTAATAAGGTTACAGTGCTATCAATATTATCATTACAGGAACATAAGATCTGTGACTTCATATATTCAATAACTACATCGTCAAAATTATTTAAAAACTTTCTAATATCTTTGAAATTATATACGATATTATATATATAAATGATATTACATACATTTTTATTTGAATATGAAAATATATCCTCGATACATTTTTTAATTTCACTCAATTTACTAAATCTTTTAGATATACTTTTAAAATCCCAGATCACACAAAGTTCTTCCTTTGTTTTTGCAATCATATTTAACATATGTAAAAATTGTATTGGATTAACAGTAAAATCAACAACATCATAATACTCTATATTCAAGTTTTTATTTTCAAAACATCTGGTTAAAAAAGTATTTTTTTTATTAATATATATATCTAAAATTTTTCTATGTAATATACTATCTGTAAATATAACCACTTTCTTATTATCCAAAAGATTTTTAAGTATAGAATTTCTAATAATTTTAGGTATATATTTTCTAGTATTAAATTTTTTAGTTTCAATACATAATAACTTTTTACACTTATTTTTAATAAATAATTTATTATATATACTCTCCATATTATACCTCACTAATCTATAAATCATACATTCGACATGTTTTTTATAAATCCTTCTAATCACATTAAAATTTATAATTTTTTATATAAATTTTTCTTATAATTTAATTTAATAACATTAAATGAATTTAATTTCAAAAATTATATTTTAAAAATAAAAATATCTTTTTACTAAATATATATGTAAATATAAATAAAAAACACCTAACTTATAAAATATTAAGTGTTTTTTTATTAAAATATTATTTATTCAAAAATTCTATTATTTGACCTAAACTTTTTATATATTCTCCATATTTAGCCCAATCACCATTTTTCTGTGCATCAACAGCCTTATTATATAAATCTTGAGCTTGCTTAATATACTGTTGTTTATTAGAATCTAAATTTCCCGTAGCTTGATTATTATCAGTATCATTTTGATCATCAGTATCTGTACTATAGTTAAATAACTGCTTAAGTGCACTATCTATATTTTCAGCAAGAACAATCTTATTACCATATGATACTATAACCCTTTTAACCTCTGGAATACTATTTTTGCCATTAGCTCTTAGATACATTGGTTCAACATATAAAAGAGAATCATTTATAGGTACTATTATAGTATCACCAAATTGAACTTGAGATCCATTTTTATTCCATAAGGATAATTGTTGAGATATTGTAGTATCTTGATTTAGATTTTGTTTAAATAAATATGGACTATATATTGTTTTTTGAGGTGGAAATTTATATACAACTAATTTACCATAATTTCCCTTATCCATTTTAGCCCCAAATAAAGCAACCATATTATCTTTATTTCTCATATTAAAATACTGTAGTAAGATCATTTCCTCAGATTTTTGGCCAGGTAATTTCATTACAACATAAGGGGATTCAGCTGTATTTTTTTCACCTCCAACTTGTTTCTGATTTTTAGAAACTTGCCATAAATCTTCACCATTATAAAATACTCCTGGATCTGTCATATGGTATTTTCCATACACAGAACATTGGATATCAAACATATCCTGTGGATATTTAAAATGCTGCTTTATATCATTCGATAAGCCTGATGTATCTTTAAATAATCCAGGAAAAATCTTTGAATAACTATTTATTATAGGATCATTCTTATCAACAATATAAAAATTCGTATCTCCATTTTCTGCATCAATTACAACTTTTACAGAATTTCTTATATAATTCACACCATCTTGAGGTTGCGAAAAAGGATATACATTTGATGTAGTGTATGCATCCAATATCCAACAAAGCTTTCCATTGTTTATCACTATATAAGGATTAGAATCATATTTTAAAAATGGTGCAATTTTTTTAGCCCTATCAACTATATTCCTATTTATTAATATTTTACTATTACTATTTATATCCCTAGATAAAATAAAGTTTATATCCTTTTGATTAATTGCAAATAATAATTTATTTATAAAACTCATTTTTATTCCTGCTGTTCCATCATATTTATTCATTTGATTATTTCCACCTTGCGGATAATCAAATTCATTCATATTGGTATCAACTATTGCATAATCATTAGTTTTTTCCCCAAAATAAATTCTAGGATTCTTTAATTTTATATCTGTACTATTTTGTGATGGAATATCTTTTATAACAAAATCAGGCTGACCTTCAGAAGTTACAGAATTAACTTTATTCATAACGATTCCATAGCCATGTGTGTATATAAGATGTTTATTCTGCCAAGTATTAGGATCTACAGATTGAGTATCTATCTCTCTGGCAGCTATAAATACTTGATTAAATTTTCCATCAATATTATATCTATCTACATCCACATCATTGAATTCATAATAATATCTTATAATCTGAACCTGATTATAAAACTCCAATGCTTGATTAACTGAATTTATCCTAATATTATTTATTGTATCCTTATTACTTTCTATATCTTTTAAAGTTAAATTATCCTTAACTTCAAAAGGATGGACTTCCGTTTTATTAATATTAAATGCTTTTCTAGTATAATCTATATCATATTTTATATAAGGCTGTTCCAAAGTTTTTTGATTTGATTTTACTATAAAGTTTTGAACGCCTAGAGAAGTTATATTTTCCAATAAGATTAATCCAATTATTGCTATAATGGATACAAAAATAGGTTTAACTTTCGATTTAGTTATACTCCAAAATATCACTCCAGATGAAATAATGGAAGTTACAGATATAACTATAAAAAACGGTAAGCTAACATGTATATCTGTATAACTTGCACCAAATGCAACACCTCTTGTACTGTATACAAGATTTAAACATTTAAATATATATCCTACTGATACGCATAGCATCAAAAGTGATGCTATTATAGCTAGTTGTTTGCCTGCAAACTTAGTTATCCCGCTATGTAATGAATTTATGTTAATTGGGTTTATTTTAAAACCTTTTGAGTATTTTACCTTATCAGTTAGAACTAAAGTAAAGTAAACAAAAAGTGTTATAAGTACTAATACTACTAATAAACTTACAAAACCACCGAATAATGATTGTAAAAGCGGCAATTTAAACACATAAAAAGATACATTTATATGAAATATAGGATCTGAGATATCAAATTTAACCGCATGTGTAAATTGAAGTATTCTATACCAATAAGTAATAGAAAAAATATAGGCCATAATGAATGAAACCAAAAAATCAAATATAAAAAATATTCTTTTTCGTACAGTTTCTCTTTTAGTTTTTACTTCAAACACTTTTCTATATTTCATAATACTCATATTAAGACTTTTATAATATATCCATATAGCTACAAATGCTACAATAAATATAGGAATCATGAGCTTTATTACTGCTATCATTTTAGTAAAATACACAGATAAATATCCAAGTTTTTTATACCATTCTATATTTATTACAAAACCTGAAATTCTATTTATAAACAATAAAAATACTAAAAATAAAAGAACTACACTTCCTATTACCAGTCTCTTATTAAATTTCATGATATCACCTCTCTTATTTTAAAATAAAGAACTCATATTAATCTGAAACTAAATAATTCTTTATTTTTAATTCTTTCAATATATTCTTAATTATACCATGATTCTCAGCAGAAATTGTATGTAAATGCAACCCACCAGTAAGTATCAGAAGTGGTTCTGAATTGTATTTATTCACATTAATCATAAAATTCTCAATATCATAAAAATTCTTAAGCATAAGCATAGCTTTTATTTCTCCATATATCTTATGTTCTACAATTACATCTTCAACGATACCACCATATTTTATAATAGTTTCTAGCTCATCTTCTATATCAGCTGGTTTATGAGAAACAGCTATAACCTTTCTTACTAAATTATTATCTTGTCTTGGAATTATATATCCATCTGGAGTAGCAATAACCTTTTTTCCTTCCGCCCTTAGTATGGCTATATCCTTAACTATTATTTGCCTTGTAACACCTAATTTTTCGGCTATTACATGACCCTTTTGTGGTTCATCACTTTTATTTAACAATTCTTCTATATATTTTCTTCTTTGAACTGAATTCATAAAAACCTCCATACATATTAATTTCTGCTATCACATTTTCTTAATATATATAATTCTATATCATCATCTATACTAAAATTACTATGATTTTCAACTAAATATAATAATCTCTCTTCTTCATTATATCTTTTAAGAATATCTCTTCCGATCTTACCATGATTATAATACACATTAATTTTTTCTATATTAGAAAATTTTTTAAAATATCCGTTTGATAAATTATCTGCAATAACCATAAAAGATTTATCAATTATATTTAGCTTCTTATATATTTTACCTATATCATGTAATAATGCAGCCTTTATTAGTAAATCTGGTTTTAAATTTTTTAATTTACATTCACCTATAACATCATAAGCAACATTAATGCAATGCTGCTTTTCACTTATAGATAATTTATTAAATAATTTAAGCTCATTTAAATTTAAATTACTTTCCACAAAATGTATACTACTTGGAGTCAAAGTTGAATTTATTGCCCAATAAAACTGTTTTATCCTATAAAAATTCATATTAAAACCTCTATTATATGTATATATACATTTTAATGCAATATGGTAAAATTGTAAAATAAAAAAGTATCCGTGAAACTATTTCACAGATACTTTTTATGGTGGAGATAAAGAGACTCGAACTCTTGACCCTCTGCGTGCAAGGCAGATGCTCTCCCAACTGAGCTATACCCCCATACATGGTGGACCTTCAGGGACTCGAACCCCGGACCTACCGGTTATGAGCCGGTTGCTCTAACCAACTGAGCTAAAGATCCAAATATAGTATGATTTACCTGGCGATGACCTACTCTCCCGCAGGGCTGCCCCTGAAGTACCATCGGCACAATAAAGCTTAACCTACCTGTTCGGTATGGGAAGGAGTGTTACCTTTATGTAATAACCACCAGATTGCTGATTGCGGAGGTTTATAAATAAACCCCGGCTAATTGAGATTGTTCTCTCAAAACTGCACAGTAAAGATAGAAGAAATTGATTAAGAAAAGTAACTGGTCAAGCCCTCGACCTATTAGTATCAGTCAGCTGAACATATCGCTATGCTTACACCTCTGACCTATCAACCTTGTGTTCTTCAAGGGGTCTTACTAGCTTACGCTATGGGAAATCTAATCTTGAGGTGGGCTTCACGCTTAGATGCTTTCAGCGTTTATCCCGTCCCGACATAGCTACCCAGCCGTGCTCCTGGCGGAACAACTGGTACACCAGAGGTCAGTCCATCCCGGTCCTCTCGTACTAAGGACAGCTCCTCTCAAATTTCCTGCGCCCGCAGCGGATAGGGACCGAACTGTCTCACGACGTTCTGAACCCAGCTCGCGTGCCGCTTTAATGGGCGAACGGCCCAACCCTTGGGACCTACTTCAGCCCCAGGATGCGACGAGCCGACATCGAGGTGCCAAACCTCCCCGTCGATGTGGACTCTTGGGGGAGATCAGCCTGTTATCCCCGAGGTAGCTTTTATCCGTTGAGCGATGGCCCTCCCACGAGGTACCACCGGATCACTAAGCCCGACTTTCGTCCCTGCTCCACCTGTATGTGTCGCAGTCAGGCTCCCTTCTGCCTTTGCACTCTGCGAACGATTTCTAACCGTTCTGAGGGAACCTTTGGGCGCCTCCGTTACATTTTAGGAGGCGACCGCCCCAGTCAAACTGCCCGCCTAACAATGTCCCGTGACCAGATAAATGGCCTCCGGTTAGAATTCCAGTACTGTCAGGGTGGTATCCCAAGGGTGACTCCACCAGGGCTGACGCCCGGGTATCTAAGTCTCCCACCTATCCTGTACAGACAATACCGAAACTCAATGTTAAGCTGCAGTAAAGCTCTACGGGGTCTTTCCGTCCAACTGCGGGTAGCAAGCATCTTCACTTGCACTACAATTTCGCCGGATTTGCTGTTGAGACAGTGCTCAAATCATTACGCCATTCGTGCGGGTCGGAACTTACCCGACAAGGAATTTCGCTACCTTAGGACCGTTATAGTTACGGCCGCCGTTTACTGGGGCTTAAGTTCATACCTTCGCCATACGGCTTAGTATTCCCCTTAACCTTCCAGCACCGGGCAGGCGTCAGCCCCTATACATCAGCTTACGCTTTAGCAGAGACCTGTGTTTTTGCTAAACAGTTGCTTGAGCCTATTCTCTGCGGCCATCAATAAAGATGGCACCCCTTATCCCTAAGTTACGGGGTCAATTTGCCTAGTTCCTTAACAGCAATTCTTCCGATGGTCTTAGGATTTTCTCCTCACCTACCTGTGTCGGTTTGCGGTACGGGCACCGGTTTACTCCATAGAGACTTTTCTTGGCAGCGTGGAACCGGATACTTCTCTCTTAAAAAGAGATCCCTGTAACACCTTAACTAATCCCGGTGGATTTACCTTCCGGGCACGTCTGAGTGCTTAGACACACATCCAATAGTGTGCACATCCTATCCTCCTGCGTCATCCCATCTGTCAAACGCAAACTGGCGGTATTGGAATATCAACCAATTGTCCATCACCTACGCCTTTCGGCCTCGGCTTAGGTCCCGACTAACCCTGGGAGGACGAGCCTTCCCCAGGAAACCTCAGGTTTTCGACCAATAAGATTCTCACTTATTTCTCGCTACTTATGCCAGCATACTCACTCCTGTACGGTCCACCGCTCCTTACGGTACGGCTTCAATCCATACAGGAAGCTCCTCTACCACTCTTACGAGTCCATAGCTTCGGTGGTAAGTTTTAGCCCCGGACATTTTCGGCGCAGGATCTCTCGACTAGTGAGCTATTACGCACTCTTTAAATGAGTGGCTGCTTCTAAGCCAACATCCTAGTTGTCTTAGAAATCCCACATCCTTTACCACTTAACTTACACTTTGGGACCTTAGCTGATGATCTGGGCTGTTTCCCTTTTGACCACGGATCTTATCATTCGCAGTCTGACTGCCGGGATACAAGTAAATGGCATTCGGAGTTTGATAAGGTTCAGTAACTTTTTAAAGCCCCTAGCCTATTCAGTGCTCTACCTCCATTACTCAGTCCCGACGCTAGCCCTAAAGCTATTTCGAGGAGAACCAGCTATCTCCGGGTTCGATTGGAATTTCTCCGCTATCCACAGCTCATCCCATGGTTTTTCAACACCAACGCGGTTCGGACCTCCACGGAATTTTACTTCCGCTTCATCCTGTCCATGGATAGGTCACCCGGTTTCGGGTCTACAGCATGCAACTGGTCGCCCTATTCAGACTCGGTTTCCCTCCGGCTCCGTACCATAAGTACTTAACCTTGCTACATACCGTAACTCGCTGGCTCGTTCTACAAAAAGCACGTCGTCGCACTTAAATGTGCTTCGACCGGTTGTGGACACACGGTTTCAGGTTCTATTTCACTCCCCTTCCGGGGTTCTTTTCACCTTTCCCTCACGGTACTGCTTCACTATCGGTCACCAGGTAGTATTTAGCCTTGGGAGGTGGTCCTCCCAGCTTCCCACAAGGTTTCACGTGTCTCGTGGTACTCTGGAATAGATCTAACTAAAATTCTTTTTTACTTACAGGGCTTTTACCTTCTGTGGCGGAGCCTTCCAGCTCTCTTCAATTAAAGAATAAAAGTAATTGTGATCTACCCGCAACCCCAGGAACAAGTTCCTGGTTTGGGCTCATTCTCTTTCGCTCGCCGCTACTAAAGAAATCGATATTTCTTTCTCTTCCTCCGGGTACTTAGATGTTTCAGTTCCCCGGGTGTGTCTCTATAAACCTATGAATTCAGTTTACAGTACATGACGTTAGTCATGTGGGTTGCCCCATTCGGAAATCTACGGATCACAGGCTATTTGCGCCTACCCGGAGCTTATCGCAGCTTATCGCGTCCTTCTTCGACTCCTGGTGCCATGGCATTCACCATGCGCCCTTTGTAGCTTGACCTTTTAAGTAAAAATTGCTATAAACTCCGTATCTTTCTGTCAAATGTTTCGCCCGGATACTCACTTACATAAGTAAGCTCTACCCTTCGCCCGACATTTTCCTCAAGCTACCCGTTTCTATCAATTTTTACCGGTTAATTAATAATAATATATGTTAATATATATCAAATAATTAAGAATCTTTAATCAATTTTACAAAGTAATAACTTTACTTTAACTTTCTTCTCTGTGCAGTTTTCAAAGAACAATA
Source organism: Clostridium fermenticellae (assembly GCF_003600355.1). Classification (NCBI taxonomy): domain Bacteria; kingdom Bacillati; phylum Bacillota; class Clostridia; order Eubacteriales; family Clostridiaceae; genus Clostridium; species Clostridium fermenticellae. The sequence goes on along the minus strand of NZ_CP032416.1, from coordinate 10,951 downwards.
TGAGAATGATGACAGATAACATCTGCTATCTGTTAAAAACCTTATAGATTTAAGCCTGCGGCCCGGTGTAATTTTAACGCCAAACTACATTTAGCTAAATTACCCGTTAAAAACCGTTCGGGTTTTTAACCCCTCAAAATCAAACAGAGTAAGTATAAACCGGTTTTTAAGATAGAGTTACCTATCTTACGACTCCTTAGAAAGGAGGTGATCCAGCCGCAGGTTCTCCTACGGCTACCTTGTTACGACTTCACCCCAATTATTAACCCCACCTTCGGCCGCTGGTTCCTTACGGTTACCCCACGGACTTCGGGTGTTGCCAACTCTCATGGTGTGACGGGCGGTGTGTACAAGGCCCGGGAACGCATTCACCGCGACATTCTGATTCGCGATTACTAGCAACTCCAGCTTCATGCAGGCGGGTTTCAGCCTGCAATCCGAACTGAGGTGAATTTTAAAGTTTGGCTCACCCTTGCGGGTTTGCATCTCTCTGTATTCACCATTGTAGCACGTGTGTAGCCCTAGACATAAGGGGCATGATGATTTGACGTCATCCCCACCTTCCTCCCGGTTGACCCGGGCAGTCTCACTAGAGTGCTCAACTTAATGGTAGCAACTAATGATAGGGGTTGCGCTCGTTGCAGGACTTAACCTAACATCTCACGACACGAGCTGACGACAACCATGCACCACCTGTCTCCCTGCCCCGGAGGGCTTCCCTAATTACAGGTAATTCAGGGGATGTCAAGTCTAGGTAAGGTTCTTCGCGTTGCTTCGAATTAAACCACATGCTCCGCTGCTTGTGCGGGCCCCCGTCAATTCCTTTGAGTTTTAATCTTGCGATCGTACTTCCCAGGCGGAGTACTTATTGCGTTTACTGCGGCACAGAAGGGGTCGATACCTCCTACACCTAGTACTCATCGTTTACGGCGTGGACTACCAGGGTATCTAATCCTGTTTGCTACCCACGCTTTCGTGCCTCAGCGTCAGTTACAGTCCAGAAAGCCGCCTTCGCCACTGGTGTTCTTCCTAATCTCTACGCATTTCACCGCTACACTAGGAATTCCGCTTTCCTCTCCTGCACTCCAGATATCCAGTTTGAAATGCAGTCCCCGGGTTAAGCCCGGGGTTTTCACATCCCACTTAAATATCCGCCTACGCACCCTTTACGCCCAGTAAATCCGGACAACGCTCGCCACCTACGTATTACCGCGGCTGCTGGCACGTAGTTAGCCGTGGCTTCCTCCTCTGGTACCGTCATTATCGTCCCAAAAGACAGGGCTTTACAATCCGAAAACCTTCATCACCCACGCGGCGTTGCTGCATCAGGCTTCCGCCCATTGTGCAATATTCCCCACTGCTGCCTCCCGTAGGAGTCTGGACCGTCTCTCAGTTCCAATGTGGCCGATCACCCTCTCAGGTCGGCTACGCATCGTCGCCTTGGTGAGCCGTTACCCCACCAACTAACTAATGCGACGCGGGCCCATCTCAAAGTGGATTACTCCTTTGGTTGCTTTACTATGCAGTAAAACAACATTATGCGGTATTAATCTCCCTTTCGGGAGGCTATCCCCCTCTTTGAGGCAGGTTGCCCACGTGTTACTCACCCGTCCGCCGCTAGATCCATCCCCGAAGGGATTTCTCTCGCTCGACTTGCATGTGTTAAGCACGCCGCCAGCGTTCGTCCTGAGCCAGGATCAAACTCTCAATTTAATTTCTTATATAAAACTCTTATTCAGAGTTTTGAGTTCAACTTAAGCTCATTTACTTTACTTTCAAGCTGTTAAAACAGCTTTCAAAAGAATTGCTGGTTTATTTTTACTCTTCTCTGTTTGATTTTCAAGGTTCATCGCCGCTTCATCCAAGCGACTTATACATCTTACCATGTACTCTCTAAACTGTCAAGAACTTTTTTTAAGACTTTTAATTATTTCAATTTCCATTATATATAATTAAAAATTCCTCTGAAAACTTTTCCTGACCGTAACTTGAGTTCCCTCAAGCGACATATGTTATTATATCAGACAAATTATAAAATATGATATTTAAATATACAATTACAATAATTTATATACCTTATACTTCATATTTCTACAAATTTCTTTATTTTTTATGAATTGATACACTAGGTCAAGTTTATTTATAAAATTAAAGCCAGCTTATAAATTAAATATAAGCCGGCTAAATACTATAATGCTAATTACTTACTCTCAATTTTATCATCTTCATTGTTTATTTTGGCCATAGCAACTACCTTCTGACTCTCTTCTGTCTTCATTAGAGTAACACCCATCGCATTTCTACTAGTAATTGAAATATCAGCAGCATTTATTCTTATAGCCACATTACTACTATTTATAAGCATTATTTCATCTTCGTCTCTAACAACTCTAGCGCCAACTATATGACCTGTTTTCTCACTTACTTTATATGTTATCATACCTTTTCCTCCTCTTTTATGAGGAGTATATTCGTCTGTTGATGTTCTTTTCCCAAATCCATTTTCACTTACTACTAATATATCTCCATTTTTATCTGCAATTTCCATAGCAACTGCTATATCATTATTTCTTAAAGTTATAGCTTTAACGCCAGTTGCAATTCTACCCATAGGTCTGACATCTTTTTCATTAAACCTTATAGCATAGCCATTTCTAGTAAATACTAATACTTCACTTTCTCCTGTTGTCATTCTTACTCCTATAAGTTCATCACCATCTCTTAATGTTATAGCATTCAATCCATTTTTTCTTATAGATGAATACTTACTTATTTGGGTCTTTTTAATTAAACCATTTTTAGTACCCATTATAAAGTAATTTTTTTCATCAAACTCTTTGAATGTTATAACTGCCTGAATCTTTTCACTAGCACCTATTGGTATCAAATTAATTAAATTTGTACCTTTAGCCGTCCGTCCAGCTTCTGGAATTTCATATGCTTTTAATTTATATACTCTTCCTTTATTAGTAAAAAATAGTATATTATTATGAGTGGAGGTTATAAATATATGTTCTACAAAATCATCTTCCTTTGTAGTCATAGCCTGTATTCCCTTTCCGCCTCTTTTTTGGGATGAATAAGTATCAGCTAATATTCTCTTTATATATCCACCATGAGTAAGAGTTATTACTACATCTTCCTCATGTATTAAATCTTCAATATTTATTTCATCAGAACTTTGTTCTATCTTAGTTCTTCTCTCATCTCCATACTTATTCTTTATCTCTATTAATTCATCTTTTATTATATTTAATACTAACTCTTCTCTTTCCAATATATCTTTAAAATATGATATATTCTTTTCAAGCTCATTATACTCTTGTTCTATCTTTTCTCTTTCTAATCCAGTAAGTCTTTGAAGTCTCATATCCAAAATGGCTTGAGTCTGCTTCTCAGAAAGTTCAAATCTATTTATGAGACTATTCTTAGCCTCCTGACCATTCTTAGAACCTCTAATCAATTTTATTACTTCGTCTATATTGTCTAAAGCTATTTTCAATCCTTCTAAAATATGTGCACGAGCCAAAGCTTTGTCGAGATCAAACTTAGTCCTTCTTCTTATGATCTCTTTTTGAAAATTCAAATAATGTACTAATATTTCTTTTAGATTTAAGACCTTAGTTTCATTATTAACCAAAGCCAGCATTATTACGCCAAATGTATCTTGAAGTTTAGTATGTTTGTAAAGCTGATTTAGAACTATATTTGCATTTATGTCCCTTTTGAGTTCTATTACAACTCTCATACCTTCTCTATCACTCTCATCTCTGATATCAGAGATTCCCTGTATTTTTTTATCTTTAACCAAACCAGCTATGTTTTCTATTAACTTTGCCTTATTTACTTGATATGGAAGTTCACTTATTATTATTTTATTTCTTCCTTTTTCCTCTTCTATATCAGTTTTAGCTCTAACAATTATTTTTCCTCTGCCTGTATTATAAGCTGCTCTTATTCCAGAAACACCTATAATTACACCAGCTGTAGGAAAATCAGGCCCTTTTATTTGAGTCATAAGTTCATCAATCGTGACATCCGGATTATCTATAATCATTACTATTCCATTTATTACTTCACTTAAATTATGTGGAGGTATATTAGTGGCCATACCAACTGCAATACCTGCAGAACCATTCACAAGTAAATTAGGAAATCTAGAAGGTAATACTGTAGGTTCTTGTTCTTCACCATCAAAGTTAGGCATAAAATCAACAGTATTTTTATTTATATCCCTTAACATCTGCATAGAAATTTTACTCAATTTTGCTTCAGTATACCTCATTGCAGCTGCACTATCACCATCTACTGAACCAAAGTTTCCATGACCATCTACCAATGTATATCTTATAGAAAAATCCTGAGCTAATCTAACAAGAGCATCATAGACAGATGAGTCTCCATGTGGATGATATTTACCTAGAACATCGCCGACAATTCTAGCACATTTTCTATATCCCTTATCAGGTGTAATACCAAGTTCATGCATAGAATATAAGATTCTTCTATGAACTGGTTTTAATCCATCTCTTACATCAGGAAGCGCACGACCAACTATAACACTCATAGCATAATCTATATAACATTTTTTCATTTCACTACTAATGTCTACTGGTAAAACTTTTCCTTCATCAAACATCTATTCCACCTCTTTATATATCTAAGTTTACAACATTTTTAGCATTTTGTTGGATAAATTCTCTACGAGGTTCAACTTTATCACCCATAAGTATAGTGAAAATTTCATCAGCAGCCATAGCATCTTCAACATTTACTTTAAGAAGAGTTCTTTTTTCAGGATCCATAGTAGTATCCCATAGCTGTATAGCATCCATCTCCCCAAGTCCCTTATATCTTTGGATTGTAGTATTCGAATCTTTTCCACCAAATTCTTTAAGCACCACATCTAATTCGTTATCAGAATAAGCATATACATCCTTCTTATTTTTAGTAACCTTATAAAGTGGAGGCTGTGCAATATATACATGGCCTTGTTCAACTAATTCTTTCATATACCTAAAGAAAAATGTGAGAAGCAAAGTCCTTATATGAGCTCCATCTACATCAGCATCTGTCATCATTATTATTTTATCATATCTTATTTTTTGTATATCAAAATCTTTTCCTATACCAGCACCAAATGCCGTTATCATCGATCTTATTTCTTCATATCCAAGTATTTTATCTATTCTCTGTTTTTCCACATTCATAATTTTACCACGTAGAGGAAGTATAGCTTGAAAATTTCTATTCCTTCCCTGTTTTGCGGATCCACCTGCAGAATCACCCTCAACCAAATAAATTTCGCACTCAGATGGATCTTTAGATGAGCAATCTGCAAGTTTTCCTGGAAGAGATGTATTCTCTAATACAGATTTTCTCCTTGTAAGTTCTCTCGCACGTCTTGCAGCTTCTCTGGCATGAGAAGCTAATAACGATTTATCTAAAATTGCTTTAGCAATTTGTGGATTCTCCTCTAGAAAGGAGCTAACTTTTTCTCCTAATATATTATCAACTATACCACGAACTTCGCTATTACCCAATTTCGTCTTTGTCTGGCCTTCGAACTGTGGATCTATAAGCTTAACTGATATAACTGCTGTAAGACCCTCTCTTATGTCATCCCCCGCAAGATTTTTATCACTTTCCTTTAATATTCCAAATTTCTTAGCATAATCATTAAATACTCTTGTTAATGCTGATTTAAATCCAGCTAAGTGTGTTCCACCCTCTACCGTATCTATATTATTTGCAAAGGCAAATATATTTTCTGTATAACTATCATTATATTGAAATGCTATTTCAACAGAACAATCATTTTTAAGTCCCTCAACATATATGGGATCCTTATGAATTACCTGTTTATTCCTATTTAAATATTGAATAAATGACTTTATTCCGCCTTCATAATAAAAAACCTCTTTTTTATCATTTCTTTCATCACTTAAAAGTATTTTTATGCCTTTATTTAAAAATGCTAATTCTCTTATTCTTTTAGCTAAAGTATCATAATCAAATTCTATAACATCAAATATTTCAGTATCAGGTTTAAAATAAATTTTAGTACCATGATCATCACTATCACCAATTATATCTAATCCTGTTATTGCTTTTCCTCTTTCATAAACTTGTTTCCATATATGTCCATCTCTTTTAACTTCAACTTCACAAACTTCTGAAAGTGCATTTACAACAGAAGCACCAACTCCGTGCAGTCCGCCAGAAACTTTATATCCGCCACCACCAAATTTACCACCTGCATGAAGTATAGTCATAATTACTTCTACAGTAGGTTTCTTCATTTTAGGATGCATTCCTACTGGCATTCCTCTTCCATCATCCACTACAGTTATTGAATTATCATGATGTATATAGACTTCTATATTTTTACAAAATCCAGCTAAAGCTTCATCTATACTATTATCAATTATTTCATAAACTAAATGATGAAGTCCTCTTTGACTTGTACTTCCTATGTACATACCCGGTCGTCTTCTTACAGCTTCCAAGCCTTCTAAAACTTGAATTTGACTTTCATCATATACCTGTTTTTTCTGTTCTAACATACTCTTCCTCCTTTAAGGTTCATAATACAAAGTTTCTGATCTTTTAGCTAATGTGGATGAAGAAATTGGTGATAAATAAATTTTACTTTTCTTATCAACTTCAGCTATGATAAAAGATTTAGGTTTATCTTTTGTTATTCTCTCAATAAAATCGTCTTCTTCAGCCATTCTCAAAAACTGAGTGGTATCTGAACTATACATTGAAGTCTCCATATTAAAAATACCAATTATATCTTTTACAGGTACAACTACATTCTCACCTAAATGTAAAAACATAAAAAATCTCCTTTCAAATTTTAAACTTTTTGTATTCTACCTTTCTGTACAACAAAAAGCTCAGACTGATCCTTTAAGTATTTCTTTATATCTCCAATACCAGTACATGTTATAAAAGTTTGTATACCATTTATCGAATTTAATATATACTTTTGTCTACTAGCATCTAATTCAGATAGAACATCATCTAATAAAAGTACCGGGTATTCTCCCATTAAATCTTTAATTATTTCAAATGATGCAAATTTAATTGTTAAAACTGACGTTCTCTGCTGACCTTGAGAGCCATAATTTCTCACGTTCATACCATTAATTTTAACTTCAAAATCATCTTTATGAGGACCAATTGAGGTTATCTTTCTTTGAAAATCCTTTGATCTATTTTCCTTTAATCTTTTTAACATATTTTCTTTTAAGTTATCCGTAATACTCACATCAGTTATATAAAATAATTCTAATTTTTCTTTTCCTGAAGTTATATCTCTATGTATTATTTTACCCTTATTTTCAAGTTTCTTAACATATTTATTTCTTAAACTAATTATTTCTGAACCATATTTTGATAATTGTTCATCATATATATCAATTATTTTAAGTTTATTTTCACTTGAATCCTTTAAAATAATATTTCTTTGAGCTAAAACTTTATTATACTGCTGAAGATTAAAATAATATCTTTTGCTTAATTTACACAGTTCTATATCTAAAAATTTTCTTCTATAACTTGGTGACTCTTTTACAATTTTTAGGTCATCTGGAGAAAACATAACAACATTAAGAACGCCCATAAGTTCTGACATTTTATTCACTTTAATAGAATTTATATTTATACCTTTTTTCCCATCTTTAAATATTTTTATTTCTATTTTTTTATTTAATCTATCTTTGACCACATATAAATTAAGATAAGCTTCTTTTCCATTCCAATTTATAAGTTCTTTATCCCTACTAGTTCTTTGAGATTTACCTATGCTGCAATAATATATACCTTCTAAAATATTTGTTTTGCCTTGAGCATTATCTCCTATAAAAATATTTGTATTTTTATTTAATTCAATATTAACCTTTTTGTAATTTCTAAAATCAATAAATTGTAAATTTTTAATATACATCAAAAACACCTATTTATAATTATACCATAAAGCAACTATTGTACAATTATCTATTGATTAAACAATTTTATATTCATTACTATCAAAAGTAATTACATCACCTTTAAATAATTTTCTACCTCTTCTAGTTTCAACCTCTTCATTTACTCTAACATTTCCAGATAATATATAAATTTTAGCATCTGATCCTGCGCTCACTGCACCACACCACTTTAAGAAAGAGTCTAACTTTATGAAGTCGGTATTTATTTTAATCTCATTCATTTAATTTATCTCCTAATTAAAATTATTTTTTAGATAACCTTACTGGTAAAACAAGATATATACAATTATCTATTTCCTTATTTCTTATAATACAAGGGCTTATGCTGCTTGAAAAATCCATAACAATTTCGTCTTCCTCCATTGTTTTTAATACATCTATTAAGTATTTTGAATTAAATGCAATTTCAAGTGATTCACCTTGCAAAATTATGCTGGTTTCTTCTCTGACCATTCCCAATTGAGAATTAGATGTTATTATCATGTTTTCGTCTTCTATATTTAATTTTATCAAATTAGTGTTTTCAGCCTGTGCCATTAGTGAAGCTCTTTCTATAGAATTTAATAGTTCTATTCTTTTAGCAGTAACTTTTAAATTAAATTCATTAGGTATTATAGAATTATATTTAATAAATTCTCCCTCTAAAATTCTAGATATTATTTTTGTCTTGTTTATATTAAATAATATATGATTAGGAGTAAATGTAATTTTTACATTATCCTTTTCTTCTAATATTTTAGAAACTTCATTTAATGTTTTTCCAGGTATTACTGCACTTATAGTATTATCTGTATCAAGATTTTCTGATTTTAAAGCTAATCTGTATCCATCTAATGCTACTAAATTCAATTTTTTATTTTTTATTTCGAACAAAACACCTGTTAAAATTGGTCTAGTCTCATCTACAGCAACTGCAAAAATCGTACTTTTTATCATATTTTTAAGTATTTTCTGTGGTATAGAAAACATATCATTTTCATTAATATTAGGTAATGGTGGAAAATCTAAAGGATCCATGTATATTAAGGTGAATCTTGATTTTTGGCATAATATTTCTACTGAATTACTATTTATTGTATTTATATGTATATTGTCATTGGGCAGTTTTCTTATTATTTCTCCAAATATTTTTGAATCAAGTACAATACTTCCTTCCTCATATACTTCTGCATTAACTTTTGTCTCAATACTTAAGTCGATATCTGATCCTACTAAAGTTAATTCATTTTCTGCAGCTGTTATTAATATACCATTTAAAATGGGTAATGAAGATTTTCCGGTAATTGATTTTTGAACTACTGAAATTCCATTTTGAAGTGTACTTCTATTACATACAAATTTCATTATTTATTCCTCCTTATTCACAGTTTCCCTTTTGTTATTTATAGATAAGATAATATAATTATATTAGTAGTAATAGTAATAGGGGCTGTGATTATGTTAATAACTCTTCAATCTATTGAGAATACTAAAAAACAAGAAAAAAATAATTGTGGATAAGTAAAATATAAGTATTAAACTTTATCCACATAATTTACATACGTTTAACTATTGGTTTTTTATCAACAGAATAAATCTTTATAATTATAAACATATGTTGATAGTTATTTTTGATTTATTCTCTTAGTTAAATCATTTACTGCATTCTGCAAGCTTTCATCAGTTTTTAAGTTCTGAGATATTTTATCATAAGCGTGTATTACTGTAGTATGATCTCTTCCACCAAATTCCTCTCCTATTTTAGGAAGTGACATATCGGTTAACTTTCGTGATAAATACATAGCTATTTGTCTTGGGAAAGCTATACTTCTAGTTCTTCTTGATGATTTAAGATCTTCTACTTTCAAATTAAAATAATTTGAAACAACATCTTGAATTAGTTCTATTGTAACTAATTTAGATTGTTTACTTGATATTATATCTTTAAGTGCTTCTGCAGCTAGTTCAATACTTATTTCGTTATTGGTTAAAGAAGAAAATGCAACAATTCTAATTAAAGCACCTTCAAGTTCTCTAATATTTGATTTGATTTTTGTAGCTATATATACCATAACCTCATTTGGTATATTTAAGTTTTCTACATCTGCTTTTTTCTTAAGTATTGCCATTCTTGTTTCAAAATCTGGAGCTTGTATATCAGCTATAAGTCCCCATTCAAAACGAGATCTTAATCTGTCTTCAAGAGTAGGTATTTCTTTTGGCGGCCTATCGCTTGATAAAATTATTTGTTTATTTGCTTCATATAAAGCATTAAATGTATGAAAGAATTCTTCTTGAGTTCGTTCTTTTCCTGCTATAAACTGAATATCATCTATAAGAAGTACATCTATATTCCTATATCTATTTCTAAATTCAACATTCTTATCGTCTTTTATAGAATTTATAAGTTCATTAGTAAATTTTTCTGATGAAACATACATAACTTTGCATTTGGAATTGTTTTGTAATATGTAATGGCCTATTGCATGCATTAAGTGAGTCTTACCTAATCCAACACCCCCATATATAAAGAGTGGATTATATGCTTTAGCTGGTGCTTCTGCAACAGCTAGGGATGCCGCATGAGCGAATCTATTACTATTCCCTATTACGAATGAGTCAAAAGTATATTTAGGATTTAACATTGTTGACATTTGTTCATTTATAGAAATATTCGCGGGATTTTTTCCCATGACTTTTTTTGAATTATTTGATACTTCTTCTTCAGATAATATAAAAAAATCTATTGCATATTTATTTGAAGTTATTAATTTTAAAGAATTTGATATTAAATCTTTATATCTAGTATTTAATATTCCACGTGTAAAATCATTTGGGACACCTAATTTTAAAGTATCCTTATCGATCGATATAGGAGTTATACTTTTAATCCATGTATTAAAACTTACTTCAGTTAATTCTCCTTTTATTATATTTAAAGTTTTTTCCCATATTTCTTTTAAATGGGCATCCAT